>NZ_JBBOOF010000001.1:2880000-3035000 GCF_038002945.1 Peribacillus sp. FSL R5-0717
GATAGAGGATGAAGGGAAAATTGCCGGTTATTGCGGTGCCTGGATCGTCATTGATGAATCGCACATCACCAATATTGCGATATTACCAGAATACCGAGGGCAAAAGCTTGGAGAAGCTTTGCTCAGGAAGATGATAGAAATCTCCATTTCAATGGGTGTGGTGAGGATGACACTTGAGGTCCGTGTCAGTAATGCCGTAGCCATTTCACTTTATGAAAAACTTGGTTTCCAAAAGGGCGGAATCCGAAAGAATTATTATACAGACAATCAAGAGGATGCTTATGTTATGTGGGTGAATTTTTCATGAAAAAAGATCAAATTATATTAGGAATTGAAACAAGCTGTGATGAAACTGCGGCAGCCGTCATAAAAAATGGAACGGAAATACTGAGTAATGTCGTGGCTTCACAAATAGAAAGTCATAAACGTTTTGGCGGTGTCGTCCCGGAAATAGCTTCCCGTCATCATGTAGAACAAATTACTATTGTTCTTGAAGAAGCACTGCTGCAAGCGGATGTGACATATGAAGACTTGGATGCCATTGCCGTTACAGAAGGTCCCGGCCTTGTAGGGGCACTATTAATAGGTGTGAATGCGGCGAAGGCTGTAGCTTTCGCACATGGAATACCAATTGTCGGTACGCATCATATCGCTGGTCATATCTATGCAAATCGGCTTATTCAGGAGATTGAATATCCTGCGCTTTCTTTAGTCGTTTCGGGAGGTCATACGGAATTGGTGCTTTTAGAAGAACCGGGTTCTTTCAAGGTGATCGGGGAGACGCGGGATGATGCAGCAGGAGAGGCGTATGATAAAGTGGCTCGAACCTTGGGGCTCCCTTATCCTGGCGGGCCTCATATCGACAGGCTTGCGCAAGAAGGCTCACCATCTTTGAAACTGCCTAGGGCATGGTTGGATGGCAGCTATGACTTTTCTTTCAGCGGGTTGAAATCAGCGGTAATCAACACTTTGCATAATGCAGAACAGCGCGGGGAAAAAATTGAACCTAAAGATTTAGCGGCAAGTTTCCAAGCAAGCGTGATAGAAGTGCTTGTAATGAAAGCTGTGAAGGCTGCAAAGGAATATAATGTGAAACAGGTATTACTTGCTGGGGGAGTTGCGGCAAATAAAGGCCTTAGGGAAGCATTAACGGAAGCTTTTAAGGATTTACCTATGGATATATCCATTCCGCCCCTCTATCTTTGTACCGACAATGCTGCCATGATTGGTGCTGCTGGCAGTGTCATGTTTGAAAAGGGAAAGCGATCCGGTTTGGATTTGAACGGAAATCCTGGATTGGATATAGAAGCATTTTAATGGACGAGAAGACAGGAATCCGTCACTTTGGCATCCTGTCTTTTTATCGTGTTAATAAAATAATAGAATATTCTGTGGATAAAGTTTTTTTGATAATCATCCTTCATGTGTATAAAGGGGTATTTTTGTGGATAAGCGGATATGTTTCTGTGGATAATGTGTATAACTCGAATTAATGGCTAATGATCGGTAAGTGGTTTGTTAACAAGTTTGTGGATAACTTTCAAGCGACACTTTGATTGGAAAAGAAAAAGACCGAGTCAATTGACTCGGTCTTTTTCATTCTTCCAGTTCAGCCCATTCTTCGAGAAGCAGATCCAAACTTTCTTGTGCATGATCAAGTTTTGTTTGGACTTCCATTACCTTTTCGTGGTCCTGAAAAACATTTGGATCACATAGGAGGTCATTATATTCGTTTATTTCGGTTTCAAGAAGCTCCATGGCTGCCTCGATTTCCTCAATGCGCCGTTTTCGCTGGCGTTCAGCTTTTTTTGCTTCTTTATCAATTTTGTAATTTGTTTTTTCTGCAACCGCATCTAAAGATTTAGCCTGATCCTGCTGTTCAAGTGCTTGGATTTCCGCTTGCTCCTGTTTCTTCTCTAGATAGTAATCATAATCACCGAGGAATTCTTCGTTGCCGTCTTTGGAGAGCTCTATCACTTTCGTTGCTATCCGATTTATAAAATAACGGTCATGTGAGACGAATAGAATAGTTCCCGGATAATCAATTAATGCATTTTCAAGCACCAATTTACTATCGAGGTCCAAATGGTTCGTTGGTTCATCAAGAATTAAAAAATTACCTTTTTGCATCATCATTTTGGCTAGAGCAAGCCGGGCCTTTTCGCCCCCGCTTAGTGTGGAAACGGTTTTCAAAACATCGTCCCCGCTAAATAGGAAATTACCGAGTACGGTGCGTATGTCCTTTTCCGGTTTAAGGGGATAGTCGTCCCATAATTCATTGAGTACGCGTTTATTGGAAACAAGGTTAGCCTGTTCTTGATCGTAGTAGCTGACTTCTACGTTCGTTCCAAAACGGAAATCCCCAGAAAGGGCAGGCAGCTTGGAAATGATCGTTTTCAATAAAGTTGATTTTCCAACTCCATTTGGGCCGACAAGAGCTATGCTCTCTCCTTTTGTCATCCGGGAATTTATATTCTTTGATACCGTTTCCCCTTCGTATCCGATAGCCAGGTCCTGGAGGTGGAGTACTTCATTTCCGCTTTGCCTTTCAATCTGGAAAGAAAAATTCGCGGATTTTTCATCACCTTGCGGCTTGTCCAGTACATCCATCTTTTCGAGCTGTTTACGTCTGCTTTGTGCTCTTTTCGTTGTGGAAGCCCTTGTGATATTACGTTGGACAAAATCGCGAAGCTTTTCGATTTCCCCTTGCTGTTTCTCGAACAGTTTCATGTCCCGCTCATAATCTTCCGCTTTTCCCTCTAGGTAAGAACTATAATTACCATGGTATTTTTTCATGTTATTCCGGGAAATCTCATATACCAGGTTTACTACTTTATCTAAAAAATAGCGGTCATGGGAAACAATGAGGACAGCTCCCTGGTAGCCTTGTAAATATTGTTCAAGCCAAGAGAGGGTTTCGATATCCAAATGGTTCGTCGGCTCGTCCAGAATCAATATATCCGGTTTCCTTAAAAGCAGCTTACCTAAGGCAAGCCTTGTTTTTTGCCCGCCGCTTAAAGTGGAAATTGGGGTAGAATAGTCAAAGTCGGCAAACTGAAGACCATGCAATACGGAACGGATATCCGCTTCATATTGATAACCTCCCTTCTCTTTGAATGCCACCATCAAAGTGTCGTATTCATTCAGCACTTTTTGGTAAACCGTTCCATTTTCAAAGATGTCAGGTCTGGCCATATCAGCCTCAAGGCGACGCAGTTCCTTTTCTTGCTCTATAAGGTCAGTGAATACAGTAAGCATTTCATCCCAAATGGTCAATGCGGATTCCAATCCAGTATCCTGGGCCATATAGCCGATGGTGACGCCTTTTGGTTTGATTATTTCACCGCCATCATGGGAAAGCTGCCCGGCAATGATTTTTAGCAGAGTGGATTTGCCGGCGCCATTTCGGCCGACAAGGGCAATTCGATCTTTATTTTGAACTTCGAGCTTCATATTTGATAAAATAAGTTCAGCTCCATAATATTTCGATAGTTGATTGATTTGTAATAAAATCATAGATTTCACCTCAATTGATTACTGTTAGTTTAACGTATTTTAGTTATTATCGGCAACAGCTTGGTTCCAAGCTGAAAGAAAAGCTATTACATAAAGTGGAATAATAGTGTATGATTTAGGAGGGGTTACTTAAATGGGAGACTTAACGCATTTTAATGAACAGGGCAGGGCCAAAATGGTCGATGTGAGTGCTAAGCCTGAAACAACCCGGACGGCAGTGGCTCAGTCGAGCATTTTATTGAATGATGAAATATATGAATTGGTCACGAACCATAAAATGAAAAAAGGTGATGTACTGGCTGTTGCACAAGTTGCAGGAATCATGGCCAGTAAAAATACATCCAATATAATTCCGATGTGCCATCCCATTGCTCTGCAAGGGGTCAATATAGCCTTTGATTGGGAAAAAGAAGAACAAGGATATAGGCTTAGGATTGAAACGGAAGCTAAGACAAAAGGGAGTACAGGTGTGGAAATGGAAGCGTTAACAGCTGCATCCGTGACTGCCTTGACTGTTTATGACATGTGTAAGGCCATTGATAAGGGAATGGTGATCGGGCCTACATTCTTAGTGGAGAAAACAGGCGGAGTGTCTAGTAGCGATTATAAAAGGCAAGTAAAACGAACAGATAGAGATTAAGTTGAAAAGCATGTGTGAAGGCGGGGAAGAACAATGAACCATGACCCAAAGATACCGCAGGCAACAGCCAAAAGGTTGCCATTGTATTATCGATTTTTAAAGAACTTACATTCCTCAGGCAAACAAAGAGTTTCCTCGGCTGAGCTAAGTGAAGCCGTAAAAGTGGATTCTGCTACCATTCGCCGTGATTTTTCCTACTTTGGCGCGCTTGGGAAAAAAGGCTACGGCTACAATGTCAATTATTTATTATCCTTCTTCAGAAAAACACTTGATCAAGATGAATTGACCAAAGTCGCTTTAATCGGAGTGGGAAATTTAGGAACCGCTTTTTTAAATTACAATTTCATGAAAAATAATAATACAAAAATTGAAATGGCTTTCGAAGTATCTGAAGAAAAGGTCGGCAAGCGAATAGCTGATGTGCCCATCTACCATATGGATCAAATCGATACACTATTGCAGGAAAATAATATTACGGCAGCGATATTGACAGTGCCTGCACAGGTAGCCCAGACGATAACCGATCGTCTAGTCAAAGCTGACATAAAAGGAATATTGAATTTTACACCTGCACGGCTGACCGTGCCGCCATCCATAAGGGTCCACCACATTGACCTGGCCGTGGAACTTCAGTCGCTCATCTACTTCCTGAAACATTATCCGGTAGTGGAAGAAGCGGCTTTGGAGGAATGAAAAAACGCTGCATTTATGCAGCGTTTTTTTATTTTTTCTTATTTTTTTGTGCGGCTTTAATCTTAAAGTGCAGCATGATCATGCGTAATCCCGATCCAAAATCAAGAGTCGCAATAAGGACAAGTATGTAGGCAAAGAGTCCCCATCCAGAAGAATTGACGGTTTGAATTGCGATAGCGGTAAAAAGAGCTCCTAAGCCTGCATAAATGATGCCCATGAATAATGGTGATTGACGTTTCATAATAAACCTCCGATGAAGGCCTGTGCAGTATCTAGCATCTTCTCAATATCCTCCCGATATACCACTTGAAGGATGATAACAAGCGTGTTCATCGCAATATGAGCGCTCATGGAAACGAGAATGCGGCCTGTTTTCGCATAAAGGAAAGCAAAAGTGAAGCCCATTGCCGTATATAAAAGAAGATGTTCAAATTCACCATGCGCCAAGCCGAAAATAACTGAGCTGATTAAAGCTGAAATAAAGAAGTTAAAGCGTTTATGAAGTGATCCGAAAATAATTTTACGGAAAATTAATTCTTCCAATATAGGTCCAATTACTGAAGTGACGAAAATGACCATGGGGACTTTGTAAATGAGTGAAATGAGTTGCTGCGTATTTTCAGATTCAGACTCCACCCCAAGCATTTGTTCAATGCTTCCGGCAATGCTTTGCGCAAAAAGAGCCATGAACACTCCTGCAATTGCCCATAATATGGACATGGATACGGAAGTTTGGTTTCTCGTGTCCAGCTTTTCCCTCATATCTTTTCTCATTAAAAAAAGAATCAAGAATAAAGCAGCGAGAAAACTGAAAACTATCCAGTATGCTGCAGATTTCACTTCGAGTTCATCAGCCGGCATTCCGGTATAAGACCCGATCAGCATGAAAATGGGTAACCCGACAATACTGGATAATTGCATGGCAATATAAGTGATGATGACGAACCAATATTCTTTTTTCAAAAATGAAAACTCCTTTTATAGTCACCCATCCGCTTGGAACGTTACTGACGTGGGGACAATCTATAAACGCATACTACAAAATGGTATCAAAAATTGGGGCAGAACACCACTTAAAGGTACCCCTAACATGACATTTCAATGACTAAGTTTAGGAAATCATTATGCTAAAGTAGTTTACCCGTAATTTATCAGAAATTAATAAAAAATTTTCAATAAGATACTTGCAAAAAAGGCTCGGTTTATTTAATATTATAAATGTGTTAGCACTCGATGATGATGAGTGCTAATAATCATGAAACAAATTATCAAGAGAATATGAGGAGGTTGTTTCACTTGTTAAAACCATTAGGTGATCGCGTTATTATTGAACTAGTTCAAACTGAAGAAAAAACTGCAAGCGGTATTGTTCTTCCTGATACTGCTAAAGAAAAGCCACAAGAAGGTAAGGTAGTAGCAGTTGGTACTGGCCGTGTCCTTGAAAATGGCGAACGTGTTGCTTTAGAGGTTGCCCAAGGCGATCTAATTATCTTCTCAAAATATGCAGGTACTGAAGTTAAATACGAAGACACTGAATACTTAATTTTACGTGAAAGCGACATTCTAGCTGTTATCGGCTAATTATACATCATACTTAACTGAACGAAAATTTTCTTAAATTTTAGGGAGGTACTTATAAATGGCTAAAGAAATTAAATTTAGTGAAGAAGCTCGCCGCTCCATGCTTCGCGGTGTGGACGCACTTGCAGATGCAGTTAAAGTAACGCTTGGACCAAAAGGTCGTAACGTGGTTCTTGAGAAAAAATTCGGTTCGCCGCTTATCACAAATGACGGTGTGACGATCGCTAAAGAAATCGAATTGGAAGATGCATTCGAAAACATGGGTGCGAAATTGGTTGCTGAAGTAGCAAGCAAAACAAACGACGTAGCTGGTGACGGTACAACTACTGCAACGGTTCTTGCGCAAGCGATGATCCGTGAAGGTCTTAAAAACGTAACAGCTGGTGCGAACCCAATGGGTATCCGTAAAGGAATCGAGAAAGCGGTCAATTCAGCAATTGCAGAATTGAAAGCCATTTCCAAACCTGTTGAAAACAAAGAATCAATCGCACAAGTTGCTGCCATCTCTTCAGCTGATGAAGAAGTGGGCCAACTGATTGCGGAAGCAATGGAGCGCGTTGGTAACGACGGCGTCATCACAATCGAAGAGTCTAAAGGTTTCACAACTGAGTTGGACGTAGTAGAAGGCATGCAATTCGATCGCGGATATGCATCTCCATACATGGTTACTGATTCAGATAAAATGGAAGCTGTCCTTGAGAATCCATATATCTTGATCACTGATAAAAAAATCACGAATATCCAAGAAATCCTTCCTGTACTTGAGCAAGTTGTACAACAAGGAAAACCGCTATTATTGATTGCTGAAGATGTAGAAGGCGAAGCGCTTGCAACTCTTGTTGTGAACAAACTTCGTGGAACATTCAATGCTGTTGCGGTTAAAGCTCCTGGATTCGGTGACCGTCGTAAAGCAATGCTTGAAGACATCGCAGCTCTTACAGGCGGCGAAGTAATCACTGAAGAAATCGGACTTGACCTTAAATCTGCAACAATCGATTCATTAGGCCGTGCGTCTAAAGTGGTTGTTACGAAAGAAAATACAACGATCGTTGAAGGATCTGGGGATACAGCTCAAATCCAAGCTCGTGTAAACCAAATCCGTGTTCAATTAGAAGAAACAACTTCTGAATTCGACCGTGAAAAATTACAAGAACGCCTTGCTAAATTAGCTGGTGGTGTAGCGGTAATCAAAGTCGGTGCAGCTACTGAAACAGAATTGAAAGAACGTAAACTTCGTATTGAAGATGCATTGAACTCCACTCGTGCCGCTGTTGAAGAAGGTATCGTAGCTGGTGGTGGTACAGCACTTCTTAACGTATACAATAAAATCGCTGAAATCCAAGCGGAAGGCGACGTAGCAACAGGCGTGAAAATCGTTCTTCGTGCCATCGAAGAGCCTGTTCGTCAAATCGCTCACAATGCTGGACTTGAAGGCTCTGTAATCGTAGAGCGCCTTAAAGGCGAAGCAGTAGGCACTGGCTTCAACGCAGCTACTGGACAATGGGTGAACATGATCGAATCAGGTATCGTCGATCCTACTAAAGTAACTCGTTCAGCTCTACAAAACGCTGGTTCTGTAGCAGCTATGTTCTTAACTACAGAAGCTGTCGTTGCTGACAAACCAGAACCAGCAGGCGCTGGCGGCATGGGCATGCCTGACATGGGCGGAATGGGCGGAATGGGCGGCATGATGTAATAAACATCATAAAGCCTTGAAATATAGAGGTTTTTAGGTAGAAGAAAGATAAATGCTCATACTTTTGCTCATAGAGTGAAAAAAATGTGCATTTAACAAACTAAAAGCTCATTTTATTAGAGAAGGTCTTTCATCAGTTTACTGAACTGGTGGGAGGCCTTTTCTTCCATATTGGCAGTCATATGAGCGTAAATATTCATTGTTGTGTTTATGTCTGTATGGCCTAAACGCTGCTGAATCTCTTTTACTCCCACACCCGCTTCAATCAAGAGAGATGTATGTGTATGTCTGAATGAATGAGGAGTAATGTTTTTATAGATATCTGCCTTTTTTAATATCCGTTTTAGTCTAGTTTCCACTACCTTTCTTAATTGAGGATATCCATCATTTCGTGCTAATATAAACTGGTTATCTACATAAATTGGCCCTTTCTGCAATTTTATTTCTTTTTGATTGGTCGCATGTCGCTTTAACATTTTTACGAGTCTTTCATCAATTCGAATGGTTCGGATTGAGCCTGAAGTTTTAGGTGGGAGTAACTCATACTTTTTAATATTGTTACTTGGATTGTATAAAGTCTTTGTAACACGCACTGAACCTCTTTCATCATCAAAATCAGTCCACTTAAGTGCAAGTAATTCTCCAATACGCAAACCAGTATAGGCAAGTGTGGTAAAAATCAAAGAGTCCATTTCTAAGCCATCTGAATCAGCAAAACGTAAGAATCGTGCAAGCTCTTCTTTTTCTAAAAATTTTATCTCCTCTTCTTGGCTTTCAATCTCTTCTACCTTAACTTGATATTTAGGCAAATGAGTATTTTCAGTCGGATTAAGTTTAATGAGTCCCAGTTCAACTGCATGATTAAAGATCATTCGGCCGCAAGCATGAATACCACTTAAATAATTCCGACTGTATTTTTCAGACAACTCAACTATTCGCTTTTGGTAAATTTGTTTACTGATCTTCTTAATTGGATATGGCCCCCATACGGATATAAAGTGTTTCATTTCCTTGCTACGTGCCCTTACACTACTTATTTTTGATTTTTGGGCGTATACCATTATCCAGTCTTGTGCAAAGGATTCAAATGTCAGTTTAGTTTCTTTTACAAATGCTCCGTTTTCGACTTCTGCCTCAACTTTTCGAGCGGCTGAAACTGCTTCTTTTTTCGTAGCAAACCCCGATTTGGTTTTTTGTTTTTGTTTTTGGGTAAGTGGATCTATCCCAAGAGAGACTGTATAAGCCCATTTTCCATTACTTCTTTTTCGTATATATGCCATGTTAAATTTCTCCTTTTTGTTTTTTTTCTTTTTTTAGTCGGTTGTTGAATGCCATTTCACAACTAGACCTTTTACGACCTGGAAGTACCGAACAAAACCGCTGACGCTGGTGAGTTACTTCAAAGAGTTGTCCGCAGTTTTCGCAAAGTCGCATTTCAGTGGAACTGTTTATAGATAAATTTAAATAAAAATATGCTGCTTCGAATAAATCTCTAAATATCGATATAGGTGTAGGTATGTCCTGTTGTCTTTTAATCTTATAGGAGAAGAGGGACTTTTTTTCAATTTCTTTGATTAACATCCGTTGTGCATGTACTTTTATATTTTCTCTTTTCTTGGGAGCGGTTGGAAGTTTAGAAAAGTCATTGGTATTTAAAGCTTTAAAGTAAGAAAAAATCCTTTGGTATTCATGAATCTTTGTGTAGAAGTCTTCAATAGACATCCAAATGATATTAATATCATTTTCAGGTATTTTTTTTTCAAGGAATGAAATGGTTACACCAGTTGGAAGCCCCCATGTCCTACAAAAATTTATTAAATCTTGAAAGCAATTAAAGTCCCATTTGGCAAATTCAGTGTAAAGAGTTCTTCCAAATGCGTTCAAATTATATTCATTTGTCACTTTTTTGTCAGGAAACAACTTACCTAAATAATCTTCTTTCTCAATAATCGTTACAGCCTTTTTTGCAACTAAATAAGCCGCCTTATACTTATAGTTTTTTAATTCACATTCAGTATCAATACGTTCAATTTGACCATTTGTGTTTTCCCCGTAAAGATGCCCATTAAAATTAATAGGAACATCTGTAGGCAAAGGAATTATTTTTTTGGGGGCAAAACCTTCATAAGGAATTGCATTCATATTATTTTCAGAAAAAGATAATTCCTCTTTTATTTCATAGTCTTGATAAACATAAAATGGGTTATCTACTTTCATTTCAGTTAAAAAATTTTTTTTCATTTGTCGTTTCCCTTCTCTGATAACCTCCGTAAGGGGGGATTTTTTTGCTTATTCGGAGTTATTTTGTACTTTTAAAATGCAGGACATTGAAAAAACTACATAAAATAGTTTGATTAATGACATTTTAAGTGTTGATATAAATTCCCTTTTATTGTACATTATCCTTAAAGCGATAACAACATGAAATACAACAAAAAATATTTATTTTATGTGTAAAGGGGATCACCATATGTTCAAACGTAATAAAGAAATTAGGGAAGCTAAAGGAATTATTCCATTTTGGGTAATCGCAGAGCGACTAGGGGTTCATGAAAATACTTTTCGAAATTGGATGAAAAGTGAAATGTCAGAAGGACGTAAGGAAATGGTCAACAGTGCTATAGCTGAAATCAAGGAAGAAATTGAAAAAAAAGGTGATTTATAATGGTTGAAAAAAATATAATTCAATTTTCATTGAATGAAGAAGGATTAAAAGAACTATATCTCACTGAAGTTCATAAGCATCTTGAAAAAATCGAAATGGATACTATTCTCATGGACAGCAAGCAATTGTGTCAGATGTTAAGTCTTTCATGGCCTACTATAGAAAAATTGTTTCTGAGTGACCACAGATTTCCCAAAATACGGGTTGGTAAAAAATGGGTGTTTAATAGGAGAGAAGTACAAGTATACATTAATCTTTGGACAGATGAAATACGACAACTGGGTGGTAAGGTCAATATATAAGGGAATGCATTAAAGATCTTTTGGAGAAGCAGGTGAGGCGATATGACTGGATGGGTAAAGGTCCATCGAAAGTTACTAGATAAGCCGATTTGGATTAATTCCACACCGGAACAAAAAATAATATTAATTACGCTGTTAATGATGGTAAATCATCAAGAAAGGGATTGGGAATGGCAAGGTAAGCCTTATAGAGTTGCTCCTGGACAAGTAATAACAAGTTTGGAATCTATCGCTAATAAATGTGGTAAAGGCATTTCACTACAAAATGTAAGAACGGCGATAAAACGTTTTGAAAAATTTGGATTTTTAACAAACAAATCAACAAATAGAAACAGGCTAATAACTATTGTTAATTGGAGTCTCTATCAAAACAATGAGAACGAATTAACAAACACTTTAACAAGGAGCCAACAGGCACCTAACAATCAGGTAACACCTAACAAGAATGATAAAAAAATGAAGAATGAAAAAGAAATCAAAAAGCTTAAGTCGGAAAACTACGACGAAGAGAGTGTTCCATATAAGTTGTCCCAGAGGCTATTGAATAAAATTAAGGTTAATTCACCTGGTTTTAAAGAGCCGAACCTTCAAAAATGGTCAGATGATTTTCGTTTAATAATGGAAAGAGATAAACGATCGAAAGAACAGATTGCATATCTAATAGATTGGTGTCAGGAGGATTCCTTTTGGAAGTCGACTATACTTTCTCCAGCTAAATTAAGAAAGCAATTTGATCAATTAGCAATCAAAGCTAAGTTGGTTCACAAGAGAAGTAGCCAGGACTTTTCAACAGAACGCCCTAGTCATTGGGGGAATCCAAAACCTTTAACATCAGAGGAGTATACCCGTATGAAAAAATCAGAAGCTGAATTGCTTTGATAGGAGGGTTGGAAGTGCAAGGTATCAATCGCTTTTTAAATATTGAAGATGTCTTAAAAGATGCAGCTAAAAAGATAAATTTAATATTAGCTGATCGTGATGACTTCGAAGTAAAAGGTCAATTCAACTTACCCTGTTCAGTTTGCGGAGATGAATCGGCCAGCCGTTTATTTTATCGTATATTTAATCAGCAGGACTGGTTTCCAGTCGAGAAAATGATGAATTGTCACGCTTGTAGGGAAAAAGAGGCTTTTAAGGTTTATCAAGAAAGAAGTTTACAGGAATTAAAAACATCAATAGGTGAAAGGCTTGCCAAAGAATACTTTCTTCCTCCCGAATCTTTATTGAATGCTGGCTTCAGTAACTACCAGGAAACAGATATCATTACTGCTGGAGCTAAGGAAAGAGTCATTTTATTCACGAAATCCTTTTTGGAATTTCCAGAGAAACCTTACAATCTTTTGATTATGGGAAATCCAGGGACAGGTAAAACACATTTGTGTGTAGCAATGGCCAGGAACATTAAACAAAAAGGTTTTACCGTTGGCTTTTTAACCACGGGGAAATTGCTCTCGATTATTAAAGAAACTTACCAAAAGGGAGCTTCTAAAACAGAAAAAGCGATTTTAAGTGATATTTCAAGGCTTGACCTACTTATTCTTGATGATGTTGGATCTGAAGCAATAGGAGGAAACGATGATTGGAGAAAAGGCATGATTTTTGAAATTGTAGAAAGTCGGTCTGGTAAACCAACGATCTACACAAGTAATTTAACGGATGTAGACTTACCCGTTGCCATGGGAAAAAGAGTTTATAGCCGTCTTCATTATAATACAAAATTTATTGATTTATTTACAGATGATTATAGAAAAAATTTTCAGATTAAATAGTGAATGAAAAATGAAGAGGGACGTGGAATAATGACTAAGATTGCCAAACTAGACCAAAAAGATAAGTTTATTGGATTAAGAGCCAAAGAAGTACCATATGAGCAGATTGCTTTGCAATTAGGGGTAAGTAAACCTACTCTTATTAAATGGGGAAAGGACATGGAAATCGAGATTAGCAATCGCAGGGCGTTAGAACTGGAAGCCTTACAAGATAAGTATTATGTCTCCAAAAAGAAGCGGGTGGAGTTTTTCGGGGAACAGTTAAACCGCTTGTATGCAGAATTGCAGGAACGTGATTTAGCGGAAATTCCAACAGAAAAATTACTTGATTTGACAATGAAAACAATGGCTAGTTTAAAACAGGAAGAAACATCAATTAGCTTAAAAGAAAAAAAGAGTATGGAAGATTCCTTGATGGATTCCTTTGATGAAACCGTGGTTGAATGGCGGGCATAAAAGGTGAACAGGAGTTATACGCTGGTTATAGAAAAATTCAAGTGTAGGGTCGCAGGGAGTAACCCGCATGGAAAGGGCAGACTTTGAGTAGCAACCCGTATAGCGGGTTGACCAAAAGTTTACCGTTATTTTACCAAGATACAGAGCTTTCCTTACAAGGAAGGCTTCAAAATGGAAAAGGAGCGGTTTCTACATGATAGGGGAAAAAATAAATGAATTACCCGTACTTTAAAGTTATGTTGGTAAATAAATGTTTTTGAGGCATCCGGTTTAATTTTTGAGTGTAGTGCACTGGTAACATTCAGTTCTTTCCTTAAGATAAAGATATCTATACAATAAAGTAAAGACCTGATGATGAGGGGATAATATGAATACAACTATTGAAAATCGATTAATAACATTATTGAAATCACTTCCAATTTATTGGGAAGGTAACCAACTGAACAAATCAAAAGTAATTGAAGCAATTTTAAATTACGATGGCCAATTGATGAAATTACTTTTATCAGATGATTTGATTCGATCAACGTACTCAATAGAAATAGGAGGTACGGTGATCTTTAAGCAACAGGAATTTACTGATTTTTTTCGTTACAAGGATTACTGGGATAATAGCTATACGAGATTCAGTAACGAGATTGGGTTAACCAGTGAGGGTAAGTATCTCAAATATAACTCTGACGTAGTCCTTGATTTTCCTTTCAAAGACACCGTATTAGAAGGTGGAATGACAAAAGAGGAAGTCGGAAAAAATGAAGTGTTCTATCACACTGTGTTAGCTAAAGAAGAAATTGATATTATGCTTTCACCCAAAATACTTACAAATGCAAAAAAATATGATGGAAATGGTGAACATGTAGTTAGTAAATTAGAAGACACGGATAATTTAATTATTAAAGGGAACAATTTAATTGCTTTGCATTCTTTAAAAGAACGTTATGCAGGAAAGGTAAAACTAGTATATATAGATCCACCTTATAATACAGGGGGAGATAGTTTTAAATACAATGATCGTTTTAATCATTCAACGTGGTTAACATTCATTAAGAATCGATTAGAGATAGCGAAAGACCTTTTAGCAAATGATGGGTCAATATGGATTAATATAGATGATGATGAATCTCATTATTTAAAGGTTCTTGCTGATGAAGTGTTTGGGCGGGGGAATTTTATTAATAATGTGGTCTGGGAGAAAAAATACACTATTGCAAATGATGTAAAATGGATGTCCGATAATCACGACCATATTATCGTTTATGCAAAAAATAAAGAAATTTGGCGACCTAATCCCTTACCGCGTACCCAGGAAATGAATAATGCATATAAAAATCCCGATAATCACCCAAAAGGGCATTGGAAAGCAACCCCGCTTCATGCAAAAAGCGGTTCAGAGAGCAGTGCTAAGTTCACATATACATTTAAAAATGGTGTAACATTTACACCCCCTGCTGGTACCTTCTCGAGATACTCAAAAGAAACTTTGCAAAGAATGGATGAAAATAATGAGATATGGTTCGGAAAAGACGGAAAGGCTATCCCTTCAAGAAAAACGTTTTTATCCGAATTAAAAAATCAAGGCACGCCAGCTAAAACTATTTGGAGATTTGACGAAGTTGGACATAATCATGAAGCACGTGAGGAAATAAAAGCCCTAAATTTAGAAGAAGGGTTTGCAACACCTAAGCCTGAACGATTATTACAAAGAATCATCCACCTTGGTTCAAATATAGGTGATATTGTCTTGGACTTCTTTATGGGCTCGGCTACTACTCAAGCTGTATCCCATAAAATGAATCGTCAATTTATAGGTATTGAACAAATGGATTACATTAATGGAGTCTCTATTCCTCGATTAAAAAAGGTAGTTGACGGAGAACAAGGTGGAATTTCAAAAAAAGTTAATTGGCAGGGGGGAGGAAGTTTTGTATATGCAGAATTACTTGAATCCAATAAGGTATTCATACAAGAAGTAAGTAAAGTGTTAACAGAAGAAGCGTTGTTAGATGTGGTCAATAAGATGGAAGATAAAGCCTTCTTTAATTATAAAGTTGAATTAGACAAGCTTCTAAATGAGGTATTACCAAGCAAAGAGCTTTCTTTAGAAGAAAAAAGGAATCTTGTTTTGGAATCTTTGGATCACAATCAAAATTATGTTGCTTTTTCGGAAATAGATGATATCTTATATGGCATTTCAAATGAGACCAAAGCTTTTAATTATTCTTTTTACAGTAAAGAAACAGGTGATGCAAATGAATAAGGAAACACTTCATCATCAGATTGAAAATATATTAGGAATGTTTATTGGGAAAAACAATGAATTGATTGAACGACCAATAGTCCCTGCTTATATACAAAAGAACTTGAAGCACCAACTAAGGCCGTATCAACAAGCATCTCTAGAACATTTACTCTTTATGGAAGGGAAACCGTCATCCAATCATTTATTATTTTTAATGGCAACAGGATCAGGAAAAACGAATGTTTTAGCTGCTTCTATATTGTATTTTTATAAGCAAAAAGGATTTCAAAACTTTTTATTTTTCGTGAATAGCGATTCTATCATAAGGAAGACCGAAGAAAACCTTCTAAACCCCAATTCGACTAAGTATTTATTTAATCCTGAAGGAATAGAAATCGATGGTGAAGGAATCTCTATTCAAGTCGTTGACGTTTTTCCAAAAGAGAAAAATAACCAAACTATTTATTTGAAACTTACTACTATTCAGAAGCTTCATATTGACTTGACCCAGCCGCGAGAAAATGGCTTGACTTATCAGTCGCTAGCTGAAGAAAAGCTAATCCTACTAAGCGATGAGGCTCACCACATTAATGTACAAACGAAGAAAAAGGGTAAGAAAAAAGAGACAAAAGAGGAAGTTGAAGAAAAGAACTGGGAAATTACAGTCTCCAACATAATGAAAGCAAATCCTGAAAATCGGATGTTAGAGTTCACTGCTACACTTAATTTGAACAACGACCATCTTTTTGATAAGTACAAGGACAGGGTTCTTTTCCAATACGATCTCCCTCGATTTATGAATGATGGGTATTCAAAGAATGTACTCCTGGCTAAGCACAATGAAGATGATCAGAGCAAAATGCTTAAAGCGACTCTATTAAATCAGTACCGCAAGTATGTAGCCAATGAAAATGGAATCGACCTAAAGCCCGTGATAATGTTTAAATCAAATACCATTGCTTTATCGAAAGGCGCTAAAGAAGTTTTTACGCAAATGATTCAGGGGTTATCTGAACCGATGCTGAAGAAAATGGTACAACGTGAAATAAACGCTCATAGAGGTACGGCTACGGTATGGGAAGAAGTTTTTAACTACTACGACAGTACGGATTTATTAAGAGTTATTCGTGACTTGAGAAGTGATTTTACGCAAGACACTATTCTCGTCGTCAATTCTCAAGAGATTTTTTCGGAAAAAGACGCTGTACTTTTGAATTCATTGGAGGACATGAATAACCCAATACGGGCTATTTTTGCCGTCGCGAAGCTAAATGAGGGTTGGGACGTCCTAAATTTATTTGATATAGTACGTTTAAGTGAGAATGCTTCTATCACCCAGAAAGCCACTGATTCAGAAGCTCAACTTATTGGACGTGGCGCAAGAAATTACCCCTTTAAATTTAATGGGGAAAAGTCATTTCAGAGGAGATTTGATCTATCAGGAAGAAAATTGTCAGTACTTGAAAGCCTTCATTATCACACGATGAATGAGAGTGCATATATTAAGAATCTGATAAAATCATTAGATGCGGCTGGTATCCAAACAAAAGAAGAAAAATATAACCGATATGAAGCAAAATTAAAAAGTAAATTTAAAGAAAAACCTTTATTTAAGAATGGAAAAATCTATATAAACAGACGGGTCAAAACTACACCCGAAGATTACAATTCGTTTGAAAAATATTCTATTGACACTCGAGTGTCTTATAACTTTGAACGAACGGAAGAAGAACAATATGGGAAACGGTCACAGAGTAATACTATCCTTTCAGATTTATATACCGAGGTTCAACTTCCACTCAATAAAAGGATAATCCAAAAAGCAATACAGAGAAATCCTTTTTTCTGTTTCTCTGCATTGAGGGAATACATACCTTCTTTAGAAAGTATACGAGAATTTATTGAAAGTCCATCTTTTATGGGAGGATGCCAAATCTTTGTACGAATTCCAAGAGGAATGACTATTGATGATTTATCCAAAAAAGAGCAGTTAACATTTATCGATAAATATCTTCGTTACGTTGAAGAAAAAATGAAGCTCAATTATGCTAAGGAAAAAGGTACACCTGAATTTATTGGAGAGTCGTTTGCAAGTTATATTGAAGAAAGTTACGTTATAGAAACAAATAGTGTAAATACCAATAGTAGAACTCTTAACACACAAGTGATATCCTCCAGGAGCATGAGAGGGCAAGATTGGTATATCTATGATCAAGCCATAGGAAATCCGCTTGAATGGGCGTTAATTGAGGAAATCCATCAATTTTTAGAAAGCCTTCAAGAAAAGTACCAGAATATTTATTTAGTGCGGAACGAGCGGAGAGTTAAATTTCGTGAAATTGATGGTGTACGAGGATTTATGCCGGATTTCCTTCTTTTTATGGAGGATGAAGAGTTCACATATCAACTGTTCATTGAACCAAAAGGAAGTCATTTAAAAGCCCAAGATGAATGGAAAGAAAAGTTTATGCTTTCGTTAACAGAACGAGAGGATATTGAGGTTTTGCATGAAGGGAAAGAGGTAAGACTTATTGGCTTTAAGTTCTATTCGGATACAGCTGTAGATAAACAAGAATTCCGTGAAGACTTTGTGGAAAAATTGAATATCAAAGCACCCATACAAGAATTTAGATGGAGTTATTAGTAATTAACAAAAAGAATCTCTATGCTTTAAAGCATGAGATTCTTTTTGTTATGCAGGGTAAGGTATTAGTTTATTTTTTTTGCCCGTTCTAAAGATTTGCTCGCTTTCCTCTTTCTTTTTACCACTTGCTAATTTAGGTTTTAAGACCATTCTTTAATCCTAAAAAAATACCTTAATGGTATAATCATCCTATAGTTTCATAAAATGGGGGGATCTTAATGTTATTAAAACCAAAGCATGCAAAGTGTGATGATCGAGAGGAGCTATCCAAGCGACATGAAGTTGCAGGTGATGCGGAAGAATGGTTCTCATGGGAATTGTTAAACGAATACCAATTATCAGGAGTTAATTTTGACTTCTTTGTTAATTGGACTAGTTGGACTCATGGAAAGATATCTAATGAATTTTGGGTAAAAAGAAATGTAAGCGAAGACGAAATAAAATCAGTTTCAGCTGAAGTCATACAAGATTTGATTTATTCATGTGATTCAGAAGAATTTGTAAAAGATTTAGCCTTATTAGCGAAGGGTTCTCTTAAATATAAGCTCTTCAGAGAATCTGTAGATTGGGCAAACCAAACGGATGATCAATCTCCTATTTTATCAGTAGATATTGATGCAACAGGAAGAGTAAGTGCAGTAAGAAGAGAGAAACTTGGTACCTTAATGAGACAAATTCAAATACTTTCTGGTGGGACCGTAGGTGTTGGGACAAAGGGTCTCAAATACTCTTATACAAATCTAGAATGTTTTTTATCTAAGACTGATGCAGCTTGGCCAGGTGATGTAGACTTAATTTTGTTAGATAATGAAAAGAAACCTATAGCCATTCTTGAGTTCAAAAAACATAACAAGCATGATGAAATTGAGAAGCATAAATTTGAGGTGTATTATAAAAAAAAGAGGAGTGATAAAAGAAAATATAATCGGTTAGCCATACTCCGTGATGCATTAGGAGAGAATATCCCGTTTCTAGTTATTTATTATCCGACTAGGGAAGAATTCGATTACATTTTAATTGATGAAGTTTTAGGTGATGTTGGGAATCTATACGCAGGTAGAGATTGGAGATTAGATTTACCAATTGATAAAGCAGGTCAGAGTCAACTGATAGGAAAAATAGTTGAAATAATCCAAGATGATGAAAATAACTAAACTTATATCAAGGCACTCAACCATTTTGGTTGGGAGTCTTTTTTAAAATGTCATGTTAATATAAAAATGGTATAATATACTAATTAATTATGGTGACATTAAAGTAATTTTATACACTATTTTCGATAATGGAGGGTTAAAATGAGTGCATACTTTTGGAGGCAACAGGCTTTTTGGAATGATGTCGAATATGAAATTTTGATAAATAAGCCAAAAAAAATTGTTATTTCTAGCGCATATCTATCACTAACAGGTGTTGAGTATTTAAGAGATCTATGCAAAGAGTGTAACCTTAAAAGGGAGGATATCATTGTCTACTGTAGTATTGACTTTAATGACACAAAGCCAGCTGACATCTTAGAAGTACTGTGCTCATTTGCAAAACCCTTTTTGGTCGTAAATCCTTTTCTACACAGTAAGATTTATGAACTTCATTTTGAAGATAATATAATCTTTTACCATGGGTCTGCTAACCTGACTGAAGGTGGTATTTCTCGAAACTATGAATGCATGTCAAAAGATGTTCTAGAGCATTCACCGGTCTGTGATTTTTGGGAGCACCTTTCTGTTAATTCTGTTGAAGTAACTGAAGAAGTAATAGCTCTTTATGAATTACACCAAAAAACACTTCCTCTAAAGATCCAAAAGAATGCAGGAAAACTTCAGACTGATCTTGAAAAAATCAAAGAAAAGCAATACAAAATGAAAGCATATCCTGACTTAAGTGGATTTTATTTTGATGTCGACGATTATATTACCGTTTCAAAGGAATGGTACAAGGTTTCTAATTCTACAGCAACTAAGAGAAGGAAAGTCATTCAAGATAAATTGTTAGCACTTCATAAAGATATAGAGCCAAGGGTTAAAAAATGGGATTTACATCCTCATTACAATAAAGATAATATTTCAAGTGGAATTATTCCGTCTGTCTTTAATCATGGACGTGTAGGAGCGATATGGGTCAGGTACGGTAAGCATAAAGATGAATTAAATCCTTATGGTAGTGTTGAACGAAAAAACAGACGAGGAAATAAAGATCCAATTGAACAATTCCACAAACATGCATGTTTTCAGGTATCCTTCGTTTCAAATGGAATTGATTTGGGGATGTTTCATAGTACTGCGCATGATGGAATTGATCGTTATCATGTCCGTGAAAGATGGCATGAGATCAAAGGTGAAATCTCTCGGAATTATAACAGTCTTGTTGGAAACCAACTTTTATGGCATTTCTATGATGCAAAAAACGATAAGTTTAAGTACCAATTTGAAATTGATAAAGGAACCCTTGATGAGTTTCTTGACTTTTACACTAAATATGATGAAGATGGGCTGGAAAGTTTTTGTATGCGCCATTTTGAATCAGATGACGAGAGGATAAAAACAAAAGAAGGCATCCTAAAAGAGGCAATGAAGATATATGAGGTATTGATGACTTTATACAAAGCAATGACTTTTAGAATACCAACTTCTATGCGATAACATTTTAACCACTTTCTGAACACCAAGCATATAAAAGGCTATATATTATCTAGTTTACAAGGAACACAAAAAAATCCCGGTAAATCAGGCTTTTAGTAACTCATTTTGTTCCTAGTTTCTTCGTATTATATACACAAATAAAAGAACGCAATAAATTTGCCCTTCTTATCCGAGAGGGGGCTTTTATTGTAGGCTCTGTTAAACAATGATGTCAATTTCCTTGTTGAACTACCATGGGAGAACGGTAGATCTTCCATCTTCTGTGTTGCCATACTGTGGCATGGATGGCTAACGGGGGGGGGGGTTGAAGAAGCAAGGTATGCTAAACTAAAAAGAAAAAAGCGTTTCCTTTTCCATTTTTATTAATTAATTTTTTTACTATATATACATTAAAAGGTGGGTAAATAAATGACTATACATCATTCTTTAGAATATTACTTAAGTATAGGATGCTTACCATTTCTAGATAGATATCGATTAAAGGATATTAATTCTGAATATGGTTGTTCTATAGGTTTAGACGTATGTTTTCCGCTTTATAAAGTATTAGAGATGGATGCTCAAAGTTTAGATGGTACATGGAATGAAGTAAATGATTATGTTGCTAATGCCTTCCGAATTATTACTGATGAGTATGGTGAAGAACTAGAGATTGATGAAGCAGAAAAATTAAGGGATGTTGATAGGGAAATTATTCATGAAATTGAGTATCAGCAAAAAACACCACCTCCCGCTGCTTGCTATCCTATTTATTTTATATCGGTTGGTGATGATACAGAAGAACGACTTGTTTACGTTGGGATAACTTCCGCAAAAACACATCGCTTCACAGGCGGCCATAGTGCTGCACTGAAACTTCATGCACCTGAATATGAGGATCTTTCCAAACATATATATTTTGGTACAGTTGTCTTTTTAGACCATGAAAAAAAATATATGCCTTTAGAATTTATACAACCATTTGAAGATGCCAAAAGTCTATTAAGTAATTTAGAAGCTGGTTTAATTTATTATTTAAAGCCTGAATTAAATACAACCTATCTAAATAAAAATCATGCACGTTTTGATATGTTTGTAAATATCGAAAACCATTCAAGTAGACCTAATCTACTTAATAATAAGCAAGTCTCTATTCAAAGTTAATTTTTTATATTATTAGGTATCGGGTTTGAAATAAAGTTACGATGTTTTTCCCTTAGACAATTTGTATCTAAGGGTATTTTGTCTTTTTTAACTAATGGGGCAGTATTGAGGAGTTTTGAGTAACTTATATGCATGAGCTTACTTCTATTCATTCGAGTTTTATTACATTGTATGTTCAATCCAATATTGGTAAAATTTATAGAAAAAGGGGGTTATACAATGCTTAGATACATTGTTAAAGCAGAAAGTGAACATAAGGTGAGATACCCATTCAATATCGAAGGTAGCAAATATGACATTCAAAGAGTTTTTTTGACCAGAATAGCTGAAAATGCAGATGTCTATCAAGCAATAAGTGAAGAGGGTGCAATGAATCACGCTAAAAAGATTGAAGATTGGCTTAACACACATGCTGAACCTGAAGATATTGTTAAATGTTCGGTTATTCCAGTAGAAGTCATTATAAAAAATTATTAAACATCATTCTTCTAAAAGAATTTTTTTTGATAGATCTTATAGTTTACCTATTGAGGAAGAGCCTAAAACCTAACAAGACTTATTTATTGAGTGAACGGGGGCTTTAGTTAAACAAGCATAGGTTATTTTTGACCACATTCTGACCGCCAAACATACTTACCGATATTTTTTCTGATTTTCATTAAATCGAAAAAAGCCTGATAAATCAGGCTTTCAGTAAATCATTTTATTTCCGCTTTCTTCATATTTAATATATAAATAAAAGAACGTAAAAAATACGGTCGTAGAGGCGCTCGTCGTGCACCTCAGTTCTCAACGCATTAATTTACACACTTCAAAGGCTCTCAACCATTTTGGTTGGGGGTCTTTTTAAAGTGATTTTCAATTTGTTAAACGTCCTTACTGATGACTTAAATATCAAGCAAATCAATAGAACAAAAACTAATTAGTTGAACCAACAGAAAATTATGGGAAATTATACTCATTTAATATTGACGGGAGCTTGTGGAGGGGATTAGGAATTGGAGGTTGATGCGTATGCCTATGTTATATGTGTTATAGTAAATATTAAAATTGGGATATCGTGGAGGTTATGTGTATATGAGTAAAAAAATTATATTGGAAGATTCGATTATTATATTTGATTCAAGTTCCTTGTTAGATGTTTATAGATATTCTCTTACTAGCAGCAAAAGAATTTTAAACTATCTTGTTAAATATCATGATCTTATGTGGATTCCTAATCAGGTAAAAGAAGAAGTGACTAGGAATATGACAAAAGTTCGTTCTGAACATATGAATAAATACAAAAATTTACCCAAACGTTTAAAGAGTGAAATTAATGTTATGAAGAGCTCTTTCATAAATAAACTATCCAATTACAAAAAATATAATTTTGCAGGTATAAGTGATTTTGAAACGGAAATTGAGAAAAAGTTTGATGAGTTTAATCCAATGATTGAAGATTATATGAAATCTTTAAAAGAGGAAGAGGAAATTCACAAGGAGTATATATTTAAAGAAGCTGATAATTTCCTTCATCGAATTTTATCAAGTGATAAAGTGGGTGAGAAAATAGGACTTACCGAAATGATTGAAATTATTAGAGAAGGAGAGCTTAGATATAGGTACAATATTCCTCCAGGATATGAAGACTCTGGAAAAGAGGGCGGTATAAGAAAATTTGGCGATTTATTTATATGGAAAGAAATAATCAAAAAAGCCTCATTGGTTAGCAATAAAAATATAATTTTTGTGTTAAGTGATACAAAAGAAGATTGGTTTATAAAAAATGACGATACTCCTTCAGAAGAAGCAAGGGAAGAGTTGCTGGAAGAATTTAAAAGCGTTACCCAAGATAAGTCCATACAAATTATTTCAATGAGTAATTTTATTGACGAAATTAGTGATGATGATGATAAGGATTTGTTAGTAGACCTTAGAAAGACTAAAGTTGTTAACAAACTTTCTATCCCGTTACATTCTGTAGTAGAAGATTTTCTAGATGATCTGAATCAAGAAAGTTTGATTGACGATCTATCAATTAAGGCATCAAAGGAAATAAATGAAATTTTTAATTATGAGCTAAATACGGTAAAAATAAAAGGTGTTAGCGTAAAAAAAGAAGGGGAGGCTTACATATATAATTTGGAATTATTAGGTGAGGTCCATTTTTCATGTGCTTCTTATTTTGATGGAGTTGCTTCACATGGAAGTATTAATTGTAATGTAATTTGTTATGTTCAAATAGCAAGAGGATACAATGAGGAAGAAAAAGAGTTTATCGAAGGATTTAATAAAGGGATTGGTTCAAAGCCCAATCATTATATGGCAAGTTTTGAAGATGTAATTTATAGTTGGGGTAATGACTTTGATATAGATGAAAATGACTTTGATATGGATGATAAGAGTGGTCAGGAGAATAGTTATTATAGTGAATGTGGACAATGCGGTGGTGGTATTAATCACTTTAATGATGCAGGTAATGGTTTTTGTATAAAATGTACTAGGGAATTTGAAAAGTAAAGTAAGGATATAAGGAACAGTTCAGTCGATAATATCATCAGAACTTTAATGTGAAAACGGGTATGAGTGGAAATTCTAAGAAATTCATATTGTATGTGGAGGTATTGTTATGTCAAGAGCAGTAACTGGTGATCACGTTTTGTTTAATGAATGTATTACGATGTTTCGTCCAGAAAATATTGAGATAAAGGAAGATGGAGAGCAGTTAAATGGGTACCTATTATTAGACTTCCGTTTAAATGAAACTCTAAATTTTCGGTATTTTAGTATCGAACCATCAATTGAAGTGACGCTCCCAGGAGCATATTCTGCATTCGTTGCACCAGTAAAATTACCAAAATGGTGTAACTGGTCTCATAATGCTCACTTATTTACCATTGCACTCGCTGCTATTTTTTCATTTGTATCAGGAAGACCAGTTAAGGCACCGAGAGATGGTTTAACTAATCGTGAGCAATTAACTGGTGATTCTTTAGGTGAACTAGCTGTTCAATTTCCTGTCATAACTGCGGGTCCCGGTGCACATGATACTCGAATTTCTAAGAAGAGTTCAGATGACTTGTATAAGAGGTTACAAGAAATCACTGAAGTGCTTTTTAGTGTCTCGTATAAACAATATATCACTGCCATGCAATCAATAAGGCTTGTTCATTTAGCTCATTTGAATAAGCGGGATGACTTTGGTTTAGCATATTATCTATTAGTATCATCTATGGAGTCTTTAGCAGGTAAAGCGATTAAAAGTAAAACGATTGCTAATAAACATCCTAATGAAGATGTTTGGAAAAAAGTAGCGGAAAATGACGCTGATTTTGCTGATTTATTTCATGAATATATTGCTGAGAAAGGAAAAAACAAGTTGATTGGTAAACGGTTTGAAAAATTCATATTAAAATATTGTCCACCAAACCAATGGAATGATTTACAGCATCCTCAAGAAAACTCCGTAAGCTATATTGAAGAGTTGACAGGTAATAGACAACATGAGTGGATTACAAAGAAGCAGTGGTATGAGATTTATCCTGAAGACTTAACTGATGATGAAATAAGTAAACTATTGAAGGATTTATACGTCCATAGATCAAACTTTACTCATCGAGGAGAAAATCCACCCCATCAGCATCCAAATAGTCATAATAGATTTTTTGATGGTGATACAGTGATTAGAAACGAAAACGGTGATTTAAAAATTCTTGAGATAATCCTACCTAATTTTCAACTTATATCATTTATTTCAAATCGATCAATCACTAACTATTTAAAAGAAAAAGTAATCAAATGATAATTATGCTATAAAAAGAGTATTTTCAATAGTTATATTTTTAATTAGATAAAGTTCTTTATAATTTTGAAACAGAAACAGTTTGTACAGAAGAACTAATCAGATTATGTAATCAAATGGAAAATGAAAACTATCTAATATAAGCTTTTTATTTAGACAAAAGGGAACTATCGTTAAACTAACGATAGCGATTCTTTTAGAGCGAAAGCATGATAATTAATATAAATGAACCCAACTATATGCAGAGGTTTTCAGTGGATTTTATGACCACTTTTTGACCCTGAAATATATAGAAGGGTATAGTAACTCATTTGTGATTTTTCTTTAAAAAGATTTTCAAATTAGCTTTTATACGATTTTCTTTTTTCATGTTTCTTCATATTATATGCACACATTTAAGAACGTAAAAAATACGGTCTAAAAGCTTTTTAATTTTGGAAAAGGGTAAGGAAAAGTCCTTACCCAATGATCATAAAAAATGCTCATAGTTTTGCTCATAGTTTTTTTTTCTTCTGTTTTGAAATATTTTAAGTAAGAGATGAAAACCCTAATATATCAATGATATTATAAATCTATTATCTTCTATTTTATACCTTGATGAATGGGCGGCATGATGTAATAGAGTTTTAAATCCCTTTGATATAGGGGTTTAAAGAGTATTTAGAAATAAATGCTCACCTATTTGCTCACCTAACATGTGAATATCTTTAAAGTTGAAGGTCTTCCATCAGTTTACTGAACTGATGGGAGGCCTTTTCTTCCATGTTGTCAGTCATATGAGCATAGATATTCATCGTTGTTTGAATATCTGTATGTCCTAATCGTTGTTGAATTTCTTTCAACCCCACCCCTGCTTCGATCAGTAAGGATGTATGCGTATGCCTGGTTCCAGCTAGCATTTAGGTTCAGCTACAAAAACATCTGGAAACAAGAAAAATCAATTACTGATCTCTACACTGCCAGCGTGGTAAAGTGTAATGTCCTATCCTATAGTTTACTAAAGGGTCCGGATACTTCTCTATATCAAGGTTTGGAAGGTGTTTGGAAGTGTTGAAATGAAATGTGATTTATGGTAGTTTTCTATAGTGCGTGACCAAAATGTTACCAGTAAGTGACTAATAATTTGATATAAAAACTGCATTTTTTGTATAGGAAACAGTAAATTTTGAGATGTGATGGTGTGCCAAATATAGAAATATAAGCCCCCTTTGAGTAACAGCCAAGGAGGGCTTTTTTATATGAGTAATTGTTGAACGGGTAATACCTATTAACCTAATAAATGTTGATATGTTGAATAGGCAACATTGAAGTGAAAAAAGGATGAACGTAGGATTAGTATTGAATGCAGTGTACTGTGATACGTGGATTATAAAACGTTCTTTAGAAAATGTTTTGGATTGAGTGGGAGCTTTGTTCCCTCGACTGTTTTGTAGAGCTCATTCCCTTCTTTTATGTACGGGTGCCCAGCCGCCAGGAAGTGAATGGAGGGAAAAGGAAGGAAGCTGAAAGTCAGCAAGGACAAAAAACATCTGAAACCCACTTATTACCAAAGAACGGGTTTGCAAGAAATTATTTCCGAAAGTGATAAAAGTAAAAGCGGGAAACCCTGAATTATCAATGTTTTTCCCGCTTTTTATCATTTTATATTTGAGTTACATATAATCATAAACAGAGTCATCAAAATAGAGCCAGTGATAATATTCAATCTGTGAATCTGTCATCTTGGAAATGTCTTTCTCATTGAATTTTTGTTGCTCAATTAATTTCTGCACTTTGGAATTTCTTTCTACCCGGCTCATCTTAAATCCTCCTTATAGTATGAGAAGTAACGAAGTATTTAAATGTTGAAAACGCTTTCTTTTTTTCTTGTTTTTATTATATATCTCAATGTGAGATTAAACAAATATCAAATATAGATGATTTTTAAGGAAATAATATAGAAATGGTATTTATCTATTTACTTTGAAGTAGTTAATGAGGCAAGGTCGAATTGCCAAAGCCTGAGTTTTGTTAAGGATTAGGGATTTGATTCAAAAGTTGGACACAAAAAAGTGGGGATTATGTTGCTTTTCAATTAACCGTTGTTTCATTTAATACCATCTGCTCACGCTTGTGTGCTTGAATAAGGCGACAAGTCCATCGTCAATCATGATTGTACGGATTGACTTTTTTGTTTTTGGGGTTAGGAGCTGATAACCTGTACTTTTGTTATTTGGATTATAGTATGTTTTGGGGATTCTTATAGTTTTCTTAGTAAGGTCCTGGTCTGTCCATTTTAATGCTAACATTTCGCCTAAGCGCATACCGGTATATGCAAAAGTAGCAAAACATAGATAGTCTAGATATAATCCTTGTTTGGTTGAGAAAATCGAAAATTTGAATAGGACTCCATTCTCCATCTACAAGAAATTCAATAAAGTCGCCTTCACAAAGTTCTATTGATCCCATATTTTTATTACACTCCCTTTATGATGAAGGGGCTGTCCCAAAAGGTCTATTTAACATGACCTTTTGGGACAGCCCCTTACTTCGCAGAACCCTTATTCTATGAATTGGATTTTATGATGCGCACGGCATAAGTGGTTTGCCGCGTTTGTTTGCTCTCTCAGAATCAGTTGCCTGTCTTTCAGTTTTGTCCTTCGAATGCTAGCTAACGATGATTCCTATCTCCAATGCTTTCTGGACGGCTTCTTCCTTGTTGTGTACTCCTAGCTTAATATAGGCCGAGGAGGCGTAGTTTCTGACCGTGCCGTCCGACAAATACAGCTTGGACGCTATCGACTTGTACCGGAGCCCTTTGGCAACAAGCTGCAATATTTCTATTTCCCTGTTAGTCAGATCATAGTCGTTGGTGGCTTTCAATTGCGTAGATTTGACGCTCTTATCAAGCTTCTTGAATATTTTATGGGACATCCCTCGATCGATTAATGTGCCTCCTCTGTGAATAAGCCGGATGGTATCGGCCAGCTCTAACGGTTCGGCTGATTTTAGCAGGAAGCCGTCCGCACCACTGCGCAGTAAGTCCAACGCTTGCTCCGCATCCTGAAACGTCGTGAAAATCAATACGCGAATATGCGGCCATTGCTGCTTGATCATTTTGGTTGCCTCGGATCCATTCATGCGTGGCATATCCAAATCCATTAGCACTACGTGAGGCTGGAGGCGTCCGCACAGGTCGACGGCTTGTTCGCCATCCTCTGCCGAGCCGACTACGTTCAAGTCTTGGTACTTGTCGAGCAGCACCTGCAGACTTTCCCGAATAAAGGGTTGGTCGTCGACGATCAACAGCTGAATAAGGTCGTTCTCCATTTCCGCTTGTCGCGGCAACGTACAGGTGACAAGCGTACCGGCCCCTGGTTTCGTATAGACGAACACTTGACCTTGCAAATTCATGGCCCGCTCCTTCATCGCGCTCATGCCGAAGCCCTCCTGCCATTCTTCCATCCCTCTTCCGTTGTCATGCACCTCCAATCTTATATCTTGGTGCCCAAATTTCAAAGAAACGGTGATATCCGTCGCCTGACCGTGACGAACCGCATTCGTAAGCGACTCCTGCAAGCAGCGAATGAACGCCATTTTCGCTTGTCGGGACAGTCGGGACTCCTCGCCGAACGTACGAAAGCTTACCTCGACCCGGGCATGCTCCTGAAATTCATCTCCAAGCTTTTGCAGAGATTGGACCAAGGAAAGCGACTGCTGTGGAGACTCCATTTGATGCAAGTAGCTCCTCACTTCCTCTATACTTTTGCGGCCCAACTCAAGCAAGGAATCCAGTCTCTGTATACCCTTTTCAGTAGCAAGCTCGGAGCGGAACGCTTCCATTCCCATGATGATGGAAGTATAAGCATGACCGACAGTATCGTGAAGTTCTCTCGACATCCTGTTTCGCTCTTCTGCCAGCGTAATACGCTCGATTTGGGACATATATTGCTCAAGGACCGCGTTTTGCTTGCGAATCGTTTCATTTTGCCGATGATTGACGGTCAATAAATGAAAAGCGAATCCCATCACATAAGCAAGTCCGTAGTAGATTACCATTAACCAATAGCTGTTATTTGGAGAAACAACATAAAAAATTCCGGGTATTACCAGGACCGTTGCCGGTGCCGTCCAATGATAAGAAAGACGAGCGCTATTCGCTGCGATCAGAAAGACTGATACAAGAAATGAAGGGAAAGCTTCCGGAAACAACGAGGTTAAATGTACGGATAGCCCGCCAAAGAGCAGTATCTCGGTGAATAAATAATATTTGTAGTCGAGTAGCAAGCAAACCCAGGGAATGGATAAAGCGGCAATCTCCCAAAAAATAACGATCCATAAAGGCAGCGCTAAACCTTCCTGAAATCTGATCGTCGTGAGAATGAGCGAAACGCTAGTAATAAGGCGGAGCCCAAGCATAATCCAATCATACCAAAAACATTTTTTGACCATTTCCAACAATTCTTTCCCCCCTAAGTCTATCTGTTTGACCCCTATAGTATTATAAACCAAACCTTTGTGCAGTGTGTATAATTGGCTGTTTACGCTCCGTCACCTGCACAAAGGTCGGAAAAAATAGCTATCGGTCTAGCTGTTGAATCATGGTTCGCGTATAACCTCCGAATGTTTTCGCCAACTGGTCACCCAACTTGACGCTTATTGCGGCAAGCACCGCTCCCAGAACCATGATAAGGAGTGATTTCGCAAAAGTATCTACTTGGATGAAAATGACATTCATATCGATGTATCGATACAAAATTGGTGCCAACAGGAATGCAAGCGGTGTTAAATAGAGAACGGCTACACTGACGAGACTGACGAGTCCGATCACCAACTTCTGCATTAACCAAAAGACGGCGAGCCAATTGCGACGATCCGTAAGTTCTAATTTGGCATGAACCCAAATCGATGCATCCGTTGTTATTTTTTTGTCGTAAGGTGCTGTCGTAATATCTGTATAAATTTTCGTCTGCGTTCGTTCGAATTGGATGAAGGTTGTCGTAGTTCGCAATACTCGTGTAAATAGTGGAATGCCGATTACTATAAATGAAAGACTTAAACTGAACGACAGAGCTACCATATAAAAGCAAAAGTAAAACAAGCCTGTAACGAAAGTTAATAATAAAAAATAACCATTTTGGATGAAACCTGATTTCATAAGGTTCATCGCTCCTCTCCGTTTATTAGCGGTATTGTATGGTTTGGCTTCTTCCGTCAACCACACCAGTGAAAAAGTGTTATGTGACATTTTCGGAATATATCCAACCTGCTCAACCTCAGCAAAAAAAGTAAACGCCATAGAAGGAACACTGTTCTGAAGTTGTTAATGATTTGACTACGGTTTTCTATAGGTGAATCAGCTCCTCTTTAAAAAATAGGTTGGTGCGGTTGCCTACTGCTCCATACTAACCGCACAGCTGTCATCTCCACCAGTGACAACATGTCATCTTTTCTTTGTGACATGTTGGCGCTGATCAACACGTTAGAGAGCATTGCATGTCACATGAAATAGTGAAGATTTGTAACTAGCTTAAATGATAGTTAGTGAGTGACAATTGGATTACTGAAGACGATGCAATATGCTTGTATGCAGAAAGTCGTACTTCAAAAAAACCCATGAGGTGAATACCATGAACAAAAGAAGGAAAATGATTTACGGTGGAGTTGCCTTAATGCAAAGTGCAGCGATCCTAACTACAGGTTGCAGTACGAGACCAGCTGAAAAGTCGGATCTAATAGGAGCAACCCAACCAGTTGAGACAGCTCAAATATCTCAAAATAGTATTTCAAAATCACTTGAATTGCAGGCGAAGCAACTGAAGACGTTAGATCCGAAACAACCATTGGATGATTTAAAACCGCTAAAAGACATGATAGGGAATGCAAATTATGTTGGTTTAGGAGAGGCTACTCACGGAAGCTCGGAGATTTTTATGATGAAGCATCGCCTCGTGAAATATTTGGTCACTGAGCTAGGCTTTACCAATTTTGGGATTGAAGAGGATTGGGGCAACGGTTTAAAACTGAACGAGTATATCCAAACGGGAAAAGGCGACCCTAGGGAGTTTTTGAAGCTGTTGTACCCAACTGATGAGATCGTCGCTATGGTAGAATGGATGCGAAAATACAACTCTGATCCTGTAAATAAAAAGAAAATCCAATTCATCGGACTCGACTTAAAAATGCTGGATCAAAGTGTCTTCGATAAAGTGATCAACTATGTAAAGGAACATCATCCTGATTTACTGCCGGAAGTCGAGCAAAGCTACAACGAGTTGTCATCTGTGGCAGGTAATCTACAGGAATATATGAAGCTGACTACTGAAGTGAAAGAAAAGCATATGGCTAATGCGCAAAAAGTAGTCAAACTACTTGAAGACAAAACGAAGTCGAATAATGAGACTGATTCACACGAGCTAGCTTGGGTGAAAGGAACGACTAAGGTGATAGAGAATTTTACGAAGATGGGGATTCCGGCTGACTATCCGAGCATGGTGAAGCTGCATGATCAGTATCTAGCCGAGCACGCTGTTTGGGCTCAAGAAAAATTTGGCGGCAAAACGATGGTTTGGGGGCACAATATTCACATAGCTAAAGGTGTTATCACTGAGAAGATGTATCCTAAAGTCGCCGGGGAGTTTCTGAAAGAACGTGTAGGTAATCAATATGTAGCAATTGGCTCCTCCACCACGGAAGGCAAATTTACAGCATATAAATCATTCAGTGAAAATAAGATTGCAGCGGATACCATTCAGAAGAACGAGAACAGCTCCAATCATATGTTTGGACAAGTTCATTACGATCAGTTCCTGTTAGATCTTCGCAACTTGAATGGATCCGCGCAGCAATGGGCAAAAGAAAAGCAGCCATTCTTTGATGGCGGTGCACAGATCAACCCTAACGTACCGCAATATGATGATGATGTTTCCCTTCAAGAGCAATTCGACATTATGGTTCATATTCAAAAAACGACCCCTTCGCATATCAAGTAATATGAAATAAAAAAGACTAGCCCTTAACTTGTTACCAGGATGAGGGATTGCTTGCTAACGTAAAAGTTCACTTTGATTCGAATATTAAAGGGAAAGCATCAACCGCAATTAATTACACAGTGACATTTCTAAATGAAGGAAAATATGATCAAGTCAGGTTAGAGGTTTACAACGACCAAGGAAAGGAAATTCCCTTGTTTTCAGATAGCATTGATTTAGAGACTAATAAATCTGAAAATCATATAACTGTAAAAGGAAGAACGATAATTCCTCAGTCTCGAAAAAGAAAAAACAAGTTATTTGGAAATTCACCCAAAAGTAGCACTGCATGAAAAAAATCAGTTTGTTACATTGGAACAGCAGACTCCTATTAAAATACAGTCTGATCGACAAAATCTATCCGTAACATTGGGAAAAATGAAATAAAGATAATTTAACCGTCGATTTCCAATATAACCATGGCGATATGAGAAATTGGAATTTTTCGTTTTTTAAAGATTTTGCACGTGATGAAATAACTTTAGTTAAAGAGTCTATAAAGAACCGATGAAACATTCAATCAAAGTAATAGATGAGAAAGAATTAAGATTCCGAAGCAGATTTGATATCGGTACAGTTAGTGATTTTAGTAAAGACAATTATGTAATAAGAGTTAATTTAGACCCACTAAGTGCGAATATACCACTTGAATCTTAAGAATCTATTAAGAAATAAGTGAGTTTTAGGGCTAGAATAAATTCATCTTAAAAGTAATAAGAAAATTAATGGTTAACGGAAATCCCTAGGCCATGTCAAAAAAACTAATAAGTAAGTATTTCAGGAGGTTTTTATGAAAAAGAAAGTGATTATTGCACTTGGTGCTTCTGCTATAATACTGGCTAATTTTGTAGGAAGTACTTATGCAGATTCGAAAACAGAAGTTCCTGTTACAGCTCCCTACAATACAAATCAAATGGCGGAATGGTTAGAAGCCCATGCAAAGCCTTTAAAAACAACTAATCCAACTGCACCTCTTAATGATTTAAAACAACTTAAGAATATGGTAGGTTCAGCTTCAATTGTAGGTTTAGGTGAAGCTACGCATGGGGCTCATGAAGTTTTTACTATGAAACACCGCATTGTTAATTATTTAGTATCTGAAAAGGGCTTTATCAATTTAGTTTTAGAAGAGGGATGGGATAGAGCTTTGGAACTTGATCGATATGTTCTTACTGGTAAGGGAAACCCAAGCCAACATCTATCACCTGCATTTAAGACGAAAGAAATGTTATATCTACTTAGTTGGATTCAGCAATATAATGCTAATCCAAAACATAAATCTAAAGTGCGTGTCATTGGGATGGATATTCAATCAGTAAACGAGAATGTTTACAATAATATAATAGAATATATAAAAAGAAACAATTCAGATCTTGTGCCTAAAGTAGAAGAGAAGATAAAAGGTCTTATTCCTGTAACAAAGGATATGGATACCTTTGGCAGCCTTCCGCAAAAAGAAAAAGAAAAGTATATTTCAGATGCTAAACAAATCAGTGCGTTATTAGAACAAAATAAAAGTTCTCTAAATGGAAAATCAAAAGAGTTCGCATGGATAAAACAAAATGCCCGTATTATTGAACAATTTACTACAATGTTAGCGTCACCACCTGATAAACCATCGGACCTTTTTTTAAAACATGATATTGCAATGTATGAAAATGCGAAGTGGACTGAAGAACATTTAGGAAAAACCATTGTTTGGGGACATAATGGACACGTTTCGAAAACAAACATGATTCCTTTTATATACCCTAAAGTAGCTGGGCAGCATTTAGCAGAATATTATGGAAAACAGTATGTATCTATTGGAACATCAGTTTACGAAGGGCAATATAATGTCTATAATAATGACGGTGAATTTGGCCCATATGGAACATTAAAATCAGATGATCCAAACAGTTATAACTACATCTTTGGACAGGTCAAAAAAGATCAATTTTTTATTGATTTACGTAAGGCGAACGGAGTGACAAAAACTTGGTTAAACGAACAACATCCAATTTTCGCTGGAATAACTATGGAAGGCCCTGATATACCAAAGACTGTTGATATATCATTAGGTAAATCGTTTGATATACTTGTTCAAATTCAAAAAGTGAGTCCATCTCAACTACATCAATAAATTTGTAATAATGTGGCTCAACGAGGTGTAGTACTGATGGTAGTGTTGAGTGTCAATAGAGTGAAAATGTCAGTCATGTTATTCCATTAAAGAGTCATTAGATGGAATAAGTGTTTTCAAATTAAAGGGGATGTGGGGTAGAAACACATCGCCATCAAACTAAGGTTTTGAAGTACCCCCTAAATGGAAATTTTCTGTCTTTACATTTAGTTATTTTGAGGAGTCAGCTCATTTTTGTTTTGGGATTTTTTTTTGGCTCTCGGGCACAGATGCTCCTTCAACCCTTTATAGAAGCGATTTCGAATGTAAGGAATAGGTAAGGAAAAAGAGATTCTCATTGTATTTGATAAAAGAGGAAATAGGTACCCTATATATGGAAAAAAAGTGTGTTTTTAGGAAAAGAAGTAATTTCTATGGTTAACATGCATGTGGAAAAAGAGGGATTTACCGTTGGTTAGGACACAATGATGTTTGTGAAAATAATAATTAGTAAGATAATTGCAAATTCAATGTAGTTTGCCATTGGTAGAGTTGATGACTGTGTGGTTAGAGCTATCAACCATCTATACAATTAAATAGAGGAGAGGAATGCCTTATGAAAACTCGTAGTCAAATTACATGTGGAAGTCTAGCACTTTTAATAGCTGGAAGTTCCCTGTTATACATAACACCAACCTCAAAGGCAGAACCCATGCAAAATGTATCTAGTTCGCTACAAACAAGTACTCAACGAGATCGTACTTCCGTCAAGGAAGCAATGCGGGACACACTGCAACTTGGATACCCGGGAATACTCGCTAAAATTTCCAAAGGTGGTAAAACTTGGGGTTATGCCGCTGGGATAGCTGATCTGAGAACCAAGAAACCAATGAAAACAGATTTTCGCTTTCGCATTGGCAGTGTGACGAAAACGTTTATTGCAACAGTTCTACTTCAATTATCTGGAGAGAACCGTTTGAATCTAGACGACCCTATTGAAAAATGGTTGCCTGGTGTTATTAAAGGAAACGGATATGATGGTAACCAGATTACTATCCGGCAGATATTGAATCATACAAGTGGTATCGCTGACTATGTAAAGTCAAAAGACTTTGATATTATAGATACAAAAAAATCATATACGGCTGAAGAATTCGTAAAGATGGGGATTTCTCTTCCCCCAGACTTTGCTCCAGGAAAGGGTTGGTCTTATTCAAACACAGGATACGTAGTACTGGGGATCCTTATTGAAAAAGTAACTGGAAACAGCTATGCGGAAGAGGTTGAAAATCGGATTATTGAACCGCTTGATTTGTCAAATACATTCCTACCTGGCAATTCAAGCGTTATTCCAGGCACCAAGCATGCCCGTGGATATTTCCAACCAGATGGAGCAAGTGAGCCAAAAGACGTTACTTATGCTAACCCAGGTAGCTCGGATGGAGATATGATTTCTACTGCTGACGACTTAAACAAATTCTTCTCTTACTTACTAAGTGGCAAATTACTGAAGGAACAGCAACTAAAACAAATGCTTACTACAGTTCCTACAGGAAGAGAAGGAACTGGTTTTGGTCTTGGAATCTTTGAAATTAAGCTTCCAAGCGGCGTCTCGATATGGGGACACAAAGGTGGCGTTCTAGGGTTTTCCACTTTTGCGGGTGGCACACTTGGAGGCAAGCATACATTGGCCGTCAATTTGAACAGCCTTAACAATAGCCCTGATCCTTTTAAAAATATTTTACTTGCTGAATTTAGCAAGTAGGCAAAAAGGAAAACAAGATAAATTTTGTTATAGTTTTATAGTTAAAAATATGCCTTTTTGGTCCAACAAACTTACTCAAAAAAATTGGGGGATTTTGGAATTACGGTGACAAATGCTAATAATCTATTAAAACAAATTCCTCCCTAAAATAAAAAAACACACTATTCTTTCTCTAGAATCATAGGAAAGGATGGTGTTTTTTTCACTTGGGAATAAAGCAATTTTTTAAGTTGATGGATGTGTTGTAGGACCCCATTGCCATCAAGTTAAAGTTTTGTAGTAATCCCAGAACGAAATTTTGGACTTTCTAGTAACTTATAAGCTCAATCTTCGTTTTGGGGGATGACCTATTTTTGAAGTTGGATGTGCAAAATAGCACTCAAAATTAGTGCAAAATAACGCCGAAGTTACAGGCAGGTTAGCAAGATTATGAAGGTTTGTACTTAAACTAACGGGTGCGTTAGCGAATTAAGAAGGTCAAAGGGGAGGGATTGTAGTGCTTACTCAGAAAGGTAAAGTTATCGCTAAGCGTGAGGGAACAGACCGAATAAATTCAGTATGAAGTAAATTGACTATGCTCTAAAGTTGTAGAAAGTCATTCATACAAAGAAGTAGATATGAGGGAACCTCTAAGAGTACGCTGATCAGTGCTAAGAATAAATTGAAAACCTAGGCGTAAGTAATAGCTTACGCTTCTTTTTAATGTGTATCCTTCCTACTCGAACACCTCATCACGCTTACAGCAGTATGGGATTATAGTAAAGAGTTATTTGATATTTTGTAAATAAGTATCAATTTTAGGGAAGGGGGGCAGCATTAAAAAACACACAGTAGGATGCTAATTATTCATTGTATATACCCATTCCATATTACTTACTTTACTACTATGAAGTTAAAAAAATGATTCCTAATTCAATCAAACCAACGTGGTTTTGGGTAAATAACTACTCGAAAAAATCCGATTTTAGAGATGAACCTGAATCAGGACAATGGTTATTCGGAATATCAGAACCATCTTCAAAGTTAGGACAAGCATTAAGTACATCTAATGTGAAAAGTGAATCAGACTTTTTAACGTTTAAAGAAATCTAATAAGAAGGACTACCAATTCATAAGTAAACGCCAAAAAGATGGCTTGATTATAGGTGCAGTTGTTACTGGAACAAAAGAAAATTTACTATAATTACAAGGACATCCTTATGTAAAGGCATCAAGTATAGGTGCCATTGTAGAAAAATATTAATATAAAAAATCAGAAATCGTTGATTTTTATGAAGTTCTTAAGGAACTGACGGGCCAGGATAGCATTAATCTATTAAACATTCTGCCTTAGATACATATAAAAAGGGTTTCCTTGTAATTTCATAAAAAAGACGCTATTCTCCAAAAAAAGAATAGCTTTTTCTTATTGAAGGGAACGGTCGGTATTCCTGTAACAGAAAAATAAAGTTGTATTTAACAATCGGGCCATTTAACTGAGTAACACTTCTTATGAGACTTAGTTTAATAAGAAACGTCATACAAGGCGCTTATAAATTTAACTAGTGTGTTGATCCAAGGAGGATTAATGCGCTTTATTTGTTGAAAAACAGTTTAAATTTCTATAATGGTTCAAACTACTGACTTTAACTTGTTAAGATTGATAAACGATTTTATTATTACGCGGAAGAAGCATTTGAAAAAAACAAGAGAAATATCGGAAAAGTTCTCCTGCTCCTACACGATATTCTCCGTTCGCGCCATTTTTATTGCTTCTTCACGGTTGCTGACGTCGAGCTTCGAGTAGAGTTTCGAGCAGTAATTGCGGACCGTTCCCTCCGATAAAAATAGCTTTGCGGCGATTGACTTGTAGCGCAGCCCGTTTGACAGATGCTCCAGAATCTCCATTTCACGTTTCGTAAGCCCGTACGGGTAGTTTTCCTTACTTGAGCCGATCTTCTCCAACTGCTCGCGCTGACGCTTCATCTCCTCGAAAACTCGCGTAGCGACCGATTGGTCGATCCAGGTTCCTCCGTTATAAATAAGTTTCAAGGCTTCCTTCATCTCCCGCGGATGAATCGACTTCAGCATGTAGCCTTCCGCCCCGCGCTCCAATGCAGTTGCCGCCTGCAAGGTATCCTCAAACGTTGTCATGAGCACAATCTTCATATCAGGCCATCGTTGTTTCATCTCAAGTAAAGCCTCAAGTCCGTCCATTTCCTGCATGCGAATATCCATTAGCACGATATCCGGCTGCGATCGCTCACAATGTTCCAATGCTTCGCACCCGTCCCCCGCCTTACCAACGACGGTAAAATCAGCATGCTGATCTAAAAGTTGCTTCAAACTGTCGGTAATGATCGCCTGGTCATCAACGATCAACAGGCGGATTGTGTCATGTACTGGCTCTGTCTGTAACAGAATATTACATATGACTAAAGTTCCTTGCCCAGACCCGGAATGAACGGACAGCGTGCCGTGAAATAGTTCAAGCCGTTCCTTCATCCCGTTGAGCCCAAATCCGAATTGGATTTCTTCCATTCCGATGCCGTTATCCTCGATCTGTAACCGGAGCTGCTGACTATCGAAATGAAGCTGAACGGATATCACGTTCGCCTGGCCATGCCGAGCCGCGTTTGTTAGAGACTCTTGAAGGCAGCGATACAGACAAAAGTTTATTTTTTGCATAACGAGAGTCTCACTGCCGATCACACGAAATTTGACCGTTATACCTGTCGACTTCATAAACTTTCCGGTTAATTGCCGCAGAGATTCACTTAACGAATGGCATAACGGAGTATGAGAAAGCTGGTGCAGATGCTTTCGGATATCATCCAGACTGAGCTGGGCAATATCGACAAGCGAATCGACCCTCTCGATCTGCGAAGCAGGTACGGAAGATCGCAGCGATTCGACACCGAAGATGAGCGAGGTAAGTGCATGGCCAATCGTGTCATGCAGCTCATGTGAAAGCCGGCTGCGCTCCTCAATTAGTGTAAGCTCCTCAATCCGCTTAATATGCTGCTCCAGCAACAGTTTCTGCTCTTGAATAATTTGAGCTTGCTTATGGGACTGAATTAATATATTAAACGCGATGCCGATGGCAAAACCAAGGGTGCAGCTAACGATAAACTCATACGGGAGACGATCAGCGATCCAACCATTCAATGCCGGGAATGCGATTCCACAGAGGACACCTGTCCACATATAGGTTTTTCGACTGCTCGCCAAGCCGATAATCATCACGAGTAAAACGAAAGACCAAAGCAAACCTGGCGCTGCGTAGGCCAAATAAAGATGAAAAATGCCCGCTGCCGTGACATCGACTGCAAGATACCGGTCTTCTTTTTTATAGCGGACGATTAATGGAACGAGGTAAACGACAAAAGCAAGAGAAAGAACAATCCAAAGCGACGCATCGATTAATGAAGAGTTGATAAAATCAGCGCTTGCGATTATGACCAGCCAAAGCGTTCGTATTGCCAAAAATATCCAATCATACCAGAACCATTTTTTCATTATGGAGAACACGGATTATGTACACCTACTTTTTTTTTTTTTGCAAACCAATTTCCGAATGATTCAGAGCTATCTTGTACCATAACTTCCGATACGTCAAGCGAAGGAGGGGGTAATGGTTTAGAAATTGGCTGTCAACACGTCACATGAGACTGTTGACAGTTTGTCATGCGATATATGTGAAGGGTTCGAGCACGATGTCATCAAAAGTTTGGCGGTTTCATCACTATCCGATTTAACAACTTCGGGGGTAAGGTCAGGGAGTGAAGCAACACAACATTCCAAAATAATAGGAGCGATGCGTTATGAAATCATTCATCATTCAAAAAGGAGCAGCATTTACCTTAACAGCTATATTGGCGGGTACAATGGTATACCCTGCTTATGGAACTGTACAAGCGACGTGTAAGACGCCAACCCAACATGCTATCGATAAAGCTGCCAATGCCGACAATATTCCAGGCGTTATTAATACGGTGAAGAAAGGAGAGGCGAGCTGGTCATATGCTTCCGGTGAAGCGAATATTGAAAGAAACCATAAGGTGGACGCCGACTCCGCTTTCCGGATCGGAAGTACAACGAAGTCGTTTGTCGCTACGGTTGCCTTGCAGCTTGCTGGCGAGAAGAAGCTGAGTCTCGATGATACGGTGGAGAAATGGCTGCCGGGGCTTGTGCAGGGCAAGGGTTACGACGGCAATAACATTAAGATTCGTCAATTGTTAAATCATACAAGCGGAATTCCAGACTACTTGACTCCAGAGCTCAAGACTAAATTACTGGAAAATCCAGGCCAAAATTATACACCCGAACAGTTAATTGCCCAGGCCCTGGAGCTAGAGCCGGTAACGGGGTGGGCATACTCGAACACGAATGCGGCCATTATGGGGCTCATTATCCAGAAGGTCACCGGGGAAACATATGCCGAACAGATTAAGAAGCGAATTATTGAACCGCTTCAACTTAAAGAAACGTTCCTCCCTGGCAGCTCGGTAGATATTCCGAAAAAAAATGCACGAGGCTACTTGAACATTGGTGGTAAATTAGTAGATATTACTGTGCTTAACCCATCATTCGCTAACGCCGGCGGGGAAATGATCTCGACAGGGGAAGACTTGACGACGTTTTTCCGCGCTTTATTAGGCGGAAAGCTGTTGAAACCAGAGATACAGAAGGAAATGATGACCAGCACAGCCGACTCCCCATATGGAAAGTATGGACTTGGCATACACGGAACAAAGCTGCCGGACGGCACCATCGTATGGGGACATGGCGGCGGTATTCCCGGATTTACCAACTTTGCAGGCGGAACGGAAGACGGTCAACATGTCATCTCTATAAATATCAATGTACTAGGAAATGCGGATAAACATATCAACAATATTTTAGCGTCGGAATTCGCAAGAGAAGCCAAAAAAGAACTCAAGGAGGAGGAAAAGAAAAGCAAGCATCGGGAAGAAGTCAAATGCGTCATGGATGAGGTGATAACCAACAAAAGAGTACCAAGTGTCGTGGCTGGCGGGCTAAAGGACGGGAAACGCTGGTCCTACGCTACAGGTACAGCCAGCTACGAAGTACCTCGCCAGGTGGAACCGAACTTTTCATTCCGTATTGGAAGCATCACGAAGACGTTCACCGCTTCCGTTGTATTGCAGTTGGCTGAGGAGAAACAATTGAACCTGGATGATTCGGTCGAAAAGTGGCTGCCGGGGGTCATAAAGGGTAACGGGTATGACGGCAATAAAATTACGATTCGTCAGTTATTGAACCATACAAGCGGGCTTGCGAGCTATACAGATTCGAATATGCGAGATATTACCTTGCCTCAAAATCCATTCCGTTATTATACCGCCGACGAGCTTATCAGTTTGGCACTTGCAAAGCCACCTGTATTTGCACCAGGGGAGGGATGGAATTATTCCAACATCAATACAGTACTAGCCGGTCAAATTATTAAGAAGGTAACAGGAGATACGTATGCGGAGCAGATCAGGAAAAGGTTCATCGAACCGCTTGGGCTGACAGAGACGTTCGTAATGGGAAATAGCTCCTATATCCCAGGTGAGCATGCCACAGGATATAATATGGACAGATCGGGTCATTTGTATGATTTGACAGAAGTGAATCAATCATGGGCAAATGCAGCCGGAGATATGGTTTCAACAGTCAATGATTTGACCACCTTCTTCAGTGCGCTGTTGGGTGGAAAGCTTCTGAATCAAGAGATGATGGACCAGATGCTCACAGCAGTGGATTCACCTATGGGTAAAGTCGGACTAGGGATTTATGAAGGAAAAACACCGGATGGGCAATCCTATTGGGGGCATGCCGGCGGTACTTTCGGATTTGAAACGAGAGTTGGCGGACCTATAGGCGGAAAGCATATTTTGGTAACGGCCATCAACTCGGTGGCCCCGGAAGTCATAGGGGCTCGCGATAAAATATTCAATAAGGAGTTTGGCCGTTAAGTTTTAAGCCGACATCGTGCCCTTTATTTGAGTGCGGTGTCGGTTTTCTTGCTACGATTGCTTTATCAATGGTTAACTGCACTATTGTGGTTAACCTTATTTGGATTAATCATGCTTCATATTTTGAACAAATTTTTCAACTTCGCCAGAAACATCATTTACTGAAATATCTTTAAAATCCAATTCCACTTTGATTTCACCCTCTTGATAAAAGGCGAAGGTTCCTGAATATTGCACAAGAGTACGTTTTGAAGTATTCTGTTCGTAAAGTTCTGAAGTAGGCAGTTCTTTTGCATCAAACACATAAAAATCAATCTTTTCAGCCTCGGCAACTCGTTCAATTTCGCTTAACTGCATTCGATCGAGTTCTTTATCAGAATCAGAATCAAATGCTGATTTCACATATAAAAACCCTGTTTTTTCATCATCCATAAATGCTTTAACTTCTCTCAAGTTGAGTTCAGTAGCCTTTCCAATCCCTCCATTACGCCATTACTCTCACAAGCTGATACAACCAACACAAGCAAAAAAACAAGACAGCCACTAGAAACCTTTTTTAAATTCATTTACAAAACTCCTTTGGATTTATTGATCTATATAAAAACCACGCCTTTTACAGTTTTATTCGGAGACACAAATCCGTATAAAATCATGCCTGCATCACCATCAATCGTGAAGGCTTCAGTTAAAACACCATCTTTTTCTTCAAATTTTTTTATATGTTTCTTTAATAACGCAGTTTGATTTGGATTTAAGGTTTTTTTCTTTTTCATTCCAACGTATACAATATCCATTCTTATAACCCAAGTTGATACAAAGGTTCTGCCAACCCATATAAGAGTAAAAAACCACCTCTTAGATGGGCGGCATGATGTAATCATCGCTTAAATCCCTTAATATAGGGGTTTAACGACGATTCAGTAATGAGTGCTCACCTAACATGTAAATATTTTTAAAGTTGATGGCCTCCCACAGTTTACTGTGGGAGGCCTTTTCTTTTTATGTAAAGTAAAAATCCAATATAAGAATTCTGAAAATTTTAAGTTGTTTAACATATCTTCGGGTGATATACTAATTCCACAAATATAATCATGATTATAAAATTACTTTGATTGTTTTATAATTACGATTAAAAATTTATACAAAGCGCTAATAGTGAGTTAAAAATAAAGATAATGACTACTTTATGGCGGATGAAAATGACTAAGAGGAGGTTGGGAAATGTCAGAGTATAAAGAAAAAGAAATTATCACTAATTTTCCTTATGCGGTTCAAACCATTGAAAACACTTGGATTGTTTTAAAAGATGGAACTAGACTTTCAAGTCGTATCTGGTTGCCTGAGATTAGGGAAGGTCAAAAAGTACCTGCCATTTTAGAGTACATTCCTTACAGAAAAACAGACGGTACAAGGGCAAGAGATGAACCGATGCATGGTTATTTTGCCGGGCATGGATATGCAGTTGTCAGAGTGGATATGAGGGGTTCGGGAGAATCAGATGGTCTGTTAAGGGATGAATACTTAAAGCAAGAACAAGATGATGCTCTGGAAGTTATTGATTGGATCTCAAAACAAAATTGGTGTGATGGAAATATCGGTATGATCGGTAAATCATGGGGGGGCTTTAATTCGCTTCAGGTTGCAGCCAGAAGACCCAAAAATTTAAAAGCAATTATTACACTCGGGTTTACCGATGACCGGTATAACAATGATATCCACTATAAAGGCGGCTGCCTCTTAAATGATAATTTCTGGTGGGGGGCCATTATGCTGGCTTATCAGGTGCGTCCGCTTGACCCTCATATTGTTGGGGGTAGCTGGCGTGAAAAATGGCTGGAAAGATTAGAGGAAATGCCTTTATGGATGGCGCAATGGATGGAGCACCAAACGAGAGATGCTTATTGGAAGCATGGTTCAGTTTGTGAAAATTACGATGACATTGAAGTGCCGGTTCTAGCCATCGATGGTTGGGAAGATTCTTATACGAATACCGTATTAAGTTTAATGAAAGGGCTTTCAGTTCCCAGAAAGGGGATTATTGGTCCTTGGGCACACGTATACCCTCATGATGGAGTTCCAGGACCAGCAATGGGCTTTTTGCAAGAAGCTGTTAAATGGTGGGACCATTGGCTAAAAGGAAAAGAGAACGATGCGATGGATGGACCAATGGTGAATGTATGGCTTGAGGAAAGTATGCCTCCTTCTTCCATTAAACCAGTAAGTAAAGGAGAGTGGGTTAAACTCGATTCCTGGCCATCAAATGAAGTTCTAACGCAAACTTATCAATTGACTCATGGTAAATTGCTAGAAGAAAGAGATGAAACAGAAGAGAGAGTGTTATTAAAAACACCTTTAAATCATGGCCTTTTATCAGGTGAATGGATGGGTGCAGGAGTACCGGGGGAAAGTCCGTCAGATCAACGATTGGATGATGGTATGGCGATGGTATTTGAAGGGGATGTCTTAGAAAGCCCATTAGAAATAGTTGGTTATCCAAGATTTGAAGTGCAAATGACAAGTGACAAACCAAAGGCAATGCTCTTCGCACAACTATCAGATGTGGCACCAGATGGAGCCGTTACCCGTGTTTCTTATGGAGTAATGAATTTAACCCATTTAAATGGACATGATCAAGTAGACTTGTTAACCCCTGGTGAAAAAGTAAATGCATTTGTTAATTTAGACTGTTGCGGGCATAAATTTAAAGCCGGACACCGGATACGTTTGTCTATTGCAACAACTTTTTGGCCAATGTTTTGGCCAATGCCTGAGGATGCAACACTTACTCTGAATCTTGAAACCGCAAAGTTTTCATTACCAATTTTTAAAGGAAGCCGGGTATCTGGACCGAATATGAGTCCTCAAAGCGCGCCATTAACTCCGACAACTATACTTTCAGAGGGAAAAGTCGATCGTTCCATTTCTTACGATATTTTAACGGATACATGGACTTGCATAACCGATGGTGTAGGAGGGGTATTTGGTGAAGGGGTCTATCGCTTTGATGACATCGATGTTACGGTTGAACACAATTTGAGACGAGAGTTGACATTAAGTAATGCTAATCCTCTTTCGGCGAAATATACCATTTGTCAAAAAATGAGAATTGGGCGTGAGGGTTGGTGGATTGAAGCTGACATTACCGTTACGCAAACTTCTGATGCAGAAAGCTTTATGATTGTTGGGGAAATGGATGTTAAAGAAAACAGCCGACCGGCATTCCATAAGAATTGGGATCAAAAGATTGAGCGTTTAGGACTTTAAAAAGCCAGGGATTGGAGAGAAAAGAGATGAAAGGTAAACTAAGGAAAAATATACCTACTCTAGTCATATTAATCATTGCAGGTGAAATGATTTATACATTGCCTTATTTTCGAAACTATTATTATGATGTATTCTTAAATGCCTTTCACTTAACCAATACACAAATGGGTACGCTTGGCAGTGCTTATGGAGTTTGCTGTTTGATTTCCTATATCTTTGGAGGGTATGTGGCAGATCGATGGAGAACGAAGCACTTGTTGTCCATATCTTTATTTGCGACAGGGATCCTAGGCTTTGCTTTACTATTGTATCCCCCTTACCCTGTGTTGCTGCTAATCTATGCAGCTTGGGGAATAACATCCATCATGACCTTTTGGGTAGCATTAATAAAAGCCGTCCGTTCGTTAGCATCTGAAAATGAACAAGGAAAAGCATTCGGCTTTTTTGAAGGCGGACGCGGTGCTGCCAAAGTTATCGAATCTGCTTTGGTATTAGGACTCTTCGCCATTTTAGCAAAGCAACTGAGTGACAAGCTGGCATTGTCTTCTGTGATTATTTTCTATTCCGTGATGTGTATTCTTTTAGGGTTCATGATTATGTTACTTTATAAGGAACCAGATGGTAACAAAAGTAGTGGTGAAATAAAAGAAAAGGAAGATAAAAAATTTGATTGGGCAATACTTTTGAGGATACTCAAAATGCCAACAACCTGGTTGGCAGCCATTCTTATATTAACGTCTTATGCGATGATTAATAGTTTCTATTATATTACGCCTTATGCAACGGCCGCCTTTGGTGCTTCAACAATAATTGCCGCTGCTTTGGGTTACTTTTCACAATATTGTCGCCCAATCGGAAGTTTCGGCTCTGGCATTATCGGGGATCGAATTGGTATTTCGAATATGGTCATAATTGGCTATTGTGTTCTGGCAATCGGTTTAGCTGCTCTCATCGTATTACCCGGAAAGCCTTCTTTCATCTTATTACTGTTAGTTTTTATAGCGATTATTTATATATCAATGTATGCATTACAGGCAACGCACTTCGCTATTTTGGTGGAAGGAGACTATCCTGTCGAAACAACAGGAACAGTTGCCATGCCCTTGATGATTATTGGGTATAGCGGAGAAATCTTTATGCCAATTGTTGCAGGTGCTTGTTTGGACCACTGGAGTGGTACAGACGGTTATAAGGTATTATTTACAATTTTATTAGGCTTGACGATTGTTGGGTTGATTACGGCTATAATTTGGCAAAGAGTAACGAAAGAAAAACGAAAAGAGATTTCGCTCCTTAAGAGAGAAATGAAAGCAAGTTAGCAAAAGGCAAGAGGGTACCCAAGTGATAGAATAATGAGGTTTTCTTAAAGATCCCCCAAAATGTAAAAAGGCTGGCGATAAACGTTTTGTTTTTTGCCAGCTTTTTATTTTTATACGTTTCTATTGTGGGCTAATGTTCTTTCGGCTTCCATGCCATAGTTTGGTATAATTTAACCTTAAGCACTTAATTGATTAGCATGCCCCAATAAAATATAGATAAGAATACAGAAAGCTATGTTTTATAGGGTTCAGTGATTGAAATGGACCTATATCTTTTTTAAAAATGTGAGGGGAATAGATATGAAAAAAAAAGAAATACAAATGGGCCGCATGTGGAAATACTTTGTGGACGCAACAGCTGAAATTATCGAAGAGGAAGGTTTAGAGAATGTAACAATAAGGAAAGTTGCGGATAAAGCGGGTTATAATAGCGCAACCATTTATAACTATTTTTCTGAAGTCTCCCATTTGATTTTTTTCGCTTCAATGAAATTCTTGAAATGCTACACAGATGAGGTAGCTGTTTATATTGAAAAAGGAAAAGATCCAATTGAAAAGTACTTATTAGCATGGGAATGTTTTTGTAATCACTCTTTTCAGCAACCACAAATCTTCCATGCGGTTTTTATTATGGACCTAGCCGATCAACCTGAAAAGTTGCTTGAAGACTATTACAAAATCTATCCATCTGATTTGATTAACATCCCTGAAGAATTAAAGATTATCCTTTTCGAACGTAATGTGTCAAAAAGAGGGCGATCCTTTTTAGAAATTGCACTAAGAGAGGGCTACATTAAAGAGGAAAACGTTGATGCAATTAATGAATTGACCATTTTAGTATGGCAGGGAATGTTTACGAATGTTTTAAATAATCGCAAAAGCTACGATTTTCAAACGGCTGCAAAAATCACCATGAACTATATAACAGAGATTGTACACAACGCAAATCTCTTTCATTTTAAAAAGGATCATGCCAATCGGCAGTAGCATTCTCTCCATTTGACAAATAAAATTTACTATACATTTGTTTTCCTAGCGACAGGCTTGGGATAATATTTTATTATTTCTTGTCTACCTTCGATAATCTTCCTAATGCGAAGGCACCGGCTCTTGGAGCACATTTCTTTCCCCAGAAACGCACCCTTTCCTTGAAAGACTTAGGTCGTTGAAACGGGACATACCTATAGAATATTAGCCATCCGTGAATGATATAAAACCTCAGTTAAAACGTTACAAAACAGTTCAAGTACATAATCTTTGTTCAAGATTTAGAGTTTACTTGCAAGATGTTCGAGCATTAGAACCCATTTTTTTATCAATTTTCATAATAATGATGAATTGCGTATAATGAGAATGGAAGGGTATACATACATTTAAATCAATACGAAATGAAAGAATGGTTATCATTCTATTCTAGAAGCAAATAATCGATTAAAGGTGAAATGATTATGATAGCTAGTCTTATGAGGTCTTGGACAATATGGATAAAAATTGGAGTAATTTTATTCGGGGTATTCTTACTGTCGTGGTTGGGTCCTGACGAAATTGGCCTTACTGATTTGCTTATTTCTTTAAGAGAAGGTGAAGAAACGGGAAATAAGCTAATGCTTGCCGTTTTTTTGTTAATTTCTTTAAATACAGTTTTAGCTTTGTTTCATTATATTGGTGCACTGCTGTTGGGAGACGAAATCGGTGCTCGTTTAAACCGTCCATGGTTAAAAGTCGTCATTCCTCTTATTGTTATTCCTCTCGATTATATCGTGATAAATGCTTATTATTCTTTAACATACTCATTTAGCGCATATGCGTTGTTATTGTTGTTAGCCATCTTATTATTGCAAGCCTTTGAAAAGGGTAGACTAAAGCCCATTATTAAAACGATTATTTGTTCTCAATTAATCTTTGGGATTGAATGGCTGAATGAGATTCCTTCTTTATCCCAATATGGATTTGGCCAAGGATCGATTTCAAAGGAATTAAAAGATATAGCGGTTCTAATTGGATTTGAGCAATCTTTAACATTGTACAGTTTAACTTTGTGTTTGATTTTTGTTATTAATGCTGTTATTTTAGCTGTGTATTTTTCTTTATCTGAACAAAGATGGCGGATAAAGCAAGAGCTTCATTATGCGCAGTTAGAAGCAATGCAGTCAAGATCAGGACGGGAAGCACTATATCTGGTCCATGATTTAAAAACGCCTCTTACAGCAATTGAGGGGTTGAATTCTTTAATTAGTATGAAAGTGGACGATTCTAAAATTAAAGAATATTGCCAAAGGATTTCAGCATCGATTCTTTCCGTTAGCGACATGATTTCCGAGATTTTATATGATGATAAAAAACATTGGTGCCGTATAAAAGATTTAGTTGAATATGTCGAAGCAAGCAGACTGAGCGGGACAAATCTTAATCTGAAGGTAGACTTTCAAACAGATCCTGAAATTGAAATTTTCATTAATAAAATCCGAATGACAAGGGCATTGGTGAATTTAATTGACAATGCTTATGATGCAGTGAATGGAGTGGAAGATGGAAAGATTTTGCTTAAGGTAAAAACCTATGAAAATGAACTTTGGTTGGGCGTATCAGATAACGGGAAAGGGATTTCACCTAAAGAGCAGGTGGAAATATGGAAAGCTGGGTTCAGTACGAAATCGCATCCAGGGATGGGATTAGCTTTCGTACGACAAGTTGCTGAAGGACATGGTGCATCTGTGGAAATTGACAGCAAGCTTGGGCACGGGACAATAATTTGGATTAAACTTGCTGAGGGGAGTGTGTCAAGATGAACATTTTAGTCATTGATGATGATGCATCAATTCAATATATGCTAAGTGAAATTTGTGAATTTGCCGGCTGGAATGCAGATACGGCTAACAACGGAAAAGAAGGGTTAAATGTGTTTGCAGAAAAAGGAGCGGATGTTGTTTTAGTTGATTATCATATGCCGGAAATGGACGGAATAAAAACAGTGGGTGAGCTTCGTAAACTTAATGCCGATGTTCCGATTCTTGTATTAACAGTCGATGAACGACAGGAAATTGCTGATCGCTTTCTTGAAGCAGGCGCAACGGATTTTGCCTTAAAGCCTGTAAAAGCGCCTGATTTGATTTCAAGAATTCAACTCCATGCCCGCCTAGCAAAATTAACCCAATCTTCGCAGCAAAAATCCAGTGAAGAGAAGGATGTATTTGTAACAAAGGGAATTAGTAAGAGAACACTTCGTCACGTGAGTGATTTTCTATATTCTAATCGTGAGCCTTTTTCTGTTGATACAATTTCTAAAGAAGTTGGATTGGCTTATCCGACCGTCTATCGCTATATTATGCATTTACTTGATGAAGGAAAAGTGGAAACTATTGTGAGTTATCAAAAAATAGGAAGACCCAAAAATTTATATCAATGGATTGTTGACTAAGAAACTGCCTTAATACAAGGCAGTTTTTTATTATGATGGGGGGGGGCTCCGTTGCTGCACAGACCATTAATGCAACAAGACTTTTTTTCTTTTTTTTCTGTATTTTTATATTTTCTGATAATATAAAATTATTTTACAACACTAAAGATTCTTTAAAATATAAATACCTTCATTGAATGTCTTCAAGTTAAATGAATGAATTTATAAGTTTATGCCCATGTAGATTTTGCTATCAGATTCTTTTTGCACCAGAGCGAAGATTAAAAATGAAAACGCTTACTGATGGTGAGGTGGATGGAATGAGTGGCCATCATCGTACCAATCAATTGTCTATTAAAATAAAGACCATGCAATTATTTTGTGAATGTAACGATTGGTGGTTAACCATATTGAGGAGGACTTTATTATGCAAGCACTATTAAAAGAAGAAGTTCAGCAGCCAAACCAGTCTAGGAAAAAGCATCCTCCAGGACTGTATATGCTGTTCGCTACTGAGGCATGGGAGCGCTTCAGCTATTACGGAATGAGGGCAATCCTTGTTCTTTACTTAACAGCAACGGTTGTAAACGGCGGGCTTGGAGTCGACAAATCTGCGGCTATGGGCATATACGGATTCTTTACTGGTGCCGTTTATATTACGCCAATGATTGGCGGATACTTGACTGACCGTTTCATAGGCAGAAGATTGGCGATCACGATTGGCGGTATTTTAATGGCGCTGGGTAACTTTTCGCTATTCGCAAGTCAGAGTTTAACAGCGCTTTACATTGGTCTTGGTTTATTGATTATCGGTAATGGTTTCTTCAAGCCAAACATCTCGACAATTGTTGGTGATCTTTATGAAGACAATGATCCGCGTCGTGATGGGGCTTTCACCATCTTCTATATGGGTATTAACGTTGGGGCTTTCTTCGCACCGTTAGTGGTAGGGCTTATGAGCTATAAATATGGGTTCTTGACAGCAGCAATTGGCATGATTGTAGGACAGTTAGTTTTCAACTTATTAGGCAATCGCTATTTAGGTGATATAGGTAAAGGACCTACTGGCAAACCGGAAGTTACAGCTGGTAAAAAATCAGCTGCACAGTTAACGAAAAGAGAACAAAAACGTACAGCGGCTATCGTTATTTTGGCAGTCTTCGTCATTGCGTTCTGGGCCGCTTTCGAGCAGGCAGGAAGTTCTTTGACATTGTATGCCAATGACCAAATTGATCGGAATGTATTTGGCTTTGAGGTTCCAACTGCCTGGTTCCAATCATTGAACCCATTATTCATCGTGATTTTAGCGCCAATTATGTCTGCTTTATGGTACAAGCTTGGCAGCTCAAAACGCGGTGACTTAAAAACCCCAACGAAGATGGCTCTTGGTTTAGTCACTGTTGGGTTAGGTTTCTTAGTACTGCTTCCTGCCGTTATGTACACAGGAAACGATACAGCGCTGAAAGTGAACATCCTGTTCATGATTGTAACGTATTTCCTTCATACATTAGCCGAACTAATGATTTCACCAGTTGGTTTGTCAATGGTAAGCAAAATTGCTCCAATCAAGCTAGCCTCTCTTCTAATGGGAGTATGGCTGGCAAGTTCCGCAGTGGCCAATATGGTAGCCGGACAATTAGCTGCATATACGCAGTCTTTAGGTTACCTGGAAATCTTTAGTGTGATTGGTTTTGTAACAATTGGTTTAGGTATTGTATTGTTGTTTCTTTCGAAGCCAGTTGCAAAGCTGATGAAATAATGAAAAAATGAGCTGACCCAAAAGGCATATAATGTGCCATTTGGGTCGAGCTTTTTTTAGTGGGAAAATAATAGAATTGTTCCTTTCTGTTTGTGTGTTTCAGCATTTTCACGAGTCCTTCATCAATTTGAATGGTACGGAACATAAGTAAACAAAAGCAAATCAATGGGAAGTTCTTATAAAACAAGTCAAAGCTATATTAGATGAGAAACAATAATAAACACTTAGGTGGATTAATAAACTTGGTTTCAATAATCGACCAGCCACTTTTATTAGAAAAGCACTCAGAGCTTGTTATGTAAAAGAGCCTATGAATTAGGATGTAATTCCACTCCACTTAAGTGATTATATGAAATTTGTACGAGTGATAACTTGCAACAAAAAAAGGGGGAATCCTGAGGATAAGGCTGGCCAGTTTTCCAAAGGCACGGGACCAGGCGCCAGGCCCAACCAGATGTAACATCCCCAATTATAAGGGGAGATGGAGGCTATGCAAGAGAAGGAAGGTAAGTGAATAGGTAATCTAATCCTATATGGAAACAGAAGAAAGGATAAGGGAATCTTATCGCTATCCCTAACGACTTCTGGATAGGCTATACTTATCTAGACAGAAAATTTAAGGTCGGGTAGACTACAGATACAACTAGTTATAGAAAAGAGGTCCGATATGCGACGCGATATACAACTGAATGAACGAGCTTTCTCTTCCAAGGAAGTGGCAGAAGAAGTGGGGATTGCAACTCCCACTGTTCGAAAGTATGGTCAAATCTTAGAGCGGAATGGATATGAGTTTTTGAAAGATGGAGATCGGCGTATCTTTGTTAAATCTGACATCGGAGCGCTTATAGCGCTACGCGATACGGACAAGCCCCTAGACGATACAGCTAAAGACCTTGTGTATCAACAAAAAGAAAGATTAGAAGGATCCAATGAAACACACATAGCGATACCCGATACATATGAAAATTCACCCCACGACCCCAATCAATTAAACGAGGTCTTAATGTTTTTAGTCAATGAACTCGCAGCCACACGTGAAATGAATGCCCAACTGACCAACGATATGTCACAGCTTAAAACAAAGGTTTCCCGGCTCCAGCAAGATCATCATGTTATAAGTTCTAGTATAGGAAATTCAGCGCAAAGAACTAATACTAAAATTGAACAATTAACTGAACAACAAAATACCCATTACGAAACATTGCTGGAACAAGAAAAACAAAAAAGTGAACTCTTACAAAAAGAAATACAAAATATGCGGGACGAACAGAAAAAAGAATGGAGTTCACAAAATGAATTTAATAAACGTTTAGAAGAGGCTATACAAAAACGTTCCGAAAAATGGCGGGGACTTTTCTCCATATTCAGAAAATAAGGGATGACTGTTAAGGTTTTTTGCCTATGCGAATCCAAAAAACTTTAAAAAAATTCATAGTGCCATATATGATTCGCGTAGCTGAAAAAACAGAATGAAGAAAGAATATTTCAACTTTACAGGTTTGGCACCTGTTATGTAAGAGCTCGGCGATTCCAATGTATCGGACGTTCTACCAAAGGCAAGCGAAGGCTTAATTGAAATTCATTGGAGATTTGTTTAAGCGATATGCATCTAAAACAAAATGCACAATTTAAAGCAAGCAAAAAAGGCATGTTTGATAAAAAGGGAGCTGAGGGGGTTGAAAACATGCATTCAAAAACAAAAGTCATCCTTAATAGAGGTGCTCCAGACAGGGATTGATCGGCTCTTTTTTGTGTGTTGCGTATCGCTGGGCGATATAACTTGCAAATAAATTCGAATCTTTAGGTTTAATAGAAAAGTGACGTTTGATGCAAACATGATATACATCCGAATGAACGAGTATTCTTTGTATTCTTTTCTAAGGAAGTGGCAGAAGAAGTGGGAATGCACACCCACTATTCAAAAGTATGGTCAAAACTTAGAACGAAAAGGACATGAGTTTTTAAGATGCTATCTTTATTCAATCTGACATCGAAGCGCACATAGCGTTACGCGATACGTGATAGGGGCATGTCCCTGGAGGGTACAGCTAAAGATCTTATGTATCTATAAAAAGGTAGATTAGAAGTAACCAATGAAACAGAGATAGCGATACCCGGTATAAAGACAACTTAACCCATAATTCCAAACAAATAAATGAGATTTTAAATGTTCTAACCAATGAACAACTCGCAGCTACGCTTGAAATGAACAATCCACTGACAAGGATATGGCTCAGCTTAAAACAACGGGTTTCCCAGCTCCAGCAAGATCCATGTCCTCAATAGTGTTCCTCAAGAAAGGGGCTTATCGGTTCTTTTTTATGTTTCGTATCGGTGTGCGATATAACATGAAAATAAGTCCACAGATTCTTCATCTTTAAATAGAAAGGGCGATATGAAACAGGATTGACTTCTGAATGAATGAGCATCCTCTTCAAAGGAAGTGGAAATGCAAAATCAATGCTCGAAAGTATGTCTAAAACTTAGAACGAAATGAATAACCATTATTAAAATGTGGGAATTTACACACCTTCTTTCAATCCGACATCGAAACGCTTAAAGCGATACGCTATACGGGGAACTCCCTAAACGATAGAGCTAAAGGCCCCCTTGTATCAAGAAAAAGAAAGATTAGAAGTAACCAATGAAACAGAGATAGCGATACCCGATACATATGACAATTTAACCCATGCTCTCATTCAATTAAAAGAGAGCTTAATTTTTAACCAATAAACTCGCAGCTACGGGTGAGATGAACATTTAACTGACAAACGATATGTCATAGCTTAAAACTGAACAACAAAAAACCATTAAGAAACATTACTTCAATAAGAAATAGGTTTCATTACTTTTTTTAGTCTCTTTGACTATATTGAGATGTTAAATAACAGTTTAAACCGAGGCAATCAAATCAATAGTAGAAATTCCTTTTTCCCAACTATTCAGAATCACTATTTTTCAAATTTCAACAATTTCCCGAGAAATAACTACAAATTCTGAGTAGATATCGACAAAATTAGAAGGTTCTAAAAGATGTAGTAAAACATTGGTGAAAATTATGACCAATTGAGTTAAAAACTTGATTGAAAACGTCTATGGGTATTGAGTATGGAGAAGTGACGAATTATTTCTCTTTTGAATGAAATCGTATATGTTTGGGAAGAACACACCTTTCAGGATTAAAGAAATTTCCAACCAATACACTCGCTGCTCTACGGGTGAGATGAACATTTAACTGACAAACGATATGTCATAACTTAAAACTGAACAAAAAAACCATTAAGAAACATTACTTCAAAATAAGAAAAAGGTTTCTTAATGTTTTTTTTAGAATCTTTTACGATATTGAGGTGTTAACAATTTAAACCGAGGCAATCAAATCAATAGTAGAAATTCTTTTGTTCTAACTATTTAGAATCACTATTTTCAAATTTCAACAATTTCCCGAGAAATAACTACAAATTCTGAGTAAATATCGACAAAATTAAAAGGTTCTAAAAGATGTAGTGAAACATTGGTGGAAATTATGACTAATTGAGTTTTTTTAACAAGGAAATCAGATAGGAAGCTTGGTTGATTGAGTTAAAAACTGATTGAAAACGTTTATGTGGTATTGAGTATGGAGAAGTAGACGAATTATTTCTTTTTTGAATGAAAGCGTATGTGCTTGGGAAGAACACACCTTTCAGGATTAAAGAAATATAAAGGGGGGAATGAGGGACAACCTACGGATAGTATCGAAGGCAGCTAAATTGCCGCGAGTAGCAACCTGTGCTAGCTCAAACACCACAAAAAGACCTAAAAGCAAGTCAAAGAGAACAAGGCTAATGCCGAAGACAAAAGGAGGTCCCAAGGCAAGGGATACAAATGTCTCGTAGCGAAGCCAAGTCAAAGCAGGTAAACAATGATAGCGTTTTTTATAGGTAAATGGGAGCCATCAAACTAAAAAAAGGAAGGCAGCTAGATCCCCGCGAGTAGCAACCTATGATAGTTGACAAGTACTATGCAATCTCTAATTGGTTTAGAAAATCCACTATATAAAACGTTACAAGCTTAGCACCTTAAACAGGTGCTTTTTTATGTTCATACTTAATAAACACTCCTTTTAAAAGGAGTGCCTTCTTGTTATACAATTTCAGAGTGATAACTATCTGGTAATTTACTAAAATCTACATACTAAAGCTATCTAAACCTTGTTGGGTCAAAGTAAAAGAAACAATTGCCCAATTTTGAAGCTTTTTCGAAGTGGACAAGCAATAACTTAATTGTTTTCCTTGTCCCCGGGTTTGTCCTCTTATTTGTTATTTTCATTATTCCAAAACAGTTGGAGTTAACCGCAGAAAAAAACTCACCCCCGAAACTTGTGTCTGGAGGTGAATTTTAAGGATTTAGAAAATATATTTGAAACTATTTGGAATTTTGGTATTGAAATCTAAAACTTAGTCTACTGTGAAATTATTTTTTATAGGTTCAATTATTAAGGGACTGAATTGTTCCTTTCTATTTTTGTATTGTTCGATTATCTTTTCATTATTTAGTTCAATTTCCCGGATCCCTTCCATAATATCGAGAGCTAGTGTATCGGAATCGGTTGAAACGACTAAATTCTCCAGCCCAAGGGACTGAAACAAATCAAATACTTTAAATCTGTATCCGAGGGCGATACAGGGGACATTTCCTGCTAAGGAAAGGATATTGGCGTGAAGTTTAAAGTTAATGCTCAAACTGCAGACAGAGAGTTTTTCAATAAGCTCTTCCTCTGAGTATAGTGATGGATCATAAGTCACATTCAACGGGTCATTCAATTTATCGTAAAGTCGTTTGGAGGCCTCCCGGTCACTGCCCCAGACAACGTACAATAAAATTTTATAACCCGACTTTATTAATTTTTTGGATACTTGAAGAAGCGCATTTTCAATAGCAGCTTCATCCTGGCCGTACAATCGGTTGAATGTTGTACCCCAGTTTATTGCTGCTATTTTTTCCTTTTTCCTAATCACTGCGGGCGGGTTAAGCAAGACCCCGGGATCTCCAATCAGTTTAATTTTGTCACTGTTGATTCCAAATGTCTCTAGAACCTTCTTGGTAATAGGTCCCCTTACACCAACAAATGCTGCCTTTTCAAGGGTCTCACGAAACAAGATTATATCTTTTTCTGTAAAAGTCTTTTCTAATGATAGTGATTGTCCTGAGTTTATAATGTCCAGCTGTTCTTTAGTTATCCAGTCAAGGCCGCTACCCCATATAAAAACGTCTTTTCCAAGGTCTATTGCCTGTTTTAGTGCTGCCATATAACCGGGGAGTAATAGGGAACCGCCACCTAAGATAACTGTGTCATATTCTTCCGTATGATTGATATCCACGCCAGGCAGGGAAGGAACAATCTCAATCTTGGTAGAGTAATTATAGTGCTTGTTTAACTCTTTAAACACGTTCCATAATAACTCGTCCCCCAAGTTGCCAAAACCAATCCAGCCAATATATAATACTTTCTTCAATACACTCATCCCTTAATTAGAGTTTTATAACACTCGAGCAGATTGGCTACACTGGATTTAATATTAAACTTTTTTAACATCCATTCACGCGAAGCCGACCCTGCCTTTAATAGACGGTCAGATGGAGATAGTGAAGACCGAATGTCATTTGCCATTGTATAGCGGCTGCAGGGTTTAAGAGAGCCATGGTCCCCAAAATAACAATGCCAAGCATCTTCAAAATTATGTTCTTCCACTAGACCGAAATATCCATGGCTTCCAGCCGCGATAACAGGTTTGCCGCAGGCCATAGCCTCCAGGGCGACTCTGCCCGTTCCAACCACACAGTCAGCCAATGAGTAATAATGCTGTAAATCAAGTCTTTCACCCACTAAATTGATGAAGTTATCTGTTGATGAGCGATGTATTGTATCCGTTATGTCTTTTATTTCTTTAAATCGAGGGCCGTCACCAACAACTACAACATATAAATTGGGAATGTCCGAAAGCTTTAAGTCTTTACAGGCTCTCAGAAAAATCATGCAGATGTTTGCCTTTGTCCATGCTATTCGGCTGCTGTATAAAAGAACAAATGAATCCTTTGGGATCCCAAGCTGGACTTTCAGATCGAAGGAGTCTGATGGGGAATATCGAGTGGTATCTATTCCGTTAGGGATGACTATTGTCGGTTGATCTGTAAGCTGCTGTATGAATAGCTGGATTGGCGGGCTTACACAGATGATTTTATTTGCCAGGGGCAGTACCCGCAATAGTTCGGATTTTGGATAATAAGTTCCATGCGCTGTAAATATTGAAGGAATACCAAGCTCTTTTGCTGCTTGGAAGGTTAAGAAAGCTGAAGGAGTTTGATGGCTATGAATAAGTGTTATTTTTTCAGTCATGATAATTTGTTTGATATCTTTACATAACTTCTCCTGTAAATCCGCTGGAATTGGAAGAGAGTAGGGGAATGGGACTTGGTAAATGGGACATTGTAATCGACTGAAGGATTGTAATAATGAACCACCCCTGCTTATGATGACAATCCCTATGCCTTTATTTATCATTTCCTCAGCCAGACTTAAAACATGTGTCTCAGTACCGCCTACATCAATTCCATCAAGTGTCATAAGAACACGCATGGTAGATTCACTCATATCTCTTTACTGCCTTCCCCAAAAAATTCGCGGGAACGCTGCATAGGATGGAGACGATAATAATAGAGTGCTTCTTTTAAATTTTCGATCTGGTAATTGGAGTTCAGACATTTTGCAATAAATTCATAGTCTTCAGCACCCTTTATCCTTCTGGTAGGGCCACCTAACTCATCAAAAATCACACCGCGGAATAAAATCGTTCCATGACAAATACAATGCCCTCCATTCCAATACATTTCCTTTATATCCTGACCGTACTTAAGCCAGTGTACATTATTCTGGTTTTCAAATTCACCATCTGCAAAGACTTTATAGTTTGTCCCAATCAAAACATGGTCCGGATTCATTTTTAAGAAGTTCACTTGTTGTTCAAACCGGTTTGGATGAGATAGGTCATCACCATCCTGTACAGCAATATACTCACCAGAAGATAAATAATACCCAATATTCAATGCCCCTGAAAAACCAACATTCCTGGGTAGGTCCACCACTACAACTGGGAATGAAGGATTGGTTTTTTTGATCCAGTTATCAATCATTTCAGCAGTGTGATCAGTAGAATAATCATTTACTATAATAAGTTCTATATTCTTATAAGTTTGGTTAAGTATACTATTTAAACAGTCATCAACATATGGGGCTACATTATGACAAGTCATGACCACACTTACTAACCCGGGAAATCTTTCGTATAACATTTTTCATCACCTCGGACATACTATATGTGAAATTGGTATCAAAGGTGAAACTTATCAAGCAAAATAAATAAATTGGTAATTCTACCTTTCTTCAAAATATTCTATTTAGTTGTGTCAATAACTTGTCTACTGCATATCCTTTAGAGTGCAAGAAAAGTTTAAGAACATGGAAAGGATGAAAAGCATGCTATATACAGATTTAATCTTAGGGCATTTTCGGTCATTAAAAGAGTCCCTTAAAGGTTTGGTCAATAGAAATATTATCATCACGACACATTTCTCGGGAGTAACAGGACAATTGATTAAAGTAAAGGATGACTATGCCGTATTGCGGGAAACGGGCAATAGCTTAGTATACATCCCGATTAGAAGTATAGAACTGGTAACACTCGTTGAGGAGGAGGAAATTTAATGTTTAATGAAGTGCTGAACAATCTAATCACTCACAATATACAAGTGGCGACAGACACTACTTTAGTGGAAGGACTATTGGTGAAGAGCCAATCTGGTTTGATTGAAATCGTTGAATCAATAACAGGGTATGAAAATCAAACAAGGCTTGTCATTATACCGATAGTTTCCATTAATTTTGTGAGAGTTGAAGCTTAGAATAAAAGATATGCCTTCTATAAGCTTTCCTACTTTCCCACATAAACCTCAATGTGTATATAAGATAAAAACCTGGTCCTAACTTTACTAGTGGGGGGGTTCATATAAGATTCACCTTGCATTTTTCAGATGAAACCGAAGGGAAATTTGATTGTGAAAAGGAAGGTGATGAAGGACTGGGAATGTGTCACTGACATTTTCTCATTTTTTTGTATATCGCCATTGTTGATTTGGTTTGGCAATCCAGACGAGGGGGAGTGTGGACTGTTTGCAGCTGCACTCTGTTTTCCATTACTGGGGACACATTTAATACCTTGTTACTTCCTATTAAGTTATCAATTGAATGGATGGCATGAAGTAATCATCGCTTGAATCCGTAAAATAGGGGTTTGTAAGATGGAGCTTAGTGAAATGCTAACTTTCAGTTTTTGAATCAATCTTATTTCACCATAGAGGAGACCTTTCGTAAGTTCATTGAACTTATGGGAGGTCTTTTCTTCGATATTTTTTGTTCAAACGTATTACTTTATGGACCTAACTTCTAATTTACATATCTAAAACAGCTGGAAAACAGGGAAAAGGAATATGGATGGTTCCCAGGAATTAATGATTTATTGATGAATATAATCGGGTCATAACTTTGTTTTTAATAAACCGCTGGCGAAAGTCCAGGAACGTGATGGAATATCATAATAATCATTCAAGAATTTAAAGGAAAAAAATCATATAACACCATATATGTTTAGGCATTCTCAGCAAGAGCGTTTGGTACATTCACAAATCTATACAACGATTAATGTCCACCTTCCGATGTCTTCTACGCACAAATAATTATATAAGAATAATATCATCAGCTTTATCCTCTTATAAGGTTTAGAGGATTGCAATTGATGAATGTGTTATCAAAAAAAACAGGTGAATTGATGGTTATTTCCTCAACGGAATGTAATTCATTTTGGTCAGGTTCCTAACTTTTCACGAACAATACGGGTTTTAAAAGGGGGCGAACGTATAAATATTCGGAGTAGCATCATCATTCATGGCTGAAAAGGATATTGGGGGTCTACGTATCTACATATGATTTCTTATAAACATAATTATATTTTTTGAGAGTTTCGACATTATATTGACAATAATATAGTTACTCATTACAATTGAAAATAATTCTCAATATGGTACAGGGGGCACCAATGGTTATGTCAAAACGAAGAAACAGCAAAAAAGTGTTATTTATATCGGCAATCGTTTTAATTCTATCAACGCTTTTACTTGGATGTACAAATGAATCAAAAGAAAATTCAACTTCAAACAAAGACAGTAAAGACATGCTTACTTTGGCTTGGCCGAGGGATATAGGTGAAATGAATCCGCATGTCTATAATCCTTCTCAATTATTCGCTACATCAATGATATATGAACCTTTGGTCAGCTACCAAGATGGAGGTAAGCTGAAACCGCATTTAGCTGAATCTTGGGAAATTTCCAAGGATGGGAAGGAATATACGTTCAACCTCCGTCAAGATGTGAAATTTTCTGACGGTACAACCTTTAATGCTGAAATTGTGAAAAAGAACTTTGATACTATATTGAAAAATGTTGATTTACATAGTTGGTTAGGCTTTATTACGAAAGTCGATCAAACGGAAGTAATTGACCAAAACACATTTAAACTAACATTAAAGGAGCCATATTATCCTACTATTCAAGAGTTAGCCGTTGTTCGTCCAGTCCGATTCTTAGGTGATGCTGGATTCCCTAAAGATGGTGACACTTCTAAAGGTGTTACAAAACCAGTCGGTACAGGCCCATGGGTTTTGGAAGAATATAAAGCAGATGAATATGCTATTTTCAAACGCAATGAAAATTATTGGGGTGAACTCCCTAAAGTTAAGAAAATCAAAGTCAAGGTCATTCCTGATGCGGAAACCCGTGTTCTTGCTTTTGAAAAAGGTGACCTGGACCTAATTTATGGTGAAGGTGCTATCAGTCTGGATGCTTTCAAACAATTAGAAACAACAGGTAACTATGAGACTAGTATTTCTGATCCGGTTGCGACAAGACAACTAGTTATGAATACGAAGAAAGAACAACTTTCAGATTTACGTGTTCGTCAAGCGTTACAATATGGATTTAATAAAAAAGCAATGGTTGACGGAGTTACTTCAGGTTTGGAAGAGAAGGCAGATTTCATTTTACCGACAAACTTCCCGTATACTTCAGACATTGATGTAACACCAATTGATTATAATGTCGAAAAAGCAAAAGCTTTATTAGATGAAGCGGGATGGAAGCTTCCAAAAGGAAAAAACGTTCGTGAGAAAGACGGAAAGCCGCTTGAAATCGAGTTAATGTACGACTCTGCAGAATCGATTCAAAAAGCAATGGCCGAAACATTACAATCTGAGTGGGCGGCACTTGGTGTTAAATTGAATATCGTTGGAGTTGAGCTTACGGTACAAATTGAAAGATTCAAAGCTAATGATTTTGAATTGAATTTCTTTAGTAACTATGGCGCTCCATATGATCCACATACTTTCGTAAATGTCGTTGGTTCAGAAGGCTTTGGTTTTAACGAAGCCATTTCATCTTATCCGAACAGAGATGAGTTGTTAAAACAAATTGCAGATGTTCCTGGAACAACAGATGAAAAAGAACGTCAAGAACTTTACTCAACTATTTTGGAATCACTGCAAGACCAAGGAGCGATTGTGCCCATTTCTTATATTAAGAAAATAGCTGTTTACCAAAAAGATGTATCTAATTTTACATTCCCTGCTAACCGGGATGAACATCCATTCACAGGAATTAGCATCGAGAAGTAAGTTACAGGAGGGTTTTCATGGGCACTTATATCTTGAAACGAATTATGGCCATTATTCCCATCTTTCTCTTGGCCACTCTTCTTACGTTTGGAATGATTCACCTTTCACCAGTGGACCCAGCTGAGGCATATTTATCTGCAGCACATATCCAATCTACTGATGAGATATTGGCTCAGAAAAGACATGAGTTTGGCTTAGATCAACCCCTCCATGTTCAATATGTAAATTCTATTATTAAGATATGCCAATTTGATTTTGGCATATCTTATCTTTCGAATAAACCTGTTTGGGAAGAGGTAACCTATCGAATGCCAGCGACCATTCAGTTAGCTTTAGGTAGCATCATATTAGCTATCCTGGTCAGTGTCCCTCTTGGGTTTTTGGCAGGCATAAAGAAAAACAGTGGTATTGACCATTTTAGTCGCCTTCTCTCTTTTTTCGGGGCGTCCATCCCTTCTTTTTGGCTTGGTTATTTATTGATTTTTTTCTTTTCTGTTAAACTCGACCTATTTCCTGTCGAAGGAATCGGGACTTGGCAACATCTGGTTCTTCCTTCCGTTACTTTAGCTTTGCCATTAATAGCTTTGTATACTCGACTATTACGTGCTAGCGTTCTTGAAAATTTACAGGAACCTTATGTCCTTTTTGCTCGCACAAGAGGGATTCATGAAAAAGTCATTATGGGAAAACATGTATTGAGAATAGCCATATCCCCCATGATTACTGGACTGGGGATGAATTTAGGAAAGCTGCTGACGGGAACCATTATCGTCGAAGCGGTCTTTTCCTGGCCAGGATTCGGTCGTTATTTCATTGAAGCTATTTTTAATCGTGATATTCCTGTCATTCAATGCTATGTGCTTTTAGCTGCGGGACTATTCATTTTTAGCAACTTGATTGTTGACCTAATCCAAATGTGTATCGACCCACGCATCTCCAGAAAAGGAGGGCAACGTCAATGATAACAAGTCTTCGTATTATGATGAAAAGTCAGAAAGTGATTGTCCTTTGTTCAATAATATTAAGCTTCCTATTTATCATCACCATCTTGGCTCCTTGGATTGCACCTAATGATCCTATTGCTGTCAATTTAGCTAATAAACTACAGCCATCTTCCTTTGAGTATCCATTGGGAACGGATCATTTAGGAAGATGTACGTTATCACGCATCTTATATGGAGCTCGCATTTCGTTAGGATTTGCTACATTAATCTTTATTTCATCTTTAGGCATCGGTTTGATTGTCGGAACCATTGCCGGTTATAAAGGCGGATGGGTGGACCAGATGCTAATGAGACTGTGTGATGGTGTTATGGCATTTCCGAACCTCTTGCTCATTCTTGGACTTGTTGGTATATTGGGACCTGGCCTTAAACAGGTCATCATAGCATTGATGCTTGTGCAATGGGTGTATTATGCGAGAATTTTCCGAGGAATGGTACTTAGTCTAAAAGAACAAAACTATATAGCGGCAGCTAAAATAAGCGGTTCTTCTCAATGGAAGATAATAAAGAAACATATTATTCCAAATGTTCTTCCTCCGCTCGCTGTTATGGGTACATTAGAAATGGGTTGGGCCATCATGGATATATCGGCCATGTCGTTTCTAGGTTTGGGCGTGCAACCTCCTACACCTGAATGGGGAGCAATGATTCATGAAGGGAAATCCTATATTCGGACGAATCCAGAATTAATGCTATATCCAGGTTTGATGATTATGCTTGTTGTCGTCACCTTCAATTTATTAGGCGAAGCGCTATCAGAACGTTTTGGAGTCAAACGTCGTTAATAAAAAGGAATGAGAAGATTGAGAACAGAACGGTCGAATGTATTAACAGTGAGTGATCTACATGTAAAAGTACAAACAAAGGAAGGTGCTTCCACCCTCGTTCAGGACATTAATTTCGAACTGGAAAAAGGGAAGGTATTGGGCCTTGTTGGGGAAAGTGGAAGTGGCAAAACCGTTACGAGTATGTCCATTCTACAGCTTCTTGATCGGAAAACAACTACAATTGAAGGGAGCATTACCCTTCAAGGACGAGAATTAAATGGTTTGGACGATAAAGAAATACGTGGAATTCGCGGCAAGGATATTGCCTTTATTATGCAAAATCCGATGAATTCATTTACGCCTGTTTTTACAATTGGCAATCAATTTGTCGAAACGATTAGGTCTCATACCGCATTGAATAAAAAACAAGCAAAAGAGCTTGCCATCGAAGCGATGCAAAATGTAAACCTGCCAAATCCCGCGAAACTATTAAAAAGCTATCCTTTTCAACTGAGTGGAGGTATGCTTCAACGCGTGATGATTGCGATGGCTGCATGTTTACAGCCTTCCGTTATTATTGCTGATGAGCCGACGACTGCACTCGACGTACATAACCAATTACAGGTACTTCGCCACTTGGATAAAATCCGTTCTGAATATGGAACATCCATTTTACTCATTTCTCATGATCTTGGCGTCATTTCTGAAATGGCAGATGATGTAGTCGTTATGCAACATGGCAGAATTGTAGAAACAGCAAATGTGTATGAACTATTTGATAATCCGCAGCATGAATACACAAAGAAACTGCTAAATGCCCGCCTTAGCATTAAACATGAAGAGCCTATCACCCATATGTTGTGATATATGGACTGTATTTTTTTGAGGGGTGAACAAATGAGTTTATTACAAGTAAAAGCAGTAACTCATAGCTATAATGCTCATACGTTTTTAAAATGGAAAGAGCCTTCTAAAAAAGTACTCACTGACATTTCCCTCTCCATTGACGAAGGAACATGTTTAGGGCTGCTTGGCACGAGTGGAGCTGGAAAAAGTACATTAGGAAAAGTGATCCTTGGCTTAGAACGTCCACAGCAAGGACAGGTTCTGTTTCAAGGGCATGATATCTATACCGCTGATAAGCTTACACGGCAAAAGATACGAAGAGATCTACAAGTCGTCTTTCAGGATTCATATTCAGCTGTCAATCCACGAATGACCGCCGAAAGTATTATAGGCGAGCCATTGGAAAACTATGAAAAACTAACCGTAGCCGAACAAAAAAGAACGGTTATTGAGTTATTGGAAAGAGTGGGCCTAAGTGAAAAGGATTTAAAAAAATACCCACACCAATTTAGCGGTGGACAATTGCAAAGAATTAATATTGCTAGAGCAATCTCTCTTAAGCCACTGTTAATCGTCTTGGATGAATCCGTAAGCAGTCTGGATATGGTTAATCAAACACTGATTTTAGAATTATTAAGTGAGTTGAAAAAAGACTTCGGCTTATCTTATCTTTTTATTACACATGATATTAAAGCGGCTTATTCAATCTCTGATACTTTGGGTGTACTGGAAAAAGGGGAATTAATCGAGCATTACAATTCAAAAGATCAGTTTTTTTCGTCAGAACATCCTGTCGTTAAACAGATGAGATGTTCTATACTCGCTGAGCATCCGCGTTTTCGTTCTCTTCCAATGAGGATTAACAAGTCCTAGTTTAGAATATATCTTTGCCGGTTTCCGTTTGAAAATCGAGGCCCTTGTTTATCTCATATTTGAGGAGTTGCAATAGCATACTTTATACTGGTTATTCATTTTTTACGATTTAGCGATTTGGGCGTTTCGTTATTATGACTAACGTTGAATATCTTGCTGCCATTTGGCAGCTCCTTTTGTTTATGCCACTAAAGGGGAAGTTGGTTGCACAAGCTATCGAGCATTTCGCTGGAATGGGGAATGCTTTTTCTTTTGTCTGAATAAATGTATAAACAATAATAATGTAATTTAATTCAATAATATTTTATTGTAAAACAATAAAAAACGTGTTAAATTCAAATTGACAATAAATAAATGAGGTGCTTTTCATGAAACGAAGTTCAACACTCTTTTTAAAGGTAGCTGTCATTTTTATCGGCATTCCGGTTCTTGCTTTGTGTCTATTTTTGTTGCCTCAGATAGCGAATGAAGCAAATGAAGCAGCAGAAAGAGGTTCAGATTTGGCTTATATGGTATATGGCCTATTAATGGTTATGTATGTGTCGGCAATCCCCTTTTACTTCGCTTTGTATCAATCGTTTAACCTATTAAGCTATATTGACAAGAATCAAGCTTTCTCGGAATTATCCGTAAGAGCTCTAAAGAAAATCAAAAAATGTGCCATCATAATCAGTGGCTTGTATATGGTGGCCCTGCCATTCGTCTATATCATGGCGGAGGTAGATGACGCACCGGGTCTCGTACTAATCGGAATGGTCATGATTTTTGCCCCCATGGTGATTGCTGTCTTTGCGGCTGTCCTTCAAAGACTTTTACAAGAAGCTATCGATATAAAATCAGAGAATGACTTAATAGTCTGAGGTGAATAACATGGCAATAATAATCAATATTGATGTGATGATGGCTAAAAGGAAAATGAGCGTAACGGAACTTTCGGAAAGGGTTGGAATAACGATGGCTAACCTTTCTATATTGAAAAATGGAAAGGCAAAAGCGATTCGACTATCCACGTTAGAAGCGATTTGTAAGGCTTTGGACTGTCAGCCGGGAGATCTTTTGGAATACAAAAGTGAAGAGGGAACTCAAGGAGAATAAATCATTTAGGTAGGCTGCTGCGGCAGCCTTTTTCTTATGGAACTAACGGGGTGGGATAGTTGAATAGTGCTCTTTGACCTTTCTTCAACTATTGGGCCAGATTGTTTTTCTGTTTTTAGAGAAATAGAATTTAAAAAAGCCATCCAAAATAGGTGGCTTGTGATATTTGTCATTCTTGTTTTATAAATAATGAATCTGCTGTAAACCCTCTGTTAGTTTTCATGAACAGCAATTCTCCAATTACTTAGGAAACTTTATAAATAATAACGCCACTAATTCTGAGATATATTAATAACAGCAATAATGCAACAATGCAAATCGTTCCGATTGAAGCTAAAACATTAAGGATTTTAGTAGCTTTAGTACTGAACAGCTTATAAAATACAATATAAACTCCAACTCCAATAATTCCACCTAATGTATTTCCCATAAAGTCAGTTATATCGCTAGCTCCTATAGCAAAGATGAATTGTAATCCTTCAAATAACAAACTAACTCCTGCTATTACTGTAATCCTTTTCAAGAAAGACCAATTTGGTTTTAGCATATTGATATAAATTCCAAATGGGATAAATGCAAGTACATTATAGATTATTTCATTAAAATCTATTTGGTTATTAACATTAGCTGAACCAGCAAAAGGGATTAAGTTGATTTCCCTAAAATCCGGCAAGCCTTGGAATGAAAATTGCATTTTAAAGACTATAATCCATGTTAATGCAAATAAATATACGGCCAACAAGCCAGCAGTTATTTTTTTTGATTGTTTTTTTGATTTTTCCATATAAATCCTCAATTCCGGAATTTATTTTCAAATTAATAACCTATGCTTTAACCTACTTTACACTATGCTATCATCTCCGAAAATTTTTCAGATTTGATCCTCTACTTTATCTTGGGATACCGGTAATATCTTAAGAATAAAAGCTAATGCAAAAACCAATAAAATCCCCACTTTTTCATTTTTATTCTCCTCCATAAAGTAACTTGTATATAGGATAGGAAAAACTTTTAAAATAAAAAGTGGGGTAAATATTAAATTTTTCTTAAATTTTTACTTGGATTTTATTATTACTCTTGTTAGAAATCCGCCATTGGTAATTGTGTCTATGAAATAAAATTGCGATGTTTGAAGATAGATGCGAGGTCTTGTATAAAGTTGTGATACTTTATCTTTTCAATCAAAGATTTCTAAGTGAGTTTTGATTAAACTTTTTTATAAAATGGAGAGACCATTTAAAAGGAAAGGAAACCATTTTGGAGTAGCCCTTATCCTTATTGAAGTAGCTATGACTGGAGGCTTATGGGCTTATTTACAGAAAAAGGCGTATAAAGAAGCAGCCAAGCTATTAATTAAAATTGGTATAGGTGGAAATGCAATTGGTTTAGCTGCTAATCTTACTTGGTATGGAACTAGATGTCTAGAGGGTGTAGGCCCTTGGGCTATTAATACGGTTGAAATGAATGATTCAATTTTAAATAAAGAACTTTATAGTATAGTTTGACCATAAGATATTATATGTCTGAAAAGGGTGATTACAATGGCAAAGGAAATCTTATACTTTTTGGGGTATTATCTATTAATCCCAATAATTTTTATGATTAGCATTTTTTTATGGAGATTTGTTATTCAAGGTAATGATCTATGGTTGGTTTTAACTGATTCTTTATCAATTTTAGGGTTATATTATTTATTTACGAGCATTTTATTTAGCTTTTTTGTTAAACGATTTAAAGAAAAGAATGAAGCCACTTACAAATGATCGAATTTCAAGCTTCTACTAGACTCCCATTTTAAGGGGTTTAGCACGGTTTCGGTACAGTCTAAAACGCCTCGAATAGATCAGTGGGTTGTTGCTACTTATCAAAAACGTTCGTTTATAGTACTGATGCATTTAAACTCAATCCAGGCTAATATCAGTACTGATAGGTTTTCCAAAATCAAAGTATCAATTAGACCCTATATGAAACGATCTTAACGTATGCAAATCAACTATTATCCACTTTGAAATTAATAAAGTTACTTAAAAAAATTAGGCAGCTTTTTTCTAATGGAACTATCGGGGCAGGTTAGTTGAATAACGAAAAAAGCCCAATTTCTCAATTTTAATGCTGAGAAATTGGGCTTTTTAATATCGAAATTTCCTTAACGTTGTAAATCTGCATTTTCCTGACGCTACCCCTTATAGAACGAACAGGTGCTGTTCGATTAAAATGTCAACAAATAGAAAAAAGGGTTGACATTTTTTAAGAAATTTTTTTTCTTTTAACTATTCTAGTTGGATGATTAAGACCGAATTTCACTCGTATTATGCTACTGCTAAACCCTATAAATCCTCCAACAATTGCTGGGGTAATCCACCCTAGTCCTACATCATACAGAGGAAGAATTTCATGAAAGAAATTATTAATGGATGAAAAGCGTATACCAGCTCGGTTTAATCCATCAAATAAACTAATGATAAATGTTAAAAGTAAGCTTCCTTGATACACTTCAGCTTTCCCTTTAAATAAAGAATGAAAAAATGTTAAGAAAATTAATACAATAGCTAATGGATAAATAGCTGTTAGGAGAGGAATTGAAACTGCAATTAACTGTGTTAGCCCAATATTGGCAACTATTGCACTAAAAATAGATAAACTAATAGCAATTGTTTTGTAAGATACCTTTGGAAATAGTTTATGGAAGAATGAAGAACAAGATGTAACAAGTCCTACGCTTGTTGTTAAACAAGCAACTGTAATCATTAACCCTAATAATATCCCGCCATAAGCTCCAAAATAATAATCCGAGACTTTTGCTAAGATGGTACCTCCATTTTCCAGGTGTCCAAGTTTTTCTACACTTGAAGCACCCATATAAGAAAGAGCTGAATACATGGTTGCTAGGAAAAAAGCAGCAATTCCAGTTGCTTTTGTACAAACAACCATAATTTGTTTTTTTGTTTTTGCACCTTTTTCTTTAATGGCATTAATGATGATGATGCCAAAAACAAAAGATGCAAGCGTATCCATTGTTAAATAACCTTCTCTAAATCCATTAAAAAATGGTTGAACTGAATAATTCTTAATAGGTGCTTGAAAATCTCCGATTGGATGTTTAAAAGCAACTACTACTAGGATTCCAATGAACGTTATCTTGATTGGTGTTAGTATTTTCCCGACAATTCCGACAACTCTCGCGGGATTGATCGAAAAAAGGCACGTAATGCTAAAAAAGATGAGTGTAAAAATAAGTAAAGGTGTAGAGCCTGAATTTTCGGACAAAAAAGGTTTTACACCGATTTCAAAAGAAACGTTCCCTGATCTAGGCAAAGCAAATAAAGGACCAATGGCTAAATAAAGAACGGTTGTGAATACAATACCAAATACAGGATGCACCCGACTTGCTAACGACTGTAAATCATCTTTCCCCGAAAAACCAAGTGCTAACACACCAAGTAACGGTAGGCCGACTCCTGTTATTAAAAACCCTGCATTTGCTGACCAGATATTCATTCCTGCTGATTGACCAAGCATTGGTGGAAAAATTAAATTTCCTGCCCCAAAAAATAGAGCAAATAACATTAAACCAATAACTACTATAAATGAAAATGGTACTTTAGTAGGCAAATTAAACCCTCCATGAAATAACTAAATTTCACTTTTTGAAAAAAAGTAATTTTCAAAAAATTATTCATAAACTAAATACATAAGATTTTATCGTATTATGACTAGATAAAAATTAATTTCAAAATAAATTTTAAGTTTCTCCTTTTGGGTGGCCTTATTTAATATGCAATAGGTTCTTTAAAATTTTAACGACAAGAAGAATTATTACTACCATGATAACGATTAAATGATAATCGGTGTGAATTACAGGGAATTCCCCTTAGCTCCCTAGTGGTGTGTAATTATTAACTGAAATACCATTTTATTGATATTAATATATTGTAATATATACTGCTTACTCTTTAAAGGATAAAAAGGAGGAAAAAACAAGAAATAAAGTTGTCATTAGGAGGTATAAAGTGGATTACGGACTATGGCAGGTTAGTTGCAGAAGGCTATTCAATTCAAATAAGGGACATAAAATAAATAGAACCCGACACAATAAATAATGAACTATATAAGGGAAGGTTTTATATCGGTGTTAAAGGTAACCTTGAAAAGTGTACTTTTTTTATTTTCAATGTATCTAACTTTATCACAAAGTGTTCAAACGGAAGAAAATAATAAAAAAGAAGGGAAAGTAGTTTATAAAGTCCACTATGATTATAAATCAATCTATAATTAGCTAAAAGTTAATCAGAAGGAATATGACCAATACTGGAAAGAAGGTCTTTCTATTGCTGAAATGGCAAAGAAACAGGGTTTCCAAGAAGGGATTTGGAAAACTATTTTGCAAGTTCACTATAAAGTAATGCATAAGTGGAGAACCAAAGGTTCCCTTTCAGAAGAGGATTATTTCGACCTGGTCTATAGGCTAAAAGCAGATGAATCGAGGAGTTTATGACCGTAATCCAAATACTTAATTCAAATGTGTGCAATTCTTTATAAGAAGGATCGCTTTTTCTTATGCTACATTATAAAACCCAAAATAAGATCGGTTATGTTGGGTTTTATATGATTGTCTTTATATGATTCATTGAAAATTAATCATGAATTACTTAAATATTTTATTTATAGAAGCTATTAAATCGCTTATAACACATATTTTTGACATGTGGTCCCCTGAAACCTTGAACGTTCACACACCCCTAGAAGATGAAAGTAATCCCTCTTATGAAAGTAATCCTGTATCTCTTGCCTTTTGCACGGCTTCTTCTCGATTTTTGACTCCCAATTTATCATAGAGAGTGGAAGCGTAATTTCTTACAGTGCCGTTTGATAAGTAAAGTTCCGAAGGCAATTGTTTTATAACGAATTCCTTGAGACAAAAGATTCAAAACCTCTAGTTCGCGTTTCGTTAAGCCATACTCTTTTCCATCTAACTTCAATCCGGCTGGCTCTGCCTCATCATTTCCATCCCACATTCTATGGAACAAATCTTGGTCAATCATAGTGGCTCCCCGATAGACGAGGCGAATCGATTCAGCTAGTTCACGTGACTCTATGGATTTTAGCAGATAGCCGTCAGCGCCGCTTCGTATGATTTCCTTCGTCCTTTCTATATCCTGAAACGTTGACAGGATGAGGACACGAATGTCAGGCCATTTATCCTTGATTATTTTGGTGGCACGAATCCCATCCTGATTGGGCATCTCCAAATCCATTAATACCAAATCTGGATTCAGCCTTCCACACAATTCTACAGCTTGCTCTCCATCTTCAGCCATGCCCACTACCTGCAAGTCCTTCTGTTCATCCAAGATTGTATAGAGACTTTCTCGAATAAACGAATGAACATCGACGATACACAAGCGGATTCGTTCGTTGGATAATTGCTCCAGTTTAGGTAACACACCATGTCAAAGTACATGATTAAACAGCTAAAGAATGGAAAGTTTGGAGGTAAAGAAATCGTAAGTAAAAGAAGCATGGATATGATGCATGCCTACCAATTTTTCGCAGATAAGACGATTCCTATTGCGACAGTTGGATTTGAAACGTATTTCAATGATTTTGCTAACGGTCAACACGTGGCATTAAAGGGAGGGAATATGCCGGGATATTCTTCTTTGATGGTTTTGGTTCCTGAACAGATAACCGCATTTTTCATGTCTTACAATAATGATGCCATTATGATGAGTAAAGACGTGTATTTATTTGGAATTTAATGCATAAGATTGGAACCAATGCCCATTTTAATCGTAAGTAATGTAAAGGCTTAAGGTTGGGAGGCATTAGTATGAGGCAGCTTTATATTAAACAGAAGGTATTCAGTCTTAGTGGGAAATTTACAGTAAAGGATCAGCAGGAGAAGGATATATATTACGTGGAAGGAAGTTTTATGCAAGTTCCAAAGAATTTCTCCATTATGAATACAGCAAGAGATGAAGTAGCACTCATTACGAAAAAGGTGTTCAGCTTTTTACCAAAGTTTTTGGTTGAGGTGAATGGCCGAGAGGTATTAACATTAAAGAAGGAATTTTCCTTCTTAAAAGCACGATATACAATTGATGCGGCAGGCATTGAAGTACATGGCAATTGGTGGGATATGGATTTTCAAGTTTTACAGCATGGTCAAATCGTAGGTAAAGTGTGCAAGGAGTGGTTCACTTGGGGCGATAGCTACAAGGTTCAAATAATAGATGAAGAGATGGAAACGATTATTACGGCACTTGTTGTTGCAATTGATTGTGTGAAGGCTGATCAAGCAGCTGCTTCCTCAGCAGCTTCGATTTAAAATAGAAGTGTAAAATTTCTACTTATATCTATCTTAATCCAAATATTACCTTGTTCAACTAACCTGCTCCTTTAGTTCCATAAGAAAAAGAAAAGGATGGCAGCTTTTGTGAAATCAGGACTTGAACAGGTACGGTGAACTATCTTCAGCTAACACACCTGTTCGTTCAACAAGGTTTTACCTTTTTCCACCACATGGCCTTGTCATTTAATTAGGATAAAAGTTAATAAAGGGTGATTTTTTGGAGAAAAATATTGGGGATGTTAAACAAGTAGAAAAGGACTAACAATATTTCTCCTCAGAAACCTAAATTTGAAATCATGGAGATCGTAATGGTTATTAGCATTATGAACCATTTAAAGATGGAGTAGACATAGATTGTTTTAATATTTTAAACCTTATTTACCGAACGATTGGATATTTAGAAAAGAGCTGAACAAACAAGAAATAGAATTATTGAGGCTTATGCAGAATGTAAAAGCATTTTATGTTAATTATAACAATGAAATGAATACCATTTGGCGATGAATTATTTTACTAAGTTTTTAATGTTTTTACTGATATATGCAAAGTTAGCGGTACACTAAAAAAGTAATAAGGTTTACTTCAGTAAAATAAGGTATATTATATTGGTTGAATAGATTCTCTTTAAAAGACAAGAAAAGTAGGTGAACAAAGTGGGAAAATATCAATTGGATACCAAAGGTAAGGTAGCTGTGACAAAGTTTCATGAAAAACATATGCCTGCCAAATTTGATAAAAAGCAGCAACTTGAAAAAATCCGTGCGGAGTATTTGAAAAAGAAGCAAAAACAAACAGATAAATAATATGATTTAAAACATAGGAAGACTAAAATCTCCCTATGTTTTTTTTATTCGAAGTTCTTATTTCAATTGATGACACAGTTTATTATTATTCCATTCCATAAATTTCAGATTCGGTAACAAAAAACTCGTCATCAGATATCCATTCTTCACTGAAAATTCAATAGAGCAGCCGTTACTTTGGATACACCAGTAATCTCCAGCAGAAATTTTTAATCATTTGGATACTCACTAGGCTTAGGATGCTTCTTAAATCTTTGTTTTCTTATGGAATTTAGAGGTTAAGTTAGGTGGGGTTAATAGAGTGGACAAAGACTTTTTTTGGTCTATATTTACAACTATATTTGGCATTATCGCAACCTGGACTGGTTTGATTTATACGACTCGTTTTCGGTTTGATAATAGCAAGTTTTTTGAACACATCAAATATATAACGCCCTTACCACAAACAGTTAATTATTGGTTTCTTAAAGTTTTATTTATTTTCGGAGGATTAATGTGTGTTGTTTTGGGTCTATACGGAATTCTTTAAGGTATTCCTTATAGAACTAACGGAGCAGGATAGTTCAATAAGGAATACTGTTAAGTGACATTAAGGTCGGTTAAAAACGCTTGTCCTGTTATTCCATTAAAGGGCCGGATGTTGTAGGATTGGAAAATTTTGATTCTGAAAATAATTGGAGGATTAGAATAAGGAAAGCTATGTATAATTAGAGATGTAAGTTTATGCTTTTTTATGTAATAATTATTTTGTAGAAATGAAAAGTTACAATTCATACATAGTGAAGGTGGGGATCATAGTGGCAATGGGAACGCATACTGTAGTAGTTCCAGTGGATGTACAAGCAGTTTGGGATTATGTCAGTGATCTCGAAAAATGGGCAACGACAGTACCAGCCTATAAAGAACATGAAATCATAAATGACAAGCAATCTATTTGGACATTTGAAGGTAGTGTGAAAGGTATTAAAAAAACAATACAAGCGCAGGTAGATATTACCGAATGGAATGAACCTTCAAACATTAAGTTTGAACTAAAAGGTTTATCAGATAATTTTACAGGAAGCGGTCACTTTACTGCAGAAGATGTTAATGGTAAAACAATAATGACTTGTACGGTGGAAATCCATGCAGGTGGATTATCTGGTGCGGTGTTAACACCAATTATTAAATGGGCTGTTCCAAAAGTAGCATCTCGTTTAACAGAATCTATCGCACGTAAAATTGCAGTATTCTCATAGTTTTCAAAGATTGAAAGCCAATTCATTTTGGAGATACCTTCTCTGAAGTATAGATGGTAACATTCTGAAGTAACCAATATAATGATGAGCTCTACTAGAAATTTTATAATTAGCGGAAATGGGGCTGTCCAAAAGGATGGCCTCCTTTTTTCAATATTCCAGAATCGCTTTTCTTAATGAACCAACAGGTGCGTTAGTTGAATTACAGGGCGAAAACTGGCTTTTTAATATAAGGGAAGTTGTAAGAGGGTATGGTGATGTGCTGCAATTTTTTTACAAATGAAGATAAACCAATAATTCACAATAATAGAAAGCTTAATTTTCTTATATACATCATTTTTCAAGTGATGGTGCAAGGGATACATAAACGAATAATAACTAAGTACGAACACGAAGGTCGGACCCCGGAGGATATTGTGCATTTAAATACTATAAAAGGACAAAATCTTATGGGATGCTAACTCTATTATTAGGTCTAGCATCCTTTATTTTTGGGCCACAGTATATAATTATTCCTATCGTATCTTTGTTATTGGGTTTTATTACTGGCATGGCCAAAAATAGTATATCATAAGGGAAATGAAAATTTCAGAGAAAGATATTGACATCCTATTAGCTGGTTTACTTCAAAAAATAGGGTTGATGCTGCAGTCTTTTTTATGGAACTAAAGGGGGGATCTACCTTAGGTGTAGAGTGACAATTTTGTTCATTAATACAACTTATATTCATTTAAATTTCAGAAGCTTCTGGTTGGAAACCTCCTATATTTCTATCTTCGACTACCATGCGCAATCCACGCTTCGGTCTGAGTGTAATAGACGGAAGTGGCTTTACTTCATGATGGTCAGGCGCCAGCCTTATTCGATATCGTTGAGCAATGCATGCTAGGACAAGCACAGCTTCCATCACTGCAAAATGATTACCGATACAAACTCTCGGACCACCGCCAAATGGAAAGTAAGCGAACGGAGGTAGGGTTTTCATAAAGTTGTTTTCAAATCGCTCAGGTTTAAAGGAATCTGGATTATCAAAATACTCAGGCTTGTGGTGCATCACATACTGACTCAACAGGATCATATCGCCTTTTTTAAAAAGATACCCTCCAATTACCACATCCTCCGCCACTTCCCGTTGTATGATATAGGCAGGCGGGTATATGCGCATTGATTCATAGATAACATTTTGTGTGAATGTTAATTTCATAAAATCGCCAGTTGTTAGATTACGGTTGCCGATTACGCTATCTATTTCATTGAAAAGTTTAGTTTCCACATCAGGGTGTTGGGAAAGCAAGTATAAGGTCCAGGAAAGCACATTTGCTGTTGTTTCGTGACCGGCAAGGAAAATGGTCATTAACTCATCACGTAACTGCTTGTCTGTCATTGCTAAGCCATCCTCATCATCTCGAGCATCCATTAGAATCCCAAGCATATCCTCATGTCTCTCTGCCTCTGTTCTACGTTTTTCAATAAAGCTATAAATCACCTTATCAAGTCTCTGTTTCGCAATTTTATATTCACGGTTGTTTTTAGTTGGAACCCATAGTGGCATTTGAAGTGTTCGCATTCTTTTAACGGCCATTCTCATGAAGGCTTCTATAGGTTCCCCGAGCATGCCATATCCTTCTTTGAGGTTCATGCTGAACATGGTCTTGCTGATAATACCCAGTGCAAGGCTCATCATATCCTCCGTAATAATCCTTTCTTCTCTGTTTTTCCAAGTGGAAATATAGTCCATTGTTATATCAATCATATCCTGACCATAATTGCTAATATGAGACTTTTTGAAAGAGGGTTGAATAAGCCTTCTTTGGCGCATGTGAATTTCTTTTTCACTTGTAAGAAGGCCTTCTCCGAGTACTGGTTTTAAAGCAGAGAAGTCCTTTGATTTCAAGAAGGATTTTTGTTTTGTTACAAGTACCTGCTTAATTAAATCTGAATTTGAAATAAGGTAAACATTATGGAAAGGTCCAAAACGAATTTTAGCAACTTCTCCATATTCTTTTGCTAAACGGGTAAGAAAGCCAAGTGTATCTGAAATAAACTCCTTTGAATGGCCAGTAATTAATTTTCCTTTTGGGCCTGGAGAATCATTTGAAAAATTTGTGTCACTCATTGGGTTGTTTCCTCCATTTCGGTATAATTACTTGTATTCATTCTATGAGGAAAGTATTGATTGGTTTGGACAAGTTGTTAATAAGAAGACTAACAAATACAATATTTTTTTAAAAGAAAGTTAATCAATTTGAATGAAATTATAAGTGTGTATAAAGGAATACTATTAATAAACGAAATCAAAGTGTTTATGAAATTGTAAAGGCACCCATCCCTGGTTGTCACTTTCTTTTACTAATGAAAGCAGGTATGTATGGAACTACCTTACAAAAGTTATTATCTTGTTGAACTAACAAATATGGGGTTGGAAACAGCTCCATTTTCTTATGCAACTATCGGGGCAGGTTAGTTGAAGAAGGATTTGAATCCGAAGTTAAAGAATTACTATTTGTTATGCGATCTTCATAAATTTCCACTAAATAAGCCCCTCTCTAATTAGTGATTGTGTTGTTTTCATCTACAACTAAATGGACAGGATAATTATATAAAGATTTAAAAGGGGTAAAATATGCTTTTTCATATTATTGTTGGGTTTATACTCCCTTGGGTCCTAGGGGTTTATTTGTTTAGAAATCAGACAAGGCTTTTTATTACTTTTTTTCCTATTGGTGTGGCTGTAGCCACTTTAATAAATGATATTGGATTTAACTATTTTTGGGAGATGGATAAAGATTTTAAAGATTTATCGTTACCCTCAATTCCCTATAATCTAGGTCTTTATCCTATACTGTGCTGTTTATTTATTTGTAGCATTCATTATAAAAAAATGTCTACTCTAATTACTTTTTTAGTCTATACCTTAGGAACAAGTTTTTTGGAAAGTTTAATTGTATTATTAGGTAAATTAGAATACCGGAATGAATGGAATATATATTGGTCTTCGGTCAGTTATCTGATGGCATATTTAATACTTTATGGTTATTACAAATTAGTCCGAAAATTGATTTTATTTAAATGAAGGGTCCTTTAATTCTACATAAAAGCATTATCCTACTTTAGAAAAAAATACCCTTGTTGAACACTAACGGGGCAGTCTAGTTGCATAAGGAACGTGATAGCTATAAAAAAGCAAACTCGCCAAAACTGCGGCGAGTTTGCTTTTTTATTTGAAAATAACGAAGTCAAATAAGTGACTTTTTTTATTCTACTCTTTATGTCTCCTTTTTAAAATTTTTTTAACGAAATAAATCTAAAAGATCGTTAATCATCATATGCAGAAGAATTAAAACTTCTTGACTTAGAGCATACTCTAAGTATTAAACTTAACGTTTCCTCTATCGCTGGTCATTTAGTCTTCCCTGCGAGCTCAGTTTATAGCGGTACAAAGTTTGCTGTACGTGCTATCACTGAAGGTCTCCGTATAGAAGAGGCTAGCAACAATATTCGTACAACGATTATTTCGCCTGGAACTATTACTACAGAATTGCTTGAAACTATTTCAGATCCAGAATTGAAATCTGCCATTGTGGAAGATACTAAAATTGGAATCGAACCTGCAAGCATTGCTCGTGCCATTGGATTTGCAATCGAACAACCATCAGATGTAGCGATTAATGAGATGATTGTTCGTCCAACCATTCAAGAACTCTAAAAGAAACTTTTGTAATGAGGCAGCCCCACTTTTTTGGGGGCTGCTTTTTTATTACCTTATACTTTGCAAATAATGAAAGGTTGAGAAAATGCTATATGCAGATACATTTGCAATAGGACTTATTCCCATTGTACGTGATTAGATAACATGCTTCCTCTGAACAATATACTTTTATTTGAACGTTTAATGTTTAAATGGAAATTAATTCATTAATAAAATTAAAAAAGAGATTAAATTTTAAGTTTGTGAAGCATTGTACTTAAACTAACGGTTGCGTTAGTTCACTAAAAGAAAAAAGGAGAGTACCTATTATACATGGCTAATAGGTACTCTCCTTTATTTATTAAGATTTTTTATAAATAGGTATAGATAATTTTGAAAAACTAACAAACATTAAAGGACCGTCAATAGACCTGTTTTTTGTACGAAAGAAGGATGGCCACCAAGTTTCGACGAATATATTAATATACTTTTTGGAGGTGTTGGATATGGGGATTTGTTGTGGAGAGTGTCACGTTGAATTAAAGAGTGATGATTATGTCACATTGGATGAATTTAGCACGCTGAGGCACACATATTGCGGTTATGATCTTATTGCCGAGCTGATCAAAGACATTGGGACTTATCGAAATATCAAAACAAAGTATTGGTTTTCCCGTGAGCGTACTAAATGAAAATCGGTAAAATCTTGGAGTTTATTATAACTGATACACCAGCGAATAAGGAACATAAAAATGTTCAATCTTTTTTATAAAAGAAGAATCCAATTAAATAGTATAAGGGCATGTTTTGATTAATCTTTTTCAAAACATGCCCTTTCTATTTATTCATTTATCAAGGTTGCTTGTATTAAAAAAATACCCTCGTGTCGTTTTGAAATAAAGTTGCGACGTGTTAAAAAATAAAGAAAAGACACCCTAAGGTGCTTTTCCCTCTCTAGAAGCCTCAACTCGAAAATAACGAACCGACAACCAAAGACAACGTTTGCTCGTAAACGGCATGTGCGGACTGCACATCACCAAAATGTCCGCACATGTAAAGATGGATAACACCGTGGAGCGACGCCCAGAAGATACGGACGACGGTTTCCGTGTCATACGGACCGGTAATCAGTCCCTGCTCTTGCGCATTACCAATTACCGTCAACAATTGCCGCATGGCTGTTACGGTGCCGTGTATGCTCTCCTCGTCTGGTTTGAAATCCGCGAAGGCTCCTCCGAACATCAGCTTGTAATAACCGGAGTATCGCTGTCCGAATTGCCAGAAGGTTTCACCTAAATTAAACAACTGCTGCATCGAATCGTCAGCGCGCGGCGTTCTCTCGAATTCGTTGGCGAGAAGCTTGCAGCCGTCGAGATAAAGCTGCTGAGCCAGTCCATCTTTATTGACAAACAGGTTGTATATGATTTTGGTTGAGCAATTCATCTTCTGCGCAACTTTACGCACCGTCACAGCTTCAGGACCCTCATCGTACAAAATCGTTGCCGCAGCATCGACGACGAGCTTTCGAAGATTTTCAATATTTTTCAAGCGAGCCTCCTGATACGTTTCCAACTTTTTCGTATTTGCATCGAAGGAATTATTTTGGTCTGTCATCGATATCACCCTCAATTAATACATTTTTAATAAGAAACAATGTTTCCAGCTCTTAACAGGAATTTTAATATAATTGTCGGAGCGTTGTCAATGTTGCAAGGGATGCCAAAAACCAACGATTCCAAAAACGATGTTGACTTTCTTAAAAAGCTTAGTTACAATGATTTCAATTAGAAACAGTGTTACCGAAAGGTATCATAATTCTTGACTCTTAAGAGAGTCAGGAATTATTTTTAAGAAAAAAGTAACACTGTTTCCTAATTATAAAAAAGTGGATAGGAGAGTTGCACAATGAACATAAAAGGAAATTGGGCGCTTGTCACGGGAGCTTCATCCGGCATCGGAGAGCAATTCGCCCGACAATTGGCCAAAGAGGGTGGTGACCTTGTACTCGTAGCCCGATCGAAAAACAAGCTGGAGAACCTGGCATCGGAGATTAGAAAGAAATACGGCGTCAAGGTCGAGGTGATTCCTACCGATCTTGGCAAAGAGGGCGCGCCAGGCGAGTTATATCGGCAATGTCAACTTCTGAATTTAGAGATCGAATTGCTAGTCAACAACGCCGGCTTTGCCACGCACGGTTTGTTTGAACAAGTGTCAGGCGTGCGCCAGCATGAGGAAGTCATGCTCAATGTTGCCGCTGTTGTAGATATGACGCACTTGTTCCTGCCGGATATGTTGTGTAGAAACTCCGGGGCCGTTATCAATGTCGCATCGACCGCCGGATTTCAGCCCCTTCCCTATATGGCCGTATACGGAGCAACGAAAGCCTTCGTCTTGTCGTTTACCCAAGCCTTGTGGTGGGAAAACCGCAACAGTGGCGTCCAATTTTTCACGCTTTGTCCAGGAGCGACGGACACCGGCTTCTTTAACGTCGTAGGCGCGGAAGAAGCCGCCATCGGTAAGAAAGACACACCGGAGCGGGTAGTGGAAGTTGCGCTTCGGGCATTGAAGGACGGGAAACTGTATGTCGTTCCGGGTACACAGAATTATATAGGTACGCAGATCGGACGATTCATGACGAGGAAACAGGGACTTCGTCTCGTTGGCGGCATGCTTCGTCCACGCGACGGCTCCGCCAACAATAAGAAGTCGGCCGGTCCGTCCGATCTTGCAGAATGGATGATCGAGGAGGTGCACTGATGGCTAAATCGGCAAATATTTCAGCTAATGCTTCTGTCCATCAACCCATCCGGGAAAGTCATGGAAAGCTGGCACATTCAATTCGAGAAGGCAGAATAAACTTTAGATACACTGAAATTGATAAAAATATTTTATAAAACTTGAACTGGAATATTCTGAATAGTAATCTATTTTGATCAATCTTTTTTCAAAATAGATTCTTTTTATTTATCGTAAAATGTGGGTTTGCGAGATATCTTTGATTAAACTTTATTTAAAAGCTACACCTCGAAAGAGGGTGGAGTTTGATTGAATTAATAGTAGGATAAAGAGGTGGAAGTACATCGAGTAACCAATTGTACGAACGGGGCAGGATAGTTAGAGAGTGATGTTTAACCTCTGTTCAGCAATTGGGCCAGATAATTGAGAGATAAAATAAGTTATTAGATTGTCTTTCAAACTCTATCACTCATACAGTGATTTCATAAATTTTAACATTGTGTAATGAAACTTATGTTACTTTATTAATGGAGGTGACATTTATGAAAAACAAACCGATCTATGTGGAAATTCCAATTCAGGCAACTATAGACGAGGTATGGCGTATGACTCAAAAGCCTGAACTACATGAACAATGGGATTTGCGTTTTTCTTCTATTACATATTTACCGAAAAAATCAGAAGATGATCCGCAATCCTTTTTATATGAAACGAAATTGGGATGTTGGGTAAAAGTCGTTGGCTGGGGTAAAAGTATCGGTACGCATAATAAGAAGGATGGTTCTAAGACATCTTCTCTTCACTTTGGTACCGAACAAAAAATTTCGCCAATTTGTGAAGGTAAAGGATATTGGCAGTATATTCCGACGGATAACGGAACCACATTTCTCACCCAATATGACTATGATGTACGTTATGGTTTATTTGGACGGCTTTTAGACATCTTTTTTCGGCCAATCATGGGGTGGGCAACAGCTCTAAGCTTTGATGTGCTAAAACGCTGGATCGAAAAGGGGGAATCGCCACGATCACAGTATGTACGTTTCATTATTAACACTATAGTAACAATGCTCTTTTTCTTTGTTTGGCTTTATCATGGGCTAATACCGAAGATGATTGCCAAACATCCTGAGGAAGTATCGATGCTATCTAGTTTAACTTCCTTGGAGGGGACTGCTGCTGTAAAGGGTGTAGGGATAATAGGCGTTCTCGAGATATTATTTGCAGTGGTATGGCTTCTTTATCGTAAGAAAAGACATTTACTTGTTCTGCAGATGATTGTTTTTCCAGTATTGACCATTAGTACCTTGATCGCTAGTCCTTCATTCTCATTACACCCGTTTAACCCTATTACATTTAATGCTAGTCTGTGGGTTCTTTCCATTATTAGCTTCTTACTCGCAACTGATTTGCCATCGGCAACAAGTTGCAAGCGTACGAGAAAGGGTGAATCATAATGACAATCTACCAAGACCTCTTAGGTGAGGATTTTCAAAGACTTCATCCTAAGCTACAAGAGCGTTATGCCCTACCAATTGATAAACCGTTTAATGGGGTCGGAACGATGTCGAAGATTGAAACGGGGGCTTTCTGGCTAAAACCCTTTTTTAAATTAGCAACACGCTGGAAATTTCTTTTTCCCGAAAACGGGAAGGATGTGCCGTTTTCAATCAAAAATACCTGTAGATCATTGCCGACTGGTGAGGCAGAAATATATTGGGAGCGTATTTTTTATTTTGAAGAGATTACTCGGCATTTTAATGCATTTATGACGGTTGATACAAAGCGTAGAGTTGTGAAGGATTATTTAGGGGAGCCGAGCTTATTTTATTCGGATTTAAAGTTTACGGTGACACCTGAAGGGCGCATAAACATTCGCTCTGGGCCTCAACGTATCGTTATAGGTAACCTAGAGTTTCCAATTCTTCGGTTATTAGAAGGAGTTGTGAACGTTGAGGAAGGGTATGATGATGCCCGAGATGTATTTACGATTCAAGTCGGTATACGAAACCGAATCGTAGGAAGGTTGATGGCTTATGAAGGCGAATTTAAGGAGCAGACTGTTTAGTTCAATCACCATTGCAGGTGTGTTCTTTTTCATAGCAAGCAGCATTTTGACATCTGAACCCTATTTGTTAATGCTGACAGCTGCACAGTTGATTTTCGTGCCACTTATGCTCCAGCTACTATTAGAAACAAAGAGGAAACATATTATTTTCAATTGGATTGCTATGCTCTCCATCTTTTTATTGCAAGTTATCCCATCAAGTACAGGACAGATGGTACTCGCTTTCATTTATATGATTTTAACCTTTTTTGTGGCGTGTTATGGGCTAAAACGGTTTTTTCAGCGTGGTTTTACAAACTGGGCAGAAATATCGATTGATATCGGGATGATGTATTTATTTGTAGGGGGACTATGGTTCTTTGCTTATATTGCGGGAATTGATACAGGTTTTAGTCCACTAATCACTTGGTTAACAGCTATTCATTTTCATTACTCTGCCTTCTTATTGCCCATATCTCTTGGGCTTTTTGGACGCTTACACGATTCAACATGGTATCGTTTAATTGTGCCTATTATTTTATCGGGTCCCATGCTCGTCGCCATTGGCATTTCATTTTCGCCGTTACTGGAATTCATCTCTGTGTTGCTATACATATTTGCCATTTACACCTTAATCGTACTTGCATACCGAACACGCTTCCTTTCACACTTGCAGACGATATTGATACGGCTATCATTCAGTGCACTAGGCATCACAATCTTATTTTCATTGCTTTATGCGACAAATAATTCGTTTGGACTTTGGTTTGTTAGCATTGATTTTATGCTAAAATTTCATGGCTTATTTAACTGTTTAATTTTTGGCATGTTAGGCGTACTAGGTTGGTTGCTTGTGCCTCCTAAAACGAAGCAGGATGTCTGGAATTTCCCAGTGAGCCAAATTCGAGGTGCGTTAAAAGGAGCAGGCAAGCAACACCCAGGACTAGTGGATGAGCTAAGTGATTTTGTTGATATCAAAACTTTACCAAAAACAATCGTCCACTTTTATGAGAACACAGATCAGTATCGGTTATTTGCTTCTGTAAAATGGGCAACTTGGTTTATACCGTTTGCGGTGTGCTATAAATTGATAAGTGCAAAACTACAGCAATTAAACCTGCCCATCTCAAGTAAACGTACTGAAATGACATATAAAATACGTACAGTTGATCAAACGCTTGATGGGAGGAAAAATCCACGCGCATGGATTCGCCAGGTGAAGGAGAATACCATATTTGTGGCCATTTATTCTCAGCATAAAACGGAGGGCAGGACGTATATGAATATAGCACTTCCTCTTCCTTATTCGTCAATGATTGGTATTTTACAGCTTGACGCTATAGATGGCTCTCTTATTCTTTCGAGCGAGGGAGAAAGTGACTCTGGTATTTATTTAGCAGCTGGCAAAGCGCTTTTCAAGCTTCCATTATCCGAGCACTTTTTAATTAATGAAACAATTGCGGGGATACTCACAGCCCATCACAAAATGCGAATTTTTGGCATGCCTTTCTTACATATTGATTACACCATAAATCAAAAATGATGGTGTTTAATGCTTATTTGGGGGGATTTAAAGACGTGAAATTCAATAATTGGATGAATTGGAGGATAATAGTTTTCTAATTATTTATACAATCATTGATACGACTTATTCCATTATAGGGAGCGATTCTTTAATAAGGATCGCCCCTTGAGACCTAAGGGGTTTTACATATATTTTTTAAAAGTACACATTTTCAGACAAAGTACGTGAACTGACTCCCCAATTAAAACAGTTTATTTTATATACCCATCTATTTAGAGCGAATCTACAATAATTTATCTATTCGTCTTTGCATTTGCAACAAAATCGGTTTTGACACCTCAAAACCCATCATATAAATACAATAAATTAAGTCGTTCCACCTTCTAAATTATGTCTCTAACGGAAAATTTTTAAATTCACCTTCAATTTGTTTTAATAAAATATCAATTGCTGACTTGGCAATTAAATCAATTGGTTGTTGTATGGTTGTCAATTCTGGCAGTAAAACTTGAACTGCTTCTGTTCCATCATAACCGACAACTTTTAATTGCGTTGGTATCTCTTTTCCGCGTTTTTTAGATTCAGCTATAACAGATGCCGCGATTAAATCATCACTTGCAAAGATCCCATCTACTTCTGGATGTTCATCAAAAAGCTTAGAGATTACTTCTTTATGACTTTGAAGAGGTGAAACTTCATATGTAATTGGAAGTCTACCCTGTTCCTTCATAACATCCTCATACGCTTTTCTTCTTAAGTTTGCTGGTGGTTACCCCTAATGCACATGAGGTCCGTGGCTCTTTAAACAAACATTCTGCCGCCGTACGAGCAAATCGCCAGGCTCGCCGCTGCGATTTGGCCTGGTCGCCTGCACACTACCCTATTTTTAGTCCGCCCATTCAACATCGGTCGTGAACACAATTGTTAACCATCGATCAGTACTTTCCTCGCCGATGGCATTACCGATTTCATCACGGATTGCGTCCCACTCTTCAAGACATTTAGCCGGCCACCCGCCAGGCACAATAAAGTATAGTTCAATTTGTTTTCCCCGGCCAACCTTTGCGACGTAAGCTCGGTAAGAAACGAAGCCGTAGCGCTTCACAAAGTCCAGTGCGACCTCGCCCACATGCTGCTTGAGTGAGTGAGGGGTGATCAGCAGGACATCCGCCAAGGCCCGCTTTACCGTTGAAATCGGCAGCGGAATAATTACCAAACAGATTAGTACAAGTACTGCCGGATCAATATAGGGTGTAAGCCATTCCAAATTCGTTCCTTCAAAAGCGTATCCGATGCAAAACGCGATCAAGAGCGCAGCGGTTATGCCACCGGTCATCATCCAGGCCTTAGCGTCAAGGGCAACAAAATCCGAGCTAAGTGTCTTGTTTAAGCGTGTTTCGAAAATCGCCATGAAACAGCATGCGATCATCGTCACAACGGCATAGACGATGGCGAACCCGAACTCGAGATTGCGGCCGCCCGTCATAAGACTACCAATTGCATTAATCAATGCATAAACGGCCGCCCCCATGAGCATGACACCGTTGAGACCAAGGACGATTGGCTCCAAGTGCCAAAATCCCATTGTGAAGCGTTCACTCAATTTACCATTCTGCCTATTCGGTGCAGTGGACGAGGTAATCAACTTTGAGACAATGAGCGCCAAGACGCTCATGATTGCATCGGTCAGAGAATAGAACCCATCAAAGGTGATAGAGAACGAACCTGATAGCAGGCCGAAAATGATCCCAAAGCAAGCAACGAAGATGGTAACGCCAATGGAGACTCGAAGTATTCTTTGTTCGGTATTCAATTTTTTTCCCCCTAGGATTGCGCCAGAATAGCCGTAGTAGCGTTTCCTCTACTGGGCGCCTACTTAAAGTGAAAACATCGCCATTATCTGCTCTTTAATATAATCTCCCAACCTTTCAAGTATCATTTTTGTCTTAAGGTTCAGAGTTTATACACCCTAAAACTTTCGTGTTCTTGACTGGTTTTTGGTTTATAAAAATCGATTAGTCTAATTTGCCTCGAACAGAGATAACTTAAAACTACTTTAAATATGATAAACGATGTGCAACCATTGATTTAACAGTGATTGCCAATTTGTCATACACAAATTATTACATAAGTGGACATAGAGTGGAAGAGTTGGTTGACTAAAAGGTACATGGTATGCAAAAAGTGCCTTGGAGCATTGAATTAGCTGAGCCTATGAAATTAAAAGACGAATTAATAAAAGGAGTTAAGGTATCATGAATGGAGTTTGATTTAACTCAAACTCCAGTTAAGGATCGTCAAGATTGCAATCTTGAAGTTGGCAATGAAATTAAAATAATTTAACTAAAACTAAGTAGGCGCGTGTGTCCTTAATTCTTTAGTAAAAAGCTTCATATTACTAACTGTTCAAATTAGCGGTGCTCTTAATAACAGAGGTTGCATATGCAGCCTTTTTCTTTTCATATGGCAATAACGGGGCAGGTTCAAAAAAGAGATTGAATCATTGTGAATAACTATGTGGGAGTGGATGAAAAGAGTATTTTCTGAGTATCAGGTTACATTTACCTGGGCAATTTTGACGATAATGCTGAAGCGATCGGTGTATTCTGCATTGTTATGAATGCTAAATTGGATTAATGCTGTGGTACAAGAGAGATTTTTCTTTTTATTTGCTATCGTTATCGGTTGGAAGGCTATGTTAATTTTTCTATTCTCCTATGTACAACGTACCTTTTAATCGGAATAAGAGGTGACAGGCATGGGGCCATCAGAAAGTAGAATGACCATATAGATAATTAATGGCGTTGTTCTGTATAATGCTGGCGGTACATCATGTAGGATATTTACCTGAGGTCACCCTTAAATAAAAATAGAATTACTTTGTGTAAGTTTTTGAGAGGATAAAATAGAATGTACACCACCTTGTTAAGGAAAAGTGGTGTTTTTTTTTTGTAATAGGGGGTTAATCTCTGTCTTGTTTAGTTCAGTTCAATAGTGGATTAAAAGTACACGTTTATGAACGGGGATTTTTATGATGAAAAAGGTTTTATTCCAACGATCGCTAAAGTCAAATACTTTTAAAACGTTCGACTTTGATTATATTGGCGAAAATCCGGTTGAATTCAAAAAGCTTGCATTATTTATTATTATTATTATAAAATACTTGTATACAAGTGTACTTGAACTCTATAAGAAGGTGAATTTATGGCTGAATCAAAGGAATTTCTTTATCCTGTAAAATGGCTTTCAAAAGCTTCAGCTGGTGATCGCGTTACATCCGAGCTTAGAATGCGTATTATTTCGGGGTTGATTGAAAGCGGTGCCATCCTTTCTGAAAATAAACTAGCTGCTGATTTCGGTGTAAGCCGCTCACCCGTTCGTGAAGCGTTAAAAATACTGGCCTCTGAAAATATCATCCGATTAGAAAGAATGGGTGCGGTTGTCATTGGTTTAACAGAAAAAAAGTATGCAGAAATTTATGATGTACGTATTCTCATTGAAACGTTTGTATTTGAACGTCTAGTGAGGATGAACACGAATGAATTAGTAATGGAACTTAGTAAAATATTGGAAATGATGAAAGTGTCCATAAAATACCTGGATGCGGATGAGTTTTCCTATCAGGATGTTCTATTCCACGAAACGATCATTCGCTCCATCGATCATTCCTACATTCTGATGATCTGGGATAATTTAAAACCTGTAATGGAAAGTTTGATTCTTCTATCCATGCGCAGCCGTTTTAAAGAAAAGTATGAAGACTTTACACGGATCATAAATAATCATCAGCTGTATATTGATGCGATCAAAACAAAAGATCGAGACATCATGATTAAGTCGTTACATGAAAACTTTGATGATGTTCAAGGAAAAGTTGAAGACTTATGGATGGCTCAACAGATGCTTTCAAAAGGAGTCGAACAAGAAAATGACTAGCTATATGTTAGGAGTAGACATCGGTACAACAAGTACAAAAGCTGTATTATTCACGAAAAAAGGCGATGTCATCCAGCAAGAGAATATTGGCTATCCTCTTTACACACCGGATATGACAACGGCGGAACAAGACCCTGAGGAGATTTTCCAGGCTGTTCTGAAAGCCTTTTCAAATATAACGAAGCAGCATCCAGATAAAAAACCATCATTTATTTCATTTAGCAGTGCGATGCATAGTGTTATAGCTATGGATGAAAACGACCAGCCGCTAACCGCTTGCATCACCTGGGCAGATAATCGCAGTGAAGCTTGGGCCCATAAAATAAAGGATGAATTAGATGGGCATGAAGTTTACAAGCGAACCGGAACACCGATTCACCCGATGTCACCATTATCCAAGATTACCTGGATCGTGAATGATCACCCGGAGATCGCAACCAATGTTAAAAAGTATATCGGGATTAAAGAATATATCTTTAAAAAGTTCTTTGATCAATACGTTGTCGATTATTCCCTTGCTTCATCCATGGGCATGTTGAATCTCAAAAACTTGAATTGGGATGAGGAAGCCCTAAGAATTGCTGGAGTAACGCGTGATCAATTATCTGAACTCGTACCAACAACAAAGACCTTTAACAACTGTGACGCGGATTTAGCCAAACAGATCGGGATTGACCCAAAAACGCCATTTGTCATTGGGGCAAGTGATGGTGTCCTTTCAAATCTAGGTGTAAACGCTATCCAGAAAGGTGAAATCGCTGTCACAATCGGGACAAGCGGTGCGATTCGGACAATTATTGACGAACCGAAAACAGACGAAAAAGGAAGAATCTTTTGCTATGCCTTAACGGAAAAGCATTGGGTGATTGGCGGGCCGGTAAACAATGGGGGGATGGTCCTTCGCTGGATTCGCGATGAATTTGCTTCTTCCGAGGTGGAAACAGCTAAAAGACTCGGAATCGATGCTTATGAAGTATTGACCAAGATTGCCGAACGGGTAAGACCGGGCGCTGATGGATTGTTATTCCATCCATATCTTGCAGGTGAACGTGCACCATTATGGAATCCGGACGTAAGGGGTTCATTTTTCGGATTAACGCTGTCGCATAAGAAAGAACATATGATTCGAGCGGCTCTAGAGGGAGTCATTTACAATTTATACACCGTATTTTTGGCCTTAACCGAATGCATGGACGGTCCCGTGACCCGAATTCAAGCTACGGGAGGATTCGCAAGGTCGGCTGTTTGGCGGCAAATGATGTCCGATATCTTCGAATCGGAAGTTGTGGTTCCAGAAAGCTACGAAAGTTCGTGCCTGGGTGCTTGTATATTAGGGTTATATGCAACTGGGGAAATTGATTCCTTCGATGTGGTTTCTGAAATGATAGGCAATACCCACAAGCACACACCGAAAGCTGATTCTGTAAATGAATACAGGCAGCTGCTGCCGATTTTCATTAACCTATCAAGGGTATTGGAAAACGAATATACACAGATTGCGAATTATCAAAGAAACTTAATAAATGCTGCAAAGTAAAGACATGGGGGGATTACAATGCCATTAGTCATTGTCGCTTTAGGAATTGTCGCTTTATTAATTTTAATAATGGGCTTAAAATTAAACACCTTTATTTCCTTGATCATTGTATCGTTTGGAGTGGCTTTAGCACTTGGGATGCCGCTTGACGGAATTGTTAAAACCATTGAAGCTGGATTAGGCGGAACACTCGGCCACTTAGCGTTAATCTTTGGACTTGGGGCGATGTTAGGTAAGTTGATCGCAGATTCGGGCGGAGCGCAGCGCATTGCCATGACCCTTGTTAAGAAATTCGGTGAAAAGAATATTCAATGGGCAGTCGTGGCAGCATCATTCATTATCGGTATCGCATTATTTTTTGAAGTGGGATTAGTATTATTGATTCCAATCGTATTTGCGATTTCAAGAGAATTAAAAGTTTCGATATTGTATCTTGGCATTCCAATGGTGGCGGCATTATCCGTAACACACGGTTTCTTACCGCCGCACCCAGGACCAACCGTCATCGCTGGTGAATATGGAGCAGACATTGGTCAGGTTTTACTTTACGGATTCATCATTGCGGTTCCAACCGTTATTTTAGCTGGACCGATATTTACGAAGATAGCTAAAAAATTAGTACCTGAATCATTTACGAAAACAGGCAGCATTGCCTCATTAGGGGAACAAAAATCATTTAAACTTGAAGAAACACCTGGATTTGGAATCAGTGTATTTACTGCATTACTTCCGGTTATATTAATGTCAATTGCTACAATCATCGCTTTGATGCAAAAAACGATGGGATTTGAAGATAATGGTTTACTGGCCGCTATCCGTTTTATTGGTGAAGCCGGTACTTCCATGTTGCTTTCCTTATTATTTGCGGTCTATTCAATGGGAGTGGCAAGAAAGATTCCAATGAAGGATATTATGGAATCTTGTACATCAGCGATCCTGAATATCGGAATGATGCTCTTGATCATTGGGGGCGGCGGAGCCTTCAAACAAGTATTGATCGATGGCGGTGTAGGTGACTATGTAGCTGAATTATTCAAAGGAACATCATTATCACCAATCCTGCTTGCCTGGATCATCGCTGCAATCCTGCGTATTTCATTGGGATCTGCTACAGTTGCTGCCTTGACGACAGCTGGTTTGGTTATTCCGATGTTAGGTCAGACGGACGTTAACCTTGCTCTGGTCGTACTTGCTACAGGAGCGGGAAGTTTAATCGCTTCACACGTTAACGATGCTGGTTTCTGGATGTTTAAAGAGTATTTTGGCTTAAGCATGAAAGAAACATTCGCAACATGGACTTTGCTTGAGACGATCATATCAGTGGCTGGATTAGGATTCATTCTATTACTAAGCTTATTTGTATAGGCTTTCCCGGCAGTAAATCCCCGACTTATGGCAGGGATTTACTGCCTATTATTCTTACATAAGAAGGAGCAGAAATAATGTTCAATACAATTGGTGTCATTGGTTTAGGGGTAATGGGCAGTAATATCGCGTTAAATATGGCTAATAAAGGAGAAAAAGTGGCTGTCTATAATTACACAAGAGATTTAACAGATCAGCTTGTTGCTGAATTGGACGGTCAGTCAATCCATCCGTATTACGAAATCCAAGATTTCGTTCAGTCACTGGAAACTCCAAGAAAGATTTTTCTGATGGTGACTGCGGGTAAAGCGATCGACTCGGTGATCACTTCATTACTTCCTCATCTTGAATCGGGCGATATTATCATGGACGGCGGTAACTCCCATTACGAAGATACTGAACGCAGATATGGTGAATTGAAATCTAAAGGATTCAGTTATGTAGGAATTGGTATTTCCGGTGGGGAAGTCGGTGCGTTAAAAGGACCTTCAATCATGCCAGGAGGAGATAAGGACGCCTATGAAAAAGTAGCTCCAATCCTGACAAAAATCGCAGCCAAAGTAAATGATGCTCCTTGCTGTACCTATATCGGTCCAAAAGGGGCAGGTCATTTTGTGAAAATGGTACATAACGGGATTGAGTATGCAGATATGCAATTAATCGCCGAAGCATATACATTTTTAAGAGAAAAATTACATTTAGAGGTTAATGAAATTGCTGACATCTTTGAAACATGGAATCAAGGCGAACTGAAAAGTTATTTAATCGAAATCACGGCCGAAATCTTAAGGAAAAAAGATGAAGTAACGGGCTTACCATTGATCGATATGATTCTCGACAAAGCAGGACAAAAAGGCACAGGAAAATGGACCAGCATGCAAGCGATTGATAACGGAATACCAGCATCAATCATTACAGAGTCTTTGTTTGCGCGCTACATTTCCGCTCTAAAAGAAGAACGGGTTCATGCGGAAAACATTCTAACAGGGCCTGAGAACGTTCAGCAAAAATTAGATAAAAATGAGTGGATTGACTATATTAGGCAAGCCTTATATATGGGAAAGATTTGTGCATACGCGCAAGGTTTCACTCAATATAAAATGAGTTCTGAACTTAACGGCTGGGATTTGCCTTTGAAGGATATTGCGCTTATTTTCCGCGGCGGCTGCATCATTCGGGCAGAATTTTTAAACGTCATTAGCGAAGCCTATCAAGAGCAGCCAAATCTGGCCAATTTATTGATTTCACCATATTTCGCTGAAAAGGTTGCAAAGTACCAGGTGGGATTGCGAAAGGTAGTCTGTGAGGGAATAAATTCCGGCATCTCGTTTCCATGTTTAGGCTCTTCACTTACTTATTACGATAGTTATCGAACAGGAATCTCAAATGCTAACCTTTTGCAAGCACAACGTGATTATTTTGGTGCGCATACCTATGAACGACGTGATTTAGCAGGGGTTTTCCACACGAACTGGCAGTGATGGAAAGTGACAAAAGAAATAGTCATTTGTAATACCGTTCATGAAGTTGAAACAGGTATTTTACTTCAAAAAGAGCTGCTTTGGCAGCTCTTTTTTCTTATATAACAAACTAGCGGATAAAGGAATTTTAGTGAGGGAAAAAAGATTGATTGCGTTATTTCGAACCATGGATGAACTTCAAAATGGAAAAAGTCTTGGTGGAAAAGATTGAGGGGCAACGAATAATATTTTTGGGGGAGGTTTAATACTCAGGTTAAGTGGTATATAAATGATATCGGTTTATAGAATTCAATTCCCTTTATACCTTAATTTTACAGTAGGAGTTCGCAAAAGTTTCTTGAATAATGTCAGCAAGTGGCACATATTCTTCTTTTGGATATTACCAAATTATTTCCGCGTGGAAAAGGAGTGATATATCATGAGGCAAATGTGTATTTACTGTTTTAAATGGGCTGACATAGATACGATGACACCAATTTTTGAACAAGGTAGAGAGTTCGTCAATTATTATTGTGAAGATTGTGTTAATGCTGTTATGGATAACTTGTTTAAGCTCCCATACAAACATGCATGCGAACCATCAAGAATCCACTAGTATCAAGATGTGCGATTTAATAGTTAAGCGAGTGTGCTGGAACAGCATAATGAAAGGCCATCTCAAACGAGAAGGGCTTTTTTTTGTTCGGGTTTTTATTGAAAGATGAATGGGGAGCATATGTAATCATTTCAAGTTGATCTCGTTGAATAGAATGATGTTTCGAAAGCATCCTCATCACCTCAAGTTTTAATAGATCTATTTTAAAACAAAAAAGACTGTAGGCAAAAGGAGTTCTATCCAAATTTTTAAACATAGTTGATTGGAACGGAAGGTGCGAGACTCCTGTGGGAATAGCGAGTCCATGGGAGACCCCACAGGCGCAAGTGCGCCGAGGAGGCTCCCGGACCGCCCGCGGAAAGCGAGTGCCTGAAGTGGAAATCAACGTCTAAATTTGTACAAGCAAAAAAACTGTAGACAAACTCGATTTTCATCGAGTTTGTCTGCAGTCTGAGGCCTCCCACAGTTTACTGAGGGGAGGCCTTTTCTTATCAAGTAATCCGGAGGTTTACCCTAGTCATTTCAACCCACTTAAACAACATGATCATACCGAATATTATTAAGTGGTACTCATAAGGTAGTATATCGGATTGAGGAAAAATATGAATTCGGATTAGATATAAATAATAAAAACAGTTAAAGAAACTAAGCATTTAAGGGGAAGATTAACCTGTTAAAGGAATTCCATGTTTGTTATACTCTTGACGCTGATGTTAAGTGGGAGAAAATAAAAAAAGGATTGAGTAGTAAAAAAGAGGATGTTTTACAAGAAGTCTTAAAAAGGATGGAACACTGTGAGTATTTAATAGTGAAAAGTGAAAGTAAGCATCATATTATTCATACATCTTTAATACGTTATATACGTATTTTTGATAAAAAATAAGTAATCTCACTACTGATATCTAGGAATATAAGTTATGGTTGTATTCTCCTAACAGTCTATCTGGGAGGGGATTTTTCTATGGCGAAAAAAGGAAAAAATTTTCATACATATACAGAGCGAGTATGGTTGGTTAACACTTTTGAAAGGAGTGTAAAGATGAATAAGGAATGGGATGATGGTTTTATTGAGGCATTAATGGTTTCCCTACAAGACGAAAGAGTCATTGAAAAGATACAAGCAATAGCAGAAGCGGGCTCGTATAGTCAATTGGGGGAGCATAAGGAGCTGCTGAAAGAAAAAGAAAATGAAATAGCAAAACTTCAACAAGAGCTTGCCTCGAAAAAAGCAGAAATTAGTGAGTACCAAATAATGATCCACCATCTGAATGAGAAAATGGAATCCTATTATAATGAATTGCAAAAGAGAAGAGCGGACTATCGGGAAGCAGAAGAACTTTACGAAGCTGTTCAACAATTATCCGAAACCACTAAAAGTTCCTTGAAAGGAATCTTCAAGGGCGGTTCCGTGCAGGAATTTATAGTCTGTGGCGTGCAATATGAAAACATTTCATCTTTGTGGGATTTTATCAAAAACGAGATTATGGAAGGGCGGGAGCAGGAAAGAGAGATTTTGCTCGCCCTTTTTCTGTATTTCTTTCAAGAGTACAGTAAAACATACGATACCCCTTTATATAAAATACAGGAAGTGAAAATGAATGAGGTCTTCAGGGAGGACTTGTACATAAGGGCCCTCAATAGCAAAATATCCGGGAACATCATGGAAGTCCTGCTGCCAGGATATATAAGCATTAATGGTAAAACCATTAAAAAATCCGTTGTGAGAATCTAGCAGGCGAAAAAGTGAATGATAGTAAAGGAGAAATACAATGACATCGATTATTATCCCAGAGATTGAAGAAGGCATTGAAAAAATCCTTCTTGTGCAATGGTATAAACAGCCAGGCGATTATATTACGGTGGGCGAAAGCTTAGCCAAATTCAGCTGTGAGGGCATCGAATTTGACCTCTTTTCAGAAAAAGAAGGTACCCTTAAAGAATTGAACGTAGCGGAGGACACTATAGTCAAGATTGGTGACCTGATATGTTATTTGGATTCTGGTGATGCAATTTCTGAAGAATTATTAAAAGAAGTTGAAAAACAAGAAACAATGGAAGATGAAGAGCTGATTGAGAACGTAACAAGCTTAGCCGAAAAAAATAACATAGACAGTTCCATATACTTAATGAATAAGAACGAAGAGCAGATTCTATTCTCAACGGATTCCCAAACCGTTCAGGTCTCTGCCATTTCAATGACTTATAAAGAAGTGAGATCGTTAATCAGCCATTTATATCAGAGTGCAGAAGAAACCTTCTTCAAGGATGAGGCGAGCTTCTTTCAAGACATTAAAAAAATGCTCCGTTCCAGATGGGTTTACATGAATGATGGGAATATTATATATGATCACAACATCGCAGCGGTATTTCCTTATAGTAAATACTATGAATTAATGGACGAGGATTTTGACTACAAAAAGCATCTGGACGTTTCCGATTTTAAAGGTGATGTCATGACACGGGAAGAGGCTGCGAAAAGTTTCAATACAACCGATCACCCTGTATATAAGAGAATACTATCTTTAGACGATTATTCCGCGAGTAAAAATCCTTCCATTTCAAGGATATTTGCAAATCAAACGGCTAACTCTTCTAAATCGATAGCGTTTAAATCCAACGGGTACGATATTCAAAGCTACGATGTAGTAAATCAAAAAAACAATTTGCTGGGAAAAGGATTTTTCGTTCCCGTCTTCCGTTTAAATGGGGAAAATGCTTTTGAAATCAATGACCGAAAGGCTCTCCATCTTTGGCTGGAAAACCGGTTAGTTCCAAGCGGATTAAGCGCAGAACGCCAGAAGGAGTATGATTATTTGCTGGAATTGTATCAATTAAAGGAATTAGATCATGAAAGTTTTCTTAAAGAATTGCCATCGATCGCTATCGATTCCAACACGTTTTATGAGAAGCTTTTAAACTCTGAAAAAGTAAGGGCTGATATTGATACATATGATGAAAAGATGTTAACAGATCCAAACCGGGGACATTGGGATTTATGGACTGTCAACTCTGATGAAAAACCTTTAACGATAAAACTGAACGAAGAAATAATGGCCAGAAACCCTAAAATGGATATTAGGGAGGACGGCATAGTCGGCATTGATTTTGGAACGAAAAGTACAGTTGTAGTTCATCAAGAAGAAAGTGATGTTACTCTTCCCATGCGTATTGGGGTTGGCTACCTAAACACGGAAGTACAAGACTGGCATTATGAAAATCCAACCGTGATTGAATTTATTGATTTAGAACATTTCCTGGAGCTATATCAAGAAAAAGAAGGAAGACCAGATACAAGGTGGCAAGATGTGACGGTTTCCCACAATGCTCTTAACAACTTGATGAATGGAAAGAGTGACCATTATTATTCCATATTGAATAATCTAAAGCAGTGGGCTGGAGAAAAGAATAACGAACTCCGATTAAAAGACAAGAGGGGATATGCCGTTGTACTGCGTTCCTTTTTGGACTTAACCGATCAGGAAATCAACCCAATCGAGTTATACGCCTACTACCTCGGTTTGTACATCAATAACCAGAACAATGGGATTTACCTCGATTACACCCTTTCTTTCCCGGTGACGTATGAAAAAGAGGTAAGGGAAAAAATTCTAACGTGTTTTGAACGTGGTTTAAAAAAGACACTTCCTATGCCGATTCAGCAGGATGAAGAATTAATGAAAAAGTTCCGTGTCACCGCTGGGGCGAGTGAACCTGCAGCCTATGCTGTTTGTGCGTTACAGGAATACGGGTTTGAACCGGAAGAAGATGAAAAAACGTACTATGGAGTATTTGATTTTGGTGGAGGAACGACAGATTTTGATTTTGGGATTTGGCGTGAAGCGGGCTTGAAAGAAAGCAGATATGATTATGTCATTGAGCATTTTGCAGCGGGCGGGGACCGGTATTTAGGCGGTGAGAACATGCTGGAGCTTTTGGCGTTCCAAGTGTTTAAAAACAACCAAAGAACAATGCGTGAGCTAAACATTCCTTTTACCCTCCCAGCGGAATGTGTGAAGTTTCCCGGAAGTGAAACACTGATTAATGAGTCACAAGAATCATATTTAAATACGAAACAATTGGTGGAAAAATTAAGGCCGCTTTGGGAAAGACATGAACGGTATGAAGAAGAGTTTGGAAAAGGCATGATCCGGGCAGATTTATTTGACAAAGCCGGCCACGCTAAACTCAATGTGGAACTATTGATCGACCAAGATGAAATGGAACAGTTGATTGAGGAAAGAATCGACAAAGGCATTAAAAATTTCTTTGAGTCTCTACGGCGCGCTTTTGCCCGGTCAGAACACAGCAAAATTAATAAAGTGAATATACTGCTTGCGGGTAATTCAAGTAAATCCCCGGTCGTCATGAATCTATTTAATAAATGGATTGAAAGGGAAGTGCAGAACACTCAAAACTGGGGAGAAATGTCTAGTGCCCTTTTTGAGATTCTCCCGCCACTGGGGACAGAAGGCGCTTATTTAAAGCAAGAAGAGAGAAACAGAGTGGTTAACCGGGATATAATAACAGCCCCTACAGGAAAAACAGGCGTTGCCTTTGGGCTTGTACAAAGCAGAAAAGGCGGAAGTATAAAAGTTATTGACCGCGATATGGTGAATGGGGAATCAAAGTTCAAGTATTTTCTTGGCATCGGGAGAAAAGGGAAATTAAAAACAATGATTGATCAAGAAGAAGAGTATAACAAATGGCATCTTTTCATTGATGCATCAGAAGAAGATTTTGAGATTTATTACACAAGCCTGCCGGAAGCTAGTACCAACCAGCTTGATATTAAGCAGGCACAGAGGAAAAAGCTTCGAATTGAGCATGTAGATGATTCAGCTTTTGTTTATATTCGAACCATAAGCCCGAATGTCATTGAATATGTTGTTGCAGATGAAGGCTCGATTATAAGCGGGAATTATTTAAGTGAAATTACTAAAGTGGAATTAAGTTAATCTTTTTGTTGGTGAATTCAGGAAGATGTCTTAAACAAAAAATATTTTCGTGAACACACAACAGATAATTCAATTGTATGGGCATTTGTGGGTTGATTGATTCAATGGAATTGAATTGAATTGAATATAAGATGTCTTCACCTGTTGCATCGGTTAAGGTTTTATGAAAAAAGCGCCTTGAGTGGAAAATAACTCACTTTTAAGTTTAGAGCCTCCCACAGTTTACTGTGGGAGGCCTTTTCATGCTCATATATTGTATTTCCATGGACACTGTTTAATAGCTTCCCGTGGTGCTTGCAATGGAAGAAGTTTTCACTTTCAACGTTTAATGCTAGATACTCTAGGTGTTATTCTGAGGTTTTACCTTTTAATCCTCCTGATGTGCCATAATCATTAATTGTTAACTTTACATCGTAGTTGATTGGAGTTTCACTAAATGTTTGGCCCCAATCCTTTTTGACTTTCTTCCATACTTTGGGGTGCTCAATTCTCAATTGATTTCCAAAGCCGGCAACGTCCACTTGGTATTCTTTTTGCATTTTTTCTACTACATTTCTCACCAAGCGTTCCACTTCTTTTTCAGAGGATTTTTCTGCTTTTTTGAGAAATTCATTTTTGAAAGAATTTCCCGAAACCACCCAATTCTCAGACAGCCTTCCCTCTGATTCAATGTTTACATCAAAAGAGATGTTGTTTCCTTTAACTCGAGGAATGATAGTGCTTTTCATGGAGTCGACCTCATACACAATCTGCTGACCAGTCTCTTTATCATAGCTTTTCACTACACCGCCTTTTCCCTTACCTGTTATCCATGTGACGCCCTCCAGTTCTTCCTCATTCAAAGTACCAGTCATTTTGTGTGTCTTTCCATCAATCACGGCAGCTCCCGCAAATTTGACCTCCCCATTCACTGATAGTACATTTTGCAACAGAAAGCTAGATTCTGATTTGAGCTTACTTTCTACTTTAATAAGCGGCATGGGAGGTAAAATCCTTGTTGTTCGATAGGCATTTTCCACAATACCAACCAGACGTAACGCTGGAATTTCCCCTGCTGTCTTTGTTTCCAGTGTGTTGCTCGCTCTTCCTTTACTGATGAGCAAAAGACAGCTTGGTCTAAAATCATTATCACGAAAGTTAAGATCAAGTAATTGTTCCAAACCATACAATTTTGAAAGCTTTTCACTGATAACAATCACTTTCATATGGTTCGCGGTTAAGGGTTGTTCACTTCTCAATGATAATTCACGAGTCATTTGAAGGACGGAATCTCCCGTTTGAGAAACATTAATATAAGATTTACTTTGTGGACCGGCTTGTTTCGTTGTTGAACTTGCTACTTGTGGAGTGATAACTTGATAGGTTGCAGTAATCAGGTCTTTTTTCAAATATCCCCCCTCTTGTTCATTTAACCCTTTCTCGATGGAGGTCTTCTTGGCGTTATCGAATGCCATACCTATACCTAAACTTTGCTCTTCAATTTCATGACTGCTCCAGCATCCTGTAAGGGTTAAGAACAAAAGAGCGGAGAGGGAAATGAAGAGGGGACGCTTATTGTTATGTGGTTGTTTCATATTTTCCTCCCTTTATTCTTGAGATGATAAGCAGGAGAAGCGGAAGTAAACCAAATAAAAACAATGCGACATTGCCGACGAAATCCCCTAGTTTAAATAGGTCATTCATATTTTTCGGAACCATGGCAATGATGTATAGAATCGGAAGCAAGCCAAACATGAATGGGTGAATGCTCTTTTTCGAAAGTTGAGCTAGCCCTAAAGAGGCTGCAAAGTAGGTTATGGTAAATGTGGCGAATATTTGCATGATCCATACCACGAGCAAAAAAGATTCAAACCGTTCAAAGATCAAACCGGAGATTTCAAAACTTCGTATCAGATCAAGAGTTGGCCATGTTCTCATGACCACTCCATCAATAGACAATGCCCCGATAACCATGACGACCGTTATCACGTAAAAAATCAATGGAATGGAAACTCCAACAAGCATGGCTTTTACTGCTTTTTTGGGCTGATTCATAAACGGAAGAAGCAGTAATATTATTTCAGGGCCTGAAAAAGCGAGAGCCGTTGTTTTTACTCCTTTTAGTACAGGAATGATTCCTTCTCCTAATACCGGACGCAGATTATCGATCTCAAATATTTTGATGCTCATAAAGGCAACTACCAAAAAAAGGATAACTGTCAAAGGTAATATAATTTCAAAAAGACGGGCTATCGGGTTAATGCCACCGATGATGAGATAAAGACCTACCCACATGAAAATCATAATAATTGCCCATGTAGGGGTACCCTCCAGAAGTAAATACCTTATAACTTCAGCCATTGAACGGATCTGAAATCCGGAAGTTGTGAGAAAATAACATATTATAACTAAACTGAGTAAACTCCCCACCCATTTTCCTAAAATTTCATTGATGAATTGATAAAAGGTCTTATCGGGAAACTGTTGGCTTAATTTGACCATGATCACCCCTGCGATTATCGCGATAATCCCGCCTATTATAACGCTTATCCAAACATCTGGTGTATGCACCTTCTCCGTAGCTGAACGGGGTAGGGTGAGTAATCCTGTACCGAGTATAAAGTTGATGATAATGACAGCTGTTTGAGGAGTCGTGATTTGGTCTTTCGGATTGAGAATCATTCTTTAACCACCCTTTCACCGATAGGTTATCCTTTACGTATGGGGTTTTTTGTATGCATCATCTTTGGACGGCGCTTCATCATCATAAGCGGCATGCGAACCATCAGGTCTTTCCATTCACTTAAACGATAAGGAACGGCTGGACTCATATAAGGTACACCAAAGCTTTTTAATTTCACTAAATGGCTGGTCATTAAAAGAAAAAAGAGAATGACCCCGTATAATCCAAATGTGGCAGCACAAATCATAGCTGGAAAACGCAGAATCCGTAATGTAATCCCAATACTATAGTGCGGAATGGAAAATGATGATATAGCAGTTAACGCTACTACAATCACCAAAACAGGGCTAACGATCCCTGCCTGTACAGCAGCTTCCCCAATGATTAAACCGCCGACGATACCCATTGCCGGACCAATTGGCTTAGGCAATCGCAGTCCTGCTTCCCTCAGAATTTCGATGGATATTTCCATGAATAATGCTTCGATAAGTGCCGGAAACGGAACCCCGGACCTGGTTCCTATAATGGAGACGGCCAGTTTGGTCGGAATCAACCCTGAATGAAATGAGATGAAAGCTATATATAAAGACGGTGTAAAAAGAGCCAAAACAACTGTGAGATAACGGAGTAAACGTATGAATGTGCCAGGAATCCATCTTTCATAATAATCTTCTGGTGATTGTAACATCATGCTTAATGTAACTGGAACGATCAAAGCGAATGGCGTCCCATCCAATAAGATGGCCACCCGGCCTTCCATCAAAGCAGCAATCACGCGATCAGGACGCTCTGTATTCTGTACCTGAGGAAAAGGACTAAGGTAATTATCCTCGATGAGTTGCTCTACATAACCAGATTCCGGCACATTATCAATATCAATTTTCTTAATTCGATTTTCTACCTCTTGAACTAATTCGGGATCAACAATATCTTTAATGTAAGCGACAACTAAGTCTTTTCTTGACTGCTTACCTACTTGGAATTGTACTAACGATAAATTTTCAATTTCACCACTACTTCTTAAAAAAGACGTATTATCAACTAAAGATTCAGTGAAACCGATCCGTGGACCTCTGACTAATGCCTCTGATACCGGCTCTTCAACAGTTCTTGTTTTTATTTTTGTTGTACCAAGGATTAGGGCATCCACTAATCCATCAATTAAAAGCGCTGTAGAACCTGTTAATACTTTTGATGCTAACTCTTTAATGGAACCAACTTCTTCTACCTCACTGATAGATAACACTTCATTTTTTATGAATTCTTTTGAAATGCTTCCTTTGATGTAAGGAAGGTCTTGTTTATATTCTGCTGAAAAGTCAACCATCAATGATGTCATGATATGTTTATCAATGATTTCTTTATCTGATAATCCATCCGCATAAATGATAATTGACCGAATACCGGTACGGCCGATATTAAATTCTCGAAAATGAACATCCCAATTATGTCCAATTTCTTGCTTAACCATTTCTAGATTTAAATTAAAATTATCTGTAAACTGATCAGTTGAATCTTGGGAGGTATTTGCTTCTTGTTTGTCTTTATCGGTACCTTTTCCTTTTTTACCGATCTTTGATATCCACTCTTTCATTTTCATCACTCATCCTTTGAGTTGCGAAGCCGATTAAACAATTTGGAGATTAAATACGGAATAACAAACACAATAAAAGCTTGTATAAAAACCTGCCATTCTGGAAGGTAGGAAACAATAGTTTTCCACATTTTCATCACCCTATACTTGTTTCAAGTAGCCGCTAAAATTCCTTTAATTCTCAAATAGTATTAATATCTTCCACGTTTCTTATGCAATGAAGTTAAAAGCAATTAGCCGTATTTACATACTTTATACTTCGTATGTATTATGTGGGAAAATTGATTTTGAATATAATTGAGGAGAAGGAAGAGGCGAAATCGATGTATGGGACTTATCCGAATGACTCATTGATTATAGTAGTGAGCTTTAATGAACATAGGCTTTACTTCTTAGAACGGGGAATGACTTAAGCTCAAGATTTGAAATATAATTTTAAAAATATCAAGATCAAATTGAAATGATGTTCGAAATAACATATACTGAAAATTGAGAATTATTGTAAATATCACCCGATTTTGGGAAATTTCTGCATTAATCAACTTGAAATAAGAGATTCAAATCACAACCCAGAACATATTATCAAATTGTAAAGTCTGGTGTAAAAAGGACGGAATGAATGAGAATATTAGCTTTCGGTTAAGTTGTTCTTTATTTTTTAAAGTGATTTCAAAGGAGTGGAAAATGATGAATATATGGACAAGCTGCACACTGAGTTCAATTCTGGCACTTTCCTTATTAGCACCTTCCGTGTCTTTTGCTAATGAAAACTCAAATCATGAAGCCGCTGTGAGTAAGGAGACTGCCAGTCAGTATCCAATATTAAAGAAAGTAAATAAACCGGAAGAAGCGGGATTTTCGTCTGAAAAGCTGGAAAAAGTGGATCAGCTCATTGAAATGGAAGTGGCAGCCGGTTTCCCTGGTGCTGCCTTGATTGTCATAAAGGACGGAAAGATCGTTAAAAATGAAAGCTACGGGTATAAACAGAAGTTTAATGAACATACACCTCTTAAGAAGTTTCAAAAAATGGGAAATGACACGTTATTTGACCTTGCTTCAAACACGAAGATGTATGCAACCAATTTTGCCATTCAGAAATTAGTCAGCGAAGGCAAGCTGAATATCCAGGCAAGAGTGCAGCAATACATTCCTGAATTCAAAGACACGGAGGAGGATGTGATCAAAGGAAAGGACAATCTGAGGGTTATTGATGTTCTACATCATACTGCAGGGTTTAGACCCGATCCGCAATACCATAATCCAAAGGTTTCGAAAGAACTATATTCCCAGGAGCGGGATAAAACCATCGAGTTCATTTCCAAGACACCGCTCACGTATGTACCTGGAACACAGAATGTCTACAGTGATGTGGATTATATGCTGCTTGGTGCCATTGTTGAAGAAATAACGGGTCAGCAGCTTGATGTCTATGTTGAAAATGAATTGTACAAGCCGCTTGGGTTGAAAAATACTAAGTTCAATCCTCTGCGAAAAGGCTTTAAGCCAAGGGATTTTGCCGCAACCGAATTGCTTGGCAACACCCGGGATGGCGTGATAGATTTCCCTAACATTCGTACATACACACTTCAAGGGGAAGTGCATGATGAAAAAGCCTTTTATTCGATGGGGGGCGTTTCAGGGCATGCCGGCCTTTTCTCCAATACGAAAGATATGGCCGTCCTTCTGCAGGTGATGCTGAATGGCGGGGGATACGGTAAACATACGTTGTTTGATCAAGAAACAATCGATGAATTCGTCGCACCTTCGGAGATGAATCCTACATATGGTCTTGGTTGGAGACGAAATGGCGATGCTAGCATGGAGTGGATGTTCAGTCCTCTCGCAAGCGACAGTGCCTATGGTCATACTGGATGGACCGGGACGGTCACGATCATTGATCCGGAAATAGATTTAGGGATCGTTTTACTAACTAATAAAAAGCACTCTCCGCTCGTCAATCCTGTAGCCAATTCCAATCAGTTTTTTGGCGACCTCTTCAAAACAGGAAGCTATGGAAGTGTTGTAACTGCGATTTATGCAGCATTGGAAACGAATGAATAAACGGATATACGGATATCTCCATAAAGTTTAAGACCTCCCATTAATGTCGGGAGGCCTTTTTTCTTGTTCTATCAGAATGTCTGGAAGCTTTATTCTATACAGTTTGGGCAAGGATCAGGTTTTTATATGCTCCGTCTTGATGGAGCAAATTATCATGGGCACCTTGTTCGATGATTTCCCCATTTTATACAACGATGATGCGAACGGCATGTTTAATTGTCATTAATTCTTGGAACCGAACAATTTCATGAAGGCATTAATCTAGTTATCCGGGACGATCTGGACCTTTGTATGGGCGTTATTGCCATGGTTGTTCGACTGCTTTCGGGAGTGATGAATCATCCCCCTAAAAGAACTATTTTAAAAAATATATTGACCGAACAGCCTGTATCCGCTTACAATATATTTAGTTATTAGTGTATTTAGAAAATTGTAAAAGAGGTACCTGCATGACAAAGGAATTCGACAGAAGAATTGGGCGCCATGCAATCATGTACGCATTTGCGGACGAAGAGGAAGAAGTCGTATTGACGAATGAACTTAAGCGGATGGATTGGCTTTATGGAAAAGGTAAAGTCGGTTCAATGGAGCTGCAGAAAATAGTCGCGGCCATTGAGACATCTGCGAAAAGACTTGGATTGGTCAATCCCGATATGTATCGTGAAATGCATGCGCTGTATCATGCGATCATCGAAGCACTCCAAGGAGTGACACGCGGCCAAGTCGAGCTTGGCGGTCTTTTGAGGACTGCGGGCCTTCGGTTTGCAATCGTTCGGGGCAGGCCGTTTAAAAACGGGGCCGAAGGTGAATGGATTGCTGTCGCCGTGTATGGAACGATTGGAGCACCGGTTCGGGGATTTGAACATGAAGCCGTCGGTTTGGGAATTAACCACATTTAAATAATTAAAAGCCTATAGTTATTTAGTGAAATAGGGGGCTGTATTGATAGACTGGATAAGTCTGTCAATATGGCCTCCTTTTGTGTGTTTAAAAAAAAGAATAGGGGTGCAGGAAATGATTATGTTAACGGGTCAAACTTTAACGATTGAAGAAGCGAAAAAAGTATTGTATGGAGAAGCATTTGTCTCTGCTTCAGCCGAGAGTGTAAAGAAAGTGGAAAAAAGCCGCGAAGCGGTTGAAAATATCGTGAAACAAAAGAAAGTCGTCTATGGCATCACAACAGGTTTTGGAAAGTTCAGCGATGTTTTGATTGATGCAGAGGACGCTGAGCAGCTACAGTGGAATTTGATTCATTCCCATGCGTGCGGAGTCGGGGAACCATTTCCAGAGGTGGTTTCGAGAGCTATGGTCCTTCTCCGTGCCAACGCGCTATTAAAAGGGTTCTCCGGCGTCCGTCCTATCGTCATTGAACGTTTGATCGATCTTTTGAATGCTCATATCCACCCGGTCATCCCTCAGCAAGGTTCTCTTGGGGCAAGCGGGGACTTGGCGCCGCTTTCGCATTTGGCGCTAGTATTGATGGGAGAAGGGGAAGTGTTTTATAAAGGAGAGCGAATGGAGGCCATCGCAGCTTTATCGAAAGAAGGCATTCTTCCAGTGACACTTAAAGCAAAAGAAGGTCTTGCATTAATTAACGGAACACAGGCCATGACGGGGATGGGCCTCGTAAATTACATTGAAGCCGAACAGCTGGCCCATCAAACTGAAGCGATTGCTTCACTGACTTTAGAGGGATTACGCGGCATTGAAGATGCCTTTGATCCGGATGTTCATCTAGCACGGGGGTATCGCCAGCAAACAGAGGTCGCTGAACGGATTAGCCGCATGATCAGCGGCAGCCAGCTCATCACCAAGCAAGGAGAACTGCGGGTTCAGGATGCTTATTCCCTTCGCTGCATCCCGCAAGTGCATGGGGCATCATGGCAAACTCTTGATTATGTAAAAGAAAAATTGGAAATTGAAATGAATGCAGCGACGGATAATCCGCTTATTTTTGACGATGGGGAAAAGGTTATTTCAGGAGGGAACTTCCATGGACAGCCGATTGCATTTGCGATGGACTTCATGAAAATCGCTGTTGCCGAGCTTGCAAATATTTCAGAGCGCCGGATTGAGCGACTCGTCAATCCTCAGCTCAATGATTTACCGCCATTCTTGAGCCCTTCACCTGGCTTGCAGTCTGGAGCGATGATCATGCAATATTGTGCAGCTTCCCTAGTCTCTGAGAATAAAACACTCGCACATCCTGCAAGCGTTGATTCCATTCCATCTTCAGCAAACCAGGAAGACCATGTAAGTATGGGAACGATTGGCTCCCGGCACGCACATCAAATCATCCAAAACGTTCGCCGCGTATTGGCGATTGAGCTCATTTGTGCCTTACAAGCGGTTGAATACCGTGGAATAGAGAAGATGGCCCCGTTTACAAAAGAGTTTTATACGGAAGCAAGAAAGCTCATTCCAAGCATTACACAAGATCGTATCTTTTCAAAGGATATTGAAGCAACGGCAAGCTGGTTACTGCAAATTGACTGGAATTCATTTATTCATAGGAGTTTACCTACAACATAATATGAAGCTCGGAATATCCGAATGAACGTTAGGCTTATAGCCCTTTGACTTGGGCTTTAAGCCTAACACCTTTATGTAGATGCTACAAAGATCCCAGAAATCCAAAAAAGGTCTAAGCATTAGAGAAAATGACCTTGAAATAGTAATAAATGCAGGAAATGACTATTATGGAATGATCGACTTTACCTATTCGTGCTAGATTAAACATGCATTTTTGGAGGGGAATCTAATTTGGAAAATCGGCAATTGCAACCACCTGTCATAAATGAAAAAAACCAGCCGTCAAATACTTTACAAAGGAAGCTAAAAGCACGCCACCTTACGATGATTTCGCTGGGCGGTGCAATTGGAACAGGGCTGTTTCTCGGAAGCGGGCCGGCCATTCACTCTGCGGGGCCTGGCGGTGCTTTGGTCGCTTACACCGTAATTGGCATAATGGTTTATTTTATTATGACAAGCCTTGGAGAACTGGCATCATTTATGCCGGTCAGCGGCGCTTTCAGTACCTATGCTTCGCGTTTCATCGACCCGGCATTAGGGTTTGCGCTTGGTTGGAACTATTGGTTCACTTGGGCAATGACTCTTGCTGCGGAACTATCTGCCGCAACGATGGTTATGAAGTTTTGGTTTCCTGACAGCTCGTCTTTTTTATGGAGTTCATTGTTTTTAGTTTTGATATTCTTATTGAATTACGTATCCGTTAAAGGGTATGGCGAAGGGGAGTATTGGTTCTCCCTCATCAAAGTGGCGACCATCATCATTTTCATAGTTGTCGGAATATTGATGATATTCGGGATCATGAACGGAGAGGCGATTGGTTTTAAAAACTTCACAGTTGGTGACGCTCCGTTTGCCGGTGGTTTTTTGGCAACATTGGGTATTTTCATTGCTGCTGGATTTTCTTTTCAAGGTACAGAAATAGTCGGTGTTGCAGCAGGTGAAAGTGAAGACCCGGCAAAAAATGTACCACGTGCAGTTCGCAGCATTTTTTGGAGAATCTTCCTCTTTTATATCCTGGCCATATTGGTTATCGGATTGATCGTTCCTTATACGAATGGCAGTCTGCAGGGACACACGATCATGGTTAGCCCATTTACGATGGTGTTTGAAAAAGTGGGACTGGCGTTCGCTGCTTCCGTGATGAATGCCATCATTTTGACAGCCGTATTATCCGCAGGTAATTCGAGTCTTTACGTGACAAGCCGAATGTTATACTCCATGGCAAAAGAAGGGCTGGCACCGCGTATTTTTGGCAAACTTAACAAACGCGGCGTTCCCATTTGGGGATTGGTTGTCACTTCACTTGTAGGGATGTTGGCCTTTTTTGCTTCCATTTTCGGTGATGGAGTCATTTATATTTGGCTTATGAATGCGGTTGGAGTCACTGGATTTATATTTTGGCTCGGTATAGCGGCAAGCCATTACCGCTTTAGAAAGGCTTATATTGCTCAAGGGTATTCACTGGATGATCTTCCCTATAAATCCAAGTGGTTTCCTTTCGGCCCGATATTTTCCTTTGCTCTTTGTTTCTTCGTATTATTGGCGCAAAACTATCAAGCCTTTATTGGCGATGACATTAACTGGGCCAGTGTGTTCGCTGCCTATCTTGGCATCCCATTTTTCCTGGTGATGTGGCTTGGTTATAAGTTCATAAAGAAAACGAAAGTAACTCCGCTAGAGGAATGCCAAATTGATTTTGATGAACATAGGAATGCTAAATAGTTTGTATCGATAATATGCATGAACCTTGAAATGAAATGGTTGTTTCAAGGTTTTTCTCTGTATATATGACACATTTCCTTATATGGCTGCATAAAACATAACCATTAAAAAAAATGTGTGAAATCCCAATCTTGCCATGTGATTTTTAAGCGAAAAATCACCTTTCCCACTTTTTGGATGATTTTAGAATTAAAAAAACTGAAAAAAAATTGTGGCCGATGTTGGGAGTTTATGATTATAGGAAGCCGAAGTGTTGGTATATCAAGGTTTTTGGTATCTTCCGTAACCTTTAGAATCGATGGCGTAAATGGGCTTTTTAGGCAAGAATTCCGTCCCGCATCATTTGAACTTATATTCATTCTTTGTTAAGGTAATGAGGTACTTTAGGGATACAGGTTCATTCCAAGTGTTGGGACTGAACAAAACCCCTAAAATAAAAAACCATAATATTTCAGTTGATATATGCTGTGTGCCTGTTAGTTTCCTCAGTTGTATTGCACCTCTTTTCCCTGCAAAGCTTTAAAATAGACTATTGGGAATCCCATAATCATATTTCTATGCGTTTTGGTGTTATACTGCACTGCAAGTATCATTCCACCTGGTAAAGGAAATGAAGTACTTTAGAGGGTAGTCGTAAGTCCATCATCAGGACAAAACTCTAAGTGGAAATCGTTTATATTACAGTTGGTATATGTTGTGCCTGCTAGTTTCCTCAGTTGTGATTGCACCTCTTTTTTTCTACTTGAAATGCTCAATTTATCACACAAAATATAATCCAAGTAAAGAATGGATTCTTGGAAATAATAAATATAGATTATTTTTCTATACACGTACACCCTGTGCCACTAAATAAGTGTCACTTCCGCTTTTTTGAAGGGGTAGAATTTCGGTTATTTCAAGATACTTGTGCATTAATAATCATTACTCGCATAAAACGGGGGAATTCAGCAAAACTGAATATCATATGGGCAACTATTAGAATGAGGTGACTTGATGAAGCCGTATGTAGAAGTCAGAAATGTCTCGAAAATTTTTGGCAAATCTCCAAAAGCAGCAACAGACTTACTGAAGCAAGGCAAATCGAAAAAGGAAATCTTGAAAGAAACGGGACAAACGGTCGGAGTGAATAATGTTAATTTCGAGATTTATCCTGGCGAGATTTTTGTCATCATGGGCCTATCCGGAAGCGGGAAATCAACTTTGATTCGCATGTTCAATCGTTTGATCGATCCCACTTTGGGTGAAATCTTAATTGATGACGAAGATATCGTGAAGATGAACGCTGCCCGGTTAAGGGAAGTCAGACAAAAGAAAATAAGCATGGTATTTCAGAACTTTGCTTTATTCCCGCATAAAACGATATTGGAAAACGCTGAATTTGGGCTCGAAATTCAAAAAGTAGATCCAGCGTTACGTCATGAAAATGCGATGAAGGCTCTTGAGGCCGTTGGATTGAAAGGCTACGAAAATCAGCTGCCATCACAGCTTAGCGGCGGTATGCAGCAGAGGGTTGGGTTAGCCCGGGCACTCGCCAGTGATACGGATATCCTACTGATGGATGAAGCCTTCAGTGCCCTTGATCCATTGATTCGTAAGGATATGCAGGATGAACTGATTCAAATCCAAGATCAGTACAAAAAAACGATCATTTTCATTACCCATGATCTTGATGAAGCATTAAGAATCGGGGATAGAATTGCCCTTATGAAAGATGGAAGCGTCATTCAATTGGGTACCCCTGAACAAATCATGATGAATCCAGCCAATGAATTCGTCGAGAAGTTTGTGGAAGATGTTGATCTGTCAAAAGTATTGACAGCGTCTCATGTGATGATACGCCCAGAGAAGATTGCGGTGGACAGAGGCCCGAGGGTTGCCTTGGAAATCATGCGCAAACAAGGGTATTCCAGCATTTTCGTTGTGGATAGGAAGCAGAAGTTATTGGGGGCCGTGACTGCTGAACAGGCACGTCAGGCAATGAGTAATAACCAATCGATTTCTGAAGTGATGACAACTGATATCCCAACTGTAAAAGAGGATGAATTACTTGGAAACCTCATGGATGTGATGGCGACTTCAAGCTTGCCGATCTCAGTGATCGATGATCAGAACAGAATTAAAGGAATTCTTCTTCGCGGTGCCGTCATCGGTGCTTTAGCCGGAAATAAAGATTCCTTGAATGAAATGGAGAGTGAATAATTCAATGAATATGCCGAAAATCCCACTAGGAGCATGGGTAGATTCTTTAGTGGATTGGATTACTATTGTATTTGCTGGATTATTTACACTTATTACGAATGTGATCGAGGGACTACTGGATATCCTGGTCGATGTAATGAGTGCTGGACCTTCCATCGTGTTAATCATAGTCCTTACCCTTCTGGTTACCTATACAAGCAGATGGCCATTGGGATTATTTACATTAATTAGCTTACTATTGATTGATAATCTAGGTTATTGGGAATCAAGCATCCAAACACTGGCAATCGTTATATTGTCAGGAGTCTTGACGATCGTGATCGGGATACCGATCGGAATATGGTGTGCCCAAAATAAAACCGTGCGCAATATCGTTACCCCGATCTTGGATTTCATGCAAACGATGCCTGCCTTCGTTTATTTGATTCCTTCGATTTTATTCTTTGGAATAGGGGTAGTGCCTGGAATCATCGCATCATTCATTTTCGCGATTGCACCGACAATCCGAATGACCAATCTTGGGATTCAGGAAGTTCCTAATGATTTGATAGAAGCATCTGATGCTTTTGGTTCAACCAGCAGCCAAAAGTTATTCAAGGTACAAATACCGTTGGCTACTCCAACTATTATGGCAGGAGTTAACCAAAGTATCATGCTGGCACTATCCATGGTAGTTACAGCTTCATTGGTTGGAGCACCCGGACTTGGGGCGGATGTCTACCGGGCTGTCAGCCAAATAAATGTTGGGCAAGGATTTGAAGCAGGTTTATCCATCGTAATCATTGCAATCATTCTCGATCGTATCACGCAAAACCTTCGTAAACCAGCTTACGAACATATCGTTAGCAGAAAAATCATTTTTACGATTTTGGCTTTACTTGTTGTGGGTTCTGCACTATTCAGTGCTTTTACAAAGGATACGGCTGTGAACGGGGATAAAAATAGTTTTGCTGCCAAAGCCGATTATGAAATCATCGGAATTGAACCTGGAGCAGGGTTGATGAAGTTGACTAAAACGGCTATAGATGATTATAAGCTGGATGATTGGAAGTTGGTTGAAGGGTCATCTGCAGCGATGGTTGCAGAATTGAAAAAAGCAATTGATAAAAAAGAACCAATCGTCGTTACTGGCTGGTCTCCACATTGGATGTTCTCGAAATATGACTTGAAATATCTAAAAGATCCGAATGAATCCTTTGGCGGGGCTGAAAATATTAATTCGATTGCCAGAAAAGGCCTTGAACAGGATGCCCCTGGCGCTTATAAAATCCTTGATCAATTCTTCTGGGATACTAAAGATATGGAAAATGTAATGGTCCAAGTTGCTGAAGGAATGTCTCCTTCAGAAGCAGCAGAAAAATGGATAAAGGAAAATCAGGACAAAGTGTCCAAATGGACCCAAGGTGCACAATCAGGAAATGGTGAAAAAATCAAACTGGTTTATGTTGCCTGGGACACTGAAATTGCCAGTACGAATGTGATTGGCAAGGTACTGGAGCAGAATGGCTATGATGTAACATTGAGTCAGGTCGAAGTAGGGCCAATGTTTGCCGGCGTTGCAAACGGAAGTGCGGACGCCATGGTGGCCGCATGGCTCCCGGGAACACATCTTGAATACTATAATAAGTACAAAGCTGAAATGGTTGATCTTGGACCAAACTTAAAGGGAACAAAGAATGGTCTGGTCGTTCCTGATTACGTCGATATTGATTCGATTGAAGACTTGAAATAAGGAAACGCGGGAATTTCAGAAATGAAATTCCCGCTTTTTTTATTTTAAAGGGAAGGGGATTTTTCTATGGAAAAAAAGCGGCAAAGAATTAATGCGAGAAGTCAAACGTTTGAAATTGGAGGAGGATTAGTCATATCGTCAGCGATTTGGTTTAAAAAGTGATACGCAAAAAGCAGGTGTTCAATAAAGCTTTTTGAAGATAAACGTGATGTAAGCACGTCAGTAGTTAGCCGCAAATTCTTTTCATGTAAGACCTATCCAGCTTAATTTTGAACGTGGCTTAGGATTGAACTGAAGGACGACAGTATACATCCAGTTACCAGTGACGTTAAATCGCCCAAATAAATTGAGGGCGATTTTTTCTTTCATTAGAGTTAACACATTACTTGTTATGTATCCTATTTCAGTAACCGAAGCGAAAATAGAAATTCTTGTTAACCGACATGTTAAAGAACCATTTTATACAAGTTGAGTTTATTACAGGTGCAAAAATAGTTCCCATTTCTGAGAAGGCATCAAGCTTGATGAGAAGGTCTTTTTAAGGGGAATGGTGGCAAAATTGAGAATTTATAAAGTGTGGGGTGTGAAAAACAAGCGGTTTTACAGGAGAAATTAGTTGGCATGGTTTTTGCTTATATAAATAAGAGTAAGTCAAGAAAGGAGGGAGAGCTGAATAGCCAACTATTCGGCTTTGTTGGTAAGAGTCTCGGAGAGAATGACGACTATTAAATTACTCCTCTCCATTGTTTCAGGAACTATTGTCGGATTCGTACTTGGTTTGCTCGGCGGATATGGATCAATTTACGGACGATATGGAATATACATCGTGAATCCTGGTACAAACAAATATTCCTGGTTATTTACCTGTGGGGTGTTCAAGATCATAAATACGGCCAAGCAATTACTGCTGCAGGAAGTGGTTGTTATGGCTGCTCTGGATTACGAAAGATATCTTGATGCAAGAGCGATCAAGTAATGGAGACAATCTTATAACATTAAGAACAAAATATAGGGAGGATTGTAATAATGAAAGAGATCAAAACTAAGCAAGAGTTTGACGAGGCGATTTTATCAACAAAACCAGTTGTTGCCAAATTTTATGTTGAATGGTGCCCAGACTGTCAGAATACCAATTTATTCATGCCGATTGTAGAAGAAGCGTATAAAGAAAAGATAGATATGATCGCAGTAAATCGAGACCATTTTCCGGAACTATTAGAGAAGCTAGATGTGTTTGGAATCCCAAGCTTTATTGCTTTTCAAGAAGGGAAGGAACTTAATCGCTTTGTAAGTAAAGTCGGAAAAAGCCAGGAAGAGGTTGAACAGTTTCTCAATCAAATCGTGGAGGAAAGTGGAAAATTAAAAAGATAATCATTTACTAATACTGAAACTCAATTAGAGCTGCTCTACTTTGTAACATTAATCAGAGACCAGCATTAATCTGAAGCCAATAAATATTGAGTAGTTACTCAATATTTATTGGCAATATATTCAAAATCACCGGTTTTATCAACTTATTTTTTGCATAGGAACTATACAGCGTGTAGGGATAGAATAGAAGAATATATAACTTTTAATATAACTTTTTTGCTTTAGGGGATTATGCTCGCATTTGTTGGAGGGGGAGTTGTCGGCGGAACAGTCAGAACTTGGCTGGCAGTGCTCTTAAGCAAACAGCAGCGTAAGCTCCATTATGTATTTTCCGTGTTGTTATGTTGGTCTCCATTTATATGCTAATCATAAATGCTGAAGTGTCAGATTGGTGAGCTACTATATAAAATTGAGATGAGGAGATTAGAATGGCAAATATGAAGAATGAGACACATTACAAAATTTTGATTGTAGGAGGGGGCAGTGCCGGAATTACGGTTGCAGCTCGTCTCCTGCGTGAATCTCGCACTCTGAGTGGAAACGTTGCCATCATTGACCCTGCGACAAAACATTATTATCAGCCATTATGGACACTTGTGGGAGCTGGCGAAGCTGACAAAACTGTGACACAAAGGGAGGAAGCATCCGTTATTCCGAGCGGAGCCGTGTGGGTTCAGGATGCGATAACCACTTTTGAGCCCGATGAAAATGCTGTTGTAACAGCATCCGGAAAGAAACTGCACTACGAATATCTAGTTGTCGCAGCCGGGATTCAAATTGACTGGCATAAAATCAAAGGTTTAAAAGAGAGTATTGGAAAGAATGGTGTATGTAGTAATTACTCTTATGATTATGTTGATGGCACTTGGGAGGCGATCAGAAACTTCAAAGGGGGGACTTCCATTTTCACCAACCCGAACACGCCGGTAAAATGCGGTGGGGCTCCTCAAAAAATTATGTATATGGCAGAAGACTATTTCAGAAAATCAGGAGTTCGCGAGCAATCTTCGGTTATTTTTGTTTCAGGTAGCCCATCCATATTCAATGTGAAAAAATATGAACAGGCACTAAATAAGATAATAGAACGAAAAGAAATAGAGACATATTTTATGCATCATCTTATTGAAATTGATGGTGAGAATAAGCGAGCGACATTTGAAAACCTGAACACGAAAGAGCGCGTGAATATGCATTATGACATGATACATGTGGTACCACCGATGAGCGCTCCTGATTTTATCAAGAATAGTTCGCTCGCAGCTAGTAATGGGTGGCTGAATGTGGACAAATATACACTTCAGCATCAACACTATGACAATATATTTGGCATAGGTGATTGCACAAACCTGCCTACATCGAAAACGGGGGCTGCGATTCGTAAACAAGCGCCAGTGCTTGTGAAAAATTTGCTTCATCGGATGCGTGCCAAACTTATGGTTCATAAATATGACGGCTATACATCATGTCCGCTTGTTACCGGATATGGGCGGCTTATACTGGCTGAGTTCAATTATGATTTACAGCCGCAAGAAACCTTTCCAATCGATCAATCCCGTGAGAGGTTCAGTATGTATTTATTAAAGAAAAACTTGCTTCCCATTATGTATTGGAACGGAATGCTTAAAGGAAAGATGTAAAAACGTTGACAGCCATAACACAACCTAAGTATCCGAGGTGCTTGAAAGGAGAAGGATTTATGCTATTGAAGTATTTTTATGATGAGAAACTGGCTCAAGCTTCATACCTTGTGGGGTGTCAGGCTACCGGTGAAGCGATAATTGTCGATCCGTCACGTAATATAGAACCTTATATAAAAACGGCAAGAGCACATGGTGTGAGGATCGTGGGCGTAACGGAAACACACATCCATGCCGATTTTTTGTCTGGTTCGCTGGAGCTGGCTTCCAGGCTTGAAACGACATTGTATTTGTCTGATGAAGGAAGGCCGGACTGGAAATATGAGTACGCAACTGGGTATGACCACCGCTTTCTGAGAAATGGAGATGTATTTGCCATTGGAAATATCCATTTTGAGGTGGTACACACACCAGGACACACACCTGAGCATATATCGCTGCTCGTAACAGATGGGGGGGCATCTACCAAGGATCCGCTCGGCATATTTACCGGAGATTTTGTATTTGTGGGTGATGTGGGGCGTCCCGACTTATTAGAAAAAGCCGTAGGGGTACATGGTTCCTCAGAAAAAATGGCACGCATGATGTTTCGGTCATTGCAACAATTTAAAAACTTTCCAGATTATTTGCAAGTATGGCCAGGGCATGGAGCGGGCAGTGCCTGTGGTAAAGCGCTAGGTGCGATCCCGTCGTCAACCATCGGCTATGAAAAACGGACAAATTGGGCACTGCAATATAATGATGAAAATCTCTTTGTTGAAGCGCTGTTGGCTGGGCAGCCTGAGGCACCCCCTTATTTTTCAATGATGAAGCGGTTGAATAAAGATGGAGCGCAACAAATCCGAAGGATAGCAGCACCACTTCCAATGGTGGGCCCAATTGATATTGTGCAGGAGTGGACGGAACAGGGAATAGTCTTGGATACGCGTCCGGCCAGTGAATTTGCCACCAAGCATATACGAGGCTCAATTAATATTCCATATAACAAATCATTTGTAACGTGGGCGGGGTGGCTGTTGGATTATGACTTGCCTATATATCTTTTGGCAAGCAATGATGATGTTGCAGATATTGTAAAAGATCTCCAGTCCATTGGGTTGGATCGCGTCATTGCAACATTGGACCCATATATCATTGAGCAGGCTGGCGAAACTGATTCACATGTTATGAAATATGAAGAAGTGACAATGGACATGATAGATGACGCAATTCAAACAGAAAGCATCTATGTGCTAGATGTCCGAAGCATGGCCGAATGGCAGGAAGGCCATTTTCCACAAGCTAATCATGTCATGCTTGGCCATTTGCAAGAACAGGCACCTAAACTTCCACATGATAAACCCATTTTGGTTTATTGCAAAACCGGAGGAAGATCGGCCATCGCTGCAAGCATTTTGCAAGTTCATGGTTTTAAAGAAGTACAAAGCCTTGTAGGCGGTTATGAGGAATGGCGAAAACGGAAGAAATTGTGACCCACCAGAAATCTTAATGAAATCTTTTGATTTTATCATCCATGGGAAAATATTTCCTAAGATTGCAAAAGTGCTATTGCTTGGGATGAAAGGGTTTTTAAAAAAAAGATCACGTGTTTAGGGTAATCAAACAAGATCTTCTAAGAAAATAAGGAGATTTTATAAGAGAAATGGGTTGGCATGACAATTGCATATATAAAAGAGGCAAGGTACACAAGCAAACATGAGAAGGAGAGATACTCGATGAAATATAATTTTGACCAAGAAATCCGTCGACTGAACACTGACTGCGAAAAGTGGGATGATCTTGAAAATCATTTTGGCGTAAAGGATGTTATACCGATGTGGGTGGCCGATATGGATTTTCAGTCTCCACAACCTATCATCGAAGCATTAAAACAACGTGTGGAGCACGGTGTTTATGGCTACACGCTTAGACCGGACTCGTACATGGAATCCATTGTTGGTTGGCTGAAAAGAAGACATCGATGGTCCATTGAGAAAGAATGGATTACCCACAGCCCAGGAGTGATTCCAGCCCTATCGTTGGCGATTCAGTCCTTCACGCAGACAGGGGACAAAATAGTTATCCAACCTCCTGTATACCATCATTTTGCTCGTGTAGTCCAAGCGAACGGCCGTGAAATTGTAAACAACCCGCTTAAGCTTGAAAATGGGCGTTATTCCATAGATTTCGAAGATCTAGAGGCAAAGATAGATTCATCGGTAAAAATGTTGATTCTGTGTAGTCCTCATAACCCGATCGGAAGGGTATGGAGCAAAGAAGAATTGACGAGATTGGGACAGATTTGTATGAAGCATAACATTCTCGTTGTCGCAGATGAAATTCATTTTGACTTTGTTTATAAGACACATACTCACATTCCTTTTGCCTCTATATCAGAAGAGTTTGCGAACCATTCTCTTACCTGTATTGCGCCAAGCAAAACTTTTAACCTGATGGGTGTACAGACGTCAAGTATCATTATTCCAAATCAGCAACTGCGCGATAGGTATGATCGAGAACTGAATACATTATCTATTGGTTCGCCGAACATATTTGGCGTTGTTGCGTTAGAGGCTGCTTACCGACACGGAGAAGAATGGCTGGATCAGCTTCTTGAATATTTGCAGGAGAATTTGGAGTTCACTCTGAATTACTTCAGCAAAAACATCCCGCAAATCAAAGTCATCCAGCCTGAAGGCTCATATCTTGTATGGCTTGATTGCCGGGAATTGGGAGTTGAAGAAATGGATCAATTTATGTTGCGCCGAGCAAGGGTTGCAATGAATGGAGGGCAGATTTTCGGTAGGGAAGGTGAAGGGTTTATGCGGCTCAATATTGCTTGTCCACGTTCGATGTTGAAAAATGCTCTGGGTGGCATAGAAAAAGCTGTCTCCTCTTTGTGCAAAGCGTAGAAATTTATTTTATAATAAATTTATTTTATTATTTCATAAAGCGCAATAGCAGAGGAGGATAATATGGCAGGCTTTATCGGCATGCAGCAGTTTATTCAAGATTACGCTGAGAACACAGCAGGAATCCTTGGTCTGGATATAACCGTGCTTGATGAAAAGGGCGTTCGTATTAGTGGAACTGGCTACTATAAAGATCTCATTGGCAAAACGGCTCCGGAAGGCTCCTTTTTCAGAATGATATTGGAAACAGGGGAGCCTGGAGTGGTTTACGATGTGAAAAAAGATGAGTCTCAGTGTAGGAGTTGTAAATTCGTAAATCAATGCAAAGAACTCGCTACCATCGGGTTTCCTATTGTAAAGCAAGACAAACCAGTTGGCGTCATCGGCATGATTGGTTTTTCCCATGAACAAAAGGAGAAAATGATTATAGAATCAGAGAATCTGATCCAGTTTCTACGCAATGTTAGTACATTGTTAGTCAATAAATTAGCAATGCTGGACCCTGATAAAGAACCGGGTTGCAAAATTCAAGAAGAGATACCGATCCCCCAAAAAGCTATTTCTTTTGAAAACATTCTTGGGAAAGATTCCGGGCTTCAAGATGTTATTAAAAAAGCTAGACGGATTATAAACAGCCCATCCACTGTTTTGATAAGGGGAGATAGCGGTACGGGAAAGGAATTATTAGCCAAAGCGATTCATTTTGAAAGCAAGCGCCGAATGCATTCATTTGTGGCAGTAAATTGCGCAGCCATACCTGAGAGCTTGTTGGAAAGTGAGTTGTTTGGTTACGAGGGCGGATCATTTACCGGCTCGAATCGGAATGGGAAAATGGGGAAATTTGAATTAGCGCACAAAGGAACCATTTTTCTTGATGAAATTGGTGATATGCCGCTTTTCTTGCAGCCAAAGTTATTACGGGTTTTACAAGAAAGAGAGATTGAAAGAATCGGTGGAAAAAAAGCAATCGAGATTAATGTACGGGTGATTGCAGCCACTCACCGAAACTTAGAGGAAATGGTGCGAAATGGTACCTTTCGCGAAGATTTATATTATCGTATCAATGTCCTCCCTCTCCATACCAAACCTTTGAGAGAACGGCGTGATGATATCACTTTGTATCTCGAACATTTCATTCATAAACATTGTAAGGTCATGCAAAGGTATCCACTTAGACTTGACCCCATGCTGGAGCAATGGCTTATACGCTATGATTGGCCGGGGAATATACGCCAGTTGGAAAACGCCGTAGAATATATGGTCAATATGGCTGAATCAGATATCGTTGAATTCCATGATTTACCTGACTATCTCTTTCAACATGATCATCTCTCTGCCGATTGTAGAGGGTTAAGTTTGGAAGAAATGATTTCTGAATATGAAAAAGAAGTAATCCAGAACTATTTTCTGACTGAAAAATATCGAAATGATAAAGAACAAATTGCCCGGGAACTAAAGATTAGCCTGTCTACTCTTTATCGCAAGTTGGAAAAATACCAATTATGTTAACTTCGTTTAAAAGATTTCTATTTTACTCATTTAAAGTTACTTGAAATGAAAGAGAGAGTGCTCATATCAACTCGCCTGAGTTTTTTGTGAGGACAAAAGCAGAAGGTAGAGGTATTTTAACAATTTACTGAAAGTTCTCTAAATAATCATAAATAGATTATTCAAAAGAACAGCCAGATGAGCCTTCCATACAAAGTATTTGAACTATGAGTAAAAAGGGGGATACACTATGGGGAAATTAGAAGCAGAGATAAGTAACACCCTAGAAGAGCGAAATTCAAAAGGATCATTACAAAGGAAGCTGCAATCCAGACATTTAACGATGATGGCTATAGGTGGCGCTATTGGAACTGGATTGTTTGTATCCAGCGGATCGACGATTAGCACTGCGGGGCCGGGAGGAGCGCTTGCTGCATATATTCTGGTAGGAATCATGGTCTATTTTGTCATGAATAGTTTAGGAGAGCTATCGGCCTTCTTACCGGTCCCGGGGGCTTTTGACATCTATGCATCAAAGTATATTGATCCTGCGTTAGGCTTTGCGTTAGGTTGGAACTATTGGTATACAACCGCAATAACGGTTCCTGCAGATTTGGTGGCTTCTACTCTTATTATGAAGTATTGGTTTCCGGACTCACCTTCTATCTTGTGGAGCGCACTTTTTCTGGGTTTGTTGCTAATCTTAAATGTTTTATCAGTCAAGGCATATGGGGAAAGTGAATACTGGTTTGCTGGTATTAAGGTCATCTCGATCATCGTATTTCTCGTTATTGGGGTTGCCATGATTTTTGGAATTATGGGAGGACATACGGTCGGGTTCAGTAACTTTACCCAAGGAGATGCTCCTTTCCATGGCGGGCTTGTATCTATCTTTAGTGTTGTGCTCATCGCGGGCTTTGCATTCCAGGGAACTGAGGTGATTGCGACGGCAGCCGGTGAAACCGAAAATCCATCGAAAAACGTACCGAAAGCCATTCGGTCAATCTTCTGGCGAATCCTTATTTTCTACGTGTTGACGATTTTTGTTATCGGTTTGATTATCCCTTATACGGATTCAAACCTGCTTAAATCCGGGGTTCAAAATGTATCTATCAGCCCCTTCACGCTTGTTCTTCAGAGAGCTGGGCTGGCATTTGCAGCTTCCGTCATGAATGCAGTGCTTCTTACATCTGTTTTATCAGCAGCAAATTCAGCAATGTATGCTTCTTCACGTATGCTATGGGCACTGGCGAAAGAAGGAAAGGCACCACGAATCTTTGCACGGCTTAACAGGAAGGGAATTCCCATGTGGGCCCTTTGTACAACTGCTTTTATAGGACTTGCCTCTTTTTTGGCTTCACTTTTTGGAAATGGTTCAGTTTTTATTTGGTTGGTAAATGCTTCAGCCCTTACCGGATTTATCAAATGGTTCGGGATTGCCGTTAGTCATTACCGCTTCCGTAAGGCCTATGTAGCCCAAGGCAGAGATCTAAATGAATTGCCGTTTAAAGCCAAATGGTACCCGCTGGGCCCGGTTATCACGCTGTTATTTTTTGTGGTTTTCATTTTTGGGCAGACTCTTTTTTATGGAGATCAAATTAGCTGGGCAGAAATTATCGCCACGTATATAGGTCTTCCTATTTTCTTGCTTCTCTGGCTTGGTTATAAAATCATTAAGAAAACAAAAATAGTTCCTCTGATGGAGTGTGATTTTGAGCGCAAAGAATAAGAGGAAAGGCTTATGATGAATGTAAGCGTTTTATTCAAAGGGAAATTTAATTCTATTCCGTATTTATAGTATTACAAAAAAATGAGGTGGTTTATATGATAATAGAAGCAATCATAACAAAAGAAGCCCCAAAGGCTATCGGTCCTTATTCACAAGGTATTAAGGCAGGAAATATAATGTACACTTCAGGGCAGCTCCCAATTGATCCTGAAACAGGAGAAATGCCTGATAATATAGAGGATCAAACAAGGATGTCATTGGAGAATCTTAAGGAGGTTTTAGAAGCGGCGGGATCAAGCTTACAGCAGGTAATAAAAACAACGGTTTTTTTAAGCGATATGAATCACTTTGCCGTGATGAATCAGGTATATGGAGAGTTTTTCTCTGATAATTATCCAGCAAGAAGTGCGATTGAAGTTGCTCGTTTACCTAAAGATGCTTTTATTGAAATAGAAGCGTTGGCTATTATTTAATTATATATAATTGAAAAGGGAAGGCAGATTGATATTCTACTTTCTTTAATGTAAATATGGCCAGTCTTAAACAGAAAATATCTGAGGAGTTTTAATATGAATTTAGCACAATTTCCTAGACAGCGATATACACCAACAGATACACCCATTGAGAAATTACATCATTTTTCCGAAGTTCTTGGTGGCCCTTCTATTTATCTTAAACGAGATGATTTACTTGGTCTGACGGCTGGGGGAAATAAAACAAGAAAACTAGAGTTCCTTGTTGCAAATGCTTTGGAAAAAGGCGCGGATACGTTAATTACATGTGGAGGCATTCAATCCAATCATTGCCGTTTAACATTAGCGGCAGCGGTTAAAGAGAAAATGAAGTGCATACTTGTGTTGGAAGAGGGTATTTCGAATTCTGAACCAGATTTTAACGGTAACTATTTTCTCTATCATTTATTGGGCGCCGAACAAATCAAAGTCGTGCCTAATGGAGCTGACTTAATGCAAGAAATGCAGAAAATAGCTAAAGAGGTAACAGAGAATGGACATAGTCCTTACATCATTCCTGTTGGGGGATCGAATGTCATTGGTGCAACGGGATATGTGGCTTGCGCACAGGAGATCTTGGCACAGTCCTTTGACCAAGGAATTGATTTGAAAGCTGTTATTTGTGTAAGCGGAAGCGGAGGAATGCATGCTGGTTTGGCGGCCGGATTTCATGGAAACCAAAGTGGAATATCAGTAATTGGAATAAACGTAAGCAGAGGAAAAGCTGAACAAGAAGAGAAAGTTTATCAGTTAGTTAAAGAATCTTTAGCACACATCGGCATTCCAAATTCAATTCCTCGTGAGGCTGTTACGTGCTTTGATGAGTATGTCGGTCCGGGTTATGCTTTGCCTACACCTGAAATGGTGGAAGCCGTCAAGCTTATGGCAAGAACGGAAGGGATTTTGCTGGATCCGGTATATACGGGAAAAGCGGCAGCGGGACTCATCGATTTAATACAAAAAGGCACCTTTAAGCCTGAGGATAACATTCTATTTGTTCACTCTGGTGGAGCTTCATCGTTATACGCCAATACTTCTCTCTTTAATTGAAATTTGATTATTATATGGCGATAGTGTGAATCAAAAAAACAATAAAATAGAAGCAAAGGAGCTTCTATTCTAAGATGCATTTATTTGAAAGAGATATATGAATCAGCCCCATGAAGCCATACCAAATAGGATATGAATGAACTTCATGGACTTTAACAATGCTTTCTCCTGCTGTGGGATAGAATATGATGAAAATTTCCGGCTCATTAGAATCATAGTTTTTAAGAAAACATTCACCATAATGTACATGTCCTTTCCTTCCGCATATTCATTTTTTTCAGTCGCCGGTTCAATCCCAGCGGCTTGGAAAGGAAAAGCTCCATTTGGCTAAGCAGCTTCCAGCTTAACTAAATGGAGCTTTTTAAATCAGTGGATGGTAACGAATTTACTCCTCAATTCCTCTTCCGTTACTTCGATCTTTCCTTTTAAATCTTCTGCCAGTAATACATAACTTTTCACGCCAATGAATTCAGAATGCGATATTAAAAAGAATTTTGTCCCTTTTTTATACGCAGATGGAACATCTTCAATCAACTTAAACATTTTCATCCTTTTTCCACCTTGGATATCATAAATTCGTAACGCATGTATTCATAACTAATTCGTAGCACAACTTCTTCTTTTCACTTTTTATATCATTGATATTTATGGGCGGTCAACTATTTTTACTGGTAGATACAAGTGCCTACTGTACTTGTCATTTGTTTGTGAATTATGAGTATTCCTAAATTTCTGTGGAACTGGGCTATCGTTGAATGTTAAAATTCAGTTGGAAAACAGTGTTTCTTTATACATAAGGAAGAGATAAGAGAAGCAATGAGTTGTTAAAGCAAAAAGTGATTTTGGAAGGTGTGGAAATATTGAAACCAATCATATTTGATGTAGATACGGGGATAGATGATGCCATGGCGATGACATATGCTTTAAATTCCCCTGAATTGGAAGTGCTCGGATTCACCACTTGCTTTGGTAACGTGCCCGTTGTTGATTCGACCCGTAATACACTTGCCGTCTTGGAGAAATTAAATAGGCGCATACCGGTATATGAAGGTGCTGACCAAACTTTGGTACGCGGAAGGAAGAAACGGTATCCCAAGCATGTTCATGGGGAAGACGGGTTAGGAAATACCCTTCGGTTTAAACCAACCATCAAAGCATCACAAGGAAATGCAGCAGATTTCATTATCGATCAAGTGCAAAGCCGACCGCATGAAATTACGATCATTGCAGTTGGACCTCTGACTAACATCGCATTGGCGATCAATAAAGCGCCGATGATCATGTCACTTGTAAAAGAGGTCGTAATTATGGGCGGTGCCGTAAACGTACCAGGAAATGTAACCCCTTATGCTGAAGCGAACATAATATCAGATCCTGAAGCGGCACATCAGGTATTGACTTCAGGACTGCCGATCACCCTAGTGGGGCTTGATGTGACGCTGCAAACATACCTACTGAAATCGAAGCTTGATGATTGGCGTGCCACTGGTAAGGAAAGCGCCGAATTTTTAGCGGAAATGACCGATTATTATATGAAAGCATATGAAAACTCCCATCCAGGTTTAGGTGGTTGCGCCCTTCATGATCCGCTTGCAGTCGGGGTTGCGATTGATTCAAGTTTTGTCAGGACAGAATGGATGAACGTCAAGGTGGTGACCGAGGGTGAAGAAGCAGGCAGGACAATCGGTCAAAAGGATGGCGAACCTAGAATCCGTGTCTGTACGAATGTGGAAAGTGAGCGGTTTTTGAAACACTTTTTGGAACGGGTTATATGATTAAGCAACGTAATTGAATCATGAATGTAACATAAAGGATATTCCAAAAAAATCATTGGCAAAAGCTGGCCTGTTTCTGTTGGATATATCGATTCTCGCTATATGACAAGGATACCTGTCAAAATAAAGTTGAAAGTAGCATGGTAAAAAAGGTCCTCCATGCATTATATTTTGTAAATGGTTTATATTCAATCAATCATAAAAATTGCTTTTCAGACTTTAATCAAACGTTTGATTAATTTCGTAGAAAAGAAAGTCGAAAGTCACTATTATTATGGTGAAAACCATGTTAATGGATAACGGTTCAGAAATATTGGGTATAAGGTACTTTTTTTACCATAAAAAAGTAAAATATTAAAAAATAATTAAAAAATGGGTTTAAAGGTTTGGGAAAACAGGTACATAGACTTTCCTAATGCCATATTTAGGTTTTTTTGCATAATTATAATTTACCATTTTTCGACTTTGCGCTTATTTATATGGCAGAAAATGTATGGTTCTATTAAAATGTACTATATAAGATAAAAGGAGGATTTTTTCTATGTCACAAATTCGCGTAACACCTTCGGAACTTAAAGATGTAGCTAGACAATATGATAATGAGAGCCAACAAGTAACGGATATGATTGGTCGTTTAGATAGAATGAGAGATCATTTAACTGGTATTTGGGAAGGTTCTTCCAGTGAGGCTTTCGTAGGTCAGTACGAAGAATTAAAGCCTTCATTCATGGATATGGCTCGCTTGTTGAATGAAGTTTCTCAACAATTGAATAAATCAGCTCAAATCCTTGAAGACACAGATAATCAGATTGCTAGTCAAATTCGCGGATAATCATTAGGTAAATGAGAAAATGAATTTCTAGGAAAAAGCGCCGCGACTCTTTTTGAAGATCGTGGTGCTTTTTTGCTTTAAAAGAGGTGGATTCCATATATATTCAACTAACGATCGATTTAAACAGGTATACAGGGGAAGTATTTGATTTGCAAGTGTCAAATTACCGCTCCATCAAGAAGCTTGTGGAGATAATATGGCAGGTAAAAGATATTGCCAGTGCACCTAAAGAAGGCTATTGGGTGCGGGTCCAGAATAAAGAGTTCGTATGTTCAGGTTATGAAACCCTGCTTGATAGCGGAATTACGACGGGGGACCGCCTTGAGATCCTCTAATGGATAGGTGTGGACTCTTTATAGGAAAAAAGTCTAAAGCCCTTTAGCAGGGGTAAAGGAGTTACATAAAATGGATGAGAAACCATATCTGGAGAAAAAAACAGAAGCTGCAATGATGAAGGATGATAAGGGGCATTCGTTCGTTTTCCAACGGGCAAAACTACCGATGCAGGACCCACTGGAATTACAGCTTATTCATGAAGCGGATGATGCTCTCCAGAAACATATAGAAGTGACAGAGGACGAGGTGAAGATCAGAGTAAATCCACCAGCCTCTTTTTTTGTTTTTTCCAAAGCTAAAGATAAAAATCCATTGAGTAAATGGTTATCGTCTTATCAAATACAAAAGAAAATAAGGAATCATGAATTGAATCGCCTGCAACTAGTCGTTTGTCCGGAAAATATCGTTTTCGATTCAAGCTTGACCCCGTATTTCTTGCATTATGGGGTAAAAGACAGTTTGCCTCCTTATGAGCATAATCAAGATGAGTTATTTAAAGAAACGAAGGCAACGATTTCGGCGCTTGTGGATGGGCAGCATACATTCGAAGAGTATCTGCTTTACCATAAAACACTGAAACTATCGAACGAATCACAAAGTATATTGTCATCGGGGACTTGGGATGAACTTTCCACGGTCATTCAAAACCGGATAGAAGCTTTAGAGAAGGAAGAAAAAGCATTTGTACATATTCCTGAAAAGAAATGGAAAACGGGTCGTTATACACTTTGGGGTACGGTGATCGTTCTAGTGCCACTGCTATTGTTTACGATTTACACACTATTCTTCTCCCACCCTAAGCAGGAAGTATATGTAGAAAGCGGTGAAAGCTTCTTAAAACAAAAATACAGTGAAGTCATTGACCGTTTGGAAAACTACGATCCGAAAAAGATGCCGTATGTCGTTCAATATGAACTGGCGAAGTCCTACGTCACTTATGAACCATTGGAGGGAGTAGCCAGGAAAAACGTGGAAAATGCAATCACGTTGCAAACGGATAGTCAGTATCTCCTATATTGGATTTATATAGGCAGGGGCATGAGCGAGGAAGCGATCGATTTGGCGAGAATCATGGAGGATCGCGAACTGATTATGTACGGGCTGGTAAACCAGAAAGAACAGATTAAGTTGGACGATAGCCTATCTGGGGAAGAAAAGGAAACGCAAATTAAAGAAGTCGATACCGAGCTATCCCAATATGAAAAGGAAAAAAAGGAATTGGATAAGCAAATGGAGGAACAGCAAGATCAGAACCCTGCTGCAACAGACTCGAATATAGAGGATAAAGCCGCAGCGGAAGCAAAACCTGCTGTAAAAGAAGAAGCGGAAAACGAACCTGCTTCTGGGGGAAAAGAAGAAAGTAAGGATTCCTCCAAAAAATCAACTGAAGAAAAAGAGAAAAGCAAAGAGTGAGCAATGGGCCTTTTGCGGAGGTGAGATTTAATGAGTTTATTATGGATTTATTCTAGTGGGACCTACCAATCCTTTACGATCAAGGATAATCATAACGGTCCAATTTCGATTGGGCCATCTAAACAGGATACGATCACCGTTTATTCCATTCCTTTTGAACAAGGTCCTATCAAGCTGAAAAAAAATGAGGGACTTGATGAATATGAGGTATTTAGAGAGGACAAGAAGCTTGGCGATGTAAAGCCATTCCATAGCTTCACCTTTCAAGAAGGAGAAGAAACGGTCGAGATTTTTTATACGTCAGGGGAATTGGAAGAAAGCCTCTATTATATAGGCAACTTGAAAGAAATCACTTTATCGGCCAAGGCGGGAGCGACTATACGTAAAGAAGGACCCGTTTCCGGCAATGACTTTTCCCTTGTGCTGCATAAAGGGCAGTGGCACCTCATGCAAGTGGGAAATAGCAGGATATTCCTGAACGGTGAAAGGGTAACGAAGCCTGTTCCCATTCAAAATGGTGATCTGGTTTGCTGGCCGCATATGGTGCTGAGGTTGATTGAAGGCGACTTATTGATGATTCATAGCGCCGAAAGTCATGAAACATCTTTAGCTAAAATGAAGAAGCCAATCTCTGAAATGAAAAAAAACTATCCACAGTATCGCCGGACACCAAGGATGATCTACGAATTGCCGGATGAGAAAGTGACGATATCTTTTCCGAGCCAAGAAGCGGAAGATAATAATAGAGGGTTATGGTTAATCCTTATGCCGCCCTTAATGATGCTGATCGTCATGGGGGTCATCACGGTCATTCAGCCGCGGGGCATTTTCATCATCATATCGATTGTGATGTTCACGACGACTTTAGTTACCTCGACGGTACAATACTTTAAAGACAAAAAGAAGCAAAAATTCAGAGAAGAAAAACGCCAACGTGTATATACAAGGTATCTAGAGCAGAAGAGGGAAGAACTTCAAGAGCTGTCTGAAAAACAAAAGAATGTGCTGTTCTATCATTACCCCTCCTTTGAAAGGATGAAGCTTCTAACTGATAGTATTAGCGATCGTATATGGGAACGAACTCTGGAAAGTGAAGATGCTCTGCACTTTAAGATTGGAACGGCGACCATACCCTCAAGTTATCAAGTGTCGGTAAATAGCAGCGATATGTCCAATCGGGATATAGATGATTTACTTGAGCAGTCGCAGGAACTTGTGGATGCATACAAAAACCTGGAAGATCTTCCGTTATCGATCGATTTATCAAGCGGATCGATGGGCCTGGTCGGAAAGGAATCGATTGTTAAACGAGAGCTGCAGCAATTGATTGGGCAACTGGCCTTTTTTCATAGTTATCATGATGTTCGATTTGTCGCCATCTTTCCGGAAAAGGATTATCAGGAATGGGAATGGATGAAATGGCTCCCTCATTTTCAATTGCCGCATGCCTATGCAAAAGGATTTATATATAATGAGCAATCACGTGACCAGCTCCTGACCTCGATTTATCAGCTATTGAGGGAAAGAGATTTGGATGAGAACAAAGGGAAAGTGAGATTCACTCCCCACTTTGTCTTTATTGTCACGGATCGTAATTTAATAGCTGAACATGTCATATTGGAATATTTAGAAGGCAAAACGGACGATTTAGGCATCTCGACGATTTTTGCAGCGGATGCAAAAGAAAGTTTGACGGAAAATGTCCATACGCTTGTGAAGTACATCAATGATTTTGAGGGTGAGATTCTCATCCAGCAAACGAAGGCCGTTCATACTCCATTTAAACTTGATGCACATTCAAAAGAAGGAAATGAGCGTTATGCACGTACGCTCCGTTCATTAGATCATCAAAAAGGCATGAACAATTCCATACCAGAAACGGTTTCATTCCTTGAGTTATTGAAAGCTCGTGAAGTGGAAGAGCTGCCTATCAGCCAAAACTGGCGGACCAATCAGTCTTCCAAATCCTTGGCAGTTCCGATTGGATTGAAAGGGAAAGCGGATAGGGTTGAATTGAACTTGCATGAAAAGGCGCATGGCCCCCATGGATTGGTTGCCGGAACGACAGGATCGGGGAAAAGTGAATTACTGCAAACCTACATCCTATCATTAGCCGTTCATTATCATCCGCATGAAGTTGCCTTTTTGCTTATAGATTATAAAGGCGGGGGAATGGCACAGCCATTCAGGCAGATTCCGCATCTGCTGGGAGTCATAACGAATATTGAGGGAAGCAAGAACTTCAGTGCCAGGGCACTAGCATCCATCAATAGTGAATTGAAGAAGCGCCAGCGCATGTTTGATCGATACGAAGTCAATCATATCAACGATTACACGGACCTATACAAAGAAGGCAAAGCGGATGAACCGTTACCGCACCTATTTTTGATATCAGATGAGTTTGCGGAACTTAAAAATGAAGAACCCGATTTCATCCGCGAATTAGTGAGTACGGCGCGAATTGGACGGAGCTTGGGAGTTCATTTAATTCTTGCTACACAAAAGCCGGGCGGTGTAATTGATAACCAGATTTGGAGCAATGCCCGTTTTAAAATTTCCTTGAAAGTGCAGGATGCCAGTGATAGTAAGGAAATTCTTAAAAATAGCGATGCAGCAAATATTACTGTCACTGGACGGGGATATTTGCAGGTTGGAAATAACGAGGTTTATGAATTTTTCCAGTCTGCATGGAGCGGTGCCCCATATTTAGAGGATACGGTTGGATCTGAGGATGAAGTGGCACTTGTCACAGACCTCGGTCTTGTTCAAATCTCAAATGTATCGGAACAGGTCACTAATATGAGGAAAGAAAAGATTAGTGAAATTGAAGCCGTGGCGGATCGAATTGTGGCGATACAGGAAGAAATGGAGATTAAGAAGTTGGCAAGCCCATGGCTGCCGCCTCTTTCAGATCGTTTATCAAGAAACCCTGAAAGAAGCCTGACGATGAATCAATTCCACCTGGGAATGAAGGATGAGCCCGAATTGCAAAGCCAGACCAATTATGTATATAACTGGATTGATGATGGGAATATAGGGGTTTTTGGTTCTTCCGGGTACGGCAAGTCAACTACCGTTTTGACACTTCTCTTTAGTTTTGCAGATCAATTCAGTCCTGAAGAACTGCATTATTATATTTTCGACTTCGGGAATAGCGCTTTACTCCCAATGCGCCAGCTGCCTCATACTGGGGAATACTTTAGGTTTGATGAGTTAAGGAAAATCGAAAAATTCATGTTATTCATGAAAGCGGAAATGGAAAGGCGTAAGCTGCTTTTTTCAGAAAAGGAGCTTAGTAACATAAAGCTTTATAATGCATTGGTGGAAGATAAATTGCCGATTATTTATATCGTGGTCGACAATTTTGACATAGTGAAGGATGAGATGCAGGATCAGGAAGCCCAATTCGTTCAGTTTGCACGTGATGGACAATCACTTGGAATCTTCATGATTTTAACGGCAACGCGAATCAATGCGATTCGCCAGCCGTTAATGAATAGCCTTAAGACGAAGGTTGTCCATTACTTAATGGACAGTTCGGAAAAATATTCAGTTTTGGGGAGAACCCCTTATGAAAATGAACCTGTTCCTGGCAGGGCGTTGGTGAAAAAGGACCAAACCTATCTCACCCAGATTTACTTACCAGCCGATGGAGCGGATGATATAGCCGTTTTGGAAGAAATGAAACAAGCTGTGGCAGAACATAAGGTTAAATATAAGGAAATGGACAAACCGCCGGCGATTCGGATGCTACCGGCACGTCTTGATTCCAGCAGTTTCAAGAGTTACTGCTCACAAACCATTAAGAAGGATGCCATTCCAATCGGGCTTTCAGAGGAAAGCGTTACACCTTTATTCGTGGAGTTGAATGCCAATCCATTCCTGCTTGTCGTAGGACAGTCACGTAAAGGGAAAACGAATGTCCTTAAAGTGCTGCTGGAATCGTTACTTACACAGGCGGTCGGCGAAATTGGATTATTTGACGGAGTGGATCGCGGCCTATCTTCTTATGCTTTTGAGGAGAAGGTGAGCTATGTGGAAACAAAAGAGCGGATAACCGAATGGCTTGATCATATCACTGGAATATTTGAAGAACGTGAGCGAAGTTATCTTGCGGCATTGGAATTGAAACCGATGAAGCAACTGGAATTCCCACCGGTCATATTTGTCATAGATAGCATTTCAAGGATCCAGCAAACGATAGACGGCAGGATTCAGGATAGGATCAGCAGCTTGATGAAACAATACAGTCATCTCGGGTTTAGTCTGATTGTCGCTGGAAATGCCAACGACTTCACGAAGGGGTATGATTCGTTGACAACCGAACTGAAACAAGTCAGACAGGCTGTTTTGCTTCTTAAAAAATCGGACCAAAGCTTGTACACCCTCTCCTATTCCAGAAAAGAAGAAGAAATACAGCCGGGTTACGGATATTTTGTGCTGAATGGCCAGGAGAGTAAAATCCAAATTCCGCTAAGTGAAGAAAGAAGGAGAGTGCAAGAGAGTGTCTGAAAAAATAAAACCGATACTGTTAATCGGTAAAATACTGGTGATCTTAGCGCTGCCAATCTTGTTTTTTTCTTATATTGGCCAAAATCCAATGAAAATGACAGAAACGGCTTCTCGTGAAATCGCCATTGTTAATGAAGATAATGGGACAGAATTTAACCATAACCCCATTTACATGGGATCAGAGCTTGTTACTACACTGGACAAGGATTCTGAATATGAGTGGTTTGTGGTAAATAGAAGTACGGCGGAAAGTGGACTTGCAAATGAAAAGTATGATGCAGTCATATATTTTCCATCCGATTTTTCAGAGAATATTTATACGTTCGATGATGAACAGCCTGTCAAGGCGGGGATAAAATACAAGGTACAACCTAGTTTGAATGCAGAGAACATGGAAAAGGTACAAAAGGAATTAGAGAAAACAAAGAGCAAAATGAATAAGCATATTTCAACACAGTATTGGAGCTATGTTTCCCAATCGGTCGAGGACATCCGTAAGAAGTTCGATAATGTCCTTGCTAAAGAAATCGCTTTTCAAAACACGATGTATGAGTTCTATACTCCAAGCTCGGAAAGTCTTGCAGGCGAAATCAAGCAGCATAAGGACATGCTTGAAGGAGTTTTTGCCGAGACGAAAGATGCTGGCAAAACAAGTACTGAAACAATTGATGAAATAGGGAACACGAAGACTCAAATGGCTTCATTTGTAAAAGATGTTGTTTCTTTTGAGGAATATCAAAAAGCTCAAAGTATCCTTTTTGAGAAGGCCTCTGCGCAAAATCAGCAGCTTGTCATGAAGAGTGTGCAGTCATACGACAAGGTGCTGAATGAGGGGAATCAATCTATACCAGAGATTCAGCAAGGGATGAATACGAAATACAGCCTTAATGATCAAGGCATTAGAGAAAATGTTGGAATCATGCAGCAGAAACTTGATTCCAGCAGTAATGAATTGGAACAATTTTCAACAAGCATGAAAGACAAACAAGTAGAACAAATTACGAAAATCACCCAAGATCAACAAAGCTCGATTGAACAATTGAAACAATCGGAAGAGGCGGGTCTTGATAACCTTCAGTCAACCTTGCTTATGCAAAGAGGAAATCTTGCAAGCAGCTCTGGTGATGGGGAGGATATAGGTGAAGGAACGACGCCTATAGAGGATATTGAAACGGAAACGGGAAAAGGTGAATCAGCTGCTGCACCTGACAAGAAGGACCCGATTGATGAACTGTCTCTCCAGGTACTGCTGGATCAAATCAATGGGATCAACACGGCACTTGAAAGTTTGGTGCCGGCAGAAGGAAGTGAAGGAGCTGCTGAACAAGTCAACATCCTTACAGCGGAACTCCAAACGGAAATCAATAATCTCAGCGGAACGGTAAGCGGCAGAACGGGGAATTATAACCAAGTGATAACGGAGTTTAATACACTGGTAGATTCATATAATGACCTGCTGGCACAGTTTACGGAATTACAAGCTGATTATAATGAACTCGGCACGAATTATAAGGATTTAGGTGACCAATGGAAAAAGTCACAGGAAGATATTCAAAAATTACAGGACATCCAGAGTATGACAATCGAAGAGGCCATCGCAGAAATCAAGACTCTCGAACAGTCACTTCTGGAAAAAGTGGGGGGTGAAAGGCGAGCGGTGCTTGTGAAGGCCTTCGAGAATCCTATCACCAATCGGGATTCAACTACCCTCCTTGCCTATTACGGTTCACTCTCATCTTATGGAGAATTGGCAGAAAGAGTCACCGAAGCAAATGTAGATAAGATATTTGCAGCCAATATAAAAGAATTGGAAAACTTGAAAAATGGGGTTTCCGGAAATGTAGATGAAGAAGCGAAACTCGTTAAAGCCAGTTTAGCAGGAGTCAATGAGAACTTCGGGATGTTCTCGGAGTCCATTATGGGTTATATGAAAGAATATGATGCTAACGTCGAAACGGGGCAGAAAGCCACTTTAGCTGAATTGGCGGCAATTACCGGCAAGGCTCAAGAAGTGTCTGCCAATTTGTCGGATGATATGGAAGTTCCTGAGATGGAGGCAGAACCGCCCGTTAACCTTGATGGAGAAATGTTTGTATCACTTCAAGACAATACGGCAACAACGGTCGGCTTCATTTCCGAGCTTGTCAATTCTGTAGCGGAAAGACAGGAAACGGTCACGAAGGATACAGCAGACCTGCAAGCGAAAGTGGGGTCCGTACAGGAAAGGGCCGATCAGCTTAATGATAATTGGTCCCAAAATGTAGACTCAACCGAAAAAATCAAGACGGACGTATATAGCGTCTTGAACAACACTCTAGTCGATGATCAGGAGAACGGGTATGTGTACGAATATTTAGCGAATCCCGTACAAATCAGCGGGGAAGTCCTTCATCAGGAAAAGGTTAATATCCCACCGATCGTCATGTTGGTGATCATACTCATTTCTGGGATATTGATCGGTTTCTTCCTGCATCATTATGAAACCATTCCAATGATGGTCCATGCGGCCTTGTTTACCTTATTGAATCTGATCGTAGGTTTAATCATCAGCATGTATGGCTTGAAGATCTATCCACTGGGAGATATGCAGGAGATTAAATGGACCGTCTTCACCGTCCTGCTTCTATTCTTCTGTTCAGCGTTTACCAGACTTGCCTTCTCGATTGGGCCGTTTGTCGGTGCTATCCTGGTGATTGGTTTGATCAGTTTCTTTACCATTCCATTATTGGATTTAATCATGCCTAATTTCAATGTAGACCACCCTGTTGCGGACGTATACATGTCCATTCAATTCGGTAATCAGTCGGAATTCATTCCGGCTAGTATCATTTTGATTGTACTGACGCTTATCGCAACGGTCATTCCATATATAGTGAAGCGTCTTGCAGAAAGAAGAGCAATGGCCCATGAAGTGGAATAAATACGTAATGCCTGTCTTGCTCATCCTGTTTTTTAGCCATGCACCTCATGGCAAGGCGGAAGAGGAACCGATGGTGGAGCCCAATGAATATCAAGAAAACGATATTGATGTTCAAACGGAGTATTTCCATGAAGAAGGATTGTTGGAACAGAAGCGGAAACTGCCTGAAGAACAAAAGGACCTCACCTTTGAAAGAGGGAAATATGATGCCATTGACTCGGTGAAGGACTCATTGTTTCAGTCTCCTGTAATGGAGAATCAAAATAATACCATCGCTTCAAAATCAGAACAGCTTGGATTATTCTCGGAGGTCCGCATTCCAACGAGAAACGAAGAAGAAACAGAGCCTTCGCTTAATTTTGACCTGACGATATTGCTCGGCATCGTTTTGGCACTTTTGGTCGTTTGTTTGTTTTTTATCCTTATCCCGAAAATGGGGAAGCTGAATGGAGAGGTTAAACGAAAATGAAAACAGCCCGATTCCCCTCAGGAATCGGGCTGTTTTCACTACATATCCATAACGGTTTTAATAAGCCCTAAAAGTAGGGCGGCTGCGAAGATCAAAATGAAGAATTTTTTATACATGATCAGTACCTCTTATATATTAGGAGTGGATTGCATTCATTTTAGCATAAACAAGTCAGAAAAGAAGTTTACTAAGAATATACAGATCGAAAGGCCGTGGCTTCATTGCCCTGATGACAGGAGCGGGAAATTATGAAAAGGTGGACGATCTATTGGAGTTTGCCTGCCGTTTATTTATGGGCTTGTACAATTTGGACGTTGATCTCCGCTCCAGGCACTCGCTTTCAGCGGGGGCGGTCTGCCCTCGGCTTGTGCCTGCGGGGTCTTCCTAAACGCGCTTTTCCCGGCCCGATTCTCTTAACTGCCAAAATTGGAATTTCAAAAGGGTTTCGGAATTTTTTTAATTCCGAAACTCTTTTGTCTACAAACTGCGATGTGCCGATTTATTGGCGCTTCCTATCTGTTATTTGAACAAGTCAGGATGAACAGTCTGCGAGTTCAACAGCTTCCCCAATCCTTGGTCCATGGCGTGACAGGATATTTTCATTAAACAAATGGACGTCATCATTGGTATATTCACTTAGTAAACAGTTAACCCTGCCTTTTTCAGTAAGCCACTATAATATTTTTAGAACAAATTCGTTTATGGTTTTCCGGTTATCTAGTAAACTTACAATGTAAGGTTCAATTGGGTCTTAATGTAAAATGCGTGATATAGAGAAGACATGAAATAATAGTGATAATGTGAATCCCGGGAGGTAGAGAATGATTTATAAGCAGGTCAATCAAAAACTGGAAATGGTTCTAGGGAATATCGAAAAGGTGATTATCGGAAAACGGGATATAGCAGAACTAAGCATCGTAGCACTCCTTTCCGGAGGACATGTCTTATTGGAGGATGTTCCGGGTGTGGGAAAGACAGTCATGGTAAGGGCATTGGCAAAATCAATAGGTGCAAGCTTCAAGCGAATTCAATTCACGCCCGATTTACTTCCTTCGGATGTTACTGGCGTTTCGATCTTCAATCCTAAGGACCAAGAATTCATCTTTAGGCCAGGTCCGATAATGGGCCATATTATTTTAGCCGATGAAATAAACCGGACCTCGCCGAAGACTCAGTCTGCATTGCTTGAAGCGATGGAAGAGGCAAGTGTGACGATTGATGGTGTCACAAGAGGATTGGAGAAGCCCTTTTTCGTAATGGCTACACAAAATCCAATCGAGTACGAGGGAACATATCCGCTGCCGGAGGCTCAATTGGATAGATTCCTATTAAAAATGAAAATGGGCTATCCAGGTATGGAAGAAGAGATAGAGGTTCTTCATAGGGCTCAATACACGGCACCGCTAGAGGAATTGGAATCCGTCATCACCTTGGATGAATTGATAGAATTACAGGGTGAGGTAAAAGCGGTGATAGTGGATGAAACAATAAAACGATACATTGTTGAATTGGCGAATCAAACACGTTCACATGAAGGGGTCTACTTAGGGGTGAGCCCTCGTGGATCGATAGCATTGATGAAGGCAGCCCAGGCTTACGCGCTGATCCAGGGCAGGGACTATGTCCTGCCTGACGATGTTCAATATTTAGTGCCATTCGTATTTTCCCATCGGCTTATTTTGAAGCCGGAAGCGAATTATGAGGGCTTCGATGCTGGAATGGTGATACATGAAATTGTCGCGACAACAAAAGTGCCTGTGAAGCGGGCTGTAACCTAATGCGAAGATTCATCAACATTCTAAGGGGAAATATGAGTGTGATCGGACTTGTATTACTCATGACCGTTTCCTTTTGCTATGCAATGTTTCAAGGCGGTTTTGTCAGTTGGTTCATTTTTTATTCATTTTTGCCGTTTTCTGTGTACGCTTTGATCCTGCTGTTTTATCCGCTGCATGATTTTACCGTTGAGAGAAAGGTCAATAAAAGGGAATGCCAGGCTGGTGAATCCGTTGAGATAGCATTGACGTTTACGCGTAAAAACCGGCTCCCCCTATTATTTATGGTGGTAGAGGAGGAATTGCCTCAGGAGATGGAAGATAGGGGACTACAAAGGAAAATAATTATCTTTCCGGGATTCAAGCGTACCTTCAGCATGTCATATACCTTGGAAAACTTGCAGCGGGGAGAGCATTCGTTTCAATCGATCCGCTTTTGGATTGGGGACTTTATCGGGCTGGTCGAAAAAGAAGCGATATATAGTTCACCTTTGAAAATAACCGTTTTTCCTCGTTATCACGAGCTTGCCTACAGTGATCTTGATCGAGTGTTCAATCAGGGGGCATTGGTCTCAACAAAGAAAACACAACGGGAACATTCAGTGGTCTCCGGTGTAAGGGAATATCAGCCAGGCGATCAATTGTCTTGGATTAACTGGAAGGCGACTGCCAGGACGAGTGAAATCATGACGAAGGAATTCGAGGTGCAGAAAAACCGGGATGTATTCATCATGCTTGATGAAAAGCCGTCGGATTTATTCGAAGAATCCATTGAAATGGCGGCTTCCCTTGCCCATGCCATGTTAAAGAAGGGCATGGAAGTTGGGTATGTGAGTAGGGGCTCGAGGTTAATCATACCGGCAGCAGCAGGCAACAAACAGAAACGAAAGATTTTTAACCGGCTTGCTAAAGAAAAGCCGGGTGTTGTAAACACATTGAACGAAAATTTCAGAAAGGGAATTCTTCCGGCAAACGCTGCTGTGATATTCATCGTTTCAGACTTAACCTTAGAAAAGGTGGACATATTGAGTGCTTTCCGGCCTAATCAGGGATTGATGTTATGCGTGAAGAAACAGGCAGATCTTACTGATGAAGAAAGGCTGTCAAGCTCTGCTGCTGTTTCGAGGGGGATAAAGGTTAGCTTTTTTGAACATCACCAACTAAAGTTTGGCAGATCGGAGGTGATGGCGAAATGAATGTCACTACCGGAAAATTGGAAAAGTTCATGCACGTCCTCATGTATGTATTTGGTCTGTTGTTGATTACAGAATGGTTGAGGCCTGTCGATAGACTCACCGATACAGGTAATCTCATCATTTTTATCTTATTTTTGCTCTACTCCCTGCTGCTGCATTATTTCCGCATACATTGGTCGATCCGATTAATTCTCATTAGTGGATATATAATGATTTCATTACAGTTCCTCCATTCAAAAGAGGCTTTCTACCAATTGTCATGGCTGAAAGGGTTTCTAGCGGATTTTAAGGGCAATCTTGGTTTTATATATGATGGGAATTGGGAGTTGATCACAAATCCATTTCGAACGTTTCTATTTTTTATCCTTCTTTGGCTTGTGACATATTTGATCCATTACTGGGTGATGGTGAGGCAAAGCATCTTTTTCTTTTTTATGTTAACTGTGATTTTTATATCTGTACTCGACACATTCACTCCTTATGCGGGGGATAGTGCAATGATAAGAATCATCATCATCGGGTTTTTGATGCTCGGCTTGCTTTCCCTGCTGCGGCTAACGATACAGGAGAGGATTAATTTTCCGATGGCTTCCATCAATAAGTGGATCTTGATGCTGACCGGCATGATATTGGTAAGTGTCCTTGTCGGTTTCGCCGCCCCAAAGCTTTCCCCGCAGTGGCCGGACCCGGTGCCTTATATTACTTCCTATTCTGATAAAGCTGTGAAAGAAGACGGTGATTCGAAGCGTAAAAGTGTCGGATATGATGAAGACGATTCGGATCTTGGCGGTTCGATAGAGCCGGATAGTTCCATCGTTTTTTATAATAATGCTCCTGCAGGACATTACTGGAAAGTCGAGAACAAGAATATTTATACCGGTAAAGGGTGGGTTTCCATACCGGAAACGGAATTTCACACTTTTTCCAACGGGCAGGATATGGCAACGTTAGATATTTACGACGTTCCTGAATTGGTGAGGACTGAAGAAATGACCGCAAAAGTATCCATGACGGAATCATATTCACATATCCTTCATCCGCAGTCCGGGTATGTAAAAAAGATCGAGGGCAAAAACGGGCAGGATTTCAAATATCATCAGGAGATGGACAAATTTATTTCCGAACAGGGTAATGGCGAACGACTTTCCATGAAAGAGTATGAACTGGTTTATGATATGCCAAGTTTTGATATAGCTGAGTTAAGGAAGGTGACGGAACCCGACGATTCCATGGATTTATTAATGGAAAAAAACACTCAGCTTCCAGAGGGATTGCCAAACCGGATATTTGAATTGGCCTCCCGGCTTACAAGCAATGAAACGAATTGGTACGATAAAGCAAAAGCCATTGAGGATTATTTTGACGGAGCTGAATTCATTTATTCCAAGGACGATATTCCGTATCCAGAGAGCAATCAAGATTATGTCGATCAATTTTTATTCGAGACACAGATAGGGTATTGCGATAATTTTTCAACTGCCATGGTCGTATTACTAAGGGCCGCCAATATACCTGCAAGATGGGTAAAGGGCTATACCGAAGGGGAAAAATCAATCCTTGATGGCGAATCCGTTTATAAGGTGACCAATAATAATGCACATTCCTGGGTCGAGGTTTATTTTTCAGGGATAGGCTGGATTCCCTTCGAGCCGACAAAGGGTTTCAATGGGGAAGTGGAATTTTACGATTCGGAATTGAAACAGCAAGCAATCAAGAACCCTGAAGAAACCCCGACTAATGAAGAGCAAACAAAGAAAGAGGCCAGGGAACGCCAGGATACACCAGATAGGGAAACTCAATCCTCCGTGAAAACGGGTTTTGGGAACATGGTAGGGTTCTTAAAATGGTCTGCAATCACATTATCAGGTGGATTGATTTTTGCTTCTATCGGTTATTTCCTCAGAAGGAAGTGGATTCCTCTTCTGCAGATTCTTCGTTATAGAAAGAAAACCGATGCTCATTTCTCGACAGCTTATTTAATATTATTGAAACAATTAAAACGGGCTGGTATAGTTCGGCCGGAGGGGCAAACCTTAAGGGAGTACGCCGCCTATGTGGATGCAGTGTACGCTACAGATGAGATGAGTGAATTGACGGCTGGATACGAGTTAATGATATATCGTGGAGACGCGGAAGATGGGGAATGGAAACACTTTCAAAAGGGTTGGGAAAGCTTAATGAGAAAAACTAGCTCTTGACCAGGTTTTTATTATATTGATACAATAACAAAAACTAACTTAAACTAATATATCCTTCATATATCCTCGATAATATGGATCGAAAGTTTCTACCGAATCACCGTAAATGATTTGACTATGAAGGCGGATTTTAACAGGAAAGCTGAAAATCTGCCTTCGTCTGTACTTTTTCTGTATTTTTGAGGGTGGGTTTTTAGTTTTTCTTTTTTTATGATAATATTTTTTATAAGAATTATCACTCGATTTTATGAGTGAATTACATTGATAGAGGTGACGTTTGTGCCGGGGAAAACAGAATTGCAAAAAAACCAGGAAATGATCGTAGTACTTGATTTCGGAAGCCAATATAATCAATTGATCACTCGTCGTATCCGTGAATTTGGTGTGTACAGTGAGCTTCATCCTCATACAATTACTGTAGAAGAAATTGAGAAAATGAACCCGACGGGAATCATCTTCTCAGGGGGCCCGAACAGTGTTTATGATGCAAATGCATTTGGTTGTGATGAACGCATATTCGAAATGGGTCTTCCGATTTTCGGTATTTGTTATGGCATGCAGCTTATGACCAAACATTTTGGCGGTAAGGTGGAACCAGCGAAGAACCGTGAATACGGAAAAGCGACACTTGCCATCCAAAACGAGTCGAAGTTATTCAGCGACCTGCCAAAAGAACAAATCGTCTGGATGAGCCATGGTGATTTAGTGGTGGAAACGCCTGAAGGTTTCCAAATTGACGGGACGAACCCGTCTTGCCCAATTTCGGCTATGAGTGACGAGTCACGTAAATTGTATGCCGTGCAATTCCATCCAGAAGTCCGTCATTCCGTATACGGTAATGACATTCTGAAAAATTTCGTATTCGGCGTTTGTGGTTGTAAAGGTGACTGGTCAATGGAGAACTTCATTGAAATCGAGATGGAGAAAATCCGCCAAACGGTCGGAGATAAAAAAGTGTTATGCGCATTGAGCGGCGGGGTGGATTCATCCGTTGTTGCTGTATTGATCCATAAAGCGATTGGCGATCAGCTGACATGTATTTTCGTTGATCATGGATTACTTCGTAAAGGCGAAGCCGAAGGTGTAATGGAAACATTCAGGGAAGGTTTCAATATGAACGTAATCAAGGTCGATGCAAAAGAACGTTTCCTATCGAAGCTTGCTGGCGTTTCAGATCCGGAACAAAAACGGAAAATCATCGGTAACGAGTTCATCTACGTATTCGATGACGAAGCAACGAAGCTCGAAGGAATTGATTTCCTTGCACAGGGTACACTTTACACAGACATTATTGAAAGTGGTACGGCCACTGCACAAACAATTAAATCGCATCACAATGTTGGCGGTCTGCCGGAAGATATGCAATTTAAATTGATTGAGCCTTTGAACACTCTATTCAAGGATGAAGTGCGTGCACTTGGAAGTGAAATGGGAATTCCGGACGAAATCGTTTGGCGTCAACCATTCCCTGGTCCAGGTTTAGGTATTCGTGTATTAGGCGAAATTTCAGATGAAAAACTTGAAATCGTTCGTGAGTCTGACCATATTTTACGTGAAGAAATTAGAAAAAATGGTTTGGAACGCGAAATTTGGCAGTACTTTACGGTGCTTCCTAACATTCGTAGCGTAGGAGTAATGGGCGATGCACGTACGTATGACTATACAATTGGAATCCGTGCGGTTACGTCCATTGACGGAATGACATCCGATTGGGCAAGAATCCCATGGGATGTACTTGAAATCATCTCAACGAGAATCGTTAATGAAGTAAACCATGTAAACCGCGTCGTTTATGACATTACGTCTAAGCCGCCTGCAACGATCGAGTGGGAATAGTAGATTGAAACCATCCAATCAGTGAAGGAATTAACCTTCACTGATTTTTTTTGTTGAAATAGTATTTGAATATGTAGATTACTTACATTTTACGTATGTTGGCGAAGATATAGCCATGATAATTAAGGAATAACTAGCGAAACGCGAACATTGCCTAAAATTACATAAAAAATATTCGTTTGGTATATTGACGATTATTTTAGTGACTGATACACTATACCTATAATAATAAAAAAACATAATTGTCGTATAATATTGGGGATATGGCCCAAAAGTTTCTACCAAGCTGCCGTGAACGGCTTGACTACGATGTGGAAGGATTGGCGTGTATAAATAAACCGCCACTTCTTTACATGACCGCAGTCAAGCCCCGTTCATAAACGAATGGGGCATTTTCTGTTGGCACGATTTTATGATGGGGGAGACTCATAATGAAAAATTATTTTCGGTTTAACGAGCTGGGAACTAATTATCGCCGTGAAATACTTGGTGGACTAACTACTTTCCTTTCAATGGCATATATCCTGGTTGTAAACCCTGTAATGCTGACTTTACAAAGCATCGAGGACTATCCGGATGAATTAAGAATGGACTACGGAGCGGTTTTTGCCGCAACCGCACTGTCAGCCGCAATCGGCTCGATATTAATGGGACTCATAGCCAGATATCCAATCTCGCTCGCGCCGGGTATGGGATTGAATGCTTTCTTCGCTTTTACCGTTGTGCTTGGCTTTGGAATTCCTTGGCAGACTGCTTTAACAGGAGTATTGATTTCAGGTATTATCTTCGTTTTACTTTCCTTATCGGGAATACGTGAAAAAATCATTAATGCAATTCCAGTCGAATTGAAATACGCAGTTGGAGCCGGTATCGGTTTATTCATTACTTTTGTAGGGTTTCAGAATGCTGGTATCATCACGAATGATGACAGCGTTCTTGTCGGACTGGGCGATTTGACATCAGGAAATACTTTATTGGCTGTGTTTGGAATTGTCGTAACCGTCATTTTGATGACTAGAGGCGTCAAAAGCGGCGTGTTCATAGGAATGGTCATTACAGCCATTGCAGGAATGATCTTTGGACAAGTTCCGGTGCCGGACAAAATAATCGGTGCCGTTCCTAGCATAGCGCCTACATTCGGGGTTGCGTTCGATGCTTTTGGAAATCCCGGTGATCTCTTCACTGGTCAAATGTTAATCGTGATACTGACCTTCTTGTTCGTAGCATTCTTTGATACAGCCGGTACGCTGGTGGCTGTCGCACAACAAGCTGGATTGATGAAGGATAATGTTCTTCCTAGAGTGGGTAAAGGGTTGCTTGCTGATTCATTATCCATCGTTTCAGGTGCAATTCTTGGTACATCCACCACGACATCTTATGTAGAGTCCACATCGGGTGTTGCTGCTGGTGCCCGAAGCGGATTTGCGGCTGTAGTGACAGGGTTGCTGTTTGTCCTATCCCTTTTCTTCTTCCCGCTTCTATCAGTGGTGACATCTGCTGTGACTGCGCCGGCATTGGTTATAGTCGGAGTATTAATGGCATCATCACTTAAAAATATTGACTGGCAAAAGTTCGAAATTGCGGTTCCGGCCTTCTTTACGGTCATCATGATGCCTATGACATATTCAATTGCGACAGGTATCGCTTGCGGATTCATCTTCTATCCAATCACTATGTCGATGAAAGGAAGAGCAAAAGAGGTTCATCCGATCATGTGGGGGCTTGGAGTCGTCTTCCTGCTATATTTCATTTTCTTGAAGTAATAATGCAAGTAAGTAAGGAGAGTCCTGATTTCGGGGCTCTTCTTTCATGTTGTAAGAGAAAGCTCATATCGTGTATAGTAAAAGTACTAAGTACTAAGTACTTTATCCTGTATGGGGCATAGGGATGACTTTGAGAAAAAAAGAGGGAGAAAAATGAATGGTTTTATCGTTGAAAAGGTTTTGAACAATAATGTGGTGATTGCCACGCATCCGTCGTATGGAGAAGTCGTTACTATTGGAAAGGGCTTAGGCTTCAACCGAAAGAAAGGCGAAGAGTTGAGTCCGGAACTAGCGGAGAAAACGTTTGTCCTGAAAAATGTTAAGGAACAGGAAAGTTACAAAAAACTCTTGCCGCAAATCGATCAAAATCTTCAAGCAGCCATTATAGAATCCATTCATCTCATTAATGACCGGGTTACTGGAAAGTTAAATGAACATATACATGTCGGTTTAACAGATCATTTATTGTTCGCCCTTCAGCGTGTTTCACAAGGAATGACTATCAAAAACCCATTCTTGAAAGAAACGATAACCCTTTATCCTTTTGAACATGATATTGCTGTCGATGTAGTAGAATTAATTCAAGATAAGACAGGCATAGGCCTGCCCCAAGGGGAAATCGGTTTTATTACGCTTCATATTCATAGCGCAATATCAAATAAAGACTTATCGGAAGTCAATCAGCATTCGCAGTTAATCTATCGCCTTATTCAAGTTGTTGAAGAACAGCTCAATGTGAAAATTAATAAGGATAGCATAGACTATTCACGTTTGGTCCGTCATTTAAGATTTATGATAGACAGGGTGCTTGCTGGGGAAAAAGTAGAGGAACCTGAAAAAATAGCAATGCTATTGAAAGAAGAATATCCTTTGTGTTACAATATCTCTTGGAAGCTAATAAAAATTATGCAGCAGAAATTAGGCAAACCGGTTTGTGATGCGGAAGCTGTCTATCTAACGATGCATATCCAACGATTACAAAAGAAAATTAAATAAACATACATTAACTTACGTGTTACTGATTCGATCAGGCATAAGTGAGGAGAATGATTGTTATGAAAGAGGGTATTATATACCTGAATTTTCATTTCAATCCTATCTTTGCTTATGCCTTTTTTGTATTTGAATTCTGATGCGTGGGAAGATGAATACCATCGTAAATGTAACCGTTTTATTAGCATGGAAAAACAGTAAAGAGGAGGAAAACCTATGTTTAAGAAGTTGTTTGGTGTTTTGCAAAAAATCGGTAAAGCTTTGATGCTTCCTGTAGCCATTTTACCAGCGGCCGGAATTTTGCTTGCGTTTGGTAATGCATTGCAAAACGAAACTTTGTTGGATATCGCCCCGTTTCTTGCGAGTGGCGGAGTGGAAATGGTCGCATCGGTAATGGAGAATGCCGGAAATATTATTTTTGGGAATCTTCCCTTGTTGTTTGCTGTGGGGGTCGCAATTGGGTTAGCTGGTGGAGATGGTGTTGCCGGCCTTGCGGCGATTATCGGTTTCTTGATTATGAATGTAACGATGGGAACTGTTCTTGGCATTGACGCTGCCGACATTGAGAACAATAGTGCGGTGTATACCAATGTTCTGGGAATCCCGACGTTGGGAACAGGTGTGTTCGGCGGTATTATCGTCGGTGTCATGGCTGCTGTTATGTATAATAAGTTTTATGAAATTGAACTGCCTTCTTATTTAGGATTCTTTGCAGGTAAACGTTTTGTACCCATTGTAACAGCTGCAAGCGCAGTTATTCTTGGGTTGTTAATGATTTTGATTTGGCCGACGATTCAATCGGGGTTAAATTCATTTTCCGAAAATATGTTGGGTGCTAACCTGACACTTGGAGCTTTCGTGTTTGGGGTTGTAGAACGTGCGCTGATTCCTTTTGGATTGCACCATATCTTCTATTCTCCATTCTGGTTCGAATTTGGCAGCTATGTCCCTCAAGGAGGGGGAACGCCAGTCAGAGGAGACCAGGCCATCTTCATGGCACAAATTAAAGATGGCGTACAGAATTTAACGGCCGGTACCTTCATGACTGGTAAATATCCATTCATGATGTTCGGGTTACCAGCTGCAGCTTTGGCCATTTATCATGAAGCAAGACCGGAAAGAAAGAAAATAGTCGGGGGATTGATGGCTTCTGCAGCACTTACATCATTCTTGACTGGGATTACTGAGCCACTTGAATTTGCATTCTTATTTGTTGCACCGATACTATTCGGGATTCACTGTCTGTTTGCCGGTCTATCATTCATGACCATGCATTTACTGGACGTGAAAATCGGGATGACGTTCTCGGGTGGTTTGATCGATTACGTACTGTTTGGTTTAATCAATCCGCAAACCAATGCATGGATTGTTATTCCGGTTGGTTTAGTCCTTGCGGTTATCTATTACTTTGGATTCCGATTTGCGATAAGGAAGTTTAACCTTAAAACTCCTGGTCGTGAAGTGGAAGAGGATGAGGAAGCCGAAGGATCTGCAAGTACAGCTGGAAGTCTTCCAGGGGATATCTTGGACGCCATGGGCGGAAAAGAAAATATTTCTCACTTGGATGCTTGCATTACCCGTCTTCGTGTATCGGTCAATGACATCGGTAACGTTGATAAAAATAGGCTGAAGAAACTTGGTGCCGCTGGAGTTCTGGAAGTGGGCAATAACATCCAGGCTATCTTCGGACCTCGTTCAGAAACGATCAAGGGGCAAATGAAAGATATCATTGATGGAAAACGGCCTCGTAAAGTAGAAACGTCTCCTGAAGTAGGTGTGGAAAAGCAAATCGAGGATGTCGTCCCGAAACCATTACGGACGGATGAAGTTTCCGAGCGCTTTGTTTCTCCTATTAAAGGGGAATTAAAACCGATCACGGAAGTGCCTGATGCAGTTTTTGCTGAAAAAATGATGGGCGATGGATTTGCAATTGTACCCGAGGAAGGGTTGGTTGTTTCTCCTGTGGACGGTACGATCGTTAATTTATTCCCGACTAAACATGCAATAGGTATCGTTTCCGAAGCTGGACGTGAAATCTTGATTCATGTCGGGATCGATACAGTTAAGTTGGAAGGCAAAGGTTTCGAAGCACTTGTCGCTCAAGGAGATAAAGTGACAAGCGGGCAGCCATTGCTTAAAGTTGATATAGAGTATGTCAAAAACAATGCTAGCTCTATCATTACGCCAATCGTCTTTACTAACCTTTCCGAAGGTGAAAGTGTCAAGATTGAAAAGGCCGGAAATGTAGATAGGGAAGAAGCGGACGTAATCTCCATCAATAAATAATCATTAATAAATAACGGGAGGGTGGCTATAATCAGCTGCCCTCCTGTTTTTTTTGATGATTCTTTGGCATGGACCGGCTTCTATAGAAAGAAAGTGGTTCAGTGAAAAAAAGAAGTTAATTTTAAAAGATTAAATTGACTTATCTATATGCAAGTGCTAATATATTAAATACACCGCTTGAGACAAACAAGACAAACAAGTGAATGATAACTTGTTGTTGACTTTGTGTTTGGAGGGTGTTATACTAATAAAGTCGCTAAACGAAGCGATGGAAAATATTGCTCTTTGAAAACTGAACAAAACAAAGCGCCAACGTTAAATTTTAAGTGAGCACACACTATCAAAAAAGCAAATGAGCAAGTCAAACATTTCTTCGGAGAGTTTGATCCTGGCTCAGGACGAACGCTGGCGGCGTGCCTAATACATGCAAGTCGAGCGAATCGACGGGAGCTTGCTCCCTGAGATTAGCGGCGGACGGGTGAGTAACACGTGGGCAACCTGCCTATAAGACTGGGATAACTTCGGGAAACCGGAGCTAATACCGGATACGTTCTTTTCTCGCATGAGAGAAGATGGAAAGACGGTTTACGCTGTCACTTATAGATGGGCCCGCGGCGCATTAGCTAGTTGGTGAGGTAATGGCTCACCAAGGCGACGATGCGTAGCCGACCTGAGAGGGTGATCGGCCACACTGGGACTGAGACACGGCCCAGACTCCTACGGGAGGCAGCAGTAGGGAATCTTCCGCAATGGACGAAAGTCTGACGGAGCAACGCCGCGTGAACGAAGAAGGCCTTCGGGTCGTAAAGTTCTGTTGTTAGGGAAGAACAAGTACCAGAGTAACTGCTGGTACCTTGACGGTACCTAACCAGAAAGCCACGGCTAACTACGTGCCAGCAGCCGCGGTAATACGTAGGTGGCAAGCGTTGTCCGGAATTATTGGGCGTAAAGCGCGCGCAGGTGGTTCCTTAAGTCTGATGTGAAAGCCCACGGCTCAACCGTGGAGGGTCATTGGAAACTGGGGAACTTGAGTGCAGAAGAGGAAAGTGGAATTCCAAGTGTAGCGGTGAAATGCGTAGAGATTTGGAGGAACACCAGTGGCGAAGGCGACTTTCTGGTCTGTAACTGACACTGAGGCGCGAAAGCGTGGGGAGCAAACAGGATTAGATACCCTGGTAGTCCACGCCGTAAACGATGAGTGCTAAGTGTTAGAGGGTTTCCGCCCTTTAGTGCTGCAGCTAACGCATTAAGCACTCCGCCTGGGGAGTACGGCCGCAAGGCTGAAACTCAAAGGAATTGACGGGGGCCCGCACAAGCGGTGGAGCATGTGGTTTAATTCGAAGCAACGCGAAGAACCTTACCAGGTCTTGACATCCTCTGACAACCCTAGAGATAGGGCTTTCCCCTTCGGGGGACAGAGTGACAGGTGGTGCATGGTTGTCGTCAGCTCGTGTCGTGAGATGTTGGGTTAAGTCCCGCAACGAGCGCAACCCTTGATCTTAGTTGCCAGCATTCAGTTGGGCACTCTAAGGTGACTGCCGGTGACAAACCGGAGGAAGGTGGGGATGACGTCAAATCATCATGCCCCTTATGACCTGGGCTACACACGTGCTACAATGGATGGTACAAAGGGCTGCAAACCTGCGAAGGTAAGCGAATCCCATAAAGCCATTCTCAGTTCGGATTGCAGGCTGCAACTCGCCTGCATGAAGCCGGAATCGCTAGTAATCGCGGATCAGCATGCCGCGGTGAATACGTTCCCGGGCCTTGTACACACCGCCCGTCACACCACGAGAGTTTGTAACACCCGAAGTCGGTGAGGTAACCTTTATGGAGCCAGCCGCCTAAGGTGGGACAGATGATTGGGGTGAAGTCGTAACAAGGTAGCCGTATCGGAAGGTGCGGCTGGATCACCTCCTTTCTAAGGATAATTACGAGAGCGCTTTTGTTTTGTTCAGTTTTGAATGAGTAATTCATTCAAATAGGAAAGACAAACATCACGATGTGATGGATTCTTTCTGCTTTGTTCCTTGAAAACTAGATAATAGATAGAAGGCAATTAATTTTTTTCAAAGCATCTGTAAGATCTTTTTTAACGGTTAAGTTAGAAAGGGCGCACGGTGGATGCCTTGGCACTAGGAGCCGATGAAGGACGGGACTAACACCGATATGCTTCGGGGAGCTGTAAGTAAGCTTTGATCCGGAGATTTCCGAATGGGGAAACCCACTGTTCGTAATGGAACAGTATCTTTACCTGAATACATAGGGTACTGAAGGCAGACCCGGGGAACTGAAACATCTAAGTACCCGGAGGAAGAGAAAGCAAACGCGATTTCCTGAGTAGCGGCGAGCGAAACGGAATTAGCCCAAACCAAGAGGCTTGCCTCTTGGGGTTGTAGGACACTCAACATGGAGTTACAAAGGAACGGGGTAAATGAAGCGACCTGGAAAGGTCCGTCGAAGAAGGTAAAAACCCTGTAGTTGAAACTTCGTTCCCTCCTGAGTGGATCCTGAGTACGGCGGGACACGAGAAATCCCGTCGGAAGCAGGGAGGACCATCTCCCAAGGCTAAATACTCCCTAGTGACCGATAGTGAACCAGTACCGTGAGGGAAAGGTGAAAAGCACCCCGGAAGGGGAGTGAAATAGATCCTGAAACCGTGTGCCTACAAGTAGTCAAAGCCCGTTAATGGGTAATGGCGTGCCTTTTGTAGAATGAACCGGCGAGTTACGATTTCATGCGAGGTTAAGTTGATGAGACGGAGCCGCAGCGAAAGCGAGTCTGAATAGGGCGAATGAGTATGAGGTCGTAGACCCGAAACCAGGTGATCTACCCATGTCCAGGGTGAAGTTCAGGTAACACTGAATGGAGGCCCGAACCCACGCACGTTGAAAAGTGCGGGGATGAGGTGTGGGTAGCGGAGAAATTCCAATCGAACCTGGAGATAGCTGGTTCTCTCCGAAATAGCTTTAGGGCTAGCCTCAAGATGAGAGTATTGGAGGTAGAGCACTGATTGGACTAGGGGCCCCCAACGGGTTACCGAATTCAGTCAAACTCCGAATGCCAAATACTTATTCTTGGGAGTCAGACTGCGAGTGATAAGATCCGTAGTCGAAAGGGAAACAGCCCAGACCACCAGCTAAGGTCCCAAAGTATACGTTAAGTGGAAAAGGATGTGGAGTTGCTTAGACAACCAGGATGTTGGCTTAGAAGCAGCCACCATTTAAAGAGTGCGTAATAGCTCACTGGTCGAGTGACTCCGCGCCGAAAATGTACCGGGGCTAAACGTATCACCGAAGCTGTGGATTGACACCGTATGGTGTCGATGGTAGGAGAGCGTTCTAAGGGCGTTGAAGTCAGACCGGAAGGACTGGTGGAGCGCTTAGAAGTGAGAATGCCGGTATGAGTAGCGAAAGAAGGGTGAGAATCCCTTCCACCGAATGCCTAAGGTTTCCTGAGGAAGGCTCGTCCGCTCAGGGTTAGTCGGGACCTAAGCCGAGGCCGAAAGGCGTAGGCGATGGACAACAGGTTGATATTCCTGTACCACCTATACATCGTTTGAACGATGGGGGGACGCAGAAGGATAGGGTAAGCGCGCTGTTGGATATGCGCGTCCAAGCAGTTAGGCCGGAAACGAGGCAAATCCCGTTTCCATTAAGGCGGAGCTGTGATGGCGAGGGAAATATAGTACCGAAGTTCCTGATTCCACGCTGCCAAGAAAAGCCTCTAGTGAGATGTAAGGTGCCCGTACCGCAAACCGACACAGGTAGGCGAGGAGAGAATCCTAAGGTGTGCGAGAGAACTCTCGTTAAGGAACTCGGCAAAATGACCCCGTAACTTCGGGAGAAGGGGTGCTTTTTAGGGTGAATAGCCCAGAAAAGCCGCAGTGAATAGGCCCAGGCGACTGTTTAGCAAAAACACAGGTCTCTGCGAAGCCGCAAGGCGAAGTATAGGGGCTGACACCTGCCCGGTGCTGGAAGGTTAAGGGGAGAGGTTAGCGCAAGCGAAGCTTTGAACCGAAGCCCCAGTAAACGGCGGCCGTAACTATAACGGTCCTAAGGTAGCGAAATTCCTTGTCGGGTAAGTTCCGACCCGCACGAAAGGTGTAACGATCTGGGCACTGTCTCAACGAGAGACTCGGTGAAATTATAGTACCTGTGAAGATGCAGGTTACCCGCGACAGGACGGAAAGACCCCGTGGAGCTTTACTGCAGCCTGATATTGAATTTTGGTACAGCTTGTACAGGATAGGTAGGAGCCTGAGAAGCCGGAGCGCCAGCTTCGGTGGAGGCGTTGGTGGGATACTACCCTGGCTGTATTGAAATTCTAACCCGCGCCCCTTATCGGGGTGGGAGACAGTGTCAGGTGGGCAGTTTGACTGGGGCGGTCGCCTCCTAAAGAGTAACGGAGGCGCCCAAAGGTTCCCTCAGAATGGTTGGAAATCATTCGTAGAGTGTAAAGGCACAAGGGAGCTTGACTGCGAGACCTACAAGTCGAGCAGGGACGAAAGTCGGGCTTAGTGATCCGGTGGTTCCGCATGGAAGGGCCATCGCTCAACGGATAAAAGCTACCCCGGGGATAACAGGCTTATCTCCCCCAAGAGTCCACATCGACGGGGAGGTTTGGCACCTCGATGTCGGCTCATCGCATCCTGGGGCTGTAGTCGGTCCCAAGGGTTGGGCTGTTCGCCCATTAAAGCGGTACGCGAGCTGGGTTCAGAACGTCGTGAGACAGTTCGGTCCCTATCCGTCGCGGGCGCAGGAAATTTGAGAGGAGCTGTCCTTAGTACGAGAGGACCGGGATGGACGCACCGCTGGTGTACCAGTTGTCTTGCCAAAGGCATAGCTGGGTAGCTACGTGCGGACGGGATAAGTGCTGAAAGCATCTAAGCATGAAGCCCCCCTCAAGATGAGATTTCCCATGGCGCAAGCTAGTAAGATCCCTGAAAGATGATCAGGTTGATAGGTCAGAGGTGGAAGCATGGTGACATGTGGAGCTGACTGATACTAATAGATCGAGGACTTAACCAACGCTTTTTAAAAAATGAAATACCTTCTTATTATCTAGTTTTGAAGGAACAACGTTCCTTTTATGTTTGGTGGCGATAGCGAAGAGGTCACACCCGTTCCCATTCCGAACACGGCAGTTAAGCTCTTCAGCGCCGATGGTAGTTGGGGGTTTCCCCCTGTGAGAGTAGGACGCCGCCAAGCCATTTGAAAAGATCAGCCATCCGGCTGGTCTTTTTTTGTGTTCATAAGGTCATGGAAACAGCCATCTTTTTTCGCATACAGTGTCGCTTTATTGCACACATAATTAAAGGCTGTTTAAATGGTCTTGTCGTTATTTGATTTCTCTTCATATTGAATGTGATGATTTGTAGTATCCTGTAACGGTTTTATATGTCATCTTTATTTCCCTTTGTGATGTCATCATAAGGTGTGTATCTATTTGAAGGTGCTGATTTCTTTTTAATCAGCCGATAACAAACAAAGCATATTACAGTAATAACAAATGGACTATAAGCCATATGCCATTTAATCACTCCTCAAAAAGATTGCTTACTATTTC
>NZ_JBBOOF010000001.1:3040000-3047500 GCF_038002945.1 Peribacillus sp. FSL R5-0717
CTGAAAGCATCTAAGCATGAAGCCCCCCTCAAGATGAGATTTCCCATGGCGCAAGCTAGTAAGATCCCTGAAAGATGATCAGGTTGATAGGTCAGAGGTGGAAGCATGGTGACATGTGGAGCTGACTGATACTAATAGATCGAGGACTTAACCAACGCTTTTTAAAAAATGAAATACCTTCTTATTATCTAGTTTTGAAGGAACAACGTTCCTTTTATGTTTGGTGGCGATAGCGAAGAGGTCACACCCGTTCCCATTCCGAACACGGCAGTTAAGCTCTTCAGCGCCAATGGTAGTTGGGGGTTTCCCCCTGTGAGAGTAGGACGCCGCCAAGCCATTTGAAAAGATCAGCCATCGGGCTGGTCTTTTTTTGCGTTAAGAACCAATTATGGAGCCCTGTTATATATATAGAAGCTGTTACATCACCATTGAAAGGGGCTGAAATCGAAAATTGTTCATCCTTTTAAATTTAAACCGTTTCGACTATCGTAACTTAGGATATAAGCGAGATATTAGTACTGCCTGCTTAAACAATGGGTTATTAAAATCGAATTGCAAATAACTGGATAATTGATATAAATAAGCAGCAGTACATATATTTTAGCTAAAAAGAAATTAATTCAGAAACTGGTAACTAAAAATGTGGGGAATATCAAAATAGAAGGAAGCCCTCATAAAGGATAAAATAATTGGTGCCTCTGCAAATAAAAGGTATTCTACCAACTCGTATGAACACTAACGAATACAAGGCAGGGCTGAACTTTTAAGGTAAATGAGATCCAAAATGAGACCTTCGGAATTTAAAAATAATGAGTATGGGGAATTGCTCTATGGTCATTAAGGACTGCTTCATGAGTTTGACACAATTAAATTAGCGCAGTATAATAATCCAGTAGAACGATATACTAAATAAATTTAACTAATATACGGTAGCATAAATGTTTTTTCAATACTTTTCTAATCGCTTGCATTTTGTAGAACGATATACTAACAACAAGCACGATTAGTAGAACGATATACTAGTAATGCAAAGTTAGTAGAACGATGTACTAACTAGCCGGTTAGTCTATGATGTTTATTGTTTTATTTAGTACGTAATTATTTTTCTTGAATTTATGGTATGGGGCAAGGGGGCAACATCTGAAAGACTTAAGAATCAAATTGCATTTCGATAACTTTTTAAATAGGGGTGTGTTTCATGAAAAATCCATTTATAAAAATGGCCACAGGTTTATATATTAGCTATTTTATTTTAGGCATGATCAATATTATCATTGGATCAAATATGGAAAATTTGTCAAATCAATTAAATACAAGTGCCTCAGGGATAAGTTACTTGGTCTCTGCCATAGGAATCGGTAAGTTAGTTTCTTTATTTTTCGCCGGTAGACTGTCGGATAAATTAGGAAGGAAACCATTTGTTGTTTCAGCATCTTTTATCTACCTGATCTTCCTTATAGGCATACCTTTGGCTCCTAACTATACATTGGCATTTATATTTGCTGTATGTGCTGGTATTGCCAATTCATTTTTGGATGCAGGTACGTATCCAGCACTTATTGAGGCTTTTCAAAAGAAAGCTGGTTCCGCTACCGTATTAGTAAAAGCGTTCGTTTCAATCGGTGCCGCACTTCTTCCATTTATCATGGCGTTCTTTATAGCTAGAGATATGTTTTACGGGTATACATTCTTCTTAATGGCTGCTGTATATCTTGTTAATGGGTTTTTCCTGCTTAAGGTTTCATTCCCGGATCATAAAGCCCAAAGCCAAACTCGGAATGATGAACAAGCTGTGCCGGTTCAACAGCAATTCCTCTCAAAACCGAAGTTTGCTCAGGAAGGTTTGGCCGTCATACTATTAGGCTTCACATCAACTGCTTTATTCATGTTGGTTCAAGTCTGGCTTCCGAACTTCGGACAAGATGTATTGGGGCTAACCCAAGCTAAGGCTGTTCAATTGCTTAGTTACTATAGTATTGGCTCCCTTATTTCTGTCATTTTACTAGCTGTTCTATTGAATAAAGTAATTAAGCCCATTACCGTCATGATTATCTATCCGGTCATTGCAGCATTATCTTTATTGTCACTCATCTACATCCAGCAACCATTTATAACCGTTTTGAGCGCTTTCTTCATAGGGCTTTCAACTGCAGGGGTATTCCAATTAGCCATGACAATAATCACAGAATTCTTCCCTGCCAATAAAGGTACAATCACTTCATATGTAAACATTGCAGGTAGTTCAGCCTTCATCATCATACCTTTCATTACAGGTATCATTTCCAAGAATGCTGGGTTAACTGCGGTCTTCTTGTTTGATGTGGCAATTGCGGCAATTAGTATTTTGTTGGCCGTTTTCGTTGCCTATCGATACAAGAAAGTAATTAAAGTTTCCAATTAAACGGTCTAACCGAACATCAGTGGGGCATGAACCCTAATGATGATATTGATAAAAGGGGGAAACATCATGCAAACAATCACGATCAAAGACGTAACGATCGGAGAAGGGGTTCCAAAAATCATCGTTCCACTAATGGGGACAACGGAAGAAGAACTGCTTAAAGAAGTTGAAACGGTAAATGCGCTACGGCCGGATATCATTGAATGGCGAGTAGATGTCTTTGAACAAGTCGAAAGCTTAGAAGCCGTTTCGGATATGATTTCAAAACTTAGAAGTGCTGTTCCTAGTACTTTGCTGCTTTTCACTTTTAGAAGCCATAAAGAAGGCGGAAACAAGCAAATCAGCGATGATTATTATTTCGAACTTCTTCATACAGCAATTAAAACGAAGAATATTGATCTTGTCGATGTGGAGTTGTTTTTTGAGGAATCACCAGTGAAGGAGACTGTGAAGGTAGCTGAGGAAAATGGCGTATACGTAGTGATGTGTAACCATGATTTCGATAAGACACCAGCAAAAGAAGAAATCATTTACCGATTGCGTAAGATGCAGGAATTTGGCGCCCATATTCCCAAAATCGCTGTAATGCCCCAAACAGTTGGTGACTTACTCGTATTATTAGATGCAACTTACACAATGAAAACAGAGTATGCCGATCGCCCATTCATTACGATGTCAATGTCGGGTACAGGCCTGGTCAGTCGATTATCAGGTGCGGTGTTTGGATCTGCTTGTACATTCGGTGCCGGAAAAGAAGCATCTGCACCAGGGCAAATTCCTGTTGCTCAATTAAGAAATGTATTGGAAATCATTGATCAAAATATTTAACTCATAAATCCTTCCAAGAAGGAATTTATATAAAGATTAAAAAATCAGGGGGAATAGAACATGGAAAATCTAGGACGAATTAATGGGAAAACAGAATTAGTAGGATTGCTTGCAACACCTATCGGACATTCATTATCACCTGCCATGCATAATTTAGCTTTCGATAAATTAGGCTTGAATTGCGCCTATTTAGCATTTGAGGTTGGAAATGAAGAGCTTGAAGATGCAGTCAAAGGGATGCGTGCATTAAATGTAAAAGGATTTAACGTATCCATGCCTAATAAAATGAAGATCCTTCCATATCTTGATGAATTGGCGGACAGTGCTAAATTTTCAGGAGCCGTTAATACTGTTGTCAATGTCGATGGAAAGTTCGTAGGGCACAGCACTGATGGAATGGGATATACCCGGAACCTAAAAGAAAATGGTATTGATATTAAAGGCAAGAAAATGACTCTTATCGGTTCTGGTGGGGCTGCTACTCCAATTGCCATTCAATCTGCGCTGGAAGGTGTGGCGGAAATCAGCATTTTTGCTCGTGATGATGCATTCTTCCCGCAAGCAGAAGAGAATGTACGAATCATCAATGAGGATATGAAGCATTTAAATGTGAAAGCCAATGTATACCCTCTTGAAAATGTTGAACAATTAAAGGCTGAAATCGCAACTAGTGATATTTTGGCAAATGGAACCGGCGTTGGCATGAAACCACTTGAAGGCTTAAGTGTCATTCAAGACGAATCAATGCTGCGTCCAGATTTAATCGTAACCGATGTTGTTTACATCCCACGAAAATCTAAACTAATGGAACAAGCTGAAGCTGTAGGTGCTACAGCTATTAATGGTCTTGGGATGATGCTTTGGCAAGGTGCACTAGCCTTTGAATTATGGACAGGCCAACAAATGCCTGTTGATTTCATCAAAGAGCAATTGTTTGCAGAATAAAATGATTCCACTCTGGAGGTTGCTCTCCAAATAGAGGTTTTTTCATACTCGATGTGCATCTTGTTAAATGATTAAAAAAACCTCGGAGCTAAGAAATGCAGGGCGTGAGATCCCTTGTTTTTCTTAGCGTTTTTTTTTGAAAAGAGGTTTTCATGTAAATGGATAATATAAAGGGGAGACTTCAATGTAATTACATTATGCATGAAGGTGTTATATGGGAGAAACACAACATGATTTATTATAGGGGTGTAATAATGAAAAATCAGTATTTTAAAGCGGCATCTGGCATGTATATTAACTATTTTCTGCTGGGGATGGTTAATATAATTCTCGCCTCCAACATGCCCTCTTTAACAGAACAATGGGATACGGACTCTACTGGCATTAGTTATCTTATTGCAGCAATAGGAATAGGCAGATTACTCACGTATGGTCTCTCGGGAGTATTATCAGATAAATTTGGAAGAAAACCATTAATCATGGTCTCTTCGGTTATAATGGGCGTTTTTTTAATTGGGATTCCATTTTCTCCCTCATATGAAATGGCCTTTGTATTTGCCTTACTTGCGGGAATTTCCAACTCAGCCATGGATGCTGGTACATATCCGGCGCTAACTGAAATGTTTCCTGAATCTGCTGGTTCCGCGAGTGTTATGGTTAAGGCTTTTGGTTCGCTTGGTGCTACAATCCTGCCATTCATCATCTTGTTTCTTACTACAAACCAATTATTTTACGGGTTTGCATTTTTCGTACCGGCTGTCATCTATTTCATGAATATGTTTTTGGTGATGTCCGCTTCATTTCCAAGCAAATCCGAAGCTGTCAGTAAAGAAGAGGATTTGCATAGTAACAGGTTCATAACGGAACCTAAATTTTGGAGCGAAGGAGTCGCACTAATCATAATTGGGTTTACATCAACTGCGTTATTTACAGTTTCGCAAATCTGGTTACCGAGTTTCGGCCAGGAAGTCGCAGGGATGCAATCTTCAAGTGCAATTAAATTATTGAGCTATTATAGTGTGGGGTCACTTATTTCCGTCCTGCTATTATCCATCTTATTAAAAAAATGGATTAAGCCCGTGACGGTGATATTGCTTTATCCAATGATTACTTTACTTACGGTAATCATCATATTAACGATTCATTCACCTATTGTCTTAAGTATTAGCTCCTTTTTCCTTGGAGCCTCGACAGCTGGGATCTTTCAATTAACCATTGCAATAATGACTGAACTTTTCTGGAGAAAAAAAGGAACTGTAACAGGGATCGTTGCGACGGCATCCAGTTTGGCGAGCGTCATTTTACCAATTGCAACGGGCTTGATCGCTAAGAGTGGGGATATATCGCATATATTTCTTTTTGATTGCTTTATTGCTACTATAGGAATCCTGGCTGCAGCTTTTGTATATTACCGGTATAAGAAATTGACACAGCAGCAGACCATATTTAACCATGGCTAAAAATATTGAAGGATTTACTTAAAACTCCATCTTCTGGAACTAGGATGGCGTTTTTTTTTGGACTAATGAATAGTGGATATAGATGTTTTGGCGTGATTAATGATCGTTGAGATTCCCATGTTCCAAAAGCAAGGGTGTAATAATGACAGTAACTATATTATTATTATAGTAAGAACATGATAATAATAAGTACATCAAAAATACATTCAAGATGGTGATTGAACTATGAAACAATCCAAAAAAGGGCGGGTCACGCTGCAACAGGTAGCAAAACATGCTGGGGTATCAACATCCACTGCTTCCCTTATCGTTCGCAATAACCCTCGAATATCGGAAGCGACGCGAAAAAAGGTGCTAAAATCCATGCATGAATTGGGTTATGTTTACGATAGAATTGCAGCAAACCTAAGGTCGCAGAGTTCTGATACTGTAGGAATCATTATTACCGACATATCAAATACCTTTTTTTCTGAATTCCTGATAGGTGTTCACGATGCATTGGATGAGGTCGGGTATACAGTGTTGCTGGGGACTACATTTGACTCGGTTGCCAAGCAAGATCATCTCCTTTCAACCATGATGGAACACAGGGTGGGTGGCCTGATTCTTTGTCCTGTCTCTGAAAGCTCACAAGATACAATTGAACGGTTAAATGAAATTGACACGCCGATGGTGCTTGCTGTCAGGGAACTGCCTGGAGTGAATAGCGACTATGTAGGCATAGACTATCCAGAAGGAGCCAGGATCGCCGTGGATCATCTCCTTGGAAAGGGGCATAAAAGAATTGCGCTCCTTGGTGGCGTTAAGGAGTCTTCTACTTGGATCGAGAGAATGGAGGGATACCGTGAAGCCCTTTCAAGAGCGGGATTGGAAGTGGATGAATCGTTGGTGATAGATAGTGCCCCTACACGGGAGGGAGGGCTTGAGGCTGTTTTGAAAGTACTTGAGAATCCTAATCCGCCTACCGCAATTTTTTGCTTTAGCGACTTAATTGCCTTTGGTGTTATGCAAGGGTTAATGATGAAAGGAATTACTCCTGGAAAAGATATAGATATCGTTGGGTTCGATAACGTTCCAGTCGCAGAAATCTATCATCCTCCGCTAACGACCATTTCCTCATTCCCTAGACGTATTGGGAAAGAGGCAGCGAATCTCTTGTATCAGCAAATGGAGAAAATAGAACGGGAACAACAGCGAATCATATTGAATCCAGAACTGATTATTAGAGAGTCTTCCTAAAAAAGAAAAATAAAAAGGTGATTAGTTTACAGAGGTTAGGTACCGCTGTGCCCTTTTCATCTTTTCTATTATTCTTTTATTGGGAACATTGATTTACATATCAAAAAGGTTTGCCTTACTTAAGCGGTTCATAAATATCCCAGGCCACTTTCAATGAATCGACTATAAAGTCTGCCACTTCATCAACATCTAGATCATTGGTATTCACTTTTGAATGATGATAGGAGTATATTTCCTGTCTCGTGTAAAAGAGTTCTTCGATTTCCTCAAGGGACCGGCTTTGTAAAACAGGTCTACTATCAATAAGCAAGCCTATTCTCTCTTTCCAGTATTCCCAAGATAAGTCCAGGTAAAAGACGATGCAGTTGGTTAAACAGATATTCCGTATATCCTCTTGTAAAAATGCCCCGCCTCCAACTGAAATGATTTTCAATTGTTGTTGACTAAGGCTTTCAATCACGCTTTTTTCTTTTTCGCGAAAAGCTTTTTCCCCAAACTTCTTGAAGATTTCCGTAGTGGGCATATTGAATTCCTTTTCAATTTCTTGATCTATATCAATAAAGTCCCTATATAATTTCCTGGCTACCTTCTGTCCGATCGTCGTCTTTCCTACCCCCATAAAGCCAA
>NZ_JBBOOF010000001.1:3052500-4662500 GCF_038002945.1 Peribacillus sp. FSL R5-0717
CATCGCTCAACGGATAAAAGCTACCCCGGGGATAACAGGCTTATCTCCCCCAAGAGTCCACATCGACGGGGAGGTTTGGCACCTCGATGTCGGCTCATCGCATCCTGGGGCTGTAGTCGGTCCCAAGGGTTGGGCTGTTCGCCCATTAAAGCGGTACGCGAGCTGGGTTCAGAACGTCGTGAGACAGTTCGGTCCCTATCCGTCGCGGGCGCAGGAAATTTGAGAGGAGCTGTCCTTAGTACGAGAGGACCGGGATGGACGCACCGCTGGTGTACCAGTTGTCTTGCCAAAGGCATAGCTGGGTAGCTACGTGCGGACGGGATAAGTGCTGAAAGCATCTAAGCATGAAGCCCCCCTCAAGATGAGATTTCCCATGGCGCAAGCTAGTAAGATCCCTGAAAGATGATCAGGTTGATAGGTCAGAGGTGGAAGCATGGTGACATGTGGAGCTGACTGATACTAATAGATCGAGGACTTAACCAACGCTTTTTAAAAAATGAAATACCTTCTTATTATCTAGTTTTGAAGGAACAACGTTCCTTTTATGTTTGGTGGCGATAGCGAAGAGGTCACACCCGTTCCCATTCCGAACACGGCAGTTAAGCTCTTCAGCGCCGATGGTAGTTGGGGGTCTCCCCCTGTGAGAGTAGGACGCCGCCAAGCCATTTAAAAAGATCAGCCATCCGGCTGGTCTTTTTTGTGTTGTGATATTTTTCAGTTTCAGGGAGGAGTGACGTGAATTAACAGATAAATCAACCTGCAGGCTAATTAATTCCAACAGCTGGCTTATTTATTCGGCCGAAATTTGAATTGAAATAATTCATGGGAGCAAGATACGAATATGTATCATGGAGCAGAGGGAATTTCATGAATCAAGCGATTGTAATTCAGGGGGGAGAAGGGCAGGATATTGAAGGAGATGTACAGTATATGAGTGTTGATGTTTTTACGGAAGACAGGGGCATCATATTCTGAGGTATTATGGAATTACCATTATAAAGTAATCAATTTTATTTACATGCATTCTTGTCTTTACTTATTCTTTTCATTATACTAGGAAGAATTTAATTGATAATATGCAAGTTGGATGGGTAAGGAAGAAGGCTGACAAATATAGAACCATGAAGGGATCGGTATTGTGAGTAAGAAGATTAAGGAAAAGTTTGAAGTTATCGAGGGCGAGACGATCGATGCATGTTTAGATCGAATTAAAGCGGCAGGTTACTTTCCCGTAAGGCGAACGGAAGAGCCTATCTTTGCCGAGAGAATTGAGAATGGCAAAGTCCATTATGTGCCAGTTAATCGAAAAATTGTATATGAAGCAAAGCTAATTGAGTAAAACACGAACGATTAATTAATATCATGTAAAAATATTCGATTTTAACTTGACATTAAAATGGCCGGAAGGTAAGATGAAGTTACATTAATACATCTCATATAATCATGGGGATATGGCCCAAAAGTTTCTACCTGATGACCGTAAATCATCGGACTATGAGAAAAGCATCTGACTATTTCGGAAACTAGCCAAGTCTTTTTGTATTTCCAAAAGGGCTTTCTTTTCCGGACAGGTTGCTTTCTCTATGAGGAAGCAACCTGTCCGGTTTTTTAATTTACAATGAATTATAGATAAATGATAAGCGTCTGTCTGCATACTCGGGACGCCATAATATGAGTGTTGGAGGGAAAGATGATATGAAACCGCAAGTTGGGGTTATTATGGGTAGTGTCTCGGATTGGGAAACGATGAAGTACGCTTGTGAATCATTGGAACAGCTTGAGATCCCCTATGAAAAAAGAGTCGTTTCTGCCCACCGGACGCCGGATTTATTATTTGAATATGCAGAGAGTGCAAAAGATAGAGATATTAAAGTGATTATTGCCGGAGCAGGCGGGGCTGCACATCTACCAGGTATGACCGCCGCTAAAACGATTGTCCCTGTGATTGGCGTGCCAATACAGTCGAAGGCATTAAATGGGATGGATTCGTTATTATCGATTGTTCAAATGCCTGGTGGCGTACCGGTTGCAACGGTTGCGATCGGAAAAGCCGGCGCAGTCAATGCCGGTTTGTTAGCGGCTCAAATGTTAGCGGCTTTTGATTCTGACATTGCTGATAGGCTAGAGGCTTTACGAGACGAAACCAGAGAAAAGGTGTTACAGAGCAGTGAACAACTTAAATAATACAATCATATTACCGGGACAGACCATTGGAATTATCGGCGGTGGGCAATTGGGCAGGATGATGGCCTTGTCAGCTAAGGCATCGGGCTTTAAGATAGCGGTCCTTGAGCCGACTGCAGAAGGCCCATGTGCTCAAGTGGCGGATATTGAAATCATTGGTGCTTATGATGATATCGAAGCATTGAAAAGGTTAGCTGACGTCAGTGATGTCATAACATACGAGTTTGAAAATATCAGTTCGGAAGCCTTGGATTGGTTAAAGAAACATGCATTTCTTCCACAGGGCTCAGAATTATTAAAGTTGACACAGGATAGATTGACAGAAAAAAAAGCTATATCCGATGCAGGAGCTTCCGTTGCTCCATATCAGGAAATACAGGATATTTCAGAAATTTACCTTCATATAGAGAAATTAGGGTACCCTAGTGTGTTAAAAACGACGCGGGGCGGTTATGATGGAAAAGGGCAGTTGGTCATTAAGGAAGAAGCCGATATCAAAAAGGCTGAATCCCTGCTCAAAACAGGTATATGTGTGCTGGAAGCCTGGATTCCTTTCGTGAAAGAAATATCCATCATCGTGACGCGTAAGGCTGATGGCGAGACAAGTCATTTTCCGATTGCGGAAAACATTCATATTGAAAACATTCTTCATAAAAGCATTGTTCCGGCCCGTATCAGTATCCAAGCTGAACGGAAAGCTATTGATGAAGCTTTGCAGCTTGCAGAGAAACTTGATTTGGTGGGGACATTGGCAGTCGAGATGTTTTTAACCGCTCAGGATGATATCATCATTAATGAATTGGCGCCAAGACCACATAACTCAGGCCATTATACAATGGAGGCATGTGAGACTTCACAGTTTGAACAGCATATAAGGGCTGTCTGCAATTGGCCTCTCGGAAATACGGCGTTATTGAAGCCTGTGGTAATGATAAACATCCTTGGTGAGCATATCGAATCCTTGATGGATGAAATTCCGACGCTTTCAGATTGGAAGGTTCACCTTTACGGTAAGAAAGAAGCCAAGCTGAAGCGGAAAATGGGTCATGTGAATATTTTACGTCCAACGATTGAGGAAGCTCTTTTGGAAAGTGATCGAAGCAAAATATGGAATCAACAGGTTGAAACGGAGGAAGTAAAATGATTGAACGTTATACCCGCCCAGAGATGGGAAACATTTGGACAGAAAAGAACCGCTTTAATGCGTGGTTGGAAGTTGAAATCTTAGCTTGTGAAGCATGGTCAGAGCTAGGTGTCATTCCAAAAGAAGATGTGAAGCTTCTTCGCGAAAATGCTACATTCGATGTCGACCGTATCAATGAAATCGAAAAAGATACACGCCATGATGTTGTTGCTTTTACACGTGCGGTTTCCGAAACGTTGGGTGAAGAACGGAAATGGGTCCATTACGGACTGACTTCCACTGATGTGGTGGATACAGCTCTTTCATATGTGATAAAGCAGGCGAATGAGATCCTTGCCAAGGATTTAAATAACTTCGTTGAGATCCTGAAAAACAAAGCGAAAGAACATAAATACACGGTTCAAATGGGACGTACACATGGAGTTCATGCGGAACCGACCACATTTGGGTTGAAACTGGCACTTTGGTATCAAGAAATGAAACGCAATGTCGAACGTTTTGAAGAAGCAAGAAAGAACATAGAGGTTGGGAAAATCTCTGGGGCTGTCGGAACTTACGCAAACATCGACCCGTTCGTTGAAAAATTCGTTTGTGAAAAGCTTGGCCTTGAAGCAGCGCCAATCTCAACACAAACATTGCAACGCGATCGCCATGCACATTATATGAGTACATTGGCTTTAATTGCGACATCTATTGAAAAGTTTGCAGTGGAAATTCGCGGCTTGCAAAAAAGTGAAACACGCGAAGTGGAAGAATTCTTTGCAAAAGGACAAAAAGGATCTTCTGCAATGCCTCATAAACGGAATCCAATCGGTTCTGAAAATATGACGGGTATGGCTCGTGTAATCCGCGGTTACATGATGACAGCATATGAGAATGTGCCATTATGGCATGAGCGTGACATTTCGCATTCTTCTGCTGAGCGCATCATCTTGCCGGATGCAACGATCGCATTAAACTATATGCTGAACCGTTTCAGCAACATAGTGAAGAACTTGACCGTTTATCCAGAAAATATGAAACGCAATATGGACCGTACACTGGGATTGATTTTCTCACAACGTGTGCTGCTATCCCTTATCGATAAAGGACTTGTCCGTGAAGAAGCTTATGATACGGTTCAGCCAAAAGCGATGGAAGCATGGGAGCTTCAGGTTCCATTCAGAAGCCTGATCGAAAAGGATGATAAAATCACAAGCTTGCTTACGAAAGAAGAACTTGATGATTGTTTCGATCCTACACATCACCTGAAAAATGTTGATGTAATCTTTGATCGTTTAGGTTTATAAAAGTGAAGGCGGCAAACATGGTACCTTTAATGGTGATATGTTTGCCAAGCCTGATTAATGGCAGGAAGATTCATAATATTCACAATGTGGGGGTCTGGACAGATGGAAAAACGAGAATTGTTGTATGAAGGAAAAGCGAAACAGATTTTTGCAACGGACAACAGTGAAATAGTATGGGTGGAATACAAGGATTCGGCAACGGCATTCAATGGTGAGAAGAAGTCAGAGATTGCCGGAAAAGGTAAGTTGAATAATCAAATTACTAGCTTACTATTTTCAAAGCTTGCCCAAGAGAATATCCCATCCCATTTTATTGAAATGCTTTCCGAACGGGAGCAGCTAGTCAAAAGGGTATCCATCATTCCGCTAGAAGTCGTTGTCAGAAATACGGCTGCCGGCAGTTTTTCTAAAAGGACTGGCATTGAAGAAGGCCAGCCGCTCAAGAAAACGCTGATTGAGTTTTACTATAAAGACGACGAGCTCGGCGATCCTCTGTTAACGGAAGACCATATTGAAGAATTGGAACTTGCAAGCAAGGAAGATGTAGCGATTTTAAAAGAAAAGGCACAAGAAATCAGTATCGTCTTAACGTCTTTCTTTAAAGAGTTGGACATTAAATTGATTGATTTTAAATTAGAGTTCGGCAAAACCCCGAATGGTGACATTCTGCTGGCAGATGAAATTTCACCTGATACCTGCCGATTATGGGATATTAACACGAACGAAAAATTAGACAAAGATGTATTCCGCCGTGATTTAGGAAGTTTAACAGATGCTTACGAAAAAATACTAGCAAAGTTGGAGGGCACTCAACATGTATAAGGTTAAGGTATATATCACACTACGCGAAAGTGTATTAGATCCACAGGGAGCAGCAGTGCAACAATCACTTCATAGCTTGACATATAACGAAGTTAGTGATGTTCGAGTGGGGAAATACATTGAACTTACAATTAAGGATACGGATCGTGATTTAGATCAACTTGTGAAGGAAATGTGTGAAAAACTATTGGCCAATACGGTAATTGAAGCTTACCGTTATGATGTTGAGGAGGTTATCACCCAATGAAATTTGCTGTCATAGTTTTCCCTGGCTCCAATTGTGATGTCGATATGTACCATGCGATAAAGGATGCACTGGGGGAAGAAGTGGAGTATGTTTGGCACTCTACAGACAATCTAGATCAGTATGATGGGATTCTCCTTCCTGGAGGTTTCTCTTATGGAGACTATTTACGCTCTGGAGCAATTGCACGCTTTTCGAATGTAATGGCTGAAGTCGTAAAAGCGGCACAAGCAGGAAAGCCTGTTTTGGGTGTCTGCAATGGTTTTCAGATTTTACTTGAAGCAGGACTTTTACCTGGAGCGATGCGCCGTAATGAAGGCTTGAAATTCATTTGCCGCAATGTAGGACTGAAGGTTGAAAATAACCAATCGATGTTCACGACAGGATATGAATTAAATGAAACGATTACGATCCCTGTGGCACATGGTGAAGGGAATTACTACTGCGATGATGAAACATTGGCTGAATTAAAACAAAATAACCGCATCTTGTTCACGTATGATGGTGAAAATCCAAACGGAAGCTTGGAGCAAATAGCGGGAATTACAAATGAACAAGGAAATGTCCTCGGAATGATGCCTCATCCCGAACGTGCTGTTGATTCGCTGCTTGGCAGTAAAGACGGCTTAAAGATTTTTCAATCCATCGTAAAAAACTGGAGGGAATCACATGTTATTACAGCTTGAACCAAGTCCGGAAAAAATTAAATCGGATCGATTGTACGCAACAATGGGACTATCCGATGATGAATTTGCAATGGTGGAGAAAATCTTAGGCAGACTGCCGAATTATACGGAAACTGGTTTGTTTTCGGTTATGTGGTCAGAGCACTGTTCCTACAAAAATTCAAAACCCATCTTAAGGAAATTCCCGATTACAGGGGAGAAAGTGCTGCAAGGTCCTGGTGAAGGAGCAGGTATCGTTGATATCGGTGACGATCAGGCTGTCGTTTTTAAAATTGAAAGTCATAACCACCCTTCGGCAATAGAGCCTTATCAAGGTGCTGCTACCGGTGTCGGCGGAATTATCCGTGATGTTTTCTCCATGGGAGCCCGTCCGATCGCGATGTTGAACTCACTTCGCTTCGGTGAGCTAGACAATGATCGCGTGAAATATTTATTTAAAGAAGTGGTTGCAGGGATTGCAGGATACGGGAATTGTATCGGAATTCCAACTGTCGGCGGAGAAATTCAATTTGATCCATCGTATGAAGGAAATCCCCTTGTCAATGCAATGTGTGTCGGTTTAATCGATCATAAGGACATTAAAAAAGGCCAAGCGCATGGAGTGGGCAACACAGTGATGTATGTGGGTGCAAAAACTGGACGTGATGGCATTCATGGAGCAACATTTGCATCTGAAGAGCTCTCAGAGTCTTCGGAAGAGAAACGGCCTGCCGTACAAGTAGGCGATCCATTCATGGAGAAACTGCTTTTGGAAGCATGCCTTGAATTGATTCAAAATGATGCCCTTGTTGGCATTCAGGATATGGGAGCAGCAGGTCTTACAAGCTCATCTGCCGAGATGGCGAGTAAAGCTGGCTCAGGAATAAAAATGAATCTGGATTTGGTACCGCAGCGTGAAACGGGAATGACAGCATATGAAATGATGCTTTCTGAATCACAAGAGCGGATGCTGATCGTTGTCACTAAAGGACGCGAACAGGAAATCGTCGACTTGTTTACGAAATATGACCTAGAAGCGGTTGCTGTTGGTGAAGTAACGGATGATAAAAATCTAACACTTTCCCATCAAGGTGAAATCGTTGCCGAGGTTCCGGTTGATGCATTGGCTGAAGAAGCTCCTATTTATCACAAGCCATCTGCAGAGCCGCAATATTTCCGTGACTTCCAAAGCATGACGGCAGAAGTGCCAGTCATTGAAGATTATAAAGAAACATTGGTATCACTATTGAAGCAACCGACAATTTCGAGTAAGGAATGGGTCTACGACCAGTATGATTACATGGTCCGCACGAATACAGTCGTCTCACCTGGATCGGATGCAGCGGTAGTGCGTGTACGTGGTACGAATAAAGCCCTTGCCATGACGACGGATTGTAACTCCCGCTTTATTTATTTAGATCCTGAAACAGGCGGCAAAATCGCTGTGGCTGAAGCAGCCCGTAACATCATTTGCTCGGGTGCGGAACCTTTAGCGATTACGGATTGCTTGAATTTTGGGAATCCAGAAAAACCAGAAATATTCTGGCAACTGGAAAAAGCGGCAGACGGTATGAGTGAAGCTTGCAGAAGCTTAAGTACTCCTGTAATCGGCGGAAATGTTTCCCTTTATAATGAAACGAATGGTGAAGCGATTTATCCGACGCCTGTAGTTGGAATGGTTGGTCTAGTCAATGACCTTAAGCACATCACAACACAAACATTTAAAAATGAATCCGATTTGATTTACGTGGTCGGTGAAGCGAAAGTGGAATTCGGAGGCAGTGAATTACAGAAAATGCTCGAGGGTAAAATCTTTGGACGCGCTCCAGAACTTGATTTGGACCTTGAACAAAAACGTCAGCAGCAAATTCTGACAGCAATCCAAAAAGGACTTGTTGCATCAGCCCATGACCTTTCGGAAGGCGGTTTGGCAGTGGCTTTAGCTGAATCTTTATTCGGGGCAAGCAAACTAGGGGCAAAAGTGAATATATCCGGGGAACCTGTATCTGAATTATTCAGTGAAACGCAATCACGATTCTTACTGTCCATCAAACCTGAAAATCAAGCGTCATTTGAAGCTCTTGTTGAAGATGCGATTTGCATAGGCTCAGTAACGGCTGATAATAAATTAGTCGTGGCAACAAGTGATAGCAAAGTATTGGAAGCGGACATTGAAGATTTACAAACAGCTTGGAAGGGAGCCATACCATGCTTGCTGAAATAAGAAGCCTAAACGAAGAGTGTGGTGTTGTTGGAGTCTGGGGACATCCCGATGCAGCGCAGCTTGCTTACTACGGTTTGCATAGCTTGCAACATCGTGGTCAAGAGGGAGCGGGCATCGTCGTGACGGATGGTGAGCAGATGTCCATCACTAAGGGCGAAGGACTTGTCACAGAGATATTCACTGCGGAAAAAATGCAGGCACTTTCCGGTAGCGGTAAAGCGGCAATAGGCCATGTCCGTTATACAACGGCAGGCGGCGGCGGGTATCAAAATGTTCAGCCTTTCCTGTTCAATTCTCATACAGGAGGGCTGGCCCTTGCTCATAATGGGAATATCGTCAATGCCCATCAATTAAAAGCACAGCTTGAAGGACAAGGAAGCATTTTTCAAACGACCTCTGATACGGAAGTTCTGGCACATCTGATTAAACGTTCCGGCTACTCGGATGTAAGAGATTCTGTGAAGAACAGTTTAAGTATGCTGAAGGGAGCCTATGCCTTTGTCATCATGACCGAAACCCAAATGATCATGGCAAGAGATCCGCATGGCTTCCGTCCACTTTCCTTGGGGAAAATAGGCGATGCATATTTCGCTGCATCTGAAACATGTGCACTTGATATTGTAGGTGCAGAATTCATCCGGGATATTGAGCCAGGTGAACTCGTTGTCATTAATGATGAGGGAATCACATCCGAATACTTCTCGCTTTCCAGCCAACAGGCAATGTGCACGATGGAGTACGTGTATTTTTCCCGTCCGGATAGCAACATTGATGGTATCAATGTTCATACGGCACGGAAAAACCTTGGTAAGCAAATGGCACTCGAAACCAAAATTGAAGCAGACGTAGTTACAGGTGTACCTGATTCCAGCATCTCGGCAGCGATTGGCTATGCTGAAGCTGCAGGCATTCCTTATGAAATGGGTTTAATAAAGAATCGTTATGTTGGACGGACTTTCATTCAGCCATCACAAAGTCTGCGTGAACAAGGCGTAAAGATGAAACTATCACCTGTAAGAGGGGTAGTGGAAGGCAAGCGGGTCATAATGGTTGATGATTCTATCGTCCGCGGGACAACGAGCAGAAGGATTGTCCGCATGTTAAAAGATGCCGGAGCAAAAGAAGTGCATGTAGTAATCAGCTCACCACCGATCAAGAATCCATGTTTTTATGGCATAGACACGTCTAAAAAGGAAGAACTGATTGCAAGCTCAAAATCGGTGGAGGAAATAAGGGAAATCATTGAAGCTGATTCCTTAACTTTTTTAAGTGTCGAAGGTATGGTCGAAGCAATTGGACGACCGTTTCCTGGAGAAACGCGCGGTTCATGCCTAGCTTGTTTCACCGGAAATTATCCGACTGAAATTTTTGAATACGAACGAGAAAAAACAAAATGTTAATCAAGTCGGCAATGATGATTGATTTTCGGAGGAGGATTTCAAATGGCTAATGCATATAAACAGGCTGGTGTGGATATTGAGGCTGGTTATGAAGCGGTAAATCGAATGAAAAAACATGTAAAGCGCACATTTCGTCCAGAAGTAATGAATGGTCTGGGCGGTTTCGGCGGCATGTTTGATTTATCTTCCTTGAACCTTAAAGAACCTGTGCTCATTTCTGGTACGGATGGAGTGGGAACAAAACTTTTGTTAGCGTTCATGATGGATAAACACGATACAATTGGAGTGGATTGTGTAGCTATGTGCGTCAATGATGTTGTCGTTCAAGGTGCTGCACCTTTATACTTTTTAGATTATATTGCCTGCGGTAAAGCAGATCCTGAACGAATTGAAATGATCGTTAAAGGGATTGCAGATGGCTGTGAGCAGGCGGGCTGTGCTTTAATCGGCGGAGAAACGGCAGAAATGCCGGGCATGTATGAGACGGAAGAATACGATGTGGCAGGTTTTACTGTAGGTGCCGTTGAAAAATCACGTCTGATTACTGGTGAAGCGATTTCGGCTGGTGACGTCGTTATTGGACTCGCTTCAAGCGGCATCCACAGTAATGGGTATTCACTTGTTCGTAAAATCCTTCTTGAAGACTCAGGCATGGGGCTTCATGACTTCGTACCGGAACTGGATTGCAAGTTAGGTGAGGAATTATTAAAACCGACGAAAATCTATGTGAAGTCCCTTTTATCGACGTTGGAAAAATTTGAGGTTAATGGTCTTGCCCATATCACCGGTGGAGGATTCATCGAGAATATTCCGCGTATCCTTCCTGAAGGATGCGGTGTTGAAATCGAGCTTGGAAGCTGGGAAATTCCAACTATATTTTCATTCCTTGAAGAAAAAGGGAATCTTGTAAAAGAGGAAATGTTCAATATCTTCAATATGGGTATTGGGATGACGGCTGTCGTCAAAAAAGAAGTGGCATCGGATGTGCTAGCCCACCTAAAGTCTTGCGGTGAAGAAGCCTCAATTATTGGAACGATCGTGGATGGAAATGGAGTGTCGTTCAAATAATGAGACGCCTTGCTGTCTTTGGATCAGGTAACGGTAGTAATTTTCAATCAATTGCTGAAGCAATAAAAAGTGGAAAGTTGGAGGCGGAAATCTGTCTTGTCGTATGCGATCGTGAAGACGCATATGTGCTTGAGAGAGCAAAGCTTGAAAATATTGACTCTTTCTCCTTTTCAGCAAAGAATTACTCCAACAAGACTGAATACGAATCGGAAATCCTGGAAAAACTTCGCCAGTATGAGATAGAGTTCATCATTCTTGCTGGTTATATGCGTTTGATCGGTCCGACATTATTACAAAAGTATTCACAGAGGATTGTGAACATCCACCCTTCACTTCTGCCAAGTTTTCCAGGCAAGGATGCAATTGGCCAGGCCTTTGATGCCGGAGTGAAGGAAACGGGGGTAACCATTCATTATGTTGATGATGGAATGGACACAGGACCGGTCATTGCCCAAAAAACAGTGCCGATTCTTGAAGGGGATACGAAAGACATCCTTCAAAAAAGGATACAGGAAATGGAGCATGACCTGTATCCATCAGTTTTGCAGGAGCTATGCCACAAGAAACTTACTTAATGGAGGGACCAACATAACATGAAGAAACGCGCATTAATTAGTGTATCGGATAAAACAGGTATCGTAGAATTTGCTCAAGGTTTAATTGAAGCAGGTTTTGAAATCATTTCTACAGGCGGTACCAAAAAAACGCTTCAGGAAAATGGTATTGAGGTAATTGGAATCAGTGACGTCACCGGTTTCCCGGAAATTTTGGATGGACGTGTTAAAACGCTTCACCCGAATGTCCATGGAGCAGTGTTGGCAAAACATGATGACAAAGGTCACGCAGCACAGCTTGCTGAGCATAACATTGAACCCATTCAACTTGTCTGTGTAAACCTATATCCATTCCAAGCGACTATTTCCAAACCGGAAGTCACTGTGGAAGATGCTATTGAAAACATCGATATCGGTGGACCGACAATGCTTCGTTCTTCTGCTAAAAACCACGAATATGTGACTGTTATCGTTGATTCCAATGATTATCCTACCGTATTGGCTGAGCTGAAACAAAACGGCGGGGTAACAAAAACCACGAATCGCCGCCTGGCTGCAAAGGTTTTCCGTCATACAGCAGCATATGATGCAGTTATTTCAGAGTATATGACAGAGCTTGCCGATGAAGAAAATCCTGAATCATTGACTGTTACCTATGAATTGAAACAGTCGCTTCGTTATGGGGAAAACCCACATCAAAAAGCCGCATTCTATAAAAAACCGCTTGGTTCCGTATTCTCAATTGCAGAAGCGAAGCAATTACATGGAAAAGAACTATCATACAACAACATCAATGATGCTGATGCAGCACTTCAAATCGTAAAAGAATTCAATGAGCCTGCTGCAGTTGCAGTCAAACATATGAATCCTTGCGGCGTCGGCGTCGGTGCGACTATTTTGGAAGCATATGAAAAAGCTTATGAGGCAGATGCCACCTCCATTTTCGGTGGGATCATCGCTTTGAACCGTGAAGTCGATAAAGCGACTGCGGAAAAGCTTCATGAAATTTTCCTTGAAATCATCATTGCCCCTGGGTTTACACAAGAGGCAGTGGAAGTATTGACAAGCAAGAAAAACCTACGTTTATTAACGATCGATTTTGACGCGGTTAAAAAGCCTGAACGTAAATTGACATCCATTGAAGGCGGATTGCTTATTCAAGATCGGGACGCACATAGCTTAAAGGATGCAGAGGTAAAAGTGGCAACGAAACGTGAGCCTACACCTGAAGAGTGGAAAGCCATGGAACTTGGCTGGAAAATCGTGAAACATGTCAAGTCGAATGCAATAGTGGTTTGTAACGATCAAATGACATTAGGTGTTGGCGCAGGTCAAATGAACCGTGTGGGAGCTGCAAAAATTGCTCTGGAACAAGCTGGGGAAAGAGCGACAGGAAGTGCATTGGCATCAGATGCATTCTTCCCAATGGATGATACTGTAGAAGCGGCAGCAAAAGCGGGCGTCACGGCAATCATTCAGCCTGGTGGATCTGTTAAAGATGAGGATTCAATCAAGAAAGCTGATGAATATGGGATTACAATGGTGTTTACAGGAATTCGTCACTTTAAACATTAATCAAAAACGAGGTGCGATAATGAATGTACTAGTAATTGGCCGGGGCGGCAGGGAGCATGCCATAGCCCGCAAACTATTTGAAAGTAAACGGGTTGGGACTGTTTTTGCAGCACCGGGAAATCCAGGGATGACCGATGTAGCGACTCTTGTTCCAATTGATGAAAATAATCACAGGGAATTGGTTGCCTTTGCCAAGAATAATGCAGTTGCATTAACGGTGATCGGGCCCGAAACACCATTGTTGAATGGACTTGCAGATGATTTTGCGGAGGCAGGATTACAGGTATTTGGCCCTAATGGCCGTGCTGCTGTCATCGAGGGAAGTAAATCCTTTGCTAAAGATTTAATGAAGAACTATAGCATTCCGACAGCGGAATATGAAACATTTTCTGATTATGATTCAGCAAAAGCATATATCGAAAAAATGGGTGCCCCCATTGTCATAAAAGCGGATGGTTTGGCAGCAGGAAAAGGTGTCGTAGTCGCTATGACGATGGAAGAGGCGTTAGACGCCATCCATGATATGCTAGTCGGAGCAAAGTTCGGGGAAGCATCTGCCAAAGTCGTTATTGAGGAATTCCTTGATGGCGAGGAATTTTCATTGATGGCATTCGTTAATGGGGAAAAAGTGTATCCGATGGTCATTGCTCAAGATCATAAGCGGGTTTTTGATGGAGATCAGGGTCCGAACACAGGTGGAATGGGTGCATATTCACCGGTACCGCAAATATCCGATGAAATGATCCAGACTGCAGTCGAAACGATTCTTAAACCCACGGTAAATGCGATGATTTCTGAGAATCGGAGTTTTACAGGAATATTATATGCCGGGTTGATCGCCACTGAAAAAGGCACAAAAGTCATTGAGTTCAATGCCCGTTTTGGCGATCCGGAAACGCAAGTCGTTTTACCTCGTCTAAAGACAGACTTCGTAGATACGCTTGAAGCGGTTCTTTCTGGAGAGGATTTACAACTTGAATGGCATGAAGAGGCCGTACTCGGAGTGGTCGTCGCAGCTGATGGATATCCAGGGGAATATAAAAAGGGATCTATCATTAAAGGTTTGGAAAAGATTGATCCGAAAGCCCATGTTTATCATGCTGGAACAGCTCTCAATAATGAAGGGAACTTCATCTCGAATGGCGGACGTGTACTTCTGGTTGCTGCAAAAGGGAAAGATTTGGCCTCTGCGCAAGCTGAAGTATATAAAGAGTTAGGGCATATTGAGAAAGACGGTTTATTTTGGCGGACGGATATTGGCTACCGAGCAATAAAATACAATTTTTCATCATAATATAAAGAAGCTGACTCTAAGCGGAGTCAGCTTCTTCTATAAGACTTAATATGAATCAGATTGATTCGATTCATTTTCCTGTTTTGGTTCTTTTGCCATCAAGTTTTGTCCGTTTTCCATCGCATCGACGACAGGACAATAACGGAGGATCCCTTCACCTATTTTCATGGCGGAAAGCATGGCCACGATTATATAAGATTGGTTTTTCCATGGTTTTTTCACCATTTTAGCCGTAGCCCATGTTAGAAATGTAAAACCACAAGTAATTCGCATTAAAGCATTTATTATACTGATATTTTGTTTAAACTTCATATAAAATCCATCCCTTCACAAAAATTTAACAATAATCTGGATAACATTACTGTTCTAATGGGGCAAGTATGTTACTATGAAATAAAATTGGATTGAAAATGGTTTTTTTCATACACTGTTTCTAATAACTTATGGGGGAATGTTTATGCTTGAACAGCGCTATAGATGGAAAAATAAACATCTAAGAGAACATATAGATGTGCTGGATGGCAATAGGGCACCACACATTCTGCTAAAAAATACGCCTTATTTAAATCAGGCTTTACGAAAATGGGTAAAAGCGAATATATGGATATATGAAGATCGCATCATATATGTTGGCGATAAGCTTCCTGATAATATAGACCGCTGTGAAATGGTCGACTGTACAAACCAGTACTTGGTCCCGGGTTATATTGAGCCGCATTCACACCCTTCTCAATTATATAATCCCCTTTCTTTTTCACGTTATGCATCTCATTTTGGCACAACGACATTGATCAATGATAACTTGCCGTTTCTATTGCAGTTAGATAAAAAGAAAGCGTTTTCTCTTTTGAAAGAATTACGTAACATTCCTGTAACAATGTATTGGTGGAGCCGTTTTGACGGACAAACGGAATTGATCGATGAAGATATGGTCTTTTCCCATGGGGCCGTCAAATCATGGCTGGAGCATGATGCCGTATTACAGGGCGGGGAACTAACTGGATGGCCGAAGCTTCTCGATGGGGATGACATGATGTTGCACTGGATTCAGGAAGCCAAGCGAATGAGGAAGAAAATAGAAGGACACTTTCCAGGTGCTTCAGAGAAGACTTTAGCAAAAATGACCTTGTTCGGCGCCGATTGTGATCATGAGGCAATGACAGGTGATGAAGTCATGTCACGCTTGCTGCAGGGCTATTATGTATCGTTAAGACATTCTTCGATCCGTCCGGATTTACCAAAGCTGATACAGGAAATCCATGAACTGGGCATTGATCATTATGACAAATTCTTTTATACGACAGATGGATCACCGCCGTCCTTTTATGAAGGTGGTTTCATAGACTGCTTAATCAAAATAGCGATAGAGCATGGCGTTCCGGTCATCGATGCCTACAATATGGCGACCATCAACATCGCACGATATTATAACATTGAATACCTTCATGGCAATATTGCCACAGGGAGGGTGGCGAACATCAACTTCCTGACCGATGTAAAGGAACCCGCACCGGTTTCGGTAATGGCGAAAGGGAAATGGGTGAAAAGGGATGGTGAGATCATTCCGGATAAACAGGAAATCGAATGGAGTGATTTCGATTTTAAACCGCTCGATCTTGATTGGGATCTCAGTTTAAAGGAAGATTTTGAATTTTCCATGCCGTTCGGGATAGAACTGGTTAATAATGTAATTACGAAACCGTACTCCCTTGCCAATGATGTTGGGCATGAAGAACTGAACTTTGAGGATGATGAATGCTTTTTCATGCTAATCGACCGGGAAGGGAAATGGCGCATCAATACGATATTAAAAGGGTTTGCGGACAAATTGTGTGGCTTTGCTGGCTCTTATACAAATACAGGTGATATCATACTGATCGGTAAAAGGAAAAAGGATATGCATTTGGCATTTAACCGGCTGAAGGAAATTGGCGGTGGAATCATTTTGACGGAACAAGGCAAGGTGATTCATGAACTTCCTCTGAAATTAAAGGGAGTCATGTCGACCAAGGAGGTTCCTGAATTGATAAAAGAAGAAAATGAATTGAAACATTTGCTGCGGGAGAGAGGTTATCGCTTCGCCGATCCTGTGTATACCCTTTCATTCTTTTCGACAACCCATCTGCCATATATAAGGCTGACCCAGCGAGGAGTATATGATGTAATGAATAAAACTATACTCTTTCCCACTATAATGCGTTAAAATATAAGAGAAGAAATGGCTAATAAATCAGAGGAGTGGAAAGATGAATTTTAAGAGAGTTCTTTTCATCGTTATTGCTATTTTACTGCTGGCAGGCTGTTCGACGAAAGAGGATCCTGCATCGGATGACAGTAAGCCGAAAGACCAAGCTGTCATCAAAAATACAGATGTGAAAAATGAACCTTCCAATGAGTTTCCACTTACAGGTATAGCCACCGAAGCAGGCAGTGAGCGAAGGGCTGCAGCAGTGATGATTAATAATCATCCGGAAGCACGCCCGCAATCGGGCCTCTCAGAAGCCGATATGGTTTACGAAATGCTCGCAGAAGGTGACATAACCAGATTTTTAGCTATCTTCCAAAGTGAAATGCCTAGTCAAATCGGTCCGATTCGGAGTGCAAGGGACTATTATATCGAATTGGCTAAAGGCCTTGATTGCATCTATGTCTGTCATGGGTATAGCCCCGAGGCAAAGACCATGCTGGACAGAGGGGATATTGATAACTTGAACGGATTATATTATGATGGTACTTTGTTTCAACGTTCGGCAGATCGAAAAGCACCGCATAATTCCTACACCTCCTTCGAGGATATCGAAAAAGGTGCAAAGGAAAAGGGTTATGAGTTGAATGGTGCACCGAAGCCTTATGCTTTCCTTACAGAGGAAGAGGCAGCTGGACTTCAAGGGGAACCGGCATTGAAAACCGAGGTTTCCTACGGATCAGACGAGTATGATGTACAGTATGAATACGAAGCCACGGAAGAGAAATATAAACGTTATTCGAATGGAGAGCAAACAGTCGAGCATAAATCGAATAAACCTATTTTACTGGATAATATATTGATCATTGAGGCTGCTCATCAAGTGATCGACGACAAAGGGCGTCGAAAAATCGACTTGAAAAGTGGCGGAAATGGTTATTTACTTCAAAAAGGAAAAGCGAATGAAGTAGAATGGGTGAATAAGGATGGTCGTATTACACCAGTGAAAAACGATAAAGAGGTAGGGTTGGTTCCAGGGAAAACTTGGATCAATATTATTCCGGATGAACCTGGTTTAGTAGGAGACGTCTCATTTTGATACCCATGAAATTGAGGGGGAGTAACATGCAAATTGATAAGTTAAGAGGAAAAGAAACGGATCAGCTGTTCAAGTCGATCCTTTCCTTGCGTGATTTGGACGAATGCTATCGATTTTTTGATGATCTATGCACAGTTAATGAAATTTCATCATTGGCACAGCGTCTTGAAGTAGCCCGCATGCTTGAAGAAGGAAAAACCTATCATAAAATCGAAACGGAAACAGGTGCAAGCACGGCTACGATTTCCAGGGTCAAACGCTGCTTGAACTACGGAAATGATGCTTATTCCATGGCTCTGAACCGTATTAAGGATAACGTAGAGGAAACAACTGAATCATAATTCTTTCGATTATAATAAAAAGCTGGGGAATTCATTTCCCGGCTTTTTATTTTGTGTCCAGCACGCTCATTGCCGGCTGTCTTTCAGTCGTATCCATGTTATATTGGATTTTAGATTAAAAGGTTCCATTTGGTAATAACATTTTATCGATACTTCTCTTTTTTAATGAAAAATCTTAATGCTATAATGGTGTAATGGGAAGTGTGAATGGAGGATTATAATGTACGATTTTCGCGAGTGGAAACATGTTTTCAAACTCGATCCAAATAAAGAAATAAGTGATGAGGCCCTTGAGAAAGTCTGTGAATCCGGTACTGATGCAATCATGGTCGGGGGAACGGATGGTATCACGCTTGAGAATGTACTTCATTTAATGGCACGTGTCAGGCGATATACGGTCCCATGTGTGATGGAAATTTCTTCAGTTGAAACGGTGACGCCAGGGTTTGATTTATATTTCATTCCGAGTGTCCTGAATAGCGCCAACCCGGATTGGATGATGAAATTGCATCAGCAAGCAGTCAAGGAATACGGATACCTTTTGAATTGGGATGAAATTTTCGTTGAAGGGTACTGTATCCTGAACCCTGGGTGCAAGGCGGCCCAATTGACGAAAGCCAATACTGATTTGGATATGGATGATGTGGGTGCATACGCGATGATGGCGGAAAAGATGTTCAACCTGCCGATCTTTTATTTGGAATACAGCGGTGATTATGGCGATGTCCAGATGGTGGAAGCGGCCAAAGAGAGTTTGGAAGATACCATACTATTCTATGGCGGTGGGATAAAATCGGTTGAACAGGCCAAAGAGATGTCCAAGATTGCGGATGTCATCGTTGTCGGCAATGTGATTTATGAAGATTTGAAAGTGGCCCTTGCAACAGTTACGGCAGTTAAATGAAAACATGTAAGAAATATAGTATATTAAAACAGAAACGAATGTTCGTATAGGTGGTGTGATAATGCAATATTTAGCGGAAAAATTATTAATTGGTTTGAATGAACAGCAACAAAAAGCAGTGAAAGCAACAGATGGTCCACTTTTAATCATGGCTGGGGCAGGAAGTGGAAAGACGCGTGTGCTGACTCACCGAATAGCTTACTTGATGGTCGAGAAGGAAATAGCGCCTTGGAACATCCTTGCAATCACGTTCACCAACAAAGCGGCACGTGAGATGAAGGAGAGGATCCGTGCCATACTTGGCGGTGCATCCGAAGATATCTGGATTTCGACTTTCCACTCGATGTGTGTCCGTATTCTACGAAGAGATATCGACCGTATCGGATTTAATAGGAACTTCTCGATATTGGATACGACGGATCAGCAATCGGTCATAAAACAAATCATGAAAGACCGTAATATGGATACAAAGAAATATGATTATCGTGCCATTTTGGGCAGCATCAGTTCAGCGAAAAATGAATTGGTCGGGCCGGAAGAGTACCTGAAGACGGCGTCTGATTACTTCACTAAAGTAACGGCGGATGTTTATACGGAATATCAAAAACGGCTGCGCAAAAATTCAGCGCTCGATTTCGATGATTTGATCATGATGACGATTCAATTGTTCCAGCTCGTACCTGAAGTGCTTGAATATTATCAGCGTAAATTTCAATACATTCATGTTGATGAGTACCAAGATACAAACAGGGCTCAATACATGCTTGTTAAATTATTGGCTTCACGCTTCCGTAATCTCTGTGTTGTCGGGGATTCCGATCAATCGATCTATCGTTGGCGCGGTGCGGATATTGCGAATATCCTTTCATTTGAAAAAGATTATCCTAATGCCAACATGATTTTCCTTGAACAGAATTACCGCTCGACGAAAAAGATTCTTGCAGCAGCGAATAAGGTCATCGATAACAATCAAAACCGTAAGCCGAAAAATCTTTGGACCGAGAATGCAGATGGCAATAAGATATTCTATTACCGTGCGGACAATGAACAAGGGGAAGCGCAATTCGTAGCCGGAAAGATAAATGAGTTAGTTCAGGACGGCAGCAGGAAATATTCAGATATAGCAATACTTTACAGAACGAATGCACAATCACGTGTCATGGAGGAAGTTCTGCTTAAATCCAATATTAATTATGCAATAGTCGGGGGCACCAAGTTCTATGACCGTAAAGAGATTAAGGATTTACTTGCCTATCTTCGACTTATTGCGAACCCTGATGATGACATTAGTCTTCGCCGTGTAATCAATGTGCCAAAACGCGGAATTGGTGCAACTTCGATGGACAAAGTGGCAGATTATGCAGATCAATATGATGTTTCCATATATAAAGCACTGGAGTCTGTGGAAATGGCAGGGATAAGCGGGAAGGCCACCAAAGCGGCAAGGGAATTCCATACGCTGATCACTAATTATACAAATCAGCAGGAGTACTTATCCGTGACGGAACTTGTGGAGGAAGTCATCGAGAAAACCGGTTACCGTGAGATGCTGCAGGCAGAAAAAACGATTGAATCACAAAGCCGGCTTGAAAATATAGATGAGTTTTTATCTGTTACTAAAGCATTCGAAGATAACAGCGAGGACAAATCATTGGTGGGTTTTTTAACTGACCTGGCGTTGGTTGCCGATATAGACCAACTTGACGAGAATACCGAAGAAGCTACAAATACGGTAACGTTGATGACATTGCATTCAGCGAAGGGACTTGAATATCCGGTAGTCTTTCTATTGGGCCTTGAAGAAGGGGTTTTCCCTCACAGCCGCTCTCTCATGGATGAAGAGGAGATGGAAGAAGAACGCCGTCTGGCTTATGTGGGAATTACAAGGGCTGAAAATGAACTATTCATAAGCAATGCCCAAATGCGGACATTGTATGGACGGACGAGCATGAATCCCGTTTCACGTTTCATCAGTGAAATACCAGAGGAACTTCTAGAAGACCTAAAACCGAAACCTGCTCCTAGAGCTAGGCAAACGCCTTTCAGCTCTTCGAGGACCGGGTCTCCTTCAACGGCTTCAACAAGAAAAGTGCCTGCCTTTGGAAAAGCTGTTTCTGCACCATCCGCAACGGGCGGTGAAGAAATCGGCTGGGCTGTCGGTGACCGTGCTTCCCATAAAAAATGGGGTATAGGAACCGTGGTGAGCGTAAAAGGGGAAGGTGAAGGAAAGGAATTGGATATTGCCTTTCCAAGTCCAATCGGCATCAAACGCCTATTGGCGAAATTTGCACCAGTTGAAAAAGCATAAGCTATTAATATGCTCCTGCTGGTAAAGAATAGGGATATCTGACTTTAGACACCGCTCTTCTATCAGAAGTGCGGTGGAGTCTTCTTTAGAAAGGATTGAACGTATGGACATACAAGCTGCAGAGAAGAAAGTTCTGGAACTGCAAACGTTATTGAACCAATACAGCTATGAATATTATGTGATGGACCAGCCATCAGTACCTGATGCTGAATATGATCGGCTGCTACGTGAACTTATTGGGTATGAGGAGAAATTTCCGGAACTGCAAACGGCGGACTCACCGACACAACGGGTCGGTGGCGCCATTTTGGATATGTTTGAAAAGGTGGAGCATACCACACCGATGCTTAGTTTAGGCAATGCCTTCGGTGAAAGTGACTTACGGGATTTCGACAGAAAGGTCAGACAATCTGTAGGTGACGATTTTTCCTATGTATGTGAATTGAAAATTGATGGACTTGCCGTCACACTTCAATATGAAAATGGATATTTCGTAAGAGGGGCAACCCGTGGAGATGGAACGATCGGTGAAGATATTACCGCTAATTTAAAAACGATCAAATCGATTCCATTGAAGCTGCGGGAGCCAGTTGCCATTGAAGTGCGCGGTGAGGCCTTCATGCCAAAAAAATCATTCGAATCATTAAACAAGGCTAAGGAAGAACGCGGTGAGGAACCATTTGCCAACCCGCGAAATGCAGCTGCGGGCTCGTTAAGGCAGCTTGACCCGAAACTTGCTGCGAAACGTAACTTGGATATTTTCCTTTATGCGATTGCCGATTTGGGCGAAACGGGGGTCCGTTCCCATAGCGAGGGTCTGGATTTATTGGATAGACTCGGGTTTAAGACGAACCGGGAAAGAAAAACATGCTCGAATATAGAGGAAGTACTGGCCTATATAGTAGAATGGACGGAACAACGTCCAAACTTAGCCTATGATATTGATGGAATTGTCGTAAAGGTGGATTCCCTTGAACAGCAGGATGAATTAGGTTTTACTGCAAAAAGTCCGCGATGGGCCATTGCTTATAAATTCCCAGCTGAAGAAGTCATTACAACCCTAAGGGATATCGAGCTGAATGTGGGCCGTACGGGTGTATTGACCCCAACCGCAGTTTTGGATCCAGTCCGGGTAGCAGGTACGACTGTGCAGCGAGCTTCACTTCACAATGAAGACTTAATTCGTGAAAAGGACATCAGAATCGGAGATCAAGTGGTCGTGAAAAAAGCGGGCGATATCATTCCAGAGGTAGTCAATGTACTGGCAGAGCGCCGTACAGGGGAAGAAGTCGAGTTTCAGATGCCGACTGAGTGCCCTGAGTGCAGCAGTGAACTTGTCCGGCTGGACGAGGAGGTTGCTTTACGCTGCATCAACCCGAAGTGTCCTGCACAAATACGGGAAGGTTTGATTCACTTTGTTTCCCGAACAGCAATGAATATAGACAGTCTTGGTGAAAAAGTGATTAGCTTGTTATTTAAAGAAGAACTCATACAAGATGTGGCTGATATTTATAAGCTTACATATGATCAACTGATTGCTTTGGAAAGGATGGGGGATAAATCCGTCACTAAACTTCTTCAAGCGATCGAAGCTTCGAAGACCAACTCGTTGGAAAAATTACTATTCGGGCTGGGTATTCGCCATGTTGGTTCCAAAGCTGCCAAGACGCTTGCGAGGGAATTCGGGACGATGGAAGCCTTAAGCAAGGCGAGCCGTGAAGAACTAACGGCCATTAATGAAATAGGTGATAAGATGGCTGATTCCATCGTAGCTTATTTTGAATTGGAAGAAGTCCATGCATTATTGAATGAGCTGGATGCAGCTGGTGTGAATCTTACTTTCAAAGGGCAAAGAGCTGTTGCTTTAGAAGATATCGACTCTTTTTTTGCCGGTAAAACAGTCGTTTTAACGGGAAAACTGCATCAGTTAACACGTAACGAAGCTAAAGAGAAATTAGAGGCGCTAGGGGCTAACGTTGCTGGAAGTGTCAGCAAGAAAACCGATTTGGTCGTAGCTGGTGAAGATGCCGGTTCCAAACTGGAAAAAGCCGAAAGCCTAGGCGTCATGGTATGGGATGAAGAGAGACTGATTGAGGAACTAAATAAATAAGAGGTGTAGCAATGAGGAAACACTCCATTTTGGGGATGATTCTTATACTGCTTCTTGCTGGATGTGCGCCTAGTTTCGAGGATAAGCAAGAGGTAGTTCAAGACTCCAAAGACAAAAAAGAAACGGCAATTATTCCGAAGTATAAAATTTCGGAAGAATATTATCAAACAATCCTACCGTTTGAACCATCAAAGGCACGCGGTTTGGTCGTATCCAATCTAAATACCAGATACGACATTGAAGAGTTCGAAAATGGATTGATGCGGTTGGCCCAAACCCAATTCGACCCGGAAGATTACCTGTTTCAAGAGGGGCAAATGCTAGATAGTTCCAAGATATCTTCCTGGCTGAACAGAAAATATACCGATAGTCAGTTGAAAGAAAAGAAGATGAAGGCCTCAGAGAACCTTGGCTTAAATCCGGTTGATCCAGGTAAAGGTGACATTGATAAACGGAATGAAGAAAATCCAATTTATCTTGCTCATATTTTAGAACATAATTACTTGGTCAAAACAAAAGATAATTCGGTGAGCCTTGGCGGAGTTGTAATCGGTCTTGCGTTGAATTCAGTGCATTACTATCAAAAAGAGGCATTCGGTGCCACCTATGAAAATAAAATCGATAGTAAAAAGCTAAAGCAAGAAGGGGAAAAAATTGCGGCAGAAGTTTTAAAAAGGCTGCGTAAAATGGACAAGCTGAAAAATGTTCCGATTACGATTGCCTTATTCGAGCAAAATGAAAAATCTTCAGTAGTCCCTGGGAATTTCATTTCCTATACAAATATCGATAAAAACTCGAACAATATTGGGAAATGGACGAACTTGGACGAAGAGTATTTCCTATTTCCTTCTTCTGCTGCTGAAAAGAAATACCGTGATGACGTCAATACTTTCACGAACTTTAAAGAAGATGTCGAAGAATACTTCCCTAACTTTAACGGAGTCATCGGCAGGGCGTTCTATATGGATGATCAATTGCAAAGCCTGAACATCGATATCCCCATTCAATTTTATGGGAACTCGGAAGCGATAGGCTTTACCCAATATGTTGCTGGGCTCATAATGGAACGTTTCCCGAACTATATTGCCGTACAGGTATCCATTACGTCTGTAAATGGACCTGAAGCGCTCATAGTCCGTGAAGCGAATCAGGACGAACCAACCGTTCATATATACGAATGAAAAAAGGATGAAGCTTAGCGGCTTCATCCTTTTTTCGACTGGAATCTATTTCTTGTGAATGTCAAAATAATCTTTAACAATGAACAAAGATATATAATGGAAAGTAAACCCTTCCATCTTAGGGAACAAGTGCTTTAAAAAGGCAACATTTGTCGAATTTTAAAAGCCTTATTGTCATTTCCCCGGAAATTCCGGCAACTTTCCCATATTTCCCGGAAAATATCTCTTTTTCCTTATGAAATAATTGAATTTCGACATTGTATCTCTTGTTGCTTTACTGTGCAATAGTTTGATATGATTTAAACGATGATTATATGGAGAAAAGCGACGAAATTCAGTCGATTTGGATATTTTTTCGGAGGTGAAGAGAATGTCACGTATTTCTATGGAACAAGTTAAACACGTTGCCCATTTGGCCCGATTGGCCATTACGGAAGAAGAAGCAAAACAGTTTCAGCATCAGCTTGACCAAATGATTTCATTCGCGGAGCAGTTGAATGAGCTTGATACGGATCAAGTAAACCCGACTTCTCACGTTTTGGATATGAAGAATGTTATGCGCGAAGATGTCGCAAAACCAGGATTGCCAGTGGAAGAAGTAGTTAAAAATGCACCGGATAGCAAAGAAGGATATATCCGTGTACCATCAATAATTGAATAAGGAGGGACAATGATGTCGTTGTTCGAACAAAAGGTTTCTGAGCTTCATGAACGATTACATAAGAAAGAGATAAGTGTCACTGATCTTGTTGACGAATCGTACAAGCGAATCGGACAGGTAGAGGACAAGGTGAAGGCATTTTTGACACTTGATGAAGAAAACGCCCGCAATCAAGCAAAACGTTTGGATGATCAATTGGTAAAAGGCGAGAACGAAGGCGCTTTATTTGGTATGCCAATCGGAGTGAAGGATAATATTGTCACTAAAAATTTGCGTACGACTTGCGCGAGCAAAATTTTGGAGAACTTTGATCCAATCTATGATGCAACCGTTGTTCAAAAGCTACAGAAGGCAGAAACGGTTACGATCGGTAAATTGAATATGGATGAGTTTGCGATGGGTTCTTCCAATGAGAACTCAGCATTTCAAGCAACACGCAACCCTTGGAATACGGAATATGTGCCAGGCGGTTCTTCGGGTGGTTCAGCTGCATCTGTCGCTTCCGGGGAAGTCCTATTCTCTTTAGGTTCCGATACGGGTGGATCGATCCGCCAACCAGCGGCATATTGTGGAGTCGTCGGCTTAAAACCTACATATGGACGGGTTTCCCGATTCGGACTTGTAGCATTTGCGTCTTCATTGGACCAAATCGGACCTGTTACAAGAACTGTTGAAGATAACGCTTATTTGCTTGAAGCGATCTCCGGAGTAGATCCAATGGATTCGACCTCTGCTAATGTTGACGTGCCGAATTTTGTGAATTCATTAACAGGCGATGTAAGAGGATTGAAAATAGCTGTGCCTAAAGAATACCTTGGTGAAGGCGTTGGTGAAGAAGCACGTAATTCCGTACTTGAAGCGTTAAAAGTACTAGAGGGTCTTGGAGCTCAATGGGAAGAGGTTTCCTTGCCGCATTCCAAATATGCTTTAGCTGCCTATTATCTGCTATCTTCATCGGAAGCTTCGGCTAACCTTTCACGTTTTGACGGTGTTCGTTACGGACATCGGACAGATAATGCAGAAACTCTTATAGAAATGTATAAGCAAACCCGTGCAGAAGGATTCGGTGACGAAGTGAAACGCCGTATCATGCTTGGAACGTTCTCCTTAAGTTCCGGTTATTATGATGCTTATTATAAAAAGGCTCAAAAAGTACGTACATTAATCAAAAAAGACTTTGAAGATGTCTTTGAAAAATACGATGTCATCGTTGGGCCGACTACACCTACGTCTGCATTTAAAATTGGTGAAAAAGTCGACGATCCATTAACGATGTATGCGAATGATATCCTGACGATTCCAGTCAATCTTGCTGGCGTACCGGGTATATCCGTGCCATGTGGATTCGCAGCGAATGGTCTTCCGCTTGGACTGCAAATGATTGGGAAGCATTTTGATGAAAGCACGATTTACCGCGCGGCTCACGCATTTGAGCAAGCAACAGATTTTCATAAACAATTTCCTAAGCTGTAAGGGGTGAAAATAATGGACTTTGAAACGGTGATTGGTCTAGAAGTACACGTAGAATTAAAAACGGATTCTAAAATTTTCTCAGCGAGCCCAAATCATTTTGGTGCCGCTCCAAATAGTAACACGACTGTAATTGACCTAGGCTACCCAGGTGTATTGCCTGTCGTCAATAAAAAGGCTGTTGATTTTGCAATGAAGGCTGCAATTGCCCTGAATTGCGAAGTGGCGGAAGTTACGAAATTCGACCGGAAAAACTATTTTTACCCGGATAATCCTAAAGCATACCAAATTTCACAGTTCGATCAACCGATCGGTGAACATGGTTGGATTGAAATCGAAGTGGGCGGCAAGAAAAAGAAAATTGGCATTACCCGCATTCATATGGAAGAGGATGCTGGAAAGCTGACACATAAAGGGAACTATTCGCTTTGCGATTATAACCGCCAAGGTACGCCTCTTGTTGAAATCGTATCCGAACCGGATATCACTTCCCCGGAAGAAGCGTATGCTTATTTGGAAAAGCTGAAATCCATCATTCAATACACGGGCGTTTCCGATTGTAAAATGGAAGAAGGCTCACTCCGTTGTGATGCTAACATTTCCTTGAAACCTGTTGGCCAAAAGGAATTCGGTACGAAAACCGAATTGAAAAACTTGAATTCATTCAACTTCGTTCGCAAAGGGTTGGAGCATGAAGAAATCCGCCAAGCGGAAATCTTGAATGAAGGCGGCATAATCGAACAGGAAACTCGCCGGTTCGACGAAGCTACAGGCAGAACCGTACTAATGCGAATTAAGGAAGGCTCCGATGATTACCGTTATTTCCCGGAACCGGACTTATTGACTATCCATATTGATGAAGAATGGAAAGCTCGTATCGCTGCCGAAATTCCGGAACTTCCGGATGCCCGGAAAAAACGCTATGTCGAAGAATTTGGCTTACCTGAATATGATGCAGCCGTTTTAACGGTAACGAAAGAAAGTGCGGATTTCTTTGAAGCGACAGTTGCTTCAGGTGCCGATGCAAAACTAGCATCTAACTGGATCATGGGTGAGGTTTCCGCTTTCTTGAATGCAGAAGGCAAAGAGCTGCATGATGTCAAATTGACTTCTGAATCATTGGCTGGAATGATCAAGCTGATTGAAGATGGCACGATTTCGTCTAAAATCGCTAAAAAGGTTTTCAAAGAATTGATTGAAAACGGCGGGGATGCTGTAACGATCGTCAAGGAGAAGGGACTAGTCCAAATTTCCGACGAAGGCGCATTGCGTACAGCCGTTGAAGAAGCATTGAATAATAACCCGCAATCCATTGAAGATTTTAAAGCCGGTAAACAAAAGGCAATCGGCTTCCTTGTCGGGCAGATTATGAAAGCGACAAAAGGACAAGCCAATCCACAACTTGTTAATAAAATTTTGGTGGAAGAAATCAATAAACGTTAATGTTGACCGTATCACTTTTAAAGTGGTACGGTTTTCTCTTGATTAAGGCTGAGAAAAATAATAAGCGGAAAAATAATTTTGAGTTATCTGTAGGGGTAACTCCTTTTTGTGTCGTCTATTACATGAATGTTTATCAGGAAAGGGGGAAGAGAAGTGTCCGATGAGTTAGTTGAGAAGGTAAGGGCTGGGAATGATCATGCATTCCGAATGTTGATTGAAAATTATAAACAGACGATTTATAGAACCGTCTATTCCGTCTTGCGGAATCAAAAGGATGCAGAAGATGTTACCCAGGAAGTCTTTATCAAAATCTACACTTCTCTTCCTCAATATAAGAACCAAGGCTTCAAAACTTGGATTACCCGAATTGCCGTCAATCATGCAATCGATCTAAAGAGAAAGAGGGAACGCCAAAAGGAAGAATTACAGGACGAACATTCATCGGAAGTTAATTTGGGCTTAACGGATGATGTCGAGGCAGTATTTTTTCGGAATGAAAGGCGAAAGCAAGTATTACGGAAGCTGAATGACCTTCCAGAGGGATATCGAGACGTTGTATATGGCTATTACATAAAGGAAAAGACATTCAAGCAAATTGCAGAGGAACAGCAGATTCAAGTGAAATCTGTGGAAGTAAAACTATATCGGGCAAGAAATTGGATGAGAAAACATTGGAAAGAGGAGGATTTTTCATGAATCATGTTTCAGAGGCACAATGGGTTGCATATTTGGCAGATGAAATACCAGAGGCTTTAAAAATTGAATATGAAAATCATCTATACTCCTGTGACAAGTGTTTGTCCGTCTATATGGAAGCGATGGAAAAAGAAGAAACAAGTCTGGACCTTGAAGGATTTGATATTGCAGGTCCAGTCATGGACTCGATTAGCCGATTGAAAGGTGGCTCTGTTGAAGAGTCTTGGCCACACCGAAAAGAGAAGTCGCTTCGGACAATCACAAGACATTACCTGATTGCGGCCGGATTTACGATTTTATTAATGGCAGGCGGGGTATTTCAATCATTGACAGAATACGTGGATTCTGTGGAATCAAGCAGTGATAAGAAAACGCAGTCCTTGACCGAGGACCTTATTGATAAAACATTTACTTGGATGGATACAATCGAAAAGAAAAATAAGGAGGGGTTTAGAAATGAATAAAGGTCCGGTATTAGCTTTTTTATTATCCTTTCTGCCAGGTTTCGGACATTTTTACCTAGGAAGGCAATATAAAGGGCTATTTTATTTTCTTGCCACAGCTGGATTGGGGCTTGGAGGTCTTTTTCTTTCGTTGATCAGTCAATCGGATGCGTTTCTGGCATTTTCCGTTATTGGAATGGTGTTTTATTTCATCAGTATATTTGATTTGGTGGTCACCTCACTGAGGAATCCTAAAAGTGAAGAGGATATGGAGGGAATGGCAAATCAGCCGGAAGCGGAAAGGTTTTATGTAATCATCCTTTCATTCGTTCCTGGGTTAGGGCATTTTCAGCTAGGCCTCATGAACCGTGGGCTCATTTTTCTCATCAGCTTTTTAGGCTTTGGCATCATGGTGATATTCATCAGTGTGATGACACAAATGGAAGGCCTGTTAATATTCATGGCACTATTGCCTGTTATCTGGATTTACAGCTTTTTTGATTCTGTTCAACAGCTGAATAAAAAGCAAAGAGGTGAGGAGCTTATCGATCGGACTGTTTTGGAAGATTTCGAGGAGAGACGGGAATCCGGGAAGAAGAGTAAAGCGGTCGCGACTTTATTCGCTATTTTCCCTGGTGCAGGTCACTTATATTTGGGGCTGCAAAAACGCGGGATACAATTGATGGCCGGCTTTTTATTCGCCATTTACATACTGGATTTACTCCGGTTGGGTTTCTTCTTCTTCCTTATTCCGATTATCTGGTTTTATAGTTTTTTTGATGGATTGCAAAAAGCTTCGAAAATGGAAGAGGGTCCAGTAGAAGATACGCCCATCATTTCGGGAATGGTCAATCATCAAAAATGGTTAGGATCGGGTTTGGTGGGAATTGGAATCTATTTCTTGGCCAGTAATATGATCGTCCCGGCCATCGCTCCCCATTTAGATGAATGGATTGGAAGCAACTTGGAATATTGGTTTAGGGATTATTTTCAAAAAGGCCTTGTATGCATCCTTCTAATAGGCGGAGGAATCAAATTGCTGTCGGGAAGTAAAAAAGGGAGCGTCAAGGAGGAGACAAAATGAGAACATGGAGAGTCGGAACGATTTCAATGGGAATCTCCCTGGTTGGTTTGGGTTTTGTTTTACTCGTTTCTCAAACTTTGGATATGAATTTGACGACGATTCTGCTATCATGGTGGCCGTTGCTGCTCATGATCTTGGGTACAGAGATTCTCTTCTATATTTATTTTTCCAGAAAAGAAAGTTCTTTTGTAAAATATGATATTCTTAGCATTCTTTTCGTTGGATTGCTTGGAACGACGGGAATAGTTTTAATTCTGCTTACATCCAGCGGATTGTTGGATCAAGTTAGGGCTGCCGTTAATAGTGAAGAGAAAACGGTCAATTTGCCTGGTTTCAATCAAAAGGCAGGAAAGGGCATACAGAGAGTTGTCCTAGACACTGGTTCATACCCATTGACAATTGAAAGTGGTAAGGCCGAAGAAGTTTCCGTTTTTGGAACATATGGTGAGCGGGTAATGGAAGATGATGATTCATTGTTGAACAATGCGGAAGATTATTTACTTGTTGAAAGAAATGGTGATACTCTTTATATTAGCTTCAAGGATTTACCGAGTCAAAATGGACTTTTGGACAGTGGTACAAGGAATCTTAAGGCAACCCTTATAATCCCTGCTGAGTTGGCAGTGGAGATAGACGGTCAAAGTACCGATCTTGTCTTGAAGCCTAGAAAGCTCTTGAATGACTGGAGTGTGAAGGACAGCGGAAATCTAAGTATAGTCCTTCAGGATAATAGTGATATCAAGATAGATGCTAGAGGGGTCGAGGAACTTGAAGGCCCCGAGAGTGGCTGGAAGATGACTGAAGTGAAAAAAGGAACAAGTGATGAAGGCATTGTAAAAAAGAATGGGATATTCAATAATGGTGATGGGAAACATACTTTAACGGTTACCGATACATTTAACGTGAACGTTCAATATCCATGATTGAAATCATTTACTAGAATAAAATTGTAAAAAGCATTATAATTTTCCCTGATAAGATTTCTAGTAAAATGTAAAAGATATGGACCGAAATACGGTCCTCTTTTTTTCGAATATTGCTTTTCATGTAATGAAGGATTAAGATGTAAATTATGGAATCAATATGTATAAGGATGATGGGAAATGAAAAGAGCAAGGTTGATTTACAACCCGACTTCGGGCCGGGAAGCCATTAAGAAGAGCCTGCCAGGTGTGCTAGCGAAGCTTGAAGAAGCTGGTTATGAAGCTTCTGCACATGCGACGACTGGTGCTGGGGATGCGACGAAAGCGGCAAAGATAGCGATTGAACGCGGCTATGAGGTAGTTATTGCAGCAGGGGGCGACGGTACGATTTATGAGGTTGTTAATGGACTGGCCACTGCAGAGAAACGTCCGAAACTAGGAATCATCCCGACGGGAACGACCAATGATTTCGCCCGGGCGCTGCATTTACCGAAGTCGATCGAAGGGGCAGCCGAAATTATTGCCGGCGGGCATACGATGCCGATCGACATCGGGAAAATGAACGATAAGTATTTTATCAATATTGCTGGCGGGGGCAGATTGACCGAATTGACCTACGATGTGCCGATCAAGCTGAAAACGATGCTCGGTCAGCTAGCGTACTATATTAAAGGAATTGAAATGCTTCCTTCAATTAAGCCGACGGAAGTTTCTATTGAATATGATGGAAAGCTTTTTGAAGGGGAGATCATGCTTTTCTTGGTGGCTAACACGAATTCGGTCGGCGGCTTCGAGAAACTGGCCCCTGACGCCTCTTTGAATGATGGTATGTTCACGTTGCTTATTTTAAAAAAGGCAAACCTGGCTGATATTGTCCGTGTCGCAACATTGGCAATGCGCGGTGAGCATATCCATGATAAAAATGTCATTTATGAAAAAGCCAATCGAATTAAAGTACAGGCCAAAAAGGATATGATGCTCAATTTGGATGGGGAATTTGGCGGGATGGCCCCAGCTGAATTCGTAAATCAGTACCGTCATTTTGATGTATTCATCCCGCAAGGACTACTGCCGGATGATCCGGCAAATAAATAGGGTGAAAAGGCCACTGAATCTGGTGGCCTTTTCAGTTTAATGAAGGCAAGGAGAATTGCAACATGTATATCAGGAAAGCGACACCGGAGGATGCGGACAAGGCAGCGATACTGACCCGGTTAGCGATTAAGGAAATTGCAGAGGTTTTGACAGGTGAAACGGAAGAAGAAAGAATACTTTCCGTTCTTGCCGATTTGTTCAGGAAAAGTGGGAATCGGGTCAGCTATGAAAATACGCTTGTCAGTGAACATGATGGACAAGTATCTGGATTGATCATTGCTTACCATGGCAAGGATGCCGAGAGCTTGGATGAACCGATAGTGAAACAATTAAGGATGAAAATGAAAGACCCAAGCGTTACGCTCGATAAGGAAGCGGAAATGAGAGACTTTTATTTGGATACCGTGTCCGTCGACCCGAATTTTCAAGGAAGAGGAATTGGCAGTGCACTGATTCAATATGTGGAGGAATACGCTAAACATAAGGGGTATCCAAGAATTTCTTTAGTCGTTGAAATTGAAAATGAAGCGGCGAATCGTCTCTATGGCAGATTAGGATATATAGAAATGAAAACCATTTCGATTAGCGGCCATGAATTTCGCTATATGGTAAAGGAAATAGAAGAACCTCCTGTTTAACAGGGGGTCCTTTTTAGTTCTTTGAAGTTTGTATTGTATGCGATTACATTTGCTGCCCATTCATGGCTGCCCAATCAGCGTAAGCTCCGGTGCCATTACAGCCGGGACAGTCGTGTATATCGGAAAAATGATATTCCGTAGGTACGAAGGAGCTGTATCCACGTCCGTAACAATCCGGACAGAGGCCTTTTTCCTCCATACTCGCTCGATGTTTTTCTATCCTTGTAGCATTCCAGGCCGATATAGAGTTAAATAAACCCATTTCCTCACCTCTTTTGTTTTTCCTTATTTTTCTTTTTTTATTGAACTTTTATTCATGGAACTATGAAAAATCCGTAATTCCTTCCACTATATTTTTATGAAAACCAGGGTAAATTGGTGAGTGGTTTTGTGGCAAGGCCTCTATTGTGGTAAAATACAGGCTAGCATAAAAAAGAAAAGAGAAGATGATATGAAAAAAACAGCACCAGTTGCTAAAAATGATATAGTAGAGGTTTTATTTGAAGATTTAACACATGAAGGAGCTGGCGTCGCTAAAGTCGATGGCTACCCGATCTTTGTTCAGGGCGCCCTTCCAGGTGAAAAAGCAAAAATCAAAGTGATGAAGGCTAATAAGGGTTATGGCTTCGGACGCTTGATGGAGATTATCGAAAACAGTCCATACCGGGTTGAGGTCACGACTGAAGACTACCATAAGTATGGTGGTTGTCAGCTGCAGCATATGAGCTATGAAGGACAGTTGGAATTCAAGGAAAAGCAAGTACGTGAAGTGATGACACGCATTGGGAAACTTGAGGATGTGAAGGTTCATCCGATCATCGGGATGGAGAATCCAACCCATTATCGCAATAAAGCGCAAGTGCCTGTTGGTGAAAAGGATGGCAAGCTAATAGCAGGGTTCTTCAAACCGCGGACACATGAAATCGTTGAAACGAAAGAAAGCATTATCCAAAATGAAGTGATTAATGAAGCCGTTCAAGTCGTTAAAGAGATTTTCAGTAAACTTGGTATCCCCGCTTACAATGAAGAGGCACATAAAGGTGTATTGCGGCACATCATGGCTCGTTATGGCAAGCAAACAGGGGAATTAATGATTGTTCTTGTTACTAGAACGAAAAGTATCCCTTTCATCGAAACCATAGTGAAGGAAATCGTTGAACGTCTTCCACAAGTTAAATCCATCGTTCAAAACGTGAATTCCAAGAAAACGAATGTTATCTTAGGCGATAAAATGACTGTGCTATGGGGCAACGAAGTGATACATGATATGATCGGTGATGTGAAATTTGCTATATCAGCAAAATCCTTCTACCAAATCAATCCAGATCAAACGAAAGTCCTTTATGATAAAGCTCTTGACTATGCAGGGCTGACTGGTGAAGAAACGGTGATAGATGCCTATTGCGGCATTGGGACCATCTCATTATTTTTAGCTAAAAAAGCGAAAAAAGTAATCGGTGTCGAAGTGGTCGAAGAAGCGATCGAAGACGCACGGCGCAACGCTGAATTGAATGAAATCTCAAATGCAGAATTCATGGTCGGCGATGCAGGTAACGTTATTGCTGAATGGTATCAAAAGGGCAACACTGCTGATGTCATCGTGGTGGATCCGCCACGCAAAGGTTGTGAAGAATCCCTTCTGAATACGATCATCGAGATGAAGCCTAATAAAGTCGTATACGTATCATGCAACCCAGGCACTCTAGCGCGTGATCTTCATATCTTGGAAGAAGGCGGATATAAAGCAGTTGATATCCAGCCTGTCGATATGTTCCCAATGACGACACATGTTGAAAATGTAGTGTTATTAGAGTTGAAATGATTGAATGTGGGCCCGGTCTAATTGACTGGGTCCGCATTTTTTATGTTTGTACAATATGGATTGACTTCCGATCCACACACTCGCTCTCCGCGGGCGGTCGTCCCTCGGCATGCGCCTGAGGGGTTTCACTAGGCGCGCTTTTCCCGCAGGAGTCTCTCCAATCAACTTAGTTACAACAGAGTTAGAAAGGAGCCATGCCTAAAGGAGTTGCAGGGCTGCTTTGGGTCAGGTTGTTTCGGGAGAATATTTGAAGAAAGATAGGTTCCCGAACCTTTGTCAACGAACTGTTGGTCCCGGTCTAAATGACTGGGACCTTATTCACGTAGTTAAATTGAAGAAAAGGGAGGGGGATTTTTTTTTTGCATGATTATTCTTGACGCTCTGACTTGGACATATATTAAGAAATATATGGATTGGGAGGCAAGGTGATCTTATTAATTTTCAAAAAGCGGTGGCTGTCATTGTTGGTAGCTTTTTGGTAGGTATTGGAATAAATGGATTTTTGGTTCCTCATCATTTAATAGATGGCGGCGTAATTGGGATTGCACTCATCCTTCATTATTTCTTTAGTTTTCAAACGGGACTATCCATGTTGGTCCTTAGCATTCCTATATTTTTATATGCCTGGTATTATGAACGCCCTTTTTTCTATAGCAGCGTTCACGGATTGCTTTTGACATCCCTTTTTATGGATTGGCTTAATCCATTGAAAAAGGTTTTTTCCATTTCAATACTGACAAGCTCCTTGATTGGCGGTGTCATCATTGGGATGGGCATAGGACTCATGCTTCGATTTGAGACAAGCAGCGGGGGGACGGATATGCTAGCCAAAATCATCTCAAAATCCACCTCCATGGATATTGCTTTGGCGATTATCGTCATAGATACATTAATCATTTCAGCTGCAGCATTCACCTTAGGTATCGAAATTTTTCTTTTTTCATGTGTGACGATCGTGATCATTGGACTGGTCACATCGCTTATGAAAGTGAGGGAATGAATATATAATCAGTTCCTTAAGATATGGATTACGTTATCTATTGCCTTTTGCAGCTTCTCGCTATTTTTGCTAAACATCTCTTTAGCTTCTTTTGATTCAGTTCCAAGTGCAAATAACTCCAAGTCCGCTTGGCATTTCTTCAAGGTCGCGAGCAAAAGAGGTTTTTCTTGAGGAGAAGGAACTTTAAGTTTATCATCAAAAAGGTCCACGGTTAATTCTCCATTAGAATTGGCCTGACCAAGAAAAACATTATCTAGGATTACCCCCAACTTATCCAGTTCAGTAAGAAGCCAATTTCGGTTCAGACCAATCGTGGAGAGTGGTTCATCAAGTATACGGCCATCCATGATTATGGTTTGTGGCTCCTTTACTGCAGCCACTGGCATGTTAAGGTCCTTAGGTGTTACAGGTTGATTTTGCTTCTTTAACATTACGGAAAAATCCCCATTGGCTTCCAATAAGGCAAACTCAACTTCAGAAATATCAAAGACATCCTTTTTTCGGAGCAATCCCAGCAATTCATCGATGGTATATTTCTCTTTTTTTAAATTATCTTCCATGACTTTCCCATCTTTGATGAAAACCGATGCTTTTCCTTCCACAAGATCACGGAATGTTTTACTTTTTAAGGATATTAATCCTGCAATGAAAGGTGCTATGGCAAAAACAAGAATGGACAGGACGCCATGTATAATATTGCCCTCCACTTTTGTAGCTAATTCTGCCCCAACATTACCGATGGTTATGCCCGTTACATATTCAAAAAAGGAGAGCTGGGACAATTGTTTTTTTCCTAACACTTTAGTGATTAAAAAAAGAACAATTAAAAAGAAAAATGAACGCAAAACAATTTCTAACCAACCCGGCATTACCAATCACCTCCTGCTTGATCATTAAAAACCTTTATATTGTGGTTCTTCCCGTTCTAACTCGCCCACGCGCTTCTGTACATCCTTCCTAACTTCATTAACCACCAGCATCGTTTCGTGCAAAATCCGTTTAGATTCATCATCTTGAGTCCTGAGTGCTAAGCTGGATAAGCCTGCTTCAATTCCTTTTAGGCTGGAGACACATTGTTTGACATTGGAAGCTATCGTCATGCAGCAACCTCCTTATCTTTTTAGGTCTATAATAATGACTCGGAACCATGAGCGGCTGTTATCCAGGCACTGGTTGCTTCCAGCATGCCAGCGGCAACAACCGATCAATCGATTCTTTTCCACATCCGCTAACGCTACAGAAACAATCTCCGCAGCCAAGAATATTCATCCAATATGAGCAGGTGTATGTTCAAACATCAACCCTTAATTTTGTGCTTCTCCGTCATATTCAATCGATACGGCATGGGCGATGCATGGAATCGTCTCACTTTGTTGAAAGGATAGGGGAGATAGCAAGGCACCGGTAGCCACGACGAGCAATCGTTTAATTTCTCCTTTTTTCATGCGATTTAATAAATGACCATAAACGACGGTTGCGGAGCATCCAGGGCCACTTGCCCCGGCCAGGACTGGTTGACCATCCCTGTATATCATTAAACCGCAATCTTTATATTGCTCTTCTTTAATCGGCGTGCCATGTTTTTTAAATATTGCCAAAGAAACTTCATGTCCAATCTTTCCTAAATCCCCAGTCACTATCAAATCATAATAGGATGGGTCGAGGTTTCTTTCTCTGAGATGTGCTTCAATCGTATCTACAGCGGCCGGAGCCATGGCACCTCCCATATTGAAAGGATCGGTCAATCCCATGTCGATGACACGGCCTATCGTAGCTGAAGTGACCCTTGGGCCTTCCCCGGCACTGCTTAATAAAGCCACTCCTGCCCCAGTAACGGTCCATTGGGCTGTCGGAGGTTTTTGCCCTCCGTATTCCGTTGGATAGCGAAATTGCTTTTCCACTGCAGCGTTATGGCTTGATGCTCCTGTCAATAAGTACTCTGCCCCTTTGGTGTTGACAAGGTATGCACCAAGAGCCAGTCCCTCCATGGAGGTGGAGCAGGCGCCAAATAAGCCGAGATAAGGTGTTCCTAGTGTTCGACAGGCAAAACTGGTAGGGGTTATTTGATTGATTAGGTCGCCTCCTAGGAAAAATTGTATCTGTTCCTTTTGTAGACCCGCCTTCTCGATTGCTTTTGTACTCGCTTCCTCCAATAAGACTTTATGTGCTTTTTCATAGGTATCTTGGTTGATCCATAAATCGGAATGGAGAAGATCGAAATCATCCGCAAGCAAACCGTCTGCTTCAAATGGACCGCCAACGGTTCCTGTGGAGACGATGACAGGCTTTTGATCAAACACCCATGTGCGATGCCCCGTAAGCATTATTAAACCACCCCATTGTATGAGTATTGTCAGTATGATTAAACAAAGGAATAACATAAAAACCCTTTGGCCGATTTGAATATAGTACAGCCATTACCTAAAGGAAACCTTTGGCTCGGTGTTCAACGGTCACCGCAACCTGAAAGTAACAAAGCGGCCAATTCGATCAAACAAAATCCGGAGATAAAGCAGTCAGCTTTTACTTTTTATCATTTAACATCCTTGTATCACATCATTCGGCGTTAAAAGTCTTTCTGAAGTCCAGGACAATCGTAATTCTCAAAACGATCTTCTACGATGATTCTTAAGTTGTAGTCGATCATAATTTAAGAATTACAGCTCTTTTATCCGCAGTTCAAGTCAGGTATGTAACCCTTTGAAGTTTGGGATTGGCTTAAAGATTTTGTTCTACATTATTTTTTGATATAGAAAAAGGAATGAAAATTTTATTCTTGGTTATGGAAAGATATAAAAAAGGCTGGTTGCTTTAACCAACCTTTTTTATAAGAATGATCATTGTTTGTATTGAGGTTCCTCGTTTTGAATCTCTTCTATGCGAGGAGTGATGCTGTCGACGATCGTTTGTGTTTGTTGGGCAGCTTGTTGGTACAATTGTTTGGCTTGCTCATTATCTGTTGAAAGGGCGAAGGTTTCAAAGCTCGCTTGAGCGCTTTTTAACCCTGCTATAGTTGTTTTGACATCGTTTATAACTGTCATATATGAACCCTCCTAGTTTTTAACTGCCTTATTAGAGTGAGGAAAAAATGAATATACATACCTTCTAAATATATCCATGATTGAAATCACTTAGCTTCTTCCATTAATCAAACGTTTGATTAATGGAATGGAAACAGGCAGAATTCATTGTTTTAATCCTCCTTTTTCGTTGTGCGACTCGTTTTTATTGTTTAATCATTGACCGAATTCAGAATTTTAAATATAATTGTAAAAAACATAACGTTGTTACGTGAGGTGATATGACATTTATATTATGGACGATTTATATAGTAGGGTTGTTATTGAAATTCCATCTGAAGAAGTGATAAAAGGACTGCTATTCCACAAAAGCAAACAGGAGTCGGAAATTGAATCGATCAAAGGTAAAATTCATAAATATGAGCAAAAACGACGAGCTGAGGAAGCTTGGTATCAATCCCTGTCACCATTTAAACGTTTTTTTACAGGGCGTGCCCCAAGTCATCACCAGGCGGTTGAACATTTGGTTAATGTGAAAGATAGATATAAACAAATCGAGAAAATAAAACAGCGGGTCGCTTTATTAAATGAGGTGATCGGTTTACTTGAGGCTGAACCGAAAAAAAGGGAAATGAATTTACCATCAGACATCATTAAAGAAATAATGGCCTGGCAGAAAGCGGAGGGAACGCCGAGATGACTCTAGAAACGTTAAACGCTGGCCTGGATACGATTTGGGTGGTTCTTACAGCAGCCATGATACTATTGATGGAGGGCGGGTTTGCCTTATTGGAGGCAGGGTTCGTCCGTACGAAAAATAATGTGAACATCATCATGAAGGTTTTTGCCGATATTACGATCGGAACGCTTTGCTATTTCGTCGTTGGTTTTGGCTTAATGTATGGAAAGGATGTATTTGGAATCATCGGGGCAAGTGGCTTTCTGCTTAAAGGTGATTTGTCGCACATCGACCTTACGATTTCCATGGATGCATATTGGTTATTTCAAGGGGCATTCGTCATCGCCGTCATTTCCATCGTTTCGGGTGCAGTTGCGGAAAGGATCAATTTTCGGGCGTATCTCATTTTTGTCGTAATGATGACAGCATTCATCTATCCGATTGCCGGTCACTGGGTATGGGGTGGCGGATGGTTAAGTAGGATGGGCATGCAGGACTTCGCAGGGTCTGCTGTCATTCATGCACTAGGCGGTTTTTCAGCACTTGCGGCTGCCATTGTCATCGGGCCGAGAGCAGGTAAATTCACTTCAAGGGGGACCAGCTCCATTTCGCTGCCGAGTAATCTCCCCTTGGCATCTGTCGGGGCATTCCTTTTATGGTTTGGCTGGTTTGGATTTAATGCAGGAAGCACCTTGCAAGCTACAGATGTCCGAATTGGACATATTGCCATTGTCACGATGCTCTCAGCGGCATCAGGGGGAGCGGTTACCCTGCTTTATACACTGTTTAGATATGGACGCTCGGATGCACCTTCCGTCATCAATGGCTCACTTGCTGGTCTTGTCGGGATTACAGCTGGATGTGCATTCGTTAGTGATCTGGCGGCGTTGCTGATTGGAGCAGTTTCTGGAATGTTGATGTTAGCTGCGACAAATTGGTTGGAAGCCCGGAAAATCGATGATCCGGTCGGTGCCTTTCCTGTTCATGCGGCATCAGGAATGTGGGGGACGCTAGCGGTAGGGCTTTTCTCCACTGAAAACGGATTGTTTGCCGGCGGGGGATGGCATTTGCTCGGAGTTCAAATATTAGGATTAGTGGTGTTATGCATCTGGGGCTTTTCAGTGACTTGGATTGTTTTTAAAGTTATTAATGTTTGGCTGCCGATAAGATCGACTGAAGAAGAAGAAGAACTTGGGTTGGATATCAGTTATCATGGCATCATGGCCACACATACCTCGCCGGAATTCATCAAGGTAGAGGAATACTATAAGCAGGATGAAGAATTGACAAGGTAATGTCTATAATACAATGGTAAAATCAAGTGAGAGGTGAATTTTTAAATGGGTGTATGCAATCTTAATCATTCGCAGCAAGATGTCAGGCTGAAATTTGAGAGCCAAAAGGCATTTTTACCAACACAATTGAGTCAAACATTAGATCGATATCTTGAAAAAGGGAATTCGCAGGAAACATTGAATGAACTTTTTCATCTATTGAAGAAGTATGACTTGTCTACCCAGGAGGAACAGGGATCTAGAAATGAAAAGTTGAAACGGATCATGTTGTAAATTAGAAAGAGCAGGAGTGTAAATATGACTCCCGCTCTTTTATTTTCTTGGCTCTTTTCGTAAAGGTTGTTGTTTTTAAAACGAAACTATCTAAGGTTGATTGGAGCGGAAGTGCGAGACTCCTGCGGGAGCAGCGGGACAGGTGAGAACCCACAGGCGTTTACGCCGAGGAGGCTCACCGCCCGCCCCGCGGAAAGCGAGCATCTGGAGGGGAAATCAACCACACCTCACTACTTGGTAAATAGCAACAAAGTATGTGAAAATAGCCATTTTCTTATAAATAACTTGATGAATTCTGCGGGAATATGGCAGATTCCTATTTTTTATTCTGCAGATCAGTATTGTGTAACTACTTTTTTAAAGCAAGTAGCAGGATTCATATTTAAGGCGGCGAAAACAATTGTGTATATGACAAATAGTGAAAATCATAAAGCTTTGTAACCCTGGACAAGGGTTTGGTGAACCTTTAAAGATTAATCAATCGTTTGATTAAATCTCAAAGCAAAAAGCGGGAGCTCACAATGAGCCCCTGCTATTTCCTTCATTAAAAACCATCATCTGTTGCGGTGAAGGGGATGTTAAGGTTTCTTTCCACGGCCCGAAGTCTTTGATTCAGTCTGTTTAACCTATTCGTATGTCGCTGGTCCGCTTGACTTAGCCTGGTGATTTCCTGGTTAATGCGGTTCACTTCACGATTTATCCGCGTGATTTCTTGGTTCTGCCGATTGAGTTCCCTCGTTTGACGCTCGTTTTGACGCTCAAGTTCCCGGATTCTTCTTTCAAGTTGTTGAGGCTGCCTTTCAATATCGAATTGGTCTGGCACCTGGCTATATGGATTTTCTTGTACCTGCTGAAAGTTCCAATCTTGCTGTGGCATATAATCAAATCGTTCAGGCTGTTGGAAGTATGGGTTAAAATTTGGTTCAAAGTACTGATGATTTCCGTTTTGTTGTGGATAAGGATAAAATCCGTATGAATTCATGGTCAACTCTCCTTTTTAAAATCAGGATGGATACCCTATAACTTATGTCAGTTCCGGTGAAGTGACTAGGCGTTAGCCCATATGAATGGGAAGAAGAGGGAATTCACAGAAAAAATTTCAATAAATTTGCAGAAACCATCCGGTTCATATATCGTTTAGGGTAGGAGAAATTCTTTTTTTCATCTTGAAACCAATTTCAAGGATAATCCGTATATAAAGAAAAGAGTGTAAGTCAGGAGTGTAATGATAATGAATCGATTTGTTGCTGATATTGTTCCAATATTGATTGCATTTCCAATGGTTTTGCCGGTTTGGATGATTAGCTATTTCGTATTGAATCAACCGTTTGCCCTGTCCGTTGTCATATCTTTAGCAGGAGGGGTACTTGCATACTGGCTGAGTTCCGTATATTTTTCATCAAGATACCTCAAAAAACATGAATTGACGAGAAAAGAATATCAATATATAAAGAAAAATTTAATTGAAGCAAAACCGAAGATATGGAGGGTGCAAAAAGCACTAATCTCGGTCAGGCATATCTCTTCTTTTAAACAGAGGAAAGAGATGATTAAAATGATCAGGAAAATATACAGTCTGACAAAAAAAGAACCGAAGCGGTTTTATCAAGCGGAACAGTTTTATTACTCGCATCTGGATTCTGCCATGGAGCTTGCGGAGAAATATGTTTTTCTAGCCCAGCAGCCAAAAAAGAATAGGGAACTTGAACTTTCCTTAACGGAGACTCGTAAAACTTTAAAGGAACTTACTAATACGATAGAAAAGGATTTATATAAAGTGATTGCCGATGATATCGATGACCTTAACTTCGAATTGGATGTTGCTAAGCAATCCATTAAAACTAGAAAAGAGTCACAAGTAATTGATGAAAGCAGGAGGTTAAAATGAATAACAATGATCCAAACCTGTTGAATAAAACGAATAACGCCAGTTTGATCGATGACCTTTTAGCCAATCCATTTGATGGGGTGCAGGAGCTTGAGAAAGTATCTTCCCAGGAAGCGAAACCGGTTAAACTGATTGATGTCATTCCTGAAGAGAACAGGGCCAAAGCTTATCAGCTTGCCGAACAAATCGACCCAACGAATCATCAGGCAATGATATCCTATGGTACACCCGCCCAATCAAAGCTCCTGACCTTTTCTAATTCCATGCTTGAGCATGTCCAGAAAAAAGATGTGGGTGAAGTGGGGAGCATTATCAATGATTTAATGAAAAAGTTAAACGAACTCAGCCCGGATGAGTTAAAACCGGATAAGCCCTCATTTTTTGCGCGTATGTTCGGGAAGCTCTCGGGATCTGTACAGGAGGTGCTATCCAAGTATCAAAAAACCGGTGCCCAAATCGACCGAATCAGCGTAAAACTCGAACGGAGCAAGAATATCCTGTTATCGGATATCGTAATTCTCGAAAAGCTATATGAAACGAATAAGGAATATTTCCAGGCATTGAATGTCTATATTGCAGCTGGGGAAATCAAACTCGAAGAAATCCATGAGAAAACGATTCCGGAGCTAAGGAAGTCCGCTGAATCAAGTAATGATCAAATGAAGTTTCAAGAAGTAAATGATATGCTGCAATTTGCTGAACGGTTGGATAAAAGGCTTCATGATTTGAAGTTGAGCCGTGAAATCACGATTCAAAGCGCACCGCAGATCAGGCTGATCCAAAACACGAATCAGGCACTAGTCGAAAAAATCCAATCTTCGATCATGACAGCCATCCCACTTTGGAAAAACCAGGTTGCGATTGCACTGACCCTAATCAGGCAAAGGCATGCTGTAGAAGCCCAAAAACAGGTTTCCAAGACTACAAATGACTTATTATTGAAGAACTCCGAGATGCTGAAAACGAATACCATTGAAACCGCAAAAGAAAATGAGCGCGGACTTGTCGATATTGAAACATTAAAGAAAACTCAAGCTAACTTGATATCCACGCTTGAGGAGACCATGCGGATTCAAGAAGAAGGCAGGCATAAACGCCGTCAAGCTGAACAGGAACTGGCGTCAATGGAAAATGAACTGAAACAGAAACTTTTAGAGATAAAGGGATAAGGGGAGATAACATGGAGACTATCGAGGCTATAAAAACGAGAAGAAGCATTGGAATCGTTAAGCAAGATCCGGTTCCTAAAGAAATAATCGAGCAAATCATTGAAGCCGGAACATATGCACCTAATCACCATCGGACGGAGCCTTGGCGTTTTTTTGTTTTGACAGGGGAAGGAAGAAATAAACTTGGGCAGGTATTCGAAGAAATAACAAGAATCGAAAATGCTGATGATACCCCTGAAAGTTTAATCAGCAAGCTCGAAAGGCAAAAAAAGAATCCATTAAGGGCTCCAGTCATCATCGCGGTGGGCATAGAGCCTAGTGATAAGAATAATGTCCTCGTCGCAGAAGAATATGCGGCTGTGAACAGTGCCATCCAAAATATGCTTCTTGCAGCACATTCTCTAGGTTTGGGAGCAGTATGGAGAACGGGGAAAATAACTTATCATGACAAAGTCCGTGAATTTTTCAATTTATCCTCTAAGGGAGAGGTATTGGCTTTCATATACTTGGGTTATCCTGACATGGAGCCGAAACCTGCTAAGAAAACACCGATTGACGAATTGACCACATGGATCGGATGAGGATTAGGATTAGGGGCTGCATCAGTTTATAGACACTGATGCAGCTTTTTTTATTGCCTTCAATAAGGCTTCTTTAATTATGATTTTACTGAAAAGGATTTGGCTTTGGCAGGCTTCATTTCAAGTGACGATTGGTGAATTAGGTTGTACAATACAAAGGAAGAATAAATTTTGATGAATTAGGATGTGTCTATAGATGAGAACGATTGATCCATTTGAGATACTCGATGGAAAAGCGATAAAATATTTGGATGTATTTGGCGTTGAGGATGGCATTGCTTTAAAAAGTAAATACGAAGATAAATCGTATTGGATATATGATTATTACTGCATGCATCAGACTTGTGATTGCCAGGAAGTATACCTTGAATTCGTTGAGGAGCTTAAAGGCAATAAACAGGCGGGACAGCATTTTGGAGTGAGGGTTTCTTTCGGGGATAATCAATTCGTCCTGGAGGATTATAATATTTCAAAGCAAAAGGCGATGGATATCGCGGAAGATACGCTGAAGTACAGTAAAGATGTAATGGAGTTATTTAAACAGCGGTATCAGCAAATGAAGGAAAAAGGCACGCAAATTATCACGGAAAGTGCAAAGGCAGCTAAAATGCCGCATGTTCATGCAGAACCGGTCATTGGCAGAAATGAGCCTTGTCCTTGCGGAAGCGGGAAAAAATACAAAAAATGCTGCGGTGCAGCTTAACATCTTGGAAGCTGACTCGATTCGGAGTCGCTTCTTTTTTATTGGAAAAGTGCGTGCTTGGGAAAAAAATGAAAAAAAAGTGTAGCATAAAACGAACATTTGTTCTATAATGAGAGTACCAGATAATAACACAAAAAGAAATAAAAACTAGTTATTTAGACGGAATTTTCCGAAAACTTCTTTTTTATTTTCATAAATCTGGTATATATAAGAGAGAAGAGTTTTTTGATCTCATCTCTTTCAACGGTAGACGGCAACCAGACGGGATGAAAATCCCTACACTGATGGCAGTTTAACTTATTGAACGAAGGAAGGGGTAATCAAATGACAAGAGAAAAAAGATTAATACCTTACAAAGTTCTTGAAGTGATGGAAACGGTGAAAGAGAAGATTCCTGAGGGTGTCGAGCTTGTGAAAGCACCGGCAATTTGGGAAAAAAGCAGTTATGGTGAGGGCGTGGTAGTTGCCGTCATTGATACAGGCATAGACAAAGGACATCCAGACCTCAAGGAAAGAATCATTGGCGGGAAGAATTTTACCAATACCGGGGATTATCAAGATGATAACGGACATGGGACACATGTTAGCGGTACGGTTGTTGCTGCCATTAATAATGCTGGTGTAGTGGGAGTGGCTCCGAAAGCAAGCATATTAGCGTTAAAGGCCCTAAATGGTCAAGGACAAGGCGACATTGATTGGATTAATGGTGCTCTAGAGTATGCCATCAATTGGCGGGGGCCAAATGAAGAAAAGGTTTCGGTTATTTCACTTTCACTTGGCGGACCTCCCGATGAGACTGAACACAAACTCATTCAAAAGGCCCTTCAGAACGATATCCTTGTTGTTTGTGCAGCAGGAAATAGCGGTGATGGGCGTCATGAAACGGATGAATTGGATTATCCAGGAGCATATCCCGAGGTAGTGGAAGTGGGGGCTGTGGATTTAAGCAGAAATTTAGCGGATTTTTCAAATACGAATGATGAAATTGACTTGGTGGCGCCAGGGGTTGATATTCTCTCTACGTATCCAGGAAATAAATATGCCAGGTTGAGCGGAACGTCAATGGCTACGCCTCATGTAAGCGGTGCGGCAGCTCTCTTGAAAGTGATTGCTGAAAAAGAATTTGAGCGCAATTTAACTGAAGCGGAATTATATGCACAGCTGGTGAAAAGTACGGAAGATCTGGGAATAAGCAAAAAAGCGCAGGGAAATGGACTGCTTAACTTAACGATTACGGAACAAAGAGCTGAAAAATCGATTAAGATTACGATAGAATCAGAAAATCTAAAGTTACCGAGTAAATCGGTGGTCATGGAATATTAGAGAAAAAAGGTGCCCCAAGAAATTTTTGGGGCACCTTCCATAATGATTATTTTATTTTTTATTTTTCCTTAGAGCTGCAAAAAGGGCTACAATGGAAAGAATTAATGATATGACAGCCAGGGTAATGATCAGCGTTTGGTTGCCATCACCTTCTGTTGTTGCTGCCTCCTTTGAATTGTCAGGTGTCGTGGAATCATTAGTGTCAGCTTCATCTTCGTGACCATGGTCCGCAGGTTCAGCATCAGCCTTGGGTGCAACCGTGATTTCCGTTACAGAATGCGGTAGGTCTGAGCCTTCTTCACCGCTCCATTCAACAATTTCACCATCTTCGTAATATTGAAATGCATCCCAGGCAACTTTCGTTTCTTCTTTAGGATTTTGTGCTACGAAAGAGAATTGCTGGAATTGTCCAGCAGCTATTCCTTTGTCAGTTGCTGCCCAAGTTACCGTTTTTACATGCCCATCTTTGTCACCTTCTGTCGTTACTTTCCATCCCGGTATAGGCTGATAGCTTTCAAAAGTAACCCCTTCAGGTACTTTTAAAGTCACCTTTGTAGTGGCAGTTTCTTTTTCTACGGGTACTTTAATTGTATAAGTTTCCCACGCCTCAGGTGCAGATGAACTAGGCTTGACCGTAACGTGAGCATATGCTGAACCGGAAAAAATGAATAATGCAGCAAATGTAAAAATAAGTAGCTTTGAAATGTTTTTCATTTTTATAAATCCCTCCTATTATGAATTCCCTATGAAAATTATAAAATCAGCATTGATTGAATCCAGGCTTTCAGTCAATCCATGAACATGGATATTCCACTTTCCTGGCATGGTTAATATAGACTTTGATGTAAATGTCCCTGTGTTTTTCTCCTTCATTTGCAGCTTTATTTCACCGCGTGGCGTATCCAATGGCTGCATCGTGATCGTAAGCTGCTCTATTTCAGCAATTGGCTTGCCTTCATTGGATAGATTTACTTGAATCATGTTATCCCCGACTTCATTGGGCGTCACCATTAATGTAACCTCGTTATTTTCTTCAGTCCGTAACGTTTTTTCAATGGGGCCGGGAGAAGACATGGCAGTTTGGACATTTGTTAATAAAGCTGCAACGAGAAGGATGACGATTCCTAAACCAAACTCCATTCCCACACTATAACCAAGTTTTTTCGTTTGCTTTTTCCCTCTGAGAAAATGAAAGCCGCCTAAAACGATCATGATTAACATGAGACTGATTTTCGCTAGTAACAATTGGCCATATGTTGTGTTAAACATTGAATGGATAGTTGGCACATGCTGTAAACTGCTATATATTCCGCTAATAATCAGGATGATTACAAACAGAAATGCCCATTTGGAAAACCTTTGAATGATCGACCAGTAAAAGGTTTTCTTATCTTGTTGGACTGCCTGCCGATCTGCAAGCCCAGGCAAAATCACCAATAAGGCCATAAGGCCGCCGAGCCATAAAGCCATGGACAATAAATGAAGGAAATCCATCAAAACGGCCAGAGCCTGATTAGGAACGGCTGCTGTATGTCCGGTGAATGCCTTACAAATCATCAAGCTGGCAATTATGATGAATGAAATGAAAGGTAGTGATTTATTCAATGAGTTCTCGAGCATGAAATAAATTACTAAAAATAGAAGGAGCAATATTAGAATTTCCATGATCCAGATCGTCCCAAAGTTTGTAGCATTCAATACTTCCTTTATATAACTAACATTAAATGCATCGGTCCAACCTACGCCAGCATCGATCGTAACTCTTAAAGGCAGGCTGCAGAAGATGGAAAATGCTAAACCAGCATATGAAAGCCAAAGGTATAGACGGGTTCTTCTGCTTGCTTCAAAAAGTCGGGAATCCTTCATTAGCGATAATCTGAAAAAAAGGATTCCGGTAAGGGCAGCGAAGCATATGTATTGTAGACTTTGCAGAATAACGTTGATGGAATTCGGAAAACTTTCATTCACTTCGGAATTATTTTGATCTGATAGGCCTGCCGAATCTCCGAATTGAAAGGGGATAGTTCCTTCTATAGGATGGCCATCACTCGAAACCACTCTCCATTTAATATAGTAAATCCCTTCATCGATCGTGCCCTTCCACTTAGCTTCCAATATTTTTTCACTCTGTTCAGAGATTGTACTGTCTTGAGTTTGAATTTTGTCTCCATCTTGGCTGAATACCTCAAGCGAATGAAAAGCTGGTTGTATATTCTCGCTGAATTGAATGGTGATCTTTTCAGTAAGAGTATTCATCGCTTCATTCGGGCTAGGATTAGAGCTGATTACTGTAGCATGCCCAGAAGCCATTGCCGGGTATAAAAGCAAACTGAATAGGCTGACTACCAGCCATAAATATTTTTTCATCTTGGTGTGCCATCATCCTTTCATCCGATTATGTAAGCCCATTATAAAAGGAAAATGTGAAAAAACAGTGAAAATAATTTAGTTATCTAAAGGCAGTTTAAGAGGTTCGCTAGAAAATGAGAACAATAAGTTTTAGTTTTGCCTTCCATTCCAGTATAGCCATAAATAAGTGGTGGGAATTCCACTTTGCATAAAGTTTATATCAAATAGGCATCCTCCTTTTGATATAAACTCCATTAATAAATAATTAAGGTTCCTTTAGTAATCTGAGCCTATCATGTTTAAGGAATTTGGAGGGATAGGTTTTGATGAAGAAGGGATTAAAAGAAACAAGTGTGAAGGTGATCTTGGTTGGTTCCCTTGTGGGGATGGGAACATCCACTTATATACCAGCGACAGAAGCTGCGGAAGGCACTTCTGTCATTTTGGAAGAGGCACAAACGGTAAATAGTCTTTCAAAACTAGAGATAGAGGGTATAGCACTGGATCAAAAGTTTACAGAAGATGTACACGACTATAGTTCAACAGTGGGGAATGATGTGGAAAAGATCACCTTGCTTGCAGCAAGCCCTAACGAGAATGCAGCCATATATGTGAATGGTGTCAAAATGACGGAGGGTAAATTGAAGGATTTAACTCTTCAAACTGGCATGAATACGTTTGTAATCACCGTCAGCGATGGGGAAAATGAAACCGTAACCTATACTCTCAAGGTCGAAAAACATGAAAGTGATGATAACCTTTTAACATCGATTGGATTATCAAAAGGCTCATTAACATTCGATTCTAAGGTGACAGCTTATCATGCTTCAGTTGAAAATGAAGTCCAGTCGGTTACGGTAACTCCGACATTGAGTGACAGTAAGGCAATTGTAAAGGTAAATGGCAAGGATGCAACCAGTGCATGTGTAAAGGTTACCCTTCCAGTCGGTAAGACAACGGTGAAGATAACCGTTACAGCGGAAAATGGTGATGAAAAAACATATACACTCACGATTACACGGGCTGCAGCCACAGCAAAGGAAACGGAATCGAAAGCTGCTCCAAAAGAGGATGAAGTTCAAAAGGAGCCCTCAACAGGAACGAGTAAAGCCCAACCTTCCTCGGATAAGGGGAATAAATCTTCTTTATCATCAGCAGAATCCTCGGATAAGGGGAGTAAAACATCTTTAACATCAGCGGAATCCTCCAATAATCAAAAGCCAAGCAGTGGTGTCAGTGAAGTAACGAATGCACAGCAAATTGAAAGTATTTCAACACAAAAAGTGAAAACGGATTCTGTTGAGAAAGTAACGTCCGCAGATTCTTTAGGCGAGGAAGGCAATAATGGACCAGTGTTGAACAGTCTGACGGTATCATCCGGCGTATGGAACAAATCTTTTGAATCTAATGAGCATACCTATCATATAGAGGTCGATAATGATATTTCTTCAGTCAAATTGAATGCAACGACAAATGCCAGCGGAGCAACGATTGAATATGACGGTGCGAGCAGTGCAAAAGTGAAGATCAAGGATAAAGCGAAAACGGCCATTTCCGTTACCGTTTCAAAGGATGGGGAGCGTCTTACTTACGTCCTTGTTTTTGAAAAGGACATGGATGTTGAAATGGATGAGGAAGAAACCGTGGATGATGTCAAAACAAAAGAGGTGGAAGTTGAGGCAGCGCAAACGATTACAGCTGGTATGACGGAGAGCGAAACATCCAATGATTCAGGAGGCCAGACTAATGGGAAACAACCTGTTGAGACGGTTTCATTCTTTGGGAATATAAAGGAATTCTTCACCTCTCTGATAAAATAGGATGGTTTTGAATCCTGCAAAAAAAGGACAAGGTTCAGGCTTGTCCTCGAAGTTCATATTTATATGGGCAAAATGATTTGGACCTCGGTTCCTTGGTTCAGTTCACTGTTAAACCGGACCTTTCCCCGATGCGCCTCAATGATTCGGCAACTGACTGTCAGTCCTAATCCGGTTCCTTTTTCTTTTGAAGAATAGAAAGGCTCTCCAAGATGTTTTATGCGGTTTTTTTCTATTCCGCTACCGTTATCCTTGATGGTGATGGAAAGGTTATTGTTCATTCGTTCAAAATCAATCCAAATGTGGTCGGCGGATGCCTCCATGGAATTCTTGAGCATGTTTATGAAAACTTGTTTTAATTGGTTTCCCTCACATAATAGAAGCGGTATTTCATTTTTGACAGATATTGATATTTTGGTGGGGTACGAGTCCGCCTCTGGTTTCAACAAGGTTTTGACATCGTTCATCAGGTCGATGATTTGATGTTTGCTGAATGGAAGTTCCTGTGGTTTTGCCAGAACGAGTAACTCGCTTACAATAAGATTGATCCGGTCCAATTCACTTAACATGATCGTGTAGTATTGTTCATAGGGATGGTCGCTCTTTTTAAGCAGTTGGACGAAACCTTTTAAAGAAGTCAGCGGATTTCGTACCTCGTGGGCTACACTTGCGGCAAGTTCGCCGACTATCGATAATTTTTCGGTTCTTCTTAAGCGTGCTTCGGTTTCTCGAATTTGAGTGACTTCTTTAGCATAAGTAATGATTCCGACTAAATCCTCGCCAACCATCATTGGGACAAACGTACAAGAAAGTAAGATGGACTTCCCGTACTTCGTCAGAAATTCTATATCTTTCCCTTTTTTGATCCCCTTTTGGTTTTCCATGACATATTGGCATGAGGTACGGATCAATTCCGCGTCTTCTGCTGAAAAATTCAAATTAATGAATGAAGCGCCATGTATTTCTTCCTGTTGAAAGCCTGTTACCGTTTCAAACCTTGGATTCACGGTCGTGATCATTCCATTTAAATCAAGCATCAGCATCGGATAAGGGTTGTGCTCAAACAATGATTTATAGCGTTGTTCGCTATCAAATAATTGATTCTCCGCGACAACTCTTTCAGATATATCCCTGCCAATGACGACTAAGCCTTTACGTGAACCATCTTCATTGAACAGGGGAACTTTAATCGTATCAAAGGTCTTGTGATTGCCATCGGGAAGAGGGATGATTTCCTCGCACCTAGTAATTTCCCCCTTTACCCACGTTTCTTCATCGGAAACTTCACAGTAGATCAACGATTCTTTATAAAATTCGGTGTATTCTGCGAGCTCACTGTCTCTTTTCCCCTTATAATCTACATGCTCCAATTGAAATAATTGCAGCCCGAAGGTATTGGATTCAAGCCATCGGCCATCCCCATCCTTGAAATTAACGAAATCCACCATTGAATTGATGAGTGTGCGCCGACGTTGTTCCGCCTCTTTTAATCGTTTGAATTCTTCCTTTTTAGCTAAATAAAGATATAGAATTAAGCCTATTGATAAAAGGAAAACAATGCCTTCCGCCCTTTGGAGTTGAATGAAGACCTCTTTATTATGGATATTTGTAGTTAAAAAATAGTCGAATACGACTAATGTAAGAATCCCGGATAGGATATATATTGCTAAGATGGAGCGTTTGGACATGGAGATTCTCCCTGATTTTAAGACATTTCAAAGGTAAAATTACATACACATTTTAACAAACTATCGGAAAAAAATATATGCAGAATCTCTAAATAAAAAAACAGGGGCCAATGTGGTCACCTGTTTTTTCTGAAGAAGGTTAGTTTCTTCTTCTTTTTTGCACGCTTATAGACCATGAAGAATAGTAAGAAGAGGAGTGCAAGAGCCGCTAGCGTATATTGGTTCATTTCAACAGATAGCAGTCCATAGGGAATCAGTGATAGGAAGAAAAAGTATATAAGGTTGCCAAGTGCCGTCGCCAATAAAAAGTCTTTGAAAGTGACGGTGCTGACTCCGGCCGCCAAGTTAATTAAGCTTGTTGGGATAAGCGGGAAAATCCTGCCTGTAAACACGTACATGAAGCCATGCTCCACTACAGATTCTTGCCATTTTTCACCAATCTTCTTTAAAAGAAGCTCCTGAAACCAGTTTCTTGCTGCATAAAAAATGAATCCTGAGGCAACAACACTTGTAAACCAACTCCATAGATAGCCATATATGAATCCTAATATCGTGACATTGATGGTCAGGAGCAAAATTAAGGGGATGATTGTAAAAGAATTTTGTACAAACATCAAAACGAATGTCACAATAAATGTAAGCAAAAGATTTTCCTTCAATATGCCAATAACAGAATCCAAATCACTTTTCCAAACCAAAGTGAACAGTTCTGCATTAGAGTATATAAAAATTGCGATTACAAGTAGACCGATTATGGTCAGGACTTTTTTCAAAGGGCCACCACCATTCTTACTAATAGTTTATCATTTTCAAGTTCAATGGTGAAAAAAAAGAGCTGCCGCATCATGCAGACAGCTCTTTTCCATTATAGTGGCTTAACGGCGCGAAGATTCCTTTTAAAGCCACTTTTCAAACTGAATTCTTTTGTTCATTCCATAAATGATTGGCGCTCCAATCAAAAGGACAACGAACTCACCGACAGCTGTAGTCATCCAGCTTAGCCAGAATGGCAAGCCAAAGGCAAGGTTCAGTTCAATTGCAATTAAAAACATTGTGAACGTGAAAAAGATAATCGTAGCGACCATACGTCCTTTAATGCCTTTTATGAAACGAGAAACATAAATGACAAGCAATAAGGCGAGCAGGGATTGGCCCACCCCAAAAATCAAATCATATGGCACCATCGGCGAAAAGAGCAGATTCGATATGAAGACTCCTCCAACGATACCGTAGATATACTTTTTATTGAATACAATCAGATGATTCAACATTTCCGGTACACGGAATTGGAACATCTCAAAAGCTATTGGTTTAAACACCAATGAGACCGCCACATACAAGGCAGCCAATAACCCGTTTATCACGAGTGTACGAACATTCATTTTACTCTCTCCCTAGTTTTTTATCGTGGGATGGTTACGAACCACGTGCAGGCGTTTACCCGATGATTAATAGTATCCCACGTAAGCTTGTTTCGTCAATTTGTAAAGAATGGTTTTAATTTATAGGTTTCCAATCAGATGAAGCAGCACAATTGTATTTTGAATTATTGCAATGAAGGATGATATTATTTCAATATGTACATAAAAAGGAGTGAATATTAATATGTCGATCGAAAGTGTCAAAAGCCATTTTAAACAATGGAATCGGGAAGGTGACGTAAAAGAGTTCGAAACATCTAGTGCCACGGTGATTGAGGCAGCGGAAACCATCGGTGTTATCCCAGCGCGGATTGCCAAGACCCTTTCCTTTAAAGGGGAAGGTGAACACGCGATTTTGGTCGTTGCCACAGGGGACGCGAAAGTGGATAATAAGAAATTTCGTCAGACGTTCGGTTTCAAGGCACGAATGCTTTCACCTGATGAAGTGCTTGCACAGACCGGCCATGCAATCGGAGGCGTTTGCCCGTTTGGCCTGGCAAACGATTTAGCTGTTTTTCTTGATGTATCGATGAAGCGCTTCGAGTCATTGTTTCCGGCTTGCGGCAGTTCAAACTCTGCAATAGAACTTACACTCGCTGAATTATTTGAATATTCAGGTGCCAAGGATTGGGTGGATGTTTGTAAGGGGTGGGAAGAAAAGGAGAATGTGGAAACGGCGGCAGGAAATGCAGTTGATGGCATTTGATGAATGGGATGGAGTCCACTAAGTGAACTTTATTTGGGGCCGCATTCATTTCTATTATTAAAGCGGAAAACGGGCAGAAAGTGTTCCTGATCGGAGGTTGAAAGATGTTAAATGGAAGCGAAAGAAAAAGTAATAGCAGCTATCTGAGTCTTAAAACTCTTTATGAAGAAAATATAACGGTTAAGAGCATTGCCCAGGAGCTTGAGTTTTGCCATAAAAACGATCTGGCGCTGGATATCCAGAAAGCAATGAAAAAAAAGAATTTTGATATATTGGCAGTCCAAGATCAAGGGGAAATCATCGGATATATCGAAAGGCAAGAACTAGGTGAGGGAAGTATTTCTGAATATATGAGAAACTTCTCACCAAGGGAAATGGTTTCGAATTCAACCCCTTTGATCCAGCTTCTCCATATTTTTAAGAATAAGACAAGGGTGTTCGTATTAGAGAATAATTCAATTAAAATGTTGATTACCCATGCCGACCTCCAAAAGCCTCCGATCAGGATGCTGATATTCGGATATATTACCTTATTGGAAATGAGGATGAGCGATATCATCCTGGATAGATTCGGCGATGGCAGCTGGTATCCAATGATCAGCGAAGACCGTTTAGAAAAGGCAACCGAATTATATAAAAGGAGAATCGATAAAAATGAGGATATCAATATAATAGAGTGCCTGCAAATCAGTGATAAATTCGATATTATACATAAAGATAAAGAATTGAGGCACTTCTTCCAAATCCCTTCGAAAAGTAAAGGGAAGAAGGATGCGAATGCCATCCGAAAATTACGGGATAAGATTTCCCATGCTAATGAACTGGGTCTGGACATGTCATGGATGGAAATCATCGAGGTTGTCGAGTCCTGCGGCCGAATGCTCGAAATCTCTGAATCCTATCCTTATGAAAAATAAGATCTGGCTAATCATGCTGGTTCTTTTTTTTGCGCATCCAGATAGAAAAAAACTGCCCGTATCAGGCAGTCTCCCGAAAAATTCAAAACTCCGGCAGTTGATCCAGGTTATTTTCTTTTATCCCATCGGGCTCACTCCGTAATATGTCACGTCCATATTTATGAAAGACGTCAACGTTGGCCAGGTTGCCAGCTTTGGCTTCCGCAAGGGCTGAGGGGTAGTCGAGTTCGCGGCCGGAGTTCGTCTTGATGGCGATAATATTGTCCTCTTCATTTTTCCTTACGGCGATGATTTCTTCTTTTCCTGCTGCTGAATCACTTTGGTTTGCTTGCGGTGTTCCCTGCTGTTTATATGACTCATAGGCTTCTTCAAATTTGTCCATGTTTTAGGCACCTCCTATTTATAGGGTGAACCATTTTTCCTGCAATATACAAACCGGATTTCGTCCAACTTGAGCCGTTAATTCGTCCAAATGGGCCGATCTTTCGGCACTTTTTTTTGTGAATGCTGTCGTCTTGGCCTTTTTGCAGTGGCATGGCACTTGCATCTTGTATAAGTAGTAGCAAGAAATAATATCCACTAGATTAAGGGAGGAATAGTAATCATGAATGTAAAACAAGGGGCAAGCACTGTAAATGCAAAACAACAGGTCAAGACAATGAAAGCGGCGGTCGTCAATGAATTTAACCAAAAACTTGAGATTAAGGAAGTACCGATTCCGGAATTGGAATATGGTGAGATATTAGTGAAAATTAAAGCCTGTGGCGTGTGTCATACCGATTTACATGCTGCACATGGTGATTGGCCGGTAAAACCCAAGCTTCCGCTTATCCCGGGACATGAGGGTGTGGGCATTATAGAAAAGGTGGCGGAAGGCGTAACTTCCTTGAAAGTGGGTGACCGTGTTGGGATCCCTTGGCTTTATTCGGCCTGCGGCGATTGTGAATATTGTCTGACCGGTAGGGAAACGCTTTGCCTGGATCAATTGAATGCAGGCTATTCCGTGGACGGCGGGTATGCGGAATATTGTAAAGCACCAGCCAAGTATGTGGTGAAGGTTCCTGAAGGGCTTGACTTTGCGGAGGTATCACCGATTTTCTGTGCAGGTGTAACGACTTATAAGGCGCTTAAGGTATCAGAAGCAAAACCTGGCGATTGGGTAGCGATTTATGGAATTGGCGGATTGGGACATGTTGCCCTGCAATACGCAAAAGCGATGGGCTTTAATGTCATTGCTGTCGATATTCAAGATGATAAGCTTGATCTGGCAACGGAACTGGGGGCGGATTACACGGTTAATGGGCTTAAGACCGATCCTGTACAGGCCATTAAGGATAAGGTTGGCGGCGTGCAGGCATCCATTTCTGTGGCGGTTACGAAAAAAGCATTCGAACAGGCTTACAGTTCAGTCAAGAGGGGCGGCACACTTGTCGTAGTCGGATTGCCGAATGATGAACTTCCAATCCCGATTTTTGATACAGTGTTAAATGGGGTGACTGTAAAAGGGTCTATCGTCGGGACGAGAAAAGATTTACAGGAAGCTGTTCAATTTGCGGCTGAGGGTAAAGTCAGAACGAATATTGAAACAAGAAAGCTTGATGAAATCAATGACGTGTTTTCAATGATGGAAAACGGAGAAATCAACGGCCGCATCGTATTGACGCTAGAATAGGAAAAGAGGAGGAAGCCCTGGAACGGGGCATCCTCCTTTTTATTATGTCTGGCTCTTTTCATTTAATATATAGCGCAATTTCCTTATGGATATTTGCAAGCGTTTGGCAGCTTCATTCCGGTTGCCGTAGGTTTTTTGCAGTGCCTGCATGACGAGCTCCTTTCCAATTGTTGATTGAAGCTGTTTGATTTCCGTAAGGATTTCTTCAAGCATCAGTTCATCCTTCTCATTAAAATCAGCCACCAGCCTTTTTCGCCACTCTTCAAGAAGGTTTTCTGTTGACTGTATCTCAGGTGACACATTTTTGTCAGGTGTGATCTGGCTGTTGGATAGTGAGATATCATTGGCGGTTATTACTGACTTATTGTCTGCAAGAGTTAGCGTGCGCAAGACCACATTAGATAGTTCGCGTATGTTGCCTGGCCAGTTGTATTGCTGTAATTTTTCAATGGCTTCATTGGAAAATGAGATATCTCCATGACCATTTCTCTCAACCAAGTGTCGGACAAGCAACGGAATATCCTCTTTTCGGCTCCTTAATGGCGGGATATCCAGAGTCACGACGTTCAGTCGGTAAAATAGGTCTTCCCGAAATTTATTCTTGTCCACTGCCTTTTGCAGGTTTTCATTGGAGGCCGCCACTAACCGGGCGTTCGTCCGTAATGTCACGCTGCTGCCAACCCGCATGAATTCCCGCGTTTCCAAAACCCGAAGCAATTTGACTTGAATGGCCGGACTTGCATCCGCAATTTCATCAAGGAAAAGCGTCCCGTTCCCAGCAATTTCGAAAAAACCCTTTCGCAGCTGGGTCGCTCCGGTGAAAGCGCCCTTTTCATGACCGAATAATTCGCTTTCAAGCAGGGATTCAGAGATCGCTCCGCAATTGATGCCGATAAAAGGTTCATGGTTTCGGGGGCTGGCTATGTGGATGAAGCGTGAAAGCACTTCTTTCCCGCTTCCGGTTTCTCCTTCGATTAATACATTGACGGATTTTTGGGCAACCTTGAAGGCCGTTTCAATCAAATTCTTCATTAAAGGACTTCCACCGACAATGAGTCCTGAATCCTCGGCAAGCTTCTGGATGAAATGCTGGTTCAAAGCTTCATTTTCATTCAATAGGTTGTCAATCTGCCTTTCCAGTACTTCAATATCCACGAAGGGTTTTTCCATGTAATCACTCGCGCCGAGTTTCATGGCATCAACAGCGGTCTTGACGGTGCTGTATCCGGTCATGATCAGTACCTTGCAACGCGGCTGAAGTTGTTTTAGATGCTGCAGGAGGGAAAGTCCATCGCAATCCGGAAGCTTCAAATCTATCATTGCGACATCAAAACGCTGCTGATTCCAGTCGATTTCATGAAACTCCTTCCCGCTATTCACAACTTGTACGAGGTAACCTTTCATCGTAAAAAGGCGGGATAGAAAAGTCCCAACCTCTTTCTCATCGTCTACCACAAGTAAATGAATCACCTTATCATCCCCTTTCCTCTCCTTGTATAGGAAGCCTCAGGAAAAAAGTGCTTCCATGTCCTGGTGTGCTCAAAACGTCAATCTTTCCGCCATGGTCTTTAGCGATGCCAAGGCTTACAGACAGCCCCAAACCTGTACCTTTTTCACGGTCTTTAGTCGTATGAAAGGGATGGAATATGAAGGGCAGGCGTTCTTTTTCAATCCCTGATCCGTTATCAGTCACCTGAACCACCATGAACTTGTTTTCTGAATAGGTAGCGATCGCGATCGATTTTTCCGTTTGCGCGGACTCATCCAATGCATCCTTGGCATTCAATAGCAAGTTGATGATGATCTGTTCGATCTGCGGCTGGCTGCCCTTTATGAAAGGAAGGTCTTCCTGAAGGCTAAGATGGAGGGAGATTTGCTTCTTCCCAAGTTGGAACTTCAATAGGTTCAGAACCTGGTGAATGGCCTCGTTAATAGAGTAATAGTGGAACCTATACTCATCCTGCCTAGAAAAGGTAAGCAGACTTTTCACGATTTGCCTGCATCGGTCCCCGCAAATCTTAATGTCGTCCAATAGCATATAATCCGGATTGTCCTGTGGGGTTTTCCGTAATAAAAGTTGCGAGTTACCAAGAATGGCCGTTAATGGGCTGTTCAACTCATGGGCAATCCCAGCTGCCATTTCACCAATCGCCCCAAGTTTACCGGCATGTAATAGCTGGACTTCCATCTGTCTTCTTTCGGTGACATTTTTATAATAAGCAATGACCCCATATACTTGATGCTCCTTATTCTGAATCGGGTAAGCATGCATTTCCAAGATGGTATCATGCTGAAGGAGTATTTCCTGAAACCCTGGCTTATTAAATGAAAAGGTATCTTGAATCAGATTTTGCGATTTTTCAATTAAAGGAACCAAGTTGGAAAAGCCCCTGGCTGAATCATTGGATTGATAGACCGTTCCTTTGTGATCGAAGACGATGATCATATCTTCAACTGCCTTGAATGTATCCTCCCACTCCTGTTTGGAATGAAGAACTTCCTTATAAAGCTGGGCATTCTCCAAAGTTAATGCAAGCTGATTGGATAGTTGCTCAAGAAATTCGAGTTCAGCTTCATGCCATGTATTCTTTTTCTTCCTGCCGAAAGTCCAAATTCCGATTTTTTTACTTTTTCCGTATAAAGGGACTAATAGAAGTGATTCGATCTCAAGGGATAATAGACGATCCTTTTCTGGAAAGTCCGGTAACTGGTTAACTTCCACCTGAATCGGCTGCTTTTCTTTCAAGGCCGATGAGAATTCCTGAAAAGGGTGTAACAGGTTTTTGGGATCCATTTCAAGATCGCAGTGACCATTAGGGCAGATGTGAAGCAGGGCAGGTTCTTCCTCATACAATATGACAAAATGACTGTCATCGAAGGTAATGAGCTGCTTAAGTTTTTCAATAACATTTCGGAGAATCTCTTGGATGTCGATTTCCATATTCATATTTTTTGTGATGTCATTCATGATTTCAAGCTGCATATTCTTCTTTTTCAGCTGATCCACGGTTTTCTTAAGTTCCGTGTAATACGTTTTTTTTGAAGATTTAACGCCTGTCATTAAATCTATCAATTCATGTTTGTTCATGATTTTCACCTCTTATAGGGCTGTAAGAAGCAGCTGATTAATCTGTTCTAATGACATATCACGGGGGTTTGTGATCATGCAGGCATCCTCAAGAGCGGTCATCCCTATGGGATCTATCATTTCTTTCGTAATGCCGACATCACTTAAACTCTTGGGAGCCCCTATATCCCGGGATAATTCCCTTACGAAGTGAATGGCAGCCATTCCTGCTTGCTGCTCCGTCAATGCCCGTGTATCGATGCCCATGATGTCTGCAATCTCGCTGAATCGCCTTGGTGAGGCAATTCGATTGAAATCCATGACATGGGGAAGGAGTATCGCATTGATTTCACCATGCGGAAGGAGGTACTTGCCGCCTATGGCATGTGAAATGGCATGGGCAGCTCCCAAAATGGCATTGGAAAAAGCCAGTCCAGCCTGGAGGCTCGCCATCGCCATCGCTTTTTTTGCTTCCTCATTATGCCTGGATGCAACAGAGGGGCGTAAGTGGCGGGAAACGATGGAAAGCGCGTTTTTAGCTTGTACATCGGTCAAAGGTGTCGCAGCGATTGAAACATAGGATTCAATGGCGTGGGTTAAAACATCCATTCCGGTAGCTGCGGTCAAATCCGGTCCCAAGGTGGTTAAGGTACCAGGATCGACTATTGCAATATCGGGGACGAGTGATTTTGAAATGATCGTCATTTTTTTCTCGCGGAATGAATCGACGATCACCGAAAACTGGGATACTTCCGAACCTGAACCTGCAGTGGTCATGATCATCACCATGGGTGGGAGGGGAGAGTGGACTTTATCAACACCTTCATAATCACTGATGATGCCGCCATTCGTTACTAAAAGGGCTACCCCTTTGGCAACATCCAAAGCACTGCCTCCGCCCAAGCCGATGATGGCATCACATTCTTGTTCTTTAAATGTCAAACAGCCAGCTTCAATCTCCCTGTCCTTCGGATTGGTCGTCATTTCAATGAAGGTAGCAAAAGCAAGGCCTGCATCTTGGCAGGATTCAATGACTTTATCCAACCAGCCAGCATTGGCTACCCCGGAGTCGCTTACGATCAGCGCCTTTTTGGCACCCAGCCGCAAGCAGGCCTCGCCAGCTTGTTCAATCGAACCTTTACCGAAAATCACTTCCGGCATCACGAATTTAGTTATCGACATCTTTGCGCCTTCTCCCTGTAAAAATTCAATATCTTCTGTATTATTTTCCCGAAAAAGTGCGAAAATCCTGTTTGGATTACAGGTATTTTTATATAATATGACAAAATATCGAATGGATAAGGTCTTTTGATGCGGGTCAAATAGCTTGGTAATTTCTTGTATTTGTAATTTCAGTACTTTAGACATGTATGAATAGGGATAAACCTACCTAGTTAGTATTTTCTATATATTGTAAAATCATGGTAGAAACTATTAAACTGGGAGGCAATCTATGAAAAAACAATTTCTGTCGTTAACATTAATCACAGCATTGACACTCGGGACAGCCGGGACAACCACCGCTTTAGCAGCGCCGCATTCATCGGCGGTGATATCTGAGCCATCCACGGACAAGCAAGTCATTAAAAGAATCGATGTCGATAAAATCTACAAGAATATTGAATACCTCTCACAAACACCTCGGGTGGCCGGTACGGATTCTGAGTATAAAGCCGTCCAATTCATCAAAAAGCAATTCCAATCTTATGGCTATAAAGCCGATATCGAAGAGTTCAGTTTTTTATCTTATACAGACCCAAATCTGGTCGAGCTATCCGTTGCCGGATTTGATGGGGAAATCCAAGCGAATCATTTAACCTACTCAGTTAATGGGGACCTGTCCGGTGAAGTGGTATATGCCGGTTTAGGAACAAAAGAAGAGCTTGAGCAAACCGATGTTGCAGGGAAGATTGCCCTTATACAAAGAGGGAGCCTCACTTTTGCAGAGAAAGTATTGAATGCAGCGGAAAAAGGGGCAACGGGCGTCATCCTATTCAATAATGCAGATGGGGAATTAAACGGGACACTCGGAGAGGATAATGACAAGTTTATTCCATCCGTCACGATCACCAAAAAGGATGGAGAAGCCCTTTTGGAAAAATTTAATGATGGAGTCAAATTGACAGCATCATTAAAAATTGAAGGTGCCCATTCCGGAGAAAAAACCTCTTATAATGTAGTGGCAACGAAAAAAGCAACAAAGAACAATAAAGCAAAAAAGAGCGATATCATTTATATTACCGGACATCATGATTCCGTCGCGGGGGCACCCGGAGCGAATGATGATGCATCTGGAACATCCGTCACCCTCGAACTTGCCCGTGTTCTGAAGAATCTTCCTACAGATACGGAAATTCGCTTCGTCACCTTTGGGGCAGAGGAAAATGGATTGTTGGGTTCGCAGCATTATGTGGACAATCTCCCTGATGATGATATCAAGCGGACCATTGCCAATTTCAATCTCGATATGGTAGGAAGCAAGGATGCCGGAGATTTGGTCATTTTGACTAATGATGGAGAAACGAACCTTGTAACCGATCTGGCCCAGTCATCAAGTACAAGACTGAATGGTGAGCCGACTCCATATGGACAAGGCGGCAGAAGTGACCATGTGTCATTTGCTGAGGCTGGAATACCCGCTGCTTTATTCATCCACAGTCCATCAGAACCTTGGTATCATACTCCTGATGATAACATTGATAAAATCTCAAAAGAAAAGCTTCAAGATGTTGCTGAAATTGTCGGCACAGCTGTCTATGACCAAGCAAAAATTGAAGCTAAAAAACCTGATTTCAATCATAAAAAAGGGAAAAAGGTGAAAGTTCCGTATTTATTTGGCGAAAAGGAATTCAAATAATGCAGTAAATATTCAGAGGGTGCAGCCTGCACCCTTTCTTTATGTTTAAAAATGGAAATGCGAGGGTGAAAAGTCTAATTTGGAATTGGAGCGTGCGGGCTGAATTTCCTAATTCCGTAGCATAAATAGCTTATTTATCCCTATTTAACTCTAAGACTATAATCCTTATAATAAAAATTATGAAAAATATGACAGTCTACATAATGAGAATAGTATGTTTGAGGTGATTTTTTAGGTGTATGCAAATTCATTGAGTGAAATTCACTCTGCCCTCTCCAGTAAAACTTCCGATGTGAATGAAAAAATCAATCGTTTGGAGCAGGCAAAAAGACAAATCAAAGAAGAACAGAATGCTTGTCTTGGGGAAATAGCCAAAATTAAAAACCCGGACTTGGCAAAAAGCTGGACGGGAAACCGGGCAGAAGACTTTCAAGATGCCCGCAGTGATGCATACAAGGCAATGTCAACGATCATTCATGATGATTATGATGACTATCAAGAGAAAATCGACGGTAAAATCATGATGCTTAATATAGAGAAAAAGGCTCTGAGTGCAGCAGGTACGATAGCACATGAAGCGGATGTTCTTTTAGGCAAAGGAGAAGCCGTCATAGATCAATTGGAAAGCAAAATATCATATTTAAAAGGGTGGTTGTTTTAATGACGACAATCAAACTGAATCATCCTGCCGTAACGAAGCAAGTCGATCAAGTGAAGACGGCACTTGGTACAGTCACGCTTGGAAATTTGCCGGCAGGCGAGCTTGGCAACAATAAATTGGAATTCACCTCGAAATGGATCGATCGCGAAACGAACCTGGAGAAGGTCTTCGAGCAATATATCAAAATCGTCCAGAAAAATGTGGAAGATACCCGTGCCAACATTGACTTATTAAAAGAACAGGATGAAGCCATCGCCCATACGTCTTCACATGGGTATCAGCGATGAAGATATATGAAGCCGAGACATTGACGGCCGCAACCAAGTCGCGCGCCAAGCAATATGAAGAACTAAAGAAGGAAGTCACAGCCCTGAAAAAGGAATTTCAGGGCATCGTCGGCCTGGATAACGAGTTCCAGGGAGCCGGTGCTACCGCCATCAAAAGCTTCTATGAAGCACAAATCGAGGTGGCGGACGCCTGGATGGAACTATTCACGACCCAGATCAGTTTTTTGGAAGGCATACCGGCCAGTCTGGAAGAAGCGGACCTCTCCGGAAATACGGTGGTCGAGGTCCCCTTTTTAGATGGCGAAGTCTCAAACGGCATCAACCAAGCGAAGTCGCTTGTTGATCAACAAGCGAACGATCTTCAAAGGATCCTGAGCAGCATTGACGATATCCTGACTCTTGATATGTTCGACCAAAAGGACTTTAATGAAAAAATCACGCTGGCCGGGCACAGGCTGGATGACACCGTGACAAAGGTCGAGAATGTCGACCGGCAATTGGTCGAGGAATATGATGTGTCCATCGGGCAGGAAAACGTGGCCGTTGGCCTCTTCCGTGCCTTGCTTGATGCCACCAAGCAGGACGGAAACATTTCACCGATGACATTCAACCAATCGGCATTCAAGAGCAGTGACGTCTATCAAGTAAAGGATGAAGTCGCCGGTCAGATGAAAGACTATCAAACCTTCAAACAGGAACAAGCAGAAGCCCGGAAAATCGAACAGGAAATGGAAGAACTCGAAAATCGTCCATGGTACGAAAAAGCCTGGGATACGACAAAAACCTTTACAGGGGAATTCACGGGATATTATGATTCAATCAGGGCCTCAACCGGAGTCGATCTAGTAACGGGCCGTAAGCTGTCCGATGCCGAACGAATCGCCGCCGGCGCCATGGCCGCCGCTGGATTCATCCCCGTCGTTGGCTGGGCCGGACGGGCCATCAAAGGCGGCAGCGCCATCTACAAAACGGCGAAAGGGCTCAATGCAGCGGACCACGCGCTCGATGCCTATAAAACGACAAAAGGCTTTAGCCTCCTCCAGAAAACCGAATACGGAATATATGGACTCCTCGCAGCCAACGGCCTCGGTGAAGCGGCCACAGGCAAAGACATGTTCGGCAACCAGCTAACCGAGGAACAGCGCCAGAACGGGCTGTTAATGGCACTTGGCATCGGCGGTGTGGCAGGTGCGGCTAAGTATGTGGATCATTTACAGGCTAAGAATGCACTCTATCAAACTACTGACTTATTAAAGGGAAATAAAGTAGTAAGAAAATATGCTAAGGAAATAGCGAAACATCCAAATCCTAAACCTGTTGAAGACGTATTAAAGTATGTAATTAAGAAACAAAATTCCATAGGAACTAAGGTAATGCTCGATGGAGAAGTTGTTGAAAAAGTTTTAAAGGAAGTTAAGCCGAATATCACGATAAGAGAACTGGAAAATTTAAAATGGAGTGTAATAGAGGAAGCTACTTTAAAAAATAAGTCCATTCTTAAAGCTTCACAGAGAGCAAGGTTATGGCAAGGTTCTCATCCTTACTTTGGTATAGATACATATGAGGATATTATTTTGAAAAAAGGCACAATCTTATTTGCTGGATATCCAAGACCAACTGGTTATTGTTTTACAAAAGAGGTTTTAGACAGTGTAGACGGGGATTCAAAAAAATTATTTCAAGGTGTTCAAGTTAATCCTAGAGAATTTGATGATGGAACGGGAGATTATAAATTTCAGGTCATTAAATTCGAATTAATGGATGATTTACCATCAGCTAGAGGTATGACAGATGCGAATCCTCAATTAGGATCAGGCGGTTTAGAGCAAATATTCACACCGGATTTTGAAGATTTACTTAGGGAAGGAAAAGTAAACCCTATACTGGACGATGTAACTAAACAAAAATTAAAAGAAAATGGAATAGAATTTAATCCAACATTGTTACAACAAAAAGATGAAAGTGGTAAGTACATATACGAAACTATCAGTAAGACTTTTGTAGAGATAGCAGAGGATCCAAATGTTATCAAATTGAAAAATTTTAAATTAACTGAAGAAGAATTGTTAAAGATCAAACAAGCTGTGAAATTATTAGAAGAAAGTGGAGGGGGGATTAAGTGATGAGTAATCTTAAAAAGGGAGAGTTAGAAATAGATGGTGTTTTTATTTTTCCTAACTGTAAATTAGTTGATATAAAAACAAAAGAATCTTCAAGTAAGTTTAAAGCTATAACCCTCGATAGTCATAATGAATCTTTAAGGTTTTTAAAAGCACCTAAATTAGGTAGTAAATATTTTAATGTCCGATTATCATTTAAAAATAATTTAATATGGGGGATTGATCTGAAAGTAAATGATCCGTCCATTAACCAATGGGACTATGAAGAAAAACTATCTCAGCATGGAGAATGGCTTACAGAGCAAATTGGTTATCCTGAGGGAATATTGTCTGAAAATGTATTTGAATGGGGTAAGATAACCCAATGGTATGATCCGCGGTCCAGTGATGCAGGAATCAGCATACTATATTTCCAAAGGTAAAATGACACGAAGTGAATATGAAAATAAGATAAAAGAGTTAGGAATAGATTTACAAGAACGTAATATCGTTATTGGAAGAAAAACTAATGTACCATTATCAACAGGTTGTTACTTTGAAGATGGAAATTGGATATTGTATGATGTGGATGAAAGACAAGATTTTTCAATTATAGAAAAGGGTAATGAGGATCGAATTTTCAAATTTTTATATATGATAACGATGGGAAAATAGGAAAATAGAATTATAGGTGGTAATCATATTTATTTGAATACCAGACTACTCATCCAAAAGCACCAAAACCATTGCAAGCCTTGGTAATATAGTTAAGATTATCGAAAATGAAAACCGTACTTTGCTAGAATAAAAGGAAACCTTGAGTGGCTAAAGCCATTCAAGGTTTTTTTATAAAAGGAAAAAAACCTAAAGTGATTTTGTAGTATAGGTATTAGTGTATATAAAACCAAAGTGTTACCTTAATCAATCCGTAGTGCATTGAATTAAGCAAGGATTACTGAAGGCTGACGAAATAGTACTTAAATAAAAAGTAGGTGTAAAGAATGACAGGCAGAAGAATGGTAGACAGATGGGAAGACGATAACAAGATTTTTATGAGTTTAGCCATTAAGAAAAGATTATTACCGAGTATGTATGGCAGTATTATCGGAGACATGCTGGGTGTTCCTGTTGAATTTAAAAAAAGAGGGACTTTCACTATTAATGATATATCGGGATATGGAACCTATAATCAGCCGCCAGGCACTTGGTCGGATGATACTTCGTTAACTTTATGTTTAATTGAAAACTTAATTGAAAAAGGCGATTCAGCGGAGCTCATGCAAAAATTCGTTCAGTATATGGAATCTGGCTATTGGACACCACATCATGAAATGTTCGATATTGGCAGAACGACCAGTGAAGCCATAATTAAGTTTAAAAATGGAGCCCCAGCGCCAGAATGTGGCGGAAATGCCATGTTTGATAATGGAAATGGGGCGTTGATGAGGGTCGCTCCAGTAGCGTTTATCCTTATTAATAACTTTAATTTCATTGAAAAAATCCAAACCATTAAAAAGTATACGGAAGTAACACATGCACATCCGCGTTCTGTGGTAGGTTCCATTATTTATGTCGAGTTTTTACTTAGACTTTATTATAATAATTCTCCTGAAGATGCAATAAGACAAACAAAAAAACTTTTTGATGAGAATTTTGATAAAGGTCATATATACCAAAAAGAGCTGCAATCCTATTCAAGGATTTTTGAGGAAGATTTCTTTTCATTACCACAAGAAGAAATTCAGTCAGATGGTTATGTCGTTCATACGTTGGAAGCAGCCATTTGGTGCTTAGGAAATTCAAATTCGTTTAGCGATGCCGTTTTAACAGCAGTGAATCTAGGGGATGATACGGATACAGTAGGTGCCATTACAGGGACAATGGCAGGTATGTACTATAAAATGGACGACATTCCTAAAGAATGGCTTGAGAAAATCATCAGAAAAGAAGATATTGATGAATTAATCAACCAATTCCATAGTTTTTGTGCAGATAAAGCCATTAAAGAAAAGTATGGGGCTTGATGTAAATCCCCAATAAAAAAAACTCCTATAAAATTATAGGAGTTTTTTGTGTACAGGGTCCGGTTTATGCGATGTTAAACGGAAAGCAAGCAGTTTGAATTGGGGGATGGAAAATTAAATAATGGAGTGGGAAAATGCTAAGAAAAGGTGAGTATACGATCTATAATGGTAAAGAGTATAGATTCATAGAATCTGAAAGCAAAGGCTTTATAGTACTAATAAGCAATAATAAGGAAGACATGAATTATGGATTTATCCATTATAAAGATAATATTTATACTAAAGTTATTTCCTTAAATGAAGTAGAAAAGCTATTTTTAATTCATTCTTTTGCAAAATATAAAGGAGAGTTGTTTGGAGCTTCTAATGGCGAGAATGGAAAAATTCTTCTAGCAACTCCTCATTTAAAACTCGCCGAAAAGTATGGATTTGGACGTACAGATAAATATCTTTATTCTAAAAATGTAAATTTAGATGAAGTTGAAATAATAGAAGAACGAAAACCGTTTTCGTTAGATTAGATTATATATAAATCAATAAAACATATAGAGAAAAAAGAGGCTCCTAGTGTTACTAAACAATTTCAAATTAACTAAAGCTGAACATATTGAAGCGTTAGGAAATGTTGATTTATTTTTGAGATGGGGATTCGATAATGAATAACTTGAATAATGGAATATTGACAATAGAGGGAATTGAAGTAAAACAAGATACAAATTTGGATTTTTTGGAGAAGTCTTTTGTAACAAATCCTAATTTTGAGGTTAGGAAAAGCCAGTCTGATGAAGCAGCAACAGTTGGATCTTTAAGGCCTATACAATTGGGAAGCAAAAAGTTTTCTATTAGAATTTCTTTCGAAAAACATAATACAAGGAATATGCTTAAAAGTTAGTGATCCATCCATTAACCAATGGGACTATGAAGAAAAACTTTCGCAGCATGGCGAATGGCTTACAGAGCAAATTGGGTATCCAGAAGGTATATTGTCTGAAAATGTATTTGAATGGGGTAAGATTATGCAATGGTATGATCCAAGGTCATGTGATGCAGGAATCAGCATACTATATTTTCAAAAATAAAAAGAAAAAGGTATATATCCGAATCGTGTAAGAAGATAACTCGGATTATATATTTCTTGAGGTTAAGTATATAAAAGAAAATGTACATAATTAGACGGGAAGGGAATTAATTTGAAAAGTTTGAAGTTGAAGAAATTATTAATTAAAGATAATGTTACAAAAAATCTATATAGCCTTCCTTAATGATGGACTACCTAATGAGGTACTTTGCTTAAATAAAAGAGATAATATTTTGGAAGTCTATTATAGTGAACGTGGGTTGAAATCAAATTTAAAGAAATTTGATACAGAAGATGATGCATGTGAATATTTTTATAAAACAGTTTTGGAACTTCTGAATTAATATTCATTCTTCAATACAAGTGACATTATAAAATATTAAATAAGATCAAGTTAGACGAGGTGAAGCTAAAGGTGAAATATGCCATATATAATCATAAGGATTACCTCTTAAATATCCGTAACGACAGGTTAAGACTAAGAACCCATGAACCTGAACAAGGATTTCGTGAATTTTTTGATCAAACAGGGAATAAGACAAATCTATTTATCAAGGATGTGACTAAAGAAGAAGTTGATTTAGTTTATGAATTAAAGTTTTTGGTAGCTTACAAAGGTAAAGAGTTTGAGCCATATTCATTAGGCAGGCATATCTTGGATGAAAATGAGATTTCGTTATTTAGTATGGATAGTAATGATGTAGACTGCTATGAATTCGAAAAGCAAGAGCAATTTGTTTTTAAAAAGGACGTGCCTCTTAACGACATAGAATCGATTATTGAGGTGAAAAAACCACTATTAATATTTGAAGATTTACCTGAAAGTAGGAAGGTTATACCTAGGGGAGAAGTTAGAGCCTATATAATGAAGTTGAATAGTATATGAATGAAATGGAATTTTATTTTTATGATAAATACTTACCTGAAAAATGGAGGAACCTATGATAAGAAAAGGAAAGTATGCAACACATAATGGTAGCGAGTATAGTTTTAGTCTACTGGAAGATAAGTCTATAAGGTTAATAAGTAATAAGCATGCTGATCTATCTCAAGGTTTCAAACATTTAGATGAAAATATCTATATAAAAAATGTTTCTGTAGAAGAGGTAGATTTATTTAAGATAAATTCAAAGGCAATATATAAGGGAGAGGTGTTTCCAGCATCTGAAGAAAGAAGAACTGGAAAAGTATTGTTGGATACAACAAACACTGAACTTGCTAAAAAGATGGGGTTTCAACGAACAGATAAATATATGTACTCCAAATCTGTGGAATGGGATGAAGTGGAGATAATCGAGGAGAGGAAACCCTATACATTAGATTAATTTCCTGATTTAAAGTGCCTACATAAAGTAAAAGCGATTATTTCTTCAAAAAGTGGGTATTAAGAATTAAGCGGTCTTTCATTTAATATCTAGCACTAAGTTTTCTTTATGTTGAATAAGGAGAATTTGGTGGGAGGTGATTAAATGAGGAAAGCCTATGGTATAAAAAGTTTGATGATTTACCTTGAGTCGGTAAATTATCCAATTAGAGAAGAGGAAATCAAAGATCTAATATTGAATAAAAAGATCCCCCATCTCAGACCCATCGATAATTTGCTGATTTTTAATTTAGATCATATTGATGGCTGGCTTAGTGATCAGCAATCCACCCTTAGTTAATTGAAGCCTTGCTTTAAGTGGAGCTTTGATTTATATGTGTACCTGTAATCTAAGTCTATTGATAAAAAGGAAAAGCTAGCCGAGGTGTTTCATGAAAACCTTGGCTGGCTTTTTGTTTATCTCTTCATTTTCAGAAAAACGAATCAGTCCCGGTTGATTTGGTAACAACAGTATACTGCCGTTATGCCTGGATTATAATAGCTTAAGCAAAGCCTGTGCACCTGTTAGGATAAGCCCTATTATAAATCCACAGACCGCTCCGTTCACACGAATCCATTGTAAATCTTTTCCTACACCATTTTCCATCATATCAATCAGTGTTTCGTTGTCTAGCTTATCTAAATTTTCTTGTACAAGATTGCCGATCTGAGTGTGATTATTTTCAATGAGAACAGTAATTTGTTTCTGTATCCATTGATCGATGTGTGTGCTATTTTCTTTTATTTTGTCCAGTACGTGATGAATCATTGGAGTCAGATAAGTATCCATGAAATGTTCTTCTTCGACGAAATCCAATGCTTCTTGTTGAATTTGTTTTAGGCTTCCCTTTATTGTCGCCTCAGGCTCCCATTTTGTCAGAAGTTGTTTTTTCCATTTTTCAACTCCTTCTAACAGTTCCCGGTTATGGTTAATGCCTTGTATCTCTTTCCTGATATATAAGATTAAAGCCTCTCTATTTGGTTCTTTCTCGTTTTGTAAATTATTTACGACACTTAATAGCAGGTTTTGGATTATATTCCCAAGTTTCTCTTCGTTAAGTAGACTTTGAATGGACTTAACGGCGAACTGAAGCATACCTTCCAGTTCAATCTTGCTGAGTACATCCATGGAAACAGTGCCAAGTCGGTGACTGGTTTCTTTTTTTCCTAACCAATCTTCAGCTTTTTTCAAAACATGATCCAAAGCCTTCTTATCAAACTCTTCGTTAAGTAACTCCGAACTTACTAAATGTAGAATCTTGCTCATGTCTATGCTGGAAAGTGATACTTTAATTTTTTTTGCAACGAAAGGCGTAATCTTTTCTATATCTATATAACCAATCATTTGCTTGATCAGTTTAATCAGGACTTTTCTAAAAGTATCACTTTGAATCTCTTTTCCTAAAATAGGGATCAATTTTTCAGTAAAAGGAATATGTTTTACTTTGTCCTGAATGCTTTCTTTAGAAAGCCAGTCGTTTTTTAACATCGAAACAAGTGCATTTGTCATTCTTTTACGATTGTTGGGCAAAAGCGCTGTATGGGGGATTGGTAATCCAAGCGGATGGCGGAATAATGCAGTGACTGCAAACCAATCTGCCAATCCGCCGACTAAACCAGCCTCAAACCCTCCATGTAATAAATCTAAAGGCAATGTACCTTGAAATGGAGTGGTTGCAATATAACCCGCCCCCATGATAATTAGTGAATATCTAGCTATTTTTCTTGAAGATTTTATTTTTGGTGACATTATATTCCCTCATCCTTAAAATGATAGTCAATTACTATAACCCGAATCATTAGCAAATTTTATAACTTACTTTCATCTAGTAGTATAGCAGGTAGTACAAAAAAATAACCACAACAAGGCAGTAAGTTCATTATTTTTGGGCATTGAATATTGTCATTTCCCTTGAATGTTCAATATTCTGATGATAAATGCACAAAAAAAGCCGATTCACTCAATCGGCTTTTTTTATTCATTTACTGAAAAGCATTTTTTTTGTTCATCTCCAACATATTATGATGCGTCTGTTTTTATCGAATAATTTTTATCGGTGCCTACATTTTTTTTATCTTTCATGAGACTGAAGATATAGGCCAGAACGGAACCTGATATGTTATGCCAAACACTGAAAATGGCACTTGGAACAGCGGCCAAAGGCGAGAAGTGGGCTGTTGCTATGGCTACACCTAAACCAGAGTTCTGCATACCGACCTCCATTGCAACAGCTTTCTGTTTAGCTAAATCCATCCCGCATAAACGAGCAAAGAAGAAGCCGAGTAAAAAACCAAGAACATTATGAAGAACGACTACTGCAAAAATCAGCAAACCTGTTTTAGCCAGCTGATCTTGGCTGCCAGCTACTACGGCAGATACGATCAGAACGATGGAAATGACAGATACTAGAGGTAAAGCCTTTGCACCGGCCTCTGCCTGTTTGCCGAAAAACTTTTTAACAAGAAATCCCAGTATCAGTGGGATAATCACCACTTGAATGATAGAAATGAATAATGACCCAATACTGATATTGACCCATTTACTTGCCAAGAGCAGAATAAGCAGGGGCGTTACGATAGGCGCTAGAATAGTGGAAACAGAAGCAATGGCAACTGCAAGCGCAACATTTCCTCTCGCAAGAAACACCATGACATTCGAAGCCGTTCCACTAGGGCAACATCCTACCAAAATAACACCAACAGCGACTTCTTTGGGCAAATCGAAGCCTATTGCTAATCCGAATGCCAATAAGGGCATAATGATAAAATGACCTGCTACCCCTAGTGCGACCTCTTTCGGCCGTCGGAATACTTCTTTAAAATCCGCTGCTGATAATGTAAGTCCCATGCCAAACATGACAATTCCTAGTAATGGAACAATATAGTCTCCAATCCATATAAACTGATTAGGTAAGATATACGCAATAACTGCAAATAAAATGACCCATAAGGTAAACGTTTTACCAGCAAATCCGCTGATTTTCTCTACTACTCCCATAGTGACCTCCTAGATGTTTTAAAATAAAACAATTATAATTTATATTCAGAATATTTAAAACCATTTTGAACAATAAAAATATCACTAGGGCTGAACTAGTGTGAATATGACGATTCACTAAAAAGCGGACAGGGTTTTTAGATTCTGTCCGCTTTTGACTTTATTTTTATTAAAAAATAAGAGGGTGCTGTATATTAGCGGCAAACTAGTTTATAAGGAACCGGAAATTGAATTATTATTTGTTGTTTTACAGGTTTAATTATTGCTATTGTATGTTTAGCCAGGGCTATAAAAGAAGTGGAGATGTGGTTTCTTTGATACATATATTAATTGCGGATGATGATCGGCATATTCGGGAGTTGCTTAAATTTCACTTGGAAAAGGAAGGGTACATGGTATCGGAAGCTAAGGACGGTAATGAAGCTTCCTTGTTACTGGAGAAGGAACGGATCCATCTGGCTGTTGTCGATATAATGATGCCGTATAAAAACGGACTGGATCTTTGTAAGGAAATCCGGGATCAATATGATTTGCCCGTCATTTTATTGACAGCAAAAGATCAACTTATCGATAAGGAAAAGGGGTACTTTGCGGGTACGGATGATTACCTCGTGAAGCCGTTTGAGCCAAGGGAACTTCTATTTCGGATAAAAGCGCTATTGCGAAGATACCGTATGGTGAATTCTGAATCCATTTCATTGAACCAAACGGTGATTGACCGTAAAAGTTACGAAGTGCGAATAAAGGGGAATACGCTGCTCCTGCCGCTTAAGGAATTTGAGCTGCTGGCCCAGCTGGGGAGTTTTCCTGATCAGGTCTTCACGCGTGAGCAGCTTATTGAACTGGTTTGGGGTGCTGATTTTGCAGGGGATGATCGAACGGTTGATGTCCATATTAAACGGTTGAGGGAACGTTTTGCCGGCCGGACAGATGACTTTGTCATAACGACTGTCCGTGGCTTAGGTTATAAACTGGAGGTCAACAAGAAGTGAAAACACTTTATTTCAGGATAGTTATTCAAACCATTTTGATCATGGTGCTTGCCAGTGTCATCGCTTTTTTAATTTCCAATGTTTATTATCATCAGGTTCAAAAACCCAACAATGGTGAGAAGATAAGCAAAGTCGCAAATGAGATCGTCTCTTTATATGAGGAGAATCCTGATCAGGATATTGATGCGTATTTAAATCATATTGCAGGATTGCACTATCAAATGTATCTATTTAATGAGCAGGGTGAAGGAACTTTATATGGTGAGCCGTTTCGGGAAACGAATTTGGACCGCGACACGATTTCCGGGGTTTTGAATGGGAATACCTATCAAGGTATCGCCAATTATAATAATGGGTTATTTATTACGGGGTTTTTTGAAGATGTATTAATTAATAGCGTTGGGGTCCCGATGACCGTGAATGGCGAAAAGCATGCATTGTTTGTAAGGCCAAATATAGAGCTGCAGTTTGGCGAATTTCGCTTTTTCCTTGCAGTTTTGCTCGTACTGACGCTCCTTCTTAGTTTTTTATTTGTGATCATTAATACGCGTTTCATCGTTAAGCCGATTACGAAATTAACGGAGGCTACAAAAAGAATCGCCGATGGGGATTATAGTAGTGAATTGAATGTCTCCCGAAGCGATGAAATAGGGGACTTGGCACAGCATTTCTCGAAAATGACACATAGTATACAGCGGTTGGATGATATGAGGCAGGAGTTCGTATCGAATGTATCTCATGAAATTCAATCTCCGCTTGCATCCATCCAAGGTTTTTCCCAAACCCTTCAATCGGAGGAATTAACAAAGGAACAAAGAAATCAGTACTTGTCCATCATTGAAAAAGAAAGCAGGCGCATGTCGTCGTTAAGCAAACAGCTGCTCATGCTTGCTTCGTTGGATAAAGTAGATGATCCGCTGCAACGGTCAAATTTCGATTTAGCGCAGCAAATCCGGCAGGTGTTGTTCATGCTGGAATGGAATTGGCGGGAAAAGGATATGGTGATCGAAATGGATTTGCCGTCCACTGTCATTTCTGCAGATGAAAAGCTTTTAAACCAAGTTTGGACGAATTTGATAACCAATAGCATTAAATACTCGGAAAGCGGCAGTTCGATCGATATTCGGATTAAAAGAATAGACAGTACTGTTGAAGTGATGATCGCGGATACGGGCATCGGAATTCCAGAAGAAGACCTTCCTTATATCCTTGATCGCTTCTATAAAGTCGACAAAGTGAGGAACCGGAGTGAAACCGGAAGCGGATTAGGACTTTCGATTACGAAGAAGACGGTTGAACTTCATGGGGGAACGATCGAAGTTCAAAGCGAACTTGGTAAAGGGACCACCTTTTATATACGGCTGCCCCTTATGTAATCAGTTGTTCATCTTCCATTCATATTGATTGTTTACAATCGGGTCATACCGATCAAACAGGACTTGATCGGTAAACAAAAGTAATGGGAGATGAAATGATGTTTTTGGCAATACGTGAACTAAAGCATTCCAAATTACGTTATCTGCTGATTGGACTGATCATGATATTGGTTGCTTTGCTTGTCTTTATCATTTCAGGATTAGCTAATGGACTTTCTTCAGATAATGCCTCATCCATACAAAACATGAAGGCTGACTATTTCGTTATGGAGCATGACTCTAAAAATAAATTGAATCGATCGATCATATCGATGGAAAAGCTGGATGAAGTCCGGGCTATATCGGATGTTAAAGCAGCCGAAGGACTTGGGCAAATGATGATCACATTGAATAAAATCGGCTCTTCGGAGAAAACGGATGCCACTATTTTTGCGACCGATGCCAGTGGGATTTTAGCACCGAAGGTCATAGAAGGAAAGAGCTATGACAATAAGGAACAAGGTGAAGTCATTGCAGATCGTTCTTTAAAAGAAGCCGGTTATAAATTGGGTGATTCACTCAAAGATGACCTATCAGGTAAGGTTTTCACCATTGTTGGTTTTACTGAAAAGCAGTCTTATAGCCATACACCGGTAGTTTACATGAATGTTAAGGGGTGGCAGGAGATTAATCCTGGATTGAGAAATCACGGAAAAGACTCAATCAGCACAATAGCCGTGCAAATGGATTCGAAGGCAGAAGTGAATGTACGTGAATCATTGCCTGAAGGTGTAACGCTCATTTCGAAAGAAGAATCACTTCAGAGTATACCAGGCTACAAAGAGGAACAGGGGACGTTGAAGATGATGATTGCCTTCTTGTTTGTCATCGCAGCTTTCGTTTTGGCCGTATTCTTTTATGTGATTACTTTGCAGAAGACGAATCAATTTGGAGTCCTTAAAGCACTCGGGGCCAATACGGGCTACCTGGCAAAAAGCATCGTTGGTCAAGTAATGCTGCTTGCCGTGACATGCATAGCCATCAGTGTTGCCCTGACATACGGCGTCACTTTAATCATGCCAGAAGGAATGCCATTTGAATTGAGTGCCGATTTGGTCATTAAATATTCCGTATTACTTTTGGCTGTATCCGTATTGGGTTCGCTGCTATCACTATACCGAGTAGCGAAGATAGATGCGATCGAAGCAATAGGGAGGGTATCATGATGGGGGATAAACTATTATTTGAAAACGTCAGTAAGGTTTATGGGGAAGGCGATAATAAGGTGAAAGCCCTTGATGATATTTCCCTGAATGTAAGAGCGGGGGAATTCGTCGCCATCGTCGGTCCTTCAGGTTCAGGAAAAAGTACTTTTCTTTCGATAGCAGGTGCGTTACTATCCCCGAGCAAAGGCCGCTTACTGCTGAATGGTGAGGATATTACAACACTATCCCCAAAAGAATTGACTCGGGTGCGCCTTGAAAAGATCGGGTTTGTATTCCAATCGTCGAATCTTGTGCCATATCTCTCCGTACGAGATCAGCTTCTGCTGCTTTCTGAATTGATCGGCAAGCGAGATAAAACAACTGTGAAAAAAGCGGACGAATTGCTTAGCCACCTTGGACTTGGACATCGGACAGATCACCTGCCAGAAGCACTGTCGGGCGGTGAGCGGCAGCGTGTAGCAATCGCCCGTTCGCTGATGAATGATCCAGAAATCATTTTAGCGGATGAACCAACCGCAAGTCTTGATTCCAAAAGAGGCAGGGATGTTGTTGAAATGCTTGCACATGAGGTGAAATCAAGAAATAAAGCGGCCATCATGGTAACGCATGATGAAAGAATGTTGGATTTATGTGATCGAGTGGTCAATATTACGGATGGCAAGGTATTTGGATGAAGTTATACGTAAAAAGTCCGCCGCCTCTCCAAAGGAATTAGGAGTGGCGGCGGACTGAATTGCTTGAAGGGGATGGTTAACCGACAGTAAGCGGATGGAATAATAATCTTCGGGTCATTCATGTTTTTTTATTTTAAAGAACAAGCAGTGATAGGTTGCTTTCACACCTGAATCATTTCGGTATTCTGTGTCGTATATGTTGATTAACTCGCGAAAAAAGGAAGGGCGCTGGCAGTAGTTTTCTTTGTTGCTGTTAGCAGCGCCAATCTTTTTGATTGAGGTGAAAAATTCACGAACTGTCTGAAAGTACTCCAGTTCAAGCTTTTCTATTTTTGTAATCTCGAATGGAGCTGCTGCTGAATAGGGGATTGCTGCTTCGCAAACTTGGGATAATTCTTCCAGAGTGTAAAACGTTTGGCCTGGTGAACTATCCATTGAAAGTTGAAGCTTTTCTTTCGCTTGTTCATATGAACTATGAAGCTCTTGAAAGGTATCTATTCCGAACGTTGAAAATATCAGGCTTCCTTCCGCCGTTAATCGTGTAAAAAGTTTTTCAAGGGTTGCAGGAAGATCATTCAGCCATTGAAACGTTGCATTGGAAATAATCAAGTCGTAATTTTCATTTAGCGCCATTTCTTCGATGTCCGTACATAAAAATGTAACACGGTCTTCCTTTGTCAATCCTTTTGCCACTTCAACCATACCGGGTGCCAAATCAACAGCCGTAATGGCGGCATTAGGGAATGTTTTGACGAGTAACCTGGTTAAGTAACCGGTGCCGCAGCCGATTTCAAGAATATTGATTTTATGATTGGTGTTTTTTTGAGGAAGCAAATCCACTAATTGCTTTGCCATGTTTTTTTGAACATTGGCATACGCATCATATGTTTGCGCGTGTTCACTGAATCGCTTGCTTAACAATCGTTTATCTATCATGAACGTACTCCTTTTGAATAAATGTTTTTATATGCTCCATACATTCCTCTGGTTTTGTGAAAAATGGAATATGACCAGTACCTTCGATAATACGAACCTCGGCTTTCTCACCCAAATTCTCTTTAATGAAAGATGAAGCTTCAAGTGGACAAATTTTGTCTTCCCTCCCATGAAGCATTAAAAAGGGGACTTCAATCCGGTCGAGTCTTGCTCGAGCATCTTTCTGAAGTAAATAATCCAATCCAATCAGAAGCGAAAACACATCATCTCCATGAAACTCGCTTTGACTGATCTTGGTGAATTGATGATAAAAACCTGCTTCTTTTTCAGCATCGGAAAACATCGCTTCATAGAAGGAAGTCAAAGTCTTCTCTTTATTGCGCGGCAGTTGTTTCTTCATGCGCTCGACCATTCGCGGATCCCAGCCAACTGAATAATTTTCCCCTGTAGTGAACCGACTTGTTGCGCCAAAAAGGATAAAACCTTTTATTCTTTCTCGAAAAGAACTTGAAAGTTCAAGTGATACTAGTGATCCTAATGACCAGCCCAATAAATAAACAGGACCATCGATGGAAGCGATTGTGTTTATGACCCGTTCTTCAAAGTCATTTAGTGCCTTCAAATCTCTCCAATCTATAAATGAAAGGTGAAATAGTTCTGATAGCGGTTTGATTAACGGTTGAAACGCCTCTTTTTCCATTCCCCAGCCAGGAAGCACGACTAAATTCGGCTGCTTCATTCAACAACACCCATTTCTTTTCCAATGATCGAAACTTTTTGAACTGCCCAATCAAGATCTTTTTTATCGTGGAGAGCCGTTACGGTAAACCGGATTCTCGCTTCATTTTCAGGAACGGTCGGCGGCCTGACAGCAATAGCGGCAATTCCTTCTTTTTGCAAACGTGCAGCAAATTCCATCGCTTTTTCGTTTTCCCCGATGACGATAGGAACAATTTGTGATCGGCTTCCGCAAATGTTAAACCCGTAATTTGTGAGTTCTTCTCTAAAGTATTCTGAATGTGTTTGGAGCAGTGAGCGGCGTTCTGGTTCTTGCTGTACAAGTTCAATCGCTGTTTTTATAGCACCGAGTATGGCAGGGGGAAGTGCAGTTGAATAGATGAATCCGCGCATGCGATTTTTTAAATAGTCGATGAGCCATTCTTTCCCGACAACATAGGCCCCGAATGAACCAAGCGCTTTACTGAATGTTCCCATTTGGATATCTATTTTATTTTGAAGATGGAGATGACCGGCATAGCCTTCACCGTTTTTACCGTAAATGCCGCTTCCATGTGCTTCATCTGTCATTAACATTGCGTTATAACGTTCCTTTAACCGAACTAGGTCTTCTAGATAAGCGAAGTCACCATCCATGCTGAAGACCGTATCCGTCACGATTAATTTACGTGCTTCAATCGGTGATTTTTTCAAAAATGCTTCTAAATGATCTAAATCATTATGACGATAGCGTACATGCTTTGCTCTGCTTAAAAGAGCTCCATCGACAATGCTTGCATGATTCAATTTATCGCTATAAATAATATCGTTACGGGACAGCAGGGTGGAGATTATTCCAAGGTTCGCGTTATAACCACTGTTGATGATGAGTCCTGCTTCGGCCTTCTTCCAATTGACAAGAGCTTGTTCCGCCTGCTCGTAAAGAGGATGATTGCCAACAATTAAACGTGAAGCCGTTGCTCCTGCACCATATGTATGTACGGCATCAACCATAGCCGTTTTCAGCCGCTCATCTCCTGCATATCCTAAATAGTTATTAGAAGCTAGATTAAGCATCCTGCACCCGTTGATCGTAAGCCAAGGCTGCTCGGCACATACGGTTGATACGAGTTCGCGCTTTTGCGAAATCTCTTCTAAATGAGCCAGTTCTTTTTTTATTTTTTCTTCCCAACAAAGTAAACGTTTTTCACTGTGCATGGCCATTCTCCTTTTTATATGTCAACTAAAAATAATATAGGTTAACACATAAAACATTCTAATCATGACTCAATGAAACTGTCAAGCTTTGAAAACGAGCATGAGAATAAAGTAATGCTCCATTAATCTTGGAGAATTCAAGGGTCGGAAAAGGCTGGTGGATTATTTAGATACCAGCCAGGAACATGAATCTAACCAGAAAAATCAGTTTAAGGAGAACCGGGCAGCGGTGGTTTTGTTAAGCTAATGTATAAAAATATGTATTAAGCTCATTCATTGAAGATAATCTAACTTCCAAGGTAGTCTTTTTGTTAAACCTTCAAATCTTTGAAGGATTAAATGGGATTCCATGTTACTATAGAGCAGTGAAATTTAACAGAATTCACATTAACCATTACATAAAGGAAGGGTATAAATATGAAAAAGATTTCTTTGGATGTTTTCTTTATATTAATAGGAGCTTTTATTTTCGCTTTGGCAATAAATCTTTTCGTCATTCCCAATGAGCTTGGTGAGGGAGGAGTCACAGGGATAACCATCATTCTGTTTTATCTTTTTGAATGGTCACCAGGGCTGTTAAGTTTGATCATTAACGCTGTCCTGCTCATTGTCGGTTATAAATTTTTGTCGAAAATGACAACTGTATATACAATCGTAGCCGTTGCCTTTAATTCACTTTTCCTCCATTTAACTGAAAGCTGGACGATATCTTCAGATGAATTGGTCATCAATGCCATATTTGGCGGGGTTTTTGCCGGTGCAGGTATTGGCATGATCATTCGTGTTGGAGGAACTACTGCCGGTACGACGATCCTTGCCCGAATTACGAATAAGTATTTGGGATGGAGTTTAAGCTACGGACTTCTGTTTTTTGATTTAATCGTTGCGTTTTCCTCTTATTTCATAATTGGCGCAGAAGGTCTGATGCTCACTATACTAATGCTTTATATTGGAACAAAAACGATGGAATTCATCATTGAGGGATTGAATCCGAAAAAAGCGATCACCATCATTTCAAAAGAAGCGGACCAGATTGCAAAACAAGTAACCGAATTGATGGACCGGGGAGTCACTGTTTTTAGTGGTCATGGATACTATACAAAAGAATCCAAGGATATTTTATATATCGTTATAAGTAAGCAAGAGGTACTGAAGTTAAAGAGAATAGTGCAGTCAACGGATAGCAATGCTTTTATAGCCATACATGACGTTCGGGACGTATTCGGTGAAGGTTTCCTGGATATATCGAAGTCCTGATGGTAATAATGTATAAGCGAAATGAAAAGGCCTAATTAGGCTTTTTTATTTTGCATGGCAAAAAATCTATAAATTCTGAATAATTTGTTATATTATGTAAGGAAGAAACCACACACCCTGAGGAGTGCAGCCATTAAATGTGGAGGTGTCCAAGATGATCCTTTTAAAAGTGGATGACAGAAAGTTTGGGAAAAGCAATATCAAGTACAGTGTCGTTGATAAGGAAACGAATGAATTGATCATTAGCGGTGTGTTTAAGGAATTTGGACAAGCAAGCGATAAATATTATGAATTGAAGGATGAATACGGTCCTTCCAATGTGAAGATGATATTGAAGTGAAAAGAAGGGGACCGACGGGTTTCCCTTTTTTCGTATAATGCCGGGAATGAAAATGCCCGTACAATAAATAATCGGATAAAGGAATAATCAAAGGTTTCTGAATCATATAATTTAAGAGAGTTCTTAACATCCTTTTTTTACAATATACTACAATTTTATTGTAAAGTATGGGATTTGGTGGTAATATAAAGCGCATAAATGTAAACGTTTGCAATGTTTTTGTGAGGAGGTGATGTAAAAGAAGTACGATAGACTATGAATTTTATAGAATGAATGGCTTTTATTTTACTAATTTTATGCAAACGTTTTCTTAAAATTGCATGAATATTATGAGAAAAGGGGAGAGTGGGTAGGCATGAAGCGTAAAAAATGGTACGGGGGAATTCTTACTGTTTTATTGATTTTTAGTGTGATTTTGGCTGGATGCTCTTCTTCAACTGGCGGAAACAGTGACTCAAAGGACGTCGTGACGCTGGATATATTTCAATTCAAGGTAGAATTCAAGTCGCAATTCGAGACATTGGCAAAACAATATGAAAAAGAAAATCCAAATGTGAAGATCAAGGTATCGACAGTCGGCGGCGGAAATGATTATAAATCAGCCATTACGGCAAAGTTCGCTTCAGGTGAGGAGCCAGCGGTGTTTAACATTGGCGGACCGGTAGATGTCGCACAATATAAAGATAGATTAACAGATTTAAAGGACACGAAGGCTGCTGCTGCAGCGCTTGACGGTACTTTGGATGGCGTGGAAGAGGACGGGCAAGTCCTTGGACTTCCATTTAACCAGGAAGGATACGGCTTGATTTATAACAAACGGATATTTAAAGAAGCCGGAATCAATCCTGATGAAATTACAAGTTATGAAGCCTTAGAGGCGGCAGTTAAGAAAATCGATTCACAAAAAGACAAATTGAAAATCGATGCAGTTTTCGCTTATCCGGTCAAAGAGAAGTGGGTGACAGGAAACCATTTATCCAATGTATTCTTATCACCGGAGTTTGATGGGAATGTGTTAGAAGCAAGTAAGGCATCGACGGTTAAATTCACGGATGGTGACAAGTTTAAACAATTGGTCGATATCCAAAATGAGTATTCCGTCCAGCCGACAGCAAGTCTTGATTACTCCCAACAAGTGGAGGAGCTGTTCTCGCTTGAAAAGGTTGCGATCATTCAGCAAGGTAACTGGGTGTATAACACAGTCTATGATATGGATCCTGAGTTAGCTGAAAAGGGAATTGGCATCATCCCGATTCCAAATGGAGACAATGCAGGCATGCCGGTCGGTGTACCGAACTATTGGGCAGTGAACAAGAAATCGGATGAAAAGGTACAGGAAGCAGCGAAGAAGTTCCTGGACTGGATGTATACATCCGAAGCAGGGAAAAAAGCCGTTTTGGAAGATTTTAAATTCATTCCTGCTTATGAAGGATATGATGTAGAAAAAATTGCCGATCCAATTTCAAAAGAAATTTATAAATACTCTCAAGAAGGAAATACGATTGGATGGGTGTTTAATGGATATCCGGTCGGTTGGAATGATGATCTTGGTGCAAGTGTCCAAAAATACGTAACTGGTAAATTGACTTGGGAGGAACTTGTCCAACAGAACATTGAAAATTGGGAGAAGATTCATAGCAAATAAGAGTTGGGAAATGCAAGTGACCAATCGGCAAGAAAAAAGTGTCGATTGGTTGTTCCTTCTTATAGAAAAGCCGCTAAGGGATTCATCAAATTACCCAGTCATGATCTAACCCATTAACTATTAAATCATTTCAAGGAGGTCGGTTTCGTTGAGAAATCGGGATGCCGCATATTGGCTGTTTTTAACACCTGTTCTTGCTGCACTCATTTTGGTTGTGATCGTGCCACTCATCTACGGATTTTATTATTCCTTTACGAATTGGAACGGTTTAGGGACACCGGATTTCATCGGTTTTAAGAATTATATAGACTTGTTTACGGATAAAGGGTTCCTTGATACATTTTGGTTCACGATTAAATTTTCCGTAGCGGCAATTGTGGTAATCAATATCATCGGATTAAGTTTGGCTCTCATCGTGACTTCGAAAATTAAATCAAGCAACATATTGCGGACAGTTTTCTTTATGCCCAATTTAATTGGCGGCTTGATACTCGGCTTTATTTGGCAGTTCATTTTTATTAAGGTCTTCGGTGCGATTGGTGATTTGACGGGGATCGAAGCATTTAATGGTTGGTTATCGACGACTGATACAGGTTTTTGGGGATTGATCATTCTAACGTCCTGGCAAATGGCCGGATATATCATGATCATTTATATCGCCTATCTGCAGGCAGTTCCTGAAGACTTGATCGAAGCGGCAAAAATTGACGGAGCGAACAGTTTCCAGCGCTTTCGCCATATAACTTTTCCGCTAGTGGCACCTGCTTTTACCGTCAGTTTGTTTTTGACGCTTTCCCACTCGTTCAAGATCTATGATCAAAACCTTTCCTTGACGAATGGAGCTCCCTATAATTCAACTGAAATGGTTGCGATGAACATTGTAAAATCCGCCTTCACCGAAAACGATATGGCATATGCACAGGCAAAAGCCGTTATCTTTTTCGTAATCGTGGCGGTCGTTTCGCTGACACAAGTCTATTTCAATAAAAAACGGGAGGTTGAGCTGTAATGAGGGGAAAATGGAAATTGTGGCTGATTGGATTCATCGGATTCATTTTGGCCATATTATGGCTCACTCCGTTTTATTTAATGCTTGTCAATGCTTTTAAAATGAAACGGGATATATTTGCCGATACATTGGGACTGCCTGAAACCTGGACATTGGAAAACTTCACTCAAGCTTTCGAGCAATTGGATTTCCTCCGGACTTTATTCAATTCTTTATTGATATCGGGCGTCAGCGTAGTCATCATCATCATCTTTTCTGCGATGGCTGCATACGCTCTTTCCCGAAACAAAAGTAAAATAAGTTCCCTGCTTTTCTTTGTGTTTGTAGCAGCCATGCTGATCCCGTTTCAGTCTGTGATGATACCGCTCGTTGCCCAATTCGGACAGCTTGGGATGCTGAACAAGGCTGGACTGATTTTCATGTATTTAGGTTTTGGCTGCAGTCTATCCATATTCCTATATCATGGTACCTTAAAAGGGATTCCCCTCTCACTAGATGAGGCAGCAAAGATTGATGGTGCAAACCGATTTCAAGTATTTTGGTATATCATATTTCCACTATTAAAGCCGATGTCCATTACAGTTGGGATCTTGAATGTCATTTGGATATGGAACGACTATTTGCTGCCATCCCTTGTTATTGGCGGCGCGGGATCGGAGACCATTCCACTTAAATTATTCTTCTTCTTCGGACAATATACGAAGCAATGGCATCTCGCCTTGGCTGGACTTACTTTATCCATCATTCCAGTCATCATTGCGTACTTTTTTGCTCAGAGGCAAATTATTAAAGGAATTGCAGATGGAGCCGTTAAATAACTATTTAAATATAGGGAATATTAAACCATGTGCGGTGAACGGGGAGTGTTGATGAATTTGTCTGTTACTATAAAAGACGTTGCCAAAAAAGCAAATGTCGCTCCATCAACGGTATCGCGTGTAATCCATAACAGCCCGACAATCAGTGAAAAGACCAAGCGCAAGGTACGCAAGGTATTAAAGGAAATGGGCTATCATATGAATGAAAATGCCCGGAACTTAGTCACGAAGTCAACTAAGGCCATTGGGATCGTCATGAAAAGTTCGGCAAGGGAATCACTTTATAATCCCTTTTTTCCCGAAGTGATCCGGGGCATCGGAGATTTCTGTAATAAAGAAGGGTACAGTCTTTCTCTGACTACCGGCGAGACGGAGGATTCCATCTTTGAGGATGTCGTGAAAATGGTCCAGGGCAGAAGAGTGGATGGCATGATTGTTTTGTACTCTAAAAAGGACGATAAAGTGGTGCCGTATTTATTGAAGCAGGGCTTCCCGTTCGTTTTGATCGGGAAGCCAAGTACGAACATGAGCGGTATCACATTCATTGATAACGATAATGTTCAAGCGGCCAGGGAAGTATCGGAGTTTGTAATCAATCTTGGACATGAGCGAATCGCCTTTTTAGGAGGCAGCCCCGAGTTTGAAGTGATCCAGGACCGATTGACAGGCTTCCAACAAGCGATGGAACAGGCCGGGGTGGATGTGCGACAGGAATATATCAAATTGATTCCTTTAAATCGAACGGATGGAATAAAGGCGATTGACGAATTGCTGGAATTGAAGGAGGCACCAACCGCTTTTTTGGTTATGGATCTTTTATTGGGTGTGCTCTTACTTGGAGTGTTAGCCGAAAAGAACTTGAAAGTGCCGCAGCAAATAAGCGTCGTCTGTTTTAACCACTCAGAATTCATAGAATTTTTAAGTACCCCGCTGACAACGGTTGATATCCATACGTATCAGTTAGGGTATGAAGCCGCAAAATGCGTGTTCGATCTTATTGCGAATCCGGAAATGATGGAAAAGAGCATCAGCATTCCTACCAAAATCATAAAGCGGGAGTCGCATTTTGTTGCTGAAAAGGAAATTAAATGAAAATTGTAGAAAAGTTTTACCAATTAAAGCTTGATTTTTGCTAACATAAATTTACAATATAGATTATCACTATTATTTTTGAAAATTCATACTTTCTAAGGTCGATAAGTATGTTCTTATATTTTGATCATCCCTAACGCAAACGTTTGCGTTTTGAATAAAGAGGTAATAGTTAAACATTAAAACAAGTTGCCGTGAAATGATTCTTGAATGGAGGAGGTTGTTCATGAGAGTCCTTGTATGGAATGAGTTTCGCCACGAGAAAACAAAGCCTGAAGTAGCAAAAGTATATCCGGATGGCATCCATGGTGCAATTGCCGGCTTTTTACAAAGTGAACAGGTCGAAGTGAGGACCGCTACTCTCGATGAAGAAGAGCACGGATTAACCGAGGAAGTACTGGAACGAACCGATGTACTGCTTTGGTGGGGGCATGTTGCACATGATGAAGTTCAGGATGAAATCATTGCAAGGGTTCACAAGCGAATACTTGAGGGAATGGGTCTCATCGTCCTCCATTCTGGTCATTTTTCAAAGATCTTCAAACGATTGATGGGAACGACTTGTGATTTGAAATGGCGGGTGGCGGATGAAAGGGAACGGCTTTGGGTAGTCGATCCGAGTCACCCTATCGTTGATGGAATCGGAGAATATATCGAGCTTGAAAAGGAAGAGATGTACGGGGAACATTTTGATATTCCTGCACCAGATCAATTAATATTCGTCAGTTGGTTTGAAGGCGGGGAGATATTCAGAAGCGGTTGCACGTATCAGCGGGGTAAAGGGAGGATTTTCTATTTCCGTCCAGGACATGAAACATATCCTACCTACCATAATCCGGAGATTCAACGTGTGATTAAAAATGCCGTTGATTGGGTCAAGCCGGAATTCGGAATCGCAACGAACTATGGTAAAGCCGAACCGTTGGAATCCATCTCATCCAAAGAGATGAAGTGAAGGAGAGAACAAAATGGGCATAGTGAAGGTAGGAGTCATTGGATGCGGGAGTATCGCAAAAAACAGGCATTTTCCGGAGTATGAATCACATCAGGAAACGGAGATCATTGCCGTTTGTGATATTGTGCCGGACCGGGCGAATGCAGCAGCACAAAGGTATGGAGCGCAAGCATATACTGATTATATAGAACTTTTGAAGAATGAGGAGATTGAAGCGATCAGTGTATGTACACCGAATTACCTGCATGCGCGCATCACGGTTGCGGCCTTGGAAGCGGGTAAGCATGTCCTATGTGAGAAACCAATGGCTACTTCTTTAGCAGACGCTGAAAAAATGAATGAAGCAGCAGCGAAAAGCGGCAAAATACTAATGATTGGCCATAATCAGCGATTTGTTCCTTCTCATCAAAAAGCGAAACAGCTTATTGAGAGCGGGGAGCTAGGGAAGATCTATAGCTTCCGGACGGCTTTTGGACATTCCGGGCCGGAAACCTGGAGCGTGGACGGACTGGAAAGCTGGTTTTTTAAAAAGGATCAGGCGGTCATTGGTGCAATGGGCGATTTAGGCGTTCATAAAGCTGATTTATTACGGTATATCCTTGGAGAAGAATTTGTTGAAGTGGGAGCCTTTGTGGAAACGACTGCCAAGAAAAACACGGACGTTGATGACAGTGCGGCCTGTATCCTCCGGACGGAGAACGGTATCATCGGAACTCTTACCGCCAGCTGGTCTTATGCAAAAGAAGACAATGCTACGGTCATTTATGCGGAAAAAGCGGTATTGCGCCTTGAAGACGATCCGAAATACTCACTGATCATCCATCATGATAATGGAAAGACAGAAACCATCCAATTAGGAAGCATCCAGACTAATGACTCAGAAGGACAGCATGATTCCGAAGTGATCAGCCACTTTGTAAAATGTGTGGTGGACAATGAGGAGCCTCTTGTCTCAGGAGTTGAAGGATTAAAGTCATTAAAAGTCATTCTTGGCGCGATGGAATCAAATGCATCCCGAAAAATCATCCGCTTATAAAGGGGTTAAAAGTCATCATGTACAAATTAAAAATGGGTATTATCGGTGCTGGTGGAATTGCCCAAAAAAGGCATATCCCAGCTTTTCAAAAATTTCAAGATAAAGTGGTTTTATACGCCATTCAGGATATAGATGAAATGAAGGCGCGGGAAGTGGCGCGGGAATTTCATATCGAAAAGGTTTTCACGAATTATGAAGAAATGTTTGCTGAAGTGGATGCTGTTACAATCGCAACGCCAAACAAGTTTCACGCTGAGATTTCCATTGCTGCCCTGCAAGCGGGTGTACATGTGTTATGCGAAAAGCCGATGGCCATTACAACCGAGGAATGTTTAGCGATAACCGAGGCTGCAAACATATCCGGTAAAGTGTTATCGACTGCCTATCATTACCGCTTCATGAAGGAAGCCCAGGCTGCAAAGAAAATGATTCAGGCCGGTGAAATCGGTGAACCGTATGTAGCGCGTGTACAGGCAATCAGGCGGCGCAAAGTCCCTGGATGGGGAGTTTTTACAAGCAAGGAATTGCAAGGCGGGGGAAGCGTGATCGATTACGGCTGCCATTTGCTCGATTTGGCATTATGGCTGATGGATGACCCAGAACCGATTGAAATCGTAGGTTCGACATATAATTATGTCAGTAAGGGTGTCGATCAGGTCAATTTATGGGGCAATTTCGATGCCTCGGTATTTGAAGTGGATGACCATGCCACGGCATATATCAAATTTGCCAACGGAGCATCTCTATTATTCGAAACATCTTGGGCCGCGAATATCCGTGAAGAAGCAACTGTTTTGAGTTTATCCGGAACGCAGGGCGGACTTGATGTATTTCCGCTGGTCTTGAATCAGGCTAAGCACGGCATGCTTTTAAACAGTGAGGCTGTATGGATGCCAGGAGAGGATACACCAGACCTGCAACAGGCAGAGAACTTTATCAACAGCTGCCTGGGGTTAGCGGAACCATTGGTAAAACCATCGGAAGCCATGAAAGTTTCGAAAATAATCGAAGCGATTTATCAAAGCTCGGCAAGTGGGAAGGTCATGAGCATAAATTAATGAAAAGGTGAGGTGGGGCATGTGAAATTAGGGATCTTTACAGTGCTATTTGCTCAAAAATCATTCGAGGATATGCTTGATTATGTCGCGGATTCCGGATTAAAAACAGTTGAAATCGGTACAGGCGGGTATCCAGGGAATATCCATTGTCCACTCGATGAACTGCTGGAAAGTGAAGAAAAGCGCCAAAAGTACCTCGAAGCCGTTCAAACAAGAGGGTTAACGATCAGTGCATTCAGCTGCCATGGCAATCCAATCTCTCCTGATGAAACCTTCGCTAAAGAAAGTGATGAAACACTGATCAAAACAATCAAACTTGCATCCTTACTGAACGTCCCGGTCGTCAATACCTTTTCTGGTACAGCGGGTGATCACGAAGGAGCTAAATATCCAAACTGGCCCGTAGCCCCATGGCCGAATGAGTATACAGATGTGCTGAAATGGCAATGGGAAGAAAAATTGATCCCCTATTGGACGAAGGTGGCTGCCATTGCCGATGAACACAATATAAAAATCGGCCTTGAACTGCATGGGGGCTTTCTCGTCCACACCCCCTACACCTTGTTAAAACTGCGGGAAGCTACATCTGATGCAATAGGCGCCAACCTTGATCCAAGCCATCTTTGGTGGCAGGGCATCGAACCAGTCGGAGCCATCAAAATCCTAGGGAAAGCGGGAGCAATCTACCACTTCCACGCAAAAGACACATACCTTGATCAGGATAACATCAATATGTATGGATTGACCGACATGCAGCCTTATGGCAATATCCAGAGCCGTGCCTGGAACTTCCGCTCTGTAGGATGCGGCCACAGCCTGCAAGAGTGGTCCGACATCATGAGCGCCCTTCGCACATACGGTTACGATTACGTCGTCAGCATCGAACACGAAGATCCGCTGATGTCAGTTGAAGAAGGATTCCAACGGGCCGTAACCAATCTGAAAACTGTACTCATCAACGAAAGTCCAACTGATTTATGGTGGGTATAATTTAGAGCCGAAAAGAGCAGCCTAATGCAGGTTGCTTTTTATTTTCGCCCTTACTCGTGCAAAAGTAGATAAGTGGAATTCACGAGTAAAAGCGTGAAACTCACGAGTAAAAGTGAAATTCACGAGTAAAACAGCATAATTCACGAGTAAAAGTGCGAAACTCACGAGTAAAAGCATAAAATTCACGAGTAAAAGCGTGATACTCACGGATAAAAGTGATATTCACGAGTCATAATTTACGTCGGCTGTATCCAATGGAGAGAGCTAGTTTTTTAAAAAAATCAATTTGAGAGTCACCCTACTGCGTGTTACAGCATACCTTGTAGTAAGTAACACAAGATACCGATAACACTGAGTAGTGAAGTTGCAGAAATTTTTTAAGAAAGAAAGTTGACACTTCTGCTACTCGGTGTTACAGTTTAGTTGTAATAAGTAATACTAAATAGCGTGCTTCCCAAAAGCTATTCAGTATAAAAATTTCCCTCGGAACTACGTTTTAATATAAGTCACAAAATAGAGGAGGCTGAGCATGGAAAATTTAACTGAAATGCTGAAGGGTTCGCTGGAAGGCTGCGTGCTGGAAATCATCAGCCGCCATGAAACCTATGGCTACGAGATTACCCGCCGCCTGAACGAGCTTGGGTTTACTGAAGTCGTGGAAGGGACGGTCTATACCATCCTCGTGCGATTAGAAAAGAAAAAACTGGTGAACATAGAGAAGAAACCGTCAGATATGGGGCCGCCCCGCAAGTTTTACTCACTTAATGAGGCTGGACGCCAGGAACTTGAATTGTTTTGGAAAAAATGGGATTTTGTTTCATCAAAAATCAATGTCTTAAAGTCAATCTAGCTTCATAAGATATTCCGTACGCTATTTTTTGGAGTGTCTTGTTTATAAAAAAGGAGGATGAATAACATGATGGAATTATTCAAAAAAATGATTGGTGATAAAAAAGAGTATAAAATGATGATGGCACGGGTTGAAGCTCTGCCAGAGGACTACCAATTTGTATTTAAGAAAATTCAAAACTATATGTGGAATTTCTCAGCGGGCAACGGGATGGATATGCTGCACATGCAGTATGAATTAATCGAGTTGTTCGAAGCCGGTGCTGCGGAAGGCAGGCAAGTGCTGGAAATCACTGGGGACGATGTGGCGTCCTTTGCCGACGAACTAGTGGCAAATGCTAGAACTTATTTCGCCAAGTATCGTGAGGATTTGAATGACAGTATCATGAATCGATTGGGAAAAAATAAATTCAATAAATAATTCCGACTGAATAGCTGGTTACAAATGTGAAATGCCACCTTCGCTATTCAGTTATATTTTTAACCCGGTAGTAAGTTATACAGATTATCAGTCAGACTAAATAGGGGAGAATGGGCAGCCTAGTCCGCTGGGCGCTCGGAAGGATAAATTCGAATCTTACAAGCGGCATTACTGCCTATTAAAAGGAGGAAAAAAGTATGAGCCATGCAGTGATTACTGTAAAAGGGTTAAAAAAATCCTTTAAAGACAATGAAGTTTTAAAGGGGATGGATTTTGAGGTGCGGCGTGGCGAAATTTTTGCCCTGCTGGGCTCAAATGGAGCGGGCAAGACGACGACGATCAACATCCTATCGACACTGATGAAGTCCGATGGCGGCGAAGTAGGTATTTGCGGCTTTGACGTTCAGCGTGAACCGGATCATGTTCGCCAGAGCATCAGCCTGACAGGACAGTTTGCAGCTTTAGACGGCATGCTCACCGGGCGGGAAAACCTGCTGATGGTCGCCAAGTTGCGGGGAGTTTCCAATCCCGCTCAAGTCGCCGACAATCTGCTTGCGAGATTCAGCCTGACCGATGCGGCCAACCGCCGGGCGGATAAATATTCCGGCGGGATGAAGCGCCGGCTTGACATCGCCATGAGCCTGATCGGGACGCCAGCAGTCATTTTTCTCGACGAACCGACGACAGGGCTTGACCCCGAAGCCCGGATTGAAGTCTGGGATACGGTCAAGGAGCTAGCTGGCGGCGGCACGACAATTCTGCTGACAACCCAGTACCTGGAGGAAGCCGAACAACTGGCGGACCGTATCGCCATCCTGCATGGCGGAAAAATCATCTCGATCGGGACCCTTACCGAACTCAAGGAGATGTTCCCGCCAGCGAAAGTAGAGTACATCGAGAAGCAGCCGACATTGGAGGAAATTTTCCTCGCAATCATCGGCAAAAAGGAGGAGATGTAAATGAATAGCAAAACAGGGGTATTACTAGGGCGTTTAATGCGCAACATCATGCGCAGCCCGGATACGATTATCACGGTGGCGATCACGCCAATTATGATGATGTTGCTGTTTGTCTACGTCTTTGGCGGCGCCATAGAGGCAGGCACGGACAACTACGTCAATTATTTATTGCCGGGAATCTTGCTGATGGCTATCGCATCCGGAGTCGCTTACACTTCAGTAAGGCTGTTTACGGATGTAAAGAGCGGGTTGATGGCGCGTTTCATTACCATGCCCATCAAGCGCTCGTCGGTATTGTGGGCTCACGTGTTGACCTCGCTAATATCCAATTTGCTTACTGTCGTCGTGGTTATCCTCGTCGCACTCTTGATGGGCTTCCGTTCCAGCGCTGATATCCTGGCTTGGCTAGCGGTCGCTGGGATAATCGTGCTGTTTACGCTGGCGCTGACATGGCTGGCGGTCATTCCTGGATTGACAGCGGGGTCTTTGGAAGGGGCGACAGCCTACTCGTACCCGCTGATTTTCCTGCCGTTTATCAGTTCGGCCTTTGTCCCCACCGAAACCATGCCTAAAATTGTCCGTGCGTTCGCCGAGAACCAGCCAGTGACTTCAATCGTGAATGCGATTCGTGCCCTTTTGTATGAAGGGTCTGTTGGGAACGATATCTGGATTTCGCTTGCCTGGTGTATCGGCATCATGGTCATCGCTTACTTCTTCGCCAGTAAAGTATTTAAACGCCAGTTCGGGTAAGTACACCATTATCGGATTGGTCATTTCATAGTCAGCCGATGCGATGAATGCATCACTTGGAAGTCTGCTTAAATGCCGGGGCAACCATCGATGAAATCATGGAAACCTTCAAAATTGGTGTGATTGGTGGCGGCCGCTTATCCCATCATGGGATTTTCCATACTTGCTTTAGAAGAATTTACAGCAAAAGGGTAGTGGTCGTTCGCAGAGGAAAAATGAAAAGAATAAAGCACATAGATGTAATTGACAGGAAAAGAGTAGATTCAGAAACAAAACCGCTTTGGGAATCAATGTCTTTAAAAATAGATTCCTTTTATTATCATAAAAAGCGTGGAGCTCCCCGCGGAATTCACGAGTAAAAGTGCAAAACTCACGAGTAAAAGTGCAAAACTCACGAGTAAAAGTGCGAAACTTACGAGTAAAAGTGCAAAACTCACGAGTAAATCTGCAAAACTACGAATAAAAGCAAAATGATTGCTGAAAATAATCCTGAAATTAAAAAAGCGATGCCCCCGGAATTCTGGGGGCATCTTCATTATCATCTTTTCCTAGGGGAATAATCCAATTCCTTAAATAGTTCCGTCAATTCATCCTCGGTCAGGTCGCGCCATTGTCCGATCGCCAGTCCGTCCAGATGGATGTTCATGATCCGGATTCTATGTAAATCACGGACTTCATAACCTAGTGCGGAGCACATACGGCGGATTTGTCTGTTCAGTCCTTGCATTAAAGTGATGTTAAATGTGTATTTGGTCAACTGCTCGACTTTACAAGGAAGTGTTTTCGTATCCAAAATCTCCACTCCGGATGACATATCTTTGATGAAGGAAGCGGTAAGTGGCTTATCCACGGTTACGATGTATTCTTTTTCATGCTTGTTTTCTGCACGAAGGATTTCATTAACGATATCTCCGTCATTTGTAAGAAGGATCAGACCGCTTGAGTCTTTGTCCAGCCGTCCGATATGAAAAATGCGAAGCGGATGATTTACAAAATCAACGATGTTCCCTTTTATGTGTTTTTCGGTCGTACTTGTAATCCCTATCGGTTTATTCAGTGCAATATAGACATTTTGCTGTTCGACTTTTATCGGCTTGCCGTCCACCCGGACATCATCGCCGGGTTCAGCTTGACTGCCGAGCTCAGCTACAGTGCCATTAATCGTAACACGGCCCTCGGCTATCCATTTGTCTGCGCCTCGTCGCGAGGTAATTCCGGATTCACTGATAAATTTATTGATCCTCAACTAAAGCACACCTTTACATTCAGATTTTCTTCTTTAAAGGATAACGTAAATCATGGTGCATAGACAAGGGGAAAAGAGAAGAAAGCGCTCGTTGATGTGTATCACTGGATGCCCTTTACATGTTCTTCGTGACAGCTGACGGATCTGCTTTTTTCTTTTTGCTTGTCAGGTAGACGCCGAGGAAAACAAGGAGGCCACCGAGGGTTTGGATGGTCGTAATCGCATGACCCAAAATAAGGCTAAGAATGGCGGTAAATACAGCAATCAGATTTAGATAAATCCCAGCCTGGCCGGCATTGATATGGCGAAGGGAAATATTCCAGAAAATAAATGAGCCGACAGAAGGGAAAATCCCGATATATAAAAGACCGATGATGGCTTTACTGCTTAAATCAAAGTTCATTCCCGAGCCAATGGCAAATGGAGCAATGAGAAACAAACCGAGAAATACGGAAACGGCAGTAGCTGAGATGATCGGAATGTTTTTCAGTTTTTTACCGATTATAGAATAGAAGGTCCAAACGAGAATCGCCAGGATCATCAATAGGTCGCCTTTATTATAATTGAGCTGGAATATATCCAGAAGGTGTCCTTTTGTCAAGACCAATAAAACGCCTAATAAAGATATGATAAGTCCGAGTGCATGTAGGGATGAAATTTTCTCCTTTAACAGCAAAGCGGAAAAAAGAACAATTAATGCAGGGTTCATGGAATTGACAAGAGCTGCATTTATAGAAGTTGTATAGGTCAGAGCCCAATAAAGGAAAAAATTATAACTGATGATTCCGAGCATACCCATGACTAATAGTAATTTCCAGGCTTTCCATACACTCTTCCAGTCTGGTATTTCAATCCATTGCGCTAAAGGAAACAATAAGAAAACGGCGATTAGCCATCGCGCAAATGTTAGTTGGATCGGGGAAAGTTCGGTCACAACGTACTTTCCGAATATATAATTACCGGCCCAGAACAAATTTGCCAAGATAAGAAATAAAATAACAATAGATTTTTTCATCAGACTGCCTCTCCCTAAATTTATGGAATATTCACTAAATATAGCAAAATAGGGGTACCTAAGCAATATAGGGGGCCTTATCAGTCAATTTTGGACAGGATAAAAAGGCCGTTCAACTTTAGCTGAACAGCCTTTTCACACATCTATATTAAGCGAAAATGGCACTGATTTCGGCGATTTCATCCATGGTTAGATCAACGTCCAATGCTTGTAGGTTGCGTGTGACCTGTTCTGGTTTTTTCGCTCCGGGAATCAGTACATCTATCGAGTGCCTGGTTAAATACCAAGCTAGTACGACATCGGCGACATCGGTATGCTTCCTGTTGGCGATCGCCCGAACTTCTTCCACTTTTTGCAGGTTGCTTACAAAGGCTTGTCCTTGGAAAAGCGGACTTTTTGCCCGGCCGTCATCGAATGTTGATTCCTGATTATATTTGCCGCCGAGCAAACCGGAAGCAAGGGGGAAATAGGGAATGAAGGAAATATCATTTTCGGCTGTATATGGTAGCAGTTCTTGTTCTGCCTCCCGTTTGAATAGATTGTACTCGGATTGCAGGACATCGACATAGCCGTCTTTATTTGCTTCCTTCAATTGTTCAAACGAAAAGTTAGAGACGCCGATTGACTTTATCTTGCCTGCATCCTTCAATTCCTTTAAGGCACCTACTGCTAGGGGTATCACCATCAGGGAAATGGATATAGAATAAGTCGATGTAGTCTGTTTGGAGCCTTTTTAGACTCGAGTCCACGGCATTTTTCAGAAAAGCGGGAGAGTTATCAAAAACGATGCTGCCATCGACAAATTTGTGTGCCCCTTTAGTGGCAAGGACTATGTCTTCACGTTTGCGGCTCTCTTTAAGGATTTCACCGATAAGTTCTTCTGAACGTTCAGGACCGTAAATGTAAGCTGTATCCCAAAAGTTGATTCCTTCTTCCAATGCCGTTCTCAAAACATCCCTTCCTGTATCCTCACTTAGATTAGGGAAAAGGTTATGTCCGCCAATTGCATTCGTGCCAAGGCCAATCGGGTTTACATACAGATCTGTTTTACCAATACGGGTTTGCTTAGACATATTACTTATCATCTCCTTTGACACCATCATAACAAAAAGCCGTTGCCGATTTCCAAAATAAAGAAATGAAGGTGTGTACAAAATAAGCAGATGACCGGAAAGATCACCTGCTTACTTCATTATTATAGTGTTTCGACTTCCAACTCCTCAGCGGGAGCTGTTTGTCCGATTTGACTGAGCAGAATGCCAAGGGCTGTACCGACGAGAGCAGGGATGACCCACTCCATGCCGTAAGCGGAAAGGGGAAGGACATCAGTTAAGGTTTGTACGGGTCCTAATTGTAAGCCGAAAGCATTCAGCCCATCCATCAAGGCGAAGACTCCTGTGAAAGTCATTGCACTGCGATAAACCTTCTTCGGATTTTTGAAATGACGGCTGAAGAATGTCAGGACAATCAGGACGATCGTTAGCGGATAAGCCATCACAAGAAATGGTACCGATACTTTCAGAATTTGATTCAGACCCATATTTGAAAGGATGAAACCGACGATTGTTACAATCAGAATGACGGTTTTATAGTTCAGCTTGGGGAAAAGGTTCGAGAAATACTGTCCGCAAGCAGTCGTCAACCCGACAACGGTGGTGAAGCATGCCAAAGTGAAAATGATGCCAAGAAGGGCCTTCCCGCCGGTTCCTAGTAAAAGGGTGGAAGCGACAGTGAGGATATCCGTTCCGTTTTCGAATGACCCACCGGCCGCCATGCGTGCTCCCATTACACCTAAGGAGATATAAACTAAAGAAAGCAAAACGCCAGCGATGAGACCCGCTTTTACTGTATATCTCGTCAATTGTTTTCGTTCGGAAATCCCCCTTTGCTGGATTGAAGTAAGGATGACGATCCCAAAGGCCAAGGCAGCTAAAGCATCCATCGTGTTGTAGCCTTCGATGAACCCTTTCGAAAAGGCCCCTGCAGCATATGCTTCGGTTGGAGCTTGGAAAGGAGCATCAAGCTTTACGAACCCAACGACACAGAGAATGACCATGGACAAAAGTAGAACGGGCGTGATCCAGCGTCCCATGAAGGTTTCCATTTTTTCCGGATTCAATGAAATGGCATAAACGATGATGAAAAATATGGTTGTGAACATGAATAGAAATAGTGGTTGATCCACAGAGTCGCCAAGATACGGCTTGAAGCCCATTTCATAGGCAACATTCGCATTCCGCGGAATGGCCAGAAACGGCCCGATGCTTAAATAGATTACGACCATGAACAACGTGCTGAATAGGGGATGTACTCGGGCACCGATGGTTTGTGCGCCGCCTTTAACAAGTGAGACTGCAAGAAGCACCAAAATTGGCAGGCCGACTCCGGTGGCGACAAAGCCGGCGATGGCTGGCCAGAAAGAAGTTCCAGAAGATGCTCCTAAAAATGGAGGGAATATGAGATTCCCGGCTCCGAAAAACATTGAGAAAAGCATAAGGCCGATAAATAATGTGTCTGTTTTTTTCATGGTGATTTCTCCTTTTTTTAAAATGATAACTCCCGCCGACTGGCCTGAAAAAGGCTAATTAAAGTGTTTTGTGCAAATAAAAAACTCGCCCCTGAAAAATCAGGGACGAGTTTGTGCTCGCGTTACCACCCATATTCCGCACTTCAAAGAAGCTGCGGCACTCAGTCAACGTACGAATTCATACGTGATCCATTGTAACGGCGGAAACCCGTCAAAGCCTACTGCAGCATTTTCAGCTTTGCATCTCAGAGATGATTTTCGGATAGGCCTTGGACATCGACTTCCACCACATGTCGACTCTCTGTGGAACAGGGTTCTCATCTTACTCTTTCTCTTCATAGATTTTATAATATAAAGATAATTTAGCAAATTCTGATTATGAAGTCAACATAATTTATCATTAATCCTTTCAAAGGAGCAGGAAATTAGTCCCTATTTGGCGAAACCAACTTTATCAAGAGTGTTTTTTGGAGAAGAATAGGATATTACTCCCTATTATCTTTCTAATCGCAACTATATTATAATAGAAGGCAGAACACTAAAGGAGACAACAACATGTCTGAAAATAAAAAATTAAGCCTGGCGGATGCAGTCAAACAAAAACTGGCTCAAAAGCAAGCAGGATCAAGTAAAGATAAACTGGAAACAGGCGTTGTGAAGAAAACGAAACAGCTAAAAAGCCAGTTGACCAAAAAGCCGAATAACCAACGTAAGCGTACAGGGGTATAATCCTAATTCGTCAAAGGACAAGTACTGTTCGGAGCTTATCAGTGAGCAGTTACCTTTTATGAATGAGGGTACTGCTTTTTTATATGAATGCAAAAATGGGGATCAAGTAATGGACGAGCCAGAGTGATTTGGTTTTTACCGTTTATAGGTAAGTTGAAGGGTTGGGCTTCTGGTCATTTAGAGGGATGGAGAATGGTTCGCTCACTTCTAGCTGATATGTGGTAAAACTAGAAAAACATATTTTCTCGAAAATGGAAATGACATCTCTGTATCGGTTTATTAAAAACATTACAGTTCTAGTTGGTTCTGTTTTAAAATTGTAAGAGTGGTGACATGTTGTTACCATATTGTTTTGTTAAAATAACATTTTAAGGTTTTGTAAATGATTTTTTAACTAAAGGAACCTATAAATTGAATATTAGGTCTGCTATGAGTCTTATAGAATCAGTGATGATCCTTTAATTGAAAATATGAAATATATCGGGGGAATAAAGATGGACGAACGTCTGATCGGAAAAAAATATTATGAAACGATGCTTGAGGATACAAGGAAGCATCCCATTCAAGCTTTGGGTGAAATGTTCCTCGTGGAACAAAAAAAGGAAAGATCCGATTTAACCGCAATTAGATTTGCTCAAGGAGAGGTATATTTTCAGCACCATGACTATGAAGCAGCCATTTTTAAATGGGAAAACATAGAAGGGGAACTTGGTTCATGGGCGAAGAAAAACATCGCTGATGCGTATTTTGAATTGGAAATGTATTCAACCGCAGAGGATATCTATAAATCCGTCGATACGGATGAAGCTGTCTTGAAAACAGAAGTTCTTTTGCAGCTGTTTTCCCTGTACATAGTGGAATCGAGAAATGATTTGGCTTCCAAAGTCGTGAAAGAAGCAGTCGAGTTTCAACCAGACTACCCAAATGTCACTGAAATTGCACGCGCCTTTTTTGAAGAACAAAAGGATTGGAACAGTGCGGTGGTATTAGCGGCGAATGAAAGTATCCGTACAGAGTCAATGGGCTGGTTCGATGTGCTGAAAACGTATATCCAGCAGGGTGTTGCCCAATCGATGGATCCGGATTATTTCTCAACTGTCCTTGGTTCGCTATACACACTCGACCAGGAACGTTTCGAGAAAATGACGGTTGCCCTTTGGAAAAATTATAAATATACGGATGCTTATTTCGAATGGTTAAGAGTGATTAATAATTTGATAGATACCATCGAATTGAACCATGCGGATGTATGGGATGAGCTTTCCGTCTATTACAGGGATGCATATGCAGGTTTGTTAGAAGGAACGCATCTAATCAAAGAATTAAGTCCTGTCGTGCCAAGGTTGCTGGAAAACTGGCTCAAAATCGCAGACGGGGAGCTTTCGCTGTTTGCGGCGGCATCCACGTTGTCCTGGAATGAAATCTTCCCGGATACGATCAATGCGCTGGTCATTCAGGATGCGGAGAGCCTGCTTTCGAAATCGCCTAAATTGGGAGGCGGACTGGAAGCGGGAGAGAAACTGTTCAATTCCATTATCCAGTGGGCTGAAGATAATGATTTAAGGGTTGGAAATAAGCTTAAATGGATGGTGGAGGGGCTTAAAGATACCAGCAATTTCAATCTCCTTCTTGCAGGAAGTACAGGAAATGGCAAGACATCCTTTATTCAGTCAATCGTTGGAGAGAGCATTGCTGCTGAGGACCATTCTTCCCTAGTCAGTGTCAAAGACGGGGATGATTTGGAAATCCTTGAAATTACCGATACAGATAGCAAAGTTGTCGAGGAGCTAACTGATTTGGATGAAACACGCCGTCAGCGCGGGACTATAGTCGATGTGACAATCATCAGTGACTACCTAAGAAATAATCATTTGCGATTATTGGATACACCGGGGTTCAATGGGGAACAAAGCGTGGAATCCGATTTCCAAGGCTATTTACATGGCAGTGATGGCCTGATGTTCGTTCTTGACGCCCGGGCTCCTTTCACCGGCAGCGAAAGGGATCTGTTATTGGAAATTCAAATGATGGCACCTAAACTGCCGATCCATTTCCTATTAAATAAAATGGATACGATATACAGTGATCAGGTCGCAGTCCGGATGGAAGACGAAACATGGGATAAAGTTAATGCATATTTCCCGAATGCGAAGGTGTTCGCTTTCTCCAAACATTATGACAGCAGGCAGCAATTGAAGGATCTTTCAGCCTTCCTTCAATCGAATTATCAAGATGATAATTGGAAGGAAAGAAGATCTGAAAAAATCCTGGCATTCATTCGAAAAACCTTATCTTATCTATTAGAAAAACGGGTAGCCAATGAGCGGAAATGCGAGCATTCCATCTCTTGGAATGAGCAGATGGAAGTCAAACTGAATGGAGCGGTCAATCAACTGGCTGATCTGGAAAAAGAAAAAAGTGAAAATATCATAAGGTCGTATCGTTCGCTTAAGGACGAAGTGAAAAGTCAGCTTTATTCAAAAATTCCTGAATTACTGAGGGATTGCTCTAAATCGTTAACGGAAAGCAGTGATTTCAGTCAGGTCCATGTACAGTTAAACCAGGAAATGAATGAGCGGATTCAAAACTTCATTTCTGACAAGATCATGCCTCAATATTACCGTTCTCTTCAAGACTGGATTGCCAGTTCTCAAATGGAGTTCTCACAAAGCCAGCAGTTCATGGATGAGATGAGTGCCGGATTCAATGAATTATACAAAGAAGAACGGATTACACTGGCAGGTGACTTCAGGGTATTGGATGACTGGCGCCGTGATGCCGACCGGATGACAAGCAGTATCCGCATCGAAAACGTTAATATCCTTTTGCGCAGGACTCCATCACAATTGCTGCTTAAAGGAGCAGGGAAGCTATTTGGGGCGATACCGCAAAATAAGGCCAATATGTACAATCGTTACAAGAAATACCTGGAAAGTGAAGATTACCTGGATGTTGCCGAAATGATCACGGAACGTTTCCTAACCCAATTTGGATTGTTTGAAAAATCATTGGATCGGGACATCTCACTTTTCTATCGCAGTTCATTTGCCTTACTTCAAAAAACGATAGAGCAGACGCAGACTGAAATAAAAGACTACCAGGCTGCATTGGAGCATATGAAAGAAAATCCTGAGGTTTACCGTGATCCGATCACGTTGTTCGAAGTGAAATTAAGGCAGTTGGAGAGGCTTGAAAAAATCGAGAAAAAGCGTCTAGCCCAGCTTCAAAGAAAATAAAAATAACAGGAAACATTTCAAATATTCAAAAATCTATTGACTTTACGACTATATCCCTATAAAGTGATAATTACGAAAACGTAACACAATATATCTCTTATCAAGAGTGGCGGAGGGACTGGCCCTAAGATGCCCAGCAACCGTTCCATTAGGAATTGGTGCTAAATCCTGCAAAACAGAAATGTTTTGACAGATAAGAGAGGGACAAGTCTGCAAAACAGCCGATTAAACCTCTCTATATTAGAGAGGTTTTTATTTTGGGATTTACACCGACTTAACTGATAAGACTAATTAGAAAACATGGAGGGGAACAAGATGAGAAGGTCTATTAAAGGGATATTCATTTCTGCCATCGCTTCGGCTTTGCTTTTAACGGGTTGCTCTGCAGGGCAGAGTTCCACAGAATCGAAGAAAGAAGAAAAAGTATCATTTGAAAATGTCCCGGAGAGATTTGCTGATGGCGATGGAGCCAAAATCAAAGTGATCCGTAAAATTGGCGGTGATGATCATACTGCCCAATACCTGGCGGGGGCGAAAGAAGAAGGAGAAGCACTGGGGTTTCAAGTCGATACGTACACAGCCAATGGTGATACGGCTAAATTCCATGATGCAATAGCACAGGCTTTGGAGGAAGATTACGACGGCTATATCATTTCACATGGTGATGATGCCGCAACTGTAAATGACGTTCAGAAGTTGGTTGATGCAGGTAAAAGCGTTGTCACATTCGATTCAATAAGCGATCTATCTAAAATAGAGGGCGTGACATTAACTTCACAAGATGATGAAGCGCTGGCAACACTGGCTTTCGATAAACTGATAAAAGAACAGAAAGGTGAAGCGGCAATTGCATATCTTTGGGTGGATGGTTTTCCTCCAATGGTAAGAAGAAATGCAGTCTATCAGGAAAAACTAAAAGAAAATCCCGGGATTAAAGAAGTCGAAAGATTCGGAGTGGCATCCGCTGATACTTCGGTTCAGACACAAAATGCTGTAGCCGCAATGCTGAATAAATACCCTAAAGGTAAATTGGATGCCATTTTCGCAACATGGGATGCCTTTGCTATCGGTGCAGCCCGGGCGATTAAAGAAGCGGGCCGCAATGAAGTGAAGATATATGGAATTGATGTTTCGAATGCAGATCTCCAGGAAATCCAATCTGCTGATAGCTCATGGTCCTACACGGCAGCAGTCGATCCCAAGTTGATCGGTGCAGTGAATATGAGGATATTGGCTAAAAAATTAGCGGGTGAAGAAACACCGCAAACATATGATTTGGAGGCATCACTCATTTCGCAAAAGCAAATCCAAGCTTCAAAAGAAGCGGTGAACATGGCAAACCTGTCTGATATTGTCGATGGCTGGGGTGTATCGACGGAATTTGAAGAAGATTGGATGAAGGTTTTGAAAGATCATTATAAAAAATAAAAAGAGACACTCTCTTTCCAGCGAAGGGAGTGTCTGTTCTATAAGGGGGAATGGACATGGGCAAGCAACTAGAAATGAGGAAAATTTCAATTGAATTTCCGGGGGTGAAGGCGCTGAGTGATGTTGATTTTTCCGTACAATCAGGAACAGCCCACGCATTGGTCGGTGCAAACGGGGCAGGGAAATCGACGTTAATGAAAGTTTTATCGGGAGCCCATGTTCATTATTCAGGTGACATTTTTATTGATGGGATGAAGCGGGATATCCGCTCGCCAAAAGCTGCTCAGGAACAGGGCATTCAAATAGTTCATCAGGAAGTGGATACCGCCCTCATCCCTTATTTAACAGTTGGGGAAAATGTAATGTTGAATGATATGGTCCAAAACATGGGAAAAAAACAAAGGGTACATTGGAAAGAACTGCACAACAAAGCCACTTCTATTCTTGAAGATATGAAAATTCATGTCCCTTCGAAAAAGTTGCTTAGAGACCTGACCTTGGCTGAAAAACAGATGGTCCTGATAGCAAGAGCGGTTTCGACAGAATGCAAATTCTTGATTCTCGACGAGCCAACTGCTCCGTTAAGTCATACGGAGACGACGGAACTTTTTCGTATTGTAAATGAATTAAAGCAAAAAGGCGTGGCAATCATTTTCATTTCACATCGTCTGCCTGAGATTTTTGAAATCTGTGAGGAAATTACGATCATGAGGAATGGGGAGCGTGTCACTTGTCGAAAAATCGAGGACATAACCCGTGCCGAAGTGGTAGAGAACATGCTTGGGAAAACTATGGATGAACAATTTCCTGAAGTGAATGCTTCGATTGGAGACGTAATTCTGGAAGTGAACGGATTGTCAGATGCCGAGAAAGTTAAGAATGTCAGTCTGAATATTAAAGCAGGCGAGATAATCGGCTTGGCTGGGTTGGTCGGGGCTGGGAAAACGGAGCTGTGTAAAACCCTTTTCGGTCATACGTCCATCACAGCGGGTGAAGTCATCCTGAATGGTCGAAAGCTTTCTCTGAAATCACCGCATGAAGCAGTAAAAAGCGGGCTGGCACTTGTACCTGAGGAACGCAGGAAAGAAGGGGTCCTTGTACAGGAATCAGTCTCGGCAAACTTGACTGCAGCCAGTCTCGGCAAATTCTGCAAAAGATTCAGTGTCGTCGATCGTAAGGCGGAAAAGGAAAAGGCGAAGGAAATGATCGCAAGTCTCGGCATTAAAACTCCTTCAGGGGAAGTGAAGGTTGAAAACCTATCCGGTGGTAACCAGCAAAAAGTTGCCATTGGAAAATGGCTTATGGCAGATGCGGATGTATACATATTCGATGAACCAACGAAAGGGGTCGATGTCGGAGCCAAGAAGGATATATTCGAATTGATTGCAGAGCTTGCAAGGAATGGAAAAGCAATCATTTATGCATCCTCCGAGCTTTCCGAAATCATTGGCATTACCAACCGGACTTATGTGTTATATGACGGGAGCACTGTCATCGAATTAGAAACAAGCAAAACGAATGAAGAAGAACTACTATTCTATTCAACAGGAGGTAAATAGGATGAGCATACCCATTCCTGTTACACAGACAGCGAAAGCGAAGAAAAAGGTGGAACTATTCGACTTTTTCTATAAATACGGCACAATATTGACGATTATCATTCTGATTGGAATTTTCGCCGTATCCAATCCATCTTTCATCCAAACTTCTAACCTGATAAACATCCTGCGTTCCATTTCAATCGTGACCATCATTGCGATCGGCATTACGATATCACTGACCGTGGATGGCTTCGACCTTTCCGTCGGCTCCGTCGCATCATTGGCCAATGCCATCGTCATCTCGATGTTTGTCTGGTTTTCTCAGGACACATTCATCGCCATATTAGCTGCGGTCGGTGCCTCACTTTTCGTAGGGGCTTTGAATTCATTCATGATCGTTAAATTGAGAATTCCCGACATGCTGATGACTTTGGCTACCATGTTCATTATCCAGGGAATTGCCCTTACCTATACAAAAGGGGCCACGGTTTCGCAAAATATGGTCATGCCAGACGGGACGTTCGCAACAGGACTGATCAGCCCGTTTTTCGCCAAAATAGGCCAGGTACCGTGGATAATCCTGATCATGGCCGTCATTGTGATAGCGACCCATATCTTTTTGACTTATACGAAGCACGGTCGTTATATGTACATTATTGGGGGGAATAAGGAAGCGGCGAGACTTTCCGGGATATTGGTTAATAAATACAAAATACTTGCCTATCTGCTTTCAGCTCTATTTGCTGCAATCGGGGGAATTGTCCTTGCTTCAAGGGTCATGACATCGGAAATCAATTCAGGATCACCCTATTTAATGGATGCCGTCGCGGCAGCCTTCATTGGTTCCTCCGTTTTAGGAGCGGGAAAACCGAATGCCTTTGGAACCTTCATCGGTGCAGTCCTGATCGGAATCCTACAAAATGGGCTCATCATGATGTCCGTTCCGTATTATGCGATGGATATCGTCAAAGGAACAGTGCTGGCCCTTGCACTCGCTGTAACCTATTACAAGCAAAAACATTAAAATGAATTCGTTACTTTACTCTACAAAAATCCAAAAATATGAAAAAATCCTGTTGTAATGCAACAGGATTTTTCCTTTTTAAAAAGGGATGGGTTAAGGAGATCGTCATCATTTTACTTACGCTAAAATGGTGGCAGGAGCACTTTTTGAACCCTCATTGTCGGAGTATAAAGATTGACCGCAATTGTAATTTTTATAGGAACCTTATTTACCTTTTAATAAGATTGATAATGATCTATTGTAAAGTATGAACATTCATATCATATACTTTTCTAAAGGAGAGTGTAAACTTATGCGCGAAACCTGTGTTCCGGCAGGTGTGAAACCGAATGAAACTGGCTTTGGATATACGCTGTCCTTGATAGGCGGCAAATATAAAATGATCATAATGTATTGGCTGTCTGAAAATAAGGTCATGCGTCATAATCAACTGAAGCGAAGTATCGGTACCATTTCCTTTAAAACGCTAAGCATCATGTTAAAAGAGTTGGAGGCAGACGGCCTTATCATACGCAAGGAATTTCCCCAAATACCTCCAAAAGTAGAATATTCATTATCTGAACGTGGTCTATCTCTCATCCCATTGTTAAATATGATGTGCGAGTGGGGAGAGAAAAACAGTTTGCCAGTTCAGGAGACTAAACAGCCGTAGGTGTAGCTATTTTGATTAAATCAAAGGAAGTATTTCCCTGACAAGGAAATACTTTTTTAATGAACTGCCTATTAAAGGTTATCGACAAAATTCAAATAATCTTGTGCGCTTTTTTCCAATTCGCTCACGGATGGCTCATTTTCAGCACCATAAAACGCAAAGAATGAACGATAATCTGCATTGCAGTATAGGAAGGTAGTTTCAAAGGGAGATAATAAATGGTCAAGTGTATAGCGATATCTTCCTTCTTCACTATAATCCTCTTCGTTAATTCCGGCAGATACAGCTAAAGCAGCTTTGCGATTCTTTAATTTATCGCCTCCATTTGAACCATAAGCCCAACCATAAGTAAAAACATCGTCAAGCCATCTTTTTAGGAGAGGCGGACAATTAAACCAATAAAAAGGGAACTGTAAAACAAGATTACTATGCGATTCGATTAATTGCTGTTCTTTTTCCGCATTAATGTTTCCGTCAGGGTAAACCTTATACAATTCGTGTACTGTATACTTCTCCGGATATTTCCTTAGCGAATCTACCCATCGCTTATTTATGACGGATGTTTCCAGACTGGGGTGTGCTACGATAACAAGAGTTTTCAAAGATTTCTCCTCCTTAACTATTATTTATTTTAAGTATAAAGTGCACTCTGCAAGTGCGTAAGTATGCACTTTTAGTATAGGTACTTACCTAAAGGAGAGTGTTAAATCAGGTTTAACTAAAAAAACGATCTGTAAATTCCAATATGAAGAAGATGTTGATAAGGGAATCTTAAAAGGTCAGATAGTCACTTTTATATAGGAGGGATATGTACGGCTTTGAATTAGCCCAAATTGACTTACATCAGTGGGGGAAGAAGGCTTTAAACAAAAGCGCCTGGAATGGGAATTTGTAAGAGATGTGATTGATTCCTTTTTAGATTGGGGGAAATAAGGAAGCGGCTAGACTTTCCAGGATATCAGTTAATACGTATCTGATTTCAGCTCTATTTGCTGCAATCGGGGGAATTGTCCTTGCATTAAGGGCATGACATCGGAAATCAATTCAGGATCCCGCTATTTATGCCGTCGCAGCAGCCTTCATTGGTTCCTCCGTTTTAGGAGCGGGAAAACCGAATGCCTTTGGAGGCTTCAGCGGTGCAGTCCTGAGCGGATTCCTTATCATGGATGCGATTGATATCATCAAAGGGAACAGTTCTTGCCCTTGCGCTCGCGGTAACCTATTACAAGCTAAAACACTAAAGTTTTACGAAAAATTAAGAAGAAAGAGGAAGAGGGTCTTTTTAACCCTCTTTCCAATACACTCACTATATTTTGTTTTTATAAATGACTTTGCTAACATCGTGTCTTACTGTTTTGTGACCTTCTTTCATTCCTTTCCCCATGGCAATAAGCATAACATCTAAATACCTATCGGAAATGTTTAAGGCTGACTTTAATTGTTCGGAATCATACCCGGACATTGTAATGGTTTCTATACCTGCCTCGTTCGCCAATAAAACTAACGACATTGACGCCAGGCTTGCGTCTCTTATTAATTCAACCTTTAAATCTTCTTTTGATTTATTTAGATAATAATTGATTGCCGCGTTTGTTAGATAATCTCTTACAGATGCGTCAAAATAACCTTTTTGAAATTCATCCTCATGTATCATTATGATATTTTCTTTTTCAAATGCTTGATAATCACCTAGTATAACAATCAGTACTGAGGCTTCAATTACCTGTTGTTGATTAAAAGCGATGGGCAGTAACAAATTCTTTAAATATGGTTCATCTATAACCAGGTATCGTGTTGCTTGAATATTGTTTCCGTTAGGAGATTTACTGGCTCCTTCAATAAGTGTCGCCAACGTTTCTGGACTAATTTTATAATGGGGATCATACTGCCTTACGGAACGTCTTTTTTCTATAGTCTCTCTTACACTCATCGTGTTCACTCCCAATGTTATATTTGCTTTATAATCAGAGTATAATGGACCCATGATGTAGAAGAAAATAACGCACAATAAAGTGGCATAGCCACCTTTATGTGCCTATTCAGGAGGAATGAGGAATGAAGAGTCTAAATACGGGAATAAATATTTTCATGAATACTGTAGGAGGAAAGTGGAAATGCTTAATCCTCTTTTTTCTGAGTCAAAAACCAATGAGGACAAAAGAGTTTTATATTCTAATACCGACCATAACCCAGAAAGTCTTAACCGACCAATTAAAGCAGCTGGAAAGAGATGGGCTTGTCCGAAGAGAAGTATATAAAGTAGTACCACCAAAAGTAGAATATAGTTTAACTGAGTTAGGTCAATCATTTGTACCTGTATTAAATACAATGTGTGAATGGGGCACTACATATGCAGTCGAACAAAACCTCGAAAGGCAAGATCAAATCTGTCGTCATCATAAATAAGATCTGCATCAACTAGTAGTATGGATTTTTTTGATAAGTTCAGTAAGGCAAGCAGAATTTAATATTATTAGAGGAAATGTCTTGAAGATGACTTTTGGCATTCTCTCTAAAGATTGTATTGAACTAACAGGTGCTTTCCTTTAAAGTTGCTTTGCCCCGCCCGCTCTTTTTTAAATGTAACGGTTAGTTGCATAAGATTTTTTTTGCTTTATAATTAGTACCAGGTGTTAATATCAAGTTATAAAATGATGCAATTCATACACACGAGGTGGCTATTCTATGTTCAAATCCAAAGCACGTATTACTGCGATAGGTTCGTATGTTCCTGAAAAAAGGTTAACAAATAAAGACTTAGAAAAAATGGTTGAAACCAATGATGAATGGATTGTTAAACGTACCGGTATTAAAGAACGAAGAATTGCACATGAAGAGGAGTTTACTAGTGATATCGGTTATAAAGCTGTAAAGGATTTAATGGAACGGTATGATAAATCTGTCGAAGATGTAGATATGATCATTGTCTGTACCTTTACTCCTGATTTCAACACTCCAAGTGTAGCATCTTTAGTCCAAGCAAAGCTAGGCATTAAGAATACTGGAGCTATTGATTTAAACGCTGCCTGTGCAGGATTTACTTATGGGCTGCATGTAGCTAATGGATTAGTAACATCTGGTTTAAACAAGAAAGTTCTAGTTATTGGAGCTGATACTTTATCTAAACTTATGGACTATGAAGATCGAGCCACTTGTATTTTATTTGGAGATGGCGGAGGAGCAGTTCTTGTAGAATATGATGAAAAACAGCCAAGTTTTATTTCTTCACATTTATATTCTGAGGGAGAAGGCGGAAAACATTTATATAGTACAAACCTGTCGACACGAATAAATGGTGAAGACTTAAATAATAGCGGCAACCTTGTACAAAATGGACGTGAGGTTTATAAATGGGCTGTCACGACCGTTCCAAAAGGAATGCAAACTGTGATGAAAAATGCCGAATATCAATTGAATGATGTTGATTGGTTCGTACCGCATAGTGCAAATTTAAGAATGATCGAGTCAATATGTGAAAGAAGCGGCTTTCCAATCGAACGAACTTTATATAGCTTAGTGGGGTATGGAAATACTTCTTCAGCAACAATTCCCTTATCTTTGGAAATAGGGATAAAAGAAGGGAAGCTCCGTGGTGGTGAGAAGGTTTTATTATATGGTTTCGGCGGTGGATTAGCTCAAGCTGGATTGCTTATCGATTGGACCCTATAAAGCTATTTTCTATAACTAATAACTGAGTTTGTTCCAGAAGAAGGCCTCTCATCGGGGGCCTTCTTAAAGTATGATTCTTTGCAGAAATATATATTCAAGGTAAGGTAAAAACCATCTAGAAAACGATGCAGGAACATGATCTTCATTTAAACTACAAATAATGAGGAAAAGATATCTATAAAGAACAATTTCCGTTATGTTTTTTACTCACGGAATCATCCTGAAGAATTGGGAATTGCTTGCAAAAGTCAAAAAATGCTTCGTGAAATTAGGAAGCGATCTTACAAGGCTTTTCTCACCCACTTTCGTGTTAGCTGGCTGCTATTTTGTAAAATTTTAACTTTCTGCAGCAGTTCCACAAAATTAAAGGGATACCCTTGATATATCAAGGTTTTCCTCGGTGTCACTCATAGGTTGCATAGTATTGCGCTTATTACTATCTTTACTTTGCACGATTCATCTCACAATACTAGGAGTAGGAAAGGCGATGAACTCATTATGATTTTTAGCGAACGTTTAAAAAAAGAACGGGAAAAAGAAACTGTTCACAAAATGATCTTGCAGAGAAGATTCATGTGAGTCGCCAATCTGTGTCCAAATGGGAAACGGGAAAAAATTATCCAAGTATTGAAGTACTCATTAATCTAAGTGATTTATTTCAGATTACGGTAGATGAATTATTAAGGAGTGACGAGGAATTGAAAGAAAAAATAATACGGGAAAGTAAGCAGTTAGCATTTCCTAATTGGAAAATGTTTTTGATATCGTGTTACTAATAGGAGCACTTTTATTAGTGTCCAAATTAATTATTTTTGGTCTTAACAAATTTGATGGCACGGATATTACCATTTTAAAAAGCATGCCGTTGTATCTAATTTTTTACCATTAGCTTTGATGGTTATTGGCGGTATCTGTACAGATTATTTGAAGGATAAATATGTAGATTAAAAATATTCTCTTCTAAAAAGGGATAGTGATTCAAGTGAATGAAAACCTTTTGGTAAACTGATCATAAAAGAACAGAACCTTTGAATTTCAGGTTCTGTTCTATTTATTATTTGAACTTTTGCACTTCTTCATTTCCCTCGAATTTGTTATCTTTCAATATGCCAATTTCTTCAATATGATTTCGTGCCGTTTCATCCCCTAATTTATAAATGAGGGCATAAAGCCTTTTCATGGCTGCATCGTATTTATCATTTGCCCGGTCATGATGATAGAGAAGGTAGGGCACATGTGATCGGGCATATGCCTCCAGGTCATCTTTTCGGTGTTCCTCCAAGCATTGTTTCAATTCTGCAAGTTCCTCATCAGTTGCGTGCACCGTGAAACTCGGATTCTCTTCAAGTTTTTGTCCGAGTACGTCACCGCTGACCAAATCGACATGGTAGGTATGTTTTTCCTGTATCATTCTGCACATCACCCTTTCCGGCATTTATCTATTCTGTACCACTATTTGTAAAAAAATATTCATGAAAGTAAACATTTCCTTAATGAAAAAGATAGGAAGTAAAGGTATCGGACTCCTTATCAAATGGTTTAAGATGGATTTACAGAATAATATGGTAAATGGAGTGGTGATATAGTGAAGAGGTCAATCATGGTTGTTTTTTTTGTGTTGATTGCTTCAGGCTGCGTAACAAGGAATTATGATTCCAATATGGATTTAGGGAAAAGTCAGTTGAATGAGGAAAATTATTTAGAAGCCCACGAGGCATTTGAATTAGCTTATAAAGAAGCAAAAACACCTAAATCAAGGGAGTTAATGGATCTTTCAGGTTTGCTGGCGAGTGGAATGAAGAAATACGACGAACAGGATTTTGAATCGGCCAAAAAAGATTTTGAAGAAGCAACCGCATATAAAGCAAAATACCGGGAAGGTAAACAACTGGTTTCAAAGGCGGCGGAAATGCACCCGGTATCAGACTCCGCCACGATAGAAGCAGTAGTGGGAAATGATGAAGTGAAATCCACGGAGGAAACAACCGAGGAAGGATCCAAAGCAGAAGATGAGGCGGCAACGGATACAAAAGGCAAAGAAGGAAGCAAGGATTCGGATCGTTCATTAAGTAAATCTCAGGCGGAGAAGCTTGTGAGGGATTACGTGGATATGGAAAACTTTCCGCAATTGCAAATCGAATATGATCATGATGCCGAAAAGGGAGATTATATTTTTCATGTTTTCGAGGTAGAGGAACCTATTCAGAAAAGCGGACACAAAACCACTTGGGGCTGGTATGGTGTGAATAAGGAGACCAAAGAAGTTTATGAAGTCATGTAAGGATAACTGAATGGTCGAATGGGAGGCCCCTGTTGTGGCCTTTTTATTTTGTTGTGCGGCAACATACAGGATTCGATAAAATTTTATGATTTTTTGTTAAAGGATAGCCGAATTCTTTATTTTCTTAAGGATTTTTTAATAATTCCTGTTTATGATTGAGGCAAGTAAAGGACAATCATAGGAGGGATAAAGATGGAGAATTATAATGGTGAGGATCAAGTCAGAATCAAGGCAGAACGGAAAAAGGGTAAGTCTCTCTGGATAACTAGCCTTGTTTCCGGAACGGTTGCTTCTATGGTTACATCATCTGTATTTCTATTTGGCGGAGACTTTATAGATCAAGGGAAAAGTTCAGTGAATGAGTCAACCGAAACGGCAGGTGTACAGCAAACGGACAGTGTTGAAAAGGATAAAAATGTCACGGCGGAAAAGTTATCGACAAGTACGGATTCAAATGATAGGGCAGAGATGGTCGAATCAGCATCCAAATCGATTGTAGGGGTCGTGAATTTACAGGAGATGCAAAGCCAGAACCCGTACCAGCGGCAAAGCACGGAGAGCGAAACGGTTGAGAGCGGAACTGGCTCAGGGGTCATTTATAAAAAAGCTGATGGGAAAGCCTATATCATCACGAACAATCATGTTATTGAAGGAGCTAAGGAAGTCGAAATTTCATTGTATGACGGACAAAAGGCAACGGCAGCTGTTGTCGGGGCCGATGCTTTGACGGATTTAGCGGTTTTGACAATTGATGCCTCGAAAGCACCAGAGGGAATTAAATTCGGGAATTCTGATAGCATGCGTCCAGGTGAAGAAGTATTGGCAATTGGCAACCCACTTGGACTTGATTTTTCAAGATCGGTTACACAAGGAATCGTCAGTGCCAACGGACGCACCATTTCAGTCGATACCTCGGACGGGGAGTGGGCACTTGATGTCCTTCAAACCGATGCAGCGATCAACCCTGGCAATAGCGGCGGTGCATTGATCAACACCGCTGGGGAAGTGATCGGCATAAACAGTCTGAAGATTTCTGAAAACGGTGTGGAAGGCTTAGGGTTTGCCATACCAAGTAATGATGTGATTCCGATTGTTACGGAACTGATTGAAAATGGAAAAATCACACGTCCATATTTAGGAGTCAGCTTGGCCAGTATGGAAGAACTGCCGCAATATTACATTCAAAATGTTCCTGAAGCCGTAAAGTCCGGTGTAATGGTGACGAGTATAGAAGCGGGATCGGCTGCGGCGAATGGAGGGCTAAAGCAACAGGATATCATTGTTGAGATTGATGGAACGAAAATAAATACTTCCGCAGCATTAAGGAAATACTTATATACAGATAAGAAAATCGGCGATAAAGTAAAAATTAAAGTATACCGAGGTACTGAAGAGAAAACGGTAACGATAACCTTGCAAAAACCATAGAAAGAGGTAAGGCCCCTGATCATTCATCAGGGGCCTTTTATTTAGAAGTTTTTAATAGTAAACACAAGGTTAATATCGGAAAAATAGGTAGTGCATTTGCACCTTTTTTCGAATTCTTCATATAGTCTTTAATACCTAAAAGTTAATAGTGGCGTGTTCTATTTGTCAAGGTTTCCATTGTGAATATGTTAAAATATAGAAAAGATTTGACAAATTTGTGAAATGTCATAAAATAGAAAGAAAGGGGATGAAATTATGGAAGCTAATCAGAAGATGTTAGATGCAGTGAAATGGGTATCGGGCACAGGTTGTGTAATCGGAATTATTATTTTTGCTTTAAGTTTCATTGTAAGCGATTACAATAAAGATTATATATTTACCTCCGTTGGAATCGCCATCACACTAAGTGCAGCTGCAATTTTTCTAGTTGGTATATTTTTTGTCCTGACAGAAGAAATGGTAATGAAAACACATAAAGGTGAAAGAATTGTACCGGAAACGACTAAAATCATAAAAATGAAGTCAAAGGCTAACACTCAAACAAAAAGAAGTACAGAATTCAGTAACTAAAACGAGGAATATAGCATAATGAGCATTCTATCATCAGATTTACTAACATTGGATGAACGCCTGTCTAAAGAATTTGAGTCAAAGTGATCCGAATGATTGAATGCGCTTTCATTATGTGGAGTACTTGGATTAATTATCAGTTGGTTACTTTTTAATTCAATACAATATACTGCACTCGTTATGTATCAAAAATATGACCAACCCTTTCATTTAATGGAATACACACGATGTGCTCGGGTATCCAAACCGAACTGCCCGAACGCAGGAAGTTCTAACTTTAAACTTTGAACTATATCCACGAGAAAAGGACATTTTTTAAAAGTCCTTTTTTTGTGTTTTTTTTTGCACTTTTACTTGAAGTTTCATTCAATGAGGAAGTGTGGGTTACAAAGGCGGAGTTTATTGAACAACCAAATGTCCTTTTCTGTAATTCAGTCCTGTCCTGCTGACCGATAAACATCACTAGTTGCAACAAGTTTGACCGACCCCTGAATTATTTCACTCATGACTACTGGTAAACGGCTGGTTAGGAAAACTGAAAGGGCAATAAGTATTACGAGGAGAAAAAACCCAATTTACCCACTCGTTGTTTCCTTATATACATATAATATTGGCCAGTGTTGGATCAATAGAGTTTGGAAGCATGGATTCAACATCATATCCAATGCGGCTACCATTTACCAACTTCCCTGCCCGAGTGTAAAAAATCAGTTTTAAATCATGTTTCCAACGATAAATACCTACTTGACAGGATAGGTAATATCATTCATATTCTTGAGGGAGGTTGAGGCAATAAACACGGAGAATATAATGTGAAATTTTCATTTCATTATATTAGAGTAATAATAAATGGATAGTGGACCGGTAATATATACAATCCTGTACTGATAAGTGAATTTCCATAGGTATGCTATTAAACAATTATTATATTTCATTTGCTGAAGATTTTCGAACATTTCCGTTCATTTACCATCTTCTTACTGCTCTTTATTGAACTTTATGTGACAGATGTCACTTTGTATTGTCTTTTTTTAGACTTGGGATTAATATTGGTATGTCGGGGTTTGTGAACATGGTAACACTTTGTCCGAATAATTACCAATTGGAATTTTATTATGTAAGAAAGGGGTAGTACTATGAAAATAAAATGGGCTCTATTAACTATACTTTTTACTATTGCCACTGTGCTAACCGGTTGCGATAACCCATTAATGGTCTTGGACCCTAAAGGGCCAGTAGCTGCAACACAAGCAGATGTTATTATGATTTCGATATGGACAATGGCCTTTGTCGTCCTTGTCGTTATGGTACTGTATATCTTCATGATAATGAAATATCGTGCTTCCAAACAACGTGATGATTATGAACCGCCTCATATTGAAGGAAGTAAGGTTCTTGAAATAATTTGGGTTGCGATCCCAATTATAATCGTCGCTTTCCTATCCGTTGTTACTGTTAAAACAACAAATGAAGTTGAGGCAACACCTAAAGGATACGGAGATCAAGAACCTTTAGTTATTTACGCTTCATCTTCCAACTGGAAGTGGCATTTTAGTTATCCGGAAGAAGATATCGAAACGGTCAACTATCTGTTTATACCGACTAACCGACCAATCGAATTTAAACTTTACTCATTCGGTCCAATCTCAAGTTTCTGGATTCCGCAACTTGGAGGACAAAAATACGCGATGTCGGACATGGTTAATACGTTGCACTTAGCAGCTGATGTACCAGGTGAGTATATGGGTCGAAATTCAAACTTCAGTGGTTCAGGTTTTGCTCAGCAAACGTTCAACGTTAATGCATTGTCAGCAAAAGATTACGATAAGTGGGTAGATGAAATTAAAGCTACTGCTAAACCGATTACTGAGGAAAAATTCAATGAATTATTAAAACCTGGTCATGTGGGACAATCCACATACACTGGAACTCACTTAGAGTTTTCACCAGCTCCTGAAGGGGAAAATGCTGGTCATGACCACGGATCTTCTGATACTGAAGAACATGATTCCAAGGATTCACACGAGGAACATTCAGAACACAGCAACATGAATCACTAAGAAATAATTTCGTTCGATAAAACAACTAGGTTTACAAGATAAGGAATATTTTCCTGAAAGGAGTCACAAAAGTATGGATTACTTTGATCGATTTGCCGTACCTCATCCAAGTCCTGCGATTTATGCATCCATGGTTGCCATTGGTTTAACCATGATTGCGGTTGTTGCCGGAATTACCTATTTTAAAAAATGGGGTTACTTATGGCGTGAATGGTTAACAACGGTTGACCATAAACGTATTGGTATCATGTACATCCTGGCAGCACTGCTTATGCTTTTCCGCGGTGGCGTCGATGCTCTTATGATGCGTGCTCAAACGGCTATTCCAGATAACGGTCTTTTGGATGGACAGCATTATAATGAGGTATTTACAACACACGGGGTCGTCATGATCCTGTTCATGGCTATGCCATTTATCATTGGGTTAATGAACATTGTTACTCCATTGCAAATTGGAGCGCGTGACGTAGCATTCCCACGTCTGAACGCAGTAAGCTTCTGGTTATTCTTCATGGGGGCAATGCTATTTAACATCTCTTTCGTAGTCGGTGGTTCTCCTGATGCAGGCTGGACATCTTACTTCCCGCTGGCAAGTAACGATTTCAGTGAATCAGTCGGTTCGAACTATTACGCGATTTCACTTCAAATAGCAGGTATCGGTACATTACTGACTGGTATCAACTTTATCGTAACCATCTTGAAAATGAGAGCACCTGGCCTGAACTTAATGAAAATGCCAATGTTCACATGGTCTATCTTGATTACAAACTTCATTATCGTTTTCGCTTTCCCTGTATTGACAGTGGCACTTGCGTTGATGACAATGGATCGTCTATTCGGAACTCAATTCTTTACGATGGCCAATGGCGGTAGCGATATGCTTTGGGCAAACTTGTTCTGGGTTTGGGGACATCCTGAAGTTTATATAGTAATTCTTCCAGCTTTCGGTATTTACAGTGAAATCATTTCGACATTTGCACGTCGTAACCTGTACGGGTATAATTCGATGGTTATCTCCATGGTAGCTATTTCTACTCTATCTTTCATTGTATGGGCTCACCATTTCTATACAATGGGTCACGGTGCAATGGTTAATGGAATCTTCTCGATTACCACGATGGCAATTGCCGTACCGACTGGTGTTAAGATCTTCAACTGGCTGTTCACACTTTGGAAAGGTAAAATCGTATTTACCGTTCCAATGCTATACTCTTTAGCTTTCATTCCGATTTTCACGCTCGGTGGGGTAACAGGGGTAATGCTTGCCATGGCAAGTGCTGACTACCAATACCATAATACAATGTTCTTAGTAGCTCACTTCCATTACGTTTTAATCCCTGGTACTGTATTTGCCGTACTTGCCGGTTTCACGTACTGGTGGCCAAAAATGTTCGGTTTCATGTTGAGCGAAAAAATTGGAAAATGGTCGTTCTGGTTCATTACAATCGGCTTTAATGTAACCTTCTTCCCGATGTTCATCACTGGTTTAGATGGGCAGGCACGTCGTATGTATACGTACTCTGAATCAACAGGGTATGGTCCATTGAATATGCTCTCTTTCGTTGGAGCGATTGGCTTGGCAATAGGTTTTGCACTTATTGTGTACAATATCTATTGGAGCACTCGTTATGCATCAAGAAATATTTCAAACGATCCATGGGATGCACGTTCTCTAGAGTGGGCTACACATACTCCAATCCCTGAATATAACTTTGCAGTTGTGCCAACAGTTGCTTCTACAGAAGCATTCTGGGATTCAAAGAAAAAAGGCTTTAAATTATTTGGCGGTAAAGTAGAAAAGATTCATATGCCAAATAACAGTGGCGTGCCGTTTATCATGAGCTGTATCTTCTTCGTTTGGGGCTTTGCATTGGTATTCAGCATGTGGATCATTGCAATCATTGCAACGATCGGTATCTTTGCTTGTATGATTCACCGTTCATTCGAAAAAGATCACGGACGTTATATCTCTGTTGAAGAGATCGAAGAAACTGAAAATAAATTGCGAGGTGCTAAGTAATGAAAATAGATAACTCGCTGCCACTAGAATATAGCACGGAAGAAAATCGCTTAAAGATTTTTGGATTCTGGATTTTCCTAGGAGCAGAAATAGCTCTTTTCGCTACACTGTTCGCCACTTATTTTGTCTTAGTTGGTGGTACTGGAAATGGTCCAACAGGGGAACATCTTTTTAAAGTGCCAACCCTGATGTTTCAAACAATCTTTCTTTTAACCAGTAGTTTTACCATTGGTCTTGGAATCAATGCAATGAGACTTGGCAGGCAGAAAGCAACGATTGGTTTCTTCATCATCACCCTTATTCTTGGTTTAGGCTTCTTGGGAGTCGAAATTTATGAATTCGTGGAGTATGTACATGAAGGAGCAACCATTCAAACAAGTGCTTTCTTATCTAGTTTGTTTACATTACTAGGTACGCATGGAGCTCACGTTACACTTGGTTTATTCTGGGGAACCTTCATCATCATGCAGATCAAAAAGCGCGGTATGACTCCAGAAACAACAAACAAGGCTTTCATCTTTTCACTTTACTGGCATTTCTTGGACGTTGTCTGGATTTTCATCTTCAGTTTCGTCTACCTGAAAGGAATGATGTAATATGAAAGAATTATTCCCACGGGGCCAAGTTATGGGATTTGCCTTTTCACTAGTCCTGACTTTGGTCGCACTATCAGTTATTATGTTTGATCTCTCACTTAAAATGGGTGTGATCATCCTTCTTGTTACAGCTTTCATGCAAGCTGCACTTCAATTAGTTATGTTCATGCACGCAGGTGAGTCTGAAGATAAAGCATCGATTTACACAAACGTTTATTACGGATTGTTCGTTGCATTGGTTACAATTTTCGGTACAATGCTAACAATGATTTGGGGATACCAATAATCGATTCTGGAAAAGCTGGGCGTCTTGATGACGTCCAGTTTTTTTGTATGTTAATTCTTATACTGGCCTATCCATTTCATTCATGGAAGTTTGTTTAACAAGGATGTGGCTGAATCTATTTGTTTAGTATAACCATTTCACAACATTATATTTATAAATGGTGATTTTCACTTTTGAAGCATTCCCGTGTTTTTAAGTGCAATGTGTTACTGGGGTAAAACGTTAATAGAACGGACACATCAACTAAGAAAACGATCAGCCACTCTTGATATAATAAGTTATATAAGAATTAATTTATAAATGTAGCGGAGATGATGAATTGACATTGCCGGTTTTGATTGTGACAATTATCTTAAGTTTGTTAAAAATATTGGTTTCCTGTCTTCAAACAGATGCAGTTAATTGGATTATCAGTAAAATTAAAATACATTCAGAAATTAGTGGCGGGAATGCAATCGTAACCTTTGACGGAAAACGTTTGGAAGGTGAAGAAAAAACTCAAGTTATTAATTATGTTAATAGCGCTAGATTTTTGAAGGAAAATTAAATATTCCCGGGGATGAGGAATTGTTTTTACATCCAGAAAATAGTGGGACTCCATTGGTCATTGATACTAAAAGAGGCAAAAGGATGTTAGTTTATTTGTATATATTTACAGCGACCGCGTGGATGTAGTTAAACGGTACAAGAAGAAGCTCATATCTTATAGTCTGTTTTCCGATAGCCTCCAAGAACGTTCCATGCCATTAATAAGAAATTTAGTTTAATAGAACATTAAAAAGACGGTCCTTAAAAGACCGTCTTTGAGTTTGTAAACAAAAGGGTTAAAACATAGTTGATTGGAGCGGGTGTGCGGGACTCCTGCGGGAAAAGCGAGTCCGAGTCCAAGTCCAAGGGAGACACCGCGGGCGCAAAGGCACCGAGGAGGCTCCCGGACTGCCCGCGGAAAGCGAGTGCCTGGAGTGGAAATTAACGGTTAAATTGTCTGCAGCTGAGACGCGTCTTAAAAATACCTTCTTTTTTATAAGGCTTTTAATATAATTCCATTTCAAAGATATTTTTTCATTATAAAAATTCTGGTACACAAACTGGTATCTTGATTTTAGTGCCTTTTGAAAAAAACAATTAAAAGTGTTATTAAGTAGGAGGGGATTGCAAGAGGGTCGTTAATCGTGCATATGAAAAGTATTTGGGATAGTATTTAAGGGAATAAAAAAGCAGGTATCTATTGCGATGCCTGCTTTTTTATGCTTTCCATTGTTTTTCAACTTGATGAAGGGCTTGTTGTAAAATTACTTCATGATCAGTACCCGGTTTAGCAAGGACGTTAGTTTGATAAGATTTTCCTTGGAAATCAACTGTTACTGTAACTTTTACCATTATGCATCTTTCCTTTCCTAATTCAGAATTAAATGAGGTGGTTGTACCTATTTCTTTTATACCCGTAGCAGAAGGATAATCAAACATTTCAAAAGCTAAAATCGTGAGAATTAATATTCAAAATTATCTGATATTTTAAGTGAAGTGTCAACACTTTTTTTTTGACATGCCCCATTTTCAGGTTTTTTAAAAAACGACCTGGCTTGTATACATGACAGCCAGGTTGTTTTTTTAAAACGAACTATATTCATATTTTAGTTAAAATAATACCGATTAATGCTGCAAGGACACCAGCAATTTGATAGTTTTTTAGTTTTTCCTTGAATATATAACATCCAGCGAATACGACAACCAAACAGTTCAGGCTGACGACAGGGAAAATGATGCTTGCGATGCCAGTGTTCAACGCAAAGAAATAACATCCATAGCCTATCATGCTTAAAAAGCCTACTAAGGAACCGATTTTGACTTCCTTTAGCTTGATTTTTTCTTTTTTAAAGGCTAGAGCCGAAAGAAGATAAAGCATTCCGCCTCCATACATTGATACAAGGATATCAAGGGAGTTTAATTGAAGACGTGTTGATGTCGTCATAAGAATGCCGAGCACACCAAAAGATAAGATGGAGAGTAATGTGTGCATCATCCATGGGACATATTGATGATTACCTTTTGCATTAGGTGTATATTGGATGACTAATGTAGCGATAAACATGCAGGCGATTCCACTCCACTGCAAGGAAGAAATATGTTCGTGAAAAATTAAAGCTGCACAGAGAATGGGGAATATGGCATTCGCTGCGATTAATGGAGATGTCAAGCTTGCCGGACCTTTTTCAAAGGCGCTTGCCATCTGGATGTTACCATTGGCGTTCAGTACACCAATTGCTGCACCAAGCATGATGGACAGCCAGTTCAGCTGCAAACCATCCATTAATACTCCATAAACAATGGACAAAATAAAAGCTGAAAAATAAAAGAAAAATTGGATATGTATCTTGGAATACCCTTTTCCGCTGCTCCATTTAAAAATGCTGTTATTGATTCCGAAACATAAACTCGTGATGAGTGCTGCAAAAATCCACATTGACTTAATCTCTTCCTTCATGTAGGATAAACTTCTTCTACATTTTAAGCTGAATGCCCTTAGGAATCAAACCAAATTTAAAATGTATGATTGACAGATTAGATATTTTTTTCTATATTTACTATGACAATTTTAAAATATTTCCCGATAAACGGGAGAGGTTCATAGCATCACCCTCTTAAAAAAACTATGGCTTTGATATTTTTTGCGAATCAACCATATCTTTGAGGAGATATGGTTTTTGTTATATAGAGGCCCATTTTATGAATCTCCCTGAAATGTGGGATTAGGAGGACTTTTCATGTCTGGAAGAAAAGAAGAAGAATTAAAAAAAGATATCACACTGCTTGGGAATCAAGGAACAAAATATACATTCGACTATGCTCCTGAAATCCTTGAGTCATTCGATAACAAGCATCCGAACCGGGACTATTTCGTCAAATTCAATTGCCCGGAATTCACTAGTTTATGTCCAATCACGGGCCAGCCGGACTTTGCTACCATTTACATCAGCTATATTCCCAGTGTGAAAATGGTGGAAAGTAAGTCTTTGAAACTCTACTTATTCAGCTTCCGCAATCATGGTGATTTCCATGAAGACTGCATGAACATCATCATGAATGATTTAATCGAATTGATGGACCCTAAATATATTGAAGTCTGGGGCAAGTTTACACCTAGGGGCGGAATTTCCATCGACCCTTACACGAATTATGGGAAACCAGGTACGAAGTATGAGGAAATGGCGAATTACCGCTTGATGAATCATGACTTATACCCGGAAACCGTGGATAATCGCTAAAGAATAGGAGGGACAATGGGCATATGCCCGTTGTCTTTTTTTAGTTTATAGCTAATTTCGATCAGTGGTTCTGTCATTCTGTCCTTTTTAAGAGTACAAATGTCCTCCCATAATGGAATTTCCACTTGATTGTTTCGAGAAAAAGCGTAATAATAGGGAGAGTTAATTTTGACAGAATATTTACGAAAATAGGGGATGTCGAGATGAAAGTTGCAAAGTTTGGTGGAAGTTCACTTGCGTCAGGTGATCAGTTGAGGAAGGTATTCGAAATTGTTGTTTCTGATCCAGAGAGGAAGATTGTGGTCGTTTCTGCTCCAGGAAAACGCAATTCCGATGATATAAAGGTGACGGATTTATTGATTGAAGCTGCGGAACAGCAGCTGCGCGGGGATAACGGAGAGCATTTGATAGAAGATGTTGTATCCCGCTATGCGAGCATTGCTGAAGAGTTGGATATATCCGAGAGTGTAATCACAGGGATTCATGAAAATTTAATGGCGCTGCTGCATGCAGATCAAACGAACCCAAAGCGCTATCTGGATGCCTTGAAGGCAGGTGGCGAGGATAATAATGCGAAGCTGGTCGCAGGTTATTTCCAAAGCCTTGGAGTGGAGGCACAGTATATCAATCCGAAGAAGGCAGGCTTGATCGTAACGGATGAAGGTGGATTTACCAGGGTGCTGCCAGAGTCTTATGATCGGTTATATGCTCTGCGTGATGAGCCGGGAATCGTTGTATTCCCAGGATTCTTCGGATATACGTTAGATGGTGATGTGTTAACCTTCTCAAGAAGCGGTTCCGATATTACGGGTTCGATTCTTGCTAATGGGGTCAAAGCTGATTTGTATGAGAACTTTACGGACGTGGATGCCGTTTATGCGGTGAATCCAAATGTGGTTTCCAATCCGAAGGGAATCCGGGAACTAACCTATCGTGAGATGCGTGAGCTTTCTTATGCAGGTTTCTCGGTATTTCATGATGAGGCGCTGATTCCTGCATTCCGGGCGGGAATACCTGTCCATATCCAGAATACGAACAATCCGGCGGCACAAGGGACCCGCATTGTGAATACACGGGATAATACGAACGGGCCTGTTATTGGGATTGCAAGTGATAAAGGATTTTGCAGTATTTACATTAGCAAATATTTGATGAACCGGGAAGTTGGTTTTGGCCGGAAACTGCTGCACATCCTCGAGGATTATGGAGTTTCATATGAGCATATTCCATCAGGCATCGATGATGTGACGCTTATTCTAAGGCAGGACCAGATGAAAGGGGATACCGAAAAGAAAATCATTTCCCGAATCAAGAAAGAGCTTCATGCCGATGAAGTGAATGTGGAACATGATCTTGCCTTGATCATGGTTGTAGGGGAAGGAATGCGCCATAATGTCGGTACAACGGCAAGAGCGTCAAAAGCCTTGGCTGAAGCAAAGGTGAATATTGAGATGATCAATCAAGGCTCTTCGGAGGTAAGCATGATGTTCGGTGTGAAAGGGCACAACGAAGAGACGGCAATTCAGGCATTATATCACGAGTTCTTTTGAGTATGAGCGTTTAGGGACCTCCTTTTAGAAGGGGGTTTTTTGTGATTGATCTTTTAATCACTATACATACGCTGGATTTTTTTCTTGGTAGTGGCAATGACCGTGGGGATAATCATTCCAAGCTAACAGACGCGCTGCAGGGTTCAGAGCGTCTGTTTCAGGTGGCTAAAGCAATAGGAGGAGAACGGAGTTGACGCTCTTGAAACGGATAAAAAGGGACGTCCAACCCCATACATATCTTACACCAAATTATAAATGAAATAGATGTCAATGGCACATCAAGTTTACGAGCCAAATGATTCACTGGCACCAATTGATTTAAGTAATTACTTCAAGTTGATCTTGCTGAATAGAATCATGTTTAAAAAGCATCCTTATCACCTGGTTAAATACTTCTATATAATACAAAAAAATGTAGGAATAAGTTCTATCTATATGTGATTGGAGTGTAAGGCACGAGACTCCTGCGGGAAAAACGAGTGCCTGGAGCGGAAATCAACATTCAAATTGTAAAAAGCCATAAAAAAACTGTAGAAAACCCGGTTTTCATCGAGTTTGTCTACAGTCTGAGCCTCCAACTGGAAGATTGGAGGCCTTCCTTTTATGTTAGTCCATGACGGTCAGGAGTTGATCGATCGCGTTCCTTGGACGAGGGGCAGGAATCATATCGGGATAGCCAACGTGAAGGCTGCCGACGATCTTCTCGCCTGGTTTCACGCCCAAAGCTTCACGAAACTCCATGCTGTGTATCATGCCGTATGTTTCCCATATCATCCCGATTCCCTGTTCCCAGGCAAGCAGGCTGAAATTCTGGATCAAGGCACTTGTAGCCGCATAATCTTCTTCACGTGTACTGGGATTCGGATTCTCTTCCATAATCACTGCGACAAACATCGGTACACCTATGAGTTTATTATATCCTCGCTGTCCGGCTGCTTTTTTCTTTTCAGGGTCCTTCTCTTTGCCTTCCATGAATGCACGTGTTGCTTCTGCGAGTTTTAAACGGCTATCACCATGCACCACGACGAAGCGCCATGGCTGGGTCATTTTATGGTTCGGTGCCCATGTCGAAGTTTCCAATAATGATTGGATGGTATCAATAGGAACAGGAATGTCCTTAAATCGTTTGATGCTGCGCCGTTCTTTAATGATATCTTCTAGTTTCATGATCATCCTGCTCCTTTAATCATATATGTAAGTTTAATAGTTGAAAAAAAATAATCCCCGGCTGCCTAATATGCTTCCAATGTGAATAAATTACTTGAATAAAGAGGGGGCAATATTCTAGTGACTTGCATTCGCTAATGAGCATATAATTTTACTAGGCACAGAGAAGCCGGGGCGACATTGTATCTATGTACAATATCAAAAGGGTACGATAAGAGAATATCGTAATTGCTTATCAAATTTCAGAGATCGATAATGAAATTGAAAATCATTATCAATTAGAATTTTCGCTTATTTCCTGTTATTTGTCAAGGGTATTTATAAAAAAAAATTAAGATATTTACCAATGCTTTAAAACAGTTAAAATCTTTTAAAAAATCTGTATAAAAATGTATAATGAGAGGATGAAAAGATGCTATTTACATACGGAGAATCGAAGGTGTCATAGATGAAAAAATTGTCCTCATTTCTTAAGCCATACTGGCTTTTGATCATTCTTGCTTTATCTTTAATGATTGTCGAGCTCGGGGTAGAGCTATTACAACCTCTATTTATAGCAAAAATCATTGATGATGGCATTTTGCAGAAAGATTTATCGGTGGTGATTAAATGGGGAAGTGTCATGGTTGGACTTTCCGTTTTTTCATTTCTTGGCGGGATCGTTAATTCATTTACGGCATCACATGTAAGTCAAAGCTTTGGACATGATGTCAGGACAAGCCTTTTTGGTAAAATACAGGCGTTTTCTTTTGCGAACTTGAATAATATCCCGACTTCCTCGTTGATCACAAGGATGACGAATGATGTGACCCAACTTCAAAATACGGTTTTTATGGGCTTGCGTATCATGGCAAGGGCGCCGTTGATCGTAATCGGCGGAGCGATCATGGCTATTGCGGTCGATTTGAAATTATCCCTTGTATTGGTCATTTCAATTCCGGTTCTTGTTTTCTTCTTGGGATGGGTTATGAAACGGGCGGCTAAGCTGTTTAAGCTCGTCCAGAAAAAACTCGATAATGTCAACGGAGTCATGAGGGAAAACCTGATAGGCATGCGCTTGATCAAAGCTTTTCTTCGTAAGGAGCATGAAATCGGCCGATTTGACGATGCGAATGAAGAGTTGAAAAGAAAGACTGTGTCTTCCCTTCGTTTAATTGAAACGACGATGCCTGTGCTGATGCTTGTCATGAATATGGCGATTCTGATCATTCTCTGGCTTGGAAGTGAATTTATAACAACGGGAGATATACAGGTAGGGGAAGTTGTGGCGATTGTCAACTATGCCACGAGGATAGCGGCATCTCTTTCCGTTTTTTCATGGCTGATCATGGTCATTTCCCGTGCAAAGGCTTCAGCGGAACGTGTGACGGAAATATTTGAAACCCCGATAGATATTGATGAAGGTAAAGCGGCAAGCAAGAGTGGGGCCGTCAATGGGGGAGGCATTAAGTTTCTGGATGTATCTTTCCGCTATCCTGGAACCGAAACCCCGATATTGAAAAACCTGACCTTCTCCATCGATCCGGGAGAATCGCTTGCCATCATAGGAGCGACAGGATCAGGGAAGACATCACTGTTTCAGCTGATTCCGAGATTATATGAAGTTGAAAGCGGCTCCATTCAAATTGATGGCCAAGATCTGAAAGATATTCCCTTGAATTCGCTGCGGAACAGGATTGGCTATGTACCGCAAGAGGCCCTGCTTTTTTCGGGGACCATAAAAAATAATGTCGCTTGGGGAAAAGAGGGTGCCTCGATGGAGGAAATCATGGGTGCGGCCATGCATGCTCAGGTCCATGAGACCGTAATGAAACTTCCGAAGCAATATGAAACCCAGTTAGGGCAAAAAGGAGTGAATCTGTCTGGAGGGCAAAAACAGCGCTTATCGATTGCAAGAGCATTGGTGCGTAAACCGAAGATTCTCCTTCTGGATGATAGTACAAGTGCGCTGGATTTGAAGACGGAAAGTAAATTGCTTGCCGCTTTAAAGGACTATACATGCACAACGCTCATCATTACACAAAAAATCAGTACAGCCATGGAGGCTGACAAAATCTTGTTGCTGGAAAGCGGTCAAGTCCTTGCGCTGGGGAAACATCAGGATTTGATGCAAACAAGCGATCTTTATCGAAAAATCGTTCGCTCACAGTTTGGGGAGGAGGGGATTTCGCTTGAGTCGAAGAATATCTCCCGATAAGGCAAAGTCTAAACCGGTCAACTCCTGGAATACGGTAAAAAGGATCATTCCCTACTTGGCAACGAATAAAAGCCTGCTATTATGTGTCCTTTTCATGGTACTGATAAGCTCGGTTTTGGGATTGCTTGGCCCCTTTCTTGTTGGGATGGCCATTGATGATTATATTGTCACAAGAGATAGCGGGGGGCTTATCAGCCTTCTTTTAGGGCTTCTCGGAGTCTACATATTTTATTCCCTATCCATGTGGCTTCAGAATTATTGGATGATCGGAATTGCACAGGATACGGTTTATGCGATGCGCAATCAACTATTCAAAAAACTTCACCAGTTGTCCATTCCCTTTTTTGATCGGCGTCAGCACGGGGAGTTGATGAGTAGGGTCACGAATGATATTGAAAATGTCAGTTCCACTTTGAATAGTTCCGTCATCCAGATCTTTTCAAGTGTGCTGACACTTGTCGGGACGATCGGAGTCATGCTGTATTTGAGCCCTTTATTAACTATTCTAACCTTATTCATCGTTCCTCTCATGTTCTTCGGTCTGAGGTGGATAACGAACAGGACGGGAAAGCTGTTTAAAGCACAGCAGAAGAACCTTGGAGAACTGAATGGGTTTATAGAAGAAACGATTTCCGGACAACGGATCGTAAAGGCTTTTTCACAGGAAGATAAAGTGATCCGTGATTTTATCATCCGGAGTGAAAATTTAAAGAAAGCCGGATTCCTATCACAATCATACTCAGGGCTGATTCCAAAACTGATGAATTTACTGAACAACTTAAGTTTCACGGTAATAGCCGCTGTCGGAGGGTTTTTGGCGCTGAATGGCATAGGTACGGTTTCCATCGGGGTCATTGTCATTTTCACCGAGTACTCAAGGCAATTCACCCGTCCGCTCAATGACCTGGCTAACCAATTCAATACACTCCTCTCAGCTGTTGCCGGTGCTGAACGGGTTTTCGCCATACTTGATGAAAAAGAAGAAGAAGTGGATGAGAAACAGGCTTCTGAACTTCGTGAAGTCCGCGGTGAGGTGGACTTTGAGGGTGTTTCCTTTTCGTATAATAATGAAGAGCAAACGATATATGATGTTAGTTTCCATGCAAAAAAAGGGGAGACCATCGCGCTTGTAGGTCCCACGGGGGCAGGTAAGACCACGATCATTAATCTTCTTGCCCGTTTTTACGAGCCGAACAGCGGCCGGATATTGATTGACGGCCAGGATATCCAACAGGTGATGAGGTCCAGCCTCCGTAAGCATATGGGCTTCGTTTTACAGGATTCCTTCTTGTTTCAAGGTACGATTCGTGAAAATATCCGCTACGGCCGGCTGGAGGCAGAAGATGAAGAAGTGGTGAATGCAGCCAAGCTTGCCAATGCCCATTCCTTTATCATGAAACTGCCAGATCAATACGATACCATCTTGAATCAAGATGGCAGTGGAATAAGTCAGGGGCAGCGCCAGCTATTATCGATTGCAAGGGCTATTTTAGCGGATCCCGTTTTATTGATTTTGGATGAAGCGACAAGTAGCATAGATACGATAACCGAGCTTAAAATTCAGGAAGCATTACACCGCTTGATGGAGGGAAGGACAAGTTTTGTCATTGCCCACAGATTGAATACAATTCAGCAAAGTGATCAAATCCTCGTACTTGATGAAGGAAGGATCATTGAAAAAGGATCCCATGATGAATTGTTGCGGCAGAGGGGTTTTTATTACGATTTAAACCGCAGCTCATTAAGGGAAAATCAAATAGGATAAAGAAAAATGTGTGCCATCCGGCGCACATTTTTTGTGTTGGTCCCATAATGAGCATCATAAACCTGGAGATCGCATCCCGTACATTTAATGATGAACCCTATAAAAATGCGTTCACACAATACGATTTTTATAAAGCATTGAAATCATTGATTCCACCAAAGTGGGAAAAGAGGGAATTATCGACAAAATAATGGAAAATACTTTACAAATTGACTAAATTGCTATTGCTAAAAAACCTTACGGTAACATATAATTCAGAATATATATAAAATTCTTTAAATTTAATGGGTAGGGGGAAAATACAGCCCTGGCCCCTTATAAATGAAGGTTTTTTATAGTTGTACACTAGATCGATAGAGAGGAGATGGAAAAAATTGAAAGCGCTTAAGTCTGTTATTCTTTGGGGGATCATATCTGCATTGGGTGCGGTGAGTTTTGGTTTCGTCGCGCTAAACCGGGGGGAAAGCATCAATGCCATGTGGATTGTTACTGCGGCACTCTGTGTTTATTCAATTGCATACCGCTTTTATAGTAAATTCATTGCACGGAAAGTGTTTGAGCTAGATGACAATCGCCAGACTCCATCGGAAGCGAATAATGATGGGAAAGATTATGTACCTACAAACAAATGGGTGTTGTTTGGCCACCACTTTGCAGCAATTGCCGGAGCCGGACCTCTCGTAGGCCCCATCCTTGCAGCTCAGATGGGATATTTGCCAGGGACGCTATGGCTTGTAGTCGGAGTTGTTTTGGCTGGTGCCGTACAGGATTTCATCATTCTTTTCGGTTCGATGCGCCGTAACGGCAAATCTTTGGGAGAAATGATCAAAGAGGAGATTGGACCGATTACAGGCTTGATAGCGATGGTCGGTATCCTCGGTATCATGATCATTTTACTGGCGGTACTTGCCCTGGTTGTCGTAAAAGCGCTGGTGGGCAGTCCGTGGGGAATGTTCACGATTGCCTCGACCATACCGATTGCAGTCCTTATGGGCATTTACATGCGTTATATAAGGCCGGGACGGGTTGGTGAAGGGTCGATTATCGGAATCATACTTTTGATGCTCGCGTTATATTTCGGCCGTTTTGTAGCCGAGAGCGCAACATTGGCGCCGATGTTCACTTTCGACGGGGAAACGATTGCCATCATGTTGATTGTCTATGGTTTCGTTGCTTCCGTTTTGCCAGTATGGATGTTATTGGCACCGCGTGATTATTTAAGTACATTCTTGAAAATCGGTACGATCATCGGACTTGCACTAGGCATCTTTATTGTCATGCCGAGCCTTGAAATGCCTGCCGTCACTCAATTCATCGATGGAACGGGACCTGTATTTTCCGGAAATTTATTCCCGTTCCTATTCATTACGATCGCTTGTGGAGCGGTATCGGGATTCCATGCACTCGTTTCCTCAGGTACGACTCCTAAAATGATTGAACGCGAATCGCATGCACGTCCAATCGGATACGGGGCGATGTTGACTGAATCCTTTGTAGCCATCATGGCGATGATTGCCGCCTGTGTATTGACGCCAGGTATCTATTTTGCCATTAACAGCCCGGGGGCCGTTGTGGGAACGGAACCAGCGCAAGTGGCTGCAACGATATCAGATTGGGGTTTCCTTGTGACACCTGAGATGATTACCGGCCTTGCAGACGATGTTGGGGAAGAGACCATTATATCCCGTACTGGAGGAGCTCCAACCTTTGCAATCGGCATGGCCCATATCTTCTCGCAAGTGATTGGGGGGGCGTCCCTGATGGCGTTCTGGTATCATTTCGCGATACTGTTCGAGGCATTGTTCATATTGACCACCATTGATGCAGGAACCAGGGTGGGACGTTTTATGATACAGGATATCATCGGCACCTTTTATAAACCATTTGCTGAAACGAATAAATGGCTGCCCAATATAATTGCGACTGCCATTTGTGTAATTGGTTGGGGGTACTTCCTTTATCAAGGGGTCATTGATCCTCTTGGCGGAATCAATACCCTTTGGCCATTGTTTGGAATCGCGAATCAGATGCTTTCCGCCATTGCGTTGCTGCTTGGGACGACGGTCCTTTTCAAAATGGGCAAAAAAGCGTACACATGGGTCACTCTTGTGCCCACTACATTCTTGTTGATAGTGACCATGACGGCAGGGTGGCAAAAGCTGTTCCACGAAAACCCGGCAATTGGCTTTTTAGCACATAAGGATAAATTTAAAGCGGCTTATGATAGTGGGGAAGTTCTTGCTCCGGCAGCCAATCTGGCCGAGATGAAGCGGGTCATCGTCAATGATTATGTGGATGCTGCCCTATGTGCCATCTTCATGATCGTGGTGATCACGGTCCTGATTTCTGCCATTAGGTTATGGATAAAAGTCTTGAAGAACCAGAAAATAGATTTACATGAAACGCCTTATGTATCAAGGTCGTCATAAGGGAGGGAAAGCGATGTTGAAAAGAATAATTACAATTCTCAGCTACAGAAAGCAATTCGTCAGTTTGCTCGTCGGCGTGCCAAGTTATGATACGTATGTGTCACATATGAGAAAGCATCATCCTGAAGATCCCGTGAAAACCAGGAAAGAATTTTTCTGCGAAGCCCAGGATGAACGGTATAACGCAAAGGGTGGGAAAGTGTCTCGTTGCTGTTAATGAATATTTATTGAAGGGCCCTCAATAGGAGGGCCCTTTTTTTAATGGTTTTCGAGGGGGGAATAAGTGGAGGGTAAAATGTGACAGACGTGGAGTCGTGAAGATGGAAAAGTAACTATTAAACCAAAAAAATCACATTTGCTGGTCCTTTATTCTTATTGATGTTATTTAATCTAACATTTTTTCTGAAAAATACAAAAATTAAGTTGAATTATTAGAAAATTAAATATATGATAAAAAATATAACACAATAGTGTTAATAAACATAACATAAATAAAAAAGGGGGAAAAACAGTATGCAAATGGCAGATTCGGTATTCATGTTTTTGGCGACGATGATGGTTTGGCTAATGACACCAGGGATTGCCCTATTTTATGGAGGGATGGTAAAAAGTAAAAATGTCTTGAATACGGCAATGCATAGTTATATGCCTCTGGCTGTCATTTCTATTCTTTGGGTGCTGATTGGGTATTCATTATCATTTTCACCTGGTAATTCACTTCTGGGCGGTCTGGACTGGGTTGGTTTAAAGGATGTGGGTTTTGCACCTGGACCTTACAGTGAAACAATTCCCCATAGTTTGTTCATGTTATTCCAAATGACTTTTGCCGTTTTAACGGTCTCGATCATTGCTGGTGGCATTGCCGAGCGGATGAAGTTTTCAGCATTCCTGATTTTTACGATCCTATGGTCTTTATTCGTATATGCTCCCGTTGCACACTGGGTATGGGGTGGAGGCTGGTTAGCGGAACTGGGTACACTTGACTTTGCAGGTGGCAACGTTGTTCATATATCTTCAGGGGTTGCAGGTTTGGTATTGGCAATCATGTTAGGTAAAAGGAAAGAGTCGGGGGACAGTGCGCCGCATAATCTTCCTTTAACATTTCTTGGAGGATCATTAATTTGGTTCGGTTGGTACGGCTTCAACGTCGGAAGCGCACTGACAATCAATGGAGTGGCGATGAATGTATTCGTTAATACAGCTGTTGCAGCAGCTGCTGGTATCATTGGATGGCTGATCGTCGAATATATGGCTAATAAAAAGGCAACATTGCTGGGTGCAGTATCCGGAGCCATTTCTGGTTTGGTGGCCATTACACCCGCTTGCGGATTCGTAACGCCCGCATCATCAATCATCATCGGTGTCATCGGCGGTGCCGTTTGTTTCTGGGGCGTATTCTTCCTGAAGAATAAACTGGGTTACGACGATGCGCTTGATGCTTTCGGATTACATGGGATCGGCGGGACTTGGGGTGGCATCGCTACAGGTTTGTTCGCGACAACTTCCGTAAACGAAAGCGGTGCAAATGGTTTATTCTATGGAGATTTCAACTTGTTGTGGAAGCAGCTTGTAGCGATCATTGCGACCTATATCTTCGTTGCCGTGGTCACTTATATCGTTGCTAAAGCCATTAACCTTTTCGTACCGTTGCGTGTCAGTGAAGAAGATGAGTCAATGGGGCTTGATCTTACACTTCATGGAGAAAAAGCTTATCACGAATCAATCTAAAAGGAGGGGCACATATGTCCGGGATTTTAACGAAAATAGAAATCATTACACGTCCTATCCAATTTGAACAATTCAAAGCGGAACTTGCGAAAATAGGGGTAAGCGGAATGACGGTATCGGAAGTAAAAGGAACGGGTCTTCAGAAAAGTTATGTGGAAACATATAGAGGCAGAAATCGTGAAATGTCATTGCATGATCGAATGAAAATCGAAATCGTCGTGTGTGAAGTGCCAGTTCAGGATGTTGTGGATGTAGCAAGGAAATTCTTGAGTACCGGTAAACCGGGAGACGGTAAAATCTTCATACATGAATTGGCGAATGTTGTGAATATCCGTACCGGTAAAGAAGGTCATGATGCGTTAAAGAATGACATCTGATGCTGTGATCAATTCCGCCGGATACAGAAGATAAAAGAAAGGGAGCTGAAAATGGGGAGACTGGTCCGAATTGTTAATGCAAAAAAACAGAAGATCGTTAATACGCTCATTTCAGAGGATGTATATCAACCTGATGACCGACCCTTTTTATTGGAATTGCCACTGAAAAATTTAGAAGAGATGTTATCACTCCGATTAAAATCCCCGTTTCAAAATCCCCCTTCAAAAAAATAACCTTTCAGCCGTTATCCTAGGGGAGAGCGGCTTTTTTGTTTGATGTCCGCTGGATTTTGATATTTAAATGTTTGTATAATAAGGAAACTTTTTTCTTGAATCCCCCATGGAAATCGGGGAGCATTCCAACTATAATGAATAAGGACATAAATTTAAATACGATTTTTTTGCTTTTTTCGACGCTTTTCGCTTAGTTACTTCAATTTTTCTTTAATTTTCCGAAAAGTGAATTCAAAAAAATGTAAGTTTACCAAAAAACTATGAATTACTTCATGAATGCCCTGCTTAAAAATAGGGGAATTATTAATATGTTCTTTTAAGAGGTGAAAGGAAATGGATCAATTTACGGTCGAATCCGTTTTAAATATCATCAGGGAGTTTGTACCGAAGGATGCTTCAATTTCTGTGGCTGATTCCGAAAAATACATTTATTATCAACCGAGCAAACAAGTGGACTTAAGAATAAAACCAGGTGATTTAATCAGTGAAAATACGGCGACATATAAAGCGCTGAGCATCCGTAAAAAAATAGGGGTGCAAGTTGAAAGTAATGTATTTGGCGTACCTTACTATGGGCTGAGTGTGCCTATCATGGACGAGGGCAACCCTTTAGGGGCGGTAACGGCCATCTTGCCGTCAAAGCCATTGATTTTACCGACATCATTCCTGACCATTAAAACAGATGATCGCTGGATACCGCTTCCATACGATGAAATTATGTATTTGGAAGCTCAAAATAGGAAAACTAAAATTCAGTCCGAACGTGTGAGTGGATTTCATAAAATGAATTTAAGTGAATTGGAATTCATTTTACCTAGTGATTTATTCATTCGTGTGCACCGTTCGTACATCGTCAATATCAACTATATACAAGAGATCCTCCCTGATTTCCATTCTACATTTTTATTGATAATGAAAGACAACTCCAAAATCCAGGTCAGTCAAACATATGCAAGTCAATTCAGGAGGGCTTTGGGGTTTTAGTGATTCTCCTTTGTGTGAAAGAAATGCTGGTTTATGCCCAATTTAAGGCTTTTCATTCGAAAATGAATGTGACGATTACACAGGATTGGTAAAATTAAGTGTAAGAAAAGCGAAAAATGGGGGTCTTTTGTATGAACGAAAGCGTTTTCAAAAAAATTCGCAACGAACAATTTAAGGGGAAAGTAGTTACAGCGGAAGAAGCAGCATCATGGATTAAAAATGGGATGAAACTCGGTATGAGTGGATTTACCCGTGCTGGTGATGCTAAAGTTATTCCGATGGCTCTAGTTGAAAGAGCTAAAACTGAAAAATTCAAAGTTGACGTTTATACTGGTGCCTCATTAGGACCGGAAGTCGACCAACATATGGCGGAAGCAGGTATCATAAATAAACGTTTGCCGTTCCAAGCGGATAAAGGCATTCGCAATAAAATCAATGCTGATGAAGTAACTTATGTGGATCAGCATTTGTCTCATACGGCTGAACAAGTTCGTCAAGGCATTGTCGGACCAATCGATTTTGCAATCATCGAAGCATTGGCGATTACGGAAGATGGATTGATCATCCCGACAACTTCTGTAGGCAACTCAGCCATATTCGTTCAAGAAGCTAAACATGTGATCATTGAATTGAACGTATCCCATCCAGAAGGATTGGAAGGGATGCATGATATATATACACCGGCTAAACAAGGGGAACGCGAACCGATTCCTATGACTAAAGCAAGTGATCGCCTAGGATCGATCGGCATTGCGGTTGATCCTGAAAAAGTAATGGGAATCGTCGTTTCTACAGATCTGGATGCACCTTCCACAATCGTGCCGCCGGATGAAGAAACTGCAACAATCGCCAACCACCTCATTAACTTCCTTCGTGGAGAAATAAAGGCTGGCCGTTTAACTGAAAGCCTTGCTCCGCTTCAGTCGGGTGTAGGTTCAGTGGCAAATGCAGTATTCGCTGGCTTCCTTGATTCTGAATTCAAAGATTTGGAAGTTTATTCAGAAGTCCTGCAAGATGCGGTATTTGATCTGATCGATGCTGGAAAGGTTAAATTCGCTTCAGGGTGTTCGATTACATTAGCTGAAGAAAAAGGGAAACAAGTTTACGGTGAGCTTGAAAAATACCGTGATAAGCTAGTTCTTCGTCCACAAGAAATATCTAATCATCCTGAAATCATCCGTCGTTTGGGCTTGATTTCAATCAATACAGCGTTAGAGTGTGATATCTATGGTAACGTAAACTCGACACATGTTTCTGGGACAAGAATGATGAATGGAATTGGCGGATCAGGAGATTTTGCCCGTAATTCACGCCTAGGAATATTCGTAACGAAATCATATGCAAAAGGCGGCAAAATTTCCAGTATCGTTCCTTTCGTTTCTCATGTGGATCATACTGAACATGATGTGGACGTATTAGTGACAGAGCAAGGGATCGCTGATTTACGTGGCTTGGCACCAAAAGAGCGCGTAGAGTTAATCATAGAAAACTGTGCTCATCCTGATTACCGACCACAGCTACGTGCATACTTCACTGAAGCTGTTGCGCAAACGGGCGGGCATCAAACTCCGCACATTCTTGAAAAAGCATTTTCATGGCATACGAACCTAGCTAAAAACGGTACGATGCTTGAAGCGGTTCTTCAAGATCAAAAATAAGACTCAAAACCCCGCCGATAAAAAGCGGGGTTTTTTATTGGGTCCGTGTCCGATATAGGTGAAAACCAATGAATCTTTCGTCACATCAATGGAATATTGAAAGGTAAATAGATTATTTCTCCTAAGTAATTTGTATGGTGTTTCCTATTGATTCTTTTTCCTGCCACAAATAACAGATTTAAAGTGTAAAATGATGCTTAACCATCAAAAAGTTAGGGAACTGTATCTTTAGGCTTTTTTCAATTATTTTTATATATAATTATTCATCCAAGTTATAGAAATATGGTAAACTGCTAACAATGAATGATTATCATACATAGGATTTTTCGCATTTATGATGTTGTTTCCTTAGAAATAGGGAGTTAAATAGAATTGCTTATAGTGGAGGAGATAATTTGTTCAAGCAAAAACTGCATTTTTGGACGTTAGAGTTATTACTATTGTCTTTACTTTTTTATGTTGGTACAAAGATTTCTTTTCTTTTTGAACCAATAGTCATTTTTACATCTACATTGTTCTTTCCAATCTTGATATCGGGTTTTCTCTACTTCCTATTCAATCCCACTGTTGATTTCCTCGTTAAAAGAAGAGTGCCAAGGGGATTGGCGATTTTATTGCTTTACGTATTTTTCCTTGGGTTGATTAGTTTACTGGTCGGTCTGGTTGGCCCGTCACTTTCCAAACAGGTTACGGATTTACTCAATAACCTTCCGGATTATTTCAATCAAACAAGGAAGTTCATTGAAGACTCAGCGGAGTCAAAATGGTTTTTATGGACGGTGGAACAAGATTATGTACCTCTGCAAGAAGTAGGGGATTCGCTGCAAAAATATTTGACGAACTTACCTAGTAATATAACGAACAGTTTAACTTCCGTTTTCAGCGTGGTGACGAATATCACTTTAGTTGTCGTAACGGTTCCTTTCATCCTGTTTTATATGTTGAAGGATGGGGATAAGCTTCCGGCCGCCATTATGAAATTCGTACCGGTTCGCTATAGAAAACCAGCTTTAACAGTTCTTCAGGAAACTGGCGGGACGCTTACTACATACATACAAGGGCAGATGCTTGTTTGCATGTTTGTCGGGATCGGAACGTTCATCGGATATCTAATCATTGGGTTGCCTTATGCGTTCTTATTCGCGCTGATTGGCGCTGTAACCAATATCATTCCATATGTAGGTCCGTTTATCGGAGCCGCTCCTGCCGTCATTGTGGCGTTGATCCATTCACCGACAGAGGCATTATTGGTCATTCTGGTTGTAACGGTCATTCAGCAATTGGATGGTAATTTCATTTCACCGTTAGTCATCGGGAAGAAATTGAACACACATCCGCTTACCATCATAATCCTATTGCTTGTCGCCGGAAACATTGCCGGTATCATCGGCATGATTTTGGCGGTTCCGACTTACTCTGTTGTTAAAACGATCGTATTGAATATCGTAAAATTCATTAGGATCCGAAAAGAGGAAAAGCTTGAAGAAGATATATTGGAATGAAAAAACGGGTCAGACTCAATTGAGTCGGGCCCGTTTTCTTATTGTGGTAAATAGGTCACAAACCTAAGGAAATATATTTTACTTCCAGGAATTCTTCGATGCCCTGGTGTCCGCCTTCACGGCCGAGTCCGCTTTGCTTGAATCCGCCGAATGGAGCTTGCGGAACGGAAGGAAGTCCATCGTTCAAGCCAACAATACCGAATTCAAGTGCCTCGGTGAATTTGATGCCCTTTGTGATGTTTTCAGTGAAGACGTAAGCTGCCAAACCGAAGATGGAGTCATTTGCCCTCTTGATTGCCTCTTCATCAGTCTTAAAGGAGGCAATGGGAGCTAGTGGACCAAATGTTTCTTCCTTCATGCAGAGCATGCTGTCATCAATGTTGGACAATACGGTCGGTTCAAGAAACAGGCCGCTTATTGATTTACCGCCAGCTTCGAGCTTAGCGCCGCTGCTGATTGCTTCATCAATTTGTTTTTGAACCTTATCCACTGCATTTTGATCGATAAGCGGACCGATATCGACGCCATCTTCCAGTCCATTTCCTACCTTTAGTTCCTTGACTTTGGCAACGAGCTTTTCGATGAAGGCCTCTTGAATGGCTTCGTGGACATAAATGCGATTTGAACAGACGCATGTTTGTCCTGCGTTACGGAATTTTGAACTGATGATGCCATCAACCGCTTTATTAAGGTCGGCATCCTCAAGAACGATTGCTGGTGCATGACCTCCGAGTTCTAGCGAGATTTTCTTTACCGTGTCTGCGGAGCCCCTCATCAGGGTTTTGCCGACTTCTGTAGAACCGGTAAACGTCAATTTACGAACCCTCGTATCTTGAAGCCAAGTTTCGCCGATTTCTGAGGATTTTCCTGTCACGACGTTGATGACTCCTTTTGGGATGCCAGCTTCTTCGGCTAATTCAGCCATTTTTAAAGCTGTTATGGGAGTCAGGTTTGCCGGTTTAATGACGACTGTGCAGCCGACGGCAAGCGCTGGTGCCACTTTTCTTGTAATCATGGCAGCAGGAAAGTTCCAAGGCGTAATGACAGCTACAACTCCGACAGGCTGTTTAGTCACGAAAAGCCGCTTATTGGACACGGAAGCAGGAATCGTTTCGCCGTACACCCTTTTTCCTTCTTCGGCAAACCAAGATAAAAAGCCATTGGCATATATCATTTCACCAAGAGCTTCTTTAAGGGGCTTTCCTTGCTCTTCAGTCATGATCTTTGCCAGTTCTTCTTTATGATCATCAATCAATCGATGCCATTTCCAAATTAGTTCAGCACGTTCGTAGACTGAGAGTGCAGCCCAGCCCGTAAAGGCTTCATATGCGGCATCTGCAGCCTTCGCCGCTTCAGTTGCACCGCCTTTAGGAACGGTGGCAACTACTTCATCCGTTGCCGGGTTTCTCACTTCAATTTTATCCAATCCAAAATCCGACCACTCACCGTTAATAAATAATCCGTAATCCTTCATGATAAAACCTCCTAATTTGGTTAAATCCATCAAACTACTAAACTTCTAACTTTATACTTTTACCTGTTACATAAAAGTATAAACACTTTTCAGTGATTCTGAAATTTATTTGATTGGCTATTTATAGGAAAATGGCTTTTCATTGCTATAAAGGGAGGAATACACAAAAAAAAGAGGTGCAAGCTGCACACCTCTTCATTCAAGGTTCGATTATTTTTCCGATGAAACAGCCACTTCATTCATATCATCTGAGATGGCTTGGTTTGGATTGAATTCACCTTCTGATTTAGAAATGACCACCGTAGCGACACTGTTACCGATTAGATTGGTGATGGCGCGTGCTTCTGACATGAAGCGGTCGACTCCAAGCAGTAATGCCATTCCTTCAACTGGAATCATTGGGAAGGCAGCTAATGTTGCAGCAAGTGTGATGAAACCGGATCCCGTTACACCGGCAGCACCTTTGGATGTTAACATCAAGATTCCTAGAAGGGTCAATTCCTGCCAGATGCTTAAATCGACACCATAGGCTTGGGCGATGAAAATCGCAGCCATGGATAAGTAGATGGAAGTGCCATCAAGGTTGAAAGAATAACCGGTTGGGACAACCAAACCGACTACCGATTTTGAGCAACCGTATTTTTCGAGTTTTTTCATCACGCTTGGCAGGGCGGATTCCGATGAAGAGGTTCCTAAAACTAAGAGGATCTCTTCTTTTATATAGGCAATGAACTTGAAAATATTAAAGCCATACATTTTTGCAATCGAGCCAAGGATAAGAACGATGAAAAGTGCCATTGTGATATAAACACTGCCCATTAATTGTCCTAACGAGGATAAAGAACCAAGGCCAAACTTACCGATTGTATAAGCCATTGCTCCAAATGCGGCCAATGGAGAAACTTTCATGATCATACCGACGATGCCGAAGAAAATGTCGGCAATATGCTGAAAGAAAGAAACGACTGGCTGCACTCTCGGTCCCATTGCTGCCATCGATAATCCGAATAATACGGCAAAGAATAGAATAGGGAGTAAGTCTCCGCCAGCCAGTGCGGCAACGGCATTATCAGGAATGATATTAGAAATGAAAGCAACGGCGCCATGTTCCGTTTCGGAAGCGGCTGTCGTATATTGTGATACATCTCCGCCCTCGACTGAATCGATGTTAAAGCCTTTACCAGGTCCCAGCAGATTGACCACGATGATTCCGATGGCAAGTGCGAAAGTGGTAACGATTTCAAAATAAAGCAGGGCCTTTCCGCCGATGCGGCCAACCTTTTTCATATCACCCATACCGCCGATTCCGATTACGACGGTTAAGAAGATGATTGGTGCGATGACCATTTTAATCATTTTAATAAATAAATCAGCCAATATCTTTAGTTGTTCACCGAAAGCAGGGAAGAAGAAACCGACTGTTATACCCAGAATGATACCGATGATGACCTGAACTGTTAAATTTTTTAATATTTTCAAGGGGCATTCTCCTTTGTTATATGATAGCGCTTTCTTAACTTGATAATAGTGTAACAGAAGAAAGAATCAGAATATTCTTTTGGTGATATTGTTTTCTTTTTGTTCTTTTTGGTCTTGGGGATTTTGAATAACCGAAGAGGAATTAAAAGTGAAGATCAGGATATAAAGAGATTACTAAGCAGTAAAAAATACCGGTGGAGCACCGGTATTGGCGAAAATCAATTTTCAAATGGTTTTATTAGTGCATATAGGGTTCCAATCACAGGAAGTTTCAAACCGACCTTGTCGGCTAGGCGCAGTGCACCGCCCTGTAAATGTTCCACTTCGAGGGTTAGGCCCTTCCGGCGGTCCTGGTGCATCGAAGAGGTGGATTCATCAGGTAAGCCTGCCATGTTTTCCAACGCTTGAGCAATATTCTCCACAGTAATTCCGACGTCATAAGCATTTGCAAGCTCCTTCATTTCAACAAGGACCTTTTCTAGCAATCCATTGGTTTCCGGGTATCTTCGTATCGTGCCGATAGGGAGGTTCGATGCTGTTGTCACACCGGAAAACGCGGTGATGAACATGTATTTGATCCACATCCTGATCAATATGTTTTCCGTTCTGCTTACCTTCATGATAGCTGATCCCGCCGCCTGTTCGAATTCATCACATATCTTTTTTTGTGACGGATGAAGCGGGCCATAGATTAAATCGTGATTTTCATTGGAGTGAATGACATGCCCTTTTTCATCAAGGGTGGCGATGATGAAGGCACTTCCTCCTAAGACGGCTTCATCGCCCAGCGCCTCCTGTAAAATGGATATATGCTCCAATCCATTCAAAAGCGGGAGAACCTTTGCGCCCTTTTCAACAAGCACCTTTAAATCTGTAAGGGTGCCTTGCAGATGCTGGCCTTTTACGGCGAGAATCACGAGGTCGACCTTTTCGATGTCATTTACATTCTCTGTGATATGAAGGACGTTGAATTGGTGGTTTCCATGTGGGCTGGTTATGCTGATCCCGTTTTCCTTCAATTGTTTGGCGCGTTTTTTTCGGACAAGGTATTGAACATCCTGTCCGGCCTGCTGCAACCTGCCCCCAAAGTAGGAGCCCAGTGCCCCGGCCCCTATAATGACAATATTCAAAGCGTACACCTCTCTTTTGATTAAGATGTACTAATCATAACATTGACTGAAATTTCAGTAAATATTTCCGTTTGAAGGTCAACTGGTTGTTTAGATGTTTGTAAGAATGGGAAAAACAAAAGACCAGCCTGAAAGGTTTCAGGCTGGTGCTTATCATTATTTATAGATTTTTACTTTAACGGTTTTTCTGCCCCAATTGATAGCTTTTGAGTGAGAAGAGTAGAAGACGTCAATTTTATTCCCTTTGATTGCGCCGCCTTTATCTGCCGCAATGGCATCCCCGTATCCTTCTACATGAACTTTTGTTCCTAGTGGAATGACCTTAGGGTCGACCGAGATGGCTTTTACGTTAGGGTTTTTCTTTAAGTTAAGACCAGATGCTGTAATCCCGCTGCAGCCTTTGCAGTTCGCAGTGTAAGCTGTTGCCTTCACCGTGATCGTTTTATATTTCTTGGATGATGATGATGTTTTTGCTTTAGCTTTAGGTTTAGCAGAGGTTGATGTTTTCTTGACCTTTAAAACTTGTTTTGGATGGATGTTATCTTTTTTCAGGTTGTTCCAACTTTTGAGTTGATTGACTGTTATATTATGTTTATTGGCGATACCCCATAGTGTGTCGCCGCTTTTAACTTTGTATGTAGTAGTAGCAGCCGATGAAACTCCGGAAAAACTAAATACCAAAAAGAAAGCAGTGAATAGTGGAAGTAGTATTTTTTTCAAAATGAATAGTCTCCTTTGTTTTAAATCGTAGACTTAGAATAACAGGTCTTTATGACAATAATGTTTCGGTGAAATAGTAATTGTGTTACAAAAAGGTATCCCTTGATAAATAAATGTAATATAAACTAGGTCAAAAGTACTTATCTAATTAATGTAAATATATTATTTATTATGTCAGTATAAGCGTGTTTTTGTTAAATAGTGTTGATGTAATGGCGTATCCTGTTTAATGAGGTAATATATGGATGTGAAATACCTGGTTTTAAAGTCCTGTATATTTTGTAAAAAAACAACGTAATATTAGGCGATTGAATGCTGTTTATTTTAGTAGGAGAGGATATTCGGAACATGAAAAAAGCCGACATCTATGTGATGCCGGCTCAAACTGTAGACAAAATCGATGAAAATCGAGTTTGTCTAATTTTTTTGAGAGCTTGTTAAAATTCGAACATTGATTTCCACTCCAGGCACTCGATTTCCGCGGGCGGTCCGGGAGCCTCCTCGGCGCCTTTGCGCCTGTGCGGTCTCCCTTGGACGCGCTTTTCCCGCAGGAGTCTCGCACCTTTCGTTTCAATCAACTTTGTTTTTAAAATGTAGATAGACTTCCTTTTGTCTATATGTGATGCAGGCTTTTTTCATGATTTGGATTAATGTAAAACAAATTCAGAAGCGAAATCGACCAGCATTTTTTGATAGACTGCTACTGATTCAAGATTGACGCATTCCCTATCTCCATGCCAGTTCTCGCCTTTTGGTCCGAATTCAATCGCTGGGATATCATATGCCGCAAAAAAGACGGTATCTGCGGAGCCATGTTGTCCGAAAATGACAGCGCCTTGCTTGGTGTTTCTTTCGATAATCGGTCGGAGCAAAGTGATGAATGGGTCTGACTCTTCGGTTTTTACAGGTTTACTGTACATATTAAGATGAACATTTTTTCCTGTCACACTTTCGATCTGAGCAATGATATCTTCCATTGTTTGCGTAGGAAGATAACGAATATCAAGACTTAGCAAACAAGCATCCGGTACCTTATTATAGACATCCCCGCCTTTTATTTTTGCTAGGTTAAGTGAAGGGGAAGAATAAAGGGGAGTATGATCCCGGGTGAATGGAAGTTCCTTTATTTTTTGATAGAGATCATAGGCCTTTTCAATTGCATTCACGCCTTCCCATGGACGGCTTCCGTGTGCAGATTTGCCGGATACTTCAATATCGAGACGAAGGGCACCCTTTGCCTGTAGTCCGATTCCCAATTGCGTCGGTTCAGCACAAATTACAAAGTCTCCCCGATAACCATGTTTCGCTAAATATCCGGAACAGTTCAACCCGCCAATCTCTTCATCCGATACGATCTGTAGCTGGATTTTTAAACCTAAGTCCTTATCTTTCAGTTCGGTAAATGCACACATCATCCCTGCAACTCCAGCTTTCATATCGGCAGTTCCGCGTCCATATAAATTTCCTTCATGAACCTCAGGGAAAAATTGATCCGGCGTACCGCTGACAACATCGACATGGCCATTCCAAATTAGGGTTTTATCTCCGCTGCCAATCTCGCTAACAAGCATTTTATAACCGTTATTTACGATTACATTCACGGTAAGTCCTTGATCTTTAAGCCAGTCCGCACAGTAATCAACCGCTTGGTTGGCTCCTTCTTTCGATGAACTGTCGATGGATACTAAATCTTTAAGTAACTCGATGAGCAAAAAGAAAACCTCCTAAAAATATGCATACTACTATTATATATACCCTTTCTGAGTAAGGGTTAACTCGAAAATATTTTCCTGTTAAATAACGTTTAGCATTTTCATCCCCTGGGGTATGTAAAGGGGGAGCGACAATTTACATTCTTTAAGGAGGATGATAGATATGGATAAACGTATAATTGGTGTATATGAAACTGGAGAAGAAGCCATAAAGGCTGTTGAGTCATTACAGGCCCAAGGGTATAATCGTGAAGATATTTCAGTGGTAGCTAAAGATAAAGAAGAATTAAATGCAGTGAATGAAGAAACGGGTACAAAAGTTGAAGAGGGGCTCGCAGCTGGTGCGGCGACTGGAGGCATTTTGGGCGGTGCTGCCGGATTATTGGCAGGTGTGGGTGCGTTGGCGATTCCGGGAATCGGGCCGGTACTGGCTGCTGGACCGCTTGCTGCAACATTAGCCGGAGCGGCTGTAGGCGCTGGAACAGGAGGATTGGCCGGTACATTAATCGGAATGGGCATACCTGAAGACGAGGCGAATCGTTATGAAGCGGATGTAAAGAGCGGCAAATTGCTTGTATTAGTCGATTCGGATGCTAGAAAATCCAGTTCTTCTTACTCGGGAATAACCGAAACCGATGAAACGCTGACGAATGGCAGAAGAACTCTATAAGGCGTACTTTTAAAAAGGACGGATCCCTTAGGGGGCCGTCCTTTTTTTGATTAGAATGTGAATTTCTTTATTTCTTTGTGCATTTCCTGGGATAGGGCATCCAATTCACTAGCCAGGGCATTTAATTGTTCCATGGAAGCATTCGTTTGTTCTGCGGAAGCTGATACTTCTTCAGTTCCTGCCGCAGTTTCCTGACTGATTGAATTTAATTTTTCTGCATTGCCCGCCATCCGTGTGACCTCGTTTACCATATCGTTCATCATTTCTTTTATTTCGTCAAAATTGCTGAATGTGGTCGTGATGATGGATGCAATGTGACTGAAAGCATTTTCCGTATCCGTTACAGAAGTATCCTGAAGATGGATTTTTTGATTGACTTGACCAATCAAATGAACGGTATTGGTTGTATCTGTTTGCATGGCTTGAAATTTCTTTCAGTGATTTTTCCGTTTGTTCGGCCAATTTCTTCACTTTATCGGCAACAACTGCAAACCCTTTTCCGTGTTCACCAGCCCTCGCTGCTTCGATGGCAGCATTCAGGGCGAGTAAACTCGTTTGTCCTGCAATCCCGCTTATGGTTTTTACGATCGCACTGATATCATTGGATCGTGCATCCAATGATTTGACTGCCGTGCTCATCTTATTGGATATCTGGGACGTTTCATTTCATAAGTACTCATGATAGGATACTTACTGATTCTATCCAATTGATTTTCCGTTTTATGAAAGAAGATTTCGAAAGAATCGTTCATTGACTTGGCTTGCTCTTCCGTCGTTCCGGTAAGTTCCTTGGTCATCAACTCGATACTATTTTTATAGCTCATGTAAGAGATGGCCATTCCGCTTATCATGATCAAAGCCAAAAAAGGAATCAATATTTGTTTTTTTAGCGAATTAAAATACCAGTCTGTCAGTCTTTTCATCTGTAAAATTCTCCTTATATACTTCTAATTAATTTTGACTTCTATTTGATATTTCGGTCTTCTTTCGCTTTTTTTGAAGGGGCAAGTTAGAAAATTCCAATATTAATTTTGTCGTGAAGTGCAAAGGTGGGAAGGGGGTGGAATATAGTGGATAAAAAAAGAGCTGACTGCCATGGTCAACTCTTTCATTCATTTAATACTATTCGAATTGGATACTTTTTGTCCTGTCCATATACCATGTGTAAAACTCGTCTGCATATTCAACGGATACATCTTGGAGCTTTGTATGGTGTACAGGCTTGGAGCGGTTGATCGTTTCAATTGTGGCAAGCCCGAAAAACTTTTGCAGCTTCGAACGTTCCACCTCAATTTGAATGACCTTGCTTCTTTTGGTAATGAATAGTGATGTTTCCAAACTTCCGGATTTGAACTGAATGAACTCATCATTTAACAAGTAACGGCTATTTTTGTAATCCATTATTCTCAATGTATAAATGAGGACGAGTAGAATCAGCGAGATATACCATAGGGAGGGTTTGAAATAATAAATCGCCAATGTTGTGAGAATCCAGAAAAAGCTAGGCCGCAGCATTCGGATTTTGAAGGCCTGTTTCGATAGTGACCTCATTGATCGTTCCACTTTGTAAGCGGGTAAAATCTCTTCTACCATCCCATATGCCCGTTCAATTGATAAAAAGGGATAGAGGGTGTTCGTTTCCAGCTCTTCATCACCGGTGCTTCCTGCACTGATCAGTTTCACTTCTGCCAACCCCAGCACTCTTTTAATGATTGATTGGGTGATTTCGACTGCTTGTACTTTTTCTTTCCGAATGGAAAAAGCGGATTCGTCCAGTACACCTTTCTTGATATATATGCGCTCGTGATCGGATGAAATTTCATATTTTCCATATTTAACGAATGTGGAAACGATTCCGAAGGCAACGGCGACACATATGAGGCCTGCAATAACGATGGTAATGATCCACCATGTATCCAATAACTTGGCAAGAAACCCTTCGGTGTTCTCCAAATCAATAAAATCATCGAGTGTATTATATAACGTAGCCAATATCGGGATAAGAGCCAGGAAACTGAGTGATGTAAAGGAAGCTTTCAGCACATCATGTTTGCTAGGAGTGAAATGGATCGTTTTTTCAATGGCTGGTTCCATATCCTCAGCAATTCGTTCTTCGGAAATATCCGCTTCAATAACCGGAAGTTCTTGTTTTGAAGCATATTCCCCCTCAAGCCTTTCGGCCTCTTTTCGGGAAATAATCTCGAAAGGTACGCTACCCTGATCACCAGTCATTCCCGTTTCGAATGTTAAAGAGGTCAATCTGAAAATCTTATGAAATAACGTCGTGCGTTGCTGGACATTCTGAACCTTATGAAGCGGGACAGTTCGATACGATTTTGAGATAAGCCCTGAAGTAATGTATAAGGTACCATCTTTGATTTGGTATTTGTATGTATACCATTTAAGGATGACAGAAATGACTTTCCAAACCAGATAAACTAGAAAGCCAATTTGGAGTAATTTCATATACATCTTTTCAGAACCGAAATTAAGGATATAAAGCATGATTATGAAAAACACATTTCCTTTCAGCAATTTCCAAAATTCGAAAGGGATTTTGATAGGGTGTAATCGTTTTGCGTGTTCTTCCATCATTAATCCACTTCCTTAATTTTTGCGAAATGGGCAATTTTATCTCGTAATTCATACGCCTCTTTCTCGGAAATGGCCGGTATGTCATGAGAGTCGCCCATTGTTCCGATGCTTAGGGAATAAAGGTTGTATTTTCGCAAAAACGGTCCTTGGTTCAATTTGACGGATTGAACCTTCGTCATCGGAATGAGTTCATGCGTTTCACTCCAGGCTCCACGTTTTGTTTGAATGAATTCTTCGTTCACGTCGTAACGCCAATACTTTTGCAAAAGTATCGGTTCAATGAAGATGGACCAGATAGCATGGAAAAAAGATAATACGATAAGTCCGTTTAAAATCCATCCAATCCATTCTTTCCAAGTGAAATAATCATCAACAAATAATAGGATGCCAAGGACGGCGAGGATAATGAGATTGGTAATGGCTTCAGTCATCCGCCACACCTTCACTGATTCTTTGGATATTTTCTTCGTTGGTGGCTGTATCTTGGAATACATATATTCACTCCTTACTATGTCTTTATATTTATACGGATTATCTTGCAAAAAAGTTCCCTATGATAGGTATATGTATAGAAATTATGCAGCCCATGCCATGGAGTGGCGGGCGAATAATCCTGCAGTTTCCCGAGTATGTATAAATAAGGAGTTTTCCAGTGGATCTTTTCTTTTTATATGACCGAAAAATGGACAAGATAAAGTGGTGAGTTTCTAGAGTGGGAGTGATAGGTTTGACGTATAAAAGGAAGTTGAGTTTTATATTCTTCCTGTTTTTGATTTGTTTTTTTAATGGAGAGTCGATGCAGGCTGCGAATGATGATGGAAACCTAGGGCAGGAAATTCAACGAATATTGGAGCAATCGCCAGGATTGGCTGGGGCGTTGACGGGAATTTCCATCCGTTCAGCTGAAACGGGGGAAATGATTTATGAACGGGGATCGCAAACAAGATTGCGGCCTGCTTCGAATCTTAAGCTTTTGACAGCAGCAGCTGCGCTGGAAACTTTAGGGGAAGATCATACTTTTCAAACGGAACTATACATAAAAGGAGTGCAGGTTGGCCATGTTCTGCAGGGCAATGTATACCTGAAGGGAAAAGGGGATCCCACATTATTGGAAAAGGATTTTGATGAGCTGGCAGCTTCACTGAAGCAAAGGCAAGTTAAGTTCGTTCACGGGGATCTTATAGGGGACGATTCTTGGTATGATGATGTTCGTTATTCTCAAGACTTAGTTTGGGGCGATGAACAGGAATATTACGGTGCAGCCGTTTCGGCTTTAACTGCTTCCCCGAATGAAGATTACGATACCGGTACCATCATCGTGGAGTTAGCTCCTGGGGAAAAGGCTGGAAAGAGGGCAACGGTAAAGCTGGAGCCCGAAACCGATCACGTGAAGGTCATCAACAAAACGAAAACTGTATCGGCAAATGCTAATAATAAAATTGAAATCGAACGGTCCCATGGCACACAAGTCATTACGGTGACCGGGACCATTCCGGTAGATGCCGGGGTGACCAAAGAGTGGGTCTCGGTGGAAGAACCCACAGATTATGCCTTGAGCCTGTTTGAAAAATCAATGAAGGAACATGGAATTAAAGTGTTGGGAAAAAGGAAAAAAGGGAAAACGCCAGTAGGAGCGCATATGATTGCCACTCATCAGTCCATGCAGCTTTCACAACTGCTTATTCCTTTCATGAAATTGAGCAATAACAGCCATGCCGAGGTTTTGGTGAAGGAAATGGGCAAAGAGGCAGATGGGGAGGGAAGCTGGAAGGATGGTTTGAAGGTTGCTCGAAATCAGCTGAAGAGTATGGGTCTCGATATGCAAACGATCATGATGCGTGATGGGTCTGGAATTTCCCAAGTCAATATGATTCCAGCGAATGAAATAACGAAGCTGCTGTATGCCATTCAGGAAAAAACGTGGTTTCCTGCTTACTTGAATGCTTTACCGATTGCAGGCAACGAAAATCGGATGGTGGGCGGTACTCTTAGAAAGAGGATGAAAGGGACACTTGCAGCCGGGAATGTCCGCGCGAAAACAGGGACAATTTCAGGTACGAGCTCCTTATCAGGTTATGTGACGACCAAAAGAGGGGAAAAAATCATATTTTCAATCATCATGAATAATTTTGTAGAAGAAAAAGGCATTACGGCAATCCAGGATAAGATAGCCGTAATGCTCGCAGAACAGGAAAACCTATTGGGAAGCGGCCATTAGTATCCATGGAAAGCTAAGTTGAAGTTCAGGATCTGCGAGAAAGAGGTCGGTATCAGCCAAATCATTTTCTTCAGCAAGTCCGAATTGGCAGCATAATGCCGCTAAGCCATTTTATTTGCTGACCCGATCAGGTTTCAAACGCAGATCCGAATGGAGTATTCAATTCGATGGTCATTATATAACATTGAATCAAGACGGCATTCGAACATTCGAAGGCCTTTCTCCGATATATATGTCTATAACAAGAAGTTTTCAAGTCCATTACATGGAAAGTCCTAGCCGTTTGATCGTAGACAGTTTCTCCATGAAGTGGAGGGAAAGGGGCCCTTTTCCTCCTCTGTTTCTTTAATCAGACATGAGGCTGGGGGCAAATTGGTTTTTATTCAATGTCAGCACCTTCTTCTTATTTTTTTAAATTATCCCCCTCAAGGAAGGAGTTTAAGGGAGGATTAATAGAAATAAGTATATAGGGGGGGAATGCTTATGAACTTTCCAACACTTAATGGACAGTATAAGATCAGCAGTCTTATAGCTGAAATTCACGAAATTTCCAAGAAACGCTCACTCTATATATTGGCCATAGATGGCCGGGGCGGATCTGGAAAAAGTACACTCGCTGCCCGTATCCAAGCAGAATGTCCAGGTAGCGTGGCCGTTCATATGGATGATTTTTATTTGCCGTCATCGGAAAGGGTTCAACTGCCTCCATCCCAAAAGCCTATCGGGGCGGATTATGATTGGGAACGGGTTTGTAACCAAATCCTAAAACCGCTTAAAAAGGGGAAGGAAGCAAGATATCAAAGGTATGATTGGGAAACGGACACTATGGCCGAATGGCATGAAGTTCCTGCTGGGGGCCTTGTGATTATAGAAGGAACGTATTCCATCCGTAAAGAATTGGCAGGGTACCATGATTTCACGATTTGGGTGGAATGTCCCCGTGATCAGCGTTTGAAACGTGGCCTAGAGCGGGATGGTGAAGATGCGCGTCAAATGTGGGAGGATAATTGGATGGTTCATGAAGATCTCTATGTGGGTGTGCAAAGGCCTCAAGAAAGAGCGGATCTTGTTGTGGACGGAATGAGCTGAGCCAGAGGATATTAAGGGTTTACCTATAAAATATATTGTATGTTTAGATAAATTTCCGGGGAGCCGGAAACAGGGGGGAAACTATGTTTACTAATGAAGAACAAGCTGCCGTATATAAAGCCATTTATAACCGTAGGGATATCAGGAGTTTTTTGCCAAAGCCCATTTCAAAGGATATACTCCGCAGAATTTTGGATGCTGCACATCATGCGCCGTCTGTAGGATTCATGCAGCCTTGGAGTTTCATCGTGATTTCGTCTCAGGAAACCAAGAACAGTTTGGCTTGGGCAGCGGATAAAGAAAGAAGGGCCCTCGCTATTCATTATGAAGGAGGTAAAGAAAATAAGTTTCTTAGTTTGAAAGTGGAGGGGTTAAAAGAAGCACCATATACCATTTGTGTTACATGCGACCCGACACGGGGGGGCTCCCATGTTTTAGGGAGGAACTCCATTCCGGAAACCGATATCCTATCCACTGCCTGCGCCATTCAAAATATGTGGCTGGCTGCCTATGCGGAAGGGTTGGCAATGGGCTGGGTAAGCTTTTATAAGAAAAATGATATTCGTGATATTTTGGAGATTCCGCCGCATATAGAACCTGTTGCACTCCTGTCGATTGGCTATACGGATCAATATCCGGATAAACCGATTCTTGAACTTGCTAATTGGGAAAAAAGAAGGCTGATGGATGAACTTATTTTCGAGGATAAATGGGGGAATAAATAAACCGATATATTATGATCCAAAACTGTTTATTAAGCCCCTGGTTCAGGGGTGTAAAATATAGAAGACTCTTACAATAGATACTCATTTGTAAGAGTCTTCTTAAAAATTCGGTTTGATTTTAAAATCTGCGCCGTTTTGAAGATCCAGGTATACCGAGGTCTTCACGGTATTTTGCAATAGTGCGGCGGGAGATCTTCGTCCCTTCATTTTCGAATATTTGACAAAGTTTCTGATCTGAAAAAGGCTTTATTTTATCTTCATCGGCAATCAGGACCTTTATTTTTTCTTTGATGGTGGCCGTTGATTCGGTTGCTGGGCTGTTCACGCGGTGTAACCCTCTAGTAAAGAAGTTCCTTAGTTTAAAGAGGCCATGCGGCGTCTGGATATATTTATTGCTCGTAGCCCTGCTGATCGTTGATTCATGAAGCTGAAGTTTTTCCGAAATATCCTTCAGTGTCATAGGTTTTAATCCTGTAATTCCCTTCATGAAAAACTCATGCTGCTCCTCCACGATTGACGCGGTCACTTTGTAAAGCGTCATTTGCCTTTGTTCGAGCCCTTTTAACAGTAATTGGGCATCATTTATGTGCCCTTTTATATAATCTTTAGCTGGATTAACGGAATTGATGGCGACGTGGTTCTTGTAGTAAGGATTGATGGAAAGTTTAGGTGTACAGCTATCGTTGACCGTTATCAGAAAACCTTCTTTATCTTTTTCCACGTAAACGTCCGGAACGATGTAATGAGTCATATCATCGGAAAAGTGACTGACAGGACGCGGGTTTAACGTACGGATGAAATCCGAGGCCTCTTGTACTTCCTGAACGGTCACTTGGTGAAGGGCGGCAATTTTCCTGTAGCGTTTTTCTGCTAAATCTTCTAAGTGCTTTTTAACGATCTCATACGCCAATTCATTGTGATTCTCATGCTCACGCAGCTGAATGAGTAAACAATCGGCCAGATCTTTAGCACCGACTCCAATTGGGTCAAGGGATTGCAATATTTGAATCATATTTTTGATTTCTTCCACGGGTACGGAAAAATGCGAAGCAGTCCAATGGACATCCAATTCTAGAAATCCATAATCATTTAAGTTTCCAATCAAAAATTGGAGAATCTTCTTTTCAAATGCATTCAATGAACTTAGTAAACTCAATTGTTCCAGTAAATGCCTTTCAAGTGTTTCTGTGCTGACTGAATGATTGTTGATAGGGTTGTAATCATTGTCTCCGTTGAAACCTTTACTTTTAGAGGAAGAACCACGTATCAGAGAATTTATTTTATTTGTACGAATACTGTGCGTTGAGGGGGGTTCTTTAAAGCTAATTTCGAGAACGGGATTTTCGTAAGCCTGTCGGTTAAGGAAATCTATCAGTTCATGGGTGGAATATTGAAGGATATTGATCGATTGCTGTAATTCAGGGGTTAATGACAACTTCAAGGTTTGTTTTTGGTACAGTTCAAATCCTACCTGCATATATATCAACTTCTTTCATTTAGATTAACATAGCGGCTCAAAAGGAATGAAAAAATATTAACACGATAATAATACAAATCTTCCGAAAATTCAACATTGTGTGTCAGGTTTTGTAACATCAATTAGAAATAAAGAGGGGGATTCGAAAAAATGCTTGTCATTCAGTAGTTAATCAAATGAATGGGAGTTGATTGATTCGAATGTGAATCAAATGATTTATATATGAATCAACACATGCTCCTATTGATTTATATATGAATCGTTTTAACTTGAATACCTTTAATATCAGGCTCATATAATTTGGCATGCATCTTGCTACATCTATAAATATAAAAATAAACTAGCTTGAAAAAATCCATTACATGAGAAGGGTGTTTTTTACATGATTAAAGAGACTACGAGTATTCAGGAATTAATCGATTTGGATAAAAAGCATTTTATTCATCCGACCACGGCAATCGAACAGCAGCAGGCAGATGGTCCAAGTTTCATCTTTAAGGAAGGGAAGGGAATATATCTTACGGATGTCACGGGCAGGACTGTCATTGATGGCATGGCTTCACTTTGGAATGTGAATATTGGACATGGACAAGAAGAGATGGCTGAAGTCGCGAAGGAACAAATGGCCAAATTAGCTTTCACCTCAAGTTTCGCCACTTTCAGCAATGAGCCGGCAATCCGTTTGGCGGCCAAAATCGCATCCATCGCGCCTGGGGATTTGAATGCAGTTTTCTTCACTTCAGGTGGATCGGAGTCGAATGATACGGCGATCAAACTTGCTCGTCATTACTGGCTTTTGAAAGGGCAGCCTAATCGTCAAAAAATCATTTCCCGCTCGAAATCCTATCATGGAGTGGCAATGGGAGCTACAAGTGCGACTGGCCTGAAGCCGTTCCGGGATTTCACGAATTCAATCGCACCTGATTTTTATCATGTGGACGGTTCCTCCATTGAGGAGTTGCGTAAGGTCATAGAACAGGAAGGACCGGAAACGATTGCGGCCTTTATCGCTGAACCGATTCAAGGGGCCGGTGGCGTGAACCTTCCTCCTGAAGGCTATTTTAAGGAAGTAAGGGAAATTTGTGATGAATACGGCATTTTGATGGTGACGGATGAAGTCATTACAGGTTTCGGAAGAACAGGGACTTATTTTGGGATTGAACATTTTGGTGTTGTGCCTGACATGATGTGCTTTGCAAAAGGTGTGACGAGCGGATATGCACAGTTAGGCGGGGTCGTCCTGAATGATAAGATGCATCAGGATTTCATTGCCCTTTCAAAAGGTACGCTTTTACACGGCTACACATACAGTGGCCATCCGATGGCATGTGCGGTTGCTTTGAAAAATATTGAAATAATTGAACGTGAAAACCTTATAGAAAACTCGAAACAGCGTGGTGAAGAGTTGCTTGCCGGCTTTAAGAAGCTCCAAAGCAAACATCCGATTGTTGGTGATGTGAGGGCACTTGGACTAATTGGGGGCATCTCCATCGTAAAGGACAAACAAACAGGTGAAGGCTTTGAGACACAGCTTGCTCCAAGACTTGTTGCTGAAGCTGCGAAGAATGGCTTGATTTGCCGTTCGGTTACATTTGATCAAGATACACTCGTATTCGCACCGCCTTTAATCATTACTAAAGCAGAAGTCGAAAGAATGATTGAAATCCTTGATGAGACATTTACTGCAGTCGAAAAAGAAATTTTATAAGAGGTGAAAGTGATGGTCATGACGGAAACGCTGAAAAAGAAATTATACATTAATGGTAAATGGCAAGAAGCTGAAAAGTTCACGACACTAAAGTCCCCTTATAGCGGGGAGGTCCTAGCGGAGATTCCCTCGGCAAGCCTTGAAGATGTCGAGTTGGCCATAGAATCAGCCTATCAAGCTAGAAAAACGATGGCAGCTTTACCTAGTCATAAACGCGCTGCCATACTTGAAAAGCTTGCGAGCCTTTTGGAAAGCCGCAAAGATGAGGCAGCTGAAATTATTGCAAAAGAGGCAGCGAAACCGATTAAAACGGCAATGGTTGAAGTATCCCGGACGATTGCCACATATAAATTTGCAGCAGAGGAAGCAAAAAGGATTCATGGAGAAACATTGACGATGGATGCCACAGCTGACGGAGAAGGAAGGATAGGATACACGGTCCGTGAGCCTCTAGGCGTTGTGGGTGCGATTACGCCATTTAATTTTCCGATGAACCTGGTTGCCCATAAAGTGGGCCCGGCCATTGCTGCCGGAAATACACTCGTCCTGAAACCTGCGAGCCAAACACCGCTATCTTCACTATTTCTTGCTGAATTATTGGCCGAAACGGATTTGCCGGCAGGTGCGTTTAATTTAGTTACTGGAAGCGGTTCGGTAATCGGTGATAAATTAGTCACCGATTCACGGGTGAAGAGCATCTCATTTACAGGAAGTCCGGCTGTAGGAATCGGGATCCGTAATAAGGCCGGGTTAAAGAAAGTGAGTCTTGAACTAGGTTCGAATGCGGCTGTCATTGTGGATAAAGGGATCGATATTGACAAAATCATCCAACGCTGTGTATCGGCAGCATTCGCTTTTCAAGGGCAGGTCTGCATTTCCTTACAGCGCGCTTATGTTCATGAAGAGGTGTATGATGAGTTTGTCAAAAAATTCACGGAAGCAACGAATGGCTTGAAACTGGGAGATTCTTTGGACCCGTCTGTGGATATTTCAGCATTGATCAGCGCCGGGGATGTACAGAGAAGCCTGGATTGGATTGGTGAAGCTAAACAACACGGGGCGATAGTTGCAGCAGGAGGTAAATCAGAAGGTAATATTCTGCATCCGACTGTGTTGCTGGAAGTGGATGCCATGCTTAAGGTATCTTGCCAGGAGGTCTTCGCTCCAATAGTTTTGATCAATAAGGTTTCTTCCGTTGAGGAAGCGATTGACTTTGTCAATGATTCCGAATTCGGATTGCAGGCCGGGATTTACACAGAAAATATCAATCTAGCTCTTTCTGCCGCAGAAAAATTGGAAGTCGGCGGTGTTATCATTAATGATATCCCAACTTACCGTGTTGACAACATGCCATATGGCGGAGTCAAAAAAAGCGGGACTGGGCGCGAAGGATTGAAATATGCCATTGAAGAAATGACGGAAATGAAATTGGTCATTATTAATCGGAATTAATCAGAAAAGAGGTGAGCAGCTGCTCATCTCTTTTTTTCTGTGAAACTTGGAAGTCTTGCCTATGAGCTATGCAAAAATGAATAGGTAATTCACGACTGAATTTAATTATGACAGGAAAGGGCAAAAAAACGTGAGTTACCTAAAATTTCAAACTGGCATGAATCTTGCTCATATTTATATATAGGTAGATAACTTAAAACAGAGGAGGAAATTACATGCAGGAAACTTTGCAAAATAATACGAAAAAAGAAGGAACGGGAGCATTGGACTTAAAGATGTTCATCAATGGGGAATGGGTGAATTCGACTTCGGGTGAGAAGAGGGATGTATTGAATCCGGCCACGGGGGAAGTTATTGCCAAAGCAGCGGAAGGAACACAGGAAGATGTGGATGCAGCGGTCGAGGCAGCAAAATATGCTTTCTATGAAGGTGGTTGGTGGGGAACTCCTGCCGTCGAAAGAGCTCGCATTTTATTCAAAATAGCCGACAAAATAGAAGAAAAAGCTGAAGAACTAGCTGCGTTGGAAACATTGGATAATGGGAAACCATTGCGTGAGGCTCGTTTTGATATAGCTGATTCGGCAGCATGTTTTAGATATTATGCAGGATTGGCCACAAAACCGACAGGTCAGACTTTTGAAGTTCCTGACGGCCAGCAAGCGATGGTCGTAAGGGAACCGATCGGTGTATGCGGGCAGATCGTTCCTTGGAATTTCCCACTAATGATGTCAGCCTGGAAACTTGCTCCGGCGCTTGCTGCAGGAAATTCCGTTGTGTTCAAACCATCTGAGATCACTCCGGTGACGGCGGTCAAACTATTTGAAATCATGGATGAGGTAGGATTGCCAAAAGGTGTTGCGAATCTTGTGTTAGGAGCGGGGCCAGTTGTCGGACAAGCCATTGCAGAGCATGAGGAAATCGATAAAGTAGCCTTTACAGGAGGCACGGCAACAGGACGTAAGATCATGGAGGCTTCGCTGGGTAACCTAAAGAAAGTCACATTGGAGCTCGGCGGCAAATCGCCTAATATCGTATTTGCGGATTCTGACTTTGAGACTGCAGTTGATTATGCTCTATACGGGATTTTCTGTAATCAAGGACAAGTGTGCTCAGCAGGCTCCCGTTTACTATTGGAAGAGTCCATTTACGATCAGTTCATTGCAAGTCTTACTGCGAAGGCGAAAAAAATCAAAGTAGGTTCAGGTTCTGATGAAAACAGCCAGATGGGACCTATCGTTTCAGAAGCCCATATGAACAAAATATTATCGTATATCCAAATCGGAAAAGAAGAAGGTGCCAAATTAATCGTTGGTGGAAATCGAATTAAAGAAGAAGGCATGGATAAAGGTTACTTTGTCGAACCTACTATTTTTGTTGATACGACACCGGATATGCGGATTGTGCAGGAAGAAATTTTTGGACCGGTGCTTGTCGTTCAAAAGTTCAAGGATGAAGCGGAAGCTCTTCGACTTGCCAATGATACGAAATATGGTTTAGCGGGAGCGGTGTTCACGAATGATATCTCAAAAGCGTACCGTGTCATTAAAAAAGTGCGTGCCGGCATCACGTGGATAAACTCATATCATCCGACTTATAACGAAGCTCCTTGGGGAGGGTTCAAGCAAAGTGGAAATGGACGCGAACTGGGAACTTTCGGTTACGAAGCTTACACTGAAGTGAAGCAAATCAATAATAACTTGGATATCCAGCCAACAGGCTGGTTTGATGCAGAGTAAATAGCTTGACGAAAAAAGGCTGTTCCTTGTGGAACAGCCTTTTTTCTATGGAATCGCAGATATAATCCGAGAATCGCAGATATAATCCGAGAATCGCAGATATAATCCGAGAATCGCAGATATAATCCGAGAATCGCAGATATAATCCGAGAATCGCAGATATATCATCCGAAAATCACAGATATAATTCTAGAACCGCAGTTATATAATCCGGAATCGGAGATAAAAATCTGAAAACGGAGATATAATCCGAGAATCGCAGATATAATCCGAAAATCACAGATATGTTAAAGATTGCTAAACATTTCTTTACTATTGTTGGACTTTTTCAAGATCAACCCGTCCTGAAAAGAAAACGGCGCCATTACCCATATCCGCGAGGCGATCTGGGGTAAGGGAATTGATGTGTTGCTTTGTTTCGGGCGTATTCTGCCACAAGCCTTGGCTGACAAGAACGCCTGGTAACACATTTTCACCGGGAGCAGCGGTAAGCAAGCATTCACCGCGACCGTTCCAGATTCTAACCATATCTCCGGCGGCTATCCCCATTGTTTTGGCATCAGCGGCATTCATGTGCAGTTTCGGTTCCTTTTCCATGGAGATATGTTTGGCATTATTAGAAAAGGTTGAATTCAAGAAATTGTGATTAGGTGCCGGAATGAATAAAAATGGCAGGTCGCTGTCTTTTATGATAGGCGTATATGTGGGCAATGGCTCGAATCCATCCCGCTTCATCCGTTCGGAATAAAGTTCGATTTTACCGCTTGGTGTCGGGAGTTTGCCTGGGAAAATCGGCTGCATTTTGGCTTTGACAAATTGATTCCTTGAAAGGGAGTCATAGGTGATGCCTTCCAAATGCGGGTTGTCGGGAAAATCCAGAGCCTGCCGTATCATATCTTCCTCTGAATCTCCAAATGCTTGTTCCCCAAATCCCATTCCAGCAGCCAACAGTTTGAACAATTCAACATTCGATTTCGATTCGCCATATTTTTCGACTACAGGTTTTTGTATTTGGACGTAATTATGCCAATATGAATTATAAAAATCCTCCGTTTCATAAGATGACGTGGCAGGAAGGACGAGGTCGGCAAACATGGCCGTTTCGGTTAAGAATAGATCATGTACCACTGTGAATAGATCTTCCTGCATTAGACCTTCCTGCACCTTATTTGCATTCGGAGCGACAAGTGCTGGGTTGGAGCCGTATACAAACATAGAGCGAATCGGGTTTTCTTTTTCCATAAGAGCTTGGCCGATTTGGTTCATATTAATGGTCCGGGTAGCTTTATTTCGCAATAAATCAGGACGTCTTAAGGCATTTATATTAAAGGCCAGATATCCTGAATTCCCTTTGATGGCTCCGCCGCCTTCCTCCATCCATTGGCCGGTAAGGGCAGGCAGGCAGGCAATGGTACGTACCGCCATGCCTCCATTGTCATGGTGCTGCAGGCCATTGCCTATCCGAACGAATGATGGGCTTGTGGTGCCATACATCCTGGCAAGTTCATATAAGTCATCAATGGGAACGCCAGTTATCGCGGAGACGGTCGCAGGGTCATATTGGCGGACATGTTCGCGCAATTCAGCAGCACCCACTGTGTATTCATCGAGAAAGGGCTGGTCGACTAGATTCTCGGCATAAAGAATATGCATTAATCCGAGGGCAAGTGCACTATCGGTGCCAGGCAGAATCGGAATGAACCAATCTGCCCACTTGCCAGTTTGGTTTTTATGAACGTCAATGACAACTACTTTGGCCCCGTTTTTTCGGGCTTGCTGGGCAAGCGTCACTTGGTGCATATTTGTGCTCACAGCGTTGATGCCCCACATGATGAATAGCTTCGTATGGATTGTTTCTTCTGGATCGATGCCGAATGAACCACCCATTGTATAGCTGTATCCGACTGAGCCTGCCGCATTACAGATGGAACGCTCGAGCATGCTTGCGCCGAGTTTGTGGAAAAAGCGGCGATCCATCCCCTCGGCGCTGAGGTTGCCCATGTTTCCGTAAAAGCTGTAAGGAAGTATGCTTTCCGGTCCGTGCATTTCGATCAAGTCTTTCCATTTGGAAGTGATTGTGTCAATGGCCTCTTCCCAGCTGATTGGAACGAAATTCCCTTTTCCTTTCGGACCGATGCGCTTTAAGGGCTGTTTTAAGCGATTGGGGTCATATAGGCGGGCAGTCATGTTGCGGACTTTGTTGCAAATATTCCCTTTTGTGACTGGATGATCAGGGTCTCCTTGAACTTTAATGATTTTCCCATCTTTTTTGTGCAGCAGTAAACCGCATTGATCAGGACAGTCGAGAGAACAAACAGAGGGAAAGACTCCATCTGGCTGATTGATATAGGATTGCATGGCGTATTCCTCCTAAATGATTTATTCTAATAAAACGAATTTTCTTACTTATATTGAAAGTGAAATCGTTGAAAGGTGCAAGAACTTCTTAACATATGTTTTTTTTTCTGATAAGCTTACAAGATGAAAATTAACCTATAAATAGGAGGATTCATTTTTGGAATATGGAATTATAATATCAATTGCAATATACATGGCAGGTATGCTTTTAATTGGTTATTTGGCCTATCGGAAAACGGCTAACTTAACCGATTACATGCTTGGCGGCCGGAACTTGGGGCCGGCTGTAACGGCATTGAGTGCAGGGGCTTCCGATATGAGTGGCTGGCTGTTGATGGGTCTTCCTGGTGCGATGTACATTAGTGGGTTGAGTGCTGGCTGGATTGTCATCGGCCTGTGTGCAGGCTCTTATTTAAACTGGTTATTTGTGGCACCAAGGCTTCGGACATATACGGAAATTGCCGGCAATTCGATTACGATTCCCGACTTTTTGGGAAATCGGTTTAAAGATGGCTCCCGCGTCTTAAAAGTGGTATCAGCATCGGTCATTTTAATTTTCTTCACCTTTTATACCTCTTCAGGCATGGTGGCAGGCGGTGAGCTTTTCCGTACGGCTTTCAATTTAGATTACCGGTGGGGTATCTGGCTGACGGCAAGCGTTGTTATTCTTTATACATTATTTGGCGGATTCCTGGCTGTCAGCTGGACGGACTTCGTACAAGGTACAATCATGTTCATTGCCTTAATTCTAGTACCAGTTGTCACGATTGTAAATATTGGGGGCTGGGATCCTACCTTCAATGAAATAAAATCGATTAACCCGAATTTATTGCATGTTTTTGAGGGAACATCAACCATTGGCATCATATCTCTTCTGGCATGGGGGCTTGGTTATTTCGGGCAGCCTCATATAATCGTCCGCTTCATGGCGGTCTCATCTGTTAAAGAATTGAAAAGTGCACGGCGAATCGGCATGGGATGGATGATTTTTGCTATTGTAGGAGCGATGTTCACCGGATTGGTGGGGATAGCATATTTTAACCTGACAAATAGTCCTTTAGGGGATAGGAATGCTGAGTCCGTCTTCATCATATTAGCTAAAGAACTGTTTCCATCTTTAATTACTGGCTTCTTGTTGGCTGCGATTTTAGCAGCGGTCATGAGTACGATTGCATCACAGCTGTTAGTATCGGCAAGTGCTCTGACAGATGATTTCTATAAGCAGTTCATTCGGCCGAACGCATCTGATAAGGAATTAGTGCTGGTAGGTCGGTTTGGCGTATTGGCGATATCTGCCATTGCCCTATTATTGGCTTTTAATCCAAGCGGTACAATCCTTAAATTGGTTGGTTATGCATGGGCTGGTTTTGGAGCGGCATTCGGTCCTGTCATTTTGTTAAGCCTGTACTGGAAACGGATGACGAAATGGGGAGCCTTGGCGGGAATGATTGTCGGTACGGCAACCGTGATCGTCTGGGATATGATCGATAGGTTTGCTGAAATATACGAAATCATTCCTGGTTTCATCGCTGGTTCAATAGCGGTGGTCGTTTTCAGCTTACTATCGGCCAAGCCTACAAAAGATATCGAAGAAGAATTCAATCAAGCCATTAAAGACCTCTCTTGATTTATTGAAAATCCAGTAGTAATGCTGCTGGATTTTTTAACGATATAAAACAATGATTACTATATATATGTTACAATATCGATAGAGTCCTTATGTTGAAAACATGAGGGCTTTTTTTGAGTGATTTGGGAATAATAAACCAAAAAACAATACAAAGGAAAAAATATGAACCAATCTCATAAAATTGCATGTAAAGTGGCTTTTATATATATATTCATTGGGGTCTTATGGATTATCATTACGGATTATATCTCTATGACGCAGGCAAGGTCAGATGTTCGGATATATGCAATGTTTCAACATTCCAAAGGGTGGATGTTCATATTCATAACCGGACTTTTCCTGTACTTCATAATCAGGTATTGGACGGGGAAAATGCTGAGGTCCCAACAGGAATTCATTCTGAAGGATGAACAGTATCGGTCGCTGTTCAAGCATAACCCGGATTGTGTCCTTGAGCTGAATCTCGAAGGAAATGTCGTTTCGATAAACCCGGAAGCAGAAAAACTGTTAGGTCATCATAGTGACAATTTGAAAGGCAAGAATGCGAATCATCTCATCAACTGGAATGAAAGTGATAAAGTAGCTGAATTCTTTCTACAGTCCCTTCAAGGGGAGGCTGTAAAATTCGAAACGACCATTCAGAATAGCAGTGATGAACAACGGATAATCCGTGTAACTTTTTTACCGATCATCGTCCACTCGGAAATGCTTGGAGTATATGCTATCGTAAGGGATATCACCGAATTGCGGCGCGAAGAGGAATTGATGATCATGTCTGAAAAGCTATCTGTTATCGGACATCTGGCTGCAGCCGTCGCACATGAGATAAGGAATCCGCTGACATCTTTAAAAGGATTCGTACAGTTAATGGATATGACCCAGGAAGTGAACCCGCTGCATTCTGATATCATGTTGAAGGAAATTGACCGAATTAATATTATCTCAAGTGAACTTTTGGTTCTCGGGAAGAAACAGGATGTCGCATTCTGTAGGACCGATCTTGCCGACAGTTTACAACAGGTATTCACGTTGATGAAAGCAGAAACGAATTTGAATAATATCGAAATGGGGCTAAGGATTAAAACCGCCGAACCGATTTATATTATGGCTGATTCAATTGAACTTAAACAGTTGGTAATCAATATCGTCAAGAATAGCATTGAAGCGATCGAAGATAATGGGGAAATTGATATATCGCTGCAAATCATCGATGGACATGCTGTAGTCAGCGTGAGTGACAATGGCATGGGAATGGGACCCGAGCGCCTTGAACGGATTGGTGAGCCTTTTTACTCGACGAAGGAAAAAGGTTCAGGGATCGGGCTTGCAATTTGCCGGAAAATCGTTCATCGCCTTCAGGGGGAAATGGATTTTGAAAGTGAGATAAACAAAGGGACGACGGTTACAATTCGTATTCCGTTGGCTACTGGACAAGAATAAATGGTACTATGAAAGATAGGAAAAGTTTTATATTAAAGGAGAACGATATGAGCGAATTACCTGCATTAATAAACGATAGAAAACCATATATACAAGAAGCCTGGAAAAAGTCCGGATTCGGACAACTTACCCCGATACAAACGAAAGCGATTCCCGTGATTGTCGAGGGAAAGGATATCATGGCCGAATCACCGACAGGTACAGGAAAAACATTGGCATATTTACTGCCATTGCTGGAAAAGATTGATCCTGAAAAAAAATCGCCCCAAGCTTTGATTCTGGCATCATCACGAGAACTGGTCATGCAGATCAATGAAGAAATTCGCATTTGGTCAGAGGGAAGCGGCATAATGGGTGCAGCATTCATCGGCGGTGCTAATGTGAAAAGGCAGTTGGACAAACTGAAGAAGCGTCCACAAGTGATTGCTGGAACACCGGGGCGGATTTACGAATTGATTGCCCAAAAGAAACTGAAGATGCATGAAGTTAAGACGATAGTACTTGATGAAGGTGACCAATTGATCATTCCAGAGCATATGGGAACGATCAATAATATTATCAAAACAACACTAAAGGATCGGCAAATCATGGTGTTTTCAGCAACCCTGCCAGAGGAAACGGAAAAAGCGGCCAGGGGATTCATGAATGAACCCGAAATGATTAAGGTCGATAAAAATGAAAAAATGGAATCCAAGGTGGACCATCTATACTTTGTGGTTGAGAGACGGGAAAAGTCCAAGATTCTCGAGAAAATCACAAGACTTAAAGATGTGAAGGCACTTGCCTTCCTGAATGATATTGCGGAGCTTAGCGTCTTACATGAAAAGCTGAGTTATAAAGGTATTGAAATGGGCGTGCTTCACGGTGAATCCAATAAAGTCGACAGGGAGAAAGCACTGCGCAAGCTTCGTTCCGGAAAATCCCCGATGCTGATAGCAACGGATGTAGCGGCAAGGGGGCTCGATATTAAAGGCCTTACTGCGGTCGTTCATATTGATATGGCTGACAATATCGAACAATATATCCATAGATCCGGGAGAACTGGGCGTGCAGGTGCAGATGGCACGGTCATTTCAATCGTAACGGAAAGAGAAGAGCGAGAGTTGAAAAAAATGGCTCGTGAACTGGAGTTACCATTAACGAGAGTAACCTTCTATGGTGGAAACATCGTAGTCGATGAATGATTCGTAAAAAAGGGACGGCCATGGCGGCTGTCCCTTTTTTTGGAATTCACGTTAGAAAAAATTAAAAGAGGTGCTCAATTTGCAGGATCGAACTGAACAGAATGAAGCTTATTTTTACTAAATTCAGGGTTCATTTATGGGTGATAATCATGAATGAAAACGCTTCCTTTATATGGGTTTTTGACATATGATAGCAATAGACATAGGTTAGGAGGAGACGGTATGACAAGAAAGTATAAACAATTTGAAACGGCAGTCATCCATGAAGGATATGACTCGAAGAAGCATTTGGGAAGCTTGGCAACACCTTTATTCCAAACCTCAACATTCACTTTCGAAAATGCCGAGCAAGGGGAGAGGCGTTTTGCCGGTATCGAAGATGGATATATTTATTCTCGCCTTGGAAATCCAACAGTACAGGTGCTTGAGGAAAAGATTGCCGCACTGGAAGGCGGGGAAGCTGGCCTTGCTTTCGGTTCAGGCATGGCTGCCGTTTCAGCAGTACTTTTTGCGTTAACTAAAACAGATGATCACATCCTCTGCTCACAGGGGGTATATGGTTGTACATTTGGCCTTCTGCAGCTAATGAAAAATAAATACCGGATCACTCATGATTTTTGTGAAATGGATACTGAAGAACAGGTTAGGAAAATGATCCGGCCGGAAACGACCTGCATCTATGTAGAAACCCCGATCAATCCGACGATGAAAATGATTGACTTACAGATGGTGGTGAAAGTTGCGAAGGAATATAATGTGACGGTCGTAGTCGATAATACGTTTTCGACGCCATACCTACAGAGACCGCTTGAGTATGGCTGTGATATCGCCCTTCATAGCGCTACGAAATATCTTTGCGGGCATGGGGATGTCGTTGCGGGACTTGTCGTCGGTAAGAAGGAATTCATGAATCAGGTAGCAGGGACTACACAAAAGGATATCGGTGGAATCATTTCACCTTTCGATGCCTGGTTACTATTGCGGGGGTTAAAGACCTTGCCCGTCAGGATGGACCGTCATTCGGCCAATGCAATGGAAATCTTTCATGAACTTAAGAAACATCCAAAGGTGAAAAAGGTATATTATCCAGGTGATGAAGCTTCCCCGGATCATTATATCATGCAAAAACAGATGAAACATGGCGGCGGCCTTATCTCTTTCGAATTGCATGGCACAAAACAGGATGCGCAGGAATTCCTCAATAAATTGAATCTAATTAAAATTGCCGTAAGTCTTGGGGATGCCGAAACATTGATCCAGCATCCCGCTACCATGACGCACTCTGCCGTTCCTGAAGCTTCAAGGGAACAAATGGGCATCAGTGACCAGCTGGTCCGTCTCTCTGTTGGTCTAGAAGCTTGGCAGGATGTATGGCAAGATCTTCAGCAAGCATTTTAGGCTACCATATTCCTTCTACTTTTTATGAAAATGGTTATGGATATGATAAAAGTGATGGCAGCGAGGATATAAGAAATGTCCGTGATTACAGGATAGGCGGAGCTATATCGTATCCCGATGCCTATGAACGCCCAAACGAATACGAGAGGATAGCACCAATCCCGGTTTTTACCTGCGAAGACAAAAGCCAGGATTGTTGCTGCAATCAGCAGGACGATCGTCCAGGTTGATTCGGAAACCCCAAAACCGTCCCATCTGATATAGGTTAGGTAATAAGAAATGTCAGCTATAGTTGCGACACTTACCCAGCCTGTATAAACGGAGAATGGAAATAGGTCAAAAGTAGTGTGTCCCACTTTTTTTATGCTTGTATAAATGACCATTAAAGTAACCAACAAAGCAATGATGATGAATACGGATAACAAAAAGTGCTCATAGTGCCAAGCCAAAAGCCAAGCGCCATTCAAGACACAGCTTAAAGCGAACCAAGGGAAGGATGCCTTATAAGCAGGGCTGTTTTGATGTTTACTTAAAAACTGCCTGAATACCCAGATGGCGAGCAGGAAATAGATTAAGCCCCATATGGAAAATACATATCCGGCAGGAGTGAAAACGACATGAAGTTTATCGGAAATCTCTCCTGATGTCTGGCCGTTCAATGGCAGGAAATTGGCTAAAAAATTCATCGTGACGACGAACAGATAGAAAATCAGGTTGATGATGGAAATAAGCATGGTCTTCCTCCTTATATGAAGTGTGATTCTCTAATCCTATTCCACATATTTAGCCTGCCTAACCTTTTTGGAGCACATCGGGGTTAATGAGGGACCATTTTTATAAAAAAGTAGGAAGTTCCTGTAACAATTGAACCATTTAAGGTTAGAAATTTTACATCTTCACTTTATGGTGATAAAATATTCAAAGATTCATATTATTTTAGTCCTTCGGGGTCGGGTGAAAATCCCAACCGGCGGTGATGAAGAAATTCTAAGCCCGCGAGCCTGTTAAAAGGCAGGATTTGGTGAGATTCCAAAGCCGACAGTACAGTCTGGATGGGAGAAGGACGTGTGGAACCCAAGTGTATACGTACGCCTAATTTTTCGAAAATGAAAATATTAGGCTTTTTAGGTATACAATTTTTTTCACTCATTTCTCCTGCTAACCCCTTAGGCCATCCTAAGGGGTTTTTTATATTTTATAAAAGGGGGAAAAACATGTTTACGGGAATCATTGAGGATATCGGTACCGTACATTCCTTGAAAAAAGGAAAAAGCAGTATGGAGTTATCGATTCGTTCTGAAAAAATCCTTGAAGATGTGCATCTGGGGGATAGTATTTCAGTCAACGGGGTCTGCTTAACGGTAACGTCCTTCACGAAAAGTTTATTTACGGTCGACGTGATGCCGGAAACGGTCAAAGCTTCCTCGATCCGGACGTTAAAATTGGGATCACCTGTTAATCTCGAACGAGCCATGAGTGCACAGGGAAGATTTGGCGGTCATTTTGTTTCAGGTCATATCGACGGAACCGGAACGATCATAAAAAAAGAACGGAAAGAAAATGCCGTATATTATGTAATCCAACTGGAAGAAGGGCTTAGTGCCTTTTGCATTCCAAAAGGTTCCGTGGCCATTGATGGAACAAGCTTGACGATATTTGGGATCGAAAGGAACCTTTTGACGGTATCATTGATTCCATTGACTCATCAGGACACCATATTGGGACAAAAAGCGGCTGGCGATATCGTTAACATCGAAAACGACATGATTGGGAAATATATAATACATCAAATGAAAAATGGTAATCCAAAACCAGGACTGAATTTAGAGTTTTTGGCAGAGCATGGATTCTAATAAAAGGGCGGTGTAATGATGTTCCATACAATAGAAGAAGCAATAGAAGATTTGAAGGCTGGCAAGGTAGTAATCGTGTCCGATGATGAAGATCGTGAAAATGAAGGGGATTTTGTAGTGTTGGCCGAAAAGGCGACACCGGAAGCGATTAATTTCATGGCGACTCATGGACGTGGTTTGATTTGTACGACCATCACTGAACAACTTGCAGCAAAATTGAAACTGCATCCTATGGTAGGCGAAAATACCGATCATCATGGCACTGCTTTTACGGTAAGTGTCGATCATAAAAGCACCTCTACAGGAATCAGTGCTTTTGAACGGTCCTTGACCATCCTTGAGCTTCTTAATGAAGATTCGGTCGCTGAAGATTTCCAAAGGCCAGGTCACACTTTTCCGATAGTCGCTAAAGAAGGCGGCGTATTAAGAAGGGCAGGACATACGGAGGCATCGGTGGACTTGGCGAAGTTATGCGGTGCCGCTCCAGCCGGTGTAATTTGTGAGATCATGAATGAAGATGGATCGATGGCCCGCGTATCCGATTTAGAAGTCATCGCTGATAAATTCAACCTGAAGTTCATTACGATAGCCGATTTGATTCGGTATCTTCAACATAATGATCCAATCGGGAAACAGGAACTTGAACTGAACATCCCGAAAGCTTGAAGGATTTTTAGGAATGAAATCTTAACATGAAAAAAATTATTGTTTTTAAAAATTAGGAGGAATTGGACATGGGGAAAACTATTGAAGCACAATTAATCGGATCAGGATTGAAAGTAGGAATCGTGGTAGGAAGATTTAATGAGTTTATCACAAGCAAGCTTTTAGGAGGGGCAATGGATGGCCTTAAGCGTCATGGCGTTGATGAGAATGACGTTGACATCGCGTGGGTCCCGGGTGCTTTTGAACTTCCGTTAATTGCTAAGAAACTTGTGAATACAGGTAAATATGATGCGGTAATCGGTCTTGGAACGGTAATCAGGGGTGCTACTTCACATTATGATTATGTCTGCAATGAAGCAGCTAAAGGCATGGCTTCCGTTTCTTTGGAAACAGGTGTACCGGTTATCTTCGGTTTGCTGACAACTGAGAATATTGAACAAGCCATTGAACGTGCTGGAACAAAATCAGGTAATAAAGGCTATGAAGCGGCCGTTAGTGCAATTGAAATGGCCAACCTTGGAAAATTGATTGAACAGTGATTTCACATAAGGAAGCCGCGGGGAATAACATTCCTGCGGCTTTTTTTTGATGTGCCGGATCGTGGTCTGATTGAGTCAACTTTCTTCAACCATCTGGCAATTCTTTAAAGTTCGTAAAGTTAGCCATTGATCGATTAGCTAATGCTGCTCTTCGACACTCACCGAAACTCCTTCACTGGAAATACCCCGATTTCAAAGTAATGTGTTTTTTCATTATTTATTATTATAAATCATGGGGAATAAGGAATGATTAGGTAATTCATCGAAAAAAAAACGAACAAAAGCGTCACGTAATGGAAGCATGATAAAATATGCAGATATGATTATGCTACAATTGTAAAGATTGCAATTGAAATTCATGTCTTTAGGGAAAAGTAAATTTATTAGTTATTAGGAGGGGTTTGTGTGTACCATCTCTTTACACATAATGATTTGGATGGAGTCGGGTGCGGCATTGTAGCAAAGCTGGCATTCGGAGATGAAGTAGTGGTTAGTTATAATTCAATTGGTCGCCTTAATCAGAATGTAGGTGCATTTCTTGAGCAGGCCAAGATTGAAGATACATTGATCGTTACTGATCTATCGGTTGATGAAGATAATGAAAAAATGATTACTCAGTTTGTGGAAGATGGAGGCAAGGCGCTGCTGATCGATCATCATAAGTCAGCACTGCATTTGAACGAACATGATTGGGCATCTGTAACTGTCGAACAGGAAGATGGTAAACAGACGGCAGCCACATCATTATTCTATCAGTATGCAGTTGAAAATAAATTGCTGGAACCTTCAAGCATTGTCGCTGAATTCGTTGAATTGGTCCGTCAATATGATACTTGGGAATGGGAAGTCAATAAAAATACAACGGCAAAGCGATTGAATGACCTGTTTTTCATGATTCCGATAGAGGAATTCGAAATGAAAATCGCAAATAAGCTGTCCACGGCTGAAAGTTTCACTTTTGACGAAGTGGAGCAAACGCTTCTGAATGTTGAAGAGAGTCGAGTGGATCGGTACATAAACAGGAAAAAAAGAGAAGTTTATCAAGCTACGGTCGGTCCCCATACAGCTGGTGTGGTCCATGCAGAGTCATACCACTCGGAATTGGGAAATGAACTGTCGAAAGAGTTCTCACATCTGGATTATATAGCCATCCTGATGGTAGGAAGCAAAAGAATCAGCTTCCGGACAATCCACGATGATATAGATGTTTCTGAGGTTGCTGGCAAGTACGATGGTGGCGGCCACCAAAAAGCCGCCGGTTGTACGATGTCCGAAAAGGCATATAGCCAATATGTCGAAAAGACCTTCTATGCCGAGCCCCTTAAACGAGACGCACATAAGAATCAATTGAATGTAAAAGGATCCCCAGAGGGTTGCCTATATTCAACAAGAGACAAACAGGATATATTCATCTATGAAGATGAAGAAGAGGAATGGATTGTTGAAATCAACGGAAAACAACAGAAAAAAACATTCGATACATTTGCGGATGCGGAAAAATACATGAAGCGGAAATACGCTGCATGGCTGGCCCATGATGAAAGATATGAAGAGTTTGTCAATAAGGGTTAATTAGAAAGGCGGCTGTCCGAATGGGACAGCCGCTTTTCAATCTTGATTTTATCTTTTAAGCGGGACAGGATGAACGATCGTGCGTGACTGTTTTTTTGGAATGGAATTTTGGCGATGAAGAATTGCATTGATTTCTCCGCCGATCACAAAAATCAGACCACTCAAATACAGCCATAGCATCAAGATGATGACGCCTCCTAAACTGCCGTAAGTGGAAGAGTAGTTGGCAAAGTTACTGACATAGAATGAAAATCCAAGTGATATTCCAAGCCAAAGTACAGTTGCGGTAACTGCGCCAGGGATGACATGTTTAATGGGGAAACTTTTATTCGGTGCAAAGCGATATAAAAAGGCCAGGACAAGTGAGATGACCACAACCGCGATGACCCACCGTAATAAGCTGAATAAGATTTGCGTTTCTTCTGGGATCGGAATGACCTGCTGTAATAATTCGATGATGACCTTTCCAAAGACGGGGAGACCTAACATGACGATGAATGCTACAACCAGGCCTAATGTCAGTATAATGGAAATGAAGCGGGCTTTAATGAAATTCCTTGTTTCTTCCACATCATAGGCGATATTCATGGAATGGATGAACGCGTTCATTCCGTTGGATGCGGACCATATCGTTCCAAGGATACCAAAGGTCAGTAAGCCGCCGTTCCGTTCAGATAATATGTTGATGATATTTTTCTCGATGACTTCCATCGTTTCCGCAGGCATGAAGGTTTTTATCGTGTCGAGGGCTGTCTGAATATCGATATTCAGATAAGGTAATATGGACAGCAGTAATATGAGCAAAGGGAATAGTGCCAGTAAATAGTAATAAGCTTGTTCTGCTGCCAGCCCGGTCACACGATCTTCCTTTATTTCTTTAATAAGTTTCTTTGAAAATTGGATCGACTTATTCATCTGGGCATCACTCCTGAATAGTTACTTAGGTTATCTGCTTCTATTCCCTTTGTTCATGTAAGTTAATCCTCAAAAGAAAAGAAATTGAAACCTCTAATCCGGGCACTTGTAGAAGCTTGTGACAATGACATAGCCCGTAAAACAAATTTGGAGAGAGGCAAGTTTTAAATCCTCAGTAAAGAAATATCCCTCAATCTCGAAAGTTTCTAGAATCACTGTGAATAGGTGCTGTTGAAACTTCAAGTAAGGCAACCATACTACTACTAGGTATGATTTTATGCCGGCTTTCTTACAAGTATTATCATGTTAGTGAGTTATGAAAGGTAAGCAGAAAAAAGGCCAGAAAGCAATTTCCGGCCTTTTTCTTCTATTGGACTTCTTTTTCCTGTTTCTTTTGAACTTTCGGAGGGGTCCATTTGAATACTTTATTTAGGATATTATAGATGTGTTTGGATTCTTTTGTAAGGATCGGCCCAAGAATCGCTAAGGTTAAAACATAAAGTGCCGCAAACGGGGTTAGTATAGGCATTAAACCTCCTGCAATGCCTAAGTTGGCTAAAATGATGGAGAATTCGCCGCGTGAAACGATCGTTAAACCGATGTTTGCGGAAGCTCTGTGAGATAAACCGGATTTGCGTCCGGCAATCATACCAGCTGCAAAGTTACCGATTATGGTGATGATGACGGCACCAAGAACCATCCAGACAGCTCCGCCAAGGGTCGTCGGATCGATACTCAAGCCAAAGCTGAAGAAAAATATGGCCCCGAAGAAGTCTCTGAAGGGAATGACAAGTTTCTCGATCCTGTCGCTATGCTCCGTTTCAGAAAAGACCAGGCCGAGCAGTAATGCACCAATGGCTTCCGCAACATGAATCGTTTCCGAGAAACCGGCGATGAAGAATAGTAATGCGAACACGACGATGATAAAAATCTCATCGGAGGTTATATTGAATAATTTGTTAAGGACCCCAGATGCTTTCCGGGCGATAACGAAAAATATCAGCATATACCCAATCGCGATAAATGTAGAAAGTAATGTTCCCCAAACGGAACCAGAAGAGCTTAATACCAATCCGGATACGACTGATAAATAAACAGCGAGGAAGATATCTTCAAACATGATGATGCCAAGGATTAACTCCGTTTCATTGTTACCGGTCCTTTTAAGGTCCACAAGTACCTTTGCCACGATGGCACTTGAAGAAAAACTGATGATCCCGGTTAATATCAGGACCTCTTTTAATGGAAGACCTAGCAGGAAGCCATACAGCAAGGCCATTCCCACGTTGATTAAAATGTAATAGGTTCCGCCTGTCACGATATTTTTCCCTGACTTCATAAGCTTTTTGACGGAAAATTCAAGCCCAAGGTAAAACAGAAGGAATAAAATACCGACACGACCGAGGAATGCTATGATTTCATCACTTTCAATGAAACGCAGGTCAATTAATCCGAAGTGCGGGGCATGGGGTCCAACGAGCATCCCGATGATAATTAATAACGGAACATTTGATATTTTGAATTTACCTGCAACGAGAGCGGCTAATGCCACTAGAAGTAGGGCAGTTCCCACTTCAAAGACTAAATGATCCATATGAGCTTAGTCACTCCTTTCGTCGGTCAATAATTCTCTTATCAGGTTACGAATATCTTTTCTTTCACCGGATATTACAAGGGTGTCGCCTGTTTCGATGATGGAGTCTGGACCAGGATTATTCAGTTGTTTTTTGCCTTTTTTAGAATGGGCGATGACGGTCACGTTATAATTGCTCCTGATATCAATCGAACCGATCGTTTGATTGATGGCCTTTGAACCGGGTTCGACTTTGAACCATTCGATCACCAAGTCACCCAAGGACATTTCAATTGTTTCAAGTGCTTGTGGTTTATAGACCATGCCGCCTATGATGGAAGCCAGTTGCCGGGATTCCTGATCATTAAGGGTGATGCTCGATATGACGTCTTCATGTTCATTATCAAAATGGTATAATTCCCGACGGCCATCATCGTGAATGACGATTACTAACTTTTCATCATTTCTCGTTATGATTTCGAATTTTTGGCCAATACCAGGAAGTTCACTTTCTCTAATTTTCACTGGAATTCCTCCTTAAAATGTTGGTTAGAGTTAATAGAAGATAGCAGAATGTTTATAAGTTAACGTCAATATTCGTCTTGAATTTCTTCTCCTTGGATAAACCGATGTATTTTAATGTCTCCGATGGACTGGAATGATGGTAATGCTTCTGTATCAAGGCCAGAGACACGCCTTGTTTATAGGCATGGTAGCCAAAAGTCTTACGCATCGAACTTGCTCCGAATTTGCCTGTAAGCCCTGCACCTTCCACAGCATCATGGATGATTCGGTGCGCCTGTTGACGTGTAATCGGCTTTTTTGTCTTAGGGGAAAGAAATAAAAACTGACCTTCGATAACCTTCGAGCCTTTAAGGTATTCTTGTAGGGCGGTACGGACTTTCAGGTTCAAATAAATTTGGTTGACTTCGTCAGTTTCCGTCCGTTGCTCATAGAACTCCTTGATTTTGCCCGTTTCATCCAGAACGCTGGCGACGGTGATTTCGAGCATTTCATTTATCTTCATACCTGTATTGATGCCGAGTACAAACAATAAATAATCCCGACTGGAGTGTGCGCGTAAGTATGTTTTTATTTTGCTGATTTGATTGATATCCTTAAAGGCTTCTACATATTCCATAGAACTTCTCCTCTTACCAATGTAACATAATTATATTATAACACAAGTTATGTAACATCGCATGCAATTAGTTCTGCACGTGATGCCTACCCAATCAGTAATGCTTGCTTTCGAACGTAAAAAATCCTTTTCCTTATTCTCAGCTCAAACGAGGTAAAATATTTCCGGGAAGTTATTTAATGTGGAGATTGTGTTTGCATCATGGGGGGGGAATCGGTCTGGAATGATAAAAAAAGAAACCCCAAGTTGGGGTTTCCTAATCTTTTTAGTACACGGCTTTTTGTAATTTGTGAATGACCTCAAGTGAAAGCCCGGTTCCGATGGCAACTGATTCAAGCGGGTTATCCGCAAGTTTGACAGGGACGACGATTTCATTCGTCAGCCATTCCTGTACCCCGTTGAGAAGTGCACCCCCGCCGGATAGGATGACTCCTTGATCGACGATATCGCCGCTCAATTCAGGAGGACAATCTTCCAAAGTGGCCCTTATTGCTTCCAGTATATGAAGAAGCGATTCCTGGATGGCTTCCTGGACGTCAGTGGATGATATTGTAATCGGTTTTGGTAGCCCTGTTACAAGATCGCGGCCCCTGACTTCCATGGTGATCACGGAATGTTCAACGAGTGCGTAGCCGATTTCTTTTTTTATTTCCTCGGCTGTTCTTTCCCCAATCAGCACATTATGTTTTTTCCTGACATATTGGCTGATATCTTCATCCAATTGATCTCCGCCAATTCTGATTGAATTGCAGGAAACGACGCCGCCATAAGAAATGATTGCGACTTCAGTCGTTCCGCCGCCGATATCAACGATGACATTGGCAACGGGCTCTTCGACAGGCAGGCCCGCACCTATTGCTGCCGCTACCGGTTCCTCGATAAGGTGGACCTGTTTCGCTCCGCAGCTTTTGACTGCATCCTGAATGGCCCTTCTCTCAACTGAAGTGGAACCTGATGGTGTACAGACCACTACACTAGGTTTGCGAATCGATAAACCTAGGGCCTTGCTTGCTTTTTTCATGATTTCCTTAAGCATTTGCGCGGTCACATTAAAATCCGCAATGACACCATCCTTAAGCGGACGGATTGCCACGATATTTCCGGGTGTTTTCCCGATCATGTTTTTTGCATCAACACCGACTGCCAATACTTTATTAGTCTCTATATCAATGGCCACCACAGATGGCTCATTAAATACGATTCCTTTATTTTTACTGTAAACTAGCGTATTTGCAGTTCCTAAGTCAATGCCTATTTCTGTATTTGATAACATCTAGTCACCCCTCCATAAGAGTTTGACCCCCTATATATATTATTCTACCTTTTATTGCGAGTTTGTGGGGGTGGGAAATCTAGTAAATGGTGGAAGTGCCATGCTGTTTCTTTTCATGGAGCGAAAACATGATTAAATATAAAAAATTGCACTGGAGAAGGTATCACTGCTGCGCTCCTCGCTTCAGTCGAAAACAAGCGTGGATGACAGCTTTGAACCAACTTATTTTATGTTAAGATATAGATGAAAAACCGCTTAGATAAAGAAGGTAATTTTGTGAGTGCAAATTTAATCGAGAGTAAGAGTTTTAGAATCATTTTTACAGCTTTTCTAGCATTCCTGGGTGGTTACGCGTTTAATAGCCATGGCATATACCTGCCATGGATGCTAGGACCATTATTCGTCGTGATGATTGCGAAAGTGAAGTTAAGGAAGTACTTATATTGGTCCAAAACCTTTAGAAGTACTGGATTGGTCATTCTAGGTTTACAATTGGGCAGTTCATTCACGAAACAATCGTTAAATGAGATGATTGAATATCTGCCTGTAATGCTTTTTACGACAATCGCAATCATTTCATTTACAGTGTTGACTGGCTGGTTTATCGGAAAACGAATGAATTTATCCTTGGGCACATCCATGCTTGGCAGTTTCCCGGGAGGTCTTTCCCAGATGGTGGTCTTAAGTGAGGAAATGAAGGATAGTGATGAAACGGTTGTAGGTTTTATGCAAACACTGCGGGTCATCCTGGTAATTTCCATTGTCCCTTGGATTGTGACTCATGTAATGTCAGTTGAACCAGGTGCGGTAATGGCCGTAACGGAGCGGCCGTTTTTCTTTTTTGAATATGATGGGAAATTAGCAATCATGATGTTGTTAACCTTGATAGTGTTCATTTTCATCACAAAGAAAGCCAATTTTCCGCTGCCTTTTTTGCTAGGACCTCTCATGGCCGCAGCACTATTCAATTTAGCAGGCCCAGGTGCCCCGCAGATTCCTGACTTTTGGTTGAACCTGTCGCAATTGTTGATCGGCGCACATTTAGGCTACACACTGAAGGTAGATAATCCCCGACTTTTCAGAAAGATGTTCGGAGCCGTATTCGTCAGTAATGTCCTATTGATTGGATTTTGCTATTATCTTTCCATTCAGTTTGCCCCGACCCTATCTTTACAGGCGAATGAACTTTTTTTGAGCATGGCGCCAGGCGGCGTAGCCGAAATGGCAGTCACAGCCATGTCTGTGCATGTGGATTTATCCGTTGTCACAAGCTTTCATTTATTCAGGATCTTATTCATTTTATTTTTTCTGTCCCCCATCATAAAATGGCTGGCCGGAAGAAATCATGGAAAACAAGAACAGGGACAAAGCTGACAAGCTTTGTCCTTTTCTTTCGGAAAAACTGAAGAGTGAGAAAAAATGTCAGCGATATGCGGAATCACGAGTAAAAGCGTGAAACTCACGAGTAAAAGCACGAAACCCACGAGTAAAAGTGTGAAACTCACGAGTAAAAGCGTGAAAACAACGAGTAAATTCGTATATTCCAGATGTTATGAGAAAATCATGTACGGAACATGCTTGAGGTTCCATTCTTGAAGGAATATTTTGTGCTGTTGATAAGCTCATGCAGGCAATAAGGTGGTGGATTTTGTGATGATTTAATGAAAATTGAAATTGAATAGTAAAATAATCCTCACTTTTTTTGAACTTCATCCGATATAAGGAGGAGACGAGACTTTAAATGAATGGGTGAGTATTATGGATATAACATCAGTTTTGGGCGTAGTTCTTGGTATTGTGGCCATCTTAGTCGGAATGGTGTTGAAAGGTGTTAGTGTAACGGCGCTGATTAATCCGGCGGCTATTTTGATCATCATTGTAGGGACGATAGCTGCTATCGTAACGGCTTTCCCTTTGTCGGAATTAAAAAGACTGCCAAAAATATTCAAGATTTTATTCTTTGAACAAAAATTGACAAAGCCGGAAGAATTAAATAAAGACCTTTTCGGAATGGGCGGTCATTGCCAGGAAGGAAGGCTTATTGGCCTTGGAAAGCATTTCGGATCAGGTGGATAATGGCTTTTTGAAAAATGGCTTGAACCTTGCAGTCGAAGGTCAGAGTGCCGATTATATTCGTGATATTTTAGCAGGAGAAAGAGACGCGATGGAAGAACGTCATTTAAGTGCGGCGGCGATTTTCAGTCAAGCCGGTACATACGCACCGACGCTTGGCGTATTGGGTGCCGTAATCGGGCTGATTGCTGCATTGGGGAATATGGCTGACACAGAGGCATTGGGACATGCCATATCTGCAGCGTTCGTCGCGACCTTGATGGGGATTTACACGGGGTATGTGTTATGGCATCCATTTGCCAATAAGCTCAAACGGAAATCGCAGCAGGAAGTCAGGATCAAAGAAATGATGATTGAAGGGATTTTATCGATCATCGAAGGGGAAGCGCCGAGAACGATCGAACAGAAATTAACATCATATTTGCCTGCTGGAGAACGTAAAAAGTGGTTGGAAGGCGATGTGAGAGATGATGGCTAGGCGCAAAAAGAAACAAAGGCATGAAGAGCATATCGATGAATCATGGCTGGTTCCTTATGCCTAAAACAGGAAATGGATCAATAAAAGAATCATCAATGCAATACACGTTGTTGGCCAGTATCCTAAACATTGATTCGCGGTATTTTACTCATGGACAAAGGGTCAACTATTAATTATGTGTTTTATTTATCGTGTCAGAGGGAACATAAATAAAGTGCAAAGTAGGTTCATTCGATTCAAAAATTGAGGAGATGAATGATTATGGGTAAAAAAATCGCATGTGTAGTAACGAATATGTTTGAGGACTCGGAGTATAGTGAACCGGCAAAAGCATTTGAAGAAGCTGGCCATAAGGTAACGACGATTGAAATGGTGAAAGGGAAAACGGTTAAAGGGAAACAAGGGGAGGTGGAAGTCGAGATTGATGAAAGCATCGACTCGGTGAAACCGGAAAGTTTCGATGCGTTATTCATCCCCGGTGGATTCTCGCCTGATCAACTGCGTGCTGACGAACGCTTCGTATCTTTCGCAAAATCGTTCATGGATGATAAAAAGCCTGTATTTGCGATCTGTCATGGACCGCAGTTGCTGATTACGGCCAAAACACTTGAAGGACGCCAAGCAACAGGGTATACATCCATTAAAGTCGATATGGAGTATGCAGGTGCCACATATTTGGACAAAGAGGTTGTGGTTTGCGGCAACCAGCTTGTAACCAGCAGGACTCCTGAAGATCTACCGGCATTTAACCGGGAATCGCTCAATCTATTGAAATAATGAAAAATCCCGGCGGCTGCCGGGATTTTTCATTTTAAAGGATTCATATACTTCAATCTTTGCAGTAAAATAAAAGGAGAGACGAATAAAAAAGGAAGTGTCACGATTGATCGTATTAAAATCTGCACGTGAAATTCAAGCGATGCATGAATCGGGTAAAATTTTGGCAGCTTGTCATAGGGAGATTGCAAAGTTGATTGTTCCTGGTGTGACAACATGGGAAATAGAAGAATTTGTTGAAGGATTTTTAAAAAAACATGGTGCGAAGCCGGAACAAAAGGGTTACAAAGGGTATGAGTATGCGACATGTGCCAGCATAAATGAAGAAATCTGTCATGGTTTCCCTCGTAAGACCCCTTTGAAAAACGGAGATATCGTAACGATTGATATGGTCGTCAATTATAATGGGGCCCTTGCTGACTCTGCTTGGACGTATACGGTCGGTAAGGTTTCAAAGGAAACCGAACATTTAGTGAATGTGACGAAGGAATCTTTATATAAGGCAATTGAAGTATGTGTGGAAGGCAATCGGATTGGAGATATAGGTCATGCCATACAAACATATGTCGAAGCGGAAGGCTTCTCTGTCGTTCGTGATTTCATCGGACACGGGATAGGGAATGTCATTCATGAAGAGCCTCAGGTTCCGCATTATGGACTGCCGAATAAAGGTCCGCGTCTTAAGGAAGGAATGGTATTCACCATCGAGCCAATGGTAAACGTAGGTACATATAAAGCAAGCCGGAATCCGAATGGATGGACGGCATCCACAGCAGATGGGAAATACTCGGCTCAATATGAGCATACGATTGCCATAACGAAAAACGGTCCGTTGATTCTAACCGAACAGTGAACATTAAAAAACAGCATCGATTATGATGCTGTTTTTCATTTTAATCAATGGGGCGTTCCAATGAATACAAATCCTCTTCGATATTTCCTAATCTGTTCTCCATGACTTTTTTAGCATCTTTGATCCCTTCATTGTAAATAAAGGGAGCGATATTTTCGAAAATGTACTGCAAGTGATTTTCAGCAGCAATTTCACCGATTTCCTTCCCATGTTCCTGATAAACATATTCTTGGATACTTTCAATCATTTTACGGCGTTTTTCTATGGGGAATTGAATGAACATTGTCCCACTCCTTCATATTTGTTCTAAAAACCATGTAATGAATTGATCCGAATCCAAAGGGAAGACAGGTACTGAAGCATGATTCCTGGTTCGCTCAAGACATTCGGGCCAAGCCACCGCTGCCTTGACATTGGTAAGCCGTTCCAATAACGGGAGGTCACTTTCTTCCTTGATTAAAATGACCTTGGGAAAATCCTCTTGCTTATACCCTTCAATTAAAATCACATCAGGGAGAAATAGACACAGTAATTGAATCAGCTCAGTGATAGGGGCGCTCGCCCTGAATTTGCCGAGCAGCTCGATTGTTCCATCTCCTTCAACAAGTGAAGCGGCCGCCCCAGCAAGAAAGTGTTTATTGGAATCCTTCGTGCCTGTAACATCTGGTTTTCCGCCATGTCCATGATGTTTTAAAACGGCTGTCTCTAATTTTGCTTCGCGCAGCTTTTTGATTAAATTCGTTATGAAGGTCGTTTTTCCTCTATTTTGGTAGCCGACCACCTGAAAAATAAAGGGCTTCACCAAGGCCATTTGGAACCTTCCTGATCATCGAGGAGCAGGATGTCCACGAAGTCTCCCGTTTGGAAACCACGTGTCCCCCCAGGTAAGACGGTCAGTGAATTGGCACCTGCCAAGCTTGTTGTAATATTCGATTTATCCACACCGCTTGGAATTACCTTCAACTGGCCGGATTCGTAAAATAATCGGGTGCGAAGCAGACGTGAGAATGGATTGGGTTTTAAGAAGTCCTCTGCCAATTGGGCCGTCTCTTTTCTTAAATGCGGATATTTCGAAAACAGCATGGTGCGGATGATCGGTCTTGCAAATAGTTCAAAGCCGACATAACTGGCGGATGGATTGCCGGATAAACCGAATAAAAATTTGTCATTATATACCGCTACGGTCGTCACGCTGCCGGGGCGCATGGCCACTTTGTTGAATAATACATCAGCGCCAATCTTTTGATAAATATCCGGGAGAAGGTCAAAATCACCGACAGAAACTCCTCCTGTTGTAATGAGCAGATCCACTTCCTCCAACGCAGTTGAAATGGCCTCGTAGCTTAATTCGAATTCGTCCTTAAGCTTTCCATAAAAACGGACTTCCCCCCCGGCCCTCCGAATTTGGGCGCAGATGGCATGTGAGTTGCTGTTGCGGATTTTCCCAGGCTGCAACGGTTCATGAACATCAAGCAGTTCCGATCCCGTAGCGAATAATCCGACGACAGGCTTCCTGGCAACTGGCACTTCGGCATAACCGAATGTTGCCAGCAAGCCGACGATCCCTGGATTGATCGCTGTTCCTTTTTTTACAAGAACATCGCCTTTCTTTGCATCCTCGCCTTGAAAAGAAACGTTTTCGCCTTCCTTAAGTGAGCGTTTAAATGATATGTACTTCTTTCCGTCCTTTTCGAATTCCTTCGTAAGTTCAAGCATGATTACGGCATCACACTCAGCTGGCATTTGGGCTCCAGTCATGATTCTTGCCACTTGATTTTTTTGAACGGGAATAGTCGATACCATACCCGCAGCCAACTCTTCCACCACTTCGAACTCGAGGGGGTTATTTATGGAACCTTCAGAAGTATCCTTGGACCTGAGGGCGAATCCATCATATGGGGAGCGGTTAAAATGTGGAACATCATTTGTAGCTACAATATCCTGAGCTAAAAAGCGGTCTTGGCTGTCCTCGAGGGGTATCAGTTCCACATGTCCCGTTAATTTATGCTTCATCACTTTTTCCACTGCTTCTGCGATGCTGATGGGCTTTCTTCTTTCTACCATGCCTACAACTCCTGTCCGTTTTCAATTTCTATATCAAATGTAGCAGAATTTTTTTGAAAATGAAAAAAATCCTCACCGGTAGGGGAGGATTTGAATGTTACTTATTACGCAGTCTTCCAAGTTCTTCAGCGATCGCTTCCATTTCACGGACACTGAAATTCGTTTTTTTCATCACCATTGTATAAATATCGTGCAGTTCTTCGTACATTTCAATATCAAAATGAGTTGATTTGATTGCACCGAAGTTCATTACTTTTAATTTATCCTTGATTGCCTCGATCATAAACTCGACACTTTCGGCTGTGTTTTGCGTTAAATCCATTTCCTTCATCCTTTCATACGTTCCTAAATTATTTTCATCTTTGCATGATTACCGCTGGAAGTCAATGAGTATTCGGGTGGGATATGAAGCTTGACCCCGATAATCTTGGTGATCTTTGCGTTTTAAAGTGAGAGAGTTTGGGAAAAGATAGGAAAAAACTTTTTTAAACATTGTATAATGGAGAGAGCTACCATTATCCATCAACTAATATATGCCGAGGAGGAGAATATATGAGCAACATTCGAGAAGAATATAAGTGTGCCAAGAAAAGTAAGTTTATGCAAGCGGTCTTTATTGGGGCGTTAGCTGGGGCGGCAATAAGCCTTTTTGACAAGCAAACGCGTTATTCTGTATTGGAAAACAGCAAAAGCTGCATGAGTAATATGAAGGAATTCGTGAAGAATCCCAATGGGGTGCTTACACAAGTGCGTGAAACATCATCCAAGGTCCGTTCCACTGTTGAAAAAATTTCCGAAGATGTATCCTTCATTTCCCAAAAGGTTGAGGAAATGAAAGATATTCCATCACAAGTTGCCCAAGTGGTGATGGAGACGAAGGAAGTTTTTACTGCAGAGGAAGAAGAGCCGTCTTCTAGAAACCACGAACGAATTTCCTTAAATTAGAAAATGGGGTGGGGGTATGGCCACTAAAAAAGAATGGCTGAAAGGCTCATTCTTCAAGACTTTGGTAAAACGGTTACAGGTCGATGATGTGTCGGGGCTTGCCGCACAGCTGTCTTATTTCTTCTTACTTTCCCTGTTTCCGTTGCTTATTTTTTTATTCACTTTATTGGCCTATCTGCCATTTTCACAAGAAGATATATTAAATACCGTCCGTACATATGCACCTGACGATTCGATGAAAATTATTGAAGCTAACCTATCGGAAGTGTTGGAAGCGAATGGGACTTTATTGTCGTTTGGTGTCATAGGAACGATATGGTCGGCATCGAATGGGATGAATGCAATCATTAAAGCATTTAACCATGCATATGGTGTAAAAGAAAGTCGAACTTTCTTTATTTCCCGGGGAATGTCGATTCTTCTCACTTTAGCGATGATTTTTGTTTTTATTGTCGTTTTATTGCTGCCGGTATTCGGAAAACAGATTGGAGTGTTCCTATTTGCCGAAATTGGACAATCCGATGAGTTTCTTACGATTTGGAACCAACTTCGCTGGGTGGTCAGTACGCTTGTATTTTTAATTGTGTTCACCATCCTTTATTGGATTGCGCCCAACATTAAGCTAAAGTGCATAACCGTACTGCCTGGTGCAATCTTTGCAACGGCAGGATGGAGCCTCGCTTCTTTTTTGTTTTCATTTTATGTGGAGAACTTCGCTAATTATTCCGCAACATATGGAAGTCTTGGAGGAATAATCGTATTAATGGTCTGGTTTTATTTATCGGGTCTCATAATTATACTGGGCGGGGAAATAAATGCGCTCATTAGTGAAAGGAAAAAGCCAGAATGTGCATGAGCTTCCTGGAGTTTCCGTAATAGCGGATTATCATGCTGCGGATACTATTCAAGAAATGACCACTTTAAAAGAGGAGGAGTTCTTTCATGAGTAAAAAGGATGGCGGCACAAAACAAAAAGGAAAAAATAAAGGATCGAACCATAAAACATCAGGTTCTGCAAACGGTAAGAACGGATATCATTAAATGAACATAAAAAAAGGGAGCCTTGGATGGCTCCTTTTTCATGGTTTAGTTTCTCAAAAGTCTTAAGCTGTTCAGTATAACGAGGATTGTGCTTCCTTCATGGCCAATGACGCCATATGGGAGGTCCAGGAATTGAAGGAAATTGGATGCTATCAGGATCATGATGACCGAAATGGAAAAGATGACGTTTTGTTTGATGATCCGATTCATCTTCTTGGATAATTTGACTGCTTCCGCGATGCGCGGCAGGTCATTCTTCATCAGAACGACATCCGCTGTTTCCAAGGCAACATCCGTTCCTTCACCCATGGCAATTCCAACAGATGCTGTTGCCAGAGCAGGTGCATCATTGATTCCATCCCCAACCATCGCTACAGTGCCAAAATGTTCTTTAAGCTTTTTCACTTCAGTCACTTTCGTTTCTGGCAGGCATTCGGCAATATATGCATCAATATGGCTCTCCGAGGCAATCGCTTTAGCCGTTTTTTCACCATCGCCTGTCAGCATGACGGTATGGATGCCCTCATTCCTCAAAGCTTCGATGGCTGTTACGGTTTCATCACGCACGACATCTTTCAAAGTGAGTATACCGGCAATTCCGTGATCATCTTTAGCATACACGATTGTCTTACCTTGTTCAGCCAATGTCAGCGAAATGCCATTTTGGAATCGTTCTGCTTCACTGCGACCGACGAAATCAGCTTTTCCGACTTGCCAAAGCACGCCATTGATGTATGCTTGAACCCCATTACCGGAGATATCTTCCATGTTAACCGGTTTAATGATATCTCTTTGCAATTTCGTTTTGGCATAACGAACGATCGAAGTTGCCAAAGGGTGGTTCGAATAATTTTCAACAGATGCAATGTGAAATAAGAAATCTTCCTCGTTTAAATCTTCGCGGATAATGACATCCGTTACCTCTGGTTTTCCTTTTGTCAATGTACCGGTTTTATCCAAAGCAATTGCCTGCAGGTTACCTAGATTCTCAAGATGGATGCCGCCTTTAAACAAAATGCCATGACGAGCACCATTTGAAATGGCTGAAAGTGTAGCAGGCATAATAGAGGCCACAAGGGCGCAAGGAGAAGCGACAACGAGCAGGATCATCGCTCTGTAGAATGTTTCAGTCCAGCTCCACTCCAATAGGAAATGGGGTACGAACATCATCAAACCGACGACCGTCAATACCACTTTTACATATGTTCCTTCAAACCGTTCAATGAACAGCTGGGAAGGCGACTTTTCACTTTGTGCGGATTGAACGAGAGTGATTATTTTTTGAAATAAAGTTTCACTTGCCGGTTTGGTGATTTCCACGGTAATCGTACCACGGAGATTAACCGTTCCAGCGAAAACTTCATCATCCAATGATTTACTGACTGGTATGGATTCGCCAGTAATGGCGGCTTCATCGATATTGGTACGTCCGTCCGTGATTTTTCCATCTGAAGGAACTCTTTCTCCTGGTTTCACTAAAATCAGATCCCCGACATGCAGTTGGGAAACGGACACGGTTTCTTCATATCCGTTAGTTACGCGCAGTGCTTCTTCAGGCTGTAAGTCCATAAGTGCCGAAATTTCTTTATGGCTCTTATTCATCGTGTATGTCTCAAGGGCACCGCTTAAAGCGAAGATGAAAATCAATATGGCACCTTCCGTCCAATATCCGATGACCGCAGAACCGATGGCCGCAAAAATCATCAGCATCTCAACATTCAACTCCCGGTCGGCAATCGTATCTTCTATGCCTTCTTTTGCCTTGGCATATCCGCCAATCAAGAAAGAGGCTAAGTAAATGACGATGGAAGCGGACTCCATTCCGTTCTTTGAAAGGGCCCAGCCCAAAACTATTAATAAACCGCTGAATAATGCAGCAATAAGTTCTAAGTGAGGTTTTGCTTTTTCCAACCAAGTGGTTTTGCATGTAGCCGGTTGGGTTAAATGTTTAGTATCTGTAGTCATAAGATTCCCTCCCACATTCTTCTCTATTTTGTGTAAATGATATAGATTATCATTTCCTTTATATCTAATTGAGAAAGATAATCAACGTCATTTCTCTGGATAAAATATGAAAGCTGCCACCGTAATTGCGATGACAGCAATGTTTTCAAAGGTTTATTAAGGTGATGTCCCTTTTGTTAATATTATATTACCACATATCCTATTCAAAAATAAAGAAGAATGATTCTAATCTAGTAAAAAATATAAAGTATCGAATCTCCAATATACAGGCACTCTTGATAAATCCGTTCAAATTGAATAATAAAAGAAGTAGTCCAGATAATAAACTATATTACATAACTGAAGCAGGCATTTTCTCCTTAAACATGGCCAATGAAATGAAGACAAGGATAAGCATGATGCTGATCATGTAGAAAAAATTCCCGCCTTTGATATGTTCAATGACCAGGCCGCCAAAAAATGGACCGCCGATGCTGCCGAGACTAAAGAAAATACTGCATAATAAATTTCCTGCAGGTAATAGGTTTCGAGGCAAAAGATCTGCCATATAACTGATTCCCAGCGAGAAAGTCGAACCAACCATCATTCCGCCAAACATAAAGCAGATGAATAGACCAAGCACTGAATCGGAATAAATCCCTGCAAGCGTGAATATCGCAAACCCTGAAAAAAGGATCGTCAGCAAGGTCTTTCGCCGGCCAAAACGGTCACTGATCATCCCTAAGGGAATCTGGGTAAGCAGGGTCCCTGCGGAAAATGCCGGAATGATGATGGAAACTGCCGTTAAATCGATTCCGGAGCGCAGGGCGAATACAGGGAAATTGCTATTCAATGATGCCTCAAGCACGCCAAATGTGAACGGAAGTAAAAATGCGACCCAGGCTATGCGGCTTACTTTCGTAAACCTTTGGAGTGTGCCCAGGAATGATGTGCTTTCAGAATCATCCTGTTCAGGAAGTTCATTTCTAATAAGGAAAACAGCAGACCAGGCGAGAAGGCTAAGTATGGATGTGATGATGAAAGGCAAAGATTGATTAATCTCGAGAAGCTTCGTCATCAGCGGGCCTACCATGAAGCCAAGACTGAAGAAAAGTCCATAAATGGCAAGATTCCTTCCGCGCTTCTTTATTGGTGAAATGGCAGTGATCCATGTCTGGGTAGCGAAGTGAAGTGTATGATCCCCGATACCAATGAAGAAACGAAGGACAAACCAAAACCAGAATGATTTCCAAACAGGAAATAAGGCAAGCGATAGAATGACCGTTATCCCGCCAAATATGATCAATGGCTTATAGCCGTATTTACGGAGCGGTGCTTCCATAAAAGGGGAAATCAACAGAATTCCAATATAAAGCGAGGCTGCATGAAACCCGTTCAGGGATGAACTAAGTCCGTCATTTTCAAAAATGATGGCAATGATCGGCAGAAGCATCCCTTGAGAAAACCCCGATATGCCGACAATTAAGATTAAAACGCTAAAAAGCAATTTATTATTCATAAAATCAAGTCTCCTAAGAAATGTATACCTTCTTGATGTTACATCTTAGGAAGAGGATTAAGCAATAGAAATTTGGGTAAATATTGACAAGAAGAGAGAAGATGATAAAATTTTCCTTTGTCTTCGACCGAAGATTTTGTATGATAGTTTTTGTTACATAAAAAGAACTATAGGATTGTGAGGAGAAGTATCGTGAATAAAATATTTTTGGGGCTTGTCCTGCTGGGCGTCCCTATATCAGTCATCGGGTCATTATTGCATTGGCCGAGTGTGATCATGTTCATCGTTTATTGCTTAACCATCGTCGCGCTTGCAGGCTTCATGGGCCGGGCGACTGAAAGCTTAGCGATCGTCATGGGACCAAGGATTGGCGGTCTTTTGAATGCAACCTTTGGGAATGCAGTGGAATTGATCATATCCATCTTTTCATTAAAGGCGGGGCTTGTGGGGGTCGTGTTGGCTTCTTTGACAGGTTCCGTATTAGGGAACTTATTGTTGGTGGCAGGTCTTTCATTCTTTGTCGGAGGGACTAAATACAAACGGCAGAAGTTTAATGTATTCGATGCGAGGCATAATGCCGGTCTATTGATTTTTGCGGTTATTGTAGCCTTTGTCATACCGGAAGTATTCACACAAGACATGAGTGAATCAAGCACGATGTCGTTAAGTGTAGGAATTTCCATTATATTGATCTTATTATATCTTGCTGCATTATTCTTTAAGTTGGTTACTCACCGCGGGGTATATCAGCATACGGAGAAAACCGAGGAACATGAGGAGGAAGTACCGGAGTGGAGCAGGAAAAAGGCAATTATAATACTTGCTGCCGCTACATTGGCCGTTGCGTACGTATCGGAAAAACTTGTCCATACGTTCAGCGAAGTGGGGGAAACCTTCGGATGGTCTGAGTTATTCATCGGTGTCATTATCGTTGCAATCGTGGGTAACGCGGCAGAGCATGCGTCCGCCGTCATAATGGCCTATAAAAACAAAATGGATGTCGCAGTGGAGATAGCCGTCGGTTCCACGCTTCAAGTAGCGATGTTCGTAGCTCCTGTACTCGTACTTATTTCGTTAATGTATCCAACGCATATGCCGCTCGTCTTCACACTGCCAGAACTGATTTCCATGGTTACAGCAGTCTTCTTGATGATCATGATTTCCAATGACGGGGAAACGAACTGGTTTGAAGGCCTTACCTTATTGGCCGCTTACTTCATTATGGGAATTGGATTTTATTTATTATAAGAATGCAGGCCTTCCGATGTGGAAGGTCTTTCTTTTAATAAAATAAAAATGACTCTGCTCAGGTTAGATTTAGCAGAGTCATTTCTATATTAGTAAATTACCATTCATAAGTTATTCCAAAATTTTTCATCATGCTTTTGTAAAAGTTGAGAAAATATTCTAGAGTGTCACACCATCCTTTTACATCAGATTTAAGTATTGGCGAATTCGTTTTCTGTCATCCTTTAAAAGGGTGTCATGGATTGTTCGATAAGCATACCTCCTGAAGGTTTAATAGGTATGAACGATTTCGCCTCCTTTTTATAATGTAAATTAAGTATAACCGATTTGAAAAGAAAAGTAAATATTCTGAACCTTACAAATTCATTACAAAGTTGAAATCTGAATGAAATGTATAGAATGTTAGCTAAAAACAAAATCTATAAACAAATGATTGAACCCCTCAAAAGGAGTGCGACAGCATGAGAAGAACTATTCTTATTACGATGATTGCCCTAATTGCCTTCATACAGGCGAATGTAAGTTTTGCAGCAGATATACCAGAAGTCAAAGCAAATCCGAACAAGGTGAATATTCCTCCTTCCGTATTGAATATTGCAAAGGAGAATACGTATCCGAACCCGACCCAGGATCTTCCGATGCTGCAGCCAAGTAATCTTGCCGAACAATTGATCGAATCGTCGGATATCAAGATTGAAAATCCAGAACTTATCCAAATGTTGAATGAATCCGCAATTGCAAAGGCCCCGCTTGCTTTTGGATACAGGGCGACCATATACCTTGGTCATTGGGCCTTGAATTATGAGTCTTCGGAAACGGCACCAAACTGGGAATACCAAAAAATCAATACGAATTACTATGATAATCGCGGCGGTGAAGTTCCATATAAGATCCGTTATGTCCAGGAAAGTCAGAAGGCAGTGAGTGGCGGTCTGACGGCGAAAATTCCTAAGGCTGAGGATGTTCAAAAGATGATGCTGTTAAAAGCCACCGAGAAAACGAATTTGCCTTTGGCTTTTGAAACGATCATTGGAGCTGGTACGAAAAAAGATCAAGTATACAATGTTGCGTCAAATAGGATTGGTTACTTATCCAGTTTTGCTTCCGCCGTAAATGAAAAAGGCAAGGTCACATATGGGGAAGTGTATTTAAACCTAAAAGGAAATAAAAGAACCATTACGATAAAGAACATCACTTCCCAAGGCATCGGTGCATGGATACCGGTTCAGGACCATGTTTCCTTCAGTTTTACAGTCTCACAGCAACCCAGGTAAATTGAAAAACTCGCCGGATTGGCGAGTTTTTCTTCATATGGTTGACTTCCTGATCCTGAAGTCCTCTTTCGGGTAGTATGCATTTTTGACGAGTACATTCGGGCCTAGACATTTGACTGCCGGGCAGTGGCAATTCAATTCATTGGCCAGTTTCGAATTCATCCATGTTTCATAGGATTCGGTCAAGGGCTGATCTTTGATATTCCCTAATGTAGGCGCGTCCCCAAAATCGGTCACGATCACTTCCCCGGTGAAAATATTGATGTTCAAACGTGATCGTCCATCAGGATCATTTCGCACAGTCACTTTATGTGAACCATAAAGGCGTTGAAGCAGCTTAATATCCTCTATACTGTTATTGCAAGGATAAAATGGCAGGGTACCGAAAAGCATCCAAACATTTTCATCTCGGATATCAAGCAAATGATGAATCGCTTCACGCATTTTGTCCAGTGATAAAGTTTCAAGTGCCGAAGCGAAATCGCTTGGATACATCGGATGAATTTCATGCCTTTGACATCCCATTTCATCGACGATCTGCCTGTGTATATGCTCAAGATGAGGCAATGTACGTTTATTAAGCATCGTTTCCGCAGATACCAGTACACCAGCCTTTGTCAGGGCACGGGAATTTTCGATCATTTTATCAAATAATTTCTTTCGCTGTTCCCGGGATGGTTTTCGGTCCATCATGGCAAAGCCGATATCAATGAATTCATCGATCGTTCCCCAATTATGGGAAATGTGAAGAACATCCAAATAAGGAATGATTTCCTCATACCGTTCCAAGTCAAGGGTCAAATTGGAATTGATTTGTGTCCGGACCCCGCGACTACGGGCATATTTCAATAGAGGCAAAACATAATTCTTCACTTGTTTTCTTGAAAGCATCGGTTCCCCACCAGTAATGCTGAGCGAGCGAAGCAAAGGGATCTCATCAAGGCGCTGGATCAGTAATTCCAGAGGCAGTGCATCCGGGTCCTTGGGCTGGAGTGTGTAACCGACGGCACAATGCTCACAACGCATATTGCAAAGGGTGGTGGTGGTGAACTCCACATTGGTAAGGCTGAGTTTTCCATATTGTTCAACGTCCATATATGCTTCCCAAGGATCATACTTGGGTGTAATTGGTGTTAAAAGATCTTGCTTGATTATTGACATATTTAAAACTCCTTACGTAATAATGCACTAACCCATTATGAACAATGGGGACAAAAATTGTCAAATGGCGGAGAGCTGCATTTATAGCTTGCCATTGCACTTTCAAGCAGATTTCGTTACGATGAAAGAAGAACGGAAGGAGAGTGCCTCATGGGAAAATCCATTACAGGTAAAAACGAACAATTAACATACTTAAAAGAACGCCTCACGATGTTCATGGAAGTTCTTGATCATATCGAACCGGAAAATACGGAGTTGGAAGATATAGACCGTTTAATCGGCATGATAGATGATTTGGAAGGCAAAGTGGAACAATTCAAAACCCGCGAAGACTAATATCTGTTTCGATAGTATGATTTTTTCAATGTTAATATTCATGAAGGGATGACGAGAAACTTCGTCGTCCTTTTTTGATGGAAATGTTTGGTGATGAAATTTAACATATGGGCTATTTCTGGCGCTTTACCCATTTCTCTCTAAATTGCTGTTCATTAAGAAAAATAATTACTTGTTTTCGAAAGATTATGTTAGATGTATAATAAAACGGGTGTGAATCATTCACTATTTATAGAGAAGCAGGGAAATGATTAAATCTAATCTAGGGGAAATAAGAGGGGGAAGAGAAATTTGGATATTCAAAAATTCCAAGAAAGTATGTACAGTCTTATCGTTGAAACTTCAACGAATCTTCCAAAGGATGTTCGTCGTGCGGTCAAAAGTGCAAAACAACGTGAAAATGCAGGTACTCGTTCTGCATTGAGCCTGACCACCATCACGAATAATATTACAATGGCCGACGACAATGTATCACCGATTTGCCAGGATACTGGTCTGCCGACTTTCAAAATAAAAACTCCAGTTGGCGTGAACCAACTTGAAATAAAAAAAGCAATTCGAAATGCAATCATTTTAGCGACAAAAGGCGGAAAACTTCGTCCAAACGCAGTTGATTCTTTATCGGGTGAAAATAGCGGGGATAACCTTGGGGAAGGTCTACCTGTCATTAAATTCGATCAATGGGAAAAAGACTATATTGATGTTCGTCTCATCTTAAAAGGCGGAGGCTGTGAAAATAAAAACATCCAATACAGTCTGCCTATGGAACTTGAAGGATTGGGAAAAGCGGGCCGTGATTTGGACGGAATCCGTAAATGTATCCTTCACTCTGTCTACCAAGCACAAGGACAAGGCTGCAGTGCCGGCTTCATCGGCGTGGGTATCGGAGGGGACCGTTCATCCGGATATGATCTGGCTAAGGCTCAACTTTTCCGCAGTAATGAAGATGTGAATCCGAATGAAGATCTTCGTCAACTTGAAGATTACATCATGAAGACTGCCAATGAATTGGGCATCGGCACGATGGGCTTTGGCGGCGAAACTACACTGCTTGGATGTAAAATCGGTGTCATGCACCGTATTCCGGCAAGCTTTTTCGTATCCGTTGCTTACAACTGCTGGGCGTTCCGCCGTTTAGGAGTGAAAGTCAATCCTGAAACAGGCGAAATCAATGAGTGGTTGTATCAAGAAGGCGAGAAAATCGACTTTGCTCTGGAAGCAGAAAAAGCAGCGAAGGATGAAGTGGCAGCCGCTGCAGAATCGGACGTTGAAGCTTCCCGTGAAATCACCCTGCAAGCACCAATCACGGAAGAACAAATCCGTGAATTAAAAGTGGGTGACGTAGTTCATATTAACGGCAGAATGTATACAGGCCGTGACGCCATCCACAAGCACTTATCTGAAAATCCTGCACCAATCGACCTGGATGGACAAATCATCTATCACTGTGGACCAGTTATGCTGAAGGATGAAGAGGGCAAATGGCATGTGAAGGCCGCCGGACCAACAACAAGTATTCGTGAAGAACCATACCAAGGCGATATCATGAAGCGATTCGGCATCCGTGCAGTTATCGGTAAAGGCGGAATGGGTCCAAAAACACTAGAGGCATTAAGTGAACACGGCGGCGTTTATCTAAATGCAATCGGCGGGGCTGCTCAATATTATGCAGACTGCATCAAATCTGTCGAGGGTGTGAACTTCACTGAATTTGGTATTCCAGAAGCAATGTGGCATCTGAATGTTGAAGGTTTCACTGCAGTAGTTACCATGGATTCACATGGAAACAGCCTGCATAAAGACGTTCAGCAATCTTCATTGGAAAAATTGGCACAATTCAAAGAACCGGTATTTAAATAAATGTTTCGCAAAAGACGCTCACCAAAAGGTTGAGCGTCTTTTGCATATCTTACTCTTTGATTTCCGGCAGTGGATCGATCCTTGATGGATCCTCCAAATTCAATCCGCTTTTCACAAAATGAACAAACACTCCACCACTTAAACCAAGACAACCAACAAAGCCAAGAGTGATAACCCATTCCAGCATTACATTCCCCCCTTGGTACATGTATATGAAAAAAAAGGCGAAAATTACCTCAGAAAAGTACAATCTTTTGGAATGGTCGCACATACATTAGAAGAGAAAGGAGGGATTTTCATGCAGAATAACTACATCTTATTCTTTTTCGCCATGATAACTGGTTTTGCTTTCATCCAACTTCCTGTGGCAAACACGATTTTCTCCGGTCTTGAAACATTCCTTGACGTAGTCGGAATTGTAATCGTTCTCATTTTCGCTATCGCCATTATTTGGAAGGCGGCACAAGCGCTATTTAAAGGATAAACAGAACATGGAGGCCTATCCTTTTCGGAGGAACGGCCTTTTTTTGATTTGCGGAGGGAATTCGACCTTCACAATATCATGCATATAAATCTCCATGTTCCAAACAATAAGAAAAAAGACATGGGGGATGTTCCAATGAAAAAAATGGTGATTTTATCCGCTTTTATATGCTTGATATGCTCTTTGGCCAGTCCAGCTTTTGCAGAATCCTATAATTGGGGATTCAATAAAGGGAAAAATGGTACACCTGCCGATGCCGGAAAAAAATTCAATGAAATGCTGCCTGAATATGAAGCGATTTATAAGGGGGATACAAAGAAAAAAGTCGTTTATTTAACCTTTGATAACGGTTATGAAAATGGCTATACGGCCCAGATTTTAGATGTTCTGAAGAAACATGGTGCTCCTGGGGCTTTTTTTGTCACGGGTCATTACTTAAAAACGGCACCTGAGCTTGTTGTCCGTATGGCCAATGAGGGGCATATCGTAGGAAACCATTCATGGAACCATCCGGATATGACCAGCGTGACGGACGATGTGATCCGCACCGAGCTTGAGCGGGTAAAAGAAGCAACGGAAAAATTAACGGGGCAAAAGGGAATGAACTATTTAAGGCCGCCTCGTGGCGTATTTAATGAGAGAACAATGAGGGTCGCAAAAAAAGAAGGGTATTACCACATCTTCTGGTCACTGGCATATAGGGACTGGATTGTAGATCAACAAAAGGGTGCCGCTTTTGCACATGATGAAGTGCTTAAGCAGATTCATCCCGGCGCGATTTTATTATTGCATACCGTATCGAAGGATAATGCGGAAGCATTGGACTCGATTCTGACGGATCTTGAAAAACAGGGGTACACTTTTGGTAGCCTTGATGAATTAATGATTGAGAAACAGTTGCCGAGCCGAATGCTTTATTAAAATGAGAAGCGGGTCCTGTCGTGATATTTCAGGTCCCGCTTTTATCCATTCTTCTCAATTTCAAGTAATATTTCAGGAAACATGCTATAATACGTGGAAAACTGCTAAAGGATGGATCGCTTGTGTGGACAGAAAAATTACAGGTTCAAGGACCCTATAATTTCGATCTTGTTCTCGAACGATTATCGTTGGACCCACTTCAGGTAGTTGATTTTACTAACAGGACGGTAAAAGTTCCGCTATATATAGAAAAAGAACCGATCGTTTTGCAGGTTCAGGCAATAGGAAATATCGATGAACCATCTTTTATCATCAAAGGTCAATCAGAGGTGTACAAGTCAAAAGCAATCGAACGGTTAAAAAAGGTTTTTCATTGGCATGAGCCATTGGAAGGCGTTTCCCGGCACTTCCGGGAATCCGATTTGCGGGAAATCTTCGAAGAGCACCGCGGTACTGCCATCGTCTTGGACTTCGATTACTACAGTTGCCTCGTGAAATGCATCATACATCAGCAATTGAACTTATCTTTTGCCCATACGCTCACGGAACGATTCGTAAAAACCTTTGGCTTCCAGATGGAAGGCGCCTGGTTTTATCCGACACCGGAAACAACCGCCCAACTACAAATCGAGCAATTGAGAGCCATTCAATTCAGTGGCCGGAAAGCGGAATACGTCATCGGACTTTCCGAGCAGATCATTCAGGGCCATCTCAACCTTGATATAATGGAAAAGCTATCCGATCAAGAGGTTATGGATACACTAATAAAAATACGCGGTATCGGTAGATGGACGGCTGAAAACTTCCTGCTTTTTGGACTTGGCCGGCCGAACCTATTTCCTAAAGCCGACATTGGCATTCAAAATGCCTTGAAAATATTATATGGCTTACCGCAAAAGCCAACCCAAGAAGAAATGGAGTCCTATAGTGTGAAATGGGCTCCATATCTAAGCTACGCTTCCCTCTATTTGTGGAGAAGCATTGAAAAACGGAGTGAAAAGAAATGACAAATATTCAAGATACAAAACTAGAAGTGAATCAAACCCTTCCCCTTACGATTAAACGGCTGGGAATTAACGGAGAGGGAGTCGGTTATTTCAAAAAGAAAGTCGTCTTCGTCCCAGGAGCATTACCTGGTGAGGAAATTGTAGCTTTGGTTACAAAGGTTCAGCCAAACTTCACCGAGGCGAAAATAAAAACCATCCGTAAAGAATCACCGCATCGCATTGCTGCGCCATGTCCGGTTTACGCTGAATGCGGCGGTTGTCAGTTGCAGCATTTGAGCTATGACCAGCAGCTTGTTGAAAAACGCGATATCGTCATTCAAGCGATGGAACGTCATTCAAAATTCCCAGTTTCTTCATTAAATATAAAAGAAACGATCGGCATGGAAGATCCTTGGAATTATCGCAATAAAAGTCAGTACCAAGTCGGCCAAAAAGATGGCAAGTTGATTGCAGGCCTTTATGGAATGAATTCCCATACACTGATCGATATCCCGAATTGCCTTGTACAGCATAAGGCAACGAATAAGGTAACACGTACAGTGAAAAAGATACTGAAGAACCTCAATATCTCGATTTATAACGAAAGAAAAAGAAAAGGTGTCATCCGTACTGTCATTACACGGGTAGGATTTGAAACAGGTGAAGTCCAGGTTGTCCTTGTTACGGGAGCGGAGGAAATTCCACAAAAAGATCAGTTGCTAAAACAAATTCGTGACCAATTGCCAGAAGTGAAATCGGTCGTACAAAACATCAACAACCGGGACACATCACTGATCTTTGGCGAAAAAACGATTCACCTGGCAGGCGAAAAAGTCATCAACGAAACATTGGGTGACCTATCATACGAACTATCGGCCCGTACATTCTTCCAGCTTAACCCGGTTCAAACTGTTCGCTTATATGATGAAGTGAAAAAAGCAGCAGCCTTAACCGGCACGGAAAAAGTGGTTGACGCTTATTGCGGTGTTGGAACCATTGGGCTATGGCTATCTGAAAACGCCAAGGAAGTCAGAGGAATGGACGTCATCAAAGAATCCATTGAGGACGCCAAGAAAAATGCCAAAAAACATAAACGCAACAATGTATACTATGAAACAGGCAAAGCCGAGAATATCCTTCCACGCTGGACCAAAGAAGGCTGGAAACCGGACGTACTGGTCGTCGACCCGCCAAGATCCGGCTGTGACCAATCTTTACTGCAGACAATCTTGAAAGTTAAACCGAAAACCATAGTGTACGTATCATGCAACCCGTCCACATTGGCGAAGGACTTACAAGAACTGGGCTCATCATATCGAGTGGAGGCCATGCAGCCCGTGGACATGTTCCCGCAAACGAGCCATGTGGAAGTAGTAACCTCATTGAAGCTGATTAAAGAATAAGCAGAGTGATCCGGGAATCTGTAAAAGGTTCCCGGATTTTAATCTGCGTTTATTTCCAACCATTTGTGAAATAATGAAAGTACTGTGAAAATCGAGAAATACATAGGAGGGTTTTGGATGCATAATCATGATATATTAATTCGATTAAGATATGCGTTGGATATTAAAAATAAAGATATGGTTGAGATATTTAAACTTGGGGAGATCGAAGTGACAATGGAAGAAGTCATGCAGATGCTCACAAAACCAAAAGATGATTATTATGATGAATATGAAGAATATGATGATTTGGATGAAGCTGATGATGGGGTAAACTGCAATAACATGATGCTAGAGTCCTTTTTAAATGGTTTGATCATTTTTAAAAGAGGGAGACAAGAGCCAAAACCTGGTCAGCCTCAAAGTCAGGCACCGGCTGTAAAGCATAAGGAAAGTGTAAATAATATCCTTCTGAAGAAACTGAAAATAGCATTATCATTAACCAGTGAGGATATGATTGATATTTTGGAAGAAGCAGGAGTCATGATAACCAAAGGGGAATTAAGTGCTATATTAAGAAAAGTGGGTCATAGGAATTATAAAGAGTGCGGAGATCGATACGCCAGGAATTTCTTAAAAGGATTAACTTTGAGATATAGGGGATAAGGGTTCGGTACTGTTTTTATCGTGTACATCATGATATTTAGGCCTTGATTTCGTGAAAAGTACTTTTCCGATTTCAGGGTCTTTTTCTATTCGAAGACATTAGGAAGTGAGAAATAATTTAAAAACAGAAGGCACCCCCAGGACACCCTCTGCATATTAAATACAAGTTCATTAGCCTCTTAAAAAGTCTGGTTTTGCGAAATTGGGGTTAGGATATTTATAGAAGCCTTCTCCTGCTTCTCTTCCGATTTTCCCTTTATCGATATACTCCGTTTTCAATAAGTTAGCCAGCTTTTCAACTTCTGGATCACCTGTCGCTTTCGCTTTTGCTAGTGAAATATTATAAGCGGTATTGATTCCTACCACATCTAAAATGGCGAAAGGTCCAAGAGGTGCTCCTGTTGCGACCATCCAAGTTTTATCGATGGTCTCCGTATCAGCCACTCCTTTTAATAAGAGCATTTGGGCAGCATCCAAAAGAGGAACCAATAAGGAATTCAATATATAGCCTGGCTGCTCTTTATGTAAAGGCAAAGGAACCATTCCAATCGCTTTTGCAAATTCAATCACTTCCTCGAACACTTCATTATCCGTTCCAGGATGTTTCATGATTTCTGCGGTATTGTTTTTCCAGATTTCATTAGCGAAGTGTAAAGCCAGAAATTTTTTTGGGCGGCCTGTCGCTTCGGCAAATTGGCTTGGTAATAATGTAGAAGAGTTTGTAGCGAAAATGGTTTTTTCAGGAGCGACTTTTCCTAACTCTGTGTAAAAATCCGTTTTGATTTGAATCACTTCCGGAATCGCTTCAATCACAAGGTCAGCTTTGGCAACTGCCGCAGATAAATCACTGTGGAAAGATATGCGGGCATAAGCAGTATTAAGATTTTCCTCTGTAGCTCCTATGTCTTCTTTAGTATGGCTTCAAATTAATGATCCTATCTTTTGCACGTTCTAATGCTTCATTATTGATGTCATAAACTGACACGTTGAACCCTTTGAATGCAGTTTGAAAATGCGATCTGACTTCCTAAAACGCCGCTGCCGGCAATCGTGATATTTTTATCATGCTTGGCCATTTCTCCTTTATTTCTCTGAATATCTCTTCTTGTTAATTATGCACTTAACTTGAATATAGATGCAGGAATAAACTTGAAATAGTTTTTTTCCCCTTTTAAAAGAACGGATAAACACGCATATAGGCAGACCATTTTAAATGGTTTATACCATTCTTTTATGGGAAGAAGAGACATAGAGAAGCTTGATAGGAGGAATGAAAGATGGTAAAACAATTTTCATTACTTGAGCGGGCAGCGGGCTTGGAAGAGGTGCTGCACTCGGGTTAGCAAAGCAGGGGCATCGTGTAATTGCCACAACGGAAATCACCTCCCAGAAAACGGATCTTATGAGGGAGGTGCGGGAACGGGGCTTGGATATAGAAGTCTTCAAATTGGATATTACAAATGAACGTGATCGAGCAAGAATTGATAATCATGACTTTGATGTATTTGTTGCAAATGCGGCGATCAATGAAGGAGGGCCGCTCGGAGAAATGCCGATGGACCGATTCAGGGCGATCTTCGAAGTGAATGTTTTCGCTACACTAGAATCCGTTCAGTATGCTGGAAGAAAGCTGGTCAAAAAAGGAAAAGGGAAAATCGTGTTCTTAAGTTCAATGGCTGGGATCATAACGACACCATACGGCGGCCCGTATGCAGCAACCAAACATGCCATCGAGGGAATGGCATTAACCTTAAAGGATGAGCTGGAGGAGTTTGGGGTGCAGGTTGCGACCATCAATCCGGGAGCATACAATACCGGTTTTAACGACAGGGCAGCAAGGAATTTTACAAGAGCAGATGATCTGAAAAAGCAATAAAAGGGATTAAAAAACCAATTCGATCCGGAAGATATGATAGAAAAGATGATCGAAATCATCCCGGCTGACCACCATAAATTCCGTACTTTCATCCCGAGAAATCGGAAAAACAGATGAAGGAGACCGAAAAGAAACGGTGGGACATGGAAATCTGATTTATGGGGAGCATTATTGTCATAGGATTAGTGCAGTAGAGGAGTAGTTTTGTTAGTTATGCATCGATTGTGGACAAGGAAGAGAAATAGGGAAAATCCTTATTCTTAGCCCCTTTATCCCATTCTTTTGCATGACTTTTTTGTTTTTTGGACGTGAGATTAAATACAATATCCGAGCTGATCATCAGCTCATTTTGTATTGTTGTAATGGACTTAAGCGTCCATTAGTACAATGTAAAACAGACAAAAAAGAGGATAATTAATCCCCTTGCTGACTATGGGCGAATTGGAAGAACTCGGGTTTGCCTGCGGTTTTTATCTTTAAAAAACAATCCAGTTGATTGGAGCGGGTGAACGGGACTCCTGCTTAAAAAAGCGACCCCTCAGGCGCAAAGCCCACCAAGGAAAGCGATTGCCTGGGGAGGGAAATAAGCCCCAAAAACAGTTCATGATCAGGAATGAACCATTCTGAACTTCCTTTTGTCAACAAACTGAAAGAGGGTTTCTCCCCTTGGTTTACTTGTCTTCATTTGTATGTTCATCAGGTTTTTGGATGATTTCTTTTAATTCTCCAATGTCACCTTTTGCATTGATAATCTCAAAAATCTCATTTAGGCCTTCTGAGGTTTTTTCATCTTCCGTTTTCACTATACCCCTCCTTAATTAGGTTAATGGTTAAGGTCTCCAAAAAACCAGTAGATATAACATCGTTTGCCTTGGAAAATTGATGAAATTCTCTTCGTATTTTCATTGATATAAACGCGTTTTAGGCGGATGTTGATTGTAAGAACTACAAAAATTCAAATTTTTTTGTCCGCACAATATGGACAACATTAAAATTATCCATTATTATGATTGTTATAACACTTAGTATAAAGGGATTTGCACTAATACTGTGTGTATTTTTGGAGAAGACACGTGTATTTTTGGAAAAAAGGAAAAAAATACAATATTTTTAAAATAGGTGTAAAACATAAAAAAATCCTGCATTTATTCCAACCATCAATAAGGGGGTATATTAAATGTCAAGTGAAATATTAAATGAATTTTTGAAAGAAAATTTGGAAGATTTAAAAGAAAAGGGACTTTACAACGTTATTGATCCAGTGGAAGGTGCTAATGGTCCGGTTATCACGATTGCGGGCAGGGAGCTAATTAATTTATCATCCAATAATTATTTAGGTTTAGCAACAGATAGACGATTAATAGAGGCTTGCATAGAAGCGACGAAAACATATGGTGTCGGTGCAGGTGCCGTTCGTACGATCAACGGAACGTTAGATATTCATGTCAAATTGGAAGAAAAGCTCGCCGAGTTTAAGCATACAGAAGCAGCCATTGCTTATCAATCTGGATTTAACTGTAATATGGCAGCGATTTCAGGAGTGATGGATAAAAATGATGCCATTCTTTCAGATGAACTGAATCATGCTTCAATCATTGATGGATGCCGACTATCCAAGGCGAAAATCATTCCCTTTATCCATTCCGACATGGATGATTTACGGACAAAAGCACGTCAAGCAAAGGAGTCCGGATTGTATAACAAGATCATGATCATTACCGACGGAGTGTTCTCGATGGATGGGGATATAGCCAAACTTCCTGAAATTGTGAAGATTGCCGAAGAGTTCGACTTAATTACGTATGTTGATGATGCGCATGGTTCGGGTGTATTAGGTAATGGTGCAGGAACGGTTAAGCATTTTGGGTTATCGGATAAAGTGGATTTCCAAATTGGAACATTATCCAAAGCCATTGGTGTTGTGGGGGGCTATGTAGCAGGAAAGAAAGATTTGATTGATTGGTTAAAGGTGAGAAGCCGTCCATTTTTATTTTCAACGGCTGCCACACCGGGAGCAGTTGCAGCTAGCATAGAAGCCATCAATATTTTGATGAATAGCTCAGAACTTCAAAATAAGCTTTGGGAAAATAGCGATTACTTGAAAAAAGGCCTAAAAGAAATAGGGTTTGATATCGGGGAGAGTGAAACACCGATCACGCCTTGCATTATAGGTGATGAAGCAAAAACGCAGCAATTCAGCAAGAGGCTGAATGAAGAAGGTGTGTATGCTAAATCCATCGTATTCCCTACCGTTCCAAAAGGTACAGGAAGAGTGAGGAATATGCCTACTGCGGCTCATACAAAAGAGATGTTGGATAGCGCATTGGCCATTTATGAAAAAGTAGGAAAAGAGATGTCGATCATATAAGTAGATTGCTTGTTTCAGAGTTTAAAACATGGGGAGGGATTTTTGATGAAAAAGGTCTTGGTAACGGGAGCTTTAGGTCAAATTGGTTCAGAACTGACTCTAAAAATGAGAGAGGTTTATGGAGCTGACAATATCATTGCGACAGATATCCGAAAAACGGACAGCGATGTTGCTCAATCAGGTCCATTTGAAGTTTTGGATGTTACGGATGAAAAAGCGATGTTTAACATGGCAAAAAAACATGAAGTGGATACGATTATACATTTGGCCGCTTTATTGTCGGCAACAGCTGAAAAGAAGCCGCTTTTAGCTTGGCACTTAAACATGGGCGGATTGGTCAATGCTTTGGAAACGGCACGAGAACTCGATTGCCAATTATTCACACCTAGTTCCATTGGTGCGTTTGGTCCAACCACTCCTAAAGATTGGACACCGCAAGACATCATTCAACGGCCGAATACGATGTACGGCGTGAATAAAGTATCCGGAGAGTTATTATGTGATTATTATCATCATAAATTTGGGGTTGATACGAGGGGGCTTCGATTCCCGGGACTGATTTCGTATGTCACGCCTCCTGGCGGCGGAACTACCGACTATGCAGTTGAAATTTACTATGAAGCGATTAAAAACAAGCGATATACTTCTTACATTGATAAGGGAACGTATATGGACATGATGTATATGCCGGACGCTTTAGCTGCCATCATTGCTTTAATGGAGGCAGATGCTTCAAAATTGAAACATCGGAATTCTTTCAATGTTTCTGCCATGAGCTTTGATCCGGAGCAAATTGCAGCCGAAATTAAAAAGCATATACCGGAATTTGTCATGAATTATGAAGTCGATCCTGTAAGACAATCCATTGCAGACAGTTGGCCAAATACAATTGATTCAACATGTGCAAAGGAAGAGTGGGGATTCAAGGCGGAATATGATTTGGAGAAAATGACCAATGATATGTTGTTAAAGCTGAGATTAAAGTCCCTTTTGGTAACAGCGTAATAAACCTGCCAGCCGAATAAAAGAGTTGCAAAACTCTTTTATTCGAGTTATTTTATACAGGGGAATTTTTACGTTTAAGGGGTGAACTTGTTATAACCGGTAAAAAGTAAGCGCTTTCTATGGCACCTCGGACAGAATAAAGAATTAACATGAAAATGGAGAGTAATCTTTCTAACTGTCAGGAATGCTTAAAAGTGAAGAGTGATTTTATGAGGCGGCTTTAAGAAAGATTAAATAAAGTGGTGCCTGCTATATCATTTCTATACTAAATAGGGAGTGTATTAAGCATCTTGCATAAAATTTCGACTATTAGTAGTATAGGGGGAAATGGAATGGCAAACAAAGATTTGAATAGGGACTTGAAAGGTCGTCATATTCAGATGATCGCTTTGGGCGGAACGATTGGTGTCGGTTTATTCATGGGTTCAGCCAGCACGATTCAATGGACAGGTCCGTCTGTAATGTTAGCTTATGCGATCTCTGGTTTATTTATATTCTTGATCATGCGCGCAATGGGGGAAATGTTGTACTTAGAGCCAAGTACAGGTTCATTTGCAACATTTGGTTATAAGTACATTCATCCATTGGCAGGGTATATGACAGCTTGGAGTAACTGGTTCCAGTGGGTTATCGTCGGGATGGCAGAAATTATTGCAGTGGGGACGTACATGCAGTATTGGTACCCTGATCTCCCTGCTTGGATTCCAGGTTTAATTGCAATGGTGATTCTTGGAGCAGCGAACTTAATTTCCGTTAAGTCCTTTGGGGAAATTGAATTTTGGTTTGCACTGATTAAAATCGTAACGATTATTTTAATGATCGTTGCAGGGTTTGGACTGATTTTCTTTGGGATCGGTAACGGTGGGGAAGCCTTAGGGTTATCGAATCTTTGGGAACATGGCGGTTTATTTACAGGTGGCTGGAAGGGCTTCTTCTTTGCTCTCTCACTGGTGGTTGCCGCTTATCAAGGTGTAGAATTAATCGGGATTACTGCTGGTGAAGCAAAAGATCCGCAAAAAACGATAACCAAAGCGATTCAAAGTACCATTTGGCGTATTTTAATCTTCTATATCGGTGCGATCTTCATTATTGTAACCGTTTACCCTTGGGATCAATTAAGTTCGATTGGCAGTCCATTTGTTGCGACCTTTGCGAAGGTTGGTATCACGGCAGCAGCCGGAATCATTAATTTTGTCGTAATCACGGCTGCAATGTCTGGCTGCAATAGTGGTATTTACAGTGCAGGACGCATGCTTTACACATTAGGGATGAATGGACAAGCGCCAAAGTTCTTTGCAAAAGTATCTAATAGCGGTGTCCCTTTATTCGGTACGTTCGGAGTGATCGTCGGTTTAGCGATTGGGGTTGTTTTAAGTTATATTGCACCAGAAAATTTATTTGTGCATGTATACAGTGCGAGTGTACTTCCTGGAATGATTCCATGGTTTGTCATTCTGATCAGTCAAATTAAATTCAGGAAGGTCAAAAAAGCTGAAATGCACAATCATCCATTCAAGATGCCGTTTGCACCTGTTACAAACTACCTGACCATCGCTTTCTTGATCATGGTATTGATCGGTATGTGGTTTAATGATGACACACGTATATCTCTTATGGTTGGAATAGGTTTTCTGGCTATCGTAGCAATCAGTTATTTCGCTTTTGGAATAGACAAGCGTGTACAAGCAAATGCTCAAACAGAGGCTAAGAAGGAGGACAAAGTGGGTTAATCCATCATTCACTTTGCGTTTTGCAAAGGGTTGCTGCGGCAGCCCTTTTCCAATGAAATTAATGATAAAATGGATTAAAATGGTTGCTTCATTGTGAAGGGTGAACTTTTTATGTTTGGACTTAAAATTCAGAAGAAAAGGAGAAATTGACAATGACCACTTCAAAGAAGAATTTGAGGACTTGCAAAAAGGGACACAAATACTATAAATCCAGCGAATGTCCGACCTGCCCTGTATGTGAGCAGGAACGAAAACCTGATACAGGATTCCTTTCAGTGCTCTCGGCACCTGCCAGACGTGCATTGGAAAGCAATGGGGTAACCTCTTTACAACAGCTATCAGCATATAGTGAAAAAGAGATTTTGAAATTTCACGGTATGGGACCAGCTTCTTTACCGAAACTTAGGGAAGCTTTGGAGACAGGTGGGTTATCATTCAAAGCTTAATCAATTTAGTGAATAAGGGATCAGGAACTTCTTTTTTATGGACATCATCCTTGTTAAACTGATAGTAACTCTAAAAAGTGAGGTAACGAAAAATCATGAGTTCCTATACTCCCTATTTTGAATTCAATCGAAAAAAGTGGGCATCTTTGCGAAACCATACCCCTCTTCCTTTAACTGAAGGAGAATTGGATAACTTAAAAGGAATAAATGAAGAAATATCCATTCAGGAAGTGGAAGAGGTTTATTTGCCCTTGACCCGTTTGATCAATTTACATGTTGAGGCATCTCAGCAGCTTAACACAGCCACTTCTTCATTTCTAAAAACTGATGCTAAAAAAGTACCTTATATCATTGGGATTGCAGGGAGTGTTGCTGTAGGAAAGAGTACGACTGCAAGGTTGCTTCAGACTTTATTATCCAGATGGGATAATCACAGAAACGTAGGTCTTGTCACTACCGACGGTTTTTTGTACCCAAATGATCTTTTAGAAGAAAAAGGATTGATGAAAAGAAAAGGGTTTCCTGAAAGTTATGATACCCAAAAATTAATCAATCTTATCGGAGATGTAAAAGCGGGAAAAAATAAAGTGGAAGTTCCAATCTACTCACATTTGAAGTATGACATTTTACCAAATGAAGTGCAGACGATCTGTAATCCGGATATTTTAATAGTGGAAGGTGTTAATGTTCTTCAAGTTGACAAGGAAAATCAAGTATTCGTCAGTGACTTTTTTGATTTCTCACTCTATGTAGATGCAGATGTTAACGACATAGAGCGGTGGTATGTCGAAAGGTTCCTTTTACTTCAAAAGACTGCATTTCAAAGTCCCGAATCCTATTTCCATCGTTATATTGACTTTTCTAAAGAACAGGCCATAAAAAAAGCGACTCAAATTTGGGAAGAAATTAATTTGAAAAATTTACATGAAAATATACTGCCGACAAAAGGACGGGCAAAACTCATCTTGAAAAAAGGGTCGGAACATAAAGTTGAAAATATCTTTTTGCGAAAATAAGAGAAATAATGTTTTTTTGTAATAGCAATAAGTTAAGAAATTATATTAATGAGGGACTATGAGATAAGTCTTAAAATTAAGAATATTACCGGTGATATTACCTTATACTGGTTTAATTTTCAGTAATTATTGGTATTGTTATAATATCTAATAATTGGGTGGAATTTATGATACTAGTTAAAAAGTTAAGAGTTTAGCAATTTCAGGAAGGTCATAGTTTTTTAGGGGAATGGTTACAGAAAGTTCTAATTTTCCTTCTGTTTTTGTCAATAAATGTGTATTTTCCTGGCTTTTTTGAATCTGTCAATATTATTTCACTAACAGTTTCTTCCTTCAATGATGGGGAGTTGCTGAAGAAATCTTTTAATGCGACTATCGGGGCGGATAAGTTTAAGCTAATTTCTTTTCAAAATCAACATTTTAACAAAAAAAGTAATAGTAGAATATTTTAATCTATGAAATAATAATAATAGATTATGATATAGTTATAAGGAGACAGAAAAGGTGTGTTCCTAGTTCGTGCCGGGCTTTTTTTGACACCTAAGCAGGAGCGCCTACATCTTTTTTGCAAATATAGGGGATAAGGAAGGTTATAATGAGCAACATACAGAAACAAACAGACGTTATCTTAATTGGCGGCGGAGTCATGAGCGCGACTTTGGGATCATTACTGAAAGAGTTAGCACCGGAATGGGAAATCAAAGTATTTGAGAAGCTTGCAAACGCAGGAGAAGAAAGCTCTAACGAATGGAATAATGCGGGTACGGGACATTCTGCGCTGTGCGAGCTTAACTATACATCCGAAAAAGCTGACGGATCTATAGATATTAGCAAAGCAATTAAAATAAATGAACAGTTCCAAGTTTCATTGCAGTTTTGGTCGTATCTTGTAAACTGTAAGCTGATTGATAATCCGCAAGACTTTATCATGCCATTGCCTCATATGAGTATGGTGCAAGGGGATAACAATGTAGCGTTCTTAAAGAAACGTTTTGAAGCGCTGTCCAAAAATCCTCTGTTCCAAGGTATGGAGTATTCCGATGACCCAGCAAAACTGATGGAATGGATTCCACTTATTATGCAAGACCGTCCATCGAATGAATCTATAGCGGCAACAAAAATTGATTACGGTACAGACGTTAACTTCGGTGCTCTGACACGCATGTTGTTTGACCACTTAAAGACTCAAAACGTCGATATCAAATATAAACATAGTGTTGATAATGTTAAACGTGCCAGTGATGGCTCTTGGGAATTAAAAGTGCGTAATGTCGATACCGGTAGCGTAGAACGTCATAATGCTAAATTCGTCTTTATCGGAGGCGGGGGCGGAAGCTTGCATTTACTGCAAAAATCCGGCATTCCTGAAGGGAAACATATCGGAGGATTCCCGGTAAGTGGATACTTCATGGTATGTAATAATCCGGAAGTTGTTGCACAGCATCATGGGAAAGTATACGGAAAAGCTAAAGTTGGTGCACCACCAATGTCTGTTCCGCATCTTGATACACGTTTTATCGACAATAAAAAATCGTTGCTATTTGGACCATTTGCGGGCTTCTCACCGAAGTTCTTAAAAACAGGTTCAATGTTCGATTTAATAACTTCCGTAAAACCGAATAATGTTTTAACTATGTTGGCGGCAGGTGCAAAAGAGATGCCATTGACAAAATACTTGATCCAGCAAGTTATGTTATCGAAAGAACAGCGCATGGAAGAGTTACGAGAGTTCATCCCGAACGCTAAGAGCGAGGATTGGGATTTAGTAGTAGCTGGCCAACGTGTACAAGTTATCAAAGATACTGCTGAAGGCGGTAAAGGTACACTTCAATTTGGTACGGAAGTTGTAAGTGCATCCGATGGCTCTATTGCAGCATTGCTAGGTGCTTCTCCAGGGGCTTCTACTGCTGTTCACGTTATGCTTGAGGTAATTAATAAATGCTTCCCGCAACGCATGAAAGAGTGGGAACCGAAAATTAAAGAAATGATTCCTTCTTATGGAGAGTCACTGATGGAAAATACAGAGCTTTTGCACGAAATTCAAACTTCAACATCAGAGACGCTTGGTCTGAGCAAAAAAAAAGAGCTAGTTTATAGTTAATTTTTGGATATCGAAGCATCATTGAAATTAAAAACAACAGAACCTTTAATCGATCTTTGATTGAAGGTTCTTTTTTTGTTTTAAAGCTTATTCAATTAAGGATGCATATTTGTAGGCAAGTTGATTGGGAACGAGATGCACTCGCTTTCCGCAGGCGATCCACCCTCGGCTTGCGCCTTCGGGGTCTCCCCTAGACTCGCTTTTCTAAGCAGGAGGCCCGAACACCCGCTCCAATCAACTTAGTTTTAACTTAAATAAAACCCTTTTGCCTACAAACTGAGGGATGCTATTATAGCATCCCTAAAGATTTCTGATTCTAATGTATTTTTGAATTTATTTTGGAAATGGTCTCTTTATCGCAAATAATGAAAAGCTGTGCATCATCAGGAATTCGTGCATCTAATTTTTGGTTTATGTTAAGATCACCGCGATCTGCTACCAGTGTGGCCCCTTTATTAAGAAGGTCCATGAATGCATCTCGATAGGTTCGCCATTCATCTTGTTTAGAAATCTCATACATCGCCTCTTCATACTTTGAGCTCATGAGTTCTGAATACATGTGAGTGACTCCATGAGAAAATAATGATCGTACTGCTGCGTGGGAGATCATTTCTTGTGTAGGAATAAACTCATCCACCTTTACACGCTCAAATAAACGAATATGCTTTTGATTGATTACCTCAGCGGTGACGTGTATTGGCGTATTGGTTTTTTCTTCAATGGACGTTATGGCAGTGGCAACTAATAATGTCTTTCCATCGACAAGTAACGGATCCTTTGTAGCATAATTATCTTGTGTTATTTGGTCAGCAAAAATGATAACGCCTTTTGCTTTAGGCAGATTTGCACGGAGTAATGTTTCTTCATCGGTGGCATCCCCGCGAACATAAAACAGACGCTCCTCCATCATGGGTGATTTTTCCAGGTTATCAATGATAACAATATCAATGGTTTCATCAGATTTAAAAATTTCTTGAATTGCTGATTTTGACTTTTCACTCCATCCAATCAGAATGATATGATTTTTACCTGTATATTTCATTTTTCCACCAACTTTACGTTTTTCGATAAGATATACAGATTTAATGATTTTTCCAATAATAAGACTAACAAGCCCAATACCCGTTATGTATAGACCGATGGTAAATGCTTTTCCAAGATCGGTGACCGGTGCATAGTCACCAAAACCAACCGTAGCAAGCGTTGTAAGAACCCAGTAAACTGAAGTTAAATATGATTCGAACGTCTGTGGCTCTATAGAAAAAGCAATATATGCTGCAACTAATATGTATAAAATGGCAAATGGTATAAAGATTTTCCCTCTTAATTTAATCAGGTAATATATTATTTTTTTTACCTTAATTCTCATCATACCCATCCTAGTTATAAAGTCATCGTCGATTGAATTATATTTCCCCAATTTAACTGATAAATAAACGTAAGTGTATGAACTATTTATTCCCAAGTTAGGAGCAAAAAAGCATATAAATGAAAGTTTGGTTGGATGTGTGACGTTTAGCTCTGTTTCTTATGCATAAAAGGGGCAGGAACATTCCTGCTAAATTAGCAACCATATCAACAGCTGAACGCCCCGGCGTTTTAAATATCGGCCTCATGATCGGCTGCATCAGTACACCTGAAAATTCGAGAAGCCCGTATCCAATGAGCAGCGCCAAAAGGAACGACAAGACCTACAGGTATGAGCTATTCCATTGGTATGCTTATTACGAATCGACTATATAAAGAAGGAAAATACACCTTTAAAGAAGCAGCTATTATTGCAACTGGCTTTTCAACGGTTTCAGCAACGTTTATGATCGTTGTAGCAAAAACCCTCGGGCTTATGGACCTATGGTCGCTTTTCTTTTGGGTTTCTTTAGCGATCACGTACCTTGCCATTACCGTACGTATTTGGCCAATAAATAAAATGAGCGACGAATATTATTCGGATAATGCGGACCCAGAAGAAGTTATCAAAGAAGGACTTTTCCGAAGTGTCTGGAACAGTGCGATGGTAGGAGCAAATAATTAAGTAAGTCTTGGCAGAAACTTATGGGAAAACTTAAAGGACGGTTGTCTTATGACAATGAGCATTATGCCGTCCATTTTATCCATTGGTCTCATCAGCCTTGTATTAGCGGAGTACACTTCAGTATTTAATTTACTTGGCTATCTTTTTTACCCATTTACCTGGGCATTGCAAATACCTGAACCATTTTTGGCTGCAAAAGCTTCAGCTATAGGAATTGCAGAAATGTTCCTGACGGCGCTTCTTGTAGTTGATGCACCACTGGTAACTAAGTTCATCATTGCCGTGGTTTCTGTTTCATCCATATTGTTTTTTTCAGCGACGATACCTTGTATCCTATCAACAAAAATCCCGATCAGCATTACGAAGTTGATTGTTATCTGGTTTGAACGGACACTCATCACGTTAATTATGACGGCACCCATCGCAATATTGCTGCTTTAGTGCAAATCAATGAATCTTAATTCGATCACAAATCGAACGGATGCGTTCGTATTATAAGGTCGACTAGTAAAAATTACTGGTTGGCCTTTTTGATAGAAGTAGACATGGTAGGACTCACGGTTGTGCGGGACATTTGAATCAGGGGGAGTGGAGGCGGAAAAACAATTCCTATATTCTAGTTTAAAAGGATCAAAAGTTAATTGATTTAGTTTTTTTCTTATCCAACTAATGGGGCATCTCCTATTAGGGATGACCAAAGGAACCCTGGTGAGTACCACCCTCCAATGGTCTTGTTTTACAGGTATTGATGACATGATCGGCTATTTTTATCGAGAAGGATCCCATAGCCTTTTTGTGTTTTCCATCACTGTAACAATATTAGGAAAAACGTCCATAAAAATTATTTAAAGAAAATAATATTTATTCTAAAAATTCATATTATAATACTTTATTCTTATGCTATATTATAGGGAGAATTATTTATTATCACGTATAATTAAGAATTGGAGTGATTTAAATGAAGAAACTTGGTTTATTGAGTATGTTTTTGATTTTAACTATCTTTATCTCGGCTTGTGGAACCAATGAAGGAAAAAATGCAGGTGAGGAAAAGAAACCTGAAAAGGTATATAAAGTTGGTGTGGATACGACTTATCCTCCTTTTGAATTTAAAGAGGGGAACGACTATAAAGGTATCGATATCGAATTGATCAATGCAATCGCGAAAGACCAGGATTTCAAAATCAAATTGTCTCCAATGGATTTCGGTGGAATCATTCCGGCTATGCAAGCCAATCAGCTTGATGTGGCCATTGCAGGAATGAGCATTACAGAGGAAAGAAAAAAGGTAGTGGATTTCTCAACACCGTATTTTGATGCAGGGTTAACAATAGTTGTTAAGAAAGATAATACAAGCACTAAAACCGTTAAGGATCTTAAAGGAAAAACCATAGCAGTGAAAAAAGGAACAACAGGTGCTAAATATGCACAGGATAATGCTACGAAACTGGGGATCAAAGTTGTTCAATTCAATGATAGTCCAGCGATGTTCCAGGAAGTGGCCAACGGTAATGCGGATGCCCTTATAGAAGATTATCCTGTCATCTCATATGCAATCGCCCAAAAAGATCTTGGGTTGAAAATCGTAGGTGACCGTTTGAATGGTGACCAATATGGAATTGCTGTATTGAAAGGGCAAAACGGGGATTTATTGAAAAAAATAAATGATGGTCTTGCCAATCTTAAAAAAGACGGCACATATGATGAAATTATAAAAACGTATCTTGGTGAATAAGGTTAATAAACAATGGATTAAAGCTCATTAGGCGCGCTTATGGCGCGCTTTCTTTTTCAAAGGGGTGAAAGAAATGGATATAATTGTTGCGGCGTTGCCACTTTTATTAAAAGGACTTCAGGTGACACTTTATATCTTTGTGATTGCCATTATCCTAGGTTTTTTGATTGGTTTACTTGTCGCATTGCTGCGACTTGCCCCCATCAAAATCTTGAATTGGATTGCAAAGGTTTATGTGGATGCAATACGAGGGACACCGTTCATCGTTCAGTTATTTTTTATCTATTTTGGTGTGAATTCATTGAATTTGATTTCTTTGGACAGTACAACAGCTGGAATAATTACCGTTGCAATCAATGCAGGGGCATATTTTGCTGAAATAATAAGGGCGGGGATACAATCCATAGATAAAGGGCAAACGGAGGCGGCAAGATCCATCGGGTTCACTGGAGCTCAAACAATGAGATATGTCGTGCTTCCGCAAGCCTTTAGAAGGATGCTCCCTACCATTACGAATCAATCGATCATCAGCTTGAAGGACACTTCTCTATTATCCGTAATTGGTATAGCCGATTTAACCCAGCAAGGTCAGATTCAAGCTTCGGCAACCTTTGAAGCATTCAAGGTTTGGCTGGCCGTGGGTGTAATTTACTTTATCATCATCTATTTGTTAACCCTAATTGCTAATTTCATAGAAAGGAGGGTACAAGTTCGATGAGCATCATTACAGTAAAAAACCTAAGAAAATCATTTGGAACTGTCGAGGTTTTAAAAGATATAAATGCAGAAGTGCAGGAAAAGGAAGTAATTTGCGTAATAGGCCCTTCTGGATCTGGAAAGAGTACATTCCTGCGTTGCCTGAACCTCCTTGAGGAAGTTACCGGCGGCGAGGTGGTCATTAACGGACATGATATTACCGATCCTAAAAGGAAAATCAATATAAACAAAGTCCGGCAAGAAGTTGGAATGGTTTTTCAACATTTCAATCTATTTCCACATAAGACCGTTTTGGAGAACATAACCTTGGGCCCTATTAAAATTCGTGCCACCGATAAAGCGGAAGCAGGAAGATTAGCGCTTGAGTTATTGGATAAGGTTGGTCTAAAGGAAAAAGCAAGTAGCTATCCGGGGGAACTTTCCGGCGGACAAAAACAGCGGGTCGCCATCGCAAGGGCATTGGCGATGAATCCGAAGATCATGCTATTTGATGAACCGACTTCTGCCCTTGACCCTGAAATGGTCGGTGATGTTTTGGAGGTAATGAAACAACTTGCTAAAGAAGGGATGACAATGGTCGTCGTTACGCATGAAATGGGCTTTGCCCGGGAAGTCGGGGACCGGGTGATATTCATGGATGGAGGGTATATCGTGGAAGAAAATGAGCCGAATGAATTATTCGGTAACCCTCAGCACGAAAGAACTAAAGCATTCTTGAGCAAAGTGCTTTAACGGGATGCTTTTAAGATCGTAAATCATGATTGAAGTTGTGCATAAAGTGTGGACAAAGGAATGCGGGAAATGAGGGGAAACCCAAACGCATGAGCCTTTCCCTTATCTTTGTGCATAACTTTTTTGGTTTTTAGAGCAGGAACCTATCAGTCAGGAGATGTTTTTATTCATATCAGCTTCAATCGGGCAAACGTCACAGAAAAGAAACCTATGCATTTAACACATGCATAGGTTTCTTTCTATTTATTTGGCTCCGTAACTAATCAAGTTCGTCATGATTCGATATCCGCCTGGAACCTGGCCTTGAATTTGCCTGTATAGGACAAGGTTGGTATAGAGGTAGGTACCATTACCGTATTTAGCCATAAGGATACCGCCATCAAATGGTTCTTCATTCGGATCAGCCATGGAAATGAATGTTTCATACCGTTCATCCCATTCCATTGGGAAATACAATCCTCTTTCTTGGACCCAATTGCTCCAGTCATCACTTGTTATTTTATTTGGATAGGTAAAAAGCGCCGAATCTGGTTTCGACACGTTTACTGTGGCTCTTTCATCGGTTACCCGCCAGCGAATCGAAGGATTCCCGAGGGTAAGGGGATATGGAGCCGTCTTCAAGGCATCCCATCCATCACCCGGTTTATGGTACTGTACAACGAGATGTCCGCCGTTTTCCACATACTCAAGTAAGCGCGCGTTATTTGCCTTTAAATCTTCCCTCGATAGATAGGCACGGATGCCTGTAACGATCGTGTCATATTGACTTAAATCACCTTCAGCTAAATCAGCTGCAGTTAACTTCGTAATGTTCAGCCCTGCATTGCTTAAGTAATCTGCCACTTTATCGAATCCGCTTTCAATGTACCCCACTTTTAATGAAGCTGGCTTCAAAAGCTCAAATGCAACGGTATTGATAGCTGCTGGGTATTGGTAATAGAATGTTCCGATATGGTCATAGGAAATTTCCTGAATGGTCGAATCAAAGGTTTTCCCATTGACAGTGGCAGCTGCCTTCACCTGATATTCACCATTTTGGATGGCCTTAGGCGGTCTGAGGGTGAACTTCACTTGTTTTTCTTCTGACTTTTCATTAAATGATACAGTGGCATTTTGGGGATGAACTCCCCAATTTTCAGGGACTTTTAAAGCGACCGTTGCAGATGCCTTTCCTTCTGTATAGTTTTTCAAGGTCACCGCCACTGGGATTTCCTCTTTTACATCTGCTGTATTTACGACGATATCTTCAGGAGATAAGGTAAGGGCAATGTCGGGAAGGACGGCGATCGTTCCATCCAATTCTTCCTTGATGGAAGTTTTTGTGCTCCCGTATTTATAAGAAATGCTGGTCGTAATGGTTGATTCATCATAGGAATGGTAATAAGCTGCATCTTCAGGGACTTCAACCAGGTAGGTCATTGTCGCTGATTTATTGGGTGCCAGATTGACATCTTTTGATTTTATTTTTGTCTTCCATCCTTTAGGCACGTTCAATGCAGCAGCGACTTTTTTCAATGTTTGTTTCCCGTTATTCTTCATGGTTATGGTTACGTACGTATTTTGTCCTTTAGTAAGAATCTTTGAAGCTGCTTCAGCTTGAACCTCGAGCCCTGAGGAGACATAACTGACGTTTTGCAATTGCTCTTCTTTTAATGAGAGCTTATGAAGCAAGTCGTTTTTGATGGCAGGGCTTAGCTTTGCCTTTTTGACTTGCGCAGTCATTGAACGAACATTGGAAAGAGCTTTTTGGGATGTTGTAAAAACACGTTTAGCATGGGGATAAGACTCAATAACAGCGTCCAGATTCCGTTGCAGGTACCTAAATTCACCTTTTAATTTTGAAGCTGAGCGGGGGAGTTTTTCAGCCCATTCAGTAAAATTGTAAGGTATACCTGCAAAAAGGTCCGACTCGCTTTTTGTATCAACCGCGCTTTGCTTCAAATCCAAATGGATCTGGCGCGGTGCTGCAGGGATATCAGAACCCATGCCTTGGCTTTTGTGCAGATAGCGGGATTGTTCTCCAAGCTGTGGGTAAGTCATTTTGTATATTGGGTCATATTTACCGATTTCTATCGAAGTGGTTGCTTGATCTGCCGAGGAAACGGGCAAATATAACTTTTTCACTTGCCATACCGATAGGCCTTGTTTCAATTGTTGTGGAAACACAGTTGGGTCGGCGGCATCCGTAAAGGCACGTTCACTTAGGATTGTCATTGTTCGATGATGTCCATGCTGGGTATCATCATTTTGAAAGGATGGCATCAATATATCTGGCTGATACGTCCGAATAAAGCGGATAAGCCGTTCATATGTGAGTTCCTCGCCCCATTTTTGTAATGTTTCCTCTGGTGTTTTAGAGAAACCGAAATCATAAATGGGATCAGAGGTGGTTTCGCTTAGATGATAGGCTTTAACCCCGGTGATTTTTGCAGCTTCTATCATTTCCCTCGAACGGATGATTCCAAGAGCGTTGTCCAGTTCATCCCCAATTTCATTTTGTCCTCCCTCACCACGGTTTGCAATCAGGCTGGATGTTTTCACCCCTAACCCTCTCGATAGATAAGCGAGAAAGTCACTACGTTCATCATCGGGATGAGCACCGCTGTTCAAGAATGTCACAGTCGTTTCGAGCGGCTTGACCGCATTCCATAATTCGACGTTGGTATCATCAGGATTTGCAGCGCTGCCTCCAAGCGGCAATGAGGCAAGAACCAACAAAAGGGAAAACAACGATAACAAAGCTTTTTTCATTCTTCTTTTAACCCCCTTCAACTTTTATAAAAAAAAATGTAGGTTAGTAATGTTTTCTAACTAACCAGATAAAAAACCTATCTAATAAATAGCACTAATGGTTATAAATGTAAACAATTCGAAGTAACTATTAAAAATTGAACATTTTAAATGTTCCGAAAAAAACTTGTGCGTTGAAAATATTTAAGTTATATTTTTACTTAATTAGGAAGATTTACTAACTAAATAATGTAAGGCCGTGATGTGATGAGTTTTAAAAGGACACCCAGTCATCAAAAATATGTAAATAAAAAAAGAATCATTCAATGCATCCAAGAATGTTCACCCATTTCAAGAGCTGAAATCGCCGTTAAGCTTCAGCTAAGTAAACCAACTGTTTCTCAGGCTGTGGATGAACTTATACAGGAGAAATGGGTATTCGAGAAAGGAATAGGAGTATCCTCATCTCAAGGCGGGAGGAGGCCCATCCAGCTCTTTTTTAATGAAAAGGCTGCCTATATCATCGGTGTCGATATAGGCGGGACGAAAGTGAAAATCATTTTAAGCGATTTAAGCGGCAACATCCTTGCTGACACTAGCTTTTCAACAAACACTTATTTAAATTCAGGGCTGCTTAAACAAATGGCGATTGAAACGGAGCGGTTAATTGCAAAGAATCAGATTGCGAAGGAAAGGATATTGGGGATGGGAGTCGGGATCCCTGGCATTACGCAAACGGCAAGCGGATTAGTAATAGAGGCACCGAGTTTAGGCTGGGTACAATATCCATTTATAGCAGAAGCGAAGCGTTATTTTGATTTCCCCATCTTTCTGGACAATGATGTAAACGCGGCTGCACTAGGTGAACAATGGCTGGGTAATGCACAAAATAAGCGGAATTTACTGTTCATTGCAGTTGGCACGGGAATCGGAAGCGGCATCATCTTGAATAACCAGTTATACAGAGGAGCTTCCAGTGCCGCTGGGGAAATGGGATATATGGTGACGGACAAAGAGGATATAAAACGTGAATTCAAGCCGATTTTCCATAGATACGGCTATTTGGAAAGTGTCGCTGGAGGCAAGTCGATTGGCGGTCACTTCACCAGGGAGGTCCTCAAGGATCCTCACCATTTTTTATTCGAACGGGCCAAATCTTCCGAACTATCGGGGGAGGATGCTTTTTTGGCAGCAAAAAAAGGAGACACTGCAGCTATGGCCATCATAAATGAAGCTATCGAACATTTAGCCTGCGGAATTGTCAATGCGGCTAGTTTGCTAAATCCGGAGGTGATCATTTTAGGAGGTGGTGTATTAAATTCTGCTGAATACATTTTACCTAGAATTCGGGAGGTCGTTGATCGATATCTTCCAAGTTTAGTAGAAATGAAAACTTCACAACTGGGAGAAAACGCAGGGGTGCTTGGAGCGGTTTCCCTATTTTTAAGGGAACATGATGGCATTTTGAATTTTCGCGATGAGGGGGAATATTAATGAAAAATAGGAAAAAGTCGCTTGTTTCAGTACTGACCTTATCGGCAGCACTATTAATTTCGGGATGTAACGGTACAGATACGAAAACGAATTCGGATGCTGGCGAAAAGGGTGAGCTCGAAGATAAAATCGTTGTTTATTCACCGCATGGCAAAGATATTTTATCAAAATTCGAAAAGCAGTTCGAAGATAAGTATGGTATTGATGTTGAGTGGCTTGATATGGGTTCTCAGGAAATCCTTGACCGTGTTCGTTCAGAGAAAAGTAATCCGCAGGCAGACGTTTGGTGGGGTGCACCTTCCACGAACTTCAATCAAGCAAAGGATGATGGGCTGCTGGCCGCTTATAAGCCTAGCTATTCCGATAGTCTCGATGAAGGATTCCGCGATTCGGAATGGTATTGGACAGGAACGAGCCAGACACCGGAAGTCATCATGTATAACAGCAAAGAATTATCAAAAGACGAGGTACCGAAAGATTGGGATGAGCTGCTTGATCCGAAATGGAAAGACGAAATCATCATCCGCTATCCGTTAGCCTCCGGAACGATGAGGACAATTTTTTCTGCGATGATCTATCGTACGTATAAGGATACAAATGATCCAAAAGAAGGGTATGACTGGTTAAAGAAGCTCGACCAAAACACGAAGGAATATTCAGCGAATCCGGAAATGATGTATAACAAGGTAGCCAAAGGAGAGGGCTCACTTTCCGTTTGGGCAATGCCGGATGTCGTCATGCTGAAAGAAAATAAAAATTATCCATTTGAGTTCGTCATTCCAGAAAGCGGAACGCCAGTATTGACAGAAGGTATCGCCATCGTTGAAGGTGCCAAGCATCCAAAAGCGGCTGAAGCCTTTTATGAGTTCGTGAATTCACAAGAAGCCGCAAAAACTTTGGCAGAAGAATTTTACAGGATTCCGACCAGAAGTGATGTTAAGGGTTTACCTGAATGGATCACGGAAACGGAAATTAAAGCGATGGATATTGATTGGAATGCATTCCAAGAAAAAGGTGACGAGTGGATGAAATACTGGGACGAAAATATTAAAAGTGGAGATAAAGAAATTAAAGAATAAGGAAGTGTCGTTGGGATGGCGTCAATAAAAATAGAGAATGTCCAAAAAGCCTTCGGGAAAACGATAGCTGTTGACCAGTTAAATCTGGACATCAAAGAAGGCGAGTTTTTTACCTTTCTTGGTCCAAGCGGCTGCGGTAAAACGACAACACTTCGGATGATTGCCGGTTTTTATTATCCAACTAAAGGTGTCGTCCGATTTGGCGACAAAGATATGACGCGTGTACCTCCGGAGAAAAGAAATACAGGCATGGTTTTTCAAAACTATGCCCTCTTTCCCCATATGACTGTTTTTGAAAATGTAGCGTTTGGCTTGCGTGTGAGAAAGGTTTCTTCTGCTGAATTAAAGAAGAGAGTGCTGGATGCCCTCCAAAAGGTCAGGCTGGAGAGCTATTCGGATCGTCAAGTGAGCCAGTTAAGCGGAGGGCAGCAGCAGCGGGTGGCCCTGGCGAGAGCACTGGTCATTGAACCGGAAATATTACTGCTGGATGAACCATTAAGTAATCTGGATGCCAAGCTTCGTGATGAAATGAGAGTGGAAATCTTAAGGCTGCAGCGTGATTATAAGATTACCACCATTTATGTCACCCATGATCAGGCTGAGGCATTATCCATGAGTGATCGAATCGCTGTGTTCAATTATGGTGTATGTCACCAGGTCGGGACGCCAACAGAAATTTATAATCGGCCGGCCAATGATTTTGTGGCGAGTTTTATAGGCGAGATTAATCTTTTGCCCGTTCAAGTTGAAAAAGTTCAACAAGATAATATAGAGATTGTCCTTAAGAATAGTGAAAAACCGATTAAATTGAAGGTGGAAAATCAAGCTAGGGACGGAATTTCAATCATACAGAGTGATGCTGACCTTGCTGTTTCGATTCGTCCTGAAGCAATCAGGATTCTGGATGTGACCGAAGAAGGAACGAATATCTTTAAAGGTAAAATAAATTCCGTCCAATTCTTTGGATCTGTTGTGAATGTCATGGTGGATGTTCAAGACGTGTTACTAAGGGTCGACGTATTTAACACCCATGTTTTTGGATACTTTTATCAAGGAAAGGAAGTGTATGTCCAGCTTCCCGAGAAACGGCTGCGTCTTATCCCTGTCATAAGCGGTGATGCGCCATGATTAAAAATCGTGATACGAGATTGACGGTTTGGCTCCTTATACCAGTTGTATTGGTGCTCATAGCATATGTACTCTACCCGTCATTGAGGACCTTTATTGAAAGTCTGCAAAAAGACGGAACGATATCCCTTGGAAATTATCAGGACTTCTTCGTACAGGAATCGAAAACGAACTTAGAGGCTCTTTGGAATTCTGTTTATATATCCTTTTTGAGTGTATTGGTCAGTGCCTTGATTGGCATTCCGCTCGCATTCATTTTTAACCGTTACGATTTTCCCGGCAGAAGCTTCTTTTCATCAGCAGCGATTTTGCCGATTGTCCTTCCATCATTGGTAGGGGTAATGGCCTTTATGTTTTTATATGGAGAATCGGGATTGATTCCAAATGCCATCAAGGACCTGTTCGGTCTCGATAAGGTTCCATTCAAGATTGGCGGGGTACCGGGAATTCTTATCGTGCATGCCTATACGATGTATGTTTATTTTTATATGACCGTATCCGCTGCAATCAATAAAGTAGATCCATCACTTGAAGAAGCCGCTTATAACTTAGGAGCAAATAAATTAAAGGTTTTTTGGAAGGTGACATTTCCATTATTGACACCTGCAATCGTTGCCGCCTCTTTACTTGTTTTCATGATATCGATGGCTTCTTTCAGTGCTCCGTTTTTATTAGCTGGCGGATACAGGGTGTTGAGCCTGCAAATTTATTTTTCAAAAATCAATGGTGATATGGAAATTGCCGCTACCCAATCGGTCATTCTATCCATCGTTTCGATTTCATTTCTATTATTCATGCGTTGGTATCAGAATAGGAAGGATTATCGAATGGCCTCGAAAGGGATTGGGGCACACAGGAGTGAAGTGAAGAACCCGGTTATGAAATATGTGATGGTCGTAACGGGGGTCATCGGCGTAATTATTCTGCTTTTACCGCACTTTACGATTCTTTTGCTTTCACTTGTGCCGGATGGAACCTGGACATTTCAAACGTATCCCACAGTATTTAATGTGGAAAATTACAGGCTTTTGTTTGAAGACCCTAATATCTTCAAGCCGTTAAGAAATAGTTTACTGATGGCGGTTATTGCAACGTTGGCAAATCTGGTGTTTGGGGTCATAGCGTCTTATGTACTTGTCAAACGGAAATTCGTCGGGAAAAGCTTTGTCGATATTCTAGTCATGATTCCTTGGGCGTTGCCTGCAACGGTCATAGGGATGAACTTGATATTCGCATTCAATGAACCTAGCGTTTTTTCCTTTGGTCAAATTTTGGTAGGAACATTTTGGATTTTGCCGCTTGCCTATTTCATCAGGCATATTCCACTCGTTGTCCGGTCGACTAATGCCGTTCTGGAGCAGCTGGATGATTCGATTGAGGAAGCAGCCAGAAACTTGGGGGCTAAGTGGTTTTATACCTTCAGAAGGGTAATATTTCCGATTATTATGCCTGGTGTTTTATCAGGGACATTATTGGCATTTATCGAATCTGTGGGGGAATTCCCGACCTCGGTCCTGTTGTACACGATTTCAAACAGGCCCATATCCATTGAAATCATGAATCAGCTTCGGATGTTCAATATGGGGCAGGCCGCTGCCTATGGGATGATTCAAATCACGCTGATTGTAATCGTTCTCTTTATTTCGAACAAGTTTTTTGGAATCAAAGCGGAAAAAGCTTTATAAATCGGAGGTTCAAAGATGAGCAGGCTTGAACAATTTATCAAAAATGAAGGTAGTGTCTTTCCCGGAAAAACCTATGTTAGAGAGCTTCTGATGCCTGTTTTTAATGATCAAAGAGATTACTTATTTGATGCAATGTTCGATATTCATCGGGCACATGTCATCATGCTTTCGGAACAAAAGATCATTAAAGATGAAGAGGCGAAAACCATGCTTGATGGGATTCGGAAAGTGGCCCAAACAGATCTCGCGCAGTTGATCTATCAGCCCCAATTCGAAGACTTATTCTTCATGATGGAGGCAAAGATCGGTGAGGAAATCGGCCATGAACTTGCAGGGAAGATTCATATCGGTCGCAGTCGTAATGATATGGGGGTTGCGATGTACCGGCTTGTTTTGAGAGGTCATCTGCTCCAATTGGTTGGCTATGCAAACCAATTGAGTGAAGCATTCTTGGTGCAGGCTGAAAAACATACAGAAACCTATATTACAGGTTACACACATACCCAACCGGCTCAGCCGACTACAATAGGACATTACTTTTTAGCCATTTATGATGTGCTTCAAAGGGATATTGGCCGGTTATGGGCAGCCTATGTAACGGTTAACCAATCCCCTTTGGGTGCAGCCGCATTAACGACCACCGGTTTTCCGATCAGTCGGAACCGTACGGCTGAACTGCTTGGGTTTGATTCGGTGATTGAAAATTCCTATGACTCGATTGGCGGGGCAGATTATTTATTGGAAACCGCAACTGCCATCATGACGTGCATGGTCAATACCGGAAGGTGGATCCAAGATTTCCTGCAGCATGTGACAAGGGAGTTTGGTACATTTCACGTGGCGGACCCTTATGTTCAAGTGAGCAGCATCATGCCGCAAAAAAGGAATCCTGTCTCCGTTGAACATTCCCGTTCGATTGCAAGCAGTGCGTATGGTGATGCACTTGCTGCCATGAATATGATTCACAATACACCATTTGGTGATATCGTCGATACGGAAGATGATTTACAGCCACATTTATATCGGGCTTTTTCGAATGCAGGCCGTGTTATGAAACTAATGTATGCCGTCATGTCGACTTTGAAAGTAAATGAAGAACATACAAAGAAAATGGCCGCAAAATCCAGTATAACGATTACTGAATTAGCGGATACCCTTTCAAGAGATTACGACATATCCTTTAGAAAAGCCCATTCCATAGCCAGTCATATTGCAAAAAAGTCGATTAGTGAAGGGAAAGAGCTATATGATTGGGACACACAAGAAATCAACAAGATCATCAATGAATTCGTATCAGTGAACATAGCAGAAGATGAATGGAAAAAAATAATCTCTCCCGAATATTTTGTGGAAATCAGAAGCATTCAAGGCGGGCCCTCCCCTAAAGAGGTTACGAGAATGATTTTAAATAGAAAACAAAAACTGGAACAAGAGTTGCAGAAATATAAGAAAGTGATCAAAGAATTGAATGATGGCAGGAAGGCTTTAGTGGATTACTGAAATGAGCTTTAACGGGCATGAAACTCACGAGTATTTGCTTCAAACTCACGAGTAAAAGCATGAAACTCCCGAGTATTTGCTTCAAACTCACGAGTAAAAGCATGAAACTCCCGAGTATTTGCTCCTAACTGACGAATAAAAGCCCGAACCTTCTGAAGAGAGTATTTTTTGTTGGCTCGGAAGCAATACGATGCATTTTACTGAGAAAGCTTCATATTTTATGATATATAGTCATTCTTTATCAGGGTGGCTATTTATTTTGGATTTTTAATGCAACTGAGTCATCCCCAGTGACCATGAATGTAGATTATTCCTAAAAGCAATTCTATTATTTGGAGAATATATAATGTGAGGCGGAATGTTAATGTCAAATAGATCTCAGTTCGGTGTTATCTTGATTTTAATAGCTTTCGTAATATCGATTACTTTTTGTTTGAATCCGGAAGTCTTATTAAGAGGTGGATATGATTTAGCTATTGATGGCCTGGTAGTATCCAGAACCTTGATGATTATTTTTTCGTTGTATTTATTAGTTAAAATAGGGGATTTGTTTATAAACAGAAAAGATTAATAGTCTAAAATGAGGTTTCCCATCAACAATATTGAGATAAAGGACACTATGCTTGGAAGCCGAGAATAAGGAAGGCTCAGTCTTTTGACTGAGCCTCCAATGTTTATTGATCCATAACCAGTTTCAAAATTTGCTTCATATATCGTTAACGGATTTAGGTTCCAACTGAACCGCGTGCTTTCTGAAAGCAATACTCACCGTGATCATCACAATGAAATTGACTGCCAATGCAATGATTCCCACATTCAAATCTTTTGCTGCTTGCGGCAAGGATGGAAACAAGGTCCCTATTGTCGATTGACTGAGTGTAATGCAGATTACGATGGCCAATCCGGTAATGATGCCGGCGATTGCGCCAAATTTATTGATCGGATTATTCCTTTTCAGACTAAAGAGAAGGGATGGGAAGAGCTGTGTGATGAGACTGTATCCCATAAGAATTAATGCCGACATCGTTTCACCGCCGTTTAAGGTGAAGTAGACGGCTATAAGGGCAATGATTGGCACAAGGAACTTTGCCAATCGTACAATATGGCGATCGGATACGTCAGGTGCAAATTCCTTATAAACGTTTTTCGCGAGCAGTGTAGCGACGCTCATCAAAAGCATGGATCCCGGCACCAGTGCGGTCAACAATCCAGCGCCGCCGATTATGCCTATAAACCATGGATCAAAGGTCTCGATTGAAAGGCGCAGCAATGAGAGGTCTGCATCTGCCCCAACGAGTCCGGGCACTTTCAATATAGCTGTAAACCCAACGAAAAAGACGAATAAAAGCATGAGTGTATATAAAGGGCTGATGATGGCGTTCTTTCGAAATACCTTGCCGCTGCGTGCTGAATAAACAGCGCTGAAAACTTGTGGCCACATATAGAAACCGAATACGAGCAATATTACCGTGGAGATGAACCATGATACGCTAAGCCCCTGATCAGGGAACTTTAGAAAACCAGGCTTGGCGGCATCAACCGCTTCAAACATCGGCTGAAATCCGCCAAAGTAATGAATCGGCAGATAAATCCCCAAAAATCCTATTATGGCAACCATCATGATATCTTTAATGACAGCGGTCCAAACTGAACCGTGGATACCGGAGATCATCACATAAATGGTAAGGCTGATCGCCCCCATCCAAACTGCCTCAGACATTGAGATGGCACCATAAGATGCTTCTGAGACAATGATCCCCAATCCTTTCAGCTGCACGACAATCACTGGAATCATCGACACCACACCGACAAGTGCAGCCAAAATACCTAAACTGGGACTCTTATATTTGCTTACAAAGAAATCGGATTGAGACATCAGTTTATTTTCTTTGGCATATCTCCATATTTCCGGAAGGAGCCAATAGGATAATACGTAAGACAAAGTAATGTAAATTAGAACATATAGAGCGGGTGCACCCTTGCCATAAGCCCAGCCGCTGCCGCCAAGGAAGGAGAAGGTCGTATAGATTTCCCCAGCCATCAGCAGAAAGACGAATATCGCACCAAAACCGCGTCCGCCGACCGTCCATTGTTCCAAGTCCATATCTTTTCCTTTTGAAGAGCGTATTCCTAAAAATATCGATAGAAGTAAAAATGCTAAAATGATTAAGAGAGCAATATTCATTCCTGGTCACCTTCCCGATTCCTGGGATCCAGCTTATACATGATGCCGAGTATGGCAGAGGTAAGGACCACCCACATAGCCATCCAGAACATATTGAAAGGCATCCCTAATACATATGGTTCTATTTTATTAACAAAAGGTAGAAATCCCAGTATGCCTATAAAAGGAACTAGTGTAAGAATATATATAATCTTCATTAAACAACCCCCTCCGTTTTAAATAAAGTGAAACGCCCACCAATGGGTGTTTATTCTTCAATGCCACTGATGGATGGGTGAACCAAACCGGATGGAAAATTCATACATGACGGAAAAGGTCCGATAATCTATATTAGCTTACACTATTTTGATATAAAATTTAATGCAGTTGCCTGATATATTTTAGCAAAAGTGTGCAGAAAGCCGAAGGCCTAATATGTTCATATGCAGATAAAGCCTTGAATTCATATTGAGTTCAAGGCTTTATTTCCTTTAGCTATCTTTTTTTCCGATAATTATATAGTATCACCAAGAGGATGAACCAGATTGGGGTCAAGAGCAGTGATAGCCGTGTAGCTTCAGCGAATAGCATAACAATAAGGATGAACAGGAATAAGCCTAAAATGACGTAATTGATAAAAGGTGTAAAAGGAGCCTTGAAAGTCGATTCGGCTCTTAGGTCGGGCCTTGTTTTCGAATATTTGATATGGGAGATCAAGATAATGCTCCATACCCATATGAAACAGATGGCACTGATGGTAGTCACGACAGTAAATGCCTGTTCCGGTATCAGCTTGCTTAATAATGCCCCTATTGATACAACGATTGTGGATGTGAATAAGGCATTGCCCGGAACAGCGTGTTTATTTAATTTTTCCAGTTTAGCTGGGGCTTCGCCATTCCTGCTTAACGTATAAAGTATTCGGCTCGTTGAAAATAAACCGCTGTTGCATGCAGAAGCAGCGGATGTCAAAACGACGAAGTTGATGATCCCTGCAGCGACTGGAATGCCGATTAACGCAAAGACCTCTACAAATGGACTGCTTGTGGCATCCAGTTGTGTCCATGGGTTGACGCAGAGAATGACGAATAGTGCACCAACGTAGAAAAGCAAAATCCGGACAGGGATTTTATTGATGGCAGATGGAATGTTCTTTCGCGGGTTCGCCGTTTCTGCTGCAGAAACCCCGACCAATTCGACACCGACAAATGAGAAGACGACCAACTGTAAAGATAACAGGAATCCGGAAATGCCATTGGGGAACATGCCGCCATGATTCCAAAGGTTCGTTAGGGAAACCGTTCCGGTATTGGTATTGAAGCCGAGGATTAGAAGGAAAATTCCTACGATGATCAAGGCGATGATCGTGATTACTTTAATGATGGCAAACCAGAATTCCAATTCGCCAAAGATCTTAACGGTCAATAGGTTCAATCCTAACAGAATGACCAGACAAAGCAGAGCCGGAATCCATTGAGGGACATCAAACCAATATTGCATATAAACACCGACAGCTATGATATCGGCCATTGCGGTCATAATCCAACAAAACCAATATGTCCAACCGGTCACGAAGCCGGCCCATGGACCGACATATTCAGTTGCGAATTCAGTGAATGATGTGTACCCTGCATTGGATAAAAGCAATTCCCCCAGGGCCCTCATCACAAAAAACAAGGCAATCCCTATTATCATATAAGAGAATAATATGGAAGGACCTGCTAATTGTATGGCTTTTCCGGAACCTAAAAATAAACCGGTGCCAATGGTTCCTCCTATTGCAATCAGTTGTACATGTCGATTTTTTAAATCTCTTTTTAATTCTTGTTTAGCCAATTCGTACGCCCCCGTTTTTATAGTCTTGGTAGTGAATGTTTACCTGCATGGTCTTGGAGAGAGGGACGTGATTGTCGTCCAGCTTGCCTTTCCCATTTGTTGTTTTAGTCCAATCACAAAATGGACATTAAAAAAAGAGATTGGATAATACCAATCTCTTAAAGGGCTCAGAATAACAATATATCATTCGTTACTCTTCTGTCCTTTTGCCTGAGATTGTGAATCCTTCGGCGCTGCATCTTGTACAGTCTCTCCAGAAGCTGCTCCTGCTATAGTGTCATCCACAGCATTCATCGCTTGCTTGTATGCGGTTGTGAAGAAATGTCAGTCAGTGATGATTTTTCACTGCTTGATCATTTCATTATGCTTATAAAATAATATTGGAATTCTATCATCTATTTTTCGGTAGGTCAACAAATTTTTTGAAATGAAACAGGCATTATCTGTAGTTTAATAGTGGTCTGTATTTAACATAAGGTCTAAGCAGAAGTGATTGTTTTCTACTCATTATGAACGATCACTATAATAAAATACTGAACATCATTTTTTTAAAATGATATTTTCAGATTTGAAAAATCAACAAGATATTATTGGCAACTGTTTATTTCAAAAATACAATTGTATTTTTACAGAATATTTACTATTATAAGATAAGAAATCATAAATGAAGTGTTATTGATATTTTTTCGATAGAGCATTTCTAACTGCAATAATTAATAAGTTCGTGGTAAGGATAGAAAAGCATTACCGATATTGCATCTGGAGGAGTTAATCATGTCGAACAAGGAATTAAAGAGAGGGCTGGAAGCACGTCACATTCAAATGATAGCTTTGGGCGGAACCATCGGAGTCGGGTTATTCATGGGATCTGCGAGCACGATCAAATGGACCGGGCCCTCTGTAATGCTTGCTTATGCCATTGCAGGTATTTTTATATTTTTCATCATGCGTTCCATGGGTGAGATGCTTTATTTAGAACCGACTACAGGTTCTTTTGCAACCTTTGCGAGCACCTATATACATCCTTTGGCAGGTTATATGACTGCTTGGAGCAATTGGTTTCAATGGGTAATCGTCGGAATGTCCGAAATCATTGCGGTTGGGCTGTATATGCAATATTGGTTCCCGGAGTTACCGGCCTGGATACCAGGTGTAGTGGCCATGATCATCTTGGGAGCGGCCAACCTCATTTCCGTTAAATCCTTTGGGGAATTTGAATTCTGGTTTGCACTTATAAAAATCATAACGATTATATTGATGATCGTTGCCGGCCTGGGCCTTATCTTCTTTGGAATAGGGAATGGCGGGGATGCGATTGGATTATCGAATCTTTGGGAAAATGGCGGCTTCTTTACGGGAGGCTGGACAGGATTCTTCTTTGCGCTTTCGCTTGTCGTGGCTTCCTATCAAGGCGTTGAGCTTATCGGCATCACAGCCGGGGAAGCGAAAAACCCAACGAAGACCGTAACAAAAGCGATTCAATCAATTATATGGCGCATTTTAATTTTCTACATTGGTGCCATTTTCGTCATTGTGACAGTATTCCCTTGGGATCAACTGGATGACTTAGGCAGTCCGTTTGTTTCGACCTTTGCCAAAATAGGTATCACTGCAGCGGCAGGCATCATTAATTTTGTCGTCATCACTGCGGCGATGTCTGGATGCAACAGTGGGATTTTCAGTGCAGGTCGTATGCTTTACACACTGGCATTGAATGGCCAAGCTCCGAAAGTCTTTGCTAAAGTATCTAAAAATGGAGTTCCGGCATATTGCACGATCGCTGTACTATTAGGGTTGGGCATCGGGGTTATCCTGAATTACCTTGCACCGCCGCAAGTATTCCTTTATGTGTACAGTGCGAGTGTTTTGCCTGGGATGATTCCATGGTTTGTCTTACTTATCAGTGAGCTTAAGTTCAGAAAGGTAAATGCCGCTGAAATGGAGAAACATCCGTTCAAAATGCCGTTGGCCCCTTACAGTAACTATGCGACAATAGCCTTTTTACTGATGGTGCTGGTAGGTATGTGGATCAATCCTAGTACAAGAATTTCCTTGGTTGTCGGGATCGTTTTCCTAGCCTTGGTAATAGCAAGTTATTACATGCTGAAAATGGATAAACGAACACCATTGGATGTTAAATCCGATGATGAGATTTCAGGATAAGAAATTCTAGTAAAAAGCCCTTCTCTAATTCGAGAAGGGCCTTTTTTGTCCTTGTAGACCAATGGTGGAATTCACGAGTAAAACAGCGAAACTCACGAGTAAAACAGCGGAATTCGCGAGTAAAGTCGTCGAATTCACGAGTAAAACAGCGAAACTCACGAGTAAAGTCGTCGAACTCAAGGGTAAAACAGCTGAACTCACGAGTAAAGTCGTCGAATTCACGAGAAGACGTTGAATTCACGAGTAAAACAGCAAAACTCACGGGTGTAGCTAATTTGCCCCCGTAACAAGGGGGAGGAGCAGGGGGAATGTATCTTCATGCCAGTTTTTTTCATAGGATGTTACATATTTACCCGAGGAGGGGTTTATCTTTTGGAAAGAACAAAGCTTACCGGGCGTATCGTTACACCTAATGATGCTGAGTATGAGCGTGCCAGGATAAATAATAACTTAAGTTTTTCTAAATTCCCAAAGGTCATTGTGTTTTGTCAAGATTCCGATGATGTGTTGAATTCATTGAAGTGGGCCCGGGAAAATCATGCACCTTTCCGGGTTAGGAGCGGCAGGCATAGTTATGAAAATTTTTCATTAGTGAATGGCGGTCTAGTCATTGATATTAGTGAAATGTACAATATCAAGGTCAATCGTGAAAAAATGATCACAAAAATTGAAGCCGGAGCTGATTTAGGGCGAGTATATAATACGTTATGGAACTATGGCACGACGATTCCGGCAGGGACCGAAAGCAGTGTTGGTGTTGTAGGTCTTACGCTCGGCGGTGGAATAGGTATGTTAACGAGGCGCTTTGGACTTACTTGTGACAATCTGCTTGAAATAGAAATGGTAAGGGCTTGTGGAAAGAGGGGAGCCAAACTCATTAAAGCGAATAGGAAAATCAATAGTGATTTATTTTGGGCATGCTGCGGGGGAGGAGGGGGAAACTTTGGCATAGTCACTTCTCTTACTTTCAGGGTAACCCCTGTATCAAGGGTTTCCGTTTTCTCCGTCACATGGGGGTGGGAAGATTTCGAAGCGGTGTTTGAAGCCTGGCAGGATTGGGCCACTAAAGCTGATGAAGGCTTAACTTCAGAAATAGAATTCAAGGCAAAGGAAGCAAACGAAATTTTTGCTAAAGGTGAGTTTGTTGGAACGTCACATAGATTGAAGCAGCTATTAAAGCCTTTGACAAGAACCGGCTCACCAATAAATGTCATGATAAAGGAAGTCCCATATATTGAAGCCGTAAGATTCTTTGATTATCCAGCTGGAAATCAACCGGCGCATCGAAAGAGGTCAGGATCTTTCATTGAAAAAGCTTTTCCACAGCAAGCAATCGTAACTATGAAACATTTTTTAGGAAATGCGCCAAATGAAAATGCAGCCATTTGGCACCAATCCCTAGGAGGAGTGGCGGGCCTTAAAGATCCAAAGGAGACAGCTTTTTATTATCGAGATGCCATCATCGCCCAGGAGTATCAGGCTACATGGACCAATCCAGAAGAAGAGCGGCTAAACATTCGTTGGATCAAGGACCTGAAGCATGCCTTGTCACCATTTACTACCGGTGACTATGTGAATTGGCCGGATACTCTAATCAAAGATTGGCCAACTGCATATTATGGAGAAAATTTCAAACGGCTTAGGGAAGTGAAAACGAGGTATGATCCATACAATGCGTTTAAGTTCCCACAAAGCATACCGCCATTAAATAAGTGGGGTTGAAAAAGCTTGGATTCACCCAATACATTCGTTATATAAAGGCCTAATCCTGAATTTGGATATAGGCCTCTTTATTCTTGTTTTGAATCAATTAATCGATAATCCCCAAAATCATTCCGCTTGCTGAGCTTGTACTGTACTATAAACCTGATTTACGGAAGATTGGGCTTGGGCAATTTCTTGAGCCGCTTGTTTAATGGCTTCTTGTGCCAACGTTGGATCCGAGGAAGATTTTTCAATTGCTTGTGAAAGTAAGGTTTGCGTAAGGGTAACGTTAGCTTTTGCTTGATTTAATTGATTGATATCAATTTGTTGTTGAGGCATGTAGTTTCTCTCCTTATGTCATTTTTGAAATTACTCCATTAGGATGACCGTTCTTTTCTATTTTATAAGGAGTAAAATTTATTCTACGGGTTTATTTGTATATAGTGAATCACGGATGCCCCATTTTTTGCTTTCACTTGTATAAAATAAGGATCCACAAGGTCACTTCCTTCTCTTGAACGAATATAACTGACATCATTATAACTTAGGATTTGTTGGTTCCAATGCAGAAATTGATCCGAAAGGGACAACCAATCCGAGAAAAAGACCGCAAGCTTCTAGCTTGTGCAGCATCTTTGTCCAGGGTCATGAAAAGAACCACCCCAAGTTTGTGATGGGAGTGGTTCTTTTCATTAGTTCAGTTCAGCCTTTTCCTGCTTGGAAACCTGGATATTTGGTCATCCCGCCATCAGCATATAAGGTCATTCCCGTTACATAGCTCGATTCGGCGGAAGCGAGCCAAGCGGCACAAGCGGCAATTTGTTCCGGTTTTCCGATGTATCCCATCGGTATCAGGTTGATGACTTCTTGTTTAGCTTTCGGGTCATTGAATTTTTCGGCATTGATGGGTGTGTCGATTGCACCAGGTGAAATATTATTAATGCGAATCCCTTTAGGAGCATATTCAAGTGCAAGGGTTTCTGTCATCATCTTGACTCCGCCCTTACTTGCTGCATAGTGGACAAAATGAGGCCAAGGTATCCGGTCATGAACGGAAGACATGTTAATGATATTGCCCTTAATGCCATGATCGAGCATATAACTGATTGCTTCCCTGCTTGCCAGGAACATCCCCGTTAGATTTACATCGATGACTTTCTGCCAATCTTCAAGAGTCAATTTTTCGCTGGGCACTTCATTTTCAATACCAGCATTGTTGATCATGATGTCGATTGTACCAAAGGTGTCCACAGCGAAAGAAAGCAATTTCTTCACATCAGCTTCCTTTGAAACGTCACCTTGAATGGCTGCGGCTTTCCCGCCTGCAGCTTCAATCGTTTTGATGATTTCCTTATGGTCTCCATTTTCAGTGTGATAATTTAATACGATATGTGCTTTTTCTTTACCGAACCTTTCGGCCATGGCTTTTCCTAATCCTTTTGCCGCGCCAGTGATCACGACGACTTTTTTCTCTAAATCTTCATACATCATTCAGCTCTCCTTTGACTATTCTTTTGTAAAGCCAATCATGATTCCGCCAGCAATTACGAGTACACACCCGATGATGACAAAGGCCATTTGCTTTTTGGATTTTTTCTCTCCTAAAAGAAAGATGCCGCCTAAAGTGGAAATGACGATTCCCATTTGGGAAAATGAGAATGCGATGGCCACGCCCACTTTGGGATTAGCGAGCAGGAGACCGATATTGCCGACAGCCCACATCATTCCGGTAAGGATATTCCGTCCGGCATACTTATTAAACGGTTTATGTTTGATGGAAAGGAGCAAGGCAGCCAGGAACATGCCAATTGCTTGCGGCAGGATCGCCGACCATCCGTCAACCTCATTCCATCTGACGACGATGACATATGTAACATAACCCACCGTAGAAATGGCAAGGTAAAAAACCCCTTTTTTCATGCTTCCTTCTTTTTTGTTATCACCATCGCCATAGCTTGTCAGCAAGACACCTGTAATCAAACAGATGATTGCAACAATGCCGATGATGATTGTCATCTTGTCATTCCATTCCCTGAAAATGATGACCGCAAAAAATGTATTTCCTAGAATTTGCAGTCCTGTTGAGATTGGAACGGTTTTCGATACCCCGATTTCCTTGACGCTATTGAATTGAAATAACTGCCCGAATGCCCAGCCTATCCCGGAAATGATGCCGACAATCCACACTAAACTGCTCCATTCCGGCGGATTGATGAAAGACATCATGATGGCGAACAGTAATGAACCGATTGTAATGCCAAGTGTTTGATTATAAGAGTTGCCTCCGAGTTTTTCGGAAACAAGCACTAAGCTGCCCCATGTCAATGCAGGGAGTAGCGCAAAGAGAAAGCCTTCCACAAAATTTCATCTCCTAAACTAGAAAACAATGTTTCTATCAATATAAAATAGTTAGTAAGCTATTGAATGTATGTATAGTTTTCCCCTTACACGGGAAAGAAAACATGGATTTAATTTACCAATTTGACATTTTATTTTTCGGGGTGGAAACAATGAAATAATAAGTGGTTTATGGTACTTTTAATTTAAAAAATAGTTAGGAGAAATACGATGACGAAACTGAATGAATGGTTTGAAAAGGGGATTCCTGCTCAAGAATTTGTATCTTCGATGAAAGTTCATAAGGAAAACTTACAATCGATCCAGCAAGGTTTTTCCACTTCTGCAGAGGACCAAGATTTTTTTGATGCATTAAAGAAGAAGGAACTTCGAGTTATTGTCATTACTGAAGACTGGTGCGGAGACGCGATGATGAATATTCCTATACTGCTGAATATATCTGAAGCGGCAAATATCGAAACTCGCATGATTTTACGAGATCAAAATCTTGAACTGATGGATCAATATTTAACGAATGGAACAGCGCGTTCGATTCCCATTTTTATATTCATTGATAAGGATGGTGAAGAAAAAGCTGTTTGGGGACCTCGTGCACCAAAGGTACAAGAGTTCGTAATGGAGTTAAGGTCTGACCTGCCTGCCAAGGATGATGAACGTTTCGAGGCAGAGCAAAAAGCAGTTATTAAAAAGATAACTGCGGCTTTTGCTGAAGAAAAACACCTGTGGGACGAAGTATACAGCAGTATCAAGGAAACATTGGGGAGTTGCTGATTGCGGGTGCATCACTTCTAGTCATGTCCCATAACGGGTGGTAAACCCATTATGGAATTTATTGGGCTGTTTCAAAACATGGACTGCAACCTGATTGGTTGGTGAATATATAGATATGTTTCCTAACGGTTTTTTCTATAATATTCGTTTTTGAGTCCAAGGATTTGGAACAGCCTTTTCATTTTTTTATGATTCTGGAATAATTGTAACGCCGATTGTTCGAATAGGAGAGTCTTGTTTGGCACTTTGATTCGTTGCTTTGTAGTATTTTAACATTAAATCGTTCAATTCATTTTGGAAGTTAAGGAAGCTTTCATCATCAAGCTTTAGTTCTAAAAGGGAAAAGGTTGAACCATCTTCTGCGCAGTCTCTTTCTTCCAATTTAGTAAGATAGTTTTGATATTGGGTCATAAGGGATAATTGATAATAAGAAAAATAGTTCACCTTTTTTTCATTAGAGGATTTTTTCCATTCTTCCCCGCTAAGTCGTGCTTCTTCTTCATTTAAAACGTAGTATTTTTCGGAAACGGATCTCACTTTCTTCTCTTTTACTATGCGAATGACCCCTGAATCCAAGAGAACCTGTATATGTCTATATAATGTTGCTTGGGGTACATCTTTAATGATTTTTAACATTTCTAATGGTGTTAAACCATTTTCCCTATTTCTCATTAAAGCTTGGGTAATCTTTATTCTTACTGGGTGCATTAAAATTTCAGCTTTATTAATCATCTTATTCTCCTCACATTGGAAATTATAACTGGATAATTTTTAGTGAACTTTCCTGTTGGTCATGAATAATAAGTTTAATCCTTCATATATTGTAATGTTTGAATCATTGTCATTTACATGAAAATGACACGGTTCGAAAAATAATAGTACCTAAATATTTTTTCTAAGTAAATAATAATTATTTTTTAATTATTTTAATTTTTGAAAAAAATGTCTACATTTAATGAAAGTTAATAAATATCGCTATATTTTTATTATTATTCATTATGATAATATTATCATTATAAATAACAATAAAAACTAAAACAATATTTTATTAAGAAAAAAAATAGGTGCAAAATTCCAAATTAGATGTTATCATTATCGATAATGATAATAATATTTCGTTACCAAAGGAGTGGTATATATGGAATTGCATTATGGATGGAACGAATTGAAAGATATTGACTTCATGTCTATTCTGCCGATCATTTTACCGGTAATTGCAATTGGAATGATTTTAGTGCTTATAGCATTAATTGATTTATACAGAAATCGAAAGACGAGGAAAAATGTTTTATTGTGGACACTCATCATTATTTTTGCAAATACTATCGGTCCAATTCTGTACTTCGTTATCGGTAGAAAGGACAGTGAAAGAATATGAAATTAGAAATTAAAAATGTTACAAAAAAATTCAAAGAAAAAACAGCGGTCAATAATTTTTCAATGGAATTGCAATCAGGGGAATGTGTTGGATTGATTGGGCCGAATGGGGCTGGTAAATCGACACTGATAAAAGTGATTGCAGATATTATAGATCCAAGTATGGGAGAAGTATTGCTTGATGGTAAGAAAATTTCAAAAATGAAAAAGGCAATAGGCTACTTACCACAATACCCTAACTTCTTTCAATGGATGACCGCCAAAGAAACCCTTACTTTCATGGGGCAGCTTTCGGGTATCAAGAAAGAAGAATTATTAAACGGCATCCCAGAGATATTGTCGAAAGTTGGGTTGAGCGGGGAAGAGAATTCAAAGGTGCGGACTTTTTCGGGTGGAATGAAACAAAGGCTTGGAATTGCACAGGCGCTGTTACATAAACCGGCATTGATTGTCATGGATGAACCGGTTTCGGCATTAGATCCCATCGGCCGGAGAGAAGTGTTGAATATCATAAAAGAGATAAAGAAAGATACGACAATTTTATTATCGACGCATATATTAAGCGATGCAGAAGAAATATGTGAGAGGTTTGTCATCATAAAAAGCGGTAAAAAAATTGAGGACACAACGATGTCAGAATTATTGAACAGGAATAGCGGAAATAAAATCAATGTCGATATAACCTCTAAAAGTCAAAAATGGATTGAAAACGTTAAAAGCTTGAACTTCGTCAAAGGTGTAGAGGTAATGGGGAACAAATTGAAGATAGAAGTGGAAGATATTGAGTCAAACAAGAATATGTTACTGGCGAATGCTTTGGAGCATAATGTTGATCTTGTCAGGTTCGAAATAGATAACGATACATTGGAAGAGATATTCTTAAAATTGGTGGTGGAAAAATGAATAACTTTACCGTTTTAGCTAAAAAGGAATTTGTTCAGATGGTACGTGAATTTAAAGTGATTTGGCTGCCGCTTGTATTTATATTTTTAGGGATAACTCAACCAGTTGTAAGCTATTATTTACCTTCAATTTTAGAGGCACTGGGCGGGGGCCAAGGGATCACCATTGATCCAAGCATGGCTGCCCAAAAAGGCGGCGAAGTTCTTGCCAGTACTTTAGGGTCACAATTTGATCAGTTAGGGGTCATGATCATCATCGTTTCCATGATGGGAGTCGTTCAATCCGATAAAGCAAATGGGATGCTTGCTTTCATACTTACAAGGCCTGTGACGGTTGGATCTTATATAAGCGGGAAAATCATTTCCAATTACCTGTTTGTTGCCTGCAGTGTGGCATTGGGATATTTGGTTTCATATCTGTATGTAGTTTTTTTGTTTACGAGTGTTGATTTTGGGGATTTAATAGTGGCTTTACTGTTCTATCTGCTGTGGATCCTATTTATCGTTTCATTCACGACGATGATCAGTACCATTTTTAATAGCCAGGGTATCATTGCATTAATTTCGATAGTATTTCTCCTCGGCTGCAGAATCATAGTTGGATTAAGTCCGGTCATAGACAATGTGAATCCGGCAAGCATGAGTAAGCATGCCATGGAAGTACTGATTTTAGGCACAGTCAATTCACAGGCGGTTTGGGGTGCATTAGCTGCACTTGCATGGACGGCAGTAACGATATTGATAACGAACATATGGATTTCTAAAAAGAAATTCAATAATGAATAAGTTGAGGATGGAAATGTGTTAATCATGAAGTGATGGGAGGATGATAACTTTGTTAAGCATCACAGATTTGGAGAAAAGCTACTCGGCCAAGAAGATTTTGAATGGTGTAAATCTAGAAATCAAAAAAGGGGAAACCTTAGGTTTTATAGGAGCGAATGGTGCAGGGAAAACCACGACGCTGAACATCATTACAGGCATTTTAGATTCAGAAAATGGAAAGGTTGAAATAAATGGCCTGACCAAAGAAGACGGCATAGAATATAAAAAACAATTTTTCTTCATTCCTGATACTATCAATGTGTTTAACAATGTTTCGGGATTTGATTGGATTCGTTTCTTGATGAACCTATATGGAAATGATGACAAAGAACGGTTGGGGAAATATATCAATCGGTTTGGGATGCAGGAGTCCATTAAAAAGCCAATGGGAAGTTATTCTTATGGAATGATGCATAAGGTATCCCTGATAGCGGCTTTTACCATTAATCCCCCGATCATCATTATGGATGAACCATTGAACGGATTAGATCCAAACGCTGTTTTAGTTTTTAAGGGGTTAATCAAACAATATGTTGAAATGGGCGGTACAGTGTTCTTCTCGACGCATCTGCTGGATGTGGCAGAGAAAATTTGTAATACAGTGGCTATTTTAAAAGAGGGAAAAATCATCCTGCATGATGAGATACAAAATATAATAGGTGAAAGTTCATTAGAATCTACCTTTATGGAGGCTCAGGTATATGAAGGAAAAACTTCAGTTAACTAGATTTTTCGTTTCTTCCTTCTATAAAATGCCCAAGCAGACAATGTTACAGGCTGTCCTGATAATAGCCGTTTTTTATATGTTTTTGCAGCTGACTGTCGTTAACGCCTTTGTTTATTTTCTTGGAGATACCCAGGTCTTCCTGTTTTATAATTTAACCATTTCCAGCATTCTCGTCTTTGCGTTGGTTTGCTATTTGTCCACATCACAAATATTTTCTTATGATGAATTTAAAGTATTGGCACCTCTGCCACTCACCTATAAGGAAATATCAAGGGCCAAAGTGTTAAGTAGCTTATGGGTCCCGATCATCTTATCAATGATGATCCAAGTGCCAACATTAGGCTTCTTGATAGTCGATCTAAAGTTTATCGAAGCGATTAAATTAATCACGTTTTTACCAATTGTCAATGGTTTAACGGCCTTGTTCCTGCTTTTTATCCTATCGTGCATGAATAGGCATTATTATAGATTCAAAAGTAAAGTAGCATACTTAATGGTTAACATTGCTATCATCCTAACGCTTATGATTATTTCCATTGTATATTTTGCAGGAAAATCATCAGTTGCCATTTCAAAGGTCATCTCGGAAATAGAATTGAATTCTTTTGAAGGGCTAAAAAACTCGTTGGAATTGTTGATGAGACATATATTTGAAACCGCAAATATGATTCCAGTGATCAAATGGATATTGGATGCTTTTGTATCAAATGAAATAACCGTTCAATTTTTCATTATTTATATTTCGATAATGGTAATAGGTTTCCTTTTGTATTCAATGATTATAGAGAACATTTCTGTTCATTACTTTAAAAATGGGATATTGGGAAACAACAAAACGAATATGAAAAACTCAAAGGTTAATATATCAAAAAATCAATGGAGTAACTATTTACAAAGAGAGATATGGATCATTAAGTCTGAAGCATATTTTAAGTTGCAAATCGCTTTAGGTCTTCTTTTGCCTCCGATCTTTTCACTTGTCATGTTATTGCTGATTCAGAATGAAGTATTCCCGAATTATTTGAATATAACGAAAGAGGGAGTCTTCGATAAATACTTTTCCTATTCGGTCCTTTTCTTGTGTTGTATAAATAATATAAGCGGAACCCCATATTCAAGAGAAGGTAAATACCATTATTTACTGAAAAGCGTCCCGTTTGATGAAAAATATGTTTATTTTTCTAAAGTGATATTTTCATCAATAATCAGTATTATAGCCGTGGTGATCAGCTTTTTGATATTTGCCCTATTTGGCTATTGGGAAATGGAAAATGCAGTCATGTTATTAATCACTTCTTGTTTAGTGGTTTGCTATAATCTTCTAACACCATTATATGATATGAAAAATCCTAGTATTGAATGGGAGAACCCATCTGCTGCAATTAAATCCAACCCCAATGTATTAATAAGCCTGCTTTATGGATTGCCATTATTGATCTTGGTAACAGCGATTCATTTTGCCTTGGTTTGGTTCAGTGTCCAACCCCTGATTGGAGCGCTAATGATTTTAGTGATCGCAATAGCGATCAATTCCATTTTGATTAATAGATTGAAATTAAATTTATGAAAATCTTTATATTAGAAAAACATTTTCGTTTGATAAAGGAAGTACAGAAAATCGGCACTAAATAAATTTAAAAAAGGAGTGTCTTATTATGGGGAAGCACCATGATAAAGATTTTAAAATTTATGCTGCTCGATTAGTATTGGAAGAAGGCAGAAAGCCTAGAGAATTGGCCGAAGAACTTAACATATCCATACCTACATTAAGAAATTGGATCAATATCTATAAAGAAACAAATGAAGTTGGCTCGGCTGACTCCAGTAATGGTTTTTCAGGGCTCAGTATGAAAGAGGAAAAGGATAAAATAATTAAAGATCTACAAGAAGAGAATGAGATATTAAAAAAGGCCATGCACATTTTCATTAAACAACCAAAATGATTGAACAGTATTAAAGCCATATTTTATTTTTCACAAATTATAGTGAAAAATAAAATATGGCTTTTTTAATTAGAAAATTTCAAGTTGATTTTTTCATTCTAAATTTCACACGATAAGTCCTATGAAAATACTACTAAAGTAGAAAAATAATAAAAAATGGTAAAGTTACTATGTAATGTAGATAATTTACAAATTTTTAATGGACTCGGCAAAATTGTTGTGATAAAGTGTTATCGATAATGATAATAGGTAATATTTAACCCAGAAAATGAAATAATTGTTTAAAAAAAGAAATTTTAGAGGAAAAATATGGAGAAAAAATGCGGGGTTTCTAGAAAAAAGAGGGGAGGAAAATTATAAATGATTGAATACTTTATGAATAAGAAAAAAATTTATAAATCTTATATCAAGTATTATGAAGCGAATTCAGTCAATTTGGACTATATTGATGATATTTTTAACGAAAAAGAATGGAATTATTTAAATTTGCAAAATGGTCCCAAAAGATCCATCGAAGCAAAGAAAAGTTTGTACTTTGGAAAAAAAACAATTATGGAGTTTTTTGGTATTGGTTTGGATGAAATAAAGAATGTTTCCCTGTTGAAAGGAGTCTTTGGACAGCCGGTCATTGTTACAAGCTTGTTCTTTTTAATGAACATAGGTATATCCATCACACATACGGATAAAACATTCGGAATATTGCTTTTTGATCAACTGCATCCAATGGGAATCGATATTGAGACTAAAACGAAATCCGATTCTGAATTTTTAGAAACCTACTTAACGGAATCCGAGAAAAAAATGATTAAGGAAAGCGATGGTGTTTTAAGTAAAGAAGTTTTCTTTAGTGCAAAAGAAAGTCTATCAAAGATACTAAAAACAGGATTGACCTCTCCACTTGAAATCTATGAAATTTCCAAGGTTGACATGGATCAAGATAACGTCTCACTTTTCTATAAAAATTTTACCCAATATAAATCAACGGTTGTACTCGTGAATGATGAAATAAGAAGTGTTACCTTTCCGATAAATTCTACGAAAATAATTGAGGGGGAATACCAATGGAATTAAAAATGGCAGCAAATGCTGAATTAAAAAACAAAAACAAATTAGTACAATATCTTTTTAATAAAGAGGATAGAGTTCACAAGTTAATCATTTCGTTATTGATACTCAGTTTAATAGCAGGTATCGAAACGACGCTTTTGTTATATTCTGCAGATCAAAAAGGGATGAACGTATTAAATGGCATGTCCATTTCAGAGATTGGAGCCCTTAGTTTTGCCATTAACACAATTGTAATGGGAGCTCTTGGATTATTGGTTACCTTCATCATTCAAATATTAATTGTGTGCCTATTATTTTTAGTTTTAAAAGAAAGACCGGTAAATATAAAAGGGGTTTGCCAAGCTGTCATAAATGCAGGGGTATGCATCGTGATTGGATCCGGTGTTAATGCAATCATCGCATTATTGGTTAAGAGCAAGGAAACGACTTTCACTAGTTTATCCTTACTGGTGCATGATAAAAGCTCCATCCTTCACACATTCATGGCTGAGTTTGAGTTGTTTTACATTGTCAGTTTAATTCTATTCAGCTATAGTCTGGAAAAATTGGCGCTCATTAAGAGAAGAAATGCATGGATCATAACGATTGTAATCGCTTTGGTTTCTTTGGTTTTTCATATGTTGACAGTTGCATCAGGCACATATTTAAAATAATGGGGGAAAATGATGAATATGAATTCTTTAGCGAATTTATTTGAAGAAAGTGTCAGGCAATATGGAGACAATATTGCAGTAAGAAATAAGGGTATGCAATTTACATATAAAGAAACGAATATCTTGGCAAATAAAATGGCAATGTACTTAAAGGACAAAGGGATAAATAAAGGGGACAATGTCGGAATCTATATTGAAAAATCCGAGCAGGTTTTATTTTTGATCATAGCCCTGCTTAAATCGGGTGTTACTTATGTACCTATCGACCCTAAAAGTCCTGATGAAAGAGTAAAGCATATAATAAAGAATTCAGAATTGAAGTTATTAATTGGGGATAAAAGCCGGAATGGCGACATTGGTTGTAATTATGTATCCATTGATGAAGTGATGGATAAATCAAAAGGTATGACAGGTGAGAATGTACATACTTTAATTGAACCAGAAGATCCAGCCTATATCATTTTTACATCGGGCTCAACAGGAAAGCCTAAAGGAGTTTGTGTTTCACATGAAAACGTCATGAATTTGTTTTATGGCTGCGACGATTTGTTCGAGTTTACTAATAAAGATAAATGGACATTTTTCCATTCCTACGCATTTGATTTCTCCGTATGGGAGATGTGGGGGGCTTGGATATATGGCGGAGAAGTTGTTGTGGTTTCATTTGAAGAAAGCAGAAATCCAATATCCTTTGTTGAATTATTGATAAATACACAAGCAACCGTTTTTAATTGTACGCCAAGCGCCTTCTTCGAAGTGAGTGGTGAGCTCATAAATCGTCAAAATGAATTAAGTTTAAAATACATTATTTTTGGAGGGGAAGCATTAAACTTCAAGAAATTGGCGCAGTGGTTTTCACCCGAAAATGGCAGGCTGCCAAAGCTAATAAATATGTATGGAATAACTGAAACCACCGTTCATGTAACGTACAAAGAAATCGCTAAGGGTGATGTTGAAAAAGGAATGACCAATATCGGAAAAGTCCTGCCTCATCTTGGGTTCAAAGTGATGAATCAAAATGGAGAAGAAGTAACTGGAGATGAAGAGGGCGAGTTATACGTTTCAGGAAAAGGTGTATCGCTTGGCTACTATAAAAACCCGATGATGAATGAGATGAAATTTACGGATATCGATAAAGTCCGCTACTATAAGTCAGGGGATATAGTGAAACTGTTGGATGATGGTGATCTGCAATATATCTCCAGAAATGATGAGCAAGTGCAGCTAAGAGGTTTCAGGATTGAATTAGGGGAAATTGAGAGCGCGTATAATGAATTGCAAAACATCAAGAACGCAGTTGTTACGATGGATAAAGCGTTTAATGATGATATGCATTTATTTTTATACTATGTTGCTGATGAAGAATTAGCTGCTGATTATTTGAGGGAAAGTGTAAAAAGCTCATTGCCAGCGTATATGATACCAAGCTTTTTTATCAAGGTGGACAACATCCCCCTAACTGTAAATGGAAAACTGGATAAATCTTCATTACCAAAATTCATAATAAAAGACCGTGAAACTACACCGGATTTCAAGAATCCAGCAGATGAAACAATAAGTGAAAAAGTAAGGGAATTAGTGGTTAGCATCATAGGCAATGGGGTTATAAAAAAAAACAAGTCGCTACTTGAAAGTGGAATGAACTCATTATCGATAATGAGATTGATTGTCAATATTAAAAAGCAATTTCATATTGAAATTGCTCCTTCCGTTTTATTGGAAAACGATACGATTATGAAATTATCCGAAGTCATAGAAGCTCGTCAAAAAGAAGAGGTAAAGCAAGATTATACACCTATCCATATCAATGCCAGAAATACATATCCTTTAACATATGAGCAAGAAAATTTGTGGTTCATTCATCAAACCAATGTAGACAAATCATTATATAACATCGTTTTTTCGTATGAAATAGCAGGTGAAGTGAATGAAGGAAACCTGGAATTATCGTTAGATAAGCTAAGCAATAAACATCAAATCTTAAAAAGTGTCATTAGGGAAGAAGCTGGAAGGGGCATCTTGGTTTTCGATGAGTCGATTCATCATGATATTAATTATTTCGATGTTTCGGATCTTCCTTTAGACATGCAGGAAGAAAAAATGAATCACTTTGTGAAGGAAGAAACGGAACGGCAATTTGATTTAGTAAATGGTCCCCTCCTATCAATTACGTTAGTGAAGAGGAATGAAAGTGAATATCAATTATTATGTAACATCCACCATATTATTTTTGATGGTTGGTCGATTCCATTATTGATCAATGATTGGTTTTCCATTTATGAGGAAATCGAGAATGGCGACCGATATGATAGAGATAACCAATCAATCCAATATGGAGATTATGCTTTATGGCAAAAAAACTCACCAAATTATGTAACAGGTAAGGATAATGAGTTCTGGAGTAATGAAATAACGGCATTACGGCAAAAGTCTTTTTTACAATATGATCATCAAAAAACCGGAGAAGGTAAAAGCACGTCCGATATTATCAGCTTTTTGTTACCTAAAGAAATTCAAGACAACCTGGAAAGTCTTCATAAAAAAACGAAATCGACTTTGTTCATGAGTTTACTTACCGCCTATCAAACCTTTTTATCGGTTTACTTTGATGAAGAGGAAGTTGTCGTCGGCAGCCCTTTGGCGAAGAGAAACCATGTGGATACTGAACAATTGATAGGATATTTCGTCAACACCTTACCCTTTAAATTACATGTATCTCAGGAAGATTCATTTGAAGGGATTTTACGAAAAAACATAAAAAATATTGCAGGTGTTTTTGACCATCAAAATTTACCTACTAAGGAGATTTTGAAATATTTATCGGCAGAAAGAACCATGGAAAATACGCCATTGTTCGATACAGTATTCGTCCTGCAAAATAACCAAAAAGGAAAGCTGGCATATAGGAATTTCAAGTTAAAACCGAAAAAAATCAATACCTTTAAAGCTAAATTTGATTTGGTTGTTCAGGCAGAAGAAATGGATGAGGATGAATTACTCATTTCGTTTGAATATAACAAAGCATTATTCAATAAAACGACGATTCAAAGAATGGCTAGTAATTTTCAGCATTGGCTGTTAGAGATTACAACCAAGGCAAGCAAGCGGATAAAGGACATTACCTACTTAGAGCCTGCACAGTTGCGATCATTAATCGAAATGGGGACAGGCAATGTAACTCAAGTAGTGGAAGATCATCGTTTTGAAGATGTAATAACCAGGTTTGAGAATAAAGTGAGTACAAATTTCAATGATGTTGCCATTGTTCATGGTGATGATCAAGTGACGTATAGCGAGTTAAATGTCCGGGCAAATCAGGTGGCACAACGCTTATTCCTAAATCATGTAGGTGTAGAGGATAGAATTGGGATTTTTATGGATCGATCGATCAATATGGTTACGGCCATTTTAGCCATTATGAAAGTTGGGGCGGCATATGTGCCTTTGGACCCTTCACAGCCAGTGTCACGGTTGAAACATATGATTGAGGATTCTCAAATCACATATTGTTTAAGTAATGAAGAAGGACTTCCAAAGTATCCCGGTGATGAAGGAAAACTTTTATGTATCGAAGACATACTAAAAGAACCAGAAATTGAATGCACAGTCGATTCAACAAAGATATCGGAAAGTGATCTGGCCTATATCATCTACACTTCAGGAACAACGGGAAAACCTAAAGGGGTCATGATTGAACATGGAGGGTTGGCCAACCTCTGTAATTGGCATATCAATTATTATTCAGTAGATGGAAAGGATGCAGCAGTACTGGTTTCGAATACATCTTTTGATGCTTCCGTTTGGGAAATATTCCCTTATTTGACGAATGGGAATAAACTCCTGATACTGGATTACTATGATTTATTGGATGTAGAGATCCTTTCGGAGAAGATGGAAAAGGAGAAGGTCACACTCGCGTTTTTTTCAACGGGGCTGCTCGAGCAATTATTTATTAACGATATGAAATTTCCAGAATCAATCAGAGCCATTTTGACAGGGGGAGATCGTTTAAAAACGATACCCGATCGTTTGAGCTTTGATTTATATAATAATTATGGTCCAACGGAGGGCACTGTCGTTGCAACAGCATATAAGGTACTTCCAAGTGATGATACAGTGATTCCGATCGGAAAGCCAATCTTAAATGCAGAAGCATACGTGTTCAATTCCAGGTTGAAGCCTGTTCCCAAAGGTCAAATAGGCGAGCTGTATATCGGCGGGAAAGGCATTGCAAGGGGATATATAAATAATCCGGGGAAAAACGATGAAAGCTTCATTCAAAATCCGTTCAATTCCTCAAGGAAACTATATAAAACTGGAGATTTGGTTAAGTATGCTGAGGATGGAAATCTACTCTTTGCAGGCAGGGCTGATGACCAAGTGAAAATACGCGGATATCGTATCGAACTTGGGGAGGTCAGTGCAGTTCTAAATAAATGCCCTGGTATAAAGGATTGCTTTATAGCGATAAAAGATGAATCTAAATCGAAGAAATTCATCATGGCCTATTATATCTCCGACAATGACCTTGAAGAAAATTATATCCGGGATTATATGAAGAATCATCTTCCCCATTATATGATTCCTTCTTATTTCATTAAAATGGAGTCCTTTCCGCTAACCGTTAACGGCAAAGTGGATGCGAAGAGCTTGCCGGATACAAAAATGAACCCGGAAGGAACTAACAGTAAAAGTGTCATGAATGGAACGGAACAAAAATTGTTAAAGATATGGAAAGAGGTACTGAATAATCAGGAAATAACCATCTTTGATAACTTTTTCGAATGTGGAGGAGATTCCATCCTAAGCATTCAAATTTGTTCACTTGCCAAGAAAGAAAATCTTCTCATCACATCAAAAAACATCTTTGAAAAACAAAGTATCGAAGAGCTGGCAAAGGTTGTGGAATTGACGGGCGATGTAACGATAAATCAGTCTGATGTTTTTGGAAAGGCACCATTTACACCTATTCAAAGTTGGTTTTTTACTCAACAAATAAATAATTTTAATCATTGGAATCAATCTGTAACGTTAAAGGGCTACCCGCAATTGAATGAGAAACGGCTGCAAAGAATCATGGCCCATATCGTCAGACATCATGATGGGCTCAGATCAAGGTTCAATAGAGAAGAATCATTTTCGCAGGTGGAAAAGCATATCGGCCCGTCTGAAAATTGGACTTTGAATTACGTAAATCTATCAAACCTGAATAAGGACCAGCAGGGACGGGAAATAGCTAGACTCGGGATTGGTGCACAACAGGGCATCAACATTTCAAACGGACCACTAATGAAAATAGTATGCATCAATACTGGGCAAAACGAGCATGTAATCATTTGGATCATTCATCATTTACTTGTTGATGGGGTTTCCTGGAGAATCTTGATCGAAGATTTTGACCGGCTATATATTCAAGATATAAACAATCAAGAACTAAAACTGGATAATAAAACGACATCATATAAGGAATGGGCGAATAACCTCAATGAATATAAAAATCGCATTCCTTTAGGCATTAAAGAGCACTGGCTGAATGAACATGAAACGGTATATGAAAACGCCCTGGTTAAAACAGGAAATGTTTACGATGGAAAATCATTTGAAATGAAGCTGAATAAAGAGATTACAAGCAAAATCTATAATGATATGACAAAAGCGTATAAAGCATCTATCGATGAAATATACTTATCCATTTTCGCAGCGCTAATCGGGAAATATTTTAATAAAAAAGATATTCATTTTACTTTGGAGGGACATGGTCGCGAAGAGTTATTTGCAGGTGTCGATCTGTCCAGGACAGTAGGCTGGTTTACGACCATGTGCCCGGTTTATATAGAAAATAAAGAATCGATTTCGAACACGATTCAAGGTACAAAGAAAAAATTAAGGACCCTGCCTAATAAAGGGATTGAGTATGGGATCATAACCGAATTATGCAACGAGACACATATGAAACAAAATAGGCCGATCATCAGTTTCAATAATCTAGGTAGATTTCACCAAAACAATGAATGGGCTGCAAAAGAGGTCACCTTTTTTAGTGAACAAGATATTCAACATAATTCCTATACCGAACATGAAGTCGATATCGAATTGCTTGTAGTGAATGAGGAGCAAACCATAAAAATAAACTATAACAGACATTTCGTAAGAGAAGATTTTGAGCAATATATGCAACTCAATATGCCGGAATTGTTACGGACATTGGAAGAAGAAACAAGGGGAAAACAAATGTACCGTCCGGAAGACTTTCCATTGGTGGATATGCCTGAAGAGGAACTTAACCAACTATTGCACAACGAAACAGGCATTATTGATATTTATGAATTGACGGCTTTGCAAAAAGGGATGTTGTACCATAGCTTGTTTGATAGTGAAAGCAGCCAGTATAAAGTGCAGCTCATTTTTGATATTAAAGGTTTTCTGGACGTCGAAAAATTAACCAATGCCATTGTGACAACTGCAGGGAAACATGACATTTTAAAAACCAAATTGTATTCAAGCAGAAAAGGGGTATTCTACCAACTGTTAATGAGTTCCATGGATACCGAGATTGAATATGAAGAAATGATCGATCATCAAGAGAAGTTGGAAAAGTTGTTAGCAGATCAATATAAGATCATTGATATCGAGAATAATAAGCTGAATCGCTTCATGATCGTTAAGCTTGCGGAAAATCAATACCAATTAATATGGACATTCCATCATATTATTATGGATGGCTGGAGTTACTCGATGGTGATTAATGACATTTTTGCTGCTTATCATTCAATAACACCAACATCATCCGTGAGTCCTTCATTTAAAAAGTATGTTGAATATATGAAAGATTATACAAGTAATAAGGAACTGCGGGACTATTGGGCAGGAAAGTTGGAAGGTGCCCGGAATTCCGGATCCAGTTTAATGGGAGTGCAAGAAGGCGAGGGGTACATTGAGAATAGGTATTTGAAAGTATTGGATGAGGAATTAAGTGATTCCATTCAACGATTCTGTCAGGAATACAAGATTACCATGAATACTTTCTTTCTAACCGTTTGGCTAGCTACTTTGAAAGAAGTAAAAGGTACGGAAAATGTATGCTGCGGCGTAGTGACATCCGGCAGGAATATTCCTATCCAAAATATTGAGGCAATGGTTGGTCCATTTATCAACACTGTGCCGTTCATCAAGCATATCAGCCACGAAAAGACCTACATGGAAATACTGGATGAGGTTCAAAATGAATTTTTGGAATTAAGTGCCTATGAGAATACACCTTTATCAGAGATTTATGAGTGGGCTAATTTGGAAAACCAACTATTTGAATCATTATATGCTTTTGAAAACTATCCGATGAAACTAGCTAATAATGATGAAATCAATGTGAGTTTGAAAGAAGGACGGGAAACGACCCATTATCCAATCGTCATCATCATCACCCCTGGTTCAAGTGTTCAAATTAAATTTAATGAGGCAGCGGTCAATCCAAAGTTAAGGTCATCCGTACTTTCTATATTTAATCAAATCTTAAGTGAAATGCTGGAAAAATCGAAAGTGAAATGAGGGGAAATATATGGAGACAACAATTGCGGTGAAGGAAAGGTTAATTGAGGAAAAACTTATTGGGTTTTGGAAAGAAATTTTAGAACAAGAGACAATAGATACAGATTCCAACTTCTTTGACTTAGGTGGGAATTCCCTTTTAGCGATGCAATTTATTCAAATGGTGAAGAATAACCTGGGAGTGAGATTACCAATCAAGGTGATGTTCGAGCAATCCACCATCAAGGAACTATCTGTACTCATCAAACAATTGGACGATATGCATAAGTTAAGTTGAATGGAAAAGAATTGAGGTGTTTTTCTATGAACAGGATGATCAGTGAAACGGAAAATAGGCTATTAAACTTGATTTCAATTGTTATTGAACCTTTAAAACTATCACTAGTAGAGGACATGAATGAATCACTAAGCACAAGTGAAAAAAAAGATGAGTTTTTGTCTTCGATAAAACAGGAGTTTGGTATTCAATTAACACCGGAAATCATTTCAAGTCAATGGAATATAGAAAAACTGGCAAGTTTTCTAGACATGCTCCTCGACATGAGGGAAGACGAGGTAAATAAGCCTTATAAACGTGGGAAAAGTGAAGGAATGCTTTCTCATAATCAAGATAGAATGTATCTGTTCGACAGCCTGGATGAAAGGAAAATGCTCTATAATATGCCATTTAAATTCATTTTAAATGGCGTTGTGGACATTGATGACCTGCAACAGGCATTAGATTTCATGATTGAACGCCATGAAACTTTGCGAACTAATTTCAAAGGAGAAGAACATCAAATCCTTCAATTCTTATCAAAAAAAAGCCGAAACATGATTGCCTATGAAGACTGCCGGGGATTAGATCCAGAAGTCAGCGATATAATGGTCACCTCCCATCTTACTGAAGAAATGGAAAGATGCTTCGACCTGGAAAATGATCACTTATTTAATATGAAACTATTTCGAGTTGATGAAGAAAAACATTATTTGGTATGCAATTTTCACCATATCATTTTTGATGGAGTATCGTTTGTCACCTTTTTCGAAGAGTTATTGGAGATTTATGAAAGAATTCAAACAGGCAGGGTTGGGGATATTCCCCCTCTGGACATGCAATATTTAGATTATGCTGTCTGGCATAAGGAGTGGGTCAAGGAAAGTACGCCAAGCCAAAGGAGGTTTTGGGAAAGTTATTTAGATCAAGAGGAAGAAGCATTAGAACTTCCGTTTGACTTTCAACGTCCAAAATCACCTTCATACTCAGGCGAAAGACTGGAAATGGCCATAACGAATGAACTTCGTGCATGGATTGACAGGGTTTTAAAGGAGAATGGTACGACTTTATATGCTTTTATGATGACTGCCTATCAAGTGTTTTTAAGTCGGTATACCGGAAAGAATCAAATCATTGTCGGGAGTACCGTGGCAAACCGTGGCCAAGAAGAATTTGCCCGGACAGTTGGATGCTTTGTCAATACGCTGCCATTGAAGCTGACCGTTGATCCATCAGAATCATTTCATGAAATATTGAACCGGAATCGTAAAGTGATTTTGGATGTATTGGAACATCAGGCTTTTCCATTTGAAAAAATCGTTGAAATCATTAATCCAGACAGGGATCTCAGTCATTCCCCATTGTTCCAAACAGCTTTGGCAATGGAAGAAAGCTTTGATGGGAACTTTAGCAACGCATTCTTCACTCTTGAACAAGACAAATTCGAAATTCCTTATTCAAATTATGACCTGACTATAAAGGTGAAGGGTTCTCATGACTTAATCCTGGAATTCGAGTATTCCGATGAACTTTTCAGGCGGGAAACAATTGAAAGACTCATGCTGAGTTTCGAAAAATGGTTATTCCAAATTTGCAGAAATACGGATAAACCTATCTGTCATCTGGAGTATTTAGATGACAATCAAATGAATCAATTGTTATTTGAGTGGCAAGGTGAGGATTCGGATGCGCATCAAAATGAGACGATCACCTCCATATTCAAAGGAATCGTTAAGAAGCATTCAAACAAATTAGCCGTAGCTGATAATGGTCAGGCCATTACTTATTCGGAATTAGATCAAAGATCGAATGTGATTGCGAAATTGGTCAGGAATCATACCGAAAACGGTTCTAATAAGGTAGGCCTGCATGTAAACAGATCGATTGATATGGTAATCGGCATGTTGGGAATCATTAAAGCCGGGTGTGCATACGTTCCGCTTGATCCTATGATGCCAGCTGAAAGATTGGAATATATCGTCAATGATTCGAAAATGGATATATGCATTACGAATCAAATTGAGGCTCCTGCCATTAAAAAAATAGCTAAGGTGATTGATCTTGAATCCGTACATTACGTGGCTACCAAGTGCTGTAACGAATCTATTGCACCTTCCGATCTAGCTTACATAATCTATACTTCGGGAACTACAGGAAAACCAAAAGGTGTCATGTTGTCCCATAGAGGCGTAGTGAATTTAATAATAAGCCAAAACAAGTATTTACAACTTGATGAGACCTCAAAGGTATTACAATTTGCCACTTTTAATTTTGACGCTTCTATATATGAGATTTTTGGAAGCTTATTAAATGGTGCAGAGCTGCATATCGGGAATAATAAGGAGGAAATGTTTGATTTATTCGCATTGGAAAATCAAATCAAAAGTGAAAAATTAACACATCTAGTATTGCCGCCAGCAGTATTGCAAGAGCTCAATATAGAGGGCTCCCATGTGAAATTCGTCGGTTCAGCCGGGTCTGAATGTCCATTAACCTTGCTGGATCGCTATCAAAGTATAAATTTCTATAATGCCTACGGTCCAACGGAATATTCAGTATGGACCACGTTTGAAATGTTTAAAGCGTATGAAAACGATGGGACTACCAACAATAAAGTCTCGATAGGCAAACCCATCCTGAATACTGACGTTTATTTATTGAGTCCTGAGCAAAGACTCGCACCAATCGGTGCTGCAGGGGAAATATATATTGGTGGTGAAGGGTTAGCTGTTGGATATGTGAATAATGATGATTTAACAAAAGAAAAGTTCATTGAACATCCTTTTAAAGCTGGAAAGCGTTTATATCGCAGCGGTGACCTTGCAAAATTCACGAGCGATGGTGAGTTGATTTTTCTGGGGCGTAAAGATAATCAAGTGAAAATCAGAGGTTTCCGTGTCGAAGTGGATGAGATTTCGGTCAACCTCAATGCGTATCCGCAAGTAAGTGACTCATTCATTAAGGTTCAGGATCAGCCAAACTTAAATAAACACATAATCGCTTATTTCACATCCAAACAACAAGTTGATTACGATCACTTAAAAGCATTTTTAAAAGAGAGATTACCAAGTTACATGATTCCTTCATTCTTTATGCAAGTGGACAAATTTCCGTTAAATGCAAATGGGAAAATTGATTCAGCACTTCTTCCGGTACCCGTAACCAGAAGCAATACATTGGAAGAACCTGAGACGTTCAATGAGAAAGTGCTTCTTCAAATATTCAAAAGTGTCTTAGGGTTGGATGACATCAGTATCCGGGATAACTTTTTTGAACTTGGCGGAGATTCCATTCAGAGCATTCAAATATGCTCACTAGCAAGGCAGGAAAGTATAATCATCAGTCCAAAATCAATTTTTGAAAATCAAACGGTAGCAGAGCTGGCAGCGATAGCGAAAACTGAAAACAAGGTCATGATTCAACCTATAGCCACTAGAGGGAATGTGGAACTGACCCCCATCCAAGAATGGTTCTTTGGGGAGCACACTGCTTCCATCAATCATTGGAACCAGTCCATTGTTTTTAGTGAAGATTCCTGTGCTCAAATGGAGGACATTGAAAAAATTCTATCACATATCGTGGAACATCATGATGGATTGTTAACCCTATTTGAAAAACGTGACGATAAATATATCGGGAATATAGACTCCGAACACAAAACATGGGAGTTAGTCTATAAGGATATACATCATTTGGATGAGGAAACGCGAATAAGGGTGAGAGATGAATGGGAAAGTAAGGCTCAAGGATCATTGGACATAAGTAATGGACCGATCATGAAAATGCTTGTTTTAAAAGAACAGCCGAAAAAGTATCGCTTCTTTTGGGTAATCCACCATTTATTGATTGATGCCGTTTCCTGGAGGATTTTACTTGAGGATTTCAATACTCTCCATGATCTGGCATTAAACAATCAAACAGGAAGGCTTGCTCATAAAACATCATCATTCAAAGACTGGTCAAACTTCTTGAAGAAATACAATGAATCGTTGATGGACCCTGAAACACTCCGTTATTGGGAACAAAAAACAAAAAGTGAAATAACGGATTTTAAGTTAGCGGAAGACTTTATAGCTAAAGAAGAAAGAACGATGGAGAAATCATTCAGTGAGGAAGAAACTGAATTCTTGATCCAGGAATTATCAAGGCAATCAAAAGCGACTGTGGAAGAAATATTGTTGTCATTAATCGCAAAGGGTTTGAAACAATCATTTGAAGTGAAGAACTTCTGGTTGGAAGTAGAAGGGCATGGCAGGGAAATGGTGGATGAAACAATCGATGTTACTAGGACCGTTGGCTGGTTTACTGCGATGTATCCAATATTGCTGCATTCAGATGGGACGTTTGACGATACTTTAAAAAACACGAAGAATGCTATAAGGGAAATCCCGAATAAAGGTTTTGATTATGGCGTCATCAAGTATTTACGATCTGGGGTCATTCAGGAGCCGGATATCTACGTTACTTTTAATTACTTAGGAAGATTGGATTCTCAATTTGAATCATCCAATAGCAGGGACTTTGGTGAGTTTGAAAATAAACCAAAACTGCATTTCCTGTCATTTATCCAGGATGGAAAACTAATCATAAAAATAATTTCAAAATTAGCCGAAGAAAAGATGCATCTAATAATGGAAGCTATTGGTGATATTGTCATGGAAATCAAGGGAACTGAATTTGACCAAGGTTCTTTAATAGAAAGTGATTTCCCGGATGCGATGCTCACTGAGGAAGATTTGTTTCATATATTGAATTCTAACAAATAAGGTGATTACTGGTTTAATAGAATGATTGTGGTCAGCGGGTATGGATGACACGAAGATAATGGAATCGGGAGGCGCAAAATTGGAGAAATCTATTCAGAATATCTACTCATTAACTCCGCTTCAAGAAGGAATCCTTTATGAACTGGAAATGAACAATTCAACAGAGAACCTTTACATTTCTCAAATGCGAATCAGGATAACGGGCGCTCTTGAAGTAGCTGCACTGTTCGAGGCGTGGAGTCAGGTTGTAGAACGACATGAAGCATTAAGAATGAAGGTCATCTCTAAAAATATTGAAAATAATGTTCAGGTTGTCTTCAATACAATGGAATATCAACCAGAATTGATCGATATGACAGAGTTGAGTGAGCATGAACAATTAATGGAAATTCAAAGAGTGACTTTCGAATCCCAGGAGATGGAAGTTAATAACTCCAATTTGATGAAACTCCAGTTAGTGAAAATTGGAGAAAATCAGTTTAACTTGATTTGGACTCATCACCATATAATTTTGGATGGCTGGAGTACCAGCATAGTCATCGATGAACTCTTTGTTATTTACAGCCGAATTGTAGGAAAAGACTCCAAAGAACTTATTGAAAAGCCAAAGCAATATGGAGATTTTATCCGGTATATGAATAAAACAGATGTGGAAGATATAAATCGTTTTTGGAAAGAGCTTGCAAAGGATATTGAGCAGCCGACGATCACATTTCCCGTCTTGAAACATGTGAAGGAAAACCACCAGGACAATGATCTCTTCTGGGAGCTGGATAAAACACAAAGTAAGATTTTAAGAGAGTTTGCCGCTAAAAACCATGTAACGCTTAATGTATTACTGCAGTTAATTTGGTCAATCGTCCTAAAGGAAATGTCCAATCAAAATCGAATCGTCTTTGGAATCGTCAGCTCTGGCAGGTCGAACAACTTATTCAAATCGGAAGAAATCGTTGGGATGCTCATTAATACGATTCCTATGATAGCTGAAATAAACGATACAGACAGCGTTACCGATTTACTGAAACGATTCCAGGAAACATTGAACAATATGCTGGATTACTCTCAAATTTCTTTAGTGGATATCAAACGGCATACGAAAATAAAGAAGGAAGATCCGATTTTCGAAACTTTATTTGTTTATGAAAATTATCCGGAAGCGAAAGATGAAGGCTTTAGCATTAACTGGGAGGTCGAAGGCGGAAAAGAGTCACATAGCTTTCCGTTATCGTTACAAGCCCAGGATAATAAAGAAACGATTACATGCAAATTGTACTTTAATACCTGCTTCTTACAGCGTTCGCTAGTATATGATATCCAATCAGCCTTCATGCAGGTTGCCCATCAAATTACTGATGCTCAGCAAATTGATGAAATATATGTGGATATTGATTTTTCAAAACTAAAAAATAATGTGAGTAAAGACGATCAAGCAACGGATGCCCACTCGTTCACATCCACATCCGTTAATCAAGGACTTAAAGAAATATGGCAAGAGTTTTTCTTGAACAGCGATATTAATGGTGATTTCTTTCAATTGGGCGGGCATTCGATAACAGCCATGAAAATGGTGTCTAAAATAAATAAAAGACTTGATGCGAATATGAAATTAGCTGATTTGTTTGAAAATCCTACATTGAAAATGCTAAATCATAAGATCTTTCCGGAAATGAGTACACCTCCAAGAAATGAAACGCAGGTCGTTTCTTCTTTCGTGGAAAAGACATTTTTGGAAGTCTTATCAACAAGTCAAATCGATAAAGATGCCGATTTTTTTGAAATGGGCGGACACTCGATTTTAGCCATGAAGTTATTGACCAAATTAAACAAAGAATACAATCAAATTCTAACTTTGAAAAATATTTTTCAAAATTCAACAATCGATTCGTTGACGGACTTCATCATTAATGAAATTTCAGATCATGACAAGGAGCACATAGAAGCGCAACAAGAAAATCATGTTTTATCCAGTAACCAAGAGGCTTTATGGTTCAACGAAAAACTCAACGGTAAGACAGCCAATTATAATATCCCTCAGAAATATAAAATTACGGGAACAGTGGATACTTCAATGCTGGAAAAAGCCTTAAATCATGTCGTTACTAGACATGAGATTTTGAGGACCACTGTCCGTGAAAACGCCGGTAAAGGCTATCAGGAAATCAGGGAAGATTTATACATTAAAATAGATGAAATCGATCTCTCTGCGTTAAAGCCCGAACAGCAAAAGACTCGTATGCTGCAAATTGAAGACGATGTCCAATCGGAAATTTTTGAAATTGAAAAAGGTCCTCTCCTGACAGTGAAACTTGTTAAATTGAGTGAAAAGGATTTTGTTTTATTTGTGAATCTCCACCATTTCGTTTTTGACGGATGGTCAGTGAGTATATTTTTAGATGAATGGTTATCGTTTTATGACAGTGAAGTGAATGAAAAGGAACTTATCCTTGGAAATGACTTTAAACAATATAAGGATTTTGCATTAGAGCAGAAAAACTGGTTGGAAAATAACATGAAAGAAGAATCGCAATTTTGGGAAACAAACTTAGCTGGGGAATTACCTAAATTGGAGCTTCCTTTAGATACGGTTCGTACAAAAGAAAATCGCAATGATGGCAGTAGTTTTATAGTGGAACTATCAAGGGAAGAGCTCCAGGGTTTAAAGCGGATGTCCCTGGAAAAAAACTCGACATTATTCATGACACTGCTAACGATGTACCAGTCTTTCCTAGCAAAATATACAGGTCAAAACGATATCATCGTTGGTAGTCCTTTGGCGAATAGAATGATTGAAGGGACAGAAAAATCGATAGGTTATTTTGTCAATACACTGCCCTTTAGATTAAAGCTGGGACATGAGGAAACATTTGAAGAGATACTCCAAAGAAATACAGGCCATATCATCGATATCTATGATCATCAGCAAATGACATTGGAGAAAATCGTTGAAGTCATTAACCCTGAAAGAAATTTAGCAAGCACTTCTTTATTTCAAACCGTCTTCATTTTACAAAATAATGCCAAAGCTGCATTGGAAAGTGAATACATAAAGCTAACGCCTGAAGTATTAAAATCAAAGGCAGCAAAATTCGATTTGAGTTTAGCTGCAGAAGAATATGAAGATAAGCTATTATTCGCCTTCGAGTATAATTCAGGGATCTTCAATGAACAAACCATTCAATCATTAGCTGAAAATTTCCTGGAGTGGATCAGGAAGATTACTTATCAGCCTGAACAATCCATTGACAAGGTATCCATCGTTAGTAAGAAGCAGGAGAAAGTATTATTGGAAGAATGGCAGGGAGAAACCATTCGCTTTGAGGGGATCAATGACACAATCCCACAAGCCTTCCATAAAGTTGTTGAGCGATTTCCTGATAAGATAGCCATTGTTGATGGTTCCAAAACCATTACATATCGCGAATTGAATGATAAGAGCAATCGGCTTTCACACTATTTACTAAGCAAAGGGATTTCTAAAGAAGAAAGAATCGGAATTTATGTGAATCGATCAATTGATATGGTGACAGGGATGTTGGCAGTAATTAAAGCAGGTGCTGCGTATGTTCCATTGGATCCTCATTATCCTAATGAACGATTAAGCTATATGGTTGAAGATTCGTCCATTTCCTATTGCTTGAGTCACAAAGAACTCGGAAAGAATGGTTTGATTGACCCATCCAAAATAATATATTTTGAAAATATTGAAAATGAACCGGATTTGTTAATGACAGAGAATCTTCACATTGCGGATCAGCGGGACTTAGCATATGTCATTTATACCTCTGGAACGACAGGCAGGCCAAAAGGAGTCATGTTGGAACATAGAGGAATCATTAACTTAGTTCATAACCAAAATAAAATGATGTGTTTAGATACATCTGCTAAAGTGCTGCAATTCGCTACGTTTAATTTTGATTCATCCGTCATAGAGATTTTCAGCACACTATTATTCGGTGCCGAGCTGCATATAAGCGTAGATAAAGAAAATCAATTTGACATGAGTAAACTTGTTGAACAAATTAAGCGTGAAGGAATTTCTCATATCATTTTACCGCCTGCTGTGTTGAAGGAACTGCCAATCAATGTTTTGAGCACGCTTAAAGTGTTGGGGTCTGCAGGTTCTGAATGTCCAGTCGAGCTCGTTTCGAAGTTTAAGCATATATCGTTTTTCAATGGCTACGGGCCTACTGAATATTCGGTGTGTACAAGTTTTAAAATGTTTCCCCCGAATGAGGATGCTACAGATGAATTCGTTGTTTCAATTGGGAAGCCACTGACTAACACGGTTGCACTTGTGTTGGATGAAAACCGGAAACTAGTGCCGGCAGGAGCGGTTGGTGAACTTTATGTCGGAGGAATTGGGTTAGCGAGGGGATATCTGAATAATGAGAGCCTGACAAATGAAAGATTCATACCCAATCCATTCAACCCTGCTGAAAAAGTATACAGAACCGGGGATTTAGTTAAGCATAACAAAGCTGGGGAATTAGTTTATATAGGCAGAGCGGACGACCAAGTGAAAATAAGAGGATACCGTGTTGAACTATCGGAGGTTAATGTTTCATTACGAAAACTAGCAGAAATCAAAGATAGTTATGTAACGGCAATGGAAGATGGATTTGAGAATAAAAGGCTAATTGCTTATTATACGGTGAATGATGAGGTTTCGGTGGATTCAATCAGAAGAAGACTGAAAGAAACACTGCCTGCTTTCATGATCCCTGCTCATTTTATGCAACTGGATAAATTCCCTTTGACGCCGAATGGAAAAGTTGATCGGAAATCCCTGCCGAAATGGACGGAACAGTTGGATGAGAGGAAGAAAAGAGTGCCGGATGTGCAAGAGCTGTCCAAAACTGAAACAGAGCTTCTGACAATATGGAGAGATGTATTAAACGATCCCGCTATAGGACCGGAAGATAACTTCTTTGAATGTGGCGGTGATTCAATCATCAGCATTCAAATATGCTCGGCTGCAAAAGAAAAAGATCTATTTATAACGCCTAAAGATATATTTGAATACCAAACGGTCCGTGAGCTAGGGAATATTGTAAATGAGCTGGAACAAAAACAAGTGGTCCAAGAAAAAATATCAGGTTATGTACCGTTGACGCCTATTCAATCTTGGTTTTTTAATGAAAATCATGACAATATCCATCATTGGAATCAGTCAGTCGTTTTGATGAAAGATCATGCATTGGCGACCGAACAATATAAACAAATCATCATGAAATTAATTGATCAGCACGACATATTAAGGACATTATTTGAAAAACATGGTGATTCTTATATTGGCAATATATCAAATGCTGATACGGCATGCGGTTTTCATGAGTATCATGTTTCCAGTTTTACAGATGAAAATAGTCTGAAAGTAATTAAGGAGCTGGAAGAAAACGCCCAACAAAGTTTAAACATACACAACGGCCCCATGATGAAGTTCCTTCTATTCAGGGATCAAAAGGACGTAAGGATTTTTTGGGTGATTCATCACCTTGTGGTTGATGGTGTTTCGTGGAGGATACTTCTTGATCATTTCGAAAGATGCTATCAACAGATAAAGAATGGACAAGAACCATCACTGCCTTTAAAAACGACTTCTTATAAACAATGGTCCGAGAAACTGAACGAGTATCAGAACACTGGCCTACCGGAAGATGCCGTTCAATATTGGGAAAAGGAAATGAATATACCAGTTTCTCCGCTGACGCATAGCTTAGGTGAAACATGTGATTTTGAAAACATGTACAAAATACAAGTGGATGAGGACCAAACGCAAAACCTCATTAAAAACACTTTAAGAAAACATAAAACGACGATTGATGAGGTTTTATTATCCGTTATTGCCCATTCAGTTTCCAATATAATGGGAATTGGTGAATTTTGGCTCGATTTAGAAGGTCATGGCAGAGAGGATATTGAAGATGATATTGATCTATCAAGGACAGTAGGATGGTTCACCTCCATTTATCCAGTAAGGATTAAAGGAATGCCGTCTTTGGGCTCAACCTTGAGAAATACAAAAAACAGATTAAGAAGTGTGCCAAACAAAGGGTTTGACTTTGGAATCCTAAAGTATATTTCCACTCGGAATCATAACTATCCAGACAGCCTTGTGAGTTACAACTATCTAGGTCAATTTAATAACACTGGTGATATGGAACAAACCAATAGCAGCAATATCGATTTGAACTATACATTTCCATATAAGCTCAATTTTGTCGCCAGCATCGTAAACAATAGGCTCATGCTGAATATTATTGGCGATAGCAACAATGAAAACTACCAAATGATATGTAAAGAAGTTGAAGTACACTTAAACAATATTTTAAGTGGAAGCGCAAATTTGAATGACTCCATTGTCGAAACGGACTTTCAAGCTGAGAAGATAGTCGATGGAAGTACGATCACCCATTTCATTAATAAGTTTAATAACATTGAAGAGATTTACCCAGTGACATCACTTCAAGAAGGGATGTTATTCCATAGTGAAGTAACTCAAAGTCCTGAATATATTTCACAGCTATCCATTGATTTAATAGGTGATCTGGACTTGGACAAATTGGAAGAAGCATGGAATGAAACCTGTAGAAAATACGACGTTCTTAGATCCGTTTTCAGGCGCAATCAATTGGGGGACCGTTACCAAATCATACTAAATGACATTTATTATGTGTTCAATCATGTGAATCTAACGATGTTTAATGAGGACGAATCGGCATCCAAGATAGAAAATCTTTTAGAGCATAGCAAAAACAGACAAATGGATTTAGAGAATGGTCCGCTCATGAACATCACCTTGATCCAGCTATCGGATCATCGCTATAAATTCATATGGACACATCATCATGCTTTAATGGATGGCTGGAGCCTGCAAATCGTCATTAATCATTTTTTGGATAATTATCGAAACCCATCCAATATGGTAAAAGACAGTGATGAACATAAGATTGCCTATAAGCAAGTAATGAATCATGTCAGGAATATGAATAAACAGGATGAAGCAGCTTTTTGGAATGAAGAATTGAGGGATTTTGAACAAGTAAAAGCACTAGTAGGTAAGAAAACGGATAAGGAAGCTTTTACAGCGGATAAAGTTATTGAATATAGCCTGCCTGAAGAGCTTACCGATAGATTAATAGAATTATCCAAGCGGCATAGAAAGACGATCAATACCGTTGTTCAAGGAGTTTGGAGCATCGTTCTATCGTACCTAAGTGAGAGCGACTCAGTATGCTATGGGGTGACAAGCTCGGGAAGGAACCTCAGCATTCCGCATATTGAAACAGCTGTAGGCTTATTGATCAATACTCTGCCATTCTCGTTGAAAATCGATTGGGATGATGATTTGCAATCCTATCTTACTGCGATTCAAAACAAGCAATTACGAATGAGAGAGTATGAGTTCAGTGCACTTACGGATATAAAGCGATACGCTGAAATTCCTTGGGATAAGGAATTATTCCAACATATATTTGTATTCGAAAATTATCCGAGCACAGAACTGGCAGAGGATTCACGAATCATGATCGAAAATTCAGTCGGAAGTGAATCGACCAATTTTGATCTTACGTTCTCTGCGGCTGTAGTGCAAACCAAGCTGCATTATAAAATCATTTATAAAGAATGTGAATTTGCCGAAAATGAAATTTTACGTTTTATGGATTCCATGCAGGAAATATTCTTAAAACTAACAGAAAATGAAACACTGCCATCTATTGAAAAATTAATAAATCACTTGAAAGTTGGGGCCCGATGATAAGTAAATCGATGACGACGAATAAATTGATGTCAATAACTGAAGCTTTTAAAAAAATCGTGGAAGATAATCAATCAAAAGCGGCACTTTGCGAAAATGAACGTCAAATTACTTATAAAGAATTAGACATGCTTTCAGATAAGCTTGCCAAAAGGATCATAGATCTGGGGATTCTAGAAGAAACAATGATCGGTATTCCAAGCAAAAGGTCCATGGAACTGATCATAGGGATGCTTGCCATAATAAAGTCAGGCTGTTGCTATGTTCCAATCGACGAAAATTACCCATTAAAAAGATTGGAATATATGCTTGCAGATACGGATATGAAGTTCTTCTTATCGTTTAATGGTCAAGAAGGGAAGCTCCGGGAATTGGATATTGAACCAATTCCATTTGAGATGAATGAACTAGGCAGGGACTGCCATATCCCCGTTAACCGTTCCTCGGAGAATGGTCTTGCATATGTCATCTATACATCAGGAACGACCGGAAAGCCAAAAGGTGTAATGATAGAGCATAAAAGTGTAGTCAATTTAGTACTGAACTCTGAAATACTAGAAATTAACGAAAATAATAGAGTGGCCCAATTTTCCAACCCATGTTTTGACGCCGCAACCTTTGAGATATGGGGAGCTTTATTGAATGGAGCGACTTTATTCCTGATGCCGAATGAGTTCACTTCTTTTGATGATTGGAAAGAAGCGATATCCATTGGAAAGGTGGATGTAGCCTTTTTTACGACAGGTCTTTTCAATGCAATGGTAGATGAGGATCCATTAATTTTTAAAGGATTAAAGAAAATTGTGGTTGGCGGAGATAAAATCTCGGTTTCCCATGTGAGAAGATTGAAGCAAACAATCGGTCATTTATCCTTGATTAATGGGTATGGACCAACTGAATGCACGACTTTTGCCATTTGTCATGAGGTCGAAGACAAAGATGCAGATGTTATTCCTATTGGAAAGCCATTGAGCAATGTAGAAATCAGGATTCTATCTGAAGGACTAGTCGAGGTAGCAGATGGGGAAATAGGCGAAATCTACATTGGCGGTCAAGGGGTCATGAGAGGCTATTTAAATCAGCCGCAATTAACGGAACAAGCGTTGATCAAGGATGATTTGAATCAGACGAAGTGGTATAAAACAGGTGATCATGGCATCCGGTTACAAAATGGTGAGATCCTGTATAAAGGTCGGAAAGACAGTCAAGTGAAAATTCGCGGTTTTAGAATTGAACTGAATGAAATTCAAGACAAGCTTGATAAATACATGAAGATTGAAAGTTCAGTCGTTGCTGTTAAAAACATCAATGATGAAAATTATGTGATCGCTTATTACAAACATGAAGGTGAAAAAGCGGAAAACGCTGAAAAGGATATTAAAGATTATCTGAACAATGAATTGCCGAAATATATGATTCCCCACTTTTTTGTCAGGGTGGATGATTTCCCGCTTAATGCCAACGGTAAAGTCGATAAAGAGAAATTATTGGAAATGGAGATCGTGCAAAATAAAACTTCCTTAGCCAATCAAGAAACTGGAAAGAAAAAAGAAGTATTGGAGATTTGGAGAAATGTATTAGGAAATCAAAGTCTAGGATTGGACGACAACTTCTTTGAACATGGAGGCCATTCCATTTTAGCTACCAAACTGGTCTATGTAATGAAGGAAACTGTACTTCCTGAAGCCACTTTACAAATCTTATTGGAAAATAATACAGTGAATACATTTGTTGAAGCACTTGAAGTCGACTATTCTTGCAGCATGGAAACAGTGATGGAAAAGGATTCCGTGCTCGATCGAGAATTGATGGAGAAAATAAGGGAAATATCAGCTAAACCCGTTCAAATTGAAAAAAATATGATGATTACAGGTGGAACAGGTTTTTTGGGAGCACACCTATTAAACAAATTATTACTGGAATTGGAAGATGTCAAAATCTATTGTTTGGTTAGATTTCCTTCGAGAAATAGATTGAAAGATACTTTAATGAAATATGGTCTTTGGCAGGATGAATTCGTAAGTAGAATCGTTGTAATTGAAGGGGATCTTAGTAAACATCATTTCGGTCTGGATGATGTGACATACGAGAAATTAAGCAATGATGTTTCTCATGTGTATCATGTCGGTGCTGAAACGAATTTCTTCGAGCCGTATAGCAAATCAAAAATATCGAATGTGGATGGTGTAGTGGAAGTTATTAAGTTTGCTTCATCATCCAATCGTAAAAACATTTATTATGCATCAACGCTTTCTGTCTTGACTGGAGAAAGGAAATGGGACGAGGAAGACGAATTGGTTTATTCCCCCGATTTAATGATCGGATACAGCCAGTCCAAATGGGTTGCCGAGAAATTGCTTCTTCAAGCAAGGGAACTTGGACTGACAATCGATATTTTCCGGTTAGGCAGGATTTCATCTAATTCAAATGGGGTTTGGAACGAGAAGGATATGTTGTACAAGGTTTTTGAATCATTTATTGAACAAAGGATATTGCCATTTAAAGAGGAAATTCATTTTGAATTGATGCCAGTCGATTTTGTAAGTGAGTTTATTTACAAAATATCTAGATTGAAAGAGAATCAGAAGCTCGGGATCTATCATATGTTCAATGATCAGAGAGTTTCAAGTGAATTCGTGACCTCCTTCTTCGAAAAAAATGAAATACCTTACTCCAATATGGATTTGGAAGAGTGGTTACAATCTTTAAAAGAAAAGACACAATCTAACGAGATTCATTCATTAAGTGCTTTGTCCCAGTTAATAGATGAATCAACAAAATTAAAAGAGTCGGAAATCCTGCAAGGAAAAACCAAGAAGGAAATGGAACTGCTATCAATGAAAATGCCGGAAATCGATTCAAGGTATGTTGAAAGCTTTATGAAGTACATGTTGAAATAATGGATCGTAAGAGAAGGGGGATGGAAGGACTGAAGAAAACACTTTTTTGTTTCCCTTATGCTGGGGGAAGTGCATCTTTTTATAGAGAATGGAAATATGACGATGATGTGATAGAGGTAATCCCGCTGGAATACCCTGGACATGGCAGTAAATATAGTGAACCATTATGTGAACATATGACGGATTTGACGGATATATTATTGAAGGAAATGGAAACGAAACATCAAATGAATTCACTGGAAAACATCTCTTTGTTTGGACATAGCATGGGTGCGATCGTAGCCTATGAAATTGCGGCAAAATTAGAAGAGAGAGATGATAATAAAGTTGAACATTTATTCATTTCAAGTAAGTCGTCTCCAAAATATAAAGTAGACCAAATCGATTGCTCTAATACAAAACATTTAAAACAATCGCTTGAAAAAATCGGGGGAACAAACAAGGAACTCCTGGAAACGGAAGATTTCATGAATATATTCCTTCCGATAATCCAGTCCGACTTGAATGTATTAGCCAACTATCACCATGAAAAAAAACGCGATAAAAAGGTGGGAAACAAAGCCGTTTTACTATTGGGATCGAATGATACCGTGACGAAGGAAAGTATCGAAAGCTGGAATGAATACATTGAACATATTGAAGGATTGCATATATTAAAGGGTGATCATTTCTATATAAAGCAAAACCAGGATATCGTTTTAAAAATCATTCAAGAGTATGTACTTAATAGTCGTTGTGAAGTTCTGATATAAGATAGCGGACTGTCTTGCACCAAAACTTGCTCTAATGTAAGCATTCGTTTGGATACCAATGAAACCCAATCTTCATCTAAAAAAGGACTGATTTATTTCAGTCCTTTTTACTGTAGACAAATTTAAAAAGCTCCAGTTATTTTCAGAAATCCACTCCCACGGCCGACTGTCTGCTAAGCTTCCTCGACGGAAGCGTTGTGGGGTCCCGGCTAGCCAGTAGTTCGGCAGGAATGTCGCTAATTTCTTCAATAAATGATGGGTCCATCCTTATAAAAAAGTAAAAACCAATCGAACCGTCTTTTAAATATGAAAGCGGAAATTTAAAGGGCGTTCCGTGTTTTAGAGTCCGTACAAATCGATTAAATGAGAAACATCGCGACTATTGTAGTCACTGCTAAACCAATGGTTACCGGAAGCAGATTCCGGCGGGCAAGTTCAAAGGGACTGACATTACATATGGCAGCTGCCGGGATCAGTGCCCATGGAATCAGGGTACCTCCGCCAACCCAAATCGCGGTTATCTGCCCGAGTGCAGTCAAGGTGGCGGTTCCTCCTCCGATTGCCGTGCCAAAAAGTTTGGCGACAGACCCCGCTAAAGAAATGCCTGAGAAGCCCGATCCATCCAAGCCGGTGATGGCACCGATGCCGGTTAATGTGACGGCGGCTATTTCTTTCGTTAAAGGAACAGAGGCCGCCAATGCGGCACCGAGGTCATTGACGATGCCGAGGGATGTTTTCGGTAAGTAGTCACCGATGATCTGATTGAATCCAGAATCACCTAAATAGAAGAATGCGGCGATCGGAATGACGGGTCCGAATACTTTGAAGCCAAATTGAAAACCCTGAATCAAATAGCCCGTTGATTTTTCAAGCCCTTGCTGTTTATGTGCGACAAGGGATAAAATCAGCAAAATGAAAACCGCTGTACCGCCAACCAACGCGGTTGCATCTCCGCCTTGCAACTTCAAAATCGACAATGCCACAACATCCAACAGAAAGGCAATCGGAATGAAAACGGCAAAAAATTTCTTTTGTCCCAGTGTAAGCAGATTTTCACTGGTTGTTTGATCTTGGACAAATCCCTCATTATCCGTCTTGATTCTTCCAAGCTTTATATCCCGCTTTAAAAGGATAAAGGCGGAGAGGGTGGTGACAACCCCCATTGTAATGACAAGGGGTATGCTCGCAGCGATGACATCACCGACTGGTATGGAAGCCGCATCGCCCGTTAGTTTAGGGGCAGCCTGAATGATGAAATCCCCTGATAATGCTATTCCGTGACCAAAAAGGTTCATCGCCATCGCCACGCCAAGTGCAGGCAAACCAGCCCGTAAGGCAACTGGGAGCAGGACTGCCCCAAGTAAGGCAACGGCAGGTGATGGCCAGAAAAACCAGGATATCACCATCATGACGATTCCAATTACCCAAAAGGCGAGTGTAGGGTTCTTAATGAATTTAGCAAAGGGTGCAATCATGACATCATTAATGCCCGCCTTCGTTAAAACCGTACTCATGGCAACGATGATGGAAATGATTAAAATCGTGGACATTAATTCCGTTATTGCGAAAATGAAGCTGTTGAATATCCCGCTTATGGAAGAGGCTAAACTTCCTGTAGCCACTAAAGCCAAAAGAAAAATGCCAATTATGCAGATGAGGGTAGTATCACGACGTTTTACCATAAACCCGATTATCAATGCAATAAATACAACATAAATCCAATGGAGTGCCGTTAATTCCATCTCCATGATCCGTCCCCCTCATAAATGTGCCTAGTTACAGATTATGAGGGAGGTACGGGGTGGTGAGTTGTTTCATAAATTTTAAAGGCTTATCTTATTTTCAGCTTATGATATAAATAACGAGTTTAAGAGGAGATTACATGGTTAGCGTATTTATTTGGTTTATTATGTGTGGTGAGCAACTTAGTCTCTCCACATCTGATTAACTTCAATTCCTTGTCTGTTTGCTTTATGCATTAAAGGATTAATTTGTATCCAAAGATGTTATTATATTGAAGTTGAAAAGGTCATTATTACAGCCTTAGGTTTATCAATACTAGGTTCGGCTACGGGGGCAAGTGCAGCTGAAACTGAAGGTCTGGTAAATTCACAAGAACATCATTTACTCAAGAACCAGATGGTACAGGTAGTACCATCCTAGCAAAGAATAAAGTTCGTATGAGTTTAAGTACATACAACCCAATTTTATCGACTAATTATGCAGTCGCTAAATCATCTTCTGATAAGATACAGGACTATATTTACGCACGAGCTAAAACCTTTAATGGTGATGGTTCTTTAATCAAAGCTAAATCGGCAAGTTCTACAAAGACGGACTATATTGGAGTTAAAACATTGAACGATTCAATATACTTAAGGATGATTTCGCTATTGGGACTCATACTTTTAAACTTAAAGGGTATAAAACTGTTAATGGTCAAACAAAGGCCTATTGGTAATTGGTAATAGAAAAATAATGAAGAGATATGCTCATTGCATATCTCTTTTAATTAGGAGAAGATTGGTTTTATGAAAAAATACTACATAGCTGCGTTATCTGTTTTGATATTGCTTGGGGTTTTTTACTGGTTTTATGCTTCATCTCCACCTAAAGAATTAAGATTAAGCACGTCTAATAATGATGATAATGAAAAAGAAAGCAAAGAAACGAATGCGGCTGAGTATGGTTCGGTTGGGTATGGTTTGATAGATTTGAATGGTAAACTTATCGATGAAGGAAGTGCACTTAATAGTAAAAACAATGAAGTGACAGTTGTTGCCTCAGTAGACAATGACATTGATGAGGACAGAAAGTATGCTTTACTTATTTTTGAAGATTATAAACAAGTAAATTTCAAAGCTGAAAATAAGGAGCAGGAAGTAGATAAATTTTTCTTTGATACGAAACCTAACTCCTCCATAAACTTCAAAGTTTCTGTTCCCATTCGTTCCGATTCCAGTGAATTGACTTTTGTAATCGTTCAAAAGCCAGAGTATAAATTGAAGGAGCTCGACCTAAATAGGGCAGGGATTTTAGAACAAGTTTTAAGTATGCGGTATTCCATCAACAAAGCTGACAGCGGGAAAGGTGAAAAAAAAGTAAAGCAAGTAAAACCTGATGCTATTGTAAAGGATGGATTCAATGAAAATATATCTATCACAAATAGTCAGGAAAAGTTGCAATCAATTATGACTGAAAAAGAAGGCAAGGAACTTAAGCTCTCTGCCGGAAATGAGACAAATGCTGAGATCAGATATGCAATCATAGCTTTAAAAGATTGGGAACAAGTTGCAGTTAGAGATAACACAGACGTCTTATATACCACTGTTCCACCAGAAACTAGACATCTTTTTGATTTTAATCTACCCGACGTTGAAAGAGAAAATAATTTCCAGCTCATCGCCTTCCCATTTCCTTATGAAGTAAATGCTGATAATTATGAGAGTCAACAAACTTTTGGTTCCTTTAGGGTTGTTATTCAAAATAAAGAATAAGACTATTAACGGAAAGGAAGAATCGGATTGTCCACTATAATTAATATATTAGGTTTCGTGGGTACCATCGGATTTATAGTTTTTTTAGCAATAGCAAAAACTATAAAAGATAAATCTAAAAGGTAGTTGGTTTTATTAGTGGAATCACTTTCCCCGATAAGAGGTCTGGATTACCAGGCCTTTTTTTGTTCCTTACTTATATAGCATTGTAAGATGAGTCAAAAATCAAAAGGAGAATTCATATACCCTTACAACATGAAGCAGGTCTTTTCTATTTTCGAATAAGTTTTCCATAAGCAGGACTCCTCAAATACAGTATAAGTTCTTCTTATTAAAGTGAATTCTTCGTGTCAACTATCTCTATTTCTTGTTTACCCTGATAATGCTATTCCGTGACCAAAAAGGTTCATCGCCATCGCCACGCCTTGCAATGGAGTGCCATTAATTCCATCTCCATGATCCGTCCCCCTCATAAATGTGCCTAGTTACAGGTTATGAAGGAGGTACGGTGGAGTGAGTTTTTTCATGAATTTTAAAGGCTTATCTTCTTTATTTTCAACAATAGTTCAAGTATCCTTAATTTGAATAGCAACTACTGTAAATGAGGGATAAGCCGTGAAGCAAATATATAGTGATGTCATACAATTTCGGGGTACACATTATGAGTTTGGATGCATGCAAGGGGAGGAATTAAAAGATTCACTAACGGTAAAAAACCGTGAAGATCAGTGGAAGATCAGGCAGCCTCGGTTTACGGTTGAAGAAGAAGAGGTCAAGAGAGCCATTACACGATTCGCCCCTGGGGTTTGGGAAGAATTACTGGGATTGCAAGAAGCATTGAAATGGCCAATGGACCGCGTGCTGCAAGAGTTCGGTGGATACCGATTGGATTATGTTCGGTCGGGATGCTCCATCATGACAGGCGATGATTATCTCATTCGCAATTATGATTACCACCCGAAGACTTATGAAGGACGGTATGTCTTATTCCAGCCAACCGATCAAGGGTATTCAAGCATCGGCCCGAGTCAGCGAGGGACTGGCCGGATGGATGGAATGAACGAAAAAGGGTTGGTGATAGGCTATAACTTCATGAATCGCAAGAACCCTGGTGATGGTTTCATCTGCTGCATGATTGGCAGACTGATTGTTGAATCTTGTGCGGACGTTCAGGAAGCGGTGGCGATGTTGAAGGAAATCCCGCATCGTCATTCTTTCACTTACGTCGTCTATGATAAAAGCGGAAGTACCTATATTGTGGAAACCTCCCCAAGAAATGTAGAGGTGCGCACGTCAAATGCCTGTACCAATCACTTTGAAATCATGAAAAATGAAAACCGGAACCATCTTATCGATTCGAAACGCCGATTGGAGATCATACAAGATCATGAAGGGAAACTTTCTTCAGCCTACGATGCTTATCGGTTGTTTAATGATACCAATCAAGGTGTCTTCTCGGATTTATATAGCAGCTGGGCGGGAACGATTCATACATCCGCTTATTTACCTAAAGAGATGAAAGCTTGGATTGCCTTGGGAGGGAACCAAGAGCCGACTTCCATAGATTTTGCGAAATGGCTCGAAGGGGAAGATGTTGATTTAAGACAAATCAAAGGTGTAATTGATACGGATATTCCCTTCGTGCACATGGATGAGGGAGCGAATTGGTTTCGGAATTGAGCGTATATTGAAACCATCATTATGTAGTGGAAATACCACTCATTTTATTAATGAAGTACATTTAAATGGCCAAGAATCAGTTGGTGAATAACTTGAAAAGGGGGGGCATTTATGGATGAAAATGAAAGCTTGAAAGGATCAAGAACAGTTCAACGGTCTATTAATATAATGAACTGCTTTACTTTGGAAGAGTCGGAATTATCCTTAACGGAGATCTCGAAAAAGATCGATTTGGCGAAATCAACAACTTCCAGACTATTGGATACACTAGTACAAAATGGTCTTCTGCAAAAAAAATTCTCCAATTCAAAGTATCAGTTTGGCTATAAAATGTATCAGTTTGGTCGTATTGCCGAAAATACCATTTCATTTGAAATTACGGAACTTGCAAAACCATTCATGAAGAAGCTAAGAAATGAAATTGGAGAATCAGTGAGTTTATATATGCTTGAAAATAAGGAACGAAGGTGTATTGCACGATACGGCAGTAATCAATCTATCCGTCATGTAGTAAGTATTGGAGAGGCACTTCCATTGGAGAAAGGTTCAGGTGGTAAGGCATTATTGGCTTTTCAGTCTCCGGCGTTTGTTGAATCAATTCTAAAAAATTTAGATTCCGAAGCATTACGAATTAGTCTATCAGACGAATTGCCAATTATTCAAAAAGAATCTATTGCCATGAGTTTAGACGAAAGAGGGGCCGGAGTTAATTCAGTTGCTTCACCTATTTTTGGGGTGGAACAAGAAGTGAATTTTTGTCTATGCGTATCTGGGCCAAGTACAAGATTTACGCAAGCTGTAATGGATTCAATAAAAAATGAAGTGAAGCTGAATGCCTTAAAAATTTCAGAATGTTTTAATGACCCAAAAGAATAGCCACATTGTGGACAAGATTTATTGACAGCGCCTTTTTTACTGGGCGCTGTTTTTTATTTTAATGATCAAAGACAGAATTTTTTAATTTTTTATCGTGACAGATATAAGTGGCTTTGTTATAATTCATTCATAAAGTTCCATTTAATGAAATTTATTGTTCCGTTAGATGGAACTGAAAAAATAAATAGTTTTATGAAAAAGTTCTTATTCCCATTTTATTTAACAAAAATGCCAGACTCATAATTTCAAGGAGGAAGTATTAATTATGGATAATTCAACAAATGGACCTTTGACTGGAATTCGCGTCATCGATGTATCGACTGTGATTGCTGCTCCGTTTGCAGCTACCTTATTAGCGGACTTGGGAGCTGAAGTGTTAAAAGTGGAACTTCCGGATAAAGGGGATCCACTAAGGGGTCTTGGACCGTGGAAGGGTTCTGAGCCATTGAGGTGGCCAGGTCTTGCACGTAATAAGCAGTCTATAACTTTGGACATTCGCACCATTGAGGGGAGGGAGTTATTTAAAAAATTAATTACTACCGCAGATGTATTGATAGAAAATTTCAGGCCTGGAACGATGGAAAAATGGGGACTGGGCTATGAAGAATTGAGAGAAGTGAATCCCCGTCTCATTATGACTAGGCAATCGGGTTACGGTCAAACGGGACCATATGCAGAAAAGGCAGGGTTTGGAACGCCTAGTACCGCCTTTTCTGGATATACCTATTTACAAGGATTTCAGGACCGCCACCCAGTAAGTCCTTCATTTTCACTACTCGATTATATATCTGGCATTTATATTGCTTTTGGAACTGTAAGCGCTCTTTTTCATCGTGAAATTTCTAACGCAGACAAAGGTCAAATCGTTGAGATGGGACTATATGAAGGAATGTTCAGGATGATGGATTTCCTAATTGCTGAACATGACCAGCTCGGTAAAGTACGTGAGAGAGCACCTATGCTTCATGGTCATTCAAGTCCCTCCGGTACTTACCAAACAAAAGACGGACATTGGGTTGTCATGGTTTGCAGTACACAAAAAACATGGGAACGTCTGGCTCAAGCTATGGGTCGGTCGGATTTGATAGAAAATCCTGACTATCTATCAAATAAAGAACGAATGAATAACGATAGCTTCCTTCAAAAACTTGTTATGTCTTTTATGAATTCTCTTAATAAACAAGAACTTGTGAAGAAAATGGATGAGTTTGGTGTTCCCATTTCACCTATATTAAACATAAAAGATATTTTTGAAGATCCTCATTATCAAGCAAGGGAAAATATTTTGGAAGTTGATCATCCCCGGTTAGGAAAAATTAAAGTTCCCGGGATTGTTCCGAAGTTCTCAGAAACACCAGGGCGTATCCGTCATCGTGCACCAGAGCTGGGAGAGCACAACAAACAGGTTTATGGCGAAGAACTTGGTTTATCTGAAGAGGAATTAACGAATCTAAAAGCCAAAGGGGTCATCTAACATGAAAAATGAACAAATGATCGTACCTAATAAAGTGAATATATGGGAAGTTCTCCCGCGAGATGGTTTTCAAATGGAAGACAAATGGATTCCTACTGAAGAAAAGATTCGCATTATTCGTGGTCTGGCAAGTACAGGGATCAAACACATTGAAGTTACATCTTTTGTACATCCTCGAGCAATACCTCAATTAAAAGATGCTGAAGAGGTGGTAAAGGGGGTTCAGGACTTGGATGGGGTAAAATTCCGAGCGCTGGTTCCAAACTTGCGTGGCGCGGAACGTGCCATTAATGCGGGAATGAAAAAAATAAAGATATTACTATCGGCAACAGACTCACATAGCCTATCCAATTCCAACTGTATAGTTAAAGAAGCACAAATGGATCACTTGCCAATAGTAGAACTAGCTGAAAAATATGGTGTAGAAGTGGGAGGTTCAATTGCGGTAGCATTTGGCTGTCCATTTGAAGGGATGGTACCTCTGGAAAAGATAGTATCCATTCTTGAAGGCTATAAAGCTATGGGGGTTAACGAAGTTTCTTTGGCTGATACGGCTGGAATGGGAAACCCAAAGCAAGTATCCGAAATGTTAAGGATCATTAGAGGATTATTCCCTAGTTTCAAGTTCACTTTACATTTACACAATACAAGAGGAATGGCATTTGCCAATGCAGTGGCAGCCTTGCAGCAAGGGGTCACTGAGTTTGATAGTTCCACCACTGGATTGGGAGGATGCCCTTATGCCCCTAACGCTGCTGGAAATATTCCCACAGAAGATATTGTACATGGCTTTCATGAAATGGGCATCCAGACTAACATTAATCTCGAATCATTACTCGATATCGCCACTAGCATCAAATGTACAATCGGGCATGATGGTGGAAGTTTTATTCTAAAGGCAGGACCGAACGACAGGCTGCATTCAAAACCAAAAGGCCAAAAAAAACTGGGGTGATTACTAAGGGATTCAAGAGAATCCCTAAAAAAATTCCGAATGAAAACGGATACAAAAAAAGGGGGGTATATATGTTAGCCATTTTAGGATTCATGATGATTGTTGTTTTTATGTATTTAATAATGAGTAAGCGTTTAAGTGCCCTTAATGCCCTGATTATCATACCGGTAATTTTTGCTCTGATAGGCGGATTCACTGATTTAGGACCTATGATGATGAGTGGGATTGAAACAATTGCACCAACCGCAATCATGGTGATATTCGCCATTTTATATTTTGGAATATTAATAGACGCAGGTATGTTTGATCCATTGGTGACTAGAATGGTGAAGATATCAAAAGGGGATCCATTAAAGATTTCCGTTACAACTGCAGTATTGTCTTTATTGGTAGGATTGGATGGGGATGGAACCATCACGTATCTTATCGTCGTTACAGCATTATTGCCATTATATGAGAAGTTGGGGATGAATAAGTTAATATTGGCTTGTCTCCCAGCAATGTCGATGGGAATCATGAATGTTCTTCCTTGGGGAGGACCGACTGCAAGGGTAATGTCATTATTTGGGTACGACGCCATGGAACTTCTTGGACCAATTATCCCATCTATCATTGCTGGGGCATTATATATCATTGGACTAGGCGCATTTTTTGGTTTAAGAGAACGCAAAAGATTAGGTGTATATGGTCATTATACAGATACCGAAGATGAAATAGCCGTATCATTTGAGGGCGCTGCCGACCTATCATTAAAAAGGCCCAAGCTGTATTGGTTCAACATCGTTCTTACCCTATTATTGATTTTTGCACTAGTCAAAGCAATTTTGCCATTACCAGCTCTATTTATGATTGCATTTGTCATAGTCATGGTTGTAAACTATCCAAATTTAAAAGATCAACAGAGAAGAGTGGAAGCACATGCAGGAAATATTCTAACTGTTACTTCCTTGATCTTTGCTGCGGGTATTTTCGCAGGGATTTTAGAGGGAACAGAAATGGTCGATGCCATGGCTTCAACATTAGTACAAATTATACCTGACTTCCTAGGTCCACAATTGCCTGTAATTGTAGGACTGACCAGTATGCCATTTACGTTTGTAATGGCAAATGACCCCTATTATTTTGGTATTATTCCAATCATTGCTGAAACTGCTTCGGGATTCGGTATCGATAAACTGGAGATAGCACAAGCCTCTTTATTAGGGCAGCCATTACATTTATTAAGTCCATTGGTCGGGTCGGTATACGTATTGATTGGACTTGTAGGCATAGAGTTTAGGGAGCATATAAAATTTTCACTAAAATACGCTGTCGGAACAGCATTGGTTATGATAATTACAGCAATCCTTTTCGGTGCATTATCAATTTAGCCATATTTCTATGCAGAATTGAAACGATCAATTTTTCTATGTTTGAATAATAAAAAGAGGTGTAATCATTTGAGTAGATTAAAATCAAAGCCTCCTCTAATACCAAAGTCCATCATTGAGAGAGCGAAAAAAATTTAATACGACCCTTATAGCAGATGCTTTGTATGATTCTAATACTGGAGTAATGGATCATAAGATAAAGCCTGTGTCATCCGGAATGAAAGTGATAGCAACAGCCATAACAGTCGATATGAAGGCGGGAGATAATTTAATGCTTCATCAAGCCATCTATGCTGGAAGTGAAGGCTATGTTTTAATTGCGGATGGGAAGGGTCACAAAAAAAATGCTTACCTTGGAGAGTTAATGGCTGGAGCTGCGCACGCAGTAGGACTTGAGGGAATTATCATTGACGGGTTTGTTCGTGACAAAGAGGCTCTTTGTGAATTGGGGTTTCCGATTTTTGCAAAGGGATTCACGCCAAACGGACCGTGTAAAGATCGACCGGGAGAAATTAATACGAAGATTACTTGTGGCGGTGTAACCGTTCATCCTGGTGATTTAGTCATGGGAGATGATGATGGTGTAGTTGTTGTTTCCCAGATTAAAATTGAAGATGTTTTTTCCAAAGCGGAGAAAAAGTTAGCTTATGAACAAAAGCGTCTCGAAGAAATTGTGGAATATGGAAGTAAACGTAAAAAAGGTGTTACGACAGGAAATATTGAACCTTCCTGGTTAAAAAATAAAATAGGGAATTTCAATATGTGACGTAATAAGCTATTGTGCTAACTTCCGCTCCTAGGCAGTCATTGGAAAAGAAGTCACTTTTAAACTCAGGCCCAATCCTTTGATTGGGCTTCTTTTGTTGTTCTACTTTTAGGAAAACCTGGTACTATTTATTAGTGGGTGTCACCGTAATATTATATGATAGAGTAACGGGCTTTGGATTGGGACAGGAAGCTGGATTTGTATGCCATACTTGTACAATAAGGGGATGAGAGAATGTTTTCGACAGCTATTGGATGGTTTCGGTTTATTACAATAATTGAGGGAATCTCATATGTTTTATTGCTTGCCATTGGTATGCCCATTAAGTACATATTGGATATCGGGGAAGCAACACTCATTTTAGGCAGCATCCATGGTTTCCTGTTTGTCGTGTTTGGGCTTTTATTACTTTATGTGAGCATCATATCAAAATGGTCCTTTTTAAAAATGGCGATGATTTTCATCGTTTCATTCATTCCATTTGGTAATTTTGTTATCGATCGCAGGCTTCTGAAGCAAAGTTAAATACTTTTACGTTAACGTCTTCCATAAGTGGAAGGCGTTTTTTTGATGGATTTAAGCTTGCTGTAAGGTTGGCACAAAGATGCTGTAAGAATGAGCATGTAAGATAAACGTATCAACAATACTGAAGAGGTGAAACAAATGGAACCATTATTAAAAGTGGAAAATATAAAAAAAACATATGGTAAATCAAGCGCTGCCTATACGGCGTTGGAAAATATATCTTTTGACATTCATGCAGGGGAGTTTGTAGGAATCATGGGACCTTCTGGAGCGGGGAAATCGACATTGCTCAATATGTTGGCAACTATCGACTCGCCGACTGAGGGGAAAATTTATATGAATGATACGAGCATTCACGATATGAAAGGGGCGGAATTAACGGATTTCAGACGTGAAAATCTGGGTTTCATCTTCCAGGACTACAATTTGCTAGACTCATTGACTGTGAAGGAAAATATATTATTGCCACTGGCGATTGCGAAAATTCCAGCGAAAGAAATTACTGCATTGGTGAATCGTATTGCTAAAGTATTTGGGATTGAAGATTTATTAGCTAAATATCCATACCAAATCTCCGGTGGGCAAAAGCAAAGAACAGCTGCAGCCAGAGCGCTTGTGACAGAGCCTGCATTGATCCTGGCAGATGAGCCAACAGGTGCACTTGATTCAAAATCTGCAACAGGTCTGCTGGGAAGCTTAAGTGAACTAAATGAAAATAATAATTCCACCATCATGATGGTGACACATGATGCATATGCCGCAAGCTTCTGCCGGCGGATCATTTTCATCAAGGATGGTACACTTTCAACAGAAATTTATCGTCGTGGCCAATCACGTAAAGCTTTCTTCCAAGAAATCATGGATGTCCTTGCAACAATTGGAGGTGAGGTAGATGACGTTATTTAGTCTGGCGAGAAAAAATATTGCCCGGAACCTTTCCCAATATTTTTTATATATCGCATCCATGGTATTTAGCATTATCATCTACTTCACATTTGTAACATTGAAGTATAGTGATGCAGTTGCAGAACAAACGGCTTCATCACAGAAATTAGGTTCATTAATGAGTGGTGCGGCCGTCATCCTGATTTTTTTCGTTGCCATTTTTATTGCCTATTCCAATTCATTTTTCATGAGAAAACGTAAAAAAGAAGTGGCATTATATGCATTGCTTGGCGTACGTAATCGCCAGATTGGCTTTATGCTCTTCTTTGAAAATCTATTGCTAGGCTTGGTTTCATTAGTTGTAGGGATTTTACTTGGATTTCTATGTTCAAAAGGGTTCATGACGATCTTGATCTATTTAATGGGCTATGATGTCATCGCACCTTTTACATTTTCAGGATCTGCAGCTTTGAACACCTCTATCGTATTTCTTATTATTTTCTTGGTGACATCATTCCAGGGCTATCGTTTAATATACCAATTTAAACTAATTGATCTTTTCCATGCATCGAAAAAGGGGGAAGCGGCTCCGAAGCCATCTATGATTGTAGCCTTTCTGGGAATTTTCCTGATTGTCATCGGATATTGGTTGGCGATGCAAGATCTTTTTACTTCTAAAGTGTGGGGAAAGATTGGCTTTTTGATGACGGCACTCATTATTTTGACAACTGTTATTGCTGGTACATTTTTATTGTTTCATAGCGTGACAGGCTTTGTGTTAGCCGTGATCAAGAAAAATGAAAAATGGCTATGGAAAGGCCTGCATCTGATGACGATCTCGCAATTGCTTTATCGCATTCGGGGGAATGCAAGGACATTGACCGTAATTGCGGTGTTAAGTGCTACAACGGTAACGGCTGGCGGTGCGGTTTATGGTCTTTATTACAACGCGAATGACCAAGTTATGACCGTTGATCCGAATACCTTCATGTATCAGCAAACGGATGTAAAAAGCGATCATCAAGTCACCGCCATATTGCCAGATACAAAGTATGATGAAAATGTTGAAGCACTATCTATCACATTTAATACGAAAGAACTTAGCGAGGAATCAGCATTCGATAACTCGGATAAAAGGATTTACACGGTAATCGATGAAAGAACATATAACAAATTGGCAGATGTACAAGGTAAGGAAGCATTGCATGTGAATCATGGCAAAGCAGTCATTTTAGATATTGGATATGACAAAAGATTCTCACCTGAATACAAGGACAAGACGATAAGGACAGAAGACAACACGGCGATAACATTCCAAAGCTTTAAAACACAAACGGTTTTAAATGCCAAAACAGCAGGCATTGTCGTGGTTGTATCGAATGATCAATTTAAATCATTGCAAAAAGAAGGGGAAGCCCTGAACTATCGTGCTATCGGTGTTGATCAAGCCTCCGTGGATTTATCTGAAAAAATATCAAAACAAATACCTGAAGAAGCTCTATTTTCCAGTGCGCCTCAAGATTTTCAAGCAAGCATTGAAAGTGTAGGATCATTGCTCTTTATCGGCAGTTTTCTTGGTCTGGTTTTTTTAGCGGCAACAGGCAGTATCATTTACTTTAAAGTTCTAACGGAAGCTGAGGAAGATAAATCACAATACAATATGCTTCATAAAATGGGCGTTAACGCAAAAGAAATGCGGAAATCCATTGCATCCCAAGTGTTTGTAATCTTTTTCGTCCCGCTGGCAGTCGGGCTATTGCACAGTGCGGTTGCGTTAAAAGCCTTCTCGGGTTTATTGATGATGAATCTGGCAAAACCTGTATTGATCTGGATGATCGCTTATACGATTATTTACGGTCTGTATTATATCTTAACGGTAGCTTCTTATAATCGTATTATCACACAAAATAATAAAACAGAAGGATGATCTAAATGAAGAAATTTTTTATGATAGTTGGCATATTGTTCATACTTGGAGCGGCAGGAGTATTCGCGCTTACTAAAATTGACTTTAATCGCATGAATGCCGATAATTATTATTTGCAAATTACAGAGGATGGGGTGCAGCATGAAACCAAACTGGATGATGGTACAGTGATGACTTACTATTCTTATAAACTTGACGCCAAAAATGCAGATGGTGAAACGATATCGCTTGAATTCACGGCACAAAAAAATCTTCGAAAAAATGCTTACTTAAAGATGTACGTGAAAAATGGTGATGAAGTTTCGTCATATGATGAAGTGAAATTTGAGGATATTCCAAAAAAGGCACAACCAAAATAAATAGGAAAGAAGGGCTGTCTGTTATGGACAGCCCTTTCTCTGTAGGAAAAATAAATTATATAAGTATCGTGATGGTTGTTCCCTTATTTTCAATGCTAGTCAAATCCAGTTTACCTTTATGAGCCAGGATAATGTCCCTTGCAATGGCCATTCCTAAGCCGGTCCCATGTTTACTGGCAGTATTCGTACCTCGATAGTAGCGTTCAAAAACCTGATCCAAATCTTTGGAGGGAATACCGCGGCCATTATCGGCAATGGTAATCTGGGTATGATGTTCTGGTTGTAGATGAACATCATCAATTTGTATTTTCACGACGACATGTTCATCATTATGTACGAGCGCATTGTAGATAAAGTTAAAAATTGCCCGTTTCAGTAAATTTTTATCGACTTTATGCATTGCTTTATCCACATTTGCCTCAAATTCGACCTGTCGATCACCAAATTGTGAATCATTTAAGAGCGCTATCGTCATTTCTCTTATAAACCCAACGATATCAACATCTTCAAATTGCAAGGGAAGTCGTTGGTTGCGTAAACGCATCGTTAAATTGAGATCATCCAACAGATTTTTCATATATACGGACTGTCTATTAATAATGGATGTAAACTCATACAATTCTTGTGGTGTTAATTCAGTGGCATTGTCTTTCATCAATTCTGTATAACCATGGATGGATGCAAGTGGTGTCTTCATGTCATGAGAAACATTGCTAATCCATTCCTCACGCATTTGGTCGAGTTGATCACGTTCTTTTTCATACTGATCTAACTTTACCGATAGTTCATTCAGATTGTGAAATACATCTTCATAGACGCCTTTTGGTATACTCATCTTTTTAAAACGTCTTTCACGAAGCTGCTGAATTCCCTCTATTAAAGTGTTAAGTGGTGTCGTTAATCCTTTACCAAATAATAGTCCAATGACTAGGGCAATAATGATATCCACCGTTAAAAACAGTAAAAGTATGATGTTGAAGTACTTTAAAATGTGAACATAATTATAGGACAGTACATATCGGCCTATTCCTCGATCTTTAACCCCTACAAAATAGCTGAAATCATGAGCTTCGCCGGCAAAAACAGTCGTCTCTGCATCAATTTCTTTATACTTATACATTTGGACGATTTCAACTGGAGAATATACGGTTTGCAATTTTTGAGGTGTGTAATAGGCTGCTACTTGTTCACCCTTATCATTCAAAAATTGTATCCAGGCGTTCGTGTTCCGCAGTTTTTCCAGTCCTTCTTCATTTACCATTGGTTTTTCATCTATTAGTTCTACATATTTTGAAAAAGATCGGCTAAAGGTCTCCGCAGATTCCTCTTCCGTGTCGAAATGAACAAAGAGTAAGCATAAAAGTAAAATTGTATTTACGATTCCTACGATTACGACAATTGTCACAACGGATCCTAAAAAGCGCCGTGTCAATTTCCACTTCATCTTGTTTCACCCTTGGTCTGTAATTTATAACCAAGCCCTTTAACGGTTATTAAAAAAGTTGGCTTTGAAGGATCTATTTCGATTTTTTCGCGTAAACGGCGAATATGGACCATCACTGTATTATCAGAGCCAAAGAAATCATCGCCCCATACATGTTCAAACAAAGTTTCCTTGCTCAAGATCTGATTCGGATGATGCATAAAACAGCTCATCAGACCGATTTCTTTAGCTGTCAGCTCAAGGGTTTTGCCATCCTTTTTCACTTCATTTTCATTTGAACTAAGCTCAAATGGACCAATTTGCAATTTTTTCGGTGAGGTTTTTTCCTCTGTATAGCCCGCCCGCCTAAGCTGCGCCTTTACTCGATAGGCAACTTCTTTCGGACTGAATGGTTTGGTAATATAATCATCCCCGCCAATCGCCAACCCCAAAAGCTTATCAATTTCCTCATCCTTTGCCGACAAAAATAAAATCGGCACATTCGACACTTCACGAATTTGCTTGCATAAGTCATAGCCTTCTCCATCTGGCAGCATGATATCCAGCAAGACTAGTGATGGATCGAACTTCTGAAACTTTGCCCACCCATCCGCAATCGTCCCCGCCGTAATAATATTGGGGATACCTTCTTTATGTAAAACTGTCTCCATGAGACGTGCCAAATCTTCTTCATCGTCAATAATTAAAATCCACTGATCATTAGACATTCTTCTACCTCCCAAACATCAATCATACCCTACAGTATAGAGTACCCCTTAAGAAAAAATAAGGGGAGGAAAAGATTTTTAACGAACTCATGCCATTGATTTCACGAAACACAGTGAAAATAACGAAGTGCCATTACATGAGAAATGACTGTAGAGTCGAGGATATTTATGCCTGGTTCTTATTTATTTAAGGGAGTTTCCGAAAGAAGGTCGTGCTTCATACTGATTTGGTAAAGGTTGTATGATAAACTGTTTAAAGTATTGCCAGGTAGATTATGCTAAGTAATGGGATTTTAGGAATTCGTTCCAATGTACGTAGCGAATGTGGAAGAAATAAAAGGAGAAAAATATAATGGAAACAAAAAAGGTGTTACCCGTACTTTTTTTAGTGATGTTTTTAGTCATGGTCGGATTTGGGATCATCATTCCCGTCATTCCGTTCCTTGCTGAAAAGGTTGGTGGCAGTCCTACAGAGCTTGGCCTTTTAATGGCTGTTTATTCACTGATGCAATTATTTTTTGCCCCGATATGGGGACGTATATCTGACCGGATAGGGCGTAAGCCTGTCATGATTATCGGGATTGCTGGACTGGCCCTTTCGTTTTTCATCCAGGCTTCGGCAGATTCCCTATGGGTATTATTTGCAGCCAGAATCATTGGCGGGATTTTGTCATCGGCAAACATGCCAACCGCAATGGCATATGTGGCTGACATCACGACGCCGGAAGATCGGGGAAAAGGGATGGGAATCATCGGGGCCGCCACAGGGCTTGGATTCATCTTTGGACCGGCGATTGGCGGGGTATTCTCCAAATCAAGTTTGAACTTGCCGTTTTACATTGCTGGAATATCCTCTTTGATTACTTTATTCTTAGTGATTGCGATACTGAAGGAATCACATACAGTAGAGAAGAGGGCCCAACAGTCAAAAAATAAAGAGTCCATGTGGAAAGCCTTTAGAGGGCCTCTTAAAACCATGTTCTTTTTGCAAATGATCGTCACCCTTTCAATGGCAGGACTAGAAACGACTTTCGCCTATTTTGCAGCCAAAAAGGCTGATATAAGTCTTGTGCAATTAGGCTATATCTTTATGATCATGGGGTTTGGGAGTGCGATCGTTCAAGGTGGATTAGTGGGCAGGATGACAAAGAAATATGGGGAAGGCGCGGTCATTCGAATGGGAATCATCGTCTCGGCAGTCGGTTTCATTCTCATCCTGTTTTCTTCCGGCTTCTGGACATCGGCGGTCTTCCTGACGATTTTCGGAGTGGGTAATGGGTTCATCCGGCCTGCCATTTCGGCCCTGCTTACCAAAAGTTCCATGTCGGGCCATGGCAGTGTCACGGGGTTGCTATCTTCCTTCGACTCGTTCGGCAGGATTGCAGGTCCTCCGATCGGCGGTTGGTTATTTTCGATTTCGATTGATTTACCATTTATATCGGGTGCCATCCTTTCCGTTTTTGCTTTGATTCTTTTTCAGCTATACCATGCACGGACACAGGCTAAACAGGTCCAAGCATCTCATTGATATAATGATGGGCAAAACCCCCCATTTCTAAAAATGGGGGGTTTTGCGAGCGGTGCTTGAATAGCACCGTTTTTTTATTGAATCATATTGAGGAATTTTCGTGTACGCGCTTCTTTAGGGTTTGTGAAAATCTGCTCGGGTGTTCCCCGCTCCATTATTTTTCCTTCATCCATGAAAATGACTTCATCGGCGACTTCGCGGGCGAAACGCATTTCATGGGTTACCACGATCATTGTCATGCCTTCATCTTTCGCCAGGTCTTTCATGACCTGCAGGACGTCCCCCACTAGTTCGGGATCCAAAGCGGAAGTGGGTTCATCGAATAGCATGACCTTAGGCTCCATGGCCAGAGCCCTTGCAATTCCGACCCGTTGCTGCTGACCGCCGGACAATTGAAATGGATAAAAATCGACTTTTTCACCTAAGCCCACTTTTGTAAGCAGGGTAGCCGCCGTTTCTTTCGCTTGATGTTTGCCTATGTTTTTTACGATAATGGGGCCTTCCATTACATTTTCCAATGCTGTTTTGTGAGGGAAAAGGTTATAGCTTTGGAAAACCATCCCTGTCAAACTGCGAAAAGAAGTAATCGAATTTTTTCTAACCGGTTTTTTGAAGTCCATTACCGTTTCATCGATTTCAATCGTCCCGTCCGTGGGCACCTCAAGGAGATTCAAACACCGAAGAAAGGTTGTTTTACCTGAACCGGAAGGACCGATCAATACAATGACTTTACCTTGCTCCACTTCCAAATCGATGCCCTTTAATACTTCAAGGTCACCAAATGATTTATGAAGATTCTTAATGTTGATCATTTTAAAATCCCCTTTAACAACTGTGGTTCTTATTTTGCTACATAACGATTAAGTCTGTCCTCTAAACTTCCTTGAATGAAAGATAGAATGGTGCACAAAATCCAATATAAAGCAGCCGCTTCCATGTAAAGTAGTAGAAATTCATAGTTTTTTGCAGCGATTTCCTGGGCTTTACGGAATAATTCCGTTACAAGAATGAGTGATGCAAGCGATGTATCTTTTAATAGGCTAATGAACGTATTGGATAATGGGGGAATGGATACCCGTGCTGCTTGCGGCAAAATGATGCGCTTTAAAGCTTGGGTATATGTCATCCCGATCGAATAGCCTGCTTCCCATTGCCCTTTTGGTATCGATAAAATGGCTGCTCGTATAATTTCCGAAGCATATGCTCCTACATTTAAAGAGAATCCTATAATAGCCGAAATGAAAGGATCGATAGTTACACCTAAATTTGGAAGTCCATAGAAAATGATAAATAATTGCACAAGTAATGGTGTCCCGCGGATGATTGACACATATACACGCGCAATTATTTGAAGAATTCTCATGGAAGATAATCTAGCCAATGCTGTGAGTACAGCAAGAATAAGGCCGAGAACGAATGTGATCAATGTTAGTGGAATCGTATATTGAATAGCTCCCTCTATCATTGGATAGAGGGAGGTTTGAGCGATGGAAACAAGCTGGTTCATACGCTCGGGGTCGGTGAAAATATTACTTAGGAGAAACATCTTCACCAAACCATTTATCCGAGATTTTCGCGTACGTGCCGTCGTCTTTCATTGCTTTAAGTGCTTTGTTTACTTCTTCCACTAATTTGCCGCTGTCTTTTCTGAACATTAAACCGCTTGCGACTCCGCTTTCTTCCTCATCAGCGACTTTGATAGGTGCATCCGGGTGTTGCTTTTTATAATCAAGGTACGATAATTTGTCATTAATCGTCGCATCTACACGTTTAGAACCAATAAGCTGTACGGATTGAGAAAATCCTTCAATGCCTGTAACTTCAGCACCATGAGATTTGGCTAGATCATTGTAATTACTCGTTAAAGATTGTGCAGAGGTCTTGCCTTTCAAATCATCGAAGGATTTAATATCCGAATTATCTTTGTGTACAAGCAATACGGCCCCTGATTGAATATATGGGTCAGAGAAATCATATTTCTTTTGACGGTCTTCATCGATGCCCACTTGGTTTGCGATCATATCAAAACGTTTAGCATCCAAGCCTGCAAACATGCCGTCCCATTGTGTTTCCTTGAATTCAGCTTTCACTCCAAGGCGTTTTGCCACTTCTTTAGCAATTTCAACATCAAACCCCGTTAGTTTATCTGAATCATCGTGGAATGTGAAAGGAGGATATGTACCTTCTGTTCCAACAGTTAATACGCCATCTTTTTTGACTTTATCATATAGACTTTCTTGTGAAGAAGATTTATTGCCGGTATCGTTTGCCTCATTTTTTGTATCGGTACCACAAGCGGTAAGTACAACCGTGAAAGCTAACAATAGCGATAAAAGTGCAACCATTTTTTTCATTTGGGTAAACCTCCTAGTAATCTGATAGGGATTGATACTCTGTGATACTAAACAAGAAAAGGAAAAAAGTCAATGAAAATAACTTATATCATTAGTGTTAATGAAACTTGGTGAATTATACGGTTTTCATGCAAGGAAGTGAAATAAAACGAAAGGGAAGGGAAGTGTACATTAAAATTCTAAGGGGGCAAAAAGCCCCTCTTCCGCTAATTGGGAGAGGGGCTTTTTGAAGCCGTCCAGAACTATTGCAGTATTCTTTTTAACTTAGTGTTTACCATGATTATTTATCCTCTACGCTGACGAATATAGGGTTTGAATAAAACCAAAGATCTTTATAGTTACGGTTGTTTATTTCTGAAAAACGCGTTTCGTTATCCCCGATTTCAGTCTTTTTATCGATCAGCGGTTCACCGTCCATCGTTTCTCCAGAGACATTTTCCCCTAGATTCGTGCCGCGCAAACGGAAATATTGATCCTTATCGGCTTTGACTTTGTAAGTGATGGCATGAAAACCATCGCGATCAGTTTTCCAGTCTTTACTTGCAAAGCGTTTAACCACTTTTGTCGTATCATTGGTGGCTTTATTATAAGCAGGTGTTCCAGGCTCTGCTTTCCCGGTTACTTCACCGGAAATTAGATCCACATGATCTACCTTGACGGGGTCCCCGTTATTGTTCTTTTCGGGGCTCTTAAATCGGACGGTGATCTTGACCATCTGTCCTTCCTTCACTTTAAGGTCCCCGCCCATATCCACCGTATTGTTTCCGTTTTTAGCTTGGAATTCAAGGGCATCGATCAAGTCACCAAAAACGGAGACGGATTTTCCGGATCGCATGCCATCAAGGACAGATTTTATTGATGAGCCATTTACCCATGTATAATTCTTGGAATATTCTCCTGGCCAGTAACCGCTTGAGTATAGGCGGTTTTCACTGATTTCAAAATGGGAGTCCGAATTGGAAAAATTCCAGAACTTGCGTCCTTCCCCAAGTAGCGCATCCCATGCACCTCCTACCTTAGCAAGCATGTAATCGGAACCGCCATAGGTCCGGTTTTCTGGTGTTGTCAGATTTAAACCGCCTCTGTCCGGCTCCATCTGGTTACCTGGCATACCTTCAAATCCGAACATGACATTCGGGGCGATATTGTTGAAGTCGCGAAAATCAGATATGCTGTACACCCTCTTTCTTGATGGATGGTTCAATATGGCATAACTTGTATTCTTATAATTTTTTTCAAGCCATGCCAATGCCGTTCTGGCATCCTCGGATGTTTTATTGGCTCTTTGATCCTGTGACTTCCAAATGACTACATCCTTAGGATCAAACATCTTTTCTTCCTGGTTGGTGAACAGATATTCGAACTGATTGCCAGCTTTCAGACTTTTGGGCGAGCCCGGCTGATCTCCCAAAATGCCTATGCCGACATGCTCGTATGTGGGCATGTCCCATTCGAAGCCTGAAAAGATGACTTTATTTTTAAATTTGCCCTCTTTTTGCAGTTGTTTTATTTTTGGGGCTTGATATTGAATGATTCCCTGAGACAGCGGTATCGGCCCTCCTGGAATCAAATTACCTTCATCATCCCTCGAAGACATCCTCAAGTGATCGGAAATTCCCATCCAATCCATGCCATAATTATCAAATGCGTTATTCAGCAAGCTTTCAAGGCTCTGTGATCCCTCGGCATCATCGGACTGAGTGGTATGGGCATGATATTCCCCCTTCATCCATCTGCCTCCTGGATTTGTCTGATTGTCTTCTGCATCTTTTGCTGAAACCGCAGCCGGAAGACCCTGAAAAAGGATGGCCAGGCTTAGAACCGATACTGTGAAAGCCCTGAACTTATTAATCATTTTACTGACACCCTCCATATATTGAAATAATATTGAACAAGCTAATTTTATTGTAAAAATATTAAGAATCCGTTTGGGGTGAGTATGGTTTACGTAAATGAAATGACCGTTTTGCTTCCATTATCTGATTTTGGCAGTACACGGCTTTGAGGTTGAAAGGGAAAGAAGGGGAGGGGCTTGAAACAAAAAAGGTTGCAGAGATACTTTTTCATTCTCTGCAACCTTCGACAACCATTTTTATCGTACATATTATTTAGCTTCGAGTAGATTGATATGATCTACAGTTTGATTTTCACCGACAATGAATTGCAGTTCATAATTCCCTGTCTTGTAAATGTAGTTGATTTCATTCGTACTGGAAATATGGCGTATTTCGTCAGCACTGCCGAGTTGATTTCCTAATACTTTAGGTGTGATGCTTCCTAGATTATGGTCCCGTTCCACATTTGTCCCGAAATATCGGATTTGTGAGATGGTCTTGTCAGCGTTATAGGCAAATGCAAAACCTGGATGCCCCATTTCTGCATGGTAATAGTCAAAAGTTTCATCTGTGTTACCTGGTTCTGGGGGAGAACCAAATGTCTCATATACTTCTTTTTGGGTGTTTTCATTAACTTTCAAACCCATGGCTGTATAAGGCATTTCTCCCGAAAAAGCTTTGTTGTAGATTTCATGTAAGGTGGTAAGAGCGTGATCCTTAGCCATGGCAGAAGCGGAATCCATTGTGGATGCAGCCTCAACAGGCTCTGTTGAAAACGATGCACCTGCCCCTAAAAGAGAACCGGTCAGAATAAAGGCGCTGACCATTCTGGCCGCCGGTTTTTTTGATAACATTTCTTATCCCTCCTATATCATTACTTTTCCACAACTTTCTTGCATGAAACATTTTCTTGAAGATAATTGGATTGTTTGATCATGGTGGAGCATCATGAGATGTATAAGCTGCTGCGGCAACAGTTGATTTAAAGTAAACATATCAAGTTGATCTCTAGAATCATAGCAAGCATCCTCATCATCACAAGTTTAAATACTTCCATTTAAAACAATAAAGAGTGCCTGAAGCGGAAATCACCATCCGAATCGTACAAGCAATAAAAACTGCAGTCCATGCAGACCGGTCCCCGCAGCTTGTAGGCGGAAAACATATCTTTCATCAAATCAACCCTCAACTCCCGGGTATGGTTTCTAACTAAATGCTAATACAAAGTTGATTGGTGCGGAAGGTACGAGACTCCTGCGGGAAAAGCGTGTCTGGGGGAGACCCCGCAGGCTTAAGCCGAGGAGGCTCCCCGACCGCCCGCGGAAAGCGAGTGCCTGAAGCGGAAATCAACGTCCAAATCGTACAAGCAATAAAAAAACTGCAGACAAACACGATTTTCATCGAGTTGCCTACAGTGTGGTGCTTCAGGATGATGAAACACCTTTGAAAATGATTTGATTAATCCCAAACGCTTATTCTAGGGACTCCAGAAGTTCTTAAATAGTCCAATAATTGACCAGTATGTACAGACTCATGATAAGCGATTCTTAGCAACATGTCTCCTAAATCCCTGATATATCCTACATCAGATCGATCAATTTTAATAGTGGATAAGTCGTCTTCGCTGAAGGACATGATTGTTTCCAAAAAACCACGCCTGTATGGTTCAGCAAAGTTTAATTCCGCTTCCACGGAGATAAGCGGCTGTTTTTCATATGGTGATTCATAAACTGGTAAGCTGCCTTGATTTTTAATGGATAAATGATAATAATGCTCACTATCAAGGACATGTCTAACCATTTCTAAACTGCTCATTGCCTTGTCGTCCGGTTTCCAATGGAGTGTGCCTTTAGGTATTGAAGTCCATAGTTTAATGTTTCTTCTTCTAACCTCTTCCAGATTTAAGATGATTAGTTCTATCGATTTCATTATATCTCCCCTTTTAAAAGGTATACACTCACTATACAGGAATGGGTTTATTTTGAAAATATAGAAAAATATTATGACTAGGGTAATAAATTATTGCGATTCCTTCCAATATAGTACCGCTCCAGTTTTATTCAAAAAGATAAACATATGATAGGTTCACTAGTGTTTACTGGTTGACCTTTTTAATGGGAACTCTACGATCAAGCCTATGAATGACAAACGTTGCATACTGTTTTTTTAATAGAATTGCCTTGAATATATGAAATGTTGCATTAAAAAGAAGCACCGGAGAGTGAATTAAGATTATAAGTAAGGTTGAAGAGACTACAGGGAAAATGCCTATGGATCCGTGTAGAATTTACAGGCTTTCCTTCCCTAGTTATTCATTGTATGGAGGAACAGGGAATTCATATATCCCTATAATCCTATTCCCGCTTATTTGTATTGGTATCAGGAATGAAATTCCAGTTAATAGGGGGTGAAACAGAATGTATTTTGATCGATCTTTCTTCTTATTTACGCTATAAGCTTCAAGAGAACCTTCTTAAATCAGTGATTGAATTAGAATGTCATCATGATAAATAAAAATCGGTTTAAAACCAAGGGCTCTAAACTTTTGCAATGCCTCATGGTTATTTTTGTTCACGAAACCGGACACTACAAGGATTCCTTTATTTCTCACATATTCTACTAATTCGGGTAAAAGTGCTTGCAGAATTCCCATTCCTCTATATTTTTTGTCAATGACTACATAATTAATATGAGCCACTTTATATAAATAAAGATTATAACAAATGAATCCCACTACTTTACCTTTATCATTACAAATCACAAGTACCTTGTGTGACTTTTGCAGAATTTCATTCACCTTATCGGAAGAAACCCGAAAATTTTTTACGGTGATATCCGTTAATTTCTTTATATCCTTTTTAGGTTTCCAGTCTCGAAAAAAATACATCATAACTTCTCCTTTATCTCTATTAGATATAACAGTTATTCACTAGACATATATAGCTGGTACATGTAAATACATAAAATGGAATCCCTTTAGACTAGTCCAAAGGGATTCCATGTAATCTCAAAAAAGCAACCTTCTAATTTTCAAATTCTTTGACGGAAGTGGGTTGCTTGATGGAAGTAGGTTCCTTAATTGAAGTACCTCTATTATTGTTTAATAAATTTTGTAAGACTCTTCTCAAGGCAGACCTAAGGCTGCTATTGCCAGTTCCGGAATTAACAGCTCTTCTTAGCTTTTTGTTTGACACTGAACTCATCCCCTTTGTTTTATAAATTTCCACATTACTAATTTATGTGTAATTTTCCCTTTTGCTTGGACAAGTTCACCAATTATTGTACAGCGGCAGGTGCTGCTACCATTTAATGTAATAACATGGTATAATTTATGTGAATTATTTCACATAGAAGGCGCTCGTTATTATTCATACTATTAACTCATAAACGAAAGTGGGTTGGTTATATGCTGAAGAAAGTGGTTTTAGCTGGAGGTACTGGTTTTGTCGGTCAATACTTTGAAAAGTATTTCAGGAATTTAGGGTATGAGGTAAGGATCATCTCCAGACAATCCCCGCATATTGGCTGGGAAGATAAAGAAGGAATAAGGGAAATGATCGATAAATCGGATATGTTAATCAACCTAGCAGGAAAAACGGTCAATTGCCGCTACAATCCCAAGAATAAGAAAGAAATATTGGATTCACGAACCGATACGACTGAAGTGCTAGGTAAGGCGATTGAACAATGTGAAAATCCCCCTTCACTATGGATAAACTCAAGTACGGCAACGATATACAGGCATGCTGAGGATAAACCAATGACGGAGGAGGATGGTGTAATCGGTTCAGGCTTTTCCGTAGATGTTGCGAAAGCGTGGGAGCGCTCATTTTTCGATTTCCGATTACCGAAGACGAGGCAAATCGCTTTACGGATCGCCATTATATTGGGAGACGGGGGAATGATGACCCCATATAGGAATTTGGTTAAATTCGGACTGGGGCCATAAGGATCAGGAAATCAGAAATTCAGATGGATACATATAGAAGATTGTCCATTTTCTTAGAAAGAATCAGGAGCTGAGCGGGGTGTTCAACTGTTCATCGCTGCATCCAGTTACAAATCGTGAATTGATGGCTCATTTGAGAAAGCTCATGAATATTCGGATAGGACTTCCCTGTCCAACTCCCATTCTTGAGATGGGACTTTCTTTATGGGGACCTAAACGGAATTGATATTAAAAAGCCGGTGGGTCATACCTGAGAGATTGGAAAAGGCGGGGTATGCATTTAAATTCGATCATCTTGATGAGGCTCTCGAACAGATACTGATGAAGTCTTAAAATACTCGTGAAAGATTGCTATAATGATAGATAGAAAATCATTAATGGAGGGGAAAGGCAGAATGAATATGACTCCATCTGAAAAAGTCGGAAGATTCACAACAGGAATATTTTCAGAGTTGGCGGCCCGCAAGCAGGATGCAATGAAACGGGGGCTGGATGTTATCGATTTGAGTGTTGGAAGTCCGGATCTACCACCGCCTGATTTTGTAGTGGATACGCTTGTGAAGTATGCGCAGGATCGCAATTCCTACGGGTATACGTTAAAAGGTACGCCTGAATTCCATGAGGCAGTCCGTTATTTTTATCGGATGCGCTATGGAGTGGAGCTGGATGCAGAAAGGGAAGTCCTCCAACTGATGGGGTCACAGGATGGCCTTGCGCACTTGGCAACGGCGATGATAAACTCTGGAGATTATGTGCTGGTGCCAGATCCGGGATATCCAATTTATGAAGCGAGTGTGGAACTTGCCGGCGGAATCATTCATCCGATGCCGCTTACTGCCGAAAATGGATTCCTGCCGCAGCTCAACGAAATTCCGGATGAAATACTGAAAAAGACGAAAATGATGATCATCAGTTATCCAGGAAATCCTGTCACGGCCCTTGCTGATGAGACTTTCTTTTCGGACGTTATATCGTTTGCGAAAAAGAATGAAATAATGGTGGTTCACGATTTTGCTTATTCGGAATTGATTTTTGATGATCATCCGCAAATTAGTTTTATGTCCATTCCTGGTGCCAAGGAAGTGGGGATTGAATTTAACTCACTTTCCAAAACTTTTAATATGGCCGGCTGTCGCATTGGGTATGCAGTGGGCAATCAAGAGGCGCTGAACATCCTGGGAACGCTGAAATCACACATCGATTATGGGGTTTTTTATCCTATTCAAAAAGCTGCCGAAATGGCGCTAACTTCCAATCTTTCGCTGCTATCCGAACAGGTTAAGGAATACCAGTCCCGACGTGATGCCTTGATTTCAGGTCTTGCGGAAGGAGGATGGCATGTACCGAAAACAGCAGCTACGATGTTTATTTGGGCCCAAATTCCTGTTGGCTGGAAATCACGGGAATTTGCCTATGCATTGATTGAAAAAGCAGGGGTAACGGTCGTTCCAGGCGATGCTTTTGGGAAGCAGGGTGAAGGTTATGTCCGGATGGCCTTGGTCCAGCCGGCCGAGAGATTGACTGAAGCTGCTGAACGGATCGGAGTGTTTTTGCAGGAAAAAATGGAGTGTGAAAAATCTAGCATTTAATGTTCGATCACGGGCACACCGAGGAGTAAATAGAGCTCGAGGAAGCTGTTACTTACTTGTTAAAGTGTGGCGCTCTCTAGTGTTTTTAAGAACTACTTTGAAGGTCCATCCTCTGATGGGCTTTTTTTATGTTTATGTGGATACTAGAGTGATAGATGATAATGGAATTTTTGAACGTAAGAAGGACAAGCCGCATAAAATATAGCAGGTCCGCGACAATCTTCATGAAGCGGACTTAATAGGATAGAGAGGGGGAAAAGCAATGATCAACTGGAAAGTGCGTCTTAAGAACCCTACGTTTATATTTACTGTACTCCTTCCTGGGCTTTTAATATTGGCGCAGATGGTTGCCGCGTTCATAAACAATTTCATTACTCCTATAGGCTTTACCATTTCTGATGATGCATTGAACGGCGCTTTAGGCATCATTAACTTCATAGCGCTTACATTCTTTGGGATCGGCGGTGTGGTCGATCATACAACTAAAGGTTTAAGTGACAGTGAAAATGCACGACAATACGAGGAACCTAAGTAATGGACACTATTCTTTCAGCTACTGAAAAGTAGAGTATACCAGACAACACCGTATTAGCTAGACAACGGCGTTATCTGGTTATTTTTTTTGCAGGGATGACGATCGCCGAAAATGATTTGGTCTAAGAACCGAAATGTAACATACATTTAAAATTGTGGTTCATTTTCAGTTTGGGGAGGAAAAAGGATGAGTTATCGTTTACCAGTTTCAAAATGGTTTGCAGCCATAGTTTTAGTCGGGGCATTATTGACGGCATTCATATTCAGTCCGGCTAATGCTTCAGCTTCTATCAATTATGGTGATGAAGTTGCCGCTTTGGCAAAGAAGCAGGTGGGAAGCAAATATAAATATGGGGGGACGACCCCTAAAGGGTTTGATGCTAGCGGTCTTACCCAATATGTATATAAAAATGCCGCCACAGAAATGAAGATTCCAAGAACGAGTGCGGACCAGTATAAAACCGGAAAGGCCGTGAAGCAAAAAGATTTGAAAGCGGGCGATTTGGTCTTCTATGCGACAGGTAAGAAAGGGCAGGTCTCTTTTGTAGGAATCTATTATGGAAATGGCACATTTGTCGGGACCACCACCAAAGGGGTCAAAGTGGTGAAAATGAGTGATGAATATTGGAAAGAAAAATATATAGGGGCAAAACGGGTCATTAAGTAACAATCTGAATTCCACATGATAATAGTCCAGAAAACAAAAGAGCATCGAAAAACCGATGCTCTTTTTGCTAGTCATATCCGGGGGCCATTCATTCAATGATGATATCGGTTAAAACAACATGGCCATTACGAACTTTTACGACGGCCACTGAAGGGTTGGCCAATGCTTCCTTCTCCATTTCCTTTGCCTTTTCTTCGGATGCGAAATAATTGTCCAGACCGTATCTGACCTGAATGGTTTTAGCATTTTGCAGGTCATAAGGGACTTCCAATTCCCCTTTTAGGTACACGCCTTCGACGGGTTTTTCTTTCGTTACGTAATCGACAACATATAGTCCATCCTTATTTTGTTTTAAACGTACATATACCTTTTTATAATCACCCATATTCCTTGTATTGAACTCGGTTTTAATCGAGTCATCGACTTGCGACGGCTTTACTGATTCAATTTCGTATTTCAAAGCCACATAGCTTCCCCTAAACAAATCAGTCGGGTCGACCGGGGCTGTTTTGATTTTGATTACATCTCCTGTCATTGTTGTCCAGACCGGGGGAAACGCCAAGATTAACAAAATCAAGACTGGAATGGAAAATACGATGAGTGGCCGGAATGATGGATTACTCATTGAGTTCCCCTCCTTTTTTTCGTTGGTTTTCAAAGAAGAAGCCAAAACCGATGAGCATGATTCCACCGATGATGAATGTAAGCGATTTTGGCAGGAAGTCAAAGGAGTAGATGTAATATCTGAAAATCAGTGCACATATTATCACGATGCTGGTCAAGCTGCCTTTTAGAATCAGATAAAGCAGAAAAACGAAATAAGCTATAGGAAACCAGATTGAAAAATCAAAGGTAAGGAAGAGTGCGGTTAAACCATGTAAAATATGCCCTTGTATGTGTGTGATGTTTTGTAATTTGGCTCTTACCGGAATATAGGCAAGCACGATACCCAGTACAAACAAGATGGAAAGGACAATCGTATTCGAATTTTCAAACCCTAGTTTCGGCACGAATTCCATAAGAAATAAGGCAATTGTATTGATGGCTAAAGCGTTAATGAAAAAGGTCAGATAATTAGGGTAATCGAATTTCTTTAACAGAATGTATAAAGCCGGTAGAAACACAAGAATGGCAAGCGGATAAGATGTTTCATCAACGAATATACTTCCGTTCAAATAAATGAAAAGCAGGAAAGATGTAAAAAGGAGGATGAAAACATCCTTCAAATAGTATCCAATGAATGCCGTTCCAATCGCCCATAATAAAAAGGAATTGTTGAAATTGATGCTAATGTTAAACATCTGCTCGACTAGAAATATCCCTGCACCAAAGATCAGGATACCTGCATAATGCAGACTTCGTGACGTTTTGGGAAAGCGTGCCTGCACCTTCACGCCAGCAAAGTTCACTCCGATTAGGCATGCAATGATAAGCAGGAATTTAACCGCTTTACTTAAATAGATCCAGTTGCTGGCTACGAAGGTCAATACGCCTAAACCTAAAAGAAGTGCCCCAATGGATAATAGAATCGTGATGAAGTTCAAATTGCCTTTTACATCATAGGAACCTAACATCCTCACTTTCTCTTGCCGGGAGATGACTCCTTCCTTTTCAAGGTAATTAAATTCATGTTCAAGAAAATCGAATTGCTTCTTTGTTATTGCTTTGTTGGCCAAAGTAACTCCTCCTTCCACATTTTACTATTATACATCGTATTCTCTTGCAGCTTTGAATATAATGCTAATTTTCTTCTACCCTTATTGGAATGTGTGTAAGACATAAAAATATTTATAGTACCTTGCAATGAACAGTACCATGTGGTAAATTATTCACATAAGATGTATTGTTCTGTGTTCAGTACTGTTTATTGAACTATACCAAAAAACTTTTGGAAGGAGTGAAGGTGCTATGAATGTACAATTTAAGAAAGGTGTCCTGGAACTGTGTGTTCTGGTGTTACTGGATAAGCAGGATCGCTATGGGTATGAACTTGTACAGAAGATTTCGGATCAAATTGAAATATCGGAAGGGTCGGTATATCCACTTTTAAGACGATTGACGAAGGAAGAGTATTTTACGACATATTTGCAAGAATCAACAGAAGGGCCTCCGCGCAAATATTATACATTAACCGAAAAAGGCCGGAGATACCTTCAAGAACTGCTGATGGAATGGAATGAATTTTCCAATGGGGTCAACCAATTAATCAAGGAAGGTGTGAACCAATGAATAAAGAACAATTTTTAAAACAATTGAATGCCTCTTTAACCAGACTTTCCTTAGAGGAACGGGAAGATATCCTTCAAGATTACGAAGAGTATTTCGAAATTGGAATGGAAGAAGGGAAGTCAGAGCAGGAAATCTCCAAATCCCTTGGGAATCCTAAACAGATTTCCAAGGAACTGATGGCAACCTATCATCTTGGTCAGGTTGAACAAACGACTTCTGCAGGTAATGTTATGCGGGCAGTTTGGGCAGTCATTGGTTTGGGGTTCTTTAATTTAGTGATCGTTTTGGGACCATTTATAGCCTTGATCGGAGTTGTCATTGCAGGTTGGGTTTCGGCGATAGCGTTCATTCTTGCTCCGCTTGGCGCTCTGTTTAACCTTGTGTTAGGTAACTTTCAATTATTCGATCTTTTCTTCGCATTGGGACTATGCGGGATTGGCATTTTCATTGCCATGGGAATGTTTGTCGCTACGAGTGCTTTAACTAAAGGATTCATTCGCTATTTAAAATTTAACGCTTCCCTTGTGAAAGGCGGTTTGAAAAATGATTAATGTAAAAAAATTATCGATCATTGCACTTGTATTGTTATTGATCGGGGTAATAGGAAGTCTGTTTACGTTTTCCCAAATGACGAATAAGGAAACGACTACAGAGGAAAAAACGATTTCGGAAATCGTGACGGACATTCAGATCGACGCTGACAATGCAGCTGTAGAGATCGTGCCAACGAAGGATAAGGAGACCAGGATAGAGTTGGTTTCAAAAGGGATGGATGTTTCCAAGTTGGATTTCACTGCAGATGTGGAAGGGAAGAAGCTTTCGGTACAATTAAAGGATCGACGTACGTTTAGCTTTGGTTTTCATATTCAATCCTTACATTTAAAGGTGTATGTGCCTGATGAATCTTATAAATCCTTTGTCGCCGAATCCGATAATGGAAAATTGCAAATATCAGGATTGAAAAGTGAAAATCTAAATGTAAAATCTCAAAATGGCCGGGTAGAATTAAATGATATAATAACCGAAAAAGTTGAAGTGAAATCTGCTAATGGAAAAGTAGAGCTTAATAATGTGGAGGGAAAACTGGTTGGTTCATCGAATAACGGTAAAATCACATTAGTCACGAAAGACTTGGATAGGGAGATCGAACTCGAAAGTAATAATGGTAAAATCATGATCAAAACGGAGAATGAACCGACGAATACAACTTTCGATGTTCATGTTGACAATGGGAGAGTGGATATCCTTGGTAAGTATGAGGGCGATACTGTCATTGGCAAAGGTGAAAATCTAGTTAAATTGGAAACGAATAATGGGAAAATCGAGATAACGAAATAGTCGTGAAGCATGAAAAGCCGATCCAATTGAGATCGGCTTTTTTCAGTTATGCATCCCCTTTTCTTAAGGAGATAAGGAAAAACATTTAAAGTTTTTCCTTTTAGATGTTTTTGGAATTTAATAAGATAGGGTGTAGAACTATCCTTCACTTGCAGAATGGTTGTTTCAGGGGATGTTTTATGAAAATCTGAATGTAAGGAAAATCCATTATGCTGGAGGGATGCGTTTCAGCTAAGAGCCGTTACGGATGAATAGAGCAATGGTTTAATGCATTACAGCATGGAGAATCTAAATTATTGGTTCGCATACGGAAGGTAAGTGGACGGAAATGATCATGAATGTTAAAGGGGGAGCCCTATGTCATATTGGGCTTTTATTTATATATATATATATATATATATTTAGTTACACGAAATAAATCATTCGCTTATTTTAACCAATTTTAGTAAACTGGCAATGACTATTATAATTAGAAGGTGAAGGAATATGAGGCAAACCTTAGTGGATGAACGGGTAAGAGGGACTGATAAAATCTGGACACGTGATTTCATCATGATCTGTTTGGCAAATATGTGCATCTTCATGGGTTTTCAAATGACGATGCCGACCCTCCCGTTGTTTGTGGAACAGCTTGGCGGTGATGATCGTCTTGTGGGGGCTGTCCTTGGAATCTTCACTTTTTCGGCCTTGCTTGTCCGGCCAATTGCCGGAAGATTATTGGAGACGAAAGGAAGGCGGATCGTTTTTCTTGCTGGGTTAGCCATTTTTGCATTGTCAGTGGGTTCCTTCGGTTTCATGGGGAGCATCGGCTTGTTATTCATGATGCGGATTGTACAGGGCGTCGGCTGGGGATTTTCTTCAACGGCTTCAGGAACGATTGCTTCCGATATAATCCCTGCGAAACGGCGGGGTGAGGGGATGGGGTATTACGGATTATCGGGTAACTTAGCACTGGCATTCGGGCCATCATTGGGTCTTTTCCTAGTTACGGTACTTCCGTTCCAAGAGTTGTTTTTGATCTGCTCTTTATTAGGATTGCTTGCCATCATTGCAGCATCACTTATTCGGTATCAAAAAGTGGAAAGTGATCCTTCGGCGGCTGTCAGAGCCAAAAGGTTTGATATTTATGAAAAAAGTGCCCTTCAGCCATCTTTGCTCATTTTCTTCATCTCCGTTACATTTGGTGGAATTGCAACCTTCCTTCCCCTATATACAGCGGAAAAAGGTGTAGATGGAATTCAGTGGTACTTTTTAGTATATGCAATGGCCCTTATGGTCACGAGATTATTCGCGGGCCGACTATATGACAGAAGGGGACATCGAGCCGTATTTGTGCCTTCAACGGTACTCATCATGGCTGGAATGCTGCTGCTTGCATGGATGCCGAGTGAAGCAGTACTTTACATTGCGGCAGTGCTTTATGGATTTGGATTCGGTTCTGTTCAGCCGGCGCTGCAGGCATGGTCGATTGAAAAGACGGCACCCAATCGGAAGGCGATGGCGAATGCCACATACTTTTCATTTCTCGATCTTGGAGTGGGCATAGGTGCCATCGTGTTCGGGCAGATTGGCTTCCTCTTCGGATATAGGAGCATCTATATCACGGCAGCCGCCTCGATTTTCATTTCGATGATCGTTTATTTATTCATCATCAGGAGCGAGGATAAAGGAAAATCAATATAAGGATGTTGAATGGCTTCAATGGAAGTCATTCTTTTTTTTGAGTCAGCAGGAACACGCTTGGTGCATTATCCTAAATATTTTAAAAATGGAAAAACTTTGTTATTATCGAAAAGTGATTATACATAAGATGATAGAAGGTCTATTTGAAGGAAGGGGAAGCTTGGAATGAATGACTCTTCAAACGAAGAAATGACATTAGAAAGAAGGAAGCGTATTTTCCAAGAAGAGCTGGATGTTTTATGGGAAAGGCGGCTCATCCCTAAATCAGAATATATCCGGATTAGCAGGGCTTACAATCGGCATTTCCAATTAGCCCTCCATAAACAAAAGCGCTTAGAGCAAGAAAAGCAGAAATCCACCCATGGAACTGAAACGATAATCGGTGAAAGTGCCGATAAGAGGATTCAGGATAGCCTGATCGAAGAATCTTCATTCCAATTACGGGAATCCAGTGGATTGAATGAAGTGCCTACTGAATCTGGTTTCGAGGAGAGCCTTGAACCTGTCAAGGAGATCAATGATAGGAAACCGGTTATTCAAAAGCAGGCCATCAAGCGGGAGAAACCGGTAAAACCGGCAAAGCCGAAGAAAACACCTGAACAAATCAGGGAACGGAATATTTCTGTCATCCTGCTCACTGGGGTCATATTGCTTCTGTTTGGCGGGTTGATTTTAGCAACCACTTCATGGGGGGATCTGAATGCGGTCTTGAAAGTTCTCTTCATTGGAATGGTTTCCGTCATTTTTGCAGGGATGGCCTTCATCGCGTCGAAGCTGAAAATTAAACAAACCGCTTTTGCATTCCTGACGCTAGCGGGGCTGTTCATTCCGATTACGATATTATCAGCTTCATATTATCGGATTTTTGGAGAGTACCTTTCACTTAATGGTGATGGGCGGGGGCTTCTGGGGTTTCTTGGGGGATTACTTTGCTTAGCCATTTATTGTAGGATTGCTGACTACTTCAAGTCGAAAATATTCATTTTCATTTCAATATTCACTTTTGCCATTACCTATTATTTCGGATTGGCTTTTGTGACACCGACTATCGAGTGGATGTTTTTGGCGATTGGCATTCTTAATTTAATACTAGTATGGAATATGGAGCAATTGAAAAATCAAAAAGCCTTAACGCTATTCAAACCATTCATTTTTCAATTCATCCAGTTTAAGCTCATCGTGGAAGCCTTTGTGATCCTGACGTTATTTTCAAGCAACTTGGTGTATTCCCTAACGTTGATGGTCTTTTCTGTTTTGTTTTTAATTTTTTCGGTCAAATTCAAAAAAAAATATTATGAAATGGCTTTTAGCGCCATTTTCACGTATGGATATATCCATCTAGTTTATAACTCGTTTATAAGTGAATACATGATCATTGCATTTGCACTTGTTCCAATCATTTTTACTATGCTATCGAAATATCTGGCTAAAGCCAAAAGGACTAATCTTTCGAAGAACTTCATGATTACCAGTTTGATTGAGAGCGGGATCGTTTTCTTATATAGTAACGCGATGGTGTACCAGGATAACTTTGCGCAAATATTCATCGCGCTCATGTTAGTATCCGCCCAGCTTGCTTATGTTTCCCTTCATTCGGGAAATTCAAGCTTCACGTACCCGGCTGTTGTTGTTTTCGACTTAGCGTTCCTATATCTTTTCTTTGCCTTGCCAGTCTCTTTTTCTACCATTTTAAATCTGTTATTTGTTGTTCAGGTCATTCAATATCTTGGAGTATATCTATATAACCGTCACCCAAGGTACAGCCTGTTTAAGAAGAGTATCTTACTTATCTCCCCAATGATCATGCTAGTGATACTGACCAGTAAATTGAGCGAAATGGCTTGGCTTGCTGTTAGTGCAGAGCTCGCCATGGTCTCTGGGCTTTTCTTCATCACCTATATAAAAGACGAATCAAAGCATATGAAGGAAAACGCCAAATACGGATTTCCGATTACTTTCATACTGGCTTTGGTTGCTTTCTATCCATATTTGACGGAGAGTTTAGAATGGGTTCGGTCAAATATCCCGCTCAGCGTCTATTTAATGGGTGTTTCACTGATTTCCATCGGTGCAGCTTACACATTTAAAAAGGGATACCATAAATTGTTTCCAGTTTTTGCGTATAGCGGACAGATTCTTTCCTACCTTTCCTTGATATCGATTCCCTTTGATTCAATGAATCCTTTGGAGGCAAGCGGAGTGATGGCCATAGCTACTGCAATGAACGGCTGGTCCGTCCATATACATCGGAAGCAAATATTCTGGGTGCCTGTCGTGATTACAAGTGCCAGCTTATATGCCTCACTCTACGATGTTTTTGATTTTGGTTCAATGGTGCTGAAGATTGCGTTTGTGCTCCAAGGTCCTATCGTCTTTTTCCTTTTAGGAGAATGGCTTGGGAAATATTCGAAAAATGGGAAATTGTACTTCCAATATACGAGTCACCTTGCCAATTTACTGGCGATTCCCGTTGGCTATTTGCTCATCATCCATACGGAAAGTTCTCCGTTCCTATATGTTGCACAACTCTTGATTTATATTTTGAGTGATTTAAGGGCACATGTGAAATGGGAAAAATACGTTTTTACTTACCTAGGGTTTTCGACCCTTTTCCTACAGGTCCATTTATTTGTGGTAAACATCGAACAAATAGTATTCATTACATCAATATGCATGATGATTACAGCAGGACTCATAACCATTCTGTGGGGGTTATCCAATAAGAATTGGAAAGGCATCATGGAGTATTACCTTATTCCATTCATTCATTTAGGGATAAGCATATCCATTTTGGAAACGGCGATCCGGGACTTTCCACTTAACCGCGAGTTAGTCTGGGTAGGAGTGATGACTGTACAGCTCTTTTTTGCCTGGTATCTGCTCATGCAAAGGAACTGGCGGAACTATGTTGCGGTTCCTCTAGGCTTGGCGTTCATTTTCTATAATTTGTATGTAAATACATTGCCTCTGGTTATGGCGATTATCGTATTGCTTGTATGTATGGTTGTGATGATGATGGCTAGCAGACGCCTTTTCAAAGGATTGCTCAACCAAGAGGGAACGAAGAGAGTCATTGATTATTATCGGATTTTTGGCTTGCTATATCTGTGTACTCTGAATCTGGAAGTGTTTACGAGTGACTCAGATTCTGTGATTTTGGGGATTTTTGTTTCCCTGCTGTTGCCTAGCTACTTCATCCTGATAGGAAGATTCACAATCTATAAGAAAGAAAAAAGCATTTACTCGGGAATAGCGGCAATCATCGGCCTTTTCCCATTCATCAATATCATAGATTATGCCCATACACTTCCAATCGTCATGAGTTTGGCTGTTCTTTTTGGCTGTATGGCAGGAATGTTGTTGTTAAGCAGGCTGTATTCCAGCGGATTACTCAAGAAAAACGGATCAGGCATCATCAGCTTTGATCCTTTCAGGATTTATGGTTTACTCTTTTTGATCGATATGAATGCAGAGGTTTTTAATGATACTAAACATCAGTTACTCCAAGTCTTTGTATCGCTGCTGTTAACCGCTTATTTCATTTTCCTGAGAAGCTTGACAGCGGAAAAGCTAGAAAGGAAAATCTATTCCAATATTGCTGCACTAGTCAGTCTGTATCCCTTCCTGATCATAGTTGGCTATGCCGACAGCTTATCTGTTGTAATGGGCTTGCTATTCCTTTTTGGCTGTATGTCAGGGATGCTGCTTTTAAGCTGGCGTTATTTCGATGGTTTAATCAAAAAGGAAGAAACAGGAATTACCTTCGATGCATACAGGATATATGGCCTGCTGTTTTTACTGGCCATGAATAGGGGAATCCTAGCAACTGAAACATCAAGCCCGTTACTTCAGGTTTTCGTCTCGCTCTTGATCACGGTTTACTTCATCTTGATTGGAAGTTTCTCAAAGGATGTAAAAGAAAAGGGCATCTACGTTTGGCTGACGGGAGTTCTCAGTTTGTATCCGTATTGGATCATCATCATGTACGCGGACACATTACAGCCTTTCGTTGGAACGGCAGTCCTTTTTGGATGTACGGCCATAATGGTCTTGCTAAGCAGGAAATACTTTAAAGGCTTGCTTGATAAAGGCGGGGCAGGACTTCAATTGGATTTTTACAGAGTCTATGGTCTGCTGTTTCTTATTGCCATGAACATGGATGTTTTGACGGGGGGACCGACACATTTCATTTTGGAAATCATCGTGGCACTTCTGATTCCGGCCTATTTCATTTTGATGAGAAGCACGACAACAGGCATGTTGGAAAGAAAATCCCAGATGGCAGCAGCGATTTTGTTCAGCCTATATCCGTATTGGGTCATTGTCGATCAGCTCACGATCCCTCCTGTATTTGAGGAGGAGGTGAATATTCTGCCGCTGTTCATTGTCAGCACCACTCTGCTGAGGAAAATATTTGTTAAAGGCAAAATCACACAATATATCGAAAGCGGCATTGTTTTCCTTTTGTTTTTAGCCCTGATCATTGATGCAATGGCAGGAAACACCTTATATGATGCCCTCATTATCGGAACCGTGTCATTGGCAGCAATGCTCTTTGGATTCATGATGAAATACAAATCCTATTTCATCGCTGGAACTGGGACGATTTTATTCAATGTCTATATGAATACCAATTCGATGTGGAGCGAGATGCCATGGTGGCTGTATTTAATCATCGGCGGAGGGCTGCTTATCGGAATTGCATCTTTCTTTGAATGGAAAAAACAAAAAGACAACCGGACATCGAAGGAGGTACTTGAGAAAAATAAACAAAGGATCAAGAATTGGTTCAATCGGTGGAATTAATGAAGAAGGAAATGGAATGCGTCAGATACCCAAGCTCAAAACCTTGGACGAAAATTCAAAGGGGTTCGGAATTTATTTATTCCGAACCCCTTTTGCCTGTAAACCGAGAGCACTTAAAAGCTCTCTTTCTCTGCTTCTATTTTTTTTATTTCCTCATCCCAATCATGAATTTCTATTTCCCATTGATCTATATTAGTTTGCAAAACATTAATTAAAAATGGTGAAAGGACATTTCTGTATTTTTCTAGTTCTTGAATCAATTTCACTCGATCTTCAGTTAAACCTTGTACTAATTTTTTTTTACTTTCCAAATTTGCATATACAAAAACTGGCCTGAATTTTCGAATCTCATTATCATCCAAATCAGTTGTAACTCCTTTAAGATCGAGTGAAAAACTAAGCACAATCAATCAGTTCATCTAATGCTTGTGTATACAAAAACGCTTGGATTTCTCCAAGCGAAAAGCTCAAGACGAACAAGAACTGCATGAAGAACAGCTGGAAGAGGAATCAGAACTGCTGTCATGGGAACCGGTATGGCCACCATGATCGGCATGGCCGGATCCGGAGGAAACTGTGTTCGGTTCATTCCCGAATATATCTTTAAATTCGCTGTCAAAATCACCGGTGCTTGCATAAGTGAAATAGGCAGGAGCTGCGTAGTCAGTCTGATCGTACGTTTTCCGCCAATTCAATTCTGTCATGGGGCGATTTTCTTTAAATTGGGAAGTGAAAGCTTCAAAGGTCCGTTCCGCCTGTATACTGGTCGGTTTCCGCATATATTTCTCTTTTAACTGCTCCAGCTCCAACGTTTCAAAATCACGGAGAAGTGTTAGCCCTTTATCATGTTTGAAAAATTTGCCCCATTTTTGAATGGAATGGGAGTCCACCGTAAATAGCTGTACATAGTAAAAGTCAAAAAGAGTGCGCTCTTCGGGTTTGAAAACGGGTTCTGAATGAGGATGGTGCTGAATGGTCCTACCGATGAAAACCTGGCAAAACTCATCATATTCCTGACTATAGTTCAGCATGATATGCCATAACTCATCGATGACTGAATTAAACATTTCAACTTTTCCAAACACTGCAGCCATAATCAAATAGCGTTTCAATTCACGCCAGGCCTGATTGACCTTTAACTGTGAGTACCGTGGATGCTTCAGGCGGAATTCAGTATTGACCTTTTCCATATAATCGAAATCCAGTGCTTTATTAAGCTTTTCTATCAATGCTTCTGAAACGACTTCAGTTGCATGAAGATCTAAAGTTTCTTCACGGTATTTACGGAATTCATTTTGATAGCGTTCCATTTTAGCCGGTTCACTTAGCCCTTTAACGAAATTGACCAGTAAAACAGTAAAAATTGCCGCAAGAATGACATAAAAGAAGGTCATTTTTGTCCACTCCTCTTAATCTATGGATATATTGCTTTAACATTATCTTACATGTTAATGGAAGGGATTGTAAGTTGTTTTATCTAAAATGTTCCTTTGGCGGAAATTGATTAATCTCGTGAGGTTGCAGGACAATACCCTGAATCGGGTATCGTCCTTTCCTTGGCATGTAAGGGATTTTCAGTTAAAAATCAAGCGCTTCAAATAATGCCTCATATCTAGTATAGTTAGAGGGGAAAAGGGGTGAAGGCATGTACTTGACAGTAAAAGAGACTGCGGAATATCTATCGATGCCGGAATCTTATATAGAAAGTTTAATCGTTCAAAATAAAATTCGCACCGTTCATGATGGTGAGCAGCATTTGATTTTTAAAGATCAGTTTAATATGCATCTTGAACAGATGGAGAAATATAAGAAGGATTTAGCGGATTATTATAACGAACCCATCCCCGAAGATATCGATGTGAAAGATGAAGATTAGCATCTGTCCATTTGGCTGATGCTGAGTTTCAAAAAGGAGGAAGGTACGAGAATCCTGCTTAGAAAAGCGCGTCTAGGGGAAGACACCGCAGGCGCAAGCTGAGGAGGCTCCGCGACCGCCCGCGGAAAGCGAGTGCCTGGAGCGGAAATCAACGCCCAAATTGTACAGCCATAACAAAAGCTGAGGCCATAGCCTCAGCTTTTGTTTGTAGATAGAAGGGGGCCCGGAAAACATATCTTTCATCGAAGTTCCCGAACTAATTGACCCAAAGTAACACCTTCAATTCCAAAGGTATGGTTCTAGCTCAATTTTATACAGAGTTGATTGGAGCAAAAGGTACGAGACTCCTTTGGGAAAAGCGCGTCTAGGGGAGATCCCGCAGGCGCAAGCCGAGGAGGCTCCGCGACCGCCCGCAGCGAGTGCCTGGAGCGGAAATCAACGTCCAAATTGTACAGCCATAACAAAAGCTGAGGCCTTATGCTTCAGCTTTAGTTTGTAGATAGAAGGGGGCCCGGAAAACATATCTTTCATCGAAGTTCCCGAACCAATTGATCCAAAGTAACACCTTCAATTCCAAAGGTATGGTTCTAGCTCAATTTTATACAGAGTTGATTGGAGCAAAAGGTACAAAGACTCCTTTGGGAAAAGCGCGTCTAGGGGAGATCCCGCAGGCGCAAGCCGAGGAGGCTCCGCGCCCGCCCGCAGCGAGTGCCTGGAGCATAAATCAACGTTCGAATCGTACAAGCCAAAGCGGAGGCAAATGGGGGTCGGAAAACGTAACGTACCTTTCATCAAAAGAAGTTCCCGAATCATTTGCCCCAAAACAACACCTTCAACTCCATAGGTAGGTTCGTTCTAAATTTAAGAACAGAGTTGATTGAAGTGAAAGGTACGAGACTCCTGCGGGGAAAGCGTGTCTAGGGGAGACCCCACAGGCGCAAGCCGAGGAGGCTCCCCGACCGCCCGCGGAAAGCGAGTGCCTGGAGCGGAAATCAACGTCCAAATAGTACAAACCAATAAAAAACCTTATACATACTCGATTTTCATTGAGTTTGTCCAAGGTCTGGCATCTACCGATTTGTCAGATGTTTTTTCATGCAGAAATGGCTGTCAAAGTAATTGTCGAATTTCCGAAAAAGGTCTTAACTACGTCTCTATCCTGGGTCATACTGAATTCAAATAATTTTGTTGTCAATGGAAGGTAATTGTAGTAGAATTCCTCAATTCCGTGTAAAATGAAAGGTAGATGGAATTATCACGGCAGAATGGTAGTTAGGAGATAGGTAAGTGGTAAAAGAGTATTTGCAAAGCGAAGGTTTTTCAAGGTTAATTACATTAATTGTGTTAGTCCTCTTTTTAATAAGCATCGGCAGTATGGTTAATATCGTGTTATTCACATTTGTTTTCACCTTCTTGATGGGAAGGCTGGAGCAAATTATCATGATTCGGCTGAATAAAGTGATGCATATCAATTCCAAGGTTGTTATAAGCTTTTTATATGCAGTCGTCATTTCTTGTTTAGCCATCGTTCTTTATAAATATCTACCGGTCATCACGCTACAATTCACGGAATTAGTGACACAGATCGTTTTCTTCTTTCAACATCCACCAGATAGCAGGGTCATTCAATATGCCATTAATATAATGAACGAGCTGAAATCTCCGCTCGATCTTCAAAAACAGATGAATACACTCTATCTTTATATATCCGATTTCGGTAAACTGGCATTTCAAATTTTCATTTCCATGTTGCTTAGTCTATTTTTTTTATTGGAAAAAGATAAAATCATTCGTTTCACTTCTAAATTCAAGCGCGCCAAATTTAAATCTTTCTTTATAAACTTAAGCCACTTTGGCGTCAAATTCATCAATTCATTCGGAAAGGTGATCGAGGTCCAGTTCTTGATAGCCATCACGAATGCTGTCCTATCCGTCACTTTCTTATGGATCCTTGGCTTCCCGCAGTTGCTCGGTCTAGGGATCATGATTTTCTTCCTGGGTTTGATTCCGGTTGCAGGGGTCATCATCTCGCTCATCCCGCTTAGCATGATTGCCTATAGCATCGGCGGCATGCCCAAAGTGATTGCTGTATTAATCATGATTGTTGTGATCCATGCAATTGAAAGCTATATTTTAAATCCGAAATTCATGTCGGCAAAAACGAATCTTCCAACATTTTTCACCTTCATCATCCTATTGTTTTCCGAGCATTTCCTTGGAATATGGGGATTGATCATCGGAATACCGATATTCATCTTCCTGTTGGATATGTTGGATATTGAAGAGGGGAATACGGAAGTACCATAATAATCTTTTGAGCAGCGGCCGCTAATATGGCCGCTGCTTATTTTTGTTCCATTAAATCTTTTGAACGGTGGCACTATCTGTTTTCAATATAATATCCATTAACTCGAGTGAAGGGGAGAAAGTTGCCTCTTTCCCCATTAGAGCACAGTTGCGTTTTTAATTTACCGAGTTAATTGATTGAAATTTTATTTTACTAAAGTTATTTATCGACTTTTTATTGCATAAAAAAACAAATAAACGTATAATATTCTTAAAAGAATAAACTGAAAGTTCTCTAAAGTTAGATTTATCTGTTTTTTTAAAAAAAAAGAGAGTTTACGAGAGAGAAGAGGGGATTATTTTGAAAAAGGTTTCTTTTTTAGTGCTTGCCATGGTTGCTTCTTTGTTACTAGTCATGACAGGATGCGGGAAGGATAAGGAAGTCTCGACAACTGGTAAAGAAGAAGAGTCAAATGGGAAAACACTCAGGATCGTGACTGACGCCAACTATGCTCCATTTGAATATCTTGAAGGCGATAAGATTGTAGGATTCGATGTTGATTTCATCAATGCCGTTGCAAAAGAAGCGGGATATGAAGTTAAATTGGAAAGTGTTGGCTGGGATCCGATTTTTGTTGAAATCGAAGGTAAGAGAGCGGATGTCGCCATATCTGCGATTACAGTGAATGACGAAAGAAAACAATCTTATGACTTCTCGGTTCCGTATTTCTTATCCACAAACAAAATTCTCGTTCCTGAGGATAGTGATATAAAATCTGGAGATGAATTGAAAGGAAACGTCATTGCCGTTCAGACCGGTACTACTGGACAGGAAGCGGTAGAGAAACTCCTTGGAAAGAATCACAAGGATATCAAAAAATTCGAAAATAATAACCTGGCCATTCAGGAATTACTGAAGGGCGGAGCATCAGCTGTCGTTGCTGATAATACGGTTGTTGAAGAATATGTGAAAAATAACCCCGATCAAAAACTGAAAGTCGTTGAAGACAGCAAAAGCTTCAATGAGGAGTTTTATGGTCTTATGTTCCCAAAAGGCAGTGAATTGAAATCGGAGTTCGATAAAGCCGTGAATGCCATTTATGAAAATGGGAAATATGCAGAAATTTATAAAGAGTGGTTTGGTACTGACCCAGATATTGAAACGTTGAAAGCACAACAATAAAACAAATGGATAGTAAAAGATTGCGTAACTTTACGTATGAAGTTACGCAGTTTTTTTGGCCTTTAGGAGGGGAACGAAATGAGTTTTCGCTGGGATATTATTGTTGAGTATGCTCCTTTCTTATTAAAAGGGACATTGCTTACTATTGGGCTTTCGGTTTCCTCCATCCTGATCGGAACCTTTTTGGGGTTATTGATCGGTTTAGGGAAAATCATGAAAAACAAAGTGCTTGCCTTTCCATTTTACGGTTATGTCACGGTTTTTCGCGGAACACCGCTTTTAGTTCAAATCTTTTTAATCCATTTTGGAATCGTGCCCTTTTTTACCGGGGAAACGAATGCAGTGACCGCCGGTGTCATTGCTTTATCGTTAAATGCAGCCGCGTATATCGCAGAAATTTTCCGGGCGGGCATTCAATCCATCGATAAAGGGCAAATGGAAGGGGCGCGTTCATTGGGGATGACCCATGCCCAAACAATGATACATGTTGTATTGCCTCAAGCTTTCAAACGAATGATTCCTCCGTTAGGAAATGAATTCATCGTATTATTGAAGGATTCATCCCTGCTTTGTGTCATTGCTGCCCCGGAATTAATGTACTGGGGGAAAGCGATGGGGAGTCAGTACTTTAAAGTGTGGGAGCCATACTTGGCTTGTGCCTTCATCTATCTATTCCTGACCCTCATTTTAAGTTTCGTATTAAATAGACTCGAAAGAAGGTTGAAAACAGAATGATAAAGGTGGAGAATCTAAAGAAGTCATTTGGCGAAAATGATGTATTGAAAAATATCAATGCAATCGTTTCCCCTCGGGAAGTAGTCGTGGTAATTGGTCCTTCTGGGTCGGGTAAATCCACTTTTCTCAGATGCATCAATCAACTTGAAACGATTACGGGGGGCCATATTTTCATTGAAGGGCTTGATACGACAGACAAGAAGGTCAATATCAATAAAGTCCGGACGGAAGTTGGCATGGTATTTCAGCATTTTAACTTATTTCCGCATAAGACTGTTCTTGAGAATATAATGCTGGCGCCTATAAAGGTTCGCAAGATATCCAAAGAGCAGGCTTCCCAAAGAGGGATGGAACTGCTAAAGAAAGTGGGACTTGCAGAGAAAGCGAACGCATATCCGGATTCATTATCAGGTGGACAAAAGCAACGCGTCGCAATTGCCAGGGCGTTGGCGATGGAACCCAAAATCATGCTATTCGACGAGCCCACTTCCGCCCTGGATCCGGAAATGGTCGGTGAAGTCCTTGAGGTCATGAAGCAACTGGCCAAGGAAGGCATGACCATGGTAGTTGTGACCCATGAGATGGGGTTTGCAAAAGAAGTTGGAGATCGCGTGATCTTCATGGACGAAGGTTATATTATTGAAGAAAATATTCCTAGTGAGATTTTTAATAATCCCCAGCAGGAAAGAACTAAAGCCTTTTTGAGTAAAGTGCTTTAATAACACGTAAAGAAAAAAACCTTCCATTATGGGAGGTTTTTTTTCGGGGCATATCAGGGGGCTTCATTTTATGCATGAAGCTCCTAAAAGCGATTCAGGGCTTTTACCGAGCACAAGCATACTGATTTTTGCATATCCAATATTTTTACTTTGGGAGAAGGTCTGAAGTAATACCTGGATATTCGGATCATCCTTTAACTTTTGAACTTCCTCAATATATAATTCGATAACGGAGGGCATAACGAATTCAGGGGTGTATTCGTTAGGGTTTTCATCCATGATTAATGTGCCCATAAATTGATATTTAAATTGGAGAGCCCGTGTTAAGGCAACGACATGGAGCAGTTTATTAAATAATTCGGGGTATGAATATTTAATTTTCTCCAGAGCTGCTTCTGATGCCTGTAACTCATCGACATTAGATAAAGTGATCATGAATATCTCCTTTTTAGAACATATGGAATCCATCAGCATTCAACGTGCTTTTTACTCATACTAGTCTAACCCCGCCGTAACTCATTGTAAAATGGTTAGATGTTATCGCGTGCATAACCCAAATCTATGATAGTGCTTTCACCAATCATGCTGGATAATCCACTACTTATGGGACAATGCTTCCCTAGTATATTTCAGCCATTCTTTTGCAGCGTATGAAAGGTAATGGTCCTTACTCCATATAAATCCTAAATTCCAGCTAATGGAGGGGTTTCTAACCTTGATTGTCTTTACGCGTTCATCATGACGGCATAAGCTTTCCGGTAACAGAGCAACGCCAAGTTTACAGTAAACCATTTCCTCAATAAAATCCCAGCGTGAGCTTTCAGTTACGATATGTGGAGTAAAACCAGCTTCATTACAGGATGAAACGATGAGATCTCGAAGGACGTAATCTTTATTAAATAAGATGAAAGATTCATTTTCCAAGTCGGCCAAATCAATTTCTTCCCCACAAGCATGGGGATGGGAGGGATGAACTATCAAGTTGATGTCTTCTTCCAAAAAAGCAAAATGGTGAAAAAGGGCGTTGTTGGTTGGCAGGACTATTACGCCTATATCGATTAAATCATTTTGGACGGATTCTTCTATTTTCTTTGAACCATCCTCTACTAATTGAAAGGTGATATTGGGATAGTCCTGGTGAAAACGGCTAAGAATTCGGGGGAAGAAAGAAGCGTCGATGATCGGCGGCAGCCCGATGCGTATATGTCCCTTTTTTAAACCTAATAAATTGTCCATTTCCGTTTCTAAATTGTGAAAGGCCTTATCGATCAATTTTGCCTGGTCTAAGACAACCCTGCCTGCATCGGTCAAGATCAGTTGCTTACGTGAACGATCAAAAAGCTCAACACCTAGCTCGGTTTCTAGGTTTTTAATCATCTTGCTGATGGTCGGCTGTGTAATGAATAAATGATCGGCAGCCCGAGTGAAGCTATTGAAATTGGCAACCTCTATAAAGTATTGCAAATGTTTAATATCCATTGCGTCACCTGTTATCCTCGTTTGAAATTAGTTTCATTTTACCCGTAAACGGAAGTGTTTGTAAAACATGATAAGTTTGGAGTTCATGCACGCATAAATAAACTGGATTCCAAAGGGGAACCCAGCCTATGAAGGGGCTGGCCATATCTGCCGTAAATTTCATTTGACCAACAAGACAGGAACTGGAGAATGTTGAACGATATAGTGGCTCACGCTGCCCAGGAATTCCTTGAAGCCGCTCAATCCGCGGCTGCCCATGATAATAAGGTCACAATTCTCGGATTTTGCATGTTCCAATAAAGTCGTGATGGCTGAACCTTCTACGACAAATGTTTGGGATGCATTCGGGATTTCGGATAAAAGGGCTTCCGCTTTTTTAATCACTTCCTTGCCATACTTAAGCATGGATTCTTCAATTTCCTGAAAAGCACTGCCATATATATTTGGCTTGATTGGCAGTGTAACAGCGTGAAGCACCTGGATTTCGATAGCGGGATCCAGCTTTGCTAATTCAATCGCTTTTTCTAAAGACTTAAGTGCCAACTCAGATTCATCATAAGCAACTAATATTTTTGAACATAGCATTGATCGATCATTCCCTTCTATAAAAAGAATATACCCATAGTATATCAATATAAATCTTCCATGCAGATTCATATATTATAAATTTTGTGAATATTTCATTGAAGTTTACGTTAACGTTAATGTTAGAATAAAGGTAAATAATCCCTTTGCAAAGTGTGGTTTTAACATGTACACCATTTCTGAGTTAGCAAAAGAATTCGAATTGACGACAAGGACCCTCCGTTATTATGAGGAACTGGGTATGCTTAGGCCAATGCGTACCGAAACGGGAAAAAGAGTTTATGGAAAGAAAGAATATGCACAGCTCAAAATCATAATGCGCGGTAAGAAGTATGGTTTTTCTTTAGTGGAAATAAAGGATATAGTCCTTTTATTCGATAAGGATAGGACAGGCATTAAGCAATTGGAAAAAACGATTGAAACTGCAGGACAGAAGTTAAACGAACTTAATGAACGAATTAAAGAGCTGGATGGGTTGAAGCAGGATTTTGAACAGGTAATCAAAGGCTTTACCGAAACCCTTCATGAGTTGAAAATGAACGATAAAACAGGCAAGCTGTGAAATTAATCTTGAAAATAGGTTTTGATGATAGTGAAAGATGAATATATATTCTAGAAACAGATGGGGTGAGAATTTGGAAATTCAAGAAACCATTGCAGTTGTGACAGGCGGGGCTTCAGGTCTGGGAGCGGCGACAGTAAGAAACATCATTAAAAAAGGTGGAAAAGCGGTCATATTCGACCTCTCGGAAGAAAATGGCGCTAAAATGGCTCAGGAGTTGGGCGATTCGGTCCTGTTTATTAAAACGGATGTAACTAGTGAAGATAGCGTATCTGTAGCATTGGATGAAGGATTAAAAAAATTCGGTAGCATCAATACTGTCATCAACTGTGCAGGCATTGCCATTGCAGAGAAGGTCATAGGCAGGAAAGGCATCCATGAATTGAAAGCGTTCTCAAAAGTCGTGCAAATCAATTTGATCGGTACATTTAACGTAATCCGGCTTGCGGCTGAAAAAATGGTCGAAAATGAACCGAATCAAGAGGGGGAGCGTGGAGTCATCATCAATACAGCTTCGGTCGCTGCCTTTGAAGGACAAATCGGACAAGCCGCATATAGTGCCTCCAAGGGAGGGATTGTCGGTATGACTCTGCCAATCGCAAGGGAGCTTGCCATCAAAGGGATACGTGTCGTATCGATTGCACCGGGTCTATTCCATACACCGATGTTCGATTCATTACCTGAAGAAGCCAGGACGTCATTAGGGAAAACCGTGCCATTCCCATCAAGGCTCGGGTATCCAGAAGAGTACGCTAAACTAACGGAAAGCATCATAACGAATCCAATGCTGAATGGGGAAACAATCAGACTGGATGGGGCCATTAGAATGTCACCAAGGTAAGTTGTCAATCAAACCATTGTAAATCTAGAAAAAGAGCCTCCGACAAAGGAATGGAGAGGAGATAAAACAGATGAAGCATCCGTACCTAAGTGAAGAACATGAAATTTTCCGTATGTCCTTCCGAAAGTTTTTAGAGAAAGAAGCAGTTCCCCACTATGAACGTTGGGAAGAAGAGAGGATCATTCCCCGGTCTTTTTGGGTGAAAATGGGGGAACAGGGTTTTTTATGTCCGGACCTTGAAGAAGATTATGGGGGTTCCGGGGTAGATTGGGGCTTTGCCGTTATCATTAATGAAGAATTGGAAAGGGTTGGTTCTGGGTTCATTGGTTTCGGACTTCACAGTGATATCACCGTACCGTATATTTCCGCCTACGGAAATGAGTCGCAGAAACAGCGCTGGCTTCGAAAATGTACGACAGGGGAAATCATTACAGCCATTGCCATGACAGAGCCTGGTACAGGTTCGGATTTGGCCAATATTAAAACGACTGCCATTTTGGATGGAGATCATTACATATTAAATGGTCAAAAGACATTCATCACAAATGGCATTCATTCGGATTTGATCATTGTTGCCTGTAAAACGGATCCCAGTGCCGTTCCGAAACATAAAGGCGTTAGCTTAGTCGTGGTCGAAAGGGATACACCCGGATTTTCCAGGGGGAGAAAACTGAGGAAACTTGGCTTGCACAGTCAGGATACAGCAGAACTCATCTTCGAGGATTGCCGTGTTCCAAAGGAAAACCTGCTTGGTGAAGAAGGCAAGGGGTTTATTTATTTAATGGAAAAACTGCAGCAGGAACGCCTTGTGGTGGCAATTTGTGCTCAAACCGCGTCTGAGGATATGCTGGCCGATACGATTGAGTATGTGAAGGGCAGGGAAGCGTTCGGAAAGTCTGTAAGTCAGTTTCAAAATACTCAATTCAAAATCGCGGAAATGGCTACGGAGATAAAAATGGGGCGTGCTTTCCTAGATCAATTGATCACCAAACATATGGCTGGTGAACAGGTTGTAACGGAAGTTTCGATGGCGAAATGGCGTTTGACGGAGACTGCCAGAAAAATATCCATTGAATGCATGCAGCTCCATGGCGGCTATGGATATATGGAGGAATACAAAATTGCCAGAAGGTATCGGGATGTTCCGGTAGCAAGCATCTATGCCGGCACAAATGAAATCATGAAGAAAATCATCGCTAAGAATCTGGGCCTATAGTAAAGATGAGAAGGGAAGAGAGTATATGCGGGAAGTGGTTATCGTTGAAGGAATTCGCACGCCGGTAGGCAGAAGGAACGGTGTCTTGAAAGACGTTCGCCCTGATGATCTGGCAGGGGAAGTATTGAAGAAGCTGATTGAAAAGGCGGGCATCGATCCTGCTATTGTCGATGATGTCATTTTAGGTTGTGTTTCACAGTCGGGCGAACAGGCCGGTGATATAGCAAGGGTTGCCGCACTGATAGCCGGATTTCCGATTGAAGTGCCGGGAACGACGATTGACCGTCAATGCGGATCAAGTCAGCAGGCAGTCCATTTTGCTTCCCAGGCCATCCTGTCGGGGGATATGGATGTGGTAGTGGCAGGTGGAGTGGAAAACATGTCACGAGTTCCCATGGGGTCAAATCTTCAAGGTGCTGTAATAAGCCCAAAGTATATGGACCTTTACGAGGTGATCAACCAAGGTTTATCAGCTGAAAGAATCGCAGACAAGTGGGGAATAACACGTGAAGATTGTGATCGGTTTTCCGTTGAAAGTCATGCCAAGGCAATACTTGCTCAAAAAGAAGGACATTTTAACCGTGAAATGATATCAGTAATGGGTACTGATAAAGAAGGAAATCAAATCGAAGTTACGGAAGATCAAGGCCCAAGGGGCGGAACTACGCTTGAAGTGCTGGCTGGATTGAAACCGGTATTTCAAGAAGGAGGTTTAATCCATGCAGGGAATTCTAGTCAGATCAGTGACGGTGCTGCCGCTTTATTATTGATGGAACGCAGTAAAGCAGAAGAACTTGGATTGAAACCGCGCTTTAAAGTGCATACACGGGTTGTTGTCGGGTCGGATCCCACCCTGATGCTAACGGGACCGATTCCCGCCACCCAAAAAGCTTTGGAAAAAGCGGGTCTTACAATTGATGATATCGATATCTTTGAAGTGAACGAGGCTTTCGCTCCTGTACCGATTGCATGGCTAAAAGAAACGGGGGCAGACCCAAAGAAGCTGAATCCAAATGGCGGGGCAATTGCATTGGGGCATCCTCTTGGCGGCAGCGGGGCCCGTTTGATGGTGTCCATGATCCATGAATTAGAAAGGACGGGCGGCCGTTATGGGCTGCAAACAATGTGTGAAGGCCACGGCATGGCGAATGCCACCATCATTGAAAGAATGGACTGAAGATGGACTATCCATTTATGAATATTCGTAATTCGCACGAAAGTAAAAGCTGAAAAAGGGATGAAGTCGACCATCGGCAGGCTTTGCTGAATTCTTCCTGTTGATGGTGGTTACTTGAGGAGGAGAATGATTTGTCAGTAACGATTAAAAATATCTTTGATCAGACGGTTCAGAAATTCCCCATTAAAGAAGCTATCTACGACGTGAGAAGAAATATCCGCTATACGTACATCCAATGGAATGAACAGGTGAATAGGTTGGCGGCGGCCCTTCAAGCGGAAGGGGTGCGAAAAGGTGACAGGGTATCTACGTACCTTTACAACAATGAAGAGCTTGCAACAGCGTTCTTTGCCTGTGCAAAAATCGGTGCAATCTTCAATCCGATCAACTTCCGTTTAATGCCGGAAGAGTTGGCCTTCATTTTGAATGACGCTGCTCCAAAGGTCGTTCTATTCGAACGCGAATTGGAAACGAACGTCGCCGCGGTTGAAAAGCGATTTCCGGAAACGGCCTTCTGGTATATTGATGAGGATGTGCCTGGGTATGCCAAAGGTTACCGCCAAAAATTGGCCAGTATCTCCTCAAAGCCAGATGAAGTCGAAGTTCACGAAGATGACATTTATGCCATCATGTATACGAGCGGAACTACCGGACGTCCCAAAGGGGTCATTCACCTTCATGAAGACATGGTCAAACAAGCCGAGATTTTAATAGAGGCCATGAAGTATGAACGCTCTGATATCGGTTTGATTACAGCACCGATGTTTCATTGTGCTGAATTGCACTGCTCTTTTTTACCTCGTGTACAGGTCGGTGCAGCTAATGTCATATTACATCAGTTTCATCCCAAAAAGGTCATGGAACTGATTGAATCCGAGGGGGTCACGAAGTTTTTTGCTGCACCTACGATGTGGAACATGCTCATTCAGGAAAAATTGGAGGAGTATAAATTCCAGAGCTTGAAGTTAGGGCTTTATGGAGCAGCCCCGATGGCTCCATCCCTTGTACGTGCCTGTCAGGAGAAACTCGGCATCCAGTTCATCCAGGCCTATGGAATGACTGAAATGGGGCCGGCCATAACTCTCCTATTGGAGGAAGATCAAATTAGGAAAGCGGGTTCTGCCGGCAAGGCATGTTCCGAACATGAAATCATCATTGCCCGTCCGAATGACGAAGGGCCATCAGATCCCGAGGATATGCTGGAACCTGGGGAAACAGGGGAAATCCTTGTAAAGGGTCCGTGTATCATGCAGGGTTACTTTCAAAAAGATAGAGAGACCGAAAAGGCGCTTTACAAAGGCTGGTACCATTCCGGTGACATCGGTTTCCTAGATGAAGATGGATATCTGTGGGTCAAGGACCGTGTGGACGACATGATTATTTCTGGAGGGGAAAATATTTATCCGCGTGAAGTGGAAGATACACTATATGAGCATCAAGGAGTTCTCGACTGTGCGGTACTTGGTCAGCCAGATGATCAATGGGGGGAAACGGTAACGGCATTCATCGTAGCCAAAGACCCAATGCTTGCCGAAAGCGATTTAGAAACTTGGTGTAAGAACAGTAATAGTTTGGCGAACTATAAACGTCCAAGGAGATATATCTTCTGTAATGAGCTGCCTCGGAACGCAAGTGGGAAGATACAAAAGTTCTTGCTTCGTAAACAGTTGGAAGAAAATGTTGATGGCAAAGGTTTGGGGAACCTTCTTTAAATGCCGGGGTCAGCAGCCGATGAAATACCAAGATAGGGTTTAGAATTGCTGTAAAAAGATTTGGATAAATTATTTAATAAATAATAACCTTGTGGAACAAATGAAGGAGAGAGAATAGTTATCCACAACGAAAATGTAGCGTGGTTAGCCCAACCTCTCCTTTATCCACATAATCCACAGGGTTATCCAGAAATAACATTATTTTCATGTTGATAAGGTGAGTTAATGGACTTATTTTTTGTCAGTATTTTCAGAATATATCCACAATATACACAGGGTTGTGGATAAGCTATGTAAATAAGGAGGACCAAGGGGCTAACTTTCAGCCCCTTGGATTGGTTTATTCTGCTTATCGGCGATTATGAGCACGGCGGTCAGCCGCATTTGCACGGGCTTGTGCCTCGATATCTTCCTGGTCAGCCAGTTCGGAAGAATATTCAACGTCAAGTCCGTCACTTTTCAGGTTTTTGGGAACCTGAGGAAGTTTCTGTTTGTTCTTATCTCGATTATGGTGTATGTTATTTCGTCCCATGTTATCGCCCCCTGGAATATAAAATAAGCTGGAGATGAATTTCACTAATCATCTCCAGCTTATTTTGTGTTGAGTGGCTGTTCAAAATGTAAGGGAAAAAACTCCAAACCTAACGACGGGATTTCTTCTCGGTATATCCACCAGCTCGATCTGCTTTTTTAAATTCGCGAGCATAAAGAATCGCTTGTGTACTAGTTAAGTTACTTTTTTCTTTATCGTGTTTTTTGAGCAATTAGATCATCTCCATTCACTTAATATCCCTATTTTTTCCTAAAATGACCCTTTCATACGTGGGAATCTTCTTTTAAGATATTTTGTAAGGCTTCTTTAAGGGTTGGAAAGGAGAAGGTGAATCCTTCTTCTTTAAGTTTAGTGGGAAGGACATTTTGCCCTTCAAGTACAAGGATGCTCATTTCCCCCAACAATTTCTTGAGGAAGAAAGGGGGGACAGTTAACCAATGGGGCCGGTGCAGGACAGTTCCTATCGTTTTTCCGAATGTATCCATCTGGACGGGATTCGGTGCCGTAAAATTGACTGGACCTTCTATCCTAGCATCATTCATGCTAAAGATGATTGCACGGACCGCGTCATGGATATGAATCCAGGAAAGCCACTGATTCCCTTTGCCAATCTTTCCTCCGCCAAATAGTTTATAGGGGAAGGCCATCATTGGCAGTGCTCCGTCTTTTTCTCCAAGAATCACCCCGAATCTTGTTAAGATTAACCTTTTACTGTAAGAGCGTGATTTAGCCGCTTCCTTTTCCCATAGTTGAACAGTACGGGCCAAGAAATCATCACCAATGGATTCAGAGGTTTCGGTAAAGGTCTCATCATCCGAAATACCATAATATCCGATTGCACTTGCATTAATGATGACGGACACTTTGGAGGGCAGTATGGAAATGATCCGGTTCATCTCTTTGGAAGCCTCGATCCTGCTTTCAACAATCCGGCGCTTTCGTTCAGGTGTCCAACGGCCGCTGTTCAGAGATTCACCAGCAAGGTTAATGAACACATCGAGCCCCTCCAAGTGCATTTCCGGCGTTGCCTCCTCGGTCAACCAGCCGATATATGTCAAATTAGTCTGTTTCTTAAATTTTTCGGGATGACGGGTCAAAATATATATATCATGATTTTCTTTTGATAATTCATCAATTAGGGCTGTGCCGACAAAACCGCTTCCTCCAGCAATGGCTATTTTCATGAAAACCACTTCCTTTCCCTGTCTTTCCTTCACTTTAACATGCCCATGTTCTTTTTTCATTTTTTGGCATGCTATATATAGAAATGGTAAACGTAAAGGGGTAAAGTAGGTGTGGGGGGTGGATTTATGCCAAACATAACAAAAATAACAACCCAAAAGAAACGTAAAGATCGTTATAACATCTTCGTTGACGAAAAATATGCCTTCAGTGTAGACGAAGAAGTGCTATTGAAATTTCAGTTGAAAAAGGGTATGGAACTTGATGACCTGCTTTTGGCCGAAATACAATTCCATGATGAAATCCAAAAAGCATTTACCGATGCACTTAATTATTTATCATACCGGATGCGCTCGGAATCGGAAATTCGCCTTTATTTAAAAAAGAAGGAAACGGAAGAGCCGATCATTAAGGAAGCGATACATAAACTATACAGTTTTAACTATTTAGACGACCTTGAATTTTCCAAGGCTTACGTGCGGACCCATGTGAATGGAGGGAATAAAGGGCCCACTACCCTTAAGCTTGAGCTTAAGGAAAAAGGGGTGCAAGATAAGTTGATTGTCGAGGCATTGAAGGAATACCCTTATGACATTCAAATTGAACATGCAAGGAATCTGGCTGGAAAAGCGGTCAAAAAGGAAAAAAACATTTCCGAACGAGCCTTAAGGCTGAAGGTTGAACAAACCTTGTTACGGAAAGGTTTCCCAAGAGATATCATCCATGAAGCACTTGAAGATGTGACGGTGGAAAAGGATGAGGATGAACAATGGGATTCCCTTTGCCACCATGCCGAAAAAATGCAACGCCGATATAAAAACCATGAAGGCTTTGAATATGAACAAAAAATGAAGCAGGCATTATACCGAAAAGGTTTTCCAATAGAATTGATTGAGCGTTATCTTTCCAATCCTGATGGTGATTAAGTGCATCAATAGCCAAATCACAAAATTTTGTTTAATATAGAAGTAAATTAATTATTTCATTTGAGGAGTCATATATATGAGCGACGTAAGATACAGCAAGCTGTCTGCCTATGAACTGCAACAGGAAATCGCAGCGTTGACTGAAAAAGCGAGAAAAGCAGAGCAATTGGGAATGGTTAATGAATATTCAGTATTGGAACGAAAAGTGACGATGGCCAAGGCCTATTTGTTAAATCCTGATGATTTCAAAAAAGGTGAAATATATCAAATTGACGGAGATCCCGGTGTCTATTTCAAAATTGATTATATGAACGGCGTATTCGCTTGGGGTTACCGCTTGGGCGGTAGCGGTAAGGAAGAAGCACTCCCGATTTCAATGCTGAAATAAAAAGGAACCGGGGAAGTACCCGGTTCCTTCTGATGTACCTTTTAATTCGATCGCTCGTTTGAAGCTTTCATTCTTTCTTGAGGGTGTGTATTAATACTTCCATCTGCACGCTTTGAAGCATATCTTGCCTTTGCACGAGGCTCGCCTTGGAATTTGTTATTGTTTTGGTTGGGGAATCCTTTTTGTTTATTTCGCAAATTTTTTCTCCTCCAAGCATCAGATTAAGAAAGAAGCGTTTCCGCTTACAACTAGTATGGGTATGGGACAGTATAGTTCATTCTGTAAAAATATTGGCAATGAGGTGGTTCTAATGAATGATTACCATGAAAGATTAACCAAGATACTGCTTGAGAAAAATGAACACATCACGTATGAGCAAGCTTTGACTTGGGTGGAATTATTATGGGAAGATTTCGAAGCGACCTATGCAAAGGCTGGGCATGAATATGCCGGTGAAGAAATGACATCGCGCGTTGTAAGGACCTGGATTGATAACTACGGTGAGCAATTCCACGAATTCATTGCAAAGAACCCTAAATATCAGCAGTTATTAAATCAGCAGAATCGACTGCATTAAAAAAGCTGATTCCAGAGGAGTTCCCTGGAATCAGCTCTTTTTCAATATACTATAAAATAATATTCAATTTCTTCTGCAGCTTCGCTTCACTAAAGATCCAGCCGGTATAAGAATTCAAGATATTTAATTCGCTGTCTAAATGGACCACTGCCACAAACGGGTAATATCCATTGCTGCGATATCTTAGATCGATAAAACGGACTTCGTAATATTCTTTTATCTGTTCGATTTCGAATCGGTAAACCGGAGAAAAGGACAGAAAGGCTGCCAAGTTGATATCCTTCTTGGCGGCTTCGAGAATTTCACTTTCAGGCAATGGCACCCGATCGAACGTATCAAGAATCTTCACATATCCATTATCGGCTCGTGCCACATAATAATTCTTTTCGGTAATCACCGCAATTTTCCAGCGGTGAAAACGCATCGTCGGTGATAAAAGAATTTTCCTTGCTCCAGGAATTTGCTGTTTGACCACTCTTTTTATAAAAGCTTGTTCCCTGAACCTGGAAATGTAATAAATGACGAGTATCCCGTAAATGGAAAGAAATAAATAGCCTGGAGGAAATCCGAAGCCCCATAATATCAGGCCTGCAACATGTATTCCAAAAATGAATGGATCGAATGTATTGATGACCCCTAAAGCTACCCATTTTGACGAAATCGGCCTAAGAGCCTGGGTCCCATAAGCATTGAATATATCCACGAATACGTGAAGGAATACGGCTAAAAAGGTCCAAAGCCAAAGATGAAGGTAATGTGCTTCAGGTATGATGGCGAAAATTGCTCCGCTGATAATCAAGGGCCAAAGTAAAACAGCGGGAATGGAATGCGTGATTCCACGGTGGTTACGTATATATACAGCGTTATTCCTTAATTTTAAAACGGTGTCAATGTCCGGAGCTTGTGATCCCAATATCGTACCTGCTATGACTGCACTTGCAGTAACTGGGCTCTGCGCAATGACGGGATCTAATGTGGCAAGACCTCCAAGAGCAATTCCCATGACAAAGTGAGTACCTGTATCCAAAAAACTAACCTCCCTGCCACAATTTGAAAAAAATGGTCTTCTTTTATCATACCGTATTTATATATTAACCATCAAATGAATATAATTTTGATTTATTTCAAGTGACCCGTTACAAATAAATGGATATGAACATGATATTAAAAAAAGAATGGCCTACTATAGGTATTCCCAATTTTGATTAGAGTGTAACATCTTTGGAGGAACTGATGTGAAAGAAATAACGATCCCGACAATAGAAAAAATAAAAATCGATGAATTTCAAAAAGATTTGGTTTCCTGGTTTCTCGAAGAACAAAGAGAATTGCCATGGAGGGAAAATAAGGACCCTTACCGCGTTTGGGTTTCTGAAATAATGCTGCAGCAAACGAGAGTGGATACGGTGATTCCTTTTTTCAACCGGTTCATCGAATGGTTCCCGACACTCGAGGACTTTGCCAATGCAGATGAAGAGAAGGTCCTGAAAGCTTGGGAAGGGCTGGGATATTACTCGCGTGTAAGGAATCTGCATAGTGCCGTTCAGGAAGTGAAGGCATCCTACAATGGGATTGTACCGGATGATCCCGAGGAAATCTCCAAATTGAAAGGTGTCGGCCCATATACTGCCGGTGCGATTCTAAGTATCGCATACGGCAAGCCGGAGCCAGCGGTTGATGGAAACGTCATGCGTGTTTTATCAAGGATATTAATGATATATGAAGACATAGCAAAGCCAAAGACAAGAAAAACATTCGAAGCTGCAGTCAGGAAGCTGATCAATCATGAACATACCTCTGCCTTCAATCAAGCCTTGATGGAACTTGGAGCATTAATCTGCACACCTGGTAAGCCTGCCTGCCTATTATGCCCCGTTCAAAGTCATTGTCTAGCATTTGAAGCAGGGGTTCAGTCGGAATTGCCGGTAAAAATCCAAAAGAAAAAAACAAGGGATGTACCAATTGTAGCCGCCGTTTTAACGAATGAAAAAGGTGAATTTTTAATTCACAAGCGAGCGTCAGAAGGATTGCTAGCTAATCTTTGGGAATTTCCGAATTTCGAAAACCATACACCCCTCTTGCATAAGCGGGGATTCTTCGAGAGTCGTTTTAAGGAAATGTATGGAGTCAAACCGGAAATCAATGAATCACTTGTGAGAATTGAACATGTTTTCTCACATCTCGTTTGGAAAATGGACACGTATATCGGAGTGGTCAAAGAGGACATCGGTGAAGAGACGCTAAAAGAACAGCAACTTAAGTGGGTGAGTGAAGCAGAGATGGAGCAGTTGGCATTTCCGGTCTCCCACCAAAAAATGATGAAGGCGTATAAAGAAAAAGGAGTGCATTGAATAAGCGAATGAAATCGTGATATATGAATAAAAGAGGATATCCGATAAGATATCCTCTTCCTTTTGTTGATTTTCAAAGCAATATCCGTATAAAATCATTCGTAACTGGTTTTCGTTCCATGAGTATAATCGGCTTCTTGCCTGTTAAGTCCGCCTCTATTTTCAATTTCTTTGACGATTTCGCTATGGATACTCTGTCCTTCTTGGTTTAAATAAGGTACCATTTGTTGAAGGGAGTGATGAAAATAGGCAAGTTCACTATTTTCCCAATCCGATTTTTTCATCATCGACAACTCAGTCATATCACGTCCAACATACATAACAGTAACACTCCTTAAAAAATGATTTTTATTACTCGGTGTTTACTCAGAAAGGATGAATAAACGAATGGAACAAAAAGTGGCACTCGTTACAGGTAGCAGTAAAGGTTTAGGCAGAAGCACGGCAATAAGGCTTGCGGAGGAGGGTTACGACCTCGTTATTAATTATGCCCGGAGCAAGTCGAAAGCATTAGAAGTGGCAGCCGAAATTGAAGCGTTGGGGCGAAAAGCCCTTGTAGTCAAGGCAAATGTCGGTGATGTTGCGAAAGTGAAAGGCATGTTCGAGGAAATCGATGCTTATTACGGACGTTTGGATATTTTCATCAATAATGCGGCCTCTGGTGTCCAGCGTCCATTGATGGAGCTGGAGGAATCCCATTGGAACTGGACCATGGACATCAATACAAAAGCCCTCCTTTTCTGCGCACAGGAAGCGGCGAAACTAATGGAGAGGAACGGCGGGGGGAAAATCGTCAGCATCAGTTCACTAGGATCCATTCGCTATTTGAAAAATTATACAGCTGTTGGAGTTTCCAAAGCTGCGCTTGAAGCCCTGACAAGATATTTAGCGGTCGAATTGGCTGCTAAAAATATTTGTGTCAATGCCGTTTCAGGCGGTGTGATCGATACGGATGCCCTGAAGTCTTTCCCGAATCGGGATGAAATGCTTGCTGAGGCGGCAAAACAGACTCCCGCTGGACGGATGGTCGAGGTGGAAGATATGGTGAATACCATCATGTTTTTAATTTCCGATGGAGCCAGGATGATTCGTGGACAAACCGTAATAGTTGATGGAGGCATTTCATTGCTTGTTTAATGTAACTGGAAAAATTTAAATGATTTTTGTGGGATAGCACTCCGGGATAATGGTTATCTTATTATCGTGGAGGTGATATCAATGGCTAAAAACAACATGAATAAATCACAAGCAGGTACTGACGTTCAACAAGTAAGACAACAAAACGCGCAATCTCAGCAAGGCCAAGGCCAATTCGGTACAGAATTTGCTTCTGAAACTAACGTTCAAGAAGTAAGACAACAAAACGCGCAATCTCAGCAAAGAAAAGGCCAAGGTCAAGCACAAGGCCAATTCGGTACAGAGTTTGCTTCTGAAACTAACGTTCAAGAAGTGAAACAACAAAACCAAAGATCTCAAAGCAATAAAAACCAAGGCTAATTGCCGATGAAAAGCATCCTTCTTATGAAGGGTGCTTTTTTTTTGCTTTCCATTGGATTCGACAAATGTTTCGTCGTGTTTACATTTTATGTCAAAGGAGAAAGCTGATAAAAATAGAATATACATACTATAGAAAAAATACAGATTAGGAAGGTGCATTCATGGAGGAATTTAACCGGCTTATAAACAACCAGTTGAAAACGATGGATAAGCTTTTACTTTTACAATCCGAAATCGAAAGATGCCAAGATATAGAGAAGCAACTCCTTGCTCTTGAAGAGGAGAGTGAAGCGGTCACCATTCAGGAAGAGATTCAACTTAAAAAGCAGGAATTGAAAAGTATCCATGAAATGTTCGAAAAGCAAACGGAAGAAGTAATCCGTTATTTTCAGCAAGGACAGGCAGCCATACGATAAATAACCGGCTAATTTCTTAGATGAAATGGGTGGATGGTCAGACTTTTTCGACTTATTTACACATTTTCACTGGGAGATTAGCCACTTTTGTTTTAAATTTATGAATAAATCGCTATAATATAGGAATATAGGGTAAATGGAAAAAAGTATATATTTTAAATACACAAAACAACTGCAAACGGAATAGGGCACAGTACGCTGTCAGGGTGTCTATAGAAAGTAGGGAGAGATAAATGGGGATTGTTCCTGCCGAAGGAGGAAAAATCCAAATCCATAGCTATAAACATAATGGACATATCCATCGTATCTGGGAAGAGACAACCGTTTTAAAAGGGACCCAAAATCTGGTGATAGCAGCGAATGACCGTACTATGGTAACGGAATCAGATGGAAGGACCTGGATTACGAGAGAGCCGGCGATTTGCTATTTTCATTCAAAGTATTGGTTTAATGTTATTGGTATGTTGAGAGAGGACGGGGTTTATTATTATTGCAATATCAGTTCGCCGTTCACATACGATTCGGGAGCATTGAAATACATTGATTATGACCTGGACATTAAAGTATTCCCAGATATGACGTTTAATTTGCTGGATGAGGATGAATATGAAAGGCATCGGAAAGAAATGAATTACCCGGATGCCATCGATTCAATATTGAAACAGAACGTAGACTATTTGATTTATATGATACGCCAGCGAAAAGGACCATTCTCCGCAGAGTTTATTGATAGTTGGTATGAACGCTTTTTAACCTATCGATGATAGAAAAGGCCTGCTGCATAATTGGCAGGCTTTTTCATTGTGTATCTTACCTACACATCTGATTCACTCTTTCAATACGCAGGAACCATTAAACCTCCTACAAATGTTTATGAAAGTGATCCTTTTGATAGTTAATTACCGAAAAGGAAAATATAATTGAATAGTGCATATAAGATTCCCAAATGACCGTTATGGGCTTTTTTAGCATTTGGATTTATTGATTAAGAAAAGGAGGAATTCCGTGGGGAGCATTAAGAGATATTTGCAATTCGTCAAACCATATAAATGGCAGATAATCGGAACGGTACTGATTGGACTTCTAAAGTTCGCGATTCCGCTTTTGCTTCCATTGCTCAGTAAGTATATAGTGGATGACATCATCGGAAACGGTGATCTGTCCAAAGCCGTGAAGTCCGAACGCCTTATATGGGCGATGGCCATCATGATATTCATTTTTGTTGCAGTTAGACCGCCGATTGAGTATTACAGACAATATTTCGCTCAATGGACCGGAACCAAAATCTTATATGATATTCGTAATGATTTATTTACCCATATACAGAAACTGAGTTTTAAATATTATTCCAATACAAGGGTGGGCGAGGTCATTTCAAGGATGATCACGGACGTGGAACAAACGAAGAACTTTGTCATCACGGGTTTAATGAACCTTTGGCTCGATATCGCAACGATCATCATAGTGATAGTCATCATGTTTACGATGGATGTGAAATTAACCATTGTATCCATCATCATGCTTCCATTTTACGTATTTTCGATTAAGCATTTCTTTGGCAAGCTGAGAACGTATACAAGGATTCGGTCCCAAGCCTTAGCGGATGTACAGAGTCACCTTCATGAACGGGTTTCAGGGATGTCAGTCATCAAAAGCTTTGCGATAGAAGACAGGGAACAGGAATTGTTTGCAAAGCAGAACAAGAATTTCCTCGATAAAGCCCTAAAGCATACGAGCTGGAATGCCAAGTCATTTGCTGTCGTGAATACGATCACGGATATTGCCCCCTTGCTCGTGATAGGATTTGCCGGTTATCAGGTCATTCATGAACAATTGTCACTGGGTACCATGGTTGCTTTCGTCGGTTTCATTGACCGGCTATATAATCCCCTCAGACGTTTAGTTAACTCTTCGACGACAATGACCCAGACATTGGCGTCCATGGATAGGGTTTTTGAGTTTGTGGATGAGAAGTATGATATCGATGATGAACCAGGGGCGAAAGAGCTGAAGCATGTAGATGGCCGAATAACCTTTCAGGATGTATCGTTTGCTTATGACGAGAAAGAGGCACCCGTTTTGAAACATATAAACTTGGATGTTAAACCAGGGGAAACCATTGCACTTGTCGGTATGAGCGGCGGCGGGAAATCCTCGATCGTCAGTTTGATTTCCCGTTTCTATGATGTGACGGAGGGAAGGGTATTATTGGATGGGACGGATATCCGTAAATATCAAGTCCGCAGCCTAAGAGATAAAATAGGAATGGTTCTACAGGATAATATCTTATTTAGTGAATCGGTTAAGGCCAACATCCTTATGGGACGACCTGATGCAAGTGATGAAGAAGTATTTGAAGCGGCAAAGGCGGCGAATGCCCATGACTTCATCATGGGTCTAAAAGAAGGATATGAAACGAAAGTCGGGGAGCGGGGAGTAAAATTATCCGGGGGCCAAAAGCAACGGGTGGCCATTGCGAGGGTATTTTTGAAAAACCCGCCAATCCTTGTTCTCGACGAAGCCACCTCCGCATTGGATTTGGAAAGTGAACACTTTATCCAGGAGGCGCTGGATATTTTGGCGAAAAACCGGACCACGATCATCGTCGCCCATCGGTTATCAACCATCACCCATGCAGATCGGATCATTCATATCGATAATGGGGAAATTACGGAAATGGGAACACACGAAGAACTTATGAAAAAGCAAGGGCATTACTACAACCTATTTCAAGTACAACAATTGGATTCTTAAGGATACAAGATAAAAAAGAAGACCATTCCGCTAAAGGAATGGCCTTCTTTTTTATTCTGATACGAACTTGTGCATGAGCGTTATGAAATCCTTTTTTCATGCAGCGTTTTTTTTCCAGGAAGGAAATGCGGCAGATGCTTTATTCCCTCAGGCAAGGCGATGCCGACGATGATCAAGCACATCCCGAACCATTGCAATGACGTAACCTGTTCATTCAAGAAGATGACGGAAACGACCATCGCTGAAGGCAGTTCCGCAGCACAAAGAATCGTTCCAAGCCCGACCCCCACTTTCGGTAAACTGACAGCAAAGAAAAAGAAAGGAACTAAAACACCCAATGTGCCGAGCAGCAGACCGTAGTACCATAGGTTCGTTTGGACAAGATTCGTTACAAGTGTGACGGGATTAGTCGTGAATACAGCAGTCAGCATACCACCCGTTGCAATGAAAAACAGCCGTTTCATGGAAGATTCCCCAACAGCGAATTGAGAGTTGCAGTACATATACAGCGCAAAAAGCAATGCAGACAATAGTCCGAACAATACGCCTTTCAGGCTTAGGCCAGATAGAGGCTGACCAAAGATTGCCCCTGCCAATAATGTACCGATGAAAAGAACGAAAATGGCAATGAGTTTATTTTTATCCGGGCGTCTTTTATTTAAGAAGCTTTCAATAAGGACGCCTATCCAGGTAAATTGAAATAAAAAGACAACGGCAATCGAAGCGGGAAGCTCGGATACGGAAACGGCATATGCCTTTCCGACGAAAGTGGACATCATGCCCGTGATTAAAAGTAATCCGGCACTCTTCCATGAAACTTTATATTTAAACGAAAAGAGAAATATAACGGAGACAATCAGCCAACCGACAAGATATTGACTGCCGACCAGTTCTCCAGAAGAATGGCCATCCATGAATCCAAACTTCATCATGGTGGATAAAGTGCCATATGAAATCGAACCGATTAAGACCATTATGGAATACTTCAAAAGTTGCATATTTTTCACCCCTATAAAAATAAAAATCGCCACCTGCCAAAAAGGCAAGTGACGAACGAAAAAAGGAAATCCTTTTAAAATTCCGTCTCTCAACAAAAGCTGAGTTTAACAAATTGTATGCGTTGCATTACCTTAGCTTAAAGTCTTTGTGAATATTTGTCAACCAGAAAATAAAGTTAAAGACTGCACGTCGATCACTAAGTTGAAGGTCGCCGCAGAATAGGAGAAGATCCATTCAATGGCATATAAAACAAAAACCCCCAAATGGCAAATTAGCCTAATGGGGGGGGTGTTTTAATCGCCATTCTGTCGGAAGTCCTCCAATGTACCACGGTATTCCTTGTCTTTCATTTTGCGAATATCAGGCTTTTTTTCTGCAGTTGGCTCATCATTTGGTTTTTGTTTATGAAGCTTGGAAAGAGCCAAACGATAATCCTGATCTTTCATTTTCAATTCATCATTGTCTGTGGGGGAGATGATTTCGGTAATGGAATCAACTGCAGTCGGGAAAGCGGACTCTTCCGACGAATTCTCTTCCTCGACTGCAGGCGGCTTACCTTCAGGTGATAAGGCTTTGATATTGAATGTGATCAAGCCCGTAACCGCTAATATGGCAACGATGATAATTAGAATTATGCCCATTGAATCAAGCCTCCTAGAGCCCGTTTATGAATGAACGGGTGACATGGGCTACCCGTTTTCCTAATGCTTCTCCAAGCTTCAAGTCATTTTTGGTGATATTGTCATCCACACCGGGCGGACAGCTTATCCCTACTCCATAGTAGGAACCATATAAGGCATTTTCCGGGACAGTGCCGGGCAAGCCGACAATGATCATGCCTTGATGAAGCATAGGGGTGATTAAGTTCAGCATGGTAGCCTCGAGTCCGCCATGTACGGTGGCCGTGGTACAGAACACAGCACCCACTTTATTGATCAGCGCACCTTCCGCCCATAGATACCCAAGTTTATCGATCCATGTTTTCAAACTCGAACTGATGGTTCCGAAATGACCGGGACAGCCCCAAATGATCGCATCCATTTCCTGGAGCTTATAAACATCCGCCTCGTTTACATGGTCAATGAGAACCTCAGCCCCAGGAACCGCAGCGGCTCCTTGAGCTATTGATTCGGCAAGTGCTTTCGTATGGTTACCTTCACTGTCGTAAACAACATAGATCTTCATTTTATTCCTCCATTTAATTAAACAGATTTTTTTACTGGCGAAGGAAGCAAAGGTACATCCAAAGGTTCTTGTTTAGCTTGTTTCATTGCTTTATCCTTCCGAACGTCGCGCAAAAATAGTGAGAGAACGATGCCTGCAATTGCGAAGCCTGTTGCCCAAAAGAATGCATCATTGATTCCCATCACATTTGCTTGACCCTGGATTTGAGAAGAAATCAGCGACATGGCAGTTTCCTGTGCCTGTTCACTAGTTTGATTCATCGAAGTCATGATGGATTGAACTATAGTCTGGAAATTCTGAACAAAACCAGGATCACTCGTACTCATTTCCGTTCCTAAAGCAGTTCCATGGAAAGAAGCACGGGTTGTATAAATGGTCGTCACGAAGCTCGTACCAATGGCTCCGGTCACTTGTTTCAGCGTATTGCTCATTGCCGTACCATGTGTATTCAAATGCTTAGGTAGCTGATTCATCCCAGCTGTCATGATCGGCATCATCAGTAAAGACATTCCAAGTGCGCGGATGGCATAGATGATGACCAAAGTCGAATAGGTTGTTTCCGTAGTCAATTTAGCGAATTCGAAGGTTGTGACGGCAGTGATCGCCAACCCAATTAGTGCTAATGGACGAGGTCCGATTTTGTCAAATAATGCTCCTGAAATGGGTGACATAACCATCATCACAAGGGCTCCGGGTAGCATCAACAGGCCGGATTGAACTGGTGTGAAGCCTCTTAAAGTCTGCAAATATATAGGCAATAAGAATATCCCGGTAAACATGGCCACTGTGACGATTGCAGAAATGATATTGGATAATACGAACATGTCATACTTAAATACACGGAAGTCGAGCATAGGTGTTTCCGATTTTAGCTGTTGAACCACAAAAAGCGTCAAAAGGATCAGCCCAATGATGATCGTTCCCAGAACAATTGGATCCGTCCAGCTTTTGGAACCTGCTTCACTGACACCGTATAGTAATGATGCAACACCTAGCAAGGATAGAGAGGCACCCAGCAAATCCAATTTGATTTTCCTTGGTTCCGCTACATTACGCATACTTAAAAAGGCGAGTGTCATGACGATCATGCCTAATGGCACCATTGCGTAGAACATGACCCGCCAGCTATATTCCTGAATAACCCAACCTGATAAAGTCGGGCCGATTGCAGGGGCAAACATAATGGCAAGTCCAAAGATCCCCATCCCTTTCCCGCGCATTTCCGGAGGGAAGATGAAAAGAATGATCGTCATGACCAAAGGCTGCAGGATTCCGCCGCCAGCGGCCTGAATCAGCCGGCCTGTAAGGATGACGGGGAAATTTGGTGCGATGCCGCAGATGAATGTCCCGACGGTGAATAGAAACATGGCAGCCAGGAATAAAATGCGCGTGCCAAACCGTTCTATTAAAAAAGCGGAAAGTGGGATCAAGGCTCCATTCACGAGCATGAATCCAGTTGATAACCATTGAATCGTAGTCGCAGCTACATTGAATTCTGCCATCATCCTAGGCATGGCGACACTAAGCAGGGTTTGATTCAAAATGACCATGAACAAACCTAGCATTAGGATAATTAACATGGGGGCAAACTGTTTCATTCCCTTGTTTTCATTTACTGTGATGGTTTGAGAAGCCATGTAAAGAAAAGCCTCCTTTCTGTATAACTGTGTAGCCGGTTTATTTAGTCGAAATTTTCACTTCTGCGTTCATTCCAGGCAGAACTTTATCGGATGGTGCTTTGATGGAAATTTTCACTGGTACTTTTTGAGTGACTTTCGTATAGTTCCCGCTGCTGTTTTGATTGCCCATCACTGAAAAGACAGACGTTGTAGCATAACCGATCTGTTCCAATGTACCTTCGAAGACCGTATCGGGATCTCCATCGATGATAATATCGACGCTGTCACCTTTTTCGATATCCTTCAATTTATTTTCTTCAATATTAGCCGTTATGGACAAATCTTCCATATTGATGGTTTGAGCTAGCGTTTGACCTGCTTGAACAAGCTGCTCATCATGCACTTGTGTTTTAACGATCGTACCTTGTGCTGCGGTTTTTACCGCTTCTTTACCGTCTAAGGTGGTTACATTGGCAACTTTGTCATCCTTACTTACACTGTCTCCTTCGTGTAAGTCCCAATCTGCTAGTTTACCGGCAGCGGGGGCAACGATGGTATATAGCTCACCTGACACTTTCGCTTCATCCGTTTTAATGAAATTCGTGCTTTCATAATAGTAATAAGCCCCACCGGCCAATGCCGCTATTATAATAACCAAACCAATGACATTGATTAAAACTAAACGTCCTCTATTCACTTGTTTCGCCTCCAAAAATATATTGATGATGTGTTCCTTTTTTTATTTACGTTCATTAGCTAGAAATGAAATAACCTCCTATTCTAATGTTTATTTATTAATTTTAATAAATATTAATTTTTATAAGTATTAATATTATTAAGTAAAGAGTTTACCAGTTTAATTATTTTTTGTCATGTAATTTATTCGGAAAAATGGTGGGAAATAAATACAATGAAATAGTAAAAATTTGAATTTTTTTTAGTTTTAAGGATATATGGAAAGTAAAGTTGACATTGGAATGCCATTTAATTAAATTTAAGAGGTAGGATTGTCCTATATAAGGAGTGAGAAGGCTGGAATTTAAATGGGAAGTAACTAATAGTATAGAGATGCAGATTTTTCGGATTAGGAAGAAGCTTAGGGCCATCGTAGCAAAAAATCTTCAGCCTTATGGATTAACATCGCCTCAGTTTTTCATTTTATTGATATTGAAAAAAGAGGGGTCGATTAAATCGACCCAGCTGGCTGACTTCTTAACCGTAAAGCCAAGTGCGATTACAGTATTTGTAGATAAGCTGGTCGAAATGGATTATGTGAAACGGCAGCCCTCTGATAAGGATCGCAGGGTCATCAACCTTGAATTGAAAGAGGCTGGGGAAGCGATTTTGGGGAGAGTCCTTGCGGATCATAACAAATTGATGGGCAAGAACTTCAATTCATTCTCGGAAGATGAGCTGCAGGATCTTTTGAAGAAATTGGATACGATTGAAAAGGCTGCTGATAAGAACCTTTTGGATGATTGAATGAGAGCATGCTCTAAATAGAGACGAAAAAAAGACGGTTCCCGGGAACCGTCTTTTTTAATCTTCTTCGTACTGGACAGATATTTCGTTATCTTCCTTATGGAACGACTGGAAGCTGACGATCAGCTTTTCAAGGTGTTCCAATTGTTCGTCATATTCTATGACTGCAGAAATCAATGGTACAAGGCGGGCAGAGAGGTGGCCTAGGTTATCATGAATTTCGTCCACTTGATTCTGCTGTTCGAAAAAATGGGCGAGCAGCTCTTTACGACTTAAACAATCCTGGTCCCAATCTTCAATCTCCTCGATTGACTTGATTTTTTCGATATGCAGTAATATCAACTGCTCATGCTTGCGGATCAATGAATCAAGCTGCTGTAAGATGCTCCGTTGGAAATCTTCAGGCATTTGATATACTTCATTCTCGAATTTATGGATTCTCTTCAAGGTTTCAAACGCTTTTTTCGTCGTTATGATCATTTGCCGATAAACGACAAGCTTTCTTGCTTTAGCAACACTGTTCTTCTTGAAATATTCCCGTTCCTCTTTGTACATGGAATAGATATGTTCCAAATCGAGTAACTCCGCCTTCAACCGGCTGATGTCCTTTTTCAATAAAGTGTGTTCTGTAGCATGTCTTGTGCTGATTCTGATCCATTTCAAGATGTCTTCCGTTACATCTGTAATGCGTGTATAAAGCTTTGCTTCGTACTTTGGAGGAATGAAAACAAGATTCACGATAAACGAAGAAACGATTCCAAGCAAAACGGATGAGAGACGAATAAAGGCAAAATTAAGGAATTCCCCGTCCTGGCTTTCCATGATGGCAATGACCGTCACGATGGAAAGGACAATCGTTTTATCCATTTTCAGTTTTAAATTGATGGTTATGACAACCATTACGGCAAGACCGATTATAAAAATATCATTTCCGAACAACAAAACGAAGGAGACAGCAACCAATGCGCCAATGATATTTCCTTGAATTTGCTCCAATACCGTTTGATATGAACGGTAAATGGTCGGCTGTATTGCAAAAATTGCAGCAATCCCAGAAAGGACAGGAGCAGGAAGGTTAAGCAGTTCCGATAGGTAAAGCGCTAAAACAATTGCTATTCCTGTTTTGAGAATGCGGGCACCAAACTTCATATATGGGTTAATCCTTTCTTTGAGTTGTGATGGGTCTGGCAAGAAAAGGCTCTATTAATATATAGGCCTTTGCTTAAAGTTGTATTCTAACTTATTTGTTAGTACTTTACACTAAAATAAGATGATGTAAACAAAAAGTAATATACAGGATTTTCCTAAAAGATACAATAGTTAAAATCAAGTTTAATATATAAAGAAACGTTAGGCAATTTCTTGATTGCTTTCAGCATTGTTTTTCAATCGTTTGAAGACGATCCCATAGGTAAATGACGGGAAAGGCTGATGCTCGAAATGAAGAGCATCAGCCTTTTTTTATATTTATTTTCGGCATTACTCCGTGGATACAGCAGGATCCGCCTGTTCTTTAACTGGAACGACCTGAAGGAAATGCTCTCCAGGATTCTGAAGCAGTGTCTCTAAAGAGGCCGCTTCTTCGGTTTGGCCATGGTCTTTCAAGAGGGCCGTGTATTTGCCAAGGAGTTCAACCACATCCTGCAGGCCTTTTGCAGATAGGGACTCAATGGATATCTTTGCCCCTTTCGCAACCCGTTTCTTAATGACCTCTTTGGTTAATCCAGATTCAGGCTGTTGCCGTAAATAAACGACACCCCCTGTCATCCCTGCGCAAATCCATGGACCGGGATCACCTAGAACTAAACCTCTTCCATTTGTCATGTATTCAAAAGCGAATCCCTTAATATTGGATGTTACCGCTATATTCCCGTGTTCCTTTTTAGGAAGCGGTCGTTTCAATAATCCGCCAATGATCATATCCGCTCCGGAAAGCCGGATTCCCGCCCTGGCATCGGCATCACCCTGGGCAATTAGGAGACCATGCTGTGCACCGTAACCAAAGCCCTTACCGACAGAGCCATTGTAGAACTTCCCATCTTTTCCTGGAGATTTAAAGATGGCAATGTTACCGCCAATCGATGTTTTACCGATACCATCCTGGGCACCGCCATTCACGCTGATTGAAATTCCTTCTGTATTGTATGCCCCAAGTCCATTACCCGGAATGGAACCATCCTGGTAGGATAGGTGAACGGGAGGAAGTTTTTTGTATGACCCATCCAATCTGCCCCTAACGCGGTGACAGGAGACCCTGCTGCCGAGTACACGCTGCTCGGATGTAATCGAGCTATAGCTGCGGGATTGCTGCAGTTCATCTACATGCGAATCAAGATATTCTGCGCCAACGGCTACCTGCATGGAGCCTTCATTCAAATATGCCGCCGCTTCCTTATGCGAGAACGGTGTTATATCCAGATTTTTTAATAAATAGGTTAAATCCAATGATTGTTGACCTTTAACTTGCTGCAGCAAATCAGAACGCCCGACGATATCCTGAAGATTCTTCACCCCAAGTGATCCGGTCAAAGATTTGAGTTCTTTTGCAAATGCATTGAACATATTCGTTAACCCCTGTACGGCTAAATCAAATTTACGTGGAACAAAACGGCGCAGCCCGTGTTCTTTCGCCTGAGCTTCCGATTCAATTTGGGTGGCGATGCCCACATGGCAAGTATCAAGGTGACATCCGCGGCACGTTGTGCAGCCGACGGCAATCATCGAAAGGGTCCCAAAGCCTACACGATTTGCCCCAAGCAGCATTACCTTCAAAACATCCATCGAGCTTTTTAACCCACCGTCAGCCCAAATTTCAACGTTCTGCCGGATACCTGATTCAAGCAGTGCATTATGGGCCGCTTTCACACCTATCTCAACTGGCAGGCCGACATGTGAGAGTGCATGGATTCTGGCAGCACCCGTTCCGCCATCAAAACCAGAAAGCGTTATGATATCGGCCCCGGCTTTTGCGACGCCGACAGCAATCGTACCGATGTTTGGAACGACTGGTACTTTGACGGCAACTTTTGCCTTGTCATTTGCCGTTTTTAGCTCATGGATCATCTGGGCCAAATCTTCAATTGAGTATATATCATGGTTATTGGAAGGGGAGATCAAGTCGGAACCGATTGTAGCATTTCGGGCTTCTGCGATTTTGGCTGTGACCTTGGAACCGGGAAGGTGACCGCCTTCACCGGGTTTTGCCCCTTGACCAATTTTAATTTCCAATAGATTTGAAGAATTCAGGAGTTCTGCATTGACACCGAAACGTCCTGAAGCGATTTGCTGTCCGCGGGATTTCGGGTACTTGCCCAGCATATCCTTTATTTCCCCGCCTTCGCCATTCATGCTGATCATGCCTAGCCTCTCGGCAGCTTCTGCATAGGCCCGGAAAGCAATCTCATTTTGTGATCCAAAGGACATGGAGGCTATGACGAACGGCAATTCCTGTTCACCGACCGAAAGGCTGACTTCTTCAGAAGGGACGGAAGCATCTGAAGTTTTTAATGATGTCAAGTGGCGGATCGTCGTCGGATTGGATTCTTCCTGTTCAGTGATCTTTTCGCGATAAGCATCATAGTCCCCGGTTGAAGCAACTTCCCCGATTGATTTCCAGATTCTAGGGAATAGATGGAAGGTCTTCCCCATCCGTTCTTTTTCATTGCCGTAATCCTCTGCACGCTGGATGGCATCTGCCTTGATTTTATCAAAATCATAGTCAAGATCATTGGATCCGAAGAAATTAGCCACATTTAGATATTTCGCGATTTCCTCATGTAAACCGATGCTTGAGAAAAGTCTTCCATAGCCGCGCAGCTCATGAATGCCAATGGTTGAGATGACCTTCTCAAGCCCTTTCGTCAAGGAGTTATATAGATTGGTAACCCCCTTATGGTCATCTGAAGATAAGGAAAGGAACATATAATAGGGGCTGATTAAGTTGGCCCCAAGACCATAAGAAACGATGATATCATGCAGTGACCTTAGCGATGCTGAACGTAAAAGGATGGAACAATCACGACGCTTGCCTGTATGGACCAACGCTTGGTCGACGGCTGAAGTGACCAGGTGTGGATCAAGCCAAAGGTTGCCGTTTTGATGGGCAAGGGCATCATCCAGAACGAGCAGCGTTTTTCCTTCATCCACAGCATTGACACTTTCATCCGTAATCCTGGTCAGCGCATCCGTGATGTTTTCATCCTCTTTGAATGTACTTGAAATGATGTGCACGAGTTTTAGATCTTGGTTAAATTTAATGAACTGGTCGTAGCTTGGCTGCGATACGATGGATGAACACTCATAACCCGTTGATCCTTCGATCAATAAGGGAGTCAGCAGCTCCGTCACCTTTCCTGCCTTATTCGCTTCGAATAGGGAAGGGCGCTTTCCGATGATCGTCCTTGTTGAGAAGTGCTCGGTTTCCCGGTCCCGGTCGATCGCCGGGTTGGTTACAACGGCCACGCTTTCCTTGATGAAATCAGCAATGTTGGTCCTTTGGGGATTAAGTGCTGCCAGCGGCGCATCATGACCAAGGGAACGAATTGGCTCAGCGCCTTTTTCGGCCATCTGTTCCACTAATTGGACATGCTCCCTTTCCCACCCAAAGGCTTTATACTGACCATTATGAATGGCTTGCGTGTTTGTCATGGAGACAACCTTTTCAAAAACCTGTGGCTGTAAGCGGACTCGGTCATTGGAAAGGACGAAACGATCATTGAATAGTTCAAACACTTTATCCTGGTAATCCTTGTATGTGTACAATTCAATTCGGTCGCCGTTCCATTTCAAACCGATTTTTTCCCCTGGACCCATCGGTTTCGGATCTCCGGTATATTCACTGGAAGGGATGATTCCTGGTTCGGAAGTGAACATATAGGATGATTCCGTTTCAATATTCCAAAGCGGGCGCAAGCCTAGAGAGTCGACAGAGAATACGGCTTCATCGCCGAAACGGGAGATGATGCCTGCCGGACCTTGTGCAAAATGACCCCATGCTTCCCTTAAATACGTATATAAGTCTTGTAAGTGCTCGGGATATTCCTTGATTTCATTGATGATTGGCGGAAACATAAGATCGACAGCTTCGAATAAAGAGTAGCCATGACGGCAGATGAAAGTTTCGATCGTCTTGTTTAAATCCTGAGAGTCGCTTCCATCTTTAGCGATGGGAACTCCGATCATTTTCGCTTCATCACGCAATTTGGCGATGGTATTGATTTCGCCATTATGACCAAGCACGCTGAAAGGCTGGACCCGGAAGAAGCTTGATAGAGTATTGGTTGAAAAACGATTATGTCCCAGTGTCATGGTGGAGGCAGCCAAAGGATCGGCAAGATCAAGATAATAGGCAGGGAGCGTATCCCCCGCACCCATCACTTTGTATACCGCATGATGCTGGCTTAAAGAGGCAACATGGATGAAATCGCTTTTTTCGATGTCGGAAGTCAGCTCAAAAAGAACATTTGAAAGCTCTTGGTTGTTATTGATGGTTGAGGAACAGGCAAATTGCCAGAACACTGGGTCTTCTTGAATGGCAATCGGTCCCAATGCCTCGGAACGGTAGGCTTTATCCGTTTCGAATATCAATGAGAGACCATGTTGGAGCAGTTTCTCCTTAACTTCGACCTTTAAGTCGTTCGCTTCTGTTTTTTTGCTTAGAAATAAGTGGCCGACTATGAAGGTATCTTGATCGACGATGCCTGAATCGACATTTGCCGCTTCAAGCTTCTTTTTCCAAAGAGCCCGGGGAATATCGATATGGATGCCGGCGCCATCGCCCTCACCATTGATGAAGCCGCAGCGATGGTTCATTTTAACCAGGGCGTCGATACAGGCAAAGATGTTTTCGTTAGTAGGGATCTTCTTTTTTTCGATGCAGGAAACGATTCCGCAGGCATCATGTTCTTCCTTGTGAAATTCTTTGAATGTAGCAGGTGTCCATTGTTGGGCCATATTTGTGGCTTGAATAAGGTTACCCTTATTCTCTGCCTTTCACCTCCTGTAGCATGTGTTTAATGGGGGAAATATTAGTAAACCCGAACAATAGTCCAAGTTTTGATAGATTGAAAGAAAGTGTATAAATGTATATAAATGTATCCATATCATATCATTTAAATATTCAGAAATCAATTTTTTATACAATGAGGTGGATGCTGTGATTGATGGGATTTTTGTGAAGATTGGCTTCAAATGCTAATATTAAAGATTTATTACAGGTAAATAAGAAACCCTCAAGATAGATGCACATCCTGAGGGTGTATAAAAAATGCATAATTATGCTGATTCGATTTATTATATTAGGTTTTTGAATGCATGTTCAACCGCTTTTAGAGTATAAGCGATATCATCATCCGTGTGAGCGATTGTCAAGAACCAGGCTTCGTATTTGGACGGTGCCAAATTGATTCCCTGATTGAGCATGAGTTTGAAGAACTTGGCGAACATTTCGCCATCCGTATTTTCCGCCTGCTCATAGTTTTCAATTTTTTCTGTCGTGAAATAAATCGTCAATGCCCCTTTAAGGCGGTTGATGGTGATCGGAACATTATATTGGCCAGCCGCTTTCAGGATACCTTCTTCAAGGATTTTCCCCAGGCGGTCAAGCTCTTCGTAAAGCCCCTCTTCTTTAAGTACTTCTAAGCAAGCTATCCCGGAAAGCATGGAAGCCGGATTTCCTGCCATCGTACCAGCTTGGTAGGCTGGTCCCAGAGGTGCGACAGAATCCATGATCTCTTTCTTACCGCCATAAGCACCAATGGGAAGCCCGCCCCCGATGATTTTTCCAAGCGCGGTCAAATCGGGTTGAATTCCCAAGTAGTCCTGTGCCCCTCCATACATGAATCGGAACGCTGTGATGACCTCGTCGAAAATGACGAGTGATCCGGCTTCATGAGATAATGAAATGACTTCTTCCAGGAAGCCAGGACTTGGTTCCACGATTCCAAAGTTGCCGACGATCGGTTCTACCAACACGCCTGCAATTTCATTGCCCCATTTATCAAGTGCTTCTTTAAATGAACCGATATCATTGAAAGGTACCGTTATGACTTCTTGTGCAATGCTTTTTGGAACGCCTGCAGAGTCCGGTGTACCTAGAGTGGACGGGCCGGAGCCTGCAGCGACGAGAACAAGGTCGGAGTGTCCATGGTAACAGCCTGCAAACTTGATGATCTTATCGCGCCCTGTGTAAGCGCGGGCAACACGGATGGTGGACATGACTGATTCGGTGCCTGAATTGGTGAAGCGGACTTTATCCATGGATGGTATGGCTTCCTTCAGCATTTTGGCAAATTTGACTTCATGTTTTGTCGGAGTGCCGTATAAAACGCCGGATTCCGCTGCTTTAACGATAGCCTCCGTAATATGTGGATGCGCATGCCCTGTGATGATCGGGCCATATGCAGCTAAATAATCGATATATTTATTGCCATCAACATCCCAGAAATAAGCCCCTTTGGCATGATCCATCGCAACTGGCGAACCGCCGCCTACAGCTTTGTAAGAACGGGATGGGCTGTTAACCCCGCCAACGATATGTTCCAATGCCTCTTTATGTAAAAGCTCCGAATTTCTAAATTCCAATCTTAAAACCTCCTATAAATATAAACATATTTCCCCTTAATCATAGCACTTTTCTCTCTGGAAATCTGGGGTCGAAGGCTAGGAAATGTGATTCGTAACCTGGTGGAAACGCAGCACCCCCAGAAGAATCAGGATTCCGGGCCAACATTTTTTGGGGGGGGGGATCCCAAAACTCCTGTTATGAAAGTAAGGATGGCCAAGATGGTGTCAGGATTTTCGATGTCGAAGGATTGGCGGTTCATTTCGCCCTGGGCTCGGTAATAGATTAGCTGCCCGGTTCCTTTCTCTTCATTAATGCGAAGGTGGAAACTGATGGGTGTGCTTTCGATCGACCCGCTGGAATCCCTTTGGATGACCTGGCATATTAATTCACCGTACTCATCTTCATAAAGGAAGTCATATCGAAGATCGAAAACGACCTTTTCAATTTGGGATAGTAATAATTTTTTGATATTCATAGCATACTTGTCTCCTTTATATATGTATCTGGTACAATGGCCATTTCCTCCCTGAAAATGGTATATGGCATCCAAGCATTTTTATTGTCTAAAAAGGTTGGTTTGGATAAACTAATTCATTAGGACAAGAGATTACGGAGGATGTAACAGGATGAGTGATGCAATTCAAGTGAAACAGCTTCGGAAGGAATTTAAGTCGGCATCAAGCCGTTCAGGGCTAAAGGGTGCCTTCCGGGATTTACTTACCAGAAATTATAAGGTCGTCCCTGCCGTCAATGATATCAATTTTACTGTAAAAAAGGGTGAGATGGTAGCTTATATCGGGGAAAATGGTGCAGGGAAATCGACCACGATCAAAATGCTGACAGGTATTTTGGAACCGACAGCAGGCGAAATCACGGTCAATGGCATGAATCCACATAAAGAGAGGGAAAAGTTCACACAGACTATCGGAGTCGTATTCGGTCAGCGCTCACAGCTTTGGTGGGATATTGCGGTTCAAGAATCGTTCCGGCTGTTAAAAAAGGTCTATAAGGTAACGGATGAACAATATAACGATCATATGGAACATGTCATCAAGACGCTTGATATCGGTCCTTTGCTGGACAAACCAGTGCGTAAACTTTCGCTTGGTCAGCGAATGCGCTGCGAGCTTGCGGCAGCCTTGATCCATAATCCGCCTTTGCTGTTCCTGGATGAGCCGACGATTGGACTTGATGTGCTCGTGAAAATGAAGATTCGTGAGTTCCTGAAAGAAATCAATGAGAAATATAATACGACAATCCTTTTGACCACCCATGATTTAGGGGACATTGAAGCATTATGTGAGCGTGTAATCATGCTTGATGAAGGACAGATCATCTATGATGGGGAATTGCAGAGTTTAAAAGATAACTGGGCAGAGGAAAAACAGATCCATTTTCAATTCATCGAGCCGATCGCATTGAAGGAATTGCAATCATTAGCGCTCCCATTTACCGCTAACTGGGTTCATGATGAAAAAAATCAAACTTATATTGCCTTGTTGAAAGAAGAAAGTGATCATATTTCACAGCTTGTTTCGGCTGTCGTATCTCATTTTAAAATAAAAGACATCAAAATTCATGAAACGTCCATTGAAGAAATTGTTCGCAACATTTACGAAGAAGGCACTGTGTGACTCTCTTATCATTAAGAAACAACGTGTCTATCAAGAAGGGGGAGGGCCATGGGGAAGTATCTTGCCATGATCCGCATGCGTTTTTTGATGATGCTTGCGTATCGAACGGATTATTATACCGGCATTTTAATTTATAGCATTAATATCGGTGCTTATTATTTCTTATGGAATGCGATATATGGAGAAAAAAGCTCCATCGAAGGACTTTCAGGTATGCAGATGACAACCTATGTTGCAGTTGCATGGATGGCGCGCGCTTTTTATTTCAATAATATTGACCGCGAAATCGCCACTGAAATTAAAGACGGAAAGGTCGCCATTGAAATGATCCGGCCTTATAACTATTTAGGCATGAAAACGATGCAAGGACTTGGGGAAGGGATATTCCGTTTCTTCTTCTTCTCGATTCCGGGGATGCTGCTGGTTGCTTTCATTTTTCCTATTGAATTGCCGCGCGATCCGGCTGTGTGGGGGATCTTCGGCATTTCCTTGCTGTTCAGCTTCATCATCAATACACAAATTAACTTATTGACGGGAATCACTACCTTTTTCTTATATAATAATGCCGGATTGATCCGCGCTAAAAGGGTTATCATTGATTTATTTTCCGGTCTGCTGCTGCCAATCAGTTTCTACCCGATATGGGCGCAGGAAGTGATGAAATATTTACCCTTTCAAGGGATCAGCTATGTACCAAGCATGATTTTTACGAATGGGTACAGTTCAGGCGAAATTGGCATGGCGCTTTTACAGCAGTTAATTTGGTGCATCATTCTCATAATACCGATTCAGCTTTTATGGATAGTCGCAAAAAAACAGCTGATTATTCAAGGAGGTTGACGGGATGTTTTATGTATCGATGTTTTTTCAATATGTGAGTCAGTATATGAAAACAAGATTGCAATATAGAGCGGATTTCTTCATGGAAATCCTATCAGATCTGCTGAATCAGGTCGTGAATCTGGTATTTATATTGGTCGTTTTCGGGCATACCCAATTTTTAAGCGGCTGGAGCCGTGAAGAAATCATATTCATTTATGGGTTTTTCCTTATTCCATTCGCCCTTTTTTCTGCCTTTTTCAACATTTGGGATTTTAATGACCGCTATATCGTCAAAGGTGAAATGGACCGGATATTAACAAGACCGATACATAGCCTTTTTCAAGTCATTTTAGAAAGAATCGAGCTTGAAGCGTTATTTGGTGTTGTAACCGGTTTGATCATCATATTCTATTCGGCGATTTCATTGGATTTGCAGCTTGCGTGGTATGACCCGATTCTTTTCATCGTTTTTGCAATAGGCGGGGCACTTGCCTATGCAGCCATATTCGTTGCGATAGCAAGCATTGGGTTCTGGTCGGATGCGAAAACATCCATCATGCCAATGATGTACAATATCGGGAACTACGGGCGCTATCCTGTAGATATTTATAATAAGGTCATCCGTTTTGTCCTTACATGGGTGCTGCCATTCGCGTTTGTCGGTGTCTATCCGGCATCTTATTTCCTAAGAAAAGAAGAATGGTATGCATATGCATTTGCCACACCTGTAATTGGGGTTGCCTTTTTCGTGATATCCATTTTCATATGGAATCAGGGAGTGAAGAGATACCGCGGGGCAGGGAACTGAAAGAACCCCTTCAACAGATTCATGTTGAAGGGGTTTTTGTTTAGTTCCGTTTTTTCTTTCTTTCGATATATCTTGCTTGGGCTTGAACATATTGCTGTTTTTCCTCTTCCGTTTCCGGAATGACCTGAGGTACGTTTGTCGGCTTACCGTCTTCATCAATGGCAAGCATCGTTAAAAAAGCGCGTGCCGTAAGCTGTTTTTCACCTGTTAATAGGTTCTCTCGCTCCACTTTCACGAATACCTCCATTGATGTGCGATGAGTACAGGTGACATAAGCTTCAAGGTTGATCGCGTCCCCTGTTTTGATGGGGGCCAAAAAATCAAAAGAGTCGCTTGAAGCAGTCACAACGGGTTTTCGACAATGTCGCATAGCGGAAATGCAAGCTATTTTATCGACATAGGCCATTACTTTTCCGCCAAAGATGGTATTATGATGATTTGTATCCGGTGGAAAAACAAGGTCGGTTAAAAAAGTCCGTGACTGCTGTGTTGGATGGGCAACGTTCTTTTCAATCATTTGCCTGCTGGTTTACTAAAAGGTTTTTACGGACGACTTTTGCTGCTTCGACCATGTTTTTCAGGGAAGCGACGGTTTCCGGGATACCCCTTGTTTTCAGGCCGCAGTCGGGATTGATCCAAAACTGGTCTTTATCCAATACCTTGATGCCCCGTTCAATCATATCGACCATTTCTTCCACTGCCGGCACACGCGGGCTGTGAATATCATACACCCCCAGGCCAATGCCTTTTTCATATGTTTTTTCCTCGAATGCGGAAGCGAGCTCCCCATGACTGCGGGATGTTTCGATGGAAATTACATCGGCATCGAGGGAGGAGATGACATCCATGAAACTGTTGAAGTCGCAATAGCACATATGCGTGTGAATTTGGGTTGTATCCTCCACGCTTGATGTGGATATCAAGAATGAATTCACTGCCCAGTTCAAATACTCGTCGCGATCGCTTTTTTTCAATGGCAGACCCTCTCTAAGTGCAGGCTCATCAACCTGAATCATTTTAATTCCAGCAGATTCCAAGGCAATGACTTCTTTTTCTAAAGCGAGCGCCAGCTGATAGCAAACATTCTCCCTGGAAATATCATCACGGACGAAAGACCAGTTCAAAATCGTAACAGGACCTGTCAGCATTCCCTTCACCGTCTTCTTCGTCAGTGATTGTGCGTATACACTTTCCCTGACTGTCATCGGTTCGATGAAATGGATGTCGCCGAAGATGACTGGCGGTTTCACGCAGCGGGATCCATAGGATTGTACCCAACCCTTTTCTAAAAAGATGAATCCACCTAATTTATGACCGAAGTATTCAACCATATCAGTCCGTTCGAATTCCCCATGAACGAGAACATCTAAACCGATTTCTTCTTGGATTTCGATCCACCTGCCGATTTCTTCGTTAACGAATGTTTCATATTGCTTGGCTGTCCATTCTCCTCTATTGAATTTCCCGCGTGCTTGTTTAACTTCAGATGTCTGCGGAAAGCTTCCGATCGTAGTCGAAGGGAGAAAAGGCAATTTGAAAAATTCCTGTTGTTTTTGGTAACGGTCTTTAAATGGAAGCTGACGGCCGGCGGTCCTGTTTTTAACCTTTTCGACATTGGATTGTACAGACCCGTGTTTTCGGATATTCGAATTGGCTAACGTTTGAATCGTAAATTTATTGGCATCGACTTTTTCGGCGATTGCTTCAATGCCTTGATTATTCCCTTTGACCAAAAGTGTGATTTCCTCAAGTTTCTCATCAGCGAAAGCAAGTGCCTCTTTCACTTCTTTTGAAAGGGCGGTTTCATTACGAACGGTCACCGGGACATGAAGCAGGGAACAAGAGGGTTGTAGCCAGATTTGGTCCTCGGCTACCTGTTTCTTAAGTGTCTCGATCAATTCGATTTTTTTGGATAAATCAGATAGCCAAATGTTTTTTCCGTCAATCACACCCGCTGCAAGTACTTTGTCCTTCGGGAAACCGAATGCCTCAAGGTTACTTAAATTCCTCCCTTTATCATGTACAAAATCAAGACCGATCCCTTGGACTTGTAATTCGATGACTTCTTGGTAATGTTCCACCGCATCAAAGTATGTTTGTAGCATGATGTTCAGGTTTGGTGCTGCTTCATTCAGTTTTTCATAGAGGTAAGTAACGGTTTGCATATCATCCTTGGAAATGGATGAAACAAGGGAAGGCTCGTCCATTTGTACCCACTTCACGCCTTCTTGCTCCAACTCCCGCAGGATTTGCGTGTATAGGGGAAGCAGGCTCAGGATGATGCCAGGGATTTCTTCTTTATTGAAGCCTTTTGAAAGGGAGATGAAAGTATAAGGTCCGATCAACACGGGCTTCGTTTCAATCCCTAGCTTTTCCTTGGCTTCCCGATATGCTGTAAGTGGTTTATTTTCTGTTAAAGTAAGCTGCGCCAGTTTTAATTCAGGGACAATATAGTGATAGTTCGTATTGAACCATTTCGTCATTTCTGAAGCGATTTCATCATTGTTTCCCCGGGCCATTGAATAATAAACGGAAAGGGGGACACTTCCGCCTTCATAAGCTGAATAACGTTCAGGAACAAGACCGAACATGACGGACATATCGAGCATTTGATCATAGAAAGTGAAGTCGTTTACAGGGATGATATCAATGCCCCGTTGCTTCTGTTTTTGTAAGTTGCCTATACGGATGGCCTTTAGTTGTGCCGTAAATTCCGCTTTATCGATTTTACCTGACCAGTATGCTTCCAATGTACGTTTCCATTCACGATCTTCCCCGATTCGAGGGTAACCCAAACTGCTGCTCTTCAAAATTCCCATCCTCCTACATTCAATTGATCGAACAATAAAAAAAGCATTCCTAACCGTCAAAAAAGAAAGTTAGAAATGCTTAAAATAATAAAGTTGCATGCAAAATGCCCCTTACAATTATAAGGTCCCTAACACCTCCCTATCTCCCGTAGGTTAAAACAGTGTTGTCGAAATAGGCAGGTCTCCTGACTTAGGGAATATCATTAGCGGCTGGCCTTCCCGATCCGTTGATCAGTGGCATATCGAAAGACGCTAACATTCCCATTACAGTGGCGGGACCGTGCCGGAATTACACCGGACTTCCCTTTTAATCCTAATGAAAATTAGGAACCTATTTCCACATATGAAATTTTGTAAAACCTGCCTTGTTAACTGTTTGCAGGTCAAAGATTTATAAAATAAAAACTATTATAAAAATTTAGACAATCTTAACATATCCGACCAAAAGGGTCAACATGGAAAAAGGATTAGGGAAAGTTTCCGTTTAATGCGTTTGTCGGTGATAAGGCTGATTCCTAAAAAGAATATATTGTTTGGACAGGGAGTATGTATAGAGGAAGTGGCGTTTTGAAATGGGGCGTGGGGGATGACTTTCTACATCTTGATTGCAGGGATCATTTTTTGCATGGTGATGAGCATTCGTACGTTATTTCTTGTTGAGTCGAGAGGAAAGAAATTTTCTCTTGAAGATATGCTGTGGCTTGGCAATTTATATGCGACGATATTAGTTGGATTTGCACTGATATATTTATTATACGAGCTTCAGAATCATTCGGTGATTCTTGATATGGGCAATCGGTTGGATGGGACTTTCTATGAGCAATTGAAGACTTCTTTTTATTTTAGTGCGATGACGATGTTTTCTGTAGGGTATGGAGATATAGCCCCGATTGGCATGGGAAGGATGATAGCTACCATTCAGGCCTTCATTGGGTATACACTGCCGGCAGCGTTCGTGATTCGTACGGTGATCGATCTGGAGCAGAAAGATAGGAAGGATAAATGAAAGTTGTGTTTCTTTCGATTATTGGGTACTCTTACCATAATGAAAGAAATGGAGGGTTCAATATGACTGTTAAAATTGGCGAAAAAGCACCTGATTTCAAACTCCCTGCAAACAATGGTGAAATGGTTTCCCTATCGGATTTTAAGGGGAAAAACATTGTATTATATTTTTACCCAAAAGACATGACGCCAGGTTGCACGACGGAGGCCTGTGATTTCCGGGACCATAATGAGCAATTCGAGGAATTGAACGCGGTCATCCTTGGTATCAGCCCAGATCCAGCGGCACGTCATGAAAAATTCATCGAAAAACATGGATTGCCTTTTCTGCTGCTGGCTGACGAAAATCATGAAGCGGCTGAATCATTTGATGTTTGGCAATTGAAAAAGAACTTCGGCAAGGAGTATATGGGCATTGAACGTTCAACTTTCCTGATTGATAAGGCTGGAAATGTAGTCAAAGAATGGCGTAAAGTAAAGGTTAAAGGCCATGTCGAAGAAGCGCTTGAAACTCTTCGCGAATTCGAAAAATAAGGGATAGGCAGATGAAGGATGAGAGGATAACGAAGCTTGCAGCCAGGCTGGTTCATCATTCGATACAATTACAGCCTAAAGAGAGAATCCTCATACGGGGGCATATCAACACGAAACCATTATTAAAAGAGTTGATTGATGAAATATACAGAGTGGGTGCTTATCCATATGTGGAACTCGAGGACGATGAGATAAGCCGCCACCTGTTACTAGGGAATGTGAAGGAGCAGCTTGACACAGCTTCACAATGGGCCTTGAAGAAATATACGGATATCGATGCGGTCATCATCATCACTGGGGAAGAAAACAATGCGGAAATGACTGATGTTCCCATCGAGAGGCACCGTCTTCAAGGGGAGGCCATGAATTCCCCTACACTTTTTTATGTAAACAACCGACGTTGGGTCTTACTTAATTATCCCACCAAGGCATCAGCGCAAAAAGCCGGCATGACCTTCAATAGATACGAAGACTTTCTTTTGAACGTATGCACGATGGATTACGGGAAAATGGAGGCGGCTTTGAAGCCGTTAAAACATTTGATGCAACGTACTGACAAAGTCAGGATCGTTTCACCAAGGACAGATTTGACCTTTTCCATCAAAGGCATGCCGGCCGTCATATGTGCCGGAAAAAAGAATTTACCGGATGGGGAAGTATTTACGGCACCCATAAAAGATAGTCTCAATGGAAGGATATCCTTCAACACACCCACAACCTATGAAGGAATTACCTTTAGTGATATAGAATTAAACTTGAAAAAGGGGAAAATCATTAAAGCGACTTCCAATCGTGATCTTGAAATGAACCAAATTCTGAATATTGATGAAGGGTCCCGGTTTATAGGGGAGTTCGCTATTGGAATCAATCCATACATATTGGAACCTATGGACGATATTTTGTTCGATGAGAAAATAAGCGGGAGCCTGCACTTGGCTCTTGGGCTTGCCTATGATGAAGCGGATAATGGAAACCGGTCATCGATACATTGGGATATGGTCTTGATCCAGCGTCCGGAATTTGGGGGCGGTGACATCTATTTCGACGACGTCCTGATCAGAAGGGATGGCTTTTTTGTTTTGCCGGAATTACAAGCATTAAACCCAAATTCTTTAAAATAAAGCCTTTTTTAATAAGGATGAGGCTTTTGTCCAACTCAAAAAGGGGACACCCGAATATGCTTTATTAAGGGAATACCTCCTCAGAGAAAGTTGCGCGGGACACATAGAGCCCGTGTTTTTTTATGTTAATAAAAGGGGGAGATAAACATGTTAATACTTTCGACTGTCATTCCGAATGAAGGTATCCAAATGAAAATGATGAAAGCTTTTCCTGATTTGAACTTCATTTATCAAAAAGAATGGAAAGGTGGGCCGCTTCGTGAAGCGGAAATCTTAATTACATATGGTGAAGATTTAACTGAAGAAATCATTGAGAAAGCAGCGAACTTGAAATGGATCATGGTCATGAGTGCAGGGATGGAACTATGCCATTTAAAGCCATCGAGGAACGAGGCATTATGGTGACCAACGCAAGAGGCATACATAAAATCCCGATGGCCGAGTATACGATAGGGATGCTTTTGCAATATGAAAAGAAATTGAAGCTGCTTATGAAGAATGAAAAAGAAGAATTGTGGGATAGAAAGATTGAAGTAGGGGAATTAAATTGCAAGACCATGCTCGTATTGGGTGTAGGAGCAATAGGAGGGGAAGTGGCTCGTCTTGGGAAAGCCTTTGGGATGAAGACGATAGGAGTGAACCGGAGCGGGAAACCGGTGGAATCCATTGATCACGTGTATGACCTGGATCATTTATTGGAAGCCATACCGGGAGCCGATTATATAGTATCCGTCCTGCCAAGTACGGATGAAACGAAGGGCCTTCTGCAAAAAGAACACTTCAAAGCCATGAAAGAATCTGCAGTATTCGTGAATATTGGCCGCGGCGACTTGATTAAAGATGAAGTGCTGATCGAAGCCCTGGATGCCGGGGAATTGTCTCATGCCATCTTGGATGTATTTGATCCGGAGCCTTTAGGAAAAGGGCATCCGTTTTGGAGGATGGAGAATGTTACAGTCACACCGCATCTTTCAAGTAAAAGCGGAGAATATTTACCAAGGACCTTTGCTATATTCGAAAAAAATATGCGTGAATACCTGAAAGCTGGAAAAGACTTCACCAACGTAATCGACTTATCTAGGGGATACTAAGTTCAATGCAAAAATGGGAAAGAATCAAGTCTTCATGAATAAACTAAAAAAGAATGGTTAAGCCATTGAATTATTGACAAATTCAACGGATAAAAGGTACACTATTTATAAACATTACAATTTAAGAATGCATACTTAATGAGAAAAAGAGGTGGATGACGGTGTCTGAAGTTCAGTTAAAAGAAGCGTTGGATTCCTTAAAAGATACCGGTGTAAGAATAACTCCTCAACGCCATGCGATACTTGAGTATTTGATAAGCTGCATGTCCCACCCTACCGCTGATGATATATATAAAGCGCTGGAAGGCAAGTTTCCGAATATGAGTGTGGCAACGGTTTATAACAACCTGCGTGTGTTCCGTGAGGTAGGTTTGGTAAAAGAACTTACGTATGGGGATTCTTCGGCAAGGTTTGATTTTGTGACGACGAATCATTATCATGTAATTTGCCAAACTTGCGGTAAAATTGTGGACTTCGATTATCCTGCATTGGATGAAGTCGAGCATTTCGCAGCACAAGTCACTGGTTTCAATGTTAGTCACCATCGGATGGAAATCTACGGCGACTGTATGGATTGTGCGAAAAAAGAATCGCATTAAAAAAAGTTCCTCCACTTGGTTGGAACTTTTTTTCATGTTTATGAAGAAATGATACAATTGTTAAAGCCTTCTTGAAAGGGAATTCAGCTAATCGACTTAATCATGCAGGCTTTTCCGGTTATATTTTTCATTGAATTCTTCGCCTTCCAACTTTTTGTCAAGTGTCAATGGTTCTTCACAATGCATGCAAATATCTACGCGTCCTAGTATTTTTGTAGGTTTGCTGCAGTTAGGGCAGACAACCTGGATCGATTTTGTAGAAAGCATTCCAATCCAGAAATAAACCCCTGTGCTTGCGATTATGAATAAAAGGCCCAGCCCCATGAAAATCGTCATGACAACAGGGTGTGTTTTGAAGAAAAGCCCAAGGTACATTACGATAAAGCCAATGAAAATCAAACTCAAAGCAAAAGTGCGTATTTTATTGATTTTGCTAGAATATTTAGCCATGGATTGTCCCTCCTAAAATATAACTTTAACTATAACATAAACAATGGATGGAACAAAAAAGAAATAAAGGATACATATTACTTTTGAATTGAAATGGTTTGGGGTAAGGGAACTAAGCAGGAATTTGAAGAGTATTGTCGAAAATCTAAAAAAAAGGTTTTGGAGGAATTTATGATGGAAGATATCCTTCGCCCGATTTATCAAGAGCGAGCAAGTTTAAAATCTACACTTGGAATCTTGTTAGTAGAAAAAAGAGATGATAATAGCCCGATTACCGATACGTTTGACTACATCCTTTTTGTAATTGCAGACGAAGCAGAAGAGGCCGTGTTTTTAAAACACTACACATACCAGGATAAAAAGGCGGCCCTGCATATCGTAAAGGAAGACCAATTAAAAGAATGGCTCCTATTAGGCACGAACCGCAAAGTGGTTGACTGGATATATAACGGGAAGGTCCTTTTTGACCGGAACGAATATCTGGACCGTTTGAAAACCGAAATCCGGGAGTTCCCCTTCTATGGAAGGAAGTTAAAGATGGGGATGGAGTTCGCGAAGTTAATTCGCAGGTACATGGATGGGAAAAGCTTCTTTGAAAAAGGCCATCATCTTGAGGCATACAATCATATCGTTCATTCCCTGCATCATTTGGCACGTTTGGAGATAATAGAACAGGGCTTTTATCCGGAGGTTACTGTCTGGAACCAAGTGAAGCATATGGAACCTGAAATTTACAAGCTGTATAAAGAATTGATCAGCAGTGAGGAAACGCTCGAAAAAAGATTGGAGCTTTTATTCCTTGCGAGCGAATTTCTTATATATTCGAGGACGAATGCAGGTTCACAGCATTTGGTCGAAATAATGGGAATGAAAGAAGATCCGTGGACGATTGCAGAGCTTATGGAGCATCCGGAAGTTAAGTTTTATTCAGTAGACCTAGGCGTTTTATTGGAATATTTGATAGAGAAGAAGGTAATCGATGTAATCAAAGCGGAGACAAAAGGGCACGAGGTATATCATCGGTTTTATCGTGTATCAAAAAACTTTTAAAAAAATGCATTTTTATTGTTGACCAATAATAATATAGGTGTTATATTAATACATGTCGCTGCGGGACATCAGCTTTCGCAGCTTCATCAAAACAAAAAAAAAAACATGTTGACAACAGAGTTGAAAACATGATAAGATGTAAAAGTCGCTTACGAAGTAGGCAACATCAAAAATGCTCTTTGAAAACTGAACAAAACAAAGCGCCAACGTTAAATTTTAAGTGAGCACACACTATCAAAAAAGCAAATGAGCAAGTCAAACATTTCTTCGGAGAGTTTGATCCTGGCTCAGGACGAACGCTGGCGGCGTGCCTAATACATGCAAGTCGAGCGAATCGATGGGAGCTTGCTCCCTGAGATTAGCGGCGGACGGGTGAGTAACACGTGGGCAACCTGCCTATAAGACTGGGATAACTTCGGGAAACCGGAGCTAATACCGGATACGTTCTTTTCTCGCATGAGAGAAGATGGAAAGACGGTTTACGCTGTCACTTATAGATGGGCCCGCGGCGCATTAGCTAGTTGGTGAGGTAATGGCTCACCAAGGCGACGATGCGTAGCCGACCTGAGAGGGTGATCGGCCACACTGGGACTGAGACACGGCCCAGACTCCTACGGGAGGCAGCAGTAGGGAATCTTCCGCAATGGACGAAAGTCTGACGGAGCAACGCCGCGTGAACGAAGAAGGCCTTCGGGTCGTAAAGTTCTGTTGTTAGGGAAGAACAAGTACCAGAGTAACTGCTGGTACCTTGACGGTACCTAACCAGAAAGCCACGGCTAACTACGTGCCAGCAGCCGCGGTAATACGTAGGTGGCAAGCGTTGTCCGGAATTATTGGGCGTAAAGCGCGCGCAGGTGGTTCCTTAAGTCTGATGTGAAAGCCCACGGCTCAACCGTGGAGGGTCATTGGAAACTGGGGAACTTGAGTGCAGAAGAGGAAAGTGGAATTCCAAGTGTAGCGGTGAAATGCGTAGAGATTTGGAGGAACACCAGTGGCGAAGGCGACTTTCTGGTCTGTAACTGACACTGAGGCGCGAAAGCGTGGGGAGCAAACAGGATTAGATACCCTGGTAGTCCACGCCGTAAACGATGAGTGCTAAGTGTTAGAGGGTTTCCGCCCTTTAGTGCTGCAGCTAACGCATTAAGCACTCCGCCTGGGGAGTACGGCCGCAAGGCTGAAACTCAAAGGAATTGACGGGGGCCCGCACAAGCGGTGGAGCATGTGGTTTAATTCGAAGCAACGCGAAGAACCTTACCAGGTCTTGACATCCTCTGACAACCCTAGAGATAGGGCTTTCCCCTTCGGGGGACAGAGTGACAGGTGGTGCATGGTTGTCGTCAGCTCGTGTCGTGAGATGTTGGGTTAAGTCCCGCAACGAGCGCAACCCTTGATCTTAGTTGCCAGCATTCAGTTGGGCACTCTAAGGTGACTGCCGGTGACAAACCGGAGGAAGGTGGGGATGACGTCAAATCATCATGCCCCTTATGACCTGGGCTACACACGTGCTACAATGGATGGTACAAAGGGCTGCAAACCTGCGAAGGTAAGCGAATCCCATAAAGCCATTCTCAGTTCGGATTGCAGGCTGCAACTCGCCTGCATGAAGCCGGAATCGCTAGTAATCGCGGATCAGCATGCCGCGGTGAATACGTTCCCGGGCCTTGTACACACCGCCCGTCACACCACGAGAGTTTGTAACACCCGAAGTCGGTGAGGTAACCTTCATGGAGCCAGCCGCCTAAGGTGGGACAGATGATTGGGGTGAAGTCGTAACAAGGTAGCCGTATCGGAAGGTGCGGCTGGATCACCTCCTTTCTAAGGATAATTACGAGAGCGCTTTTGTTTTGTTCAGTTTTGAATGAGTAATTCATTCAAATAGGAAAGACGAACATCACGATGTGATGGATTCTTTCTGCTTTGTTCCTTGAAAACTAGATAATAGATAGAAGGCAATTAATTTTTTTCAAAGCATCTGTAAGATCTTTTTTAACGGTTAAGTTAGAAAGGGCGCACGGTGGATGCCTTGGCACTAGGAGCCGATGAAGGACGGGACTAACACCGATATGCTTCGGGGAGCTGTAAGTAAGCTTTGATCCGGAGATTTCCGAATGGGGAAACCCACTGTTCGTAATGGAACAGTATCTTTACCTGAATACATAGGGTACTGAAGGCAGACCCGGGGAACTGAAACATCTAAGTACCCGGAGGAAGAGAAAGCAAACGCGATTTCCTGAGTAGCGGCGAGCGAAACGGAATTAGCCCAAACCAAGAGGCTTGCCTCTTGGGGTTGTAGGACACTCAACATGGAGTTACAAAGGAACGGGGTAAATGAAGCGACCTGGAAAGGTCCGTCGAAGAAGGTAAAAACCCTGTAGTTGAAACTTCGTTCCCTCCTGAGTGGATCCTGAGTACGGCGGGACACGAGAAATCCCGTCGGAAGCAGGGAGGACCATCTCCCAAGGCTAAATACTCCCTAGTGACCGATAGTGAACCAGTACCGTGAGGGAAAGGTGAAAAGCACCCCGGAAGGGGAGTGAAATAGATCCTGAAACCGTGTGCCTACAAGTAGTCAAAGCCCGTTAATGGGTAATGGCGTGCCTTTTGTAGAATGAACCGGCGAGTTACGATTTCATGCGAGGTTAAGTTGATGAGACGGAGCCGCAGCGAAAGCGAGTCTGAATAGGGCGAATGAGTATGAGGTCGTAGACCCGAAACCAGGTGATCTACCCATGTCCAGGGTGAAGTTCAGGTAACACTGAATGGAGGCCCGAACCCACGCACGTTGAAAAGTGCGGGGATGAGGTGTGGGTAGCGGAGAAATTCCAATCGAACCTGGAGATAGCTGGTTCTCTCCGAAATAGCTTTAGGGCTAGCCTCAAGATGAGAGTATTGGAGGTAGAGCACTGATTGGACTAGGGGCCCCCAACGGGTTACCGAATTCAGTCAAACTCCGAATGCCAAATACTTATTCTTGGGAGTCAGACTGCGAGTGATAAGATCCGTAGTCGAAAGGGAAACAGCCCAGACCACCAGCTAAGGTCCCAAAGTATACGTTAAGTGGAAAAGGATGTGGAGTTGCTTAGACAACCAGGATGTTGGCTTAGAAGCAGCCACCATTTAAAGAGTGCGTAATAGCTCACTGGTCGAGTGACTCCGCGCCGAAAATGTACCGGGGCTAAACGTATCACCGAAGCTGTGGATTGACACCGTATGGTGTCGATGGTAGGAGAGCGTTCTAAGGGCGTTGAAGTCAGACCGGAAGGACTGGTGGAGCGCTTAGAAGTGAGAATGCCGGTATGAGTAGCGAAAGAAGGGTGAGAATCCCTTCCACCGAATGCCTAAGGTTTCCTGAGGAAGGCTCGTCCGCTCAGGGTTAGTCGGGACCTAAGCCGAGGCCGAAAGGCGTAGGCGATGGACAACAGGTTGATATTCCTGTACCACCTATACATCGTTTGAACGATGGGGGGACGCAGAAGGATAGGGTAAGCGCGCTGTTGGATATGCGCGTCCAAGCAGTTAGGCCGGAAACGAGGCAAATCCCGTTTCCATTAAGGCGGAGCTGTGATGGCGAGGGAAATATAGTACCGAAGTTCCTGATTCCACGCTGCCAAGAAAAGCCTCTAGTGAGATGTAAGGTGCCCGTACCGCAAACCGACACAGGTAGGCGAGGAGAGAATCCTAAGGTGTGCGAGAGAACTCTCGTTAAGGAACTCGGCAAAATGACCCCGTAACTTCGGGAGAAGGGGTGCTTTTTAGGGTGAATAGCCCAGAAAAGCCGCAGTGAATAGGCCCAGGCGACTGTTTAGCAAAAACACAGGTCTCTGCGAAGCCGCAAGGCGAAGTATAGGGGCTGACACCTGCCCGGTGCTGGAAGGTTAAGGGGAGAGGTTAGCGCAAGCGAAGCTTTGAACCGAAGCCCCAGTAAACGGCGGCCGTAACTATAACGGTCCTAAGGTAGCGAAATTCCTTGTCGGGTAAGTTCCGACCCGCACGAAAGGTGTAACGATCTGGGCACTGTCTCAACGAGAGACTCGGTGAAATTATAGTACCTGTGAAGATGCAGGTTACCCGCGACAGGACGGAAAGACCCCGTGGAGCTTTACTGCAGCCTGATATTGAATTTTGGTACAGCTTGTACAGGATAGGTAGGAGCCTGAGAAGCCGGAGCGCCAGCTTCGGTGGAGGCGTTGGTGGGATACTACCCTGGCTGTATTGAAATTCTAACCCGCGCCCCTTATCGGGGTGGGAGACAGTGTCAGGTGGGCAGTTTGACTGGGGCGGTCGCCTCCTAAAGAGTAACGGAGGCGCCCAAAGGTTCCCTCAGAATGGTTGGAAATCATTCGTAGAGTGTAAAGGCACAAGGGAGCTTGACTGCGAGACCTACAAGTCGAGCAGGGACGAAAGTCGGGCTTAGTGATCCGGTGGTTCCGCATGGAAGGGCCATCGCTCAACGGATAAAAGCTACCCCGGGGATAACAGGCTTATCTCCCCCAAGAGTCCACATCGACGGGGAGGTTTGGCACCTCGATGTCGGCTCATCGCATCCTGGGGCTGTAGTCGGTCCCAAGGGTTGGGCTGTTCGCCCATTAAAGCGGTACGCGAGCTGGGTTCAGAACGTCGTGAGACAGTTCGGTCCCTATCCGTCGCGGGCGCAGGAAATTTGAGAGGAGCTGTCCTTAGTACGAGAGGACCGGGATGGACGCACCGCTGGTGTACCAGTTGTCTTGCCAAAGGCATAGCTGGGTAGCTACGTGCGGACGGGATAAGTGCTGAAAGCATCTAAGCATGAAGCCCCCCTCAAGATGAGATTTCCCATGGCGCAAGCTAGTAAGATCCCTGAAAGATGATCAGGTTGATAGGTCAGAGGTGGAAGCATGGTGACATGTGGAGCTGACTGATACTAATAGATCGAGGACTTAACCAACGCTTTTAAAAAAATGAAATACCTTCTTATTATCTAGTTTTGAAGGAATGAAAATTTCTTCTTGCATTTTCTCAAAAAGACGTTATAATAATATATGTCTTGAAAAAATGTTAACATTGTTTGGTGACGATAGCGAAGAGGTCACACCCGTTCCCATTCCGAACACGGCAGTTAAGCTCTTCAGCGCCGATGGTAGTTGGGGGTTTCCCCCTGTGAGAGTAGGACGTCGCCAAGCTTATATTGTTCCGCAGTAGCTCAGTGGTAGAGCATTCGGCTGTTAACCGAACGGTCGTAGGTTCGAGTCCTACCTGCGGAGCCATTATTGGAGAGCTGTCCGAGTGGCCGAAGGAGCACGATTGGAAATCGTGTAGACGGGTAACCCTGTCTCAAGGGTTCAAATCCCTTGCTCTCCGCCATTTATACCTGGCCCGTTGGTCAAGCGGTTAAGACACCGCCCTTTCACGGCGGTAACACGGGTTCGAATCCCGTACGGGTCACCATTTAGATAACATATTGGAGGATTAGCTCAGCTGGGAGAGCATCTGCCTTACAAGCAGAGGGTCGGCGGTTCGATCCCGTCATCCTCCACCATTTTCAATAAGATCAGGTTGTTTCTGCATAAAGGATTGATTATTCAGCCCATTGAAACGCTTAACACGAAAACTTGATGCAAAATAGCAACATTATTACCGTCGCGGGGTGGAGCAGTCCGGTAGCTCGTCGGGCTCATAACCCGAAGGTCGCAGGTTCAAATCCTGTCCCCGCAATCTATGGTCCCGTGGTGTAGCGGTTAACATGCCTGCCTGTCACGCAGGAGATCGCGGGTTCGATTCCCGTCGGGACCGCCATTTTTATTGTTTGGCTCAGTAGCTCAGTCGGTAGAGCAAAGGACTGAAAATCCTTGTGTCGGCGGTTCGATTCCGTCCTGAGCCACCATAGTAGTGCCGGTGTAGCTCAACTGGTAGAGCAACTGACTTGTAATCAGTAGGTTGGGGGTTCAAGTCCTCTTGCCGGCACCATGTTTCATCCATATGCGGAGGGGTAGCGAAGTGGCTAAACGCGGCGGACTGTAAATCCGCTCCTTCGGGTTCGGCAGTTCGAATCTGCCCCCCTCCACCATTTTTATTACAGGGGTATAGTTTAAAGGTAGAACAGAGGTCTCCAAAACCTCCAGTGTGGGTTCGAGTCCTACTACCCCTGCCAATTTAAATTCTATAATGGCGATTGTGGCGAAGTGGTTAACGCACCTGATTGTGGTTCAGGCATTCGTGGGTTCGATTCCCATCAGTCGCCCCATTTTAAAAAATATGATATAATGATTACAACGTTAATGGGCTATAGCCAAGCGGTAAGGCAACGGATTTTGATTCCGTCATGCGAAGGTTCGATCCCTTCTAGCCCAGCCATATGCGAAAGTAGTTCAGTGGTAGAATACAACCTTGCCAAGGTTGGGGTCGCGGGTTCGAATCCCGTCTTTCGCTCCAAAAAAAGTTGGCGGCATAGCCAAGCGGTAAGGCAGAGGTCTGCAAAACCTTTACCACCGGTTCGATTCCGGTTGCCGCCTCCAATATACATGCCGGTGTGGCGGAATTGGCAGACGCGCACGACTCAAAATCGTGTTCCTCTGGAGTGCCGGTTCGACCCCGGCCACCGGTATCACCAATAGCGAAGGATTGCTATTACAAAAAGCTTCACACTTAATTGTGTGAAGCTTTTTTGTGTTCATGAACTACAAGATCAAATAATTTTCCATCACTCAAGAATGAAGGGAAAGTGAAACGAAGGAGCAAACAAACATCATGGGAGTGATTAAAGGGTATTAGGATATCATGTGATACACTGTGATACACTGTGACAGACGCCTATTGAAGCAACAAAACGATACATAAATTCTTCATTAAGGAGCACGTTTGTTACTACGATTAAAAAAAAAGAATGGTCAAAGAGTATTAACTCTGCCATTCGTTTCGTTAACTTTGATAAATGATTTAGAATTCAATATTCATAGCATTCAAGTCTGCTTCGGTATAGCCAGAAGCGGAGAGTGCGATTTCAATTTTTTCAGCAGCCTTATAATCAAATAATTTGAATTTAGACATTAATGCGAAAGCATTTTGATTTTCGATCGCCAAGGCAACAGCCTCCACGTCTTGCAGTAACTTCAGGTCTTCAATGTAGAATTGAGCGGTTCTCATAGCTAAATACTCATTCGTTGTAGTCGAACTGTAGAAAAGCCTTGTTAAAGTGGCGATTGCGTTAGGAACGAAAATCTTATTCATAATTACCCCTCCACTATTCATAATATTCTGTCACCCGAGTCATTACTAGTATGAGTCACTCTAAAAATGTTGTCAATCTTTATCTTTTGAGCATTTTTACTCACCAGTTGAAAGTAGGTAGATATTGAAATTGAGTAATAAAATATCTGAGACTTTTCCAAAGGCAAAAATCATTGCACCGGGTGCACGACGTAGGCGAAAGAATGAAGTTTGTTTACGAAACGAACATCGTTAGGTCTCAGGCTCGATCATAACCAGTTGGATTATATACTTCTTCTATTTACTTTATTCAACAAATGGGCCATTTTTTTCAGAAATTCTTTCAATGAATTCGTTTCTGTTTTCGAAAATTTTAAACGGTTTATGAAACAGCAGATCCTTATAAACTGTAAAGAAGGCGGGCTTCCACATTACGCAGTTCTCCAGATGAAACACTATCAGCCACAATTATTTGCATTGTTCTCGTAGCTGTCATTCGTTTGTCTGGATGCTTCAGTTGTAGCTGCTGTTGTATCGCCCGGAAAAGTACATTATTTTCTGGACGGTTGGCGTTATAGATTTCTTGTAAACTTTTTGATTTTTCCATGACTTTTCCTACTTTCCATCAAGTGTGAAATACATATGAAAGCTTATGCGATAATATTCGTATGGTCTATATTTCCGTCTGATCGCTTCTAATTCCTTCTTTTTTTAATTAAATCTTTAAAGAATAGAGAAGTTGCTCCTGATTTTTTACAAGACGTTAGCTCACCAGTCTTACAGCTTGACCTTTGTTATATATGTTGTTGTTGTTTTTCTTTATTCTTTAAAAAAGAACCTGTGCATTAAACAGGAGGGAGGTATAGGAAGACCTTATAAAGGGTAATTAAATTCAGTAAATAATAAATGGAGGAGCATTTAAAAATTTCTTTAAAGAATTATTATATAAGAAATCTAATACCAGGAAAGTAGCCGCTTCGCAGTTTTATAAATAATATCGATGAAATATGGCAATAAATAAAAAAAACACTATCTAGGAACACTTCACAAAACATATTTTCTAAGGGGCGGAAAATTGTGAACAATATGGGATGTCAATGCAGGTCCAATGACGAATTACAGCAACTGGTTGATGAGGCAAAAAAATATACGAGTAACGGAACAGTGGCAGACTATATACCGGCTCTTGAAAAGGCGAATCCTGAGGATTTGTCTGTTGCTATTTACTATCCTGACGGGAAAGGATATTGTGCGGGGAATGTAAGCGGTAAAATGACCCTTCAAAGCATATCAAAAGTTTTGACACTTGCTCTTGTATTAATGGAAAAAGGGGAGGATCATGTTTTTTCCTATGTAGGAAAGGAACCCACTGGCGATCCTTTTAATTCGATTGCCAAGCTAGAGACAAACAAGCCATCCAAGCCGTTAAACCCCATGATCAATGCAGGAGCATTGACTGTGACCCACATGATAGAGGGTGCCAGTGTAACCGAGCGATTTGAACGTATTTTACATTTTATCCGGGAGTTGACGCAAAATCCGAATATCGGCTTTAATGAAGATGTTGCCCGGTCAGAATATAATACAGCAGACTTGAATAGGTCGTTAAGTTATTTTTTAAAACAGCATCAAGTAATAAATGAGGATGTGGAGGATTTAATCGAATTGTATTCGAAGCAGTGTGCCATTGAAATGGACAGTCAGGATTTAGCGAGGATAGGCTGTGTGCTTGCCATGAATGGGAAAGATTTGCTGACGGGAAAGCAAATCATCCCAGGGGACATTGCCCGTATTTGCAAGACATTCATGGTTACCTGCGGCATGTATAACGCATCAGGTGAATTTGCCATAAATGTTGGCATACCGGCTAAAAGCGGTGTGTCAGGGGGAATCATGGGAGCCGTCCCCGGAAAATGCGGGATTGGAATTTATGGTGCAGCGCTGGATGAGAAGGGGAACAGCGTTGCCGGGATAAAAATCTTGGAAATGATGGCGAAAAAGTATTCCTTAAGTATGTTTAATTTGTAAACATGGAAACCAGTACCGAGTCAGTCGGATGTTAATTGAGTTCAGTGTAAAGCCTTAAGGAAACAGATCATTTACCTTCAAGGCAAAAAAAAGACCTCTGCACATAAGGGCAAGGTCTTAGGACTATTTCATAACAAGTTGGAGAAAAGGGATACTTTTTTATATAATGCATTTACCTCTTTATTTCGATGTTCCCCGATTTCATTTTTTAGCTGGCCTTCCATATCGGTCATTAGATCAGCTAACTTCAATGCCTTTTGCCTGTCGGAAATATTGCTGCGAATGATAGATTCATATTTTGCATTGTATTCAGTCAGTGACATTTCTTCCGTCCTCCCATAGTGTAAAGTCATATAAGCTGCCCTCTGTTCCTTCATCAGCAACCCCAATGTACTTAAGTGTAATTACAGGGTGTGAATGGTTAAGGATCATTTGTAACTCAGCGAGGTTCTTACTTCGTTTATAGTGCCAGTACCCGAATGTTTTCCGCATGGTATGTGTACCGACGCCCTCGATGTCCACCATGTCAGCTGCTTTATTAAGCTGTCTGTAAGCTTGTATCTTACTTATTGGCTTATCTCCCTTGCGTGAGGGGAATAGCCATTCACCATCAATGGTGGCTATATAGGCGCCCAATTCATTACATATAGTATTAAGCTGTATCATTCTTGGCTTTTTTGTTTTCCCTTCCTTGATGATGACCTCCATCTTGCCTTCAATGTCCTTTATCTTCAGCGATAATAGATCAGTCACCCGTAAGCCGGTATTGATGCCTAACAAGAACAATATGTAGTCTCTCTCGCTGCAATGTCTTTTTAATGACCATTTCATATCATCTAATTTTTCCGATGATCTGATTGGTTGAACGTCTATTAAATGTTCTTTTGGCAAAAGTGATCACCCTTATTTCACGCCAATGGAATCAGTATTTTGAATGTATACTTTTAAGAGTAACACTGAAAAAGGAGGGAAGTCAATTTGAGGGGTATATTGATATTTTTTGGACTGGCCATTTTAGAGGGTTCGGAGTATTTTTAGTTGTTTATTGAATAATGGCAATAAAAATTTCTGGAACTTGATATAATGAAAATAGTAATATTTTTCTAAACTAGTGTTATTGATGGATATTTAATAGATGAATTAATTCATTCTGAATGTAATATGCTTTAGCAGGATTGGGGAAACCACCATGAAGAGAGTTTTGGCTATATTGAAAAAATTACACCCTATAATGTCAAGGTTGATTACCATGGCAATTATGGTTTTGGTTTTTTACTGCATGTTCATGTTCGCAGACCTGGATAATGAAAAGTCAGACAGCGAGCGTCATAACGAGCGGTCGGTGAATTTTGAAGAGATGAGCGATCAAGAGACTGAAGAAAAGCCAGCAGGTTCTATGGTGAACTATTGTAAAGATAGCGCTAATGAGAATCGCTCCTCCAGTTGGTTTGGTATGGAAGTAAACGAAATGGAACCTAGCGAATACACGGTCGAATGCATTGAACACTTAGAATAGCAGCAGAGTTCCTATGGATCGAATTCAGGATTCACACCATGGACATCAGGTACGTTACATCCAAGCGTCTGGCTAGCTTATTGGAATGAAGCGGAATGCACGGGAGTAATGGTCTACACTGAAATGATTGGTGATGAACCGGGTACACAGCGGGGGAGGCCTATATTAGCCTGTTTGGATCTTAACCAAACAGGTTTTTAGTATGAAAGGAAATCCAATGGAAAAAATGGAATAGAATATAATGAAGCATGAAGGAAAATTTTTCACCCCCATATCTTTTTCTCTTTCTGAAACGTTTAGAGGATAGAGGGTGTTGAAGGAGTGAGAAAAATGATAAATAAATTGAGGGAAGATATTTCTGAAGAAAAGGATAACGGTACAATTTTGCGTGAAGTTTATCCTGAATTGATTCGGTTTTGCCGATTTCTGACCCAAAATAATTGGGATGGGGATGATTTGGCTCAGGAAACGATATTGAAGGCAATGCAGGGCTATGGGAAAAAAACGGTGATAACCACAGCTTTATTGAAGACGATAGCCCGACATTCCTGGATTGATACGATACGAAAAAGGAAAAAAGAATCTTTAGACGATCTGTTGGATACCGAACAACTGGGGGCAGTTGGGGGAAATGTCTTTGAAACTGTTGAATATATAATAAAATCCCTTACCCCGAAACAAGCGGTAGTGTTCATATTAAAGGAAGGATTCCTCTACCGGTCAAAAGAAATCTCAGATTACTTGAACACCACGGAAACGGCTGTAAAGGCAATCTTGAACCGTGTGAAGAAGCGTTTTGAGAATGACGTTGAAGATCGTAGGTTGTCTTGCGTGGAAGTTTGGCAGGATGAGGAGGAGCAGCGTCTCATGTCCCTGATGACACAGGCTTTAAAAGCCCAAAATCCTGATATCCTCATTAAAAGCATCCCATCTTTCAAATCCCTGAACAGTGAGTCGATGATTCCTAAACCGATGAATCGTTCGAATCTTTCCAAATCAAGCTTCACTCCTTCAAACACACTCTCAATGGCTGCATAGCCAATATTATTGTTAGGAGGAAGAAGAGATATGACCACCATTCCATATGTAATTGAGCAATCCAGCAAGGGTGAGCGCTCGTACGATATTTATTCCAGACTTCTAAAAGACCGTATCATCATGATTGGGGAAGAAATCACCGATCATTTAGCCAATAGTGTGGTTGCCCAATTGTTATTCTTGGCAGCAGATGCACCTGATAAAGAAATTACCATCTTCATAAACAGTCCGGGGGGATCGACCAGTGCCGGTTTCGCCATTTATGATACGATGCAATATATTAAGCCTGATATCCGGACTGTATGTACGGGGATGGCCGCATCATTCGGTGCCATGCTTTTATTGGCGGGTACGAAAGGGAAAAGGTGCGCTTTGCCAAATAGTGAAATCATGCTTCATCAACCGCTTGGTGGGGCGAGGGGGCAAGCAACGGAAATCGAAATTTCTGCCCGAAGGATTTTGAAGCTAAAGGATCATATCAATCAAATCATCTCCGAAAGGACCGGTCAGCCTATCGAAAAGGTGGCGAAGGACACGGATCGCGATTACTTCTTAAGTGCAAATGAGGCGAAGGATTACGGTATAATCGATGAAATAATCGTTCAGGATAATTAATTCTGATAAAGACGCTGGCTGTACGAAAACGAAAAGAAACTGCCGATATTAGATTGGCAGTTTTTTTTACCTTTTTACATTACTCCATCTATTTATCCACAAAACCCCATACCTTGTTTCAATACTATTCCAAATCCACTACCTCAGCTTCACAATGCCCGGCACCCGGTATTATCAATTTGTCTTTGTATACTGTTGCTGCATTATATGTGTCATCCAGTATGCAATGAGTGACGAAAAAATCTTCTGGAAAAAATGGAATGGTATGTTGGGTAATTATCGATATCTGGGTTTGGATGTCTTCCTTTTCTGGATAGTCCATCCATTTAATATGTTAAAATAAATAGTATCTGACATTATTAATCTTGGAGGAAGTTTTTATGAAGAAACCGCAAAAGGTTTTACTTATTAGTGGAATCTCTGCTGTTGCATTATTCGGGGTGGGGGTTGCTTCCTTTAAAATCATGGAGAACTCCAATGAGTACGAAAAAGCTCAACTCGTAATGGAGGCCAGGGAAGCCAAAGAACAAGTTGAAAGAGAAAGAGAAGATGAAAAAATCGAAGCCAAAAGGGAAGCGAAAGCTAAAGCTGCGGAACTTGAAGCGAAAACGGCGATATATGATGGGATTGAATTTGAAACGGGACTTGATGAGGGCTCAACCGAAACGGAAGTCATGGACGTCATGCATAAAATGACTCATCAAAAGGTTCGCTCGCAAGATAAATGGGGAGCTATACCGATGTCCCCTAAGATTATAGAAGAAGTTTATAAAATAGTGGATTCAAGTGATTTTCAGCATAGAGATAGATTGCTGTCCATCGCTGCCCGGTGGCGAGACTTTGATTTTAGCACGATCGTTCAGGACCATAACTTCTTTTGGGAAGATAAAGAAGGCACCGTTGGAAAAGCCCATGGAACATTAAGTCGGGCAGAAGAGGTTGAATTCATTGAAGTTAATTTTAAATGAGGGGACAAAGTACTGAAAATGCCAAAGGGCGAGTTGGCTAGTCCTGTCAATAAAGAAAACACTCAAACTTCCTGCAATGAGGCCGTTTGAATGTTTTCATTCGCTTATGGGGCAGTCAAGTAATGGAAGCTTACCTTCGATACAGGAGTTTTATTTCTTAACAATTAGTCTGCTGGACTCGTTCTCCTTGTTTACGGGAACGTCTTTTCCTACTGTGACCCTGCGAACGACGCGGTGCTGGTTCCCGTAATCGGCAATAGCGTAATGCTGCGTGGCTAGGTTATCCCAAATGGCCACGTCGCCTTTACTCCATTGCCAACGCACGGTATTTTCTAAGCGCGTGACGTATGAATCGAAGATGCTTAATAATCTTTCGGATTCACTTGTTGTATAGCCTTCCACTCTACCAGCAAAGCCACCTAATAACAAATGCCTTTTTCCGGTTTCGGCATGTACGTGAACGACTGGGTGCCTTGTTTTATAAATGGTCGATTCGAATATATCACGATATTTCTTTTTAACCTCATCATCAATGTTTTCGGCTGGTTTGAATTGAGCATAATCATATTCATTTGTATGGATTGCCCATAGTTCGTCCGCTAATTTCTTCAATCCATCCGGCAGGTCCTCATATGCTTCATTCGTATTGGCCCAAACTGTATCTCCGCCAACATCAGGGATGGTTACCCCTCTTAAAACAGAGTATTTAGGAACCTCTGGAACGAAAGTGACATCAGTGTGCCAATGGTTTGCTTTAGCACCGCGTTCGGAGTCAAGCTCGAAAATATAGTTAGTATTATCTTTGACCGGTACTGTAGGATGTGCATAAGGTTCACCCAATAGTTTGGCAAATGCTTCTTGGCTGGCATCGTCCAAATGATTTTGACCTTTGAAGAATATGACTTTATGATCGTTTAACGCTTGTTTGATTTCATTGAAAATAGTTAAATCCAAGTCTCCGCTTAATTGCACTCCTTGAATTTCCGCTCCAATCCTTCCTGCTACCGGTACCACTTTCAATTGTTGTGTTTTAGTATCCGTCATAATCAATCTCCTCCTGTAAGGTTAGTTTTTTATTTTTTAAAGGCTTCATCAATGTATTCATTGTTGATGTGATTTTTAAAATTAAATGATTTCTTGATATAACCCACACCAGCTAAAGTATCGATGGATTCTTGTTGTGCTTTGATGGCATCTTCGGTAAAGAAGATATTTGGTTCTTCGGCCGTCATTATTGTCTTGACCGTACCGACTGGCAATTTAGTTTCTTTGGAATAAATTTCAGATGCTTCATCTGGATTTTCAATTTGCCAGTCGGCTGCTTTTTTATAAACCTTTAAATAGGCCTCGACAATTTCAGGATGCTCTTCGGCAAAGCCCTTACGTGCAATGATTGCACCAGGAGCTAATATTTTTCCTTTTACTTTAAGTGCGACAGCATTCCCTTTTTCAATATTATTAAGGTAATAGGGGTTCCATATTGCCCAGGCGTCCAATTTTTTTGTTTCAAAAGCCGCTTGAGCATCATCTGGTTGCAAATTGATGAGTTTAATGTCATCAGTCGTTAAGCCATGGGCTTTCAATGCCTTGATTAAATACACATGACCCGTTGTCCCTGAGGCAACACCGACCGTTTTTCCTTTTAAGTCTTCAATCTTCTTTATGTTACCTTCTGCTTGAGCCAGGATCCGTACAGATGACTCACCCCGTCCTGTTTGTGCAATCACTTCGAATGGCAGATTCTTATCAATGCCGGCAATCAGTGCACCATCCCCTAAAAAGGACAGGTCAACCCGATTGGAAGCGAGGGATTCCAAAAGCGGGGGACCACTCTGGAATTCACTCCATTCGATTTGGGCATCCAGTTTAGAAAACTCTTCGTTGAACAATCCCTTTTCCTTTGCAATGACCAATGGTCCCATCTTGCCATTTAAGGCAATATGAACTTTTAGTGGATCACTTTTCCCAGAAGCTTTGCCGGCATCGGAATTACAGCCTGCCAATACAGCGATGCTAATGATGGCAAGTAGTACTGCGGTTAGATGTTTACGATATTCCTTCATGAATTCCCTCCTTTTTTACAGCTATACACATCTGGATAGCCAGACTAATGACAAAAAAGAGATTCAACGAAGAGTTTGCTTGGTTACTCTTCATTGAATCTCCGGTAGTCCAGTTGATTCACATGACCTTTATTTAATTGGCTCCAGTGTGAAGCGGATTTGTGTATGAATGCATCTTAACAGCTGTTAGAATTATCTGTCAATTATTTTTTACGATTAATCCGATAAAATAAATTGGTATTAGGTGTTGATTATAAATAATCGATAAGTTAGTATAAAATGAAATATTGAATCGACTAGTTAACTAGAGATTCAGCAAAGGGACAATTTGTGCCTTATTGCTGGATCTCTATTTTTTTTATTTGAGAAAGGGTGAGGGGATTGGTTGCGACATTAGAAATTAATCAAGTAAGCAAAACATTTAAGAATGAAAATGAAAGTGTCCGTGTTTTGGATCATTTAAATCTGACCGTCAACAATGGTGAGTTCGTAACCATCATTGGTCCGAGCGGCTGCGGGAAAAGCACATTATTAAAGTTGATCGCAGGACTTGATTCAGACTTTGATGGCACGATCATGGCAGGGGATCTTAAGGTTAGCGCCCCATCTAAAGACCGTGGTTTCATTTTTCAGGAGCACCGATTATTTCCATGGCTAAACGTGGAGAAGAATATTGCAGGTAACCTTCCATTAAAGAAACCGGACATTCGAAAAAGGGTGGATGATTTGATATCACTTGTTAAACTAAAAGGTTTTGAGAAGGCGTATCCACGCCAATTATCCGGAGGAATGTCGCAGCGAGTTGCCATTGCCAGGGCCTTATTGCGTAATCCTGAAGTTTTATTGTTGGATGAGCCATTCGGTGCATTGGATGCATTCACGCGAACGCATCTTCAAGAGGCTTTACTGGAAATATGGGAGAGGAATAAGACAACGATGGTGCTTGTCACCCATGATATTGATGAATCCATCTTTTTATCGGGGAAGGTGGTCGTCATGGATGCAAAGCCTGGACGGATTAAAGCTATTGTTCCGATTGATTTGCCATACCCAAGAACCCGAACAAGCAAAGCGTTCCAGGAATTCAGGTCCGTCATATTAACACAACTTGAACATCATCCAGCAGAGGTGGAAGATTGGAGCATTTAATTGAATTTTTGAAAAAGGAAGGATGAAAATTATGTCTACACAGACCGTTGCACAAAACAAGCACCTTGTCATAAGAGAAACGACAAAACAATCCAAACTTGCCAAATCGGCATTGCGGGGTTCGGTCCTTCCCGTAGTCGTGTTGATTGCATGGCAAGCATTAGGTTCGGTTGGCATCCTGCCTGCCCAATTGTTCTCATCCCCTTTATTGATCGTCATGACGTTCATTGATCTCGTCCAGTCGGGGGAAATGGGCATGCATTTACAGATCAGTTTAACGCGGGCTTTTCTTGGCTTTGCCTTAGGTGGGTTTTTAGGCTTATTGTTTGGAGTCATCGTTGGGATGCAAAAAAAATCTGAAGAGTATCTTAACCCAAGCATTCAAATGTTACGAACGGTTCCTTTACTCGCGATCACGCCTTTATTCATTATGTGGTTCGGGTTTGGTGAACTATCAAAAGTGCTGCTTATTGCTTTAGGTGCTTTTTTTCCTCTATATCTACAAACTTTTTTGGGTCTTCGGAATGTGGATAAAAAACTCTACGATGTTGCCCTAATCTTGGAGTTTAGCCGTCGGGAACAAATAACGAAGCTCATGATCCCGGCAGCATTGCCTAACATATTACTTGGTATCCGTTTAGCCTTAAGTGCGGCTTGGATGTGCCTGGTCGTCGCTGAATTGCTTGGTGCGGATAGAGGGGTGGGCTTCATGATCCAGGATGCCCGTTCATTCATGCAAACGGACGTCGTATTCGTAGGCATCATCATATTTGCCCTCGCTGGTAAAATCTCAGACTCGTTTGTCCGCCTTTTAGAAAATTATTTGCTGAAATGGCAAGATAGCTTTAAAGCCTAATTGAAAAAGGATGACCGTCCGGTGATGGGTGGTCATCCTTTTTCTTATTAGGTATGTATGTTTAATCTATTTCTTTATATAAGGGCAAATAAATGGTGAACGATGTTCCTTTGTTCACTTCGCTCTGTACCACGATTTTCCCTTTGTATTTTTGAACGATGGAATAACAAACGGTCAGACCGATACCGGTTCCCCTATCTTTAAGCGAGTAAAATGGGGTGCCAAGTATTTCAAGCTGTTCTTTTGATAAACCTATTCCTGTATCCGTTATTCGTATTTTTGCCATAGTGCGTTCCTGCTCTGTTTCCACCTTGATGAATCCGGGTTTGTTCATTGACTCAATTCCATTTTTCATGATATTGACCAGTATCTGTTTAAGCTCGATGGGATTCATGTTAATGTGCAGGTCGTCACGGAAATCGAGAAGAAAGCCGATGTTGCGATTATTGGCAAAACTGGTCAATAGGTCGGAAATCTTTTGGATTTCATCATTTAAAGGAATGACCTGTGCATTATCCGTTTGCGGTTTTGCTAAAGACAAATAGTCATTGATAATCACTTGTGTATATTCAAGTTCCGTAAGCATGGTCTGTACATAAAATTTTTCCGTTTCATTCAGTTCCTTCTCTTGATCTAATAGCTGGGCAAACCCTTTAACGACTGTAATCGGATTACGTATCTCATGTGCAATGGTGGCAGCTAGCTGTCCGACTGAGTTCAATTGCTTGGCCTGCTGTATTTCCTTATGAAATGCATTATTGGATTCCATCCTATTATTGGTTCCTATGAATACGAATACCAATATGATTTGTATAGCGATGAAATTAAGCGTGTTGCCGAAACTATCCAAAGCGACATATTCATAAGTGTGTTGAAGATCCGTTTTTGAAATGATCAAGATGGAAGCGGGACCTAATATGATATTTAAAGTGGCCACAATATAAAACCCGATCTTATCAAAGAGAAAAATGGGAAACAAGGGTGCTATAGCAAATAAGGCCAGCATGATGGCAGTATCCGGAAATATCCAAAATTTGCTATAAAAATAAACAGTAATTAAAAAAATGAATAGGGTTTTATAAAAATTGACTTCTGTTTTTACGAAAAATAACAGAGAAATTATCATCCCCGATATTAAAATGACCTGTAATGTCATCTCGTAGGGATTATCTTTCCAACTTATAGGTGATACAGAAATCCCAACTAATAGTAAAAAGGATATCATTGCCATGAAAGCCTTCAGTATAAATCGGTGTTTGTTTTGATAATATTGATAATTTTTTAACATAATTCCCCTTAGTATTAATATTCTGTTTGCTTAATAGTAATATGATACTAGTTTTTTGTAAATCAGAAAAAGATAGATTTTGTCATCGATAACCTTTGTATCTATATTTTGGAAAGGTAAAGGATTTAAGGAAAACATCCTGTCCGGGCCACAAAGGTGTGTCAACATCGGTACATCCTATCTAATATCTGGAATTTAGCGCCTATAAGTTTGGTTTTATTATAGGTATGGAAGACTTAAATTGTTTGAATAAGAAGCATGACTTGCATAAAAGTGGATGGTTTGTAAATATTTAGTTATAATCATTTGGACGATCGTTTTTTTCTACCATTTCAATATGTACATGCCAAGAAACATTTTATATTTTTTTAGAAAAAGAGGCTTTTAGGAGGCTTGTTATCATTAATCAAACAATAAAGTTTTCATTCAACTTTTTGGTTGGGTAGAACGAACTGCATGAATGCCCTGTTTTTGATAGGTTATTTTAACCATTTTAACTACTATATTATTTCTTTACATTATATTCGCTGTAGATTCACATTCCCCTTTTAAAATAATGGTAATAAAAGGAGGGAGAGAGGGAAATGAAAACGAATATAAAGAAATTTGGTTTTTGTATGATGAGTGCGGCCTTTATATTGCAGGCTACTTCAATGGGGGCCTCCGCTGCAAATGGAAATCATTCCAATTCATCTATTCATGAGAAGAAAATTGTGAATGTCGCACATAGGGGAGCTTCTGGTTATGCACCTGAACATACCATTCCCGCTTATCAAATGGGAGAACAAATGAAAGGCGACTACATAGAAATCGATCTTCAAATGACCAAAGATGGTAGATTGGTAGCAATGCATGATGAAAAAGTGGATCGTACAACGAATGGTACTGGACTTGTGAAGGATTTAACGCTGGCAGAAATCAAGAAACTGGACGCCGGTACTTGGTTCAATGAAAAATATCCACAATTGGCAAAAGAGGGATATGAAGGGTTAAAGGTCCCTACTCTTGAAGAAGTCTTTAAGAAGTTTGGAAAGAAGGCCAATTACTATATCGAAACAAAATCCCCTGATGTGTATCCAGGGATGGAAGAAGAACTTCTGCAGGTTCTGGAAGAATATAAAATGGTTGATTCGAAGGGCCGTACAAAGAATGTATTAATACAATCGTTCAGTAAAGAAAGCCTTATGAAGGTTCATGACTTGAATCCAAGGTTACCTCTTGTGCAACTTTTTTCTTACAAGAACCAAGCAACCATTTCCGATGAAGAATTGGAATCCATAAAGGAATATGCAGTTGGCGTTGGCCCGAACTTCAGTAAAGTTGACGGACAATATGTGAAGATGGTTCGAAACCATGACCTCCAATTCCATCCATATACAGTAAATGAAAGAGCCGATATGAAAAAGGCGCTTGAGTGGGGTGCAACGGGGCTGTTTACGAATTATCCCGATGTGTTCAACGAGGTACTAAGTGAGTATAAGCACAAAGATAATGGAAATAAAGTTACTAAATAAATGGTTTCAAATGTGAGTTCCGGTTTCCGGGGCTTTTTTTTTGTCATCCAGGTGCAGCAGAATGGGCGATTAAATCTTGGGGAAATTAGATGTCCATAGGCTTAGTAGTCTTTCGGACGGGTATATAAAATAAATCAAGAAAATTTTAGGAGGTTGATTATGAAGGCTGTAACTTTTCAAGGAGCAAAAGATATACAGGTAAAACAGGTTGAAGATCCGAAACTTCAGGAAAAGGATGATATTATCGTCCGAGTGACTTCAACAGCTATATGCGGGTCCGACCTCCATATATATCAGGGGGCTTTGCCGACGCATAAAGATTATGTCATTGGCCATGAACCGATGGGCATCGTCGAAGAAGTGGGTCCGGAAGTGACAAAGGTGAAAAAAGGGGATAGGGTTGTCCTGCCTTTCAACATTTCTTGCGGGCACTGTTATTATTGTGAACATGATATGGAGAGTCAATGTGATAATTCCAACACTAATGAAGCGGTGGATACAGGCGGGTACTTTGGTTTTACGGAACGATATGGGAACTATCCAGGCGGGCAGGCAGAATATTTAAGGGTACCATATGGAAACTTCATGCCGTTTGTCATCCCAGAGTCATGTGAACTAGAAGATGAGTCGCTTTTGTTCATGTCCGATGTGCTGCCAACCGCATATTGGAGTGTAGAGAACGCTGGCGTCAATAAAGATGATACGGTAGCGATATTGGGCTGTGGACCGATTGGTTTGATGGCTCAGAAGTTCGCTTGGATGAAAGGAGCAAAAAGGGTCATTGCCATCGACAATCTACCTTATAGACTCAATAAGGCTAAACGGATGAATAAGGTAGAGGCGTATAACTTCGATGAATATAACGATATGGGCAGCTACATTAAGGAAATCACTTCAGGCGGGGCCGATGTAGTCATAGATTGTGTGGGAATGGATGGGAAGAAATCGACGATAGAGGCGATTGAGCAAAAGCTGAAACTTCAGGGTGGAACGTTAAGTGCGATCGAGATTGCCCTTAACGCCGTACGTAAATTCGGCACAATCCAACTGACTGGCGTATACGGTTCGAAATATAATATGTTCCCATTAGGCAATATATTTGAGCGGAACATTAACCTGAAAATGGGACAAGCACCAGTCATTCACTACATGCCAAAGCTTTTTGATGAAATCACGGCTGGAAAGTTCGACCCCACGGAAATCATATCCCATAAAGTCCCTCTCGAAAAAGCGAGTGAGGCTTATCAAATCTTTAACGATCACGAAGATGAATGTATTAAAGTGGTGCTAAAGCCATAATGTGATAGTATACTTACAAAAAGCAATTCACGTTTGAAATGAAAGATATTCACAGTTAGATGTCTTGTTTTTTCTTGTTCTTGTTCTTTGCTCTTCCCCCAATAACCGTCAATGATGATAACTAAAATTTTAAATGAATGGATAGAATTAATATACCTATAAACATCAAAAAGGCTCTTAACTAATAAGAGCCTTTTTCCATGCATAATTACTCTATATTCGAGTAAGGCTGATTCTTCCTTTTTTGAATCTATTGAGACCAGGCTAGATAATCCCATAGGTGTTAACCTTAATGATGAATTTTATGGTAACTCAAATGCTTAAAAGATACTATAAAAATAGACCAACAATAATAACTCAATCTATTATTTTGAAAAGATTTCTTTTGCATTGTCCAAGGCCATTTTATTTCCTAGTGCTGAATAGTCAAGCCATGGCTGGTCCGGAACTACGTAAACATGTTTTCCTTTGACTGCTTTCAAACCTTTCCAAATGGGTGTATCTTCTAACTGCCTAAAAGCTGTCTGGGACTCATCGTCACCGTTGACAATGACAAATATAGCATCTGCATCGAAATCTGGAAGAACTTCTTGAGATATGACTTCGTAAGGCAGATTTTTATCAATGTCTTCAACACCATTAGCAGGTTTAAAACCTAAATCCTGAAATAAGATAGGTCCCATTGGTCGTTTAGTACTAAATACTCGTAATTCCTTCGCCGTAACGCGCATTGCCATAACTTTACTGCCTTCACCAAGTTTATTTTCAATTAAATCTTTCACTTCTTTTGTTTGTTTTTCATAATCTGAAATGAACTTTTCTGCTTGCTGTTGACGATCGACAAGTTTACCTACGGACTTTAAATGATCTCTCCATGTTCCTTCATCAAGATTAAATACATGAGTCGGTGCGATTTTTTCATATTTTGATACATCTTGTCCTGAAAATTCCATATCAAGATAAATCACAGAAGGGTTTAGTTCAATCAACGCTTCCATATCTGGATCTTTCACAGGTCCAAGCTTTTCCGTATCTTTTAATTGATCCTTCACATGAGGCAGAAAATCCTTTAATTCTCCACCAATAACAGAACCAACTGGAGTTATACCTAATGCAAGCAAATCATTTGTTAGGTGAATGGAAAGTGAAGCGATTCTAGCTTCTTCGCTCCCAGGTTTATTTTTTTGTGCTGATTTACCATCATTTGAAGAAGTTTGTCCGCAAGCCGACAAAATAAGAATTAACATAATGCCATATAAAATAGTAAGTTTCTTGTTCATTTTTTTCCCCTTATTGAAAATTTATTTTGTTTTTGTGAGCAAATAAAGAAAATACGGAGCCCCTATAGCAGCCACTACTATACCAGCTGGAATAGCATTTGGCTGAAATATGGACCGACCAATGGTATCCGCAAGCACCAAAATAATGAGCCCTATAAGTCCTGCAACAGGAAGGAAATGTTGGTACATTGGGCCAACAAGCCGACGGGCAAGATGAGGGGCGACGAGACCAATAAATCCAATACCACCGGCCATCGCTACACTTGCACAGGACAAACCAACAGCAGTTACTAGCATCAGCAAACGCTGTTTTTGAACGGAAGCACCAAGTCCAGCTGCTACGTCATCACCAAGGGATAAGGCATTTAATGTGTTGGATTGGAACCAGGCATAAGGTGCTAAAATAAGGATCCACGGAAAAAGGGCAATAACATGAATCCAATCTCTTCCCCAAACATTTCCAACTAACCATCTTGAAGCAAATGAGTAGGTTTCTTCATCAAGACGAAGAGACAGAAAAAGTGTAATAGCACTAAAACCAGCAGAAATCGCAATTCCAACGAGAATAAGTCGAATGGGCGGTATGCCTTTGTAACGATCAAAGGCAAGTAAAACAATAAGAAAAGCAGTTAAGACTCCGCCTGAAAAGGTAAATAACGGTATAAGAATTGATGCTTTTTCATCTAATGAATGAAAATATGTAACAAAGATAATGAGACCAAAGGACGCACCTGCATGTAAGCCTAAAATTCCTGGATCTGCCAAAGGGTTACGTGATAAACCTTGTAAGATTGCACCAGAAATTCCTAATCCAACTCCCGCCAACATGGTAATCAAGATTCGCGGCATACGGTAATCAAACAGTACAGTAGAACTTTTAAAATCACCGTATCCAAAAAGCGTTTGGATTACTTTTAAAGGTGAAATCCGCAATGTACCGGTATTCAAGCTTATTAATACTGCAACTATACTCATTAAAATAAATACCATGGTAACTGTATATGCCCTCTTGTTGTCTGCATTCATAAGGTATTTCACCTATAAGTTCCTCCCTACTTTACGAGCAATATAGAGAAAAAAAGGAACACCGACAAGGGCTACCATTATACCAATAGCCAGCTCTCTAGGTGGGTTCAACGTACGTGCTCCCAAATCAGCCAGTATTAACAGTATCGAACCCAGTAATGCTGACATTGGAATGATGAGCTGATAATATCCTCCAACCAATTTTCGTGAAATATGTGGGATTACAAGTCCAACAAAACCTATTGAACCAACGGCCGAAACAGAAACTCCTGCCAGAATAACTGCTATTATCATTCCGAGTATTCTGATACGATTCGTATTCACACCAAGATTGGTGGAAATATCGTTGCCCATTGAAATAAGTGACACAGACCGCCCTAACGATATTGCCCAAAAAATAGCGATAAGAATGATAGGAACTAATACTTTCAAATGATTCCACTTTATCCCCGCAACACCTCCTGCATACCAAAATGCTAAATCTTGACTCAAATCATAATAAATAGCCACTCCTGAACTAAGTGAATGTAAGAGAGCTGCTATCACTGCACCTGAGATTGTTAATCGAATGGGTGTTAATCCTCCTGGCACAGATGATCCAATAACAAAAATGCATAATGTACTCAATACAGCTCCAATAAATGAAAAAAGCATCAAAAGAGAATATGGAATGTTTGGAAAGAAAGCAAAACTAAGGGCTACCACAAACATTGACCCAGCGTTAATTCCAAGTATTCCTGCATCAGCTAAGGGATTGTGGGTTACTCCTTGCATTAATGCTCCTGCAACTGCAAAAGCTGCTCCGACTAATGCTGCGCCAATAACCCGTGGAAGCCGTAGTTCGTGGATAATCTGTTGCTGTGTCAGTGTGGGATTATAATTAAAAACCGCTGACCACACGGTATTGAAGGTAACCTCTTTTGCCCCAAATGTTACAGCCAAAAACATGGACACCACCAATCCAAGAATCACCAGGATGAATAAACACATTAACAGAAAAACATTTGAACGATTTTTAAATTCCTTTAGCGAGAGAGTATGTAACATTCGTTAGTTCATCCTTTACTTTTCAATAAATGAAATTGATAATCATTTTCAGGATGAGTATAACTTTACTCTTTGTTGAAATCAAACTATTTTTCAATATATTAAAATATTGAATGACTGATATATGTTTCCATAACGCTTCTAAAGACAGTAGAATCCCATGGAAGAATTGAAGACTTGTAGATGATCAGAAGTACAAAAATAAGCGGATGAAACATTCAAAATCTATTATTATGATAAGGGGAAAAGTGAGTTGATGTTCTAAAAAGACACGTTGCCAAGTGATCTTGAATAAGGGTTTTTGGTAAGGGAATGGAGTATTTATATTATATAATGATAGTGACAAAAGGAGGATGTTCAGATGGTATATAACTCGGCAGCAGAACTTTGTGAAGGGTTTGGTTATCCGCCCGTTCACGTTAAATTGACGATAGAGATCATCGATAAGAGATTGGGAACTGTAAAGGCAGAAGCGGAGATTGCCATCAAGCCTGTTAAGGCAAAGGGATATCTGGAAGTATTGGTGGAAGAATTGGAATCGGAGCATATCTTTGCCGATGAAAATGGCAGTATCTATGGCAGCTTCGGCATCGATCAAAGCATCCAGATATATGATGAAGTCCTGACTACCATTCCGTTCGAAGAGATAATGGGAAATGAAAATTGGAAAGAGACAGTTGAGGAATCCATCACGGCGGATAAACTAAAGGAACAACTGGGGAAATCCCTAAATGATTATCAATTCAGTGATTTGAGCGGGAAATATAAATTCAGGAAAAGATGTAGGATAACAGAACTCCAATTCATAGATTAAACGAAAGGAGAAGGCGATATGCTTTCTCTTTTTTACATATGGCCATAATATTTTTCCTTATGATAATTAAATGCTTGCAGTGACACAATCTGTGAGAACCTTTAACGATACACAAGGGGCGCTCAGTAGGTTTTTAATGGTTTCAACTTGATTTATTATCTTGCTTTACATAGGTTAATATATTGTTAAGGGCTTTTATAAGAAATAGAAACGATTTTAAAAGATAAAAAGGAGAATATATGAAAATTGGTTTGGTACGGCATTTTAAGGTGGCACATGAATTTCCTACTGGGAAATCTGTGACGGCGGATGATATGAAGCAATGGTTTGTGGACTATGATGCAGCGGATATTATTTATGGAACGACTTTATTTGGCGTGGAGGAATGGCAGGAATGTTATTGCAGTGATATGTCGAGAGCCGTCAAGACAGCGGAACACATCTTTCCAGGCACGGTTCATCGGATGGAGGAGCTGCGGGAAATTCCTTCTCCCCCTCTGAGGGGAAGGATTAAGCTGCCGTTCATCCTTTGGGCCATCTGGATTCGCTGCTGCTCGGTGATCAACAAGCAGACAAGGGCGGAAATTAAGTTTGCTGAGCAAAGAATCAAAAAAGTATTGGATGAAGTCTTTGCAAAGGGGGAAAGGAATGTTCTGATCGTGAGTCATGCCGCCCTCATGGTATATATGAGGAAAGAGCTGATCCGACGCGGGTTCACCGGTCCAAAGTTCAAGATTGCCAGTAATGGAAAACTGTATGTATTTGAAAGCGGAAAAGGGAAATGAATATATGGTTCCCACCGGAAAAGGTAAGCCATTTTGTGAAGAAAGAGGCATGCATTTTCCGAATAGTTATTCTTTTTTTATTGGTTGTGGTTTATTATTGTAATAGTGTAATTTTTACGAATTCAATATTGGGGAAAGAGGGGTGGACATTTTGCTGAAGGCAGTTTTTTTTGATTTAGATGATACATTACTATGGGATCAGAAAAGTGTAAAAGAGGCTTTTGTGGCCACATGCGAAGTTGCCAAGGAGAAATATGGTCTGAATGTCGACGAGTTTGAAGAAGCGGTGCGGAAGGAAGCGCGTGATCTTTATTCTTCTTACGATACATATGCATTCACTCAAATGATCGGAATCAACCCATTTGAGGGACTATGGGGGAATTTTCAGGATGATCATGATGAATTCCGGAAGATGGCCGGGATTGTACCGGCTTATCGGAAAGAAGCGTGGACGAGGGGCTTGAAGGCATTAGGGATCGATGACCCGGAATTTGGGCTTGAACTGGCAGAACGTTTCCCGGCCGAAAGACGCAAAAAGCCATTTATCTATGAAGAAACATTCCGTGTTCTGGATGAATTAAAAGGGAAGTACAAATTGCTATTGCTTACGAACGGATCTCCTGAGCTGCAAAATACCAAACTTGAAATAACGCCTGAACTGGTTCCTTATTTCGACCAAATCGTGATTTCAGGCGCATTTGGACGAGGTAAACCGGATGCCTCCATTTTTGAGCATGCTTTGGAAATCATGGAGCTAGATAAGGATGAAGTATTGATGGTCGGCGATAATTTAATGACCGATATCCTTGGAGCATCACGGGTAGGCATAAAGTCGGTTTGGATAAATCGCCATGATAAGGAACGGAATGAAGTGATTCCAACCTACGAAATCACGCATTTAGAGGAGCTTTTCCCTATCCTTGAGAGCTTGGGGAATTAATTGGCGGTCCTCCTCCAAATAACAAATTTTAGATGATTGCAGAGAAAATACTAGGTCTTTTAAATTATTTACAGAATGAAAAGGGTGAGATATAGTTACCCTGTAATCAATTAAATTATTTAGACTAGGGGTGTCCAATAAAAGTTGGGCTGAGAGAGAAGCGCTTAAGCTTCTTAACCCTCAGGACCTGATCTGGTTCATACCAGCGTGGGGAAGTTAGAATCTACTAAACGATGACCTTTCAATTGGTCATTTCTGTAGTCATACTAACGTTAGCCGGGTCTTAAATATGAGACCTGGCTTTTTCGTGCGAAATGGATTGGATTTTGTCCTTTTTAAATGAACTTAAAAAGGAGAAATGAAATCATGAAGAGTAATTCAGTAAATGACATGAACGTTTCAATTATGTCCAGTTTTGCCGGGAGTAAAAAAGTGTATGTTGAGGGATCTAGACCCGATATTAAAGTACCTATGCGTGAAATTGAGCTAAGTCCGACGACAGGGGCATTCGGCGAAGAGGAGAATCCGCCTTTACGTGTATATGATACAAGCGGCTTCTATACGGATTCAGAATATCCGATTGATATTCATAAAGGCCTTGCCCCGATTAGACGCAGCTGGGTTCTGGAACGGGAAGATGTTGAAGAGTATGAAGGGCGTGAAATAAAGCCGGAAGATAACGGATATAGAAAAGTGGAGTCACAATCCAATGCCGAAGTTTTTCCGGGATTGAAAAGAAAACCATTGCGTGCGGTGAAAGGGAAAAACGTAACCCAGCTCCATTATGCCCGCAAAGGGATCATTACTCCAGAAATGGAGTTCATTTCGATCAGGGAAAATGTAGCCCCTGAGTTTGTAAGGGAAGAGGTAGCTAGCGGGCGGGCAATCATTCCGGCAAATATTAACCATCCTGAAAGTGAGCCCATGATCATCGGACGTAATTTTCACGTGAAAATAAATGCGAATATTGGAAATTCAGCTGTCAGTTCATCGATCGAAGCTGAAGTGGAGAAAATGACTTGGGCTACACGATGGGGTGCAGACAACATAATGGATCTTTCCACAGGAAAGAATATTCACACGACGCGGGAATGGATTATCAGGAACTCACCTGTGCCGGTTGGGACGGTTCCGATATATCAAGCATTGGAAAAAGTGAATGGGGTCGCGGAAGATTTAAATTGGGAAGTATTCCGGGATACATTAATCGAGCAGGCTGAGCAAGGTGTCGATTACTTCACCATACACGCTGGTGTGCTTTTGCGATACATCCCCATGACAGCAAAGCGAGTTACGGGTATTGTTTCCCGGGGAGGCTCCATCATGGCACAATGGTGCTTGGCCCACCACCAAGAAAGCTTTCTCTATACACACTTTGAAGAGATTTGTGAAATCATGAAGACGTATGATGTTTCTTTCTCATTAGGTGACGGTCTCCGTCCGGGATCCATTGCAGATGCAAACGATGAGGCACAATTTGCGGAATTGGAAACGCTTGGGGAATTGACGAAGATTGCTTGGAAGCACGATGTTCAAGTCATGGTGGAGGGACCCGGTCACGTACCGATGCATTTGATTAAAGAAAATATGGATAAGCAGCTGGAAGTCTGTCAAGAAGCACCATTCTATACCCTGGGACCATTGACGACGGATATAGCTCCTGGATACGACCATATCACTTCTGCGATTGGTGCTGCCATGATTGGATGGTTTGGAACGGCCATGCTTTGCTATGTGACACCGAAAGAGCATTTGGGACTTCCGAATAAAGAGGATGTTCGGGTAGGGGTCATTACTTATAAAATTGCAGCACACGCAGCTGATCTTGCAAAAGGCCATCCGCAGGCAAGAAAACGGGATGATGCCCTTTCGAAGGCTAGATTCGAATTTCGTTGGAGAGATCAGTTCAATCTTTCCCTTGATCCTGAAAGGGCGGTTGAATATCACGATGAAACTCTTCCGGCAGAAGGTGCCAAAACAGCCCATTTCTGTTCAATGTGCGGACCGAAATTCTGCAGTATGAGAATCTCTCAGGACATTCGTGATTTGGCGAAGGAAAAGGGTTTGGGCTTTGAGTCGGTAATCGATGAAGGGCTTAAAGAAAAAGCGAATGAATTTAGGAAAACGGATGGAAAAATCTATCAATGATTCCGACGAGAGGGAGAATTCGATGAATCGGGTAATCCAGATAAAAGTTGAAATGAAACAGTTGGAAACTCAATTGGAGCAGCTGAAAAGGGAGCTGAATATTTTTCGGGAGAATTGCAACCATGAATTTGTGAAAAATGATTATAGTCAACAATGTACAAAGTGCCACTTGATCGAAAGTCTTCAATGGTAATGATTCCTTAATCGTCCTTATGGAATGAATCCCTTAATCATGTTGATTCGATTACAAAACATGATTAAGGGATCTATCATTACTATTTACATACTTGTTTTATTGATATGAAGGGGAGGAGGGACAAGCCATCCTTTTTCCTTATTCAATCTTAGGAAGTCAGCACCCAATGCAGCTTTGTTGGTATGGAATTGCGCAAACATCTGTGCAATATCTTCGCGGATGCATTGACCCATCATTTGGCTGCAAGCAACTAATCCTGCATTAATATCGATTGATACTGAAGCGGAGATTTCAGGATCTTGAAGACGTGCCCCGACGGGAATATCCTCCAAATTAGCTTTAGGCCTTTCAGGTGGTGAGGGAGGCAGTCCTACGTTATTTTCTTTTAATAATGATTCAAGTTGGTCATGTTCCTGTTTCCCTTGATCGATCACTTCAACAAGCAATTTATGCAGGTCCTTGTCGCCAGTATGATTAAGCATGGTTTGATGACAGGCAATCAACCCTTTTGTAGTTGTTAGAAATGCCCATGTTCCAAAAACCTCTCCGTAATGCATAGGCTCATCTTTCGGATTTCCGCTTAAAATTCCCATAACCATCCTCCTTGAAATTCATGAACGCATTTAAGTTACCCTGAATTCATCCAAGCATGCATCGTTGGTGTTTGGGAAATGTTAGAGGGCTTTTAATGCTTACCCTTTTATTCCTTGCAGCCATTCTTGGTAACATTCATCACAGAGCATTTCATTTCTATCCGTGTCAGTAATTTGAAATGTTACTATATGGATTTTTTTTTCTTCCGTGACATCACTACAATAGAAGCATTGATGTGTCATTAGAAATCCTCCCATGTATATAAAGTGTTTATAGTTTAAAGCGCCACGGTTTTTTTATACAGAAAAAATGATGCAGCAGTTTATTGGTCTTCTTGGAAGAGTTTAGATTGAATAATCCGGTTGGGGTTTAACATACTAAACGTGTTCGCTTGATTGATAAAATGAGGAGGGAAATACAATGCAAAACCAATATCAACAAGGTCAAGTACACCAGAACATGCAAACGGGTGCCATCCCCCCACAATTGAATCACGGTGGTCACGAAGTATTCGATGTACATGAAGTGCTGTCGGGAGCGATCGGTACTTTAAACACGTATACTCTATTGCGTCAGCATGTCCAAGATCAGGAATTACTCGACATTCTGGATCGTCAATATCGGTTCATCCAAGATGAATATAATATTTCATTGGAGTGCTTCCAAACGGGCCAGGATCCTTCTAAACCAACTCAGAGCTACAAAATGAATCAAGGTAACGATTTTATATATGGATTGACACCAACTCAGCCAAAAAAACCTTTGCAATCCGTATCGGAAATTACGGATGAATGCATTTCAGGCTTGATGCTTGCGGCTGTTAAGTCTGCGGCATCCATGAAGGCGATGGCAGCGCTTGAAATAACGAATCCGGTGGTTCGCCGCGTATTTGCAGATTCCGTTCCGAACTGCATTGAAATGGCCTATGAGATTTCGATATATCAAAACAAACATCATTATTACCAAGTTCCGCAGCTTGCACAGCAGGATATGCAACAAATGATGAATTCGTATGCCCCCGCACAAGGGAATAACAACAACATGAGTCATTAAAAGCAGTTATTAATAACATAAAGAAGGGATAGGACTGATTCTCCTATCCCTTTTTTATCATTGTTTCATCTGATTTATTTCCTGAATGCATTCCTGGACCAGGGTAACAGCCTGACTCATGGTTGCTCCTCCGCCAAATGCCGCGGTCACACCAATGGCTTCAAGAATTTCTTGTTCGGAACAGCCTTGATCAAGACATCCTTTTGTATGATAGATAATACAGTATTCATCTTGTGAATATAAGCTTATTCCTAGTGCGATAAGCTGTTTTTCTTTCTTGGACAATTGACCTTCTTTAAAGCACTCTTCCGTAAACGAATTGAATTTCTCAGCAAGATCTGGCATTTTATGCGTAAAGACACCGATTCCAGCTTTATAATCACGAAGAGCATTTTCAGTAGAATTGTTCGCTTCATATTCCATTTTTCATTCAGCTCCATCCAAAATTTTTTCATCAAAAATTAGTATGGGCTAAATGTTGGACGATTAAACAGAAACGCAGGAGTTTACCGAAGTAATCATGGAACCTCCTTCCTATAAGGCAAGTGACCCCTTGGGCCGGGTATCTTTGAACCATTGATAGCAAAGGATGCATATAAGTGCAACGTCAATCGCATCACCAGCATAGTACATTAACATTCCGCCATTTTCCGCTTGTACCTTGGTGACTCCGTTTGGCGGGTGGGCAAAAATATATTTAGAAAGGATATCATGGCCGGCCAGTGAAATTGTAAATACGATAGCTCGAAACATAAAGCTGAACCTGTGGGGTGCAGGGTCCATATAAATCATAGACGCAGTGAATAGATAGCCCGCTATGAACACGTGGAAATGCACTAATGCATGCAGAAGGGCATTCTGATGCATCAACCCGTACAGACCAGTCGTATAAAGGATCCAAAGCCCTCCAATATTAAGCGCAGAGGCAGTGATTGGATTGCTTAAAAATCGCAGCGGCCAACTTTTCAACACCTTTGAAAGGCGTCTTGCTGATTGTACATCAAGTGTTCGCAGTGCAAGCGTAATGGGTGCAGCAAGCACGAGCAGGATGGGTGCAATCATTCCAAGCAGTAAATGACCAACCATATGCGCCGTGAAGTCCATATGCGCACGATTGGCTATTGGGCCTATGATTGCAGAGGCTGCACAGAGAGTGCCAAGAATCCAAAAGAAGGTACGGTATAATGGCCATTTTTTATAGCGGTGGTTCGAAATGATGACAGCTGCGATATAAATCACTAAACTCGGCATGAGTAGCATCAATAAAATCGGTTCAAAACCAGTTCCGTTATCATGAATATGTCCATTACTGTGCATTGCTGGCGTCTTCTTTCATTTTAAGTAAGCTGCGCCTTGTTTGAATGACGAGGGTAATGCCGATCAAGATCATGATTGTGGCGGCAATGTTCCAAGTCAAGTCGTATGGGGAAATATCGACATTGTAACGGATTTGATGGAGGCGCATTAGCTTGTGCTGGATGATTCCGTCATATAACTGGAAAGAACCTGCTCCGAGCAAAACTCCCCCTATCCACCTTTTCAGCCATAATCCCTTTCGACGGCGAAGGTCAGCGAACATGAATAACGACCCGACCGTTGCGAACCAGCTTAGGGCATGAAATAAACCATCCGAGATAAGCCCGATACTGGTTGTGGATTTGTCATAGAAATGATGCCAATGTAATAGTTGATGAAAGATGGCTTCATCGATGAATGCAACCAATCCGATCCCGAATAGAAAACCGGACCATTGGTTACGAGCGGAATAAGTATAACGTAATTCTGAAATGGATTGATCTCTTTGATTTCGGGGCTTGAAATCCATTTTTCATCCTCCTTTTTCCTATATATGGTTCTTTCTACTTTACCCTGTAATTTAAAGTTATAGACAGGTAAATGGACCTTTTATATATCTTATTTATTGAGCGATTCATAGCACAAAGAAAATCCTTGGCTTATTAGTTCAGTCATCAATGTTAATGGTATGTAAATTTCTTCTAATTATTGTTCATTATAACTGAATTATGGTTTTAAGCATGTACAGGCGGGTAATAAAAAACCGTACATCATATAAAAAAAGGAGGAGTTAATATGTTTCGCCATCAAAAAGAATTGCAATTTGAAGTTAAGGTAGATCGACCAGATCCGATGCTTGCCCGTCAAATTCAGGAAGTGTTAGGTGGACAGTTTGGGGAAATGACTGTCATGATGCAATACCTTTTTCAGGGATTTAACTGCCGTGGAGAAGAAAAATACAAAGATATGCTGATGGATATCGGTACAGAGGAAATTGGACATGTAGAGATGCTTTGTTCACTCATTAGTCAATTGCTTGATGGCGCTTCTCCGGAAGATCAAGCAGAAGCCGCAAAAGATCCTGCTACAGCAGCGATCATGGGTGGTATCAATCCCCAGCATTTGCTCGTAAGCGGTCTTGGCGGACTGCCAACCAACTCGAATGGGGTGCCTTGGAACGGATCTTATATCGTAGCCAGCGGAAATTTATTAGCAGACATGCGATCCAATCTGCATGCTGAAAGCCAAGGACGCCTTCAAGTGGCCCGTTTATATCATATGACAAAAGATGAAGGGGTACGTGCTACCTTCCGTAAAATGTTAGCCCGTGATCGTTACCACCAATATCAATGGATGGCGGCCATTGCAGAACTTGAAGAAAAAAATGGCGTGGTTGTTCCCGCATCATTCCCACCGGAAGCGGAAATGGAATCTCAACCGGAAGCGTACGAATTCTGGAACTTATCGGAAGGTAATGAATCGGCAGATGGCCTATGGGCAACAGGAAGCGCCCCAGATGGTACGGGAGATTTTGTTTATGTAGCTGAACCAGTCGCAAAAGGACAGATTCCTAACCCTAAGGTTCCGGCAGCACAATTGCATCATGACCTGGATAGAAGTCAATCGCTTAATAAAAGATAATATAAACTTTTCAAAAAAAGCTCGATGGCCCCGAAAGGGACATCGACTTTTTTATTCTGCCTTGTTTGCCAAAACCTAATTATTTGCTTGTGGATATTTTTTGGAGTAGGATAGTTTCCATCTTCAAGACAAACCATTTTAAAAGGATGGTCACTAATTTAATGGTAAGGAGTGGGGCAAATGAAAGCAGTAGTGGTTAAAGAACCGGGTGGTGCAGAACAATTACTATTTAAAGATTTTTCAAAGCCCGTGCCCGGTAAAGGGGAAATATTAATAAAGGTTAAAGCGTCTGCGATAAATAGAACGGATATAGTTTCCCGGGAAGGGAAATCCGGTTATATGGCCAATCCAATATTAGGGATTGAAGTTTCCGGGGAAGTGGTGGAAACAGGGGAAGGAGCAAATATACAATCGGGGACGAGGGTGATGGGCCTTGTAAACGGCGGCGGTTATGCTCAATATGCTTTGATGCCGGCTGATCGTGCAATGAAGATACCGGATAACCTGTCATTTGAAGAAGCGGCAGCGATTCCTGAAGTATTCTTGACTGCGTACCAAACCTTGTTTTGGTTAGGTGAATTGACGGATCAAGAAACGGTATTGATTCATGCTGGCGGAAGCGGTGTAGGCACTGCGGCTATCCAACTGGCAAAAAAACTGACAAAAGCGAAAATCATCACTACAGCCGGCTCAAAGGAAAAATTGGATTTCTGTCACTCACTAGGAGCGGATATCTGTATCAACTATAAAGAACAAGCTTTTGATGAGGAAATCCTGAAAGCTACAAATAATCAAGGAGTGGATGTTATCCTGGATTTCATCGGTGCTTCTTACTGGGAGAAAAACCTTAAAAGCATAAAAACTGATGGACGATGGGTACTGATAGGCATTCTAGGCGGAACTGTAGTCGAGAAGGTGAACCTGATGGAACTTCTCTTAAAAAGAGTTCAATTAAAAGGCACTCTACTAACTCCCCGGAGTGATGAATATAAAAAAGAGTTAACGGAAGAATTCGTTAAAAAGGCAATGCCGTTGTTCCGCAAAAATGAAATCAAGGCAATTGTGGACCATGTCTTCCCTTTTGAAGAGGTACATAGGGCGCATGAACATATGGAAGCCAATAAGAATGTAGGTAAAATAATCTTACAGGTAAATGAATGATTAAAGAAAAACTGCCTCGGTGCATGAATGGGGGAGGTTGCCCAGGATTAAGACATGATTGGGCGACCTCTTTTCAGGTGATAAGCAAAAGGTGGAGCTGATGGCAGATTGATTGAAGGATGAAATATGGACAAAGTATAATGAATATATACAAAGTCAAGATACGCTTCGCCGGTATCTGTCTAAGGGGGGAATCTTAATGAATGAACTGAATGCATTATTCAGGAAAAGAATAGGGCTCCAGGAAGATGTGAAACTGACATTTGAGAAATTAGACGAAATTCTCGATAAGACAGCGAAAACCATTCCTTTTGAAAACTTATCAATCATGGCATCCCGTCTGAGTGATATCAATAAAGCGAATATCATGAACAAAGTCCTCCTGAGGAATGAGGGGGGATTATGCTATGAATTGAATTCAGCCCTTTATTTTTTCCTGTTGGAAAATGACTTTGATGTATCTTTGGTTCGTGGTGTCATCTATAATCAGGGGTGGATGACCATAGGAAGGACACATGTCACCATTCTATTGAACCATGAGGGCCAAACCTATTTGATCGATACGGGTTTTGGCGGGAATCTGCCATTAAAACCAGTTCCGTTGAACGGGCAAACGGTCGTTTCCGGAAATGGCAAATTCAGGATAAAAAAAGAAAGTACCGTCCATGGAGATCATATCCTTGAATTAAAACTGAAACATAAAGATCGCGATTGGAGAATAGGCTATGCTTTCGATTCTTCACAACCCGTGGGAAATGTAGCGGAACTTAATGAGGTCCAAACGATCATCAGGGAAAATCCCCAATCGCCATTCAATAAACATCCATTAATCACCCGGTTGACAAACAGCGGGAACATCACTTTAACCGATACTTCCTTTACAAAGTGGGAAAATGGAAAAGTGACGAAAGAAGAAATAGATGGAACACGATTTAAAGAGTTAATGAAACAGCACTTCGATAGATAGTATAAAAAAATCTGAATATCAAAGGCATCCTTATCGAAAGGTTGTCCATTCGCGACAGTTTCTTATAGAATGGTCTTTCCATAGGATGTCATGGATATGCAAGACTTAGAAAACTATTACTATATTAATTTGCGACACTCCTGCTGAATAGTTGGCCGGTAGAGAACCCGCTGAATGCTTTATGGCGGAAAAGTAGCGAATTTCTGAGAACACTTGAAAACTGTAGGCAAACTGTCTTACTACGAATTTGTCTACAGTCTTAAACATCCATTATGGATGTTTTACTATTTATTCAATACATTAGAATTCAGTGGGGTGAGAAGGATATGGAGAAGAAGAACCGATTGGTTTTTACTAGATCGAATGCAGCTGCTAAACGAAAATTCGATGAAGCCATCACCATTTTGGAATATAGTGTAATGCTTGTTGAATTCTTTGGATTACAAGAATTCAACAATATAATTGCCGGACAGTTAAGGCTGATTCTATGTGAAACGAAAAATACGCGCATAAAGCGGGAAAAGGTCACAATTGACCAATCCTTAATAAAGAAAATCAATCCTAACCCGAAATTGTATCCCATTAAAGACTCCAATCAAATGAGCAATGATCATGATCATATTACGGAAGAACTCTTCGATTATACTAAACAAAGGATTGAGCTAAAGCTTTGGAGAAATCAAATTATCTATAAAATCGATATCGAAGGAAAAACCCAGGAAATTAAAGTCATTGATTTTATTAAGGAAACAGCTAATAAAATTGGCGGTGCACATGCTGAATCAAGTTTCCCTAATAAGTCCATTATTTCTGATGGACATACGAAAATCATGTTAATAGGTATAGCGAAAGGGTTATTCAAATCCATAGGCAGGGATTATAAAAAACATGCCTCCCTGAACCTTTCACATATCATGCAAAAAATCGAACAATCAACTTTGGAAGACTAGACAGAGGAAGGACTTTTGACCAAGTCCTTCTTGCTTGATTTCCAAGCACGATCCGGCAGGATTGAATACCTCAAATACCCTCTATCACTAAACCATTCTTTTTCCTCGTTAAACCAAGCTCGATGGCATGCTGTTCACTTTTATCCAGACCTTTAATATGATCGCCATCAGGTTACATTCAGTCACGAGTGTACTCCATATTTTCTGCATATTTAATTGGTAAGATGGATGTAATCATAAAGGAGGTTTTATTCAATATGAAAATAAGAACAAAATTGCCTATCATCTTATCATTATTTGCAGCCCTGTTTTTAGTCCTTGGAGCATGTTCCAACAGCGATGATAAAAACAAAGAAGAGAAAGAAGTAAAGGAACATAGTGAAATGGACATGAACCATTCTAGCTCGGATGATGTTCCGGAGGGATTAAAAGCGGCAGAAAATCCAACCTATGAAGTTGGAAGTCAAGCGATTATCGAATCAGGTCATATGGAAAGCATGAAAGGGGCGGAAGCAACAATAGTGGGTGCCTTTGATACGACTGCTTATGCAATTTCGTATACTCCTGCAACTGGCGGAGAAAAAGTGGAAAATCATAAATGGATCATTCACGAAGAAATCAAAGATGCAGGTGAAGTGACGTATGAACCCGGAGCGGAGGTCACAGTAAATGCTTCTCATATGGAAGGGATGAAAGGGGCAGTCGCTAAAGTTGAATCTGCCGAAAAAACGACTGTTTATATGGTCGATTTCACACCGACTACGGGAGGAGAAAAAGTGAAGAACCATAAATGGGTAACCGAAAGCGAATTATCTGCGTCTAAATGATTTAATATCATGAGTTCAAAAACAGAAGAAAAAAGGATTGGAAACTCCTTCAGTTTGTGACAAAAGTGGATTCGTAATAGTCTCATCCTGAACCATGATTTGAAAAACAAGACTAGATGATCATTGATGTTCTTTTACTGTAAGCCTCATTGGATTGAAGAGATTTACGACACTCCTGCCGAATAACTGGCTAGCCGAGACCCCACAGGCGCTCGCCTGCGGGGTCTCCCTGGCCACGCTTTTCCCGCAGGAGTTCGTACCTTCCGTTCCAATCAACTGGAATTTTATAAAAGAAATATTGTAGGGAAACTGGCTCTTTTCCAATTCGTCTACAGTCTGGCTGTTCCATCAATTTTTTGACAAAGGGGAGTTCGGATTGGCCCCACCCCGAACATGAAATTAAAACAAGACTAGATTATCATTGATGTTTTTTTTCTTGTAAGCCTTATTGGATTAAAGAGATTTGCGACATTCCAGCCCAATAACTGGCTAGCCGAGACCCCACAGGCGCTTCTGCCTAGGAGGCTTGGCAGAAAGTCGGCGGAAAGGGAGTATGTGTAATGATTTCCACTCCAGGCACTCGCTTTCCGCGGGCGGTCCGGGAGCCTACTCGGCGTTCGCCTGCGTGGTCTCCCTGGCCACGCTTTTCCCGCAGGAGTCTCGTACCTTCCGTTCCAATCAACTGGAATTTAATAAAAGTAATATTGTAGGGAAACTGGCTCTTTTCCAATTCGTCTACAGTCTGGCTGTTCCATCAATTTTTTGACAAAAGGGAGTTCGAATTGACCACCCCGAACCATGAAATTAAAACAAGATTAGATTTTCATTGATGTTTTTTTTCTTGTAAACCTTATTGGATTAAAGAGATTTGCGACATTCCAGCCCAATAACTGGCTAGCCGAGACTCCACAGGCGCTTCTGCCGAGGAGGCTTGGCAGAAAGTCGGAGGAAAGGGAGCGGATTTCCGAAAGGGGGTATGTGTAATGATTTCCACTCCAGGCACTCGCTTTCCGCGGGCGGTCCGGGAGCCTCCTCGGCGCTCGCCTGCGGGGTCACCCTGGCCACGCTTTTCCCGCAGGAGTCTCGTACCTTCCGTTCCAATCAACTGGAATTTTATAAAAGTAATATTGTAGGGAAACTGGCTCTTTTCCAATTCGTCAACAGTCTGGCTGTTCCATCAATTTTTTGACAAAAGGGAGTTCGAATTGATCCCACCCCGAACCATGAAATTAAAACAAGATTAGATTTTCATTGATGTTTTTTTTCTTGTAAGCCTTATTGGATTAAAAAGATTTGCGACATTCCAGCCCAATAACTGGCTAGCCGAGACCCCACAGGCGCTTCTGCCTAGGAGGCTTGGCAGAAAGTCGGAGGAAAGGGAGCGGATTTCTGAAATCAACTGGAGTGTTTTCTTGAAAAAACAGTAGGCAGATCTCCCATCGAATTATGTTTAAGACTAGGTCCTTTAAGTTTTTCCCCTGTAATCCTCATTGAATGGAGGAAATATGCGAGACTCCTGCCGAATAACTGGCTAGCCGAGACCCCACAGGCGCTTCTAACTAGGAGGCTTGGCAGAAAGTCGGCGGAAAGGGAGCGGATTTCTGAAATCAACTGGAGTGTTTTCTTGAAAAAACTGTAGGCGGGTCTCACACCGAATTATGTTTAAGGCTAGGTCCTTTAAGTTTTTTTCTTGTATGCCTCATTGGATTGAAGAGATTAGCGACACCCCTGCCGAATAACTGGCTAGCCGAGCCCCCACAGGCGCTTCTGCCTAGGAGGCTTGGCAAAAAGTCGGAGGAAAGGGAGTGAATCTCTGAAATCAACAGAACCATTCAAATAAAAAATGTATGCAAACTTGATTTTCATTGAGTTTGTCTGCAGTCTGAAGGAATGGTAGACAAAGCCATTCCTTTTTTGTATGAATGAATTTTCTTGAGAATTTCTTTACTTGGAGTGTAAAACATTAGTTTCTGTTAATATGGCTTTATCAGAAATATGAAAATGGGGTGCAAGTATGATGGCTGGATTAATTATTAGACCTTTTATGGAAACTGACCATGAGGCGCTGAGCAATTATTGTTTACCTATAGAACAAGCAATCTATACTTCTATACCTTTAAAAGTTATCGAAGACTTCAGAAAGGATAAATATAACCTCCCAATGGTCATTTATTTAGATGAGGATTTGATTGGTTGCTTTGCCTTATATACGGATAAAGTGGGAAATCAATATACAAATAATGAGAATGCGATCCTTCTTAAATCATTCTCCTTGGATTTGCGCCATCAAACAAAGGGGCTAGCTTTTAAGGCGTTAAAAGTGCTGCCTGAGATGATCAAACTAAGTCATCCAGATAAAGATGAGATTATTCTAACGGTGCATCATTCGAATGTCCCAGCGATAAATTTGTATAAGAAAGTTGGATTCATTGACAAAGGATACAGATTTAACGGGAAAGAAGGAGAGGAATTCATTTTCCACTTTGCTCTGGATTAAGGGGAATTTAGCTAACTTCTGGAGTGCTTTGTCCCGGTAGGAAAAGCATGTAATTAAACGACAGTATACAGTCAGCTTAAATATGATGAAGTGGTTAAACGCAAAATAAGCATCAAAACGATGCTTATTTTTTTTGAAGATATTCCAAACGATATGATTAAGAATTCATGGAATCCATCCTATAATTTCTAAAATCGTCAGAAGAATCTCAAAGACAATGAGAATTACAATGATCCATTCAACGAATAGTCCCCTGATCGAATGGCTGATGTTAGAAAATCCATCCATGATGTTATATAAAATTTCTGTTTTACTTTTCAGGATTTTATACCGATCATTCAATTCAAAAAATTCAAGCATTCTATCATAAAATTCGCCGGCAATGCTGCTTGTCCATGTAATATCAGGTTTATCCAGAATCATGATATATGCCAGGGTATTGTACTCGTGACGTACGATTTTTGCCGTAGTCCTCGCTAGTTCCTTGTTACCGATTCTCAGCTTGCCTTTTTCCAGTCGGTCAATCATGGCTTCAAGCTTGTCGTGGATTTTTCCTAGTTGTTCCTCAGTCTTTTCAAGAGCCACCGATTTTGCGAGAATGGTGGATATTAATTCAGGGTAGAAAAATTCATATTTAGGAACAACTACATATTCGTCTGTCAAATTGATGTTTTCAGTTTCACTGAAGTGAAGGCTGTAATCATCCGTATATCTATCTACATTGACGAGATCAATGTCCGGCTCGAATGATTGGATAAAGGAGGAAAATGCCTTGATCTCATCCTCATGTGAGTAATTGATGAAGACAATGCTGCCAAAGGAAAAAACCAGCACCTGCTGCGATTCGTCCACATTTTTATAAAGGATGGAACGTAGAATATCGCCTTTAAGAATTAAAGGCTCTTCCCAGGTGAATTTTTTGGGGATGCCGCAATGAATGGCGATTTTGTTCAAATCAATTTCATTAGTGATTGCACATGCTTTAAAGGTAATTGCTTCCATCAATATCACTCTCTTCAGCAAATTGGTCTTTTTTCGATTCTATTCTATTCTTACAAAAACATGCTTGAATAATTCTGGAAGGTAGAAAAAAGTAACTGACTGGTAACTAAACCAATAACCCCATTATGGATATAAAAATAATCAAGTCTAAGCTTTTGGGAAATATATAAAAGGGCGATTCCGGTAACTGGATCGTCCTTCTTTATTTTGCTTGTTTATACATACTGAAGCTTTACAAAAACATATAAAAGTTCATGAAAACTTTACTTTTATTTACAGAATTCTCACATTGATGTCAATATTCAGTAATACATGTTTGTTATAATCGATTGACGGTTTTAAAAAGTGGTTGGAAAAGGGTCTTTTTTTTTAAATCCTTCATTTACAGATAAGTAGCAGGCTGAGTGAAGATGACTGAATAGTAGGAGTGAACAAAAATGGAGGAATCTATAAATCTATATGAGCTTACATTTAGTGAAAAAGATAGATATGTGATCATTACGAATGCTTATCCACATGAAGATCAGCTATATCGGAATGGGTTTATCCACCGAAGAGTCAAGGCTTATCTGGATGAGGGTTTGAAGGTGGATGTCTTTGTTTTGCATCCTGCCTATAAAAAAGCGGAAAAGTATACGTATGAAGATGTGCCTGTTTATCGAGGAACTGAACAGCATTTGCGCATTTTCTTAAATCATAAAATACATAAAAAAGCGCTCATTCATTTTGTTAATCCAAAAATGGTACAAGCGATAAAAGAAACGAACACGGATTTACCGATTATCACCTGGATACATGGATTTGAAACGGAGGCATGGCATAGAAGATGGTTTAATTTTCTTGAAAGCCCTGAAAGCTTGAGGAAGATACTTGAAATGTCGGACGATTATTATGTATCACAGCTTTCTTTTATGAATTGGTTTTATCAAACGAATGAATTGGATACAACCTTTGTTCATATTTCCAAATGGTTCAAAGAGCATATAGCGGAATGTGATGCAAGAGCAGAATCGAAAAATTCAGTAATCATTCCTAATGTCATAGATGACAATCTGTTTACCTATATTGAAAAGCCAGCTGAAATGCGGACAAAAGTCCTTTCAATCAGGCCATACGCTTCACGAAAATACGCCAATGACCTATCGGTGAAAGCAGTGCTGGAACTATCGAAGAGACCATACTTCGATAAGTTGGAATTTGCATTTTATGGCGATGGAAAATTGTTCGACCAAACCGTTGAGCCAATCCGGGATTTTGAGAATGTAACGATTCATAAAGGTTTCCTTTCTCAGGAGAAAATCGCTGCATTACATAAGGAGTATGGAATTTTCCTTTGCCCGACCCGTTTGGATTCTCAAGGTGTTTCCATGTGTGAGGCAATGTCGAGCGGACTAGTGCCGATTTCAACAGATATTACGGCAATCCCGGAATTCGTTAAACATGACGTTTCTGGCCTTCTAACAAAACCTGAGTCTCCTACCGATATTGCCGATGCAATAGAGCGCTTATATTACAACTCGGACGTATTTTTAAGAGTGTCAAAACAAGCTTCTCAGTCGATTCGGGGAAAATGCGCTGTAGATGTTGTTATAAAAAGAGAATTGGAGATCATCCAAGGTTAATGGAGGGGAGTTTTTTCAATATGGACGAGCGAAACGAATATTGGAAAACGATGTATGAGGAACTCGAATTACAAATGAAAGACATGATGTCCATGACATTGGAGCTCATAGAGAGCAACGGCATGGAAAAACAAAAAACCATTGAGAAAGTTACAAAAGAAAATAATAGGCTGCGAGAAGAATTAGAAAAAAGTAAGATGGCCCAAATGGAAAATATTAAGCTTAACAAAGAAATACGAAGACTTAAGTTGTTAGAACATAAATTCAACGTTACGTATGCAGGGAAATTCACATTAAAATATCTTGCGCTTAAATCATCTATTAAAGAACAAATAAAGAAATAAAAATTCATATCAGATTTCAGTCATTGGAGTGAAAACTTTGAATTCACATGAACTAGTTGAAAACAGAAAAATGAAGGTACTTCTATTTGGCTTTATTGACATGAATTCAATGGATGGATCTGCAGTATTTTTATCTTCCTTAGCATCGACCATTGCGTTAGATTCCAACATCGAAGTTGACTTACTTTTAGCTAGCCCGGTCAAACGTGATATCTTAATTCGGCCACTTGAGAAATTTGATAATATAACCATTCTCAATCCTTTTGTCGATCCTTTTTTTAATGCCGCCGGTGATGAATGGGTAAAAAAAGGTGTCATTGATTTCGATGTAGCTGAAATGCTCATTTCTCATTATTGGAGTCAAAATGACTATGATTGGCTATTTGTTAGAAGCATTGAGACTGTTGAAAAAATCGCAAAGCATAAGCATATCATAAAGAATACATTAGTTTATGCTACAGGATTGACTCACATAGGTCAGGATGTTAATGAAGAGAAATTCGTAAGCATCAAAAATATATATGATCAGTGTGCTTATTTCTTATGTCAAACAGAAGAGATGTGCGAATTTGTCATTGAGATACTTAATTTGAATAAAGAAAAAAACAAAGTTTCCCTGCTTACCCCGATGATACCAAACGTTGAATCAGCGGAAGGGCAGACCCGGTTAAAAAACAAACTTGTATATACAGGGAAATTCGACCCGGATTGGAAGACCATTCCCATAATTACTGCTTTTAAAGAATTAAAACGTGAGATCCCGAATCTATCACTTGATGTGGCGGGGGATAAATTCAAATGGGTTAAAGGTGATTCTCAGTTTAAGGAAGAAGCGGCATACCTCCTTAAAAATACGGATGGGCTTACATGGTACGGTGCTTTGACAAGGGAGAATGCCCAACAATTAATCGTGAATAGTGATATTGGGATAACCTGGAGAAGTGAGGAAATGGACAGCAGTCTGGAACTGTCTACAAAGCTATTGGAGTATGGGATTTTAAGGAAGGCTGTAATAATGAATCCAACCAAAATGCATATGAAGCTTTTTGGCGAAGATTACCCGTTATATGCTGTTACAGAGAAGGATTTCCGTGACGCTGTCAAATTAGCATTATGTAATAAGGATATATATGAGTTTGCGGCACAACGAATGTATCAAGTTAGCAGGCAGTTTTTATTTTCGGAAGCAATAAAAAAACTGCAAGGACCATTATGGAGCAAGCGCATTACCGATTATGTGAATGAAAGTGCGAATATGTTTTATATTGATGAAGGTGACTTTGATGAACTGATTAGGCATACATCATTAAAAAAAGTGAAAATATTGCCTGCGGAGTTTAATGTTGACGAAGTTTTCACCTATATTGTCAAAAACATACCTGAAGAAATAAAACGAGTCGAAAAACTGTTTAAACTGTCTGGGTATGGTCAAATCATTTCAGCAGAAAAAGCTGGATGCTATACATTTCTCCACATCCATAAAAGGTATGGAACCTTTGAACGAAATTTTCAAAATAACATCCCCTATTTAAAAACGATGGGATTTGAAACCTTTGGCAATCCTAAACTAAAACCAAAGGATGTGGAGATTTCAATCAAAGAACGGGCAATTGTTGATAAAGAAAAATATGATATAAAAGGGAAAAATAAAGAATTAGCTAAAGAAGTAAAGCAATTAAAAAAACTGAACAAAGTTCAACTTAAACAAATTACTAAGCTAGAAAAACAAAATCAAGCACTTGGACGTAAATATGATTCACTTTCGAAGTCGAAAATGGGTAAAATGACATTCAAGTATTGGGATTTAAGAAAAAGGCTTAACTTTTAATAAGAAGGTAAGCCTGCAATAGAATGGTAGACACTTCTTAACTCTATATCAGTCAAAGGAAAGCTCCTGAATGCTTCTGGCTTGCAGGGGCCTTTGTCAATTATATCGAGTAAAAGGAGCAGGGATTCTTGCAAACTTTTTATGTGTGTTTTCGATTAAAGCTGTATCAGGTTATTATTCTATGAAAATTAAAACTTGGTAGTAAGCTCAATAAAGAATCATGGAATTAAAAAAAACTACCCTTTCAGCATGTATCCTAATAGACCCCTTATTCATTAATGGTGTTATAATATTCTGAAAAAGGGGGAGAGATGATGGAGGAGAATGTGCTAAAAGCGATTCAAGATGATTATCCAGATGCATTTGCATGGTGTTATGGATGCGGTCGCTTGAACAAAGATGGTCATCATTTTCGAACGGGTTGGCAAGACGAGCAAACAAGGACTATCTATACACCACGCCCAGAGCATATTGCAATTCCAGGATTTGTTTATGGCGGCTTGATTGCCTCTTTAATTGATTGTCACGGAACAGGTTCCGCTGCATTGGCTTTACACCGTAAAAACGGTCATGAAGTTGGAGATGGAGTGGAACCACCCAGGTTCGTGACTGCGTCACTGAATGTGGAGTTCGTAAAGCCAACCCCAAATGATGTGCCATTAATGGCCATCGGGACGATTCATGAAATTCATCCTAAGAAATGGAGAATCGAAACAGAGGTATTTGCACTCGATAAACTTTGCGCACGTGGAGAGGTAATCGCTGTGGTGATGCCAAGTACTTTTACAAGCAAAGAGTGATCTTAATTAATGTATACGCATCGAATTCGGAATGTACTATCAAAGGGCCGTCCAATTATTTGGACGGTTATTTAGTGTATCTGAGTATACATTTCAGGCATGTTATCGTAATAAAGTGGCATGTAGCTGGAAATTACAAGCGAATAGTAAGATATTAATATACTTACATTATAAGCAAAGGGAGGTCGCATGGATGAAAATAAACGTAGAGATAGATAAGGAGATCAAGGCGATAGAGGTGCTTATCCGCAATCGTGAATGGAATGAGGAAGTGTAGGTATTGATGGAGAACTTGAAGGAGAGGAAAAGACCGTATTTTGTCGGCAGAAAAGGAGAAATGCAGCATGTTTTCCGGGCAGAAGAAATCATCTGTTTGTTCACCTGGACCGCTTTTTATCTCTACTTTCGCTTCCAAGTGAAAATAATGAATGAAGGAATTCATAAAAGAAGGGATTGAGAAGGATCGACACAGAGGATTGATGGAATCAGAGTTAATTGGAAGGGGGCATGCGGGCTTTTACTGGTGAGTTTGGAGCGAATACTCGTGAGTTTGGAGCGAATACTCGTGAGTTTGATGCTTTTACTCGTGAGTTTGGAGGGAATACTCGTGAAACACAGAAACGAATATGCCTTTTTCCTTTGTTATGTACGATGAATGTTGTATTCAAGGAAGAGTTCGTTGTATTGACCAGCCAGCTTAAAATGATACTTGTATTAACTGTTTTAGGTTCAATTGTAAAAGCCGCAAAACAGTTATTTAACTCCATTGTGAGGGCCATAAAGAATAATGGGAACATATGTCATGATCTTCTGGAATTTCGACGAAGCCCTTTTTCATTTCAATTTTCCTGAGGAATTCATCCTTGCTTTAAATGTAAATAAAGAGACACCGCTTCCTGTTGCATCGGAGTCTCTCAACACTAATCATTTTTGTATCATTATCATTTCATCGTAGATTAAGTTTTGTCTAATCTCAGTTGCTGTTTGTATGGATATTTGCTCATCTTCAACCATTTGCGCAATGATATCACGTTCGATTTGCATCGCATTCAACTGAAATTGACTTACCATCTCTTCAAAGTGTTTTGCGTCTTTTTCACTTAATGTTCCGAACGGATTCAAATAACGATTATATCTTTGGATGACAAGCATGACTTCATGGCGGTTTTCAGGTGCAGTTTGTTGTTTGATCAATAAAATGGCTTCCTTTGAAGCTTCTTTTTGTGCTTTACGAAACTCCCTGATCAGGTCCGCATTTTTAACGATGGAGTCCTCTAATTTCGCTTCCCATTTCTTATCCCATTTGACATTGATCTTTTTCTTGAAAAGAATAGCCTGCAAATTGATCCAAGCCCTTTTCAGGGAGGATTTTTGCATATAATTTGAGGTTCTTGAAAGATACACTTTATATAGTTCAAAGGCTGTTTCAGATATAGTCCCTTTTTCGACTAATCCAGAAACGACTTCCAATTCTTTATTGGCTCCTATCTCCACTAATTCGCGTATTGTCCGATCATCCGGTCGATTCGTTATTCCCCGTTCCAAATCTATCAGTTGTTCATTTAAATCTTCCATTACTTGATGGACCGCTTTCTGATTCTCGATGGTTGCTTCTTTGCTCAGTTGATTGATCGTTTTATTTAAAACAATTTTATAAGCCTCCTCAGAGGTTAGACGCTCATCTTTGAATTCAATCGGTGTCTTTACCAGTAATGGCAAGAGAACCGTAGCCAAGGTGACGCTTAACAATATAACGCAAGCTGCGATAAACAAGACTGTATTACGCATCGGGAATAAAGTGTCATCCTGCATGAAATATGGTATGGATAAAGCTGTAGCTAATGTAATGGTTCCATGAATGCCGCAAACGGATGTCAAAAATGCAAATCGGGATCTTGAAACATTCTTCTCATCGGTGTCATTGCTATCTTCTGGATGAACCCTGGACATAATGAATTGCTCTAATGGATTCACTCTGTTTTTCGTAAAAGTATCATGCAGGATGTATACCCATATAAAACGGATCACCAATAATAAAAGAACGATCAAGACACTTATCCCAAATAGAATGCCCCTATTTAAGTTGGACTCAATTTCCTGATAAACACTCGGCAACATAAATCCTAACAAAGCAAATACAAGTCCATTCAAGACATAACCTAATACAGACCATGTATTAGTTGATACAATTTGCAATTTAGTCGTGGAACTCTGAAGGCGATCCCGCTCGATGCCATGAATGACACCTGCAGCAACCACTGCCAATATTCCGGAAACATGGAATTCTTCAGCTGCCATATAGATGGCAAAAGGCGTAATAAGTTCAATGACAATAGACATTGGGATTTCTTCAAGTCCATGAACCCGTAAAAATAATCGTAATTTAACGATTAAATAGCCCAATAGGATCCCTATAAAGATACCGCCTAAAGCTACAAATATAAAATTAAGCGAAGCATCTTTTATAGAAAACACTCCAGTTAAGGCAGCTGCCAGGGCAACTTTAAAAGCGACGATTCCGGCAGCATCATTGAAAAGTGATTCACCCTCAAGGATGGGCATCATGTTTCCAGGCAATTTCAATCCTTTTGTAATCGATTGTACCGCTACCGCATCCGTAGGGGTTATTGTTGCGGCTAAAGCAAAAGCCACAGCCATCGGCATATCAGGTATTAACCAGTGGATGAAAAAGCCTCCTGCAAAAACCGTCACAAATACTAACCCAAAGGCTAATAACAGAATAGGCTTACGCAATTCAAGCATTTCTTTACGAGACGTATTTTTTCCTTCTGTAAAAAGCAGCGGAGCAATGACACAGATCATAAATAATTCTGAATGAAAATCAAATGATAATTGAAATGGTAATAATGAGAACACTGCTCCCATGGATATTTGATATATCGGAAGTGGGATACGAGGCCATATAGCATTTAATATTGTAGCGATTATTGTGGACACCAATAATCCGAGCAATGTGATTAAGAATGACATAGAATCTCCCTTATCTTCTAATGTTTTAGTCTGATTGCCCATGCAATGTATAAAAAAACAGAGGTGTTTAAAAAGCAAAATCCATCCTTTTAAAAGTAACCCCTACTTTATGGTCCTGTGTAGCTTATTCAAAAACAATACTTAGCTATAGACAGTGTTTTCGACTAATATATAGCCTCGGTTTTTGATATACCCCTTAGTCATTAATTACAAACAGGATATCACAAGAGTTTACTGTCTATTCAAAATCAACATATAACATAGCTTTCTAATTCTGCTAAATATAAGTTTATGCTGGGATCAGGATTTTCTGTATAAAATACCCTTAATGAAGAAACATAGAAAAATGGAGTTAGAGCGACCTGCAAAAAAATGGGGGTATTCAGCTTGATTCGTAATGTGGGCAAATTGTTAAGAAAAAAGAAAGAAAAAAAATCCCTGATGCAAAATGATTACCTGGATTCCAAGCCTTCAGATTCACTTGATGTGAATTTCAATCAAAATGTAGAAACACTTCGTTCTATTTATGATAATTGCTCGGATGTCATGTTCCGCTCGTTCTTACTTTTCGGAAAGACGCGGGCGATGCTCATTTACATTGCGGGACTCTCAGACATCGAGGCGATAGAGCAATATGTGCTATCTCCACTCATGCAGGAGTCATCAAAAGAACCACAACCATTAAATGAGTTTATTGAACATAAAATGCCCGTTCCTAAAGTGGTAAAAGTGAATATGTTGGCGGATTGCATTGAATCGATTTCCTCTGGAAACCCAATCCTTCTATATGAAGGGGGAAGCGATGGATTTTCTCTAGGATTGTCCAAATGGGAAAAGCGGGCGATTGAAGAACCTGTGGCAGAGGGGGGAGTTAGGGGGTCACGAGAGGGATTTATTGAATCTCTGGAAGTAAATACGTCCCAATTGCGACGTATTATTAAAAGTCCTGCCCTTAAAATACAATCAATGAAGATCGGAACTCTTACCAGGACGAATGTTTCGATTGCTTATATTGATGGCCTTGCGGATAAAACACTGATTGAAGAGATTACAACTCGGTTGGAACGAATTAAGATAGACGGAATTTTAGAAAGCGAGTACATCGAGGAAATGATCGAGGACAATCCGTTTTCACCTTTCCCTCAGATCATGTCGACAGAACGGCCGGATGTAGCCTGTGCCAGCTTGCTGGAGGGACGAGCTGTCATTCTTGTAGAAGGAACCCCTTTTACTTTAATTGCACCAATATCCTTCTTTTCTTTGATTCAATCACAAGAGGATTATGCTCAACGTTTTATGGCAGGCACTTTTATCCGTTGGTTACGATATTTTTTTATGGGATTATCTCTTTTGCTTCCTTCACTATATGTTGCTATTTTAACGTTCCATCATGAGGCGGTCCCAACCGCACTCCTGCTAAGCGTAGCAGCATCCCGGGAATCGGTCCCTTTTCCTGCAATTGTAGAGGCATTGGCTATGGAAATTACGTTTGAAGCACTAAGAGAGGCAGGGGTTCGCTTGCCGAAGCAGGTAGGTTCCGCCGTCAGCATTGTTGGAGCGCTAGTGATTGGGCAAGCTTCCGTACAAGCAGGGTTGGTTTCAGCGCCAATGGTCATTGTGGTTGCGATTACGGGAATCGCTTCTTTTATGATGCCTCGCTATATTGCCGGAATTGCTTTCCGGATGCTGCGTTTCCCAATGATGCTGCTTGCCGGTACCTTAGGACTGCTTGGCATCATGATGGGAATCATCGCCATAGTCATTCACTTATGCAGCTTGCGTTCCTTTGGCGTTCCATACTTAGCGCCACTGGCACCGTTAAAAGGTCAAGAGCTGAAAGATGTGCTGTGGAGAGCTCCTTGGTGGATGATGGATTCACGCCCGCGCCTCACAGGGGAATCTAATGCATACCGTCAGGCCCCGGAACAGAGTCCGAATCCAAAAAGGGGGAGTGAAACGGAGTGAATAATAACTGGAAGCGAAAAAGGATATTGGAGAAAGGAAAGAGGCGTCATTTCATGAAAAGCGTCCTTCTTTTGCTCGTTATTTGTGGAACGACCCCTTTTCTAAGCGGTTGTTGGGATCGAATAGAAATCACTGATTTGGCGATTGTCACAGCAGCCGCCATCGATAAGAACGATAATGATCAAATCGAACTATCCGTCCAGGTCTTTATTCCAAGTTCAATAACTAGTGGAGGCGGTCAAGGAGGGAGCAGTCAAGGGGGGAGTGGGGCTACGACAATGGTGAGATATGAAAAAGGCGCCAATATTTCAGATGCATTGTCTAAGCTGCAAAGCAAGCTTCCGCGAAAAGTATTTTGGGGACATTGTAAAGTATTTGTATTCGGTGAAAAGTTAGCGAAGGAAGGAATTCAAGAGCAACTTGATTTTTTGCTGCGCCATCCGCAGCCAAGAGAGAAAGCAAATGTGTATGTCAGCAAAGGGGATGCAAAGCCTATCCTTGATTCTTTGCCACCCCTGGAAAACTATTCAGGGGAAGTGCTGAGAGAACTATCTGATTTACATATTGGGATGCTGGTCACACTGCAGGATTTAGATGAAATGTTAACCGGTAGGCCTCGGGCGGCCGCAATTCCAATCGTTAAAATATTGCCGCCGGGGAAAGGGCAAACGAAATTACAGGGAATTCCTTACATTGTTGGGACAGCCGTGTTCAAAAAAGACAAAATGACTGGGACGATGACTGAAAAGGAAACCAGAGGGCTATTGTGGTTAAGGGATGAGGTGGAATCATACACCGTGACCTTCCAACCCAAAGGGGTGAAAGGGAAAATATCTTTAAGTCCAGTGTCAGCCAAAGTCAAGATCATTCCGCAAATCATCAATGAAAAATGGAAATTACTAGTGAAAATAAATACAGATGGAGCTGTTATACAAAATGGAACGAATTTGAACCTTTCAAATCCAAAGTCTCTAAAAGCTGCAGAACGAGCATATCAAACAGATATAGAAAAACGCATCGAGATGGCTTTTCTGCATATTCAGCATAAGAAAGCGGACATTTTAGGGTTGGGTAAAGATTTCTATCGGAAATATCCTAAACAGTTTAATAAGGTAGATAACCACTGGGATGAGATATTCGCGAAAATGGAAGTGGAAGTTGATGTTGCGGCCCATATTCGAAGACAGGGCTATATAAACAAACCGGCGGGGTTGTCTGAGAAAGAGGTGAAGGACAAGTGAGATGGGGGGCCTTTTTATTTACAGCTGCGATTGTAACGCTAATCATTTTGTATGAATGGCCGAAAATGAAACAAAATCCTAAAAAAGATAAAGTGGCATTTCTTACATTGCTCCTCACTGGCTTGGCTTTGTCCATGTTCAATCTCCCACAGATGTCAGGACCCACTGAATGGATTGTAGTTCTTTTCAGGCCATTTGGAGAGTTTATGGAAAAGTGAGTCTATCAGTCGGTTGCGTGATTTCAAATTATCACAGAAAGGAGGAAGCAGATGGAGAAAGGGAAAATTTCATCATTACAGATGGCATTCTTGATGTATCCGACGATTGTGGCAACGGCCATTCTCGGGGTTCCAAGCATCACAGCGAAATATGCCAAAACTGATTTATGGCTGTCCCCAATTTTTGCTGCGCTCATAGGGTATCTGACGGTGTATATCGCTTATAAACTGCACCAGCTTTATCCAAAACAAACGGTTTTCCAATTCACTGAAAAGATCATTGGTCGGATTCCGGGTAAAATTCTCGGTTTTTTACTCTTATTTTTTTATATCCAGAACACGGGGCTACTCGTTAGAGGCTACGCAGAATTTCTTGTCGGCTCTTTTCTGGTACGTACCCCGATTGGTGTGATCATGGTATCGATGGTGCTTCTGTGTGCTTTCATTGTACGTGGGGGAATAGAAGTGTTGGGGAGAGCTGCTGAATTGTTTGTACCTGTTTTCATTTTTCCAATCTGTATCTTAATCCTCTTGCTGATTCCTGATCTTGAATTCAAGAATATATTCCCGATATTGGCGGATGGAATGATGCCTCCTATCAAGGGTGCGATTGTACCTGGTGGATGGTTCAGCGAGTTTTTCCTGATCATTTTTCTTCTTCCTTTTTTGAAGGATATGAAAAAAGGGATGAAATCCGGGATGATGACTGTGTTTGCCGTGATGATGACGTTGATTGTGGTGAATCTTACGGTTCTTTTTGTACTTGGGGCAACCACATCCACAAAACTTTACCCGGTGATGAGTGTATCTCGATACATCAGTTTTGCCGACTTTTTTGAACATGTAGAGTCCGCCGTCATGGCGGTATGGATTGTAGGTGCGTTTGTGAAAATTTCCGCTTTTTATTATGCATGTGCTTTAGGTACAGCGCAGTGGCTGAATCTCTCCGGCTATCGACCTATTGTATGGCCGGTCGGGATTTTTATTGTCATATTCAGTTTGTGGTCGTTGCCAAGCTCTATGGATGTCAGTCGTAATGATGTCAACGTCTTCCCGTTACAAGGAATGTTGATGCAAACGATTATTCCTCTGTTATTGTTGGTGATTGCTGTTGTAAGGAAAAGAAATCGTAAAGGAACCGAAACCAGCCGAATGGATTGAAATTCTTTTTTAAGCCGATTGAAGAATTTATGAAAAAGTAAAACGATCAGTGGGCTTTGTGATTTCAAATTTTCATACTATCAAGGAAAGGAGGAAGATGATGGAGAAAGGAAAAATTTCATCTTTACAGATGGCATTCATGATGTATCCAACGATTGTGGCAACGGCTGTTCTGGGTGTTCCAAGCATCACAGCGAAATATGCTAAAACTGATTTATGGCTTTCCCCCATTTTGGCGTCTCTCATCGGGTATGCGACGGTGTATATCGCTTATAAACTGCACAAACTTTATCCGAAACAAACGGTTATCCAATTCAGTGAACAGATCATTGGTCGGATTCCGGGGAAAATTCTCGGTTTTTTATTCTTGTTTTTTTATATCCCGATCACAGGGCAAATCCTAAGAAGTTACGGAGAATTCATTGTCGACTCTTTTCTGGTCAAAACCCCGATTAGCGTTATCATGGCATCGATGGTACTCCTTTGTGCCTTTATCGTACGCGGAGGGATAGAAGTGTTGGGGAGAGCTGCCCAATTGTTTGTTCCCGTTTTTATCATTCCAATCCTCCTCTTAATCATCTTACTTGGCCCAGATCTTGAATTTAAGAATATATTCCCGATATTGGGGAATGGAATTATGCCTCCAATCAAGGGTTCGATTGTACCAGGTGGATGGTTCAGCGAGTTTTTTCTGATGATTTTTCTCCTCCCTTTTTTAACCGATATGAAAAAAGGGATGAAATCCGGGATGATGTCTGTTTTTGCCGTGATGATTACGTTAATTGTGGTGAATCTTATGGTTCTTTTTATACTCGGGGCAACAACATCAACAAAGAATTATCCCGTGATGAATGTATCTCGGTACATCAGTTTGGCCGACTTTTTTGAACATTTGGAGTCCGCCATCATGGCTGTATGGATAGTAGGAGCGTTTGTCAAAATTTCCGTGTTTTATTATGCGTCTGCTTTAGGTACCGCGCAGTGGCTGAATCTCTCCGACTATCGTCCTGTTGTATGGCCGATAGGGATATTGATTGTAGAATTCAGCTTTTGGTCGTATCCTAGCTCTATGGCTGTCAGTCGCTATGATGTCATCGCCTTCCCATTTCATGGAATTCTGATGCAAACGATTATTCCTCTGTTATTGTTGGTGATTGCTGTTGTAAGGAAAAGAAAAAGACAGAGAAAGGGAAGCAATTCAAGCTAACCTTTTCTGCCAATTGGTTTTGAAAGCGTAAAGGCATAAAAGCAGGTAGAAGGAGTTCTAATTTAATTTTAAAACAAAGGTGATTGGAACTAAGTGTACGAGACACCTGAGGGAAAGCGTGTCCAAGGGAGGACCGCCCGCGGAAAGCAAGGGCCCTACGTTCCAAACCGTCAAATTTTAAAAGCCAAGTAGTAGACAAACTCAATTACTATGGAGTTTGTCCACAGTCTGCAACCATTCCGTTTTCGAATGGTTTTTTTGCTGCGGGTTGAAAACTGGAAATCATCAGATGTACTTTGCAAAAGTTTAAAAAAATTAACAATTTTTTTCAAACCGTTTGGAAGTTTGTCCCGTTATTTATAGTACAAAGGCTTTTTAGAAGGGGGAGAAGAAAGATTTGAAAAAGGTCATTTTTGTAGGGTGGATATCATTGATGCTAGTACTGTTAGGATTTTCACCGGAAATGGGTTCGAATCGGGGGCAAGCTGTCAACGATGTCGTAAAAGTATATGGACCAGGAGGACCTCTTGGACCTATCAAGGAAGTGGCGGAACGATTCACCAAAGAAACGGGGATAAAAGTTGAAGTAACAGCGGGACCCGAAGAAAAATGGATTGATCAAGCCAAACAGGATGCGGATATCATTTACGGAGGGTCCGAATATATGCTGACTGAATTCATGCATGATCATCCGGAGGTCCTTGATGGAAAAAACCGTACAGAATTGTATGCACGGTCAGCTGGAATCCTGGTTAGAAAAGGAAACCCAAAGAATATCCAGTCATTGGAGGATTTAACGAAGAAGGGCGTAAAGATTGTGGATGTTAATGGAGCCGGGCAACTGGGACTATGGGAAGATTTGGCTGGAAGAAAAGGATTGATTCCTGGAATTAGCAGGAATATTGACATTTCAGTGAAGTCCAGTGCAGAAGCTATTAATTTATGGAAGGCAAATTCAAAATTGGACGCCTGGATTACTTATGAATCCTGGCATTACCGTCTGGCGGATGTTACGGACCTGGTTCAGCTCCCTGAGGAAGACAAGCTCTATAGAGGGACCCCGATAAGCATAACAAGTAAGAGTAATAACAAGAAAAAGGCAAAACAATTCATTGATTATCTTAAAACGGAAGAATCCCATCAAGTATTTCAAAAATGGGGATGGAAGTAAAATTCATGAGGAGTGAGAGTATATGAAAAAGTGGATGGTATTTTCAGTTTTTATGATGGTCCTAGTATTGGCGGCATGTGGAAATGAAGCGAAGGATTCACCCGAAAAGGATCAAGCTGTTAGTGGTACTGCCGATGAAAAAGCGGTAACCCTAAAATTATTGGAAAGTGAACCATTAGGCGAATACCTGGCTGATTCCAAGGGAATGACACTTTACTATTTCAAGAATGATAAATCAGGAAAAAGCAATTGCATGGGTGATTGTCTGAAAAAATGGCCGCCGTTCATGGAAAGGGATTTTGCTGTCCCTAAAGGATTTGAGGAAAATGACTTTGGAACCATTCAAAGGGAAGATACAGGGGAAGAGCAGGTGACGTACAAAGGATTTCCACTCTACTATTTTGCGAATGATAAGGCAGCGGGAGATGTCAATGGTGAAGGTGTGAAAAATGTTTGGTATATTGTGAATAATAAGACTATTTTTCCGAAATAAGAAAAAGGGGCGATCAGTGATGGTCGTTCCTGTTACACGTTTTTTTCCAAATTTACTTGTGAGGAGTTGCAGGTGCGATTGAAAGAAAAACTTGATAAGGAATTGATGGCATTAGTCATGAAAAAGCATCGTCCTGCTCTGGAAGAACTTTATGACCGCTATATTAAATTAATCTATGGTTATATTTTTAAGTTCACAAATGGAAATGCTGAAAAAACTAAGGAGATTGTGCAGTTGGTCTTTTTAAAGCTCTGGACCACAAAAAGCAGTTACAATTCCGAAAAGGGACACTTTGTAAGCTGGCTTTTGACCGTTACACGAAATGTGTGTGTGGATTATGTCCGTAAAGACAGCGTTCATATCCGGAATAACAAACACATGGACATGAGTCATCCAATAGACATAGAAGATCCTAATAATGATATAGAAAATGGGCTATTGCACAGTGAAATTGCCAAGGCAAAAAGTAAGTTAAGCAAGCCGCAAAAAAGGCTGATTGATTTACTGTATTGGAAAGGGTACTCGTTAACGGAAATTGCCAAAATTGAAAATGAACCGGTTGGTACCATCAAGAGCAGACTTCACCAGTCGCTTAAATTGTTGAAAAAGCATTTGGAAGTAGGTGGTTTGTAAATGAATACAGATTGCGCTAACCTGCTTTCATTTTTATCGGGTGAACTGGGAGAAAAAGAAAAAAAGGCATTCACGGAACACTTAATGCACTGCTCTGAATGCACTAGGGAGTATGAACAAATGACAGAAGCCTGGAATTCATTGAAATGGGATTTTGAAGAAATGGAACCTTCATCTTCCCTGAAATCAGAGGTCATGGGTTTTGTCTTTGAGACTGACGATAAAGTTCCGGTGAGAAGGGAAAAGAATTGGAGTAGCTTTTTCTTTAAGCAGTTTACACCAGTCACTTCAGGTCTCTTGCTGGCTGTTCTGGTTTTGGTATTTGTGCTGTTATATTCCAATATTCAACTGAAAAAAGAACTTGCAGCTATCAATCTGCCAATGGAGGTTAAAACGTCGCTATCTTTGCAGCCTGCCGATAGGACCGCTGTAAATATGAATACGGACGGGGCTGCATACATTTTGCAGCAAGGTGACGAAAGAAGGTTAATCGTGCAAATTCAGAATTTGCCTAGCCTTCAGAAGTCCGAGGTGTATCAGGTGTGGTTACTGAAAGATGGAAAACGGACAAATGCAGGAACTTTCAAGCCTGATGAAGCCGGCACAGGATCATTGACATACAAACTGTCCATTAATGATAAATTCAATCAAATTGGCATCACAAGAGAACCAGATGCAAATAGTACAAAGCCGAGAGGCGAAAAAATAGTAGGATCTTCATAAAAATAAGGGACTTGCCCGCAAAGGGGAAGTCCCTTATTTTTTGTTCATACCTGGACCATGGATCAGGAAGAAGAAGTCGGGATTTACAATGGAAGCCCATATGAAATGGAATACTTTCATAACTAGCAACGGATACCCGCAATGTTTCAGTTGGATTAAGATGGGAAATGATTGTCGTTTTCATGGTGCCTATTTATTCATTAAGTCATCGCAGTACTCCCGGATCAACGCTGAGGCTTTCGTTTGGCTGATAGAGAGGTCCTTCGCGACTTTCCTTGATGATTTATATGTTTGGTAAGATTTCCTGATCAATATCCGTTTCGTTTCATCAAGTGCTTTATCGAGAGTAGTGGGGAGATCAATCTGTGTGACCTGTTCAACGTTCTCGGTTATCATTTCAGGCAAGTCGGACATCAGGATAACGGAGTCACTTATTAAGACCAACCTTTCAATCAAGTTTTCGAGCTGGCGTACATTGCCTGGCCATGAATAATGAATTAATAGGTTCAAGCATTCTTCCGAAATGACTTTATTTTCATGATACCTTTCATTGAACTTATTTAAAAAATTGTACGTAAGGGGAATGATATCTTCTTTACGTTCCCGCAATTTTTCCAAGCTTGCAGTATGTATTTACCATGAATTTGCATAATTAATACGTAATTAAAGGAAATGTGTTAAGTTGGACTAAAATGATTATGGGGGCAGCGATGAAATACGAAATTATATTATTTGATGTTGATGATACTTTGCTAGACTTTGGAATATCGGAAAAGAATGCGCTGCATGAAGCCTTTTTAGAGTTTGGTTTGCCAACAGGGGCGGAGGATTATGCGGGATGCTACCAAGAAATCAGTAAGGTATTATGGAGGGATTTGGAACAGGGGCATATAGATTTAACCATTCTGGGAGTGGAAAGGTTCAAGCGGTTGTTCCTGAAGTATGGGCTTGATATGGATGCGGATGCGTTCAGCCGTGCGTACCTGGGACATTTGGGAAAGGAAATACACCTTCTGCCCGGGGCTATAGAGGTATGCGAGAAGCTTGGAGGATGCCGGCTTGCTATTATAACAAATGGCTTCACGGCAGTGCAGACAGCAAGGATCGGCGGGTCAGCCCTTTGCAACACCTTTGAGACCTTGATAGTTTCCCAAGAGGCTGGGTTTCAGAAGCCAGATAGAGGGATTTTTGATTATGCATTTTCCAAGTTAAAGATCACAGATAAATCGAAAGCGTTGATAGTGGGTGACTCCTTGACTTCAGATATACAGGGCGGCTTGAATTATGGAATGGATACATGCTGGTACAATCCCCATCAAAAGGATAATGATCTGGGAATCAAGCCCACCTATGAAATCCGGACGCTCACTGATCTTTTGGAGATTGTAGGAAGTAAACAAGTATAGGGTGGTATTTGCATTCTAAAAAAACAGAGGCCGCTTGTCCGAGTGATAGGACGTGCAGCCTCTGTTATTACTCATGCAAGAGATTTTAGAATCAGTTCAAATCCAGCTTATGTGGTTTGAGTGTTTGATCCTTTTCTTTTCTTCTGCTGAAATGCGGGGATAATATACAAAGCGCCAGGGAAATCGCGAGACCTGCCATCATGAATCCGCCAAATACCAAAGGGGATGGGCCATATGATTCCGCCATGGCGGTCCAGATGAGCGGACCGAAACCTGCAATGGCTGCCGCGACCTGATAACCGACGGATAATCCAGTATAACGGACCTTGGCTGGAAAGAGCTCCGAGAATAATGTCCCTTGTGTGGAAAAAATGGCTCCCCAGATGACGCCGAGTACAACTGCCTGCATCATGTAGAACCAGCCAACCCCACGCCCAATCATTGTGAAATATGGGATGGCCAAGACGAAAAGGAGAGTCAGGCCCCCAAAATAGATGATTTTTCGATCAATGAAATCTGAAATGTAACCAATGACAGGAATGGTAATCAGCATTGTAGCGCAGCCAATCGTTAAACCGGTAAGAGCTGAATCTTGGGAATAACCAAAATACAGCGTAGTAAAGACGAGAACATAGGACATGATGAATACATTGAAGAAGCCGTCCCCAATTTTTAGTCCGATCACTTGCAGCACACTTCTCCAATCGTGTTTCAACGTTTCAATAATGGGAACTTTCGCAAGATCGCCGCTATCTTTCTGCGCTTTAAATTCCGGCGTTTCTTCAATGCCACTCCTTACCCAAATTGCCAACCCGATCAGTACACCGCTTAAAAGGAATGGAATCCGCCAACCCCAAGATAAAAATTGGGCATCGGTTGTCAAGGAGCTGATGAGGGTTAGGCTGAACGAGCCGGCAACCAAGCCGATGGGGACCCCTAGTTGGGGAATGGATCCATATAACCCACGGACACCTTTAGGAGCAGATTCCGTTGCCAATAGGATGGCTCCGCCCCATTCACCTCCCAAGGAAATTCCTTGAATCAACCTCAGCACCACCAAGATGGCGGGGGCGGCCAACCCAACCTGGGCATAAGTGGGCAGAACACCGATTAGCATTGAACTCCCTCCCATACCAATAAGGGTGAACATGAGTGCTGCCTTCCGTCCGATGCGATCACCCATATGACCGAACAGGATGCTGCCGATTGGACGGGCTGCATAACCAGCCCCGAATGTGACAAAGGCGAGAAGAAGTGAAATCGCTGGATCATGATTGGGAAAGAATAGCGTCGTAAAAACCAGGCCCGTTGCTGTCCCGTATAAATAGAAATCGTACCACTCAATAACGGAACCCGCTAAACTAGCGAAAAGAACTCGACTTTTTTTCATGATAAATGCTCCTTTAATGCTAAGTTTTTCATCAAATTGTTTTCAACGATAAATAAAGCCGAAATGAACAAAAATGATGGCAAATGAATATAAGTAAAAAACTGGATTGTTTAAATTATTTTAGAGGGCTTATTTATACCGGTCAATATATTTCTGACTTTTCTGAAAAAATGAAGCGAATAACTTAGCTCCATTCACCTGTAATGGCATATAATTAATTCTAAAGTAATGGAAATAAACGATCCGATCTTCACGGGTAAAATGACTAAGTGGATAAAAAGAAAATGTGTTACCGATTAGAAATCCGAATATTTAGAAATTTTGTGTATAGAAGAGTGGCAAAGTGGAAATCATGTGGATAAGGAAATGAAAAATGAAAAAGAGGAAAGGATAAGATTTTAATAAATAATAATAATCTCCAAGTTATTTAGTATAATAGAAAAAAGGTTAAGGAGTTGGTTTCGTATGGAGAAGCAATTGCCAGGAACATCGCTTGAACCTGAAGAGATGGCTGAAATGGTTTTAAAAAAGGCCCTTAGTGATTACCGGAAAGCACAAATTGAAAAAGAAATCGATGACTCATTAAGAAATCGTGATAAGGAAGAGTTCCTACGTTTAACTGAAATATTGAAGGGCATTTCCTGAAATTTTATTCTCTGTGAACAAGACAAGTAGTTAGGATATGTAATGTACACTGAAGCCAGCAAAGCTGATAACCATAAATATGCTGATGAAAAAACTTCATTTACCTGGAACATACTAAGTAAATAGCAATCTATAGAATTATAATATTTTACATTGTAAGCGCTTTCTTGTATAATCAAATAAAGAAACGATGGAGAGAGAAGAGTGTAAGTGCGCTAATGGCGGGATTCACAGGTATTAGTTGCTGAAAAGTTCATGCACCGGGATAAAAACTTAAAGGGGGAAAAGTTATGAAAAAGAATGGAGTGTCTTTAGTTGAATTTGTTCAGGAGGATCGATTCGAACTTAGCTCCTACATTACTTCTTTATTTAACAAACTGAATGACTATGTTCCCAAAAGTCTTAAAGATAAAAGGTGAGTGACAATAAAAAAAGGATCAGGAAGATATGCAAGACTTCCTGATCCTTTTTTTTATTTTGTTTTTGGGAATCAGAATTTTAAGTAGTGCACTTAAGTAAAAGTCTCATTAATTGACAATGAGAATCGTTATCGAATAAAATGATTCAATACAAGTATATCGATTGGAGTTGTTCATATTGTTCGTTCAGATGAGAAAAATGTTGGTAAAGGAAGGTAATGCAGAACAAGTAGTAAAACGGTTCAGCGGGGAAGGGATCATAGAAAAGCAGGAAGGATTCATCGATTTAAGTGTACTGGTGAAAAAAGTGCGACGCGGGGATGAAGAGGTCATCATTATGATCAATTGGGAGTCGGAGGCGCATTGGAAGCAGTGGGAAAAGAGTGAAGCCCATATCGCAGGCCATAAAGCAAACCTAGGGAAACCAAAGCCTGAATATATCGTCAGTTCAGAAGGATCATTATATGAAGTGAAGGCTATTAAAAAGGCAGTGAAATAACTGACCTTAAAATAACCTGTTTTAAATTCCGTACAAATAAGTAACTGGGTGGAATATCCCATTTCTCAAACATCTTGTTAGCATAAGGATACGGAATGGTTACCGTTCACATATAATAGCTTACCTTCACTAAAATTCAGGCTCCCATTATGGGTGCCTCTTTTTATTGATGAAATCTCGGGATAGGTTATGTAATTCCAAGTCTGTTGATATAGTACAATATCATTTTTCTGGGGGGAAATTGATATCGGGATTTCCTTATAAAGTACATGAAGTCGATTCATCCAGAGTCATTACTGCCCATAATGAAAGGCGGAACCATGAAAAGAAAAAATTCATTCTGCAAGATGCGTTGATCCATCCGCGAATCTTTGGAGCAGCGGGTGCCACAGGAGTAAAAGGAATAACCGGATCAATCAGGGCCAGGGGAAAGCGACAGGAGAAGCGGGAGCAACAGGATCTACAGGGGCGGGAATCCAAAGTTTGGATCATCTACAGTGTGGCAGGAGCTTCACGGAGATCATCCGTTTGAATTAAAAAGGTGTAATATTAAAATATGGAAACGTGATATTGTGAATCCCATTCAACTTGAATGTGGATTTTTTTGATGGCCTTTATATTGGAATAATCTTTTAATCTTCATACGTTTCACTTCGAATTGCCGGCAAATATTAAAAAGCGCCCTTAGCTTGAATAGCATCTATGGCTAAAGGCTAAGGACCATTCATGGATTACGGGGGATTTCAGTCCAGATGAATTACAAATACTGTTTGTATTTCTTTAATTTATAGATGACTGTTGGCTGGCTGATGCCTAAATGTTCTGCCATTTCGTATGTGGTTTTACATTTTTTCCATGCTTTTGCAATCAATTGCCTTTCAACCTTTTCCAGTGTCTTTTTTAAATCGAAATTTTCTTCACAATCCTGTTCGATTGCAAGGAAGTTGGAGTCTTCAGGCTGTTCAATTTGCCCTGTGATGGATTGCGGAAGGTGTTCGGGAAATATAATTGGCTCTTCGATGGTCAGGATTAACCGTTCAATTAAGTTTTCTAATTCCCGTATATTTCCGGGCCAATGATAATGGGTCAAAACTTCATATGTCGATGGATGGATTTTTTTGTATTTCTGGTATTTATCATTGGTTTTTTCTAAGTAATGCTGAATTAAGAGAGGGATATCTTCTTTACGTTCATGTAATGCCGGAATTTGGATGGGAATCACATTCAAACGATAAAATAAGTCCAATCTAAACTTACCCTGACTTACCATCTCCTTCAAATCTTGATTAGTTGCTGCAACTAGGCGGAAGTTAATATGGTTTTCTTTTTTTCCACCGATGCGCTTTATCTTTTTCTCCTGTAGTACTTTCAGTAATTTAGCTTGCATGGCAAGTGGGAGTTCCCCAATTTCATCCAAGAAAAGAGTACCGCTGTCAGCCTGCTCGATCAGGCCTTGCCTCCCTTGCTTATTTGCCCCTGTAAATGATCCCGGCTCATAGCCGAATATTTCTGATTCAAACAAACTTTCAGGTATCGTGCTGCAATTCACTTCGATAAAGGGTTCTTTTTTTCGGTTGCTTTGGTCATGAACAGCACGGGCAAAAGTGCTTTTCCCTACGCCGGAAGGTCCTAATAAGAGAATCGTGGCATCGGTTTTTGAAACATTATGGATCGTTTTTAAAATATGCTTCGTTTCATTACTTCTGGCAATCAGATAATGGTTATCCAGTTCTTTTTCTCTTAAATCCTCGACTTCCGTTTGATAGCCTTTAACTTTTCGTTGTAATTGTTCAAATTGATCCTGCAATTGCAGGATCTCGGTTTGATCCTGACCATAGCTGATTACCCTAACGAGGTGCCCTTCCTTATTAAAAATGGGATAGCCAGTCGACATGACAACATGACCCGTTTTTGTTTCTTGCATTATGCGTTTCGCTTTCTTTTCCTTTAAAACAATCGCATTGATGGAAGGTGCAAGAAGTCCCTCGCTTTCTAATTGATAGACGGAGGTACCGATATAAGAGTCACTTTTCATACCATAAATCTCCCAAAGCTTTGGGTTGGAATATAAAATGATTCCATCTTGATCGGTAATGAGAATGTTATTATTCGATGTTTCAATAATTTTATTTAGTTCTTCCTCCAGCATATCATCGTACATACGTTGCGCTCCTTTGGGTTTTGGGATGCTGCTTAATTAAAATATAAATCAAAAAGTCTAAATAATCAAAATTTAAATCAAGAAACAAGAAAATGATTAAGTTTTTAATCATTTGATGAAACAAAATAATGAAAAGCCTTATATACCGCAGCGAAATAGTTGGCCTGAATCTTGCTTATGTAAAAGGTAAGAAGAGAATTTCCAACCAAGGGTGTTATGAATATCCATTCTATTAGAAAAGATGGAAGTTTGTATGACATCTGCAATTGCAATGGAGTGAAAAAAATAATAGTAGAATTAGAATTTAGGAGGATGTTACATGACGAAGTATCAACCGAAAGACTCATTCAAATCACCCCGTTTTTGTGGAGTGCGTACGTTTATGCGGCTCCCATTTGTTGAACAGATAGATGAAAATATGGATTTTGTCATTACGGGAGTTCCATTTGATTCTGGGCAATCGTTTAGGACGGGTGCGAGATTCGGACCAGAAGCCATTCGTGATTTTTCAATCCTTTTACGTCCTTATAATCCAGAACAAGATATTAATATTTTTGACTATATATCAGGAATAGATTATGGGGATGTTCCGATCATCCCGGGGTATATTTCGGAAACATATAAAAAGATCGAAGAAGAGCTTACTCCCGTCATTGAAAAAGGAATCATTCCGATTTCATTGGGAGGCGATCATTCCATTACACTAGGGGAGTTACGTGCAATCGTAAAAAAACATGGACCCGTTGCCCTGCTTCAGTTCGATGCCCACTCTGACACTTGGGATAGTTATTTTGATCAAAAGTATAATCACGGAACCGTTTTTCGCCGCGCAATAGAAGAGGGGCTCATCGATGTATCGCGATCTCTTCAAATTGGTATGAGGGGCGGTCTGTACGGACCCGAAGACCTTCAGGATGCCCGGGATTTAGGTTTGGGAGTTTACACGACAAACGATTATAAACGTATCGGGGTCGAGAAGATGCTAAATGTCATTCATGAACGTGTTGCGAATGGTCCGGTGTTTTTATCTTTTGATATTGATTTTTTAGATCCGGTTTATGCCCCGGGGACGGGGACTCCAGAAGTTTCCGGTGCCAGCATTGATGATGCTTTAGCCTTGGTGAGAGGATTGACGAATATAGATTTTGTTGGATTCGATCTTGTTGAGGTTTTACCATCATACGATCACGGACAAATCACGGCTGCCGCAGCCGCTAATATTGTCTATGAATTCATCACACTCATCGCACTCGCAAAAAAAGGGAAAATGGAGAAGACAGAGAGAGTAGGAGATTTGGAAACGCAGCTTAATAATTAGTTTCCTCATTTAACTGTAGAGAAGGAAGGAAGCTGTAAGTCCTTTCTTCCCTTTTTACAAAGCGATAAGAACAATACAAGCCCAAAAGGAGATGTGTACATGCATATTTTGGATATATCGATCATGATTCTATATTTTTCTGTTTTGATCATTGTGGGAGTAATCGGATCCAAACGGGCAAAAACAGCAGATGATTTCATTGTGGCAGGGCGCAATCTTGGTCATTTTATGTATTTATCCTGTTTAGCTGCTGTGATATTAGGGGGGGCTTCCACTCTAGGAACAGCAAAGTTAGGTTATCAGTTTGGGATATCCGGTATTTGGCTAGTGGTGATGATCGGGCTCGGCATTATCGCTATTGGGCTGTTTTTAACAAATAAGATATTTAATTTAAAAGTATTGACGATCAGTGAAATGCTTGAGAAACGCTACAACTCTCAGACAAGATTGATCAGTGCCCTTGTCTCTGTTATCTATACATTCATGCTGACTGTAACGCAAGTGATTGGGATGGGGACAATTTTACATGTTTTGGCTGGCTGGAATTTAACGGTTTCCATGATAGTCGGGGGCGGGATCGTTTTATTTTATACAATATTAGGAGGTATGTGGTCAGTCACCATGACTGATGTCGTGCAATTCGTCATCATGACGATCGGTATTTTCTTTATCATGCTTCCGATGAGCATCTCTAAGGCAGGAGGGTGGGGCTCGCTTAAAGAAAATCTCCCAGCATCACATTTCGAGTTAGGGAACATTGGCGGAGAGACGATTTTTCAATATTTCCTATTATTTACCCTCGGGGTAGTTGTTGGCCAAGATATTTGGCAGCGTCTATTCACCGCACGAACCAAAGCTGTTTCTCGTGGCGGAACGATTGGAGCGGGGTTATATAGTGTTTTTTATGCGATTGCAATCAGTATCATTGGAATGTGCGCTTTTATTATCCTTCCTGATTTAGGCGATCCCCAAAATGCATTTACCAGTATAGCGATGGTAACTTTACCTGCTGGTCTGTTAGGGGTTGTCATTGCGAGTGTGGTATCAGCCCTAATGTCCACTGCTTCAGGTACTTTGCTTGCTTCGTCCACTTTAGTTGTTAATGACATCATTAAAAAATATATTGGTCGAAAAATGAGTGAACGACAATTTTTAAAAACATCCCGAATTACAACTTTAACGATTGGTGTATTGACCATAATCGTTTCGATTTGGATTCAAGATATTTTAGTTGCATTGGATGTAGCTTACGCAATTTTATCCGGAGCTGTGTTCTTTCCGATCATCCTTGGTTTCTTTTGGAAAAGGGTCACGGCTACAGCGGCATTTTACTCGATTCTCGCCAGCATGATCGTTATCATTGTCGGATTGGTGATTAATGGACCTTCCTCCACTCAACCAATTCTGTACGGGCTCGCTACTAGTTTTGTCGTCATTACTACGATCACTCTCCTAAGTTCCAATAATGATGATAAAAATGAAAGTGAAGTAAAGCAAGATATAAAGGGCAAAGCTGACATGGATACCATGGCTAATTGATGTTTCAGCAAAAAGACGGAAAAGATTCGAGGAGGAACGAAATATGACAAAGACAATTTCCCTGCAACCGGCAACATTCAATACAATGGAAGAAGAACGCATTCACAGGAAGGAACGGTTGGCAGCTTCATTCCGCCTTTTTTCAAAGTTTGGTTTCGATGAAGGGATAGCAGGCCATATTACGGTCCGTGATCCTAAATATACAGACCATTTCTGGGTCAATCCGTTTGGGATGCATTTTAGTCAAATTTCCGTTTCGGATCTTATATTGGTTAATCATAAAGGTGATATTGTAGAGGGTGAACATTCTATTAATGGTGCGGCCTTTGCCATTCATTCTGAAATTCATAAAGCACGGCCGGATGCGATTGCAGCGGCACATGCTCATTCGGTCTATGGAAAGACATGGTCTTCCTTAGGGAGACTGTTAGATCCGATTACGCAAGATGCCTGCCAATTTTACAATGATCATGCATTATTTGATGATTTTACTGGTGTCGTTTATGCATCCGAGGAAGGTAGGCGCATTGCTAAGGCTTTAGGTCAATACAAAGCTGTCATCCTCCGCAATCATGGGTTGTTAACGGTCGGCCAATCTGTAGATTCAGCTGCTTGGTGGTTCATAACGATGGAACGTTCATGTCAAGCGCAGATAATGGCTGAATCTGTAGGTAAGCCGATTTTTATAGAAGAAGAGTATGCAAAATTGACTGCAGAACAAACGGGAACGGAATATGAGGGATGGCTGAGTTTCCAGCCTCTGTGGGAAAGGATCAGAAAAGAGCAACCAGATTTCTTGAAGTGACCATGAAGTACGGCATGGTATAATCCCAACGGATTACCTTCCCGTAAAAGAGGGAAAAAGGAATCGTATGTTCTTGAGGAGGTTTTATAATGTCCGCTTCTAAGAAAGCAGCACCTTCACTTTATATCAGGGTCGATATACCGGAAAAATACATCAATCAGTTTAAGGAGATTTGTTCGGAAGTTGTTGTCGAGCCATGGGAATTCGGCGAACCCGAACCACAGCCAACAGTTGATTTAACAAAGTTTGATGTCCTATATACGCTGGGGCTTCATGATAATCTTAACATTATAAAAAAAGCTCCAAAGATTAAATGGGTCCATTCAGACAGTGCTGGAGTGGAGGCCATGCTGAATGAAGATATACAAAACAGCGATATCATCATCACCAATGTCAAAGGCTGCACATCTGTCCCGATAGCCGAGCATACAATTGCGATGCTATCTTCGTTAGCAAGAGGCGTACCGACAATGATCAGAAATCAAATAAACAAAACGTGGGTTGAAATTCCAGTGAAAGATCTTGAAAATGCGACAGTGGGGATAATTGGGTATGGTGATATTGGCCATGAGATAGCCAAGAGATGTAAAGCGCTGGGTATGACCGTTATTGGGTGCCGCCGGAATCCCACCAAGAGGAACACCGAATATGAACCCACTGATTTGATAATGGGAATGGATCAAGTGGATGAGGTCCTTTCCATGTCCGACTTTGTCGTCTTGGCCCTTCCGTTTACAAAAGATACTTCATACTTTTTCAATAAAGAACGCTTAAATAAAATGAAAAAAGGCAGTTATGTAATTAATGTCGGCCGAGGTAATACGATTGTCGATGAAGATTTAATTCATTCCTTGAGCAATGGGCACATAGCAGGAGCGGCTCTGGATGTGTTTGAAGTAGAACCTTTACCTAAGGACCACCCTTTTTGGCAGCTGGAAAACGTCATGGTATCCCCACATAATGCTTACAACTCTTCCAAGCACCTAGATCGTGTGATGGAATTATTCCTTAGAAATTTAAAGCTTTTTTCTGACGGTAAACCCCTAATGAACGTTATAGAAAAAAAACTTGGTTATTAACAGCGATCGGTCTTTTGAAAAGAAATTCGAATGGAGTACAAGGGCAGACCCTGATTGGGTTTGCTTATTTTTGTTTAAAAGCCGTTGCTTCATCTTTTTCTTGTATAGGACAATCTCTGATCAGGAAAAGCTGGATATAAGGAGGCGATGTATGAATGGGTACTTTCGAAGTTATTTCCCTTATGCTAAGCTTTGGCATGTTTGTAATTGCTATTCTTGATTTCAAAAATCATGACAAGAATCCTTGAAGATATTGAGGCAGGCCGCTGTGTTTGATTAATAATGGAAGCGTTTTAAAAAAATCCGGGTTGTAGGTATTGATTTTCTTGATTTTTTAAACTTGCAGAGAACACCATTAGGAGGAGTCCTTAGATTGTAGACAAACTCGATGAATAATCAGTGTGCCTGCAGTTTTTTCTTTGAAAAGTTTAGTTGATTTCAGAAATCCGCTCCCTTTCCACCGACTGCCTGCCAAGCCTCCTCGGCGCAAGCGCCTGTGGTGTCTTGGCTAGCCAGTTTTTCGGCAGGAGTGTCGCAAATTTCTTCAATCCAATGAGGATTACAGTAAAAAAACTCTAAAGACGGGGGCTCTTTATTCGATCCGTTGCACTGTCTTGGGCCGATGACGCAATTTATCGACTGACCCGCACTTTACTCAGCCGTTCACCACAAGTATTCGGCGTTTTCGACCTTCACCTTACTATTCGGAATCCGAACACCATTAGGAGGTGTTCTTTTTTGTTTCCAATGAGTTTTAATCGATATCCCATGCATACATAAGTATCATCTTTGACAAAACGATGATATAAAAGTATAGTCTCTAATAGACCGGTTGATATAATTTCAAGGAGTGATCCAGCTATGGCAGAGAAACGAAACTCGAAAGACATTCTTATTGAAGCTGCTTCCAGACTTTTTCGTATACGTGGATATTACGGTGTGGGGCTTAAGGACATTATTGAGGAAAGTGGTATCCCAAAAGGTTCGCTGTATCATTATTTTCCGAAAGGTAAAGAAGAATTGGCGATTGAGGCGATTATTCATACAAAGGAATTCGTGATAGATGAAATTAAACGGGGGTTTGATGAAATTGAAGACCCTATTAAAGCCATTCAGTCTCATATTTTTCATTTATCCGAGGTTTTTGGTCATAGTGAAAATCTATTAGGACTGCCAATCGGGACGATTGCAGCGGAAACATATACGACGAGTGAGCAGATAAGAATGGCCTGTCAAGAAGCGATGAAAGATTGGCAATCCATTTATGTGAAGAAATTACTCGAAGCGGACTTCAGTGAGAAACGGGCAAAAGAATTGAGTATCGTAATTAATGCTTTGATTGAAGGGGGTATCCTTTTATCCTTAACGGCGAAAAACGGGGAACCTCTTCAAGCCATTGCGGAACAGATACCATTATTGCTGATAAATAAATAAGTCATGCGGAAAAATTATCTTAAGCTTAGGTCGAACAGTTAGTAATTGGAGGAATTATTTTATGTCAGCAGATGCAACACAGCAACAAAACCCTGTCATTAGGACGACCCCTATATTAATTGCATTTTTAATAGCAGGGTTCATCGGGTTATTCAGCGAGACGGCATTAAACATGGCGCTGGGAGATCTAATTCAAGAATTCAATGTCAGTCCTTCAACCGTGCAATGGCTAACAACGGGTTACCTATTGACATTGGGGATACTGGTTCCCGTTTCGGGACTCTTGATTCAGTGGTTCAATACTCGTCAATTATTCATTGCCTCAATGGTGTTCTCCATCATTGGGACGCTCATTGCAGCAATTGCACCCGGGTTCGGCATCTTGATGCTAGCCCGGGTCATCCAGGCAATCGGAACGGGTCTTTTATTGCCTCTCATGTTCAATACCATTTTATTGATTTTCCCTATTCATAAAAGGGGAGCGACGATGGGATTGATGGGGCTGGTTATCATGTTTGCCCCAGCCATCGGGCCGACAGTTTCAGGCTTGATTATTGAAAATCTAAAATGGAATTACATTTTCTGGGTGTCTTTGCCGTTCTTTGTGATTGCTTTACTATTCGGTCTCAAGTATATGCAAAACGTTTCAATAATCACCAAACCTAAAATCGATGTACCATCCATTGTTTTATCGACCATTGGTTTTGGGGGAATTGTTTATGGCTTTAGTATTGTCGGAGAGCAAGGATGGAGCAATGCGATCGTTTTATCCTCGATCATTGTTGGACTTATAGCGTTATTCCTGTTTGCTGTGAGGCAATTCAATATGGATAAACCAATGATTGACTTGCGCGTTTTTAAATACCCGATGTTCACGTTAGGGTTAATAACCGTCTTCATCACCTTCATGATCATCATGTCATCCATGATTCTCTTACCGTTATACCTGCAAACCGGGCTTGTATTAGCTGCGTTTTCTGCTGGGCTGGTACTATTGCCGGGTGGAGTGCTTAATGGTATCATGTCTCCGGTTACAGGGCGCATTTTTGATAAGTTCGGTCCAAGAGGGTTAGTGGTTCCAGGCTTCATTATCATGATTGTCATGTTATGGACTTTAACGAACGTAACGACTGAAACGACGATCATAATGGTCATCGTCATGCACTCCCTCCTTATGATTGGTGTTTCGATGGTCATGATGCCGGCCCAGACAAATGGCCTGAATCAACTGCCAAAAAATCTTTATCCGGATGGAACGGCTCTAATGAATACATTGCAACAAGTATCGGGGGCCATCGGTACAACCGTTGCCATTACGATCATGTCAGCATCCCAAAAAAATTATATGGCAAATGCAGAAGATCCGTTCGATACGTCTGCCATTAGCGGTTCATTGACTGCAGGTGTTCAAGATGCCTTTATTTTCGGCCTTGTCCTTGCAATCATTGGTTTGATCGTATCGTTTTTTATCAGAACAGCACGAGACTAATAAGATAAATTAGCCAGCAGGGAATGGAGTTTCTCTGTCTGGCTTTTTTACTGGTCTTTATTACCATATTTCATAAAAAACGAAAAAATCAGAGTGAATTATTTGAAAACTAACCACTTATCGGATAATCTTACACAATGAAAGTTACTAAAATTAAGCTCAGGTAAAGCGGTTAACAGGAGGAATTCAAATGAAAACAATAAAAACCAAAATGTTTGAACCTGTAACAATAGGTGCATGGAACTTAAAAACAAGAACGGCAATGGCTCCTATGACTCGGTCGTTTGCCGATAACGAAACTGGTGTTGTGAATGACCTGACCGTAGAATATTACCGAAAAAGGGCTCAAGATGGAATCGGACTTATCATTACTGAAGGTGTAGTGATTTCACCAAGAGCAAAGGGCAATCCTGGAGTTCCCGGTATATATACTCAAGAGCAAATCGACGGGTGGAAAAGAGTAACGGAAGCAGTACATGCTGAAGGCGGAACGATTATTGCGCAAATCTGGCATGTGGGTCGTGCAAGCCACCATGAAATTGCAGGAGGACTTCCTCCGCAGGCTCCGTCACCTATCGCTGCAGAAGGTAAGGTTTCACGATTCGGCAAACCTTTTGACACTCCTGAAGAAATGACAGAGACGGATATTGCAGAAGTTGTGAACCAATATAAAGAAGCTGCAAAGAATGCAATGGTTGCTGGTTTTGACGGCGTTGAAATTCATGGTGCACATGGCTACTTAATAGACCAGTTCAATTCTGACACCTCCAATAAAAGGACCGATCGGTACGGTGGTGATTTAAAACAGCGTCTGACATTTATGAAGGAAGTGCTAAAAGCAGTTATTGATGCGGTAGGAGCGGAACGTACCCTTATTCGTTTCTCGGCTTTGAAAATTGACCAGCCGTCTTATATGTGGGAAGACCCTGAAAAAGCGATCCAAACATTTATTGAAGCGTTCAATGAAACAGGAGTCAAAATGATTCACCCATCCACGATGGAATTTACCAAACCGATTGCAAAAGGATTGACCATGCATGAATTGGTACGCAGCCACTGGGATGGAATCATAGTCGGTGTGGGCGGGCTTGATCCTGAAACAGCGGAAGCAGCACTGGAAAAAGGCATCATTGACGTTGCGGCGATTGGCCGTCCGCTTATAGCCAACCCGGATTATCTGGCACGAATTAAGAAAGATGAAAAACTTGTTGATTACGAGGTAAAGAAACATTTAGGGCATCTGATTTAATAGAGATAAAATGTAAGGCTGGCTTGTTCTTTGACAGGACACCGCAACAACCAAACTTCATTTTCTAAAACTGATGCGATTCTTCTTCAAGAAGGGTCGCATTTTCTTATGAACATAAAAGGGAGAGTGGATGGTATATCAATGGAACGTATCTTGGTAATCGGAGTGTCCGCGGGTGTCGGGAAATCTACTTTTGCAAGAAGGCTTGGAGATCATTTGAATATCGAAGTATATCATTTGGATACATTCTACTGGAAACCTGGCTGGGTGGAGGCTCCTTTAGAGGCTTTTATTTCTGCTCAAAAGGAAGTAGTGAGTCATGACAAGTGGATCATGGAAGGCAATTATAGTCATTCTTTTAACCTGCGTTCGGAGCTAGCCGATACGATTATTTATTTAGAACTTCCCCTCGGTGTTTGCCTTTACCGTGTGATAAAACGCTGGTTGTCTAATCTAGGTAAAACAAGGCCTGATATGGCTAAAGGCTGCAATGAAAAACTAGACTGGGAGTTTATCAAATTTATCATATCCACTTACTTTCCTCGCAAGAAAGAAATGAAAATCAAATTGGCAGATCTTCAAAAGAGTGACCCTGAAAAGGTGATAGTTATGTTAAAAAGTAAGCCCGATATTGAAGGATATTTGTTGAATATGAAGGGATAAGCTTCTTACCATTAATCTTTATGAATCATAAAGATTTTCGAAACTGGGTCTTTCCTGATCTTAACAGCGAGCTCATAAGCACGAATGGAAAAGGGATCTTCCAATCGAAGATCCCTGAGACTTTAGACAAATTCGAAGAAATCGAGTTTGGCTGCGAACAATTTACGATTACGGCAACTCAGTAATCTAGTCTTCATCTTTTTACTAAAGGTTTTACATTTTGCGGGATAGGGGAGATATAGCTTTTTCCTTGTAATCGTTCTTTTAGTTCCGTTTTTGCCTTTTCAATTAATTCCGTATTTTGAAGTACTTCTACTGCAGTTGCCGCAATAACCTTGCCGGCATGAAGCATTCCTTTATGGGCAATGGATGTTGATCCCAGTGTAACCCACTGCCAGCTATGCAAAGGTGACCCAAGAACAAAACAAGCCGTTGTGCATTGGGCAGTAGGAACAATCCAGCTAACATCTCCCACATCCGATGAACCTGTTAATGGCGCTTGGAGGCCCTCAATGGGTTCTAACCAATTTGCCAGTGCATCATCTTGATTATCTTTAAATGGATTGATTGTACTGTTCCTTTCTTGTTCGGTTAAGGTGGCGCGGATTTCTTTGGCAAGCTGTTTTTCATCATCATCGTGTTGTGGAATGCCTAATTCTTGAAAATTCTTATACATGACGGAATCTAACACAGTGTTTTGGATAACATTGGAACAGGCTTTGTCAAAAACGATTTCCAATTCAGTTCCTGTCATCAGGGCAGCGCCTTTAGCAATATTACAAACTCTTAAGTAAATATCTTGAACTTGTGAAACTTCTGGAGCTCGTAATAAATAAAGAACTTCAGCATCTTGTTGGACAACATTAGGAGATAATCCACCTGAATTCGTTATTGCATAATGGACTCTTGCTTCCTGGATAATATGCTCTCTTAAATAGTTCACGCCAACATTCATAAGTTCTACGGCATCTAAAGCACTCCGTCCCAAATGTGGTGATGCTGCTGCATGGGAGCTTTTACCTTTAAACTTATAATACACTTGGAAATTGGAAAGTGAATCCATCGACATGACGCCGTTAACATCCAGTGGATGCCAACAAAATGCAAAATCAACGTCATCGAACAAACCTTCTCTGACCATGAAGGTTTTGCCTGATCCGCCTTCTTCTCCAGGACATCCATAATAACGAACTGTCCCATTTATATGATTCTCTTCCATATAATCCTTCACTGCAGCAGCTGCAGCTAAAGATCCCGTACCAAGTAAATTGTGACCGCAGCCATGGCCATTTTCACCTTGTACTAGTGGCTCCTGTTTAGCCGTAGCCGCTTTTTGACTCATACCTGACAATGCATCGAATTCTCCCATGATTGCAACAATAGGTTTACCGGTTCCAAAGCTGCCGATGAATGCCGTTTCTATGTTTCCAACACCTTTTTCAACAGAAAATCCTTCGCTTTCTAATGTTTTGCATAGCAATTCAGCAGATTGATATTCTTCAAAACGTGTTTCTGCAAAATTCCATATACAGTCACTGACTTCAATGAATTTTTCTTTTTTTTGTTCAATAATTTCCGATAGTCTATTTACATATGTCATTTTTCACTCTTTCCTTCCTATATATACTGAAAGATTATTTTAAAAGCCGTCTAGCAATAAGATTCAAAAGTTCTACACTCCTTGGTAAAACCTCTTCTTGAATATCAAATTTAGGGTGGTGATGTGGTGCAGGAATATCAGTCCCAATAATCATATATGTCCCTTTCCCGCCATTATCCTGTACTCTTCGAATCATGAAACTTGCATCTTCGCTTCCCGCAGAACCGGATTTCCTGCATGCTTCGATTGTTGAAAAACCATCTACATTCCTGGCTTCTTCCATGGCCAGTTCGACAAGTTCTTGATCACAGCGAATCGTAATTGCTTGTCCTATAATTTCAATTTCATGTTCAAGCTCATGCATACCTGCACTATGAGCCACGATATTTCGAACACGTTTCTCCATTTCAGCATTTGCTTCTTCGGTTACAGATCGGGTTTCAATGATCATTTTTGCATGCGCTGGAATAATATTAGCGGCTGTTCCTCCATTAAGAACACCTACGTTCACACGGGTCGAGCCTGAACTGAATCTAGGAATGGCATGAATATTCAACAATGCGGTGGCTGCTCCCAATAATGCATTTTTACCTTTTTCAGGAGAAGCACCTGCATGAGAAGATACCCCATGAAAATGTGCAGCCATTTTCGTACTTGCTAAAAATCCGGAAGACCCACCGTGAAATTCTCCTAGAGGGACATCTGTGCCAAGGTGCAGACAATATATATGATCCACATCATCCAAAATTCCTTTTTGTACAATTGAATAGGCACCGCGTACTCCCTCTTCAGCAGGTTGAAAAATAAGCTTTACCGTTCCTGAAAAATTCCCATCCGCTAATTTTTCAGCAAGTCCTAAGCCAATGGCTGTATGGCCATCGTGTGCACAGGCATGCATATTCCCTTCATATTTTGAACGAAAACCGTTTAGTTGCGGGAAGTGGTCAGAATCAGTACTTTCCGTAACAGGCAATGCATCCATATCAAAGCGGAAAGCTACGGTTGGGCCAGCCATTTTTCCTTTTAATACACCAATGACGGCAGTATATCCACCCTCCATTTCTTGGAGGATCTTTGGATTGGCACCATCCTGTAATGCTCTATTAAATGTTTCCTCTAATACTTCGATAGGGGGGACTCCACGGCGAGAATCACCATCTAAAGCATCTTTTCCAAATATCACGTTATATTTCAGGGATGTTAGTGCTTCCACTATCTTTGAAGCAGTACGAAATTCCGTAAAGCCAACTTCCGGGTGTTGATGAAGATCACGTCTTAAAGAAATAATATCCAATTCGTTTCACTCCTAATTTTATTTGATGATAATTCGTAACATACGATTTATTGTCTATATCAAGCGGCCCAGCCCCTCAAGTCGCTTAAGGGACATACAGGGCGCTTGGGACTTTTCAAATTACGGTAATTTCGGATATACTCCGGGACCAATTGGGAGGCCAAGGAAATACCAAACCACAACCAATAATGTCCAAATGATGAAGATGATAATCGGATAAGGCAAAATAAGAGAATAATAAGTTCCTAGTTTTGCATCTTTTCGATACTCTTGTAAGAAACTTAAGAATAGTGGGACAAATGGAGATACAGGTGCCAATGGCAGTACAGATGAATCTGCTACCCTGAACAACATTTGGGCGAAGGCAGGATGATAGCCTAATACCATGAACATTGGGACAAAAACGGGTGCCAATATAGACCATATTGCCGATCCGCTGGCAATGAACATGGAAAGAAGTCCAGATAAGAACATTAGCCCTATTAGGACAGGTGCACCTTCTATGTTTAGCTGTTCCAACAGATCTGTGATGGATAAAGCCAAAAACTTACCCATATTACTCCAGTTAAAGCAAGCGACAAACTGGGAAAGCGGGAAAACCATAATAATGAATCCGGCCATGCCTTTAATTGGATCTACCAATAATTCCGGAATGTCATTTTGTTTCTTGATTGCTCCCACCTTAACTCCATAAGTAATGGAAACTGTAAAAAAGAAGAGTAAGATGATTGCGACAATTCCGGACATGAATGGAGAAGGGAGGATGGCTCCGGTTTCTGGATTTCGTAATAGAGCTCCTTCTGGAACGACTAGAATGGCCATAACAGCTATAAAAATCAATGCTGAAATACCTGTAGCCAGGAGTGCTTTGTTTTGTTGCTTCGTTAATTGCTCCAATTTTTTATGTTTACCGCCACCTTCATACTTTCCTAAACGCGGCTCAACAAATTTATCTGTTATCAAGGATATAACTACCGTGAGTACGAGAACGGAAGTCGCCATAAAGAACCAGTTATCCGTAACATTAACGGTCAAATTTGCATTCATGCCTTTCGCTACTTCCGAACTGATTCCTGAAAGCAAGACATCTGTTGTGACGATTAATAAGTTGGCAGTGAAACCTGAACCAACCCCAGCAATGGCAGCGAGCAACCCTGCAACAGGGTGCCGTCCCACAGCAAGGAAAATCAAAGCTCCAAGGGGAGGCATGATGACAAGCGCAGCATCAGAAGAAACATGACTGAAGAAGGCAACAAATACAACTAAATAACTTGCGTATTTCCCTGAGACCTTTAACGACATTTTCCGAATCAAAACTTCTAACAATCCGACCTTTTCAGCGAGTCCCACTCCCAGCATTAGGGCTAAAATAGATCCCAATGGTAAAAACCCTGAAAAGTTTTTAATCATATTCGGCAAAATCCATTGGATGCCTTCACGGCTTAAAAGGTTTTGAACTTCCACTTTCTCTCCACTAATGGGGTCCGATGCCGAAACATGGAAAACGGATAAGAGAGCGGTTACAACAAATAAAAAGGCAATCATATAAATAAATAAGATAAAGGGGTGGGGGATTTTGTTGCCTATTCGCTCTACTCTATTGAAAAAACCACCCGTTTTCTGATTTTGAATATTAGTTGTATCTTTGATTACTTTTTGTTCCATTACATTCTCCTCCTAAACCTTCTTCCATTTGTAGTTACGTTTTGCAGCATTCCATTAATAAACTTTTTCTCTAAGCATGCCCTAAACTCAAATTAGCGTCTTTCATCCTTTACATCCTCTTCCAAATACACCGATTTTTATTTAACGAATACTTAACGCTATTTTCGTTAAATGTATTATATAATTAAGAATAATCTATTTCAATACAATTTTCTGAATAAAGGGAAAATATTTTCTGGTAATTGTTGTAAAGTAAACAATGGAATGCGAAATCATTGAATGATTAAATCCTGCCATTCTTGAACTTACGTTAGATAAGTAAACCATATTAAGCATCACCGTTTATTCATGACAAACGGCGCTTTACTTGCTTGTATATTTGGATATCATTTTTATTCCCTGTTAGGGTGGGTTATTTTGATATAATAAAACGAATAGTATGATGTAGGGGTGAAAAAAACTTGTATAAAATTGGGGTTGTAGGTCCACTTTCATCTATAGAGAAAATTCGGGATGTTACTAATGAATTTGAACATGAAATTGATTTTATTGATTTTCCATATGAAGATGCACATGAGGTTACTGACATCATAAAAAATAACCAAAGTGCAGTAAATGGTTGGTTTTTCTCTGGACCGGTACCTTATAGAATAGCAAAAGGAATGTTGGATTCAGAAGCCAATATTGCATATTGTCCTCCTGTAGGATCTAGTTTATATCGATGTTTATTACAAATGTCTGCAGATCAAAAACATTTTTTCGATAAATTATCCATCGATATGATTCGATTGGAAGACTTTTTTTTGCATGAGTCGCTGCAAGAGCTGGGGATTTCCACCGAACATATTTATGTAAAAACATTTGATGAACAATATGATTATCAAGAAATTGTCCAATTTCATCTTCAGTTGTGGAGTGAAGGGGAGGTACATGGGGTCCTTACCGTTTTACAATCTGTTTATGAGGCCTTGAAGAAGGAAAGTGTGCCTGTCTACAAAATTAATATGACCAAAATGGAAATTCGGCAAGCGGTCAAGATTTTAATTGAAAAAGCAAAAAGTACTTATTTCAAGGATAGCCAGATAGGTGTCGAAATCATTGAAATTGATCAGTTTGATCAATTTGTTGACGAGGTAAATATTCGTTACCATCTGCAGCATTTGGAGCTTAAGATTAAACAAACATTACTTACATTTTGCGAAAAATTAGATGGATCCCTCATCGAAAATGGAAACGGACGCTATCAAATATTTAGTTCACGAAAGGCCATTGAACGGGAAATTGGCAGCTTGCGAAGTACTGTTCAACAACTGGCCCTAGAGATGGATGTTTCTGTTGCAGTCGGCATTGGTTTTGGTGAAACGGCTGCATCGGCAGAAATCAATGCCCGCAAGGCGATTCGTCATTCAAAAAAGAAAGAAAGTTCTGGAATTGTTGTTATTCAGGAAGATGGTGTAATGATCGAATCCGTAGGTCAAGAAGAACAATTGGCATACACCTTCCGTTCTAATGATAAAGAACTGCTGGATAAATTGAATCAGGCTAACATTAGTGTAAAAACGTATAAAAAGATAGAAGCATTGATTGATCGCATGGGCTGGGACGGCTTCACTTCCTCGGACTTAGCATCCCATTTATCCATGACCGTTCGAAATGCCCAGAGAATCATGAGTGGTTTGAGTGAAAGCGGTTTAGTGGAGTACAAAGGAGAAGAACTTCAATCACCTCGGGGAAGACCTCGTAAAATTTATATGTTAAAAAAGTAATACCTCGACGTTCTTCGTATTCACGTAAATGAAATTCGGTAACCGGTGAGATTATTGTGCCAATATCCCAATTAGAACATAAAGCAAAGGAACCCATTTAATTAATTCCTCCTTAAAACAAATAAGGAGATGTTTTATTGTCAAATTGTGGTCATCAATTAAATTGTGATTCTGATAACGATGTTGGTGGATTTGGTGGAGGTTTCGCTTTTATAGCCGTATTGTTTATACTCTTAATCAATGTTTGAGCTGCTTGTTATGGTAGCGGTAATGGAGCGGTCCAAGGATATGGCGGTTTCTGCTAAAAGCTCACCCGCTGTAACGAACAGAGTAAATAAGGCTAGTTTAAGGAGGATGATCTTTGTTTAAAAGGGTCATTCTTTTTAATTCCATTGATATCTGTATTGATTGTAAAGTATATTTCACGTTTTAGATCCCCAGTGGCGAAGAAACTTCATGATTCTTTTGGTTGATTTACAAACTGGCAGGTGCATAACAGGATCGATGGGTATTTTCCTTAGTTTCTAACACGCGAAATATCTATTTCTATACCAAGGCAAAAACTAAAAAATTCTATCCTCTGTACTGCAGGGAAAGGGATGGATACCTGAATGATAGCCCTTTCGCCACCCATCTTCCTGCATAAAATAATTAAGCCCGATAGATTGTGAGGGAGGTAATTGCTTGGGTGAAAAAAAGGATCAAACGCCTCTTCCAATAACCATTCTCACTGTTTTGAACCATTTATAAGCCCCAACCCCATTCCTTCATTAAATCCTGTTCAATGCTTTCCTAAAATTGATAAAACAGCATTTGTCAGTCAGTTTTCCAGTGTCATAGGTGATGTTACCATTCGTAACAATGTCTATATAGCGCCTAATGTAAGTTATACGTGCGGATGAAGGAACTCCTTTTTATATAGGATCCCATTCAAATATACAGGACGGAGTAATTTTACATGGATTATTCAATAAAAGGATTTTAGTTGGGACAAATGGCTATTCAATATTCATTGGAAATGAAGTGACCATTGCTCATGGTGCGATTGTCCATGGGCCTTGTTATATTGCAGATAAGGTATTTGTTAGTTTTAAATCCATTGTTTATACGGCAATTGTAGGAAGAGGCGCATTTATTTCTTATAATGCAGTAGTAACAAATGGCGTTCGAATACCGCCTGGTAGGTTTGTACCGCCAGGAGCTAATATTGATTCACAAGAAAAAGCGGATGCACTTTCAAAAGTGCCTAAAGCCTAAAGATAGTAAGGAATTTGCACATGAAGTTCAACGGGTCAATCATGAATTCCCCGCATCTTATCACCTGTTATTTGGGAAAAATCGTTGCTCCTGCGGATTTGCCTATGACCAGTAATAAGTATGGCTGGATCGGGTCATTCGTAGAGGATTCCAGAAATGCGAAGCTGTCATTGAGGCAGCTTTTTTATTGTTATGGGCGGACATTATAATCGTACCTAAGAGGAGATTTTTCGAATGAAAGTTGTTAACAAAATAATAAATTTAAAGAGGTGATGAGACTGGAAGGCCCTATCCCCTTCTTTGTTTTGCATTAATATTAGGGGTTTATATAACTCTCCCTAGCCCAAAAAAATATGCTATTTAATGAGTTTGAATTGGCCACCAGAGAAGCGTCTATAAAATAAAGCAACAATATTACTTCAAAACACCTATTTTAAAAAACATAATTAAACTATTAAATAACTTTTATATCCTACTTTGAGTACATAGAGTAGTGAATCATTAACTATATTTATCCGTGCAGTGATTATAGATGAATAACGTATACAACGTATTTTTCCTTCATGTTGCATGATAAAATGATACATAAGAGAAAAAATTTGGCGTGGGTATGAATAAAACTATATATTATAGCATTGGCTACCACATTTTTCTTTTTGCTGCTGGTATGATCAAGAGGTAACAAAAAATAAAAACAAGGCTCATACAATTTGAACAATAGTTAGACAGCAGAAGAATTAGGAATACGATATCATGACTTGGATTAAACCAGGATATTCTACAAATAACAATGAATCTATTACAGATGGTAAAGGAAGTCGATTACTGGATGTATAAAATCGGACTTGTCGGTCTAAAAACTTCTATAGAACAAATTTTAGCCGCGGCAGAAGAATATAAACATGACTTGGAATTCATCTCTTTGCCCTATGTAAGGACCGAAGAGGTAGAGAATATTGTAAAGGAACATGATTCACATGTACATGCATGGCTTTTTTCTGGTCCGCTTCCCTATGAAATTGCGGGAAAAACACTACGTACAGATAAAATAATGGTCCATGTCCCAGCTACGGAATCTGGTTTTTATAAATCCTTTTTAGAGATGATCTATGAACAAGGAAAAATCATTGAGCATCTAAGTATCGATACCATGTCCTCAAATAATATTAGCGAAGAAGCTTTATCACAGTTGAATATAAAAACCCAAAAGATATATACGAAAGTGTTTGAGACAGATGTTGATACGGATGAATTGGTACATTTTCATTTGGACTTATGGAATATGGGAAAGACAGAAGGCGCTTTTTCTTGTTTTCCGTCCGTGTGTGAAGCTTTAAGGGAATTGGGCATTCCAGCCTACCGTATGTCGATGAGTAAGATGGAAGTGAGGCAAACTCTTCGAATTCTTTCTGAAAAAGTAAAGGCATCCTACTTTAAGGATACACAAATAGGAGTCGAAATCATTGAAGTCGAATATTTTAATAAAGTGGCAGAGGAAATGAAAACTCCATATCATTTACAGTACTTGGAGCTTCGGCTAAAAGAAATGTTGATTCAACTCGGTGAAAAAATAAATGGTTCCTTTTCAGAGAAAGGGAATGGAAGGTACATGATTTTCAGTTCTCGCGGCGCAATTGAACGAGAAATCATTACGCTCGAAGAAACGATTGAAAAATTGGCTTTTGAAGCAGATACAACCGTTGCAGTTGGAATTGGCTTCGGCGAGACTGCCTATTCGGCGGAAATCAATGCTTTTCGTGCCATTCAACGTTCAAAAGAGATGAAGAAGCGAGAAATTGTGATTATTCAAGATGATGGCAAAATAATTGAATCACCAGGCAAAAAGAAAGAACTGCAATATGATACCCGTACCCATAATAAACCCCTTATAGAAAAGTTGAAAAACGGAAATATCAGTGTTAAGACGTATAAGAAGATATCGGCGCTTGTTCAAAGAATGGGCTGGAGTGATTTTACTACAAAGGACTTAGCGACACATCTAGAGATGACAGAGCGCAATGTACGGCGAATCGTTGCGGATATGTGCGAAGTTGATTTGGCACAATGCGTTGGTGAAGAGGCTAATGCCACCCGAGGAAGGCCGAGTAAGATTTATCAATTATTATGAATTGCAGGCACCCATAATTTGGGTGCTTTTTTAGTGTGGGAAAAACGTTTTTGAATTTTCGAAAAATATTGTAATGAAGACTGTATGAGATTATACTCTATTTAAGGAATTTTTTCCTTAAACTAACCTAAATTAAGGGTTGCTGTGTAAAATCAAACGAAAAGGGGTTGTAGCGTATGTCTCAAACCATAATGATTCATGATTTGATCGAGGCTGTTAAAGATGAAGTGATTGCTTGGAGAAGATATTTACATAAGTATCCGGAGCTGTCTTTTCAGGAGGAAAAAACAGCACAATTTGTTTATGAAAAGCTGCAAACATTTGGTGAATTGGAAATTTCACGTCCGACAAAAACGAGTATAATGGCTCGTTTGATCGGTCAGCAGCCTGGGAAGGTCATTGCACTTCGGGCAGATATGGATGCGCTTCCAATTGAAGAAGAAAATGATTTTGACTTTGTGTCACGGAATTCAGGAGTCATGCATGCTTGCGGACATGATGGGCATACGGCGATGCTACTCGGAACAGCAAAAATCCTTACACAGATAAAGGAGCAAATTAAAGGGGAGGTGCGCTTTTTATTTCAACATGCTGAGGAACTGCCTCCAGGTGGAGCTCAAGAAATGGTGAAAGCGGGTGTGCTTGATGGAGTGGATATGATCGTTGGCACCCATCTCTTGTCGACTCTTCCTTTAGGGAAAATTGGTTTGGGCTACGGTCCGGTGATGGCTGGAGCTGATACATTTAACATTACCGTTGTGGGGAAAGGGGGGCACGCCTCACAGCCTGAACTTACCGTCGATCCCATAGCAATTGGAACACAGGTGGTATCGAATCTCCAGCACATTGTTTCGCGGTATCGTGATGCCCAGGATGCCCTTGTGATTTCAGTGACCCAGTTCCATGGGGGAAGTGCGATTAATGTTATTCCAAGTAAGGTAAGCATTGGTGGATCAGTTCGAAGCTTTAATCCACAGCTGCAGGTAGAAATCCCGAATTTTATCGAACGGATAGTAAAAGGGATTACTGAAGCACATGGAGCTACATATGAATTCGATTATCAGTTTGGTTATGCTCCTACCATTAATGATGAAGAAGTTACCCGATTGATGGACGAAACGGTTTGTGAAGTATTTGGTGAAGAAAGTCGAGAGATTTTAAAGCCAATTATGGGAAGTGAAGACTTCTCTGCTTTTCAAGAAGTAGTTCCAGGAACTTATATTGGAATAGGGGCTCGTAATGAAGAAAAAGGGATTATATATCCTCACCATCATCCTAAATTTACAGTCGATGAACAGGCTTTACAAAATGGGGTGAAATTATATGTTCATGGGACTTTAAAAATGTTAAATCTAACATACTAGGAGGCTAAGAGAATGAAAAAAATATATTGGCTCGGAATTATCCCGTTTCTTGGTTTTATCGTGGGTGCCTTGTTTACAAATAAAGTGACTCCCTATGTTCTGGGTATGCCATTTTTTCATTTTTGGATTGTACTCTGGTCTGTGCTGACCACAGGTATAATGGGGATTATTTATCTGCTCGATCCTGCTAATCAGAAGGGAGATTCAAGATGAATATTTCCGTTCTTTTCATCCTGTTTTTTTTCGTCATTTCCGTTTTGATCGGTATCCAGGCTAAAAAAGGGAAAGAAATGGACTTGGAACAATGGTCGGTTGGAGGCCGCGGAATGGGAGCCCTTTTGATTTTCCTTTTATCCGCAGGTGAAATGTATACTACCTTTACCTTTTTAGGTGCAAGTGGCTCGGCTTATGGGGAAGGTGGTTCCATCTTTAGTATCGTCACATATGGCTGTCTGGCTACAGTCATCTCCTATTGGACATTTCCGGCAATCTGGAGGTATGCAAAGAGGCACCAATTAGTTTCCCAATCTGATTTTTTTGTAAAAAAATATCAAAGTCCCTACCTTGGTGTACTTGTTGCGGTTATAGGTGTTATAGCTTGTACTTGCTACTTGGTCCTGCAATTGAAGGGATTAGGATATATCGTGTTTGCAACATCATATGGGGCAATCTCTTCTACAGCTGCCATTTGGGTTGGAGCAATAGGTGTTACCATTTTTGTAATGGTTTCCGGTATTCATGGCTCAGCCAGGACAGCTATTTTGAAGGATATTCTAATTCTAGGCATTATCGTATTTCTAGGGGTTTATTTCCCCATGCATTATTATGGCGGGCTCCAGCCTATGTATGAGGCCATTGAACAGGCAAAGCCGAACTTTACCATACTCCCAGATCAAGGAATGAGTGTATCGTGGTATATATCGACCGTTGTGTTAAGCTCTATTGGATTTTATATGTGGCCGCACGGGTTTTCTCCTATTTATGCTGCCTCTAGCGAGAAAGCCTTAAGAAAAAATGCAATCCTAATGCCATTGTACCAATTGATTTTACTGTTTGCCTTTTTTGTTGGATTCGCCGCTATCTTACAGGCACCAGGATTAAAAGGAAGCGACGCCGATCTGATCTTGCTGCAGCTTTCAAAACAGGATTTTGATCCATGGTTTGTGGGCTTAATCGGTGGTACAGGCGTGTTAGCCGCTCTAGTTCCATGTTCCATGCTGTTGATGTCTATATCAACGTTGCTTTCGAAAAATATATATAGCGTATTCACTCCATCAGCAACGGAAAAACAGATTGCAAAACTGGTAAAATACATGGTTCCGCTTATTTCTCTTTTAGGAATATACTTGACCTTTCAGGGTGGAAATACCCTCTTTAGTCTCGCGTTAATAGCCTATAATTTCATCACACAACTTGCTCCTGCCTTTTTCGCCAGTTTGATGAGAAATAATTTTGTAACAAAACATGGAGCATTTGCCGGGATTATAACAGGAGGAGTGCTAGTTTCCATCATGGAACTGGGGAATATAAAAATTGGTCAACTGTTTCCCTATCTTCCTCAAGCAATAAAAGACCTGAATGTGGGTATTATCGCCCTATTTGTTAACATTGTTGTCTTAGTTGTGGTCAGTTTGATGACAAAAAACTTTACTTATACTCATCAAGATACTGACGATTTGGAGACATCAACACTAGAGCAGAAGATCTAATGCAAAAAGAATAAAATAGCTAACTCAACATGATTTCTCACATTCACATCCGGTTTAAATATGTAAAACGAAGTCCTTCCAATTAAAACTTTCCCAGGGTCAGTTTTGCAGCACTCCATTTACAGTTTGGAACGCTTTTAATGAATTGGGCTTTTTGGAATCAAAGTTGGTCCAGTGTACACAGGATAATTCAATGATCGCTAGAAGGGGACCTTTGAGAATTGTTCTTTTTAACAATGAAGAGTGCCTGCATTTGAAACAAACCGGTCTAATATGACCGGTTTGTTTCAATAGTTACTCTGATTTAGAGCTCTGATCTTTATTTCTTTTATTTCCTTTGCTGTTGTCCCCACTAACAGGGGTTTGTCCGTGTAATTGCGGCGAATTTTGGTTACGGCTGCCTTTATTGAATTTTTTTGTCATGTCTCACATCTCCTTTCTTTTTTCAAATACAGTTTGTCCTTTTTTGGAGAACTTATGTTTCTCACTTGAAAGGAACAACTTTGTAATATTTTTCATTCACGGCTAGTAAGGTAGCTCAGTAGGGAGGATAGGTAGAATAATCATTACCTGTTGAAAAAAGCTCAGCCCTATGGAGTTACAAAGGACTGAGTTAATGTCTTAAAACGCTTGTCGGGCATCCAGTTTATCAATCTGGAACCGTAAGGGGAATTGCCTTTCGCCTTTGAGGGATCTTGCACAGACAAGGCGTACAAATTGGCTGTTATGACGTTGAAAGTGCTAATAATGAAGATAAAATACTCGTAAGGGAATGTTCGTAGGATCTTTTAACATAGTTCATTCAAGAGGTTTTAATTACATAATTCTTACTTTATTTTTAAAAAGCTTGCGGTAGTGGTTTGTAGCTCTGAAAAAAAGAACAGTATATACAGATAACTGATCTCAAGGGTACATGTGGCATTCTTTTTTAAAGCATGCATGAGTGATCGTTCCTTTCTTATTGTAATTTCATCAATTATACTAATGAATTTATACAAAATCTTCCTCTTTGTTAGATTACCTGCCATTGTTTTTCTGGATGTACGATTTTGTTGAAACAGGATCGTTCACCATGGCCAACTGATGCCATGTATATGGAGGAGGCTATTCTACGTGGCTCAATAAACACTTGCTATTTTGGTAAGGGGCATCATTCTTTAACCCTAAGTACGGAATATGACATAGGTGATTACTTTTATCCACTCAAAATTACAGTCCATAGGTTCCTGTTCCATTTACGGTGATTAAATTAGGTAGGAAGTCGCAACGTTGCTTTTCTGATCTCAGGGTTTTAGGATCATTACTCGATCAGGTCAATAGAGGAATGCTACTTACTCTTCATTACTTACATATATTCAAAAAATGAAGAAAAATTCGATGCCCGGTTGATTTAGAGCCCTGACTTAATGACATATAAGCTCAGGCATTTTCTTGTATTTCTCAACTGTTATCAACGAGGCGGTCCATCACCATAAATCAGGTTATAAAACACTAAAATCCTCCTCTTGATCTCATGTAACACTGCCATGCCAGGTGTTAAGAAAATGACGAATCATGACATTGCCATATTAAGAATGAAAGCTCTAATGTGAGTGGTAATGAGCAAGAAGTTGTATTTTTTCAACATTCGTTGAATTCTGAAAACTATCGTGTTAAAATTTGGTAGCACCAGCAATCATATTACGTATTTACATATTAATAGGGCCCTATTATTCAGAAGATTGCTAGATTTTTTCACATCTAGACTTTAGTGATTTACTGCGTAAAAATAAAATCAATAGATTGGAGCTAAGTTAATGGGTGTAGATACTAATGCAAGTACGAAGAATAAATTAAAAGTTGATTATGTGTTTACAGATGCAGAGAATCAACTTCTTACAAATAAATTTTTGGAGTTAAAATGTAATCCTTATGAAGATTACACTTCCTTTCGTTCAGAAATCGAAAACATTGTCGAAAACGATGTTGAAGTAAAAGATATTGTGGAAAAAATAAAAGCAGCCGGTAATAGGATTTGGAAGGAAGAACCTTACTTATACCTACAAAACTGCCCTATAGATAAAGATGTTCCTATTTTTGACCATGAATCACCAGTTCAATCAAAAAGAGAACTTAAAAAAACATATGTTGGGGAAGGTTTTCTTCAATTCTATGCTCAAGCCATGGAAATGCCAGCTATTGGATATATAAATGTAAATGATGGCGATGTCTTTCAAGATATCTATCCCATGAAATCTTTATCAGAAACACAATCACAAAAAGCACTGGTGGCCTTAGGATTCCATAAAGATTTAGCAAATCATTTCGTTCGGCCTGATTTTGTGAATATGTTATCAATGAGGGCCTATGAAGGAAATCAAATCTTTACAACATTCGTCAAAAATATTGATTTAATTCAGAAACTTGATCCTTCTGATTTAAATTTGATGCGTCAAGAACTCTTCTATACACCTTTTGATGATTTATCGACATATGGAAATCGTACTGAATTAGGGCGTGCAAAAAATCACGCCATCCTATTGAATGAAGAAGAATTTGATATTGCATATTTTGAAAATCGGACAGTGGGTCTTACGGAAGAAGCCCAGGGAGTTGTAGATAAAATAAAAGTTTTACTACATGAATTAAAGGCTCCGCACCTACTAAAGGCGGGTGAATTCATTTCCTTGTCAAACAATCATTCTATTCATGGTAAAGATGTTGAAGAAATCACGGATGTGGAAAAGCAAAGAACTCGTTGGATAATGAAAACCGTTAATTTGTGGAGTTTAGAAGAACATAAAGAGCACTATGTAGATGGTACAGATTGCATTGTAAACGGATAAATAATAAATCTGTCGGGAGTTAGCTCCCGGCAGGTTTGTTTCCTCTAATAGTTTTGAATTTTATAATACATACTAAGTTGCCCAAAGGAGGACAGCGTTATTGATTTTCCAATACGCTAAATTATTATGAATAATAGGTTTCTTCAAAATGCTTTTGAACTTATGGTAACTATATATCCCAATAACATTGCAATAAAAGATAAAGATATGGTTATAACATATAAGGAATTGGATACTTGGGCAAATGCTCTCGCCCATTTGCTTGCAAAAAAGGGTATTAACGAAGGAGACCGGGTCGCCATTGCAGCAGAAAGATCCATTTCATTAATAGCTGCCATGCTTGCAACGCTAAAAGCGGGTGCTGCTTACGTACCACTTGACCCTTCTTATCCATTAGACAGACTGAGATATTGTATTGAAAAAGCAGAAGTCAATGTATTAATGACTGACGGTTCCGTTAAGGATTTAGCCTTTAATCGGAATTCAATAGATTTAAGAGAGCATTCTAAAATTAGGGCGGAAGATCCTCCAATGGTTCTGATTAATAATGAAACACCTGCCTATATTATTTTCACATCGGGCTCTACAGGACGACCAAAAGGTGTAGTTATTCCGCATCGTGCCATTGTCAATCATATGCAATGGATGCAAAAAGAATTTTCTTGGACTGAAGATGATGTATTTTTACAAAAAACTGCATCGGGATTCGATGCTTCTGTTTGGGAGATATTTGGACCACTATCGTCTGGTGGTACTATGATTATCGGTTCATCCAACCCATTTGATATTGCAACTGATATCAAAAGGCATAAAGTAACAGTTGTACAGTTTGTACCAACTGTACTTAAATTACTGTCAGAACAGGAATCATTATCCAATTTTACATCCTTGCGCCTATTGTTTTGCGGTGGTGAGTCATTGCAAACATCATTAGTAAATAAAATCCAAACGAATTTACCAATACCGATTATAAATCTATATGGTCCTACTGAAGCAGCTATTGATACTACTTATAGAGTTTGTTTGCCAGGTGAAAATCACCTTTTTAGAGAAATCGATTTGGGACAGCCAATCGATAATGCTTCAGTACATGTTGTGGATGAAGAGTTGAATTTATTAGGTACTGGATGCGAAGGGGAACTACTGATTTCCGGTGAGGGTCTAGCCTTGGGTTATTTTGGTCTTCCCGATGCTACAAAAGAAAAGTTTGTTATATGTCCTTCTACAGGCCAATTGTCTTACCTCTCTGGAGATCTTGTTCATATTAGAGAAGATGGTCATTACGAATTTCGAGGTCGTAAAGATTTACAAATAAAGTTAAGAGGACTTCGTATTGAACTTGGTGAAATTGAAGAAACCATACGAGAAGTATCTTTCGTTAAAGACATAGTTGTAGAGGTTCGTGAAGAAGTCGAAGAACAATGGCTTGTAGCTTATATACGTTGTGATACTGAGTCTTGGGATGAGATTGGATTGAGAAGCTATATTGAAAAACGTTTGCCTTCCTATATGATTCCTAATTTTTTTGTCCAGATGGATCGTTTCCCTTATTTAGAGAATGGGAAAATGAATCGACGGCAATTATCTTTAGTACCTTTTAGAAGTAATAATGATTTTGGCGGAATTCATGATAAATGGGAGCAAGTCATTGCGAATATTTGGGAAGATGTCTTAGGAGAAAAAGTTCATTCTGCTACAACTGCATTTGCCTCAGCGGGAGGGCATTCTTTACTGGCAATTCGACTCGCAAACCTTCTTTCCGCTGAGTTTCAACTTTCGTTAACACATGGATTTGTCTTCTTGTATCCAACAATTCGAAAACAAGCAGATTATCTGAAAAAGAATATTTCAAAGAATGGCAAGAATACAGTAGAACCTAAGAAATTGGAAAAGATAAACCAAAAATTTGATGCTAATCTTGAAGCTCCATTATCGTTGGGACAACAGGGAATACTATTCTTTGAACAAGAAAAAGGAGCATCTCAATATCATATAGCGTTTCTGTTAAACTTTGAAAAAGGTAAAACTACAAAAATAAAAAAAGCAATTTCCTATTTACGAAGAAGACATCCGATTTTATCATCACGAATTATATTAACTAACAATGGTGAATATATACAGAAATATGACAGTACGCTGAATTCTGAAATAAGTGAACGTTCAGTTGAGGAAACGGGCTTAAGAGAAGAAATTCAAACTGAAACAGAAAGGAAGTTTGAATTAAATAAGGGAGGATTTCGTGCCTCATTATTTAGTACCGATAAGGCGGAATATTTATTATTAACTTTCCATCATCTAATAGTTGATGGTTGGTCATCTCAGTTATTTGTAGATGAGTTGCATGAACTTATTGGAACCGATCTAGTGGAAAATACGGAAATGAATGCTGCATTCTTCCAATTTGCACATCATCAAAACTCAATGGATTTTAGTGAGGGTCTTAAATTTTGGAAGGAGTACCTAGAACAGATTCCAAATCAATCAAGATTCTCAACAAGTATGATGAAGGGGAGTACCCAAACAATAAATGGTAATCATATAAAGTTTTCGCTGCCAAAAGAACTAGAGCAAAAGATACTTTCTTTTTGTCAGAATACATCAATTACAGAATTCTCCATTCATTTAGCAATGGCAGCTTATGTCCTTGCCAGAATGAGTGGTCAACGGGATATTTGCATGGGGGTACCAGTAGCAAATAGAACCCACGAACAGGATTTTGAAGCGATTGGGAATTATGTTAATGTTGTTCCGTTTAGAATAAACTTTACTGAGGATGCTACATTAAAAAGTATTTCCGAAAAAATTGCACAGGATTATGCCGAGATAATAAAGTACGAGCATATTCCCATTGAAAAAATTATTCCTGCTGTTCTGAAGAGTAGAAATAGTGACTATCGGCCACTATTTCAAGTTATGTTTGTATATAATAGATTTTTGAAAAAACAACCCTATACTCAATTTAAGATGGAATCGGTTTTAAGTGATACTTCCAAATGCGATCTTAGTTTCATCATAGAGCATGATGGAGAGAATTCAACATTCACAATAGAATACTGTAACGATTTGTTTACGGATCATGTAATCTCGGAAGTGAAGCAAGAATGGATCTCTCAAATGCAAAGAATAGCTGATGAAACCACTAAATTTGAAATCCAGGAAAATAGTATTGAAGCTACAACATTGAAAAATGACAAAAACTATCATGCGGATAAAGAAACATTAATGAAAGTTCAGAACATATGGAAGGATATCTTCAGAAACTCAGACGACAATATAAATAGTAACTTTTTTGAAATAGGTGGCCATTCGTTATTGGCCATGAAATTTATTGCTCTACTAAATAAACAATTCGAGCTAACTTTGCCAGTATCTATTGTATTTGATTATCCCACTATACAAGGAATAGCTCATGTTATAACAAATTCCATTAAACCTAATGGCGTAGTACACGTCTCACCAGCTGAGAACCGTCAAAAAATATGGTTTATTCACCCAGCTGGCGGAGCACTTTGGTGTTATAAAGAAATGGCTGCGGAATTAAATGAAATGTTTGACGTCTGGGGAATTGAAAGTGCGGAGATTCCTGAAAGTGATAAATATGAAGATGATTTATTAAATATGGCTAAACGATATGCTTCTTATATTCTATCTGTTCAACATGAAGGGCCATATTATATTACGGGCTATTCGTTCGGTGGTAATGTGGCTTATGAAATAGCTCGTTCCTTTGAGGCTGAAGGAAGAGACGTTGGTTTATTAACATTATTAGACTGTCATTTCAGTAAAGCCCGTGATTTCGACAAAATGGAGTTTGTTAAATCATATGCATTAAAGTTTACAAATGGAGCTAATGATAAGTTTAATCCGGATGAGTTAACCCATATGGACAAAGGGGAACTATTGGAATTCCTTTTAAACTTAGGAAAAGATGGCGGTCATCTCCATATGGACGCGGAAGTTGAGGATGTTAAGAGCGGCTTGGGAATTTGGGAAGCAAATAATGTCGCTATTCATCGTTACAATATATCAGGAGCTTTTTATGGAAAAGTTCTGTTTATACGAGCTGAAGAAAATGAGCAGGATACCACTGTGGGTTGGGAAAATTACTTGGCTGGGGAACTAACAGTGCGTTCAGTTCCAGCTCAACATTTTACGATCTATAAATCTCCAAATGCTGAAAATGTTGCTAAGATTATTATGGAGCAAGTTGCATCTATAAGGTATGTATAAATCTAAGGAAAAAGGGTTTTTAGTATGAAAAAAAATCATATGCGTTGGAGATTTTTTGCTGAGGGTATTCAAAACACTTTATTTTATATGCTATTTCCATTTATTGTTTTATATTTAAACGATGCCTGGAACCCTTACCTAGCATCTTTTGCTTTAGCCATAATTTCAGTATTGGGTGTAATATCAGGTATTTGGGGTGGGATCTTTGCAGATAGGATAGGAAGAAAACCTATGATGATATCTTCAAGTATAGGTTTTCTGGTTGCGACTATATTATTTATCATTGGAAGAATAGCTGGAAGCAATATAATGGTGTTTGGCAGCTTCGGTTTAATGAGTATAGCTTATTCTTCATATATACCTGCAGGAAGAGCTTATATATCTGATTGGCTCGATGAAAAGGAACAAAAAAAAGCTTATGTATTCACCTACCAGATATTTAATGTTGCGGTGACGCTTGGTCCACTTATAGGAAGTTTTATATTTGATTCCATGCCTATTTGGTTTATCGGAACATCCTTGGTATCTGTACTGACTTTAGTATATATATCACTATGGAAAACTCCGGAATTTCAGGTTAATAGAAAATTAGGTAATGAAGAAGGAATGAATGCAAATGGTAAGTTTACAAAAGCAGTAGTGCTTATAGGAAAAGATAAACGTCTTTTAATTTTTGTTGTTGCCAGTGTATTTGCAGCTCAAGCTTTCATGCAGTTAGAAATATTGCTTCCGTCAACTTTACTAGATCGTTTATCTGAAAGTACATCAATATTCGGTTTTACAATTAATGCTTCTCAAAACTATGCTTCTTTGTTAATGACGAATGGGATTTTGGTCATTATTTTAGGCAGCATGGCGGCTAGACTTTCTTCAAAGTATAGCACCCGTTTTGGGTTTGTAGGTTCCAGTATTTTGTATGCTTTCTCCATGGTTATCTTTGGTTTTTCTCAAAACTATATAGGTTTTTTTATAGGAGTCTTAATCCTTACAGTAGCTGAATTACTTGTTGTTAGTACACAGGATTCTTACATTGCTGGCATTGCGCCTGCTAACCAAAAAGCACAGTACTTTGCTGCGGCAAATATACGCTATTCAATAAGTCGAATATTTGCTCCACAGTTACTAGCATTTGTACCATTAATTCGGCATGAGGGAGCTTTTCTGGTCGCTGCTTTTTCTTCCTTAATAAGCGCTTTCCTATTTTTCATGCTCTTTCAAAAAAGTATATTAGCTTATAATTCAAAAGTTGGACAGAGTATATCGGAGAAAATATAAAAAAAGGCAGAAATATTCTGCCTTCGGAATGTAGACAAACTCGATGAAATTTGAGTTGTCTACATTTTTTTCGGTTGCCATTTTGAACATTGATTTCCACTCCAGGCACTCGCTTTTCCCGCAGGCGTCTCGCACCTTACCTTCCACTCAACATTGTTTTACCATTTAGATAGAATTGCCTAAAGTCTTCATTTTTTAAAAATAGAATGAATAAAGCTTGAGGTGATGACGATGCTTTTTTATTATGATTTCATTCAGCGAGGCGTAAAAAAATTGAAGAAGTTGAAAACAAATAGGGCTTACCGTTTGTTCTTAGGCAATGGTTTCCATGATAGTGCCTTTTCTCAGCTTCAGGGAAAATCATGAACGACGCTTTAAAACTTCTATATAGTAATATAAAGTTATTTAAAGTGTTTTCAACTCATTCATTAAACTATTCAATTCTATAATATCGATATTATCAGGGAATTCGAAATGATTTTCATTTCCGTTATTAATACAAACACTTATGGGATACCCAGGTCCAAGATGATACAACTTAAAACGATAGTCATACGTATTTCCAATTTTTAAACCTAGTGATTTTATTTTTGAAAATTCCTCAGTTGGTATTTCTAAATTATAACGATTCCTTCTATTCAAGATTGAAAAAGTATTTGGGGGAACCAAAAAACCTGAACCTATACATTTTAACCAGCTTTCCTTCAGCGTCCACATTTTAAAGAAAATTTCGATTTGATTAGCTTTGGATGATTTAATTAAATACATTAGTTCTTCACTTCTAAAAGTACTATTAGCAATTTCATAGATGTTGAAATCTTTGACCTCTTCTATATCAACGCCTATGGGATCATTATGAATGCCAACAACAACCCAATCACCTGAATGGGAAATATTAAAGTGAATTCTTCCTCCTGCTAGATGGGGTTTCCCATTTTCACCTAAGACAAATTGGATATTTTGAAACGGATCTTTTAAACTGTCACTTATGAACCACTTAGCTAATAGCTCCCCAAATAAAGAACGGTATTTATCCTTTACCTTTTGTAATTTGTGTATGCTAAATTGTCTTTGTCGAGAACACAAATTGAGCATTTCTTCATAAGTATTTTCATTCAAATCAATTGGTAATTTTAAAGCGATAATTTTCAATTTTGATCTCCTTATTTACCTTAATATTGTAGGCACAAGAATCATTTGAGTGATCTTTGCAAACCCGGGGGAGACACAATTCTCAATTTCGGGTGATGTCATTTTTATTTAAAAATTCAATGATTCCACTCACCAATCCAGAGGATAATGGCAGTTCAGGATTTGTATAGGTTGCTAAATTTCCTGCTCGATCTGCAGGGGCTTCTTTCAATACATGATTCATCTTTTCGATTATAAGTAATTCTGAATCGCCTTTTTCCTCATGTAACGCTTTTGCATTAGTTGCCGGCACTTGAATGTCTCTATTGCCGTTTACGATTAGAACAGGGATATTCAGTTCCTTTACTGATTCTAGCGGGTTATATTGAATCCAAGAAATCATGTATGGCTGAACAGAGGGGCGGAATACACTTTGCAGATCAGCACTGACAGTCTCGACTTGTTTTCCTTGTTTTAGCTTTGCCAGTATATCTTTGGATTCCGTTAATAACGCCGGTGTAAGCTGCTCTTCAAGCTGTTTGATGAGAACTTGGTCAATAGGTTCGCCTGCACCCGCCAATGAAATGAATATGTCTGTTTCTGTTTTCTTTGCGGCTGCCATTCCAATTAACGAGCCTTCGCTATGGCCGATGATGCCGACTTTGGAAAAACGGCCATCCTTTTTGGCAAATTGGACCCAGGCAGCTGCATCATCAATATACTGTTCAAATCTCAGGTTCTCTTCTTTTCCTGCCAATTTCATATTTTCACCAATTCCGCGCTTATCATATCTGATGCTTGCAATCCCTTTTTCAGCAAGACTTTCGGCTAACATTTTCAAACTATTATTTTTTCCGGGATTTGCAATGGTGTTACCATCTTTATCGGTCGGCCCGGAACCCGCAATTATAATCATCACAGGAAAAGGCCCTTCATGTTTTGGTGTTTCTAAAAGGCCTTTAATGGTTCCGTTCTTTAAGTCGGCCTGCACGATTTCACCTGATTCTTTTTCTTCAACTGCCTGATCGGATTTCTTGAGCAATTCAAAGGGGAAGGCTTGCCCTTGTTGAACGAATGTTCCTGAAATCTTATCCTGATTTACTTTCCCATCAAACGTAATTTGCTGATTTTGGATTTTCATATCAAAAAACAAGTCTGATTCACTTAACCTTACACTTGTTAAGGGGAATTCGTTCAACCCTTGTACAGGAATACTTATCGTTCCATCTTTCTTCGTAAAATGAACAATGATTGGAAGCGGTTGATTTGGGATCTTAATATCTCCTTCCCATCTGCCTTCAATAGCATTCAATGAGCTCACTTCCTTCGATTTCTCTTCCACCTGTACCTCGTCCTTGGTTCTGCAACCTGCCATTAATAAAGCAGCACTTACGATAATACATATAATCGACAAAATTTTTTTCATTTGAGCCAGTTCCTTTCTTAAAATAATTAGACTCAGTCATTGGATATCCGTCTTCATTATAAGTAAGTTTCAATATGTAATTCCAATATTTTCCCTTGTAGTTGCATGTATTTCTCCGTTGTATCCTTTTAATTAGGGTGGCAATTGTGGCTATTAAGAGGGAATTCTTAAAAAATATCAAAGGGACATTCAATCAGGCATAATAACCTGAAGAGCAAAAGTCGGTGTTTTTTTCAGGTAACTTTTTTGGGGATGGATATCAGGTCAAATTTAGAATTATTTGAATTAACCATTGACATCTAAATGAAACTCTTTTAGAGTGGATGTGTAAATTAAATATCCTCGTTAGGTGAGGCTCCTGTGTAGGAGATACGCTACTGCCCAAAAATGTCGAAAGACGCCAATGGGTCAACAGAAACCATCGACATAAGGTGGTTTTTAATGTAGCTGGCTTTGTCCTATGCCACACAGTGCTAAAGCTCTACGAATGGAGGAACTGGATTTATGCTTGTATTTGTCATTCAGTCATATACGGCTGTTTGTATTTGTCATCCAGACAATGTACGCATATATACCGTATTTAACACCTTCATTTGTAATGGAGGTGTTTTTATTTTTTTCCTGGAGGTGAGGGATTTGGATAACTATTCACGACGACATACTCGTGAATGGAAACAAGATTTTGGAAGGGGAATAATAATATTTTTTTTACTTTTAATATTTAAGGGAAATATTTTTTGGCTCCCCTAAAAAGGAGTGAGAGACAGGATGATAAAAGTCCTGACGGAAGATCAAATGACTTTACAGATCATAAAGGTATTAAAAGAAGGAAAAAAGAAAGAATTTCAAGCGATATTGGATGAACTCCAACCATATGACATTGCGCGTATTTTTGAGGGGCTCCCAGAAAAACATCATACACGCTTCTTGTTGTTACTCGATTCAGAACAAATCGCTGAACTGATTCAAGAAGTTGAGAAAGTCCATCAATTAAAAATCCTTAGTAAATTGGGAATAGAAAAATCCGGCCATGTAATGGATTTAATGGATAATGATGATCTAGCTTCATTGTTAGAGGACCTATCCCCTGGAAAAATCGAAGAACTTCTTTCTGGCATGAAACAAGAAGAATCAAAAATCGTTCAAAATATCATGAATTATCCCCCTGAAACGGCAGGGAGAATCATGACAAACCGTTTTGTATGGATCCCCCAACATTATTCGGTGCGTGAATCAGTTGAAAAACTGAAAATCTTTGCGGAGTTTTCGGAAACGATCAACTATCTTTATGTAATAGATAATGATAAAAAATTAGTAGGTGTTGTCTCATATCGGGATTTAATAATAAATGATGAATCTGAAAAAATTCAAGATATTATGTACAGCCGGGTTATCTCCGTATCTGCAGATGAAGACCAAGAAGAGGTGGCTCGTGTTATCGAGCGGTATGATTTTTTAGCAATTCCAGTAGTTGAAAAAAATAATGAGTTATTAGGAATTGTAACCGTCGATGATATTATTGATGTTGTCATTAAGGAAGCGAATGAAGATATTGAAAAATTATCGGCATCCGGTAAAGCTATAGACTTTGACACGAAGGCGCATGTGGCCGCATATCGTCGGCTGCCCTGGCTTATTTTACTTTTATTCATCGGATTAGTGTCCGGAACCATTATAAGCGGTTTTGAAGAAACCTTGTCCAAAGTTGTTGCACTTGCCTTCTTTATGCCGATGATCGCAGGGATGACTGGAAATACAGGCACTCAATCTTTAGCTGTTGTTGTAAGAGGCCTAATCACTAGTGATACGGATAAAGGAGTCGTGACCAGGCTCATTATACGGGAACTGAAAGTTGGCTTGATAATAGGCATCACCTGCGGAATATTAATTTCCATCATAGCTTATGTTTGGCAGGGAAATCCCGTTTTGGGATTAGTGGTTGGAAGTTCATTGGTGATGACCCTGATTATCGGGACTTTAGCTGGGACCATTATTCCTTTGATATTATATAAATTCAACATCGATCCCGCAGTTGCGTCTGGTCCGCTAATTACAACACTGAATGATATACTCTCGTTACTAATTTACTTTGGAATTGCAACGATGTTCATTTCAAAATTGATGTAGACTATCCATGAATTAGTTCATAAGAAGAAGGGGCAGTAGCCCTGTAACGGAAAATAAAAAAAGAGTATTTCAAGCTACGGCCTTTTCCCGGTATCCAATCGGGGAAAGGCCGTTAAATTTTTCTGGTGAGCGAAACGTTTATTAAAATGAAAAACATGGGACATAATAGGCTGTAGCAAGTTTGAGGTTTCTGGAAAGGATACATAAATAGTGTTATGGAAGCAATAGCCAATCATATTCTTTGACCTATGAACTTCATCAGTGATACGCTTCTTTTCGAAATTACGTATTCAAACCAAGGAGGAACAATGATGGCACAAACCAAACAACAAATAATCACCCTGGCAAATCGCCCGAAAGGTATGCCTTCGAAAGGGGATTTTAACTTTGTTGAGAGTGAAGTTCCCACACCGAAGGATAATGAGATTTTAGTACGTACACTATATTTATCTGTCGATCCATACATGCGTGGCAGAATGCAAGATACCAAATCATATATAGCTCCATTTGAATTGAATAAGGTCATCACGGGGGGCGTTGTTGCTGAAGTTGTTGAGTCGAAATCGAATTCCTTCAAACAAGGGGATGTCGTTGTTGGGAATATCGACTGGGCAGAATACACAGTTGTCACTGAAAAGGAAATCCGTGTGATTGATCCCAAGGTGGCTCCGGTCACAACTCATTTGGGGATTCTTGGAATGACCGGTTTAACTGCTTATTTTGGTTTGCTTGATATTGGTAAACCTCAAGAAGGAGAAACGGTGGTTGTTTCAGGAGCAGCTGGAGCAGTTGGTTCAGTAGTCGGACAAATTGCTAAGATTAAAGGTGCGAAGGTTGTTGGCATCGCTGGTTCGGATGAAAAACTTGAGTACTTAACGAAAGAGCTCGGGTTTGATGGAGCCGTAAATTATAAAAGTGATAGTTTTGCGACAGATTTAGCCAATGCTGTTCCTGATGGAGTCGATGTTTATTTCGATAATGTGGGCGGCGAGGTGTCCGATGCTGTTTTTACACTTTTGAATGCGAATGCCCGAATTCCATTATGCGGGGCGATTTCCTCATATAACGCGGAAGGAAAAGATCTAGGACCGCGTCTGCAATCGGCAATGATCAAAACCAGTGCACTAATGAAAGGTTTCACAGTTGGAAATTATGCTGCTAGATTCCAGGAGGGTGCTACGGAATTAGGTAAGTGGCTTCAAGAAGGAAAGCTGAAGTATGAAGAAACGATTATTGAAGGGTTCGAAAACACACCGGATGCATTTTTAGGTCTGTTTAAAGGAACGAACCTTGGAAAACAGCTTGTGAAAGTTGCGGAACCCGAATTCGCTCAACTATAAGTTTTATGGAAATATAGCTGAGGAAGGTTCTTCGTTGTGATTTTTAAGCAGCTATAACAAAAGCGGCCTTTTTTCGATATTCAATCGGGAAAAGGCCGTTTTCCTTTCAAGTAAAATATATTAGTGGCATCTCTTAAACCATTTGAAGGATAAGCCATCGATAGCGGCAGATAAAGGTCGACCACTTACGAATAAAGAAGTTCCTGACATGGAAGGATACTCAAAAATCCGCCAGGTAATTTTGGACCTGCAAGTAGCGCTTCAGTTTTGCGGAGAAGCAACTGGATAATCAATCCAGGAAGGGAGTTCATATATGACTCCCTTCCTTTTAAGGTCGCCCCTGTTAATAGGAGGAAATTGGCAGGATAATAGAAAAGTCTGTAAAAATGCTTGTTTTCATTATAAAATGGACTTATAAACAGAAAGGTGATGAACCATGTCAAACGTTGCTAAATTTCGTGATTTTTTAACTAGTGAGAAAATCTATATGAATGAGTTGAATGAAGATGGCACCACCTTTTTTAGAGCCGAGCAAAAGTTAAAGGACGGGTGGAAGGTCCTTTTAGTATTTGCTTTCAATCAAGATGAAAATGTGGCGGACTTATTTTGCTTTAATGTCGCCGAGTTGAAGAACCCCGAAAAGAAACAGGATGTACATACACTGTTGAATGAATTTAATGCTAATTTCAGGTATTCCAAGCTGTATGAAGAAAATGGGACCATTTCGATTCGTTATTCATACTCTATTGAGGGGGATATCGTACCGGATCTGGCGTTCAGGAAGTTAATCATGCTGCTAGAAACGGCACAGCAGGTTTATCCGCGTTTAATGGAAGTCATTTGGTCTTAAATCATCATATAGGATGAAAAAAGTTCTCTGAATCAGAGGACTTTTTAACATACTTACTAGAGTGAATGAATATATTAACGTTACAATACGCTAATTATTAATTTTTTTTAAAAAAACTATTGCATTTTTTCACATTAAACTATATAATTAATTTTGTTGATTGGTAATTCGACAAACTTCTACAAGAATATGCGGGTGTAGTTTAGTGGTAAAACCTCAGCCTTCCAAGCTGATGATGAGGGTTCGATTCCCTTCACCCGCTCCAATACATACTCATAACGTAGGGTTTCGTTACCTGGAGAACGAAGCTTTGCGTTTAAATATTATTACAAGAATTCTACTGTTTACAGTGGGATTTTTTTATTGTCCAAATTCCCTGCATTTCATCGAAGCGGTAATACAGTAGTCATACCCGAAAAAATTTTGATTAATCCTTCATCCGGGAGTGTGGGGATTTCGATGCAGCACAAACTTAGTCAATATGTTTAACTACGTTAGTAGAATCAGTTTGAATAAGTTTGTGCTTTTTTTGTTAAAGGGGAAGAGAAAGGCGTACCAGGCTTATGTAGCATCGATGATTATCAATCGAAAGGCAGAAAGTAACCATTGCAAATCGGCTGCCGGGACCCTGGAGACGTTTGCTTTGATGAGGCTCGCAGACAGTCGGAGGGAAGGGAATGAATTTCTGGGGTAAAACGGAAAGTGTTTTTGAGGGTTAACAAATCTGATCGTTGATTTCCACTACAGGCACTCGCTTTCCGCGGGCGGTCCGGGAGCCTCCTTGGCTCTCGCCTTCGGTGTCTCCCTTGGCCCCGCTTTTCCCGCAGGAGTCTCGTACCTTACGTTCCAATCAACTGGAACGTTCTTATAAATAAAAACCGAAGGCTAGACTCATCTCGAACAAAGTTTAAGACGAGGTGATCCTTGAGGTTTTTTTACAGTAACCCATAAAGGATGTAAAAAATTTGCGACACTCTTGCCGATGAATTGGCTAGCCGAGATCCTGGAGGTGTTTACGTCAAGGAGGCTCGGCAGACAGTCGGTGGAAAGGGAGCGGATTTCTGGAATCGACTGGAATGAAATATTAAGAAAAAAACCTTAGGCTGGGCATCTCGAACCAAGTTTACGATGTGATCCTTGAGTTTTTTTACAATAATCCTTAAAGGATGGAAGAAATATGCGACACTCCTGCCGAGTAACTGGCTAGCCGAGACCCCGGAGACGTTTACGTCGAGGAGGCTTGGCAGACTGTCGGCGGAAAGGAAGCGGATTTCTGGAATCGACTAAAAGAAAATTTTAAGAACCTTTTTCAGGGTATGGATCGATCGGTTAAATAAAAAAATACCGCGGACTGGTTTTATTAAGTGGAACAATAATGAAAAAACCCCTTCCGATTGTGGAAAGGGATTATTTCCGTAATTATCCTTCCATAATCGAGTAAGTCCCTTCACCACCGTGGATTTCAAGGAACATGTCCATCAAGGATTTCGTTAGCTGATTTGCTTCCGTGGTTGAAGTATTGGGTTGTAAATAAATGATTTGGATGGCTTTTTTCGTTTCCTCAGTGACTTTCGTGCGTTCTGAATCAACGTAGGGACTTCCGAATGCGCCAGCATGATCGGCTGATGTAATCATATTTTCCATGGAATTGAAGCGGCCGTTCAAACCGTCATACCCATCTGCCCCCTCGCCAATCTTAATCGAGATGTCTCCCGTTAATTTTTCAGCATCATAAATGCCGATCGGAACTTCATATAACAGTGAGAAGAAGTTATTCAAATCGATGGCCGAATGGATGGGCGTCAAGTAATTCTGTTTTTTCACGCGGCGGTATAGGGCTTCCACGGAGGGACGATACCGTGACGGGTTTGTTCCTGTAGCCTTGAAAATTTCCCGCCACACTTTAATGCCGGAAAAGTCGGTCAATTCCTTTTCTTCAAGGTCGAAGAAAAGAGCTTCCTGAAATAGTTGAAGTCTTCCTTTCACCATTTGCGGGGAGGGACCGACTTCGATGTTTTCATATGTAATGACCCCGACTTTAAATTCAGGGATTTTACTGCTAAGATTAGCTGATACGGTAATTTCCAACCGTTTCACCTCCAAAAATGATTGCAATTAGTTTATCATAGATAGCAATGGTTTGAAATGGATTCAAGCTTCAATGGGAATACTGAATGAACGTAGGTGATTAATATGGATATGAACTCATTCAAGCAAGAAGTGATTTTATATAGTAAGGAAATCGGCATCGATAAAATCGGCTTTACTTCGGCTACGGCTTTCACCGAACTGAAAGGTCGGCTGATACGTCAACAGGAACTGGATTACCAGTCAGGGTTTGAAGAAGCCGATATAGAAAAAAGGGTAAGGCCTGAATTGATATTCGATAAACCGCAATCCATCATTTCGATTGCGCTTGCTTATCCTTCGAAATTGAAGGATGCTCCGCAAAGTACAAAAAGTGAACGCCGCGGGATCTTTTGCCGGGCGTCTTGGGGAACGGATTATCATACCGTTCTCCGTAATAAATTGCAGTTACTTGAGAATTTCATTAAAGATAAAGTGCCAGGGGCAATGATGAAGTCCATGGTTGATACGGGTGAGTTATCAGATAGGGCAGTGGCTGAGCGTGCAGGTATTGGCTGGAGTGCAAAAAACAGTATGATCATCACACCGGAGTTCGGGTCTTATGTATACTTGGGAGATATGATCACCAACCTGCCGTTTGAACCGGATCAACCGATGGAAGATCAATGCGGGACATGCAATAAATGTGTCGATGTTTGCCCGACTGGAGCGCTCGTTCAGGGCGGGCAGCTAAATTCCAAGCGTTGCATTGCGTTCTTGACACAGACAAAAGGTTTCCTTCCGGATGAGTTCAGGACGAAAATAGGCAATCGTTTGTATGGATGTGATACATGCCAGACCGTTTGTCCGAAAAACAAAGGAATGGATTTTCATTTTCATGAAGAGATGGAACCCGATCCCGAGCTGGCTAAACCGCTGTTAAAACCCCTGCTTACGATTTCAAATCGGGACTTCAAAGAGACATACGGCCATGTATCTGGCTCTTGGCGCGGTAAAAAGCCAATCCAACGAAATGCCATTTTAGCACTGGCCCATTTCAAAGATGAAACGGCATTGCCTCTATTGATACAGGTCATGAAGAATGATCCGCGACCCGTCATCAGGGGGACGGCGGCCTGGGCAGTTGGGAAAATTGGCCGGGAGCAGGCTGTTTCCGTATTGGAAGAAGCACGAATGAAGGAAAAGGATGAAGAGGTATTGGCGGAAATTGAGAAAGGACTGCAGTTTACCTTGGAAACAAAATAATATTTAAAATGCAGCCACCTCGTAAATATAACGGGGCGGCTTTTTGCTTAAGATATTTCGGATGCTACAAGGAAAATCTTTATAAAAAGTTTCATTATGGAGCATTGAAACTCCCACATTTATGAAGTTGTGTTTTTGTCCATGCCCTCGTACATACACATTAGCATAGATGGTAAGAAGGAGGGCATGAACTTGAGGGAACAATTGCAACGCCTTTTACAAGAAAGAGTGGAGTTTTATACTACAGATGATCTGGAACGGGGTGAAAGGAAGTTACATTTGAAGAAGAAAATGTTGAGGAACCGCGCCGCCGAAATTGTTCGGGTGAATGCGGCAGGCAAGGTACATTCGAAGAGAAAGGAAGACAGGGATACAGTCCTGACCTATCATGTCCATCTGCAATATTTATTAAAACAGGAAGATTCATTTTATATAGAAGAAGAAATGGAAGAAAGGGAGGCACGGTTTCGAAATGGGTATATAGTGGATGAAAATGAGTTGATTCCCAGGTTTGAAACCGAAGAGGCACCGCCAAAATGTGATCCAGGCGCAGATCGTCTCACATATAAGTATGATCGAATGAAGGCCGTTCAATATGCCGAGCGTTGGTGGAATGAATTCAATCCGGCTTATTATAAATTCACCGATGATTGTACGAATTACATTTCACAATGTTTACATGCAGGGGGAATACCGATGTGGGGGGCGCCAAATAAAAGTAAGGGCTGGTGGATAAGGGGGAAAAGCTGGAGTTATACATGGACGACAGCCCATTCTTTATATCATCTGCTTAAAGCCGGGAATGCCATCAGGACAAAGCAGGTGGAGTCGGCCAAGGAATTGAATTTGGGCGATATCCTCTGCATAGATTTCGAAGGGGACGGACGGTTTGACCATAACTTGATTGTAACGGTGAAGGATCAGGACGGGATGCCGCTTGTGAATGCACATACGATGAACAGCCGTCACCGATATTGGACGTATGAGGATTCAACAAGATATACACCGAACATCGTTTATAAATTCTTTGTGATTTTGGATGGAGGGTGATAGGTTTTTAGTCTTTTTTGTTTAATGCTATAATTAAGGTGAAGTTCAAACTAGAGGTGAAAATGAAGTGTCAATACATGTAGTTTTATATCAACCACAGATTCCAGCAAATACAGGAAATATCGCAAGAACATGTGCAGGGACGGATACGTCTTTACATCTCATTCGCCCGCTCGGTTTCTCGACGGATGACAAACAGCTCAAACGGGCCGGGCTCGATTACTGGGAGAATGTAAAGATCCATTATTATGATTCGTTAGAAGAGTTTTTTGAAAGAAACGCCGGCGGCGAATTTTATTACTTGACGAAATTTGGGGAGCAGCCGCATTCCAGCTTCGATTACAGTGATCAAGAAAGTGAGATATTCTTCATTTTTGGCCGTGAAACGACGGGTCTCCCGAAAGATCTGATCCAAGAAAATATGGATCGGTGCCTGCGGATTCCAATGACGGATAAAGTACGTTCCCTTAATCTGTCGAATACGGCAGCCATCTTGGTTTATGAAGCACTTAGACAGCAAAATTACCGGGAATTGGATTTAAAAACAAAAGGTTGAGTTTCATCAATACTGTCATCGGGGGCATTTCAGCCCCGATGATGGATACTTTACATATTCTTTAGGGGTGGGAGCATTGAATAACATTATTGAGAAGATTTTAGATCACCGTTCCATTCGTTCCTTTGAGGACAAGTTATTGTCTGGGGAGCAAATCAATACGATTGTGGAATGTGCCCAAGCTGCATCGACTTCAAGTTATATTCAAGCGTATTCAATCATAGGGGTAACCGACCCGGAAAAGAAAGCCAAGCTTGCCGAACTTGCCGGACCACAGTCATATGTAGAGAAGAATGGACATCTATTCGTCTTTTGCGCCGATTTATATCGTCAGGATATGGTTTCCGAAATGGAAAACACGGACCTGTCCGAATCGATTGAAAGTACCGAGAAATTCATGGTTGCCTGTATCGACGCGGCTCTAGCGGCCCAAAATGCAGCATTGGCGGCAGAATCGATGGATCTAGGCATTTGCTATATAGGCGGGATCCGCAATAATCTCCCAGAAGTGTCTGCGATTTTGAATATACCGCATCGTGTTATACCATTATTCGCTCTAGCGGTTGGATATCCGAAAAACCGCTCGGATAAAAAGCCGCGTTTGCCGTTGTCCAACATTTATCATGAAAATGGATATCAGGAGGATAAGCAAGAGTTCATCGGACAACTTGAAGAATATAATGAAACGATTTCCAGTTATTATGAGCTTCGGACTAAAGGTAAACGAAAAGACACATGGACCGGGCAAATGGCAGGAATGCTTGGAAAGAAAAGCAGGCTGTACATGAAAGATTATGTTGAGAAGCAAGGATTTAAGAAACATTGATTAATAAATACGGCCTATTAGGAATATTCTTGCCAAAGTCCTGAGTATGAGGAAAACAGTAAAGATCCCGGAAACGTCTCCGGGATCTTTACTGTTTTCATTGTCAGTCGGTAATACGGGCCGGCCCCAAAAATCCTGTCAGAAATTCTTCTTATATGACCATGAAATTACCATTGACAATATATTTAGATAGAATTATAGTAATTAAGTAGTGGATAATGATAATCATTTTCATTTGAGTTTTTACTTACCTATTTTTTTCAGTAAATGGAGGTTAAAAAATGGTTCGCCTATATACAGAGAATTTGAATATTGGTTATGGTGAACGTTTAATTGTAAAAGATCTCAGTGTGGAAATTCCAGATAAAAAAATCACAACGATCATCGGTTCAAATGGATGTGGGAAATCGACACTTTTGAAAGCGATCACCAGAATCATTCCAAATCAATCAGGTACGGTTGTTTTAGATGGGGTTAATATCTCAAAAGAAAGCACTAAGATCCTTGCAAGAAAAATGGCCATACTTCCGCAGACACCCGAGAGTGCAAGCGGATTGACGGTTGGGGAGCTCGTATCATATGGGCGCTTTCCCTATCAAAAAGGTTTTGGGCGCCTGACCCAAAAAGACTATGATGTGATTGATTGGGCACTTGAAGTGACCGGCACGAAAGACTTCAAGTTCCGTCCCGTGGATGCTCTTTCAGGAGGTCAGCGCCAGCGTGTTTGGATTGCGATGGCCCTTGCCCAGGAAACGGAAATCATCTTCCTTGATGAGCCGACCACCTATTTGGATATGGCCCATCAGCTGGAGGTTCTGGAATTATTACAAAGGCTGAATGTAGAACAGGGACGTACAATTGTCATGGTTCTTCATGATTTAAACCAAGCTGCTCGCTTTGCCGACTATATCATTGCCTTAAAGGACGGGGAAATAGTCAAAGCAGGAGATTGTGAAGAAGTCATCACTCATGAAGTTCTTAAGGAAGTATTCCATATTGATGCGGTAATCGGACGAGATCAACGAACGAACAAACCAATGTGCAGCACATACAACTTACTAAAAGGAGATTTGACAACAAATGAAAAAGATTATGTTTCCGTTTATACTGCTGTTAGTGTTAATTATTAGCGCTTGTGGTAACGAGTCAGCCGAAAAAGAAAAAAGCTCCGCTTCCAAAAAAGAAAAATCAGGTACCATCACGTATCAATCTGAAAATGGTCCTGTTAAAGTTCCCGCAGATCCTCAGCGTGTATTAGTACTATCATCTTTCGCAGGTAACGTAATGGCTTTGGATGTTAACCTTGTAGGGGTTGATTCCTGGTCTAAAATGAACCCGAATTTTAAAGAGTTAAAAGATGTGGAAGAAGTGACGGACGAAAACCTGGAAAAGATCATCGAGTTGAATCCGGATTTAATCATTGGTTTATCGACGATTAAAAATGTCGATAAATTAAAGGAAATTGCTCCAACCGTAACTTATACATACGGAAAAGTTGATTATTTAACACAACATGTAGAAATCGGTAAACTTTTGAATAAAGAAAAAGAAGCTCAAGCATGGGTGGATGATTTCAAAAAACGGGCAAAAACAACTGGTGATGAAATTAAAGCCAAAATTGGAGAAGATGCTACCGTTTCCGTTTTTGAAAAGTTTGACAAACAGTTCTATGTATACGGTGATAATTGGGGACGTGGAACGGAAATACTTTATCAAGAAATGAAATTGGGGATGCCTGAAAAGGTAAAAGAAGTGGCGCTGAAAGATGGTTACTTTGCCTTATCATTAGAAGTCCTTAAAGACTATGCCGGTGATTATGTGATTTTGAGCAATAACAAAGATCAGGACAATTCATTCCAACAAACTGACACGTTTAAAAACATACCTGCCGTTAAAAACAATAAACTATATGAAGCTGATGCAAAAAAATTCTACTTCAATGATCCAATCACATTAGATTACCAATTAGACTTCTTTTCCAAAAGTTTTCTTGGAAAATAATACAGCGAGGGAGAGGGATTCCAATTCCTCTCCTTTTATTCTATAAAAAAAGAGATGAGAGAGACAGATGACTAATGAAAATCAACGTTTCATCCCATTTATAAGTAAACTGATCATAGCGATCGTCGCCTTTATAGGCATGTTCATTATTTCAATGGCATTTGGTGCGGCTGATGTTACCGTTAAAGACGTCTGGCAAGCACTGACATCAAATGCTGTCGGTGAAAAGATTTCAATCATTCGGGAAATCCGCTTCCCTCGTGAAGTGGGGGCAATCTTTGTGGGTGCAGCCCTTGCCGTTTCTGGGGCCATCATGCAGGGTATGACCAGAAATCCACTTGCCGATCCCGGGTTGCTTGGATTGACGGCAGGAGCCAATGCAGGTCTTGCCATCACTTTGGCATTCATTCCAAATGCTAATAATTTAGGGATCATGATTGCGTGTTTTATAGGTTCCGCTGTCGGGGCAACCATGGTTTTCGGAATCGGTGCGATGAAAAAGGGAGGATTTTCCCCTTTGCGGATCGTATTGGCTGGAGCTGCAGTCTCTGCATTCCTATTTGCCGTTTCCCAAGGGGTCGGCATATATTTCAAGGTATCAAAAGATGTATCGATGTGGACAGCTGGCGGGAATATCGGAACTTCATGGGAACAGCTTCGTGTAATCGTTCCGTTCATTCTAATAGGCATCCTCATCTCCCTTATCTTTTCCAGACAGCTCACCATACTTAGTTTAAGTGAAGAAGTGGCCGTAGGCTTAGGGCAAAAGACAACACAGATAAAGGCGGTTCTCTTCGTGGTCATCATTCTCCTGGCAGGGGCTGCCGTTGCGCTTGTCGGAAATATGGTGTTCATCGGGTTAATGGTCCCACATATCGTTCGGGCTATCGTGGGTACGGATTATCGATTCATCCTCCCTATGTCTGCGATTTTGGGAGCCACCTTCATGCTGCTTGCCGATACGATCGGCCGTACGATCAATTCTCCATATGAAACACCTGTGGTAGCGGTTGTTGCGATGATAGGTTTACCTTTCTTCCTCCTAATCGTGCGTAAAGGAGGTAAAGCATTTTCATGATCCAGTCAGCTTTAGTCAAAAAACAGCGTTGGATAATAGGTGCATTGAGTGCACTCATCATCATTACGATCATTATAGGGACGTGTTCGGGATATTCCAATCTTTCTATAGGACGACTGTTTCCAACGCTCTTCGGGCAAGGGACGTTTAAAGAGGAATTCATATTATTTTCCGTCCGCTTACCGCGTATCATCATCACCCTTTTAGCAGGCATGGCCCTTGCACTGTCGGGAGCCATTCTACAAGGGATCACACGTAATGATTTAGCCGATCCCGGAATCATCGGGATCAACTCAGGAGCAGGTGTTGCCATTGCCGCATTCTTTCTGTTTTTCCCGCTTGACGCTGGTTCTTTTGTTTATATGGTTCCGCTTGTTGGTTTTATCGGAGCGTTACTGACGGCCTGTTTAATATATATCCTCTCATACAAGAGGAAGAGTGGACTTGAACCCGTCCGGTTAGTGTTGATCGGCGTAGGTTTTTCAATGGCGCTTTCAGGCCTGATGATTGTCCTCATTTCGTCAGCGGAACGAGCGAAGGTCGATTTCATCGCAAAATGGTTGGCAGGAAATATATGGGGCACGGATTGGCCTTTCATTTGGGCAATCATTCCATGGTTAATCTTCCTCATTCCATTCACCTTATATAAAGCAAATCGTTTGAATCTGCTTGGTTTAAGTGAACCGGTCGCAATTGGGGTCGGTGTATCGATTGAAAAGGAGCGGATCGTACTGCTGATCATGGCTGTGGCACTGGCAGCGGCTGCCGTTTCTGTTACAGGCGGAATTGCATTCATTGGACTTATGTCCCCGCATATAGCAAAATCCTTGGTAGGACCTCGAAATCAACTATTCATTCCGGTTGCCATTTTAATCGGTGGATGGCTATTGCTGCTTGCCGATACGATAGGCCGAAATATAATTGAACCCGAGGGGATTCCTGCAGGTATCATGGTTGCATTGATCGGTGCACCTTATTTCATGTATTTATTGTTGAAAAAATAAGATATTGTTAAAATCCCTTGAAATCATTCAGGGGATTTTATGTTTTTTGGTTCTTCCGTAATTTTTCGTATTTAATCATGTTTTATCTATATCTATTTATTTCATCAGGATTCAATCGTTTCGCTTCGAAATAAAATACTTGAATAAACTTTTTTGTATTTACCCGGGTAGGTGTAAGAACTATTTTTGAATCATTTTGAAGTTCTTTCATCTTTTGGCGAACGACTGTGAAATCAAAAAATTTGGAAGCGTAATTTTCAAACTTCGGATTCGAAAAATCCGTTAAACCTAGCGAAGCGAAATGATTTAACGAATGGTTAATCGTTCTGCGTATTCTCTGTTCGGCAGCTTTTATTTCCCGATTGATATCAACCGGCAAAGCTGCTGTTCCGAGCTTTTTTTTTGTGATTTCTACAAAGATTTCTTTAAGGGTGGGGAATTGCTTTCCAAAAGTAAAAGTCCGTTCATACATAAATAAATACTGAAGCATTTCCATTAAATCTTTTGCGCCATTTTCTCCAACGACCCCTAATTCCGATAAAAGGAATTCACCCACCTCTCTTATACTTTTTTCATTAAAACTATTGGAATTATCAACTTTTGGCTGTTCAAAGTTCAATACACTATTTAAAGAGGCTTGAATATTAGTGATCGATCTTTCTAAATGGATGCGTTCCATAACTTTTCGAATGACTGTCAATATCTCAATCCGATTGATTGGTTTAGTAATATAATAATCAATTCCGAGCGAGTAAGCCTCGCCAATCAACTCCTTGGATTCAACCTGCGAAATCATTATTATTTTCCCGTTAAATGTACTTTTTATATGACGAAGTGTCTCAATGCCATCCCGGATGGGCATTAATAAATCAATAAATAATATATCAATTTGTTTTAAATTCAAAATATGCCCTTCTAATAGACTGCCATCTTCCGCTTCCTCCACCACTTCACCTAAATCTTCGTTTTCTATAATTTGGCTTAAGTTTGAACGTATGGCACAATCATCATCTGTTATAAAAAAACGCATGGAATCACCCTTTCTGAATCAACTTCTGGATTGGTAACTTTATTGAAAAAACAGCGCCATTAAAACTATTCTCAAATAGGATATCCCCTCCCAGTTCTTTCACGACTTCTTTAACATATGAGAGTCCAATCCCTGTTGAAGGTGTCCCGAACTGATCATACTTTGATGTAAAACCAGGTTTGAATATGACAGTCTGATATTTTTGAGGAATTCCAGGTCCGGTATCAGCAACTTTAAATTCTACATTGTCACTAATTTCAAACAAACTTAAACGGACGATTCCCTTTTCTTTAATTGCTTCCACTGCATTGGCGACTAAATTATTGAAAAGAGATAACACGGTATATACATGATAAGGTGAATCGTTTTTTCCTTCCAATGAGTATTCAAATTGAATGTCCTTTCCTAATGATAAGGCATATTTTTCATTAATTCGGATAATTAAATAAAAAAGTTCAGCAGCATTCATATAATCTTTAAAACTCTCATTGGAGATCAATTTGGATAGACCAGCAAAAATCCGCTGATTATCTTTCTTGACTTCATGCATTTCACCCGCGATGCGTAATGCTTTTTGACTATATGGCTCTGTAAGATCATGAAGTTGCTTTTCCCTTTTTTCCAATGCTTTTAATTCGCGATACAAATCATATGATTTCTTTGTAATATTCTCAGCATTTTTTAATGTTTTTTTTAAATGGATCGTTTCCTCGTATAAATTGGAAATGAGCATCAGCATATGTTCATTTTGTTTTCTGATTTGCCTCTCCCTTGATTGTGCTTCATAAAGTTTCATCATATTAAAAAAGCTCAAAACGATAAAACTGTGGCCGAATGCGATCACGATCATCTCATTTAGTGAACCAAACGTAATCGTTGTTTCCAACACAATATATTGAAAGATTAATTCTACGGAGTCGGACAATATTTCAATAATGAGACCAATAAATCCAATAATCAAAGTTCGGCTTTGAAAGCGGTTGATTTTCGCAAAATAGAATAGAACGGAATAGGTAAAATAAAAGAAAAAACTAGGATAATGAGCGTGAAATGCGGAAATCCAGGAGAAATTATCCTGCATGAAAAAGTCGATTAGAATGCGAAATATCACAACCATTGTTCCTGTCAAGATACCCGAAAATATGGCCGGCGTTTTTTGTAATAATAGTAAAAAGAAGAAAAATGCAGGCACACCAAAACTTACCCGAAACGTTTCATTGAAAGGATAAAAACTCAATTCGCCTGCTAATGGCACAGTTAACAACATCAAAGCAAGGACATAGACCTCTTTTTTCATTAACGTACTGAGATACAACTCGTCACCTCCTAATTTGTTTAAAAAATCAGTATACAGTTTCATCGGCTTCAATACAACGCTTACTTTTTCCTGAATAGAACGGCTTATAATCAATTATGGCAAAACCAAATTGTTTTTCTATCCACAAAAAATGGTAACGGGACATGTGAGATGATCACGTTTTTTTATTGGCTTTTTATTTTTTAGATTTTGTAGGTTTTTGTATGATTATGTAGTTCCCAATTTAAAATTAAGCAGAAAGAAATTTTTGAAAGCGCTTAACAATTTTTAGAATATTCATTATTTTTTCATCGAATCTAGTAATGGTATTCGGTAAAACGCTCATATTGAAAATATAATGATACAACAACTGAAGAGGTGGAAGAATGTGATTGAAGAATTGTCAAAAGAGTATGACATTCACGTTAATAGTCAAAGAAAATCCGACTTAGATGAATGGGTAGCATATTACAGATCCTTTGCTATTGAAGGACAAACCGCTAATTATATACCGGCATTGAGAAATGCACATTTATCGCAATTGGGCATTACCATACTGGAGCCGGGTGGAACAATGATCAAGTCAGGGGATTGGGAAGTTCCTTTCACGCTGCAAAGTATTTCAAAAGTGCTTAGCTTTATAGCCGCATGTTTGGGTCGCGGCATTTCTTATGTGTTAGAGAGGGTCGATGTGGAACCGACTGGGGATGCTTTCAATTCAATTATTCGTTTAGAAATGCATAAGCCGGGAAAGCCGTTCAATCCTATGATAAATGCCGGGGCGATTACAGTAGCTTCGCTTCTCCCAGGGGATTCTTCACAAAATAAATTGGAATTTCTCTATGAGCTATTTGAAAATTTGTTAGGGAAGCGCCCGACAATCAATGAGGAAGTGTATCAATCTGAGTGGTTAACCTCTCATAGAAATAGAGCTTTGGCTCACTATTTGAAAGAGACGAATTATTTGGAATCGGAAGTAGAGGAAGCTTTAGAGGTTTACCTCATGCAATGTTCCATAGAAGTGACCACAGAAGACATAGCCCTGCTTGGACTGATTCTTGCTCAAGATGGTTACCATCCCGTTCGTAAAGAACAAGTAATCCCTAAAAAATTGGCTAAGCTGGCCAAAGCATTAATGCTTACTTGCGGTATGTACAATGCTTCGGGGAAATTTGCGGCTTTTATTGGGGTGCCGGCCAAAAGCGGAGTATCTGGCGGGATTATGGCACTAGTTCCTCCAAGTGCCAGAAGCGGAATGCCTTTTCAAGATGGATGTGGTATTGGTATTTATGGACCAGCCATCGATGAATATGGGAATAGCGTAGCAGGTAGTTTGTTATTGAAACAAATGGCACAAGAATGGGATTTAAGCATTTTCTGAAATGCAGAAAAGTTTGGTTCCGGTGTAATTAAAAGAAGCAATAAGGGGACATCCTTAAGGTTTCCTCATCAATTTTCAAACTTTTACAAGAGGTGATGTAAATGCAGCAATTACTTTAAGATGTAATTGGGCGCACTACACGAATCATTAATCCAGTTACTTTTAAACGTAAAGAATAATTTTAGAAAGCATGGTGAAAAATGTATGAATAATATGCAGCGAAAGATGGGAACATTTTCGTTAATGATGGTGGGACTCGGGTCAATTATTGGTTCAGGTTGGTTATTCGGAGCTTGGAGAGCGGCACAGATTGCAGGACCCGCTGCCATTATCTCTTGGATTATCGGGATGGTTGTTATTTTATTTATCGCACTATCTTACAGTGAATTAGGGTCTATGTTTCCTGAAGCTGGGGGAATGGTAAAATACACGCAGTATTCACATGGTTCTTTTTTAGGGTTTATTGCAGGCTGGGCAAACTGGATTGCAATCGTTTCCGTAATTCCAGTTGAAGCGATTGCTTCTGTTCAATATATGAGCTCATGGCCATGGGAATGGGCACGGTGGACACATGGTTTAGTAGAAAATGGAAGTCTTACTGGGGGAGGCTTGGCAATTGCCTCAGTATTGCTGATCGTCTACTTTTTATTAAATTACTGGACAGTCAGTTTGTTTTCGAAAGCTAATTCATTCATTACAGTCTTTAAGGTTATTATTCCTGGACTTACGATTGGCTCACTTTTATTTGCCGGGTTTCATGCATCCAATTTTACATCTGCAGGAAGTATCGCTCCTAATGGTTGGGCAAGTGTACTTACTGCTGTAGCAACTTCTGGTATCATCTTTGCATTTAACGGTTTTCAAAGTCCAATTAACATGGCAGGTGAGGCAAAGAATCCTGGACGTTCGATCCCAATTGCAGTAATTGGCTCCATTTTAATTGCAACGGTCATCTACGTTCTATTACAGGTTGCGTTTATTGGAGCCGTTGACCCGTCCATGATTGTGAATGGATGGCAACATTTGAATTTCAATTCACCGTTTGCTGACTTAGCAATTGTTTTAGGCATAAACTGGTTGGTTATTTTACTATACGTAGATGCTTTTATTTCTCCTTCGGGAACAGGAATAACATACACGGCGACAACGTCACGAATGCTTTATGGAATGGAAAAGAATAAATATTTACCAAGCGTGTTTGGAAAACTGCATCCTCTTTATGGTATCCCGCGTCAAGCCATGTTTTTTAATCTAGGCGTATCTTTCTTATTTTTATTCATGTTTAGAGGCTGGGGCGTATTGGCAGAGGTTATTTCAGTTGCGACTTTAGTCTCTTATATTACAGGTCCAGTTACTGTAATGACATTAAGACGCACAGGTCAGAACTTGTACAGACCATTACGTTTAAAAGGATTAAGCATCATTGCACCACTGGGCTTTGTTTTTGCTTCTTTGGTTCTATATTGGGCAAGATGGCCGCTTACAGGTCAAGTATTATTTATCATTATGGCTGGTCTTCCCGTTTATTTCTATTATCAATCAAAAATAAAATGGAAGGGATTCCGCCAAAACTTTTCAGCAGGGCTTTGGATGGTTGTTTACTTACTCTGTATGATGACCATTTCATACTTAGGCAGTGAAAAGTTTGGTGGACTAAACATAATCCCATTTGGTTTGGATATGGTCATCATTACATGTTTATCACTAATGTTTTATAGTTGGGCATTAAAGAGTGGTTTCCAAACGGAATATTTGGAACAAGGACAAAAAGTAAATGAAGACTTGAGATCGATGGAGAACAACGTTTCAGCTCAAACTGATAAAAAGAACGCTGTATAAATGATGAAGCCTATTCGTTTGGCATGCTCAATAAGCCATTCGTGAATGACTTTGAAAGTGCTTCTATATTTATATATAGATGAGGAATAAAAAAAGGGACGGCAAATTTAATTTGCCGTCCCTTTTTTTGGAGTTTTAGAAAAGGCTGTTATTTTTTATTTCACACCTGGTTTATCGTCATACCCGGCAGTGAAGATAGCGGCTAAAAATGTTAAAGCAACTCCAACGATAATTACTGTGCCCATGTTGTGACCTCCCTTTACCCATATTGTCCCACTTAAGTATAGGCTTAGTATACCCTAATTTTTAGCAGGAGTGCACACAAATTTTCTTGCCAGCATATTTGTCATCAATTCTCAATGATTAAGCCCTTTTCGATACATGGAGAGTCAAGGGGGATTCGAAACAATGCCAGTCCACTTTTTAAAGTCTGACATGTTTGTCAGACTTGGAGCATAGATTTAAGTATTCTCTGAAAGTGACAGGGGGAGGTTCCTTAATGGATATTTTAAAGAAAATTGAAAAATTTAGAGAAGATGAACAGAAGCTGAAGTGGGAAGGCACCTTCGCAGAGTACTTAGAAATATTGAAAGAAACGCCTTTAGTTGCTCAATCTGCTCATTCACGTGTATACAACATGATCAGAGATGCAGGGATAGAAGAAGTAAATGGGACAAAGAAATACAATTTTTTCAGCGGTCAGTTATTTGGCCTTGAAGATTCACTGGAAAGGCTCATCGAGGAATATTTCCATCCGGCAGCAAAACGGCTGGATGTCCGTAAGCGGATATTGCTTCTCATGGGTCCGGTGTCAGGTGGGAAGTCCACACTCGTTTCTTTACTGAAGCGTGGACTTGAAAGTTATTCGTTAAAAGACTCTGGTGCGATTTATGCAATAAAAGGATGCCCGATGCATGAAGATCCACTGCATCTCATCCCGCAGTATTTACGGGATGATTTCTTTGAAGAATATGGCATCAGGATTGAAGGAAATCTTTCGCCGCTGAATGTAATGAGATTAGAACAGGAGTATGGAAGCAGGATTGAAGATGTTATGGTCGAACGTATTTTCCTTTCGGAGGATAAGCGTGTTGGAATTGGAACATTCAGTCCTTCTGATCCTAAGTCACAGGATATTGCTGATTTGACGGGCAGCATCGATTTTTCGACCATTGCCGAATACGGTTCTGAATCAGATCCGCGTGCCTATCGCTTTGATGGCGAGCTGAACAAGGCGAACCGCGGGATGATGGAGTTCCAGGAGATGCTGAAATGTGATGAGAAGTTCTTATGGCATTTGCTATCATTGACACAAGAGGGGAATTTTAAAGCTGGCCGTTTTGCATTGATCAGTGCAGATGAACTCATTGTGGCTCATACGAATGAAACGGAGTATAAAGCGTTCATTTCCAACAAGAAAAATGAAGCATTGCATTCCCGTATCATTGTCATGCCTATTCCATATAACTTGAAGGTTACCGAGGAAGAGAAGATTTATGAAAAAATGATTCGTGAAAGTGATGTCTCGGATGTTCATATAGCCCCGCATACATTGAGGGTGGCGGCAATCTTCAGCATCATGACCCGCCTGAAAGATCCCAAAAAGGGCGATATCGATTTAGTGAAAAAGATGAGGCTTTATGATGGGGAAAATGTTGAAGGATTTAATTCCGCAGACATCAATGAATTGAAAAAAGAATATCAGGACGAAGGCATGAGCGGAATCGATCCGCGTTACGTAATTAACCGGATTTCCTCTACGATCATACGTAAGGAGAATCCGTCCATTAATGCATTGGATGTACTTATGTCATTAAAAGCAGGTCTTGACCAGCATCCGTCCATTACGAACGAACTCCGGGAGCGGTATTTAAATTTCATTTCACTGGCACGTAAAGAATACGATGCCATTGCAAAAAATGAAGTGCAAAAAGCTTTTGTATATTCATATGAAGAGTCGGCAAAAATCCTCATGGATAATTATCTGGATAATGTCGAAGCATACTGCAATAAATCAAGGCTGCGCGATCCATTGACTGGAGAAGAAATCAACCCAGATGAAAAATTGATGCGCTCGATAGAAGAGCAAATTGGAATTTCCGAGAATGCAAAAAAAGCATTCCGCGAAGAAATATTGATTCGAATTTCAGCATATGCCCGTAAAGGGAAGCGATTTGATTATAATTCCCATGATCGTTTACGGGAAGCGATCCAGAAAAAACTATTCGCTGATTTGAAGGATGTCGTTAAGATCACCACTTCAACGAAGACACCAGACGAAAGGCAACTGAAGAAAGTGAACGAGGTCATCACGAGACTTATAGACGAGCACGGATATAATTCGACTTCAGCCAATGATTTGCTGCGCTATGTGGGCAGCTTGTTAAATCGGTAATCCATAGTTTTTTGCTCCTGCCCCCGATCGGGCAGGGGTTTATTACCGTTTACGGAAGGTTGGATGAATGAAAGGTGGATTAGAGGAAATCCAGAATTTCTATTGAAATCATGAATCTTTTTAAAACGGTGATTATAGTGGGCATGGGAAATTATAACTCAACAAAGCACCAGGCCCTTCTGAATGAAGGAAACCCGGTGCTATTGATTTCTATTTAGTTACATTCAAGCCATACTGTTCAATAAGTGTAATAAGTTGATTCGGTGATAGTTTTTCTTCGCTATGGTCAATTTTAATTTCCCCATCATCAACATCGATGATCGCACGTTCCACACCTTCCGTTTTCAAAAGTATGGACTCCAGATTTAAAATAGGGCCTTCTGACGTTGCTTCCTTTACATAAAGGGTAGTTGTTTGCATAGATCTTGCACCTCCTTACATTTGCTCATAATGTTTTATCTATACCCCATATTTCCATTAGATATGTTACGTTTCGGATTTGGTAATATTGGGTATCAATAAGTAGAGGTGATGGCAAATGAGCAAAGAGGAACTGAAAAAAGAACATGTACCTGAAAATAGCTCCATGGCTAAGGATTATGAAGAGATGAAAGAACTTGGAAAGCAGATGGAAAACCAAAGGACGAATGAAGAATTGAAAGAGTGGGATAAACGCCCAGGTACAGTTCAACATGAAATAGAGGAAGAAAAGGATTGACGAATACCACAACCACAACCAGAATCATTCTATCTGTGTAAAAGGGGTGTCCAGAAAAACTGCTGGGACACCCTTTTTGTTGTGTTCCATTGCTTTTTTTAAATGTCCTTGGAAGTCTTTTGCTGCTCCATTACTTCTGGCTTAAAGCGATCCTATTACCAATGAATGAAAAAACGAACAGACCTGAAAATCATCAGGTCTGTTCGTTTTGTTATATTCCTTATTTAGAAATAACCTTAAAGGGCTTTAACGCCCCTGTCAGGACTTGTCTAGTTCATGGGCAAACATCCATTATTAATTTTGTTGTAAATTATCCTGCGTCGCTGCATAAGATAGAGTAATACTTTTCTTTTCATCCGTTTTTTCGCACTGTATTTTTCAATGGAAAACCGGAATGATGTGGGCATTCCCACACTAACTTATTATATGAAGGAATGATGAAAAGCGTGCAAACATTTTTAAGGGGGGAAGAGAATGTCGGAAGAGAATAATCAACAGTATGTAATCTCACAGGAAAATTGGACCCTCCATCGGAAAGGCTATGATGATCAACAACGTCATCAGGAAAAGGTGCAGGAAGCGATCAAGAATAATTTGCCTGATCTAATTTCAGAAGAAAGCATCGTAATGTCCAATGGCCGGGATGTCATCAAGATCCCCATTCGCTCCTTGGATGAATACAAAATTCGTTATAACTATGATAAGAACAAACATGTAGGGCAAGGCGATGGAGACAGTAAAGTGGGGGATGTAGTCGCAAGGGATGGCTCACCGTCCGATGCCGGAGCCGGTAAGGGTCAAGGTGCAGGTGACAAGGCCGGCGAGGATTATTATGAAGCCGAAGTGTCGATGATGGAATTGGAGGAAGCCCTGTTCAGTCAACTGGAACTCCCTAATCTTCAGAAGAAAGAACATGCGGAGCACACTCTTGAACATATTGAATTCAACGACATCCGCAAGACAGGCCTAATGGGAAATATCGATAAAAAGAAAACGATGATATCCGCTTTCAAACGGAACGCCTTAAGGGGGCACCCCGGTTTTCACCCTATTTATAAGGAAGACTTTAAATTCAAAACCTGGAATGAGGTTCAGAAACCTGATTCCAAAGCAGTTGTACTTGCAATGATGGATACTTCCGGAAGTATGGGGTTATGGGAAAAATATATGGCTCGAAGCTTTTTCTTTTGGATGAACCGTTTCTTGCGGACAAAATATGAAACCGTGGAAATCGAGTTCATTGCCCATCATACAGAAGCGAAAGTCGTTCCGGAAGAGGATTTCTTTTCAAAAGGGGAAAGCGGCGGTACGATTTGTTCGTCCGTATACCGAAAAGCATTAGAACTTATTGATCATAAATATGACCCTGCGAAGTTTAATATCTATCCGTTTCACTTTTCCGATGGTGATAACCTAACATCCGATAACGTCCGATGCGTTAAGCTTGTTGAAGAACTCATGAAGGTTTCCAATATGTTCGGATACGGGGAAGTCAATCAATACAATCGCCATTCGACATTGATGACAGCTTATAAGAACATCGATAATGAAAAATTCAGGTACTATATCCTTAAGCAAAAGGCTGATGTTTTCCATGCAATGAAGAGCTTTTTTAAAGATGAGGAAAGTAAGAAGTATGCTTAAAATAGGAAGAGTGGAGAGTAATTTTTTTTTCAATTCAATATAGTTGAAGGTAAAAAGGCGTACGGTTCACATCGGACGCCCTTTTCGGAATATTCGGTTTTATTTCGTATTAAGGAAATACACAAAGGCCATTGCCAACATTAAGCAATGGCTTTTTCGCATGTACATCATTCGGATATTGAGCGAGGGTCCAAAGAATGTAAATGAGTTATCGGAACCACTTTGTACTTTACCCCAATGATAATGAACCGTAATATGCAGCAAATAAACTTTCCTCCTCTAAGCCTAGGTCATTTCTTTTTCTCCAATTGGAGAAGGTGAAACTTTCTTATCTGACAGAGTTTGAGGTTGATAATTTTTACTAAATATAAGGGAGCCGCGAAATGACCGAAGCGAGAAGCGAGAACGCCATACATTCCTTCTCTATTTAAACCAAAGACTTTAAACCAAAGACCACTCTCTACTTATTGGTAATTAAAATCACGGAATAGGAACCTGTCGTACCGCTATCAGTGGCTGGTATGTAAATGGCCCCGGTACAATACCGGGGCCATTGCCGTTTAGAACCTTTTATACCTTTACTGGCTTTATTGAGTCGTTACATATTCATTATTTCCTGCACGCATTCCAACAATGAAAATAAGTGCCGATATAGCGGCCAACATCAGTAAGGGAAGAGTCCAGCTGTGTGTAATGTCATGAAGCAATCCGAATAATACCGGTCCAATGGCAGCTAAAAGGTACCCGAATGATTGTGCCATTCCTGATAATTCCGTCGCTTCATGGGTGCTTTGCGTTCGAAGACTAAAGAACATCATCGATAAACTGAATATGGTTCCGACTCCAATCCCAATCAATATCATGCATACTGGGATGAAGAGAGTGCTTCCGGATAATATTCCGAATATCCCTGATATAAGGAAGATGACAGGCGGGACCACTAACAGACGCTGACTTTGTAAGCGCCCAGCTAAAATTGGCACAAGGAATGTTATGGGAATGACTGCAAGCTGCATGATGGAAAGCATCCAGCCAGCTTCATCAGCATTCAGGCCTTTTTGCTCCAGGATTTCAGGCATCCAGGTAATTACTGTATAGAAAATAAACGATTGCAAACCCATGAAGAATGTAATTTGCCAGGCTAAACCAGAACGCCATAAGTTAATCTTTTTATCCTTTTGCGCCGTTTGTACATCCTTACCTGAGTTGAATGGCCGTCTTAATTGCGGCATCCATAAGAAAACTGTAATAAGTGATAAAATCCCCCAACATCCAAGGGCACCAGCCCATCCCAATCCGGATGAAGAAGCAAGGGGAATGCTGATCCCAGAACCTAATGCGCCGCATAAATTCATGGAAACAGCATAGGTTCCTGTCATCAAACCGATGTTCCTGGCAAAGTTATGTTTAATCAGACTGGGTAACAAAACGTTGCCTATTGCAATGGCTAACCCGATTAAAATGGTGCCTATGAACAATGTCGGCACTCCGCCAACTGAGCGTATCCCAATTCCGATCGTTAATAATACCAAGGAAAGGAAAAGTGTAAGCTCCATTCCAAAACGCCGTGCTATCCTAGGTGCAAACGGTGATAATAAAGCGAAGGAAAGCAAAGGCAATGTCGTTAATGAACCTGATAATGTATTGGAAATCCCCAAGTTATCACGGATCGAAGTGACAAGGGGTCCAACCGATGTTAAGGGAGCCCTCAGATTTGCCCCAAGAAGAATGATTCCGATGATGAGCAGTCCTAATCTGGGTTTAATATCCACTTTTCTTTGTTCTAGTTGATTTGCCGCTTGATGAATGCCCATAATCTCCTCCTTACTTACTCTAAAGATTTTTTGAATTGTGCAATGTATTCATTAACTGTTTCGATTGCCCGGTTCACATCTTGTTCGATGATGGCATCCACAAGTTTGCAATGAATGTTCAAATGAAAGTTCACATCAGAACTCATCACCACTATCTGATGGATGGATTCATGCAGGGAGTGTTCCATATGTTCGTACAAATCAATCAATAAATCATTATGTGATGAAACCATAATCGATTTATGTAACTGTATATCCGCTTCTTCGTAGGCCTTGATATCCTTTGCTTCGGCAGCTCTACTGCAGGCGGATATATGAAACCGCAATTGTTCTATATCTTCTTGATTACGTCTTAATGCCGCCAACTGGGCTCCTTCTCTTTCAAGGGCATGACGGACCTCTAACGTTTCTAATATACTTGACTGCTGGATTCTTCTTTCAAATGCTGCCCCCAAGGCACTTGATGACCTTACGAATGTCCCCTTTCCTTGTTTCGTTACTAAAAGCCCTGCATAAACAAGTGATCGTACAGCTTCCCTTAATGTATTTCTGCTTACATCGAACTGTTGGATCAAATCCATTTCAGGGGGAATTTGATTTCCTATTTTCCATTCACCTGATTCGATTAACGATTCGATTTGGGAAACCACCTGTTCTACAAGTGATAAGCGATTTGTTTTAGATATGGTCAAGATACACACCTCGAATTTGTAGGATGATTGGTTCATTGGTTATTTTAACATATGTATGTTGAAAATGGGTATATTCTTGAAAAAATTGCAGTTGATTTCAGAAATCCGTTCCCTTTCCATCGTCGATGTTAGACTATTCCGATTCTCCTTTGTTATTAGTTTGTAGACAAAAGGTGTTATTTCTTTTAAAACAAATTTGATTGGAGCGGGTGTTCGAGACTCCTGCGGGAAAAGCGAGTAGGGAGCCCCCGCAGGCGCAAAGGTGCCGAGGGGACTTCCGGACCGCCCGCGATAAGTGAGTTTCTTGAGTGGAAAACTAAAAAGACTGAAGGCAAACTCGATTTTCATCGAGTTTGCTTTCAGTCTGAAATCCCTAATAAAATTCAGGGGGGGATAATATTTCTATTTTTTTTGTTTGACAATAAATGAGAGAAGGATGAATATCACTAACGTGACAAGACATACTGTAGTCCCGATGAAGTTTTGCTTATTAAAGAGAAATGCCAAAAAGATAATGCTTAAAGCCGTGATGGCTAATAAAGTTGTATATGGGTACCATTTTACCCGGAATCCTGGTTTGCCAGTGTATTGCTTACGCAGTTTCAATTGCGCGGAACAAATACTGATCCACAATAATAAAACCGTGAATCCAGGAATGGCCATAAGGTAGCTTAAAATCAGGTCGGGAAACAAATAGGATAAAAACACACCATCCAATATGCATAATGTAGTTAAAAATATTCCATTTAGCGGGATACCCTTTTTCGTTGTTTTTAAAAATGCCTTGGGCGCTTCCCCGTTCTGGGAAAGAGTGAACAGTGTCCTTGAGGTAGCGTATATACCTGAATTTGCAGCTGATAAGACAGCGGTTAAAAGAACGAAATTCATGATATCGGCGGCTCCGGGAAGACCCGATAAGCTGAAAACCTGAACGAAAGGACTTACTTCAGTGCTTACTTGGTTCCAAGGTATTACTCCGCAAATGATAAGTATCGGCAAGACATAGAAAAGAATCACCCGCCATACTGTTCCTTTTATGATTTTTGGTATGACTCGCTGACTATCCTTTGTTTCCGTGACGGCTACACCAATTAATTCTGCACCCCCATATGAAAACATTACCACTAAAAGTGCACTTAACATTCCGTCAATTCCTTGGGGGAAAAAACCACCATGTTCCGTGTAATTAGAAAATGAAGCCGAACTAGGAAAGAGTCCTAGCATGATCATAGCTCCTAAAATGATAAAAGCAATTAAGGTTATTATTTTAATTCCTGCGAACCAAAATTCGAGTTCTCCATAGTATTTTACTTGAAACAAATTAATTCCTATTATTACTGAAGCGCAAAGTATGCTTAACAGCCATAATGATACTGTAGGAAACCAATATTGTAGAAAACTGCCGGCTGCGACTATTTCTACAATGATTACGATAATCCAATTGAACCAATAGAGCCATCCGACAATGAAGGATAGTTGAAACCCAAAAGCTTTATTAATGAGATGTTGTACGTTCATATTAGGAAAAGCGGTTGCCATCTCCCCTAATGCGGCCATTACAATGAATAACAATAGCCCCCCTATTAAATAGGCTATTACAACACTTGGGCCTGCCATATTTAATGTATCGGAACTCCCCTTAAAAATCCCCGTTCCTATCATTCCGGCTAAAGCAATGAACTGGACATGCCTCGGCAATAGGCCCTTTTTTAGATCTTGATGAGTCTTCTCCATTATATTCAAGCAAGCCTTTCTTTCATAATTTTAATAAAATAGTCTATCAGTAAAAACTTAAAAGTTTCTTCTATTATTGAACGCTTTCACGTACTAAAGTGCTATATTAATATATCATGAATCGGAAAAAAGTCAATTTAGGCCGGTGAAGGGGAATGGATTTCCAACCGGCGAAAAAGGTTATCTAAAAATATTGGATTTTATGAAATGAATCAAAGCAAAAAACTGCTAGGTGAATTTTTAGGGATGAATTGGCAATTCTTCATTCTTTAAAATACATATTGAAAAGAGAGAAATATAATTCTATTTAATTGCATTATTACTGTCATTTGTTTCGTAGTAAATAAGTTATGGAATCAGTTTCAGTCCTTAATATTCGTAGTCGCTTAGTTTATCCTATCAGGATTGTTGCAGCCAGCATTTGGGGGGCTGCGAGGGCCAGGGTTATGGAACATACTGCAGAATAACAAAAAACCGACCTTTTAAGGTCGGTTTTTCTTTAATATAAGGTACAAGCGGGAAACTATCCGTTCCCATATGAAAAGGGGAGCGGCGCCTGTAGGTATTCGGTTTCTTGTTTCGGTTCAATTTCGCTTAAAAATTGCAGATAACCGGTATATACCTGTGAGGCCATTCCTAAATAGTGCAATTCAGTGTGGATGATTCCTTTCCGTGGTGAATGGAGCAAATACATTTTTTCATCCCTCCTTTCTAAAAGGATAGGCCAGTTATTACAACGATATTTATTAGGAAAAGACTCCTATTACTAAAAATTGGATGCATCAGGTTCAAAGGCTTCTGCAGTTCTTTCTTCTAACACCATGCGCAGTCCATTCTTGGGTCTTAGTGTGAGGGAGGGAAGGGGGGTCACTTCATGGTGGTCAGGTGCAAGCTTTATCCTATACCGCTTTGCAATGCAGGCCAGGACAAACACCGCTTCCATCATGGCAAAGTGATTGCCAATACAAACCCGCGGCCCTCCGCCAAATGGAAAGTAAGCGAACGCAGGCAGGCTTTTCATAAAGTTATTTTCAAATCGCTCAGGGATAAATGATTCCGGTTGATCAAAATACTCTGGATTATGCTGCATCACATAAGAACTTATTAGTATCATATCGCCTTTTTTAAAGCGATATCCTCCTATTGTGACATCCTCCGTCACATCACGGGATAAGATATACAGTGGCGGGTAAAAGCGAAGTGTTTCATGAATGATATTTTGAGTGTATTGTAATTTCATGAAATCTTCAGGCTTGGGTGTCCGTTGACCGATTATGCTATTGACTTCATGGAAAAGCTTGGCTTGAATTTCCGGATGCTTCGAAATTGCATACAGTGCCCAGGAAAGAGCATTTGCTGTCGTTTCATGACCGGCAAGAAAAATAGTCATTAATTCATCACGGACCTGATGGCTTGTCATGCCTAACCCGTCGTCGGCATCACGGGCGTCCATCAAGATCCCTAGCATGTCTTCATGTTTTACAGTGTCGTTCTTCCGTTTTTCAATAATGCCGTAAATCACTTTATCAAGCCTTTGTATCGCCTTTTTATATTCACGGTTGATTTTAGTCGGTACCCATAATGGCATACGGAAAATCTTTCTCATCCTTTTGACTGTTATTCTCAATGCAGTTTCCAGAGGTTTCCCTACGATTTCATATCCATCCTTGAATTCCATGCTGAACATGGTCTTGCTGATTATCCCGAGAGTGATGTTCATCATATCCTTCGTTATACTCCGTTCATCATCATGTTGCCAAGTTGATATATAATCCATTGTGACATCAATCATATCCTTGGCATATTGGCTAATATGAGTCTTTTTGAAAGAGGGTTGGATAAGCCTTCTCTGTCGCATATGAAAGTCTTTTTCGCTTGTAAGCAGACCTTCACCGATAAGCGGTTTTAATAGATTGAAGTCCTTGGATTTGACGAAAGATTGTTGTTTTGTTACAAGTATTTGTTTGATTAAATCAGGATTTAAAACGTGATAAACAGTTTGGAATGGTCCTAAACGGAATTTAGCGACTTCCCCATATTCCTTGGACAATCGGGTCAGGAACCCAATGGGATCTGTTTGGAACTCTTTTGTATGTCCGGAAACCAGCCTTCCTTTTGGAACCATTTGAGAAGTGCGGAAGACATCATCAGCGTGGCTCAATGAAGTTTTTCCCCTTTCTTTAAAATACTTACATGTAATCATTGTATGAGGATAAGCTAAATTGGTTTGGACAAGTCATTAAAGAAAGGGCTGATAATTCTATTGAAGAAATAAAGTTACAGCGAAAAAACCCTGGATGAATATAGCCAGGGTTTTTCATGAGAGCTTTAGATTAATGATGGGGGATTCAATTCAACTTCTTTCATCATCGCCCCCATGTTGGAAACGATCATTTTTTTCATTGATGGGCCCGCCAAATTGTGCATTGATTTCCTTAACCACTTTTTCTAAAAATTCATCAGATATTATTGGATTATTTGCTTTATTGTGCATGTGACAATCCTTTCTGGATATCGTGTGTTTGGAACAATCATGAAGGATATGTTATCAACATAACCTCACTTATAGAAAACTATTCTTTCTCTGTTCCACTTTTTCTGCTGTAACATTTTATGGAAGCATAAACAGTTATATTTTACTTAGAGGATTATGGTAAGTGGATCATTTTACAACCAAAGGGGTCAATCCGATGTGGAAATGGCCCAATCACCTCTTTTTGGTAATTGGGCATGGTCTATATTAACTTCATTAAGGAAACAACTGCCTTAAATATTTTATTAGCTGATCACGAAGTTCAGGTCGTTTCATGGCGAAATCTATTGAAGCTTGAAGGAAGCCGAATTTATCGCCGACGTCATAACGATTTCCCTCGATGATATACGAATATAATGGTTCCCTTTCTAACAAAAGGTCTAAAGCTTCGGTAAGCTGGATCTCCCCCTTACGATCAGGCTGTACGTTTTCAAGGGTTTCAAAAATCGCAGGTGATAAAATATATCGGCCAATTATCGCCTGTGTTGATGGTGCATCCTCCACTTTTGGCTTTTCCACTAAGTTTCTTACCAGAAATAAATCCTCATATCGTTCTTGGAAGTTTACGATCCCATACTTGGAGACATCGGCTGGTGACACTTCCTTACATCCGATAATGCTCGCTCGAACCTTGTTATACCGTTCCATTAACTGCTTCAAGGCTGGAACCTGGCTATCCACGATATCATCCCCTAACAGGACGGCAAAAGGTTCGTCTCCGATAAAAGTTTTGGCACATAAAACTGCATGACCCAGACCTAAAGGTTCCTTTTGCCTTACATAGTGGATATCGACCATGTTGGAAATGTTCTCCACGATCTTAAGCAGATCATTTTGACCTTTCATTTGCAGAAGCATTTCAAGCTCAATCGACTTATCGAAATGATCTTCGATGGCACGTTTGTTTTTACCCGTAACGATGATAATATCCGTAATCCCTGATTGTACCGCTTCTTCGATAATATATTGAATGGTCGGCTTATCGACAATCGGCAGCATTTCCTTTGGTTGAGCTTTCGTAGCAGGCAAAAATCGTGTTCCTAAACCGGCTGCTGGAATCACCGCTTTCCTTATCATAGCCCAGCCCCTTTTTAAGGTTCTTTTATATGCTTATTGCATTTTATGTGGTCATTGGTTGACCTATATCAAAATAGGTTAAAATAAATCCCTTAAAAAGAATAGATTTACCTTCGAAGCCAAATATTATGGATATATGAATTTAATCAAGAGGTGGATATTTTGCCAATTGAAAATCAAGAGAGAAAACAAATCCTTTTTGCCTTACTCATCATTGTTTTATATCTTTCCCCCTTAATCATCCTTGGAGAAAATGCGCATATTCGCGTACATGATAATTTGGATTCCAACCTTGCCTGGTATAAAGTCCTTTCAGAAAGCGGTGAGTTATTCGGTGCAATTGACGCCAGAATTCCGCAGATTATGAATGGGCTGCCCCGTAATGCTTTTGGCAGTGAGTTCAGTATTATCGTGTGGCTTCATGCTCTTTTTCCGACAATGGTTGCTTATGCAATAAGCCAGGCATTAACAAGGTTTATTGCATTCTTTGGTATGTATATCTTATTGAAGGAACATTTGGTTACAGGAAGACAATCAGGTTGGATTAGGGTTGGAACATCCTTAGCTTTTGCCCTTACCCCATTTTGGCCATCGGGAATGCTCAGTACACTTGGGATGCCTTTAGCCCTTTGGGCTTTTTTGAATATCCGCAGCAAGGATCATTCTTGGAAGAATTATTTGGTCCTTACACTTTTACCGCTTTATTCAAGCATCGTGCTTGGCTTTTTCTTTTTTCTTGTTGCAATGGGCTTTCTTTGGCTAACGGATGTAATCAGGGGAAAAGGATGGAATATAACGTTTCTTCTTTCGATCGTTTATATGACCGTCATTTTTGGTTTGGTGGAGTATCGTTTGGTCGCTTCATTCATTTTTGATTCGGAGCCAAACAGCAGAGATGAATATTTTCACGCAAGGCTGCCGCTCGATTGGGTCATTAAGCTTACTTTCAAAAATTTCGTTCTTGGACATACGCATGTCATGACTGTACATGCGCTTATCATTCTGCCGGTTACAGTCTTTGCCCTTTATATTATTCTGACAAAAAAATTGTGGAGACAGGAAAAGGTATATGTTTTTTTATTCGGCTTGAATGTTATGCTCTCAGCGTGGTACGCATTTTGGTTTTATAAAGGCTGGCTTCCTTTAACGGAAAGGTTTCACACTCTGGATACTTTTAACTTTGCCAGATTTCACTTTTTAAGGCCGATGATCATTTACTTGGGGTTTGCCCTTGCAATAAAAATCATTTGGGAATACAGCGACTATGCTAAGAAAACCCTTTCTATTTTCATCGCCGTTCAAATACTGATTTTAATCGGTTTCAATGAGGAAATCAGCCACAATAAAAAGCCAACTTTTAAAGAGTTCTATTCAGAAAGCCTTTTTCAGGAAATAAAAGATCATATTGACCGTCCACAAGAAGAATATCGTGTTGCCAGCATTGGGCTGCATCCCGCAATCGCTCAATATAATGGATTTTACACGCTCGATAGCTATAACAATTTTTATCCGCTTTCTTACAAACATCAATTTCGTCAAATAATTGATAACGAATTGGCTAAGAATAAAAACATCAGAATCTATTTTGATGAATGGGGAGGACGTTGTTACCTATTTACCGATGAGCTTGGGAAGCATTATATGTTCAAGAAAGGCTCGAAGAAAGAGCTGGAAAATTTGGACCTCAACATGGATGCGTTTAAAGGATTAGGCGGTACGTATATATTTTCTGCCATCCCAATCAACAACGCGAAGGAAAACGGATTGGTGCTGGATAGGGTTTTCACGAAAAAAGGAAGCGTATGGAAAATCCATTTATACAGAGTCATGTGAAAAGGGGGGAATAGAATGAATTCACCGATTGTAACGATTGTTGTACCTTGTTATAACGAAGAAAGCGTTTTGCAGGAAACGATTTCCCAGCTTTGTGGATTGATGAGGGGGTTGGTCGATGAAAACGTTGTTTCCGGTCAAAGTAAAATTTTGTTTGTCGATGATGGGAGCAAGGATCAAACTTGGAGGATCATTTACAAAGAAACGATTAATAATGAATATGTTCGCGGGCTAAAGCTTTCCCGGAATGCTGGACATCAAAATGCACTTCTGGCTGGGTTGTTTACAGCCAAGGAAGCCTCAGATTGTGTGATTTCCATTGATGCAGATTTACAGGATGATATTCAAGTCATCCCGGAATTCATTCGTAAATTCAATGAAGGATGTGAAATCGTATATGGTGTCCGCCAGAAAAGGGACCTTGATTCATTCTTTAAACGAACATCTGCAACAGGCTTTTATAAATTAATGAACAAGATGGGGGTTAACCTTGTCTATAATCATGCCGATTTCCGGCTAATGAGCAAAAGGGCGATCATGGAGTTGGAACGCTTTGATGAAACGAATCTTTTTTTACGGGGGATTGTACCGCTCATTGGGTTTAAGACGGACTCTGTTTATTATGACCGTAAAGAAAGATTGGCCGGGGAAACGAAATATCCATTTAAGAAGATGGTTGCTTTTGCACTTGATGGCATTACTTCCTTTTCAGTTACACCGATCCGGCTTGTATTATGGCTAGGATGTCTTTCCTTTTTCATTAGCTTACTCTTTGGGTCTTACTTTTTATGGTTGAAATTTTATGGGCAGACCGAAACTGGCTGGACCTCATTGATCACCTCCATATGGTTGATCGGTGGACTACAGTTGATTGCTGTCGGGTTGATTGGGGAGTATATCGGAAAAATCTATAATGAATCCAAACGCCGGCCTAAATATATTGTTGATCTTGATCTATTTAATCCGCTCGATTTTAAAAAACGGGAGCAATTAGAAAATGAACGGAACAGTATTGAAAAACTATCTAAAACAAACTAACTCCTTTATCCGCTTTTTATTGGTTGGAATAGTCAATACAGCGGTTGGACTTTCCATCATGCTTTTTCTCATGAATGCTCTTGAATTATCTTACTGGATCTCCACCTTTATCGGCAATGGTACGGGAGCTGTAACGAGTTTTCTTTTGAACAGGACTTTTACCTTTAAAAGCGATATAGAATGGCGGCGAGGAGTTGCCCGTTTCTTTTGCGTCATCCTGATTTGTTATTCCGCCGCTTATTCTATAGGCCAAGCCATTGCAGAATCACTGGAAGGAACCGTTCATTTATCCATACAACAAAATTTGGCTGTTCTGATAGGAACAATCTTTTATACAGTGCTTAACTATCTTGGCCAGAAATACTTTGTCTTTAAAAAAAGCAATTTGAGGCCAATTCAAGAAGGAAGGAACTAAATAGCGTAGATCAGTGGAATAATGCCCCCGAATGGACGGGAATAAAAAATGGAATCGGAAAGCGAAAATTCTGATTTAATGACTATCCAAGCTGGGGCAGATCTGTTTTACTTGATCCATCACGTTACTTCATTTTTCCTTTTGGGGAATCTATCTTTTGTTCATTGTCTTCTTGAATATCTTCCTTTCAGACGTTTACTTTCCTCCTTTCCTACCATCGAATCATGTGTTTGCATGACTTTTGTTAAATAAGTCAAGAATTAAACCTCGCATACAAAAAATAATTATATTTCTGTGCAAAATTTTCATTTACTTTTCCTTTTCACGGGAGTATGATAATCAACAGTTTCATATTTCTAAATCGCTTAAACCTTATGGTGCGGGGGACCCGGTATTGGGATTGTTACTACAATCCAAGGGGTGAATCCTTTCAAGGTAGGGCTACTCTTAGGTCCGAATCCGACAGCTAACCTCGTAAGCGTTATATGAGAAGGAAGGTGGAGCTTGTTAGACAAAAAAATTGATGTCTACAGGTCTATTTAGCTATGACTTGTAGGCATTTTTCTGTTTGTCTTGTTTTTTGCTACAGCTGGGTAACATAAACTTATAAATTTAATATGGTGGTGAATACTTGATGTTATCTTCTATAAAGAGGTTCTTGATTGGGAGACCTTTAAAATCAAATGCACTTGGTGAACAAAAGCTTAACAAAACAAAGGCGTTGGCGATATTATCTTCTGATGCTTTGTCTTCGGTTGCTTATGGGCCGGAGCAAATATTGATCGTTCTGATCACGGTCGGTGCTGCGGCATTCTGGTATTCCATACCCATCGCCATCGGAGTATTGTTACTGTTGGCTGCATTGATCTTGTCCTATAGACAAATCATTTTTGCTTATCCTCATGGCGGGGGAGCCTATGTGGTTTCAAAAAACAATTTAGGAGTCAATCCAGGGCTGATAGCTGGAGGATCCTTATTGGTCGATTATATATTAACTGTGGCTGTAAGTGTTTCTGCAGGTACGGATGCCATCACATCCGCTTTTCCCAGCCTTCATTCATATAATGTAGGCATAGCCATCATTTTCGTCATTCTGCTTACAATCCTGAACCTGCGGGGGGTTACGGAGTCGGCCTCTGTTTTGGCCTATCCGGTGTATCTATTCGTTTTAGCCCTGTTCATCTTGATTGGGGTTGGAATTTACAAGATCCTGACGGGAGGAGTCTCACCGGAATTGCATGCGTCAATCGGGACTCCGGTAGCCGGCATCAGCTTATTTATACTGCTAAGAGCATTTGCATCAGGAAGCTCCGCATTGACAGGAGTCGAAGCGATTTCCAATGCAATCCCGAACTTTAAAGATCCAGCACCGAATAATGCTGCAAAAACTTTAATAGCTATGGGTTCCTTACTGGCAGTATTATTTACGGGAATCGTATTCTTAGCCTACTATTTAAGCATTGTTCCTAGCGCAGAGGTAACGGTCGTCTCGCAGATTGCTGAAGAGATCTTTGGCCGGAATTTCATGTATTTCTTCATTCAAGGTACGACTGCATTGATCTTGATACTTGCTGCCAATACTGGCTATTCCGCTTTCCCCTTGCTTGCGGTGAATCTTGCAAAAGATAAATTCATACCAAGGGCGTTTACAATTAGAGGGGACCGATTAGGATATTCCAATGGAATAATCATACTGGGACTTGCATCCATCATCTTGATAGTCTCATTTGAAGGACATACAGAAAATCTCATTCCGCTTTATGCCGTAGGGGTATTCATTCCATTTACTCTGTCCCAGACCGGGATGATTGTTAAATGGATTCGCGAAAAGCCAAAAGGCTGGATGTTGAAATTAACCATTAATTCAATTGGTGCCATTATTAGCTTTATCGTCACGATGATATTCTTCTTGACCAAGTTTACTCAGGTTTGGCCTGTTTTGATTTTTATACCTATTATCCTGTTAATTTTTCATCGAATCAGAAAGCATTATGAAGCAGTTGGTGACCAATTAAGGATTACAACTTGTGAGCCGATCTTGCCAATTGAAGGAAATATCATTATCGTACCTGTGGCCGGTATAACTCATGTGGTTGAGAACTCTTTAAATTATGCAAAATCTCTATCTGCACATCAGGTCATTGCCGTTTATGTCGCTTTTGAAAGAGAAGATGAAAAGAAATTCGAAGAAAAATGGAAGAAGTGGCAACCAGATGTAAGGCTAGTTACACTGAATTCTTATTACAGAAGTATCATTCAGCCATTAACTAAATTTGTAGATACAGTTGAACATAAAGCGAGGGAATCCAACTATAAAGTTACGGTAATAATCCCCCAATTTATTCCGAAGAAAGGCTGGCACAATATTCTTCATAACCAATCAAGTTTACTGATTAAGGCCTACTTGCTTTATAGAAGAAATGTGGTTGTTGCGACAGTGCCCTATCATTTGAAGAAGTAAGTTCCATTATCTAAGAAAAGAAGCAGACCTACATAAGGTTTGCTTTTTTTCTAATCTTTATAAAAAATTCAGCAATAACTTACGCTGCCGATATTTGAGTATGAACATTCATTACTCACAGTAACTATGAAGCCCGACAATAAAAAGGATTTGCAGTAAGATGTGGGGATACTTCCTCTTTTAAAGCTTTAATTAATGTTAATATAAAACCTTCTCCATCATCATTATCCGATTGACTGCTGTTTGGGAAAGTTATTATTTCAAAGTCGCTGATGATTCGGAAATGGACATGCGACATCATCAACGGTGGATAGCATCAATCAGTATCATTAAAAAGGGCTGCGTCTGCAGCCCTTTTGTGTTGAACAATTTTTAAGGGAAACACTTCATAAAATTACCAAGGGTCAATTCAAATAATGCGAACATATTAAGAAGACAAAATGAAATTTCCTGCTTAGTTTTGTACTTACATATATGGGGGTTGAAGATGGATATACTATTAGCTCTCTTGCCGGCATTATTCTGGGGAAGCATCGTTTTATTTAATGTGAAACTCGGGGGTGGACCCTATAGTCAAACACTAGGTACAACGATTGGCGCCTTGATTTTTTCAATTGGTGTTTATATTTTCGCAGATATTAAATTGTCACTCCTGGTGTTTGGAGTCGGAGTCGTATCTGGATTGTTTTGGGCTGTTGGACAAGCTAATCAGCTTAAGAGCATTGATTTAATGGGAGTTTCCAAAACCATGCCAATATCAACAGGATTGCAGCTCATTTCAACCACTTTATTCGGGGTCATAGTTTTTAACGAATGGTCTACAATGAAATCGATTATTTTAGGCGTTTTGGCTTTAGTCTTCATTATTATAGGAATCGTCTTGACCTCCTTGGAAGATAAAGAATCGAAAGAGGGCAAGTCGGGAAACTTGAAGAAAGGAATTGTTATTCTCCTCATCTCGACATTCGGTTATTTGGTTTATGTGGTCGTGGCCCGTCTTTTTGATGTTGATGGGTGGTCAGCGTTGTTCCCTCAAGCGATCGGGATGGTGATAGGCGGCCTGTTATTGACTTTTAAGCATAAACCGTTTAACAAATATACGATTCGCAATATCATTCCGGGATTGATATGGGCTGCAGGGAACATGTTTTTATTCATTTCCCAGCCACGTGTGGGAGTGGCCACTAGTTTTTCACTTTCGCAGATGGGCATAGTCATCTCAACTCTTGGGGGGATCTTCATTTTACGTGAAAAGAAAACGAAGCGCCAACTAATTGGAATCGTAATTGGGATTATCTTGATCATCATAGCTGGGATTATGCTGGGATTGGCAAAAAGTTAATTGGAGGGTGATTACATGTATACAGATTTAGAAGGTAAGGTCGTGGTCATAACCGGATCATCCACTGGTTTAGGAAAAGCGATGGCCATTCGCTTTGCTAAGGAAAAGGCAAAGGTCGTGGTTAATTATCGCACTAAATCAGAGGAAGCGGATAGTGTAATGGAAGAAATCAAAACAAATGGCGGGGAAGCCATTGCAGTAAAAGGCGATGTCACCGTTGAAGAAGATGTTATTAACCTTGTTCAATCAGCGATAAAGAATTTCGGGAAACTCGATATATTCATCAATAATGCAGGGATTGAAAATCCGGTTCCATCTCACGAGATGCCGTTAAGCGACTGGAATAGGGTAATCGATACTAACTTAACGGGGAATTTCTTAGGCTGCCGCGAAGCTATCAAGTATTTTGTCGAGAACGATATTAAAGGGAATGTAATTAACATGTCCAGTGTACATGAGATGATTCCCTGGCCTTTATTCGTTCACTATGCAGCTAGCAAGGGCGGGGTGAAGCTGCTTACGGAAACCCTGGCTCTTGAATATGCACCAAAAGGGATCCGCGTGAACAGCATTGGTCCCGGAGCCATCGCCACGCCAATAAATGCCGACAAGCTTGAAGATCCCGAAAAGAAAAAGGACCTTGAAAGCATGATTCCGATGGGGTATATCGGAAAGCCTGAAGAAATTGCCGCGGTTGCTGCATGGCTGGCATCTTCTGAGTCCAGCTATGTAACGGGCATCACTCTATTCGCTGACGGAGGAATGACAAAATACCCTTCATTCCAAGCGGGTAGAGGATGAGTTTTGATTAATTCCTCTTATATGCTTTACACAAGAATCCCAGCAGGATCAGGCCTGCTGGGATTCTTGTGTAAAGCATTAACGAGTATGATGATTATACCAGCTAATGAAATTATCGACGACCGTATCGATAAACTGGACAGTCGGCTCATGTATAAGGCTGCCTTCGTTATCGATTTTGTCATGCACTGCACCAACATATACTTCATTCCCAGGAAGGAGTGGGGAGGAGATGCCTATTGCGAATAAGATTTCACGCAAATGCAATTGAGCTTTTACCGTCCCTAATTGCCCCATTGACGCACCCATGATCCATGATGGTTTGCCGATCAAGACTTTATCGACACGTGATAACCAATCAATTGCATTGCCCAATACTCCTGGAATCGTCCCGTTGTATTCAGGTGTTACCCACAAGACTGCATCTGCTTCGGCCACTTTGCTTTTAAATTCTTTTACAACCAATGGAGGATCATTTTCAATATCTTGATCATAAAAAGGTAAATCCCGAATGTTCAAGATTTCGAGATCAAAACGATCTTTATATTTAGTTTGAATATATTTGGCTAGCTTAAGGTTGTATGACTCTTTACGGATACTTCCCACTATGGCAACAACTTTCATCTCCAATACCTCCAATGATTTTATAATGGATAATCATGTAAATGTGTTCCACTTACCTATTATAATTGGAATGTAATTGAAAGGGAAAAAGGATGCTTGGGAAATAATCATTCGGCGGATGGCCCTTCAATCACACCACGATGAAAATGTCTTTCCATGACATACCCAAAAAAGGAGGCAAGCATTTGTTGAAACAGCATGCCAAGTACAACGGGTACCGCAACGGCAGCAGGGAAATAAGTGGTTGCAAGAACGGCTCCAGCACTGATGTTTCGCATACCGCCTGTAAATGTCAAGGTGAAGATATCCGCCTTTTCCCATCTTAAACATGCACCGACCATCCAAGAAAGGGCATAACCTGAAGCGGCTATGAACAAAACCAAAAAGGCCATGATCATTATTTTCTTATCGAAATGGGTTAAGAAAGGCGCTATTTTTGAACTGTTCAATATGACTACGATTCCAACGCTTATCTTGGAGAATGGAGCTAATCGGGGAGATAGTGAATATTGTATCTTTCCTTTTGTAGCCTGATTCAAGAACATGGCAAGCATGGAGGGCAGAACGACCATTCCGATTAATCCTTTCACTATCGACCCCAAATCCATTTCGATCGAACCGCCTCCGAAAAAGGAAATGCTGTAAGGGACGATGAATGGCGAGAGTAGGGTGTCGATTAAGATGATGGTTAGGGCAAGTATGGCATTACCCTTATAAATGGATACCCAGATCATACTGGTGACACCGGTTGGAATCACTACAGCGAGGACTAGGCCGGTAATTGTGAAAGCATCACCATGAAACACTAAATGACCGAGGACAAAAGCCCAAATTGGCATAAGCATATGAAGGATGATCAATACGATGAAAACGGGTAAAGGGTGGGTGACTGCCTGTTGCAGAGATTTAAAGTTAGAGCCTAAACTCCCGGAAAATGTAATGAAGGCAAATACCCATGGAACAAGAAAGGTGTAATCCATTAGATGTTCGGACAATAATACCCCAATAATCACGCTTATCGGCGTGATAAAAGGCATGACTTTATCGAGTTGTTCATTTATTGTTTTCAGCATCATTTATCCACTTCCTCATCCATTCTATTAAGTAAGTTTACCATATTCCAAAACATATAATTTGTAAGACAAGAATTTTGTCAATTTATTTTTGGAGATGGTGAAATGCATTTAATGTAAGACTATATAAAATAGGCCAAGTGGGATGCTAATATATCCATTCTTTTTGTGTTCTCCATTACTTTCGCTGCTATGAAACAAAAAGGGCTGCAAGCTTTCCCTGATGGATGGTTTTATAAGGAGGTTTTTAGGCAGGATTGTTCGATGTAACGTTGTATATTCAATGAAAAATAGTTTAAAGTAGAGGAGAGAGGTGAAAGAAATGGCAGAAAAGGTTTCCAGTATAATTTGGTTTAGTCTTGCAGTACAAGCCCTGCTTGTTCTTGCTGATCATGATGGATTATGCAATAGTAATAAATTGGCCGTTAAGCTTGATTCGGAGTCAGGTTTTCTTAGAAAAATATTAAGTAATTTAGTGAAGGCAGGGCTGATTCAAGCGAAGGAAGGAAGAGATGGGGGATATTCACTTGCCAAAAAACCCGAACAAATCATTCTTGCAGATATATACTCTGCAATTAAATCCGAACCTTTTTCAAAAGGCTTTCTTGATGTGAATGCTAAAAAATGCTTTCAACCATCTTCCCGCGAAGCTTTATGCGGCTTGAAAAACGAGATGGAGAGCTGGATTATACAAGGCTTGGAACAAAAGACGATTGCTGATTTACTTTCAAAATCCTGATGTGAAAAACGAAACTGCCAGGGTTTCGTTTTTCTTAAACTGTATTTGACAAAAGAACAGTATGCGTTATATACTGTTCCTGTAATAATTACAGTTAAATGGAGGTCATTATCAATGACAAAAAATATAATGAGTAAAGAAGAGTACCTGAATAAAGCTAAAGAATTGAATGTACCGCTTGAAAAGCCGAAAGTCCTTAATGATACGGATTTCATTACGGTAGCAAAAGAACGGAGATCTGTTCGCCAGTACGATGCTGAATACGTGATGACTGAAGAGGAAATTCGTGAAATCCTGGAGATTGCGATTCAAGCGCCGTCTTCTTCCAACTTACAGCCATGGAGATTCCTTGTGATTCAAGATAAGCAAACCCAACAAGAATTGCTACCCATCGCAAATAACCAACAACAAATCGTCGATGCATCTGCTGTCATTGCCGTTTTAGCTGATATAGAAGGTTACAAAAATGCAGAACGGATTTATGGTGAATTAGTCAATAAAGGGATCATGAAGAATGAAATCAAAGAGCCATATGTAGCCTCTATTCTGCATAATTACGGCAACTTTTCCGCTGAGAAGGCTTTAAGCGTAGCCATGATTGACGGTGGCTTGGTTTCCATGCAGATCATGTTGGCTGCAAAAGCAAAAGGATACGATACAGTCCCAATGGGAGGGTTCGATGAAGCCAAATTTGTGGATGCGTTCAATGTACCGGAAAACTTCAAACCTGTCATGTTGATTTCCCTTGGAAAAGGAACTAAAGCAGGCTTTGAAAAAGTCCGTTTGCCACTCGATACTATATTGACTTGGAATAAATTCTGAGGAACAAACTAAGAAAAAGGATAGCTAAAATCGCTATCCTTTTTCTCATGGTTTGAGATTGACTCTGAAAAATCATTTATTCTCGCGAGCAATAAATGAATGTGTTACAATTTTTCCAGATATTTCTTTGGAATGTCTCCTCTAAAAATCACCGACCGGCAAATTAGCTAATGAATTCTTTTTGGCGCTGCTAGCCAAAATACAGCAATTATCGTAGGTTTAGCCGTTGACAATGGATGGGAGGGAATCCGTGTGAAGAATATGAAAAGTGAAGTGTTCTCGTGGTTGAAAGCTATCTTATTCGCTTTAATGATCGTGTTCATTTGCCAACAGTTTTTATTTACGCCAGTCACGGTAAAAGGTGAGTCAATGGAGCCGACTTATGAAAATGATGACCGGATCGTGGTAGCTAAAATCGGAAAGCCGGAGCGTTTCGATATGGTCGTATTTTATGCTCCGGACGCGGAAGAGAATTATATAAAAAGGGTGATCGGTTTACCAGGGGACAGCGTCGAAATGAAAGATGATGTCTTATATATCAATGGGAAAAAGTATACAGAACCATATTTGAATACAAAAAAAGGAGAAATTCCACCTGAAGAGAACCTGACGGAGAATTTCACCCTAAGTGATTTACTCGGGAAATCCAAGGTACCTGTCGGTCATTTATTTGTCATGGGGGATAATCGAAGGAATAGTTGGGATGGAAGAAGATTTGGTTTTATTTCTGAAAAATCACTTGTGGGCAAAGTGAAATTTCGCATCTACCCTTTAAATGAAATGGGAGTGCCGAAGTGAAACGACCACAGTGAATTCAATGAAAGCCTGGATGATAATATATGGACTAAGTTGTATTTATAGCAGATGATGGATAAGAACCTTTTCCTATGGTTAAGGTTTTTATTTTGGATTGTGGGGGATTAATATGAAGAATGGTTTATCTGCCATTTCCATCCCGATGCTGGATGAAGAAATGGGACGTCAGGTTAAAGGACATGTCGATTCGCTGACGGTTCCTCAGGGAAGCTTAGGACGGCTGGAAGAATGGATAATTGAACTGGCCAAGATGACAGGGGAGGCATTTCCGGACATTTCGAAACCGGGGGTGATCGTGTTTGCAGCCGACCATGGAATTACGGAAGAAGGGATTTCCGCGTATCCAAAAGAAGTGACGGAACAAATGGCACTTAATTTCCTGAATGACGGTGCAGCTATCAATGTATTAAGCCGTGCGATAGATGCTTACTTGGACATTGTCGATATAGGGATCGATGCAGATATCGAAGCACCGGGGTTAACTTCCAGAAAAGTCCGTAATGGAACTAGAAACTTTTATAAGGAAGAGGCTATGACAAAGGAAGAAGTAAATCAAGCGCTTGACATTGGGTATGACCGTGCAGAGAAAATGATTGCCCGTGGGGTGAACTGCCTGATTCTTGGTGAAATGGGAATCGGAAATACGACATCCAGTACCGCCATCATCTCCATAATAAGCGGGAAAAGCGTCGAATCACTAGTGGGGCAGGGAACAGGATTGAAGTCAGAAGGCATTTTACATAAGCGAAGAATAATTGAAGAAGCGATTTCATTAAGAAATCCTAATCCTGATGATCCAATCAACATTTTGATGAATATCGGTGGATTCGAAATTGCAGGTATGGCAGGGGCCATGCTTGCTGCAGCGAATAACCGTATACCCATTCTTGTTGATGGTTTCATTACAACAACGGCTGCTGTTTTGGCAAACCTGATTTCCGGACGTGCAGCCGATTATATGTTTGTTGGACATCGATCTGCAGAACCTGGTCATAGAGCGGCCATAGAACTGCTTGGCAAGGAACCGATCCTCGACCTGGGAATGAGAATCGGGGAAGGAACAGGGGCTGCCCTGTCATACCCCATTCTCAAGGCGGCGACATTGGTCATTAAAGAAATGGCAACATTTGAATCTGCGGGCGTGTCAAATAAGTAAGAAAAAGGAGACCTCGATACGCTGGTCTCCTTTTTATACGGTAAAAAAGGGGATACTGCATTGAAACATTCTTCTTTTCCGCTGTTATTTAATGGGCAGATGATCTTTATATTTCTTCATTTTTCTGACGACGGAAGGCTGGCTGATACCTAAGAATTTAGCCATTTCATATGTGGACTTGCATTGTTTACTCGCTTTCATCAACATCCATTTTTCGACTTGTTCGAGGGCAGTATTGAGATCACTATCATCAACCATCATATTGTCGATCATTAGGGTATCATCTATTTTCTCCAAAGATTCTTGTCCATGGAAATGGGAGGGGAGAAAGCCTGGGAAAATGATGGAGTCTTCCGAGGTCAAAATGAGCCGTTCAATCAGGTTCTCCAATTCACGCACGTTTCCTGACCATTTATGCTGAATCAGTATTTCGTAAGTGGAAGGGTGCAATTTCTTATCCGCCTTGTATTTCTTATTGATGATTTCGAGATTATGATTGATTAAGATGGCAATGTCTTCTTTTCTTTCGCGTAACGGCGGTATTTGGATGGGAATCACATTTAAGCGATAATACAAATCGAGCCTGAATGTTCCCTTCTCCACCATTTCCTCAAGGTTTTGATTGGTTGCCGTCACAAGCCGGAAATCAATTTTATGCTCTTTTTTTCCTCCCACTCTTTTAAAGGTCTTCTCTTGCAGGACATTTAATAGCTTCACTTGCATATCGAGGGGAAGCTCCCCGATTTCATCCAGAAATAAGGTTCCGTTATCTGCTTGTTCGATCAGCCCTTGCTTCCCCTGCTTCTGCGCTCCGGTGAAGGATCCTGCTTCATATCCAAACATTTCGGATTCAAAGAGACTTTCTGGGATGGTACTGCAGTTGACTTCGATGAATGGCTCTTTGCTGCGGTAACTCTGATTGTGCAGCCGGCGGGCGAATACGCTCTTTCCCACACCGGATTCCCCAAGAAGCATGACTGTAGCATCCGTTTTGGAAACACGGTGTATCGTTTTGGCGATTTGCCGCATTTCCTTGCTGCGATAGATCAACTCCTCCTGTTCCCTTAGTTCCTCGACCTCCGATTGGTATTCTTGAATCTTTTTCTCCAATTGACCGTACTGATCCTGGAGGTTCCTGATTTCAGTTTGATCTTGGGCATAACTGACGACACGAATCAATTCACCATCATCATCAAAGATGGGATAGGCAGTCGACATGACGATTTTTCCCGTCTTCGTTTGCTGCATGATCTGGATAGGCGTTTTCTCTTTCAATACCATGGCGGAAATCGAAGGTGAAAGGATTCCTTCCGTTTCGAGCTGGTAAACGGACTTTCCAAGGTAATGTTCTGGTTCGATTCCATATATCCACCAATGGTTAGGATTCGTGAATAAAATGAATCCTTTTTCATCGGTCACGGTAATATTATTATTGGATGTGTTGATAATGCATTCCAAAACTCTTTTGACGTTGTTATCACTCATCATTTTCCCCCTTATCACTGTGCCGGTGATTCAAATATAAATCAAAAACAGAAGCGAAATCAAGAATTTTCAGATATTTTGATTTGGAATTGAATCATTTTTTATAAGAATCATGCCTGGGATAGTCTCACTCACTTCATTCATCAAAGCTAAAACTAGAGTAATAGAGACGCCACCCACATTAAAGCAAATGGATACTTATACGGTTAACCTACTTATGTTTGGGTATAAATAAAGTAGAGAGTAATCGATTGAAGGAGTGATTGACTTGGCTGAAAACACAACCTTGGGACAATATTTATACGACTGTTTAAAAGCAGAAGGCATTACAGAGATTTTTGGTGTGCCTGGAGACTATAATTTCTCATTGCTAGATACTTTGGAAGATTACGATGGGATTGAGTTTATTAATGGACGAAATGAACTCAATGCTGGATACGCAGCGGACGCATATTCCCGGGTGAAGGGCATGTCGGCACTGATAACCACCTTTGGTGTCGGTGAAATGAGCGCATGTAATGCAATCGCTGGAGCGTACAGTGAAAATGTGCCGCTCATCCATATTGTCGGCTCGCCAAAGACCATGATGCAGCAGGAAAAGGAGCTTGCCCACCATACGTTAATGGATGGAGATTTTGATGTTTTCCGTAAGGTTTATGAGCATATTACCGGTTATACAACAATACTTACACCAGAAAACGCAGCTAGGGAGATACCGGCTGCAATCAAAATCGCGAAAGAAAAGAAAAAGCCCGTTTATTTGGTAGTGGCTATCGATCTCGTTGAAAAACCATTGCTTTCTCTCGGTAAGACATCAGAAAACATGACAAAAACGAATGTCGATGCTTTGCAGTCAGCAGTGAAGCATATAAAAGGCATGTTAGAACATGTAAATAAAGCCGTTCTGCTTGTCGACGTGAAAACACTTCGTTATAACTTGCAGAAACCCGTACTGCAGCTCGCTGAGAGGTTAAATGTTCCAGTTGCTTCATTGATGCAGGGGAAAAGCGGGTTTGATGAGAGTCATCCCCAGTATATTGGTGTATACGGCGGAGCTTTCGGAAGTAAGGATGTAACTGAGACTGTTGAAGACGCGGATTTGATCATAGCCGTTGGTACTGTTTGGTCAGACGTCAATACTTCCAAAGGTACAGCAAAGCTTAACCCGTTGAAAATGGTGGAAATTCAACCTGACACATTAAAAGTGGGGGAAGCCAGCTATATGAATGTCAAGGCGGAGGAAATACTAAAAGCGCTCCAGGACATTGGCTACCGTCAGAACGAATCTGTCGGAAACATCTCGTTTCCGTTTGACACAATGGTGGAAGACCCATCTGCACCACTGAAAGCGACATCCTATTATCCTCGAATTCAGCAAATGTTGAAGGAAAATGACATTGTGGTCACGGAAACAGGAACATTCTCTTATGGCATGTCACAGGTCAGATTGCCGAAAGGGGCGACCTACATAGCCCAGGGAGGCTGGCAAAGCATTGGTTATGCGACGCCTGCAGCTTTCGGTGCTTGTATAGCGGATAGAAACCGGCGTGTCCTTTTGTTTACCGGGGACGGCTCGATACAGCTGACAGCACAGGAAATAAGCTCGATGCTGGAGAACGGCTGTAAGCCCATCGTGTTTATCCTCAACAATAACGGCTATACGATAGAAAAATTCTTAAACGTAAAAGTCGATATAGAAAAACAGAAATACAACGAGATACCAGAGTGGAATTATACAAAACTGGCTGAAGCATTTGGTCAAGAGGCATTCACCGCAAGAGTCGAGACGAATGGTGAACTGGATGAAGCCATTACAAATGCCCAAGATATGAACGCCGATAAACTTTGCCTTATAGAACTGGTCGTGAAAGATCAGATGGATGCACCGGATTATTTGAAAAAAATAAGGCAGTACCTTGAAGAGCAAGAGAAACTAAAGTAATTCCATGTCGAAATGCAATCACCCCTGATTAAACACTAGAATATACTTTAGTGTTTTGTTTACGAAACCTCACTAGATTGAAAAATTATGAAATACTCCTGCCGAGTAACTGGCTAGCCGAGACACACAGGCGTTTGCTTTGAGGTGGCTTGGCAGAAAGCCGGCGGAAAGGGAACGGATTTCTAGAATCGACTGAAATCAAATTTAAGAAAAAAACGTAGGCTAGGCTCATCCTGAACCAAGTTTAAGACGAGTTGATCCTTGAGTTTTTTTACATTAATCCTTAAAGGATGGAAGAAATTTGCGACACTCCTGCCGAATAACTGGCTAGCCGAGACGCCACAGGCGTTTGCTTTGAGGTGGATTGGCAGAAAGCCGGCGGAAAAGGGAGCGGATTTCTGGAATCGACTGGAATCAAATTTAAGAAAAAACCGTAGGCTAGGCTCATCCCGAACCAAGTTTAAGACGAGTTGATCCTTGAGTTTTTTTTACATTAATCCTTAAAGGATGGAAGAAATTTGCGATACTCCTGCCGAGTAACTGGCTAGTCGAGACCCCGGAGTACGTCGAGGAGGCTTGGCAGACAGTCGGCGGAAAGGGAGCGGATTCCTGGAATCGACTGGAACGTTTTTGAAAGAAAAAAGCTCAGGCAAACTTACTCTTCTTATTAGTATACTTTCTGAAAAGGTCTTCTGTGATGAAGGCCTTTTTTTGTTGGAAATGTAGATAATGTACTTACTTATATCTGCACGGCCCGATCAAGGACAAGAATGCAAGTTGAAAAAGTGAACAGGATATACCCAGAATGACAATACCAATATTGGTAACGGTCATTTCAAAATTGAAACCAAGAATTTTTAAACTAAGAGTATTATGGAAATATAATGAAGTAATAGATAAATATTACTCCTTAGCAGAAAAAACCATTCTTTTTCCGGCTAGCAATTTCTGTAGAGAAGGAGGTCCAAAAAATGCGTAAAAATGTAAAAATGTATCATTAACGCGGTTAATAGAGTCTAATAAAGAAAATCTCAACAATAATCAGATGTTCATAGATCTTATAGAAGAAAAAGTCCATAGAAAGCAGGTTGAAATGCGGAAAAGACAAATAACCTTTCATGGAAAAAGAAGGATGAAATAGGCCAACGAAAGGAATTATCAAGCTTTGAAGGAGTCCGTATCAGTAATCAACTGAATTATGCGATTGTGGAAATGCAAGGTTAATGCGCCAGGTATGAGGAAAGAGAGGATAAAAAAGGTTAGCTTAACTTTATATATTATTCTACCTATTGATAAAGAGTAAGTATTGGTAATATAAAATATTTTTAACGGGTGTGTCTATCATTGCTACGAGTATCTATTATAAATTTGGGTTTACTAGTGAAGGTTTAGTTTATTTTGTATACCTTGCAATACATTAATGTGTTTTGAGTATTTTTAATCGTAAAATCAATTATAAAAAAAGACTTAATACTTTAACGAATTATATGCATATTTTAATGCGAGAGTTAGGATGGCTTCAAAAAGAAGGGGGATAAGCCATAACACCAGTTGGCGGCTAGTTAACATTATCAAAAGCAAAAAAGCGTGTATGATCATTTATTGAAACACGCTTTTTTGCTTTTTATCGTTTACTGCCACCATCATTTAGTTTAGGACTCGGACTGCCTTCACAAAGCTTGGTCCCCAGTAGGAATTGTTAATGTTAGCGTAGGATACACCTTTAGATGTCGAAGCATTCAGCATTTGACCGTTACCGGCATAAATTCCTACATGATTGATTACTCCATCATTATTGGTATCGAAAAATACTAAATCCCCTTTTTGCAGGGCCTTTGAGGATACAGCTTTACCAACGTGTGATTGGGCCACTGAATTTCGAGGCAAGGAAATACCTGCACTTTGGAATGCTCTTAATGTGAATGAAGAGCAATCAAATACATCAGTGCGTGAAGTGCTCGCACCGTAAACATACTTGGCTCCCAAGTATTTAGCGCCAGCTGCCAAAACTTGATCTGCCTTGTTGGATTTGGACGGTTTATTAATTGCAGATGCCGAGGCCTTCCCTGAAACCCGGATGGTTTGGCCGATTCGAATACGATCTGAATTGGAAATATTAGGGTTCATTTTAAGTAAGGCACTAAGGGAAAGGTTATATCTTTTAGCGATTGTTGATAAGGAATCCCCTAATTTAACGACATAAACGCCTGTTGTATTTTTACCTTTATCCGGATTGCTGGTAAGGGCATTGACCTTCAAGACCTGACCTGGAAAAATGAGAGTGCTAGTCAAATGATTCATAGACATTAATTGTTGGACAGTCATATTATTGACTCTGGCAATTTTGCCCAGTGTATCCCCGGATTTGACTTTATATGTAGCATTTGAACTATTTTTAGCCGAAGGGCTGGATCCGGACGTTTGTCCGGAAACCCGGATGGTTTGGCCAATATATATCCGGTCCGAACTAGAAATATTAGGGTTTAATTTAAGCAGGGCACTAACGGATACATTATATTTATTGGCAATTTTAGATAAAGAATCCCCAAGTTTAACCACATATTTTTCGGTTTTATCTTTACTTTTATCTGTATGGTTGTTAAGGGTATTAAATTTCAAGACTTGGCCGGGAAAAATAAGGTTACTAGTCAAATGGTTTTGAGATTTTAAGTGCTGGACAGTTGTATTATTGGCTTTAGAGATTTTATCTAGGGTGTCCCCTGATTTAACTTGATAAGAACCAGCATAAGCAGAAGTGCCGGCGATTAGGGTACCTATAATGGTCCCCGCAAGAATGAAAGAGTTTTTAGAATTGTTCATTTAGGAAAGTTCCTCCTGATGTGGTAAAAAAATATCTAGCATTTATATTATAAAGGTATGGAATATAAAAAACATGACCCATATAAATAAAATTCAACTTTTTCGTCATTTTTCGGGTAATCTTGCTACAGGGAAATGGGCATTTATGGGATTTAGGTGGAGTGTAAGAGGGCCATACTGTAATTTCGCATAAATGGATAAAAAGAGATTTCATAAAAATGGAGGAGTTTAGGTGATTAAAAGAAAGGTAAGGATGGTATATCCTTACCTTTCCATGATTCATTTTTTAATATTGTCTATAAACATAGGGATCATCCGGTTCAGCGATTTTACTATGTGATGATACTTTGAGCAGGGGAATGGTTTTCTTGAATGGCTGATAATAAATGGATTCCAATTCACCTGTCACGGAATACCACTCATCATTTTTAGGATGCATTCCTTCAGGAAATTCGATTAACATACCGAATACCCCAGAGTCCGCGACACAGTGAATGACCCCAAAACGAAACAGGAATACCTGGTTTTTGGCTAGCTCATCTGAATTGTACGAAAATCCGGTTAACGTTATTTGCTTGCCAGTGAACTTTCCAGGAGAGTAATAGATGGCTTCTAAATCGTTTAGATAGTTTTCATCTGTTAATTGGAGACTATCACGATCAACCAGGCCTTTGAGAGAGTTATCCATTAAAGTTAAATAGTCATCCTTGCCATAATAAAGACTCGTATCCGGCTGCAGGAATTGATGCTGGCTATATTCATCCGAGTCTTCATATACAGGGAAATGAAAACCTTTTTTTTCTACAATATTGGAGTCCATAGTGGCAACAGGCAAAAAGAGACCGTTTAAAATGGGAATGAAGTATAGGAAGAAAGTAAGGTACCTTTTCCATTTCTTATTTTCCCGGGAGTGATCATGTCCGCACTGACAATCAACACCTTCTTCTTGATTACCTTCCTTAAAATATAAGTAAGATCCCATTAAAGTGAATATTGCCAGTATATAGATAGCAATCTGTGAAACATATGAATATTCCATATTAATGTATTTCGATATATTCCCTGAGGCGTGCAAATGCATGAATAAAAAAGTAAGTCCAAGTAATATGAATAATCTTCCCATATAAAACACCCTCTTTAAGAAATAAACAATAAAGTTAGGCCTAAGACGGAAATAAATATATAGGCCATCAAACATAAAACGAATTTTGTTTTGAAGGTACCTAAAAGCATGATCGTATTTTTAATATCAAACATGGCCCCAAATACAAGAAAAGCAACTAGTGAAGAGGGAGAGAAGGTACTTCTAAAAGAACTTGCAACAAAGGCGTCCGCTTGGGAACACAAGGACATGACATAGGATAAAGCCATCATGACTGCATTCCCTGATAGTTTTCCTTGACCGATTTCAAGCAATAGGGATGTTTTCAAAAAGGTTTGAATGGCAGCTGCCAGCAATGCACCAATGATTAAGTATTTTCCAACAGAAAAGAACTCTTCAATCGAATGTTTGAACATCCCCGTTATTTTGTCATTAAATGTAAGTTTATGGTGATGTATATGTTCGATATGTTCCTGTTTAAGCTGATTTGTCTTAAATTGAAAAGACAGGATGAATGCAATGATCAGGACGACCGCGAATGCAATTCCGCCACGATAGAAAACCATGCTCCAGCTATTTCCAAACGCTATATAGGTGGAAAACAGGACGATCGGATTGAGAATGGGTGCAGAAAGCATAAAGGCAATGGCCGCTGAAAGAGGAACCCCTTTAGCGATCAAACGGCGGGTGATCGGGACGATCCCGCACTCGCAGGCAAGAAAAAAGACTCCTGCACCTATTGCGGATAGAACAGATAAGATTGGATTTTTCGGAATGATTTTTGCAATCATCTCTTCCGACACAAAAATTTGGATGATTCCAGATATAAGGACTCCCAGTAAAATGAAGGGAAGGGATTCAATTAGGATACTAATAAAAATTGTATTCATTTGCAAAAGGGCCTGAACGTTCATCATTAACCACCTTCCATATTGCTGACTTAACTATATTAGGTTCGTAATAGAAGGAAGTCAATTTATTATTACTGGGGAAATAGGCTGGAAGATGAATGGGTAAGGAAATTATGGGAATTGAATTATGAGATATTGAGGGGACTTGAATAATCTAATGTATAAGTTTGGCAGAAATTAAACTTCAATTAAAGTCTTGTTCCTTTTGAGGCTAGGGCTGTCATTAGCTATATTCATAATACTTTCATATACGATACTTGATATGGATTTCGGGATGCTTACCGACAAAGCAAAATCCCCTCTAAGTTGTGTAACATACACAGAATTACAATGTTCGCTTAGAGGGAATAACATCATGGAGACTATTTTGGTCCCCTTTTATTAATTAAGTTCTTACGGGATATAAATGGATTGTCGGTAACCCAGAAACGCCAAGGGTAATCCTTTGCTTCCCCGGAGTTGTCGATTCCGACGCGGGGACCGCTGGATATGTGGCCAGGCTTTTTTCCGGCAGCCAGATATAGCGGGGGATCGGTAAAGGATCGGCCATAATCATCCATGGTGATGCCTAGTGCCTTTGTTAGCTTCCCTGGTCCATCGGTCCATTTACGAATATCGGCAATTCCGCGTCTTTCATGCATTAACTCGAGCCCTGAATACGGTTCAATCGCACGAATTAAAATGGCTTCCGGATTTTCAGGTCCGCCGCTTACGACATTGACCAGTGTATGTGTGTGCATGACGTATGTATAGATCAAACCGGAATTTCCGAACATCACTTCCGTCCGTTTTGTCCGTCTATTTCTAAAACTATGTGCGGCCCTGTCCCCAGGTCCAATATAGGCCTCTGTTTCAACAATGAATCCAGAAGCGGTTCCATCCGCTGTTTCTTTTACGATCAGGCAGCCAAGAAGGGATTTCGCCAGTTCAAGCGTGGGCTGCTGATAAAAATCTGCAGGCAAAATTGAATCGTTTATCTTGTCCATAGTATCCCCCATTTAGTCTCATATAGGTAAAATTCCCTTATCAATGAAAAAGAAACATAGGATTGAAGGGATGAAAAAGGCCGGCTGATTATATCAGCCGGTCCAGAGCATATTTTAGCCTAATTCTTTTTCCGTTTCTTGATCTCTTTTGATTCGGCCCGAACCCACGGAAAGTGCCACTAATATCCCTGCGGAAACAAAAAAGATACCGGTGATGAAAACACTGGAGAATGCATCGATCCAAGCATTTTCTATCGTTTTTACAAGGACATTGCTGACTTCTGCGGGCATTTTAAGGTTTTCAGGATAAAGCATGATGTTGAATAACGTATCCGTTTTATCGGCTAATGCTTTCAGTGCCTCATGCAATATAGGGTCCTTTTGGCTTACGACCGCATCATCCATATTTTGCTGGAGATTGTGATTCATGACAGCATTCAAAATCGTGATGCCCATCGTTCCACCTATTGATCGGAAGAAGGTTGAAGCAGCTGTAACCGACCCTAGCTGCGATTTTGGAAATTCGTTTTGAACGGCAATCATCAATGTCGGCATGACAAGCCCCATACCTATCCCAAGGATGGCCATGAATGAGTACGCAGTGAATATAGTCGTACTGCCGTCCATCATACTCATTAGGAAAAAGCCAAGCGTCGCAAAGGCCATTCCAAAGGTAAGCACGGTACGAAAACGGAATTTCAAAAGTAACCGCCCGCCAATGATGCTGGAAAGAATCATACCAATCATCATCGGAGTCATGGTCGATCCCGCTTTTGTTGGTGAAACTCCCAAAACGCCTTGCATGAACAGCGGGACGAACATGATTGCCCCAAACATGCCAAGGCCAAGCAGGAATCCTAAAATATTCGTGGTGGAAAAAACTCTATTTTTAAAAAGGGATAAATCAAGGATCGGTTCGACCGCTCTTCTTTCAAAAATGATGAATAGGACAATGAAGACAATGGTGCTGCCGAAAATCAAGATAGATTCCAGTGATAACCATTCGAATTTATCACCACCGAAGGTCAAGCCAAGCAATAACAAGACAATACCAGGAATCAAAGTGAAGATTCCTAGATAATCGATATTCACTTTCTCAGTTTTCCTTATCGCTTCATGTTTCAATCCTACATAAATCAAAATGGCAGATAGTAAGCCCGTCGGTACATTGATCAAAAAGATCCAATGCCAGCTGATATGGTCAACGATCAGGCCGCCCAGAAAAGGGCCGATGACAGAACTTAATCCAAAAAGGGCTCCGAATACACCCTGCCATTTGGCTCTTTGTTCAGCAGAGAATATATCGCCGATGATTGTTTGGGATAAAGGCATGATCATTCCGCCGCCGATTCCCTGCAGACCTCTGTAGATGATCAATTGCTCCATCGAAGTGGCTGTGGCACATAAAAACGAACCGATCGTAAATATGATTGTGCCAAGCAGATAAAGGGAACGCCTGCCATATAAATCAGATAGCTTTCCAACAATGGGTACAACAGTCGTTGAGGCTATTAAATAGGCAGTCGTTACCCATGCAAAGATGGTGAAACCATTCAATTCCCCGATAATTGTCGGCATGGCCGTACCGACGATCGTCTGTTCCAATGAACTGAAAAACATTCCTATAATCAATCCTGTTAAGACAAGCTTGGTATTGACCGCTTTTTTTTCCATTTGCATAGCATTTCTCCATTTCTATAACTGTATTTCTTATTCGTTTGTGACTAATAGGTCAAAATTATAAATCTCTAATGACCAATTAGTCAACGTTTTTTTTGCAAAAGAATTCAATTACTTGACTATAGTGCGTAAAGGTGAATATACAAATTCATCCATATCACTTTAAGTAATTCGACCAGAAACCACCAAATCCTTCCTGTTTAATATCTCCAACGTGTTTCCATTTATCATATCCGATATAATAAAGTGGGAACATAGATGAACTTATGATTGGAAGTGTAAGATATGAATAAAAAAATCGGGTTTATTGGATGCGGAAAAATGGGTGAGGCAATGCTTGAGGGCATGCTGCATGCAGAGGTCATTTCACCTGAAGGAATAATGGTCAGTACTTCGAGTGCGGAGACCAAAACTAAAATCACCACGAAATATAACGTTAGAGGTACTTTGGATAATAAAGAGGTTGCCGGTTTTGCCGATTTTCTCTTTCTGGGGATCCAACCTGCCATGCATAAGCAAGTGCTTGAAGAAGTGAAGAATCATGTTAAAGAAGACACCGTTATCATTACTATGGCAGCAGGAATCACTGTATCTCTAGTTGAGAACAGCTTCGAAAAAAGAGTGAAGGTAGTCCGGACGATGCCAAACACTCCTTCGCTTGTCGGTGAAGGCATGACTGCCATGTGCATCAATGATGAAATTACCGATGCTGATATAGAGGATGTGACTGCACTGCTGAATAGTTTCGGTAAAACGGAAATCCTGCATGAAGATTTGATGGACGCAGTTCCGGCCATCAGCGGTTCGTCGCCTGCTTATGTTTATATGTTCATCGAGGCGCTGGCTGATGGAGGGGTCCGTGATGGCATTCCACGAAAACAAGCATACCGAATGGCAGCACAAGCTGTAATGGGAGCTGCTAAAATGGTACTGGAAACGGAAAGACATCCTGCTGCTTTAAAGGATGATGTCTGCACGCCGGGCGGATCAACGATTTCTGCGTTAGCGGCTTTAGAAGAGAATCAGCTAAGATCCAGCATTCTGCAAGCAATGAAGGCCTGCACGGATAAAACGAAAGGTTTCAGTAAATGAAGAAAGATGGATTGCCTATTAACGGGCAATCTCATTCGTGAACAATTTTCAGAATGTTCGGAGAAAAGAGGAGGCTGTAATAATGGAAGGTTATATAGAAGAATTAAGGAAGATACTTTCGGAAGAACAAGTAACGGTGAATGAAACTCTATTGGAACAGCACAGCCATGATGAATCATATCACACCCCGCATTTACCGGATATGGTCATATATCCAAGGGATACTGCAGAAGTAAGCGCAGTCATGGGTTATGCGAATGAGCATGAAATACCAGTCATTCCTTTTGGGTTAGGATCAAGTTTGGAGGGGCATGTCGTTCCAGTCAAAGGGGGTATTTCCCTGGATTTGTCCTTGATGAATCAAATATTGGAAATCAGGGAAAATGATTTCCTTGTTAAGGTCCAACCGGGTGTGACAAGGACGCAACTTAATAAAGAATTAAAAAAATACGGTTTGTTCTTTTCCGTCGATCCTGGCGCCGATGCTACATTGGGTGGGATGACAGCTACGAATGCAAGTGGGACGACCTCGGTCAAATATGGGATAATGCGCGATCAAGTCAGGGATTTGGAAGTGGTTTTAGCAAACGGTGAAGTGATTCATACCGGAAGCTTAGCGACAAAATCATCTTCAGGCATTCATTTGAATGGCTTGTTTGTCGGCTCTGAAGGTACGCTGGGTGTATTTACTGAACTGACATTGAAGGTATATGGAATCCCTGAAGTCACAATGGCCGGAAGAGCCTCATTTCCAACCGTCGAACAGGCAGTATCTGCGGTTAATGGGATCATGCTTGCTGGAATCCCGATTGCACGAATTGAATTGGTGGATGCCGAGTCCATAAAAAAAGTTAATCAATTCATGGACAAATCCTATGGTGTCCAACCAACTCTATTCCTCGAGTTTCATGGGAATTTTGCCGGACTGGAACAGGACGTCAAATTTGCCAAGGAAATCGTAAATGATTTTGGCTGTGGAGATATCCAGTTTGAAACCGATTCAAAAGCACGGAACGCCTTATGGGAAGCGCGCCATAACCTCGCGTACGCTTTCATTCATAGTGCACCCGGAAAAAAGCTGATGGTGACCGACGTAAGTGTGCCACTACATGAATTATCGAATGCCATACTGGATACAAGGAAGAAAGTCGAACAATCCAAAGTGGAGGGTGCGATTGTAGGACATGTAGGTGACGGAAATTATCACGTATTGTTCATGATTGATTTGAAAAATCCTGAAGAAGTTAAAGAAGCGAAGAGGTTAAATGAAGAAATCGTTGAATATGCATTAACAAAAGGCGGTACATGTACGGGTGAACATGGGGTAGGACTTGGAAAATCGAAGTATCAGCGAAGGGAGCACGGAGCTGCTTATGAAGTGATGAAAACGATCAAAAAGGCTTTGGATCCGAAAGGAATAATGAATCCAGGAAAGATTTTCATAGATTAAGAGGAATATACAATTTTGTATGATTAGTAAGAACATCAACCGGGGAAAGGGCAGACTTGATCAAGAAGTGGCATATCTTATATCTTCGGAAAAATCACCCGTCCGAGCAGATAATCCAACCCATATGAGGATAATTCGACCCTTATGCGGAATGTCCCGGCCTGATCCAGATATCATACGAAGAAGCTCAGCTTCATCGAGGCCCTAGTCCAAAAAAAATAAGACTCCAGACAAGATTCTGGAGTCTTATTTATATTAAGCGTTAATGTTATTCGGGTTTAAGGCGTTTTCAACACTTACGTAATTGTAGCCGAGGTCTGTGGCAACTGCTTCGAACGTGATTTCACCGTTGGCCACATTGACGCCTTTTGCAAGAGCATCATTTTCAAGGATCGCTTTGATGGCACCTTTATTTGCAATTTGAAGTGCAAATGGAACTGTTACGTTAGTTAAAGCTACTGTAGAAGTTTGAGGCACTGCCCCTGGCATATTCGCCACTGCATAATGAACTACTCCATGTTTAACATAAGTAGGGTTATCATGTGTTGTTATGTGGTCGACAGTTTCAAAGATACCGCCTTGGTCGATTGCAACATCGACAATGACTGAACCTGGAGACATCGTTTTAACCATTTCTTCAGTAACGAGCTTAGGAGCTTTAGCACCTGGAATCAATACGGCACCAATTACTAAATCGGCATCTTTGACTGCTTCTGCAATATTATAAGGGTTGGAGATGAGTGTAGTCAGTTCATTTCCGAAAATATCATCAAGCTGACGCAGACGGTCAGGGCTTAAGTCAAGAATGGTAACATCTGCGCCTAAACCAATAGCGATTTTAGCAGCATTCGTTCCAACCATTCCTCCGCCGATTACAGCGACTTTACCGCGTTTAACTCCAGGAACTCCGCTTAAGAGTATTCCTTTACCGCCGTTATTTTTTTCAAGGAACTGAGCACCGATTTGTGCAGCCATGCGGCCTGCAACTTCACTCATTGGTGTCAATAATGGAAGTGTGCGGTTTACTGCAACCGTTTCATAAGCAATGGCCAAGACACCGCTTTCTTTTAGTGCCTGAGCTAGTGCCGGTTCTGCCGCAAGATGTAAATATGTGAAAAGGATTAAATCTTTTCTGAAATATTTATATTCAGATGAGATAGGCTCTTTTACTTTCATGATCATTTCTGTACTTGCCCAAACGCTAGCAGCGTCCTCGACTATAACAGCACCAGCTTCTTGATATGCTTCATTTGTGAAACTGCTTCCTAGACCTGCGTTCATTTCGATTAATACTTCATGTCCTGCATTGACTAATGCCACGACCCCAGCTGGAGTGATAGCTACACGATTTTCATTGTTTTTAATCTCTTTTGGAATTCCTATTCTCATCTTAATCCCTCCAATAATATGTTTTACTATTTGTATCACAAGTATAGTTGGAAAAAGAAACAGTTAGTATGTGGAAATCAGAAAAATGAAAAAGGTGTATTTGTGGAATTCCACAAACGCAGTTTCAAAAACCATGGACTTGCGAGGATCAAGACCTTTGTAAAGCTGAAATCAATTCTTTGCAATAGGTTCTTGAATGCGCTCTAAAATCCTTCTTTTCTTGTAAAGCATGATTCCCGTATCGGCGATATCGGCAATCATCGAACGATTTGTAATGGCGCCAAATATTATTCCGGCAACAGGAACCATTTGCAAAAGCTTTTTCCAGCCAAACTGATCGCGGTATGTATAAACGACTTCTCGCCATCCCTGGAGCTCGGATGCTATTTCCCTTTTTGATTGGGAATCAGTCTGGTTCATTTTCAACAATTCATTTAATAGAGCCTTTTTGCCGACAACATCCGATGTTGTAAATTGCAGACATTTGACGATGAAAATACGTTCTTGGCGGTCCCTAGGATTGAAGCCATATGTGATGGCGATATCCTGAAGGGTTTTGATGGACATCCCGAGAAGGAGTGGGATGTCGATGGCCAAGGTGAAGATTCCGCCAATCCCGGTAGTGGCACCTTGAACCGTTGCCAATTTGCTGCCTGAAGTTTTAATATCCTGACTCACGCTATCCATAATATGGAGGGGGATGCTTGAAACCTCTTCCAGGTCATTAATATTCAACTCGGGAACCTTGGCTTGCAGCTGACTAAGAATATGGGCTTCTTTCGTTAAATATTTTCCGCCATTCTGAATGTAGCTGCCGATTTCATCAAGCATGACACCCAATTTTTTTTGAATGAAATCCGGTGTCAACTTATCCAATAGCTTGAAGGGGATGCGCCCAATCCGTTCCCAAAACCATAGTCCTTTCTGATCCTTCTCCCATTTTTCAATGATTGTTAATTCTTTTTCAAGTTCTTCTTTTGTTTCTAATTTCATATGATCACCTTTCCACACTTCTTTTAGTATTCCATATCTGGGAATATATCATTAATTTTTTTTGGAAAATTCATCATATTGATTTAGTTTAATGTTAAGAAAGAGGGACATTTTTTGAATTGGATCTTTTAATCGAATATTTCCCACTTCAGAGATTCTTTTTAATCGGTAATTCAATGTATTTACATGAATATGAAGATTTTTTGAAGCTTCATTTGGGTTGCAGTCTTTCTCTAGATAGACGGTGAGTGTTTGCAGCAATTCCGTCTGGTTTTTCATATCGTATGCTTTAAGTTTAAGGATGGAAGGATGAACACGACGCTGTTTGTTGCCTGCGAGTGATTCAATCATTTGAAACATGCCAAGTTCTTCATAATGTAAAATGAGTGCCATGTCATCAGGGAATATATTCTTCATTTTTAGGGTGTATAGAGCTTCTTCGTAACTTGATTTAACATCCATTAAGTTTTTATACATATTGCCAGCCGTTCCAAGGATATGCTCAACACCGAAACGCCGTTTCATCTCCAGAATGAAAAAAGGAATGAACTCATAAATCGATGAAGTGAAAGAAGGGCTGTTTTCCTGGTTGGCTCCCGCGAAAAGAATGAGCTTGTTATGGTCAATGGCAAATAAGGAACTGTTTATCTTTTGAGTGGTCGTTAACATGTATGAAATGTAGCGCTCCACTTCTCGATTGATCTCTTTAGGAAATTCGAATACCAATATGGAAAAAACCACTGGAACATGGATTGAGAATTTCTTGTAATTTTCAATTATTTCCGATTCTTCTTGGTAGTGCCCGGTCAACATGCGCCATAGGAACTCTTGATGACCTGCTTCTTTCCTTTTCTTTTTCAATTGCAATTGCTGTAACTGGTTCTTTGCCTCCTTGGCAGCGAATTGCAGAAATTTCATATCTTCTTCGGTGAAAGGTTCATTTACTTCCAAGGCCCAAATGAATCCAAGTACTTCATTATTTTTCCGGATGGAAACCGCAACCCTGTTACCAAGACCGACATCATTGATGGCCCCGATTTTAATGGGGGCATCTTCCTTCAATAACGCAGGGATGAAGCCATCTTTCCATAAACTGTTGATGACCTTTTCAGGGACACGTCTTCCGATTATAGTCATGATCCGGGCCTGATCCGTAGTATCATCGTGAGTGCTATAGGCAAGTAAGCGGTGGTTACCGTCCTCGATTGTAATGGGGCAACCTAAAACAGAACTGATTCTATCGGCAAACTCCATCATATCTCCATAAAGGTCTTTAAAAATATCTCTATTTTTTTCGAATTCCTTCATTTTTATTTTGCCCCTCGCTAAAAAAATTCCTTCTCCTTGAATTTTAAACGATTTCCTATTGATAAGCATAGATAAATCCTTGTAAAACAGAAAATCCCTACCGATGGAAACCGGAAGGGATTTTATTTTAGAATAAGAAGTTAATTAAAAGATAAAGCAAACCAGCTAATGTTGCCGAGATGGGAATGGTAATGAACCAAGTGATGATCATTCTTTTTGCCGTTCCCCATTTTACGCCCTTGACACGATGCGCAGACCCAACACCAAGGATTGAAGACGAAATAACATGGGTTGTACTGACTGGCATGTGTATTACAGTCGCGCCGAAAATGATAAAGGCTCCGGTTAAATCGGCAGCAACACCATTGACCGGGCGGATTTTCATGATTTTGCCGCCAACGGTTTTAATGATTTTCCATCCGCCGACGGAAGTTCCAAGTCCCATTGCGAGAGCACAGGAGAACTGAACCCAGAAGGCGATATCGGTACTTGATGCATAACCATTTGCAATAAGGGCCATCGTGATGATACCCATCGCTTTTTGTGCGTCGTTCGTTCCGTGGGTATACGATTGAAGTGCTGCAGTAGCAATCTGTATAGTCCGGAATTTTTGGTTTGTTTTTGTCAGGTTATTGTTTTTAAAGACAACTTTAAAGATGCTGTATACGATAAACCCGATTACAAAAGCAATTAACGGGGAGAAGATCAAAGCTTGAAGAATTTTCATGAAACCTTCCCATTTAATTCCGGCGAATCCCGCTGCAGCAATGGCTGCACCAGCAATTGAACCAATCAATGCATGGGAGGAACTGCTTGGTATTCCGTAATACCAGGTTAGAAGGTTCCATATGATAGCGGCAAGTAGAGCAGCCATAATTACATATGAACCATTCGGAAGCGTGAACGGATCCACGATATCCTTCGTTATGGTCTTCGCCACTCCAGTAAATGTCATGGCACCGACGAAATTCATGACGGCTGCCATGATGATGGCATGCCTCGGCTTCAAGGCCTTTGTTGAAACGGCAGTCGCTATTGCATTGGCTGTATCATGAAAACCATTGATGAAGTCAAATGCTAAAGCAAAGAAAACGATTAATATTGTTATAATTAATAAAGTATCCATTTATTGGGGTACTCCTTAGGCGTTTTTCATTATGATTGTTTCAAGTGTATTGGCCACCGCTTGACAGTGATCGGCAATCTCTTCAAGGCTTTCGTAAATTTCTTTATATTGAATGATCCTGATTGGATCTTTTTCAACTGTAAACAAGTTTTTGATTGATTGACGTTGGATTCCGTCACAAACGGATTCAAGATCTTTAATTTTGATTGCATGTTCACGTATCAATGGCAATTTTTTAGTGGATAGTGTATCGACAGCATTTTCAATCTCATAAGTACACTGTTTGATTGCATCCACAAACTTAAGCATATACTCATCAGCATTTACAATTGAGTACATTTCGAATAATGCCGCACAGTGTTCCAAACCGTCTATGACATCATCCATTCTCATGGTTAATTCAAGGATATCCTCCCGTTCGATAGGAGTGATGAAAGCATTGTTCAGCTCTTTGATCACATTATGAACCATTGAATCGCCTTTATGCTCATAGTCTTTCATCGTATCTGAAAATACTTTTAGATCGGAGATATTTTTGAGTTTATAATCCGCGAAATAGTCAGCACCTTCTTTAAGGTTTTGAGCGATGTTAAAAAGCATTACAGCGAATTTGTCTTTTTTTGATTTAAAAGCCATGTTAAAGCCTCCCAATTAGTCATGCAAATTTACGCACTTTAGTCGTACGCTTAGTATTAACAAATTGATTGTAACGAATTCATGTAGGATACGGGAAGGTTTTTCGACGAAAATTTACAAAATCTTAATAAAACTTTACATAAAAAAACAAGGAAAATTAAAAAAAGGGAAAAACCTGCATTTATAAGGGGGTATTTGTAAAAAAAAAGCCTTTCCGACTATGGAAAGGCAAAAGGTTCTATAAAAATAAAGCAATCAAATAGTAAATGACTCCAGCTAAGGAAGCAGAAATTGGCAATGTAATGAACCAAGTGACCAACATGTTTTTTGCGGTTCCCCATTTTACCCCTTTGATGCGGTGCGCAGAACCGACCCCAAGTATTGAAGAAGAAATGACATGAGTCGTGCTGACCGGCATATGCAGGAAGGTTGCACCGAAAATGATCGCTGCTCCAGTCATATCGGCAGCCACACCATTAACCGGGCGGATTTTCATGATTTTACCGCCAACGGTTTTGATGATCTTCCAACCTCCGATCGATGTACCAAGCGCCATGGCTATTGCGCAAGATAATTGTACCCAGAAAGGAACTTCAGAGGTAGAGGCATATCCGTTAGCGATCAAAGCCATCGTGATGATACCCATGGATTTTTGAGCATCATTCGTCCCATGTGTATAAGACTGGATGGCCGCCGTGACAATTTGTATTCTCCTGAATCGTGTATTGGTTTTTCCTAAATTATTATTTTTGAATACTACCTTGAAGATACTGTAAACAATGAATCCAAGCGTAAAGGCAAGGATGGGAGATAGGATCAATGCTTGTACAATTTTAGTGAATCCACTCCATTTAATAGCATCGAATCCACTGGCCACGATGGCCGCTCCAGCTATTGAACCAATGATCGCATGGGAGGAACTGCTTGGAATTCCAAAATACCAAGTGATTAAATTCCATATTATTGCCGAAATTAGTGCAGCAAGAATAACATAAGAACCATTATTCAATGTGAAAGGATCGACGATATCCTTTGTAATGGTATGCGCTACACCGGTAAAGGTCAGTGCTCCCAATAAATTCATGACCGCAGCCATGATGATTGCATGACGTGGTTTTAGTGCTTTGGTTGATACGGCCGTAGCGATGGCGTTAGCCGTATCGTGGAAACCATTGATAAAGTCAAAGACCAAAGCAAAAATAATAATTAGCGCGGTTAAGATGAGAATGCTATTCATACATGGAGGACTCCCTTGATTTCAAGTATGTAAAGTGTATATAGATTATGGCCGATGAATGGGCACAGGACAGCTTGCACTCCTCAATATATAGCATGGGAGTTTTAGTTTTGATTATTCTTAAAAGAGGGCACCTTCTTTTTTACATGGTTTAAAGTCGAACTATACTATTGTAACGAATTACATACCTATTAGGATAGATGTTTCGTCATTTTTTTACAAAATATTTAACTTAATGAATGATTAAAAAGAAAAAATGCATCCTTTAATACATATAAATGGTATTTAAGTGTTGTTTTCGCTCAAGGGACTTTATAAATGCTTATGGTTAGAAATAGAAGGTGGAGGGATGTATAATTGGTAAATAAAAGTAAGGGGGAATGATGGAATGATTTCGAATATTGGGGAAACGATCACCTTACATAATGGAGTTAAAATGCCACAGTTGGGTTTCGGTGTATTTAAAGTGAAAAACGGCAATGAAACGGTTGAGTCCGTCAAAAAAGCGGTCGAAGTCGGTTATCGTGCGATTGATACAGCGGCCATTTATGAAAATGAAGAAGGTGTAGGCCAAGCGATTCGGGAATGCGGAGTGCCACGTGAAGAATTGTTCATAACCTCCAAAGTGTGGAATACCGAGCAAGGATATGATACGACGCTCAAGGCATTTGAAGATAGTTTAAATCGACTTGGATTGGAATATTTGGATTTATACCTGATCCACTGGCCGGGAAAAGATAAATATCTGGAAACCTGGAGGGCCTTGGAGAAGCTTTATAAGGATGGAAAGGTGAAATCAATCGGTGTAAGTAATTTCCATATTCATCATTTGGAAAATTTACTTGCAAACAGTGAAGTGAAGCCGGTCGTCAATCAAATTGAATTGCATCCACTTTTGACTCAAGTCGAAATTCGTGATTACTGTGCAAAACATGAAATAAAGGTAGAATCTTGGAGCCCGCTAGGCAGAGGGAACCTTTTGGAAGAGCCGACAATTAATCATATAGCAAAGAAGCACGGGAAAAGTCCAGCACAAGTGTTGATTAGATGGCATTTGCAACATGATCTAGTTGTAATACCTAAATCGATTACGCCATCCCGTATCAAGGAAAATGCACAGGTATTTGATTTTTCATTGAGTTTAAATGAAATGAATCAAATAGATGCCTTGAACAAAAATGAACGTTTCGGCAGCAATCCCGATGAACTTTTGTTCTAAAAAGAATACTGCAAATGATAGGAGGGTGTCCCGATAATGGGGCATCCTTTTTCTTTTTGCTTTATGAACATAATTGAGACGGATGCTGCTTATACTAACTATGTGACAAAGTTAAGCCTATGGTATACCCGTTTAATATATCTGATAATCCTGTTTTTATTGCCAAATATTTTTAAAAAAAATTAGGTTTTAGATTAATTAAACGGGGAAAATAATGAGTACAGCAGCAAACAAAAAGAAAAAATTCACTAACACGAGGATTGTCCAATCAGTTACTCAAGGGCTATAGCTAGCTAACACTACCCAATAACTAAACATTCACATTCATTAGATATTGTGCGAATCGGCATCATACCATTTGAATGTAAAGGTTAAAAGTACTGAAAAAAAGCATGACAATATGTAAGTGATTTAATTTCTTGGAGTCTGCTGCAGAAAATCAAAAAATAACTAATTTGAAGGAGGAAATATATTATGGGATTTTTATGGTCATTAATTATCGGAGGTATCATCGGTTGGTTAGCAGGTATGATTGTTGGACGTGACGTACCATTTGGAATTATCGGTAACATTATCGCTGGTTTTGTTGGTGCATGGTTAGGTTCATTAATTCTTGGGAACTGGGGACCTTCAGTGGCAGATTTCGCTATAATTCCAGCATTGATTGGTGCAATCGTATTTGTCTTCATATTAAGCCTTATCTTAAAAGGCATGAGAAAAGCTTCATAAATACAAAAATAAAGCTGGCCCAAGTGGCCAGCTATTTTTTTATGCCAAAATGAACGGATTTCGTCCCAACATGTGTATATTTCGGCCGTGTAGCGGAAAAACTCGACCCAACATGCAGAAAATCTGTCAGCTGAAAAAAATATGAGCGACAATTGAGATAATATTAATGAAGAAATAAGAACACCGTCCGGTATGTTACGATGTTCAGACTGTCACAAATTCGAAATTAATTGAGTTTGCAAAAAAGTGTTGATCTCCACTTCAGGCACTCGCTTTCCGCGGGCGGTCCGGGAAGCCTCCTCGGCGCTTTGCGCCTGCGGTGTCTCCCCTGGACACGATTTCCCGCAGGAGTCTCGTACCATACGCTCCAATCAACTTTGTTTTACCTTTTAGATAGAGCTCCATTTGACTACAAACTGAAAATAATTGATTTTTCCTACAGTATTTTTGTGTGTTTATAGAATTGAAATGTTGATTACCTCTCCAGGCACTCGTTTTCCGCGGGCGGTCCGGGAAGCCTCCTCGGCGCACTTGCACCTGCGGGGTCTTCCTTGGACAAGTTTTCTCGCAGGAGTCTCGTACCATACTCTCCAATCAACTTTGTTTTGAAATTTAGCTAGATCTCTTTTGGACAAGCTCGAACACCGTCCGAAATGGCACGGTGTTTTTTATTTCTGTTTAAATGTTGAGATTGAATATTTCAGGTCTATCAATGAAAGGAGCTTCAACGAACATTTTTTCTTCTGAAATGGGATGGATGAATTCGATTTTCCTTGCATGCAGGGCTTGACGTGGAAATGTCTTTTTTCCGCCATACAATGTATCTCCGGCCAAGGGATGGTTCAAATGACTGAAATGCACCCTGATCTGGTGGGTTCGGCCGCTTTCCAGGGTGCAGCTGACGAGGGTCAAGTTTTTCTTGGAATCACGGTTAAGCACCCGATAATGGGTGACTGCCGTCTGGCCAGTAGGGGAAACCCTTCGTCTAGTGGCATGGTGGCGGTCACGTCCAATTTTTTCTTTAATTTCTCCTTCATCCTTTTTAATGTTTCCTTCGACTAAAGCTAGGTAAGTCCGCTTGATTTCCCTTTCTTCCAACATTCTATCCAGCATGGACCCAATGAGGCGGTTTTTGGCAAAAAGGACCGCACCGGTGGTATCTTTATCAAGCCTATGAATATGCTTGATCATACAGGTCTGGCTGGTTTTTTGAAGATGGTGTGCGACTCCATTGAGGAGGGAGTGTGCATCACCCGGTTGAGAAGGGTGGGTTTCCATTCCAGCCGGCTTATTGGCTATCAACAACACATCATCTTCATATAAGATGGTAATTCCTAAGTCTGCGGCTTGAACTGTTTCATTTTCAGCGTGATCCAATAAGGGGATGCTGATCGTATCTCCTTCATTGAGGATAGTTGACCAGGTGACGTAATTCCCGTTCATTGACACTTCTTTACTCATCCTCCATTCATGCACTAATTTTTTCGGGGCCTTCCAACGCTCCCTGAAAAGCTTTTCCAATGTTAATCCATTCCAACTTTGGAGAACATCAATTATTAAATGTTGGTTAGTTATTTTGAAATTTTCCAATTTAACTCCTACTTTCGACTCGTTTGGTTGTGCCTGAATGAAAAAAATCTATAATAATTATGGATATGGTATATAAAAGTAACCTTGGTCCTATTGCTAAGATTTTCAGTGGTGGAAATTACCACATATTTTTTACAATATTTATGTTATTCTATGGGGAAAGAAATCCCTTGTCCTAGAATATACATATAATAGATAGGTCTAACGGATCTGAAAAAAGGTGGTTTTTTTAGTGAAGACGGTCTTTTCTTCAACGGAAGAACAAGAGCAAGAAATAGCGAGTCTCGTGTCTCGTTTCTACGAATCTGTATTTCCAAAGTACTTTACGGAAAGTGAAATCCTTCATTTTCGTGAGATTGGCGTTTTAGAGCCCAATCAAAGTTCTGTTACTTACTTGGCAACATTAAGAGACGCATTTCAAGTAATGACATGTCTTCAAGTCCTTATGTCGATATTAGACAAACAAAAGAGGGTGATGGAACCTAAGTCTGAAGAATTGTTCCAACATAACATCGCTCTATTGAATGAATGCGGAATATTCTTCCCCTTTTATTATGACCATTTTTCAAGTATTAACCTTGAAGCGAATAATGATATGCAGATGATGGACATCCAGGTGGCGAATCAATATTTAGTATAAGGTAAAAAAAATGAGCCGGCTATAACGGGAGAAGCATTTCCGTTAGGGCCGGCTCATTTTTTCATCCTTAATTAATATCGTGGTCCTCGAACCATTTCTCGAACGTTACTTCATCTTTAAATCCGACGATTCGTTCTTGTTCTTCCCCATTTTTATAGTGGACGATGGTCGGGGTCTTTTTGATGCCATAGTCGCTCCATCCTTGTTCAAACTCCAAAAGATTGAATTGAACAAGATCAATACCCAATTTCTCTGCCAAAGGTGCCACGACTGGTGTGGTCTTTTGACTGATTGAGTTCGTAGGACTATAGAAATAAACGGTCACGTCTTTACTATCTTGGAGGTCCTGCTCCAACTCTACAGGAAGAATCAAATTTTGATAATTGGGGTCATCCAGCTGATCGACAGTAGCGGGTTTAAGCTTATCCTTGCCGTATGGATTTCCTTTTGATTTTTCTTCTTTTTTCATGTTTGTAAAAACGCTCAGCAGGACAAAAAGGGCGACGATTATCACTAAAAATATAGCCATTTTCTTCATTAAGCTGCAACCTCCTTGGATCTTGTCCATACGATGTAAAAATAATGACGAATGCAGTCAAGGCTAGAACGTGATGGTGATGAAACCAATACGTTTATATATAGTCCTGTACCTGGAACCCTTCTCATGCAAGGGTGTGGTCGGGAAAGAATGAATCCTTTTGTATCAAGTAATGGTACGTGGAAATGAATGCACCGATAGCGGACGATATCATGGTATAAAAACTGATCCAATAATCTTTTCGAATGATTGCAATTCCTGATATGATCGTAAAAGGATACATGATGATCCGCTGATACCAACAGAGTGCACAAGGTTCGTATTGCTTAATTTCAGAAAAATATAAGCTTCCAAACATCGCAATGATGGAAGCAGCCCGGGCTGCAAATAATAAGTTTTCCACACTGCGTTTTGTATTGTTCATGGTTCCTCTTCCCCATCTCTTTTTACTCTCATGAAAAGTATAGTATGTTAGGACCGCGTCTGTAAAATATATATTCTTTTAACGGACATTCAGAATGTTATTATTTGAAATCAATGGGTAGGTTCTGTTGTTTTAATTTTTGAATAAGGGGTATAATTCTTATGGAAGAGATTAAAGGAGTCTGAGGAAAATGCCTAATTTGGACCTGCATAAATATGAAAAAATAATGGAAATACGTAATATGAGGCTAGGAGACATAGATGAAATAATTGCTTTGCAGTCGAGTTGCTTTCCGGGAATGGTTCCCTGGAAGCGAGATCAGCTTGAGAGCCATCTGGCAATTTTTCCAGAAGGGCAGTTTGTGGCTGAATATGATGGAAAAGTGATTGGCTCATGTTCCAGCCTCATTATTAATTTTGACGAATATGATGACCGCCATACATGGGATGATGTAACCGATAATGGGTACATCACGAATCATAATCCGGACGGTTATAATTTATATGGAATCGAAGTCATGGTCCATCCTGAGTTCCGCAGGATGAAAATTGGTCAAAGACTATATGACTCAAGGAAAGAACTTGTTGCCCACTTGAATTTAAAAAGCATCATTATCGGGGGCAGGATTCCCAATTACCATAAACATGCGGAGGAACTCTTACCAAGGGAGTATGTAAAAGAAGTTCAATTGCACAAAATATATGATCCGGTTCTTTCGTTCCAGCTTTTAAATGGGTTCACGCTTATGAGGATCAATCCGAATTATTTGCCGGACGATCTGCAATCCAATAAGTATGCTACGCTCATGGAATGGAATAACGTTGATTATCAGCCGAAAACAAAACGTTATTATAAAACATCGGAACCGGTACGGATTTGCGTCGTCCAATACATGCTGCGTAAAATCGATTCATTCGATGACTTCGCTAACCAAGTCGAGTATTTCACCGACGTTGCTTCGGATGCCAATGCAGATTTCGCCGTGTTCCCGGAATTGTTCACAACCCAGCTGATGTCTTTCTTGAATGAAAGATCCCCAAGCTTGGCTGTCAGGAAACTGTCGGATTTCACGGAGCAGTACATTGAATTATTTACCACTTTAGCTGTAAGGTATAACGTCAATATCATCGGCGGTTCCCATTTCGTTAAAGAAGATGATGATAATATCTATAATATCGCTTATTTATTCCGTCGCGATGGAACGATTGAAAAGCAATATAAAATTCATATTACACCAAATGAAAGAAAATGGTGGGGTATTAACGCAGGTGACCGCGTTCGTGTCTTTGATACGGATTGTGGTAAGATCGCCATACAAATTTGTTATGATATTGAGTTCCCGGAACTCGCCCGGATTGCTACCGACATGGGAGCCAAAATCATATTCACTCCATTTTGTACAGAAGACAGGCAAGGCTACCTGCGAGTTCGCTATTGTGCCCAGGCCCGTGCCGTGGAAAACCAAATTTATACCGTCATTTCCGGAACGGTTGGAAATCTCCCGCAAACGGAAAATATGGATATCCAATATGCCCAATCGGGAATCTTCTCTCCTTCGGATTTCGAATTTGCACGTGACGGCATAGTCGGGGAAACCAGCCCGAACCTTGAGATGGTCCTGATTGGCGATGTCGATTTGGAGATCTTAAGGCGAGAGCGTCAGTCCGGTACTGTAAAGCAATTGAAAGATCGCCGTCATGATATTTACCATCTGCATTACAAAGATGGCGGGAAATAAATAGGAAGAAAACAGCTCGTGATGTGAAGAACACTGGATTAGGTTCTTTTCATCTCGAGCCTTTACTTCATTTATTGGAATAAATATGATAATTTTGTATATGTAAGGCAGATACATAATAATTACAAATAAGGCGTTTGGGAGGAGATGTTGGAGATGGATTGGAAATCTTTATACACTACTTGGGCAGGGTACCAGAATTTAAATGGGGAATTACGTGTCCTCCTTGAGGAAATGCAGCGGGATGAAGCACAACTCGAAGATGCCTTTTATAAAAATTTAGAGTTTGGAACAGGCGGAATGCGTGGGGAAATCGGAGCGGGAACGAACCGGATGAATCTTTATACTGTAAGGAAGGCAACGGTTGGGTTGGCTCAATATATCTCTTCGTTTGGGGAAGAAGCAAAAGGAAGAGGGGCTGTGATTGCTTATGATTCGAGACATAAGTCCCCGGAATTTGCACTCGAAGCGGCTAAGACCTTGGCTACATTTGGGGTGAAGGCTTATTTATTCGATGAATTGCGTCCAACTCCAGAATTGTCATTTGCGGTTCGCGAGCTGAATGCTTTTGCTGGAATCGTCATCACGGCGAGCCACAATCCGCCTGAATATAATGGTTACAAGGTTTATGGGTCAGATGGGGCACAATTGCCGCCGGAAGCAGCGGATCAGGTGATCGGCTATGTGAATGCCATTGAAAGTGAGCTTGAAATTCAGGTTGAAGAAGCTGAAGTCCTTAAAGGGCAGGGCCTCATCGAAATGATTGGTGAGGAATTGGACGCTGCCTATAATCGTGAGCTGCTGACGGTTCCCGAGAACCCGCAGCTTGCCGAGGAAATAGATGTGTCAATCGTCTTTACGCCGCTTCATGGAACGGCAAATAAATCCGTCAGGCGAGCACTGCAAAGCTTAGGGTATCAAAATTTGCATATCGTTAAGGAGCAGGAATTGCCGGATCCGGATTTTTCGACAGTTCAGTCTCCAAATCCAGAGGAACCAGCTGCATTTGAAATGGCCATTGAGCTTGGAAACAAGGTGGAGGCAGACTTATTGATAGCAACGGACCCAGATGCCGATCGGCTTGGAATTGCCGTTAAAAACGAGATGGGTCAATATGTTGTCCTGACTGGAAATCAAACAGGTGCACTTTTCCTGGACTATTTACTGTCCCAGAAAAAAGAGAAAGGAAAGATTCCCCAAAATGGAGTCGTCTTAAAAACCATCGTCACTTCGGAAATCGGTCGGACGATTGCCGAGTCATATGGCTTGAAGACGGTTGATGTACTTACCGGGTTTAAGTTCATCGCCGAGAAAATAAATCAGTATCATGAAAGCGGGGAAAGTAGCTTCTTGTTCGGATATGAAGAAAGCTACGGTTATCTGATTAAAGACTTTGCACGTGACAAGGATGCCATTCAAGCTGCAGTGCTTGCTGTCGAGGTCTGTGCCCATTATAAAAAGCAGGGATTGACACTATATGAAGGGTTGCTGAATGTGTTTGAAAAGTACGGCTTTTACTTGGAAGGTTTGCGTTCTTTGACTTTAAAGGGCATTGAGGGAGCGAAACAGATTCAAGGAATATTGAATCAATTCCGTCAAAATCCTCCTTCCCGAATAGCTGGCATTCCGGTAGTCATTGAAGAAGATTACCAAAGCAGCAAGAAGCGGACATTACTTTCAAATGATGAAGAATTGATCGAGCTTCCGAAATCAAATGTATTAAAGTATTTCCTTGAGGATGGTACATGGGTTTGTCTGCGTCCTTCAGGCACCGAACCGAAAATTAAATTCTATTTCGGTGTCCAAGGCAAATCAATGCAAGAAGCTGAGTCCAAGTTATCGGGAGTCATGGAAGATTTCATGAGCAAGATTGAAGCATTGGTTTAAATGTATGAAAGCTAAACGAAAGACTTCCTCGGTCTTTCGTTTTTTTTGATTTTTAGTTGAATGAAAAATCAAAATTCTAGGAAATTCCGTTTCGGATTTGGTATACTGTATTGGCGACTGATCTCGGAAACATCGGGAATAATGGAGGTTTAATTCATGAAATTAGTAATCATTAATGGTTCACCACGTAAACAAGGGCGTACAGGGATTGCCTCACGCTACATATCCAAGAAATACGGAGCGGAACTTATTGATTTAAGCAATAGCGAAATCCCTTTATATTCAGGTGAAGGTGAGCAATATCAATTGGAAGTGATTCAAGGGCTCCGGAAAAGCATCGAGGAAGCTGATGGCGTAATTCTGACCACTCCGGAATATCATGGTTCCATGAGCGGAGCCTTGAAAAATGCCTTGGATTTTTTAAGCAGTGAACAATTCACGCATAAACCTGTCGCTCTATTGGCTGTCTCCGGGGGAGGAAAAGGCGGGATCAATGCCTTGAATTCCATGAGGACAGTGGGTCGAAGCCTTTATGCAAATGTGATCGCCAAACAATTGGTTCTGGATCCGCATTGCTTCGATTACGAAAATGATGGTTTATTTGAAGAGTCTGCGGTACTTGTTGAAGGTATGATCGAAGAGCTTAAAATGTATGCAACTGCATATGCTACAATGAAAAAATGATGAAATGAGGGTCAGGTATTCAATACCTGACCCTTCCTTGTTTTTATAGGGTTTCACCAGCCAAAGTTATATCCCTGATAATTAATCCTCTTGTATAAATTTTCCCGATTTGCAAAAACTATAGTTGATTTTAGCTTGGAAGTTCACTTAAATAATCACTTGTTTTTTCTGCCGCATGATCCAGATAACGAAGCAGTGCATACAGCTGGGATTGAACGATTTGATAATCATGCTCAAACCTGTAAGCGTGCAAAAAATGTTCTATTTTTTTCGAAAGAAAGTGATCTTTCGTTCGAACCATCAATACTAACAAGCTGTCCCAATCAGAACGGTGTGTGTGAAACAATGCCTGATCATAATCCGCAATCCTCATGTTCTTCTCCCCCTTAATAAGGAGCTATTTGTATTTTGTTCAGATCTGACAGAACATTTCCTTACAATAAGTGGCGATGTATTTGGACCGCGGTTGTTGCTTTTTACCTGAATAAAAATAAAAGGTGAGTACATGAGAAAAATAATGGTAATTGGAATATTGCTGCTTCTTTTTTTCCCTGAACCATCGCTGGCAGCAGAAGTGTATTCCCCTGAACAGATGGAAATGGATTTGCAAGGAATCCAAAAGCAGTATGAATTGGACGTTCGAATAATCGGACAAACTGAAAAGGGGAAAAATATAAAGGCAGTAAAGTTAGGGAAAGGAAAAAAAACGATTTTGCTGGTGGGATCACATCATGGACGGGAATGGCTCAGTTCCATACTTTTAATGCGTATGCTTGAAGGGTATGCAGCCGCCTATCGAGCGGGCAAACCTATTGGAGAATTTCCGTCGGAATCATTGGATGAAGTGAGCATCTGGTTCATCCCGATGCTTAATCCAGATGGCGTGAGCATCCAGCAAGGAGATTTATCCAATTTAAATGTTCTTGAAAAGGCTGCAGTATGGAAAATGAACCGATATAGCAGGAATTGGTCCAGGTGGAAAGCCAACGCTAAAGGCATTGATTTGAATAGGCAATATCCGGCTGGATGGAAAGAAGTAATGAGTCATGAAACAAAACCGACGTATCAATTTTATAAAGGCCGACAACCACTGGAAGCAGTCGAAGTAAAAGCGCTTACGGATTTCACGAAGGAGATTGATCCCCTTATTGCTGTTTCCTATCATACCTCAGGAAGGGAAATCTTTTGGCACTACAAAAATAAACGGAAAAATATGGTGAGGGATTATGGGATTGCCAAAAAAACTGCCGAAATGACGGGGTATGAACTGACCTTTCCGGAGAAAGAAGCGGTAGGAAGCGGATTTACTGATTGGTTCATAACTGAATTCAGCCGCCCGGGCATGACGATCGAACTTAGTTATTTAGTGGATGAAACCAATCCGCCGTTGACTGTGTTTCCTGAGGAATGGAAGAGGAATCGATTAGTTGGCATCATGCTTGTAAAAGAAGCGGAGCAGCTGCATAACAACTGAACATTTTTACATAATAATACTAAGCGGAAAGTATGAGGAGGAAAAGATTTTGAAAAAAGTCATCGTGATGCTAATGGGGATTTTTTTGATCATACAAGCAGGATCCATTTCAGCACAGGCCCAAAAACCCGATTACGAAAAATACGGAAAGATTGCGATTGCGGTAGTACAGGCAGATTATCCTGAAGTTGAGATTACCGACTACGAATATAAAGGCAGAAAAACTGTAGCGAAAAATCTCGTCGAAGACGATTTCAGATTTTTGGTCGAGGATAAAGGTCAGGACTTCAACGTCATCGTTACCGTACAACATGATTTGAAAAATGAAAAATTACTTAGTTTGAAGGTTACGGAGCAAAAAGGAAAGTGAGATCAGGACAAACCGAAATTCCAGGTAGGCATCTTACCGAACATCTTCACCTCGAGAAGATGTTTTTTTCTGATTTCTTTTAAAAGTTGTCCGGAAAAGGGGATATCGGATTCGTTGTTATTCCAATACGGTCAGCTGCCATGAAGTTTTCATTGCATTTATGGGCAGCTAACCAGTATAGTTAGTATCAGATTGAAACAATAAGCTTGATTGTAGGGGTATTAGAAAATGAGAAAGTTTAAGAAAGTTTATGTGGAAATTACGAATATATGTAATTTGAAGTGTAATTTTTGCCCAAGTTCCAGCTTGCAAAGGACCCTTAAATTCATGGATCCCGAAGGGTTTACGGATGTTATCAAGAAAATCAAACCACACACCGATCATATTTATTTTCATCTGATGGGTGAACCGTTTTTAAATAAAAATTTGGGTACATTCCTGGATATCAGTGCTGAAAATGACCTGAAGGTTAATATTACAACGAACGGTACTTTGATTCAAAAGGTCAAAGACAAGCTGCTCTCCAAAAAAGCCCTCCGGCAGGTGAATATTTCACTTCATAGCTTTGAGGCAAACGATACGACCAATAGTCTTGACTCTTATGTCAGTAATATTGCCGATTTTATAAATGAAGCAAATGAAAAAAGTGAAGTGATCTGTGCCATTCGTTTATGGAATATGGATACGGCTGAATTAAAAGCGAGTAATGGCCTGAACGATGATATTCTTAGCATGCTGGAGGAGAAGCTTTCATTGGACATTCGCTTAAGTGAAGCTCTTCAGCAAAAGAATAATATTAAGCTAAGGGACCGGGTTTATATAAACATGGCCGAAAAATTCGAGTGGCCGGAATTGGACCGTGACATTATCGATGAAAATATTTTCTGCTATGCTCTTAGAGATCAGTTAGGTATCTTGGTGGATGGTACAGTCGTACCTTGTTGTTTGGATAGTGAAGGGAAAATACCGCTTGGAAATATATTCGAAACATCACTTGAAGACATTTTAAATGGTGAACGGGCTAAAAATATGTATGATGGTTTCTCAAGAAGATGTGCAGTTGAAGAATTATGTAAACGATGTGGCTACGCAAAGCGTCATAAAAAATAAATGAAGGAAAATTACGGAGTTCATTTCGTGGTTTCAGACTGTAGACAAACTCGATGAAAAATCAGTTTGCCTGCAGTTTTTTTATTAAAGTTCAGGTGATTGCAGAATTCCGCTCCCTTTCCGCCGACTGAAAAGCCATCCTCGAACTCCGAACCCCATCTTATTTCACCAAACTGAAACCATGGAGTCCATCTCTGTTTTTTTGTGCTTGAAGGACATTACCACCATCTTATTATAAAAATTCAGAATATTATTGTTTTATTAAAAGTCCCGTGATAAAATACTCACTATTATTAATGAAGTTTATACTTCATATTGTCATATAAAAAGTATCGGATTCATATCTTGCTTCAGAGGGGATGTTTTATGGATTTACAGCAAAAAGTTAAAGACGTATTCCCTGGTTTATCTACTGGACAAAAAAAGGTAGCAAAATACTTGTTGGTGCATTCACATACATTTGCAGTCACTTCAGCTCAAAATCTCGGAAAAGAGATTGGGGTGAGTGAAACGACCATCATCCGCTTTTGCTATTCATTGGGGTTAAGCGGATTTGCAGAGCTTCAAAACCTTATTCGAAATCAGTTGATATACGAGAGCAGCAGTTTGAATGAATATCATTCTTCAAAACTTGAAGCCGCGAGTCAGCCAAACTTCATGGCTCAGGTGATGGGGCAGGATATCATCAGCATCGAAAAGACCATGAAAAATTTATCAACTGAAGATTTCGCCAAAACAGTCGATAAATTGGCGGCAGCTGACAATGTTTTGATTTCCGGACACCGTTTATCATTTTCGGCAGCACATTGGTTAACCTTTACGCTTAGGCTTGTTAGGGAAGAGGTTCATTTATATCGGCCTGATACTGATGATATATTTTTAATGTTGAATAAAATGACTGAAAATTCCGTTTTTGTAGCCGTTTCATTTCACCGCTATGTTAAAGAGACTGTGAAAATAACCGAAATGGCAAAAAAAGCGGGTGCATTTGTAATTGGGGTTACGGATTCCGAACTGGCTCCGATTGCGGAATACACTGACATTTTATTGCCTATTTCAACACCAAGGACTTCCACGATCGATACGGCACCAGTGTTATTCTCTTTATTGAATAGTTTAGTCGCTGGTGTAACGATTAAGGATGAACAAGGGTTCAAAGAAAGAAAAGCTATATATGATGGGTTCAATCAAGACGATTATTTCTTTTGAGATAAAACATCCATCAGTTGGTGAACATGCCCATTAAACCGGTAAGGGGGAGACAGAAATGGATATCACACAAACTATCGAAAAATTAAGACCGCGTATACTCGATATTTTTGACCATTTACACGCAAATCCAGAAACGAGTTGGAATGAGGTGAATACGACAGCTTTCATTTCAAGTATTTTAACGGGGAATCAGTGTACGGTAAAAACATTCGAGGACTGTACAGGTGTGGTAGGCGAAATCGGGGATGGGGATTTCACGGTCGGATTACGATCGGATATCGATGCACTTTGGCAGGAGGTGCAAGGGACGTTTCAAGCCAATCATTCCTGTGGACACGATGGTCATATGACCTTGGCACTGGGAGTATTCCTTGTATTGAAGGAAATGGGCTTTCGTCCAAGAGGCAAGCTGAAATTCATTTTCCAACCTGCTGAAGAAAAAGGTACGGGCGCCTTGAAGATGATTGAAGAAAAAGTATTGGATAATGTCGATTTCCTTTATGGAGTGCACCTAAGACCGGTTGAGGAAGTGAAAGATGGGCAAGCGGCGCCAGCCATTGTGCATGGAGCCGCTCAGTTCATTAAAGGTGAAATAGCGGGAACTGATGCGCATGGAGCAAGACCGCATCAAGGGCAGAATGCCATCGAGATAGGAGCGGCATTCATCACTTTGTTAAATGGAATCCATCTCAATCCGTCCATCCCTTATTCCGTAAAAATGACGCAGTTTTTTGCTGGCGGCGAAAGTTCCAATATCATCCCGGGGAGAGCCACTTTTTCATTGGATTTACGGGCACAGGATAATGCAGTGATGAAAGAGCTCACCAAAAAGGTGGAAAAGGTTGCAGAATCTTTGGCCATTGTCCATGGAGTCGAAGTGAAACTCGAACCGGGAACCTGTGTTGCTGCAGCAACCGTGAACGATCAAGCCCAGGAAATAATGTCTGAAGCGATAGCCGATACGCTTGGAGAAGAAAATTTGGTAGCGCCTGTCATTACAACAGGAGGAGAGGATTTTCATTTTTATACGTTGAAAAGACCTGAACTCAAAGCGACGATGCTTGGATTGGGCTGTGATTTGGCACCAGGGCTCCATCATCCGAACATGACATTCAACAAAGAAGCTTTGTTATCGGGAATTGAAATCCTGGTCAAAGCCATCATACTCACTTTTGAGAAATATGGAGGGGAGGGCCACTTACATGACTGAAGAATTCATCATAAAATCCCTATCCGGACTAGAGGATCTACAAGAAGTGCAGCGGCTGGAAGCCCTTGTATGGGGCATGGATTGCGTTCCCATCCATCAGACGATTACAGCTGTCAAAAACGGCGGGCTAGTATTAGGCGGCTATATCAATGGCCAGTTAGTCGGGTTTCAGTACAGTTTCCCGGGATTCAAGGACGGAAGGGGATATCTTTGTTCACATATGTTAGCCATCCATCCGGCATATCAAAAGAAGGGCTACGGCAGATTGCTTAAACTTGCACAAAAAGAAGAAGCACTTAAAAAGGGCTACGACTTGATCACATGGACATATGATCCATTGGAAAGTGTGAATGCAAACTTGAATATCGGTAAGCTAAAAGCTGTTTGCTCTACATATATGGAAGATTGTTATGGAAATATGAAGGATACCCTCAATGAAGGACTTTCCACTGATCGATTCATGGTGGAATGGAATATACGGCAGGAAACAAAGGAAGAGACTCCGCTTCCTGATAAAGCCATACACATCGTAACGACAGGAATGAATGACCAAGGCTTTCCTTACATCAAGGATTACCATTTGGAAACCAATGCCGAGGTGATCGCCATCCCCATTCCGACGGATATTCAACAAATCAAAAAATCTGATCTTCGCCTTGCGATTGATTGGCGGTTAAAAACCGGTGAATTATTCAAAGCTCTTTTTGCCAAAGGATATGTTGCAGCCGGGATCGAACGGGAACAAGGTGAAAACATTCAAAACTATTTATTAAAAAAACGAGAATAAGAGGGGAATCGGAATGAAAATAACGGAAGTGCGTTTACGTCATTTAAATATGGATTTGGTAGCTCCCTTTACAACAAGCTTTGGAACGTTTTTGGATAAGGAGTTCATTCTTGTGGAAGTGAAAAATGGAGAGGGACTTTCAGGCTGGGCTGAATCTGTGGCATTTTCAGCACCTTGGTATAACGAAGAAACGATAAAAACCAATTGGACCATGCTGGAGGATTTCCTGATTCCGCTTATATTGGATAAAGAAATAGAGCATCCTCGTGATGTATCGAATATGTTCTCGCATATCCGTAAAAATAATATGGCAAAATCGGCTATCGAGGGAGCCATCTGGGATTTATACGCAAAAGAAAAGAATATCCCTTTAAGTATGGCTTTAGGCGGGGAGCTGGAAAAAATCGATGTTGGGATCAGTATCGGCATCCAAAAAACGGTACCTGAATTACTGGCAAAGATAGAAGCTGGATTGAAGGATGGATATAAAAGAATCAAAATGAAAATTCAACCAGGTTGGGATGTAGACGTAATCAAGGAAGTGCGCAATCGATATCCCGATATCCCGATCATGGCAGATGCAAACTCCGCTTACCGGCTGAAAGACATTGAATTACTCAAACAACTTGATCAATTTGATTTAATGATGATCGAGCAGCCTTTGTCATCGGATGATATTGTCGATCATGCCACATTACAAGCGGAAATCAAAACACCGATTTGCTTGGATGAAAGTATACATTCCGTCGAAGATGCTAGAAAAGCCCTTGAATTGGGAAGCTGTAAAATCATTAATATTAAGATTGGCAGGGTTGGCGGTTTAACGGAAGCAATGAAAATACATGAATTATGTAAAGAAAGGAATGTACCGGTTTGGTGCGGTGGCATGTTGGAATCTGGTGTGGGGCGTGCCCATAATATCGCATTGACAACACTTGATAACTTCACGATGCCTGGTGATACGGCAGCATCCGCGAATTATTGGCATAAAGACATCATCCAACCAGAGGTTACAGTGAATGATGGGGTCATAACCGTTCCAAAAGCGGCAGGCATTGGCTATGAAGTCGATTACACAGCGGTCGATGAATTCACTTCCTATAGTAAAAGATATACAAATAAATAAGAGTTGGAATTAAAGGACCTTCCGGCTTCAAGGGCAATTGCCCTTGAAGCCGGAAGGATGATGAAGAAAGGAAAGATATTCTCATAACTTAAATTGTCAGAATAATCATATAATTAAGGTGGTATTTGATATGAAAAACAGTATAAATCTTGCGGGAGCATATATTGGAATCATCATTGGAGCAGGTTTTGCTTCAGGACAAGAAGTGTTACAGTTCTTCACGAGTTTTGGAATCTACAGTGTATTGGGTATTGTGGTGGCGACAGTTTTATTCGCGTTTTTGGGCATGCAAGTTACCCAGTTGGGGAGCACTCTCCAGACACGTTCCCATAAAAGAATCATCGATCATATTTGCGGCCGCTTTATAGGCAGGGTGGTCGATATTATCATCACGTTTTTCTTGTTTGGCGTTACAGTCATCATGATTGCCGGCTCCGGAACGATTTTTGAGGAGCAATTCGGGATTCCAAGCATGGTCGGTGCAATCGTCATGACGGTGCTCACGATTGGTACGCTTTTACTTAATGTTAATAAAATAATGTCCATCATTAGTGCCGTCACACCGTTTTTATTCGTTATCATGATCATTATTTCAGGTTATTCATTTTTCACATCCAATCTAAGTTTCAATCAAATCATTTCATCTTCAAGTAAAGGAACGGCTGCTACCGGAAATTGGTTGATGGGTTCATTACTTTATGTTTCATATAATATGACTGCCGGAATTGCCATGCTGGCCGTAATGGGCGGGACCTTCAAGAATAAGAAACAGGCTGGAATGGGAGGAATCCTGGGGGGTATCGGATTGGGGATCCTGTTATTTTTGATCAATTTGGGGATGATGTCCGACTTGAAGGGCATAGAAGGCTCTGGTATGCCTACCCTTCATTTAGCGAATCAGATTTCTCCATGGTTGGGATATATCCTATCAATCATCCTTTTAGGAATGATTTATAATACAGCTGTCGGGATGCTGTATGCATTCACCGCCAGGCTGGTGTCTGCGGAAACGAAACGATTTAAATTATCCGTGATTATAGTCGGGATTCTCGCCTTCCTTGCAAGTTTCGTTGGCTTTATTAAATTGGTTGGGACGGTATACCCAATCACAGGATACTTAGGTTTTGTCATCATTGCAGCGCTCATCATTTCCTGGATCCGTTCAAAAATGAAAAAAGAGGCTGTGAATCCGGAATTAGCAAAATTTTAATATCTAAGGGATTGAGTGCAGAACTGCATGAAACATTTGGCCTGACATCTTCTTCACGGAGGAGTTTTTTTTCTGTTATCGAGGACCTTTACTCATGATCACGGCATTTTTCCTCCTTTTTTTCATACATTAGTTTAAAGGCGGAAGACAAGGGGGATATCGGATGAATGAAGCGGAGCAAAAGGCTCTGGAATATGCCATTAGTGAAATTACAGAAATAGCAACGGGGTTCGGGTTGGATTTTTACCCGATGCGCTATGAAATTTGCCCTTCAGAAATCATTTATACATTTGGTGCCTACGGGATGCCGACCCGTTTTTCTCATTGGAGCTTTGGAAAGCAATTTCATAAAATGAAGCTGCAGTACGACTTTGGATTAAGTAAAATCTATGAACTGGTCATTAACTCTGATCCTTGTTACGCTTTTCTGCTGGACTCCAATTCACTTGTACAAAATAAATTGATTGTTGCCCACGTTTTGGCGCATTGTGACTTCTTTAAGAATAATATACGTTTCAATAATACCAAGAGGGATATGGTAGAAAGTATGTCGGCAACGGCAGAAAGAATCCGTGAATATGAAATCCTGCATGGCAAAAAGGAAGTGGAAACCTTCCTGGATGCACTTTTAGCCATTGAAGAACATATCGATCCGTCGCTGATGAGACCGAAGCTTGCCTGGACGATGGAAGATGAGGAAGAAGAAGAGGAAATAAAACCGACAGCCACACAATACGATGATTTATGGAATCTTGATAATAAGGATAAACCGCAGAAATCCAACATTAAAAAAAGAAAAAAATTCCCGCCAAGGCCAGAAAAGGATATTATGCTTTTCATAGAACAGTACAGCAGGGATTTAACCGATTGGCAGCGGGATATCATGACGATGATCAGGGAAGAGATGCTGTATTTCTGGCCGCAGCTGGAAACGAAAATCATGAACGAAGGCTGGGCATCCTACTGGCATCAGCGCATTATCCGTGAATTGGATCTAACCTCAGGGGAAGCCATTGAATTCGCGAAACTGAACGCAGGTGTCGTGCAGCCTTCACGGACCAGCATCAATCCTTATTATCTTGGATTGAAAGTGCTTGAAGATATTGAAGAACGCTATGATAATCCGACCGAAGAAATGATCAGGCTCGGCGTCAAGCCAGGATCTGGCCGGGAAAAGATGTTCGAGGTCAGGGAAATCGAATCGGATATTTCCTTTCTCCGCAATTATTTGACGAAGGACCTGGTCATGCGGGAGGATATGTACCTATTCCAAAAGCAGGGCAAGGATTATAAAATCGTCGATAAGGCATGGGAACATGTTCGTGATCAACTCGTGAGCATGAGGGTTAACGGAGGTTTCCCTTATATCACAGTTAACGATGGGGACTTCATGCGTAATGGGGAACTTTATCTAAAACATTGGTATGAAGATATTGAGCTGGATCTGAAATATCTCGAAAAAGTCATGCCATATATCCATCAGCTTTGGGGCCGCTCCGTGCATATGGAATCAGTCATAGAAGGAAAAGAAGTCCTGTTTTCCTATGATGGAAAAGGCATTCACCGTAAATATTTATAAAGCTGAAAACTGCCGGTCACTCGGCAGTTTTCTTGTTTTTGTCTCATTAAAGATTTACGGAAGGGCACCTACATTTGTTCCGTGGTGGCTTATCTCACAGGGGATGTAGAGGGGGCAAAAGAAGTACACTTGGAACTGCCTGAAACAGGAGTTTGCAGTGTGAATCTTGCATCTAATTCCTGCGATTCTGATATTCCTGCAACTGAAACAAACGATCGTTCTTGCTGTGGCAGCCCCGTTCTAGCAAGATTGGAAATGAAAAATAATTCCTGTTGTGAATGAAATAGAAGGACCAGTCTGAAACAAGGCTGGTCTTTTATAATTTCTTTGAAGTGCTGAATATTAAAGTAAGGAAATTATATGGTTGAATATTTAATGGTTGATTAAATAAGAATATGCTTATACAATAATGTTGAATAATCACATAAGCATATACTTATTTGATTTGGGCCAGGAGGGATGAAAGGCAATGAATGGCGCGTTGGATATAGAAACCACGGCAAACATTCTTAAATTATTAGGCGATAAAACCCGTTTGACCATGATTAAGATCATGTCTGAGCATGAATGCTGTGTCTGTGAATTTGTGGATCTATTCGAGATGAGCCAGCCGGCTATAAGCCAACATTTACGAAAGTTGAAAGATAGCGGAATTGTGAATGAAGCGAGAAGGGGACAATGGATATTCTACTCTTTAAACCAATCATCCTCTTATTACTCATTTATTCAAACGGTCATCAAGGACTTGCCGAGTCAAAACTTTAAATTAGAAGAATTAACAGCACAAGGAAAACGGATTTGTTGTGACTAACGAGGAGGAGAACATCAGTGGGTACAGTTATATTAGCTAGTATCATCTTTTTGCTGACGTTGACATTCGTCATCTGGCAACCCAAGGGATTGTCAATCGGCTGGTCAGCATGCGGGGGGGCGGTACTTGCCTTACTATTTGGGGTTGTTGACTTCAACGATGTAATTACTGTTACAGGTATTGTATGGAACGCGACGTTGGCGTTCATTGCTATTATCATAATTTCTTTGATTTTAGATGAAATTGGTTTCTTTGAATGGGCAGCCCTGCATATGGCTAGAGCGGCTAAGGGAAATGGAGTAAGGATGTTTGTGTATGTGAGCATTCTCGGTGCTCTAGTCGCTGCGTTCTTTGCAAATGACGGAGCCGCTCTCATTTTAACTCCGATTGTATTGGCGATGGTTCGAAACTTGAAGTTAGAAGAGAGAATGATCTTCCCATTTATCATCGCGAGTGGGTTTATTGCAGACACTACATCCTTACCGCTTGTGGTAAGTAATCTGGTCAACATTGTTTCTGCTGACTTTTTTGATATCGGATTTATTGAGTTCGCATCTAGAATGATCGTTCCCAACCTATTTTCATTAGCAGCAAGCATCCTGGTATTATATTTGTACTTCAGAAAGAGCATTCCGAAGAATTATGATATGGCTCAATTGAAGAAGCCAGTCGATGCCATACGGGATGTGAAAATGTTTCGCCTGTCTGGGATTGTTTTAGGCATTCTGTTGGTAGGCTACTTTATCAGTGAATTTTTGAACATTCCTGTATCCATCATTGCAGGTGTCATCGCCATATTCTTCTTGTTTATGGCAAGACGAAGTCCAGCTGTAAATACCAAGACCGTTGTAAAGGGCGCACCATGGGCGATTGTGTTTTTCTCCATTGGAATGTATGTCGTGGTGTATGGATTGAGAAACGTTGGATTGACGAACATTTTAGCTGACCTTATACAAGTAACAGCTGATCAAGGATTATTCGCTGCTACTGTCGGGATGGGATTCATCGCAGCCATTCTTTCATCGCTTATGAATAACATGCCGACGGTCATGATAGACGCTCTTGCCATTTCCGACACCCATACAACTGGAGCAATAAGAGAAGCCTTGATTTATGCAAATGTCATCGGTTCGGACTTGGGCCCGAAAATTACACCGATTGGTTCTTTGGCTACGTTATTGTGGCTGCATGTTCTTTCATTAAAAGGCGTGAAAATCTCATGGGGAACTTACTTTAAAACGGGAATCATCTTAACCATCCCAACATTGTTCATCACATTGGCCGGCTTATATATATGGCTGCAAATTATTCATTAAACCTTACTTTACAAACAAAGGAGAGAAACCGCATGGCTAAGAAAACGCTATACTTTTTATGTACTGGCAATTCTTGCAGAAGCCAAATGGCAGAAGCATGGGGGAAGAAATATTTAGGTGACGAATGGCAAGTGTTTAGTGCAGGAATCGAGGCCCATGGGTTAAATCCCAAAGCAGTGAAAGCAATGAATGAAGTTGGATTGGACATCTCCAATCAAACATCGGATATCATTGACCCAGATATATTGAATAATGCTGATTTTGTCGTTACATTATGTGGCGATGCGGCTGACAAATGTCCTATGACACCATCGCATGTTAAACGTGAACATTGGGGCTTTGATGACCCGGCAAAAGCGGAAGGAACAAATGAAGAGAAATGGGCAACCTTCCAACGTGTTCGAGATGAAATAGGTGAAAGAATTGCTCGTTTCTCTAGAACTGGTGAATAAATAATTGAAAAGGCGTGGATGTTAGCAGGCGGACCAAAGACCATAAAGAAAGAGCTGCCAAATTAGGCAGCTCTTTTCATCATTAAATCTTAATATCGACCTTAGCATTTTTCTGAAGTTCTTCGACATGCTTCACAAGCTTTTCTTGTTTCTTTTGCTGCTCTAGTTGTTCCTTGATTTGCGGCTTCATTTCTTCGAGTTTCTGTACCTTCTGTCCGCTTGTTTTAGCTTGCTCCGCAACCTGGTCGTAATACTTTTGGATTTCTTCATCAGTTGCTTCTTCTACTTTAATCTCTTTTTCAACGTACTTCGTATATGGGATGTTCTCTGCGATCTGGGCATTCAGCATTTCCGAATTCAGACCTGCTTGTTTCAATGCCGCCTTGAATTTCTCTTCACTCTCATATTGCTTCTTGATTTCGGCAAGTTGCTTTTCAATTTCAGCCTTGGAGGCTGTGTAGCCCTTTTTATCAGCTGCTTGAAGCAGCAATTTTTGCCCCACTAAAGAGTTGAGCGTTTGCTCTTTAATTTGTTTGGCGCCCTCCTTGGATGTTGGGTCTTGTCCGAATTGCTGCATCTGCATTTGTGTGGTGGATAACACGGTATTATATTCCGCACCTGAAATTTTTTCGTCATTGACGATGGCTACCGTTTTCTTTTCATCAACCTTTTGCTTGTCTAGTTTCTTTTGCATTTCTTCCATCTGTTTTTGCTGTTCCTCAGTTGCTTTAGCCGTTTCTTTCTCAGTTGTTTTAGTCTCTTTCTCGTCATTTTTCTTATCAGCTTCATCGTTCGAACCACAAGCCGTTAGAACAACTGCCAATAATCCAATGATGATTGGGTACAATAGTTTCTTCATATTTCAGTCTCCTCTCGAATTCAATGCTAAAAAATCATCTAATGCGCATTATAAAGGAATTTCCCATTAAAACACAATAAATTCATTCTTTTTTCCAGAAAACAGGAAGATAGTATAGGCATTATCTCATTATATAAGTGTAACATTCGCAGAAATGAACCCATTTACCCTTCGTCATGCAATATGTTTAAAGGAATGCGAAGGCTGATCCTGTTACAGTCAGAAACTAATCCATCTCTTACTCACAAAACGATGCTTAGTAACTATTGTATATAAAACTTGTATGGTATTATATACCTTATCATCCGGGTGCAGTTCATTTAACCTATCTTCCAAATCATGAACGGAGTGAGCCGTGACAATGAGAATAGTGACTAAGAGACAGAGTTGGAAATCCAGCAGATTATTGGAGGTATAGATTTTGAAAGGGAAATCAAGGCTGTCATGCGAATTGGCAGGGTATTCCAGGAACAGCATCATTGGGTTCAAATTGAAGCGCATTTATTGAGAGTTCAAAACCTGACCAAGCAGCTTGTTATCGTTCATAATCGAAGATGCCAGCTGGAACTATCTAAAAGCTATATGAATCATATCGTCCATTCAAGTGTTGTGCATGATATCAGGAAAGCGGAGATTCCTGAGGGGATTTTATAAAAATCTGGCCCGTTATCCCCATATGAACGAAAAATCATCGAGATGCATCCGTTAATGGGATCCGATTTTTTGAATAAGATTTCAAGGGAAATAAACAATGATGTGATCAGCAGCCTGGAAGTGGCTGAAACCATCATCCCCCATCATCATGAAAAATGGGATGGAACGGGATATCCCCACCGTTTGAAAGGGGAGGAAATCCCATTGGAAGCTTGAATCGTAGCCATTGTGGATGTGTTTGATGCATTGACCAGCAGAAGGCCGTATAAAGACTCCTGGTCAGTGGAGCGGGCATTATCTTTCATAAACGAACAAAAAGGAAAGCATTTCGACCCATACATCGTGATGTCTTTCTTTTGCCATTTTGATGAAAAGGCGGCGCAGAAAAAAGGCTGGATACCATTCGCAGCACAGGGATATAGTAAACAGCTAACTCGTCGCCTTCTGGATCTGGTCGTTAACCCTTGGAGATAAAGGGTTAACGATTCTTGAAAAAAATAAGGAGTTTGTAAAATGGTAAATGAATCGTTTCAATTTACCAAAAAAATAGTGAAGCTCTTTACTCCCTTTCTTTTTTCTTATTTCTATTAAAATGATAAACGACTGAGATTACGAGAATCAACAGTATCAAAACAATCCTTATATCGTCCGATGCCTTTAATACCTGTGTTACCGAATATGCCTCGACAAGGAGGGCAGGCAGTTTTCCGATGGATGTCGCGAGGAAGAAAATCATCATTCCCGTCTTGCTTAATGCTGCTGTAAGGTTGATTGCGCCGGATGGTATAAAGGGAAGGAGCCTAAGCATCAGGATCATCCAAAATGAATGAAACCCTTGTGACTTTTGCAGCTTCTTGACCCACCGGTTCTTCATGAACTTGGGTTTGAGTGTTTGAAAGCCCTTACGATATAACCAAAAGCTGACCACTGCACCGGCAATTTCTCCCATGTAAGAAAGGATCAATCCCTTTTCAAATCCAAATACGCTGATATTGGCGGCCGTGATAAATACACTTGGAATAAAACCAAGCACGCTGATCAATATATTGAATACTAAACTTACAGCAATGGAGAAAGGGCCGCTGGATAGTAATGTCTCTGAAATGAAATTCATATCAAACCACAGTACTCCATTTATACCCGATGCCCCAGACCGTTTTCAAATGTTGATCTGCTGGAAAACCGGCATGACGCAATTTCTCTCTAATATTTCGAATATGGGAATCGATTGTCCGATCTTCGGTATCCGTTTTAAATCCCCATATGGTCGAAAGCAGGTGGTCTCTGGAATACACTTGATCTGGGGATTTTAAAAACAAGCACAGCAGTGAGAACTCTTTCGGTGTAAATGGAATTGTTTTGATATCATAATGTGCTTCATAAGCGGATTCATTTAATTTTAGCCCCCTAAAGGTCAAAGAATCATCCTGATTATGCACCCGCCGCGTCACTGCTTCTATTCTGGCAAGTAAAACATCTTCATGAAAGGGTTTCGTAATATAATCATCTGCACCCTTTTTCAACCCTTTCACCATATCTTGTGCAGCATCCCGGGCTGTGAGCATGATTATGGGAATGCTGGAAAACGCACGGATCCTTTCGCACGTTTCCCACCCATCCATCTCAGGCATCATTACATCAAGAAGTACTATGTCAGCATGTTCATGCGCTAAGAATTGTATGGCTTCATGTCCAGATTTCATCTTCAGGCATGTATATCCGTGAGGTTTAATGTATAGCTCTAATAGATCAAGCATTCTCTGTTCATCATCAACCAGAACTACTGTCTTCATTTGTTATCTCCTTAAATGTGATAGTGAAGCACGTTCCTTGCTCCAAGTTACTTTTAACCGAAATGGTTCCACCTTGTATCTCCACTAATTGCTTGACGATGGAGAGCCCCAATCCGAAACCGCCGGTATCTCTGGCGCGTGATTTCTCGACACGATATAAACGATCAAAGATATGGGGGACATCTTCAGGTGGAATGCCAACCCCTTGATCGATTATGGAGATGGAAATCCAGCCATTGCATTCAGTGGCTTTGATGGTGGTGACTGTATATTCGTTCGAGTACTTCAGCGCATTATCCAACAGGTTAAGAATGACTTGCTCAAACCGTGAGGGATCTATAGCTATAAATAAATCATCCTTGCATTCCAGATCCAATTGAATTCTTTCATTTGCAAAAGCCGGTAACACTTTTTCATGAATGTTTTGCAGGAATGAAGAGAGCTGGACGATTTCTTTTGATATGGTGAATGTATTTACATCCATTCTAGCCATATTGAATAGTTCGTCCAATAATCTGTTTAATCGTTCGGATTCATCATGGATGATCTCTAAGTATCTTGTTCGTTCGGATGCATCCAAATCTTTCCGGCGGGTTATATCAGCATATCCCTTGATATAAGTTAGCGGCGTGCGCAGTTCATGGGAGATACTTGCCAAAAATTCATTGCGTTCCTTCTTTAAATAGTTCAATTCATTAGCCAACCTTTGAATGGATTGGGCAAGCTCCCCGAGTTCATCATGAGATCGTACCGGCACAGCCACTGAAAAATTCCCTTTGCTGAGTTTGGTTGTCGCTTCCTTCATCGAAATAAGCGGTCTAGTCAAAGCCTTTGATAGAAAATAGATGGTGATAAGCATGAATAAAAGGAGCAATGCAGTCGCAAAAAGGAAATGCCTATTAAGTTGTGCGATTAAATCCTCAACATCTCTAGTATCTTTGAACATATAAACATAGCCTTTTTTTTCTTTATCACTGATAAATGGCGTAACGGTGGCTATATATCTTTCATCCTTCCAACTTGATTGGAGGACCATACCTTTTCGAGGTACTTGGGAGATGTTTTTTGCCAAGATTTTGTTCATTCCCCCATTTACCTGTGCGGAAGATATCAGAATATCTCCTTTTGTATTAGTAATCACGACATCTGTATCGGTATGGTATTCCATCAAGCCGATATGCTTAAGGGTAGAGTCGGAATACGTGATTTCCAACACATCACGATGACTATTGCCACGGGCCTTCAGTGATTCCAATTCTTGAATGATACGGGAATGGATCACTTTATTATGCAAGTAAATCATGGAGACGGTTTCCATCAAAAAAATGCAAATAAATATAGATAGTCCGAGTTTAAAGGAGATTTTCAGGATTATTCACCTTCTTATTGAATAAAGTCAGTTTAGCGAAAAAGTATGAAGAAAGTATGCAGATTTTTTCAATTTCTTCGCATCTATTAAACAACGATAATCCGAATGATGACTTGTTGCAAGAGAGACCATCCGTTTAATGGGCCAAAATTGTCATTTTTTTTAAGTCCTGTGTAGGGGGGAATCAGGTAGTATTTAGCCACTCCTCCCCATAAACATATACGTAGGATTGCTATGCGGCAACCGTGGAAAAACATAAGTTTCCACGCGAAACCATTAGACATAACACTTTTCGAAGTTGTTACTAATTATTCATATAGAACTTATTTTAAGTACACCTCTAACGTGAAATGGACCGTTTCTTTATTTAGTTTATAAAAATGTTTTGTATTAAGGAAACATTTTGTCGTGAATGAATACTATGTAAAAAAGGAGCTGATCCATATGAATTGTACAAACCGTACGCAGAAAAAAATAATGGCATATTCCGCATTATTCAAAAAAATGGGCATTCTCAATGAAGAGGAATACAAAAATATCGCAAAGACCTTTCAATCAAAGGGTTGAGGAAGTGTCCCTTGGGTATTCATAAACTTTTATCCTGCAGTATACGGTCTGTAAAACCCCCGCCTTTCAATCTTAGAAAAGGAGGGGGACTGCAGACTATTAGGATATCAAGGAGGTGTAGGCGATGTTGTCAATTTGTCCGGTTCTAAGTCTATCGATCTTTTTGGTGGCTGCACCCAGCTGGTTGAATTGATTTACCTTAAGTTTGAAAATTACATAAACGATGGACATTTCTTGGCAAGTAGGAGGGAGTTCATTGAAAAGGGATACGAAAAAATTACTTGCGTTATGAGAAGTGAAAAGGAAGATTGTTGTGATCCGATGGTGTTCTCTGCGATAATGGAATAAAGAAATTGAAAAGGAGTTACGTAAGATGGCGGAGGACTTTAAGATTCCCAGCTTGAAAGTTGATGAGATCGATAAGAAAATCATATCGGTTTTACATGAGGATGCACGAATTTCATATACCGACTTAGCGAAGAAAGTGGAGCTTTCCAGAGTTGCGGTTCAGATGAGGATTAATCATCTAGTTGAAAACGGTGTGATCGAGAGGTTCACTGCGGTCATAAATCCAGCTAAGGTCGGCATCCATGTTTCGGCATTCTTTAACGTGGAGGTTGAGCCAAAATATCTGGAATCGGTCGCGCAGCAATTAGAAAGTGAACCGGCTGTTACGAGTTTATATCATATGACCGGTCCGAGTAAACTCCATATGCACGGAATCTTTACTGATAATCAAGAGATGGAACGCTTTCTTAATGAGAAACTGTATGCGGTCGTCGGTGTTGTCAGCGTTGATTGCCAAATTCTCATTAAACGTTATAAAAGCCGGATGGGCATGAAGCTTTAATAAAAAACTCCCCCTATACAGGCGGAGTTTTTTATTTATGTGAGCGGGATGATAAAGCCGCCATACGCAAAGGCAAGAATGATTACGAATGCAGGGTGAATCTTGAATTTACCTAAAGCCAAGAAGGCCAATCCAGCGATAAAGATTGAATGGATGTAGCCGATGGACCCGACCGCGTCCGCGGCCATATTCCAGGTGAGCAATAACATCATGATCGCGATCACGGGCTGTACAAGTAGTGACATGCCTTTTACGATAGGCGATTGCTTGTATTTTCGCAGGATTTTTAATAGATATATCAAAGCCACGGCTGAAGGGATGATCGTGCCTGCCAATGCAGCTAGAAATCCTGGCCAGCCATATACATCATATCCGACATATGCGGCTATTTTCGTGGCGATGGGTCCAGGGAGTGAATTTCCTAACGCGAGCATTTGTGAGAACTCGGTATTATCTAGCCAGCCATAACGGGTGACGATTTGATCATACATAAGCGGAATCGAAGCTGGACCTCCGCCGTAACCAAGAATATTGGCAATGAAAAACGCTAGAAAAACAGTAACTCCTATTGGGATAATAATACCCATTAGGCGGATTCCTCCTTCCTATCAGTCTTTTTATTTTTCAATCTATCCTTTAATTTATAATGAAACGCTCCATATAAAAGAAACATCATAATGACGATACCCGGATGCAGGGAAATGACCTGCAGAAGCAAAAAGGAAATCGCAAAAAAGGTGATTCCGAGCACCTTTCCTAACCCTTTTACCGCCTTTTCGCCAAACTCATAAGCCATTTGACCAAGCATGACAGCGACAACCGGCATGACAGCAGCAATCATATTACTGATCATTGCCGAATTACTTAGAACATTAATGAACGCAATCAAGAAAACCATTGCAATGCATGAAGGTAACACGTGAGCGGCCACACTTACGATGGCTCCCGGCCAGCCTTTTAATTTATAACCAAGATATGCTGCCATCTTCGTGGCAATCGGTCCTGGGAGTGTATTGGCAATCGCCAATGTGTCCCCGAATTCATCATCGTCAAGCCAGTGATAACGGGAAACTGCTTCGTGGCGGATGAGCGGGATGACAGATGGCCCGCCGCCGAATCCTAATATCCCCGTTCTCATCATTCCAATCGTTAATTCCGTATATGGATTTTTCAAAAACGATTCCTCCTTTGTTATAAAATTCAGCATTCATTTCCAAGATTATGAATTAATGATAACAAAAATTCTTTCGAAATGTACATGAAATTATGATAATAATTACGTAATGAATGTATTTTAGGGGATTTTCGATATAATGGGTTGAAATAAACAAAAGAAAGTATCTTTTTGCCTTGAGGAAGGAAGTTTGGATTACATTAGACAAACAAGCAAGTATAATGCTATTCCCTCTAATGCGATGGGTTATTGGATTCCGCCTTATTAAAGGGGGATAAGAAGGAGAAATTATAAACAAAAAAACAACTTTTCTGCAAGCCCCCTTTTTTAAACCTAAAAAAGTACCCTATAGGCAGCCTGTTTCAGAGTGACTGCTCTATAAGGTACATTTTTTAATATATAATTCTAATAAACTTAATGTGGGTCATTCTTCCCGAATGACTAATAGCACACCGATAAAAATTAAGATTGTACCGATCCAAAAGGACAAGCCGATTTGTTCACCTAGTATTAACCAACCTAAAAAAGTACCGACTATAGGCTGTAAAAAGAAAAATAGTCCGCCACTTGAAGCTGTCAGCATTTGCAGTCCGCGATTCCACAGTAAAAAGGCACATGCTGTTGAAATAACGCCCAAGTATAGAAGGCCGCCCCATATGGATGGATGCATGATGGCTTGAAAATCAAGCTCATCCAATCGACTAATCGTAAAAGGTGTTAAAAGGACAATTGCCACAAGCACGGCATAGGTCGTTATAACAATTTGTGAATATTGTCCTGGTACACGTTTGATTAGAACAGACATAAGGGCCCAAGTTAACGCAGCAATAAGCAGTGATACGCCCCCAAGTTGGTGAGATGAGCCAATATGGGCATTTCCGACAATGATACCGACACCGATTGTCGCTAAAATAACAGAAATTGATTTTTTAAAAGTGATCTTTTCTTTTAAAATGATGCGTGCAAATATCACCATGAACGCAGGTGTTGCTGAAGTGATGATGGCTCCCATTTGCGCAGAAGAAAGTAGTGTACCAACTTCCTGGGTTACGATGGAAATGGTGTTCCCAACAAGTCCTATAATGAAAACCAAAAGCCAGTCCCGTCTGTCAATCCGCCAAGATTGTTTTGTTATTAAACCAATTGTCAGCAATGCTAAAATCGCAATTACATATCGAAATAATACTAATTCAAGCGGCGGAACAACGTCTACCACAACTTTTACCACAACATACATCCCGCCCCAAATGCTGGAAGCGAGGGATAAATATAAAGATCCTAATATAGTGTTTTTCATTTTTGTACCCTCCGTTTTAACTAAACATTCCAGTCCCTAACGGAGATGCAAGTTTTCTGCCGTTAAGGAAGAAAAACTGCAGGTACATCATTTTCGAATAGTGGTGACCACAACATCAGCTTTCAGCTCACTTTCAAAAAATATTTATTTTCCATGATTTTAGCTATTCCGAGCTGTACTGATCATTCGTTTCAAACATCAGTAAGTTATAAAATATACTCAATTAAATATACAAGATTTTAGATTGATAAAACAACAAATTATAGTATTTAACCTAGCGTACCATTAAGATCATTCGCATTATACTAAAACTTAAAACACAGGAAAAACCCCAACCTTAAAAACTGGTCGGGTTTCTATTTGGTTCATGGATTCTAGTTGGAATAGAAAGAGGGATCTTTAGGGAAGGGAAACAAATGGTACAGTAATTATGCTGATCAAATTGCCGGCAGCGGTAATGATGTAAATAATAATCTGGAAAGAAAAGGTGGATTAGGATTAAAGAGCTCCTTTAAAGAGCTTTATCCTAATCCACCATTAAGTTAAATTTAGTGCATGACCTTTCCGGAAGCATCACTATCCGTTATATTTTCTTTCGATTTTCCTGAACTCATCTGATAGTTCAAATAACGTGTGTAAGACGGCTGTTTGAATGTATAGATTCATATAATTATCATTGCTCTTCTTTTGAAAAGATAAATCATGTTTTTCATTGATTTTCCGAGTTATACATGCATTAATTTCGCTCCACATTTCTTTCGTTCCTTCTTTAAGTTTAGTCTCCATAATCTTCCACTCCTTTTTTTATTAGTTTATCCAATCTATTACATTCTTATACTTATTTTTTGGCCAAGCTGGTAACTTTTTTATCTTAAAATTATTATCTACTGTTCTTTGCGTAGGAAAGGAATACCTAAAGGGCGATTTCGGGAGAGGCGTCTAAAGTTTCTTTAGTTGGGCCATATTCTGGAGTGATGTATTGTACAATGACAGGAGTTTGGAATAATTAGCATAATGATATTAAGGAACATGTAAACATTTAGCATTCAGTTCATGAATAGGAGATCAAAAACTATCGCAGGGTTTGTAATAATGGCGCGTGCAGATGAGGCCCGTTGTTTCTAGCCGCCAGAAACTTCTGTAGGGTATTTATCCTGAATTTCTTCAATATTCAATGCCTGAATGACTGGTCTCAGCCGTCTTTCCATCTCATCCGAAGAAAATTTCCTTAATGAAAGGGGCAGAAGAATGTTCTCCTTAATCATTAAAGTATCAAGTAAGTTGTAATCTTGAAAGATGAACCCCATTCGTTCTTGGCGAAATGTGCGCAATGCTTTTTTGTTCAAATCCAACAAGGCCTGCTCTTCAAGCCAGACTTCCCCGCCAGAAAATTTATCAATTGTCGATAACACATTCATCAGTGTTGTTTTTCCAGAACCGGAAGGCCCCATAATAGCTGTAAATTCACCCCAAGTTATGGTCAGGTCAATATTTTTTAAAACCTGTGACTTTCCATAGGATTTAGATAAGTTTTTAGTTTGTAATACTTTTTTCAACGTAAATCTCCTCCTCATGTTACATACTATAAAATTCATCCCTTTTCCCACCATAGATGTAACAGGAAGTAAGATTACAATTTTGTCACATTACAATTTGAAAATGAAAATAACAGCTTGAACATAAAAATGAAATTACCTATATCAATTATGCATTTTCAGCAACTTAGTGGCAACAAGTTGAAATAATGAGGGTTAAATGGATAATGATCATTTTCTAATGAACTAACCGGTTCTTTACTTCACTTTCGGAATATAAGGGGACAGGTTAGTTGCAAGGGTGCTAGAGCAAAAGGAGATATTATTGAAAGATAAGGAATAAAATCAAATTTTCTACAAAGAATACTTCTATTAATTACAAATTAGGAGTGTGGATATGGAACAAACACTTTATGAAAAAGTCGGCGGAGAAGAAGCGATAGCAAAAGTTGTGGACTATTTTTACTCCGAATTGGTCCTTAAAGATGAGACAGTTAATCATTTTTTTGAAAACACGGATATGGAAAAGCAACGAAGTCATCAGACAAAATTTATTAGTTTTGCATTAGGCGGCCCAAAACAATATTCTGGACAATCCATGGCAAAGGCGCACCAAGGATTGAATCTGCAACCTGCCCATTTTAATGCCATTGTCAAACATCTTGATGATGCACTTGCTCACTTTGGAGTGAATGAAGCTGACATAGATACAGCTTTGACTAAAGTTGCTTCACTAAAAGATGATATTTTGTATAAATGATATAGTGAGTTAACAGATGCCTTACCAGGAGTTGCTCTGGCAGCTCCTTTTCTTTTGTATGTATAGGGAGTTCAACAAGGATTTCGTTTTTACGTTAAATTGTATACAGTTTAACGGTTTTAGGAGGTGAAAAAGATGAAACGTGCGATAGGAATATTTCTTACCCTTTCATCTTTACTAACATTCTTAATTGTGGACATGCTTTATGATCCTGTTAAGAAGCAATTGCTTGGGGAAGAAAAGACAGTTCAATGGACTTGTTTTTTAATGATTTCGCAGATGATAAGGAGTTTCAAGCGTTATTTAGTGATAAAGAATAATATTATAATGAACTTATGGGTGTATTCCTTGGTAATGTTAAAACGAATCAGGAAGTATACGAAATGTTTCGTAATTGGGTTGATGGAGTGCTATACCCATTTAGGAAGAGAGCTAAATAGAAAAGAAAGGGTTTTTTCTCTCTTAATGGTTAGTTCTATTTATTACTAGTTTCCATATTTTACACCTCCTACTTGAAGGTGAATGCGTTTACATTTAAATTTGCAATGATAACGTTGTAAAATTTCCTGTTTAAATAATCAACTATATTCACCTCTTAATTTACTAAACATATTGGTGTATAATAAATAAATCCATATAAAGACGGAGATGAATGCTTTGGTTACAATTACTGATATCGCGAAGCTTGCCGGAGTTGCTAAGAGTACAGTTTCACGTTATCTAAATAATGGTTCTGTTAGTGAGGCAACGAAAAATAAAATCGAACGTGTGATAAATGAAACCAGCTATGCTCCTAATGCCTTCGCTCAAAGTTTAAAAGCAAAGAAAACTAATATAATCGGTACCATCGTACCGAGACTTGATTCGTATGCTTCTTCTCATACGTTAATTGGTATTGATGAACAATTAAGAGAACTAAATTATCAAATGCTGATCTCAAATACCGGTCAGGATTTAGATCGGGAAATTGAAAATATTTACACACTGGCTAAGCAAAAGGTTGCGGGAATGATTTTGCTTCCTTCCCAAGTTACAGACGCCCATTTAGAGGCCTTCAAAGAGCTGCACTTGCCCGTTTTACTGGTTGGTCAGCAGCATGAAATTATTCACAGCATCATACACAATGATTATGAAGCAGCATATGATCTTGGAAAACATGTGCTGGAAAAAGGTCACCGTAAGATTGCTTATTTGGGCGTAACAGGAAAAGATATTGCTGTAGGAGTCATGCGAAAAAAAGGATTTCAGCGGGCGATAGATGAAAAATCAGACTGTGAAGTAAGGTATTATGAAACAAGCTTCAGCATAACAGATGCATTAATCAATGTCCCCTCTATTATTGAGGAATTCACTCCCTCTATTATCGTATGTGCAACTGATAATATAGCGATTGGTGCTTTGAAAGCAGCTTATTTAAGAGGTTTAAAAGTTCCAGAAGACTTGTCGATCACTGGATTTGGAGGTTATGAAGTAACAGAGATGATACACCCAGGCATAACTACAGCGAAATTTTACTACAAAGAAGCAGGACAAATGGCAGCTAAAAATATCGTAAAGCTTGTTAACGGGGAAGAATTACCAAAATTATCTCTATCAAAATATAAAATTATTGAAAGAGAAAGCGTTGACAATCGTTTACTACACCGATTATAATCAAAATGAAATCGGTTACCAAATATTTCTCTCTAAAATGTAACCGGTTTCTGTGAATCAACTTGTTGATATTATATTTTTTTGGTTTACGCTGGAACCGGTTCCGTTGCTTGATATATTCATATATTTTTTTGGATTCAAACGGAACCGGTTCCAAGCCAGCGTTTATAAACGTTTAAAAGGAGGATCATTATGAATTATAAAGAAGTATCCCAGGAAATATTGGGGGCAATCGGCGGGAAAGAAAATGTGGCAGCTGCAGCACACTGTGCGACTCGGCTCCGCTTAGCTTTACATGATGAAGATAAAGTCGATCAAGCAAAACTAGATGAGATGGATGCAGTAAAGGGAACATATTCAACTGGAGGACAATACCAGATTATTATCGGTGCGGGAACTGTTAATGAAGTATACAAAGAGTTTTCAAAGCTAACTGGACTTACTGAAATGTCGACGAAAGATGTAAAAGATGCTGGTTCGAAGAAAATGAATCCGCTTCAGCGCTTTGTAAAAATGCTTTCTGATATTTTTGTTCCTATTATTCCTGCAATTGTTGCCGGCGGTCTATTGATGGGAATTAACAACTTGCTCACAGCACCTGACTTATTTATCGCAGGGCAATCCATTGTCGAAGCTAACCCGGGATTCGCAGATTTAGCAGCTCTAATTAATACATTTGCCAACGCAGCATTTGTATTCCTTCCAATCTTAATCGGTTTCTCTGCCACACAGCGGTTTGGCGGAAATCCTTATCTGGGTGCTACACTTGGAATGCTAATGGTTCACCCTGACTTATTGAATGGTTGGGGATACGGAGGAGCCTTAGTAAGCGGTGAGATTCAGGTCTGGAATATTCTCGGATTTGAAATTGAAAAAATCGGATATCAAGGCACTGTGTTGCCGGTACTTGTTGCTTCCTTTATTTTAGCAAAAATAGAAACGTATTTGCGAAAAGTCATTCCTTCCGCACTAGACAATATTCTAACACCATTATTGACAATTTTTATTACAGGTATCTTAACGTTCACAGTAGTAGGACCGATTACTCGTGCTACAGGGAACTTATTAACAGACGGTCTCATTTTCTTATATGATGGAACTGGTTTTATCGGAGGAGCTATATTTGGACTTCTTTACGCACCAATCGTTATCACAGGTATGCATCATAGCTTTATTGCTGTAGAAACACAATTACTTTCTGATATTTCAAAAACTGGGGGCTCTTTTATTTTCGCAATTGCAGCAATGTCCAATATTGCTCAAGGTGCAGCAACCCTTGCAGTTACTTTCATTACGAAAGATAAAAAAACAAAAGGTACGGCATCTGCAGCGGGTATTTCGGCTCTTTTAGGGATTTCAGAACCTGCAATGTTCGGTGTTAACTTAAAACTGAAGTATCCATTTATTGGAGCAATTATAGGTTCAGGAGTGGCTTCTGCTTTCGTCACCTTCTTCAAAGTAAAGGCGATTGCACTTGGCGCTGCAGGTTTACCAGGGATTATTTCCATCAAAACAGATACAATTATCTTTTATATAATTGGTATGGCTATTTCATTTGCTGTTGCCTTTATCGCAACATTCAGTTTAGCAAAACGGACAGATAAAAAAGTTGCTGCACTTTCTCGAAAAGAAGCAGCCTAATTTATTAATATGAAAAGGGCTGTTCGAAACAAGGAACAGCCCTCTGATTTTTTAAAGGAGTCTGATCACATGGGATGGACAAAAGAACAGCGTTATCGACGCGTTGAAGATGTTAATCAGGTAGAGCTACAAAATTTGCAAACAAGAGTAAATGAATGCACATGGCGACAAACCTTTCATATACAGCCTTTATCCGGCCTACTTAATGACCCAAATGGCTTCTCTTTTTATCATGGAGAGTACCATTTATTCTACCAATGGTTTCCACTTGGTCCTGTACATGGGTTGAAGTATTGGTATCATACAAAATCAAAAGATCTTGTTTCTTGGGAAAATGCCGGCATCGGGATAGCACCGGATGATTATTATGACAGCCATGGAGCCTATTCGGGAAGTGCTATTGAATATGAAGGAAAACTATATTTATTTTATACCGGCAACACCCGTGATGAGAATTGGCAAAGACATCCCTATCAATGTATCGCCATCATGGAGAAAACGGGACAAATTGAAAAATTGACCCATCCATTCATTCGGGACGTACCAGAAGGATATACTAATCATTTCCGCGACCCGAAAGTTTGGAGAGAAAATGATACCTTTTATGCAGTAATCGGTGCACAGCGGAAAGACAAAACAGGATGTGTCGTCCTTTATCGTTCCTCCAATCTAGTAAACTGGACCTTTGAAGGAGAGTTACAAACTGACCTTGGAACTTTTGGATATATGTGGGAATGTCCAGATTATTTTGAACTGCAAAACTATGGTGTACTGATGTTTTCTCCACAAGGTTTGGAGCCCAAGGGAGACCTTTACCACAATATTTATCAATCCGGTTATGTTATTGGCAGCAAGCTAGATACAATAACCCACTCACTATCACATGGCTCTTTTCAGGAGCTTGATAGAGGCTTTGATTTTTATGCGCCGCAAACAATGGTTAATCCTGACGGAAGGCGTATCCTTGTCGGATGGATGGGTTTGCCTGAAATCGACCTACCCACAGACAAAAATGGCTGGGCGCATTGTTTAACACTGCCAAGAGAATTATCTGTTCGAAACGGCAAACTGATTCAGCGGCCAGTGCAGGAACTTCAAGCGCTACGCAGGCAGGAAACTGAAGTAAAAGGTGTTTTGAAGAACACCAAGAACATGTATGAAGAATTCAAAGGAGTATCCTATGAAATGGTATGTGAATTTGAAAACAACGATGCCGTTGAATTTGGTATTGAATTCAGGGCCGGTGATGATGAAAAAACGGTCATTAAATATGATACTGTAGAGAAAAAAGTCATTCTAGACCGTTCTTCTTCAGGTGAGACCGTTGGAGAAGCTTATGGAACAATCCGAAAATGCTTTGTGAATACCAAAAAAATTAAGTTTCATTTATTTGTAGATACCTCTTCTGTTGAGATTTTCATCAATGATGGTGAAGAAGTATTCACGAGCCGGATCTTCCCTCGTGAAAACAGAAATGAAATTCGTTTCTTTGCATTATCTGGAAGCACCACTTTTCAAGCAAAAAAATGGAGTTATGTATGAAAGCGAGAGGTAAGGTATGAGAAATTTATATGCAATCGGTGAAGTATTAATTGATTTTATCCCCCTTCAAAAAGGAATCGCACTAAAAGATGTAATGGAATTCGAGCGTGCTCCAGGAGGCGCTCCAGCGAATGTTGCTGTATCAGTTGCCAGAAATGGCGGCAATGCATCGATAATTACTAAGCTCGGAATGGATTCATTTGGGGACTTTCTTTTAGAACAATTGCAGCAAGCCGGCGTGAAAATAGATAAAATTACGAGAACGAATGAAGCCAACACAGGCCTTGCTTTTGTATCTTTGCTTGAAAATGGTGAACGTGATTTCTCTTTCTACCGCAATCCTTCTGCAGATTTGCTGCTTCATGAGACTGAAATTAACGATAGCTGGTTTGCAAACGGCGATCTCCTCCACTTCTGTTCAGTCGATTTAGTGGAAAGTCCTATGAAGCATGCACATATGAAAGCCATTACTTCCGTAAAAGCAAAAGGCGGAATCATCAGCTTTGACCCAAATGTCCGCCTTCCGCTTTGGACTGATCCTGAAGAATGCCGAAAAACGATTTTAGAGTTTGTTCCAATGGTTCATATTGTGAAAATTTCTGATGAAGAGCTTGAGTTTATTACCGGGATTACTGACAAAGAAAAAGCAGTTTCTTCGTTATTTACTGGTGCTGTTAAAGCAGTAATTTATACAAAAGGAGCTCAAGGTGCCGAATTATATGTAAGAGGTAAAAAATACGAATCAACCGGGTATCGCGTAGGCGTACAGGATACAACAGGGGCTGGGGATGCATTTATCGGAGGCTTGCTGTATCAGTTGTTAGAAAAAGACGTTCGGCAAGGAAATCTGGAAGAAGTTCTTGAACTTCATCACCAAGAAATCCTAAGCTTTGCAAACGCTAGTGGCGCTCTTACTACGACTGGAAAAGGAGCAATCTCTTCCATTCCGGCCAAAGAAGCGATTTTTCAACTGCAGCAAATCGATCAATAATGGCGCCTGCCCTAAACGGAAAAGTACCGACCGATTGGCTTGCTAAGTTGATAAGGACCTATTAAAAGGCCTTGGAGCTGCAGGCGTTTTGGAGGTAGGGAATAACATCTAGGCAATTTTTGGACCGAAATCAGACTAGCTAAAAGAATAAATCAAAAAAGTGATTGCTTAAGAAATTTGCTGTTCAGCCAGAATATTAAAAATAATTGGAGGTATTACCTTGTTAAAAAACTTATTTGGAAAAAAAACAAAAATTTCGGAAATAAAATTAGTATCGCCAATTGAAGGAGAAATTTTAAAGCTTGAAGATGTACCGGATCCAGTTTTTTCACAGAAAATGATGGGAGATGGTATTGCTTTCTTTCCTATCGAAGGGAAGGTAGTGGCGCCGGCTGATGCAAAAGTCATCAATGTCTTCCCGACGAAGCATGCCATTGCATTGGAAACGGCAGAAGGGCTGGAAATATTGATTCATATTGGATTGGACACGGTTAACATGAAAGGAGAAGGGTTTTCCGTTTGTGTGGCAGAAGGTGACCAAGTTAAAGCAGGAGACATATTGGTCACCTACAGCCTTGAGCTAGTAAAGGAAAAAGCATCAAGTACTATTACACCGATGATCATTACCAATGGAGACATTGTGACACATTTAGAGTACCACTATAGTGGACAATCTGTAGCCGGTAAAACGACCGTTCTGGTAGTTACCTTAAAATAGGAGAATGAGTAAAATAGAAGAAACTCGTTAAAGAACTAAAGAACATATGACCAAGAGATGTCCACCCCAGAAATGGGTGTTTTTATTTTAACTAAAGTTGATATCATAACTTAACGGAATTGTGTTACTTTAGGGTGATAATTTGCACTTATTTTAAGTGCTATTTTGCACGTATATTATTACTGCAGTTTTCCGGGGCTGCCATTTGGTGACCTTTTTGCTTAATGAACTCCCATGAAAATTAAAAAAGCTCAAAATCCGGAAAAAACCACAACAAAATAGACTCAGTAAAAACGCTTTTTAAAAAAGGCTGAGCCTTATGAGTGATCTGATTGAGGTTGGTAAATCGTTAAACAAAAGCCTCCAATCATAGCAAATTAAGTAGGGGCTAGCGCGACGACCAAAAAAGGATTAATCTCCCATGAGTGCTACCCATAAAGGGCGCGACAGTCGGTGGTACACCGTGGTCGTCGGAGTTAGACTAACGGATGGGCTCAAAGGCACCATAGTTCAACGACCTTCTTCGCCATCCATGAAGCGCTGATTTTTGCGCTTCATGGATGGCTAACGGGGCAGTATAGTTGTATTAGAAATTATCTAATTATATCCTTATATGAATTTCCCATGTTAAACTTATGCTCTGTTATACCAAAAGAATTAAACCTAAAAAGCTACTCTAGATTGTATCTCTGGAGTAGCTTCTACTTTATAACTTTCTATACTTTTCTGGTACTCTGGAATCGAATATGGGAACATCTTTTCTTATTTGAGGTACTTTTTCTAAATCTAAAGTTGCCTTTAATTCACCAACTTCTTGATCTAATTTTTGAACAATGTCTCCCCATGGATCTACAATTTGTGAGCAACCTGCGAATTCCACTCCTAACTTTGTTCCCGTTACATTGGATGCAACAACATACATTTGGTTCTCAATTGCGCGTGCGCGAAGTAACGTATTCCAATGTTTCTCCCTTGCGAGCGGCCATTCCGCTACGATATGTAACACTTGAATACCTTGTAATGCTAAGTCCCGAATAATTTCAGGGAATCGTAAATCGTAACAAATAATAATCCCCATTTTCACACCTTCAAGTTCAAATACTTCCACTTGATTATGACCGCCTGTTAAAAACTTGGGTTCATCTAACATCGGAACAAGGTGCATCTTGTCATATGTATGAACAATCTCACCCATTCGATTTACAATAACTGCACGATTAAAGATATCTTGACCTTCTAGTACGGCAATTGAGCCACCCACCAAGTTTACCGTAAACTTCTTAGCTAGTGATTGTAAAAATTCAATTGATTTATTACCATCCACTTTGCAGATTTCTTTCAATTCTTCTAACGCATAACCCGTAGACCACATTTCAGGAAATACTACAACGTCCAAATCATCACTGTAGTTAGCTTCTAACCAGCGTTCAATGATTTTCCTATTCTCTTCTGGATTCCCAACTTCTAAATCCATTTGAAATACCAAATAATTCACTTTATTCACTCCTCAATATTATTCAGTAATGAAGTAACCGGTTTTATTAACAACCATAAGCTGCAAAAACTCAGAGATTATTTCAGTTGCTAACCAAGGTAGGCTTGCAGCAAATCCCATTTAACTTAATGAGAATCGTCTATCTTCCAGTAGATAGGTAGGTAACCAAACTAAAAAGAAAGTAATGATATATAAAACAACAAAATATTGCATTCCTAACGCCCAAAATCTATAACTTTTCAGAAAAGTATTCCATGGTGCTCTAACTTTGGCAGTATCAACAATTTCTCTGTCTTCAAGTATATATTCTTTTTCATGTATATTCACTAATTTGTGAATTTCAGGATAGTCTCGGGCTAAAACGTACCATACTTCCGCAATGATTATTCCTATTAAGGATTGAGGATATTACCCACTAAAAAAGGGTGTAAAAAATATGAAAAGATTATGTTTCATTGTTATGCTTAGCTACTGCATTTGCATCTATTGCAGGCAGTATGGCATTTAAAGATATATTTGATTATTGGAGTTGTTTTAGCGATGGTATCTTTATTAGCGGCTGGGTTTTCGCCAGCCCTGTCAGCTAATTTTTTTCCCTTAATATATGACTTAATGAATAGATATTTCTTACATATCCGAATAGTGAGCGCCGAGGCCGGCTAGTTCAATTAGAAAAAGTCTTGAATAATGAGTTGCCATAACATGTCCCTGACGACTGATTATGCAATTTTAAATAATTGATGTAGAATTGCATAAACCCACTAATATACTGAATAATCTGTATATTTAAATTATTGGGAAAGTACCATTAATCCCCACTTGGTATGGTATTTGCATATAAATTAATTAATCACGAATAAGGGTGGAGTGATACATGGAGAATGCAAAATTAAGACGTTCGTTAACAGTATTTCCCTTAGTGCTATTTGGATTGGCATATATGGCACCTACAACAGTTTTTTCAACTTATGGGGTTGTTGCGGAAATAACGAAAGGGATGGTGCCGGCTGCTTATATCATAGCTTTGGTAGGTATGTTGTTTACAGCCTATAGTTATGGTCAAATGGTCAAGGCCTACCCTGTTGCCGGTTCTGCTTATACATTTACTCAAAAGGCCCTTAATCCTCACCTTGGATTCTTAGTGGGATGGGTCATCCTATTGGACTATTTATTTTTGCCAATGATCAATGGATTATTGATCGCCATTTACTTAAACGCGTATTTTCCATCCGTTCCCTTTTCCGTCTGGTTAATTGCCTTTGTCCTTTTAATCACCGCTGTAAATATAATTGGAGTGAAAATAGCAACAAAAATAAATCTATTATTAGTTGCCTTTCAATTCTTAATAATCGTTATATTTACATTCCTCTCGATTAAAGGGTTACTGAACGGAATGGGTTCAGGAACATTATTCATGAGTTCTCCATTCGTGAATGGCGATATACCGCTATCTTTAGTATTGGCAGGATCCTCCATTTTATGTTTATCTTTTTTAGGATTTGACGCTGTAACCACATTTTCGGAGGAGACCATTAATCCGAAAAAAATGATACCAAAGGCCATTTTCCTCGTCGCATTAATAGGAGGAGGTCTGTTTGTCGCCATCTCATACATCAGTCACCTTGTTTACCCGAATTTCCAAGCCTTTAAAGATCCAGATTCCGCTTCCTTGGAAATTGCCATGTACATCGGGGGTCATTTATTTCAATCTATTTTTCTAGCAGGATACATTACCGGGGGGCTGGCTTCCGGTTTATCAGCTCATGCAAGTGTTTCGCGGCTTTTGTATGCGATGGGGAGAGATGGAGTTCTTCCAAAGAAAATATTTGGTCATATTCATCCGAAATTTCAAACTCCAACATACAACATCATCTTAGTGGGTATTTTTGCTTTATCTGCTTTATTTGTTGATTTAGTGACAGCCTCATCCTTTATTAACTTTGGGGCGCTTGTTGCATTTACTTTTGTCAATCTTTCGGTTATCACCCATTATTTTATTAGAGAAAAACAGCGAAAAGGAATTAATGCACTTAAATATCTAATACTTCCAATTATTGGTACGAGTTTCACAATTTGGTTATGGACCAGTCTTGATTCAAAGGCACTTTTACTCGGACTAGGATGGTTCGGAATTGGTGTCATCATGCTGCTTTCAAATACGAAAATGTTTAGTAAGCGGCCGCCAGAGCTTTCTATTGATAGTGCGATTGAAAAAGAAATTCAAGCATAAAAGCTTTATGTATCGAGGAGGATAATAATGGTAAATGCAGATATCATTCTTTCTGGTCAACATGTTTTTACTGGATTACAAGATGAGCCTATACAGGCAGCTATCGCTATTAAAGATAATAAAATGATTAAAATCGGTTCTAAAGAAGATATAATGTCATTCCTTGGAGATCAAACAAAGGTGTATGACTTCGAAGAGGGGCTGATCATTCCGGGATTTCATGATTTTCATATGCACATTATGATGGGAAGCATTTTACAGAAGGATAGTGCCAAATTATATGATGCAGCTTCAGAAGAAGATGCAGCCAAAATAGTAGCCGAATTTGCAGAAACGAGACCAAATGATGAGTGGATATTCGGTGTTGGCTGGGATCATACCAATTGGAAGAATAAAGTGCTGCCACATAGAACGACACTGGATAAATATATTTGTGACCGTCCCGTTTTATTATTCAATGCAGAAGTGCATTACGCATGGATCAATAGTAAAGCGATGGAAATGATCCAATTAACGAAGGATACCCCAAATCCGGAATATGGAGAAATTGGAAAAGATGAAAATGGGGAACTGACAGGCCTTCTATTTGAACAGGCAATTGGGTATGCATCAGAACATGCATACAAATTACCGAAAGAAAAACGTGTAAACCTATTCCAAGATTTTCTTAATGAAACAAAAAGGTTGGGAATCACATCCGTTAATGATTTATACGGAGCTAAAATTGCTCCGAATCCATTAGACGACCTTGAAATTTTTAAGGAATTTGAGAGAGAAGGGTTACTAACAACCAGAATTCACTTTTCACCGGAGTTAAAAATGGATGTAGCTGCCGCCAAGGAATTACAAAAAAATTATCAGTCAGACAAGCTTACCTTTTCTGGATTAAAACAATTTATAGATGGTGTCGTGACTAGTCATACTGCTTTTTTATTGGATCATTACAAAGACCGTCCCGAAACAAAAGGCGGGACCACCTATCCAGCTGAAACAATTAAACAATTAGTGAAAAAGGCAGATAAGGAAAAATTTCAAATTCGTTTCCATGCTATTGGTAACGGTGCTGTCCGCTTAGCACTGGATGCATTTGAAGAAGCGAGAAACGTAAATGGGGAAAGAGATGCCAGACATGTCATTGAACATGTGGAGGTATTGCATCCAGACGATGTTCATCGCTTTAAGGAATTAAATGTAATCGCCTCATTTCAACCTAAACATATTGAATTAATGGAAAGTGAGGCATATACGGCCAGAATCAGTGAAAAACAACAACCACTCTATTATCCTATCAAAACACTCGTGGATACTGGTGCAAAAATTGCCTTTGGTACAGATTTTCCTGTAGTGCCCTTAAATCCCATGATGGGCATTTATCAGGCAATCACGAGAAAAGATTTAACCGGGAAGGCGTGGCAAGAGTCGGAAGGAGTAACATTAGCAGAAGCGTTAAAGTATTACACGGCTACACCGGCATTCGGGTCTTTCAGAGAAAAGGAATTAGGCACATTGGAAGCAGGGAAGATAGCGGATATCGCAGTATTAAATAAAAATTTATTTAGCATATCAACAGAGGAAATTCTTGAAACAGAAGTGAAGATGACGATCATGGATGGAAAGATCGTATATGAAAACCAGGTCGTCACAACCGTATAAGATAAAAAATGATAAAAGGTAGGTAGTGAGAAAATGTCAAAAGTGAAGGTTGGGCTTATTCAAATTCATTGCGGGGAATTCATTGCGGAAAATATTCAAAAAACGATAGGGAAAATAAAAGAAACAGTAAATAAAGGTGCACAAATCGTTTGCTTGCAGGAATTATTTTCTTCGCAATATTTTCCGCAAACGGTTAGTGTGAAAAATTATGATTTAGCAGAAGATGTAGATAGCGGTACATTGGCCGCAATGGGTGAATTGGCTAAGGAATTGGCCATTGTCTTGATTGTCCCTTTTTACGAAAGAGCAGGTGCTGGTATTTATTTTAATAGTGCAGCTGTTTTTGATGCTGATGGGGAATGTTTAGGGATTACAAGAAAAAATCATATTCCGGATGGTCCCCAGTATCATGAAAAATATTATTTCGTTCCAGGCAATACTGGATATCCTGTCTATGAAACGGCTTATGGAAAAATAGGAGTCGGGATTTGCTGGGATGAGTGGTATCCAGAAGTTGCCCGAATTTTGAGCTTACAAGGTGCAGAAATATTATTCTATCCATCTGCTATTGGTTCAGAGCCAGATCATCCCGAGATATCAACAAGATCATCCTGGGAAAAGGCAATTTCCGCTCATGGCATTTCTAATGGTGTATTTGTTGCTGCGACAAATCGAGTGGGCCAGGAAAAGGACATGAATTTTTACGGCGGTTCATTCATTAGCGATACATTCGGGAATATTTTAGCTTCACTTGATGAGGAAGAAGGAATTATTGTCCAAGAAATTGATTTAAAAGAAATAGAAGAGACTAGAAAAATTCTGCAATTCTTTAGAGACCGTCGTGTCGATACATACAGCCCTATATTACAAAAAGAAATACTCCCGACTCCATCCCCTTCAAAAAAGGGAACAAACAAAGCGCTGTTTAGATAGTCATTAAAAAATAATGCATGTGTTTTCTCTTGGGAGGTCCGTACCCATCAAGCTAATTCTGTTTTTTAAAAGTAGGGCTTGCTGTCTTATTTTACGCTTACCACATCGTAAATAAGGCTGTGCAATCCTTCTTCTCAAAATTTGGTATACTTCGCCTGAAATTTAAACGAACGATTGTTGGTGGACACGTTGTTTATGTTCAGGCGAGGACATTAGTAAAATAATAACCGTTTCTGCTAACTTTGCAATCTAATGTTTACTTTATAAAGGTAATTTTAAGAGCATGAATAAGGGACATTGGAAGTGGGGAAGCTTGCTGATATCGTTGTCCTCGACCGTGATCCTATTGCGGTTCCGCTTGAGGAGATACCTGAAACGAAAGTGAAATGACCATCATGGACGGTAAAATCATCCTCACTGCTCCTGAATAACACAAATCTGCTTAAATGCGTAATAAATTATACAATGGAGGTATAATAGGGTTCAGTCGATTATAGCAAAATATATATATAAGAAATAGCAGGTGGGACTACCTGTCATTTCTTTTTTGCTACTGAGAGCTATGCCTTAAAAGGTATAGCTTTTTTGTTTTTACAAGCAGTTTTTTCAAAGTTTAAAATAAACAGGTTTATAAGTATAAAAACAAAGAAAAAATTCTGAGGAAATAAAAATTTCAGGTGGAGTTATTAGTTTATTATAGATGACTAATAGGTGTACTTTTTTATATTTTAAGATAATTCCCGAACAGGGATTTTTTTATAGGAGTACCGCTAAAATAGTATCAAAAAAGAATCCATTACGTGTTTTTAGATTTCCCTGAAATACGTTTTTCTTATTTACCCTCAAAAAAGCAAGATTCCTCTTGAATTATATTGAGAGAAAGCAATATTATTTTGCTATTCTTTTTTAAGGAGGATTGTTTTATTGGGTATTTTTATCGTATTTTTGTTCTGTTTATCTATTGTTTTTTCTTTACTTCATTTGTTCCATTGTTTACCTTGGTTTCGTGAACAAAACGAAGGGATAAAACAAAATCTTGAAAAGGAAAAAGGAATTAGTATTCTAGTCCCTTGTTACAATGAACAGGGAATTATAGAAACCTCCATTAAGAGTATGAAATCATTATCTTATTCACAGTTTGAGGTCATTTATATCAATGACGGTTCAAATGATAAGACTATGAATCTCTTTCATAAATTTCTAAAGTTAAAACCATGTTCAAAATCTGCACTTAGAAAGCTTTCCCATATGAAAGTAGAAAATTTTTATCAATCCAAACTTTATCCTAATATCTACGTTATAGATAAAAAGAATGGGGGAAAAGCTGATTCCTTAAATGCAGGTATTGAATATTCTAGCCAAAGTTTGATTGTAACATTAGATGCTGACACCATATTGACAGAACAGGCCTTATCAATTGTTAACAGCACATTTGAGGATAAGGATGTAGTTGCTGCAGGTGGTATGGTGCACGTTTTGCAAACAAAAACATCTAATCCTTTGAGAGACTTGTCTTTACTTCATACAAATATGCTAGTTCGTGTCCAAATGTTGGATTTCCTAAAAGCATTCTATATTACTAAAGTATCTCTTGCACGCTTTCGTGCATTAGCTATCATATCCGGAGCATTTGGTATTTTTACAAAACAAGCTCTTGTTGATGTAGGAGGATATCGTACAACAATAGGAGAAGATATTGATATAACACTGCGCATTCATAGGTACATATCGGGACAGAAAAAAAAGAAGATTGTTTTTGTACCGGAAGCTGTTTGTTATACAGAATTACCTGAGAACTGGAAGGATTTTATCAAGCAACGCATACGATGGCAAAAAGCATTTATTGATTGTTTTATCCATTTTAGATCCTTTTTTTGGAAAACGTTTTTCACTAAGCCGGTTTCCTTTTTCTACATAGCAGAATCTTTTCTAGTAGGGACCATCGGTACTTATGTTACGACAGGTATTTTTGTGATAAATAGTACCTTAAACCCTCTTACTTTCTCTCCTTATTATATATTTACCTATTTGTCTTACATTTTTTTATTTAGTTTAACGTATGACTTGGTGGCAATTGGTATGGGTAAGCATTACGGGTTTACGTTTCAGAAGAAGGATAGATATCGATTATTTATTACAATTATTTTTGATATATTTGTCTATCGATTTGTAACTTTGTATATTGTTATGTATGGGAGCATTGCTTATTTCTTTAACAAAGACTGGAATAAAGTAGCTCGAACAGGAAGAAATTATCAAACTGATTCAAAATCTGCAGCATAGTTTGAAATCTGGCCTGATGTTCTGTTTCATCACACTGCTTTTTTAAAATGCCAATTATTTCTTTATAGAAAGATTAATTTAGCACAATTCTCGAAGACCGCCCTTTAAAGGGGGCGGTTATTTTGTTCAGATGTAGCTTTAAATGAAGATTGTAGCTTCCATTGTCGCAGCTTTTTCTAATGCAACTAATGGGGATTTTATTTCAATAATAGGGTTGTACTAGGGGAGCCTTGGAACTAACGGTGCAGGTTAGTTCCATAGAAAATATAGAATGAACAATGTGAAAAGGTGAAACGATAAATGAATAAAGATTCATATTAACGTCATAAGTGAGCCTCCAGTAGCACCGATTATCACTATAAACCAAGCAGGCAATTTCCAGTACACAAGCATACTAAATAAGATGGCAGCAAAAGCAAAGTCTATAGGAGCTGAGATGGAGCTGGTCCAAATGGGATTATAAAAAGCCGCAATCAAGATGCCTACAACTGCTGCATTTACTCCCATTAATGCCCCTTTTACTTTAGGATTACGGCGTAATGTATCCCAAAATGGCAATGTCCCTAAAATAAGAAGAAATGCAGGTAAGAAAATAGCAATTGTTGCTATTAAGCCGCCTTGCCAGCCATTTATCACGGCACCTATGTACGCTGCAAACGTAAATAATGGTCCTGGTACAGCTTGTGTTGCACCATATCCAGCAAGAAATGCCTCTTTGTTTAGCCATCCAGTAGGGACAAATTCACGTTCAAGCAATGGCAAGACTACATGTCCACCACCAAACACTAAAGAACCAGACCGATAAAAGCTATCAAACAGAGCAATCCAATTTGATGAAGTAACCTCTCGTAAAATTGGAAGTAGAAACAGTAATCCAAAAAATAAAGCTAAACTAACAAAACCGATACCACGCGAAATCGGGAAATGAACGTTAGATTCATAACTTTCGTCGTGTTGTTTATAAATTAGAAAACCAATAAATGCGGCCAGTATAATAATACCAACTTGCACATAGGCAGTCTGCCAAATCAAGGTTCCAACCAAGGCTATTAATGCGATTGTCTTTCTCTTTATATCTGGAGTTAAATTTTTTGACATCCCCAAAATGGCGTGTGCAACTACTGCTACTGCTACTATTTTTAATCCGTGGATCCAGCCTGCATTTGAAACATCCATTCCTTTTAAAAATGATGCTAATAGTACTAACGCTATCACCGAAGGCAGTGTAAAACCAAGGAATGCTAAAATTCCACCGAAGAAACCACCCCGCATAACTCCGACTCCAATTCCAACCTGACTGCTAGCTGGACCAGGCAAGAATTGACACAAAGCAACTAAATCAGCATAGCTTTTTTCATCCATCCATTTTCGTCGTCTAACATACTCATCATGAAAGTAACCTAAATGTGCTATTGGCCCACCAAATGATGTTAAACCAAGCCTTGTTGAAACTAATAGTATTTCAATCAGTGACTTTAAACTTCTGTTTGTTTTGTTTTGATCCACTAAAGTATTCCTCCTATTATTTAAGTTCATAAGCTTGCTTTCCGGCTTCCATAAATATTTCCTTTTTCAGTGGTCGAATAAATAATTTTCTTATTTTCCCATCGACGTTTCGTTCCTCATTTATTAAAAGTCCATCAGATTCAATTGTGTATAAAGTACCTGAATTGACGGTTTATCCATGTCATTTTAGTTCTTAGAACATCCAAAGACCAAAGCCGATAATCTATAATGAAGTATACTATTTATAAATATTTAGTTTCTAATTCCAACAATTAATTTACACACTCTTAATATTTGCTCAACCTAACATTATTTATCAAAAAATGGAAACATTTATAGCCCTTAATGTTTAGGTAAATCCATAATGAAAGCCATTACCGGAAGCTGATCATCAGCTTCTTTTCTTTTGGAGAAAAAAAGCAGTATTTAAAAAGATGAGGTATTTAACACTTAGCGTACTACTTTTTTTGTTAAGTGAGACGGTTAGCTAAGAACAATATGGGAAATACTAAGAGAAACGAAATTATTACCGAATTTTCAGAAAAATACATTGACGGGAAATCAAGGTTGTTATATATTATTAATAAGTTAAATTTATTGTTATATAACAGAAGGAGGAATCTAGATGATGAACATTTATGACAAAGCTTATGAAAGTTATTTAAAGATTTGTGAAAGGTATGAAATCGAGTCGATAAACATTGACCATTTCATCAAAAATTTAACTAAAGATCAGTTGGATGAATACAGTAAATTAGCCGTTTAAACGAAAGGACGTGATTGCAAAGATGGACCTCCCGGTTGATGTAGATGTAGAAGCCAGTTAGAAACCCCACCAGTTGCTATGGGAACAGGTGGGGTTTTGTCATGTGTTTTTAGCGCTTATTTTTAATAGGATAACTCGGCATGTTGCACAGATGTTTGGCGATTTATACTCGCGATGACCCTCTTTATTTGTTGTTGAGCACTTTATTAGCTCGCCCAAAGACAAAGGTAACTATCAATATGTTCATCGTATTCATGGTCATGTTTGCGAAAGAACCTTCTATTGTTCGAGGACGTGTATAGGGGGAAAGCCGGTATGATTCCTTTTTTAAATAGGCAGCCTGTAATTGTTGGTGTTTTATAAGTTCATCTGAAATCAAAGCAATAAAATATCAATTACTATTACATTACTAGTATAAGAGAAAGGCTGTGTAATAAACTTTAGTGGGTAAGAATACAAAATTCAGAATTTTCTTGAAAGTGGTTCGTGCACATGTTAGAATTCATTTCAGGTAAGAATATTATAAATAAGATGATTTTGATTTTTTATTGAAACCACGTTTCCTAATGAGCAACGAAAACCAATAATGAAGGGACTAAAGAATCTATCTAGGAAATAAAGTCTATGGCGACGCCTTCTTGCCTAGTACCTTAAAACAAAAAATCAGTACAATGATTGTTATACAGTTCGACATAACTAATCATTCTTTTTATACAAAGTTTTTTGGTTATAGAAAGGAACAGTGTTGCTTATTAGGAAACTGGAAGTATTGATTTAACATCTTCAGTTTTAATATTCTTCAAATCTATTTATAAGGGGGTGAGTAAGTTGATTTGAAGTGCTTCATTGGACGGGAAATTATAGGTAATAAAATTAGTTTACAGCACCGGTAAAAGTTATGGCGATGTATGTTAATGATTTATTTTGTGGAATGGAAGAAATGTAAGCGCTTGTATAAAGGTTATCAGTTGGTAATGTACCGTGTTTTTACTGTAACACCGTAACTAGTTTAGAAAAGGCACAACTTTACATGATGGAAATGAAATCATTCAGGAGGTTTTTGTTTAATGAACAAACAACTGCAGCTGAAAAAGAAATCTAAATGGAAAGTTCGTTATACTGTCTTATTCGTATTATGGTTATGTTGGCTGTTTTCTTTCCTGGACCGAATGGTAATCACTATTGCATTGCCATATATTGGTGAAGATCTTAATCTTACGGCAACAGCTCAAGGGTTACTGTTAAGTATTTTCTTTGCGGGGTATGCACTGTTCCAAATTCCGGGCGGGATGTTATCAGATAAATTTGGCTTTCGTCGTGTGATGAGCATTGCGATTGTTTGGTGGTCAATTTTCACATCATTGACTGGTTTGATTTTTTCTTATCCACTTATGTTACTCATTCGATTCGTATTCGGTTTAGGTGAGGCATGTTTACCAGGTGCTGCTTACAAAGGAATAGCTAATTACTTTCCCAGTAAGCAACGCGGGACAGCTACAGGAATTCAGTCAACAGTTAATACGTTGGGGCCGGCTATTGCTGTAATTGCTGCTGCAGCAATTATTGGGGCATTTGGATGGCGTACAGTGTTTATCGTAATGGGTATTCCGGGCATTATACTCGGCCTGTATATCTGGTTTAGATTCAAAGATAATCCGAAAGATCATCCTAAAATGACGAAAGAAGAGCTAGCAGAATTAGAAGAAGACATTAATACTGAAAAATCAAAAGAAGAAAAGAAATCAGGAGTTTCCTTTAAGGAACTTTTAAGAAAACCAATTTTATGGCAAATGGCGCTTATTTGGTTCTTCTTTGATATTACTTTCTGGGGCTTCACTTCTTGGCTACCATCTTATCTGATAAATGTTAGAGGACTTTCTTTAATGAATACTGGCATTTTCAGTGCCTTACCGTATCTAGTAGGTACAGTCTCCATTGTTCTTGGTGGGTACTTGTCAGATAAAGTAAAAGGAAAAAGAAAATGGGTGTTCATCCCTAATGCTGTAATTGGTGGGTTGGCATTATTATTAATGCTTCAAGCTTCTTCCACTGCAATGGTCATTACGTATCAATGTGTTGCAGCATTCTTCATGTTCTTAGCTCAAGGAGCATTCTGGGGACTGGTTGTTGACACACTGCCTGCGAAAATAATGGCTGCAGGCTCATCCACTGTTAACTGTTTCGGATCAATTGCAGGATTTATCGCTCCGTTTTTAATGGGATATATGATTGAAAGCAGCGGTGGTTCTTACAATTCATCTTTCATATTAATGATTGCAGCCATCATTGTAGCAGCAATCATCGCCCTTACGATTGGCAATGATACCGAAAAAGAAGATTCATTAAATTCAGAAACAATAGTGGAAGCCTAATTTGAATTGCCAATTTATCAGTAAGTAAATGGATTCAATCTTTGTTGAGAATGTTTTTTTACGTGGTAATAGCATTATATTTAGAAAACCCTTGTTGAAAAGAGGCTGTCAGATGCCGAATCCTCGTACATTGAAATACAGACGCTTTTTTTCAGATAGTGGGTAAGAAAGAGGGGGAGGGATTTTCAGAAAAGCATTTAAAAATTAAAATGGAACAATGTTGCTTATTAGGTAACTCAAGGGCGTGAGGAACGAAATAAGTTAAATCATCTTTAAGGGAGTTTGAATGAATGAAAGTAAATTTAAAACCAAACAATGTTAGTTCATTAACAAAGGTACTTGCAGTAGCTATGCAAAATCAATTTGCTGTCGGTTCGTTTACCCCTAGAGCTACAAAGATGGTAGCTCCTATACTTAGAGCGGCCCAAGAAAAGAAATCTGCGGTTATTGTTCAAACTTCTGAGAGGGAGCAGGAACGATATGGAATTAATTTAGCGGAATTTAGCCGAGAGTTTTATCGTGTGATCCAAGAGGAGAATATTACGATCCCTGCTGTGTTACATTTAGACCATACGAAGGATTTCAATGTAATTGCAGAAGCCATCGAAGTTGGTTTTACATCCGTTATGATTGATGCATCAGAGCAACCATTCAATAAAAATATTGAGATAACAAAAAGGGTTGTTGAGTATGCACATTCAAAAGGCGTAACTGTAGAAGCTGAATTAGGCAAGATAGGGACAACCGACTTTATTGAAACCGACTTTGATGAAGAGCTATTTACAGAGCCTGAAGAAGCAAAACAGTTTGTTGAAGAGACCTGTATTGATGCATTAGCGATTTCTGTCGGAACTTCACATGGGGTTTATCTCGTTAAAGATCCAAAAATTGACATTGATCGTTTAATGGAAATTCGTGCATTAACATCTGTACCTTTAGTGTTACATGGCGGTTCAGGCACTCCTTCAGAGATGATAAAGAAGGCAATTCAAATTCCTAATGGTGGAATCAGTAAAGTGAATATTGCAACAGATTTAGAACATATGATGATAAAAACTCTTAATCGAGAAATTCATGTTACAGAAAAAGAGTGGTCGGAACTACCGACTGAAACATTGACCTTAGTCCAAAACGCAGTTCAGAACGTAGTAAAAGAAAAAATTGAAAACTTTTTAATAAGTAGTGATAGTGCTTCTTACTATGTTTAAGGAGTAATATGATACGAACCTTTGAACAGTACCCCATATTTTAGACACATGGATAAACCCTTTAACCACATAATTTATGGCTATACTACTTATCGTTGAAGATAACTTTTTTTAGAAGAATTGCTAAGGTAATAGGAGGAAAAATAATATGTCTATAGAAAGATCAAGTATAGTAACATTTGCTGGCAATCCAGTTACGTTGATTGGGAGTGAAATTCGTGTTGGGGATAAAGCGCCAAATTTTGAAGTGTTAGCAAACGATCTCTCAAAAGTTACACTTGAAGATTCAAAAGGGAAAGTCCGCCTTATCTCATGTGTTCCCTCGCTTGATACAGGAGTATGTGACGCACAAACACGGCAATTTAACAAATCAGCTAGCAATCTAGGAAATGATGTAGAAGTGTTAACAATTAGTGTAGATCTTCCATTTGCACAAAAAAGATGGTGTGGAGCAGCAGGAATAGAACAAGCCCAAACCCTTTCAGATCATTTTAAGATGTCATTTGGAACAGCTTATGGCACATATATAAAGGAACATCGTTTAGAATGCCGTGCAGTATTCGTTGTAGATGAAAATGATATCGTACAGTATGTTGAATACGTTCCCGAAATTACGGAACATCCGAACTATGAAGCAGCTATAAAAGCAATTAAATCATTTATAAAAGTTAAAAAGTGATATAAGTACACCATGTTTAAAGAACGTATATTGTTTTCATTAATCCTAAGAAGTAAAATGTTACTGCATTAAAATCTTTTTTTTCTCAGTAGATAGGCTGCCTTTCATAAGGTCAGCCTCTTCTCCTATAGGGTTATTAATAATGGGGTGGTGAGGTGCAAAAGTTGTTATTACCTTAAAGGAATAGGCTTAAGTTAAAAAATTGCATCCTGCTATAATAGTATTTTTATTATGTTAATAAGGAGTGAGAAATATTCTGAATTTTAAAATTTTATGTTGAGAAACTAAATTAGTGGTGATAGTATAAAAAATGTGAAATATAGAATAAAATGTTATATTTTACTCACTTATTGAAACAATGTTGCTTATTGAGGGACAGGAAGGGCGGCTAGATCTTTTGAGATTTGGCAATGTTCCTTGAAAACAGACAGATTGAAGCATTTTAAACAACTTAATTTAAATGATCAATCATATAAAATTTAGTACAATAATCCAGTTCAAATTTTTTTATCCAGTATTGTATACAATACTGCATTCAATTTTGAATTCTTCATTGAGGAGAGGTATAAAGTGTGAATAGTTTAGAAATGGATATCTATAAAAAAATCAAGCAAGCTATTATCCAGCAAAAGCTTCGGCCAAATATGCAACTCATAGAAAAGGATCTTGCTGAATCGTTTGGCGTAAGCCGTACCCCTGTTCGAAATGTTCTGCGCAGATTGGAATATGAAAAATTAGTGAAAATTAAAGAGCATAAAGGTACCTTTGTCTCCTGTTCAACAATTGAAGAAGCAAAAGAAGTATTTGAAATGAGGAGAATCTTAGAAGGGGAAGCAGTGCGAAGAGCATGCAGACTCTATAATGAGGAACAATTAAAAGAACTAGAGACTCTGGTGGAAGAAGAACGACATATTTATGGTAGTCTGGATTTTTATGAATCTTTAAAAGTCTCTGGGGATTTTCATTTGAAAATAGCTGAAATCGCAGGGAATTCGTATTTTTATCAATATCTGGAAGACTTGATTTCCCTAACTTATGTGATTATAGCAATCTATGGAAGAGGTAAAATCGAAACATGTGGTTCTCACGATCATATGCAAATTTTTAATGCCATTAAGCAAAAGGATGGTGATCTTGCAGAACGCTTATCTCTCATTCATCTTAGTGAAATTGAGTCGAATCTTCATTTTAATGAGGAATTACAGATTTCTTCTTCCTTGTCAGATATATTTCTTTAATTGTAATTTGATATACAGTTATTGAAAGCGCTTACCATTAGGGTTTTTAAGGAGGTGATACAGTCCTTCGAAAGCATTTTCAGATTTAAAGTGTTGTCATGTGGTTTTTTTTGCGAAATCAAAGAAACGTCGTTGCTTAATGCGCGACAATACATCGAGTGATGGAAAATAGTACTTTTAACAAAACAAATTCGCATTTTAATTCCTGTGAATGATGAACGGAAAAGACCACTTAGAAGGAAGTTTGTATCATAACATAGCCTTGGCAAACATCTAAGACCTAACTTGTTAACCAATGCATTAAAATGCGGCAAACAATAAAAAAGGGGTTGGATGTATCATGTCTACAAATTTAGAAAGTTACGTTCCACAAGAAACGCAGATCCAACATGATACGGGTGTGGATGAATCACTTAATCCGAAAACCGAGGAAGGTAGGACGGTAAGTCCGGTAGACTATATTTTCATGTGGGTTGGTGACGGTGTTAATCTAGGTAATATGACGCTTGGAGCCAGTATGATTGTAGCGGGAATCGCTACGTTAAACATCTTTCAGACATTTGCCGCAGCTATCATGGCAATTGGTATCATTTCAACTGTTTTTGCTTTAAATGATAGGCTCGGATACAGAACGGGTATCCCATATGTTGTACAGCTTAGAATGTCCTTTGGCCTGAAAGGTTCCGTAATATCATCACTGATGCGCGGTATTCCCGCCATCGTTTGGTACGGTTTTCAAAGTTGGATTGGCGGTACTGCCTTAAATGAAATTGTGAAGATTATGACGGGTGGCGCCTTTGATAATGTTGCCATTTGCTTTGTCGTGCTGCAGTTGGTGCAAATTGGGCTTTCGCTGTATGGATTCCATGCCATTAAATGGGTGGAAACGCTTGCGTCTATTGTTATTGTACTTGCGCTTCTCTATGTATTTGGCGTTCTACTAACCTCCTATAGCGATGTTATTGCAGAAAAATGGGTTCATGCAGAAGGATCATGGGGCTTACCTTTCTTTGCATTGATCATGATGTTTATGGGGAATTATGCGGCAATCTTTTTAAGTGCAGCGGACTATTCAAGAGAGCTAAAAACCGGTATTAGCGACAAAAAACGCGGGTTTTTGTACTTTCTTCCTATTTTAACAGCGTACGGCTTGACACTAACAATCGGTGGAATGCTTGCTTCCGCAACCGGCATCAACAATCCTGTGAAAGCATTTGCGGTCGTGGTGGATAACTCGTATATTACCCTCTTTGTATCCGCATTTATTGTTTTGGGTGCGGTGGCAGTAAACATGGTTGCCAATATCATTCCGCCAACCTATGTTATTACATTGCTTACAAAAATGAAATATAAACCTGCAGTTACCATAACCGGACTGCTTGCATTTTGTTCATTCCCTTGGGTTCTTGTGCAGGATTCTTCGGCAAAGGGTCTTGGAATCTTCATTCTTATATATTCCGCATTTTTAGGACCGATTGTTTCTATATTATTGGTCGAATATTATATATTAAGAAAGCAAAAGGTGAATGTTGCAGATTTGTATAAGGAAGACGGTCCATTTGCCGGGTATAATCCAGCAGCGGTGCTTGCATTGCTAATCGGCGCCGGTGCAGCCTGTTTGAAAGTGGAGCTGGCATGGATTATCGGCGTTGTTGTGGGAGGCAGTGCATATTTGCTTTTGATGAAATTTGCATTTAAAGATTCAAAATTCAAAAAGGGTACAATTTTTGAAAAGTAGACTTGTATTTCTATGTTTCCGGAGGCTATTCTCTCTGTCTATTTATAATGGATTGATGCAATCTGAGGAGGAAATGAACAAGGCAATTGTATAATATAAATATACTGAAAATTGCAAAAAGGAGTTGGGAGAATGAAGTTTGATTTAGTGATAAAGAACGGAAATGTAGTAATTGAAAATACAGTGGAACAACTAGATATCGGTATACTTCATGGTAAGATTGCAGAAATTTCAAAAGAAATAACCGGAGAATCTGCTGAAATCATAGATGCTGCTCATCAATATGTCATGCCTGGGATGATAGATGCCCATGTCCATATTTGCGAGCCAGGCAGAACCGAGTGGGAAGGGTTTGTAACAGGAACTCAAGCACTGGCTGCAGGAGGAACAACATCATTTGTAGATATGCCATTAAACGCTTTGCCGGCAACGACTACAAAGAGTTCACTGCATTTAAAATTAAGATCTGCTGAAAATAAGGCGTATGTTGATTATGCTTTGTATGGTGGATTAGTTCCTGATAATCTCCAAGATTTAGAGGACCTTTCTAACGAAGGCGTTGTGGCTTTCAAATGTTTTATGGCAACATGTGGCAGTGAGGAAATTGGAGATTTTAAAAATGTTGATGATTTTACTTTATATCAAGGTATGAAAAAACTATCGGAATTGGGGCATATTTTATCTATACATGCTGAGAATGCAGAGCTTACCGATAAACTGGCAATTGAAAAGAAAAAACAAGGGAAGACAACAGCAAGAGATTATGTAGAGTCCCGCCCCATTTTTACTGAGGTTGATGCTGTAAAACGTGCTTTGTTATTGGGTAAAGAGACTGGATGCAAATTGCATTTTGTTCATATTAGCAGTGAAGAGGCTGTGGAAGAAATCCTTAAAGCACGTAAACTAGGCCAAGAGGTTACGATAGAATCGTGTCCTCACTATTTCACGTTGGATATGGAAACCTTTGAAAGGATAGGACCTGTTGCGAAATGCGCCCCGCCGCTTCGTACTAAAACAGAACAAGATAAACTATGGGAAGCTCTTAAGGAAGGGAAAATTGATATCCTGGCCTCAGACCATTCCCCATGTCCTCCAGAAATGAAGCAGAGCAACACCAATAATATGTTTGAAGTGTGGGGAGGGATTAGTGGCTGCCAAAATAATGTTGATTTAATGTTTGACGAGGCTGTTAAGAAACGTGGGGTTTCTGTAAGTGATTTTTCAAAGATGATTGCGACAAAACCTGCAGAAATATTTAACTTAAGAAATAAAGGAAGCATTAAAGTTTCCTATGATGCTGATATCATTCTTCTTGATCCAAATAAATCATACACCATCCAGCTAGAAGATTTGTACTACCGTCATCAACAAAGCCCTTATGTTGGAAGAAAGATTAACTGTCGAGTGACGAAAACGTACGTAAGAGGACAACTAGTATTTGATTTTGAAAAAGGGATTGTAAGTCATCCAATTGGGAGGTTCATTTCGGCAAAAAGCAGCTTCGTACAAGCATAAAGTTATGTAAAGAAGGTTGACCCAAAAGGGCACTTAAGTTGCCCTTAATGGCGTCATATCTTCTTTTTTGGTTTATTTTTTGACTGGTATTATGTCTGTGGATTGCTCTTGTGGTAAGATAAAGAAACAGGATCAGTAATATAGGATTTAATCGGGGGTTAATATAAATGGTTAAGTCAGTAGATAGGGCGTTAACAATTATTTCATTAGTGAGCAAGCGTAAAGAAGGGATTGGGGTTACTGAGCTGGCCTCCAACCTAGATTTAAATAAAAGCTCTATATTCAGATTATTAAGTACTCTTGTAGATCATGGATTCATCGAACAAAATCCTGAAACTAAAAAATATAGATTAGGCTATAAATATTTAGAATTAAGTTCGATGCTGCTTGAATCTATTGACTTGAGAACTCAAGCTAAACCATTTCTGGAAGAGTTAGAATCACATATTAATGAAGTGATCCACTTGACCGTATATGATCAAGGAGAGGTAGTCTATATTGAAAAACTTGAGGGAAGTGAAACCCTTAGAACACATTCACAGGTAGGGAGACGTGCCCCAATGCATTGTACGGCAGTTGGGAAGGTAATCTTGGCCCATCTGCCATTAAATGAGATCGTAGATATAATTGACAAGCATGGTTTACCAAAACATACTGAACAAACGATTACCGATAAAGAATCCTTTTTTAAAGAATTGGGAAAAATAAGGAATGAAGGTATTGGTAGGGAAATTGAAGAAAATGAACAAGGAATCACCTGTATTGCAGCGCCAATTTTTGATAATCGTAAGAAAATTACAGCTGCTATTAGTATATCAGGACCAAGCATCCGAATGACTGAAGAAAGATTAACTGAAATTAAACCAATTATAATGGATATTGGTAAAAAGATTTCCAAGAGGCTTGGTTACACAGATAATTAAATAATGTGAAAAAGAATTGGTATAATGCCAATTCTTTTTTTGTGAACAAAAGGGGTTCGGGATTTTTCCTTCCTTATCAAATTTATCAGGTGGAAAAGGCTTCTTTCTATGGTTTGTCCAATCCTTGATTTAATTCATTTGAAGGCATCCTACCTCTTAATACAAACCTTTCACCAAGTCATAAATGAAAGTGAAATCAATGGCAGCCTCCATTTTACGACTAATGGTTCGCCGGCACCAGTTGATCTAAATAATCATTTCAAGTTGATCTCCCTGAATAGAATAATGTTTGGGAAGCATCCTCATCACCTCAAGTATTAATACTTCTATTTTAAAACAAATATGACTCTAGGCAAAAGTGTTCTACCTAAAAGGTAAGACAAAGTTGATTGGAACGTAAGGCTCCCCGACCGCCCGCGGAAAGCGAGCCTTACGTTCCAATCAACGTCAAATTGTACAAGCCAAAAAAATAGACAAACTCGATTTTCATCGAGTTTGTCTACAAAAAAAAGAATTGGTTTAAGACCAATTCTTTTTTTTGTAGACAGAAGGGGTTCTAAAAGTTAAAACAAAGTTGATTGGAACGGAGGGTGCGATACTTCTGCTGGAAAAGCGAGTGCCCGGAGAGGAGAACGTTCAAATTGTCTACAGTCTGAAAGAATGTATAAGACCAATTCTTTTTTTGTGGAAGTTTATTGAATCAAGTTTATCTTTGAATAGGAACTTTGGTGTTTTGCCCTGCGAAAAGTTTTATAAAAAATTTAATGGTAAAATACTTGAAATATTCAAAAAACGGTGATAATATCAAAATAAGAAACAAGGTTAGTTAATAAGCAACAGATTACTTATTTTTATTTTTTTAACCATTTAATGAAACAACGTTGCTTATTGTGCGACTAAAAGGAGGAGTAAATAGTGGATTTTTCTAAAGAGAAAGGCGAATTTTATAATAATCTAACGAAAACGATTCGCCGGCACATAGTTAAAATGACGAACCATGCTGGAAGTGGTCATCCTGGTGGTTCTTTATCGGCAACTGAATTAATGTCCGTCCTATTTTTTGAACACATGAATGTTGATCCTGACAACCCAGATTGGCAAGACCGAGATTGTTTCTTCTTATCTAAGGGGCATTGTACACCTGTATTTTATTCAGTATTAGCTGAAAAAGGTTTCTTCCCGGTTGAAGAATTAATGACATTCAGGGATGTTGACGGTAGGTTACATGGACATCCATGTGGAGAGCATATTCCAGGTGTAGACATATCTTCAGGATCACTTGGTCAAGGATTATCGGTAGCTAATGGTGTTGGATTAATTGCAAAACTGGATGGCAGCAATAGAAGATCCTATTGCATGATAGGTGATGGAGAATTACAAGAAGGTCAAGTTTGGGAAGCGGCAATGACAACTGCACATTACAATCTTGATAACGTTTGTGCGATTATCGACTGGAACAAAATTCAACTTGATGATTTTGTTGAAAATGTAAAAGGTGTAAAAAATCTTGGTGATAAATTTAGAGCTTTCGGTTGGCACGTTGTTGAAATTGATGGTCATGATATTCGTGCAGTTAATGAAGCGTATAAAGAAGCTAAACGCACTAAAGGAAGACCTACTGCAATTCTAGCTCATACGGTTAAAGGCAAGGGAGTTTCATTTATGGAAGATACCCATGATTGGCATGGAATGGCTCCGAATGATGAGCAATTAGAAATCGCTTTAAAGGAGTTGGCTTAAGATGGCAAATCAAGAAGCACCACGTAAAGGTTTTGCTGATGCACTAATTAGACTTGGTGAAAAACATGACAATTTAGTGGTACTTGACGCGGACTGCGCAAAATCGAATATGACAAATCTATATAAAAATAGATTTCCAGAACGCTTTTTTAACATCGGTATTTCTGAATGTGATTTAGTAGGTACCGCAGCCGGTATGGCAGTGGCGGGTAAAGTACCATTTGCCAATGCTTATGCAAACTTCCTTACTGGGCGCGCATTTGATCAAATGAGAATTTCAGTATGTTATTCAAATAACAATGTGAAAATTGTCGGTCATAACGCTGGTACATCAGCTGCTCAAGAAGGTGCAACACATTTACCGCTTGAAGATATTTCTTTAATGCGCTCACTTCCACGTATGACGGTAATTGTTCCAGCTGATGCGGTTGAAATGGAAAAAGCAGTAGAAGCTGCTTATTACCATGAAGGACCAATTTACCTCCGTGTTGGCAAATTACCAGTACCGATCGTTACCAAAAAAGAAGAACCATTCAAAATAGGTAAAGCAATTAAATACCGTGAAGGATCTGATATTACAATCATCAGTACTGGGATAATGCTTGATGAATCACTAAAAGCAGCAGGTGAATTGGAAAAGCAAGGTGTAAGCGCCGAACTTTTACACATCCATACAATTAAACCTATTGATAAAGAAGCCATTATTGCATCTGCTGCGAAAACAAAACATGTCATCACAGTTGAAGAGCATTCAATTATAGGTGGATTAGGTAGTGCTGTTGCTGAAGTATTATCGGAAAACCAACCAGCTAAATTAAGAAGAATCGGTACAAATGACCGTTTTGGGGTTTCTGGAAAAATGGATGAATTACTTGATTTATTTGAATTAAGAGCACACCGAATTATTTCTACTGCAAATGAATTATTAGGGCATAGAGTAACTAGCTAATCACATTTTAGATAATGAAAGGGGGAGGGTTTTTGTCAAACGCAACCCAATATCTAAGTTTAAAGGATACTTTAGACCTCTTCTCTAAATCGGATGACAGCCTTCGTGCTGAAATCAAAGCTCATTTAAATCAAACAAAACATAAGTTTATCGTTTTAGATGATGATCCAACAGGTGTTCAAACGGTACATGATATTTTTGTCATCACGGACTGGGGAAAAGACTGGATTAAAAAAGGATTATCTGATGAGAGAAGTGTACTTTATATTTTAACAAACACAAGAAGTTATAATGCAAAAAAGACGGAAAACATCAATAGGGAGATTGTCCAAAACATTGTTGACGTTACTAAGGAAATGGGAATCAATTATTCAATTATCAGTAGAAGTGACTCAACATTAAGAGGGCATTATCCACTTGAAATTAATGTGCTCCAAGATGAATTATTAAAAACTGCTGATGTACAAATTTCAGGTCATTTAATCATTCCGGCTTTTTTTGAAGCACATCGTTACACCATAGATAATATTCATTATTTAGGTGTGGACGGCCAGCTTGTCCCAGTAAATGAAACAGAATTTGCGAATGATTCCGTTTTCGGTTTCAAAACCGCTAATTTGCCAAAATGGATTGAAGAAAAGACAAATGGAAGCGTAGCTTCAGAGTCAGCATTGATCATTTCACTGGAAGATATTCATAATGGCGGCATTGATAGAGTTTATGAGATTTTACTATCTGCTAACAATAATACTCCTATTATAGTAAATGCTAAATCTTATTATGATTTGGACATCGTATCATTAGCTGTCCTTAAAGCAATTGATTCTGGCAAGCAATTCTTGTTTAGAACTGCAGCATCTATTGTAAAATCGATTGCGGGAATTCAGGATCGTCCATATTTATCAGCTAATGAGATTGTTTCAAATGATGAAAGCCAAAACAATGGTGGCTTTATTATAGTAGGTTCTCACACGAATAAAACTACGGAACAAATTAAGGAACTAATGAGTAAATACCCGATTGAACAAATCGAAATGAGTGTTGTGAAAGTTCTAAATAAAGAAACAAGAATTGAAGAGCTAACACGAGTATGTCAATTAGTGGATCAAAATATTTCTTCTAATCGCGATACGCTTGTATATACGAGTAGAGATTTAATTAGTGCGAAAGATAAGGAAGAAAACTTAAAGATAAGTCAAACTGTTTCAAGTTCTTTAGTTAAAGTTATTCGCTCACTAAAAGTAAAGCCGAAATTCATCATTGCAAAAGGTGGTATAACTTCGAGTGATGTGGCAACTGACGGCTTAGATATTAAATATGCAAAAATTTTAGGGCAAGCGATCGCCGGTGTTCCAGTATGGTTAACCGGAAGTGAAGCTAAGTTCAAAGATACACCTTATATCGTATTTCCGGGCAACGTTGGGGATAAAGATTCAATTGTTCAAATCTTTGAAAATATAAAAAAGGATCAAAAGGGAGAGATATAAATGGCTAAACAAAAAATGACAGCTGCTGAGTTAATTGCCTTGTATTTAGAAAAAAGAGGGGTGAAACATGTTTATGGTGTACCGGGAGCTGCGATTTTACCATTCTATGATGCAGTAAAAGAATTAACTAAAATTGAATCATATATTGTTCGTCACGAACAAACGGGTGCTTTCATGGCTGATGGTTATTCAAGAGCAACTGGTGAAGTAGGCGTATGTGCTGCCACATCAGGTCCTGGCGGAACTAACTTCTTAACTGGCCTTTACGGTGCATGGATGGATTCCATTCCAATGATAGCCATTACCGGTCAACAAAAAAATAGTTTAATTGGAACCATGCAATTCCAAGAAGCGCCTATCGTTGAAATGGCAAAGCCTGTAACGAAAGCTGCATACCGTTTAACTGACGGTTCGAAAGCTGCTGAATTTATCCATGAAGCATGGGTAACAGCTACTACTGGCAGAAAAGGCCCAGTTCTTCTTGATTTACCAGTTGATCAACAAAAAGTTGAAATAGAAGTCGACTTAGATGTACTTATCGGTTCTACTCCAGTCGATAACTTACCACAAGCTTCTGACGCTGATATAGAGAAAACATTGGAATTATTAAAAGATGCTAAAAGACCGGTCTTACTATCTGGTGGAGGGGTCAACATTGCAAACGCTACCATTGAATTGAAAGCGTTAGCTGAAGAACTGCAAATCCCTGTAGTAACTTCTGGCATGGGGATGGATACCTTCCCTAACGATCACCCTTTATTCGCTGGACGTATGGGAACGATGCTTGATACTCCATTCGGTAACAAAACAATTGTTGAAGCTGACTTAGTAATCAACCTTGCCGGACGTTTCGCTGATCGTTCAACTGGTAATGTTTCTGTATTCACACAAAACGGTAAGAAAATTATCCACGTAAATCTTGATAATAAGGAAATTGGTAAAGTTGTGCCAACGATTTTAGGTATCGTTTCTGATGTTAAAACATTCATGGTTAAACTTGCAGAAGCCCATAAAGCACTTGGTGCTCAAGTAGCTTCAACTGCCGAAGTAGGTACTAGAGTTAACTTAACTGAAGAGCGTAAGAAATGGGCACGAAAAACGGATTACACAACACTTCCAATCAGACAAGAACGTGCATTGCGAGAACTTCGTGAATTCTTAGATCGAGATGCCTTCGTATCACATGACTGCGGTATCAGCCAAATCTGGTCTTCTCAATTATTTGAAACGTATGTACCAAGAACTTACTTATTAACTGGTGGTGCGGGGACAATGGGTTGGGGCCTTGGTGCAGCAATGGCAGCGAAACTTGCATTTCCTGAAAGACAAAGTGTAAACATCCTTGGTGATGGAAGCTTGGGGATGTCATTACAAGATATTGCTACAGCTGCAAAGCATGATATTCCGGTCATTATTTTCTGTATGAATAACTCATTAATGGGATTAATTCGTCAACAACAAAACTGGTTCTATAATGGACGTCAAATTTCTACGGACTTAATTTACAAAAATGAATTATGTGATAATGAAGAGCGCGGAATCGACTTTGTCAAAACGGCTGAAGGTATGGGTGTTCGTGGTGAGCTTGTTACACATTATGATGATATCAAACCAGCTCTGCAACGTGCAGTTGACTCAGGTAAACCATATTTAATCGAAGTTATAGTTGATCCAGATCCTAAGAACGCATGCGAATTCTCTAATAACGGTGCACTTAACGGCTTCAAATACTCTGAAAAGATTGATTATTCTAAATAATCATCACTCTTGATGGAAGTGTTTTTTGAAGCAATGGGATATAACCTATTGCTTCAAAAAACATATAGTAATGAAAAGCAGTCTTGACTGTACTTAAATAATGGGTTCATTAAAGGAGGGAAGCCGAAAAATCGGCGAAACAATGTCAGCAAATCTTCATAATTCTATGAAAGTCGGAATTGTTCACTTCATGGCTTATCCGGAAACAATGGGTGGAGATGGCCCAGCTGTTGAAACAATTAAGAAAATTGTACAAGATGATTTTTTCTCTGGAATTGAAATTACATCTATTAACAATCCTGAAGAACGTAAAGAAGCTGCTCAAATTTTACAATCTGGTGGAATGAATGTAGGATTTGGTGCACAACCGATTCTATTAAGAAACAAAGGAAACCTTAATTCTTTTGATGAAGCTGAGCGTAGAAGGGCTATCGATTTAGTAAAAGGCGGAATTGACCAGGCTTACGAAGTAAATGCTGCTAAACTTGGTTTCTTAAGTGGGGCTAAACCAGATACTCAACAAGATGTTGCCTTACAATTACTAACGAATTCTATCAAAGAATTATGCGATTATGCAAAATCCAAAGGTGATTTAGTACTCTCACTTGAAACATTTGATGATGAGACTGATAAGAAATGTTTAATCGGTTCGAATAAACTTGCTGTTGAAGTTGCAAAAGAAGTTCGTAAAGTAGATCCCACTTTCGGTTTAATGCTTGATTTAAGTCATTTACCAATGCAGCGTGAAACGTCTCATGATGCATTAACGTTAGCTCGTGATTATATTAACCATGCCCATATCGGAAATTGCTATATTAAAGATACTTCTGATCCTGCTTACGGCGATCAGCATCCGCGTTTCGGATATCCAGGAAGTGAAGTTGATGTTCCTGAATTAGCGGAGTATTTACGATCTCTATTAGAAATTGGTTACATCGGTGAAGGTATAAAGAATATAGTCGCTTTTGAAGTAAAACCTGTCGGTACAGAATCATCTGATATTGTAATTGCACAGTCAAAACGTACTCTCGTTGATGCATGGTCATTATTACATTCAAAAAAAGGGCGTTTAGTTAGTTAGCCTATATATATATGTACGATATGTATTAAACGGTGACAAGTGCTTTTGCTTGTCACCGTTTAATCTAACTTTTAATTAGCTTATCATGCAGAATTCCTATTGAGCAAAGACTAAATAAAGTGTTAATATGACTTTGCATATTAAGTAACTGGATTTAAATAACAAAAATTTTACTTAGAGATTAAATTGGCAGGGAAGTGATCGATTGGTTAAACTTCAGAAGGATGTTGATGCTATAAGAATCAACACTAGAACCGAAGAACTTGCTGCTTGTTCATCCACAACTGTTGGCGTCACTAGACTACCTTTCACAGTGGAAAGTTTAAAAGCAGAAAGTCTAGTTGAAGAGTGGATGAAAGCAGCTGGGATGACGGTAAGAAAAGATGCTCTTAATAATATAATCGGACGTTATGAAGGGAAAGATCCTACAGCTCCAGTTTTAATGATTGGTTCACATTTAGATAGCGTGATTGAAGCAGGTAAATATGATGGGATTCTAGGAGTTATAACTGGAATAGAAGTTGTTCAAACTCTTAAGGATAATGGCATTATATTATACAATCCAATCGAAGTGGTAGGTTTTTGTGATGAGGAAGGAGTAAGGTTTCACTCAACTTTCCTTGGTAGTAAAGCGATTGCAGGAACTTTTACTGCTGAAGATTTAGAAAGAGCAGATGAACAAGGAATAACAATTGCTGAAGCGTTAAAAGGAATTGGTATTGCTGACCCATATGCTTTTAAAGACGCTAGTCGTACTCCAGAAGAACTTCTCGCTTATTTGGAACTTCATATCGAACAGGGGCCTGTGCTTGAGAAGGAGAATGAACCTGTCGGCATAGTTCGTGGGATTGCTGGTGCTACAAGATTTTATTTTGAAATTATCGGGAAACCTGGACATGCAGGGACAGTTCCTGTTGCCCTTAGACAAGATGCGCTTTTAGGAGCTAGTGATCTCATTTCCTACATTGAGAACATCGCTATCCAAAATGAACCATTAGTGGCGACCATCGGAAAACTTACTGTAAGTCCGGGTGCTAGTAATGTAATACCTGGCCTTGTAACAGGAACGCTGGATATCCGTGATTTAAATGTGGATCGTAAGAAAAAAGCCATTGATGCCATATTAACTGAAGGTGAAAGAGTAGCAAAAGCTAGAGGACTCCAAATTCATTTTGAACAGGTCATGGAGGCTGATCCTGTATACTGTGATGAACAATTGATTAAAGTAATCGAGGAGTCCATTAGCGAATTGGATGGCAGTCCTATCAGTCTTGTAAGCGGTGCTGGTCACGATGCAATGGCTATGGCGGAGGTAACGAATGTTGCAATGATTTTCGTTCGTTGTAAAGATGGTCTCAGTCATCACCCAGATGAATTCGTGACTGTAGAAGATATGGGTGCAGGAGCTAGAGTCCTTTACTCTACAGTGATTAAGATAGCCACAAAACAATATTGAGGAACTTATAAGTTTTAGCTATCAACTAAAAGAGAACTTACAAAAAAACTCGTGATCCGACTGTATCGGAACACGAGTTTTTTCAAAATGAATACATTTCAATTATAGGACAAAGATCCTTCATTCGATGAAACAGTCATGCGTATCGACAATAATCCAATGTAATTTAAAAAAGCCACTGAAATTCCTGGATTCCTCCATAATCCAAGACACTTCCAGAAAATAAAGTCGAGATTTACTCTTTATATTGATCTCTGTCTGCGTGGAGCAGTTTACCTTCAGTCAATTTCTGCTTTAGTAGTGATTACAATAGCTTATTAATCACTATTACCCCTGAAAATTGAACTCATGAGTAAAGCTATACGTAAATGAAGTGAGTTTTTTGCATCATGAACGGAATAATTCAACATGTCCTCACATTTGGCAATTCGGTATTTAACGGTATTACGGTGAACAAACAGTTTCCTGGATGTAATAGCAAGTTCGCAATTATTATCCAAATATACCAATAAGGTATTAACTAAGTCTTTTTCATCTTTATTTTTCGGGTATGATAAAGAACGTAAAGTATTTTCATAAAATTTTTTTAAATCTTTTTCGGGAATTAACCGAATCAGTTCGATTAATTGCTTGGTCTCGTAAAAGTTGATAAATTTATTTTGAAACAGTTCAGCCCCATTTGTCCATGCTTCCACTGCCTCTTCGTATGTAAGGTGGATATAGGTAAGGTCATTAGAAAAGTTACCAACTCCAAACGACAACGAAATTTTTAGATTTGAATAAGCCTCATTCTGGAACTCCTTCAGCCTTTCTTCTATTATGCTTTTAATCGAATCATTAATATTCAGAGGAGCTTGCATCAAAATAACAAAATATCCATCTTTCATAAAAACGATGTTGTTAGTATCTATTTTTAAAAATGATTTATGTAAAAATTTATATAAATAGTCGTATAATCTATTCATTATGTCTGCACTTTTTTGTAAAGCGTTTTGTTTATCATCATCAATCTTACATACAATGCATACATATTTCATATTGTCGATTAAGCCATGCTGTTTTCCCCTATGAATAATTTCTTGTTTGTTAGAAATCTTTCCATCAACAAGGGAAGCAAAAAAGTTATTTTCTAACAAACGACTGTTTTCTCTAATAGCCTCGTTTTTAAGCAGCGTGAATGAAATGACTGTTGATGCTTGTTCTATAGCTAATTGTGAAGATGGGTATGAAAGCTTCTCAGGGTGAAGAATTAATAGAAAATAGGGATAGGGACGCATTGTTTTCACCCGAAACATTTTTATAGAAATGTCCGTATTTTGGATGTCGATAGTAAGCTGGTTTTTCTCTAGGTATGTTTCTATATCACGTTTAATTTGTTCTTGAACATTTTTCATAACGATTTTCATATTTCCTGTACGAAAGTGATGAGAAAAGGATGTCACATCACCAATAGGATCAAGTAGGAGAACAGGACATTTTAATAGGGAGCCAAGATTTTCAATTAAAGAATTCAGACTGTAGCCTTTTATCATCATATTGGTAAATTCCTTGTGAATATGCATCGCATAGAATAACTCTTCAATTTGGTTATCCCATATAAAGCTTAATAATTGATGAGCAACCGCACCTAATGTTAATGTCTCTGGAATTTGAATAATTGGAAATTCTAATGAATCGGCCAATTCGATTACATCCTGCGGGATCTCATCAATGAATCTTTTAAGTTTAATGGCAATCCCTGCACATGGAAGTTCATTAATTTGGGAAATGAGATTGCATAATGCATGGGGGTCGTTTTTAAAAGCGTATCCTGTTGTCAATAATAGGGAGTTCTTAGCTAAAAAATTGATGGCATCTGGTGTTTCTGAAATCTCAATTGATTCTACTTTCCTTTTAAGTCCGGCATGTCCAGCAATAATTTTGGCTTCTTGAAACACATCAACGATAAATAAATCTTCTACCTTTTTCATCATACACCTTCTAATTCTACATTTTGTCAGTTTTTATTACTAGAAAGGGAAGCAAACGAATCTTGTTAAATTTGGACAAAAATTTAAATGGAAATTGTTTACATCGCATAATGATTTTGTGAATGAATCCGCTTATAATCAATTGTATAGAGGATTGAAGGTTAATGAAACTGTTTTCAAAATTTTTTTTACATTCCATAAATCCCAAGTTTTTTATTATATTTAGAAACTATATTTATATTTTGAGCGCATACAATTCGCCAATTTTTGCCTGCTCTCAAGCTATTATTTGCTCTATCATTTTTCTCAGGTACAATGCTCGCATTCGTTCATCTATATTGTTTTTGTTTAAAAAGCGCAACAGAAACGAGAGGATGTGGTTAAAGGGGCTTAATTGATGGAAACGTGAAATAGCCAGGAAAAGAGTCCGAATATTTAAAAAAATGATCAGTGTTGACGACCTTGGTGAGGGTGCCGTACAAAACAAGATAACAGCCAAGGCTGCGCATCTCGCTTCCTGTCTTCATAAAGGTGGATGCGATTCTTTCCAAAATTGCTTGATAGAAAGTGGAATCTACTAAATCTCAAAACGATGTTCAGAATGTAATAGTTGTATTTCATTCCGAATATTTACGTTCCAACAGCCCAAAGCAAGATGTTCGTTTCTTCATTATGCAACTGTAAAAGAGGATTGGCCTTAAAAGTTTTTATAAAATTTGATTTCCCATAGAAAGGAATGAACCTATGGCTACATATGATTTACTCATTAGAAATGGAAATCTTGTAATGTTTGATTCGATTGTTCAAGGAGATATTGCAATTAAGGAAGGGAAAATTAAAGAAGTGACTATTGGCAAAAATATTGATGCTTTAGCAACAAGAGAAATTAATGCTGAGGGGCAGCACATCCTCCCAGGATTAATTGATACTCATGTTCATTTCAACGAGCCAGGCAGAACTGAGTGGGAAGGTGTTCAAACTGGTAGCAGAAGTTTAGCGGCAGGTGGGGTGACAACCTATTTTGATATGCCATTGAACAGTACACCACCAACAATCAATAAAGAATATTTGGCATTAAAGAGAGCTTGCTCCGAAGAAAAGTCGGTAGTCAATTGCCGCTTTTGGGGTGGACTTATACCGGAAAATATTGAGAATATTAAGGAACTTGATGAAAATGGAGTAATTGGATTTAAAGCTTTTATGTCACCGAGCGGAATTGTCGATTTCAATCATGTCGATGATAGTACGATTTTTAAAGGGATGAGAGAAATTGCCTCTGTTGGTTCACTTTTAGCCGTTCATGCTGAAAGTACAGTGATTTGTGATCAGCTTGCACAAGAAAAACAAAGACAAAAAAAGACAACTGCAAAGGACTTCGTCGAATCAAGACCGATAATTTCCGAAATTGAAGCGGTAAGAAGAATAATTTCATATGCAGAAGCTACAGGGTGTAAACTGCATATTGTTCATGCGAGCAGCCGCAAAGTAGTGGAAGTCATCAATCAGGCAAAACAAAGAGGCCTGGATATTACGGTAGAAACATGCCCTCATTATTTATCTTTGACATTAAAAGACTTAGAGGAAAAAGGCGGATTGGCAAAATGCTGCCCTCCACTGCGTGATGATGAAGAAGTAGAACAATTATGGGAAGCTGTAGCAAACGGTGAAATTGACGTAATAGCATCCGACCATTCACCAGCACCTTCCTCTATGAAAGAAGTAATAAATGATGACTTTTTCAGTGCCTGGGGTGGGATTTCCGGTGCCCAATCCACGCTCAATATTATGTTGACAGAGGGGCATTTCAACCGTAATCTTCCTTTGGGGAAAATTGTTGAATTAACATCAACGAATCCAGCTAAGTTATTTGGCCTTTATCCCCATAAAGGGATAATAGCCGTTGATAGCGACGCTGATCTGGCAATAGTTAATCTGAACAAAAGCTTCGAACTGAAAAAGGAAGATTTGTTCTACCGCCATCAGCAGTCGCCTTATGTTGGCAGGACATTCAAAGGGCAAGTAACAACAACGATCGTCAATGGGGATATTGTTTTTGAAAATGGAAGCATTACCACTGTGGAAAAAATTAAAATCTAGGATTGTTAAGCATAAAGGACTGGAGAAAATCTTTTATCTATAATGAACAAAAATATAAAACGTTTTTATCAATTAGGCATAAAGACTAATTAAATGAAAGCGGTTAATATTTAAATAAGGGACTTAATTGTTTCTAACACAAGCTAATAATATATGAAAAGAAGCTACAATTATAAGTTTATTAATAGCGGGAAATGGGCACACCATGAGTCACATATTTCAAATAAAATACGATTAAAAGGAGAGTTTAAAAGATGGGTTATCCTAAAGATTTATTAGCAAGCAGATCAATAATTGAGCACGGTAAATATGCGTTAATTGCACCTGAAGGATTGGTTAATAATGTTATTCCGGGATTTGAGAATTGTATCATTTCCATTTTGGGTTCTCCAAAGCTTGGAGCAAGTTTTGTCGATTACATTGTGACAATGCAAAAGGATGGAAAGAACAGCGAGGGGTTTGGTGGACAAGAAGATGTTGAGACATTTGTCTATGTTATTGAAGGGAAAATAAAAGCTGCTGCAGGTGAACAAGAGTTTGTCCTCGATGAAAGCGGTTATTTATATTGTCCGCCAGGAACAAAGATGTATTTAGAAAACCAATCGGATGGAGATTCTAAACTATTCCTATATAAGCAAAAGTATCGTCCGCTTGAAGGACGGAGGCCATGGGTTCATTCAAACCATGCGAACAACATCGAATTCAGGATTTATGATGATATGCATAATGTCCATCTTAAGGATCTTTTGCCTGCTGATATAGATTTTGATATGAATTTTCATATTCTTTCCTTTGATCCTGCTGCATCTCATCCATTCATCGAAACACATGTGCAAGAACATGGAGCCTACTTACTCTCGGGAGAAGGGATGTATAACCTGGATAATCAGTGGGTTCCTGTAAAGAAAGGAGATTACATTTTTATGGGTCCATATGTACATCAAGCAGCCTATGCGGTAGGCAGAGAAAGTTTAACATATGTTTACTCTAAAGATTGTAATCGTGATGCATCCTTGTAAAAGGTCACATCATATAGAAGAAATGAGTAGATGACAACTTCAAGAGATTTAATGCGGGCAGAATTGTATTTTAGGGAGATCCGGTAAGTGTAATTCAAAACCATTAAATATAAAAGAGGTGCTGAGGTATGGACCAGAATGTAATTTTGAACAAAAAGTCGATAATAGAGGAAAGAGTTTTTGAAATCGATAAAATAGCAAAATTCGATTCTAATGCACCACAAAAAAATTATTTCTATGAAACGGATAAAACTGTTGGGGCAGTTTGGTGTCTTGAACCTGAGCAGGAAGTATATTTACATTCCCATTCGAATGTTGATGATATTTGGGTCTGCATTGAGGGGGAAGGAACATACTTCCCTGACCTAGAGAATGAGATCACGATCAGAAAAGGAATGGTAGTATTGGCCAAGCCTAATCAAATTCATGGAATGCGAAATACAGGAAACAGCCGATTCATGTTTGTAGGCTTTGCTGCAGGGGCATTGCCTATGGATATAACAAGATATTAAAAAAATGCTAAGTTTATTAAACATTACAAAATAATTTAAGTTTCTTCTTTTAAAAAACAAAAAAGTGATTAAGGCGAAGCGATTGTAATGAAGACAGCGCTTCGCTTATATTTTTATTTATAAAAAGTGATGATTTTGTAATTTCTTCGATTGGCTTCCTTAAAAACTAGCAAACAGATTTTATTAAAATCCAGAAATCGGAAATGGTGATGATTAAGATGAAACAGCAAGGAGTTACTGTAACATTATTCTCCTCTTTACAGTGGCTTTTTTTTATTTTTGCCAATACGGTTGTCGTACCAATTTCTGTAGGAGCAGCATTCCAGCTTCCTACAGAAACAATTGAAATGACGATAAGGTGCTCCTTTATCTTTACCGGAATATCCTGTATTCTGCAGGCATGGGTTGGGCATCGTTATCCATTATTGGACAGCCATTCAGGGCTAATGTGGGGTCTGATGATAAATATGGGCATCTCTGCATCTGCACTCGGATTGGATTTTGCAACCGTAGGGGGAGGAATTGCAACAGGTATTTTGCTGGCTGGAGCTGTAACCGTACTGCTAGCGGCATTTAACCTGATTTATATCATACAAAAAGTAATTAAGCCGATGGTGATAAGTGTTTATATATTTTTACTGACCTTTCAGCTCATCTTTATTTTCTTCAAAGGTATGTTTAAAATAACCGAAAGTGGAACAATTGATCTCCCTGTCAGTTTGTTTTCAATCTTTATTGTCATCTTCGTCGGCTTTTTAAGGATTAAAGGAGGGAAAATACTAGGCAATTTTTCAATTCTGATCGGAATTATCGTAGGGTGGTCATTATATCGAATTATTTTCCCTTCAGATCTTCCGACGGCTAGCTCTTCAGGTATGGCATTCACTTTCTTTCCCCTTGGAACTCCAAACTTGAATATTGGTATTATTTTTGTTTCCTTTTTTGCTGTCCTTCTGAATTTAACGAATTCTTTCGCTTCTATTCAAGCTGTTGCAGATGTTTACAAGGAAAAGGTGGAACATAGTCAATACAGGAGATCTATTTTTGTAACAGGTATTTTTGCGTTTATCACTTCGATTTTTGGCTTGGTCCCTTTTACACCATTTACATCTACGATAGGTTTTTTACAAAGTACCAAGTTATTCAAACGAAAGCCATTCATTATAAGCGGATTTTTGTTTATTCTCCTTGGAGTTATTCCGTCATTAGGGAGATTCTTAGGAACAATACCATTAACAATAGGTAACGCTGTTTTATTTGTCGCATACCTTCAATTGTTCGGGACCGCATTAAACAGTCTGAAAGGAACGTTATTCAACTCTGAAACGATACTCCGTTTAGCAGGACCGGTCCTAGTTGGAGTTAGCATTATGAACATCCCGCCAGCATTATTCGGCAGTATACCTGTCCTCTTGCAGCCTTTCATTACAAATGGTCTCATTATGGGTGTCATTATATCGATCTTTTTAGAGAAATTCATTAATTGGAATAAATTAATGAATAAGTTGGAGGTCGGGCAGTAACCGATCTATCTACCTGGAAATGGAAACACAAAGTGATTATTTTTAAAAAATGGGCCTTCATTTTGCGAGTGAAGAAAAAAAAGGTGTCCATACCATACTTACTATATTTGACATCTCTAACGATAAACTTGAAATTGATTATAAGAAAACAAAACAATAAATTTGAGAACTGGAAATCGAAAACAAACTAAGTATTGAACCCGTTCAAAGGGAGGAGAGATCACCTGGTTTAAGAAAATTATCTCGGCGTATGCCGGGAGTCAAACTAATTTTTAGAGGAGGAATACATCATGGGAGAATATGTGAAAGTAGGTAATCTTCAAGTGGCTTCGGTACTTTTTGAATTTATCAATAAAGATGGGCTGCCTGGAAGCGGACTGAATCAGGAACAATTTTGGGTTGATTTTGAAAAATTGGTGCATGACATGTCTCCAAAAAACAAAAAATTATTGGCTCGTCGTGATGAAATTCAAACCAAAATCAATACATGGCACAGAGAAAATAAAGAGATGGACTTTGCTGAATATAAAACATTTTTACAAGAAATTGGCTATCTCGAACCTGAAGGAGAAGACTTTCATATTACCACAGAAGGGGTAGATGATGAAATTGCCTTCCAAGCCGGTCCGCAGCTAGTTGTCCCGGTTGATAATGCTCGTTATGCTATTAACGCTTCAAATGCAAGGTGGGGAAGCCTTTATAATGCCCTATATGGTACAGATGTTATTAGCGAAAAAGAAGGAGCCTACCGAGAAGGGAGCTACAATGAAGTACGCGGTGGAGAAGTCATTTCATTTGCAAAGGATTTTCTTGATCAAGTAACTCCTTTAAAGGATCATTCACATAAAGACGCTGTGAAATATACAGTAGTAGATGGGAAATTAGCTGTTACACTCAGAAATGGAGAAATTACGAGTTTAGTAGAGGAATCTAAGCTAGTTGGCAATCAAGGTGAATACGGAAATCCATCGGCGATATTATTAAAAAATAATGGGTTGCATTTTGAAATTCAGATTGATAGAAGTCATCCGATCGGTAAAAAAGATAAAGCAGGCGTTAAGGACATTCTAATGGAATCTACCCTTACGACCATTATGGATTGTGAGGATTCTGTTGCGGCAGTGGATGCTGATGATAAAGTCCTGGTCTATCGAAATTGGTTAGGTCTTATGAGGGGGGATCTGGCTGTAACTTTCAAAAAGGATAATAAAATGCTGACACGTACAATGAACCCGGATCGTTTATACAGAGCACCAAATGGAGAAGAATTCTCTTTACCTGGTCGTTCACTTATGTTTGTCCGTAACGTGGGACATTTAATGACGACAAACGCAGTCCTGAATACAAATGGTGAGGAGATTCCTGAAGGGATTATGGATACAGTCATGACTAGTTTACTTGCCAAACATTCCTTGTTGGGGAATGGTAAATATCAAAATTCATCTAAAGGATCAGTTTATATCGTTAAGCCAAAAATGCATGGATCCGAAGAGGTGGCTTTTGCCAATGAGCTCTTTGATCGTGTGGAAGACATGCTTGGTCTACAGCGAAATACACTGAAAATTGGTGTTATGGACGAAGAACGTCGAACTTCATTGAACTTGAAAGCTTGTATCCGCCAAGTTAAAGAAAGGGTGGCATTTATTAATACAGGGTTCTTAGATCGAACGGGAGACGAAATTCATACTTCTATGGAAGCTGGACCTATGATCCTCAAAAATAACATGAAAGGATCAAAATGGCTACAAGGTTATGAAAAATCGAATGTCAATGTAGGGCTAGCAACCGGTTTTCAAGGTCGAGCTCAAATTGGTAAGGGAATGTGGGCAATCCCTGATATGATGGCGGAAATGCTAACGCAAAAGATTGGCCATCTGAAAGCGGGGGCGAATACAGCATGGGTGCCTTCACCGACTGCAGCGACATTGCATGCTCTTCATTATCATCAAGTGGATGTAAAAAAGGTGCAAGATGAGTTGAAAAAGAATCCAGTAAATTTACGTGATGATATTTTGGAAATCCCGGTGGCTCAAAACCCCGAATGGAGTCCGGAAGAAATTCAGCAAGAGCTGGATAACAATGCTCAAGGTATCCTCGGTTATGTTGTACGTTGGGTAGAACAAGGAATTGGTTGTTCCAAAGTACCAGATATCAACAATGTTGGGTTGATGGAAGACCGTGCCACACTAAGAATTTCGAGTCAGCATATCGCTAACTGGCTTCACCACGGAATTTGTACAAAAGGACAGGTTTTGGAGACTTTACAACGAATGGCTAAAGTAGTGGATGAACAAAACCGTGGAGATTCAGCCTATCAATGTATCGCGGATAATTACGACAGCTCAGTGGCGTTTCAAGCGGCATGCGACCTAGTGTTTCAAGGCTATAACCAACCAAGTGGGTATACTGAGCCTATCCTGCATCGACGACGCATTGAAGCGAAGGAAAATAAGTGTAAACATTAAGTGATTTCTGGGGCATCAGACTAACCAGGATGCAATGTTATTAAATTCATGAGGCTCAGCATAGTGTCATATCTTAACTTCTACCAGTAATTCATACGGGGCTTCGGATTAAAATAAGTGATTAATCGATAAAATGGGGAACAAGTGATCACGATTACTTGTTCCCCATTTTGGTCTTATTCTTTATAAAAAAAGCAAATAAAACATATGTGAATTAGATGTAACAAGATTAGACATCATCTTTTTAGGTTCCCAGTCCATCAAAAGTTAATTTGGCCGGCATAAGTAGAACTAGTATCTTATTTATCAAAAAATACTAGTCAATATGATGAGGAGCTGACTATAACAAAAGTTCTTTTGATCATAGAAATCTGTATATATACACATTATTGGTTGTCTTTCAGTTGGTTATTTTGCACAAAAAAGCATCGAAATACTAACAGAATTGTCAATGAAGTTAAATGCGAAAGCAAGTAAAATAATAGATGAGATAAATTTTGTGAATGTTCATGACATCAAAGGCTATTGCGAAGGGAAACGATATGATGGGCAATCAAAACGAAAAATTAATAGATGAAAAGGATGATGTTGCGTTCGATGATAGAAGGGTTAGCATTTTTCGGGGCAACAGAGAGTAATGGAGTGACCCGGATATTATATTCCAAGGAAAGGATGAGCACTAGCAGGCAATGAAAGCTGAGGATGGGAAAAAACTTACTACATATTTTGATAGTGTATGCTTTAGAAGGTCCCTCCGGTGGAATCAATCTGACCAGTTCCCATATGGAAACGGACAAGGATGGGGCGTCACCGCCTTTATACGGTGAAAATCATTGGTAAGAGTGATCATGCGGGCACCACTCCCATTCATAAAGGAAGGATGCTGTCGTCTGGCTTCCGAATTCAATGTTCCGAATGGCATCGGAGAGGAAGAGGTTTTTGAAAGGTTTTGTAAGGACATTTTCAACTCTCGATTCCCTGGCAAAGAAAGCGGAAATGAAATTGGGGTTTCACAATCGATGGATGTCAAACCTGTTGCGATGGATATGGATCAGGGAATCGGATTTTTGAATGAAATACTTTATAAAATAGCCTATTGAAGGAGTTGGTAAAAATGGCATATACAGAATTGAATGTACCGATGAGAACGATCATGACACCAGGACCGGTCGAAGTTGACCCGCGTGTTTTAAGGGCGATGAGCACACCGATATTAGGGCAATTCGATCCTGCATTCACCACTATCATGAATGAAGTGATGGAAATGCTGCGTTTGGTTTTTCAAACGAAAAATAAATGGGCGTTCCCGATAGATGGCACCTCAAGATCCGGTAATGAAGCGATTCTATGCAGCATCATTGAGCCGGGGGATAAGGTCCTGGTTCCTATATTCGGAAGGTTCGGTCATTTATTGGTGGAAATCTGTGAGCGATACGGAGCTGAAGTCCATACGATGGAATGTCCTTGGGGAGAAGTGTTCGAACCGCAAGCAGTCATTGCGGAAATCAAGAAAGTCTCCCCAAAAATAACAGCAATCGTGCATGGGGAAACCTCCACTGGTTGTATGCAGCCTTTGAAGGAAATCGGGCGGGCCTGCCGTGAATTGGGTGTCCTTCTTGTTGTGGATGCGGTTGCCTCCATCGGGGGCACCGATGTTAAGGTGGATGAATGGTGTATTGATGGATTGATAGGAGGGACACAAAAATGCTTGTCCGTTCCTTCTGGTATGGCACCGATTACGTATAATGAGCGAATAGAAGAAATCATCCAGTCCCGCAAAAAGGTGGAACGTGGTATTGCCACAGATGAAGACAACCAACAGGTTTCGCTCAGCCGTCCGATCGCCAGTAACTATTTCGATTTAAGCATGCTGCAGGATTATTGGGGACCGCGTCGTTTGAATCATCATACAGAAGCAACTTCCATGATTTATGCGTTACGTGAAGGATTGCGCCTTGTGCTCGAAGAAGGTCTGGAAACGCGCTTTGCCCGTCATGAACTCCACGAAGCTGCTCTCGTTGAAGGGATCATGGCAATGGGACTAATGTTATTCGGGGATGGGAAAAACAAACTTCCGTGTGTAACTTGCATTGAAATTCCAAAAGGAATCGATGGTGAAGCTGTAAGAGACATGCTGTTGAATGAATTTGGCATCGAAATCGCTTCCTCATTTGGTCCGCTTCACGGGAAAATCTGGAGAATAGGGACTATGGGATTCAGTTGCAGGAAAGAAAACATCCTGTTTGTATTGGCCTCCTTGGAAGCTGTCCTATTGCGCCAGGGGTTCCAAGTTAATCGGGGAGAGGCTTTGCAGGCTGCGCTTGATGTATATGTAGGAAAGAAGGAGGAAATGGTAGCATCACAAAGGTCTCATTGATTAATGGATGTCCATGTGCATTTCAGTAACCTGGCCATGGCCATTGGGAAGGCATAGAGGGAAAATCGCTTATCAGACGGATGGGATAAGTGAACGGGAGTGCGGGAAGTCGTTAATAGTGATAGATTCCAGAATTGCGGTCAATAACTAAAAGAAGGGTTATAAAATAGGGGAGGGGGATTCCAATCGGGAATCCCCTTTTTTTTTCGTACGTATCCCTGGAAAATCAAGGGAGAGGAAACCGGACTTATGGATTGCATGTCCGCTTTCAAACGTTACTTATTCAACTTGGTCGACGAAATATTGATTTTTCCTGAATACCATCGCTTCCATGGTTGCAATCAATTCCCTTTCATTTAACACGTCTATTTTATACCAGGCCAGTTTATGGTTTTTCTTGATCTCTTCAGCTCTGGCAGTTAAAGTCTCACCCCGTTTGCCAGCTGATAAGAAATTGATGTTGTTTGAAACGCCAACCGCTACTTTGCCATATGAATTGCTGGCTGCTGCGAACACGTAATCTGCAAGTGAAAAGATAATGGCACCATGAACCGTTCCGTGGCTATTTAGCATGTGGTCACTTGGAATCAATTCTGCTTCCGCTGTGCCGGGACCGAGTTTCGTCAATCTCATTCCTAGAAAAGAAGCATATGGTTCGTCGACCAGTATTTGTTTGATTTGATCGTAATGCAATTCGTGAATATCCTTATCTAAATGTGCGGTCATGGAAATCCCCCTTTTTAATGGTCTTTTGCTGAACTTATCCCAGATCCGGTGTTTGATTTGAACAGTACTTCAGCAAACCTGTTTTCCTCATCTTTTGCCTTTGACAAGATTGTGCCTAAATAAGCTCCAATAAAGCCGAGCGGCACGGTGAAAATGGTCGGGTTGCTCATCGTGAAGAGGGGATCGCCCGTGAAAATCCCCATTCCAGGTTCCGGATTCCATACATTGGGGCTAAGCATGACCAGTATGATGGAGCTGAGTAACCCGAATGACATTCCTGTGATCGCTCCGGTTGAGTTGAAACGTTTCCAATATATTGTGCAAAGGATGATCGGTAAATTGGCACTGGCAGCAATCCCAAGCGCGAGGACTGAAAGAAAAGCGACATTCATTGATTGTGCGAATAAAGCAAGTAGAATCGAAATGACCGCTACGCCGACAGAAGCCAATCGAGCAACGAGTACTTGCTGTTTTCCCGTAATATTTCCATCCTTGATGATTTCACCATATATATCATGTGCAAAAGCGGATGCCGACGTTAAAACAAGGCCTGATACAACCGCTAAAATCGTGGCAAATGCTACAGCAGAAACGAATGCGAATAAAAATTCACCGCCTATGGTTATTGCAAGTAGCGGAGCGGCCATGTTTCCAGCTGGGTTTGCATCGACGATCCGCTCAAACCCGACGAAAGATGCAGCCCCGAAACCAAGGAAAATCGTCATGATGAAAAATACCCCTATAAACCATGTGGAATATACGACGGATTTCCTTGCAGTAGCTGCGTCCTTTACTGTAAAGAAGCGGACGAGTAAATGCGGAAGGCCGGCTGCTCCAAGGACAAGCGACATATTGAATGAAATCATGTCGAGTCCATCGGTGTATTTATTTCCTGGATCCAAAAAATCCTTTCCAAGCGGTGTTGCAGTTTGGACATGATGAAACATCTCTGAAATGTTGAAATTAAAACGCGAAAATACGATGAACGTCAACACGGCAGAACCGCCTAGCAAGAGCACTGCTTTGGTGATCTGCACCCAGCTTGTCGCTGTCATCCCTCCGAAAATCACATAAATCGTCATCAGTACACCGACAAGCAGAACGGATAGCCAATAATCGATGCCGAGCAAGAGTTTAATTAATCCTCCTGCACCGACAAGTTGGGCAATCATGTAAAAGATTGAAATGACAAGTGTGTTAGCCGCAGCTATCCCTCGCACTTTTTTTGATTTGAAGCGTGCTGAAATCATATCTGCCAGCGTAAACTTACCTAGATTGCGTAGTGGTTCCGACACTAGATACAATAAGACAAGAAAGGCAACAAGGTTCCCGATGCTCATGTAAAAGCCATCAAAACCAATAAGTGCGATTGCCCCCGTAATTCCGAGGAAAGATGCGGCTGACATAAAGTCACCTGCCACGGCCAATCCATTCTGCCATGCTGTCAATCCGCCGCCGGCCGTATAAAAATCACTGGCATTTTTCGTCTTCTTAGAAGAGTAATAGGTTATAGTAAGCGTTAACAAGATGATGCCCAAAAAAAGCGTGAGGGATAAAATGCTCATTCGCCAAGCTCCTTCTCATATTTATTCAAGATTTGTTTCGACATCTTGTCGTACTTCGCTGCTTTTTTTATATAGACGATTCCCCCTATCCATACGACGGCAAATTGGAGGAGTGCGTATACCCAAGCCCAAGTAATATGGAAGAAGGCTTCGCCTATCAACACTTCGCTATAAGCAGCTAAAATTGGCAGAACAAAATAAAAAGCAAGAAAGAAGAGAGTGACAGGTACGATGAAAGCTTTTTTCCTTTGGATTAGTTCCTTGAATTCTTCCGTTTCAATTAATTGACGATACTTATTTCCTCTGTCATGTCCTGATGGTGAATGCCCAGTTTTAGCCTGTGATTCCATAGTAAGCCCCCTTTTAATATAGTACGTTTTTAAAACGAGTGTTTGATAAAATGATATATCATTGTTAAAATTAACATAGTCTGAAAATTTAGTAAATTAGTATTTTGTCTATTCAGTCATTTTGTCTGAATTATAAAAACATGATTGACAACGTAGAAATGACGTATTAATCTTGAACTAAATCATAACAGTAATTTATTCTCCGTTTTATTACTGTTATGAATGTCGGTGGGACAATAGTAAAATTGAGGGGGACTGAAAAAATGTACAATCCGGAAGTTGAAACGGCTTCGCGTGCTGAAATGGAAAGTTTACAAATGGCACGCCTTAAAAAAACGATTAGCCATGTTTATGAAAATGTACCTTATTACAGAGAAAAGTTTAGGGAGATGGGCCTGGAACCAGAAGATATTCAAACTCTAAACGATGTGATAAAGCTTCCCTTTACAAAAAAACAGACGCTTCGTGATCAGTATCCATTCGGTTTATTTGCCGTTCCGATGGAGGATGTAACACGCATTCATGGTTCATCCGGAACGAGCGGAAAGCCTACAATTGTCGGGTATACGAAAAATGATTTGGAAATCTGGGCAACAATCGTCGCACGTGGAATTGTAGCTGCAGGAGGCCGCAAGTCAGATATTTTCCATAACGCATATGGATATGGTCTGTTTACAGGGGGCCTGGGCTTGCATTGTGGAGCAGAAAAGCTAGGAGTTGCGACAGTACCCATTTCAGGGGGGAATACCGATAGGCAGATTACGATCATCAATGACTTTAAACCGCGAGGCATTTGCGGAACCCCTACTTATATTTTGAATATCGCTGAAAAGATGGAAGAGATGGGAATTGATCCTGCTGATAATGGGCTTGAGTACGGGATTTTCGGAGCTGAGCCATGGTCGGAGGCAATGAGGGCAACACTTGAGAGGAAACTGAAATTGAAAGCCATCGATATTTACGGATTGAGTGAAATCATGGGGCCGGGAGTTGCGATTGAATGTCATGAAGCACAGGATGGACTGCATATCGCAGAAGACCATTTTCTTGTCGAGGTCATTAACCCGGACACGCTTGAACCGGTTGAGGACGGCGAAGATGGGGAACTTGTATTCACAAGCCTTACAAAGGAAGCGCTTCCAATCATTCGTTACCGTACAGGGGACATCGCCTCAATTACACATGAACCGTGTAAATGCGGGCGTACGACAACCAGAATGTCCCGTGTTAAGGGCAGAACGGATGATATGATCATAGTTAGGGGAGTGAATGTATTTCCATCTGAAATAGAGCGTGTGTTATTCCAAATGGAGGGAATTGTGCCGCACTATCAGATTCATCTCGTTAAGAAGGGAAATATGGATGGTGTTGAATTGCACATTGAAATTGAAAGCGGTTTCTACCAAGAGATTGAAGAAGACTTAACGCATGGGAATGTAGATAGATTAAGGAAAACGATTCAGCATCATTTGAAATCCGCATGTCTTGTCACGATGGATATTGTTGTCAACATCCCAAAAAGCATTCCCCGTTCAGAAGGAAAAGCGATTCGTGTCGTTGATAAGCGGAAGGATGAAGTCATTCGTTTGTAAATTCCATGCTCATGAATATGGATGTTGAAACCGGACGATTCTGTCGTTCAGTTCTTTCCAGCTGAAGTATCGATTGGAATAAGTGGAGCTGAAGAAATCGAACAAGTAAACGCCATACATAAAAGCGGATGCAATCGTGTTTAAATATGGGTTTATCTCTTAATGGAAGAGAAGATGGAGCCAATCATGAAATGGAGAAGGAGGAGGGCCTCTTGTCAAAATATACAGTTGTGGATCAAGAAACCTGCAGGGCAAGCGGTGCCGCTGCACCTGAAATCTTTGATTACAATGATGAGGGAGTGGCATTTGTCATCCTGGATGAAAATGAAGGAACTGCAGAGGTCCCGGAAGGTTTCTTTGATGATTTGGGTGATGCGGTGGAGGGTTGTCCGACAGATTCTATCAAAGTGGAAACTTCGCCCTTTAAAGTTTTAGTGGATTAAAAGATTCAAAGAAACCCAGAAAATTTCCTTTTATTTTAAAAAAAGACAGAATAGTCTTGCATTAAGTATAACAGTAAAATATAATAACGTTATATAAACGTTATATTTGAAAAATGAGGTGATTTGGATGAACGTTCTTTTAAATGATATGGCAGGGGAAGAAAAGCTAAATCAATTCATTGCCAGAATCGAAGCGGGAGAAAAGATAGAGGCGGATGATTGGATGCCGGAAGAATACCGGGGCACTTTAATCAAATTAATATCTATGCATGGAATCAGTGAAATCATGGGGGCGCTTCCAGAAAAGGAATGGGTACCTAAAGCCCCGTCTTTAAATAGGAAACTTGGAATCATGGCAAAGGTGCAGGATGAAATGGGGCATGGGCAATTATTGCTTCGCGTCGCCGAGGATTTGCTAAAGCCTTACAGTAAAAAACGGGATGACCTCATGCGAGATTTGTTTAAAGGAGATTTAAAGTTTCATAATGTTTTCCATATGGAAGCCAAATCATGGGGCGATGCTGGATTGATTGGCTGGCTGGTTGATGGTGCAGCCATCATTTCCCAGACGAACATGCTTGGCGCCTCATACGGGCCTTATGCCCGGGCATTACAGAGGATTTGCGCGGAAGAAGTTTTTCACGCGCAGCATGGTGAAGCGATAATCATGGCTTTGGCTGAAGGGACGGAAGAACAAAGGAAATTGGTTCAAGACTCCATCAATTATTGGTGGGAATCTTTATTACTTTTCTTTGGACCTCCCAGTAAGAATGAAGTGGGCACATCCAAACAGGATATAACGATTAAGTACAAAATAAGAACCAGTACGAATGAAGAACTTCGACAAGCTTTTTTTTCCAAATATGTGAAGCGGATCCTTTCGCTTGGCTTCAGCATTCCAGATGAAACGCTTAGGTTTGACAAAGAGTCAGAAAACTGGATTTACCAACAACCCGATTGGGGGAAATTGAAGGTGTTCGCAAGGAATGAAGGTCCCCGTTCGCAGGATCGCTTAAGTCTTCGAAGAAATTCTTATGAAAAAAATAAATGGGTACGCGAAGCATTGGCTCCAAAGGTCATTTAAGGGAGGGGGAAGGACGATATGGAAACTAGACAAGGAAATTACTTTGAAGAATTTGAAGTATTCAGCCGTAAAACGCAATCATCACCCGTTCAATACCACTTTAGCCTGCTCGCCCCGAATGAGGATATTGCCATCATGATGGCACAAGAAAATTTCATGAGACGTGAAGCGGTTGATGATATCTGGGTCGTGAAAAGACGGAATATACGGAAAATGACGGCCGAGGAAAAGAAAACGCTTCAACGTATCGATAATAAAGACTACAGGACCACAAAAGGGTACGGGTATTTAAAGAAAAAATGGCGGAAGTATGAGCAGGGAATGCTCGATGAAAAAGAGATAATGTCCTGGGCTGGAGGTGTGAAAAATGAGGAATGAATCATTGAAGGACATCGCAATCAAGGAATTGCTGCTTCAACTGGCAGACGATGACTTCATCCATTCATACCGTGGTGCAGAATGGTTGGGACTCGCACCGCATATCGAAGAAGATGTTGCATCCGCCTCGATATCCCAAGACACGATGGGGCATGCAGCCATTTATTATAAGTTACTTGATGAACTCGGTGAAGGGGATGCGGATAAGCTGGCTCATGACCGTCCCGCCAAGGAACGGCGCAATGCGATCATTCTCGAATTGGTCAATGGTCCTGGTCATTATATGAAAGACCCGGATTATGATTGGGCGTTTGCGGTAGTGCGGAATTATTTTTATACCCAAGCCAAAGCGATTAAGGTTCAATCCCTTCATTCATGTTCATATGAACCGCTTGCTGAAGTGGCACAAAAGGTACAGATGGAACTTTACTATCATTTGATGCACTGGAAAACCTGGTTCGTCCAATTGCTGGGATCTGGTCACTTGGAAGCGGTTTCGAGAATGAAAGCGGCGATCGGTAAAACAATGCCCGATTTTGCTGGCGTATTTTCACTTGGACAATATGGGGAGGAAATGGTGGAGCTCGGCTTGATAGAGGGCGAAGCTGTTTTACAGAAAAAATGGATCGAGGCCATCACACCAATTTTTGAAAGTGTCGGCTTGGCAGCAACGATTCAAATAGGGATGGCAAGAGGTGATGGCCGCAATGGCCAGCATACGGAAGATTTGGAAAAGGCGCTAGAAACGTTAAGCGAAGTATACGCAAGCGATAAAGCAGCTTCATGGTGAATCAATAAAAAGGGGAGGGGTACCATGGCGACCGTACAGTTAAACACAGAAGAAATATATAGGCTCCTGGAAGACGTTAAAGATCCCGAAATCGATACAGTAAGTATTCTGGATTTAGGGATGGTCCAAGACGTGACGGTTTCGGGCCAGGACGTTTCGGTAAAAATGCTGCCAACTTTTCTTGGGTGCCCGGCATTGTCGATCATTCAAAAAAATGTGGAAACAGCCCTTAAACAGCTGCCTGCCGTAAAAAATGTAAGTGTGGAATTTTTACGTTCCCCTTCCTGGACATCCGATCGAATTACGGAAAAGGGGAAAGCTGGATTGAAGGTTTTCGGAATCTCCCCTCCTCCTCGACAAATGAAAAGTGATGGATCATGGCATGTGGATTGCCCATATTGTGAATCGACATATGTCACGATGGAAAATATCTTCGGTCCAACGGCCTGCCGCAGCATTTTATATTGTAAAGCATGCAAAAATCCGTTCGAAGCGATGAAACCGATGATAAAAATAATCTAATAAAATGGAGGTTTTCTAAAATGGTAAAACTAATCGCCCTTTATAAACAACCTGAAAACAAGGAAGAATTCGATGAGCACTACTTCAATGTACATGGTCCGATAACGGAAAAAATTCCTGGTCTTCAAAAAATGGAGGTCACTAAAATTGTAGGGACCCCAATGGGCAAAGACTCTGAGTACTACATTCTTTGTGAAATGTATTATGAAGACCATGATGCATTGCAACAAGGAATGCGTTCCCCGGAAGGAAAAGCATCAGGGAAAGACCTAATGGGCTTTGCCGGGAAACTTGTAACGATGATGATCGGTGAAGAAATAAAATGAATGCGCTTCAATTCATCGAAACGTCAATCTCGGATGGAATTGGTTATATCTCTTTAAATCGGCCTAAGCAACTTAATGCCCTTAACAGGATAATGGTTAGGGAAATAGTTTCAACCATGGAAGAATTCGACCGGGACCCGCAAGTGAAGGTGATTTTGCTATCGGGCAATGGAAAAGCATTTTCCGCTGGAGCTGATATTGACGAGATGGTGAACGATGATCCAATCAGTATGGAGTTAACGAACCAATTTGCCGATTGGGACCGAATAAGCCTAGTCAAGAAGCCTGTGATTGGTGCGGTGAAAAGTTTTGTATTCGGCGGTGGTTTTGAACTTGCTTTATCCTGTGATTTCCTGATTGCCGCCAGCGATACCCAGTTTTCCTTTCCTGAAGTGACACTAGGGGTCATGCCTGGTGCAGGAGGGACCCAAAGGTTGACGAAATTGGTAGGCAAGACGAAGGCACTTGAATGGATATTGACGGCTGAAAGGATAAAGGCAAAGACAGCCCTGCAATACGGTTTCATTAATAAGATCGTCGCACCTGAATTGTTAATGGAAGAATCGGTTGACTTTGCTAGAAAGATAGCAAAGCAACCCCCGTTAGCTGTAAGGCTGATCAAAGAATCTATCAATAAGGCCGTTGATTATCCCTTAAATGAGGGCATGCAATTTGAACGGAAGAATTTCTATATCCTTTTCGCATCAGAGGACCAAAAAGAAGGAATGAAAGCATTTGTTGAAAAAAGGGAGCCAAAATTCACAGGCGGATAAGGGGTGCTCTATGTACGAAACGATCAAATATAGGGTTGAAAATGGAGTTGCTTGGCTTACTTTGAACCGTCCTGATAAACTAAATGCCTTTACGTCCCAAATGAATAAGGAAATACAGAAAGCGATCAAAATATCCGCGGGGGCAGATGAAGTCCGGGCCATTATCATTACTGGGGAAGGCAGGGCATTTTGTTCGGGGCAGGATTTATCGGATGTTGATGAGGGCATGAATTTAGGCCAGAAGCTGCGTGAGGATTACGGTCCGATGATGGGGCAAATAGCAAACTGTGAAAAACCGATCATTGCAGGAGTCAATGGGGTGGCTGCAGGTGCTGGCTTCAGCCTGGCGCTGGCATGCGATTTTCGGCTTGTTTCTGAAAAAGCCAGTTTTTTAAATGCTTTTGTCAATATTGGATTGATTCCTGATTCGGGGAATCTGTATTACCTTTCGCGAATCGTTGGTCATGCGAAAGCCCTGGAATTATCTTTATTGGGCGAAAAGGTTACGGCTGGCGAGGCGAAAAATATCGGGCTCGCTACAAAAGTGATCGGTGTGGATGAGTGGAACGAGCAATTGAAAGCCTTTGCAGAGAATATCGCAAACAAACCAACGAAGGCAATCGGATTAATCAAAAGATACTTAGAGGCGTCCTATCATCTTTCATTGGAAGAATACTTAAAAGAAGAAGCGGAGGGTCAGCGCATTGCTGGCTTAACGAAGGATTATGCAGAAGGTGTGACAGCATTCACTGAAAAAAGGAAAGCTCAATTCATAGGCAAGTAATATAGAAAAGGGAGTGGGATTACATGGTTAGAGTACAAGAGGCGGCATTTGAAAAAGCGGAAATGAAGCGTGATTATTATCATCTGATCATTAATGGAGAAAGAGTGGAAAGCACGGATGGTTCCACGATTGATGCGTACAATCCTGCGACTGGTGAAATCATTGCCAAGGTTGCAAAGGCGACCAAGGAAGATGCAGAAAAGGCTGTTCAAGCTGCACGTGAAGCATTTGATAACGGGAAATGGAAGAGGACTCCGATTAACAAACGGTCTCGTGTTTTGAACAAAATTGCAGCGATCATGCGTTCACGCTTTAATGAATTGGTTGAATTGGAAGTCCTGAACAGCGGCAAATCCATTTCTGCAGCGCAAGGCCAAGTCATGCAGGCAATTGAAGATTTCGAGTTTTATGCAGGAGCGTTAGTTGCACACCGCGGATCTGTGAATAATGTGCCTGGTCAATTCCATAACTATACGGAAAAAGAGCCAGTAGGCGTTTGTGCCCAAATCATCCCATGGAATTACCCTATGATGATGGCTGCGTGGAAAATTGCACCTGCAATCGCGGTCGGCTGTTCAGTGATCGTTAAGCCAGCCTCGTTAACGCCGCTGACGGCCATTGTTTTAGGGGAAATCTGTTTAGAAGCAGGTGTTCCTTCAGGCGTGGTCAATATCATTCCAGGTCCTGGATCGGACGTAGGAAATTACCTTGTTCAGCATCCGAAAGTGAATAAGGTGGCCTTCACGGGTTCTACGCCAATCGGCAGAGATCTTATGGGCAAGGCTTCACAGACATTAAAAAGGGTCACATTGGAGCTTGGCGGCAAGTCCCCTAATATTGTTTTTGAAGATGCAGACCTTGAAGCAGCCATCGATGGATCATTATATGGAATTTTCTATAATACTGGGCAGTCTTGCGAAGCTAGATCCCGTTTATACGTTCACGAAGACATATACGATGAGTTTGTTGCCAGATTCGTAGAAAAGACGAAAAAATTGAAATTGGGCAATCCGCTCGACAAAGAAACACACATCGGTGCAGTCATAGATCAAGGGCAATTGGATGTCATCGACAATTATGTCCAATCTGCCATTACTGATGGAGCGAAGATCCTGACGGGAGGAAAGCCAGCGGTCATTGAAGGTTTCGAAAACGGTTATTGGTATGAGCCGACGGTCATAGCGAATGTCAATCATGAAATGGATGTAGTGAAAGAGGAAATATTCGGGCCGGTCGTTGTCATAATGAAATTCAAAGATGAAAAAGAAGCTGTGAGGCTCGCGAATGATACGGAATTCGGTTTGGGTTCAGCCCTTTGGACAAAAGATGGCGGGCGTGCGACTAGAGTGGCCAATCAAATAGAAGCGGGAATCGTCATGGTGAATTGCCCATTCTCCGCATTTCCTGGAACACCTTTCGGAGGGTATAAACAGTCAGGATTCGGCCGGGAACTTTGCATTGAGACACTTGATCTTTATACAGAAACGAAAAGCATCATTTCCTATCATGGAAGCCGTCCCTTAAATCCATTTGGAATTCAATAAAACAAAAAAATAGACGGCTGGCTGAACGGTATGTCGGAAAAGTAATTCAGGTATGGTTGAATGCTTATCTGATTCACCCACAGCCAGCCCTATTTATTTTTGAAGGAGGAATGAATGAATGATTAGTAATCTAGTGGTCGTCGGATCTGGTGTCATGGGCAGGGGAATAGCTTATGTAGGAGCAATAGGGGGCTTTAATGTAGTATTAGTGGATGTAAATCAGGATGCTTTGGAAAGTGCTAGAAACGAAATCGATTCCATTTTTGAAAAGGGTTTGCGCTACCAAAAGATTACCGAGGAAGAAGCGGCAGCTGCAAAAAGCAGATTTACCTATTCTGCCAATCTGAAAGAATCAGCGGCATATGCCGACTTGATCATAGAGGCAGTTCCGGAAAAGGCGGAAATCAAGAGGGCAGTCTTCGAAACGATTGAAATCCATGCAAAAGCAGATTGTTACTTTGCAACCAATACTTCCACGATGAGTCCGACGGAAATTGGTTCTTATGGAAAGCGTCCCGAAAAAACGATTGCCATGCATTTTTTCAATCCTGTACAAAAAATGCCGCTCGTTGAAATTGTACGTGGTCTTGAAACAAGCGATGAAACGGCAGCCATAATAAAAGAGGTAGCCGAAAAAATGGGGAAAGAGACCGTGGTCATAAATGAATTCCCTGGGTTTGTTACAAGCAGGATCAGCTGTTTGGTAGGTAATGAAGCGTTCTTTATGCTTCAAGAAGGCTTAGGAACACCAGAAGAAATCGATAAGGCAATAAAGTTAGGGCTGAATTACCCAATGGGACCATTTGAGCTAGGTGATTTGGTGGGATTGGATGCCCGCTTGAATAATTTAAAATATTTACATAGTAAACTGGGTGAGAAATACCGCCCGGCTCCCCTCCTTGAACAGTATGTTAAAGCTGGCAGGCTCGGCCGTAAGTCTGGTAAAGGTGTGTACGATTATACAAAAGACGGCGAGCTGGTGAGGAAATGAAGGATGTTGTGATCATTGATGCTGTGAGAACACCAATCGGAAGGTATAAAGGCGCATTGAAAAGCGTTCGCCCGGATGACCTCGGCGCAATTGTAATCAAGGCGCTGATAGATCGCAATCCAGAGCTGCCGCCTGATCAAATTGAGGATGTCATCTTCGGGAATGCAAATCAAGCGGGAGAGGATAATCGCGACGTGGCCCGGATGTCCGCCCTCTTAGCTGGTCTTCCGGTAAATGTAGCTGGAACGACAATAAATCGTTTATGTGGATCCGGATTGGATGCCGTCATGTATGCTGCACGCTCCATTGCAGTCGGTGAAGGCGATATTTATATCGCAGGGGGTACTGAAAGCATGACAAGGGCGCCGTACGTCATGGCCAAACCTGAGAGTGAATTTCCGCGGGGTTCAATGGAGCTTCAGGATACAACGATCGGATGGCGTTTCACGAATGAGAAACTTAAAGAAATGTATGGTGCGGATTCCATGCCTCAAACGGCTGAAAACGTCGCCCTGCGTTTTTCTGTTTCAAGGGAGGACCAAGATCAATTCGCTTATCAAAGCCAGAAAAGGGCGAAAAACGCGGTGGAAAATGAGCGTTTCATTAATGAAATCGTACCTGTTCGATATACGGATCGAAAAGGGAATGAGGTCATTATCGAGAAGGATGAACACCCTCGTCCTGACACGACCATCGAAAAGCTGGAAAAACTCAAACCGATCTTTAAAGGCGGCACTGTAACCGCCGGTAATGCTTCAGGTGTAAATGATGGAGCCTCGGCACTGCTTTTGATGAGTGCAGAAAAAGCACGGGAGCTTGGATTGAAGCCTCTGGCCAAATATGTTGTAGGGGCGGTAGCGGGCTTGGAACCGTCCATTATGGGCCTTGGCCCGATTCATGCCACTAAAAAAGCATTGGAGAGGGCAAGTTTGACGATTGAAGACATCGGGCTGGTGGAATTGAATGAAGCATTCGCTTCCCAATCCTTGGAGTGCATCCGCCAATTGAAATTGGATCAGGAGAAAGTGAATGTCAACGGCGGGGCAATAGCTTTTGGCCATCCGCTCGGTGCAAGCGGGGCGCGTATTTTAACAACACTCGTCCACGAAATGAAAAAGCGGAAAGTACGCTATGGCCTTGCGACGATGTGTGTAGGCGTCGGCCAAGGCATATCCGCCATTATAGAAAATATCGATAAAGAATGATTAAGCGTATGGCCCTTATTAATTTTATCTGCATAAGGGTCATTTTTTCAAAAAAGGGAGGAGACTCATGTCCAAGGTTATTTATAAAGTGATAAATCAAATCGGCTATATAACAGTGAATCGGCCCGACGTATTGAACTGCTTCGACTATGAGACACTTTGTGAACTGCAGCAAGTCATCGATGCCGTTTATTATGACGGCGATATCCGTGTCGTCATTTTCACCGGTGCAGGGGAAAAAGCATTCAGCGCGGGAGCGGATTTGAAAGAAAGGAAGTCTTTGAATGATGCCGACGTGAGAAGGAACGTTAAAGCGATTCGCGATGTTTTTAATAGTATCGCAGGGCTTCCGCAGCCGACAATGGCTGCCGTCAATGGATATGCATTGGGGGGAGGATTTGAATGGCTGCTTTCATGTGACTTTGCAATTGCTGCGGAAGGTGTTTCTTTGGGGCTCACTGAAACTAGTTGGGCCATTATTCCGGGAGCAGGCGGAACACAGCGGCTGCCGAGATTGATTGGGGAAATGAAGGCCAAGGAATTGATCTTCACCGCTAAAAAATTGACTGCGGAAGAAGCATGTCAATTAGGGATCCTTTTGAAGGTCGTACCAAGGGATCGTCTAATGTCAGCCTGTGAGGAATTGGCAGCCAATATCATGAAGAATGGGCCGATTGCAGTCAAACAAGCCAAATATGCGATTGACCAAGGAATGAATACGGACTTGCAAACGGGAATGGCCATAGAAGGAAAAGCCTATGAATTGACCATTCCGACTCAAGATAGATCGGAAGCGCTCCAGGCATTTAGTGAACGGAGAAAAGCGCGATTTACTGGTGAATAATATTGCGCTTTCATTTTAAAAAGATATAATAATTATTATGTCTCCCGTGTGAAAATAGTAACAATGTTAGGACGAGGTGAGAAAGATAGGTACTAATACACAATCCATGATTTTTACGATATACGGCGATTATATCCGTAACTATGGAAGTAAAATCTGGATAGGCAGTTTAATTCGTTTGTTAAAGGAATTCGGCCATAATGAGCAGGGCGTTCGTGTAGCCGTTTCACGAATGGTCAAGCAAGGGTGGATTCAGTCAGAGAAGCAGGGAAATAAAAGCTATTATTTTTTGACTGATCGCGGTGTGCAGAGAATGGATGAAGCGGCCAATCGCATATATAAGATGAAACCGAATGAATGGGATGGTAAATGGCGCATCTTAATGTACACGATCCCTGAAGATAAGCGGCAATTACGGGATGATCTCCGCAAAGAATTATTATGGAGCGGGTTTGGCAGTTTTTCAAGTGGTTGCTGGATTTCCCCCAATGATTTGGAGAAGCAAATCAATCGCTTGATCGAGAAATATGACATAGATGAATATGTTGATTTTTTCATCTCGGAGTACAAAGGTCCAAAAGAAAACCAATCGCTTGTAGAGAAGAGCTGGCAATTAGAAGAGATTGAAAATAAATATGAAGAATTCATCGAGAAATACAGTAAACAATTCATCGTTCATCAAAGCATCATTAGCAGGGGTGAAATGTCCGATGCAGATTGTTTTGTGGAACGAACGAACTTGGTGCATGAATACCGTAAATTTTTATTCATCGATCCGGGCCTGCCAAAGGAACTTCTGCCTACTAAGTGGAATGGGAATCATGCTGCTCTTTTATTTAGCCAGTATTATCAAGTCTTGGCTGAACCAGCAAGCCGTTTCTTTGAAAGCGTATTTCAGGAAAACAATGATTTATGCCGGAAAGATGAAACCTATGATGCCAAGGACCATCCACTCATCATTAAGTGAAAAAGAGCTTCGGCCAGTCGTTAACGACGACTTGCCGAAGCTCTTTTCAAATTCCTTACAATAATTAATCAAGTATCACCTTGAAGTCTTTCCCTTTTTGAACATATGTATCGATGGAAAGTTGGATCAATTCAAGATCTTTATCATTCAATCGGCGAACCACTTTCCCCGGGGAACCAATGACCAGTGAACGTGGAGGTATGATTTTGCCAGAGGAAATCAATGTGTTAGCTCCGACGATGCATTCTTCGCCGATCTCTACATTATCCAATATCGTTGATCCCATACCAATAATGGATCGTTTGCCTATTTTACAACCATGCAGGATGACATTGTGACCGACCGTCACTTCATCTTCAATGACAACCGGGCATCCTTCAAATAAATGAATGGTGGAGTTATCTTGAATACTGCATTTTTCTCCTATTGTAATTGAATCTTCATCACCGCGCAGTACGGAATTAAACCAAATGGTCGAGTCTTTCCCAATCGAAACATCACCGATTAAATGAGCGCCGGGTGCCACGAAAACGGTATCATCAATGGATGGTTTTTTATTATTGTACGGAATAATCATAGTCTCGCTCCTTTTTTAAAAAGTCAGAATTGTTTTTCTAATGAATATAGTATAACATTAAATTGACTGGGAGGGATGAAAGTGAAATGTATTTGTGAACTTTTTGAGATAAAATATCCAATTATTCAAGGCGGCATGGGGAATATAAGCAATGCAAGTCTTGCGGCTGCAGTATCCAATGCAGGGGGCCTGGGAACAATAGGGTGCGGTACCATGACTCCTGAACAGGTAGAAGCCATCATTCTCGAAACCAAAGATAAAACCAATAACAATTTTGCGTTGAACATTCCAATAAACGTTAGTCCATATACAGATGAGTTAGTGAATCTTGTCCTGAAGCATGATATACCTGTAGTTTCCTTATCTGCAGGGAATCCTGCCCCTTTCATTCCCCTATTGCAAAAAAAGAATATAAAAGTGATTGCCATCGTTGCGTCGGTCAAGCACGCACAAAAAGCGCAAGAAGCAGGGGCAGATGTGCTGGTCGCAGAAGGGTTTGAAGCCGCCGGCATCAACTCGAACCTGGAAATGACGACGTTTACACTCATTCCGCAAATCAGCAAGCATGTGACGCTTCCCGTTTTGGCCGCTGGCGGAATAGGCAATGGGCAGGGGTTGGCAGCTGCATTGATGCTGGGAGCTTCAGGCGTCCAATTGGGAACCAGGCTGATTGCTACACAAGAAGCACCGTTCCATCCGTCATATAAGCAGAAACTAATTGAAGCGATGGGCAATGATACAGTAATTTTGGGCAGATCATTTGGACAGGTCAGAAGGGTATTGAAGGACCCATATACCGAGAAAGTGCTGGATCTGGAGAAGCAGGGTCTGTCTCCTGTGAATTATCGTGAAATGACCTCTGAAGTCCATCATATAAATGGAGCGATGAACGGGGATGTTACCAATGGTTTTATGAACAGCGGCCAGGTTGCCGGATTGATTGACGATATACCTACGGTAAAGGAATTACTTGATGGCATGATGAAAGATGCGAAAAAACATATGGAGGATGGATTGAGCAGGCTCTCTGCCCCTTTTATGATTTGAGTGCGGAAGGTACCTAATTTGCCAAACGTTCATGTCTAGAAGAAACATCTAAAAATTTATAGATCCTTCCTAATATTATGTAATAAAAGTTTGAAGAGGGAAAACCTCTTTGGAATAGTAAAAACAAAAAACTAAAAAGTCAATCCATAACAAAAAAGGCGCCATGAACAGGCGCCTTTTTGATTTATGTCATTATTAGCAGCATCCGCCGAAGCCGCCGCCGAATCCCCAACTGCATCCAATGATGATCAGCAAGATGAATAATACGATCAGCAATGCGAATCCGTTATCGAAACCGCCGCCACAACATTCGTTACCATTTCCACCCATTTGATTTCCTCCTCATATATATTATGAATTACATACCTAGCAAAACATCTTTACCGGGAATACTTCATACTATGTATTCTAGGCCGAAGTGTTTGCTTATTCATAAAAAATGGGCGTGGGCAAACCAAGGGATTAAGCCCGAATATTTTTTTGATTTCGTTTTGAATGTTATAATATACCATGTGGATTGTGGAGGAAGGGAGCTGAATTAAGTCATGAAAGTTGCCATTATAACGGATGTGCATGGTAATGCTTCAGCGTTAAAAGCCGTCCTTAGGGATATTGATCAAAGGGAAGAAATAGATCGTGTCTATTGTTTGGGAGATATGGTTGGGATTGGCCCGGATACAAATGAAGTCCTTGAACTTTTATTTTCAAGAAATGATTTATCGATGATAACTGGAAATCATGATGAAGCTGTCCTGGCCATCATTAACGGGGAGCCGCATCCGGACGGACATATTCATGTTAAGGAGCATCATGAATGGATAGCTGAAAGGATGCAGCGGAAATTCATAAATGAATTGGAGAAATTGCCTCGAACCATACATCATATCATTAATGATCACTCCGTTTACTTCACCCATTATCACATGGAACCGAAGAAATTGGATGAGCACATAAGCCAAAATCCATATAGTAAAATCGTTGAACCGAGTTTAAATAACTTGGAAATGCTTTTCAAAGATCAGCATCACGATTTAATAGGATTCGGACATCATCATCCTATCCACTTTTATAAAAATGACCGAACGATATTCCTGAACCCTGGTTCTCTTGGCTGTAATGGTGAACCAGTTGCTCCTTATGCCATTGTTTCAATTGAAAATGCGGGTATTCAGGTAAAGCTTGAAAAAGTGGCCTATGATAATACATCGTTCCTGTCATCGTACCAAAGCTTACAAGTTCCAGAGCATGAATTCATTATACGTGCCTTCCATGGCGGGCAGCAGGCCTAAGACGTTTATAAAAGATGAAGGTTGGGGAAATGTTGAGCATAAAGGTACATGCCTGCGGGTACGCTAATAGGCAAACAATATGAAGCTGGAGGTAGGTCATGAAGGAAAATGAACAGGTAATTCAAGAGCAGGAAGAGATGGAACGGCATAGTCTTGTCTGTAATGATGAATTGTTTAATAAGGATCTGTATGCCATTGTCGATGATACGATGCAAGAGGAAAAATAAACGGGGAAAACGCTGCAGGAAATGTCTGTAGCGTTTATTTTTTACTTTGAATTGGTTGAAGTCCGATTTTTATTTTTAGTAAAAAATCAATTCCTGCCCGTTTGATCGCTCTTTTTGCAGCCAGTGAATCCCTGAAGTGAATCATTTGAAACCATTCTGGATTTATCCCATACTATATATAAGTTTCAAATCGAGAGGAGGGATGGCATGGGACATCATCATGGTCACTCCCATGATCATGGGCACGGACACCACCATTCTAACAATAAAAAAGCATTGTTGGCATCTTTCTTATTAATCTCCACATTTATGATAGTAGAGGTCATTGGGGGATTTTTGACAAATAGTCTGGCTTTATTGTCGGATGCAGGTCACATGCTTAGCGATGCGGCAGCATTAGGGCTTAGTTATACAGCGATAAGGTTGGGGGAAAGGAAAGCGACATCGTCCAAATCGTTTGGGTATAAACGGTTTGAGATCATTGCTGCTTGCTTGAATGGATTGACATTGATCGTCATATCCGTATTCATTTTCTTTGAGGCAATTAAGAGGTTCCTGGATCCTCCTGAGGTTCAAAGCATGGGAATGCTAATGATTTCAATTATTGGCTTACTTGTTAATGTCATTGCCGCCTGGATTTTAATGAGCGGAGATAAGGAAGACAATCTGAATGTGCGAAGTGCTTTTTTACATGTCATTGGTGATATGCTTGGATCTGTGGGTGCCATTGCGGCCGCACTCTTGATTTATTTTTTCGATTGGGGAATTGCAGATCCAATTGCGAGCGTCATGGTCGCGATTTTAATTATTATCAGCGGTTTTAGGGTAGTGAGGGATTCTTTCCATATCTTGATGGAGGGCACACCAGATCAAGTCGATATGGATGAAGTGAAAGCATCCTTGGTAAAATTGGACGGTGTATCCGATGTCCATGATCTCCATATTTGGACGATCACTTCTGGTTTTTTGACAATGAGCTGCCATGTTGTCATAGATGAGAACGGTAATCACGATTCAGTTTTAGCAGAAGCGCAAAAACTACTTCATGATCAGTTTGGAATTGAACATAGTACGATCCAAGTGGAAAGGCAGGAAGCGGGCTGTCCCAATCCACACGAGACATGTAATTGAAAAGGCTGGCTCAGTTTAGAGCCAGCCTCTTTAGAGTGTAATGAGGAGCTCATGGTTTTTTGTATGATTTTTACGATCACATAGCGGCATTCCTGTTAAAATGAATCGAGATCACTTACACAAAGTTACGAAGTGAAAACACCGGTTAATTTTACTGCGAACATAATCCTGACACATTAAAAGGGTAAAATTGAGGGAAAAGGCTTGGTGTTTTTTTATAATTAGCATATACAAAATAATTCCACTATAATTCAGGAAGGAGGAATCCATATATGAAGAAAATTCTTGTAGTAGAAGATGAAATTGCCATATCGATGGTATTGAAAGCATATTTGGAGCGGGAAGGTTTTGATGTAGTCCAAGTTTACGATGGGCTAAAGGCCATTCCAGTGTTTGAAGAAACGAAGCCAGACCTTGTCCTGCTGGATGTCATGCTGCCGGGTAAGGAAGGCTGGGATATATTGAAGGAAATTCGGGAGGACGATACATGTCCGGTTATCATGTTGACTGCACTGACAGATGTCGATTACAGATTATCGGGATTTAAGTCAGGTGCGGATGATTACATCTCCAAACCCTTCGTTGCTGAAGAAGTCGTGGCCCGGGTGCATGCCGTTTTAAGAAGATCATCATCGGTTATTACGGAAGATGGTCATATACACGAGTTTGGGAGTTTAATCATCGATGATCTGTCATATATGGTGCATTTGAATGGGAAAGAGATAAACTTGACGCCGCGTGATTTGTCTCTTCTCGTTTTTTTCGCTAAGCACCCTAATCAAATTTTCACGAGGGAACAGCTGCTCGACCAGGTGTGGGGCATGGATTATGACGGCAGTGACCGTGCGGTGGACCTGGCGATCAAACGTATCAGGAAGGCGATAGATGCATGGCCGGTAACTGAGGGGGAAATAAAAACATTGCGTGGATTGGGGTATCAATTGAGTGTCTATGAAAACTAAAAAAAGAACCACTTTACAACGCTATTGGACAAAGAGATACGTATTGACCTTGATTTCCGGTTTGATATTATTGTCTGTTTTTTCCTTATGGTGGATGGAAAAAACGGCTTTGGAGTATAGGCTCAGCCTTCTTAAATACTTAGCTGATGAAACAGCCGATCGCGCTATTAAGGAAAATGGCCAGATTGTCGTTGGCCCGATCCTTTCGGAAATTGTTGAGGAACGGGAGAAAATCCTCCATCTTAATCAACAGCCAATCATCTATATCGTCGATCCCGATGCCACCATCATATATACGATGCCACAGTTGTATATCGATCCGGATGAAAATAAACTCCCGGACGTCATCATGAAAAATAAGGAGTTAGTCCAGAAGGTCAAGATTTCCGATAACAAAGTATATGTCGTCAAATCCCCCATTACGTTCAATGATGAGACGAGAGGTTGGGTGGTCATTGCCCAGGAAGAAGGGGCATTGAAGGAAATCAACCAAGATCATGGCTTGTTGGCGATCATGATTGGAGGACTTCTGATTCTGGGTACGGGAGTCATTTATTTTCTTTCCAGGCAGATTTCACGCCCCATCCAAGACGTAGCTAACGCCGCTGTCCAGGTTCGTGAAGGCAACTATGATATCCATTTCAAAGAGGAAGAGGAAATCAAGGAAGAAGAAATTTATGAACTGATAGAATCATTTAAGGAAATGACCAATCGATTGAAGGTCATGGAGAAGTTGCGGGCGGAATTGCTCGCGGGCGTAACCCATGATTTGAAAACGCCAGTCACTTCCATTAGCGGACTGATACAAGCGGTTAAGGATGATGTCGTCAAGGGAGAGCAAAGTAAGGAATTCCTCGATATTTCCTTAAAGGAAACTCAGCGTTTACAAGGTATGATAGAGGATTTACTCAATTATAATGCCATATCGGCAGGCGCTTTTAAAATCCAGGTGCAAAAAGAGAATATCAATATATTCATCAAGGAAATCGCCTATCGCTGGCAGGTGACCCAAGATAATGATCAAGCGTTCGCTTTGGAGATAAAAGTTCCTGATGAACCGGTCTTTGGTCAAATTGATTCATTGCGGATGCAGCAAATCGTCATTAACCTTTTGAATAATGCCAGACATGCACTTGACGGCAAAGGGAAAATAGCGATTCATCTTTATGAAAAGGATGAAGAACGAATCTGCATTGATGTTCTGGACAGCGGGAGGGGGATTCCGAAACATGAACAGCTATATGTGTTCGAACCATTTTATCGAGGCGAAAACAAAAAGCTGAAGGTACGTGGGCTAGGTTTGGGACTGCCATTCAGTAAGATGCTCGCAAAAGCGCAAAAGGGAGATCTTGTGCTTAAGGATAGCGATGAACAAGGCACCACCTTCACGATTATCATAGAGAAAGCGGATAAGATATAATAAGAGGTTGTCCGATTTAATGGACAACCTCTTATTATGCAGAATGTTAACTGATTAAGCTAATTGGCTGATTGCCCGCCATAATTGTACATGACGGACCTTCCTTGGAAGGAAGCGTCCCATTTCTTCTTCGTTATAGCCCGCATGCAAGTTCTTATGGTCGAAAATGATTGGCCGGCGAAGTAAATCCGGGTTATCTTGAATAAGCTTGCAAAGATCATTAAGTGGTATATTATTTATATCGATATTCAGGCTTTTGAATTTTTTGGAACGGGTTGAGATGATTTCATCTGTCCCGCCTTCCGTTTTACGTAAAATTTCTTTTATTTCTTCTATAGAAAGAGGTTGGGAATATAGGTTACGTTCATTAAAGGAAATTTCGTTCTTCTTAAGCCAAGCTTTTGCTTTACGACATGCTAAACTGCTTGGGGTAGTATAAATTGTTACCATTAAAATCGACTCCTTCAAAGTTTTCAAGTTTATTGGAATGAAAATATTTTTATATTTGTGATACTCTTACTTTAACGTTCCTTTGTGTCAGCAAGATGTCAAGAAAAATAAACTTAAATGTTATTTTAAAAAGAAAGGGAGAAAATGAAATGGAATCTGCCTTTAATGAAAAAGAAACGGTTTGGGTAATGAAACCGAATAAGGACCTGCATATGCCGATATTTAATAGTGGTGTGAGAGAAGTATCATGACAGGGGATTTTTGGTCACCAGTCAGGCTATCGATACAAGTAGCGGGACTATCGGGTATCCTTGTTTTCATTTTAGGAATTTTCCTGGCGCGAATGATGGCTAAAAAGCAATTCAGGGGAAGAGTCCTGCTGGAAACAGCGTTATTATTGCCGCTTGTTTTGCCGCCGTCCGTCGTTGGGTTTTTATTGATCGTGATTTTTGGCAAGAATGGACTGCCGGGACAATTCATTGAAATGGTTTTTGACCAGCCCCTGATGTTCACGTGGTGGGCTGCGGTCATTGCATCTACCGTGGTAGCTTTTCCGCTAATGTACCAATCCGCTAAAACGGGCTTTGAAGGTATAGATGAAGAAATTGAAAATGCAGCAAGGGTTGACGGGGCCGGGGAGTGGAGGTTATTCCTGTTTGTAAGCCTCCCATTGGCGGTCAAATCGATCGTCACAGGTGCCATCTTAAGTTCAGCGCGTGCGTTGGGGGAATTCGGGGCCACACTCATGTTTGCCGGTAACATTCCCGGACAGACACAAACCATACCGACCGCGATTTATATCGCCATGGACTCCGGGAATATGACATTGGCCTGGCTATGGGTTGCCGTAATCATTGTCATTTCATTCATTATGCTTTTTATCGTGACATACATAAAATGAATGCTGTTTTTCGTATATGCTTATGAATAAGCGAGGTGCCGCTTCTACGTCCTCTTTATGGGTGAATCCGTTTTTTTCGTAAAGGTTTCGTGCGGGAAGGTTCATTTTACCGGTCGAAACGGATATCTTTTCCCAGTCGACGTGTAATTGGAGAGCATGCAACAATGCGTCCGCAATACCCTGCCGAAAATAATCAGGATGGACGACCATTCGGCAAATCAGCAATTGGCCATTCTCTTTTGTATAAGATATGGCACCAGCTAAGGCATCACCCTTTAAATAGCATAAAAACGTTTCATGGCAATGTATGAATTGTTCATATGTTTCCAATAGAGGAGGTATATCGGCAAAACCGATCATTTCTGCTTCCACCTTATAGGATTCTTTCTGCAGTTTAAATAGCTGCTGGCCATAGTCTGATTCCAGGTCCCGAATTCTCATGATCAAATCCTATCACTCCTTTTCATTACATTATAATGGAAGAGGGGGATTATTGTTTCTAATCAGTCTGTGTTATAATCGACAAACAATATGAACTAATGAAATGAGGAAGAAATTTGTTAACATTTGAAGAAAAATTGAGCATTATTGAAACTTTTCCGGAATTACAGCGAAAAGACGTTTCATTGGGACGTGTGAACTTCCATTATCCAGATAGCGTCCAGGAGAAAAAGATCGTCGTTCAGCACTTGCATCCCAATGGAAATGGGTTCGTTTACGCAGGGCAAATGAGAAAAAAAGACACTGACCGTAAAGGGTTTATCAATATACGTGACTATAATGAAGCCGAATTAAAAGAATTGATCCAAAGAAGCGTGGATTACCTATCTGAACCTCCGGCTGAAATTGAAGAAGAGGAAAACGAGTTCGCTAGGTTGGAAGGGGCATGGATTGGCCCTGAAAAGCAAGAGCTTACACTTCAAAAGGAAGACCTGCTTTGGAATGTTTATTCAGGGTCGAATCTTGAGGAATGTTTCGAAAGTCCGGTTGAGGCGGAGCGCTACTTATTGGACGAAGGCTTCCGACAAAGCAAGAAGAGGAATATGTAGAATTTTAGGATAATTTGTCGGTTGATTTACGGCGATAATCTTGTTTTTTTAGGATTTTCCATGATATAATATGAGTAATTATTTTTGTTCGGAAAAGTTTGATAGAAGGATTTACTGTAATAGGATTCCTCTTGAAACATTATCCAGAACCAAAAATAGTAATAAAATGGATTTTTCCAAACACAGGAGGAACTATCATGGTACAAGGTAAAGTAAAATGGTTTAACGCAGAAAAAGGTTTCGGTTTCATCGAAGTTGAAGGCCAAGACGATGTATTCGTACATTTCTCAGCTATCCAAGGTGAAGGCTTCAAAACGCTTGAAGAAGGCCAAGAAGTTTCTTTCGAAATCGAGCAAGGCGCTCGTGGACCACAAGCTGCTAACGTTCAAAAATAATTGAACGCATATAAAAAAAAGACTCCGATTTTGGAGTCTTTTTATTTTTCCTTTTTTTCGGCGATTTCCTTTAATGCTTTGTCCAATTTTTCTTCGATCCGTTTAGTACGATTAAAATGCCCTGACAGGAAAAACACGATGAATATAACGAATGCGACAAGCACTAGCATAAAAAGGATAGGAAGGAACTGGGTTATATTCTCAGTCATTGGATATCATCTCCTTTTTTCTCCATTATACTTCATGCTTACCGTTGCTATGATTGAGGGAGCCAAGTTTTAAAAAAAACACTGAAAGGGGATATGCGAAAACGCAATCCCCTTTCAGTCAGTTCTGGAATAGCGAAGCGAACTTTTGAAGTCTGTGCAGGTCTGATTCTTGATACATCTGTTCTATCTTCAATGTCACCAATAACTGGCTCTTGGCAAATAACATATCCCGGAAATGATCGACCGCCCCACAAAAATGATTATAATTGGTTTCGCCAGTGCCGAAGACTCCCGTTTTCAGGCGAGCAATAGGCAACTGTTCCAGTTCTTTATAAAAGGCTGCTGATTTAGCGGGAAGCTCCCCATTGCCCCATGTATAGGTGCCGACGATCAAGGCATCGTAATCCGGCAATGTACGTAAATCGAATTCATTCATTCGATATAAGAAAGCCTCAGGTAAAAGGGCAGCGAGGGCTTCGGCAAGCGCTTTTGTATTGCCGCCGGCAGAATGATAGACAATGGCGATTTTACAGCTCATCGAACCCATTGCTGGCATTTACTTGACTGTATGTCCTTGACTTCTGTTCGAAGAAATCGGTTTTGGTAAGGCCGATGGATTCATCATCGAACGTTTTGATCCATGGCATCGGGTTCTCGCCATACTCTTTATACAAATTTTCAAGGCCTAGCATACGTAACCGTTTGTTGGCGATATATTCGATGTACTCATTGAATTCTTCCAAATCGAGATCGGCTTTCGTTTGGATATCTTCGAGCATATATTCAGACCATTCCTTTTCGAGTTCGACTGCTTTTTCAATCGTTGTATAGATGAACTTCGTGTTTTCTTCATTATTTAACTCAGGATATTCATACATCAAGATTTGAACGAGCATGCCAATGAAATCGAAATGGACCATTTCATCGCGATGAATATAGGATATCATCGTAGCTGAACCGGTCATTAGATTTTGGCGTCCTAGATTATAATAAAAGGCGAAAGCCAAATAGAAATAAATCCCTTCAAGGTTCGTTGAATGGATCAGTGCCTCGAATAAATGCTGAGGGCTGGGATCGTCCACGAACGTTTGATAAGCATCAACGATCGGTTGGTTACGCTTAATCACTTCAGGATGTTCTTTGATGCGGTCGAAAAGCTGTTTTTGCTTGCCTACCGGAATCAAGGAAGCAAGGATATAGGAATAAGACTCATTATGGATCGATTCCTGCTGGGCCATGTTGGCCAGGATAGCTTTTGCCGCCGGATCTTTTATGTACCGAAGGATCTCTACTAAAGTTGGCGTTTGAAGACTGTCCATTCCAGCAATCATCGTAAGGATATCGAGAAAAGCGTCCTGGATATCTTCATCCAATTCGCCCCACTGCTTTTTATCCTGAATCATGTTCACGCTCGAAGGCTTCCAAAAGTTATTGATGAGCTGTGTATAGGTATCATAGAATTTTTCATACTGTATATCGTTCCAAAGGAGGAAGCCTGAAGCTTCTCCTTTGAAAACACCGGTTGCCTTTGTTGGATGCGTCGGTTCGAGCATCCGAATTTTTTTTATATGATTGGTCATTCGTGAAAACTCCTTTAAGAATAGATTACTGGGTCATGATTGACGTTAACTTGAACAGCTTTCGCAGGCATTGTCATATTCGGAAGACGTCGAACGAACATAATACGTTGATTTCAACCCGCTTTCCCATGCCGTTAAATGGATATCCAAAAGGACCTTCGCTTTGATTGTATTGTGTACATACAGATTAAAGCTGATTGCTTGGTCAATATGGCGTTGGCGGGCTGCATTTTGCCTGATGCTTTCCAGTTGATCCAAATTGAATCGCGTCTTTTTATAATATTCATACGTATTTGGCGTCAAGCCTGGTGCGGTCACCTTGAATTTGAAGTTTTTCTTTTCTTCGTAAAATTCAATTTCATACAAAGGATCGATTCCATCCGTGGAATTACCGATTTTGGCTGTCGATGAATTGGGGGCAATCGCCATTAAATAGCCATTACGGGTTCCGTGCTCCTGCACGTCTGCTTTTAAATCCAGCCATTTTTGATCTGTATAGTCACGCAGTTCGAAATAGTCCCCTGTATGCCAATCAGAACCTTCAAAGTATGGGTAAGATCCTTTTTCCTTGGCCAGTTCGTTGGATGCCTTGATAGTTAAGTAAGCGATCTTTTCGTATAAAGCATCTGCAAAGCGAACAGCCTCATCGGATTCCCAATAAATATTCTGTGTGGCAAGTAAATGATGCCATCCAAACGTTCCTAAACCAATTGCCCGGTACCGTTTGTTCGAGATGGATGCTTGTTTGACAGGAAGATTATTCACATCAATGACATTGTCCAGCATACGGATCTGAATGGGAATCAATCTTTCCAGAACATCGCTGCCCACCGCTCGGGGCAAGTTAATGGATGAAAGGTTGCAGACAACGAAATCGCCGCTTTTACGAACCACAACAACATCTCCATCTTCTGTTTCATATTCATCCGTGATCGTCGAAGGGCTTAGGTTTTGGGCAATCTCCGTGCAAAGGTTAGAACAATAAATCATACCTTTATGTTTATTCGGATTCTTCCGATTCACTTCATCGCGGTAGAACATATACGGTACGCCTTCTTCTAATTGAGAAATCATGATGCTTTTCATGATGTCCATCGCATTGATTTTTTCAAAGCTATAGTTTGGAAGCGTGCCATTTTCTGCGGCCTCGACAGCAAGTGCATAATGATTCCTGAAGCTTCCTTCGCCTTTCTTTTCGTCATAAAGATCTTCAAGTGAAAATCCAAGGGTTTGCTTAACGGTATGCGGATCGAAAAGATACCATTCTTTTCTGTCGCGTACAGCCTCCATGAATAAATCCGGTATGCATACACCTGTAAAAATATCATGTGCTTTTAATCTGTCATCCCCGTTTTGAGTCTTCAAATCGAGGAAGCTCATGATATCTTTATGCCAGGCATCCAAGTAAATCGCGATGGCACCTTTACGTTGCCCCAATTGATCGACACTTACAGCTGTCTGGTTGAATAGTCGAATCCAGGGCGTCGTGCCGGAACTGTTTCCAGAGAAACCGCGGATATCGGAACCAAGCGAGCGAACCTTACCGACGTAAAGACCGACACCGCCGCCGAATTTAGATACTTTTGCCGCATCGTAGTTTGATAGGTAAATTCCGTCGATGGAATCTTCAATTGCGTCGATAAAGCAGGAGCTTAACTGTCCATGTGTTTTACCTGCATTGGAGAGTGTAGGAGTCGCAACGGTCATATAAAGGTTGGACATGGCCCAGTATGCTTCTTTTATCAGTTGCAGGCGGTGCTCCGTTTTTTCCATTCGCATGATTTCCATCGCGATGATCATGAAACGTTCTTGCGGCAGTTCGAAGACCTTGTCCTTTTTTGGGCGGGCCAGATAACGGTCATTCAATAAGTAGATGCCTATGTAAGAGAATAATTTATCTTTTTCCGGGTCGATCACCGATCCCAATTCCTCAATTTCCGCTTTTGTATATGAAGATAGCAGTTCTGGTTTATAAATGGGATAACGCTGACCTTCCGATAGCTGGGATAGTTCTGTGATCAGCTCATAGAACGGGCCATAACTCTTGCCTTCATAACCTCGATTGGCTTGTGCATCCCTATACATTGTATTCAACAGTTCTGCTGCAGCAACGAAAGTCCAATCCGGGGCATCGATATCCACGCCTTCAAGAGCGAGCTGAATCAGTTTTTTTGATGCCTGTTCTTCGGTTGAGTCACTTTTGCGATCAAGCCATTTTGTAAAACGCTTTTTGAACTTTTCCATATCGAGACGGCCTTCGAATTCCTTCGATAACATCTCAAGCTGGATGGATTTCGCTTCTGTGTCATTTTCACTTATGGTAGAGTTATATGTTTGAGTCATTAATAATCCTCCTTGTTAACTTCCGCTAAAATAAAAAAACCGCCCAAAGAATTGAGCGGATCAAACGATAGAATAAATGAGGCATGAAAAAATAGCCGTTATACTATCGTTTCATCATCTCAATCCCCGAAGAATAAGAAACGTGAAAAATTCAAGGCAGGTCTCCTGACTCATGATCATCCTACTTTGAGTCCTTCCCGTATAGAGAGCTATACAGTGGTTTTCTCATTTCGTCACATTTACAGTTGCGGGGACAGTTCCGGGTTTACACCGGATTCCCTTTTCAGCCATCACTGGCACCTTGGATTATAAAAATTCTATATATAGTTATTGGAATTGTTTATGTAATCAATATCTAGTATTTCTGCTTATATTATCGTAAGCCATATACGATGATAATTCAACTAATATATTTGAAAAAAACCAACCCTTATCTATTGACAAAGTGATGGAAGAGGGTGGGGGAATGAAAGATTTTATGGGGGAATGGATAAATCAAGCGCTGATTTTACGGGATTTTGTGTTAAAATAAAGTGTCTAGTAAAGGTGGCTCTCCGTTATTGCACTGAGGGGATTCGCGGAAAAATATTTATGAAAAAGGGGATAAAATCTTGGAAAAAGTATTAGTTTTTGGACATAAAAACCCGGATACAGACACAATCTGTTCAGCAATCGCTTATGCAGATCTTAAAAAACAGCTAGGTATCAACGCTGAACCAGTTCGTCTGGGTGAAGTGAATGGTGAAACTCAATATGCATTGGACCAATTCAAATTCGATGCTCCCCGTCTTGTGGAAAAAGTTGCAGGGGAAGCTGATGGCGTAATCCTGGTCGATCATAACGAACGCCAGCAAAGTGCTGAAGATATTGACCAAGTCCGTGTGTTGGAAGTTATCGACCATCACCGTATCGCTAACTTTGAAACAAGCGATCCATTATATTACCGTGCAGAACCAGTTGGCTGTACGGCAACCATCTTAAATAAAATTTATAAAGAAAACGGCATTGAAGTCCCTAAAGCAATCGCAGGTCTTATGCTGTCTGCCATCATTTCCGATTCTTTATTGTTCAAATCCCCGACTTGCACGGAGCAGGACGTTGCAGCAGCAATGGAACTGGCTGCCATTGCAGGAGTCGACGCTGAAAAATATGGCTTGGAAATGTTGAAAGCGGGAGCTGACTTAAGCGACAAAACGATTGCCCAGCTCATCACTCTTGATGCCAAGGAATTCTCCATGGGAATGGCTAAAGTGGAAATAGCACAGGTCAATGCCGTTGATCCGAACGAAGTCCTTGCTAAGCAAGCAGAATTGGAAGCAGCGATTGAAGCGGTCATCGCAGTGAAGGAATTGGACTTGTTCCTATTCGTCGTAACGGATATCCTGACTAATGATTCCGTTGCCTTGGCTCTTGGTAAAGCGGCATATGCGGTTGAAAAGGCATATGACGTTTCATTAAACAATAACATCGCCGTCTTGGAAGGCGTTGTATCGCGTAAAAAACAAATCGTGCCGGTCTTAACCGACGTATTCAGCAAATAATACAGGAAAAGGGTTGCTCGTTAAAAACTTGGGCACCCTTTTTCTGTACATTCAAAAAAAGACTCAACCATCCCATTAAGGGTGTTTGAGTCTTTTTTCTTAATTTAAAGATTCCTTTTCTTTTTCATAGGCGATGACAATCAATTCTTTATTGGCTTCCTCGCCAAGTTTGCTTTCAAAGCTTTTCAGTTCCTTCAATAAATCCGGTGACAGATTTGCTGCCGTATAATCCTGCTCGGGTGTCATGCTTTTCGCTCCTTTCAAAAGGAAATGATTCATGTTATCTATTTTGTCGGTTTGAAAAGTTTCTATTCAGCAGAATTTTACTTCTTTAAGATATTTTACTTTCTGAGGTGGCGAGTTTTTCAAGCAATGTAGAACTTTCTTCATCGAGTCCTTGGACTTGGACAGGTATTCCCAAGAGCTGATATTTAAGAATAACCGTATCGACAGCACCGACTGCTGAAGCATCCCAGATCTTGGAATGGGAGAAGTCGATGATGATTGCATCGGCTTTTTCCTTGAAGTCGAACTTTGAAACAAAGTCCTGGACAGAAGCGAAAAATATTTGTCCGCTGATACGATAAGTGATTTTCTTAGCCTGGATGTCTGCCGTTTTCTCTACTGCCACTTTAGAAATTTTAGCCGAGAAGAAAATCATGCTTAAAAGCACTCCGGCAAATACGCCTTTTGATAAGTCATGTGTATAAAGGACAATGAGGACCGTCACGATCATCACGGTTGCATCCGACTTAGGAGCTCTAGTGAGCCTCTTTAGGGAAGACCAGTCAAATGTCCCGATTGAAACCATGATCATGACTGCGACAAGTGCAGCCATCGGTATTTTGATAAGTACATCATTCAATACCACGATTAATACCATAAGGAATGCGCCCGCTACAAATGTCGAGAGCCTGCCCCTTCCACCAGATTTAATGTTGATACCGGATTGGCCGATCATCGCACATCCTGCCATGCCGCCAAAACATCCGGCGATGATATTCGCAATCCCCTGGCCTTTGGCTTCCTTATTCTTATTACTGTCCGTGTCAGTCATCTCATCGACAATTTGAGCCGTCAATAACGATTCAAGCAGTCCAACAAACGCAAGGGCAATGGAATAAGGGAAAATGATCGCCAAAGTTTCGAAGGTCAAAGGGATGTCTGGAAGCATGAACATCGGAAGCGCTTCGGTCAATTGCCCCATATCCCCAACCGTCCGCACCGTAGCCCCCGTGGTAACTGCAACGATCGTCATGAATATGATGGCGACAAGTGGTGAAGGTATGACTTTCGTGATCAGCGGAAAAAGATAAATGATAGCTAATGAAACGGCTGTCATGACATACATGATCCATGTTTCGCCCACGAAATGGGTGAGCTGTGCCGTGAAAATCAAGATGGCTAAAGAATTCACAAAACCAGTCATGACTGGCTTCGGAATGAACTTCATTAATTTCCCGATTTTTAAAACCCCTAGTAAAATTTGCAGCAAACCAGTCAATATGGTTGCAGCAAGTAAATAGTTCAAGCCATGATCTTTAACAAGGTCGACCATGACGAGTGCCATTGCGCCAGTGGCAGCCGATATCATTCCCGGCCTTCCGCCGACAAAGGATATGACGATGGCAATGCAGAATGAGGCATATAGACCAACCATTGGGTCAACGCCAGCAATGATCGAAAAGGCAATCGCCTCTGGAATCAATGCCAAGGCAACGACAATTCCCGAAAGAACATCTCCTCTAACGTTGCCGAACCATTCCGTTTTGTATGCAGATGTATTCAAAGAAACACTCCTTCTTTTTATATATATGTGTGTTCATTTCTTTTTTAACGCACTAAATTATAGCATGAGTCCTTTGTTCTATCTATATGGATAATATAAACGACAAATCGAGGGCTATTCATTTCTTATCTTACGAAGGAAAAATGCTTTAAGAGAGAAGAATTGGTGCAATAGTTGATTGAGCTATCATGTGAGGGAAGTCAATTATAAGGAGGTAGGCGAAAGCATACAGGTCATGCTTGTAATAAAGTCAGTCGAATTTGATTTCCGTTAATGACTTGTCCATTTTTACGTAAGGGGCCCTATAGGCTTTTGTAAAATTCCCGCTAAGGGGGAGTGGAGTAAAACGGTAGAGATCTATTTCATAAATAAAAATCAAAAACATGGATTTCCCTTTCCTACTAGCTTTACGCCACCGATTGGAACCGATTCATGACATTCTACGCTTACTTGATTTATATCTTATCGAGCCCTATAGGGTGACCGTACCTTTACCATTCATATAATGAAAAAAAGATCGTGCTCTAACTGTGTAAATATGTGGGCAGGAAGTAAGAGAGTTTTTTTACCGGAATGATATTTTCCCGTTTTACCATATATGGAAGTGGTGAGGATGAAAAGCCAGCTCTATCAAAGTTTGGGAGTATGAACCGTCCTTGTGTTAAGAGGCAATTCCTCATCAATCATACTGGATTTACATAAAGGACATGTTACTTCTTTATAATGCTTGAACCTGATCTTTCGAAGGTCGCTTCTGGATAACATTGCGAATGCATTATATCTAGTGCCGCATGCACAAGTATTTTTATCTTTAACTATGTGTCTCTCATCCGTAGTAGCTGAATAAATGGTTGGAAAGAACATATATAACCCTCCTTGTTTTAATTTTAGGCAAATTAAAAAGGGGCAAGAAAATTAATTATAAAGTGATCCATTCAAGAAAAATCTTGGCAACCCGGCTGCCGTGACAACTAAGTTGTTGGTTTAGGCCCGTGACTTTGCGTCTTTTACTTTCATAAAATTTGCCTGAATAAATCTTAACATAAAGTTCGATGTGTTATGAAGTGCTGGAAAAATACTTATCAGTTTGTGGGTGTGTCATAAGGGTTGGTGGACTTTACGGATAGGCATGAACGTGACCCCTTCAAATCTCTTTTCCTTGATTTCTCTTCTATCATTCCCCATATAAAAAGGCTCCAGAAGTATCGAGCACTACAGCTGTATGAGCATTAAACATGAGAAAGCCTGCTTCCAGATGGAAGCAGGCTTCCTTGCCAAAAATGTGATTAATGTGATCTGGCCAACTCCGGATTGCGGTACATCGCGAAATAGAGGACAAGTCCGGCTATGAGGAGTAACGTGCTGGTCGTGATGAAGACGGCAGAGAATCCGTAGAAACCAGCAACCATTCCGCCCATTGCGGGTCCGATGATATTGCCTAAAAAGCGCAGGCTCGTATTATACCCAAGCACTTCCCCCTGCATTGCGACAGGCGCTTCTTGGCGAATGTAGGCAATCCTTACAGGGATGATGCCGCCTATTGCCATGCCTAGTATGAAACGTACAAAGACAAGCTGCCAAAAATGATTGATGAAGGCACCGGGCAAGTAGACAAGAGCTGTCAGAAAAAGAAGCAGCACAAGTATCTTCACATGTCCATGCCGATCACCTATCTTGCCCCAGTGACGCGCCATCAATAAATTCCCCAGGCCTGCTGCAGAAAAGGCGATTCCTGAATAAAAACCAAGATTGGAAGTTCCATGCAGCTCACCAACGTATAAAGAAAGAATGGGCTGGATGCTGAAGTGGGCAACTTGGACAAGCGTGGAGATGAGCATGACATTCACCAGGATGGGATTCCTTAAGATATGTGAGAGAACCTCCCTGCTTGTATAGCTCGACTTCGTTCCCTCCTGCCGCTCCATTCGGTACTCCTTGGTTGCAAAAACAAGAAGACCAGAGATGAAAATGGTGATGGAGGTGAATTTAAAGGCGGTTGAATAGCCGAGTGTGTCTGCAAGGACGCCGCCAAGCAATGGTCCGAAAAGGGAACCGGTTATATTTCCCGTTTGTAAGGTTCCCAGTACACGTCCGGCAATTTCTTTTGGTGTTTGCGTTGATATGAAGGCCTGGGAAATGGAAATGAAGCCAGTGAATATTCCTGTGAACATCCTTAGGACGAATAGCTGCCAAACATTTTCGACGAATCCCATCAGGAAGATGGACAGGCCCATCCCAAAGGCGCAGGCAATCAAGATTTTCTTTCTGCCATACCGGTCACCAATCCGTCCCCAAATGGGGGAAAATAAAAAGGCTGTCACGAAAGTGATTCCAAAAGTCCATCCGGACCAATGCTGGATATATTGAGTCGAATAATCTCCGAATGTACCAATGTATAAGGATATGAATGGGAGAACCATCGTCATGCTCCCGCCTATGAAGAAATTGGCGAACCACATGATGAAAAGGTTCCGTTTAGCTATTTTATGAGCGTTCATTTTACATACAACACTTCTTTCCTCCGAAAAAAACTTCGGGTTCCTAAATAATAGTATACAGAAATTAACTAATTTATTAAACGAATTTGTTTAACAGGTTTTTTAATGAATGGGCAAATGGTATAATGTGAAAATACTGATTTTTCAGAAAAATTAAATAAACAAAAGGTATTCATTTTTCCAATTAAAGGAGTTTTAAACATGTTGACGATTTTAGGGTTTTGTATGATTTTAACGTTTCTGGTCTTGGTCATCACGAAGCGGTTATCAGTGGTTGTCGCTTTTATCTTCACGGCAATAGCTTTTGGTCTGATTGGTGGGTTTGCCTCGGAAATGGGAGATATGATGGTTGCGGGTATTTTAAAGGTGACACCGACAGCAGTCATGATCGTTTTTGCTATTCTGTATTTTGGTTTAATGATTGACGTTGGTTTATTCGAGCCCATGATCGCTAAAATACTGAGTTTTGTAAAAGGAGATCCGCTAAAGGTTGTCATGGCAACCGCCATTATAACCATATTGGTAGGTTTGGACGGAGACGGTTCTTCTACATTCATGATCACTGTTTCGGCCATGCTGCCGCTTTATATCAAATTAGGGATGAACAGGCTCGTATTGGCCTGTGTCGTTGGTTTGGCCGCTGGCGTCATGAACATGATTCCATGGGGCGGGCCTTTGGTCAGGGCGGCCGCGAGCCTTCAGGTTGAAGTTTCGGAGTTATTCATTCCTCTTATTCCGGTCATGGTTTGCGGTCTTTTATGGACGCTTTTTTCGGCATACGTACTTGGCAAAAAGGAAAGGGAGAGATTGGGAGTCGGCTCCTTGGAGACGAACATCCAACCTGATATGGGTGAACAGGCTGCAGCTGCTGAAACCGCACCTCAAGGAACATCCAGGCTTTTTTGGTTTAATTGGTTCTTGACGATTTTACTGATGGTTTTGCTGGTGATGGAAGTGCTGCCGATCCAAATCTTATTTGCCTCCGCTTTTGCGATTGCACTATTCGTTAACTTTCCGAACCCAAAAGAACAGCAGGAAAGGATTTTAAGTCATGCCAATAGTTTCGTGATGATTTGTACACTCATTTTCGCAGCTGGGATTTTTACGGGTGTATTCACGGAAACAAAGATGATGGACTCGATGGCTGCTTCAATCGTAACTGTCATTCCGGAGTGGCTCGGGGCACATTTGCCACTGGTGGTAGCGCTGACGAGCATACCGATGGGGTTCATTTTTTCACCTGATGCCTATTATTTTGGCATTCTGCCAATCATAAGTGAAACGGCATCGAACTTCGGCATTGCCCCTGTAGAAATCGGAAGGGCGGCATTATTAGGTCATTCGACCGCAGGGTTCCCCTTATCGCCATTGGTGCCTGCAACATTCATATTGATTGGCCTTGTAGGCGTGGATTTTGGGGATCATCAAAAATTCCTGTTTAAATGGGCGTTTGGGACAACCATCATCATGACGATCGCAGCCATTACTTTCGGGGTCATCACTTTGTAAAAATGTGAGCCCATTAAGCTATAGTGTAATATCCTTGTCTGTGAATTTAGTAAGGTGTTCACTCTCATTGGTGTAATCTATTTTCCTATTTATGCCGCTATCTGTTTATTCTTCCATAATAGTGGAAAGTAATAAGAGGAAGATACATATAAGAGAGTGGAGGGAAGTTATCATGAACTATAAACAAAAGCTTATACTGCCTATGTGTGCTGCCTTTTTACTGTATGGATGCAATTCAGCGGATGATTCAAATCAGGCCGATAATAATGCCGAGGACATGACTACAGTGGGACAAGGAACAGATACAGAGGTTGATCCGCAGGTGAAAGCGGAAGTTAAAGATGTAGAAGGTAAAACACTTGGAACGGTGAACTTTACCGCTGAAGAGAATTCTGTAGTGATCGAGACCGCTTTGGAAGGTCTTGAGCCAGGCTACCATGGATTCCATGTTCACGAGAACGCAGCATGTGAGCCGGATGCCAAGGATGGCCCTTTCACTACAGCGGGAGGACACTTCAACCCAACTGATGAAACGCATTCTAAACACGCAGGTGATATGCCCCCTTTATATGTAAAAGAAGATGGGACAGCAAAATATACGGCAACATTGGATAACATGACAATAGACCAACTGAAGAAAGAAGAGCTGGCTGTAATCGTTCATGCTAACCCAGACAACTTTGCCAATATTCCTGACCGCTATGAAGCCAATGGAGAAAAAGGACCGGATGCAGATACTTTGAAAACCGGTGATGCAGGCGATAGACAAGCTTGCGGGATTGTTGTAAGTGCAGATGCAAAATAACATGAATGAAGAGCGATTCCCCTAAAAAGGAATCGCTCTTTTCATGTAGGTAAGACTGATGACCGCTAAAATCTAAAAGCGGAAACCATTCTTTTTACGTATTAAGAAGGTTTTTTCTATTGTAATATAGAAGTAAGAATGGAAGTAATATTGCAGTAAAAGCAGATGGCATTAAAGATCAAAGTTAATTCTTACAGTGGAATGAAATCCAAGGCATAAGTTTAATATAGAAAAATAAGATTAGGTTTAATCGATAAAAAAACCCGAACAGGGATCATGTCCACTGATTCGGGTTTGCTAAAATCATTTTGCCGTAATGGAATCTTCGATTAGCTGTAATCTCTCAGCCACTTCTTCTTCAGAAAGGTTATGCTCGACTACATAGCGATTACGCGGATGCACTCGGCATTCATGGGTACAGCTGCGCATATGTTTGTGTTCATTCTCTTCGCTGCAAAGGATTTTCTTGTTGCATTCAGGATTAGCGCAATTGACATAGCGTTCACAAGGTTCGCCAGAATAAATATCGCGTCCGACGATTACATGTTCCTTTTGATTGATAGGTACGGCAATCCTTTCATCGAAAACATACATTTGGCCATCCCATAGCTCACCTTGGACTTCGGGATCCTTCCCGTATGTTGCGATGCCGCCGTGCAGCTGGCTTACATCTTCAAAGCCTTCTTCGACAAGCCAGCCGGAGAATTTCTCACAGCGGATTCCGCCAGTGCAATACGTTAGGATTTTTTTGCCTTCGAACATTTCTTTATTTTCCCGTACCCATTCCGGAAGTTCACGGAAATTCGTGATTTCTGGCTTGATTGCTCCCCTGAAATGTCCTAAATCAAATTCATAGTCATTTCTGGCATCAAGGACGATGGTGTTTTCATCTTGCATTTGCTCGAAGAATTCCTTCGGGCTCAAGTATTTGCCTGTCGTCTGGTTCGGGTTGATGTCGTCTTCCAAGCGAAGCGTTACAAGCTCATTGCGTGGACGAACATGCATTTTTTTGAAAGCATGGCCTTCAGCTTCATCTATTTTAAACACGATATCGGCAAAGCGGGGATCGCTTTTCATCATGTCCATATATTTGTCGGTTTGTTCGATCGTACCTGAAACCGTTCCGTTGATACCTTCTGAAGCCACCAAGATACGGCCTTTCAATTCAAGGGCTTTACATGCCGCAAGATGCTCGGCCGCGAATACTTCGTGATTCTCGATAGGTACATACAAATAATAAAGTAATACTCTATATGGTTTTGTTTCCATTTTTTATTTACCACCTATGTTTTATATTTGCAAGATATAAAGGGTGATCATTTAGACACTTTTCTCTTACAGATAATCATTATACCAAGAAAACGTAAAAATGATAAGGGCATGAAGAAAAATCAAGAGGAGTTGTATCGAATGTTGAAAGAGTTAATGAGATACCCAATCATTCAGGCACCGATGGCAGGAGGAGCTTCCACTCCGAAGCTTGCGGCTTCTGTATCCAATGCAGGAGGATTGGGCTTTCTCGCAGCTGGCTATAAGACTGCGGAAGAGATGATGGACGAGATAGGGCAGACCCGTCAGTTGACTGAACGCCCTTTTGGCGTGAATGTATTTGTGCCAGGCAACGAGCCGGCGGATGAAAATATATTATCTGGCTATCGTGAAAAGATTGAAAAAGAGGCCGAGAGCGTTGGGGCTGAGATTGGAAAAGCCGATAGTGATGACGATGATTGGGGAAATAAACTAGATGTATTGAAGGAGGCTGGGGTCGCGGTCGTCAGTTTTACGTTTGGATGTCCAACGGAAGATGTAATAAGGGAGCTCCAAGATGTCGGTTCCCTTATAGCAGTGACGGTAACCAACCTTCAGGAAGCAAAAAAGGCGGCGGGAGCAGGCGCGGACGTTCTATGTGTGCAGGGGTTTGAAGCAGGGGGGCACCGGGCCAGTTTTGATGACCGCACAGAAGATGATTACGGCCTTTTAGTATTGATTCGGATGATAGGGGCTGAGCTGGACTTACCGATCATTGCCGCGGGCGGACTGATGCATGGAAAGGATATCGCAGCCGTGCTCGAAGCGGGAGCAACAGCGGCGCAATTGGGTACCGCTTTCCTTCGCTGTCCCGAAAGCGGGGCAAGTCCAGTTCATAAGGCGGCGCTGGGAAATCCCCGATTTACTAAGACTGCTGTTACCCGAGCCTTCAGCGGCCGGAGGGCACGCGGGTTGGTGAATCACTTTTTAACGGAATATGATAGCGTCGCACCGGTCGCCTATCCTTATGTCCATCACATGACCAAACAAATGCGAAAAGCAGCCGGACAAAAGAACAATCCTGAATTGATGGCTTTGTGGGCAGGACAGGGTTATAAGTTGAGCAGGGAACTTCCTGCATCGGAATTGGTTGAACTGCTTATGGATGAATTAAACTGAGGAGGGTTTGGATGCTGATGGAGATAAGAGAATTATTCTTAGATGAGCCACCCCCGATGCATTTATTGCTTTTGGCAGATCCTTCAAGGAAATTGGTCGAGGAATATTTGGGAAGCGGAAAGTGCTTTGTTGCCATGGGTGATAACCGGATGATCGGCGTTTGTGTTTTACTGCAAAATGGCCCGGAACTGATAGAGATAATGAACATCGCGGTCGATGAACAGTACCATGGAAGAGGAATCGGCAGGCAATTGATTGAACATGCGATAGGCCATGCAAGGGAACAGGGATATAAAATGATTGAAATCGGAACGGGCAATTCGGGGATAGGGCAGCTTGCCCTTTACCAAAAATGCAGTTTTAGAATAACTGGAGTCGATCGGGATTTTTTTACTAGAAACTATTCCGAGGCCATTTATGAAAATGGGATTCAGTGCCAGGATATGATTCGCTTGTCACAAAGCTTGGACTAAGCAGGGATCATTCAAGTCTGACGGAAAAGCTTTACAGACAAAAGGGTGCGTCGAATTGCTTAGGGGGTAATGAACTTGTTCTTTGGTGATATGATTTATCTTCTTTTTGCTTTACTAATGCCATTTTTATTTGCGATTGGTGTTTTCATATTCATTCGATCAACGAAAAGGCAAAAGGATTCTTTATCGGAAATTCGTAAAGACTCACATGAAAAATAGCAGCAAGAGAAAAGAGTGCAAAACAATGGCACTCTTTTTCTCATTTTCACCTTTCTAAAAAAGCTTCCAAATTCCTTTTCACACTGGGCCATTCATGCTTGAGAATACTATAGACCACCGTATTCCTGATCCTCCCATCTTGCAGCTTTTTCTCCATCCTCAAAATCCCTTCTTCAAGGGCGCCGAGCCTGGTTATTGCGGCACGTGATCTTTTGTTGCATTCGTCCGTCCTGAATTCAACCCGTTTCATTTGCCACTTTTCAAAAGCATGCTGCAATAACAAGTACTTACATTCAGTGTTAATGGCTGTTCGCCATTTGTCGGGATGATACCAAGTCGCGCCGATTTCCAGCGATTGATTATGAAAGTGAATATTCCTTAAGCTCGTGCTGCCAACTACCGAATCATCTGTCCGATCGATAACGACAAATGGATGATGAAGTTCCTGTTCCCTTGCTCGAATGCCTTCCTTTACATAGGAGATCGCCTCTTCATATGACAAAATCTTTGTTGCACTCCATTTCCATATTTCAGATGGCAGGGAAGCGGCGTAAAGCGGTTCGATATGATGTTCCATCATCGGGGTGAGTATCACGTGTTTACGGTATAATTCGAAATGCTCCATAGTTTCCTCCTCTTGATTGATATCTTCATTATAAAAATATTCTGGTTCTGCAATAAGGACCAATGCTGATATAATTTATGGAACCAGTTTGAAGGAGGACCAAATGTTTGAAATCACTTTAACCCTAGATAAAACGAACAAAGAAGCTTTATATGTGCAATTGTATAAATACTTTATAAAGGAAATCCAGAATGGAGAAATAAAGGCCGGAATGAAACTGCCTTCTAAACGAAAACTGGCCTTGCATTTAGGGATAGGCCTGAATACAGTTGATACGGCTTATCAGCAGTTGATGGCAGAAGGATATGTGGAAAGTCAATTAAGGAAAGGGTACTACGTAGCCGATTTAGAACCGATTTCAGCTTTGAATGAGCCATTGCCTGTAACAGAAGGGATAATGGACCCTGTGAATGAAAGAAATGAAATAGATTACAATCATGGCCGGGTGGACGTGGATTCTTTCCCGCATGCCGTATGGAAAAAGTGCTTGAATAATACGTTGTATCTACAGGAAAGGGAAATGTTCATGAGCGGTGATCCACAAGGGGAATGGGGGCTTAGGGCTGAGATTTCATCCTATCTATTCCAATCAAGAGGAGTTCGCTGCGGGGCTGATCAAATCATCATTGGGGCAGGTACCCAGTATTTCATCCATCTTCTGCGGTTACTACTTGGAAATGAGCGGGTATTTGGGTTAGAAGATCCTGGCTTTCATCGGGTAAGGGAGGTACTGAGGCTGGAGGGGGCGGTTACGGAATTCATACCTTTGGATGAAAGTGGAATGAGTGTGGACTCATTGAAAGAGAGTACAGCGGATGTAGCCTATGTCACACCTTCCCATCAATTTCCTTCCGGTATGATCATGCCGATAACTAGACGGGTGGAATTATTGAATTGGGCGGTGGAAAAAAAAGGTTATATTATTGAGGATGATTATGACGGGGAATTCCGACATGCAGGCAAACCGATTCCGTCGTTGCAGGGGTTGGACACAAATGGAAGGGTCGTCTACCTAGGCACGTTTTCAAAGTCGTTCATCCCATCGATCAGGGTGGGATTTATGGTGTTACCCAAGGAGTTGTCTTGCCGATTTCAGCAGAAGTTAATCGGATATAAACAGACCGTTTCCAGACTGATTCAGGAAACGCTCTGTCTTTTTATGAAAAATGGACATTGGGAACGCCATCTGAATAAAATGAGAACGATTTATCGTAAAAAGAATAAGGTGCTGCTGAACGCAATGGAAGCGAGCTTCCATGATCGTGTAGCCATAATCGGTGAAAAGTCAGGATTGCACGTTCTTTTAAACGTAAAAAACGGCAGCAGTGAGGCAGAGCTCATCCAAAGGGCTGCCAGTGTGGGGGTTAAAGTCCACCCAACATCGGTTTATCATTCAAAGAAAGTGAAAGATCCGACTATTTTGATTGGGTACGGTGGTTTAACCGAAAGGGAAATCGAAGCTGGAATCCGGCTTTTAAAAAAGGCATGGCTATAGCTTGGTGTGAAAGTAAGGAAACTCCTTGCTTCACACTTATTCTAAAATGATACAAGCTACCCATTTTAGTTTCTTATATTATTGAGGATTTTAAGGACCGTCTGGAAAAATACTTCCTGTTCTTCTTCAGTAATGCCTTCCAAGGCCTTTCCTTCGATTTTTTCTGCAATCTTAAGACATTTTGTATGTACCTCTTTGCCCCGGGGGGTCAGTTCGATTCGTTTTTCCTGTTCATCTTTACCAGGAACTTGTTTAATCATATTATTCTGTTCCATGCTGTTGACCGAACGTGTGATGATCACACTGTCTACATCCAGGTAACTGCAAATATCGGGGATTGTGGAATAGCCACAGTTCTTTAAGTAATTCAGGATTGTCCACTGATTATGGTAAATTTCAAGGGCTGTAATTTGTTCATTCATTTTGCTGACTAATGATCTCGATACTTGTAAATATTGATGAAATAATTGAGTAGGGTTCGTCATATGATTCTCCTTTATAATGGTCGACCAGTCCATTATATTCTTTAATTCTTAAAAGTCTATTGTAAAGAATCATTTATTTCAGTCAATGTTTATTTTTGGAAGCAAAGCGGGGAAGGGTAAAATTCTGGCAATATGAATGAATTGAGGGAAAGCTCAGTCTTCCCAAATCTCAAACAACAAAGGGGGAAGCATCTGCACAATCACAAGAAGAACATCAATCATGATGGAATATATTTCAGCCTAGAGACAAAGTCGAGAATTCATGTTTATCTACAGTTTTTTTGTGGTTTGTCCATTTGGGCGTTTATTTCCGTTCCAGGCACTCGCTTTCCGCGGGCGGTCCGGGGAGCCTCCTCGGCTTGCACCTGCAGGGTCTCCCTTGGACGCGCTTTTTCCGCAGGAGTCTCGAACACCCGCTCCAATCAACTTTGTTATAAGATTTAGTTAGAAACCATACCTGAGGAGTTGAAGGTGCTGCCGGTACATCAATTAAAGATAGATACACTTTCCGGCCCCCTTTAAGTCTACTTCTTGTAATATATGATGGGAAGAATATATTACTCTTTGAAATGGTCCATAAGTGCCGACGAAATTGGTAAAAGTATAAAACGCGCTGAATGCAGTATATCCTGCAAACAAAAACCAGCCTCTAAAAAGTGGCTGGTTTTTGTTTAAAACTTCTCGCTGGTGGAGCGGTGCTTTGTTTCTTTTTTATTTCGTTCTTCTTGATGTTCATATTTAATTTCATCAATTGGTAAATCATCAATGGGCATGACCACTTGATCACGTTCCAGCTGTTTCTCCTGATTTTTCTTGAAGGCCTTGGATTTATCATTACGCTCCTCAAGATACTTTTCTTTATCTTTATTATCCAATGTGAATCCCTCCATCTCTTTGTATCTCTTTTTCCCCTTATTGAGAAAATAAAACGTATAAGCGAAATATATGTGTCCCCGTTTCATAAATATAAGGAGAACAGGAAGGTGCAAGGAGGGTTTGTTCAGTGAATGTCGCCGTCTTTTTTCGCTGGTTTTGGAGGGGAATACTCCTTCTAGTCATATTAATCGTCATTCCGTATTCATGGGCGTTGATTTTAGCGCTGCTCACCGCCATTCTTTTGGATGGATTGGTCCGCATGATTGGTGAAATGGCAAAGCTGCATCGTTTTTGGGCAGTATTGATTTCATTTGTTTTATATGTAGGCGGGCTTATGAGCATCACTTATTATTCTTTTTCGGTATTAATCAAGAAGGTCATTGTCTATTCGGAAGAATTTCCCGGTTTCATACGTGAAGTGTATTTGACGGCTATATTGCCAGTCATTAGGCAATGGGAACGGTATTCGCAAACTTTGCCGACAAACCTCATTCAATCGGTAGAACAGACGATGGAAAAGGGAGTCATGGCTCTGGAGGGGTTCACAGAGGGCTTTGTTCAGGATATGGTCCAGTTCGTGACACTCATTCCTGGATTTTTCATTGACTTTTTAATTTACTTAATCGCTTTATTCTTATTCAGTCTTGAATTGCCTAAATTAAGAAAAAAGGCAGTCCTTTATTTAAAGACATCCACCTATCAAAAAATTTCGCTAGTTTATCAAGATTTAAGTATGGCAGCCGTAGGCTTCATAAAGGCACAAATCCTGTTAAGTTTAATAACGTTCATCATGGCTTATGGAGGACTATGGTTATTAAATGTGAAGTATATGATTCCATTGGCAATGTTAATAGTGGTGGTGGACATTCTTCCTATCTTGGGGACGGGATCTGTGCTGGTTCCTTGGGCAGCGATCGTTTGGGCTCAAGGAAATCATCATCTTGGTGTTGGCCTCATCATTCTATTCCTGGTCATTACCATCATAAGAAGGACCATCGAACCAAAAATCTATTCAGCAAATATGGGGTTGAGCCCATTGGCATCGTTGGTCAGTCTTTATTTAGGGTTTAAGATGCTTGGTTTCCTTGGGCTTTTCCTTGGACCTTCGATACTGATTGTTTATGATACGCTAAAGAGGGCAGGTGTCATTAAAACCAACTTCAAAATATGAAAGATTATTAGATGTTTTTGGCCTGATTTCTTAAATTTGACATATCTTTTACCGCTTTACCTTGACCGTTGCAATGATTGCAGTCCCGGGAAAAGAATTGAAGATAACGGGTTTTCCCTTTCCCTTTGCAGTGCTGGCAAATGGTTATGAGTTTCATGATTCTTCACTCCTTCAAAAAGTATCGCTTTTTTAACAGTATGAAACAATAAAGGTAGAACTATACTTCATGTAATCATCCAATGTTAAATGAAGCAGGTTTTATATAATATGTATTTATTTTATTTCATGTACCAGTTGAAAAAAAATAACCCCCGCTCCTATTGTATTAGGAACGGGGGTTATTATCATGAAACGATTTCGGTTTGTGATATGATCGGGAATTCTTTCACTTCGTTTACGACTTTTGCTTGTTTATATATTTCAATATAACGAATATGGTGATCTTCCATTTCCTTTATCCTGAAGTTATAGGGACCATAAGTCAGGATATCACCTTGTTTGGCCTCATAATCCTCTGTAAGGATCCATCCGCCCATCGTATCAATATCTTCATCATTGATATCCAATCCGAGTAAATCATTCACTTCACTTACTAATACCTTGGCATCGATGATGTAGTGATCTTCTTTTAATTTGCGGACATCGGGAACTTCATCCAGGTCGAATTCATCGCGGATATCGCCAACGATTTCTTCAAGGATATCTTCAACGGTAACCAAACCTGACGTACCGCCGTATTCATCCATGAGGATGGCCATGTGGATCCGTTCCTTTTGCATTTTTAAAAGTAAATCGTGAATCGGGATACTGTCAATGACACGGATGATCGGACGAACATATCGGTCGATCGTTGACGCTGCCTGATTGTTTCTGTCTATCATTTCAGTGAATAGCTCTTTGATATTGACCATTCCGATAACATGATCCTTATCACCATCAATGACAGGATATCGCGTAAAATTCTCTTCCGCCATTACGGTGAAAAACTGCTGGATCGTATCATCTTTGGATACCGTTGCAATTTCTGTACGTGGAACCATGATTTCTTTTGCGATCCGATCATCGAATTCAAAAATCTTATTCACATATTTAAACTCTGATTGGTTAATTTCGCCACTTTTGTAGCTTTCGGAAACAATGATTCGAAGCTCTTCTTCTGTATGAGCCAAATCATGTTCGGAAACCGCTTTTAATCCTAGCATTCTTGTAAGCGTCCTTGCAGAGCCATTCAGTACCCAGATGAATGGATACATGACTTTGTTAAAGGCAATTAAAGGTTTCGAAACCAATAATGTTACTTGCTCCGCTTTTTGAATCGCCAATGTTTTCGGTGCCAATTCTCCAACAACGACATGTATGAACGTAATGAAAGAAAAGGCAATTGCAACCGAGAGTGCATGTGAAGCTGAATTTGGAAGATTCAATTGATTCAAGAGTGGGTGCAAAATGCTTTCAACTGTCGGTTCCCCAAGGAATCCAAGCCCTAGAGCTGTAACTGTAATTCCGAGCTGACAAGTTGAGAGGTATTCATCCAGGTTGGAGATGACCTTCTTTGCTGAAATGGCATTCCTCGTTCCTTCTTCAATTAATTGATCGACCCTCGTGCTTCTCACTTTAACAATCGCAAACTCCGTAGCTACAAAAAATGCTGTTAAAGCAATTAAAATGGCAATAAGAACCAAGTTTATTATGTCCAAATAGTCTCCCTTAACTCGCCTTCGAGACGAATAAGGAGTACACCTCCTACATTTTTAAAATATACAAGTATATTTTTTTTGCCGTGCTGAATATTTCCGGGATTGCTTCAAAAAGGCCTGTGGCCATAGATGTTCAGCCGCTTGAACTCCCATTTCTTTTAGTGATGAAGAGAATAATAGTATATGCCGATTAGCGATGCGTAGACGGGAAATAGAAGAATTTCTGTCTGAAGGAGTATAGCCATTTTCCAAAAGGATGCACATATCCGTTACGCAAAGCAGCGCCTGTCCGTCACAACGAACATTCTTTAATGCCCCATCAAATCACCTCAATCTAATTAATTTAAATACTTTCATTATAGAAAGAGTTAATCATTCAGTCAAACAGCTTACGGCACCTTAAATCCGGTAAATTGCTTGTAAAGGATCAGTTTGAGCTAATAATTAGCTGTTTTTGACTGTTTTCTCTACTTTATTGTAACATATTATAGAATATTCAGAAAACTAAGGGCCGTTTCATAAAAATTGATCAGTTTCATTATTTTTTTGATGGTACAAACATATTCTATAGAAACCAAGACAAGTTTTAAATGCAAGAATTAAAGGGGGTGGCAGCCATGAAAATCATGGAACGGATGGCAGCGATCATTGCCGGCAGCATGCTTGTAGGTGTGGGAATCAATTTTTTTCTGATACCTTATCATTTATTGGATGGCGGCATGATAGGGATTGGGCTGATTTTTCATTACTATATAGGACTTCCGACAGGACTGGGTGTGATTTTGAGCAGCATTCCATTATATATATATGCTTGGTACTTTGAAAAAAAATTATTCCTGAACAGCTTGCATGGCTTGCTTTTTTCCTCTTTATGCATCGATATTTTTTCCGACGCTGTCACAGGATGGAACCTCCCCATTTATGTAAGTGCGATAATCGGGGGAGGGTTGATTGGACTTGGAATCGGTTTAATGCTTCGGTATGGGACCTCTACAGGCGGAACCGATATGTTGGCACAGATCCTTTCCAGGAAAAGTGGACTCAATGTAGGTCTGCTGATTTTTTTCATTGATGGGTGTGTACTGCTTTGCGGATTGAGCGTTGTGGGGACTTCAATCTTTTTATATTCATTTTTAACGATCATCGCGGTAGGCATGCTGACTTCAGTCACTGTAATGCGAACCATTTGATGTAAAATTATGTATAAAAATCTAAAAAAAGGAAAGGATGGGCAATATGAAGAGGACAGATTTTTAGTCTAATAAATAGTAAAGGGAAGTTCATATGAAAAAACTTTATATGTGTACTGCGTTGTTAGTTATGCTGGCAGGGTGTCAAGAGTCTGAAATGCCTGAGGATAAGGAAGTGAACAGTGCTGTTCCAGAGTCGATGGATGCATCAATTGTCATTAAAGGGAAAGTGGAGCCTGGAAAAGAAGTCATTCTTGAAACGACAGTGAAACAGGGAAGCCAGTTGGTGAATGAAGCTGATGAGGTGCTGTTTGAAGTGAGAAAGTCCGGACAGGATAAACGGGAAATGCTTGAAGCAAAGAATACTGGAAGTGGCATGTATCAAGTGATGCATACTTTTGAGGAACAAGGCAAATATATTGTAGTGTCCCATGTAACGTCTAAAGGCCTTCATATAATGCCTGAAAAGGAAGTTGTCGTTCCAGGACATGAAAGTGAAGGTGCATCGGTTCATCCTAGTACGGATGTATCTATCGGGTTTCAAAGTAACCCTGTAAAGGCAGGAAACAGTTCGAATTTTGAAGCGACGGTTGAATTGAATGGGAAGCCGCTGACAAATGCAGATGTGAATTTCGAGGTGTGGAAGGAAGGCAGCGAAGAGAGTCATTTCACCAAAGCTGAAGAAGATGGGAATGGGACATATCTAAATAAGGTATCTTTCGAAGAAGCGGGAACCTATAAGGTCCAGGTCCATGTTGAAAAAGACGAAGTGCATGAACACCAACTGCAAACCATTCATGTCAATTGATTGTTTTTTGGATCGAATCGTTTAAACAGGTTTTATTACTTCGTTAAATGGGAAGTTAAAGGATAACGGTACAGCAGAAAAGGAGGGTAAGCATGAATAATCAAATAATCAACAAGTATAAAGATCTCGGGATTCATATTGAAAAAACGAAATCACGGCAGGAGATTTTCACTAATGTTTCACAAAATGATTCATCCTTACTCACTACCGCTGTTTTTTCTCAAATTTCCCAAAAAGGGGAGCTAAAAGAATATTGATGTAAAGAGACCGGAGTACATAGCAGCTGGTCTTTTTTTGTGCAATCCTGAATGTGGTGCATTGTGAAACCGGATATGAAAAATCGAATAGAACGTTATGAGCTGAATAGGATAGAAGGACAAACAATTTGAAATTAGCGGTAAGGGGAGTCCGATAGCATGATATCACAGCTTATTATGACGATATTGAATTGGTTTGCGGAAATGGGCTATATGGGGATTTTATTGGGGCTGATGGTTGAAATCATCCCGAGTGAGCTTGTTCTTGGATACGGTGGTTATGTGGTCGGCCTGGGGAAAATGAATTTTTGGGGAGCTGTTCTTGCCGGTGTGGCAGGCGGGACGATGGCACAATTATTTCTCTATTGGGCGGGGTATTATGGAGGAAGGCCCTTTCTCTTGAAATATGGAAAATATATTCTAATTAAAGAAAATCATATTGTACATGCTGAAGAGTGGTTTAAGCGGTATGGCGTGGGCGTGGTTTTTACGGCTCGATTCATTCCGGTTGTTCGCCATGCCATTTCCATCCCTGCCGGAATTGCGAGGATGTCAGTATGGAAGTTTATATTTTATACGGTTGCGGCTGTCATACCTTGGACCATATTGTTCCTGACCTTAGGAAGGATCCTCGGCGAGAATTGGCAGCAAATCCGGGAAATAACTGAACCTTATCTAATACCGGCTGCTGGTTTTTCCTTTATCCTCATCATGCTGTATATCTTATGGAAAAAAAAGAGCACACCTCCAATCGTAACTGTCAAAAAAATGGGACGGTTTCCCGATAAATGAACAAATCGTTAAAAAACAGCCACGTAAAATAACCTTTTACGTGGCTGTTTTTGATCATTAACCTTGGGTAAGATCCTCTTCAAGAGGAAGATGTACGACCTTTTTTGTGACCTCGATGGAACGGATGGCGTGATCTTCCATTTCAATCACTTTAAAGCAGAATCCGTCTTTTTCCATGATGTCCCCTACCTTCACATCATAGTTTTCAGTAAGGACCCATCCGCCTATAGTATCGACATCATCTTCTTCCAAGTGAATGCCAAGGAGATCATTCACTTCCTTTACAAGAAGTTTAGAGTCCAAAATATAATGTCCTTCTTTAATTTTCCTGATTGAGGCAACTTCATCGATATCGAATTCATCACGAATTTCCCCAACGATTTCCTCGAGGATATCCTCGACTGTGACAAGTCCGGAAGTTCCGCCGTATTCATCCATCAAAATAGCCATATGAATGCGTTCTTTTTGCATTTTTAACAGCAAATCGTGAATTGGTATATTTTCCATTACCCGAATGATCGGACGAGCGTAATTTTCAATCGCTTTGATATGGATTTCCCGGTTCTTGATTAGATCCGAGAAAACTTCCTTTAAGTTCACTAGGCCGATGACATGGTCTTTATCACCTTCGACAACAGGATATCTAGTGTATTTTTCCAATTTGGCCACATCGACGAATTCCTGTACCGTTTCATCCTTGGATATGGTCATGATTTCTGTCCGTGGAACCATGATTTCCTTGGCAACTCGATCATCGAATTCAAAGATGTTATTTACATATTTAAATTCCGACTGGTTAATCTCCCCGCTTTTATAGCTATCTGACAGGATGAAACGCAATTCTTCTTCAGTATGGGCTATTTCGCTTTCGGATGCTGGCTTAAAGCCAAATAATCCGACAACGAATCGGGAAGAATGATTCAAGGCCCAGATGAAGGGAAAAGCTATCTTATGGAAAAAAATCAGCGGGCCGGCAATTGCCAAGGTCACTTGCTCAGCCTTTTGGATGGCAACCGTCTTTGGAGCCAATTCACCTACAACCACATTCAGGAACGTAATCAGGGAAAATGAAATGACAAATGTCAGAATGCTTGTAACTTCTTGTGGGATATTCAAGGCATTGAATAAGGGCCCAACCAATTTGAGGACGGTCGGTTGTCCTAGCCACCCCAGTCCAAGGGCAGTAACGGTAATTCCTAGCTGTGTCGCGGATAGGTATTCATCAAGATCGGATGTAACCTTCTTTGCCGCAATGGCTTTTTTGTTTCCTTGTTCAATCAGTTGATCGATCCTGGAGCTGCGAACCCTTATGATCGAAAATTCCGAAGCTACAAAAAAGGCTGTTAAAGCAATTAAAATAATGACAAATAAAAAACTTAATATGTCCAATTAGTGTGGGACTTTATTGAATCGCCAGATGTGCCGAACGATTTAATTATCCCAGTCACCTCCCAAAACCAATAATGAATGAAATAGTATATAAAATGTTAGATGGAAAAATAATTCGCTATCTTGTATGAAATCTGGTTTTTATTTTCAATCTATAGGATCATTCACCTCGATCAGTAGTGGAACCTTCCTATTAGTATAAGTAACTGGACGTCAATCAGTCAAAAATTTCACACTAAAACCCTAAGGAAAAAAGGATATTTATCCATTATTTAGTTTTTAATTGTATGGAAAAGGTCGTTAGGAAATCGGTAGAGTGACAGGATAATGTTCCTTGATGCTTTAAAACGATTTCTTTACAGACGAATAATCCCAATCCCGTTCCCCTTTTTTTTGTGGTGATGAATGGCTCAAAAATATTCGGCAGGACGTCGTCAGGTATCTTCGGCCCATTATTCGATATATTTAAAGTAAGAATGCCTGGTGGCGATTCAGAGCCTGAAATGTAAATGGATGGGGAAGGCATCCCTGCAACCACATCAAGAGCATTTAATATAATATTTAATAAAACTTGACGGAATTCTTCTTTAGAACCCGAAATTACGGCATCCTCGGCAATATTGCATGTAATGGAAGCATTAACTTCCAAAATGCTGGGATATAAAAATTCGATCACCTCATTCACAAGCTGAGCAATGGAAAATAGATCAGGTTGTGTTGTTGAAGTCTCCTTTTTGGAAATATTAAGAAATTGCGTGATCCGGTAATTGAGCTGATCCAATTCCTTTGAAATGATATCAAGGTACTTTATCTCAGGTTGTTCTGCCTGTAATAATTGTATGAATCCCATGATGGAAGTCAGTGGATTTCTGAATTCATGGACAAAGCTTGAGGTCATTTGGCCAAGGAGCGTCAAACGGTCTTTATGGTTTGGGCTTATGAATTGATAGCGTTCTTCAAGTTCCATCGTTTTCAATTCGGTATAATGGGATAATGCAAAATGAATGAGTTTATCGAAGTAAACGTTTACCCGTTTTATTAGAGCCGATATTTCCTCTTTGTGTGCTCCGGAATTCAAAATGTGCTCTATGATGACGGATCTCCCGATGGTTGCAGTGGAAAAGAAATTTTCCATATCCAATTGCTTAGTAACGCGATCAGCCGCAATTTTTTCCCCTACGACCTTCAGTACATCGTCTATGTCAGTATCCGATTTTGCAACCTGCTCCATTAGCAAATTAAAAATATTTTCCACTTCTCTAAAATACCCCAGATATCCGTCCGGTAAATGCAGCAACTCATCTTTCCATTTGGAAATGATACTGTTTTTTTGAGAAGATAAAAAGTGAATGGTCATTTCTCGATTAGATACCATTTTGCCCTCCATACTGTAGGAAAATGAATTTACTTTTGACCCAGAAAGTGCTTTATTTGAATAAAATTACAAAATATCAAAATAATTACAACTTGTTTTCATGATAACAGATTACTGTTCCTTTAACATGTGTCAATTGGATAAATATTCGGCAATCAATCAATAAATACCTTTTTTTGACACAGTTTTATTACAGTAATTACAGGAATAAATAACAAAAAAAGGTATACGTAAAGTTAATGACGGTTACCTTTTTTATGAAATGCATATGGTTCGATGTGTACGATCACATGCTGGATATTATATTCCTTCAAAAGATTTTCTTCGATTCTAACTGTAATATCATGACCTTGAATGACGGTCAAAAGAGGGTTGACATGAACGGTAGTTTCGAGCAGGATTTCACTTCCGTGCATCCGTGCTTTAATTTCACTCATGTCTTTAACACCCTCTGTCAATATAATGGTTTGTCCGATCTTTTGCAGGAGCTGCTCGTCGAAACCATCGGTTAAAGAGATGGACGCATCACGAAAGATATCCCAGGCCGTTTTGCATATGATGATCCCAACGACTGCTGCAGCTATCGCATCCAGCCAAGGGATTCCCAACTTAGTACCGATGATTCCAATGAAAGCACCAACACTGACAAGGGCATCGGAACGATTATCCTGAGCAACGGCATAGATGGAAGAGCTGTTGATTTTTTTACTTAATGTAAGGTTATAACGGTAGATTCCGTACATGAAGATTGCAGAGAATAGAGCGACATAACCGGTCAGCATACTGGGTACGGTTGTTGAATCTTGGTGAAAGAAGGATTCAATGGCACTGTATACAACCTGAAGGCCCACAGTGATCATGATGAAGGCAGCTACCAATGACGCTACGGTTTCCGCCCGTAAATGACCATATGAATGATTATCATCAGGAGGTCTCTTTGAAATTTTCAAACCAATCAAAACGGCTATGGAAGCGATGATGTCGGTCGTATTATTTAAACCATCAGCCCAAAGCCCTTTAGAATCACCGAAATAACCAAATGACAATTTAAGAGCAGACAAGAATATGTAAGCGGCAATGCTTATGTAGGCGCCTTTTTCAGCTGATATCGAATGTTTATCCATGTCCATTTCCTCCCCAATGTAAATTAGGCTTAATAAAATCAAACCTTAGTGAGTCTATAGAAAAATTGTCGTATTCTAACTTGGTTATCGGCAGGTGTATTGAAAGTCTGTAAAGAAGTTGGATAAACGTTTACATGAAATGGTAAAAAGGTGGGTTTCGATGACATGTACAGTTTTTCTTGAATTGGCATTTAAAGAAACTAATAGATATTCTAACCGATGATCGAAAATTAAATACTTCCACAAGGGGAGCCTAAAGGCTGAGAGTGAACGGTTCTGCTTCAGCCATTTTGAACCTGATAGTCAGCAGGATGTGGTTTTGGGCAGCAATTAGCAACCCGGTGTTTTTCGGCTGCTGCAAATGTAATACTGAAAAAATCCTATTAACAAAAAGGCAGGATTCTATATGAATCCTGCCTTTTTCGGAGAATGTATGACTCGAACCATTCAGGTAGAAACCGTTCATTCTTCATTTTGCAATGAATACCGAACATGGTGCGTTTTTCGCAATGGAACTACTTGTACTGCCAAGGAAGAATTTTTCCAAACCGCTTTTATCGCTATTGCCGACAACGATAAGATCAGCTGAATTTCTCGCTGCAAAGTCACATACGCTATCTGGCGCATATCCTTCCAATAGTTCGAATTTTCCCGTCACTTGACATTCACTTAACAATCTCAACGTATTACTTTCTGCGTTCTGAATACTATTCTCAAGGGCGGAGGGGGTGTCATTTACCTTTTGATTTCTTGGCTGGTCAACCTCAACAACAGGATGTGCCTGGACTGGATCCACATAAAATCCGGCAGAGGGCACGAACCCCGGCGCGGAGGCGTTACCCATGATACGCTGTTCAACCTTATCATTTAGGACATGAACGACGGTCAACTCAGCTTTTGGAAAGGCCTTTTTCAATGTTGCTCCATATTCGACGGCCCGTTTACTTTCTTCATTTCCATCAAAAGCGACGACAATATGTTTTAAGTCTTTCATTACTATCATCTCTCCCCTGTATAAGACCTTAATAGTGTTATACCCGCTTTTAAATGGCTTCACGCCTTTAATCGGTATATAGATTGCCTTTTACGGGTAAAGGATAGATACGAGCATAGTTAAAATGGTAGGATGAAAACTGGTCCTTAAGTTAATTGGCAGGCACAGACGATGAAGGGATATCATCGGTAAGGATGCCGATTCACGTGTAAAGTGCTACAAGAAAAGAGCGCCTTTTATTCAATCGACGAGTTTTCTTTAACAAAAAGGGTAAAATATTTTTAATGAAACATGTCGCAGATGGGAAATTGGGGGTACAAATGAGAGGGTTAGTGAAATTAGGTCTAATTATAATATTGGCGATTGCAGTTGTAGGCGCCGGTTCACTATTGTATTTCAGGCAGGGTGCTGATATAAGTCATCTTGAAAATAGTCTTCAGCAACCGACAGGGATCTATGATCTGGATGGGAATCTAGCCAGTACGATCACGGCAAATAAATCCGAGGGCGTCGCGATAGATGAAATACCGGAACATATGAAACAAGCGGTGGTTTCCATTGAGGATCACCGTTTTTATGAACATCACGGCATAGATTATCAAGGGATCATGCGGGCTTTGGTTAAAAATGCGAAGGCTGGAAGTGTCGTTGAAGGCGGGAGCACGCTCACCCAGCAGCTTGTGAAAATCACGATGCTGGAATCGGAACGAACATTGAAGAGGAAGATAGAAGAGTTTTTTCTAGCCCAGGAAGTTGAAAATCAATATACAAAAGATGAAATCCTGGAAATGTACCTGAATCAAGTTTATTTTGGCCATGGGGCATGGGGAATCAAAAAGGCTGCAAATATTTATTTTTCCAAAGAGGTCTCTGAATTGACCGTTGCCGAGGCAGCTTTGCTGGCGGGAGTCATTAACTTGCCATCCAAACTTGATCCATACAAGAATTTGGACGGTGCAGTGAAGCGGCGTGATTTGGTTCTTTCGCGAATGGCGGAACATGGTTATTTGACGAAAGATGAAGAAGCGGCCGCAAAAAAAGATTCGGTGACACTTCTTATGGGGGAGAAGGAAACCGATCCATTAAGAGGTAAGTATCCTTATTATGTCGATCATGTTTTATCGGAAGCATCGAGTAAATATGGAATTAAGCTTGAGGAGCTGCTTTCAAAGGGGTATAAAATTTACACGACCCTGGACCAGTCCATGCAGCAGGCTACAGAAAGCGTGTATGAGAATGCAGCCAATTTTCCGGTTGGAACGAGTACAGAGGAACTGGTTCAAAGCGGGTCTGTCCTTCTTGATCCTGAAACAGGCGGCATAAAAGCACTTGTCGGCGGGAGGGGTGAACACCAATTCATGGGATATAACCGGGCAACCCAACTGACAAGGTCTCCTGGTTCATCCATTAAACCGCTTGTCGTTTACACGCCGGCTGTTGAAGAGGGATATGATATCACTGACCCTTTAAAGGATGAAAAAATGAGCTTCGGTGAATATGAGCCAACAAACCTGAGTGGTCAATATAAAGGAGAAGTCCCCATGTATGAAGCGGTGATGAATTCCTTGAATGTACCGACGGTTTGGCTATTGAATGAGATTGGCATCGATAGGGGGCTTGATTCACTTAAGCGGTTTGGGATTCCATATGACAAGGATGATCGAAACCTGTCTATCGCTTTAGGAGGGATGAAAAAAGGTGTGTCCCCGCTGCAGATGGCAGGAGCCTTTTCTGCTTTCGCCAACGAAGGGGAACGGATGGAAACCCACGCCATTGTAAGGATAGAAAATGCCGATGGAAAAGAGGTTGCCGCCTGGAAAGAGAAAAGCACCAAAGTGACCTCTGTAGCCGCCGTCGACAAAATGAATGCCATGCTGCTTGGAACAGTGGAATATGGCACAGCGAAAAACGCGGCTGTTTCCGGTTATGAAATAGCAGGTAAAACAGGATCTACACAAGTTCCCATTGAAGGAGTATCAGGGGTTAAAGATCAATGGTTCATCGGTTATTCACCTTCGCTGGTCGGTGCTGTTTGGGCGGGATATGATAAGACGGACGCAAAACATTATCTAACGACACACAGCAGTCAGGGAAGTGCACTCATCTTTCAAAAAATAATGTCGAAAGCCTTACAGAATCAAGCTGCTCAATCTTTTAAAGCTCAAGATATCGGTCCGCTTATAGCAGAACAACAGGCACTTATAGCTGAGCAACAGGAGAAGGAAGAAGAGGAGAAGAGGAGACAATATTGGATTGAAAAAGGAAATGAAATACGTGAAGGCTTGAATAAATGGAGGGACTGGGAGGTTCCGTGGTGATTCCCAGGTCCGGGAGCATGATCAAGCCTTTCTAAATCAAATCAACAAAAAAAGACTGTCAATCATTGACAGTCTTTCATCATTCTTAAAAAATGAGATTTGCTATTATGCCGATTACGACGATAGCGCCTATCACCATTAAAATGGTTCTCATATAAATACACCCTCTTTAAACGTAGTTGGAATCATTTAAATATTTACGGTTTGGTTCGATTGGAAACGAAATGCACTTTCATCATTTTCTTTACAAATAGCCTGTACTTTTTCAAGCATGGCGTGTACATTCTCGCCTTCAAGTATGACTTTCATCGTTGCACACTCTTGAAGAATGAGCACGAAGGATACGAAAGTCGAAAGTTTCTTGGCATCGACCAATTTATGGTTGCAGATAAAATATATATTCCCTTTAAATTCTTTTGTAACTTGATATAGGTTCATGATTTGTCGCATGGATAATCTTTTATTTGTTTGAATGTCAGAAGAAATCACTTTATTCATGTCGTTTACTCCTTTTGTTTTTATACTTTTGGAAAAGCATAATCAAGATGTCAATTCAGCTACAACGTTTAAAAATGAACAAGTATGTTTTGGACTTTTTTATGTAATTGTTAGCGGGTCATGTTGTATATTTACCCGCGTGAAAGATTTTGAAACCTATTTGAAAATTTCAATTTTTGGAGGGGGAATGAACAATGCTCACGCTTATTAAAAATGGGGAGCTTTATGGACCGGAATATATGGGCCAAAAAGATATCCTTTTGGTTGGAAAGCAAATTGGCTTCATTGAGGACCAGATTGATGTACCTGCCAATTTCGTTGAAATGAAAGTGATTGATGCGAGTGGTCAAATTGTGGCTCCGGGTTTTATAGATGCCCACGTACATATTATCGGCGGAGGCGGGGAAGGGGGTTTTAAAACGAGGACACCTGAAATCCAATTAACAGATGCCACTTTAGCCGGTATAACGACTTTGGTAGGGGTCATCGGCACAGATGGTACGACAAGGACAATGCCTGCACTGCTCGCTAAAGCGAGAGCGCTTGAAGAAGAAGGAATTAGCTGCTTCGTTCAGACTGGTTCATATCAAGTTCCAGTCAAGACGTTAACCGGCAAGATCGAGGATGATTTGATTCTTGTGGATAAAATTATCGGTGTTGGCGAAATAGCCATTGCTGATCATCGTTCTTCGCAGCCGACTGCAGCCGAACTCGCTAAACTGGCCTCGCAGGCACGTAATGGAGGTTTGTTATCCGGGAAAAGCGGTATCATCAATATTCATGTCGGCGACAGTCTAGATCATTTGCACGTAATTGAAGAAGTTGTCGAGACAACGGAAATTCCGATCACTCAGTTCTACCCTACACATATAAACCGAAATCCGCATTTATTCAATGCAGGGGTGGAATATGCAAAAAAAGGGGGGTATATAGATTTTACGACAAGTACAATCCAGAAATTCCTTGAAGAAGGCGAGGTCAAAGCAAGTACAGCAATTAAAATGGCACTAGAAGAAGGCGTTGAAATCGGGCAGATCACCATAACTTCAGATGGGCAAGCCAGCCTGCCTGACTTCGATGGAAGCGGTAACCTGCGCGGTTTGAACATTGGTACATGCATGTCGTTATATGATTGTGTTGTCGATGCGGTCCTCGAGGAGGGAGTGGCAATTGCCGATGCCCTACGAGTTGTGACGGAAAACCCGGCAAACATTTTAAAGCTTTCTGCAAAGGGAAAGCTTTCGGTAGGTAAGGACGCCGATATCATCATGATGAATCAACGAACTTTAGAAATAAATAGTGTTATCGCGATGGGGCAGATGATGGTCAAAGATGGCCATGCTGTCGTTAAAGGAACATTTGAAAAATAGACCTTTTCTACCTTTGGGTGCAATTCCCGTTGCGGGTCCTACCCCATCCTGAAATGCAAAAAGGGTAACATTGATCTAATTTTGGATTTCTGAAAGAGGGTATGTGTAATGATTTCAACTTCATGCACTCGCTTTCCGCAGGTTCTCCCTTGACGCGCTTTTCCCGCAGGCAGGAGTCTCTTACCTTCCGTTCCAATCACCTTTGTAGATAGAGCCCTTTTGTTTACAAACTAGATAATAATTGTTTGCCGACAGCTTTTTTGTGGGTTTGTAAAATGGGAACGTTGATTTCCACTCCAGGCACTCGCTTTCCGCGGGCGGACGGGAGCCTCCTCGGCGCGCCTGCGGGGTCTCCCATGCCACGCTTTTCCCGCAGGAGTCTCGCGCCTGTCGTTCCAATCAACTTTGTGTTATTGAAAAAACTGCAGTTTCGTCTTATACCGAACCCTATTTAAGACTAGTTTATCTTTCATGTTTTTCCCTGTACTCCTTAATGGATGGAAAAAATATGCGACACTCTTGCCGAAAAACTGGCTAGCCGAGACCCCGCAGACGCTTGGCAGGCAGTCGGCGCAAAGGGATGCGGATTTCTGAAATCAACTGTCGGTTGAAAAAACGTAGGCAACTGATTTCTTGGAGTTTTTATACAGTCTAAGACCCATATTTTAATATAATGGGTCTTTTTTGTGCTGGATTTTTTTTTGATGAAGGTTCTAAATCTGTCGGGAGCATATCACATTTTGAAGGTAATCATTATGAAATTCCCCATTAAAGGTTCTCATTTTCAAAATGAAGGCGAAGTATCAGAAAACATCTTCTAAATAAAGGTAATATGTAAAAAATTCATTCTATTTAACATATTATTAAAAACATGGATGTATTATCCTTTTATATAAGGAAATGAAGTTTATGAAACAGCATTTAATCACAGAAAGAAAGACCAATAAAAACATTTTGGGCTGTTATTTCATGACTGTTCAAAACCTAGGTAAGTTTGCGAAACAAATCTATCTTAAGGGGAGAAATGAAATGGAAAAGACGGGAAACCCAATAATGAAAGCGCATTCAAGCGGAGTTGAGCCGGAAATGTTTCGTGTATTGACTCCTGAAGGGGAAATAATTGAAGCGATTGATGGAAAAATCGATAAATCACTTATGTTAAAGATGTATGAGAGCATGCTCCTGCTCAGAACATTTGACCGAAAATCAATAAATCTCCAGCGCCAAGGCAGGATAGGGACTTATGCACCTTTCGAAGGGCAGGAAGCGTCCCAAGCAGGAAGCGCTTTAGCATTGTCGGCAGGGGACTGGATGTTTCCCACATACCGTGATCATGGAGCGGCAATCATTCATGGACAGGAATTATACCGTGTTTTCCTATACTGGATGGCGCATTTTGATGGTTCGATTTGTCCAGAAGGAAAAAGGATATTGCCTCCAAGTGTTCCAATTGCCACTCAAATGGTTCATGCAGTTGGAACGGCTTGGGCAAGTAAGCTTAAAGGCGAAAAGACTGTTAGCATCGCCTATTTTGGCGATGGAGCGACTTCTGAAGGGGACTTTCATGAAGCACTGAATTTTGCCGGCGTTTATAAAACCCCGACAATCTTTTTCTGCCAAAATAATGGCTACGCAATCAGTGTCCCTTTTGAAAGGCAATCGGCATCAAAAACAATATCACAGCGTGCTGCTGCTTATGACATCCATGGGGTGCGGGTGGATGGAAATGATATTTTTGCCGTATGGATGACTGTAAAGGAGGCTGTCGAAAGAGCGCTTAAAGGGGAAGGGCCTACATTAATCGAAGCCATTACCTTTCGCTATGGCGCCCATACTACTGCAGACAATCCGAACATATATCGCGATCAGGACGAAATTGCAACGTTCTGGAGGGAAAACCGCGATCCTATTACACGCCTTAGAAAGTATTTGAATAAAGAGGGTCATTGGAATGAAGAGCAGGAAGAATTGGTGTTAAAGCGATTCAACGAACTGATCGAGGCTCACCTTAAAAGGGCCGAAGCGTATCCGAAATCCGACCCGCTCGAAATGTTTAACCATGTATATGCTGAGGAGACATGGCATCTTAAGGAACAGAAGCAGGAATTGAACCAAATCTTAAGGAAAGGCGGGAGGAAATGATGGGCAAAAATTTAACGATGCTCCAGGCTATTACGGAAGCGCTGGATCAAATGCTGGATCATGATGATCGCGTGATGATCTTGGGTGAGGATATTGGTGTGAATGGCGGGGTTTTTCGAGCGACGGAAGGACTTTATGAGAAGTATGGAAAAGATCGAGTTGTGGATACGCCATTAGCTGAATCCGGAATCATCGGCTCTGCCATTGGTTTGGCTCTTAACGGAATGCTGCCCATAGTGGAGATCCAGTTTCTCGCCTTTATTTATCCGGGGTTCGAGCAACTCATTTCCCATGCTGCCCGTATGAGGTATCGTACTCGTGGGCAATTTGGGGTGCCCCTCGTAATCCGTACGCCATATGGTGCCGGAATCAGGGGTCCTGAACTTCATTCCGAAAGTGTCGAAACCTTCTTTGCCCATACTCCGGGTTTAAAGGTGGTTGCACCCAGTAATCCATATGACGCAAAAGGGCTGCTCATTTCAGCGCTCGAAGATCCAGATCCAGTGATTTTTTTGGAACCGACTAAATTGTATCGGGCCTTCAAGGAAGAAGTTCCCGATGAAATGTACCGAATACCAATCGGTCAGGCAAAAGTGGTCCAGGAGGGAAGCGACCTGACCATTTTTGCATGGGGGGCCATGTTAAGGGAGGCATTGAATGCCGCGAAAAAGATTGAAGCAGAAAAAGGCTGGAAGTGTGAAGTGGTCGATCTTAGAACTTTATACCCTTTAGATAGGGATGCGATCGTGCAATCCATTAAAAAGACAGGTCGTGCATTGATCGTCCATGAAGCCCATAAGACGGCCGGATTAGGTGCGGAAATTATCTCCATCATTAATGATGAAGCTCTTATTTACCTGAAAGCGCCGATTAAGCGTGTAACAGGATTTGATGTACCGGTTCCGCCGTTTACAATAGAAGATCATTATTTACCGACTGTTGACCGTGTAAAACAAGGAATTGTCGAAACGTTATCATTTTAATTGATTTAGGGAGAAAGAGAAGGAGGATGACGCATGATGGAATTTAAACTTCCTGATGTAGGGGAAGGGATGCATGAAGGGGAAATTATCCAATGGCTCATCAAAGAAGGGGATGCGGTAAAACAGGACCAACCCATTGTTGAGGTGCAAACGGATAAAGTTAATGCGGAATTGACAGCCCCGGCAGCGGGAGTGGTCAAGGAAATATTTTTTTCCGTTGGGGATATCGTGGAAGTGGGAACCACTATATTCACAATTCAGGAAGAGAACGATGTGCCAGTTCCGGATACAAACATTAGTGAAGAAGAAAACCAAGTCGGGCAATCCTGTGATGTAAAAGTAAATGCGGAGCATATTACGACTAAACAGCACCATCAGGCAGTGCGTGCGTTGGCAACCCCATTCGTGCGTCAAATGGCCAGGGAAATGAAGATTGATATCGAGAAGGTTAAAGGTTCCGGTCCGGCTGGGCGAATTACCGAAAGTGACCTGAAGCAGTTTAAAGAAAATGATTCGATTACACGGGAAGATGCCAAACAGCATGATGACAAGACTGGTCAAGAGATGGCCCCGATGAAGGATGCGGTACTGGCAAATGGTTTGGAAAATGAGCGGGAAGAGCGGATTCCGCTTAAAGGCATTCGTAAAAAAATCGCTGAACATATGGTAAAGTCCGTTTCGACCATTCCTCATGTAACGCATGTAGATGAATTGGAAATGGACCGATTGAAGGAATTTAAAAGTCAATTAAAGGAGTACTCAGATGATAAGGATATAAAATTGACTTTTTTGCCGTTTTTCGTTAAAGCCATTGTCATCGCTTTAAAGGAGTTCAAAACATTAAATGCTTCAATTGATGAAGGAACCAATGAAATCATCCTGAAAAATTATTATCATATTGGGATTGCGACGAATACAAAAGAGGGTCTCATTGTTCCTGTGATCAAACATGCCGATCAAAAAACCATTTTCCAACTGGCTGATGAAATCAGGCAATTGGCAACCCAAGCCCGTGAAGGGAAGCTGAGTATAAACCAAATCACAGGCAGTACATTTACCATCAGCAATGTAGGACCGATCGGAGGGATGCACGCTACCCCGATCATTAACTATCCGGAAGCTGCCATATTAGCCTTGCATAAAATGGAACATCGCATGGTCGTTCGCGATTTGGAAGGTGTTATCCGTTTAATGATGAATATGTCTCTTTCTTTCGATCATCGTTTGATTGATGGGGTAACAGCGGTGCACTTTACCAATAAAATCAAGGAATTGCTGGAAAATCCAATTCGTTTAGTTGTGGAGATGAGATAAATGGTAGTAGGGGAAGTTGCTGTTGAGACGGATGTTGTCATCATGGGAGGAGGTCCGGGAGGATATGCTGCGGCTATCCGTCTCGGCCAGTTAGGTAAATCGGTCGTGCTGGTTGAAAAGGATAAGTTGGGCGGGGTCTGCCTTAATCGGGGCTGTATACCTTCAAAAGCATTGATTCACGCAGCTGATCAATACCATGGGCTTAACGATTTAGGGAAAATGGGAATCCGGCTGCCTCAGGAAAGAACCACTATGGACTTGGGGGTTTGGCAGGATTGGAAAGGGGGCATCACATCCCAGTTGGGGCATGGTATTGCCCATTTGTGTAAGGAAAACGGAGTGACGGTGGTTAAAGGCCAAGCAACTTTTTTATCTGATGACCGCATTGGAGTTGAAACCGGTGGCGATTTTGAAACCTACAAGTTTGAACAGGCAATTATTGCGACAGGGTCCAGGCCTTTCATTCCATCCTTCATAAAAGTCGATGGAGAATATATATTGGATTCAACATCATCTTTGCAGCTGAATGAAGTTCCAGCGAGCTTGTCGATCATTGGCGGAGGATATATTGGAATCGAGCTGGGTATGGCATTTGCAAAGTTAGGGACTAAAGTGACCATCATTGAGATGGCCAATCGCATACTCCCTCAAGTTGCTGAAAACCTGGTAAAGGACGTCACCCGGAATGCCAAGAAGCTCGGGATCAATATCAAAACATCCTCGAGGGTAGAGAAAGCGAGTGTAGTGGATGGTCAAGTGCATCTTCTTGTTTCCTCGGAAGAACAGGGTACGGAAGCGGTCGTGAGCGAAAAGACACTGGTTACAATTGGAAGGATTCCTAACACGGAAGAAATTGGCCTGAATCGGGCTGGAGTGACGGTTGGTGAGAAAGGCCATATAGCAGTGGATATGGAATGCCGTACAAATGTGCCGCACATCTTTGCCATCGGTGATACTACGCCTGGTCCGGCACTTGCCCATCGAGCGTCCAAACAGGGAATCGTGGCAGCTGAAGTGATAGCGGGGCTGCCAAGTGCCGTTGACTCGCCTTATGTTCCCTATGTAATCTTCTCGGAACCACAAATAGCTGGTGTTGGTTTAAGCCGTGAAGAAGCTGAACAACAGGGATACAGCGTAAAGGTTGGCAAATTTCCGTTCAGTGCCAACGGAAGGGCGCTTGCAACGAATGAAACGGAGGGGTTTGCAGAAGTCATCGTGGATGCCAATAGTCATATATTGCTTGGGATGCATATGGTAGGTGCTGATGCTTCCAACCTTATAGGTGAAGGGGTCCTTGCCCTTGAGCTGGCGGCTCGGGTCGAAGATATAGCCCTCAGCATGCATCCTCATCCGACCTTGACCGAGGGGTGGCTGGAAGCGGCTGAAGCAGTTTTGGGACATGCAATTCACATCGTAAATAAATAGGAAAAGGTAAATTCATGGGGATTACCAATGTAGTCCCCGATTAGAATGTTTTATCTTAATGGAGTCAAAGACCCGAAAGGCAAGGCTATCAGTAAATTCACTCCATTTGGAATTATGTCCCGGCGTTTGACCAAACAGGGGCCGTATTGGCCTGCAATGATTCCCTCTTGTAAAACCATCGGCATATTGATATCATTTTTACTTTGGGAAGTATAGAGTTTTCAATAAGCTTTGGATCCTTCCACTCCTAAACCATAACGGTTGATGAGATAACAAATCTATTCGCCATTCAACGATTAAATGGGTTTAATTTATACGAGAAAATTATGGAATGAAGGAGGCAAATGTAATGGAGTCAAATGGTGGGTCATTGCAAAAGAAATTATTGCCGAGGCATATTAGCATGATGGCAATGGGAGGGGCAATAGGTACTGGGATTTTTAAAGGAAGTGCCGAAACCATATCGTTAGCAGGGCCAGGAGTCATATTCACTTATATTTTTGCAGGATTGTTATTGCTAGTAGTCATGGGTGCCATAGCGGAAATGGCAATTGTCTATCCAAATACGAATATGAAAGGCTTCGTTCAGAAAGCATTCGGTAAGCGCCTTTCCTTCATCGTAGGCTGGATGTATTGTTTTATGTGGCTGTCCGTTTGTGTCATTGAGGTAGTGGTGGCAGGAAGCTTTTTGCAGTATTGGCTCCCGGCAATCCCGCTATGGATATTAAGTTTAGGGTGTGCGGCCTTCATCATTGGGATTAACATGATGAATGTCAAAAATTATGGTGAATTCGAATTTTGGTTTGCCGGCATTAAAATTACAATGATCATCTTATTCATTATATTGGGAGCATGTATTTTATTTGGTGTGATCCCAAGCGGCGGATCTAATTATCTGCAAAACTTCACAGGGCATGGAGGATTTTTCCCGAATGGGTGGATGTCTATCTTTTCGGCATTACTGATCGTCATGTTCTCCTATGGCGGTTCCGAGTTAATAGGGGTGACGGTAACGGAAGCAAAGGATGCAGAACGCATTTTACCTAAGGTCATTAAAAACTATATTTGGAGAGTTGTATTATTCTTCACCTTACCGATACTTGTAATCTGCGGTTTGATTCCGTGGAATGAAATTGGCGACCAGGCAAGTCCGTTTGTACAGGTTTTGTCAATGTCAGGTTTTCAGGGATCTGCACATATCATGAATTTCATTTTGATTACGGCCGTCTTATCTGCCGCTAACTCTGGAATATATGGGTGTACCCGAATGCTGCATTCTTTAGCTGCAGAAGGGGAAGCTCCCAAGTCGTTCTCTTATGTATCAAAAAATGGCGTTCCCTTGTACAGTTTGCTATTAAGTGCAGGTGTATTGGTCGTCGGCTCCATGATTACTTTCGTTGCACAGGACAAGGCATTTACTCTATTAATGGCATTCCCGGGTTTTGTAGTATCACTTGTATGGATCAGCATCTGTTTAGCGCAGCTTAAACTTCGCAATTCATATCCCAAAGCTCCCAGTTTTAAGTTGTGGGGATTTCCATATATAACCTTGTTTACCGTAATCACGTTAAGCATCATTTGTGTCACGTTCGTATTCAGTGATCAGAATCGAATCAGTATCATTACTTGCCTGATTGTGTTGGCTGCCTTAATCTTGATTTCAATTTTTAAATTTAAAAGAGTGGACAAACAGGAAACACCTATAATAGAAAAAAATATCGCTAAATAAATCTGCATAAAAGATACGACATGGGCAAAGGCGTCCATGTCGTATCTTTCATTACTGATCACTGATATTCTGCAACTTCATTTCGATTGGTCATCTCCAGATGTTTTCTTGATTATATGTTGTAAGGATGCTATGAATCTCTCGTTCTCAAGCGGAGTGCCGATTGTCACGCGGATGGTATTTTCATAGCCTAGCAAATGACCTGAACGGATGATGACACCCTGAATTAATAACTTCTCAAAAATGTCCTTGCCTGGCTGGTTCAATTTAACCATCAAGAAGTTGGCATGTGAAGGGAAGAATGTCAAACCCATTTTGCTTAGTTCATTTTCTAAATATCTTCGTCCTTCCTCATTCTTACGAACACAATTCTCAACAAATGGATGGTCGTCGAGGGAAGCGAATGCCGCAGCCTGTGCCAAACGATTGGTATTGAAGGGTTCCTTCACTTTAACTAGCTCTTGTATGATGGAAGCATCCATTAAACCGTATCCAATCCTTAAAGCAGCCAGTCCATAAATCTTTGAAAAAGTGCGTAAGATAACCAGATTTGAATGCATATTGAGAAGCGGTAAGGTTTCTAAATATTCTGCATCATCGACATATTCATAGTATGCTTCATCAACGATCAGTAAAATATGCTTCGGCACCTTCTCGATGAAAGAGCGTAACTTTTCTTTTTGAACGATCGTTCCTGTCGGATTATTGGGATTACAGACGAATATCATTCTCGTTTTTTCTGTTATGGCTTCATACATACCCTGAAGGTCATGTACACCATTGGAAAGAGGAATCTTTACAGGTGTGCCGCCGTCAATCAATACATTCGTTTCATAGCGTGGAAATGTCACATCAGCCATGATGACTTCATCATTTTGTTGGATATAGGTTCGTGTCAACAAACGTATCACTTCATCAGATCCATTGCCCAAAATGATATGATCTTTATTGATATTCAAGTTTCTTGCCAGTTTTTCAGCTAATGCAGGCGCCATGCCTTCAGGATAAAAGGAGGTTTGCTCCATTTCGTTAAGCATGGCTTCTTTTGCTAGAGGTGAGTAACCGAATGGGTTCTCATTGGATGCCAATTTAACGATCGTTTCAAGACCAAGTTCACGTTGCACTTCTTCAATTGGTTTGCCGGAAACATATGGGCTAATGCTTTCGATGTTTTGTCGAACCGGGATTTTCGTAAAGGTCAATGCAGGTTCCTCCCTTTGGTAAAGTTCTGAATTTTCTTTTTCTATTTGATTATTTTAATGATAGAATATTAACTGTTAAAATTACATACAAAAAAGAACGTATTTTTCGCTATCCATACAACATTTTAAAGAAATATATGCTTATATTCCTTCATTATGAAAGGCGGTTGCTTCATGGATGAAATAGATGTCAGTTTACTGGAACTTTTACAAAAAGATGGACGCATTACGATTAGTGAACTATCGAAGAAATTGGCTCTCAGTCGACCTAGCATCTCCGAACGAATGTACCGCCTGCAAGAAAAGGGGATCATTGAGGGGTTCAGCGCAAGGGTTTCCCCTTTGGCAATAGGAAGGGGTGTACTTGTGTTCATTCAGGTGAGTGAACTTAAGGTTCCTGTTTCCGATTTTGAGCAATTAGTGAAAAATGATTTAGACATTATCGAGTGCCACCGTGTAACAGGAACAGTTGGATATTTTTTGAAAGCGGCTTTAGCTGATATGGACAGCATGAGATTACTGATAGATCGATTAATACCCTATGGACATCTGAATACATCTGTGGTTTTGACATCCCCGGTGCCTTCCCGCTCCATTCTTCCAAGGATCAATGAAATGGAGGATCATGGTGCGAAATCCTAGGCGGTCATTCAACTGATGCTGGTAAAGGGGTTCGGTATCGTTCAAACTAATGAAGGGTAGAATGTAGGTTTTTTACAGAAAGGAACGAGGCGGAAGGCCTGTTCCTTTTTTGTGTTATTTTAAATCCATCAAAGCCCCGAAATATTGCTGGGCGGTTGTAAAACAAATGAATACCAATAGTTCAGAAATTTCTTCATCACTGAACACTTCCTTCAATACTTGGAAAAACTTTTCCTCCGTTTTTTCACGTTGCAGGAGAAATACTTCCGCAAAGGCAATTGCATAGCTTTCTTTCATATCTTCCGGCTTTAGCGGAGTCCCTTTTGCCTGGCAGTATGAGCAGCCATTACCGTATGCCAGCACCCTTCTGACGTTTTCCTTCAATTTCTCCGAAAGTTTCCCATCTGCAGATATACAATCTGAGAGATCCGACCATTTATGCGAAATCTCTTCAGAGTGAAATAATCTTTGAAATGGACTGGAGCCCTGTGATGATTTTTTTATTCTTGTCATGAACATCTCTCCTTTGAGATAATCCTAATATAAAAATCCAGGAATTTTAATTCCATTTGTAAAGAAATGTGATTCAATAATGAACGAATGTAAAGAGAAGAAGGGAAAAAATTTAAAAATGAAAATAGATGAGAAAGACCAGAGCATCCTTGCCGAATTAACGTTAAATAGCCGAATCTCCATGAGGGAATTGGCAAAGAAAGTAAACCTCTCGGCCCCCACCGTTGCCGATCGGATTCGGCAAATGGAGTCGTTCGGAATCATTAAAGGGTATGTTGCCGAGATTGATCATAAAAAGATCGGTTTTCCAATTGAGTGTATCGTGGAAGCTACGATAAAAAATGGGGAATATGAGAAATTCAAAAAGTATATCTCCAAGGTGCCGAATGTTGACTTTTGTTATCGCATTGCCGGGCAGGCTTGCTTTATGCTGAAAATCCACACTCGGAGCCTTGAAGAAGTGGAGGAATTCATCAATCGGACCATTCCTTTTGCAGCAACGGTTACCCATGTGATCCTTTCACAGGTGGAGCCGGAACAGGAATGAGTATTTTTATAGTGGAAGAAAAAGAGATCCCGGTCATTTTGAATGGTTCTAGAATTAAAGGATAAAATCACGTGTCCATAAAGATATGACATATGTTTGCAGCGCCAGGTGTTTTTTTGCAATCAATGCTTTCGGTGATTCAAGAAAGAATAAGCTAATGGAATAAGGGGTACATGTAATAATGGATAATAATCTGAAAAGGTGGGGTGAGTATCATGGAAGGAACCGACGACTACAAACCTGAACTGGCCAGGGAAGCAGTAAATGTGATTGAAAATGTAGCAGGAACACATCCTGGTTATCGTCGTGTGCATGCAAGGGGATATGTTTATGAGGGGGTTTTTACCCCAAACGGAAAAGCGTCCCCATTAACGGTGGCTTCGCATCTTCAGGATGAAGCCGTGCCGGTGATCATTCGGTTTTCAAATAGCTCACCGATTCCAAGCCATCCTGATGCCATTTCCCCTGTAAAGGGCATGGCAGTCAAATTTCATTTGCCGAATGGAAAGGTGTCAGATCTTATTACTGTGACCATTCCGTTATTCTTTGCGAAAACACCGCAAGCGTTTGTTGATATTGCTGGCTTTTTCCAATCTGTAAAGGAAGGTTTCCCCATTCTGAAAGAGCTTGCAAAAATCCTGTGGAAATACCCTGAAAGCAAGGCAAGCTTGCAAATGCTTAAAGAAATGCGTTCTCCAGCCAGTTTTTCAACGTGCCAATATTACTCCATTCACGCATTCTATTTCATTAACAAGGAAGGAAGGCGGCAGGCAATCAAGTATGAGTGGGTGCCAGATGCCGGCCGTAGTATGTTAGAAAAAGGGGAGGTTGCCGAGCATTCGCCGGAGTATCTGGATGAAGAAATGGAAAAGAGGCTTAAAGAAGGACCGGTGGGCTTTAAATTGAACATCCAAATAGGAGGGGAAAATGACCCGACTGACGATCCGACTATAGCTTGGTCGGAAGATAAACAGGTAATCACGATAGGGCATTTAATGATCTCCAAAAAATCGGAAGTGTGTAAAGATACTTTATTGTTTGATCCAACCAATATTCCTGAAGGAATCGAGTGCTCGGAAGACCGGATTTTGCATTTTCGCCATAGTGCGTATGCCGTTTCATATGAACGTCGGATAAATAACCAATGAATCAAATTAAGAAAAGCCCCCTATTCCAAAGGGATTCCCTTGAATGTAGACAAACTCGATGAAAATCGAGTTTGTCTATTTTTACGGCTTGTATAATTTGGACGTTGATTGGAACGTAGGGCACTCGCTTTTCCGCGGGCGGTCGGCCCTCGGCTTTCGCCTGCGGGGTCTCCCCTAGACGGGCTTTTCTAAGCAGGAGTCTCATACCTTCCGTTTCAATTAACTGTGTCTTACCTTTTAGGTAGATCACTTTTCCCTAGAGTCATTTTTGTTTTAAAATAGAAGTATTAAAACCTTGATGAGGATGCTTTCTAAACATGATTCTATTCAGCGAAATCAACTTGAAATGATTACTCTAGATCAACTGGTGCCAGCGCAACTTAGTTCTTAAGATGGAGCCTGCCATTGACTTCTCTTCCATTTATGATTTGGAGGCATGTATTCAAAGGTAGAAGACCCAAGTATTGATTCAGTTATATTAGTTAAACTGACTTTCATTCAATATGGCTTCGGAATTCGTTCAATGCGTAAAACAATTGAAGATGTTGAAACAAATATGGCTTACCGTTGGTTCTTAGGCTATGGTTTCCAGTGCCTCCTACTCCACGTTCGGGATGAGACCAATCTGAATCCCTTTTTAAGTGAGTTACATTTTTCCGGATCTGAAAATAGTGTAGAGCATGAGTAAGAACATCAGGGTTGCAACGACAAAACCAATTTCGATAACCGGTATCTTCCAAAGGATCAAGGTTTCCCCGCCTATTGCAGACCCGATAATGAGACCGACCATGATTATGCTGAATGCAAGCAGGATGATACTGAACGACAGCCGGTTCGAGATTTGATCAAGCTTATGTAAAAAAACTTGAAGTTCGGGGATGTTGATATCGAGCCGCAATTTCCCTTTTTTAATGATACCTGTCACTTCCCTGATATCCTTGGGCAGTTCGGCAATGGCTTCAGCAGACTCGATGAATTGATTCCAGGCGTTCTTCGCAATGTTTTTTGGGTTGTAGCGCTCTTTAAAAAGCCTTTCTCCAAAAGGTTCAGCTGCCTTCATGATGCTGAAATTCGGATCTAATCCTTCGACAATGGCCTCCATGGTAAGCAGAGCCTTGCCGAGCATCGTGAATTCGGGTGGGATTTGGACCTGGTGACGATTGGCAACCGTGAACAGGTCATTGACTGCTCCGCCTAAGCTGAGTTGGCTCAATGGGATATCATAATATTTATTTCGCAGTTCATCAATATCCCCCCTTAATGGGGCCATATCGATTTCGTCCGTCAAGAGACCCATATCTGAAAGCGTCTTGATCAATCCATTGGTGCTTCCGCGTTTCAGATTGATGACAAGCGAGGCGAACTGATATTTCGTTTCTTCCTCCAGACGTCCCACCATTCCAAAATCCATGAGTGCGACAACATTCCCAGGCAATATGATGATATTGCCTGGGTGGGGATCACCGTGGTAAAAGCCATCGATCAATATTTGATGAAGCATGGAGTTCGCTAATCTTTCCGCGATTTGCCGGCGATCATAACCTTCATCATCAAGCTGTTTATAATGATTGATCTTAATTCCCTGAATGAAATCCATTGTCAGGACCCTTTTTGTGGAAAACTCCCAATGAATCCTTGGTACCTTAAACCCTTGATCATCGATGAATTGCTTGGCTATTCTTTCCCCGTTTCGACCCTCGGAGTTATAATCAAGTTCTGCGCGGAGTGATTTAGCGAACTCATCAATCATTTTTCTGATTTGGTAGCGTCTTGCCCAAGATATGCGTGCTTCCATAAGTCTTGCCAAATCATCGAGAATTTCCAAATCCGTTTCCACAGTCGGAAGAATATCTGGCCGCTGCACTTTGATTGCTACGACTTCCAGTGATGGAAGCCGAGCAGTATGGACCTGTCCAATCGAAGCGGTTGCCAGTGGGGTTTCATTAAATTCAAGGAAAATGTTTTCCAAAGAATCACCCAATTCGGCCTCGACAATTTTACGGACCCTATCAAATGGAAAGGGGGTGACCTGGTCCTGTAACTTTTCAAGCTCGCGGACGATTTCTTCAGGAACGAAATCACGCCTCGTACTTGCAATTTGACCAAGTTTAATGAATGTAGGTCCCAAGCTTTGTAATATCGTATGCAGCCGCTCTCCGATTGAGCGGAGGTTCAGGTTTTCATCGGGTTGGAGTTTCGATCCCGCTTTACTCTCGGATAATCCCAGGCGATAGATGAAGTAACCAAACCCATTTTTCAAAAAGGCATTAATGATTTCTTGGTAACGATGTGCGTGTTTCAGTCGCTTGCGAAACATTCAAGTACCTCCTGTCACGGTTGTAAGTTTTGGTTCTGTTTCTCCAAAATTACGATACGGCGCTCCAATTCCTCGACTTCTTCTTTAGTTGCCAAGTTTAGGCCATTGAGCGCTTGATTGACTTTGGCCTTGACGGAATCGTCCAGCTGCTTTTGGGCTTGCTCCCCTTTTTCGACCCATTGCTTAATAAGGATCTTGGAGTCTTCTTTGCTGATATCGCCTTTTTTGACAAGAGAGTCCACCGCTTTTTCAATTTGCTCTTTTGTAGCAGAGGCTGCACCTAATCCTAAAGAAAACACATTTTTTAATAAGTCCATTTTTACATTCCTCCAATATAAATTTTTACACTGTAAGAAAGATAATAGCGGATGCCTTTCACTCTGGTTCATTCTTGTTGTTACCATCTATCATACATCACTTTAGGGCAGCTACAAAAATATAAGGGTCCTGCGATTATTGATGATGAAGAAAAGGATTTTTAGATAGCTCAAAATTGTTTGAAGTGGAGCGGATTGGATATTATGATAGGGAAAAGCGGCTGTGAAAGTGAGGTTGGAATAATGGGTTTCAAAAATAAAACGGTGATTGTAACAGGTGCTTCGAATGGGATAGGGAGAGGCGTGGCAAAGGGATATGCAGAAAGCGGCGCTTCAGTCGTTCTCGCAGATTTGGACGAGCGGGAAGGGCTTCTGTGTGTGGAAGAGCTCAAAAGTAAGGGTCATGAAGCCATGTTCGTTCAAACGGATGTACGCAAGGAAGCTGACATTCAACAATTGATGGATGTAACTCTAAAAACATATAAGACCATTGATATATTAATCAATAATGCAGGAAAGGCATTATTCAAATCGCTTTACGATCTGACGATAGAGGAATGGGACGATATGATGAATACGAATTTGCGCAGTGTTTTCCTTTGTTCCCGGGCCGCGGCAGATTCGATGCGGAAAAATGAAATGGGAGGTGCGATCATCAATATAGCATCAACCAGAGCGATGATGTCTGAGCCTGATTCGGAATCCTATGCAGCAACCAAAGGAGGGATCAAAGCACTGACACATGCACTTGCCGCTTCTTTGGGCAAAGAGAAAATTACGGTCAATTCGATTTCACCGGGGTGGATTGAAACGGGAGATTATGAATCGCTGAGGGATGAAGATCACCTGCAGCATTTTTCCAATCGGGTTGGCAAACCGGACGATATTGCAAGGGCCTGTCTTTATTTGACGGCAACGGAAAATAATTTCGTTACGGGTGAGGATCTTATCGTCGATGGAGGCATGACAAGAAAAATGATGTACGAGGAGTAACTCATTTTTTTCGGTAGAGATATTGCAGTTCAGTCCCGAGCTCACGGTTGAGCAGCTGTTCCATTTCTTCAAGCTCTTTTATGCCGATAGGGGCATCGGCAGCTGTCCAGTGAACGGTATAAACAAAATAGTAATCTCTTATTTTTCGGAAAATTACAGGCGAATTCGGGAATTGATCAAAAATTGCCCTGATATTATAGCGTCTCATGTAGGACCACTTAACAAGCTGCATGTAGCTACCCATCCTTTTCAAAAGAGATCAATGACTGCCAGGATGGCAGCCATTGGTCCGGTTCTTATTTATCGTTGAATAAATTGAATAAGCCTCTAGCTACGCTGCCTTCTTCGGATGATCCTCCATTTTGCGGCGCTGCAGCAAATACACGGCTGGCAAGCCGGCTGAATGGCAAAGATTGCACCCAGACTGTTCCGGGTCCTTTTAATGTTGCAAAGAATAAACCTTCGCCGCCGAACAAAGCGGTTTTCACACCCTTTACAGTTTCAATATTATAATCTACCCCGCTAGTCATTGCCACTAAACATCCTGTATCGACGCGTAAAATCTCCCCTGCTGCCAATTCCTTTTTATGGATCGTGCCACCGGCATGAACGAAGGTCATTCCATCTCCTTCTAGTTTTTGCATGATGAAGCCTTCACCGCCAAAGAAGCCTGCCCCTATTTTTCTCTGAAACTCAATTCCGACCGAAACGCCTTTTGCGGCCGCCAGGAATGCGTCTTTTTGACATATGATTTTCCCGCCCAGCTCGCTTAAATCCATCGGGATGATTTTTCCTGGATATGGCGATGCGAATGAAACGTGTTTTTTATCTCGTCCTTCATTCGTAAAAGCCGTCATGAAAAGACTCTCACCAGTAAGTAGCCGTTTCCCGGCCCCGAATAGCTTACCCATCATTCCGCTGTCACCATTTGAAGACCCATCACCAAAGATGGTTTCCATCTTGATTTGATCTTCCATCATCATTAAGCTTCCAGCCTCGGCAATCACCGTTTCCTGAGGGTCCAATTCCACTTCAACAAACTGCATGTCATCTCCATATACCTTAAAATCTATTTCATGATTATTCAATTTCCATTCCTCCTATCCTCTTATTTTCATTGTAAAAGATAAACTCTTAACCTGCCAATATTATTCAGTTTTCTGCTGTAGTTTATATATTTTTTGTTTTCACGGGTATATCTAGTAAAATGTAGAAAGAAAAAACAGCATGACACTTAAGCTGAAATGAACCTTTTCTTAAGTGCAGGAGGAGACAGCCGTGGAGACTTACATACTATCATTGGACCAGGGAACGACAAGTTCCAGGGCCATTTTATTTAATAAAAGCGGGGAAGTTTTGCATATTGCCCAAAAGGAATTCACCCAGCACTTCCCGAATCCAGGATGGGTGGAGCATAACGCCAATGAAATTTGGGGCTCCATCTTATCGGTAATCGCTTCCTGTCTATCGGAAATGAATGTAAGGCCTGAACAGATCGCTGGAATTGGCATAACGAATCAACGGGAGACGACCGTGGTATGGGACAAGGAAACAGGTCAGCCGATTCATCATGCCATCGTCTGGCAATCCCGGCAGACAAGCGAAATTTGTACGCAATTGAAGGATGAAGGCCTCGATGGCTTATTCTTGCAGAAAACCGGATTATTGATTGATGCATATTTTTCCGGTACAAAGGTGAAATGGATTCTCGACCATGTAGATGGGGCACGGGAAAAGGCTGAAAACGGAGACTTATTGTTTGGTACGATCGATACGTGGCTGATATGGAAACTTTCGGGTGGTAAATCACATGTAACAGACTATTCGAATGCTTCAAGGACGCTGATGTATAACATTCATGACCTGAAGTGGGACGAAGAGCTGCTGGAAATCCTGCAAGTGCCGCAATCGATGCTCCCTGACGTTCGTTCTTCATCGGAGATATACGGGAAAACAGCGCCACACCATTTCTTTGGGCATGAAATCCCGATTGCCGGAGCGGCGGGAGATCAACAGGCCGCATTGTTCGGCCAAGAATGCTTTGAAAAAGGAATGGCTAAGAATACGTATGGCACCGGATGCTTCATGCTGATGAACACAGGAGAAAAGGCAGTGAAATCAGAGCATGGCCTGTTGACCACGATTGCATGGGGGCTGAATGGAAAAGTCGAATATGCCTTGGAAGGAAGTATTTTTGTCGCAGGTTCGGCCATACAATGGTTAAGGGATGGACTGAAACTCTTACATGATCCGAAAGACAGTGAAAAGTATGCTTTGCGGGTCACCTCAGCCGATGGTGTCTATGTAGTTCCCGCATTTGTAGGATTAGGCACCCCTTATTGGGATAGTGATGTCAGGGGAGCTGTATTCGGACTGACAAGGGGGACATCGAAGGAGCATTTCGTCCGGGCAACATTGGAAGCATTGGCCTACCAGACAAAAGATGTCCTTAGCGCCATGGAGAGTGATTCAGGGATTAACCTAAAGGCATTAAGGGTCGATGGCGGGGTTGTCAAAAACAACTTCTTGATGGAATTCCAAAGCGGCCTCCTGAATGTACCAGTCGAAAGACCTGTTATTAGTGAAACGACAGCGTTAGGAGCGGCGTATTTGGCTGGGCTCGCTGTCGGATATTGGGAAAGTCAGGAAGAGATTTCAAAGCTATGGGCGGTCGATAAGAAATTCGAACCCGAGATGGAAGAACAGGAACGGAAGGATTTATATAATGGCTGGAAAAAGGCAGTTCAGGCGGCAAGGGTTTTTAAATAGAGTAAGTAAGGGTATTAATAGGGAGAGATGAATACAGAACGTACAAACTTAAAAAAGGGGTGGTATTATGTTAGTTAAGGATTTCATGATAAGGGAAGTCTTTGTAGCCCGTCCTGATTTTACATTAAAGGAAGTTCTGCGGATCTTGATCGAAAATAAAGTGGGCGGGGTCCCCGTTGTGGATGAACAGGATAAGCTATTGGGAATGGTGACGGACGGGGATATCCTTCGTTACTTGACACCTGCAGAGGAAGCCATCATGGGGTATTTCACCTACATTACGGTTCTTCCCGGTGAAGAGTTGGATGAAAAGGTTACATCCAAAATGAATGATAAAGTCTCACAAATCATTAAAAATAAAAGGATTACAAAGCTATCTCCCGAAGATCCGCTAGATGAATTGATAAAGGTCCTTTCCAAGCATCATTTCAAGAAAATCCCCGTCGTGGACAAAAATGATAAAGTCGTCGGCATTATCAGCAGGGGAGATGCCCTTAGGGCCCTTTATAAGGAATTCGTTCAAAAGCTGGAATAAATGGGCATCATAAAAAGGCCTGCTCGATTACGAGCAGGCCTTTTTTGTATTCATCATTGAGTGCTTTCTTCTGCTTTATCTGCATCAGATTCACCTTTTGCTCTTTTTTCCTTCAATTTAAAGTAGGCGTCCATTACGTCCCGCCCGATCCGTTTGTTAATATCATCAGAGGGCTTGCCTTGATACACCCATGGCACGACGACAGAAAATGCCACTTCCGGATTATTGTGAGGTGCATAACCTACAAGCGTCAAATTGATAGTCGGGACTGGCGCGCTATATTGATTCCTCCGCGGTCCGTCATAAAAGGCCTCGGCAGTACCCGTTTTTGCTGCCGCACGGTAAGACTTCCCGCCGAAATATTTATATGCCGTCCCGCCTGGCTCCTGTGCGACCTGCCTGAATCCTTCCTGGACACGCTGCATCCAAACGTCTTTTCCGCCTAAGTCGTTTAACACTTTAGGACTCATCGTTTTAAAGACGCTGCCCAATTCATTGTGTTCGTTGGATGGATTCCTGATTTCCCTGACCATATGGGGCTCAAGCCTTTTTCCGCCATTTGCAATCGTCGATACATACTGTGCCAATTGCATAGGGGTATATGTATCATACTGGCCAATCGATAAATCCAGCAGCAATCCGTCTGTTGACATATCGACTCCTTTAAACCCTACGGATTCATTTGGCAGGTCGATGCCTGTACGGACACCCAATCCGAATTGGGCATAATGATTCCGCATGATGGAATAAGCTTCCCGGTTGATTCCTAACGGCCGGTGAGGGATATAATGACCGCCGGCAATTTTGATTGCCGTCATGAACATATAGACATTCGACGATTTCTTTAACGCAGAGACATCGGTTACATAACCCAAATCACTATAAGATCCTTTGGGATTAGCCCCTGCTAAAAGGAGTTTTCTGTCAAAGAAAGCTGACCCTGGTGCGATGGCTCCTGTCTGAAAGCCTGTATAGACAGTGGCTCCTTTAACAGATGATCCCATCGTATACGAGGTCGTAATGTTTCCAAGGGCAAAATCGTTCATTTCGGTCAACCCGGTTTTACTGTTGCGGCCGTATTGCCTGCCTGCCATCGTGAGCACCTCGCCTGTATTCGGGTCCATTAAAACGACGAAGGCACGATCCAATAAGTAGGTATTTCCCTTAGCCTTGGTTTTACGCAATTCGTTCTCGAGGATTTTTTCAACCTGCTGTTGCAGCTCCATATCAATTGTAAGGACCAAGTCCTTTCCGCTTTGCCCTTCAGTGAGGGTATTCGTTTTGATGACTTCCCCTTTGCTCAGCACATTTTCAATCCGCGTCTTTTGACCGCGCAGGACATCTTCATATTGTTTTTCAATATAACTTTTTCCGACCCGGTCATTCCTGGTATAGTCGCGTGCCAGGTAATAGTCGATATTTTCACTGGGAATGCCTTCTTCGGAAGAAGAGACCTTGCCAAGAACCGAGCGGAGGGTCTCGTCATACTTATAGGTCCTTTCCCAATCCGTCGTTACATCCACACCTGGCATTTCATCCAAATGTTCGCTGACCCTGGCGAATTCCTTAGTGGTGACATCTTTATTCTTCACAATCGACGGTGCGAGGGCATAGCCGCTATTGAATTCCCGGAAGATGGCGATCACTTCCAATTCATCTTTGGAGAATTCCTTGATATTCTCATCGGTTACCCGCTCCATTTGAAGTTTGTATAAATCTTTTTGCTCCAGTTTCTTTTCGATGACTTTCTTCTTCTCGGCCTTGGTGATCAAGGCTTCGGCTTCTTTCGGATGTTTTAAAATCCAAAAATCCTTTTTATCCGGCAGGGTTACCTTTTTGGTATCTTTTTCTATCAAGGTGGCAAGGACCTCTGCCGTCTTCACCATATCTGCCGTTTTCGTATTCGGGTATTTCGTATAGGTGATGGCATTACGCGGCTCATTATCAACGACCGGATTCAAGTTCCGGTCATACATCTTACCACGGGGAACGGGGGTATTGGCCACATCGTTTTCCGTTCTGTCGACTTCGCGGAGGTAATCGTCCCCATACACGATTTGGACGATGCCAAGTCGGATTATTAAGCTTGAAAATAAAATGAATATTAAAAAGAACATAAAGTTCAGTCGGAAAGGAATTGGGGTTTTTTTCTTTTTTTCTTTGGCCATCATTAACATTCCTTTCTAGTAAAAGTAAAAAATAAGAAAATTCCTATCTCCAATGATATATAAAATTAACTTATTTTTCTATGCTTTATCCGTAAATTTATCTATATTTCCAAAAGAATGTTTTGGAGTTATATAATTCCTAGTAATCTTATAATTAGGAAAATTGATATAATAGATAAATAGAGGAAGAAGCGGTACAGCGGCAATTATTAGTAGGGATGCGTGGTTGGGGGGCTCCATAAAAAAAGGGGAACATAAACCAAGGTACTTGGAAAGAGCTCTTTTACATGAACGATTAATGACTATAACCCTAATTCACTACAGCGACTTAAGTACCATGATTTTATTTTGCTTCATGTTTCCTAACGGGAGTTTGAGTCGTGACAGTGATAATCCCATTGAAGTATCCGCATAGCTCAAGCCATTTTTCAGGATAAATATAGTTGAAACGTTCAATGGTTTCCAGGGAGTGAAGCACAAGGCAATCGATTTGCCCCGTTTTTTTACTTTGTAAATTGGATAGAAGCTCATGCGGGATGGTGTAATAAGGGTGGATTTGATACGGATTGAGTATGACCGGGGAAATATTATTCTCTTCCATATACTTGTCCGTCACGATCTTTTGGATTGCAAAGCTTTCCTCCGTATGTAGATCCCCGATTTTGTAATTTGGATTCAATAGTACAATGCCCCTCATTTGATTCACCCATTCTTTTTGCTAACCATTCTTGCCAAATGGGGGATGGGATATTCAAAGTAAGAGGCATCATGCTAGAAAATGGCTTTCATTCCGTTAAGGGTTTTGAGCTGCTTGACATTTTCGAGCACCTCGTTGGTCAGGTCCTCCTTTTTAATGATTGGTAAACTTCGTAAATCTTCCATGTAGCTTTCATTCGTGAACCAATCAAAGGAATGGGGAGGAAAGAATAGTTGATCTTTCCATGCATCATGAAGAGTGGGGCTGTAGATTTTATCATCTTTTGATGTGGATCCATCAGAGGTATATATGCTTGCCCAATAATCCTCTCTGGAACCCGTGTGGGGAATCTCTTTTGTAAAATGGCCGACTCCGCGAAAAACCACTGGATGCTGAAAAAGAAGCCCATATAATAATTTCCCCGTTTCAATGCGCTGTTTCGGGTCGGCAAAGCGTTCGACGGTAAGTCCTGTCAAGGAATGAAGTCCTTTTTGCTTGTTTGCATAGGGGAAGATCACTTTCATGAAGCCTAAGTATTCCTGAAGCTGAAAATCAAGCCTGCGGAGGATCTCACCATGACGGGTGCGTTTTAATATCCTTTCCTGAAGCATTCTTTGTTCATTAATGATAAGGGCCGTTGTCAAAAGGGGTGAATGGGGCTCTTCGATGAAAGATTCCCAAATCGGGGCCATGAATCTTGAAATGCGGAATACTGGTAAATACCTTCTTAGCGGAAGTTCTTTTTGTTTAGAATGTTCATATAAAAGAAGCTGGGGGAAGGCATCTGCAAATATGGCTGAATTGGCACGCTCAAGGAAAAGGAAAAATTTCTGCCGTTCCGCTCTGTCAAGTAGATGGGTCATGTTTGAACTTTTCAAGTCAGTCATATGGTATCCTCCATTCCTCGAAACCATATGTGCTAAAAAGGCCCAGTGAACCTCTGGATTGCGATTGTAAAAGGCAAGATAGGCTTGAGTTCTTGTGATATTGTTCCGGTTCAAGGCAGCCGTTTCGGTTCGAATGCTTTTTATCAGGGCGGCTTCCTCGGGGAAAAAAGCTTTTGACTCATCAACAGGCTGAAAGATCTCTTTTTGTAAACGGGATTTTAGCGTGTCAAATCTTTCAGCATCGATGATGGGTTTTGTTTTGGCAGGGTGTTTACCCAACAGCTTTTGAAAATATTGGGAAAGCATACATTTCACCACGAATGTTTTAGATCATTATATGCATAGCCATCAAGAAAGGGGCGTTGCATTTGCAACCCCCCAAGGTGATGTCATCTTTTTTTCTTCTTTTCCCGGTACAATAAAATATAATAAACTATCCAGAAAAGAAACACAGGAATGAAGGATAAAAATCTATATTGGACCGGTACGGCAAATAAGATGAAAATGGCAGATAATAAAAAGGGAACCGCCAGGAGTATATATTTTCTCCATTGCATATGCTGAACCTCCTTAGGTTGCGTCATTCTTATTAGAATAAAGGATTATCCATCAATAATCTAGAAAAGTCATAATTGACAAAAATATGCAAACGTAGTAATCTTTAAAAATAAGTTAAAAATTACCATTAATCAATGGGAAAGGAGGCGAACGTCATGACTAAATCAGTTAAGCACAGTGATGTCACAATTGAATATCATACGTCCGCCTGCCCTGGTACCTTGTCTTTCCAGACATAGGATTCCTCGCTTCCATTCATGATTTTAAAGCGCAGGTTGTGGAATTTTCGCGGCCTGCGCTTTTATATGTGTTATTACGCATCTAAAAAAGCTTCCGCTAATTGGCGGGGGCTTTTTGGCATTTTGGATCCAGGTGCATTAGCACCCGTTCCATATAAAGGATAGGAGGAACTATAAATGAGACAAAAGACATTGGAAATCTTATTGCAGCCGGGAGATCCAGAAAGCGGTTAGCGAGTGAAAGGTTTGACCAAAAGGGAGGGGAATTCATGTTTGCGATTTTTAAAAAACTGTCCTGGTTCTTTAAAGAACAGTGGCAGCGTTACACCTTGGCGATTTTATTTCTATGTCTAGTGAATATCTTGGAGGTTATCCCGCCAAAACTTGTCGGGAATGCCATCGATGATATGAACAATGGCCGCATGACGCAGGAAGGGGTCATGAAATACGTTATTTATTTGCTCATGGTACTGATCGGCAGTTATCTATTTGGTTACTTATGGAGTTATCTGTTATTCGGCGGCGGAAACTTGGTCGAACGGAAACTAAGGTCAGGGTTTATGGGCCATTTGCTTAAAATGACGCCAAGTTTTTATGAAAAAAACCGTACAGGAGATTTAATGGCAAGGGCAACTAATGATTTAAAGGCAATATCCCTCACAGCTGGTTTCGGGATATTGACCCTCGTAGACGCGGTGCTGTTCACCATCACGGTAGTGGTCATGATGGGAGCCACGATCAGCTGGCAGTTGACGATTGCGGCGGTGCTGCCGCTTCCGATCATGGCAGTGCTGATGCAAATTTACGTGAAGAAAATTTACAAACGTTTTACGGATGCACAAGCAGCCTTTGGCACTTTAAATGACAAGGTCCTGGAATCCATTTCCGGTGTCCGTGTTATCCGGGCCTATGTCCAGGAACGGGAAGATGAAAAGCGATTTGAGGAAATGACCGAGGATGTATATGGCAAAAACCTAGCCGTGGCAAGGATCGACGCCCTCTTTGATCCGACAATCAGCATTATCATCGGCATCAGCTATTTAATCGGGTTGGGCTATGGGGCTTATCTTGTGTTTCAACAGGCCATAACGCTTGGCGGGCTTGTTTCGTTCAATGTGTACCTAGGCATGTTAATCTGGCCGATGATCGCGGTGGGTGAACTGATCAATGTCATGCAAAGGGGAAATGCTTCGTTAGACCGTGTTCAGGATACCCTTTCGTATGAAGCGGATGTGAAGAATTCAATGGGGATGGAGAGTATTACGAACCCGGGGAATATCCAATTCAATTCCGTGCATTTTACATACCCTTCCTCAACGGTTGTGAATCTATCCGATATTTCCGTTCAGCTTGAGCGCGGTCAAACATTGGGGATAGTGGGGAAAACAGGTAGTGGAAAAACGACATTCGTGAAGCAATTGCTGCGGGAATATCCTTTAGGAACAGGTGAAATCGCTTTTGCAGGCATGCCGCTGGAGGAACTGCACCTTGAAGATATCCGTAAATGGATCGGATATGTTCCACAGGACCATTTTTTATTCTCGAAGACTGTTAGGGAAAATATCTTATTCGGTAAAATGGATGCAACGGAAGGTGAACTGGCTGAAGCCATCCGGCTTGCGGATTTTGAGAAGGATTTAATGATGCTGCCAAACCGGCTAGAGACACTCGTCGGTGAGAAGGGTGTCGCTCTGTCCGGTGGGCAAAAGCAGAGGATCTCGATTGCCAGGGCATTGATCAAAAATCCGGAAATCCTTATATTGGATGATTCCTTATCCGCTGTCGATGCAAAAACGGAAACGACGATCATCGAAAATATCCAGAATGAACGGGCAGGGAAAACGACCATCATCACAACCCACCGCTTATCAGCCGTTCAGCACGCGGACAGGATTATCGTATTGGACAGCGGAAAGATCATCGAAGAGGGGACTCATGCGGATTTACTGCTGAATGATGGCTGGTATAGCGAGCAATATGAACGACAGCAGGTTGACGAAGGAACGGAGGTGAAGGCATGAAGGTCGTAAAGAAACTTTTTAATTATGCTGCCCTTTATAAAAAATTGATCATTGGCGCCCTGATCATGCTTGCTCTTTCGGTAGCGGCCGATTTAACGGGTCCTTTCGTTGCCAAGAAAATCATCGATTCACATATACTTGGCATCGAATCTTCCTGGCATGAAGCAGGTAAAGGAAAAGATGCAGTTAAGTATGATGGAAATTGGTATAAACGGGCTGATTACTTTTCAAAAGGTGAGAAGAAAGGCAGGGAAGTCCATGTTCTGCAGGTTGGCAATCAATTTGTCTTCGTAGATGAAGCTGTCCCTATCGATGGGCGCAGAACCTTGGAGAACCAATCATTGATCATCAAGAAAGACGGGAAAGAGCAACGTGCGCAAGCAGTGAAATTGACGAGTCAGGAAGTGATGGGATTTTATCAACCGGAAATCCCGCGGATCATTAAGCTTGTGGCTTTTTATTTTAGCCTTGTCATCCTTTCCTCCATTTTTCAATATGGCCAGAGTTTTTATTTACAGAAAGCGGCGAACCGAATCATACAGAAGATGCGAAATGATATTTTTAGGCATATTTCCCGTCTGCCGATACGTTATTTTGATAATATGCCAGCGGGTAAAATTGTAGCCAGGGTCACTAATGATACGGAAGCGATCCGGGAATTATATGTAACCGTGCTCGCCAACTTCTTCTCGAGTACCATTAATATTTTCGGCGTTCTAATTGCTTTGTTTATTCTGGATCCACGAGTCGGTACCATTGGCCTTCTACTTATTCCGATCATCGTTATCTGGACGATGGTATACCGTAAATTCGCCTCGAAATATAATCACATCATTCGGGAACGGGTCAGCGATATTAATGGAATGATTAATGAATCCATTTCTGGTATGAGCATCATTCAGGCATTTGGACGTGAAAAGGAGACGAAGCAATCTTTTGAAAATCTGAACCGGGAGCATTTTTCCTATCAAAATAAAATGCTCCATTTGAATTCGTTGACGGGTGGAAACTTGATTGGCGTCATTAAGCTTTTGGCGCTGATGGCCTTCGTCTGGTATTTCGGCGGGATTTCCCTTACAGCGGGTTCGGCCATTTCCTTAGGGATGATGTATGCAATTGTTGATTTGATCAGCCGCCTGCTACATCCGCTTCACGGAATCGTCAATCAGTTCGCTAATCTTGAACAGGCGCTTGTTGCAGGGGAGAGGACGTTCAGCTTATTGGATGAGAAGGGATTGGCAGTCAGCGATGAAAACATATCCAGATACAAAGGAAACGTACAATTCGAAAATGTTTCTTTTGGTTATAAGGATAAAGAATATGTGTTAAGGGACATTTCCTTCTCCGCTAAACAGGGGGAAACGGTTGCTTTAGTTGGCCACACCGGTTCAGGAAAAAGCTCCATAATGAATTTATTATTCCGCTTTTATGACAGTAGTGAAGGACAGATCAAAATCGATGGCAGAAATATATTGGATATCCCCCATCAGACGCTTAGGGAGCATATGGGGATCGTCCTTCAGGACCCCTATTTATTTACTGGCACCATCGCCTCGAATATCAGTCTTAATCATAAAGGCATCACAAGGGAAATGGTTGAAAAAGCATTAAGAGATGTCGGGGGGGACAAAGTGCTGAAGCATCTTCCTTTAGGGCTTGACGAGCCCGTGATCGAAAAAGGCGGAACGCTGTCTTCCGGACAGCGTCAGCTAATCTCTTTTGCCCGTGCCCTTGCATTCAATCCGGCCATATTGATCTTGGATGAAGCGACAGCAAGCATCGACACCGAAACCGAGGCAATTATCCAGGAGGGTATGGAAGTGCTGAAAAAAGGGAGAACGACCTTCATCATTGCCCATAGGCTTTCCACGATAAAAAATGCCGACCAAATTCTTGTACTGGAAAAAGGGCGGATTGCAGAGCAAGGTACACATGAAGAATTAATGGAACTGAAAGGGAAGTACTATCAAATGTATGAACTGCAGGCAGGTCCGCATAAAGGCATGGCTGGCTGAACACAATGGAATAAGGGTAGATCATCTAGATTAAACTATAATGAAGGTACCGACTTTTGGTACCTTCAAGTATAATGGCTGATAATAGTAATCATTACGTTTAAGATATACCTATACTGACGATGAGGTGATAATAGTGAAACAAGAAATTCATCCCGATTATCAACAAGTGGTATTTATGGATACCAACAGTGGGTATAAATTTTTGACAGGCTCCACTAAGACATCCAATGAAACAATCGTTTGGGAAGACGGCCAAACATATCCTTTATTAAAAGTGGAAATCAGCTCGGATACGCACCCTTATTATACAGGAAAGCAGAAGTTTGCTGAAAAAGGCGGACGGGTGGATCGCTTCCTGGATAAATATAATATGAAGAAATGAGAGTTAGGCCATCGGGAAATCGATGGTCTTCTTTTATTGATGGAATAAAAAAGGTGCCCATAAATATGAGGCACCCACTACTTTAATCATTTTGCAGCAATTGCTTCCCCTTTGGCAATATTGACGAGGGCAGCTTCGAAGTCCTTGATTAAATCGTCCGGATTTTCCAGTCCGACAGAGAGGCGGAGCAAGCTATTCGTGATGCCTCGCTTTTCCCTTTCATCAGCAGGCATGGCCGCATGGGACATTTTGGCCGGGTAGGATAATATGGATTCTACCGCTCCCAGGCTTACGGCAAAAACAGGGAGCTCGACAGTGTTCACGAAGGAACGGAAGATTTCCTCACTTTCCAATTCAAATGAAAGGACCGCCCCTGCTCCGAGTGACTGGCCTTTCTGGATGGCGTGCTGTGGATGATCGGCTAGGCCGGGATAATACACTTTTTTCACCAAGGGCTGCTCCTTTAAGTAGGCTGCAATCTTTTCGGCCCCTTTTTGTGAATGTTCCATTCTAACTGACAAGGTTTTCAAGCCTCTCATTACGAGCCAGGCATCCTGAACACCAAGGACCGCTCCAAAGGAGTTTTGAAGCGAACCGAGTCTTGCCGCCAATTCCGGATCTTTCACGACCGCAAGCCCAGCTACCACATCACTATGTCCGGATAAAAACTTCGTCGCGCTATGAAGGACAACATCAGCGCCCAAATTCAGCGGTTTTTGCAATGCGGGCGTCAAGAATGTATTATCAACAAAGCTTAAGGCACCGGCTTTTTTTGCGATATCACATATAGCTTGAATATCGGTCACTTTAAGTAAAGGATTTGAAGGCGTTTCAATGTATATGGCCCTGGTATTTGGCTGAACCGCCGCTTTGACACTTTCAAGGTCCGTCATGTCAACGAAGGTATGCTCAATATTGAAACGGTTCAAAACGCTTGTGACCATCCTGAACGTTCCGCCATACACATCTTCGGAAATGACGATATGATCCCCGGCAGACAATAGCAGGAAGGCTGTTGAAATGGCAGCCATACCTGATGAAAAGGCAAAGCCGTGAGTGCCTTCCTCAAGTTCGGCAATGATGTCTTCAAGTGCCTCGCGGGTTGGGTTCCCGCTTCTGCTGTAGTCATATTTGCCGAATTGATCGACATCGGATTGATGGAAAGTCGATGCATGCTGGATGGGGACGCTCACACCGCCCGTTGCCGGATCGAATTTATGTTGATTATGAAGTAATTTTGTTTCAAAGCTAAAATCATGATCTGTCATCGTAGTGCCTCCCTTTTTACATGTGCGAATGCTTGCTGCAAGTCACCAATCAAATCGTCGCTATCCTCGATGCCAACGGAGAAGCGGAGCAGTCGATTACAAACACCGTTTGCCGTTCTGACCTCAAGCGGTATATCGGCATGTGTTTGTGTGGCAGGATAGGTGATGAAGCTTTCAACCCCTCCCAGGCTTTCTGCAAAGGAAATTAATGAGAGCGATTGTAAAAATGGGTTGACCGCCGCTTCATCAATGATGCGGAAAGAAATCATGCCGCCTCGGCCTGGATACAATACGTCCGTAACACAATCATGCTCCGATAAGTAATCTACAAGTATCTTGGCATTCTTTTCATGCCGCTCCATCCGCAATGCCAGGGTTTTCATTCCGCGCATCAACAGCCAAGAATCAAATGGGCTCAAGACAGCTCCAGTGCCATTATGATGGAAGGCAAGTGCATCACATAATTCAGCGCCGCTAGCAACGATCAGTCCGGCGAGCACATCATTATGACCACCGAGATACTTGGTTGCACTGTGGATCACAATATCAGCTCCAAGCAAGATGGGTTGTTGAATAAGAGGCGTGTAAAAAGTGTTATCAACGATTAGCAATAAATTATATCGTTTAGCCAATGCGGCAACGGCGCTAATATCCGTTTGCTGCATAAGAGGGTTAGTGGGAGTTTCGATGAAGATGGCTTTCGTGTGAGGAGTGATGGCTTTTTCGATATCCTCCAAACAACAAGTGTTTACATAGTCACACTGCAATCCCCATTTTTTAAAACCTTGTTCTAACAGCCGATATGTACCGCCATAAAGATCTTCACTGACAATCCACGCATCCCCGGATTTAAAAAGGGCGAGTATAGTGGAGATGGCGGCCATTCCTGAACTGCAGGCATAGCCTTGGTCTCCTTTTTCCAGATCGGCGATGGATCGCTCCAATAGCTGGCGGGTAGGGTTACCTGTCCTTGTATAGTCGAATCCCGTCGATTGACCGATTCCTTCGTGGCGAAAAGCTGTTGAAAAGTATACCGGCGGATTGACTGTTCCTGTCGCCGTTTCACTGCGATTTCCTAATTGAGCAAGATATGTTTCAGGTTTATACATGGTTTTCACTGCTCCTTTGAGTTAAATAAAATAAAAAAAAGTCTTCTTTAAGAAGAAGACTTTGATTAAGTAGGGACGAGTCATTCTTCTTATCTTCCAAGTTCATAAACTTGTGGAATTAGCACCTTTTCATTGGTTTGAAACAAATGAAGGTTGCTGAGGTGTCATCGGGCCATTCCCTCTACCTCTCTCGATAAGAGTTTAGATTATTCAATTTCTTTTGAATTTACTATATATACAAAACACTGTCAAGGACATTTTGGGGGTGATGATGTGTTGGTGTTCATGGCCAGGTCAATTGAAGCCTAGCGGTGCCTACACTTTATGTGTCAAAAAAGAATATCCAAATTTTCATCTAAATATGAATGGCCTAGGATTTTTCAGAAATATGGAAAGGGTCAGCGGGATATTTTTGCTTTAAAATAATAAAGTTTGTACAATGTATGGAGAGAAAGAATAATCCGACATTATTCATTTCATATGCAAAAATTTTTCAATGAATAGTGCAAACTTAGGAGGAGAACACATGGAATACAGAATCGAACGTGATACGATGGGTGAAGTGAAAGTTCCTGCTGATAAATATTGGGGAGCACAAACTGAGAGAAGCCGTAACAATTTCAAAATCGGTAACGAAAAAATGCCGATTGAATTGGTTCGTGCATTTGCATACGTTAAACAAGCTGCTGCAAAGGTGAACTATGATCTTGGCGATCTTTCCGAAGTTAAAAAGAACGCCATCGTCAAGATTTGCGGCGAAATCCTTGAAGGTACGCTTGATGAACATTTCCCGCTTGTAGTTTGGCAAACGGGAAGCGGTACGCAAAGTAATATGAATGTGAATGAAGTGGTCGCTAACAAAGGGAATGAATGGTTAAAAGAAAATGGTGAATCGGAAATCCTTCACCCGAATGATGATGTTAACAAGGCACAAAGCTCAAATGATACTTTCCCGACTGCCATGCATATTGCAGCCTTTATGGAAGTCGCAGAAAAATTGGTTCCTGCCATCAAAGCACTTCGTGATACATTCGATACAAAAGAAAAAGAATTTTGGGATGTCGTGAAAATCGGCCGGACACATCTTCAAGATGCTACACCCTTAACATTAGGACAAGAAATTTCCGGTTGGAAAGCGATGCTCGATAAAGACTTGGCGATGATTGAGGAAAGCAGCCAAAAACTATTGAACCTTGCTCTAGGCGGAACGGCTGTAGGAACCGGAATCAATACAAAGAAAGAATTCCCGGGACTTTCTGCCAAACAAATTGCAGCGGATACAGGATATCCTTTTGTCACATCTGATAATAAATTCCATGCATTGACTAGCCATAACGAAATCGTCTACGCACACGGTGCTTTGAAAGCATTGGCGGCAGATTTAATGAAAATTGCGAACGATGTCAGATGGCTTGCAAGTGGACCGAGAAGCGGAATCGGAGAAATTGCCATTCCGGAAAACGAGCCAGGCAGCTCCATCATGCCAGGTAAAGTCAATCCGACCCAAAGTGAAGCGCTTACCATGATTGCGACACAAATCGTGGGTAACGATGCTACAATTGGCTTTGCAGCAAGCCAAGGTAACTTTGAATTGAATGTATTCAAACCAGTCATCATCTATAACTTCCTGCAAACGGTCAAATTATTGACGGAAGGCATTCATTCCTTCAACGATAATTGTGCGGTTGGCATCACTGCAAATGAAGATAAGATCAAAGAAAATGTAGAGCGTTCCCTTATGCTGGTAACAGCATTGAACCCGCATATCGGTTATGAAAAAGCAGCCAAGATCGCCAAAACTGCCTTCAAGGACAACTCCACGTTAAAAGAAGCGGCATTGAAACTGGAGTTCCTGACGGAAGATGAATTCAAAGCATGGGTCGATCCTGCTAACATGGTTAATAAATAATTGGATGGAAACACCCTCCCTCTAGCATTAGGGAGGGTGTTTCCATGTGTTAAAATACTGGAATCGACAAATACTGAAATCATAAGTATCTGGAACAGGAGGAAAAACAATGTCTATATGCCCGCTTTGCAACGGTCTAAGAAAAATTCATGTGGATTGCCCGGAATGCGGCAGCGAACTTGAGGATAAAGGGAAATTCATGGATTATGCTGATGATTACAGTGCTTATATGGATATCGACATACTTAAAGAAAACGACGGATACCCTCAATCCCTTCAAAAAGGGCAATGCCCCCATCTCATGAAATGCCCTGAATGCGGACATGATGAAGTGGTATTGGTCCAGGAATGAATCGCCCTTTATTTTAATAAACGTAAAAAGACCCATAATGAATGGGTCTTTTCATGTTTAATTGGCAGATAACTTCATGCTTTCCTGCATCTGTTCATCTTCTTCAACTAAAATGCGATGTTCGGTCCCTTTATCAAAAAAGTGCGCTTTATTCATGTCGAGGGCAAGTTCGATCTTTTCGCCTGCCTGGATAATGTTATTGGCATCGACCCTTGCAACGAAGTCCTGCCCCTCTAAAGTGGAGTAGAGCATGATCTCCGCGCCCATGAGTTCGGCTACATCAATTTGGGTCGTGAATGTAGTGTTAGAGGACTCCGTGAAATAAGCTCCTTCATTATGGAAATCTTCCGGACGGATTCCAAGGATTACTTCTTTTCCGACATATCCTTGATCACGTAGCATTTTCATCTTAAATTCAGGTATTTCAAGGGTTTGTTCGCCTATTTTGATTGTGCCTTCTTTTAATGTTCCGGAAAAGAAGTTCATGGCAGGCGATCCGATAAAGCCGCCGACAAACACGTTTATTGGTTTCTCATAAACATCCTTTGGAGCACCGACCTGTTGGATGATACCATCTTTCATTACAACAAGACGTGTCGCCATGGTCATTGCCTCTGTTTGGTCATGTGTGACATATATCGTTGTGGTGTCGAGCCGTTTATGCAGTTTAGCTATTTCCGCGCGCATTTGAACCCGCAGTTTTGCATCGAGATTGGATAATGGCTCATCCATCAAGAAAACTTTTGCGTCCCTTACAATTGCACGGCCAAGTGCAACACGCTGGCGCTGACCACCTGAAAGCGCTTTAGGTTTCCTGTTTAGCAGCTCTTCAAGTCCGAGAATCCTTGCCGCTTCATTTACTCTTTGCCTGATTTCAGCTTTTGGCGTTTTCCTGAGCTTTAATCCGAATGCCATATTGTCAAATACAGACATATGAGGATATAAGGCATAGTTCTGGAAAACCATCGCAATATCGCGATCTTTAGGGGGGACATCATTGACTCGCTTGCCGTCTATGTATAAATCCCCTTGGGAGATGTCTTCCAGTCCGGCAATCATCCTTAATGTCGTTGATTTCCCGCAACCTGAAGGTCCCACAAAAACGATGAATTCCTTATCGGCAACACGAAGGTTGAAGTCTTTAACAGCCGTCACCTTTTTATCATAAATCTTGAATATATGATCTAACACTAACTCTGCCATGAAAAATCCCCCTTTTAAACTCTTAGATTACTTGTACCAATTAGCTATAGTCTAAGCTATGGGTTTTGAAAAAAGTATGGGCATATTGCACAAAAATGTGTTTACATTGGAAATTAATCATTGAGTAAAAGTATCAAGTATGCAGTAAGGGCATGACGGAAGTTTCTAATATCGAGACCAGTTTTTTCAGAGAATCTATCGATTCGGTATTGTAAGCTGTTCCGATGTATATAAAGCTGTTTGGCGGCATATGTGGCATTGGAGTTACATTCGATATACGTTTTAACCGTTTTGATAAGTTCAGTATCCTGCTTGGTCTTGCCAAGAATTTCATTGATAAACCAATTTGCATTCTTAAAGGATGGATCATTTATTAATGAGTATGGGATGATGTCTGCCAAATCAGTCACTTTTATATCCGGGAGATGCACCTGTGCCACTTCAAAACACTTTTTCTCCTGAGTCCAGTGATGGCGAAGGTCTTGATCTACAGGGTGAAATCGCCCGGTGAACATACGGGTCTTTACATAAAAGTCACTTTCAAGTGTGGAAGTAATGGCGATCAGTTCTTTATTTGATAATGGTTCATCCTTGTCCGGTTCAATTAAGACGCCTGCCGTTTCATTTTCCCAAATAATAGCTGCGTCAGATGGAACGAAAGCGAGGAAGGCCCCTTCAAAATCGGAGTTGGAAAAATCAGCATGAGTCAACTTGAAATGAAGGAATCGAACATTCTCCCAGCTCGTTAAAGGCAATGGTGCATTCGGTTCGGCTAAAAAATTTTTCCATGATGAGCCTGGATGTGCATTGAGGTTATTTGGGTTTATGGAAGGAACAAAAAGCAGTTCCAATAAACGGATTTCTTCTGCTGTGATTTCTGAACGGGGAATACCAAGTATACTTCTGAAGTCTTCGAACCAAACATAATTAGAAATATCATCAGTATCCTTTTTATTGGTAAGAGCGTTCGGGAATTTTTGTTTAAGATTTTCAAGCATCGGTTCCACCTTCTTTCTCCCTTTCCATATCATTATAGCGAAAAAGAATAAAGTTCAAAAGATTAGGATATCTTTAGTTTTTCCGAGAAGGGAAAACCAAAGAAAAGTTGCAAGTATTATTAATTTCAGGAAAGGGTATTGCGTATGCTTTATGGAATATCGTTTAAGAGGAGGAGATCCATGAACATTTTAATATTGGGTGGTACACGGTTTTTAGGCCGATATATAGCAAAAGCTGCAATAGAGAAGGGGCATGATGTCACACTTTTTAATCGTGGAAATGACCCTTATGTTTTCCCCGAAATAGAACAGTTAAAAGGGGACCGCGACGGGGATCTTGAAATGCTGAAAGGAAGACAGTGGGATGCAGTAATTGATACATCAGGCTTTATCCCTCGAACTGTATCGAAATCTTGCCGGTTGCTTAATCAAGTTAAACATTATACATATATTTCAAGCATCTCGGTTTATAGTGATCCAACCGAACCAGGTATTGATGAAAATGGAGAGGTTCATGCACTAAATGATGATAAAGCAGAAGAAATAACCCGCGGAACGGCTGGACCGATATACGGTGAATATTATGGACCGTTAAAATCATTAAGCGAAAAAGCAGCTGAAAAAGAACTGCCGGGGAAAGTCTTGTCAATTCGTGCCGGGCAAATAGTAGGTCCATATGATTACACTGACCGAATGCCGTACTGGCTTAAAAGAATAGCGGAAGGGGGAGAAGTTTTAGCGCCTGGACGCCCTGGACGTCCAATCCAAATTATCGATGCAAGGGACTTGGCTGAATGGATCATCCAAATGATGGAAAAGGGCATGACAGGTACGTATAATGCCGTTGGGCCAGAATACACACTGACTATGGGTCAAATACTTGAAGGCTGCAAAAAGGTAACAAGAAGTAATGCTGCCTTTACATGGGTCTCTGAAAAATTTTTAAATGACAATAAAGTAGAGCCGTGGGGAGAAATGCCTTTATGGATACCGGAAGAATTCCCTTTACCAGGAGGTAAGGAACCTTTGAATGGGTTTTTGGCTGTCGACAACGATAAAGCAATCAATAATGGACTAACATTCCGTCCCCTATCAGATACTCTCGAAGATATATGGAATTGGGAAAAGGGCCGTCCGGAATCCGCCGATAGAAAAGCAGGCATGCACAGACAACATGAAAGTGATCTTCTTGGATTATGGAAACAGACAATAGGTTGAGACCTTCTTTTATTATACTGAAGATTAATGGAACATTATGTATGCTTGGTGGAAAGGATGATTTTATACAATGAGGAATCAAAAAAAACGATGGGGTCAAAACCCCATCGCTTTTTTAGGAAGGGCTTGCATGGTTTGTAAGGATTTCAAGGTTTTCCATGGCGGCTGTCACTTTTTCCTTGTTGATATCAGGGAAAAGAAGATGGATGTCTTCACCTTCTTTGACAGAGTGGGCTGCAATCTGTTGAAGTTCCGCCTTATGTTCAACAGTCAGGCCAATATCAAGCAATGTCATCGGCAATTTAAGCACCCGGTAGATGTTCGTTTCAATTACACGCTGCAGCGCATCTGTCCATTTCCCTTTTTCCAAATCAGCTAAGACTTCCTCGCCATAAGTGAATAAAACTTCCTGGCATTGCCTTGCGGCCAGATGGGCCAATTCAATACAAACGGACTTGGTGGCAAGCTTTTCGGCCAGTGCATTGCCCTCGTACCATTTCGCCAATGTATCGCCGATTCCAGCACGTAAATAGTTAATCGGCGAATTAAGAAGAATTCCTGGTTCGATCAATAACATCCAAGTGCTTTTTTCATGAATATCATAACGGACATATGAACCATTATCATCATAAATGATACTCAACGGTGTCCAGGCAGCGCAGGTGGAAGCCAAGGTTGGAATGAGGATGATTTCCTTTTGAAGCGAGTTTCCGGCCGATTTGGCGAGGTCGAGCAACTTACCGCCGCCAATGCCAATTAAGGCATCTGCACCATGTTCAAGAGCTGCCTTCTTGACGCGTTCAATTTCCGGGTCACTGCATTCCCCGCCGTATGTGAAAAAGATCGTCTCAATATTTTCTAAGGAAGGAAAGATGGGTTCAGTAACTTCCCAGGATTTTTGTCCATGAATAACGAGCACTTTACGAATGTTCCCTCTACTCAGTTTCACTTGCAGGTTTTCAAGGACATTTGCTTTACAGGCGTAATAAGCGGGGCCGCTGCGGACCTCCAGTAAGGTATTCATATTTTCTCTCCTTAATGAAAGGCCTGTTCCCGGTAAAGGGGAAGCAGGCCTTGATTATTTGATCAATTCATCCAGTCTGGTTTTCCGAATCCGGCAAATTTGTCATCGATCACTTTTTCAAACTGGTCGGATTCCACTACAGATTTAATATCCTTGGCAAATTGAGAGTCTACATCTTTTGTATTCACTGCAACAACGTTTCGATACATATCCGGCATGTTTTCTAAAACTAGGGCATCCTTGAGGTCCATTTTCGCTGCAAGAGCAAAGTTGCCAGGGACCGCCGATAGGTCGACGCTGTCTGTTGCGCGGGGCAACTGAGCGGATTCCAATGGTTTTAGCTGGATGTTTTTTGGATTTTTCGTTACATCCTTTTCAGATACTTTTAAAGGGTCGACATTTGGATCGACTTCAATCACCCCTTCATCCACCAGCACTTTTAGTGCACGTGCCAGGTTAACCGGATCATTGGGCACTGCAAGGGATGTACCGTCTTTCACTTCTTTCAATGAATTATACTTATTAGAATATATGCCCATTGGCGCTGTTGGAACTATGATAAGGTCGGAAAGCTTTAAATCATTTTCTTTAGCGAAGTTATCCATGTACACTTTATGCTGGAAAAGGTTGGCGTCGATCGAGTTGTTGCCAAGCGACTTATTCGGCTGGATATAGTCGGTGAATTCGACGATCTCTATTTTGTATCCGAGATCTTCCAGACCTGGTTTGATGGCCTCCTTAACCATATCGGCGTACGGCCCGGTAGTCGCCCCGATCTTCAATTCTTTTTTGTCTTCTGTATTTGGGGATGCATCATCGCTCCCGCAAGCTGCCAAGCCGAGTGCAAGTGCACAGACTGATAATAACGAAGCTATTTTCTTCATTTGAAATTCCTCCTGAGTAATGAAATGTATTGAGTCATTAAAAAAAGTGATTGAACCTATCGCTTGTTAACTATGTATGAAACTTTGTCACCAACCATTTGAATGAGTTGCACAAGGCAGATCAGCACGACGATCGTCGTGATCATGACTGTGTTGTCATATCGGTAATATCCGTACCGGATGGCCAGGTCGCCAATTCCGCCACCGCCGATTGTCCCAGCCATTGCTGAGTAACCGATTAGCGAAATGGTCGTTAATGTCAGTCCTTGAATGATTCCCGGTTTTGCCTCTGGAAGAAGTACCTCCTTAATGATCATCCATGGGGTGGCACCTACGGCAATTGCAGCTTCAATCACTCCTCTGTCTATTTCACGTAATGCCGTTTCAACAATCCTTGCAAAAAAAGGTATTGCGGATACGGACAGGGAAACAGAAGCTGCTCTTGGCCCTATCGTCGATCCTGTAAGTAGGTCCGTTAAAGGAAGGAGGGCGACCAAGAGAATGATGAACGGGATTGAACGGACAATATTGACTGCGAAACCGAGAGATCGATTCACGATGCCATTTTCAAAAAATAAATTCCTGGTTGTTGTAAATAGCAATACTCCAAGCGGTAAACCGATCAGCAGGGCTACTGCAAGAGAAACGCCGACCATATAAATCGTTTCAAGAAAGGCTTTATTAAGATCAGGTAAAATATTGACGATGGGATTAAGCAGTGACATGTTTTAACACCTCCACAGAACTGGAACGATCTTTTATATATTCCAATGCCGAATGAATTTGGCCGGCATCGCCAATTAACTCGATGATTAAAATGCCTAAAGGAACATCCTGGATATACTCAATTTTACCGTGTAAAATATTTCCCTTTACTGCATGGGATTGGAGAGTATCCGAAAGAATCGATTCACCGGCGGTTTGCCCTTCGAATTGGATCTTAATAATCGTACCTTCACTTTCTTCAATCAAGTGCGAAGGGAGTTCGAAATCCAGTACACTGCTAATGAATTGCTTCGTTAACTCCTGTTTGGGCTGTGAAAATATTTCATAAACGGGTCCTTCTTCAATTACCCGGCCATCCTGCATCACGGCGACTCGGTGGCATAGTTCTTTGACCACTTCCATTTCATGTGTAATCAACACGATGGTGATACCAAGCTCACTGCTTATCTTTTTCAATAACTGTAAAATCGCTTTTGTAGTGGTTGGATCAAGGGCTGAAGTCGCTTCATCACATAATAGTACAGTGGGTTCATTTGCTAACGCGCGAGCTATGCCGACCCGTTGCTTCTGTCCACCGCTAAGCTGTGCAGGATAGACATCTTTCTTATCGCTGAGCCCTACTATTTCCAACAATTCCAATACACGTAACTTAGTCGCGTCCTTCGATCGATGCGCGGCCCTTAAGGCGAACGCGACATTTTCATAAACGGTTTTTGAACTGACCAGGGAAAAGTGCTGGAATATCATTCCGATTTTTTGCCGTTGTTTACGAAGCTCTTTGCTAGATAAAGAGGTTAAATCAATGCCGTCGATAATGATATTTCCACCTGTCGGACGTTCAAGCAAATTCAAGCAGCGGAGCAATGAGCTTTTTCCAGCTCCGCTGTAGCCGACAATTCCATATATTTCACCAGTTTGAATGGTTAAAGATATGTTATCCACTCCGATAACTCGGTTTTTCTTCGAGACGTATTCCTTTCGGACTGAACGGATTTCAATCATGAGCTTTCCCCCTTAAACATTAAAAAAGCTGCCTCTATCATTCAGAAAGAGGCAGCGAAATCATATCTCGGCTTATCTTTCAGAATGCAATCATTCTGCAGGAATTGGCACCGTTCCCTAAGGGCGGTTGCCGGACATCACAGGGCCTGATCCCTCCGTCACTCTTGATAAGTAAATTATTATTTTAGAATATTTCAAGTTTTATAATATAATCTATATTATTTGTAAAATCCGGCATTGTCAATCGTTACTTTTATTTTTTTGTCATTAAATCTGGTACAGTCCGTTAAAACGATTCATGGAAAATGGGCTATTATGCAATAATCCAGCATTTTCATCGAGGCTATTCATTCCAATATTTCCTTGTCAAAAAGGTAAAGTGGTACTACATTTATTATAGAAAGTTAAAAAAAGGAAGATGAAACTATATTTATACAATGATGGGGAGGAAACCGAATGATAGAGATCAAGACGATAAATGATGTGGTTTGCGTGCATGGGACTCCTGGTGGGAACAAGGCGGGGATGAGTGTGTATGTCTTTTTAACGGATGGCCTATTGATAGATACTGGCGCACAGATTTTATTGGAAGAGCTTATTCCATTCTATGAATCCGCAGACTTCGACTCAGTGGCCCTGACTCACTATCATGAAGACCATACAGGGGGGGCTGCCTGGATACAGGAACATAAAAAGGTCCCTCTTTTCATTCACCCGATGTCGATTGAGGTTTGTGCAAAGGATGCTGAATATCCTGAATACCGCAAAATTTTCTGGGGAAAGAGAGACGCCTTTAAAGCTGAGCCTCTGGGGAAGGCCATTCATTCCCGTACTCAAACGTGGGAGCCGATTTTTACCCCAGGTCATGCAAAGGACCATATGGTGTATTTGAATCACAATAATGGCGTGCTCTTTTCAGGAGACCTTTTCGTAACCCCAAAAACAAAACTTGTCTTACGGGAAGAGTCCGTCCCGGTGATCATCGATTCCATAAAAAGATTGCTTCATTATGACTTCGGGGAAGTGTTTTGCTGTCATGCTGGGCATGTCCCTGATGGGAAGGAGATGTTTCGAAAAAAACTGGATTATCTGGAAAATCTCCAAGGGGAAATTTTACGCTTGCATTCTCAAGGGCTGACCGTTCATGAAATCCAGCAGGTCGTTTTACCGAATCGCTATCCCCTTATCGAGATATCTGGGCATGAAGGATTCAGAGCATATCATTACATCGATATTAAACGAAAATATTTTAAGTGCAAGGGAGAATGGGACTATTTGAATGCTATCCGTTTAACGGTCTGACTGATATAAAAGAGAGCTCTCCATAAGAGAGCCCACATTATTCATTTATTGACATTGGGATCTGTTTCATCATAAAAATCATGTGCTTCTTCGATGTTCTGAAGGTTAGCGACTTCATACACATTTCCGCCCGCCATTCCTTCATTGATGATACGGTCGATATCCAGGTAAACGGAGTCCTTGCCATCATATTCGGTATCCTTCAAAAATGTCATTTTTTCTTTATCCAAAAGAAATCCCTCCTAGCCTTTTCTTTAGTTTAGGCAAAGGAGTTTTTTTTATTCTGTTTAGATTTCATGAATGTAAAGGGGCTTCATTCATAAACATGGAAGATCATTAAATCATGTATCATGCTTTTGAGTTTGGTTTCATCTGTTTCGGAAGGCGGATTGGCTGTCCACTCGATGGATCCATCTTTGTGATATAAGGCTTTGACTGCCTGCTTGTTGAAATAAAAGGAAATTTTCCATCCTGGCAGATTCTTATGCAATGGTTCCCATTGAAAATGAGTGATCATATGTATTACCTCCATATATACTGTTTCTCATTCGATTATAATGGAAAACGGCAGCTGGAGGTGTTATTTTCTTTTCAGGTTGGAAAAAGTTAATTCAATGAAAAGATTTTTTAAATGCAAAAGCCTGTTTGTTTCAATTTCTTCTTCATCGAATTGCATCGGCTTTGAGTTCACTTCGTATATGAAAAGCGAGCCCGATTCGTCTTCCCCTATATCAATGGAAAACTCTCCGAGAAACCCGATCTTTTTTGAAAGTATCTCTCCGCATTTTTGGGCGACATTCGCTAATTTCAGATCCAGTTTTTTTGATTTAAGGTCCTGATAAGGAAAAAGCTTTCCGCCTCGGGGAGTGTGGGTGGTGATTTCCTGGGTTTGCGACATCCTTACCGCTTTGCCGGTCACTTTATAAAAACCTTTTTCATAATGGACGAGAATCCGGTAATCATAACGATGTCCAAAGAGTTTTTTTGGTATGATCGCCTGTTGAGCAAGATAACTCCTTTTTAATAAATCCCTTTTTTTTGTATCCCAGAAGGACGCAAAATCAGGGAAGGACTCACTATGCTTTAAGCTATTGAACAATAGGGTATCATCATCTTTTTTGATAATGGTATAAATGCCCTTCCCTTGGCTTCCTTTGCATGGCTTAAGGTATATATGCCTGTATGTCTCCAGGAAAGAATCAAGGCAATTGCTGTTTCGTAAGACCATGGTGGGCGGAAGGTGGTTGGTGAGGGATCCATCTTCAGTTAATGCTTCGAACATCACATATTTATCTATAAAACAGGGGTTGAATAGAGTCATTCGGTTATCTTTAAAATGTGTGATAAGATGTTGGAATTCCTCTGACGCCTCATAGCTCCTCCAGGGGATACGGTTATAGACGATGTCAGGGAAGGGCACTTTACATTCAATCCACTTGTTTGAAATGGAGGAAAAAAGATACCCTTTCATCGACTCGGAATGAAGGGCATTTCTTGTGAATACATACGCCAATATTCCATGTTTCAATAAATATAATGATAAGTCCCGAAAAAGGGTCAGGTTTCCACCCAAACCTGATTCCTTTTTGGGATTGGAAACAGTTAAAATTCCGACGGTAAGCATCCGGTTACCCGGAAATATTGTGATTGGAATTAGAGGTTGATTCGAATGGTTCTTTTTATAGCTGATTTCTTCTTCGGCAGAGCCGGCGAAAAGTTCCGCATTCTCATGAGTGTGGTGCCAATTTTCAGTGGGGATATCATAAAAAATGTTCATTGCGGCACTCTGATTGATTTTGTAATCGTCTGTTCCGTAAGATAAATGGCATAATCAAGGCTTAGCTTTCTGGTCAGCAATTCGAAATCCTTGAGTTTTGGATGGGAAAATATGGAACGTCCAGGCTTGGAATTGGCTTCAAACATCCAAACCTGCCCTTTTTTATCCAATCCAAAATCGAATCCTATTTCTGCGATGATGCCGTCCAAGTTCTTTTCTATACTGTCACTTAAAATCAGTGCGGCTTCCGATAGCTTTCGTTCGACTTCTGTCGCCTCATCGTCATCTCCAAACAGTTCGGCAACCGTTTTGATGACACCCCCGCTTTTAATATGGGTCGTGACGCTGCCGGCGCCGGCGATTTTTGCGGCAATCGCGGTCACCTGCCATTTTCCATTACTATCCTTGTTCGTATGGACCCGGAAATCCACTGGACGTTTTTCAGATCGAATTAATGGGATGCCCTGCTGCACGATCAGATTCTCGAGCGGGCGGTCGTGAAAAATGTGTTTAACGATGGATTCCAATGTCGAAAACCGTTGCAGTTTATTTTCTTTTGCTTCGTTTGTATAGCGGCAATAGTAAACATTCTCATGCTTATCATAAAGAATTTGGTGAATCCCTAGACCGAGGCTGCCGTGAATGGGCTTTATATAAACTTGCCGGTAATGGGAAAGAAGGGTTTCCACCACGGATATGGATTGAAATGGATACGTTTCCGGCAAATAAGGCAGTGCCCGCTCATCTGCACATAACCTTTCATTTACATCCCATTTATTGAAAAATCCGGGGTTATACCATGGTATGGTATATATTTTTTGGAATTTCTGCTTCACTTCTTTAGGTCCATCACGGTTTTCCGTCAACCGATTTGGTAGCCGATCATAGATGACATTAGGAAAAGGAAATTCATAAATGTTCCAGTCATCTTTATCAAATACATAGCCTTTGATTGTCTCCTCATCCCAATTGATTACATTCTCTCCAAAAACAAAGGGAATACAGCCTGTGGTCTTGCTAAGCGAAAGGAGCTTTGCGAAAAATTCAGATCTCTCCCCTAAAGGTTTGTTTGAAAGGCCCGTGAAGCCTGAGGAAAAGATTCCGACAAGCGGTCCGATATGGATGCTCTTGCCGTATATGAATAAATGAAGGGGAATATCGGTATGATCGAATAGTAGAGATTCCGCAAGACTTTTCGATAGTACCATTGTTTGATTGACGGCCGGGTTTTGTTTGACGATGGCAGGACATGAATGCCGTCCGAAATAAATTAATTCAATCTCTGCCAAATCTCCAAGCTCTGAAGGGTAGTAGAGAACATTGCCAGGGATAGCGGCAATTTCGGCAGGATAAGTCTTTCTCACTTCCTATTCACCTGCTTTCTGAAGCTGTTCGGCTAAATACTGGCTATACTGAAACGGTGCTCGATGAATATCTTTCATGGTCTCCGGCTGTAGTGCCTGAATGATTTTCCTACCAGGCTTCGAGTTAATGTCCATTATCCATATTTGGCCTTTTTTATCGATGCCTAGATCAATTCCCAACTCGAATAATCTTTCAAAGACAGCTTCGGTTTCAACGGGCAGGGTGCGAAGGATATGATGAATCTTTTGTTCGACAGCAATCGAAATCGTTTCCGGGTTTCTTTTGTTGAAGGTATCCAATGAAATGGCTTCCCCGCCTGTGGCAAGATTTGAAGTAATTCCGTCTTTTTGTCCCGTACGAATTCCGCGGCCCCGTTCCATCCATTGATTCTTCTTGTTTTTTTGAAGTAAAATCCGTAAATCGAATGGCTCATTATTTTGGGTGCAAAGTTCTAAATATGGCTGGCAAAGATAACGGTATCGATTTAATAAATGCTGCAGCCATTTGTTAAGCTGAGATTTGGAGGAGAATGGGCGGTCATATTTGGTGCCCTTTTTCGTCATGGAAACCAGAGTCCCGTCTTCGGTTTTTGAAAGGAGATAGATTCCTGTACCGCCTGCACCGAATTCAGGTTTGATGATGATTTTATCCAGGCGTTCCAAATGTCCTATAATATCTTCAGGTGTCGTCACTTGTACGGTTTCTGGAAAAAATGCCTGTAGGTGTGGATGGTTTTTTAGGATTTGGTACACTTCCCACTTACCAGGAAGGCCCAGTCCTAAGAAATTCGAGTTATCTTTTAACCACTCGATTTTGTGTCGCGTTTCCGTTGATTCACGGACTAAACCGTGAAAACAGCGATCATATACAAAATCAGGTAAATCAAAAGATGTGGCGATCCAAGTTTCGTTCTCGGCATCAAAACGCTCGCCCCTCACTTTTTTCAAATCCATATCAATATTTTCCGGTGAGAATTTGCAAACTTTCATATTAAATGATTCAGCGGTTTTGGCTATTTCGGTGAAGTAGTTGTTTTCATGAGTATCCGACGCGGCCATTAATCCTATTAACACGTGCTAGCAACTCCTTTTATGGATGGTTTTCGCGGTTAAGGGCAAGCATGAAATCTATGATTGATTTTACTGATGGACGAAAGGTTTCATAGTTGCCTTGAAATTTTTTCGAAGGTTTTGAATTCACTTCGATGATCCATGGATGGGTATCGGTATCCAGTGCTAAATCGATCCCTAGCTCACCGAATGAATCGTCAAGGTTCTCGACTAAGGCCTCCGCAGTGTTTTTAGCCAAGCGTACAAGCTTTTGATATATGCGGCTGGCGTCCTGAAGTTCAAATGCTTCTTTTAGAAAATCCGGCCCATTTTTCATCACTCCGCCTTGTGCAAGATTGGAAACAATAGTACCAGGATCCCCAATCCGGGCAACCATTGATGTAACTTTCCATTCAAGCTGTTCGTTCCGATGAAGCAGTATGCGGAAATCAACCTTTCTCTGATCGGTTTCGAATAGGGAAATCCCTTTTTGAAGAATGAAAGATCGTTTTCTGGAAAAATTTTTTAAGGTTTCAAACAACTTTTCATCCGTATCAGCAAAATGTACATTCTGGAGATGTCCGGATTGCTCGATTTTCCATTTTCCAGCTACTTGCGTTAATCTGCAAATATTCCTGCCTTGGCTGCCCGATGCGGGTTTAAAGTAGATTACCGAATGCTTTTCTATAAATGTCAAGAAAGGTTCCTTTTCGTTAAACAATATCGTCTCTGGCAAATTTGGCAATAGCTCATCCTCTAAGATCAGTAGTTCGTGTACATCATGTTTGGAGAGGAACCTTCCGTTGAACATCGGAATCGACCGTTCCTCCAGTTCAGTTTTAAACAGCTTGAAAGAAGGCGATTGCTCAAGTTTGCGCGAATGTATCCGGTTATAAAATACATCAGGGATGGGGAGGGGCAAGGCTTTCCAGCCACCTTGCCCTGGCAGGTAGCCTTCCACAACCCCATCTTGAAGAGACTGTAGTTTAACTAAATAGAAGGGGTTGCCTTGCTGATTACAATATGATTTCATTTCCTGATAAAATTTTTCCATCTCGCCGAATGTCCCGTCTTGCAAGGGAGTCTGGTTCATGAGTGAAGCGAAGAATGGGCCTATTTTAATTGACCTTTCATCCGCATGGTATGAGACGGAGATTGGATCGGAAAAAACGGGTAAGGATAAAATTTGGTTCATATCATATGAAAGTTTCAATGTAGGCTGGGATGACGGGAATGGCTGGACAAGTACCGGGACGGAACGGCATCCAGCCATTATCGTTACGGGTTCTCCAAATTGAAGGTCCCATTCCTCAAATAATTTTTCTTCGATAAACAATAGCGCCTTCTTTCTAGTCTCTGCGGGATTTACCGTAATGTAAACTTTCTGATGGTCAAGGTTCATAATAATTCCCCGTTTGCACTAAGTTTGATATCCTTTAATAATTAAATGATGGGCAAATGTGGATAACACATTCTATGATTTTTTAATTAGAAGGTGTCATCAAGCCTTTATTTCAAGCAATAAAAGAAGAAATTTCATGGGTGAGTTTTGGGTAAAGATACTGTTTATGGTCGTCGTTGTTGCAGTAATAGGTGGCTTCACTAATTTATTGGCTATCAGAATGCTATTCAGACCGTATAAGCCAATCCATACTTTGGGAAGCACCAGGGTTGATTCCGAAGCGGCAGGATGAGTTAGCTAAACAATTAGGCAAATTGGTGGTCGATCATTTAATCACACCAGGGAGCATTCAAAGTAAAGTCATCAATGATGCCTCTATACAGAATATGAAAATTTTCGTCCAGGCAGAAGTAAAGAAAGCATTGTCCACACAAAAAGTACTGCTCAATTGCTTGATCAATTGGGAATGAAGAATTCTTCATTTAACGCTAGAACAGCGGTTACAAACATTCATTCTCGGTAAATATGAAATATGGTCGGAAGAGAACATGAGCAAGAGCTGAAAGATATCGTCCCCCCCGCACCTTCAGCAAAAAGCCCTCGACTCGATTCCTGCTTTGTCACATTTCATCGTGAAAAAGGGAAAAGAATATTTTACAGTGCGGAAGGCAAACGCCATCTTGAAGACATGTTGGATGATTTTTTCAAGGAACGGGCAAGCTGATCAATTTAATTCAGCTGTTCATTGGAAACGAAAAGTTAATTGATAAGATTCAGCCGCATTAAATTTTTTGAACAATCGAGAACGATTGATATATTGTCAGTGATGTTGGTGGAATCATCGGTTTATTTCAAGGTTTCGTAACTGTTTTAATAGGATGACGTGTAATTCTCAATCGGATTTGTTATAGTGGAAAAGGTGTAGGAATACAATGATTACCGGGAGGGGAAATAAATGAGTAACGTATATGATGCAGCGTATGAAATGGAAAAGGCGATTAGGGCAAGTAATGAATATGCCGATTTGCAACGCTTATATGATCTTGTGAATTCTGATGAAGCAACAAAAGGAATGTTTGAAAACTTCCGTAATCTGCAAATGTCATTGCAGCAAAAGCAAATGATGGGACAGGAGATTGCACCGGAAGAGGTTGAGCAAGCACAAAAGACGGTACAGCTTGTCCAACAAAACCCAACTATTTCACAATTGATGGAAGCTGAACAACGGATGAGCATGGTCATCGCAGACCTCAATAAAATTATCATGAAGCCGCTTGAAGATTTATATGGCTTGCCTGAACAACAGCAATAAGCAGTTGGAGACTCCCTTCTATAATGGTTGGGGGTTTTTTGTTCCCTGAAAGCACAAGTGCAAGGGTCGTGAACCACTATTTGTTCTATTCTCGAAATTTTAGTCATAAATTTTGAAAGAGGATACTACAGATGGGGGAGATCAGCATGGTATATCGACTACTTGCGGTCAATATCGACGGGACATTGCTCCAGTCGAATGGCCGTTTAAATAAATCGACTAAAGAAGCAATAGATTATGTTCACCAAAAAGGTGTCCATGTTGCACTTGTGACGTCAAGAAACTATCACTCAGCAAAAAAAGTGGCCAAAGCCCTAAAAATAAATCCAATGATCGTTGCTCAGCAAGGAGCCTTTGTCGGAGCTTCCATGGAAAAGCCGATAATGGTAAAAAGAATATCAGAAGAACTGACTGCAGAGCTCGTGCAAATGCTTGAAAAGACCACGTGCCAAATATTGCTCATTCATGAAAAATACTCGCTGGGCAATCGGGTGAACCTCCCGGAGAATTTGCTTGGTAAATCGGTTATGTATTTGAATGACCAAAATATTTATGCTCAAAATTATGTGGATGATATCAGTGAAGAGCTTATTGATCAGCCGATGGCCCCGACGAAGATGGACATTATATTTCCAGAAAAAAATGCTCGAAATGATATGTTGAAATTGATAAAGGAAATGTTCCCTGAGGTAGATGCAGTCTTACACCCAGGACATAAACTGACAATCGTTCCGAAGGGTGTATCTAAATGGAGTGGTGTATTGTATTTAGCGGACCATTTAAAGGTGAAAAGAACGGAGATCGTCTCGATTGGCGATGGATTGGATGATATGGAGATGATTGCCGGTTCTGGTCTGGGAGTCGCCATGGGCAATGCGGATGAGGAAGTACGGAAAGTGGCAAAATGGGTGACGCGCTCCAATGATCAAGATGGTGTAGCCTATATGCTTAGGGAGTTTTTCCGGAAACAGCATCCGATCGAATTTTTACAAAAAATGAATATGCTTAAGTGAATGGCGGGGTTCCTTCTGTTGGAGGGGCCCCATTCAGATAACGCCGCTTGCGAGGTCTGTCATCTTTCATAAATAATTATAAGTTTCTTTCCATAAACTAAAGGAAAATCAGTAATGGAAAGGAAGAATTCAATGGGTGTAATCAATGCAAAAGAAGTGCAGGTCGGTGACGAGGTGTATGTGATTTATAATAATCCCCATGTCCCTACAGTTTCGAATATCAGGGCAGCGGAGATTGTTCCGCACCCTAAAGATCCCAATGCAGTTGCCTTGTTTCTGAATGATACATTTCATACGATCGAGGATGATGATGCTTTGTTCACTTCGGAAGCCTCAGCGGAAAAAGCATACAGTGATTATATGGATAACCAGGACCAGATGACTTGAGAGGCGTTTACTCAGCTTTACGGGTGAACAGACGAAAGCCCACGCTATAAAAAGCGGGGGCTTTTTTAAATTTTATTCACGAGTATTTGCTGCAAACTCACGAGTAAAAGCCAAAAACTCACGAGTATATGCTCCAAACGTATGTCCAAACGCACCAAAACTGTAATTTTTCGTCCTAAATAACTGCCACTCCCATTTCAAGAAAAACAAAGTGACAGTTTCTTAATCTCAGTTTCTGGATTGTATGAATAGTTTCATTGCGTGAATTTGGCCTATATGATTGGTTTCGTGCAAGACTACAAAATTAATGAATTCTCCCACTGTTTCCATTCCGTTGAAAGGCTGTGCTGTTTTTTCTGTCAATCGTTCTTCCGGAATTTCAAGAAGTCGATCAAGTTGTTCATGCAACTGTTGCTTTAATACTTCAACGGAAGGTACATCTTCGGTCCAGTTGGCTGGTTTTGAACCATATCCGAATAGCTGGCTGTAACTCTCTGGCAAATTACTGCTGGAGTTCAATAAAAACTTTTCCGCTGCAGTAAGGACATGTCCAATGTGCCAATGGATTGTATTATTAAAACCTTCAGGCTGCACATCCATGAACTCTGGATCGATTCCCTCAATTTCCTTTAAAAGATTGCTGCGCATGGCTGTCAGTTGATTTTTAACATAATTCATCTCTTACATTCCCCTTTCAATCTTGTATTACATACCGCTACTCATGAAAATTATAGCAAGTTTATTTCAATATTATCAAATTTTAGATAAGCCTTTTCAAAAAGGGGGGGACTTATCAATTTACAATTTATTTCATTTTAAGGGGTGTAATTGTTGAATAATAATCGGAATATATGCATTGAAGGACATATGCCCAAGGGATAAAGGGTAAAAAATCGACAAACAAATCCTATTACTCTTTTGCGTGGACTAGTATAATGAAAATATTGGATAATTAATCCATTGGGGTATAAGGAGATGACATGTAATGAAAAGGAAACCGCTCCTTGTTGGCCTTTGCTTATTATCAATAACGTTGGCTTCAGGTTGCACAACAAAGCAAGAACATATTTCCGTTCAAAAATATGAAGGTAAACACTACAAATTCGAAGCATATAAAGAAAAGATAGAATTGGGGAAAACAGAAAAAACCAAAGAAATAATAAAGAATTCCGATTGGGAAGAATTCGCGCTGGAGAAGGATCATCCTAAGGCGGACTTCATCTTTTATTTTAATGATCAGAAAAACGAAGGTGAAATTTCCGTATATTATGCCTGGGTTAATACGGATGAAAATATTGTAGAATTGACAAAGGATGAACATAGCCAGTATGTACAGTTAAATAGAAAGGATTCTGAAATTATATTAAGACTGCTTAATTGATGTATAGAGGAGATCCTTACTTTCAAAGACTTCCAGACAAGCATTATATAACTCTCATGTGCCCGACTATCATCAGAGTTATATAATGCAGCCAGCCTTTTTAAGGGGGGGGCGCAAATTCCATTGAAAATTAATGTTTGACAACAATAAGGTGAAAGAAACCGGACTTCCATACAAGTCCGGCTTCTTTCATTCTGCTCAGGCTGAATCAGTCTTCTTTTTTGTTGTCCTCAATAGTGGCATGGTGCAACAACGGAAAGAGCCACCGGACTTGATGATTTCGCTTATATCGACTTCAATGACTTCATATCCGCGTTCACGAAGCTGACTATTTACCTGTTTATTACAGGGTAGACTGAATAATTTTTTATTCCCAATCGAAAGCACGTTGGTACCTAAAGTGAATTGTTCTTCTTTCGTCACTTCAATCATGTCATAACGTGAAGCTAATAAATCCATCTCTTTTTTTGTAAAGGACTCTGGAAAAATAAGCGCCTCTGTCGGTGATATGATATTGAAAACACAGTCTAAATGAAGGAATGTTTCAATGAAAGGAACCGCTATGACCTCGTATTCCGGTAATAAGGATTGAAGATGCTTGACGGATGTTTCATCCGTTCTTTCACTGATTCCAATATAGATGGTTTTTCCGTCAATAAGGACATCCCCGCCCTCAATATGATTTTTGAGGAGGTTGAAATATGAAATACCATTCGTTTCAAGCCAGGATTTCAATATTTGTTCTTCACCCTGCCTGATATCTGTTGCCAACTCAGCTACGTAAACGGTTTCGCCAAGAGTGAAACCGATATCTCTCGTAAAGACTTGTTCCGGATATGTAAATTGAGGCGGTAGTTTTATGACCTCAATCCCTTCATGTTCTAGAGCCTTTGTAAATTGTGCGTGCTGCTCCAAGGCAAGTGCTTGGTCGATATTTTCTTCTTGAAACTCTTTTTGTGTTTCGTTAATGATCTCCCTGATCTCCATATAATGAGGTTCACAAACAATTACCCGTGATAGCTTTGAATATTCACTCGCACAATAAGCTTCTAGTTCTTCGTTTATTTTATTTACCATAAATGAGCTCCCTCTAAATATAATTGTATCTTTACTATTTCCTCTTTTTTCTAGAAAGAAACATAAAAAATTGTCATGGAACTGCACCACTAGATTTAGATGATTTAAAAAAACTTTTCAGAAATCGCTCTTAATAAATGTTTCTGCTTGATTTCAGAAATCCGCTCCGCTGACTGTCTGCCAAGCCTCCTCGACGCAAGCGCCTTTGGGGTCGCCAGCCAGTAATTCGGCAGGAGTGTCGCAAATTTCTTCCATCCATTAAGGAGTACAGAAAAAAACATGAAGAATAACCTAATCTAAAATTTTTTCGGAATGAGTCCGGCCTACGTTTTTTCTTGAATTACATTCCAGTTGATTTCAAAAATCCGCTTCCTTTCTGAATCTGCTTTTTGCCGTCAAACTGATATGAAAATATCATCAAAATAAAGACAGATTCAAAATAATATAAAAGGTACCTAGGGAAAAAGGATTATTTTTTTTCTGGTCGAATATATAATGAGCATGCTTTTAATATAAGGGGGAGATTGTAATGATGGATACTCCATTGATCATGACTCAAATCATTGAGAGAGCTGAAAAATATTTTCCGAAGAAAGAGGTAGTTTCGCGTACGGATGGTGGCATTCACACATTTACATATGCTGAGATTGCTGAGCGTACAAGAAGGCTGACCAGTAATCTTGAAAAATTCGGTATTCAAACAGGTGACCGTATTGGAACGCTTGCCTGGAATCATCATCGGCATTTAGAAGCTTATTTTGCGATTCCTTGTTATGGTGCTGTCTTACATACAATCAATATGCGTTTGTCCCCTCAACATGTTTCTTATATCGTCAATAGTGCGGAGGATCGATTATTATTGATAGATCCGGATGTCATCCCCCTTTTGGAAGCAATTAAAGATGAGTTAACGACAGTGGAAGGGTATATCATTATGACGGATAAAGATGAGCTGCCTGAAACGACCCTTTCACCTATTTATCATTATGAAAAATTATTAGCCGAAGGAAATCCGAAACAGCCATTCATCCAAACCTTGGATGAAAATGCACCTGCCGGCATATGTTATACGTCCGCCACGACCGGGAACCCCAAAGGTGTGGTTTATTCGCATCGCGGAATTTTACTGCATGCGATTGCACTGGGGCTTGCCGATTCTACAGCAATAAGCGAGCGTGATGTGGCCCTTCCTGTCGTGCCGATGTTTCACGTAAATGCCTGGGGCATGCCTTTTGCCAGTGTTTGGTTTGGAACGAAGATGGTTTTGCCAGGGCCCTATTTCACCCCAAAAATTTTGGCGGAGCTTATAGAGACGGAGAAGGTTACTATCGCAGCAGGGGTTCCGACGATATGGCTGGGCTTATTGAAGGAGCTGGAAGAAGGCAGCCATGATACGAGCAGTATTCGTGCCGTTTTATGCGGAGGGTCGGCTGCTCCGAAAAGCATGATTAAAACCTTTGAACAAAAGTATGGGATACCATTCCTGCATGCATATGGAATGACTGAAACAAGCCCGCTCGTATTTATATCGAAACCCAAAAGCTATCAGGAAGACCTCCCTGAAGAAGAACTTTATGAGTTGAAGGCCAAGCAGGGCCTTGTTTCGCCAATGATAGAAATTAAAGTGATCGGTAAGGATGGCGAAGTGAGGCCTGATGGAAAAGAAATGGGAGAATTGCTGATTAGGGGTCCTTGGATTGCCAATGAGTATTTTAAGGATGAGCGGTCAGGGGATACGTTTAAAGATGGCTGGCTTTATACAGGAGATGTAGTCACGATTGATGGAGAAGGATTCGTGAAAATCGTTGACCGGACTAAAGATTTGATTAAAAGCGGCGGTGAATGGATATCTTCCGTTGATATAGAGAATGCCTTAATGGCCCATGAAGGAATCTTTGAGGCGGCGGTAATTGCAGTGCCTCACGAAAAGTGGCAGGAACGGCCGATCGCCTGTGTTGTCTTGAAGGAGGCATACAAGGGACAAGTGTCCCAGGAAGACATCATCGAATTTTTAAAACCGCAGTTTGCAAAATGGTGGCTGCCGGATGAAGTGGTCTTTTTGGATGAAATCCCAAAAACCGGCGTTGGGAAGTTTTTGAAAAGGGCATTGCGTGATCAGCTTCAGGATAAATATATCAATAAATAATGGAATATTTGTTTAATTATAACTTTTCACCCTATTCTCATAATGGTTGATGAATATATAATAGATTCATAGAACGAAAGAGGAGGAAATAAATTGAGTATTGAATCGACATCATCTGCAGGCACGGTTTTAGTCACATATTCGGACAGGACGGCCACTGTTGCAATGAACCGTCCAGAGGCAATGAATTCTCTAAATCCGAAAATGCTGCATGATTTCATTAATGCCCTGAAGGAAGTAAGCGAGAATGATGAAGTGGACGTCGTCATTTTAAAAGGGAATGGGAAAGCGTTTTCCGCTGGTGGTGACATTAAGATGATGCTCTCGCCTGGAAAAGAAAACGCTTTCGATGAGCTGATGGATGGAATCAGTGAATTGGTGACCACCCTATACTTCATGCCTAAATTGACCATCAGTGCCATTCATGGTGCAGCTGCAGGGCTAGGGTTGAGTATTGCTCTTGCAACGGATCATCTTATTGCCGATTCGGAAAGTAAGGTTGCGATGAATTTCATCGGGATTGGATTAATCCCTGATGGCGGCGGACACTTCTTCCTTGAACGCCGTCTTGGTGAAGTGGGTGCGAAAGAATTGATCTGGGAAGGTAAAGTGCTTACAGCGCTTGAAGCAAAAGAAAAGGGCCTCATTCATGAAGTGGCAGACGGAACCTTGGAACATGCGGTAGAGAAAAAAGTGCAATCTTGGCTGCAAAGTCCGGTGCAGGCCATGATTAAAACGAAAAAGATCCTTAGTGAAAAAAATCGCCCGCTATTAATTAAGATGCTTGAGATTGAAAAAGCTGCTCAGATGAAAATGCGCCAAACAGCGGATCACCAAGAGGGAATAAAAGCGTTCGTGGAAAAAAGGAAACCGAACTTCATTGGAAAATGAATAAGAAAGGCCGTCACTTTCTAGTGACGGCCTTTTTTATATAAGGAAAGTATGGAATACTTGATCATATTTTTAGTGATTGCGCTTCCATTTTCAATCAGCGATGAAAAAGCAATAAAGCGCCTGAAGGCGATGTACAGCGATGTGTTTGATCTTGATAGTTTTTTTCCTTCAATAGATTTTGTCCCAATTCTTTTGCTTGTTTATCATTCTCGGCTGTAAATGATTCATCCAATAGTTTTTCCCCTGACGGTTCAAAAACGGTTAATTTGTATATTTTGCTCATTTTCAAAAACTCCCTTATCAAAAATGTTATCAACTGTTATAAAAATTTTATCATTATCTGTCAATTTTGACTATTGTTATGTGAGTGAATCTATTAAGACAAGGAATATTGATACATAGATGAATATCTTGAAAAAGTAACTATCGAACTAACTTCTCGTTTTTTTTCCTTTAAGCTTGGAAAGAATGAAAACAAAACCTATTTATACTAGAGGAATTCTCTCTTTAAAATGAAAAATCATAAATGATATAATAAATTTGAGTAAAAGTGCATGTTGGAAGTGTATGGATCGAAGGGGGTTTTTTTGAATGACGGTAAAAATCGTTAATAATATCACTGAATTGATAGGAGATACACCTGTTGTTAGAATTAATCATTTAACAGAGGAGGATGACGCTGAGGTATTCGTGAAACTTGAGTATTTCAATCCGAGCCGCAGTGTAAAAGATCGGGCTGCCTTCAATTTAATTAGGCAGGCAGAATTGGATGGTATCATTCAAGCCGGGGCTACGATCATAGAACCAACATCAGGGAATACAGGTATTGGGCTTGCCATGAATGCCGCGGCTAAGGGATATCGGGCGATTATGGTCATGCCGGATAATATGTCGAAAGAAAGAATCAATATATTAAAGGCATACGGAGCGGAAGTTGTCCTCACCCCTGCATCAGAGCGGATGCCGGGAGCCATTCGTAAAGCCGAGGAGCTCGCAGCAGAGATTCCTAATAGCTTTATTCCGCAGCAATTCGAAAACCAAGCCAATCCTGATATTCACAGAGTGACGACAGCAGTCGAGATTCTGGATCAGATGGATGGAGACCTGGATGTTTTTGTCGCTACTGCTGGAACGGGAGGAACGATAACCGGTACAGGTGAAGCCTTGAAAGAACATCTGCCGAATTTAAGGGTTGTCGTTGTCGAGCCTAAGGGTTCCCCAGTCCTTTCCGGAGGAAAGCCTGGTACCCACAAGTTAGTGGGTACGAGCCCTGGTTTTATCCCTAGCATCTTAAATACAGAGGTATTTGATGAAATCGTTCAAGCGGCTGATGAAGATGCGATTTCCACCATGAAGGATATGGCTTCGAAGGAAGGGATATTGATTGGGCCTTCAGGAGGTGCCTCTGTCTGGACTGCCCTGCAGGAAGCCCGTCGTCTTGGAAGCGGAAAACGAGTATTATGCATTGCACCGGATAATGGTGAACGCTATTTAAGTATGGATATCTTTAATTGATGAAAAAGACCGAATGCCGTGAATGAAACAATGTTCGCCATTCGGTCTTTTTCCTGTTGAATTTGCCCATACTGCATGATGACGTATTAAAATAATAATGTATGGGAAAGTATGTTCTGCTCATGTTAAAATTGAATATGAAATATTGAAAGAAATCGAGGTGACACTTTTGAGCAGTGTGAAGTTCATTCATGCGGCAGATCTCCATCTGGATAGTCCCTTTTCAGGGTTGAAGGATATGCCGTCATCTATATTAAAGGAATTAAGGGAAAGTCCGTTTAAAGCTTTTCAAACTATCATTAATGAGGCGATTACCCGTCAGGTTGACTTTATCGTGTTATCGGGGGATCTATTTGATGGGGAAAATCGGAGTCTCCGAACACAGGTCCGCTTTCGGACCGAGATGGAAAAACTCCAGCAACATCAAATCCCTGCCTATATTATTCATGGTAACCATGATCACCTTAGCGGCTCATGGATTACTGTGGGGCTGCCGGATAATGTCCACGTATTTTCAGGGCAAACCGAAATGAAACGATTTGAAAAAATCGATGGGACGACTGTCCACCTTTATGGATTCAGTTATCCGCGCCGTCAAGTAAGGGAGAGAATGATCGAAACCTACATAAAAGCTGAAGGGGCCGATTATCATATAGGTCTGCTTCATGGGAATTTGGAAGGCAATTCCGAACATAGCCCGTACGCCCCTTTTTCATTGAAGGAACTTGCTGCCAAAGATTTCGATTACTGGGCATTAGGCCATATTCATAAACATCAGGTTGTTTCGGAAGATCCGCTTGTGATATATCCAGGAAATATTCAAGGCAGGAACAGAAAGGAGTCAGGCGTCAAAGGGTGCATGCTTATAGAATTCGATGGGGGCATGAAACGCCATTCTTTTATTGAAACCTCTGAGGTGATATGGGAAAGCGAAACAATTGAATTATCTGCAGAAGGTGGATTTGATGTCCTGTTCAAGCAATGCAAGGAAGTAATTGAACGGAAGGGTTTCGATGGGAGAAGCTTTCTTTTGGAGTTGAAACTGGATGCAGGTGATGCAGCAGGAGCTTCCGGGGAATATCTTGAAGAATTGACCCGGATTTTGCAGGAAGGGGACAAAGGGGAATCATTTGTCTGGGTGTATAAAATCAAACTCATCCAGTCCATTCCTATGAATAGGTCTAATGAAAGTATATCGCCATTTCTGGCTGAGGTATCCAGGCTTGCTTCTGAATTTGATGATACGGAGGCTGCTCTTGCCCCGTTATACATTCATCAGGGAGCAAGAAGGTTTCTTGATTCAATAGAGCCGGATGAGCAGAGGGAACTGTTGGATGAAGCGGAAAGATGGCTTTTGCACGTTTTTGAAGCGAATAAATGAGTGTAGGGAGGAGCAACGGAATTGATTATTAAAGACCTCCATGTTTATGGTTACGGCAAACTGGAAAATCAGCGTTTTCCTGAATTGGGACAGCTGCAGATTTTCTTTGGGGAAAATGAATCGGGCAAGTCAACCCTCATGTCTTTCATTCATAGTATGCTGTTTGGTTTTCCGACAAAGGTTCAAATCGAACCGCGTTACGAGCCCAAAATGCATGCCAAATATGGGGGAAGGCTCAGCCTCATAACAAAAAAAGACGGGGAAATCGTTATTGAACGTGTGAAGGGAAAAGCTACTGGTGATGTGAAATTGACCTTCGAGGATGGAAGGGTCGGCGGCGAGGAAGAATTGAATGAGATTCTTCATGGCGTTGATAAAAACTATTACCAAGCCATTTTTTCTTTCGACCTTCAAGGTCTGCAGGGATTACATACACTAAGTGAAGGTACGATGAGTAAATATCTGCTTTCAGCCGGGCTGATCGGGAATGATAAACTACTTGAAGCCGAAACGAAATTGCAAAAAGAGCTCGATTCAAGGTTCAAGCCATCAGGCCAAAAACCTTTACTGAATGTGAAAATGAAAGAACTTAAGGAATTGCAGAAAAAGGTGAAAGCATCTGAAGAAGAACAGCAGTCATATACGGCATTACTTCAGGAAGAAGCAAAACTTAAGGAGGAGCTCTCTAAAGTCACGGTGAATATTCAAGAGATTGAAGAAAATCTTGTTAACGTAAGTGCTTTTTTGCGAATTAAACCCTTGGTTGAAGAACAGGGGGAACTAGAGGCTGAAATAAGTAAAATTCCGGATGTGAATTTTCCTGTTGATGGCTTAAAAAGACTTGAACAGCTACAGGCAGTTGGAATCCCCATGAAAGCCCAACTTGCTGCATTGACTGAGAAAATGAACAAACTAGAGGGGAAACTCACGGAAATCAAAATCAATCCATTCATCAAGGGGCATAAAGAGCAAATTGAACATGCAATCGATCAAGGAACATTGTTGGAGAAGCTCGAGCTGGATATTAGAAAAGCGGAACACGAAAGGCTGTTGGAAGAAAAGAATATCGAAAAGGTGAAGCAGGAATTATTCTTGGATGTTTCTGATGAGCAAATAAGAAAACTGGATATCAGTACATTCATGAAGGAAAAGGTGAAAAGGGCCGAAAGGGAAAAGCATCAGCTCCAAAATGATAAAAAACAGCTCGATGAGAAATATGAACTGCAAAAGGGAAGTCTGGAAACGACAGAAGCCCGCTTGAAGGAGATTAAGGCCCAGTTACTGCCAGATGAAAAAAGAATCGAGCTGGAGTCCTTATACAACAAGCAGAATAACATCGAATTTGAAGCAGCACAATCCCTTATTCTTGATGAACAAATACTTGAACTTGAAAAGCAATTGGGATTACAGAGGAAGAAGGAAGCGGATAATCACAAACGTTCACATATCATGAATGGCAGTTTAATAGTGCTACTATGTTTAGGTGCAATCGGAAGTTATTTCAGTGAACAGATTTTGTTGGGGGTGATACTTCTAGCCGCAGCTGTTCTGTTTGCGGTTTCCAGGTATCTCTTTAAAGGTGATGATATATCGTCCGGGTATATCAGGCAATTGGATGAGATGAAAAGGAAAAGGGCTGCAATTGGGAGTGAAACCAATAAAGGGAGTGAAGGAGAGTCGATGGGGAGGCTGCTTGAACTGGACCAACGTCTCCAAAGGCGCTTTGAAAGTGAAAGTTTCAAATATGAAGAAAGGGAGGAAGCGTTTGAATCGACGATTCAGGAGTATGCCGATTGGGAAGCTAGCAGGGACCGGTTGGATAAAGAATTGAGGAAGATCTTAAGTGGTTGGGGTCTGTCTTATCCTGGAATGGAAATTAATCTTGAATCTGTATTTGAACTGCTTGAGAAATGGAAGGAAGCCGTTGATAGGAAATATGAAACAATCAAGAGGCATGATTTTCTCCAGGCAGAATTTGAGGGTAAATCAAAGGCTTTATTTCATTTTGCAAATAGCCTTGATTTTGAAACATCCACATGGAGGGAAGCGATTGGCCAATTGAAACGGGAGTTGAATAAATCGGTTGAATTCTCCGTTCAGTTAACGCAATGGATGCAGGAAAGAAGTCGTTTGACGAACGAAATCGAGCAGCTGACGATGGAAAATGACTATCTTGATGCAGAAATGGAAATGCTTTTTAAGTTAGCGAAGGTCAAGGACGAGGAAGAATTCAGGCATGTCGCTGCATTGTCCGAAAAGAAAATCACCTTACAAAAGCAGCTTGATTTGATTACCATTCAAATTGGGCAATCCAGAATGCTGCCTGATCAAATCCAATCTTATTTAAAACAGGGGATCAATACTTATACATTTGAGAATTTAGAACAGAAACGGAAGGATTCTGTAAAGGTGAAATCCCTTTTGTTAGAGAAGCGGGCGGATGCGAAGCATAAGATAAAACAGCTTGAATTTTCAGGGATTTATGATGATTTACTTCATCGTTTTCATGAAGAAAAAGCTGCTTTTAACGAAGAGGCGAAGGAATGGGCGAAATTGGCAATAGCCAAAAGCTTATTGAATAAAACATTGGACCGATATAAAAGGGAGCGCCTGCCGAAGGTGATCGCTGATGCCGAGCGGCATTTTTCCTTTTTAACGAATGGAAGCTATCGGAAAATCATCCTTGATCAGTCGGGAGAAGGGATTTTGGTACAGCGCAGTGATGGTTTGAGTTTCAGGGTTGAAGAGGTCAGCCGCGGGACAGCTGAGCAAATTTATGTTTCCTTAAGGCTCGCACTTGCTGATCATACTTTTGAAAATGATTCATTCCCTCTCATCATTGATGATAGTTTCGTCAATTTTGATGCGGAAAGGACAAAAAGGATGCTTGAGTTATTGAAAAAAGTTTCGGAAAAGCGGCAAATCTTATTTTTTACATGCCACCGATATATAATGGAGCACTTTAGTGAAAATCAAGTGATTCGTCTATCCAGCCCCGTATTGCGCCAAAATATGAATGATTTGATCATCCCCGAAATATAAGGGGTCTTAAACTATAGATAAAGAGAGTGAAGTCATTGAATAGGAATGAGTTTGTAAGCCGCCATGATTCTTCTTTGGAGTTAATCATCGAAAAGGAGTTTCCTGGTAAACGATGTGTTGGGGGAAAATATTCTGCCATAGGTCATCGCATCACTTTATATGAGAGAGATATTGAAATTCAGTGTGAACGCTCCCTAGGCTCGCTTGCAAGGCTTGAGGATTATACATGGGTGATTCTCACACATGAGATGGGGCACGCATTAGACCCCGATCTTGCTGTGCTTAGTGAGGAGCTGCACCGTACAGGAAAATCAGAAATCCTTTATCAAATAGAGGTCAATGCATGGAATATTGCAGAAGGAATAATTCCTTTTATCGATCACGATTTATTTACCTTCATTAGGGATGAATCCCTGGAACATTGTACAAATCGCCTGCTTGTCGGTTAAAAGGCTCTCCATATGGAGGGCTTTTTTTATTTTCCGCTAAATGGAGTTTGGAAATTCCAATAGTAATTCGCAGAGGGGGAGAATGGACTATCGTTCGAAAGCTACAGGCAGTGATGAATGAAAGTATAATGTGCTGGTTTTTTAGATTAATGTTTCCAAAGGAAGCTTCATATCTTTAAAGGAGCATTCATTTTAATGAATCATTTAAGAGGAATGGGACATGGAGTTATGGTTTATATTCCTTTTTAAGATTGACAGTGAGAATCATTTTCATTAAAATGGTATTATTAGACTAAAAGGGGAGTATTTTAATGCGACCAGCTATTAACACTCAGTCTTTATCGCTCGGTTATGGTGATAAATTAATAATAAATGATATGAATATAGAAATACCCAAAGGGGAGATCACCGTATTCATCGGTGCTAATGGATGTGGAAAATCAACACTTCTAAGGTCTGTAGCCCGATTGTTAAAACCTCAATCCGGCTCGGTCTTGCTCGAAGGCAAAGCGATCTCAACCATGCCATCGAAGGATGTAGCGAGAAAGATGGCGATTCTTCCGCAATCCCCGGTTGCTCCTGAAGGGCTTACCGTCTATCAACTTGTTAAACAAGGAAGATTTCCTTATCAAAGTTGGTTGAAACAGTGGAGTTCCGTGGATGAAGAAAAAGTTCAAAAGGCGATTGAAGCAACGAATCTGACCGATTTAAAGGATCAGGCAGTCGATGAATTATCGGGAGGGCAGAAGCAACGGGCATGGATAGCCATGACGCTTGCTCAGGATACTGATGTCATTTTGTTGGATGAACCGACTACATATCTTGATATGACCCATCAAATCGAGATTTTGGACTTATTGTTCGACTTGAATGAGTTTGAGAACCGAACGATCGTTATGGTGCTTCATGATTTGAATTTAGCTTGCCGTTATGCGGATAATCTGGTGGCACTTAAAAATGGGGCGATACATGCTCAAGGCCGGCCGGAGGATATCATCACGCCTGAATTGGTACAGCATGTATTCAGCATGGAATGTCAAATATCCTTTGATCCAATTTTCGGCAGTCCCATGTGCGTCCCGTTTGGTAAAGGGCGCTACGCACAAACTCAGATAAAAGCGCTGGCCAATGCATAACCTCACACCAGCGATTGAAAAAGAACTTCAGGGATATCGGATATCCTTTCGAGATGTAGCTAAAGTTTCCAAGACCTTCGATCATGCTGATGAGCTTATTCAGTATGCACAAGCCCGAACTGGGGCGGAAACGTCAAGGATAGCCATTTCAATGTGGTTCAGACGCTATGCTTTTTTTGTCACGGCACAATTGTATATGTTAAGCAAACATCGGCTTATCTGGGAAGGCACACTTCAGGACTTTGGTGTTTTGGATGATCCGGAAGATGAGCATTGGCTCCCGAATTTTTTGCTGAAAACCAACAGGTGGAGCCATGTCACGGAAAAGGAAAGCCCTTCTGCCCTCCATTCCATATTGAACAGATTTGGTGCTGATGCCATTCGCTTCTTTTCCGGAACTGCTAAAATATCAAAACTAGTTCTCTGGGAAAATATTTGGAGCTATACGGTATGGATGTATAGTGAGTTATTGAAGCAAACTGATATAAAGACGCGAGTTGAAAAGGACATTGAAATGCTTCTTGAAGATGAGGTATGGCTGAATATTGAAACGCGTTCCCCCTTTAAACGATTCATTGGGGAAAAAAGTGTTCCGGAGTCAATGAACCCTTATAAACGGGTGACATGCTGTTTATATTACCGAATTGATGGCCAGGAGAAGTGCGCGTATTGTCCGAACAAAAACTGTTGAAATAGATTTGATTGGAGAGCCAGGCTTGGGGTCAAGCCTGGTTTTCTTGTGGAGTGATAAGAGACGGCAAAGCTTTGGCTTTTCCTGTCCAATGTCTATCACTTATTAACGAAAACTAAACGCACTAACGAGATTGGTATGTTATAATGTTGATATTTAATTGAACGGAGGCAGTCGCATGGGAAATGGGATCATACACTACGGAATTGGTGAAGTAGTAGATATATATATGTACATTAAAACGAGTACAAAAGCGGTGGCAAGTAATGGAAAGCCTTTTTTAACATTGATTTTGTGCGATAAAACCGGCGAGATAGAGGCAAAGCTATGGGATGTTTCCGAGGCTGATGAGAAAACATACTGTGCGGAAGCAACAGTGAAAGTTCAAGGGGAAGTCCAGAATTATCGAGGACGCAGCCAATTGAAAATCCGTAATATTAGAATTACTTCAGATACTGACGGGGTCACGAAAGCCGATTTAATTCAAACGGCTCCTTTAAGTCAGGAAGAAATGATGGAAACCATCACTCAATTTATTTTTGAGATGAGGAATCCGAATATCCAAAGGGTGACTAGGCATCTTATTAAAAAATATCAGAATGAATTCCTGACGTTCCCTGCTGCCACCAAGAACCATCATGAGTATATGTCGGGACTGGCCTATCACGTTGTATCGATGCTAGGGCTGGCTAAGGCCATTTCAACCCTATATCCTTCCCTCAATAAGGATCTTTTGTATGCAGGGGTCATTCTGCATGACCTTGGAAAGGTGCATGAGCTATCTGGACCTGTTTCGACTGTTTATACAGTGGAAGGGAACTTGTTGGGGCATATCACCATCATGGTGAATGAAGTCGGTAAAGCTGCAGAGGAATTGGGCATTGAAGCGGAAGAAATCATGATTCTCAAGCACTTGATATTAAGCCACCATGGTAAAGCTGAGTGGGGCAGTCCCAAGCCGCCGATGGTTAGGGAAGCGGAAGTGCTGCATTATATTGATAATATGGATGCCAAGATAAATATGATGGACCGCGCCTTGGAAAAAGTGAAGCCGGGTGAATTTACGGAAAGAGTATTCGCGCTCGATAATCGTTCATTCTATAAACCGACATTTTAATGAAATATGCTTCTTTCTCGATGGAGAAAGAGGCATATTTTTTTTGTTTGTGCATATTCTCTAGTAAGTGAATAGTAGATTTTTTGGGAGGGAATGGACATGCCAATTTGGATCTGGTTCGTGTTTATTGGAATAATTGTCAGTGCAATCATGTCAATTTGGACAGCTAGGCAGGAACGCCTCATAGATGATGCTTGGATTGAAAAGGAAGGCCAGAAATACATTGACCGCATGGAAGAAGAGCGTGAGAGGCGTAAAAAGGATATAAATCAGGGAGCATAGCCCGAATGATGAAAAAAAAGCGACAGGTAAATCCTGTCGCTTTTTACTATTCAATTATTTTTCAGCTTTGGCTGCGTCACCAGAAGTGATGGCATCTTTTAAGTCTTTATCTTTAATCTTCACGTCCGCTTTTTTGACTTCTGAATTCAGAATGTCCTGAACTTTAGTTTGGTCAATTTGAGCGACTTTCAAATCATATTCAAGATCTTTTTTCATATCTTTGTATGATTCTTTTTCTTTTGTATCAAGAAGTTGGATGATGTGGTAGCCATAATCGGATTTAATCGGCTTGCTGATTTCATCTTTCTTCATTTTGTAAGCTTGCTCTTCAAATGCAGGAACCATTTCACCTTGTCCGAACCAGCCTAGCTCCCCGCCTTTTTCAGCTGTGCCTGTGTCCGTTGAATATTCTTTGGCAAGTTTGGCGAAGTCTTCACCTTTGTCCAATTTAGCTTTAACTTCATTGGCCGTTTTTTCGTCTTCCACGAGAATATGTCTCGCTTTGATTTGTGGTTTATAGTCTTCATAAGCTTTTTTTACATCAGCTTCTTTAACTTTTATATCGGCAACGGCTGCTTTTTCTTGAAGCATGCCGATTTTAAGTGCACGTTTAAGATCAGCTTCGCTCTTATATCCGGAAGAAGCCAGGGCCGTTTCGAAATTTTCACCCATTTGCGCTTTAAGTTCGTCCGTTTTAGCTTTAACTTCTTTATCCGTTACTGTATATTTTTCAGAAAGAACTTTTTCATAAACAAGTTCTTGAAGAACGGTTTCACCATAACGGTCTTTCATTACATTGTAAAATTCTTCTTTGGTTATATCCCCCGCTTTAGTTTCCACGACTGCTTCCTTGTCGCTGTTGCATGCTGTAAGTCCGATCAGCCCTGCAGTAACAGCAATCGATAATGCCCACTTCTTCATAAAAACAACTCCTAGTTATAAGTTTCTGGTTTGCTACTTTTTCGTATTTCCACAAAATTAACTATAACATATTCTGGTTACTTTACAAAAAATAATATATTGGTGCATGAATAAGATTTTTTTGAAAAATGGGTGTACGCCTACCCGGATATTAATCCATTACATATTATAAATCGAGGACAACAAAAGGGGGTAGCATAATGGGTAATGGATTTAACGGAGGCTTCGCTTTGTTAGTGGTGTTATTCATTTTATTAATAATTGTAGGAGCAGCCTTTTGCTAATCGGCTGCAAAATTACTAATGGAAAGAGCCCACTCCTTTTGCCATGGAGTTGAATAGGATAGGGTAGCCGCTCAACAAAAAAGATTTAAGTGATTTTCAAGCCATGAAAGGAATGGATTCCTTTTGGCGGATATAAGAGTGTGCATTAAATTATTATTACTTAAGAATGGAAGGGAGGAAGATCAATGTCTGGAGGAATAGGTGGAGGCTTTGCTCTAATTGTCGTTCTTTTCATCCTGTTAGTCATCATTGGAGCTTCTTGGTGCTAAGCTCATAAACAAAAGGCGAAGCTATTGCTTCGCCCTTTTTCTTTATGTGGATAATGCCCCGGGTATCACCAATGTATGTAACAAATGATGGACATCATTTGTTGCTCATCTCTACGTATACAAAATTTCAATATAGGAGGATAATAACATAATAGTAATTAATACATTAATGGTCCTGAATACTTTAGGCTGCCGGTCTTCAGCAATTTCCTTTTGAATGCATAAAGAGTTTGTCATTCTATTAATATTATAAAGGATCAAAATAGCAAAAATAATAAACCAGAACGAGATCAAAACCTAAAATCCCTCCTTGCAAAACATCATGTATAAATACGATACCAAATTATAATGAAAAAAGATACCTAAAAATCTTAGCAGACATCATTATGAATCAATAAGGAATCACTTTTGAATAAGTATATCGTATCCTTCGAGATGTTCCTCGATAAAAGAATGCCTTGGGGAACCAAGCAGGTTTTTTATATAAATAAAATCCGATACACACAAGCCGGTGTGCAGGGATAATAAAATAGTGAAATAATGGATGTAATGCGGAAAACTAAGGGCACAACCAATCAAAGTGACAGACATAATGACGAAAGGCAACACAAGGGTCAAGAGATAAAGATGCTTTCGAATCGGATCATGCACATTGACTCTGCATGTCAACACCAGGTTCCACTTCAAGGACCATGAAGTTTTCACTTTTTTACATAATAATCGTAAAGGTAAATAGTGTAATAGTTTGTGAACAGGATATAATAAGAGCAATAGGCTAAAAAATACCATTGTTTGATCGCCATACAAAATAACATGGGTTGAAAAGACACTTAATAATGTATAGATCAGAACAAAAGACATCAATATAGTAAAAACTGAAAAAAAGAGCAGACGGCAATTCCCATATTGTTTTGCCACGTCAATTGTTTTCCACGAATTCATTTCGAAATCAGCCCTCCAAAGCTGTTGAATATACTTACATACATTACGATGAATGGGTGGAAAAAGCAATGGAAATCTTGGATTATGTTTAAGATGAAATCACTTTGGTGAGTAAGCATGCAATGGGCAGTTTTGAAATGGGGATCAGGCGGATTACCGAATGTGAAAAATCAAAAATTGGTTATAAGTTTTTTATGTTAAATTGAATGATTGAATGGGGATTAGTGATGTATGAAAAATATAAATGAAGAAATGGAAATACTCCGTTTTCATCAACGGCTTTTATTAAACCTTATACGCAATCCGGAGGCCAAGTTGGACTATCTATTTGTGGAAAAAAATTTCACGAAGAAGGAAGCGGAAGAATTATTGGAAACATGTGATATCTTGAGCAAACGCTATGAAATAGAAAAAGCGGAAGGGTATATGAACTTTCGACCGCTTTTTAATCAATTTGAAAGAAAGGTTAATCCAAAAATAACTACAAAGGAATGCATTGATGCATGCATCTCACAAGGTTTATATGTATCATTCATGAAGGAAATGGATAGAGTATGAGATTAAACTGGCTCAGTTTCTTTCTCTATCTTTTTTTTTGTGATTTTACCCTCCACGTCCGTAAACTCCTGATCGATGTTATCGAAGGATCGTTCAAAGATTTGCATGAAGTCTTCACCGTATATATTTCGGATGATAGCCATCATTTCAATCATATCCGGAAACTTGCCATAAAGCTCACGCAATGGAAGTGCACCCGAGAAAGCGGAGTTCTTACTTGGGTCGTATGTCTCCATTAAATCAAGGAGAATTTTTTCACCTTCCGCTGTGATTTCTATATACGTATTCCTTTTGTCATTTTCCTTTTTTGAAAATGTTAAGTATCCGCGTTCCTCTAATTTTTTTGAAAAGTTAAATGCGGTAGAAACATGCATGACCCCAAATTTTGCAACATCTGAAATGGAAGATCCATTAAGATGGTAAGCAATCCAAAGAATATGGTGCTCATTGATGTTTAAATCATAGGGCTTGATCCATTGCTGCCAATCTTTTTCAATCGATTTCCATAATGCTTTGCTTAATTGTGCAATTCGTTGACTAAAAATCATTGCTTCTTTCATAGAATAATTTTTATTCTGCATATTATGGGCTCACCTACTTATAAGATTCTATATATTTATTATGACAATAAAATAAAAATTAATAAAGAAAAATATTTGCAAAATTTTTAGAAAATTTTAGTTTTTTAATGAATTCTCCATTCTTCTCCAATAAACCATGTAATTTATTGGGAAAAATGGAGAATCAAGCTTGTGTGACGATGTCAGCTATTTTTAGAAGTAGGGGCGGCCGCTTCCAATTCTTTCAAAGAATTTTCAATTTCCTGTACGTTCTTTAATAATTCATTCTTATTGGGTTCGATTTCCCGCTTCCAGTTCTCGATGACGACCTGAACATCCGAAATGAATGTTTTTACCGTTTCTTTGCTGATTTGTGAAGCTTCCATCGTGTCATCTTTAATATTCTGCATTTTTACCTTTAATTCATCAATTGTAGTCTTAATTTCGTCGGTATTCGTCTTGATGCGGGTCCGTAGGTCTTTACCTGAACTTGGTGTCGAAAGTAAGGTTGCCGCACCAGCTACTACTGTTCCGGTCAAAAAGCCAATTAGTAATGATTTTGCTTTCATTAGGATCACCTCATTTTATAATATGTTTTCGCTTTCCATGGTCTTAATCCCTGCTGCATCAATTGGAAATTATGATAAATAGGGAGAGAAATACTATTGATATCAAAATACCATAATTTTCATCCTTATGGAAGAGAATCGACCATTTTATCTTTATATCACAAAAATATTTTTTTAAACTTAGAGAGTAAATATATAATATTTAAAAATAACTTGAAGCTTTAATAATAATGCTTCATATAAAGGGAGGAGCGGCATATAGATAATAAAAACAAGCTGTCGGAACTTGGATGGCACTGGTGGGTTAATAATGAAAATCATTTTTTTATTAGGCTTGGTATGCCTGTGCGGAATGGGGTATTTTCTAAGGCAAGCTAAATCTCCTGGCATCTATCCGCCTAGGAGGGTGCTCCAGGCTAGAGCCTTCGCTATGGGTATCCCCGGGGTTTTACTGCTTTTCATTTGGTTTATGTGGATATTGATTCATTGACCATTGGAGGATGATTCTGACTAGAATTCCAGATTCATATGATTGGAAAAAAAAGCACCGGACTGTCCGGTGCTTTTTTAGGTATGATGATCCTGCTGCTTAAGCATTAATGGGTATATTTGATTTTCTTACGATGCCGTTCACAATTGGATAAATGATGACCATCGCAACTGTATTTAACAATACGGCAGGAAGCACAACAGCTCCGAAAAGTGCAACGAAAGGCCCTGGAAGGGAAACGATATAATAAGCCGAACCAAGGAAGACAGCGCCGGAAATCAATGTTCCAACGGCAGTCAAGATACTGACGGTGACAACGGATGTTGAAAACTTCTTTAGACTGATGAATAAAAGGTAAAACAGAAAGGCTGTTGCCAATTTGTCTATGATATTTGGGATCTGTCCTGCTGGAAATGTAGTTGTCATGGCAGAGATGGCTCCTGCTGCCAGGGCGACAATGAATACATTCTTCTTAGCGGGAAACAGGGTAATCGCCAAAAACATCATCAACAGCATCATATCCGGTTTCATTCCAAGGAAGAATCCAGGTACGATAAAATGCAGGGCAGCCCCAATCCCGATTAATAGGGACAGTGACACAAGGGTTTTCGTTTTCATTTACTCATCTCTCCTATTCTCATCTCAACTAACAGCTTTTCTTCAACAATGCACTATTGCTTGTTGCAAGAAGTTTAAAATAGTATATCATAAGACCTATTTTTTTAGAAGTTATATTTGTTTGAATTAAAGAGTTTGTGCCTCCTTCGCTTTATACGATTCCTGGAATTTCTTCATGAAATCAGCAAGGTCCTGGCAATGGGATAGAGGGACCGCATTATAGATGGATGCTCTGCAGCCGCCGATGGAACGGTGACCGTTCAGTCCTACGAATCCGGCTTCCTTCACTTCTTTAAGGAATTGCACTTCAGCTTCTTCAGACGGAAGCGTGAACGTTACGTTCATTAATGAACGGCTGTCCGGTAGGGCATGGCCTTTATAAAAACCATCACTGCCGTCGATGGCATCGTAAATGACTTTTGCTTTTTCTTCGTTGATTTCAGCAATCTTTTCCACTCCGCCCTGATCTTTTGCCCAATCCAACACAAGGGACAATAAGTAAATGGCCAATGTCGGAGGAGTGTTGTATAAAGAATTATTTTTCGCATGGATCGAATAGTTCATCATGGATGGGATTTTGTCATTATCCGTTATTAAATCTTTACGGATGATAACGACAGTGATTCCCGACGGGCCTAGATTCTTTTGTGCACCAGCATAGATGATGCCGAATTTACTAATATCAATCTTTTTGCTGAGAATATCACTCGACATATCGGCTACTAGAGGAATGTTGCCTGTTTCCGGGAAATCCTTCCATTGCGTTCCGTAAATCGTATTATTGCTTGTGATATGAAGATAGGCAGCATCGTCATTCAATTTGATATCTTCCACTTTAGGGATGAACGTATATTTTTCATCTTTGGATGAAGCGACTACGGCCGTTTCACCAACCTTTTTGGCTTCTTTTAATGCTTTTTCCGACCAAGAACCAGTGAGGACATAATCTGCCCTTTTTCCATCTTTCAAAATGTTCATGGGAATCATGGAAAATTGTAGACTTGCCCCTCCTTGCAGCAGGAGAACTTCATAATTTTCAGGAATTTCCATAAGATCTTTTAATGATTGAATGGCATGGTTATGAATCTTTTCGAATTCGGAACTTCTATGGCTTAATTCCATGACAGACATACCGGAATCCTCAATATTCAACCATTCATTTTGGGCTCTTTGTAAAACTTCTAAAGGAAGGGCGGCTGGCCCAGCGTTAAAATTGCGTGCACGTTTCAATTTTTTTCCTCCTATGCGACTATGTGATAAAGTATTTGAGACTATTCATATATCCTACCAGAAAACTAAATTCAATTGGAGGAAAATTTAGAATTTTAAATCCGTTTTTTAATGATAGACCAAAGTAAAAAGGTCCTGCACTTTAAAGTGAGGACCAACTCGGGATCATTTTTTCAAGCAACGAAAGGAGAAAGAAACCTTCTTCACAGGCTATTGCAGTCTCATTGTATATGCTGTGCAATGGAGTCAGCGATTTGTTTCAGGTCATCCGGTGTATAGTCGCTGGTATTTGTTTTCCAAACTGCACCAAAGCCGTCACCTTCCCCATGCCGAGGAATTAAATGCATATGAAAATGGAAAACGGACTGCCCTGCAGCTTCACCGTTATTATTTAAAAGGTTCAAGCCTACAGGTTGGAATTCCTGCTTCATGGCGCGGGCAATTTCCGGCACCACTTCAAAAAGGTTCTTGGCAATCTCTGGTGTCAACTCATAAAGATTTTCCTTATGTACTTTAGGTATTACTAGCGTATGGCCTTTCGTTACTTGACTGATATCGAGAAAGGCCAAAACATGTTCATTTTCGAAAACTTTACTACTTGGAATTTCCCCATCGATTATTTTGCAAAAAATGCAATCGCTCATGAATAACGCTCCTTTAAAAGTTAATGTATTTGGTTAATCGTACCATAGCTTGAATCGTTGAGAAAAGGAAAAATATAAAAACAGGATGCAACATTAAGTTGCACCCTGCCTGTCGAAAAAGGGGGTTTTGCTTCAAAATTCGCATTAGCATAAATTCTCTGCGACAAACACCTCATCTACATTGTAGTAAATATGGTTATTATCTAAATAGAGATTTTCCATTCAAAGCAACCATCTCCTATATCTTTAAAGTTTCATCAACTTTTAAAGCATAATTGATAATTATTGAATGATTTTTCTGCTTTTACGTGCAAGAGAACCATCTCCTTGCTCGAGGCGATTTTTGTTATGAAGCTTCTGGTTTAATTCAGTTTATACGTCTTTAACTGACACCTCATTTACAATATGATGTAAATCATTTGTAATAAACCTTATGGGTATTTCAGTGTAATACGTCTTTAACTGACACCTCATTTACAATATGATGTGAATCACACGTAATGACTAACCCCTTCTTCCTTATTTATGATGACCATCAAGCAGGAAAAATATAATTAGTTATTTATGGAAATTGAGTTCCGGAACACTCGACTATATAAAAGCAGGAGAATTTGATAAAATGGAAATAAGAACCTCTATATAGAAAGGGTCGTTTATATGTCCTTATTGGAAATAAAGCAGTTAGTGGGCGGATACACGAAAACGCCCGTTTTAAAAGGAATAAGTTTTGACATTCAGCCAAATGAGCTGGTTGGGTTAATTGGGCTTAACGGGGCTGGGAAAAGTACGACGATTAAACATATCATCGGACTCATGGAGCCGAAAGGCGGAAGCGTCTCGATTCATGGTAAAACACTAGCTCAGGACCCGGATACATATCGAAAACAATTCACTTATGTTCCAGAAACGCCCATTTTGTATGATGAGCTTACACTTGAGGAGCATTTAAAGCTTACAGCCATGGCACATGGTTTGGCGGAAGCCACATTTAAAGAAAGGATGGACGTTCTGTTAAAGGAATTCCATATGGAGAAAAGGCTTAAATGGTTCCCGGCCCATTTTTCAAAGGGAATGAAGCAAAAGGTCATGATAATGTGCGCCTTTTTAGTGCAGCCGTCTTTATATATCGTCGATGAACCCTTCGTAGGTCTTGATCCACTAGGCATTCAATCCCTGCTTGATTTGATGAGGAAGATGAAAGAGAGCGGAGCGGGAATTTTAATGTCTACACACATTCTGGCGACAGCCGAGAGGTATTGTGATTCTTTCATCATACTGCATAATGGAGAGATTCGGGCGAAAGGCAATCTTGAGCAGCTTCGTGAACAATTTTCCATGCCAGGGGCAACTCTGGACGATTTATATATCCAATTGACGAAAGAAGAAATCGGTCATGAATAGTCAAAATCTCTGGAAGGAAAGATATTTAGGCTATATAAATGAAACGCAAAAATATCTTCGTTATATTTTTAATGGCCATCTTGTTTTTGTCATGGTTTTGGTTCTTGGTGGGTTGGCTTATTATTACAGTGATTGGGTGAAGACGTTAAACAATGATTTCCCTGCTGCATTGATCATGGCCTTTGTTTTATCGATCATTGTAACCAGAAGCCCGATAAATACTTTCTTGAAAGAACCCGATACGGTATTCCTGCTTCCGCTTGAAACGAAGTTGAGAAGTTATTTCAAGAATTCATTGATATTAAGCTGGGTCATGCAGGGCTTTATTCTTCTGGTTGTCCTGATTGCATCGATACCGATGTATGCGAAGGTTACGGGTGCAGGAGGTAAGGACCTTGGAATCATCCTGGCCGTTTTACTTATTTTGAAGTTTTTGAATTTGACCATGCGCTGGCTGGTATTGAAATATCAGGATACATCAGTGAGCCATTGGGACTCTCTCATCCGCTTTTTACTTAATGGCGTGATTCTTTATTTCATCTGTTCAAGGGCAAATATACTGTTTGCACTTATAACCTTCTTATTATTGTTAGTACTTTACATGTATTACCGAAGCGCGACTAAAGGTTTCGTGTTAAAGTGGGAACGGCTGGTGGAACTGGAAAACAAACGGATGAATTCCTTCTATCGAATAGCGAACATGTTTACTGATGTTCCTCATTTAAAAGGGAAGGTAGCGAGAAGGAAATGGATGGACTGGCTATTAGCACTCATTCCGTATGGTGATAAGTCAACTTATACCTATCTTTACGCCCGTACTCTTCTGCGATCCAATGATTATGTGGGACTTTGTTTTCGTTTAACGATCATGGGATCCGTGATTTTAAGTGTATTCACTAACATATTTGCACATTTGATTGTTACGTTCATGTTCTTATTCATGACAGCCCTGCAACTGCTGCCGGTTTGGAAGGCACATGAGTGGAAAGTATGGGTCTCATTGTATCCATTGCCAGCAAAAATGAGAGAATCTGCAGTAATAAAACTAATTTCCTATTTCCTATTATTTGAGGACCTTGTCTTCAGTTTGGTCCTGCTAGTGAAAGGGGAATGGATGTCCGCTTTAGCCGCCTTGGCAATGGGACTTGTTTTCATATTAGGCTTTAAAATTTATGCAACAAAGAAAATAAAAAACTTTTAAGCTGAAGCTGATTTTTCATAAAATCAGCTTTTCTTTATTAAGGTTTCAGTTGAATTCAGAAATTCGCTCCCTTTCCGCCGACTGTCCGCCAAGCCTCCTCGACGCAAGCTTCTGGGGTGTCTCGGCTAGCCAGTTTTTCGGCAGGGTGCCGCAAATTTCTTCCATCCATTAAGGATTACAGTAAAAATATCAAGGATCACCTATTCTAAAATTTGGTTCGAAATGGACCAGTCTGGAGTGGAAAACAACATTGGATACTTTTACAACCCCCAAAAAACGTTTTAGTTATTTTATTCTTTTAAGAAGTGAAAATTGAAACTAAAAGCCTCATAGGGGGTATATACATATTTTAACGGAGGTGTTGAATGATGGATGAATATGAACAAAAGGCATTATCTGAACTAGTATCATGGAAAAAGAAAGTAGCCAAGAAACCCGGCAGGCTTGAGCGGATGTCCAAAAAGGCGCAAATCAAATTGAATAGTTATATTCCAGACCGAGTGCACAAAGTAATTACTGATAGTATTAAAGGGATGATAGAGGCCGTATTATCAGGTTCTAAATATATGTCTAAAGAAAAAAATGTAGTGCTACTAACCTTGCAGCAAAAAGAAGAGTGGGTTGCGGAAACTGTAACGGCATATCGGAAAACGGCCGTTATAGAAGGTGTGGGAACCGGAGCGGCAGGGCTTTTAATTGGATTGGCTGATTTCCCATTACTGCTTAGCATCAAGATGAAATTATTATTCGAACTATCCCGTATATACGGTTTCGATCCAAATAAATATGAGGAACGTTTATTCATTCTCCATATCTTCCAGATGGCATTTTCAAGCGAGGAGAAGAAATTTGAAACATTACGGGTAATAGAGGAATGGGATTCAGGGAAATGGCCGGAAATAGACTGGCAAGAATTTCAGCAGGAATATCGCGATCACATAGATGTCATCAAAATGTTCCAGCTCGTTCCAGGTATTGGGGCAGCTGTCGGTGGTTATGCCAACCATCATTTGTTGGAACATCTTGGGGAAACGGCTGTCCATTGTTACCGAATCAGACTTCTTAAACAGTAAGGGACGGGGATAACCCGTCCCTTCACTATTACCGCAATAAAGATTCATTCACCATTTGGGATGATTGTTTTTTATTGTGATAGGTCACCGCTGCAGTGCCTAATATTTTGGCTGCAATGAGCATCGCATTTTCATCAATGTCAAACAAAGGATGATGATGTGGATATGTATGTTCATTTTTTGGCCTGGCTCCCGTAAAGAAGAATGTACCTTTTACATTTTGTAAATAATAAGAAAAATCTTCACCTGTCATATCCGGGTCAATTTCCTCTGTAACCAAAACTTCCTTGACTGACTCAGTACTTTCGATGAGGAATTTAGTTTCCTCGACATGTGGAATAACTGCTGGATAGCCTTGAAAGTATTGATATTCATAGGTACAGTCCGCAGCTATGCAGGTTCCTTTAACAATCCGCTCCATTTCTTCGCTAATGAATGAACGGACATCTTCCTTGAATGTGCGGACGGTCCCGATTATTTTAGCCTTATCTGCAATGACGTTAAAGGCATTATCTGCTACAAAGGACCCGACGGTAATGACTGCCGAATCTATTGGGTTTAGGCGGCGGCTTACGATTTGCTGCAGGGCCATGACGAGTTGAGAGCCGACTAAGATTGCATCACGGGTTTTATGCGGCTGGGCTCCATGCCCGCCCTGCCCTTGAATGGTGATTTCAAAACGGTCAGCAGCGGCCATAAGGGGTCCATAAGCGTATTGGACTGTTCCGGTTGGGGCCGTTGCCCATAAATGGGTGCCGAAAATTACATCCACTCCATCAAGGCAGCCAGCCTCAATCATCGGTTTGGCACCCCCTGGAGCATATTCTTCAGCATGCTGGTGGATAAATATATATTCACCTTCGAGCTCATCCTTCAGTTCATTCAGGTTTTTAGCAAGGACAAGGAGTGTCGCTGTATGGCCATCGTGTCCACACGCATGCATGACCCCGGGTACGGAAGATTTATAGTGAACTTCTTTTTCATCTTGAATGGGTAAGGCGTCGAAATCAGCGCGCAGGGCTACGGTTTTACCAGGCTTACTGCCTGTGACCTTGGCGATAACACCATTACCGCCTACATTCGTCCGGTGTTCGATTCCAAGTTTTTCATAATATCCAGCGATGAAGGCCGCCGTTTGGGTTTCTTGAAAAGAAAGCTCGGGGTGTTGATGAAGATAACGCCTGATGGAAACCATTTCTTCATATGAACCATCCAGAAGATCGTGTAATCGCTGTATCATTTTGCACCTCCCAATGATTGGATTAATTGTAAGTAGTATATCATATTCTGAATGATCCAAAGTGTATTAAATACCTTCAGGAGAGATATATATTGATTAAATATTTCTCGATTGCTTTGGTTTTTGCTTTGCGTGTTGCTATTCTTTTTTTTAATGCATGAAGTCCAAAGGGTGGAGGCTTTAGCGTTCGATACATATATTACGGAACTTTTATCCGTAGGGGAAATACTTTTTCGCTCACTTTCTTCAAGTCCATTACCTATCTTGGGAAATCCAAGTTCATTGGTTTTGGAAGCATATTATGTGTTCTATATTTGTGGATAATGAAGAAGGATTATTGGAACATGGCCGTCTTCTCTATCGGAATTGCTGAGGGTGATGTGTTAAACGAATGGGTAAAAAATTATGTTAAAAGAGTGCGCCCTGAAAATCAAAGCATCTAGATCCCAGGAATTGAATTTATACAATTTAAACAAGATTAAACTATATGCCGCCCCTAATGCAAAACCTGCCAAGATATCAGTTGGAAAGTGAACTTTCATAACGATCCTGCTGACACCGATCAGCAGGACCATACTGAAGAAAATAATGCCCACCATTGCGTGGCCACTTGATCTGATGAAATATATGTAAATATCGGTTGCATTTCCCCGGAAATAAAGAAGGAATTTGTCGGATTGTTATAGGGTTATATGACTTTTAGCGTCCAAATAACGTTCTGCATTACTAATAAGGGGCCCATCCTTTAGGATGGGCCCCTTATTAAGCATTAAATAGTCTATTCCTCAGAATCTTTCACCAATGTATACTGCGTTACAAAGGCTTCACCTGAAAACAACTTCTGGCTGGAATTCGTAACAGGAGGTTTGGAGTCACTGTTATGCGCCTGCTGGAATGAACTGGATTTCTTCCAGTTCATAAAGTCCGATTGTTTTTCCCAAATCGTTAAGATTACATATGTTTCAGAGTTGATTGGACGCAGGATACGAAGGGCAACGAAGCCTGGTTCATTTTCAATGAATCCGGCCCTGTTTTTAAAACGGTGTTCAAATACCGGCCGTCCTTCCTCACTGACAGGGATATTGTTCATGACCACATATCCATGATCTTGAAGAGTTCCCTTCCCATCGACTACCTCATATTTTCGTGGCGAGCTGAAGAGCGTTTTACCTGTAGTTTCATGTAAAAGTACTGTGTTTTGAGCATTCTGCATAAGTAATATTTTTTCATTCGGGTGTTTATCTTTTTTTAATTTCAAAAAATCATAAGTACCTGATGTGATGAATACATTCATAAATTCCCCTCCAATTTCTATATAGTACCTTTATACCCATTTTACCCAATGAATAGTGCTTTTACCATTTCCAAACTAACCATTAAGCTGGTAAACCGGTAAGATACATATATAAAAGTCGATTTTTTGACAAATATATTATAGAAAAAGCTATAGTTTAAGGAGATTCGATTTGAAATTCAACATCCTTCTGATATTCTATGTAGGTAATGAATAAAAATAGAAACGTGATTGCTTGAAAGGTGGATATTAATGTCTAAGGAAATTACGAATGATACATTTTTAAAAGCTGCAAGAGGAGAGAAAACGGATCATGTGCCTGTTTGGTATATGCGTCAGGCTGGCCGTTCACAGCCGGAATACCGTAAATTGAAAGAGAAGTACTCACTTTTTGAAATTACTCATCAGCCGGAATTATGCGCTTATGTAACTAGATTGCCAGTTGAGCAATATGATGTAGACGCTGCGATTTTATATAAAGATATAATGACACCGCTACCAGCCATTGGTGTCGATGTTGAGATTAAGTCCGGAATCGGTCCAGTCATAGCCAATCCGATCCAATCGGTGACAGATGTTGAAAAATTAGGTGAATTGAACCCAGAGAAAGACATCCCATATGTGTTGGACACGATTAAATTATTGACCACGGAGCAATTGTCCGTTCCTTTGATCGGTTTCTCAGGGGCTCCTTTCACCATTGCTTCATACATGATTGAAGGCGGCCCCTCCAAAAACTACAATAAGACGAAAGCTTTCATGTATTCCGAGCCAAAGGCCTGGTTTGCATTAATGGATAAGTTAGCGGATATGATCATCATCTATGTCAAGTCGCAAATCAAAGCCGGCGTTAAAGCCATCCAAATCTTTGATTCCTGGGTGGGTGCTTTGAATGTTGAAGATTACCGCGTATTTATCAAGCCGATCATGACTCGTATCTTTTCATCATTGCGTGAAGAAAATGTACCGCTAATCATGTTCGGGGTCGGCGCAAGTCACTTGGCACTTGAGTGGAATGATCTTCCGATTGATGTAGTCGGGCTTGATTGGAGACTGCCAATTACAGAAGCAAGACAAATGGGAATCCAGAAAACGGTACAAGGTAATCTAGATCCTGCCCTGCTATTATCATCATGGGATGTTATAGAAGAACGGACGAAAAGGATCCTCGATCAGGGCATGGAGCAGGACGGCTACATCTTTAACCTTGGTCATGGGGTTTTCCCTTCCGTAAATCCGGAAACACTGAAGAGGCTGACCGCTTTCATTCATGAATATTCATCAAAAATGAAGTAAGGTGAGCGAACCATTTGCTAAAACTCCTTAATTGGATGCACAATAAAAGAACGAAATCTTTAAAAGAGGTGTAACTTCATGTCAAGAAAAAAAATGGGCCTTTTAGTCATGGCTTATGGTACTCCATACACTGAAGAGGATATTGAAAGGTATTATACACATATTCGTCATGGGAGACGGCCAAGCGACGAATTGATTGCCGACCTAAAAGGCAGATATGAAGCGATCGGTGGATTATCCCCGCTTGCAAAAATAACGGCAGGACAAGCTGAAGCGCTTGAAAAGAAATTGAATTCCGTTCAGGAGGAAGTTGAATTCAAGGCATATCTTGGCCTGAAGCATATTGAACCTTTTGTTGAAGACGCAGTGAAACAAATGCATGAAGATGGAATCAAAGAAGCGGTCAGTATCGTATTGGCACCGCATTTTTCAACATTCAGCGTGAAGTCTTATAATGGACGTGCCCAGGATGAAGCCGCTAAATTGGGGGATCTGACCATCACTTCCGTTGAAAGTTGGTATGATGAGCCAAAATTCATCCAATATTGGGTAGAACAGGTAAAAGAAGTGATTGGGAAAATGACCTCGGAAGAACGCGATAATTTCGCTTTGATTGTGTCGGCACATAGCCTCCCGGAAAAAATCTTGCAATCGGGAGATCCGTATCCAAATCAACTGAAAGAAACGGCAGACATGATCGCTGAAGGCGCAGGGGTTACCAATTATGCAGTAGGCTGGCAAAGCGCTGGACAAACTCCTGAACCATGGTTGGGACCCGATGTACAGGATTTAACCAGAGATCTTCATCAAGCAAAAGGTTATAAAGCTTTCATATATATTCCTGTTGGTTTTGTTGCCGAGCACCTTGAAGTCCTCTATGATAACGATTATGAATGTAAGGTTGTGACGGAAGAGATTGGCGCAGGCTACTATAGGCCGGATATGCCCAATGTTAAACCTGAATTCATCGATGCTTTGGCCACGATCATTTTAAACAGATTACAGGAAAAATGATCAGTCAATAGGGGGAAATTAGTTTAACCATGCTTGCCATGTGCTCTGCATATTTTCATTTGAAGTTATGTTATTCACTGGAAAAGCGACGCTACCTTTGGCCTTGCAGATTTAAATAAATATGTATTTTCGAAAAGTGGCTGTCCAGTAACGGGGATGGCCATTGTTTCTCTTGGGAATTGAAAATATAATTGAAAAAACTGAAAATTTTTGGTATGATATCGTTGAACATAATGACTGTTTTGTCCGTCTGGTCAGAATTGAGGTGGGAAATGTCTGTTGATCGTAAAAAATTAATTTTGGAAGCTGCGACCAAGTCGTTTTCACTTTTTGGCTATAAGGCAACGACGATGGATCAAGTCGCTAAAATTGCCAATGTGGGAAAAGGGACCATTTATACCTTTTATAAAAATAAAGAAGAGCTATTTAAAGAAATCGTTCAGCGGATGATAGAGGAAATGAAATATGAGGCGGAACAATCTTTGGATGACCAACTTTCCTTTTTTGAAAACCTGCATCGGGCCGTTTATCGAATTCTGGAGTTCAGGCAGGAACATCAATTATCATTAAAACTTCTTCAGGAAGAGCGGGAAATTGGTACGCCGGCCGTTCAGGAAATGGTTAATGAAATGGAAGAAGCCATTGTATCCTACATTAAGGAAAAACTAAAAATAGCGATTGATAAGGGCCATATACAACCTTGCGATCCGGAGATAACAGCTTTCCTGATGCTAAAGATGTACCTTGCCTTGATCTTTGATTGGGAAAGGAACCATGCCCCATTAGAGAAAGAGGAAATTGCTGAACTATTTAAAATATATTTGTTCAAAGGATTATCCGTTACGTAATCATTCAATTTTTTTGCTGATAGGCAATGAACCCTAATAAAAGAAGAGATGCCGATTATCGGTATCTCTTCTTTTATTGGGGTTTTTTTCAGCTGCGAAACCGAAACATCTATGAATTCATCCTGCTATTTGGGAAGAGGATGGTGAAACATAAAGACTACTACTCTCCAGAAAGGCAATGATCACAGTGGTTTCCATAACATTCGTGCTGTTCTTCAATTTTTTTTCCGCATTCCGTGCATTGTTTCGGTGGCAGATTTTTAAAGAACTCAACGCTACTTTGAATCATGAACATCATCTCCTGAATTTTTTTATTATTCGCTTTTCTATGGTTTTATTGTATTATAACAGATTTTAGATGTCAACGAATGTTTTATAACATAAGTAAAAAAGGTGAAATAAGGGCAAGAATAGTTTATATTAATGGGGAAGTCATTGAGAGAAAAAAAGGAGTGCCTAAGAATGAAAATCACCGTAATTGGGTGCTGGGGCGGTTATCCAGCTAAAAATGAGGCAAGTTCCGGCTATTTGCTTGAATATGAAGATTTTCGCATTCTGCTTGATTGTGGCAGCGGTGTCCTATCACAGCTTCAAAACCATATGAAGCCGGAGGATCTTGGTGCAGTTGTATTATCCCACTATCATCCTGATCATGTAGCGGATATTGGTGTCCTGCAGCACGCTGCGTTCATACAGCAGATATTGGGCAGCGAAAAAAGGACGATTCCTATATATGGTCATGATTTGGACGAAGTCGAATTTGGTAAGTTAACATACAAAGACGTGACAAAGGGGATAGCCATCTCTGCTGATCACCCCTTAACCATTGGACCGTGTAAATTTACGTTCATGAAAACAAAACATCCAGTCCCTTGTTTTGCAATGAGGATCGAAGCTGAAAATCATTCGATAGTTTACACAGGTGACAGTTCATATATGGATGAACTTGCAGATTTCGCTAAAGACGCAAATGTTTTATTATGTGAAAGTAACTTTTACAGTGATATGGATGGTTCAAAGGCGGGGCATATGACGGCAAGGGAAGCGGGCATGCTGGCAGAAAAGGCTGACGTCCAGCTTTTGCTGTTAACTCACCTCCCTCATTATGGGAATCTCGATCAACTGAAAAAAGAAGCATCCGAGGTATTCAAAAGGGAAATAGCTGTAGCCAAAACCAATCTCGAGTTCCAACTATAAATGAAACATCAGTGATATGAAGTCTACAAGGAGGAACAACTGTGCTTTTTATTGATAATAAGGGAATTACAGATCCAAGAATTAACCTGGCCATCGAAGAATATGCGCTTAAACATTTAAACATAGATGAAACATATCTTTTATTTTACATTAATCGACCTTCAATCATCATAGGCAGAAATCAAAATACGATCGAAGAAATCAATTCCGATTATGTAGATGAAAAGGGCATTACAGTTGTTCGTCGCCTTTCCGGGGGTGGAGCGGTTTATCATGACCTAGGGAATCTCAATTTTAGTTTCATTACGAAAGACGATGGGGATAGTTTCCATAACTTCAAGAAATTCACCCAGCCTGTCGTGGAAACGCTCGAGAAACTAGGAATACATGCTGAATTGAGCGGTCGTAACGATATTCTGGCTGAAGGAAAGAAAATTTCGGGAAACGCGATGTTTTCAACGAAGGGCAGAATGTTCAGTCATGGAACATTGCTGTTTCAATCAGAAATGGATCACATTGTATCCGCTTTAAAAGTGAAAAAAGATAAAATCGAGTCCAAAGGGATCAAATCGATAAGAAGCCGTGTTGGTAATATCGCCGATTTTCTAAAAGAACCGATGTCTGTTGAAGAATTCCGTTCATTCCTTCTGCAAAATATTTTCAAAGAAACCGGAAAGGTTACAGAGTATGTTTTAACAGAAACGGATTGGGAAAAAATTCATGAAATCTCGGAAGATAGGTATCAAAATTGGGAGTGGAATTACGGAAAATCACCTAAATTCAACTTGCAAAACTCACATAGATTTCCTGTGGGATCTGTTGATATCCGCCTTGAAGTGAACAGGGGAATCATTGAAAACTGCAAGATCTACGGTGATTTCTTCGGGGTTGGAGAGGTCGCGGATATTGAACGAATGCTTACTGGAACACGCTATGAAAAGGAAGCAATCAGCAGAGTACTGGATGAGATCGATGTTCGTCATTATTTTGGCAATGTAACAAAAGAAGAAATATTGGCTTTAATATATTAAGCCTGAAAGCCGTCCCGACTTATTAGGACGGCTTTTGTGACTAATAATGACAGTAATTGCTTGAATATGGATAAAATGGTTGCTGTGATCGCATTCTTTTAATATAATAAAAATGTATTTAGTTCACCATAAAAATGAATGACCATTCATTCATGCTATTTGCAGGGGAGGGAGAAAGATGAATTTATCTGAACAGCTTCATCAAATGGCTTTAAAAAAGGCGGATAAGCCAGCATATTACTTTTTGGATCAATCCACTTCATATGGGGAATTGGATAAAGCCGTTACGAAGTTCGCGGACGAATTACATAGGCTTGGTGTTTCAAAAGGTGATAACATTGCGCTGTTATTAGGCAACTCTCCACATTTCATCATTTCATTGTATGGAGCTATGCGAGCAGGGGCGACCGTAATTCCCGTCAATCCAATATACACACCTGACGAGATTGGTTATATCCTGAATAATGGCGATGTAAAGGTTGTTGTGGCATTAGATAAGCTTTTACCCTTACTGGAGAAAATGAACCCTATCCTTTCAAGCGTAGAACAATATGTAATTTGTGAAACGCAGCTGCATAGTGGGGATAGTAGCGAATTTAACATCTGCAATAAAATGAAATCGTTTACAAAAATGGTCGAATCGGGGGATGAAGGCTTTAAAGGTCCTGAACTGGATCCTGAAGATACGGCAATCATACTTTATACTTCCGGGACAACGGGGAAACCAAAGGGGGCCATGCTCACACATACCAATATCTACTCCAATGCACATGATATTGGTGAATATTTAAATATCACGGAAAGTGACCGTGTCATTACGACATTGCCAATGTTCCATGTTTTCAGTTTAACGGTAGTTGTGAATGCCCCGTTGATAAGCGGAGGTACGCTTTTAATTGTCCCGCAATTCAGTCCAAAGGAAATATTCAGGCAAATCAAAAAATATGATGCGACCGTTTTTGCTGGCGTGCCTACGATGTATAACTTTCTTTTTCAATATCCAGATGCGAAAGAGGATGCTTTGAAGTCTTTGCGGATATGCATATCTGGCGGATCCGCCATGCCAGTGTCCCTGCTTGAATCATTCGAGCGGAAATTTAATGTTAGGGTTTCAGAAGGATATGGCTTATCCGAAGCTTCCCCTGTTACCTGCTTCAATCCTTTGGACCGTCCAAGGAAGGCGGGTTCCATCGGAACATCCATCCTTAGGGTGGAAAACAAAGTGGTCAATGAGCTTGGAGAAGAAGTGCCGATCAATGGTGTAGGAGAATTGATTGTCAGGGGTCCGAATGTAATGAAAGGTTATTATAAAATGCCTGAAGAATCAGTCGCTGTCTTGAAAAATGGCTGGTTATATACAGGCGATTTAGCCAGGATGGATGATGAAGGCTACTTTTTCATTGTAGATCGTAAAAAGGAGCTTATCATCGTCGGTGGCTATAATGTCTATCCACGTGAAGTGGAGGAGGTTTTGTATGCCCATCCTGAAGTAGTTGAGGCAGCAGCCATTGGCGTTCCCGATCCCAATCAGGGGGAAGTGGTTAAATGCTTTGTGGTAAAGAAAAACAATGCATTGACCGAGGAAGAGCTGCTTGCCCATTGCATGGAACACTTGGCCAAATATAAGGTGCCGGCAAAAATTGAGTTTTTGGATGAACTTCCAAAAAACGCGACTGGTAAAATTTTACGACGTTCCTTGAAAAACCATGTACTGCAAAACTGAATTACATTGATCATGAGGGGATCATTGCCTATAACCGGCAATGGTCCTTTTTTGTACAACCAAAGTGTATGAGGTTGCATAAAATATATTGAAGAATCTTAAAACCTTGATTCTTGTTTCGAAAAGAGTTATGATTGTCATTAAAAATTTCCACAATATTGTAAGGAGGGGTTAGATGAGAGATGTAAAACTTTTGGATATTTTTACACATCCCATTGCTCAAAAATACTTGAACCGTTCAGGTCTGGCACATGCGATTGCGGTAGCATACCATGCGTTTCACTTAGCAAATGAATATAATGTCGACCCTGATATTGCCGCTAAAGCCGGGCTATTGCATGATATGGGTCATTTCACCTGGTATCGCAATGGTAAATGGGATTATGATCTTTATAAACAAAATGATATTCACCCCATCAAAGGTGCCGAACGAGCACATAAACTGTTAATCCGCTTGGGAGAAAACCCGATCAAGGCAAAGACCATTTCCCTCGCCATTTTATTTCATACCGATTCGTTCTTACCTTCGAATGATATTATTCGTACACCGCTTCAGCAAGTCGTCAAATGGGCCGACGAAAAAGATGAAGAAGAAGGTGGAAAACACCATTATCGCAAAATTGATTTTCCCCGGGCAAAGGAAAGCATCATGAAACTTGATACGCTCATAGATGAGGAACAAAGAAAAAGGCTATCATCCTGAAGTCAAACGGGTTGATAGCCTTTTTTATTGTCAGGAGGAACACAATTATTAAAAGTATTTTTTACAGTTTAAATTTGTTAACAGGTGAATTAATGATGTAAAATATAGACCATTAGAACTATTCCATGGCGAACAATTATAAAAAACTATCGGATTAATAACAAATAAAGAAAGTAACAGGTGAGGTTATGAAGTCGATTAAGCTAATGATATATGGTGGTCAGGGAGGAATTGAGGAATCATCAAACAAGAAGGTGACATTAAGGTCATGGGGATGACTGGAAATGAAATGGACCTTCTTGATTCTGATCATACATCAGTCATACCAGATGTCATTCTTATTGATGCCCGCTCATCAGGGAAGTATGGACAGGAAGTCATGCAAGTCCTTAAGGAAAAACACCCATCCACTCCTTTCGTCGTTTTTACTGACTATTCAGAAAATCACTATCTTATCGAGGCAATAGGCCATGGTGCAGCAGGTTATGTGTTACAGGATGGCGGAATGAAACAAGTGTTGTCGGCAATCCGTCAATGTGCCAACGGTCAGATCGTTTATCCTGCCTCATTCAAATCAATTTTAATGAAAAGGCTGGAGCGGGATGTTGAAAGATCACCAGTAACTTTGGAAAAGGCAATCGGAAAATTGGGGGCTTTTTCTAAACGCGAGCATGAACTGCTTATCCTGCTAACCCAAGGCGAAACGAATCAGCAAATTTCCAAAAAACTTTTTCTATCGATCGGCACGGTAAAAAACTATATAAGCCGTATTTACAAAAAACTGAATGTTAATAATCGACCGGAGCTTATGGCACTTTTGTATGGTTTGCAAAATAGCGGGATGAAGGGATGACCAATCATGCCCGCCGTTCCGTTAATCGGTCTCATTCATTATAAATCAAACTCCCTTTGATATTTTCATCTTAGCAATTAGGCAAAGGAATAAGTTCGTCGTTGCCTTAAAACTCCCATCCCTCCGTTTTTTAGTGTTTCTGCATAAACATATTTTGCCTCCCATCCCGGAAGTGCATGTTTGACTGATGGTGTATTCTGTGAAATATTCAACAAAATGATGGGAATTGTAAGAAGTGAATAATAAAGGAAATCCGGTTCTAACCTGTCCATTTTGGATTAAACTATTAAGAGGGAGATTCGTTTTAAGGAGGTAATCATGGTTAGAAAATGGGCTGGAAGAGCGATTATATTATATATCCTTTATGCAGCAGCGATGTATTGGTATATTTTTTATGGAGCGGATACGACCATTCCCGAAGCTTTGCGTGGAACGGCAGCAGATCCTGTAACATTCCTGAATGCAAGGGAACTAAAGCTTAGTGAAGAGTATTCAGGACTGCGGAATTTTATTTTTTTCGTATCGACGCCATATGAATGGCTTCTGTATTTCTTCATATTATTATTCGGTTTTTCAAAGGCATTTGAAAAATCGTCAATGGCAGTCTCGAGACGGAAAGCGATTAGAACGGGCATTTACTTATTCTGGCTTTCCGTTATTTCATACCTGGCTCTATTTCCAATCAGTTTCATTGGATATCGGATGAGCAAGAGTTACCACATAAGTACACAAAGTTTCACCTCGTGGATGAAGGATGGAGTCATCGAATTCTGGGTGAATTTTGGGATGATGTTCATCATCGTTTCCGTTTTATATTGGTTAATGAAGAAAAGTGTGAAGAAGTGGTGGCTCTATGCTTGGATGTTGTCCATTCCTTTTTCCTTGTTCCTGATGTTCGTTCAGCCTGTATTGATTGATCCGCTGTACAATGAATTCTATCCTCTCAAAAATAAAGAGCTGGAAACGGAAATATTGGCACTAGCCTCACAGGCTGAGATTCCGGCTGAACACGTGTATGAAGTAAATATGGCGGAAAAGACAAATGCCTTGAATGCATATGTGACCGGTATAGGTTCCAACTCAAGAATAGTTCTTTGGGATACGACCCTGAACAAACTGAAGGAAGATGAAATCCTTTTTATCATGGCACATGAAATGGCTCATTATGTGGAAAAGCACATTTATATAGGGATTGCAGGTTATTTAGGACTGACATTAATCGGTTTGTGGCTGACTTCGAAAATCATGAATTTTATCATTGGTCGCTGGGGCCATCAGTTAAAGGTCCGTTCGGTTGACAGCATATCATCTCTTCCGTTATTTCTCTTGATAACGTCTGTGCTGCTCTTTGCTTCGAGTCCGCTGTCCAATTATGTTTCCAGATATCAGGAAACAAGGGCTGACCGTTATGCCATTGAAATGACCGGGGACAAAGAATCAGCAATCACGACTTTCCAGGAACTCACGAGGTCGGGTTTGAGTCAGGTCAACCCGCCATTCCTGGTTAAATGGCTGCGGTATTCCCATCCGACCATGCTCGAACGGATTTCAACGGTTGAAAATGCAGATTCAAAGGGTGAGTGAAAGCCAGCTGAAAACCAGCTGGCTTTTTTTCTTCGGAAAGTGGAAGTTTGTAGTCGTTTTCAGAAAAAACTATTATTTTAAAAAATCTTAGGTTCTCTACTATAATAAATTAAATTCCTAGTTCGTTTTAAGGAGATCGGATATGTATAATGTACTTTTGATCACTATAGGCTCAGTGCTTGTGGCAGTGGCCTACAACTTATTTTTGATACCACATTTAATTTTAAGCAGCGGACTTAGTGGACTTGCGATCATGTTCGGAATCATCACCCCAGTCAACACAGGGATATTGAATTTTCTGATGAACCTGCCATTGCTTATTCTTGGTTACCTGAAATTAGGGAGACGCTTTATCACCTATACGATATTATCAGTTGTCGTGATTTCCATCAGTTTATACCTCATTCCAGTTCACGGTATTTCCACTGAACCGATTTTGTCTTCTTTATTTGGCGGAATCATATCGGGAATCGGTATAGGCATCGTCTTTCGCGCTTCGGGGTCTTCGGGCGGCTTTGATATCATTGCCATGCTATTGGCTAAGAAGAGCGACTTTCCGCTTGGTACATTGCTTTCGGTGATGAATGCTGTTGTGGTGGTAATCTCAGGCTTCATCTTCGGTTGGGATGCCGCATTATATACGCTGATTTCCATTTATGCAGCAGGAAAGGTGATCGATACGATCCATTCCAATCACATTAAATTAACATTGATGATCGTTACCAAAAAGAGTGACGAAATGAAAACGAAGCTCCTGACCAACCTATATCGTGGAATTACAGTCATGGATGGTGAAGGTGCATATTCAGGAGAAAAGAGCAAAGTAATGATGACAGTCATTACACGTTATCAGTTAACCGATGTAAAAACGATGATAAAAGAAGTGGATCCGAATGCTTTTGTTAATATAACCGAAACTGCCGAGGTCATGGGTATGTTTCATAAAGAGTGATGATAATGAGAAAAGCCTCCTGACATTATGGGAGGCTTTTTTGATCATGAATGTTAATTTCCAAATTGTTTTAGTAAAACGTTCATTTCAGAACTTAGTTTTAAGAATAAAGGTTTGTTTTTCATATCCAAGGCATCATCGATCTGTTTTGCAAGGAGATTCTTTTTGGTAGTAAGGACGGCTTCCTGAATAATCATATCAATTAACATTTCCTGAACCACGGCATCGTTTTTCATTTCGCTCATTGATAAGGACTTCACTGACTCTGAATAAGATTTTTCATTTTTCAAAGTTACCACCCCTGACCCTTTTTATTATTATATGGATTTGAGTGGATAAAATCAACTGAAAATTTAAAAAATTTAAATTATGATAGAGAATGTGTCGTTTAGATGACGAAAAAGCCACTATATAAAAGAATTTCAAATTTTTTGTGAACTTGCTTTATATGTTTAAGGTCTATGCTATTATAGTGAGTAATTTAACATACATTTACTATCCCCCTTCACTCTTCTTGGACAGGAATGGAAGGGTACAAGCAATTAAGAATATAAGCTTTGGAAAGTGATAGCGATGTTTAGCAATGAGGAAGAGGTGGATTAAAAATGAAGGAAAACAATCAGGGAATCATCGAGGAATATGAAATCACGCCACATACACTAATGGTTGCGCCAATTAATTACGGCAGTAAAATATATGCCCGTATCATTGAAATGGAGGACGAGTTCATCTCCCCGTTTAAACCTATGGAAATAATAAAGAAAAGCTGCGAGTTCTTCGGATCAAGTTATGAAGGACGCAAGCAAGGCACGAAACAGCTCATAAACATCACACATAAAGCACCGATCGCGATTGATCCGACCAGTTCGATATTCTTCTTTCCAACTACATCTCCGTTACGTCCTCAATGCATCTGGTTATCACATGAACATGTGGTATCCTATGAGCGCCTGGATTCCAAACATACAACCATCACATTCAGGAATAGACAAACCATCGAAATAGCAGTGTCATGCAGCTCTTTCGAAAACCAGCTGCACCGGACCTCTTTTTTAAAAACGAAATTGATCCAGAGGATTGAGGAAACAAAGAGGAAATCCTTTTATCTGTTCACTGATGCTAATGGAGTCAAGGCTTCAGAGGTAATCTCAAAGTATATACCGCGATAAGAGGGGGTTCAGGGGGAAAATCAGAGAAGAATGCAAACGGGAATAATCAAATTTAAAGCAAGCCCTTCTTATTAAAGAAGGGCCCTGGAATCAATCTTCGAATAATTCATCCATTAAATCGTCAATTTCTTTTCTTAATTTTTCAGTTCCTTCTTTGGAAATGGTGATGGTATCACCATCGATAATCAGCATATCTCCTACTTTTGCTCCCTTGGGAAGAGCACTTTTAGGGAAATCCTTCATGTCACCACCATCGATTTCAACGACAGCGATCTTACCTTCGAAGCGATCAATAATTCCTTGTACCAATTATTTCACCGTCTTTACAGTAATTTTCTGACCTGTAGAAGTAAAAATAATGTTACCTGATTTATCTGTTCGATAAGTTTTGGCTTTCACTGAATTCAACCGTTTTACAGTGGAAGTAGGGTGCCCATAGCCATTTTTCCCTACACTGATTACGGCATATTTCGGTTTTGTTTTGTTGATGAAAGCTGAACTTGTCGATGTTTTTGCACCTTGATGGCCTACTTTAAGTACATCCACACTTGGTCCCAGTTTTTTAGCCAGCATATCCTTCTCTGCTTTTTCTTCGGCATCACCTGTAAACAAGAATGTTTTTTTGCCGTGTTTAAGCAACAGGACAGCACTCCAATTGTTTAAGTCAGACTTAGCATAGTCATTAATAGGTGCAATGAATTTAAGGGAATTATCCTTTGCTTTAGTGTTGATTTCCACGCCCGACTTCGCTTTTTTTATTGTAAGCTTCTTCTTCTTGACAGCCGTTAAAAAGTCTTTGTATGCCTGGGTAGTATGTGAAACTTTAGGGGCATACACAGATTTTACATTAAGCGATTTAATCACATGAGCAAGACCGCCAACATGATCCGCATCTGGGAGTGGAAACTAATGCAATAAGTGTTTTTACCTTTTGTTTTTTTAGGTAGGCAACAACCTCGTCACCCTTTCCTTTACCGCCTCCATCGATTAAAACGTTTTCATTAGCGGTTTGTATCAGGATTGAATCTCCTTATCCAACGTTGATGAAATGTACCTTTACATTTGAGGCTGCCTCAGTTGTTTTAAGTCCAGTGAATAAAGACAAAACAAGAACAGCCACCAGTAGAATATTTATTTTTTTCATTTTTCCCCTCCAGTTAATCATTTACCATGTGTAACCGGAAAAATGGGAATATGGACACGATTTTCATTTGTGGTAAAAAAAGGATGTTGTTGTCTGGATTTATGGTTAGGGAAAATGACCCTGGGTATTTATGATTAATCTCTTGAATGAAAATGTAATGCCATTATTTTAAAGAATCAATCAATAAAAAATCTATTTCTCTCAGAAAAGAGTGTGAAGTTGGCATATATTCAAGGAGCAGGCTCCCGGAGAATGTTAGGATTACCAACAAAATATTTGTTAAAGAGATTGTTTACTGTTTTTAGGAATTGTCCAATTTAAACGTTGATTCCCCCCAGGCACTCGCTTTCCCCGGGCGGTCCGTGAGCCTCCTTGGCGCGTTTGCACCTTTCGTTCCTACTAACTTTGGTTTAAAATTTAGATAGGAACCCTTTTGGCTACAAATTAAACCATGCAAATAAAACATTGCATGGTTATCATAAGACATTAGGGATGAGTATAAGTTTCCTTATGATTGGCTCCTTAATACATAATATAATAGACACCGATGATGTATCTTTTTGTTCAGTATTTCACAAAAGATTTTGTTTTTCTGGGAATTCTTTTTGCTTTATACATTTGAAATAAAGAGGTTGTTACTAGTAGATAATACTAGGTATGGATATGCAATTAACATCTTTCCTAATAACGTTGTACTGACACTAAAATGATAGTTTTGACGTATAGTTATAATAGATGAATGGAAATTAAATGTCGCTTAATAATGAACAAACGGGGCAGACCTTTTAATCGTTAAGGACAATTTCGCCGAAACTGTTGCCTTAATCAGTGAGCAGTAATTGTGCATACGGCTTGTGTAACAAGAAGTGGAGAAGCGGCTATTGCAGTCCTCGGTTCCTTTAATAGGGATGAGGGTAATATACCAGAAGGATGCAGCGTCGACATTCTGCCGTTTAATCACCAAGAACAAAGGCGATGCTATGCATACAGCAAACTTTTAATGAAGGATGCCATTACAAGGGAACTCGCAGTTAAATGTAAAAGGTATTTTTGGAAGAAGATATTAACTATCTGAAATCCATGGCGGACATTTCATCCGACATGCGAGAGCTTGATCCAACAAAGGATAACATGGGCTTTTTAAGCGTCCCATCGTCCTAAAGGAATCTTTCGATGCAGGGAATGGTTGACGGCAATCGATCAGGGCAAATCATGAATACGTGTTACATTCTGCGGCGGATCATGATATTGGTTACTTTTACATCGATTTGTCGAAGCTGACTGTTTTCCTATCCTTTTCTTCAATATGATGAGACGATCATAACGGGTGCCACTCTAACCTTTGTCATGGAGCATGTAATTAACTTTCATTTAAAGAGACTTAAAACTTAAATGTTTATGCACTTGATTACATAGGTTATGCCTTGGTTTGAACTAGCCAATTAAATTATGATGTTATGGAATATTCAAACAGGGGGAATGGAGGTAAGCGAGTCTAATCGATCTTGATCATGAAAGACTCCCTTACCTTTATGCCAGGAAAGATGCAATGCTTTTTTATGGTCAACCTTTTTACATCCAAGGGAATTTGTATCCTTCCGGAAGGATCCCTTTTAACCCGTTAATCCCTTGAGGTTTTTTTTTCGAAAAAGTAATAACATAACAAGTCTTCGGTTTTGTTGCGAAGGCGGGGATTGAAATAATTATGATGTTCCTCGTATCCTTTATATAAAAAACAATACATCGTGAAGGATTCATCGCGTTTGATTTCACTAACTTTAATATTCTCTTTGCGCAAATAGCGCCGTACCTCGGCAAGTTCGTCTTGAACCACTTTTAAAATATGTTCCACCAGCTCCGAATAGGGCCTTTTTAATTTAAACGGACTAATTTCGATGACCTTGAGATCCCGGTTTAAGACTGTAATAACCATAGGGAGGTAGATGGCTTTTTCAATCATATTTCGGTCACCTTCTGGAATGCGGGTCATCATGACCGCCCCTTTCTAAATAGCGCGTTTTTAATACTAATATGTATATCCTGCAAAAATAAGAACATTTGTTCCGTTTTTATCCTAATGTATTTTCAGTGGTTATGCAAGCAGTTTTGATAAATCTAGAAATATTCGTTAACAAGATTATGTTTTCCGGAGATAGGGAAAGTATGAAGATATATGGATAATAATTCTTGCAATTTCGGGGGAAAGTGATATATCTAAAATAAACGGTTTTTAATAAGTTTATGCTGCTTTGATGGCAGCATGTCGAGGGAGATAATTATGGATTTGGATACTATACGTGAGTGGTTTACACTTGATCATATATCGGCACTTATTCAGCAATATCGCTCATTCGGTCCAATTCCCGGAATCTTACTGCCGATGCTGGAAGCTTTTTTGCCTTTTTTGCCCTTAGTGGTGTTCGTGCTTGCCAATGCAACGGCATTTGGTCTCTGGTGGGGGTTTTTATTTTCTTGGATTGGTGCGGTGGCGGGGTCCTTTTTGATCTTTTGGATTATTAGAAGATATGGTCAAATGAGGTTTTTCCGATTTTTGCAAAGACATAAACAGGTGCAGAGGTTGATGGTATGGGTTGAGAACCATGGATTCGGTCCTTTGTTCATATTGCTCTGCTTCCCTTTTACACCTTCGGCTATCGTTAATATCGTGGCAGGACTTTCAAAAGTCAGTACCCTGCAATATGGACTTGCAGTAGTTGGAGGGAAGGCGGTGATGATTTTTACGATCAGCTTCGTAGGTTACGATTTAGTATCATTGATTCATAAACCTGTGCGAACGATCATTATTGGAATCGTCATCTTTATCCTATGGTATGTGGGGAAAAGGCTGGAAGTCCGGTTAAATAAAAGCATGAAGAGAGAAGAAGGGCAATAAATTAATATATAAATGCAGTAGGGGTTGAACTAGATGGAAAAAACAAACAAGAATTCTTTATCCGATTGGATAAAACCAGCGATGATAGCTTTTGTTATTTACATCTTAATCCGTACATTTCTCTTTTCAAGCTATGATGTTGAAGGAAAGTCGATGCAGCCGACCCTTGAAGATGGAAATAAACTTGTCGTGAATAAAATCAATTACCAGATTCATGATATCAACCGTTTTGACATTATTGTTTTTCATGCGAATTCACAAGAAGATTATGTTAAGCGGGTTATAGGGGTTGCAGGTGACCGTATTCGTTATAAAGATGATTGGCTTTACGTAAATGGTGAGAAAGTGGATGAGCCTTATCTTGAGAAATTCAAGGAAGGTTTCCCAGGACAGGATTTTACAGGTGATTTTACATTAAAAGAATTGACGGATATGACCAAAGTTCCGGAGGGCAAGCTTTTTGTCATGGGTGACAATCGTCTTGAAAGTGCTGACAGCCGTCACTTTGGTTATATACCGGTAGAAAATGTTGTCGGTAAAGTGGATGTTCGATATTGGCCGGTCAATGATTTCAATTTTAAGTTTACAGGTGAGTGATTGTGGAAGCCCGAGTAAGATGCGGGCTTTTTCTTTTGGGGGAAACGCGAACGTACGATTGGTGTTTTTTTAAGGGAAACGGTAAAATAATAGAAAGTAAATCTAATTGGAAACAGAAACCTAGTCATAAAGACGAAAGTATTTCTGGTATGATGGATCTAGATATTATGTTGTAAGGGGGAAAAGAGATGTCACTCCGTTTTTTACTGGGAAGATCGGGTACAGGGAAAACTTCGAATATATTGGACGAAATCCGCTCTAAATTGGCAGAAGATCCCGAAGGAAATCCAATTATCTACCTCGTTCCTGATCAGATGACGTTTCTATCTGAATATAAATTAATTAAAACACCAGGCCTTGCCGGAATGATCCGGACACAGGTTTTCAGTTTTAGCAGGCTTGCTTGGCGGGTTCTTCAGGAAACCGGGGGGATGAGCCGGCTGCATCTTGACAGTGTTGGCGTTAATATGCTGATACGGAAGATCATGGATGATAAAAAGGAAGAGTTAAAGATGTTCAGTCGATCTGCTGATAAGCAGGGGTTCATTGCACAGATGGAGCTAATGCTGGCTGAGTTCAAGCAGTATTGCATCCAACCTGATGACATTCAAAACTATTTGGCTGAAACCTCACAGGCCGGCAGCGGCATTCAGGATAAACTGCATGATCTTGAATTGGTCTATCAGGCTTTTGAGGATGAAATGGTCAATAAATATTTAGACTCCGAGGATTATTTCACTTTGCTGATCGAAAAAATGTCAGAGTCTTCATATATAAGGAATGCGGATATATATATCGATGGTTTTTATAGCTTGACTCCACAGGAATTATTGATTGTTGAAGAAATGATGAAGCTGTGCAGGAGTGTAACGGTCTCGCTGACGTTAGATCAGCCCTACAGGCAATATGCTCCGGATGATTTGCAATTGTTCAGGCAAACGGGAAACCTTTATCATCACCTATATCAGGCTGGATTGAGGAATGGCATACCGATTTCAGAAGATCGAATCTTAAAAAGTTCGGAAAGGTTTGGAAAGAGTCCGGGGCTGAATCATCTGGAAACTTATTTTTCCATTCGTCCTGCACGAACGTTTGAGCAGTCACCTGATGTAACGATCGCCCAGGCAGTTAACCGCAGAGCTGAGATTGAAGGCGTTGCCCGGGATATCTTGTCGCTGGTCAGACAGAAACAGCACCGTTTCCGTGATATTGCGATTTTAGTCCGTAACGGGGAAGCATACGCAGATATTTTACAAACCGTTTTTCGGGATTATCAAATTCCCTTGTTCGTCGATTCCAAACGGACGATGCTGAATCATCCTCTGATTGAACTGATTCGTTCGACTTTGGAGATCATCAATGGCTATTGGCGTTATGAACCGGTATTTCGTGCAATCAAGACGGAGCTTCTATTTCCGCTGCAAAAAAACCACGACCGGATGCGTGAGCAGGTAGATAAGCTGGAAAACTATGTGCTGGCCCGCGGCATTAAAGGAAGCGGGTGGACGTCCAAAGATCGTTGGACCTACCGGCGCTTCCGCGGTCTGGAACTCGAGGACCGGAACCAAACGGATAAGGAAATGATGCTTGAGCAAGAGTTGAATGAAATGAAGCAATTATTTACCGAGCCCATCTTGAGGCTCTCAAAACGGGCTAAAAAGGCTGCTAATGGCAGGGAATTGTGTGAAGCCCTTTATCTATATCTTGAAGAATTGCATATACCGGAAAAATTGGAAAAGCTGAAACTGGAGGCAGAAGAAGCAGGTGATTTGGTATCGGCAAGAGAGCATGAGCAAACATGGAATGCGGTTGTCGACCTGTTGGACCAATTCGTTGAACTGCTGAGCGGGGAAGAGCTTTCCATGAAACAGTTTGCGGTAATCATTGAAGCTGGTTTGGAGTCTCTTGAATTTTCTTTGGTACCGCCGGCAATTGACCAAGTATTAGTCGCTAATCTAGATTTATCCCGCCTGGATGATGTGAAGACAGCTTTTGTTATCGGATTGAACGAAGGGGTTCTGCCGGGAAAAGCAGTATCTGACGGGATATTTTCAGATAGTGATCGTGATGTGCTGCTGGCTGGTGGACTTGATGTTGCCCCAAGTTCGAAAGTGCGCCTGCTGGATGAGGAGTTCACAGCGTACAAAGCATTCACTACGCCTGCCGAGGCCCTTTATTTATCATATCCGCTTGCCGATGATGAAGGGAAGGCGCTTTTACCTTCATCCTATTTGAAACGGGTAAGGGACGTATTGCCTAACGTTTCCGATGTGTATTATATGAACGATCCGTCCGATCTGTCTGCAGAGGAACAGGTGAAATATGCAGCGAATCATGATGTGGCCCTTTCGTACCTGGCTGCCCAATTGCAGCTGAAGAAAAGGAACTATCCAATCCATTCACTATGGTGGGATGTATATAATGCCATTATTGATGATGAAATGGCCGGTCCTTCAGCAACTAAGGTTTTATCGAGCCTTTTTTATCAAAATAGGACAAAGAAATTAACTGAGGAAACAAGTAAGCAATTATACGGTGAGAGCATTCTTACGAGTGTATCCAGGATGGAAATGTTCAATAGCTGCCCGTTTTCCCATTATGCGGCTCATGGCTTGAAATTGAGGGAAAGGCAGATTTTCCGTTTGGATGCCCCGGATATAGGCGAGATGTTCCATGGAGCGTTGAAAATGATTTCCGATTACTTGAAGGAACATGATATTCCTTGGTCTACATTGACCCCGGAACAATGCTTGGAGCTGGCCAGAATTGCTGTGGAGAGACTTGCTCCTAAACTCCAAAATCAGATTTTGTTAAGTACGAACCGCCATCACTATTTACGCAGGAAACTCGAACACGTGATTGGACGTGCCTCGATCGTATTAAGTGAACATGCAAAGGCGAGCGGTTTTGCTCCGATCGGATTAGAACTTGGATTCGGAAAAAATGGCGAGCTGCCGCCACTTTCTTTCACATTGAAAAACGGTACGAAGATGGAATTGATCGGGCGGATCGACCGCGTGGATAAAGCGGAAGAAGATGAGGGTGTCTATTTGCGTGTGCTCGATTATAAGTCGAGTGAAAAGGAACTGAACATGAGTGAAGTATATTATGGACTAGCGCTGCAAATGTTGACATACCTAGATATCGTTGTCACCCATTCCAAGTCGCTGATTGGAAAAGAAGCGATTCCAGCCGGAGTTTTGTATTTTCATGTGCATAATCCCGTTGTCAAATCAAAGGGAATGCTCAGTTTGGATAAAATTGAAGAAGAAATTTATAAAAGCTTTAAAATGAATGGACTTGTACTGGACCATTCAAATGTCATTCAGTTGATGGATACCTCGCTTGATATTGAAAATTCGGGTAAGTCGGATATCATTCCAGCTGGATTTAAAAAGGACGGATCGCTCCTGGCGGCTTCCAAAGTTGCCAGCAGGGAGGAGTTTTCGCTTCTGAATCATCATGTGCGCCGTATTTATCAGGAGGCTGGAGATCGAATGGTCGATGGTGATGTGGATATTACTCCATACAAATTAAAGGAAAAAACGCCGTGTACCTTCTGTTCCTTTAAATCTGTATGCCAATTCGACCAGTCACTGGAGGAGAACCAATTCAGGAATTTGGCACAGAAGAAACAAAATGACGTTCTTGAGCTATTAAGGGGAGAGGGGGAGAGCGATGAGTAAAACGAAAATTCCTGCTCTGCCAGGAGACGTGACTTGGACAGAAGATCAATGGAAGGCAATATGGGCTAAAGATCAGGACATCCTGGTTGCGGCCGCTGCGGGTTCAGGGAAAACAGCGGTACTGGTCAATCGGATCATTCAAAAAGTCATTTCAGAAGAAGATCCTATCGATGTTGATGAACTGCTCGTGGTTACATTCACCAATGCCTCGGCTGCCGAAATGCGCCATCGGGTAAGTGATGCATTAGAAAAAGCGATCGATGAAAATCCGCATTCACAGCATTTACGTAAGCAGTTGAGCTTGATTAATCGTGCTTCGATTTCCACACTCCATTCGTTTTGTCTAGAGGTGATCAGGAAGTATTATTATCTGACGGATATCGACCCAGGCTTCCGGATTGCAGATTCAACGGAGATCCAGCTGCTCCGTGATGAAGTGATGGAAGAGCTTTTCGAGGAGCAGTATGGCCAAAGTGATAACGAAGAGTTCTTTAATTTGGTCGATGCTTTCACAAGCGATCGAAATGATGATGCACTTCAGAATATCGTTCGGTCGCTGCATGATTTTTCGCAATCGAATCCAAACCCGGACCGATGGCTCGATGGTGCCGCCAGCATGTATGAGCTGGCAGTTGATGATGGGATTGATGATCTTTCGTTTATTGATTCATTGAAGTTCGATATAGGTTTACAATTGGACACGGCCAGGGATTTATTGGAACGCTCGCTTGCGTTGACAAAAACCCCTGGGGGGCCGGCTCCAAGGGCTGAGAACTATCTAGCCGATCTTGCACTGGTTGCTAAACTTTCGGAAGTGAAGGACCAATCTTGGAATGCACTTTATGAGGAAATCCAAAACGTGAAATTCGGGACGGCAAAACGCCTTACCGGTGCAGATTTTATCAAGGAAGTGGCTGATGAGGCTACCAAGTACCGGGATAAGGCCAAGAAGATCATCAAATCGTTACAGGAAGAGTTATTTTCCCGGAAACCGGAAAGCTACCTGCGGGATATAAGGGAGCTTAAGGGTTATGTCGATACACTTGTAATGCTTGTTAAACGGTTTGACGAAAGATTCTTTGCTGCAAAAGCAGAAAAGAATTTGGTGGATTTCGCCGATTTGGAACATTATTGTCTTCAAATTTTGACAGGGGAAACGGTGGATGGTGAACGAAAACCTTCAGCGGCAGCCATCGAATACAGGAACCAGTTTAAAGAGGTACTAGTGGATGAATACCAGGACACGAACCTGGTTCAGGAATCGATCTTAAAATTGGTGACGGCTGACGGAGAATATGATGGGAATCTTTTCATGGTAGGCGATGTCAAGCAGTCCATTTACCGGTTCAGGCTTGCAGAACCGAATCTCTTCCTTGGAAAATACACACGATTTACCCATGACGGTGTTGATTCCGGACTGAAAATTGATTTAAACCGCAATTTCCGGAGCCGAAAGGAAGTTCTTGATGGGACCAATTTCTTGTTTCAACAGTTGATGGGCATTACAGTCGGTGAGATTGATTATGATGAAGATGCCCAATTGAAAAAAGGTGCCCCATATCCCGAAGACGATCCAAACCCGATCGAGCTCCATTTAATTGATGGAGCAGCCGATCCTGAAGCTCATTCGGAAATGGAAGGATATGATGGCGGATTTGAGGCCGAGGAGCTTGAAAAAGCGCAGCTCGAAGCAAGGCAGATGGCCAAGCTCATTAAAAAGGCTATAAGCGAAAAGCATCGGATATATGATACGAAAACCAAAAGGTACCGATCTGCCACTTATCGGGACATGGTCATTCTTCTTCGTTCAATGCCATGGGCACCGCAAATCATGGAGGAATTTAAAAAGCAGGGAATTCCAGTATATGCTAATTTATCCACGGGGTATTTTGAAGCGACCGAAGTGGCCATCATGATTTCCTTATTGAAGGTGATTGATAATCCGCAACAGGATATCCCATTGGCTTCCGTACTCCGTTCACCTATCGTCGGGTTGGATGAAGAAGAGATGTCAAAGGTGCGTTTATTCCATACAGGGAGCTATTACGAAGCACTAGCTGATTTTTACAGAAAGAGTGACCCTGAAGAACATCCGGGGCTTTATGAAAAAGCCTCTGCATTTTATAAAAAGCTAGTGAAGTGGCGGAAGCTTGCCAGGCAGGAGGCATTATCAGATCTGATCTGGCTCCTATACCGCGAAACGCAGTTTTATGATTTTGCAGGTGGGATGCCGGGCGGCAAACAGCGTCAGGCCAATTTACGAGCGCTATATGACAGGGCAAGGCAATATGAAGCAAGTTCTTTCCGCGGTCTGTTCCGTTTCTTGCGGTTCATAGAAAGGATGCAAGAACGTGGAGATGATTTAGGGGCAGCTCGGGCTTTAGGGGAACAGGAAGATGTAGTTCGTTTGATGACAATTCACTCGTCAAAGGGGCTTGAGTTCCCGATCGTGTTCATTGCCGGTCTTTCCAAGCAATTCAATATGATGGATTTACGAAAGTCCTATTTACTGGATAAAGATTATGGCTTTGCGGCAAAGTATGTGAATTCCGAATTACGGATAACTTATCCATCCCTCCCTCAATTGGCTTTTAAGAAAAAAAAGCAGCTTGAATTAATTGCCGAGGAGATGCGTGTCCTCTACGTGGCGCTAACAAGGGCTAAGGAAAAGCTTTATTTGATTGCCAGTATCAATGATGCAGAAAAAACGCAGCAGAACTGGGAAAGTAATGCGGCACATGGAGATTGGCTATTGAAGGACTATGTACGGGCAGGTGCAAAAAGTTATCTTGATTGGATTGGTCCATCCCTTGTCCGACATCGGGATTCTCTTGGTGCTGCAGGTCTTGGCCTGGAAATGGAGTCGCATCCATCGAATTGGTCCATTTCCGTCATTCCAAGTGAAGAGCTTGCTGTTCTGGATGAGGAAGAGGCACTGGTTCAAGAGCAAATGCTTGAACATGTCCAGAAATCGGAGAAGGTCGACATCGTTTCCGAGTTTTATGATGATATCAAGGAACAGCTGGAATGGGAGTACCCCGAGCATGAGGCGACGGTGTATCGTTCCAAGCAATCCGTTTCTGAATTAAAACGTCAATATGAACTCAAGGACGAGCAAAGCTCCACAGAGCTGTTGCGTAAATTTAAGCGGCCTATCACGAAGCGGCCGACTTTCATGCAAGAAAAGTCACTGACTCCTGCTGAAAGGGGTACGATTACACATTTAGTCATGCAGCATATTGATCTATCTAAAGAGATTACCATTCAATCGATTCAGCAACTGATCATTGATCTGATTCAACGTGAGCTGTTGACGGAGGAACAGAAAGAAGCTGTGGATCCGGAGACGATCGTCGATTTCTTCGATAGTGAAATCGGCCAAAGAATGCAGAGGGCCGAAAGCATTCGCCGTGAAGTGCCATTTACGATGTCGCTGCCTGCAAAGGAAGCTTACAGCGATTGGACAGCTGGAGATGAAGAAGTCCTTATCCAAGGGGTGATTGATTGTATCTTTGAGGATGAACAAGGTCTTGTGCTTCTCGACTATAAAACGGATACGATCACCGGCCGTTTTGCAAGCGGGTACGAAGGGGCTAAAGGGATTCTTGCCGATCGATATCAGATGCAGCTTCAGCTTTATACGAGGGCTGTTGAAGGAATAATGAATAAGAAGGTAACCGGCCGTTACTTGTTTTTCTTTGACGGCTCGCATTTATTGGAAGTATAAGAGATAAGGAGTGTCCCATTGATGTGGGACGCTTCTTTTCGGCTGAATAAACAGAATAGTTTGAAAATGTCTAAATGCTTACTATATACTAGTGGAGAAAAATACCTTTTTAAAGGAGTAGAGAAGAGTATGACGAGTGAGATCAAGAGCAAGGGATTCTTTGGTGAGTTCGGTGGAAGCTTTATACCGGGTGAACTTCAGGAAGTTATGGATATTTTAGAAACGGAATTCCTGAAATATAAGGATGACCCGGAATTCATTGAGGAGTTCCGATATTATCTGAAAGAATATGTCGGACGCGAAAACCCGTTAACACCTGCAAAGAATTTAACGGAAAAGGTTGGCGGGGCAAAAATATACTTGAAGCGTGAAGATCTGAATCATACAGGTGCTCATAAAATTAATAATGCGATCGGACAAATCCTGCTCGCTAAACGAAGGGGTGCTAAACGCATCATCGCAGAAACAGGAGCAGGACAGCATGGTGTGGCGACTGCGACAGCATGTGCGATGTTTGGCATGGAGTGTGTGATCTATATGGGTAAGCTGGATACGGAGAGGCAGGCATTGAATGTCTTTCGGATGGAATTGCTGGGGGCAAAAGTCGTAGCTGTCGAAAAGGGACAGGGTCGATTGAAGGATGCTGTTGATGAGGCATTGAATGACTTGGTGCAAAACTATGAAAATACTTTTTACTTGCTTGGTTCAGCAGTGGGGCCACACCCATATCCAACGATCGTTAAACATTTCCAATCAATCATAAGTGAAGAATCAAAACGCCAGATCCTTGAAAAGGAAGGAAAACTGCCAACTGCCATCATTGCTTGTGCAGGAGGGGGAAGTAATGCGATCGGTGCTTTTGCTCATTATCTCGATGAAGAAAATGTCCGTTTAATTGGTGTAGAACCGATTGAAGCCCCAAGTATTTCGCAAGGTGTCCCGGCAGTATTGCATGGATTCAAAAGTTTGACGTTAGTGGATGAACAAGGAGAACCAAAACCGACATTCTCTATAGCTGCAGGTTTGGATTACCCGAGTGTGGGGCCCGAGCATAGTTTTTTGAAAGAAAGCGGACGAGCGGAGTATGTGACGGTAAAAGGGGAAGAAGCTCTTGAGGCTTTTCAGGTATTATCCAAAACAGAGGGAATCATTCCGGCTCTCGAAAGCTCACATGCCCTAGCTCACGCCATGAAGCTCGCTAAAGAGTTGACAATGGATGATATACTGATCGTTAATTTATCAGGCAGGGGAGACAAAGATGTCGAGCAAGTATTCAACATGTTAGAAAAATAGGCCGAAATTAAAAGCCTCCCTGGAGATGGGAGGCTTTCAGTTTATAAAATAACTGGATCAATACTTGGGCTACCTACCTCTGAATACATATCTTTCACAAAGTCAAAACTGAAAGAGAAAATCAATCGCTGTCCCAATTTACCAACCAAATGGTCTGATGGCGGCAACAGTTGATCTCGCTTAATCGAATCATGATTAGAAAGCATCCTTATCACCTCAAGATTTAGTCCTACTATTTGAAAACAAAAAAGATTGTAGGCAAAAGGAGTACTATCTAAATGTTAAAACAAAGTTGATTGGAGCGGGTGTTCGCGACTCCTGCGGGGAAAACGTGTCCAAGGGAGACCCCGCAGGCGCAAAGGCGCCGAGGAGGCTTCCGGATCGTCCGCGGAAAGCGAGTGCATAGGTGGAAATCAACGGTCAAAATGTAAAAACTAAAAAAACTGTAGACAAACTCAATTATTATCGAGTTTGTCTACAGTCTAAAAGCCTCCCTGGAAATGGGAGGCTTTTTCTATGACTAATTATTCCCTGTAATGGGCTGGTCAACTCCATTGATATCAAGGACATTGCTTCCATTCAGGCCATTGGCCGTGAAAGTGATTGCAGCTGTGTTCCCTGAGCCGGATCCGAAAACCGATTTGGAGGAAGACTTAGGGGAAATGACGGCGCAATCACCGAATAACAGGTTTCCTTGCGCGACATTAAATACTTGAACCGGGCCGATAATGGCAGGCATATGAACCCCTCCTTTAAAAGTTTAAGTTTGTTGGTTGGTTGAATCCTCGATTGGCGTCTCTTCGTTTTCTTTAGGCACTTCCCGAATATGCTTCACTCTTGATTCCATACGTGCATGGCCTACGTTCCCCACACCAACCACAGATGAGGCCGATACCCCGATTATATTGATATTGCCGACCCGTATGAAGGGATTCGGATTTGAAAAACTTGATATGACTGGTTCATTCAATCTTGGGATATAAAATGGTTTCTTAAAAATGTCATAGTCTTCGAAATGAATATCGACTGAGTGGAAAGTTTCACTTTTCTTTTGAACGGCTAAAGCCAGGGAATTCCCGTCAATATATGAGGTATCCCCGATTTGCATGGCGGAGCTGAACGATACCGTGTCTGATACTATAGATTTTACTTTAGATATTCTTGAAAACATATTTTTTATCCTTCTGGAGAAAGCGGCACGAATGTCCCTATGATAAGGGATTCCGGCGGGGTATCGAATGCTGAGGATAGTTGGACCGTTTGTACATCCCCTATGAGAAATAAAGCAGAGCTTGCTACACCGGTAATTTTAATATCTCCTACACAAAGCTGGTGATTGGTTACATTAAACTCCATTTGGATTTCCTCCTGTCTCGGCTTGTGAATGGGTAATGAATTGGAATAATGCAGTTTGAATATCGGATTTCACCTTCTCCCTGATCTTTTCCTTGACATTATCCCGTTGCTGCGGTGCACGTTCCGCGTAAGAAAGATTATCGAAATACATATTGATACGTTGATGAAGCTGGCGTTCGACATCTTGCTTAATGAAATCATGATATGAGGGTTCCAATGATGTTTTCAGTTGGTTTTCAGCATCGGTGATCATATTTTCCAAGTCTGAAAGGATATCGTTGTGAATTTCCTGGACGACGATTTCCCTGCCTGGAAATAGGTTAGGGGCAGGCTGAACAGGTTGGTTGTTGACGGCAAATTCATCAATGTTGTTAAGGTCAGTTGGATTTAAACCGATATTCAATGTTCCATCTAAAGATTCGACTTTTAACTGATCGAATTTATATTCAATTTTATCTACATGGATTGGCGGTTTATTTTTCAGCTCGGCAATTTCATCTGTCAGGCGTTTGAGTTCGTGTTCAAGTTTCATGATCCGTTTATCCTGGGCTTCAAGAAAACGCTGCATTTGTATGGAATATGAATAGAGATCCTGATTCACGATTCAACACCCACCTTCACAATAAGTTGATTTCATATAAGACAGTATATGAAAAAGTAGGATGTAGGTGAATGCCTATGAACTAGGAGGGCGTAAATGGGACGAAACTGGCTAATGGGGTTACATCGGCTTCAATTTCGGGAGCAGGCTCAGTGAATCCCCCGGTATTGGCCAATGTGGAATATGGTTTAATCACCCCTGCACTACCTATTTGAAAAACGGATGAATTGGCGATGCTTTCAATTTTTATCATATTGATTTGTATGGTCTGGTGAATATTGAAGATCATGCTGACTCCTTTCTTAAAACATTAGAGATTTAGGACCAGTGGCTGATCAATACCATCAGTATCATTTGTATTCGTGGTGCTATAGGCATTATAAAGGGATATGGATTCACCCGTATTAAACGAGCCAGCACCTGCAAACGTTTTTGAGGTGGAATAGGGACTAATTTTAAAGACGTCACCAATATGGACAATTCCACTGCTACCGACGTTGATGACTTGAACGATTCCTACGATGGCCGGCAAGAAAATCACCCTTTTTTTATTCTGGTTTTCCCCTGAATTTAAGGCCATGAGCCTATCACTCTGAAGGGAGTTTCAATGTATTGTATGTTGACTCATGATTGATGTGATTCATCTGCCTATTAATATATTGTTATATAACAACGGTTGATATTGTTGGAATGTTGGAAATAGATATGGTAATATAATGCTAATTCAGAATTTTCAAATAAAACTAGAGGTGAGGAAATGAATGTACCATTAGTATTATCGCATTTCTTAGATCGAGCAGCCTTACTATATGGAGATAAGAAAGCCATCATTGGAGATGACAAGGTTTTAACATATTTAGAGCTGAATGGCCGTGTAAACCAGCTTTCAAATGGTTTAAGGGATATCGGTGTCAAAAAGGGTGATAAGGTGGCATATTTGGCACCTAACTCAATTGAAATGCTTGAAGGCTTTTATGGGGTATTTCAACTTGGTGCTGTAATCGTTCCCTTGAATATCCGTTTGAAGCCTGCAGATTATGTTTTCATTTTGAACCATAGCGAGTCCAAGGTCCTTTTCGTAGATCAGGAATTGTATCATCTAATTTCCCCTGTCAAGGACAAACTTGAATCGGTGGAGCACATAATCGTTCATTATAAGGATGAGGAGATAAATGAAACCGATTACAACCATTGGCTGGAACGTTATGATAACAAGTGTTTTAACCGGGAGTCAGTGGATGAAAATGATGTTTCGAGCCTTCTTTATACTAGCGGAACCACAGGAAATCCCAAAGGGGTGATGCTGACTCACCGCAACAACTATTTACATGCCCTGGGTGCGATGCATCATTTCAGGGTCAATGACCGCGATACATATTTGCACGTACTGCCGATGTTCCACGTGAATGGGTGGGGGGCGCCATTTTATTATACGGCAAATGGTGCCACTCAAGTTTGTTTGAGGAAAACCAGCCCAGAAATGATATTTAATGCACTGCAAAAGCATAAGGTTTCCATCATGCATATGGCACCGACGGTTCTGAATTCACTGTTCCAATATTATGAACGGAATGTTCCGAATATCGAGCAGGATATCCGAATCGTCGTTGCAGGCTCCGCTCCGCCTCCTGCATTCGTTACAAGGGTGGAAAAAGAGTTAGGCTGGGAGTTCATTCAAATTTACGGAATGACAGAATCAACACCTGTCAGTCTGATATCGCTGATTCGTTCTGAATTCGAAGATCTTCCGGAAAAAGAAAAATACAGAATGAAGGCGAAAGCCGGATATCCCATCATAGGCAGTGAGGTAAAGGTTATCCATGAAGATGGTGAGGAAGTTGCCCATGATGGCGTGGATATCGGCGAGCTTATCGTCCGCAGCCATGGAGTGATGTTAGGTTATTGGAAAAATGAAGAAGCGACCAGCCAGACACTGATAAATGGATGGCTGCATACAGGGGATATGGCCACAATCGATGAAAACGGGAATGTGGATATATTAGACCGCAAAAAGGATATAATCATTAGTGGCGGAGAAAATATCTCTTCAATAGAAGTGGAAGGCATACTCTACGAACATCCGGACATTCTTGAAGCGGCGGTCATTGCCGTTCCGCATGAAAAGTGGGGAGAGACACCGCATGCCTTCATCGTGCCAAAAATGGGCGTGGAATTATCGGAGGATGATATAAAGGCCTTCACACGGGAAAAATTAGCTCATTTTAAATCAGTTACCAGTGTGTCGTTCGTCGATGAGCTTCCAAAAACGGCATCGGGGAAAATACAAAAAATCCATCTCCGTAATGATTATTGGGAATCTAAGGGGAAAACAGGCAGATTCGTTAATTGAAGCTCGCTAACGCTGTTCAGAAATGAACAGCATTTTTTTGTTGCCGTTTAAATTCGGTTTCATATTAAGCTATGCAGATATCGATCCTGATGAAAGGAGGATCGAGGTGGACACTGATATGTAAGCCGCTAACTCAAGTCATTGTTGGATAAGGGAAGGTTAATCAGGAACACTGGAATTTGTTTTGAAAAAAAGCTTCTTGTTTTACGATAAAGTGTTACTATTATAAAATATTTCAAATTATTATAATTTTTCTTTTTTCATTATGTTGATTTTAACAATTTTGGATTGTGGGGGAGAGCATTGAAACGTATTCATTATAGCTGGTTTATTTTAACCATAACATTCTTCTCGATTATTGTAGCCGGAATTGTTAGGTCATCATCGGGAGTATTCATCGTACCATTTGAAAATGAGTTCGGGTGGGACCGGTCCGTCATTTCTTTAGCCTTTGCCATAAGTCTTTTTCTTTATGGATTATCGGGTCCTTTCATGGCCGCCCTAATTGAGGTGCTTGGATTGAAGAAAATGATGGTATCGGCCATGTCCACTTTATTGGCAGGGATTCTCCTCACTTTTTTCATGCAGCATGAGTGGCAGCTCATTTTAATTTGGGGAATTATCATTGGATTGGGTTCTGGAGTGTTTTTAACGGTATTAAGCCCATATGTGGCAAATCGTTGGTTCGAGAAGAGGCGGGGGCTGGCGGTCGGGATACTGACGGCAAGTACGGCCACGGGCCAGCTCATTTTACTTCCGATTTTAGCCATCATCATTGAGGGTTATTCGTGGAGATGGGCGATTGGATTAATTTTGGTCCTTAGCTTGATCATGCTGGCAATCATCCTTTTATTCATGAAAAACAATCCGAAGGAAGTCGGCACTCTTCCATATGGATTGGAAGAGGAACAGCAGGAGGCTGTTACAGTCCAAAAAAAGAACCCCATCGCCATGGCTTTTAAGTCGTTGATTGAAGCAGTGAAAGTGAAGGAATTCTGGTTATTGGCAGGTAGCTTTTTTATATGCGGACTTTCAACGAGCGGGTTAATCGGGACACATTTCATTTCTTACTGCATTAGTTTTGGTTTACCGGTTGTGACGGCAGCATCACTGCTATCTTTCATGGGAATCTTTGATTTGATTGGTACGACTGTATCCGGGTGGCTATCAGATCGTTTTGATAACCGTTGGCTGTTGTTTTGGTATTACGCTCTAAGGGGTGCTTCCCTCGTATTACTCCCTTTTGCATTAAATGAAGGTTCTATCGGTCTATTGATTATTTTTTCCGTTTTCTATGGCTTGGATTGGATAGCGACCGTCCCTCCGACCATAAGCATTTCAAGGCAAGTATTTGGCTTGGAGAAAAGCGGGATCGTATACGGGTGGATATTCGCGGCCCATCAGGTGGGTGCAGCAGTGGCGGCGTACGGTGGAGGGCTTATCTTCAAAATATTCAACTCCTATACATGGGCATTCTTCCTTGCTGGAATCTTTTGCTTATTGGGCAGCTTGTTTGTCATACTGATAAAAAAGCACAAAGCGGTCACGAAAGTTAAAGGTGATGCAATGGAGATATAGAAAAGATGTTAAATCTGTATGAATGAAAGAGGGTGTACCTATGAAGGGCGCAATGGTACCATTGCAGGAAAGTAAACGGATAGTAAGCATCGATATTTTACGTGGATTAGCCATTTTAGGGATATTTTTAGTGAATATGCCTTCTTTCCACTCCCCGCTCTTGTACATAGATGGTGCCGAGCGGTGGGCAGGAGGATGGGATGGGATTTTGTACAGATTCAGTGATATAGTCGCACAGGCCAGCTTTTATCCGTTATTTGCCTTTCTGTTCGGTTTCGGGGCAATCATTTTGGCAGTAAGGAGTGAAGAAAAGGGTATTTCATTTCCGTTACTATATATGAAAAGGCTAAGTTTCCTGCTGATACTTGGCTGTATTCATGCTTTCTTCATCTGGCATGGGGACATCCTCATTAATTATGCTGTATTTGGGTTTGCATTTTTGTTTTTTTATAAGATGAAGGGCCGGAATTTAATTCTGCTTGGCTCGGTTTGTTATGTCTTGCCTTTTGCAATATTGGGTTCTCTATTTCTTATAATGGGCACTTTTGATAGTGAAGGGATGGCGATCACGACTGATTCGGCGATGATGAAACAGTCTTTGGAAGTTTATCAATCTGGTACATTTACGGAACTGATGAGTCAAAGGGCGTTGGATTGGTATATGGTGAACAACCCTTTAAATGCCATTATCCTTTTTTTATCTATTTTTCCGTTTTTTTTAATGGGAGCAGGCGTGGCAAAACAAGGCTTTCTCCAAAATCCAACCCAATATAAACGACAATTGAAAGCGATATCGATCGTAAGCTTGCTATTGGGCATGTCAATTAAGATGCTGCCATATGTGACGGTATACCATTTTGGAACGATATTCGTCCAGGATTATTTGGGAGGACCGTTACTTACGATTTTTTATATCACGGCAATCACTCTTTTGGCGGAACGGGCAGGGGCTTCCCGCCTGTTACATCCGCTTTCGTATATCGGAAGGATGTCGATGAGCAATTACTTGTTCCAATCGATGGTATGTACGGGCATTTTTTATTCATATGGCCTTGGTTTATATGGATCAGTCTCATATACGACAGGATTTGTTTTTCTAATAGCCCTGTTTTGCCTGCAAATCCTGCTTTCCTTATTGTGGATGGGCCTTTATGAATACGGACCGGTTGAATATATATGGCGTTTTTTTACGTATGGTAAAAAGCCGGTCATGCGCAGGTAGGGACCAGTTAAGGAGAAATGTAAATGATGTTCATTAAATTGTTGGTTTTACCCATTCAGGTGGATACTTAGTTTTGTTTTTTTGTAAAAGCCTATGATATGATGAAATGGAAACTGAACGAGGGGGCAAAAAAATGACACATATGCATATTACAGCTTGGGTTATCGGAATCATTCTTTTCTTTGTCACATATTCGATGCTTAAAGGTGCAAACCCGAAAGCGAAAATGCTACATATGATAACACGGTTGTTCTATCTATTGATTTTCCTTACTGGCGGCATGCTGATCACTGATTTTGGTGCTTACGCAGTAAAAATGATTGTTGGAATCATCGTGATTGCGGCGATGGAAATGGTGCTGGTCCGTACGAAAAAAAGAAAAAGCACAGGTGCCATGTGGATATTGTTCATCGTAGCGCTTGTATTCGTCCTTTATTTAGGACTTTCACTGCCACAAGGAATGGACTTTTTTTAATACAGAATTAAAGACGGGTAAATGAGGAAATCTCATTTACCCGTTTTCTTTTAACCGTTATTGTGAATTCACTTTCTCAATGACGATCCTTTTTCCGGTGTTCAGGGTGAATTCAAAACGATCATGATCCTTTTTCCCGTAAGAAAAATGGTGCTGAACGAGACAAATTTGGCTCTCGTTATCAAAGGTGAAGAAATTCACGCCGGACTGGTTTGGGACGGCCCTTAAAAAAGTGAGCTGGTTATAGCTATATATACAATCATAAATAGAAAAATCTAGTGAATTCAATGTCGTTACAAATTGGAAAAAGGAATCATCGTTCAATTCTTCCAATAAACGTTCAAAAGAGTAGAGCAGTTTTTTGCGTATCCGAATGGGCTCATTTTCCCTTAAGAAGGTGATTTCCCGATGAAGCAGGATCTTTCCCTCTTCTTCAATTACTCCTTGCTGCCAGCGCCCGCCCCTGTACACTTCGATGATGCTGTCAACGTGGTCTTCAATGGAGCAGGCCTCATCTGTTTCATCATCGAAAAAAATCCATTGTTGATTGATATTTTCCACTGTTCCTTCGGTAAAAGCTCTTGTTTGCCTATTCATTAACTTAGTTCGTTGTTGCTGACTCATACATATACCTCCAATAGTGGAATCCTCACCTACTTTTTAGTCAAAATCCAATGAAAATATAACTGTATATTTTAAAATATTATGGACAAATAACCATCTTTCCGTCTTTGCATAGGCTATGTTTAACACGGGATGCTTTGCTCAACAATTCATTAACGACGCCGGGCGTTGTTGGCAGGTGGCCCTACGGAATGATGCTGAGCGATACTTAGGGACTGTAAATCTTTTTAAGACAGGGAGCCAATATATTTTTGATAGTCCGGATAGAAAGGATGAAGTGTAAAATGTGTGGGATAACAGGCTGGGTGCATTTTCAAAAAGATTTACGGACAAAAACGAAAACGCTGGAAAACATGACAAAAACGTTGGCAAAGCGGGGGCCTGACGAAGATAATGTTTGGAGCGAAGCCCATGTTGCCTTTGGTCATAAACGGTTAACGGTTGTCGATGCGGAAGGCGGAAAACAGCCGATGACGAAAAATCAAGAAAACGGCAGATATACGCTTTGTTATAATGGTGAGCTATATAACACCGAGGATATTCGTAAACAGCTATTATTAAAAGGATATTCCTTTAACGGTCATTCTGATACAGAAGTTTTGCTAACTTCTTATATAGAATGGAAAGAAAAATGCATTGACTTGTTCAATGGGATTTTTGCGTTTGCGATTTGGGATGAAAAGGAACAGAAATTATTCGTCGGAAGAGATCGCATGGGAGTAAAACCATTCTTTTATGCGGAAAGGGACGGCGGGTTCATTTTCGGATCGGAGCTGAAGGCGATTCTGGCCCATCCGGATGTTAAAACGGAGATTGACCGCGAAGGGTTGTCTGAAGTTTTTGGTGTTGGTCCATCCCGGAAGCCAGGTTCAGGCGTATTTCATGATATCCAGGAATTAAGGCCTGCCCATGCGCTTACTTTATCAAGGAAAGGCCTCCGGATTTGGAGATATTGGAATGTGAAAAGCGAAGAACATCGGGATACGCTTGATGAGACGGCCGAGAAGGTTCGCTTCCTTGTCGAAGATGCAGTGACGCGGCAACTTGTATCTGATGTTCCGCTTTGTACCTTCTTATCAGGAGGGCTTGACTCAAGCGCAATCACGGCCATTGCTGCAAATGCCTATCAAAAAGAAGGGAAAGGCCAGCTTCATACGTATTCCATTGATTATGAGGATAATGAGCGTTATTTCAAGGCAAATGATTTCCAGCCAAACTCCGATGGGTATTGGATTAAAAAGATGTCGGATAGTTTTAACACGGTTCACCATTCATCGGTTATCTCTCAAGAGCAGCTGACAAATTATTTAACGGAAGCTGTCCTTGTAAGGGACCTCCCAGGCATGGCGGATGTCGATTCTTCTTTACTTTGGTTTTGTAAGGAAATCAAGCGGGATTTTGTCGTAGGCCTGTCTGGCGAATGTGCGGACGAAATTTTTGGAGGTTATCCTTGGTTTCACCGTGAGGATGATTTGAATCGTGCTGGCTTTCCATGGATGAGATCTACGGATGAGCGGGTATCTTTATTGAAAACGGGATGGCGCGAGAAATTGAAGCTGGAGGAATATGCCCAGGAAGCTTATTTGGCCACCCTTGCCGAAACGCCTAAATTGGAAGGGGAAAGCGGAATAGCGGCAAAGCGGAGAGAGCTTTTCTATGTGAATTTATTATGGTTCATGACGACGCTCCTTGACCGGAAGGACCGGATGAGTATGGGGGCAAGTCTAGAGGTGCGCGTGCCATTTGCCGATCATCGCCTTGTTGAATATGCATGGAACATTCCTTGGGAAATGAAAATGGAAGGCAACCGTGAAAAGGGTATTCTTAGGAAGGCTTTGGAGGGGCTATTACCGGATGAAGTATTGTATCGTAAAAAAAGTCCATATCCAAAAACCCATAACCCTATATATACAGACCGTGTGCAGGCGTGGTTGAAAGACTTACTGACGGATAAAAATTCGATCCTGCATGAATTTTTCGATAAACAGAAGCTAACCGATATAGTAGATTCCAAGGGTGCGGCTTTTAAAGTGCCATGGTTCGGCCAATTGATGTCAGGGCCACAATTGCTCGCGCATTTGGCACAGACCCATGTATGGTTCAAAGAATATGATATCCAAATAATCGAGTGAAAAAAAAGGGGCGGATGATTATCAACGCCCCGTTTTCATTTGCCTAATGATTGATTGCGAGAATTTTATATTGATAACCACCCAATTCAAATTTGCCAACTTGTGTGGTTTCCTTCGTTCTTAAATCCGTTAGAGTACGTCCTTTCAAATCAACAGGAAGGGTGAAGGATTGCTTGATATCGGTCGGATTGATGAGGATCACGACAGAACGTTTTTCATTATACTTTTGGTAAGCCACGATATTTTCATTTCCGGCTGTATCAAGGAATTTAAACTCCCCGTCATTGGCAAGTAACCTTTCTTCTTTTCGCAAGTGGATCAATGCCTTAATTTCATTGAGTAGCTCGGTGTTTTGTTTTTCTTCTTCCCAGACCATGCATTTTCGGCATCCTGGATCCATGCCGCCGGTTAAGCCGATTTCATCTCCATAATAAATACAAGGGCTGCCATTGAATGTCAGCAGGATTGCGTGAATGAGCTTGGCTCTAGCTAAATCTTCCCCGCAATCCGTGAAAATCCGCGGTGTATCATGGCTTCCAAGAAGGTTGAATGTCACGTCAAAAACATTGGTTGGATAACTGTGATAGATGGCTGTCATTTCTTCAGTGAACTCGCGTGCATTGATGGTTTGTGAAGCGACCAGGCGAAAAACTTTGTTGGTGAAAGGGTAATTCATGACGGCATCGAACTGATCGCCGCGAAGCCATGGCATGGAGTCATGCCAAATTTCCCCAAGGATATAAAGGTCAGGCTTTATATTTTTCACCGTTGTTCGAAATTCACGCCAGAATGGCTGATCGACTTCATTTGCCACATCTAGCCGCCAGGCGTCTATATCGAACTCCTTGATCCAATAAGCCGAGACTTCGAGCAGATATTCTTTCACCTCCGGATTTGCCGTATTCAATTTTGGCATCGATTCAAAAAAACCGAATGTTTCATAATTGGGCCTTTCCCCTCCCTTAAGAGGGAAGCTGTGAGGGTGGAACCAATCCTTATATTTCGATTTCTCCCCTTTTTCGAGTAAATCCTGGAAAGGGGGGAAATAGTAGCCGCTATGGTTAAAAACGGCATCCAGCATGACCCGTATATTCCGTCTATGGCATTCGGCTATTAGTGTTTTCAATGTTTCCTTCGTTCCGAATTGCGGATCGATACTCCGATAATCAATCGTATCGTATTTATGATTGGAGTAGGCATGGAAGATAGGCGTGAAATAAATTCCATTGATGCCGAGATTCTCAAGGTAATCCAAATGTTCAAGGATTCCTTCGAAGTCCCCGCCAAAAAAATTATCCACCGCCGGTTCTTCACTTCCCCAGGGTTTCACACCTTCGGGGTCGTTGGCGGGGTTTCCGTTCGCAAATCGTTCAGGGAAAATTTGGTACCAAATTGTATCTTTGACCCATTCCGGTGCCCCGAAAACTTCATTTTGATGGAGATAGGGAATCGCGAAATAGCATCCGGGATCTCGGGGAGGCTCTTTGAAGAAGCCCTTTTCCGTGTAAATGGAGCATTCTTCTTCTGCCGATACCTTGAACCCATATCGAATTCTTCGGTAGGGAGGCTTCACATAGATATGCCAATAATCATAACGGGTATCGCTGCCCGACAGACTCATGGGAAGTTCCTCGTACAACCATTCACCATTATTTGAAATGTATGGATCCCCAAAAATCAATCCAACTGAGGAGATATCTTGTTTTTTCGTGCGTAGGCGGATATGTAGGGTTTCAGTGTTGATAGGATAGCCGTAATTGTCATTAGGTCTATGGTGTATGGATGAAAATTCCATGAAAACCACTCCGATTCTATAAGTTTTGGGACTGTGAAAAAGGAAACTTCCGGCTGTTACGAGGAGGGTCTCTATGAAGTGGTACTAAGCCAGGTAAAGTGCTTTTTCATTTTGGTTATATACCCAATTTCAATTGAAAGAAGCACTTATTAACTAAAAAATAACAAAAATTGTTCATCACTACAAGGAAATAAATACGCCAAGGAAAATGTTGTAAAAATCAAAGCCGTTCATATAATGATAACAATAGCTTTGGTATCGCTTTCATCAATTGGCTTTATTTGAAGTACTGAACTGAAAAACAGTATTATTTGGTGCTTTTGGACATGATAGAATAAACATTGCAAAAAGGAGAATGAAAGTGAAGAAGCTGATTTTTCATTTGTTCATGTCCATATTATTGATTGTTAGTGTAAGTGCTTGCGGATCCAGTTCAGATTTAGAAAATAAAAATAAAGCAGTGAAAGAAGATAAGAAAAAAGAAGACGAAGCCAGCGATGAAGCGAAGCCGGAAAAATTGATCATTTGGGAGGAAGAAGGTAAAGCGGAGGCCCTAAAGCCGGTGATTGAAGCCTTTGAAAAAGAATATGGAATCAAAGTTAAGCATGAAGAGCTTGAAATGGCTACCGGGATGTATGAACGACTTCGTCGAGATGGGCCAATCGGAAATGGAAAGGCACCGGATGTCGTAACTTTTTCCCATGAGAAAGTCGGGCAAATCGTGAAGGAAGGCTTAATTCAGGAAGTGAAGGTGAAAGATGAGGTATTGAATGCATTCATTGAACCTTCAATTAGGGGGGAGATGTATCAAGATAAGGTTTTTGGATTGCCAAAGTCCGTAACCACCTCCGTCTTCATTTATAATAAAAAATTGATGGCTAAGGCTCCTGAGACGATGAATGACCTTTATAAAATGACGAAGGAATTAAGAAAGCGTAACGTGCATGGTTACTATGCCAAGTGGAATGATTTCCATGATTCGTATGGAGTAATGGCTGGAATGGGAGGTTATATATTTAAAGATAAGAATGGAAAGTTAGATCCTTCCGACATTGGTTTGAATAATAAGGGTTCCATAAAAGGGGCTGCGTACATCCAAAAATGGTATAGGGCGGGTTTGATTCCTAAAGGCGGCAAGGCAGGAATCGAGAAGTTGTTTTTACAAGGGAAATTGGCTTCTATCATGAGTGACGGGAACTCATTTACCGAGCGAAAGGATACAGGAATTGCCCCCATGCCAGAATTGCCCAATGGTCAGCCAATGAAAACGTTCATGGAAATCAAAGGCTGGCATGTAACAGCATTCACAAAACACCCTTATTGGTCTACGAAGTTAGTTGAATATTTGACTAATGATGATAATGCAATGAAGCGTTTTGATTTAACAGGGGAAATCCCACCTAATAAATCAATTAAACACAATGCCGCAATCAAAGAAAATGAAAGGGCACAAGCCTTAAGCATACAATTACAATACGCCGAACCAGTGCCGAATATTCCGGAAATGAATAAAGTATGGGGACCGATGAATTCAGCCATGGATGAAATGACCACTCAAAAAGCAAAACCAAAAAGGGCTTTGGATAAAGCGGTCAAGAAGATAAAAAAAGAACGTTAACCGTGTTTGGCTCTTTTCCAATTCAGTAACCATAACCAGTATCCCCAGTTTGTCCCTTAAGTGTAAAGTTTTTTATAAATTGGATTTGACGTTAAGGGGTCAAAAGGCTAATCTTAAAGGCGTAAAGAGATAGCTAGGAGGAGAACGGATATGAGAAAAAGAGCGTTATCACTCGCTTTAATTCCGCTGCTTCTTTTTTACGCCATTCCAGTAGGAGCAGCTGAAAAAGAACAACGAACTTGGAAGGATGAAAGCGTATATTCATTATTGGTCGACAGATTTTTCGATGGGGATACCCAAAATAATGGAGATGCGAACGTGAATGACCCTTCCACGTTTAATGGCGGGGATTTCGAAGGTGTCACGAAGAAACTGAATTATTTAAAAGATATGGGTTATACCGCTATCATCCTTTCACCGATTTTCGCTAATGATGCAAATGGCTATCATGGCGATTGGGTGGCCGATTTTTATAAAACGGATAAACACTATGGGACAATGGAAGAGTTTAAAAAACTCGTGAATGAGGCACATAAACGCGATATGAAGGTGATCATTGATTTTCAAGCAAACAATGTGGGGCCTGAATCCGCGTGGCTGACCGATCCCAAAAAACAAGATTGGTTCCATGAAGAAAAAAAGATTTCCAAGGACGGTAGCCAAACGGATTTGGAAACAGGGTGGGTTGATGGTCTTCCCGATTTGAATCAAGATAATGAGGAAACAAGGAAATATTTACTTGATGCTGCCAAATGGTGGATAACGGAAACCGATATTGATGGATACCGTATAAATAAAGTCCAATACGTAGCAAAAGATTTTTGGAAGGAATTTGTGGATGCAGTCAAATCTGAAAAATCAAATTTCTATACAATCGGCGATGTTCAAGGTGATGCGAAATTGATCTCAAGCTACAAGGAGACGGGTATCGATGCTTTTATGGCTTATCCGCAAAATTCAGAGCTACGGGAAGCATTTGCTGCACCCGATAAAGAATTGAAACCTGTTTTTAATGCGTTTGCGAAAAGCGAAGATGAATTAGGGGGCAATGCCCATCAGGCTTTGTTCATGGATACAGAGGGATTGCCCCGGTTTACAAAGGATGCAGCCGACCATAACGAAAATCCAGGTTCCAGATGGAGGATGGCCCTGTCGTATCTATATACGATGCCAGGGGTGCCAATCGTATTTTATGGATCGGAAATTGCCTTGAACGGCGATATTGCCCCGGATAATCATAAGTTGATGAATTTTAAGACAGAACAGGAATTGGTGGAATATATAACGAAGCTTTCTGATCTCAGAGACATGTACCCAGCATTGGTAAAAGGGGATATGGAGCTTTTATATGAAGAAGGAGGAGCTTCGGTATTCAAGCGTGAATATGGTGATGAAACGATCGTCGTCGCCATGAACAATACGACTGAAACTCAAACGATAAACCTTGCTGATAAGGAACTTGAAAGTAATAAAGAGTTGAGAGGTATGCTGAATGGGGATCTGGTCCGCAGTAAGGACAACAGCTACTCTATCGTAATCGACAGGGAGACGACAGAAGTCTATACGCTGTCACCTAAGTCGATTATTAATATTCCTTACCTGTTAGTCATAGGATTGGTTCTTCTCATTTTTGGTATATTCATTGCTTTGGTTATTAAACGTTCAAAACGGAATCAACCAAAATAATCATATACCTCTCGATTGTCGGTAGCCGCCAAACATTGTCCCTAAGGCTTTGTGGAAAACAGGATCGGGAGGTTACAGCATGAATAAGACCTGGTGGAAAGAAGCGGTTTGCTATCAAATTTACCCGCGCAGTTTCATGGATAGTAATGGTGATGGGGTCGGAGACATAAAAGGTTTGATTTCAAAGCTCGACTATCTGCAGGAATTAGGGATAGATGTCATTTGGATTTGCCCTTTTTATAAATCGCCCAATGCGGATAATGGCTATGATATTAGTGATTATCAAGCAGTTTCCGATGAATTCGGTTCAATCGAAGATATTGATCTGTTATTGAAAGATGTTCATGGGCGTGGGATGAAGGTGATACTCGACCTTGTTTTGAATCATACAAGTGATGAGCACCCCTGGTTCGTAGAATCAAGTTCTTCCCGCGATAATCCGAAACGGGATTGGTATATTTGGAGGGATGGTCAGGATGGCCGTGAGCCTAATAATTGGGAAAGCATCTTTTCCGGAAGTGCCTGGAAATTCGATGAAAGGACCAATCAATACTATTTACATCTATTTGCCGAAAAGCAGCCGGACTTAAACTGGAAAAACACTGATGTGCGAAAGGCATTATATGAAATGGTCAATTGGTGGCTCGATAAGGGAATCGATGGCTTCAGGATTGATGCAATCACGCATATTCATAAGCGTGAAGGCCTTCCGGATATGCCCAATCCTTATTGGCATCAGTATGTACCTGCTTTTGAAATGCATACGAATCAGGACGGGATTCTGGATTACCTTCAGGAGTTGAAAGAAGAGACTTTCTCTAAGTATGATATCATGACGGTCGGTGAGGCCAATGGCGTCAGGATAGAGCAGGCGGAAGAATGGGTCGGGGAATCGAATGGGAAGTTCAATATGATCTTTCAATTTGAACATCTTGGTCTATGGAATAGGGGACAGAATCATGCTGTTGATGTTCAAGGGTTAAAGCGAACGATGACCAAATGGCAAAAGGGGCTGAAAAACAAAGGATGGAATGCCTTGTTTTTTGAAAATCATGACCAGCCGAGAAGTGTATCCACCTGGGGAAATGATCATCAATATTGGTTGGAAAGCGCAAAAATGATAGGGGCCCTTTACTTTTTCATGCAAGGGACACCTTTTATTTATCAAGGTCAGGAAATTGGCATGACAAATGTCCAATTTGATTCGATTGATGATTATGATGATGTCGGAATGAAAAACTTTTATAGGATAGAGACCTCGAAAGGTCGACCTCATGATGAGATCATGAACATTATATGGCATAGCGGCCGTGATAATTCACGAACACCGATGCAATGGAATGATCTTGAAAATGGCGGATTCACTCATGGAACCCCTTGGATGAGGATTAATCCAAATTATCGCGCCATTAATGTAGAACAGCAGAAAAATGACCCGTCATCCATCTATCATTTTTATAAAAAGATGATTGAACTTCGAAAAAAACATCAGGTCCTTGTTTATGGGGAATATGAGTTATTATGGGAAGATCATCCTGAACTTTATATTTATACAAGAAACATGAATGATAATTCAGTTATGGTAGTATGTAACTTTAGTATGAATCACCATCAAATCGATCTTTCTTATTGGGGGGAAATGGAACTCTTGCTGGCTAATTATGAGGATTGTCCTAAGGTGCCCCTTATTGATTTACGTCCATATGAAACGAGGATTTATCGTTATTGATTCAATGGACTTGATTGGAAATTAGCCTAAAACCTATGTAGTTAGTCGTCTGACTTCTTAATTTCCAATAGACCTGTCGTTTTTCAAGAAGCTGATCATCCATCAGCTTCTTTTTGAATTTTAAATCCAGATGAAAAAAACGGAAAAGTGAGTATTTTCTGAAAAATTAAATAAACATTAAAAAAGTATGGATATAACTATTGAACTGAGTGTATTATGAATACATACAAAATGTATAAATATAAAACGAATATTAGAGAAGTGTTTATTGGTATTCACCTTTTTTAAATGAAGTCAATAAAGGCTAAGAAAGGAGAGGGGAAATGCATGGCCATCACAATAAAAGATGTGGCACAGCTAGCGAATGTTGCTCCTTCAACAGTTTCTCGAGTGATTGCAAATAATCCTCGGATAAGTGAAAAAACAAAGGTACGGGTACGTAAGGCAATGACTAAATTAGGATACCATCCAAACTTCATTGCACGTAGTCTTGCCAATCAATCGACCAGGATCATTGGCTTGGTAATGCCAAGTTCGTCAAATGATTATTATCAAAATCCCTTTTTTCCTACGATCCTCCAGGGTCTAAGTGAGGGAGCTCAGGAAAACCATTATTCCCTGTTGTTAAGCACGGGAAAAACAGAAGATGAAATCTACGAAGGAGTAGTGAATATGGTGCAGGGGGGGATGGTGGATGGAATAATCCTGATGTATTCAAGGATGAACGATCACATTCTGACCTATTTGAGGGAAAGGGATTTTCCATTTGTGATCATTGGGAAACCCTATGATTACATCGAGGAGATAACATATGTTGATAACGATAATGTCTTGGCTGCCGAACAGGCAACGGATTACCTCATAAAGCTAGGACATGAAAGGGTTGGATTCATCGGAGGTGATGAATCCCTCATGATGACCATTGATCGCTTATCAGGATATGAACGGGCATTGGAGAGGGCTGGGATCGATCGAAGGATGGAATATACCCTGCATGAAGATTTTTTGCATGAAGGGGGACAAGCCGCTGCAAAAAGGTTACTATCCATCGATGAACCACCTACCGCTTTGGTAGTCAGTGATGATCTCATGGCACTTGGCATCGTGCATTCACTTCGCGAAATGGGCGTGCGCACTCCTGAAGAAATGTCAATCGTCAGCTTCAATAACGTTCTTTTCTCTGAACTGTCATTACCAGCCCTGACCTCCGTAGATATTAATATTTTTGATTTGGGATATCAGGCCGCTAAGGGCCTCATTCATATACTGCAGACTGGAGATGCTCCTGCCGGGACCATCATTCCACATCATTTCGTGGAAAGGCATTCCTGCAGATCGATCAAGCAAGGTGCAATGGCCATGACTTATTGAACGAGAGGGCATTGCGTAAAAGCAATGCCTTTTTTATCTAGTAAATGTACGCTGAAACTTTTGAATGCATGTACACCCGTTCCGTGTCTGACCAAATGATTCTCTTTAAGATATTGAATGGCTGCAATGACTTCTTCAAGGATCTTTGGTTCGAGGCCTAGTTGGTTGTGACCGCCATAGATTTTGGAGACTGCCTTGATCTTTGCGATTTTTTCTAACGAATTAACAAGGTCTTCAGGGTTTGTCGAGGGATAAAAGGCATAAACGGGAGTATCTGAATAAAGCAGGTCGCCAGTAAATAAAAAACCTGTTTCATCATCCAAAATTGAAATGTCGCCAGGCGAATGACCAGGTGTATGATAAATGCTTAAACTTCGGTTCCCAAGATCAATCATGTCCCCGTCCGATAAAAGCCTATCGGGGTACACCTGGTATGGCTTGTATGTATCACGATTGAATGAATCGGGTATGGTTAATGTGATATCCCGGGCCATGTTCTTTCTTATTTGTTCCAAGGGCAAACCTTCAATGCCGTTAATCAGCCAATTGGCATCATCACCATGAACATAAATCGTTTCATAATCACCGTGACCGCCAATATGATCCGCATGAACGTGTGTGGTCAGGACGATGATCGGAAGATCGGTAAGCTGGTCTGTAATCCGCTTAGAATCGATGCCTAATCCTGTGTCGATTAACGCAGCCCGGGTCTCACCAAGTAATAAAAAGGAATGAACTTTCTCCCAATGACCATATTCACTGATTGCAAACGTTTTTGAGTCCAATCCCTGAACGGTGAACCATGGATCTACAATATTTTTCAAAAATGACTCCACTCCTTCCCTGTCATATATTCCGCGTTATCCGGAAATATCCTGCCTGAAAGAGTAAAAGCAGTGGATTTCAATTTATGAAATCCACTGCTTTTGGAAAAAAGGTAAGGCCTTATCCGTTAACAACGGTCCCACCATTTACATGGATGACTTGTCCGCTGACATAGGATGAATCATCACTTGCCAAATATACATAGGCTGGTGCCAATTCCTCAGGCTGACCTGCACGGCCCATTGGAGTATCCTGTCCGAATTTGGCAACATCCTCTTCGCCGAATGAGGCAGGAATCAGCGGTGTCCAGATCGGTCCAGGCGCAACACCATTCACTCGGATGCCATCTTTTGAAATGGAGTTCGACAGGGCTCTTGTAAATGCAAGTATTGCACCTTTAGTTGAAGAGTAATCGATTAGTTTTGGGTTGCCCTGATAGGCTGTGATAGAGGTTGTATTAATGATGCTGCTTCCTTTTTTCAGGTGCTTCAATGCAGCTTTAGTTAAGTGGAACATCGAGAAAATATTCGTGCGGAACGTTTTTTCCAATTGTTCAGCTGAAATGTCCAGGATACTTGTCTGCACATGCTGTTCTCCGGCGTTGTTGACTAGAATGTCCAAACCGCCAAATTCATCAACCGTTTTTTTGACGACTTCCTGGCAGAAGGCTTCATCACCGATATCACCGGAAATGAGTAAACATTTCTGGCCTTCTTTTTCGATCAATTCTTTTGTCGCTTTGGCATCCTCGTGTTCATCCAAGTATGCAACTGTCACATTCGCTCCTTCTTTAGCGTAGTAAATGGCAACTGATTTTCCGATTCCGCTGTCTCCTCCCGTTATGATTGCCGTTTTACCTTTTAATTTGCCGCTTCCTTTGTAGGCAGCATTAACTGAATCAGGGTTCGGTTCCATTTTTGTTTCCAATCCAGGTTGATGCTGCTGATGTTGAGGTGGAAATCCTTGTTTGTTCTGATTTTGGTTTTGAGTAGTCAAGATATAAACGCCTCCCATTTAATGATCTACGCTTTTTCTATTCCTTCTTTTAGGAAAAAGAAAACATGGAAAAAATACCCATAAAAGTTTTGGTTTATGTGTTTTAACTGAAGGGAACATGACTAGTCTTTCCATGTTCAATGAAGGCGATTCATAAGAAAAAGAGGAGGATGAGCGCTGATGGAGGCAGTTGAAACAAATGAAAAAAGGCCCACCCAAAGCAGGTGAGGCCTTCATAATTAGCGGTAATTTAAGAATTGTACATCAATGGACAGATCAGCGCCCCGAATCGCGGAAATGATTCCTTGTAAATCATCCCGGTTCTTACCGGTAACCCGGATTTGATCATCCTGGATCTGGCTTTTCACTTTAAGGCCGCTATTTTTAATGATGGTATTGATCTTTTTTGCTTGCTCCTTATCGATGCCTTGAATTAACTTGGCCCGTTGGCGAACGGTACCGCCAGAAGCTCCTTCCAATTTTCCATAATCCAGGTTCTTGACGGGTACGTCACGTTTAATGAGTTTACTGATGAGAACATCCTTCAGCTGTTCGAGCTTATATTCATCGTCGGATACCAAAACCAAGTCTTCTTTATCAATTGTGATGCTGCTTATGCTCCCTTTAAAATCATAGCGTGTCTGTATTTCCTTCATAGCCATGGTAACTGCATTCGTTACCTCTGAAAAGTCTACTTTCGAAACAATATCAAATGAATTTTCCTTTGCCATCACTTACCTCCAGCAGGGTTTATTTCCTTTATTATAGAGAAAGTATGATAGGAAGACAACTATCTAAACGATAATTAAAAAAGCGAGGGGACAAGCCCCACGCTTCATTTATGGTCCGTTTTCTTCGAATAGGAGTGCTTACCTGCAGCAAGGTTTTCCTGATAAGCGATATTTTTTTCAGCATTTCTCGCTTGGTTATCTTTTGGCCTTTTATTGTCATCGGTTGTTTTGGACATAGTGAAAACTCCCTTCCATTATCTGATCAATATATATTGTTCACAATTATGGAAGGGAGTATGTATGTTTATGATTTCTCAGGGGTATCGTTTAAGAAGAAGAGGGCAATTGTGCCAGGGCCGGCATGCGCGCCGATGACGGAGCCAATTGTATGGATCATGAAGCCGGTTGTCCCGAATTCATTTTGGATGGCTTCCTTCCATTCCAGGGCCGTTGCTTCATCATCACCATGACTGATGGCAATCGTTTGGGTAGTTAAGTTTTTGCCTCTTTCGTGCATTAATTCGATTACACGTTTGATCAATTTCTTTTTGCCGCGTATCTTTTCAAGCGGAACAAGCTTCCCATCTTCAACATGCAATAACGGTTTAATGTTTAATAAACCGCCAACAAGGGCAGATGTTTTGGAGATGCGGCCGCCACGGGCCAGATATTCAAGGTTGTCTACAGTGAATAGATGCTCCATATGCCGGGTTTGGAATTCTATGGCAGCCAGAATTTCTTCTTTAGTGGCACCGTTTGCTGCCAGATCGGCTGCTTTCTTTACAATTAAACCGACGCCCATCGAAGCGCATTTCGTATTGACGATTTCAATGTCAACGTCAGGGTACTCTTCCTTCACCTGGTTAAGAATCATGACTGCCGTTTGATATGTTCCTGATAACTCGGAGGAAAAGGCGATATATATCCCTTGTTTTTTCTCTTTGGCAAACTGTGTGAAAAGTTCTATAAAGTATTCTGGAGAAGCTTGCGATGTTTTCGGGGCTTTTCCTTCAAGCATCGCCTGATAGACTTCGTGAGAATTAATGGTAAGTAAATCTTCATAAGTTTCCCCGTCAAGATGGACTTGTAAAGGGATTAATGAAACATTGTTTTCCTTATAGAAAGACAACGGCAAATCACATGCACTATCTGCAAGAATTGTGATAGCCATAATACACCTGCTTTCTTTTTACAATTTTTAGAAAATGAGTGGTCACTCTACTTTTTAGTGTAGCACGTAACGGTAAAAATTCAATCTCTACGTAAATAGAATAAATAATTAAGGGTAAAAAGATAATAGAATAAGGGTGAAATGGAGGTTTTTAGGATGTACAGTGGTGAAATGAAGAAAATTATCATAGTTGTGGTCGGGGCATTGCTTAATGCCATCGCAATGAACTTTTTTCTAATACCGGCAAACGTATATGCAAGCGGATTTACCGGAGTGGCCCAGCTTCTATCGAGGATGATTGGATCTTTTGCTCCTATTAATGTATCGACAGGTATTCTCTTGCTTTTATTGAACATTCCAGTAACGATCATTGCTTGGCGAAAGGTAGGAAAGTCTTTCACTTTTTATAGTTTCCTCAGCGTTGCCTTGATGTCCTTCTTTATGGAAATCATCCCGATTACACGCTGGTCACCTGACATATTATTGAATGCGGTATTTGGCGGAGTCATAGCTGCAGTTGGTGTGGGGATCACCTTGAAATACGGTGCATCGACTGGCGGAATGGATATTATCGCCATGCTTCTTTCACGGAAGAAGGATAAACCTGTAGGGACTTATTTATTTCTGCTGAATGGCGTGATCATTGTAACGGCAGGTGCTGTTTATGGACCGGAAAAAGCTTTGTATACACTTGTTACCCTTTATACATCGACCCGTGTCGTGGACGCGATACATACACGTCATGAAAAGCTTACGGCAATGATCATTACAAAGAAAAGCGAAGAGCTTAAACAGGCAATCCATGCTAAATTAGTCCGCGGAATTACAAGGGTTCCCGCAAAAGGTGCATTCACTAACGAAACTAAGGAAATGTTATTGATTGTCATTACAAGGTATGAACTGTATGACCTTGAAAAGATCATCAAGGAAGTGGATCCACACGCATTCACAAACATCATAGAAACGTCAGGAATTGTTGGGACTTTCCGCAGGGAATGATATTAATGAAAAATCAAGGCCATTACACTTCTATTACAAAAGAAGGTATTTCGGCGTAATAAGTTTATTGCCTGTACAAAACGGCTAATTCTTATATTGTAGCGCCAATTTAAAATCTTATGAAGGAGTGATTAAAATGGCTAACGACGAAAAAATGAGCAGGCAGGAAGCAGGCCGTAAAGGCGGGGAAGCCACTTCTAAAAATCACGACAAGGATTTTTACCGGGAAATTGGGCAAAAGGGCGGAGAAGCCACTTCGGATAATCATGATAAGGAATTCTATCAGGAAATTGGACAAAAGGGCGGGGAAGCCACTGCTGACTCCCATGGTAAAGATTTTTATAAGGAGATCGGTGAAAAAGGCGGTAAGGCACGAAATAACAATTGATGAAAAACAAAGCGAAAGCCTCCAGGAATCCCTGGAGGCTTTCACATTATTTAGAGTGATTTTCCAGCTCTTGCTGGAGCTCTCGCAATTGTTCTTTTTCAGCCTCGTTCGTATTGGCAAAGGCTGATGAAAGAGCGTTTTTAGCGATTTCCTCTGTCTTATGCTGGTCACCGTCATGCTCAGAGTGGAGAGCTTCTTCAACAAATTCCCTAGCCTTTTGGAATAATTTGTTTCCCATTAGAAGCCACCATAGCTTTGTTCAGACATAATTCTTAACCTGTCTTTTTCTGCCTCTTCAAACGTAGTGTGATAAGGGATTTTTTCGGCATGCCTGGCAACACTTTCTTTGCCCTGCTGTACAAATCGTTTAGATTTACTGCTTTTACCCATTCTTATCTCCTCCGATTCTGAGCGTTGTCGACAACGGAATAGATCTGTTGTCCATATTAGTTTGGCTTGAAAGTTGAATATTATGAAGGTAAAAAATGACGAATTAGGCTTTTATATTGAATTTTTCTTCGAGGAAGACGGCTATACCATCTTCTTCATTCGTCAATGTCGTCGAATTTGCTACCGTTTTTACTGGTGAGATCGCATTTCCCATGGCCACCCCGGTTCCCGCATATTCGAGCATTTCCAAATCATTATCTTCATCACCGAAAGCGATTATCCTGTTTTGAGGAATTTCCAGATAGTTGGATACGCGTTTTAGCCCAACGGCTTTACTTAACCCGCTTTTTATTATTTCGATGATATGAAAGGGCTCTGCCCAGCGGCGGTGATCGACCAATTCTGCATGGACATCGGATAGATGCTGGCGAATCTGCCCTACGAATTCACTATCTGTGTGAATCAGCATCGAAGTTGGGGAATCCTGAAGGTAATTGCGTAAATCACCTGTCTTCATGATCGGATTTCCTAGATTGAACATGTTCATCAACTTTTCATCATGATAATGGACATAAACTTCATCCCGGACTTCAGCGATGATGTTATGATATGTAAACTGATCACACGCTTCGACAATTTCTTTCGCAACATTTATATCCAGTGGAGAGTGGTATACCCCCCAGCTTGTATGTAATGGGTGATGGACGAAAGCGCCATTGAAATTAACGATTGGTGTAGTCAGCCCCAGTTCCCGGTAATAAAGTTCACTTGAGCGAAAGGGGCGCCCGGTGGCGATCATAACCTCGTGTCCATCTTCTTTAAGTTTTAGGAGTGTTTTTTTAGTCCTTGAAGAAATTGTTTTGTTATCTGTAAGTAAAGTGCCATCAAGATCCAATACGATTAAATGTTTCTCAGTCATGTACACACCTTCTGTTCTTTTTGATTTCATTATATGCAAATATTGTTAAGCCTATTTTAAAGTAAATGTAAATCTTTTTCATTCTTTATGCATTCCTGTATGATATTACTATATTCAGGATTATGATAATTAAAGTGAAGCTCAGATTTAAAGGTAATGAAAATTCCATTTTGATAATGGATTGAAAAGACCGGAACAAATTATTCGGAGGGGTTAACTTGATAATAATTGAAAAAGAACGAATTGGACAAATTCCCGTCTTGCACTTAGGGAAACAAACCACTTTCAATCAGGAATTGCCGCTTATTATTTTTATACATGGTTTTCAAAGTGCAAAAGAACATAATCTGCATTATGCTTATTTATTGGCTGAAAAGGGGTTTCGTGTGCTTCTACCCGATGTGATTCATCATGGGGAAAGGGAAGCAGGTTTAAGTGATTCTCAAATGATGCCCCGTTTTTGGGAAATGGTTTTACAAACAATCCAGGATTTATCTTTGCTGAAGGATGATTTATTATCCCGAAAATTGATTGATCCCGACAGAATTGGCGTGGCAGGTACTTCAATGGGGGGAATAGTTACTAATGGGGCTCTGGCTGCATATGAATGGATTTCCGCCGGAGTCAGTTTAATGGGGAACCCATCATATGTCGCGTATGCAGAGCTCCAAATGGAGGAGATTAAGAAAAGGAAAGTTGATATCCCAGTTACTGATGAGGAAGTTGCGAAGGTGATTCAACAACTCAAGCCATTTGATTTGAGTCTAAATCAGGATAAGCTTTGCGACCGACCGCTTCTTTTTTGGCATGGTGCCAAAGATCCGGTTGTACCTTATCAGCATGCATACCGTTTTTATGAGGGGGTCAAAGCAGGGTATGGCAAGGCAGATGAAAAAATTGATTTTATCCTTGACCCTAAGGCTGGGCATAAGGTCAGCAGAGAAGGAGTGCTTAAGACAGCGGACTGGTTCGCGAAACATTTACTGTCTGCTGTGCAAAATGCTTAAGTACTCACTCGAAATCTGTTATGATGCTTATACGGACATAATGATGAAAGCGACAAACTAGAGATTTCCATAAAAGGAGTGATTGAAGTGGATCAAGATACAAAAGACATTATTCTTGGAGCTTTGGAGCAGGTCATTGACCCTGAGCTTGGTATAGATATCGTTAATTTAGGCTTGGTATATGATGTGGATATGGATGAGGAAGGTCTGACCACCGTTACGATGACATTGACAGCAATGGGCTGTCCGATGGCTGGGACGATCGTCGATCAAGTTAAATTGGTTCTGGAAGATATCCCAGAGGTCAAGGAAACGGACGTGAAGATAGTCTGGAGTCCGCCATGGACGAAAGACAAAATGTCCAGATATGCTAAAATTGCATTAGGTATAAAATAATAACTCTGTAATAGAAATGAAAAGCCAGTCAAAAAAAGTGAACCCATTCAAGGAGCCACTTTTTATGGTCTGGTTTTTTTCTAATACTTTCGGCTAGGAGTGGTTAATTGAACAGTCAAATTAAAGATTCATTGGACAGGCCACTAAGGGATTTAAGGATTTCAGTCATAGATCGCTGTAACTTTCGCTGCCAGTATTGCATGCCTGCTGAAATTTTTCACGAGAATTTTCAGTTCCTGCCTAAAAGTGAGCTATTATCTTATGAGGAAATTGTAAGGCTATCTAAAATCTTCGCAGGCTTAGGGGTAAAAAAACTAAGGTTGACTGGCGGGGAACCATTACTCCGAAGAGATCTTACCACTCTGATTTCAAATCTCGTTAAAATTGAAGGTATTGAAGATATTGGACTGACCACGAATGGGGTCTTCTTGAAAAAACATGCCTTAAATTTGAAGGAAGCTGGTTTGCAGAGGGTGAATATCAGCTTGGACAGCCTCGATGACGATCTTTTCAAGAAGATGAACGGCAGGAATATCGGCATAAAGCCCGTAATTGAAGGCATCGCTGCTGCTAAAGAAGCAGGGCTTGGCGTTAAAGTGAATATGGTAGTCAAAAAAGAAACCAATGAATCTCAAATCCTGCCGATGGCCCGATTTTGTAAAGATGAGGGCCTTCAATTACGCTATATAGAATTCATGGATGTCGGACATACAAATGGCTGGCAGTTAAAGAATGTCATTACGAAAAAAGAACTGCTTGCAATGCTCCAAACCGAATTCGATCTCGAACCAGTTGAAGAAGATTATTTTGGAGAGGTCGCAAAACGCTTCCGCTATAAGGGCACTACTGCAGAAGTAGGCTTCATTACCTCGGTTTCCGAGTCTTTTTGTTCAAGTTGTACACGTGCACGTCTTTCTGCTAATGGAAGTTTATATACATGCCTGTTTAATGGAAAGGGACATGACTTGAAGTCATTGCTCCGTTCCGACATGACCGATGAAGAATTGACAGGTTTCATCATTTCACTTTGGAACCGTAGGGACGACCGCTATTCGGATGAACGTGCAGCGGGAACGGTGAAGAAACAGGAAAAAATCGAAATGTCATTCATTGGCGGATAATCCGTCCGAATGAAAAATTAAGGGATGGCAGCTATGCCATCCCTTTTTGTATAGTTGTCAGGACCTGATGCCGGTCTATGGCGAAATCCATGTTTATACTTTTTTTATGCATTTTTATTTAGGATACAGGTAATGAAAATGATTCAATGGTCCTAGGGATGGATTAGTCTGAAATAAATTCCATTCATTATTAAGATCATTAAGGCTTTATGTATTGCTGCTTTTTATGGGAAAGGATTCAATCGATTGTACAGATTTCTATTGGACAGTTTTCACAGTCGATTTCCTGTTTCAAATAGTCAAAGTCAAGAATAGTAATGCGGCCCTTTTTAATGGAGATGACATTGTTTTTCCTTAATTGAGCGAGCATTCTATTGACTACTTCGCGGGATGTGCCGCAAAAATTCGCGAGTTCTTGGTTTGTAAAGGGAAGATTGATAATTTTGCCGTCTTCCGCTTCAGTGCCATAGCTATTTGATAAACGGATGAGGGTGGAGTAAAATGCACCTTTCTTACCGTGCAGGAGCATATCGCGGAATTTAGCCTGATTTTTACGGTTTTGAGCGGATAACCATGTCATCATCTCGACTGCGAGATGGCTATCGGAGGCGATTTTTTCTTCTAATGCTTCTTTGGAAATAACCGCGACAGTACCATCTTCCATCATTTTTGCATTCATCATATATTTAGGATTTTGAGAAAATAAGACTGTCTCCCCAACCAAATCATTCTCCGAACTAATGCGTATAGTTAATTCCCGACCGTCGGGAACAACCTTACTCACTTCTACTTTCCCATTTATAATGTAATACAAATCACTTGCTGGGGTGCTCTCATGAAAAAGGTAGCGCCCTTTTTCCATATGTTTAATTTGTTGTTTATTATCTAAAATTGCTTGCATCCGATTGGATAACGATAATTCATTCATGCATATGACCACCTTTCAGAAACCGTCATTACTAAATTACTACCTTTGATTTAAACGGAAAAAACCCTAGTAGTCAACAGCTTTGGATAATTCTAGTAGTTTTGTTGGATAATATTTCATTTAAAATTTATGTTTATAATTTTATAAAAATACATTTGATTTTATTTTTATTCAGTCTTATAATAATAGAATCAAAGATTGACAGGGACCTGAAATTATAGGAGATGGTTTTATGAACGTATCAATAGTAGGTGCAACGGGTTATGGAGGAATGGAACTAATAAGGTTTTTGAATAATCACCCGCAATTTAAAATAAAATCATTGCATACTTCATCCCAATTTGGTCGAAGTTTATATGAAGAAAATGCACATTTAATGCATATGAAAGATACATTAGAAGAAATCGACCCAGAAGCGATTGCAAAAAAATCCGATATTGTATTTCTTGCAACTCCTTCGGGCGTTTCATCGCAATTGATTTCGGAATTTTCTGACCTGGACATTAAAGTGATCGACCTATCAGGAGACCTTAGGCTTCAAACTCCAGGTGAATACGAAAACTGGTATAAAAAGCCGGCAGCGCCTCAGCATATTATTGAAAAAGCCGTATACGGATTGGCTGAATGGAATGCCGGAGCTATAAAAAAAGCGACGATCATTGCAAATCCTGGGTGCTACCCAACCGCATCACTATTAGGTCTTGCCCCTTTATTCACTGAAGGATTGGCCGGTGCGGATGCCGATGTGATCATCGATGCAAAATCCGGGGTTTCAGGGGCGGGTAAATCACCTTCCGCAGTCACCCATTTTAGTGAAATGAATGAGAACTTTAAGATATATAAGGTGAATCAACATCAACACATACCGGAAATCGAGCAACAGCTTGGGCGATGGTCATCAGGTTTACAGCCCATTTCCTTCAATACCCATCTTGTTCCAATGACAAGAGGGATTATGGCAACGATGTATATAAAGGTAAATCGGGAAACCTCAAATGTTGAATTAAAGGATTTGTACGAAACGGTTTACGACAACCACCCATTTGTCCGGGTACAGCCCCTTGATCGCTTTCCATCCACGAAACAAGTATACGGATCGAACTTTTGCGACATTGGCGTCGATTATGATGAAAGAACAGGTAAGGTAACGGTGGTTTCGGTTATTGATAATTTAGTGAAGGGTGCCGCAGGGCAGGCCATTCAAAATGCAAATATATTAATGGGACTAGAAGAAACGGCAGGACTATGGAACAGTCCGTTATATCCGTAAACTATGGAGGGAACCAATGAATACACTACAGCCAGTTGAAGAAATCAAACAAATTCAAGAAGGAAACATTTTAATGCCCCAAGGGTTCAAAGCGTCAGGTGTCCATGCAGGATTACGCTATTCTAAAAAGGATGTTGGCATCATTTTTACCGATGTCCCAGCATCAGCCGCGGCCGTTTATACACAAAATGTCGTTCAAGCCGCTCCAATCAATGTAACGAAAGACAGTATTGCCGTTAATGGAAAACTTCACGGCATTGTAGTGAATAGTGCTTGTGCGAATGCTTGTACAGGTGAACAAGGTTTAAAAGATGCAAATGAAATGAGGAAGCTTGCGGCTCAAAAGTTCGGTTTGGAGGACCATTCATTTGCAGTGGCTTCAACGGGAGTCATAGGGGAATTCATGGAAATGGAGAAAGTAAGAAACGGCATAGAGGCATTGCAGCCAGAAAATACACCTGAAGCTGCTGAAGCTTTCGGTACCGCCATTTTAACAACGGATATTGTAACGAAGAGTTGTGGTTATGAAACAATCATCGACGGTAAAACCGTGAAAATGGGCGGTGCTGCCAAGGGCTCGGGAATGATTCATCCGAACATGGCCACAATGCTAGGTTTCATTACGACGGATGCCGTCATTGAACCGCATGATTTACAGCAAGCATTATCCTCGATTACCAATGATACATTCAATCAAATCACGGTTGATGGCGACTGTTCAACGAACGACATGGTGTTAGTGCTCGCGAATGGAGAAGCGAACAATGAACCTTTGACACCTGACCATCCAGAATGGTCCATCTTCCTGGAATTATTAAAACAAACTTCCGAAAACCTCGCCAAACAAATTGCGAAAGACGGAGAAGGTGCGACTAAACTGATAGAAGTGAATGTTCATGGCATGCATACGAAACAAGATTCACAGATGATGGCGAAGACGATCGTCGGTTCAAATCTGGTGAAAACGGCAGCTTTTGGAGCGGATGCAAACTGGGGACGAATCATAGCTGCAATGGGAAGAAGCGGAGTGGGATTCAATCCGGATCAAACAACAATCGTTTTTGGTGATATCGTCGTACTTAAAGACGGTGAGCCGATTATGTTTTCTGAGGAAGAAGCCAAAGCATACTTGGAAAATGAAAGTATCATCATTCGTGTTTATTTGAAAGATGGTAATGAATCAGGCACGGCATGGGGCTGCGATTTAACCTATGATTATGTGAAAATAAACGGAAGCTATCGTTCGTAAGAGGTGAAAGTATGAACATATTAGTCATAAAGTGCGGCGGCAGCATCATCAATGAGTTATCCGAGTCGTTTTTCAATAGTATTAAAGAGTTACAAAACCGCGGTTACCATATTGTCTTTGTGCATGGGGGCGGCCCTGATATAAATTCAATGCTTGAAAAATTTGAAATTGAACCAGTATTTGAAGATGGGTTAAGAAAAACGACCACAGAAGTGCTGGAAATTGTGGAACTTATGCTGGCAGGAAAATCGAACCGCAGCCTCGTTCATAAATTGGAAGCCCATGGCATCAAGGCAGTCGGTTTAAATGGCTCGGACGGCGGAATTCTCACAGGTGAATATATCGATGAACAGAAACTTGGGGCTGTTGGTGAAATACAACAAGTCAATACGGAATTAATCGGACTTTTATTCGAAAAAGGCTATTGTCCGGTATTGACGCCCATCTCATCTACCGAAGAGGGCAATAAACTAAATGTGAATGCCGATATGGCTGCCGGGTCTGTAGCTAAGGCACTATCGGCTGACATGTGTTTATTTGTGACCGATGTTCAAGGGGTCTTGAAGAATGGGCAGATCATTGAGAAATTGAATGAAACGGAAACTAAGAATTTGATCATGGATGGAAGTATCCATGGCGGAATGATCCCGAAAGTCAATACAGCCTTGTCGGTGCTGAATAAAGGGATTGAAGAAGTGATGATCGTTAGTGGGAAAGATCATTTTTATCAAGGCGGACAATTCATCGGTACAAAATTTCTTCAGGAAGAAGGGGTATTTCAATGAGTTCTTTATTTCCTACATACGCTAGGTGGGACATTGAGCCAAGTAAAGCGTCAGGATTGAAGATTACGAGTGAAACAGGTAAAGAGTATCTGGATTTCACATCCGGAATCGGGGTTTTGAATCTGGGACATTGTCATGAGTTGGTAAAAATGGCCGTGACGGAACAACTTAATAAATATTGGCATGTATCGAACATGTTTCAAAGTTCCATACAGGAACGGACAGCAAAAATGCTGGCTGATGCCTCTGGTTTAAGTCAGGTGTTCTTTGCCAACAGCGGTGCCGAGGCGAATGAGGCAGCCATCAAACTAGCACGTAAAGCTACCGGGAAAAGCAAGATTGTCACGTGTCAGCAGTCTTTCCATGGCCGTACGTTTGCAACGATGGCTGCAACGGGACAGGAAAAAATCAAGACTGGTTTCGGACCGATGCTAGCTTCGTTCGAATATGTTCCATTTAATGATCATGATGCCATGAAAGCAGCCATCGATGAAAATACGGCAGCTGTAATGATTGAAATCGTTCAAGGAGAAGGCGGCATCCATGTTGTACAGCAATCATATCTGGACGCGATTCAAACTAAATGCAAAGAACACGGAGCTCTCCTTATCATAGATGAAATTCAGACTGGGATAGGACGTACAGGAAAGCCATTTGCATTCCAGCATTTCAATATCCTGCCGGACATCATCACTTCGGCAAAGGGATTGGGAAATGGCCTGCCAATCGGGGCGATGATTGGGAAGGAAGAGTTGTCTGTATTCTTTGACCCTGGAAGTCATGGATCCACTTTTGGAGGGAATCCAGTTAGTGTCTCGGCAGCCGAAGCTGTATTAAAGGAAATTTTTCAATCAGGGTTTTTAAAAGAAACCGTTAAAAAGGCGGAATACCTTGAGAGCGAATTGGCAAAAGCATTGAATGGCATCGAAGAAGTGAAAGAGATTCGCGGTCTGGGAATGATGGTCGGAATTGAATGTAAACAAGATGTTCAGGTGTTTTTAATGGAATTACAAAAAGAGGGCTTACTTGTATTGAGTGCAGGTCCTAAAGTACTTCGTTTACTTCCATCCCTGACTGTTTCCGAATTGGAGATCGATACGGCGATAAACAAAATTAAAAAAGTATTGGCAATAAAACAAACTGTCTAAATTCATTGAATTTTTATAGAATAAAATGAATAATTATGCTATTGTATATATAAATATACATCATCTAAAGAGGTGAAGATCATGAAAAGCTATCTACATTTAGAGAATGGTTCCGTCTTTGAAGGGGAACTGCTGACTACATCGACTGAAAAAACAATCACTGGAGAGATTGTCTTTTTTACAGGAATGACCGGATATCAAGAAGTGTTGACAGATCCTTCATATAAGGACCAGATTGTCATCTTCACATACCCACTAATCGGAAATTACGGAATCAATGAACATGATTTTGAAAGTAAAAAGCCGCATGTTGCCGGTGTGATTGTATATGAAGGAAATATGAGCCATTCCCATTATCAGGCTAAATATTCAATTGGTGAATATTTAGACAAGTGGAACATTCCTCTTTTAAGCCATGTGGACACAAGAGCGGTCGTTAAAAATATAAGAAAGGAAGGTTCCATGCAGGCAGTCATCACAGCTGATGAAAAATACACTGTCGTACCCAGCCTGAATGGTTTATCAGCCCATGTAGCTGAGGTATCCACAAAGGTTGTCGAGAAATTTGGTGAAGGCGGCAAGCACGTTGTGATGATGGATTTCGGCTATAAAAAATCAATCTTGGATTCATTGGTCGCTCAAGGCTGCCGAGTCTCTGTCGTACCATTCGATACGGAATTCGAGCAAATCAAGGACTTGAAGCCAGATGGTATTTTGCTTTCAAATGGGCCTGGGGATCCAAAACAGCTTGAATACCTTTTAGGAAACATAAAAAAGATCATTACAAGTTTTCCAACGATGGGCATCTGCCTCGGTCATCAATTAACGGCCCTTGCGTTAGGTGGAAATACAAAAAAAATGCTGTTTGGACATCGTGGTGCGAATCAGCCCGTGGTCGATTTGAAAACGAAACAGGTGTATATGAGTTCGCAGAATCATAGTTATGAGGTTGATGAACCGAGCTTGCAAGGAACATCGCTTCAAGTGAGATTCAGAAACGTGAATGATAACACGGTTGAGGGACTCATGCATGAAGACTTGCCAATCTTCACTACCCAGTACCACCCTGAGGCAAATCCAGGACCTATCGAGAGTTCATTACTATTCAAAGACTTTTTACAAATGATAAATGATTATAGCGGGAGAGAAAAAGCTTATGCCTAAGGACGACACGATACAGACCATTTTAGTGATTGGTTCGGGGCCGATTGTCATCGGGCAGGCCGCCGAATTCGATTATGCAGGTACACAGGCCTGCCTCGCTTTAAAGGAAGAAGGATATAAAGTCATACTGGTCAACAACAATCCGGCAACAATCATGACTGATGATATGAATGCGGATGCTGTTTATTTCGAACCTTTAACGGTTGATGTACTGGAAAAAATCATTTCCAAAGAAAAGCCGGATGGCCTGCTAGCTACATTAGGCGGTCAAACAGGATTGAACCTAGCTTATCAGTTGGATGATGCTGGAATACTTGAAAAATATAAGGTCAAATTATTGGGAACTCCGATCGACTCCATCAAAAAAGGGGAGGATCGTGAGCTGTTCCGTGAGTTGATGTTTGAAATAGGTGAACCCGTTCCCGACAGTACGATTGTCCATACTCTTGAAGAAGCGCTGGCTTTTGCCGACAAAATCGGTTTCCCCATCATCGTTCGTCCCGCTTATACACTCGGCGGAACTGGCGGCGGTATTGCCGATTCACCGGAAACCTTTAAGGAGCTTGTACGGGGCGGACTGCAAGAAAGCCCAATTACACAATGCTTGATTGAAAGAAGCATAGCTGGTTTTAAGGAAGTCGAATATGAGGTTATGCGAGATGGCAACAATACGTGCATCACTATCTGTAATATGGAAAATATCGATCCGGTAGGGATCCATACAGGTGATTCGATCGTCGTGGCACCATCACAGACTTTATCGGACGATGAGTTTCAGATGCTGCGTGCCGCATCCATTAAAATCATCTCTGCTTTAGGGATCATAGGGGGATGTAACATTCAATTTGCACTTGATCCGAATAGCAAGCAATATTATTTAATAGAAGTGAACCCGCGCGTCAGCCGTTCATCGGCACTAGCCTCAAAAGCAACAGGTTATCCCATAGCCCGCATAGCGGCAAAGCTCGCTGTCGGCTACGATTTATCGGAGCTCATCAATCCTGTAACGAAAAGCACATATTCAAGCTTCGAACCTGCGCTTGACTATGTAGCGGTGAAGTTCCCGAGGTGGCCATTCGATAAATTCACGACCGCCGACCGCAAATTGGGAACACAGATGAAGGCAACTGGTGAAGTCATGGCTTTACACCGCAGCTTTGAGGGGGGAGTCCAAAAGGCCGTCGATTCTTTGGAATTGAAAACGATTGGGCTGCAGCTATCATCACTGAAAAATAAAACCGTTCCTGAACTTTGGGGAAAGCTTGCCGAAAAATCGGATGAACGAATCTTTGTCATTTTTGAAATGCTCAGAAAAGGCGTGACGATTGAAGAAATTCATGAAGCGACAGCCATAGATTATTTCTTCCTTAAATCCTTTGCTTCATTGATCCAAAGCGAAATGGAGATTGAAGCTAAAGCAATCGATCATGTAACAAGGGAAGAACTTCAGTCATACAAGGAAAAGGGCTTTTCAGACCGCTATCTTGCTTCCGTATGGAAAGTAAATGAGATGGAAGTGAGAGCACACAGGAAATCACTAAGTGTGACGGCGGTCTACAAAACGGTTGATACATGTGCAGCCGAGTTCGAATCACATACAAACTATCACTATTCAACATATTTTGGTGAGAACGAACAGCAAAAAACGGATAAAAAGAAAGTCTTGATGATTGGCAGCGGCCCGATTCGCATCGGGCAGGGAATAGAGTTTGATTACTGTTCAGTTCACGGTGTTTATGCACTCCAGGATGAAAATGTTGAAACGATCATGATCAATAATAATCCGGAAACGGTAAGCACGGATTTTGCGACAGCAGATCGCCTTTATTTCGAACCGTTGACCCTTGAATATGTTCTTAATGTGATAGAAGCGGAAGACATAAAAGATGTTATCGTCCAATTTGGCGGGCAGACTGCGATAAACCTTGCTAAAGGCCTGGAAGAATACGGTGTCAATTTGTTGGGGACATCCTTCGATACACTTGATCAATTAGAAGATCGTGATCGTTTTTATCAGCTTCTTCAAAAACTGGATATCCCCCATGTACCAGGTTCAATGGCTAATGGAGAAGAAGAATTAATTTCCCGGGCAGAGGCCATCGGCTTTCCGGTACTCTTACGCCCATCCTATGTAATTGGCGGCCAGGGAATGGAAATCATCGGCTCCAAAGAAAGCTTGTTGAATAGAATGGCTAATGGAACGGCACTAGTCTATCCCGTGTTGATCGATTCCTATATTCCAGGGAAGGAAGCCGAAATCGATTTGATTGCTGATGGAAATGATGTTTATATTCCCATCATTGCCGAACATATAGAAAAAGCAGGCGTCCATTCAGGAGATAGCATGGCCTTATTGCCAGCTCAATCCTTAACGGATGATATTAAAGATAAAATGACTCTTTATGCTGAAAAACTAGTTAGTGAACTTGGTTATAAAGGTCTTATGAACATCCAATTCGTGATCGAAGGAAATAGTGTATACGTATTGGAAGTGAATCCTCGTGCAAGTCGAACAATTCCAATCATCAGTAAAGTGACCGATGTAGCTTTGGTGCAAATAGCGACAAAAATATTGCTTGGGAAATATTCATTGTCGAATGCTTTCGAAAAAACGGGCTTAATGGATGAAATTCCATATGCAGTTGTCAAATATCCCGTATTCTCTACTTTTGCACTAAGCGGACTTGATTCGAAGGTAGGTCCGGAAATGAAATCAACAGGTGAAGGAATCGCCATCGGGGAAACGGTAAATGAAGCGTTGACAAAAGTGTTCCATGCTCAAAAAGCTAATCATACCACAGGCGTTTATCAATCAGAATCAGTTCAATTAAGTGAAGACCTGTTAGTGCAAATCAAAGAAGCTGGTTTGACATTGGGGAATTCAGATTTTGATGAATGGTTAAATGAAGGAAATGCGGCGGTCGTTTTGGCATATGGAACAACGGAGGAAGATAAGCAGCTAAGGTTACTTGCAGCGAAATACCGACTGCTTGCTTTTACGGAAGAAGAGACGTTCAAGGCCTATCTGCAATCGGTGGAAAATGCCGATCCAGGGGTTACCTCGCTTCAGGAATGGCTTATACCATATTCGAAAGGAGTGTCACACGTATGAGTTCAATGACGGCACCGACACAAGCGAAGATTTTAAATGGAAAAGATTTTTTGACCATGAAAGAGTCTACACCAACGGCAATTGCAGATTTGTTAAAGCTAGCGCAGACCATTAAAGGCAAATTGCAAGCAGGTGAAGAATATACGCCTTTAAAAGGGAAAACGCTGGGGATGATCTTTGAAAAATCGTCTACCCGTACCCGTGTTTCTTTTGAAGTGGGCATGATGCAACTTGGCGGGCACGCTTTGTTCCTAAGTGGCAATGACTTGCAAATTGGACGTGGTGAAACGATTTCCGATACTGCAAAAGTTCTTTCTGAATACATTGATGGCATCATGATTCGTACCTTCGAGCATGAAAAAATACTGGAATTGTCAGAAAATGCTTCTATCCCAGTCATCAATGGGTTAACAGATCTTGCACATCCTTGTCAGGTACTTGCAGACTTCTTGACGATCATCGAGATAAAAGGGCAGTTAAAAGGCTTGAAGATGAGTTATATCGGTGATGGCAATAATGTTGCGAATTCATTGATGGTAGGCTGTGCAAAAATGGGAATGGATTTTTCCATTGGGTGTCCTGACGCCTATAAACCTGATGAAAAGGTCGTCGCCTATGCTAAAAAAGTGGCAGAAGAGACTGGCAGTGAAATTTTGGTGACAACCTCAGCTTTGGAGGCCATAAAAGATGCGGATATCGTCTATTCGGATGTTTGGACTTCCATGGGGCAGGAAATCGAGAATGGTATCCGCTTAGAAGCTTTTAAAGATTATCAAATTAATGGTGAGCTAGTAAAACTTGCTAAAGAAGATTATTTATTCATGCATTGCCTGCCTGCACATCGGGAGGAAGAGGTTACGGCTGAAGTGATCGATGGTCCTAATTCCGTCGTTTTCCACCAAGCCGGAAATCGCCTTCATGCCCAAAAGGCGGTCCTGGTGGACTTAATGTCTTAACCAAAAAAGCTTACCTCAGAGAGCGGTCACTCAGTTTGTAGAAAAAAAGGTTTCGGAATGGTCTCATTCCGAAACCTTTTTGATTTTATTTGTAGCAGTTAGAGAATACTAACTACCTCGAGTTTTAATACATCTATAAACAAAAAAGACTGCAGGTAAAAGGCTCTATCCTTAATGTTAAAACAAAGTTGATTGGAGCGGGTGTTCGAGATGCCTGCGGGAAAAGAGCGTCCAAGCGAGTGCCCTACGTTCCAATCGACGGTCAATTTTTAAAAACTTAAAAAGACGTCTGCTCAGAGAACAGACGCTTTTTAATTCAGCTGAATTTCCTGTATGTTCCTAATTTTTCTGACATGAAAGATAGGAACCTGGTAATAATAACAGGGAAAGCATGTAAAGGGGTGAAATCTATGGGGCAAAATCGTCAATTTAAGCCAGGTCAGAAGGCACCGAATAATGGGACCTACGTAGAAATCGGTGAAACGGGCAGCACGGTAGTGAATCCGAAAATGGTAAAGCTGGATGCAGGGGATTCTTTTCCTGAAACATCCAATCATAATCGGATATGGACCTATAAGCGGAAGCCATGAAACATCAAAAAGCAGGAAAAAGGAATGGTCGCCATCCTTCTTCCTGCTTTTTTTCTATTCAGCGGAATAACCGAATATATTCGAGATTTCCAAACAGCTTTTCCTTAAATAGACACTTAAAGGATCTTCATAATGATCAGGAATGTTTTCGGTGAACCCAACGGCAGTGATTGCTCCCAACAATTCCGAATTATAATTAAAAACCGGAATGGACATGGAGGAAACGGATGGTACAAGTGGCTCTTTGGCAAAAGCTATTTTGTATGTCCGAATTTCATCATATTCATTCGTTTCATTAAGGAACGAGCCCGTAACATTACGATCTTTTTCAATCCATTCCGCCGTCAAGGAAGGATCCTGAAATACAGTGAATACCTTTCCGGAAGAGGATGATGGCGGAAGTCGCGTACCTAACTGTGCCCCTATGTTTAAGTTTTGATTGGAATTCCATATTTTTGCAGTGATTGGTCCATCATATGTCCAAACGGAAAAAAGGACCGTGCAGGAAGTATGGTGACTGATTTCCTGTAAATAAGGAGTTATTCTGCTCGTTACATCCTCATTTCCTATCGCTGCCATTCCGTATTGAATCAATTTGCTCCCAAGGTGATACATACCGGTTGTCTTATCGCGATATAGTAACTCCAGTTGAGTCAAAGTATTCAAATATTTATAGAGGTTACTTTTCGTTATCTCCGTTAATTCCTGAATATCAGAGAATCTTAAAGGAGTTCTTTGGGAAGCAAGTAAATCTATGATGCTCATCCCTATTTGTAATGATTGAATCGTCGAACCGGATTTTACGATTTCCATAAATCAATCTCCCTAATCTGTTTTAATTTAGGTCTAGTATATCAGAATATGTAAAATATACATGAAATTCAGCAGAAAAAACCGCCGGATGCTTGAAGCTATCAATATACGTTCCTATTAAATGAATAACGAACTTTTTGATTCCGCAGTACTGATAATGGTGTAGATGATAACATTTGCACAAAAATTTGCAATACTTTCTTGACAATATTCCGAAAATTGAGTTATCATTTATATAAATAGTGAACAATGTTATCTATAAGTGAAATGGATAAGGTGTGTACGTCATTCAAATTCTGGTTTGCGAAGCAAATCCAGCAGAATTAGGATGTTGGCATCAAAAAGAGGTTTTAAAAAAATCCAGATTAATAAAGGAGAATGAATATGAAATTAGTAACGTTCAGCAGTCAAGGATTTAAACGCATCGGTGCAATTTACCCGGAAAATGTAGTCGTTGACTTGAACTATGCCTATCAAGCGCTTCTTGAAAGCGAAGGGAAACTTCGCAGTGAACAAATTGCTGACGCTTATGTCCCTGCAACAATGGAGGAGTTTTTACAGGGAGGGGATGAAAGCCTTTCCATCGCGCAAAAGGCTGCGGACTACGCTATTAACAATCGTGATTCCTTCAGACATAAATTGGTACATGAAATTGAAAATATTAAGCTTGAGGCCCCTGTCCAAAAGCCAAGCAAAATTATTTGTGTCGGTCATAATTACCGTGAACACATTGCTGAAATGGGCCGTGAACTGCCGCCATTCCCTGTAGTATTCGCAAAGTTCGCCAATACAGTTATCGGTCCCCAGGATGATATACCGTTTTTCCCAATCTCGGAACAACTGGATTATGAAGCGGAATTCGCTTTTGTTGTCGGACAAAGGGCACGTAATGTTTCAAAAGAAGATGCTCTTGATTATGTAGCTGGTTATACAATTGCTAATGATGTCACTTACCGTGATATCCAACGGCGTACACTTGAGTGGCTACAAGGGAAAACGGTTGAAGGAAGTGCTCCGATAGGGCCTTGGTTAGTCACTTCCGATGAACTGTCCGATCCATCGGGCTTGAATGTCCGATTAACGGTAAATGGTGAAGAACGCCAAAAAACGAATACATCCAACTTCGTATTCGATGTGAAGTATCTAGTTGAATTCTTATCGAACTTAATGACTCTTGAACCAGGTGACATCGTACTAACAGGAACACCGGGTGGGGTAGGAGTAGCCCGTGATCCACAAGTGTTCTTGAAAGATGGTGACGTTGTCAAAATCGAAATCGACAAAATAGGTTATCTTGAAAACCGTGTGAGACGTGTCGGGGAGGGAGAATAAAATGGCTTATCAGGAAATCGGGACATCAATCCAATCAGTGCAACAATCCATCGACCATATTCTTAAGACAACGGCAAACCTACCGGAAGAAACGATCCGATTTAAACCGGCAGAGGATGAATGGTCAATCATGCAGATACTTTCCCATTTAGCTGAAGCCATTCCTTATTGGTTAGGTGAAGTGGAAACTGTAATAGCGGTGCCTGGAGCCGAATGGGGGCGTGGATTGCAAGATCCAGCCCGATTGGCGGCGGTTACCGATACTGACAAACTTGCTGTGGATGATGTCATGAAGCAAGTGGAGGAGCTTAAATATAAAGTCGAGAGCGGTCTCGGGAATTTAGATGAAGAAACACTATCCAAAGAATCGCCACACCGGAATTTCGCTAAATTCGGAAACAAACCAGTTTCTTATATAGTCGATCACTTCATCGATGAGCATGTTTCAGGACATTCTGATCAAATTAAGCGAAATCTTTCTAAAATCCAGTGAGGCAAGATAAAAAAGAAAGTAGGGATTAATATGGCTGAAAAATCGGAATACATGAATAGTACAATCGTAAAAGATTTTACAAAGGATATTCAGCAGTATAACCTTGGGCCGCTGTGGGAAGCCATTCCCGCTCTGATGGACCATGAACCTAAACCTCATGCGCATGCTTATTTATGGAAAGAAGAGCTTTTGACAAAAAAATTGATGGAAGCGGCTGAAATCTTCACACCTGACCGAGGCGGGGAGCGCAGGGCGATTTATTTTCAAAACCCTGGCCTTACTTATCGCCAGCCTTGGGGATGGGCTTCGACAACACAAACGCTTTATGCAGCGGTCCAGCTACTGTTGCCAGGTGAAGTGGCCCCTTCCCACCGTCATTCCCAAAGTGCACTTCGTTTCATTACGGATGGTGAAGGTGCCTACTCCATCGTGCAGGGAGAAAGGATCTTCATGGAAGAAGGCGATTTTTTGATCACGCCTAAAAACTTATGGCATGGTCATGGCCATGTTGGAGAAAAACCAATGATTTGGATGGATGCCCTTGATATCCCAACCATCTATTCCATAGGCGGCACTTTCTTTGAACCATATCCAGATCGGATTGAAACGCCTAAGCGGCCGGATAATTTTTCAGAGCTCCGTTATCAAGGCGGAATGGTTCGTCCAGTATCCGACCGTTATTCACAAGTGGCACCGCTTGCCAACTACAAGTGGAAAGGCACCAAAGCAGCGATAGAAGGATTGATGAATTTCGAACCGGATCCATATGAAGGTTTTGCCGTGGAATATATCAATCCATCAAATGGCCAGACGGCCAATCCGACGATGGGGGCATGGATGCAGAAACTTCCTAAGGGTTTCCATACGAAAGCCCATCGCCATACCCATTCCACGATTTATCAAGTGCACCAAGGATCAGGATATACGGTCATTAATGGAGTGCGTTTTGACTGGTCCAAGGGCGATTATTTCGTCGTTCCGAATTGGGCATGGCATGAGCACGTTGCAGAAGCGGATTCTTACTTATTCTCGGTAAACGACCTACCAATAATGGAAAGTTTCGATTTGGAACAGCAACAAGCATTAGACACAAACAATGGGTACCAAAAGGTTGAAAGTGAATTCAAGCCTGTTTTGGTTTGAAAATAATCGGTTTGGAATCTTCAGCTAAGATACAAGTGAATAGATGAATGCCATTCGAATGAAAACGCTTACCGTGGTAGTGGTCCGCAACTTTGGCTAAAAGCAACTAATATAGGGGGAATTGATGATGAACACAGAAAAAAAACCATTCATCGTTATCGGTGGGGGAATTGGCGGATTGGCAACTGCTTTAGGAATCGCAGAAACAAAACAGTATGTAAAAGTCCTAGAACAAGCTCCCGAATTTGGGGAAATTGGTGCAGGGATTCAGCTTGCAGCAAATGCCACCAACGTATTGCAGCGTTTAGGTGTCATGGATAAAATCAATGATATTGCAGTATTTCCAAAAAGATTGGTGCTGATGGACGCTTTTTCCGGAAAAGAGCTTTCCGCTTTGGATTTAGGTGATGTTTATAAAGAAAGATATGGAGCTCCGTATGTTGTTTTGCATCGTTCCGATTTGCATAAAGTATTGGCTGAAGCCTGTGGAAAGAACCCGTATATCGAACTGGTCACGAATCAAACCATTATTGAGACAGTAGAGTATGAAGGTGAAGTGACGGTTACTTCTGCCAACGGGTCCCAACATTCAGGAACTGCTGTCATTGGAGCCGATGGATTATGGTCCAAGGCACGGAAACTTTTTGTGGAAGATCAGCCGGTTTGCTCTCAATATGTTGCATACAGGGGAGCGATCCCGATGGAGGAGGTTACGAGCCATGGGGATTTAGATGATGTATACATGTGGATTGGGCCAGACCTTCATCTTGTTCAATATCCGGTTAGAAGGGGAGAACTTTATAACCAAGTAGTGGTTTTCAAAAGTTCTCAATATACGGAAGAAAACGAAAAAACAGATCAATGGGGAACACCGGAAGAAATGGACCGTGTATTTGCCGGAACTTGTGAGCTTGTTCAGAATGCGATTTCATTCATTCAAAGACAACGCCGTTGGCCGATGTATGACCGTTTACCAATTGATAATTGGACAAAAGGAAGAATTACGCTTATGGGCGATGCGGCACATCCGATGCTTCAATACTTGGCACAAGGCGCTTGCCAGGCTTTAGAAGATGCAGCTTATTTGTCTGATATGCTCCATAAGCATGGGAATGACATTGAACAGGCATTTTTGGAATACCAGGAGGAACGCATTCCACGTACGGCTAATGTTCAAACGAGTGCAAGAATGTGGGGGGAAATCATCCACAATACGACCGATGCAGGCATTCTGCTCCGAGATACGATCCTTGCAGGTCGGACGGATAGGGATTTCCAATTCGTCGATGAATTTCATGGTTACAATAAAACGGCCGTGAAAGCATAAACCATTTTATTTCATCCATAAAGGAATGTATCCATGTTACAAATGGTTCTGCCTTTCTTCTATATGAAGAAAGGCTCAGTTAGTAGACAAAAGGGGTTCAGAATTAAAAAATTCCGAACCCCTTTTAAATTCCCTTCTAATTTTGACCAAAGGATAAGAGATTTGGGCTCTCGAGCCATTATGATAAGCCATTTTAGGACCTTTCCATGTCCAAGTGGATCATCTGCGTCATCATCAAGATGTAAAACCTATATATGCGAAACGTAAAGAAACGATTGAGCGTGTATTCGCAGATGCAAAAGAAAAGCATGGTATGCGTTGACTACTTTAAGGGGACCCTGAAAAATTGTCGATGCAAGCGATGCTTAATTTCGCTGCCATTAATTTAAAGAAGATGGATCCTCATCACCTCAAGTTTTAATAGTTCTATTTTAAAACAAAAAAGACTGTAGGCAAAAGGAGTTCTATCTGAAATTTTAAACATAGTTGATTGGAGCGGGTGTGCGAGACTCCTGCGGGAATAACGAGTCCAAGGGAGACCCCACAGGCGCAAGTGCGCCGAGGAGGCTCCCGGACCACCCGCGGAAAGCGAGTGCCCTACGTTCCAATCAACGTCCAAATTTGTACAGTCTGAGCCTTTCTTCTATATGAAGAAAGGCTTTTTCCGTTTATTTTCCAAACTACTGCATTTCTTATAACTTTCCTTTACATGGGGAGAATTAGAAGTATAATAAAAATATAAAGGTCAAAATTGGTCAAACCAATTTGGGATTCGTTCATGATATAGATGAATGGGAGGTTTCAAGATGGATATTAATAAAATGACGGAGAGAACCCAACAGGCATTCACTGGCGGTCAGGAACTAGCCAATGAAAGAGGGAATCCCGAGCTGACGGAGCTTCATTTATTAAAGGCCTTAATGGAGCAGGATGAAAGTTTATTAATCAGGATTTTATCGGAATCTGGTAAATCGGTGAATCTATTTGATATAGAGCTGAATAAGGAATTGGATAGATTACCGGAAGTGAGCGGGGGTGTTTCCCAGGTTTACATGTCATCCTCCCTACAGCAAATTCTGACGGCTGCCGAAAAGGAAATGCAGATGTGGGAGGATGAATACTTATCTGTCGAACATATACTGCTTGCGTCTTTGCAAGTCAATAGAACGAATGTAAACAGGCTATTTTCATCATATGGAATTGATTATGATAAAGCAAAACGGGTTATAAGCGATATAAGGGGGAATCAGCGAGTGACTAGTCAAAATCCAGAAAGCACTTATGAAGTACTGAAAAAATACGGCAGAGATCTCGTTGCTGAGGTTAAATCGGGTAAGGTCGATCCAGTAATCGGTCGAGATACGGAAATCCGTAACGTCATCCGGATTCTTTCACGGAAAACGAAAAATAATCCTGTATTAATAGGAGAACCTGGAGTAGGTAAAACAGCGATTGTCGAGGGGTTGGCTCAAAGGATCGTCAGGAAGGATGTGCCGGAAGGTTTAAAGGATAAGACCGTTTTTTCACTCGATATGAGTGCACTTGTCGCAGGGGCCAAATTCCGGGGTGAATTTGAGGAACGCCTAAAAGCGGTGTTGAATGAGATCAAGAAGAGTGATGGGAAAATTCTCTTATTCATTGATGAATTGCATACAATTGTCGGTGCAGGAAGAACAGATGGCGCCCTTGATGCCGGAAATATGTTAAAGCCGATGCTTGCGCGCGGTGAGCTGCATTGTATCGGTGCAACGACCCTTGATGAATATCGGCAATATATTGAAAAGGATCCGGCTTTGGAACGCCGTTTCCAACAGGTTCTGGTTCCTGAACCGGATGTTGAAGATACGATTTCAATTTTGCGGGGATTAAAGGAACGGTTTGAAATTCATCATGGCGTCAGGATACATGATCGGGCAATCGTTGCAGCCTCTGTCCTTTCGAACCGATATATAACGGAGCGATTTTTACCGGATAAAGCGATCGATCTAGTGGATGAAGCTTGTGCGATGATCCGCATGGAAATCGACTCCATGCCATCCGAGTTGGATGAAATCACGAGAAAAGTCATGCAACTTGAAATTGAAGAAGCGGCCCTGAAAAATGAAGACGACCCTCAAAGCAAAGCAAGGCTGGAAGGGCTTCAAAAAGAACTATCAGAACTTCAGGATCAAGCGAATAGCATGAAATCCAAGTGGCAAATGGAGAAATCAGCGCTTCAAAAGGTGCAGGACAAACGTGAAGAGCTTGAGAAACTGCGTCATGAACTGGAACAGGCAGAGAATGACTATGACCTTAACCGGGCAGCTGAACTTCGGCATGGAAGGATTCCGCAGCTTCAAAAAGAATTGGAAGCAATGGAAGACGAATTGGAAAAGGAAAAACAGGAATCACGATTGCTTCGCCAGGAAGTGACGGAGGAGGAAATTGCCTCGATTGTGGCAAGGTGGACAGGGATTCCGGTAAGCAAGCTGGTGGAAAGTGAAAGGGAGAAGCTGCTTCGCCTATCAGATATCCTGCATGAACGTGTAATCGGTCAAGGAGAAGCGGTGGAACTCGTATCCGATGCTGTTTTAAGAGCAAGGGCTGGAATAAAAGATCCAAACAGACCAATCGGTTCATTCATTTTTCTTGGGCCGACTGGTGTCGGTAAAACCGAATTGGTAAAAGCTTTGGCAGAAACATTATTCGATAGTGAGGAACATATGATTCGAATTGATATGTCGGAATATATGGAGAAACATTCCGTGTCCCGACTTGTTGGTGCACCTCCCGGTTATGTTGGATTTGAGGAAGGCGGCCAGCTTACGGAGGCTGTTAGGAGAAACCCCTACTCAGTCATATTATTGGACGAAATTGAAAAGGCGCATCCGGAAGTCTTCAATATTTTACTGCAAATGTTGGATGATGGAAGAATAACAGACTCCCAAGGCAGAACAATCAACTGTAAAAATACGGTGATCATCATGACTTCCAATATCGGTTCCCATTTCTTATTGCAATCCAACCGGGTGGATGGTGGCATTGAAGAAGAAATAAAAGATCAGGTCTTTAAAGAATTAAGAGGGCATTTCCGTCCGGAATTTTTGAATCGAGTTGATGATATTGTTTTATTCAAACCTCTGACAAAACAAGAAATCGTTGAAATCGTAGATAAAATGGTTCATCAATTACAAGTGAGGTTAACTGAACAAAATATAGTCCTCAACGTCACAAAAGCGGCTAAGGAATTCATTGCGGACCAGGGATATGATCCGGTATATGGAGCAAGACCGCTGAAGCGATTCATCCAAAAGCATCTCGAAACGAAAATCGCCCGTAAAATCATAGCTGGGACTGTTGAGCTTAAAGAAGGAATCACGATTGATTATAATCATGATGAATTGGTCCTCATATAAAAACGTCGCCATGCAGTTTACCCGTAAGCAAAGTATGGTATAACAAAAAGGACATCCTAAAAAGGATGTCCTCTTTTGCTTCTTAATGTTGATGGGAGTCTTTAGCTGGCCCAGCAGGCAAGATAGCAGGGATGATAAGAATCAGGATAGCAGCAGCCAATCCTAAAATCGTTCCCTGCGCAGCATCGTATGAAACTCCGATCATGGAAGAAACAACATATACAGTCATATGCACTAATAAGAATGTCCAAAAAATTGTCCAAGCATAACGCATCGAATTTCACCTCATTCCACTACATTCATTTTTATCTTACCATAATTAATATACAGTTAAAACGTGTTTTTAATAATAACCTTTAAATTATTCAATACATTAAATCATAAGAGAATTTTTTTGGGCATACAAGTTGGTTCAAAACTTCAAAAAGGAAATTATAGGGGAAAATAAAAACAAAAATCGTCCCTGCTTGCTTAATTTAAGATAAGAAGTTAGGCGTTTCCACTGACCCTTTCTATTTTTCGTCATAAATTAATATAGTAGTAATATTCCATAAAGGAGTTAGAACGATGGAACAACGAACTTTTCAAATTGATGACCAGTGGAATATCATCTATTATCCAGAGCGGCCCAGTGGTTTTTCCGTAATGGTAATTGGAGACCGTAGTCATTTTGTCGAAAAAGACAGCAGCTTTTGGCTGCAGCATCCTGGGAGGCTGCAGATATTGGAATATTTAAAGGAATACGGATACACGCTGTTTTCATCCAATTTTCACGGAGCCAACTGGGGCAGTCCTAAAGCACTGGACCTTTCCCTTAACCTATATATTCTTTTCATGAAAAAAGAAATAGTCAATCAAAGGGTTCATATATTGGCAGAGGGGACAGGCGCACTACTTGCCCTAAAGCTAATGAATGAACTTGGAAATAAAATTCGGTCTGTCGTATTGATTGATCCGGTTTTTTCCTTGAAAGCACAATTGGAGAAAGAAAAGGAAAATAAGTTCTTCTATAAAAAGTGGCTGTCCGAGGTTGCTGCTGCATATGAGCTTGAACCTGCGGAATGTGAGCAGCATATCCTGGACACTGAAGATTCAGTAATCGCAGAGAATATCCCCATGAAAGTGATTCAGGTTTTTGGAAGCTTACGGAAAGAGCAAGCCTCCCTTTATCGGCAAATCCAGCTGGCAAGAAAAGCAGACCTGCAGCTGACGTATATATTGCCCGAAAAACGTTATAAAATCCCCTATCAAATACAAAAGTTTTTCAATGAGAATGAAGAGATTTTATGAGAAGAGATATATTTTTACAATAGTTTGCATACGATACAGCATCTAAAAAAACTAGACGTGCCAGGTGAAGTGGGCTTGATGGCATACGAGGAGGCTGTATTTATGCAAACAAACATTGTCATTGGCACTTATCGATTTGTGGGATTCTATGTGACTCAATATTTTTTGAACCAAGGGAAAGAAGTAATTGGAATCGATTGGGATGATTCCGAAGCAAATCAATATATTATGGAAGAAAAAGAACTTGAAATAGGAAGGAATTCAAATTTTATATACTTTCCGATAAATAAACTTAAATTATTGGATATTTCACAGGAGGACACGGTGTTCATCTCTTGCTACGATATTCAAAGCGGCAAAATGGGGAAAATCGATTTTCTGATAGGCGAAATCGTTTCCTTCATTGAGAAATTCAAAAATGGCAAGAATGAAACGCCCAATTTCGTTCTTTTCATGCCCATTGAAAAAGATGTCAGTATTTATCATTCCATATTAAGCTCGATTCGTGAAATCGATTCCGCAAAAATCATATTTTTACCGACGATTTATGGACCATGGCAATCGGAAGGCATGAGCTTTGAAGCTGGAATCAATCAGCTTGGGCAGTCTGATATCAAAGCGGCAATTGCTGCCGAATATACCTTTGATGCTCTCTATATCACTGATTTTGTTAATGCTTTGGAAGCGGTGCTAACCTCAGGTTCCGATAGGGACATCCAATTGTGCAGCTCTATTGATGATCATTGGAATGAATGTGCCAAGCTAATATTTGATGAAAGCATGGATTCATTCACTCCCCAACAATCAACAACTAAAATCAATAAAGGAACAATATTTGAAGTGCAATGCAAAATGGAACCGGAAGAAGGCATTGCATTACAAAAAAAACATAATAAACGATTAAACTTACTTAAAAAGTGGAGAAAGCGTGATTAAAAAAATATTTTCGTTATTTGAGAAGAACAAAACGGTATATTTGCCTCTAATCTATATGTCTTGTACTATAATGTACAAGGATAGGAAGAACATCAAAAGATATCCATGATTTTATATGTGCGCCCTTTACGAAAGGGTTCTGTGGAATTATGATATTATTGAGCTTTATTTTGGCGTCACAAATCAATTGATGAATATTCAAAAGATAGGGGGGAAACGCGAATGAGTTCAGATAAAACTCTTGAATTTATGGGAATCGCCATGAAATACTTCCCAGAGGCAAAAGCGAAGCTTGAGGCAAGCGGGATTCCATTTTCAATGGAGATGGCAGAGCCATTCATGGAGCTCTTTAAAAGCGTAATGCAAGAAGCTTATGAGCTTGGCAAACAAGATGCTCAGCGTTAATTAAAGGCAGGCTGTCCCGATAAAGGGCAGCCTTAATTTTTTTATTCTTTTTTCAAGAACTTGGCAATCAATGGATCCAGATTGATTTTATCAATGGTCGGTTTGTATTGACTGTACAAGCCCATCAATGTTTCAACGCTCGCCATCAATTGCAAGTAATCAACCTTCGATTCCTCTCGCTCTGGTTCGGGTTTCCTGCCAAACATCAAATTCGAAAAATGATCATCCGGGTTTCTTTCGCGGTTGCGATTGAAAATGTCCACAATGAGTCCTCCTTTACTCCTTTTATTTATAATGTATGTCCCTGAATTTCCCCTGGCATAGGCGCTTGACCGACTTCCGAAAGAGATTTCTTTAGCCTTTCAAATTGTTAACTCTTGCAAGGAAGTCTTTTTTTATATAAAATTAGTACCAGGTAATAATAGATGATTATAATAACTCATTAAAATATAAGGGGATGGCAAGATGAATGCTGGAATACTAGGGCTTGGCCGCTACTTACCCGACAAAATCGTTACAAATGCGGATTTAGAAAAAATTATGGACACTTCTGACGAGTGGATCCGGACCAGGACGGGTATCGAGGAAAGAAGAATTGCAAATGATGATATTGATACATCAGATATGGCTTATGAAGCCGCAAAGGCTGCATTGAAAAATGCGGAAATTTCGGCTGAAGAGATAGATATGATTCTTGTGGCTACCGTTACACCTGATCAGTCGTTTCCTTCTGTCGCTTGCATGATTCAAGAGAAATTGGGAGCGATGAAGGCAGCTGCAATGGATGTAAGTGCGGCATGTGCCGGATTTATGTATGCAATGATCACGGCACAGCAATTTATTAAGACAGGTGCATATAAGCATGTGTTGATTGTCGGTGTTGAAAAACTTTCGAAAGTAACCAATTGGGAAGACCGTAATACTGCTGTCCTTTTTGGTGACGGAGCGGGTGCAGCTGTACTTGGACCTGTATCTGATGGCAAAGGGGTCCTTTCCTTTGAATTAGGCGCAGATGGAACTGGCGGGAAGCACTTATTACAGGAAGGAGATTTCATTCATATGAATGGACGTGAAGTATTTAAATTTGCTGTCCGTCAGATGGGGGAATCCAGCCTGGGTGTATTGGACAAAGCTGGTTTGACAAAGGAAGATGTGGATCTGCTTGTTCCGCATCAAGCAAACATACGCATAATGGAAGCCTCAAGGGAACGCCTGGGTCTCCCGCTTGAGAAAATGACAAAAACGGTTCATAAATATGGAAATACTTCATCAGCGTCCATTCCAATGGCCCTTGTGGAAGAAATGGAAGCTGGAAGAATCAAGGACAATGACTTAATCGTCATGGTCGGTTTTGGTGGTGGCCTTACATGGGGAGCGATCGCTCTTAGGTGGGGTAAATAAAAGAAGATACTAATCGTAAGAGCTTTAAAAATAGGAAGGAGCCATTTTCAATGACTAATCGTCGTGTAGTTGTAACAGGTATTGGAGCAATCTCTCCAGTTGGTAATGATGCAGAAACTGGATGGAAGAATATAATCGAGGGGAAATCGGGAATAGGGCCTTTAACTCGTTTGAATGCTGAAGAATTTCCCGTTAAAGTGGCTGCTGAAATCAAGGACTTTGATATAGAAACATATATAAATCGTAAAGAAGCTCGCAAAATGGACCGTTTTACGCATTATGCAATTGCAGCTTCCGTTATGGCATATAATGATAGCAAGCTGGAAATAACCGATGAAAATGCTGCACGTGTCGGGGTCTGGATCGGTTCGGGTATCGGCGGGCTGGAGACACTTGAAACACAGCATGAAAACTTTTTAAACAGGGGATATAAACGGGTTAGCCCATTTTTCGTTCCAATGATGATACCGGACATGGCAGCCGGCCAGGTTTCTATCTTACTGGGTGCAAAAGGAATCAATTCATGTACGGTAACAGCCTGTGCTACAGGAACAAACTCAATTGGTGATGCGTTTAAAGCCATTCAACGGGGCGATGCCGATGTCATGATTACAGGCGGGGCCGAAGCGCCAATCACAAAAATGTCGGTTGCAGGCTTCTGTGCAAATACGGCTTTATCGACAAATCCTGATCCACAAACCGCTAGCCGTCCTTTCGATCTTAACCGTGATGGTTTCGTAATAGGTGAAGGAGCTGGAATCATCGTTCTGGAAGACCTTGAACATGCATTGAATAGAGGAGCCAATATTTATGCTGAAATAGCTGGTTATGGCTCAACTGGAGATGCCTTCCATATTACCGCTCCGGCACCAGGTGGAGAAGGCGGTGCAAGAGCCATGAAAATTGCAATTGAGGATGCAGGTTTGAATCCGGAAGACATCCAATATGTGAATGCCCATGGAACGAGTACGCCTTACAATGACAAATACGAAACGATGGCAGTCAAAGAAGTCTTTGGCGACCATGCTAATAAACTTGCTATAAGTTCTACTAAATCAATGACAGGCCATATGTTAGGTGCAGCAGGCGGTGTGGAAGCAATATTCACGATTCAGGCAATCAGGGACAGCATTTTGCCTCCAACCATCAATATTGAAACACCAGACCCTGAGTGTGATTTGGACTATGTCCCGAATCAAGCAAGGAAGGGCGAAATCAATGCAGCCATCAGCAATTCACTTGGATTCGGTGGACATAACGCAACGATTCTTTTCAAGAAATATCAATAAGTTTTGAAGGAAGAGCAGATCTTTTTGGGATCTGCTCTTTTTTAGGTTGAAAGGAAAAGGGATATATTGTGTCATCCGCCTTCATTAAATCATACGATAGTCAATAGAAGCGGAGGTGTATGGGGAAATGGGAGTCATTTCAACCAATGAATGGATGAGGAAGGATTTCAACCGGCCGATCCAGATGATGGAAAGACTTAAAAGCAATTTCAACGATACCCTTGATGCTGAAATGATGTATCATCATTTATTGAAGCATGGCATGTATTCGCCGAATCAAAAAACAAAAATCACATGGGAAGACTTACAGGAAAACGATGTATGGGAAAAAACACAAAGCTTGTTTACAGCTTATAAGAAGCTATGGGGAGGGCCTGATGTTCCCATATATATTTTCCCGCTCATGTCTACAGGGATATGGAATAAAAAAGTTGAAACGAAGTCAGGGTTGGCCTTTAAAGATAAACTATTCCTTTTTTACGGAAAGGGGATAGCCGAAAAGGAAATGGAGGCCCTGTTGATTCATGAATACCATCATGTTTGCCGTCTGCATCATTTGAAAAAGGACCAAAAAGAATTCACTCTCCTTGATACGATGATCATGGAAGGACTAGCGGAAAGAACGGTGGGGAAATATTTAGGAACAAAATATTTAGCGAATTGGACTAAGTTATATCAGGAAGATAAACTACGAGAATATTGGAGAAAGCATTTAGAGGAAAAGCACACAATAAAACGTACAGATCCTCTTCATGATGTACTTCTGCTTGGGACAAAAGGATATCCATATATGCTTGGATACTGTAGTGGCTATTACCTGGTGAAAAATTTTGAAAAACTCTCCGTGAAAAGATCATTCATTATTCAATCTGAAGAATTCTTATCAAAATAGAGCTAAAATATACGTTCTTTTTTTCTTAATCTGTTTTCTAGAATAGGAATAAATTGTATGGTTCCTGCCTATACTGATTGACAAACAGAAATTTGTTTAAGTGAGGGATGAATGATGCTATATCTTCATGATGTATGGGTTAACTGGTTTGAAGGAGAAGAAAACGGCTATAATATTTGTCATTTTCATGAATGGAGGAAAGATGACGGGATCGAACTACTAGATCAAGTTCCTTTGTTGAAAGTGTCATCAACATTGTTCCACTACATAGAAAACGACTTGTCAGAATTACCTAAGCCATTGCTGAATGATGTTTATCAAAAAGCATATGCAAGGAAAAATCATGAGCGAATTCAGCTTGACTATTGTTTTATCGTGACTGACGGAAATGGAATTTTAGCTGTTGATACGATAGGTTATCATATTCCGATTAGGAAAAGCAGAATAATTCCCCGGCAGGAACAAATTGTTTATGACATGATAGAAAACCATGATGAGATGGATTACACCTTTACTGAAAAACCTACATCTGAGAAAGAATATCATATTTTGTCGCCGTCTCCCTTATTCATGAACGGTTTGACAAGAAAAGAAAGACAGCTTAAGCAATTGTTATTCATGGCCATGGACCAATTATTCACGGCGAAAAACACTGCTGAAATCCGCTATTGGTACACAGAATGGGCCCCTGAGAAATATGAAAGCATTCAAGAAATGGATTTTCAGATAGCATGGCTTGAGTTATATGAAGAAATGAAGGAAGGCTGGTCAGAGAAGCACCTTCAACTTTGTGAAAACCTTGTGAAGGGGCAGCCTTTTTTTGAAAAGCTTTGGCAAGTGGAGGCTGGCGATAGCCCATCGATTTTATGAACAAAAAAGACGATCCGTTGAGGATAAGTCTCAGACTGTAGACAGACTTGATGAAAATCGAATCTGTCTACAGTTTTTTATGTACAATTTGAAAATTTGCCTGAGCCCGCGGAGTGACATATTTGGCAAGAATGTGAGAAAGAATCACGAGAGGTCAACTTCTCCAAACAAACAAAAGGTTTCGGAATGATACCATTCCGAAACCTTTTGTTTACACACTGAGACGATTCGTTGAGAATCGTCTTCTTTTATCTCTTTCTGCCAAGTCCCATCCCATTATACATTTTTCTGATCATTTTATTGGCTTCAATATTCGCCTTTTCTGCACCGCGGTCCAGAATTTCATCCAATTCAGGTGAATCGATCAATGCATTATAGCGTTCTTGGATTGGGAGGATTTCTCCAAGAACCACCTCAGCCAAATCACTTTTAAAGTCACCATAGCCTTTGCCCTCATACATCTCTTCAATTTCTGAATAGGTTTTTCCACTGAAAATGGAGTATATGGACATCAGGTTGGAAACACCTGCTTTGTTTTCCTTATCGTAACGGACAATTCCTTCCGAATCGGTAACTGCGCTCTTGATGTTTTTTTCGATTTGCTTCGGGTCATCCAATAAGGCAATCGTCGCCTTTTTATTAGGATCGGATTTGCTCATTTTCTTGGTTGGTTCCTGAAGGGACATGATACGGGCCCCTTCTGTAGGGAGGCTGATTTCCGGGATTTTAAATATGTCATTATGCTTTTTATTGAATCGTTCAGCCAGATCGCGTGTCAATTCAAGATGCTGTCTTTGATCTTCCCCGACAGGGACCACATCTGTACTATAAAGGAGAATATCAGCAGCCATTAGCGGCGGGTAAGTGAGCAATGCTGCGGATACCCCTTCTTTGCCAGCGGATTTGTCCTTGAATTGTGTCATTCTCTCAAGTTCCCCAATATAGGATATACTCTGTAAAATCCAGCCTGCCTGTGCATGCGCTGGTACTTCTGATTGAATGAAGATGGTATTCTTTTCAGGATCCAGGCCAATGGCCAGATATAAAGCAGCCAATGTTTTAATGTTTTTCCTTAACTTGATGCGGTCTTGTGGAACTGTAATTGCATGTTGGTCAACAATACAAAAGAAACATTCATATTCATTTTGTAAGTTAACGAATTGTTTCATGGCTCCGATGTAATTTCCTAAAGTAACGGAACCGGATGGCTGAATGCCGGAGAAAATCCTTTTCAACTGCTAGTCACTCCTCTAAATACGTTTATTGATAAATGGATATTCGCTCTTCATTATTGTAAGGATAGATAGAAAATGAATCCACATTCTTTGAAAGAAATGTGCATGTTCCTGTGTGGGGAAACGCTCATTTGAATCTTGTGGAGGGCCGTTTTGTCCTGTATCGATGCCATTCTGAGAATACGAAATGTCCACTATACTGTATTTTAGCATTTATTCATATTAAATGTATAATCGAAACGGAAATCAAGCCATTAGAAAGGATTTCCGTTTCTTTTTTGACATGGAAGAAATGAAGGGTTCGAGGAAAATCAAACCGTTTAACATATACCACAATGAGCAGACCATTTTAGGGAAGGATACTCACAAGGGAATACAGGATTGTGAACGTATTCTTAAGCTGAAACTTTGTAAAGCAGTTTTTTTAATTATTTATCATATATAGGAGTAAAGTTAATTGTTTGTGGTATTAAAGAAAGGGGTTTATTATATTTGTTGAATATTGATGACTGATGGCGAATGAGGTGGAGAAAATGAAACCAATGTGTAAATGGTTGATGACAGGTATGTGCATATTCCTGATTCAACAGCCAGTTCATGCGCAAGGCATGAACGAAACGAGGCAGGTAGCATTAGAAAATAAAGAATTGCCTGCGAGCGTACCGCGTTTTTTTGATTCGGGGTTGAAATTCGACTATCCGGATGCTGTACGCGGAATATATGTGACAGGGCCTGCAGCGGGTGGCAATAAACTGAATGAACTTATCAAATATGTAGATGAAACCGATTTGAATGCGATGGTCATTGACATTAAGGATGACAAGGGGAACGTAACGTATAAAACGGATGATCCCGACTCTCCATATGCTGGGATTGGTAAAGACTACATAAAAAACCCGAGGGCAATGCTGAAAAAATTTGAGGATAAACAGATTTATCCGATTGCAAGGGTTGTCGTCTTTAAAGACTCCCTTTTGGCCAAAGAGAAACCTGAGTTGTCTTTTTTAGATGGTGAAAAGGTATGGAAGAATGGTCGAGGGGAAGCCTTCGTTAACCCATTCTTAAAAGAAGTGTGGGATTATAATGTCGGTATTGCCATTGAAGCGGCAAAGATGGGTTTTAAAGAAATTCAATTTGACTATGTCCGTTTTCCCGAAGGATTCGAAAATAAAGAAGATGATTTGAAATATGATGTCGGTGAATATGATGAAGCGAAAATGAGTCATACAGCCAAAAGGGTTCAGGCAGTTACGGATTTCGTAAGTTATGCGAGGAAGCAACTGGAGCCATACGATGTCGAAGTGTCGGTGGATATTTTCGGATATGCGGCTACATTGCCTGAAGCTCCCGGAATTGGGCAAAACTTCACAAAAATCTCTGAGAATGTTGATGTTATTTCCTCGATGATATATCCGAGCCACTGGACATCTTATTTTGGTATCGAAAAGCCTGATTTGGAGCCTTATAATCTCGTTAAGGAATATGCGAAATTGGAGAACGGGAAGCTAAAGGAATTAAAAACACCACCTACTTCAAGACCTTGGCTCCAAGATTTTACTGCCTCATATTTAGGTGATGGTAATTACCAAAGGTATGGTAAGGAAGAAGTGGAAGCCCAAATAAAAGCATTGAATGATAATGGTATTGATGAATACTTATTGTGGAATGCAGCAAATCGATATACAAAGGGAGTAGACTATACCCCATGAAAAAAAGGATGACCTAGGAAGTTCCTTCCGGTCATCCAAAATTCTCTCTGAATTACCGCTTTTTATTCCCGCCAACTTGACTCCACCCTGACTGAATTCGTTTCGATTGATCGAAAATATGAGAGTGACGTTTCCCGCCAAACCATTTTTCGCCGATTCCATTCGTCACAACGCCATTCACAGCCGTAATGCCAATAACGCAAGCGGCGACTAAAAAAAAGTCCAAAAAGTAGCTGATCATCAAAACCCTCCTAATATTTTCAAGCTATTCAAGTTCCATTGTAGAGGATAAGAAAAAATCTGGAAAGTATAAACTAGCAAATGAGGAGATTAAATTATGAATTGGTATGAAAAGCTAAACCAGTATTTCCCTATTGAAGAAATGAAGTCAAAAGAACACATAGAAGTTCTTTTAGAAGATAAGCAGGAAATATATAAAAAGGATGAAGGTCCCGACCATGTTTTATTATATGTGGAAGGGGACGAGTTTATATTCGTTGATTACCTTTTTGTATCAAAGAAATCAAGGGGGCAGGGACTTGGAAGAAAATTAATTCAAAAATTGCAAAAAAAGCAGAAAACGATCTTGCTGGAAGTAGAACCAGTACAAGAAAATGATGATGATACATTTAAAAGGCTGAAATTTTATAAAAGGGAAGGATTCAAGCACGCCTCTTCGATTTCCTACAGCAGAAAATCGCTTGCCACCAAGGAGAATACGCCTATGGAAATCTTGTATTGGCCGGCAAATCCATCTATTGATGAAGAAGATGTATTTGATTTCATGAAAGAGATTTATTCTGAAATCCATACTTACAAAGATGATGATCTTTATGGGAAATCTTATCAAGATGTAGATGATGTACTTAGCTTGAATGCAGGTCAGGAAGCCGATATTTTTAAAGAGATGGAAGTTTGAGTAAAAAGGGCCGGTTGTTAACCGGCCCTTTTTAGTTTGTCGAGATCATGTTTTTTAAAAGGATAATTTGGTTAATATTCAATAAAGTCATTTTGGATGTAACCTCCAATATATTGAGAAATATGCGACACACCTGCCGAGAAGCTGGCTAGCCGAGACCCCGTAGACGCTTGCGTCGAGGAGGCTTGGCAGACAGTCGGCGGAAAGGGAGCGGATTTCTGGAATCAGCTGAATCGACTTATAGACTGAAGACTAACTGTCTTTTACTGGCATATTCTGCAGGCAAATGAATATCCATAACTTCTTGGATGGTAGATTACTCCCTTATTGCGGATTCTTTCGAATTACCTTTTTCACTTTTGGAAATATATGTGCTAAAAGAATGGTTTTTCTTGTAAAAGGAGGAATTTGCTTTTTATTAAAGAAAATATATTAACATGATCTTGTTTATTGACAAGGATTGGGGGTAAATAAAAGTAACGAGATAATTAAATAATCATGAGGGCCGAATTGAGAGTTAAATGAGAATGGCAGGTATGTTTTTTCAATTAGAAAATGTGGTCTTAATGTATTACATAAAAAAATGAAATAGTTATAGTACAGCCTGAACAGGAAGTTTTAAAGGATTTTTTCAAATATCAAAAAGGGTATTCATTTTAAAAAAATTAGTGTATAATAAGGAACATGAAATACTTATTTAAAATTATTTCAAATTAGAGTGGTACTTATGAATACTAATAGTAGATTTCCCCTCATAGATCACCGATTCTATATTTAGGGAGTGTGAGTAAGCATGGTAACATTATATACATCACCTAGTTGTACTTCATGCAGAAAAGCAAAAGCATGGTTAGAGGAACATGAGATTGGATATAAAGAAAGAAACATTTTTTCAGAACCGTTAACGATTGATGAGATTAAAGAAATTCTTCGAATGACAGAAGATGGAACCGATGAAATCATTTCAACACGGTCAAAAACTTTCCAAAAGTTAAACGTAAATTTAGAGAGCCTGCCTCTTCAAGAATTATATAAATTGATCAAGGAGAATCCTGGACTGTTGAGACGTCCAATTATCCTTGACGAGAAACGGCTTCAAGTTGGTTATAATGAAGATGAGATAAGACGATTTTTACCACGTAAAGTTCGTACCTTCCAATTACGGGAAGCACAACGTATGGTCAACTAATAAGGTCTTTCAAGCTCTGCCAGGAAATGTGCAGGGCTTTTTCTTTATACATATCCGATTTTCCGCTGATTTTTTTAACTTAATGACGGGGAACATAACAGGATTGATAGGCGACAGCGGTCGTTTCTTAGCTGCAACAGGTCCCTTGAACCGGTCATCATTTTAAGAAAAAATAAGAATGCAGCTCATCATGCCATGTATATAATATGACATTGACGGCAGTAAGAGTGAAATTTAATAAAGCATTATGATAGTTGCATGCGGATGTATTTTTTTATAGAATGAATGGAATATTAGGCAAACAATTGTTTTTTAGATAAGTAATGTTTTTTATTTCCCTTCTTCAAGGTTTTGTCATAAAATGATGTAAAATAGTCTGTTTTAATGACTATCATGATTTACAGTATTCACTTACGGGTAAAGAGCTTTTAAGAGCAATTTTCGCTTGGGGGTTATTATCCCTTCAAAATGAGAAAGGAAGGGAGAGGGGAATCATGGAAATCGAACGCATTAATGACGATACAGTAAAATTTTATATTTCCTATATAGATATTGAGGAAAGAGGCTTTGATCGCGAAGAAATTTGGTACAGCCGCGAGAGAAGTGAGGAACTTTTTTGGGAAATGATGGATGAAGTGCATCAGGAAGAAGAATTCATGATTGAAGGACCTTTATGGATTCAAGTTCAAGCCCTTGAAAAAGGCTTGGAGGTTTTGGTCACAAAAGCCCAGCTTGCCAAAGATGGTCAGAAACTCGAGCTGCCTCTTTCAGATGATAAGTTAAGGGATTTGAATGTATCAGACAAGATGGATACGCTTCTTGATCAACATTTTCATGGCAAAGATGAAGAAAGCGGTATGACATTCGAAGATGGTATGATTGAATTCATCACGACTTTCGAGGATTTCGAAGATGTCATTTCATTAAGCAAACGTCATGGCTTGGATGATTGGACGACTAAACTTTATGTTTATCAGAATAAATATTATCTTTATATCGAATTTTCCGAAGCGGAGATTGATGAGGAAGAAATCGATAATGTTCTAAGTCTTTTATTGGAATATAGCCAGGAGTCGCCTATAACGGTGCATATGCTTGAAGAGTACGGAAAGATAGTTATCGAAAATGATGTATTCACAACGGTCGATAAATATTTCGCATAGACTGTTGAGGCCGATTTCAGTAGAAATCGGCCTTTTCGTCTAAGGGGGTTTTTTAGTGTTCCTGTGTTTGTTAATTGGAGGGAGTCTAGGTGAAGAATATAGTTGGCATCGGTCTGCTTATTCTCATGTTGGTCAGCACTTGGCATTTTCTATTAAATGGCGTTGATGGCAGGCTGATTTTTTATTCTAGCCTTATTTTGACCCTTTTCTTGGTGATAATTGGATTCAACATTTTCCTCGAAAATCGAGATCCCATCCAGACCATAACATGGCTTGTTATTTTTTGCGCTTTCCCATTCATCGGTTTCATTTTTTACTTTTTGTTTGGCCGTAATTTTCGGAAAGATAGGATATTTCGCAAGAAGTACTTTTTGGATAAACAGACTTTCGTGAAAATAAGCGGCGAAGCGGGATATAATGAACGAATTATGGAAATGGGCGAGCACCCTCAGCAGTTAATCAATCTTGCAAATAGGCTGGGGAATAGTCCTGTATCATTTACGACCGAAACCAGGGTTTTACGGAATGGTGAGGAGACATTTTCCAATATCATCGAAGAATTAAAAAAAGCAAGACATCATATTCATTTAGAATATTATATTGTTAGGGATGACCGCATTGGCGGACTGCTAAAAGACATCTTGATACAAAAAGTAAAAGAAGGGGTAAAGGTCCGTTTTCTCTATGATGCGGTTGGTTCCTGGAAGTTAGCCCGATCTTATATCGATGAACTGAAGAATGCGGGAGCCGAAATGGTGGCCTTTGGTCCGTTGCATCTCCCTTTATTAAATAATAAATTCAACTTTCGCAACCATCGTAAAATAATTGTGATAGATGGCTCTGTCGGTTTCATCGGCGGCCTCAATATAGGGGATGAATATTTGGGACAAGACCAGAAATTCGGTTCTTGGAGGGATACGCATCTCATCATAAAGGGGGAAGCGGTCAGGACGTTACAGCTCATATTTCTGCAGGATTGGTATTATAGCACCAACAATAGTTTTTTAAGCGATGAATACCTCATGACCGGAATGCCGAACCATCACGGATATGGCGGAGTTCAATTGATTGGCGGAGGGCCGGATAGTGAATGGACGATCATTAAAAGCATTTTTTTTAAGATGATCACTTCAGCAAAAAAGTCCGTCTGGATTGCCTCCCCGTATTTCGTTCCTGATGACAATATCTTACAAGCGTTGAAGGTGGCTGCTTTAAGTGGTTTGGATGTCAGGCTTCTCGTCCCGAAGAACCCCGATAAACGTATCGTATTTCATGCTTCGAGAACTTATTTTCCCGAATTGCTTGCCTCTGGAGTTCGTATATTTCAATATAATGAAGGCTTCATGCATAGTAAAATCATCATAGTGGATGACCAAATGGCATCAATTGGGACAACCAATATCGATATGAGAAGCTTTCACCTGAATTTCGAAGTCAATGCATTTCTTTACCGGACGGAAAGTGCTCAGCAGCTGGTGAATGATTACATGGAAGATATAAAGGTATCCAAGGAAGTGGAGATTGATGAGTTTTCCAAACGGAATTTCGGTTTGAAATTATTGGAGTCCACTTGCCGATTGCTTTCACCCCTTCTTTAGATAGTAACTCTCTTTTATGCCGATCAGGCATTTTTTTTTTCACATTAAAAGGAATCCTAAGCGAACCAGGCGAATGTAGTGGGTGAGGAGGAGATGTATGCTAACTGCGATAAATAAAGATGGGACTTGGATTACCCTCCCTGAAAAGATACCGGCAAACATGATTGATGACTGGAGAAAGTCAGCAGATTATTACTGTCCATGCTGCAAGATGGAATTGACCATCAAAGCGGGCAGTGTAAGGGTTCCGCATTTCGCCCATAAAAATAGTTCTTCATGCCGTGCTTCTTCAGAACCGGAATCCGCCTATCATTTAATGGGAAAAAGAAAATTGTTTCAGTGGTTTTTATCACATGGTTATCAAGTGGATCTAGAAGCCTACCTTCCCGAAATTAAGAAAAGGACTGATATTTTAGTGAGGATAGGAGGTAATCGTTATGCGATAGAATTTCAATGCTCAGTTATCCCCGAGGCTGATTTCATGGAAAGGTCAAGAGCCTATCAAAGCATAGGCATTAAACCAATCTGGATCCTCGCTGCAAAAAGCTTAAAAAGGAAAAGCTTTTATGAATTCAGTATATCCCGCTTCCAATGGCTCTTCGTCACCGGCAGCTTCCATCATCCGTTTCTTTGGATGTATTGCCCGGAAACTGATCATTTATCAGTTTTGAAGAACCTCACTCCTTTTACCCCTAGAACCGTATTTGCCGAATTGACAACAGCTTCTCTAAAGCTCCTTACCCCTAGTCGGGCAGTGCCCCAAAACTGCTTTCGTTTCCCTTTTCTGCCTGTATGGAGATATAAAAGAAATGGCTGGTCGCTCCATCGAGTGAAAACAGCACGCAGATGCGATCCTTTTTTCGAAGCCCTATATTTACATCATATTTCACCTGCGACACTTCCAATTGAAGTGGGTGTTCCCGTCAGAGGGATGCTGTTGATCGAAACTGCCTCAATCGAATGGCAGGCATGGTTATACATGGATGCGTTTCAAGAGAAAAGAACAGGGGAAAAGATTTATATGGCTGATATTATCCGCATTTTTAGAAAGCGTTCAAAAAAAGGGGAAATAAAGTTCAGACCGTTGCCATTGCTTCATGAAAAAACCATCGAGTATCCTATAGATCAATATATCATGCTTATGGAACAATTGGGTTATTTATCAAAGCTGGAAGAAGGGGTCTTTAAAGTTGAAAAGGAATTTACCCTTCCCTTCACCAGTGATCAAGCTCAGATTTTGGAAAATGATTTCTATGATAAGCATAAATTGATGATGGAAAAGGGGAATATCCAGTATAATCAGTGATGACATCTCAATTTATCTTGAATTCAGATGAAATGGCAGGATTATTTTTGTAAATGGAGAAATAGTAATAAGAACTGGGAATTAAACAGAATGAAGCATTGCAGTGTTCAATCCGGTTTAATGAGTTAGCCCAATAGCAAGTTTCAATAGAATGGGGAGGAATTTTTATGGCACAGGAAACAAAAACGAATACATTACCTTCAAGAAGTGAAATAGCTCCTGAAGATACGTGGAGACTGGAAGATATCTTCGCAACCGAGGAAGATTGGGAAGCTGCCTTCAAAGCGGTAAAGGAAGACCTCAAGAAAGCGGAGGCGCATAAAGGGACGTTGGGAGAAAGCGCAGAAAAGCTATTTGCGGCCCTCCAACTTCAAGATGAGGTTTTCGAGAAGCTAGGGAAAGTTTATTCTTATTCACATATGCGCAATGATCAAGATACAACCAATCCATTTTATCAAGGGATGGAGGATCGGGCAAAAGCTTTATACGCACAGGCAGCGGCTGCGTTTTCATATATGGTTCCTGAACTATTGAGTATTGACGAAAGTAAAGTGGAAGGGTTTTTGGAAGAAAAAGAAGAATTGAAATTATATAAACATTCTTTAGAGGAAATTAATCTTCAGAGACCCCATATCCTATCAGCAGAGCAGGAAGAACTATTGGCGCAGGCATCAGAAGTACTCGATGCATCGGGTAATACTTTCGGTATGCTTAACAATGCCGATCTGAAATTCCCGACCATCAAGGATGAAGAGGGAAATGAAGTGGAAATTACTCACGGAAGGTATATCAGATTTCTTGAGAGTGAAGATCGCCGTGTACGTGAGGAGGCATTTAAAGGGGTATACAGCAAGTACGGGGAGTTCCGTAATACATTTGCTTCAACACTGTCAGGTGAGGTGAAAAACCACAACTTCAATGCCACGGTTCGAAAATATGATTCAGCACGCCAAGCGGCGTTAAGTAATAATAACATTCCGGAGACCGTATACGATAATCTCGTTAAAACGGTCAACGACAACTTGCCATTACTGCACCGTTATCTTGATTTACGTAAAAAGGTACTGGAATTAGATGAACTCCATATGTATGATTTATTCACTCCTCTTGTTAAAGAAGTGAAGATGGAAGTGACATATGACGAGGCCAAAGATTATGTCCTTAAAGGTCTTGCTCCGCTAGGGGAGGACTATTTGAACGTTTTGAAAGAGGGATTTGAAAACCGTTGGGTCGATGTGCATGAGAACAAAGGGAAACGAAGCGGCGCCTATTCTTCGGGGACATACGGGACGAACCCTTATATTCTAATGAACTGGCAAAATAACGTCAATAACTTATTCACGCTCGTTCATGAGTTTGGGCATTCGGTCCATAGCTACTATACACGTAAACATCAGCCATATCCATACGGGAATTATTCAATATTTGTAGCGGAAGTTGCATCCACTTGTAATGAAAACCTGTTGAATGATTATTTACTGAATTCGATCGAAGATGAAAAGAAACGCATCTATTTACTGAACCATTACCTGGAAGGCTTCCGTGGCACATTGTTCCGACAAACGATGTTTGCAGAGTTTGAACATACGATTCATTTAAAAGCTCAAAATGGGGAAGCGTTGACGGCGGATATGCTTACTAAGGAATATTATGGGCTGAACAAGAAATACTTTGGCGAGAACGTGACCATTGATGAAGAAATCGGTTTGGAATGGGCTCGTATTCCACACTTCTACTATAATTACTATGTTTATCAATATGCAACTGGAATCAGTGCAGCAACAGCATTGAGCAAGCAAATCCTTGAAGAAGGAGAGCCTGCTGTCAAAAGGTATCTGGAGTTCTTGAAATCAGGAAGTTCCGATTATCCGATTGAAGTACTCAAAAAGGCCGGCGTCGATATGACAAAAGCCGAGCCTGTACAAGAAGCCATGAATGTATTCGAGGAAAAATTAAATGAGTTGGAAGAACTTTTGAATAAATAGGATGTGGATAGGACCCGAACACTTCGGGTCCTTTTCATCTTTATCTAGATGTCCGTCATAATCCTTTAAAACGATTTCTCTGATTTAAGCTATGAAGAATTATGAACAAAACAAAAAATAAAATAGGGGAGGTAAAATACAGAGGAATGAGGTCCATGATACCGAGTAGCTGGACAAATAGCGACCCTATCAAGAGTATGAGTAGAATAAAGCCTTTCAATTTGGTCACCTCCAACCTGGCAGCAGTAAAAACTCATCTGCTCATTATTAGATAGTATGTTTTAGAATAAGCAGTATTCTAAGAATATGACAATAATGTGAAGTCGCGCACAAAGTTCTTGCAAATAAGGTGTGTAATCTGCTATAGTACAGATATAGAAGTTATCACATCCCAAACATATACCCCTTTGTTTGTTCGTCGTGAAATTTCTCCTATCCCCTTAATCGTATAAATAGGTGAAATCCCAGCAAATTTCTTGATTTGCCGGGGTTTTTCATGTGCATGAACTATAATGGTAGTAATAAAAGTTGAACATAAGCTGAATGAATAAAAAGAGAAATTTTTAGTCATTATTGTGACACATTTCACAAATAGACTCAATCCCATACTAAATCAGCTATCAAAACACGTATGTTCTAAAAATTAAAACCGTCTCTTATTTAGCTATATATACTAGAAAGGATAATAAAAGACGAAAAATATATATTGTGAACAATTTGTGAAAAGTTACACATATAGTTGAAACATAAATGGGTTATCTGTTATATTATATATTGTGAAGTAAATCACAAACAAACTTATACCCCTTTGTTTGATCGTGAAAAATTTCTCCCATCCCCTTATTTCTTATAATAAAAAAACCATGCAATCTTTTGATTTGCATGGTTTTTCCTTTTTAAAATATAACAAAGAAGCAGTCAAATTCATGACTGTTTCTTTGTGTATCTCCAAAACGTTCCGTATTTAGCAGGAATTTTCTCTGCCAACTGTTTTAAAACAAGCTTTTTCATTTCCAACTCGACGGTATTCTTACTCATATTATAAACCGTTTCAATCTCCTTTGTGGCCACTAGTTTGAAACAGCTTAGAAATTCTTCGAGAGAGGGAGGGGGTGCGGGGGCTGGAAGACCATTCAGCATATCTTCTAAAATTTGAACATATACCTCGTAAGAATAGACACCTGAAACCTTTATCCCCTCTTCTTCAATATTTTGATTGAAAAAGACAAGGGAAGGTATTTCAGTCACTTCCATTTCACTTGTGATTTTCATGTCACATTGAAAGCCTTTTGCTGCACTGGAAGAATTGATGTCATAAAGGAATTCCTCCACATCCAAACCGACCATTTTGGCACATTCGGTCAAGACCTCGATATTGGATATATCCTTTTTACCTATGAATACATATTCTTGAAGCTGCCTTAAAAAACGAATGGCCAATTTACGGCCCTGCAATTCCGCTGCCTTTATTGCGATGGAAGCTGTATATGGAGAAGAGATTGGGTTTTCAGACCAAAGGCTCCCGTCGCAGGACATTCCCGAGCGGCTGGCTGTCTTTTCCCAAACTTGAGCAAGGTTTTCATAATTTTTATTTTTCCCCATATTAAGAGAATCGATTTTACCGCTTAAAACATGGCGTAAACTGAACAGTTGGCCATATTCTATCTGTAATTTCCTAATAATTGGTTCTAAGCCCCAGCATTCGGGACAAAGCGGATCAACAAAAACATAAATTTCAATTGGCTTTTTTCCTATTTCATAGCAATGCTGCGTCTTGATCCAATCGGAAATATTGAAAACTGGTTTTTGTGCGCTCAACTGTCTTCTCCTTTCCCGTCAGTTCCGGATGTATTGATCATATGCTGTGCCGTCAAATAGAGGCGGTGATAGAAAAACTCCCTAATCTCACCTTCAAGGCCAACTTCGTCCATGGCTTGATACATGCATGAGAGCCATGCTTTCGCACGTTCTGGTGTAATTTCAAAAGGTATATGTCGAGCCCGCAACATAGGATGGCCATGCTCTTCGGTATATAAAGAGGGCCCGCCTAAATATTGAGTCATAAATTGTTTTTGCTTACGGACTGTTTCAGTTAAATCGTCAGGGAATATTGGCTGCAGATCCGGGTGTTGACTAACGTTGGAGTAAAACACATCAATTAATTTGTGTAATTGCCCTTCTCCAATTAATTCATATGGTGTAGGGTTCCCTTGCATCATGTTGATTACTCCTTTTAAAGAAAGATGGTTGATATTTAATCATATTTTATCAATGACGTACTGATATAACAAATATATAGCTTAAAGAAAATTTTACATCTGTAGTATGACACAGGGAAATGATCGAAGATGACAGCATTTGAGGAGCTTTACCATTTTTTCAGATGCGTGGAAGAAGAATATATAGACATGAAAAAACTGACCCATCATAAATAAACAGGGTCAGCTTGCTTTAGCTTGAAAATGTGCCATAAACTTTTTGGACATAGTTCTGAGTTTCTTTAAAAGGAGGGATGCCGTTATATTTATCGACATTTCCAGGCCCAGCATTATATGCAGCAAGGGCAACCTGAATGTCCCCGTCATAACGTGCCATCATTTGACTTAAATATTTACTCCCGCCCATGATGTTTTGTTCTGGATCGGTTGCATCATCCACCCCAAGGCTTTTTGCAGTTGCTGGCATTAACTGCATAAGGCCGGTTGCACCCGCATAACTGGTGGCTTCAGGGTTGAAGTTCGATTCTTGTTTAATGACAGAGTTAATCAGTTTTTCCGGGAGATTATATAAACTTGCCGCCTGGCTGATGATATGATCATAGTTTGTTGCGTTTCCGCTGCTCTGATTGTTAGCATGGGCAGCGGAAATCGGGTTGATGTTCGATGTCAGGCCGATGGGTTGAAGAAAGGACTTCTTCGCTTCCGTTTCCACATTGGATAATAAGGAACCCAATGTCTGCGAAGCGCCTTCTAGAGCATCACTCGAAACCAATGCCGAGAGCATGTCCTGGAAAACGGATCGAGATGAATTTGTATTTCTGATGTTGCCGTTCGTGAATTGCTCGATTGCCTGCAATTCCATAAACGTTTTGAAATCTTGGATTTTCAAACTCTCCACCTCCGAATGGGTTCAAACAGGATTATTTTTGGAATTTGGCACGATAAAACCTCTTAACCTTATTTTCGGTTTCCCTTACCGGAATTTTAAGGGTTTCAAGGAGGGTCAGGAAGTTTTTTTTCCCGGCTTTTGCATCCGACACTTCATATTCAAGCTCAAAGTCTTCCTGATTCAAATACGAACTATGGTCTAAAACGAGCAGACCCTCTTTGTAAGGAAATTCAAAACGGTCTGTCTGTAGTGTCCCAAAGCAGGTAAAGTCTTTTGGATCAATTCCGCACTCGAGGATAAGATGTCGGATCTCGCCATCAGGGAATATGTTATGTTTCAGGAAGCCATATGCGGTTTCTTCAGGAATATCTTGATTCGTTTCCAATAATCCTTCTTTAGCGGGCTGTTTTAAAGTCAGCTCGTATCGCCCATTTTTCTCCCTGATCCTAAGTGCAGAGTCTTGCTGTTTCAAAGAGAATCCAAGTGTATCGAAGTAATGGTTTTTCTGTGTTTTAAAGTTCGATGCCCCGACATGAAAGTATTCGATCAGTTGACGAAATTCTTTTTCGCTTAAGAGGTTTTTAAATTCAATTTCAATATGCTGGTTCATGTGTCCCATCCTTTTTCGCTGATTCTTAGGTTAATCATATAAGAACCATTCCAGCTGTCAAATTGAATTCAATAATTTTTTGCTATTGTACTTGAATTTTTAGGAATCAATTGCAGGATATGATAAAATATAAACGTTGAGCACGAGAATTGGTCAATCGTATATATAGAAATTTAATACATATTCTTTGCTAGAGAAAGATGTAATAGGATCCAGTGGTGAATTGGCATAAAGTCATTTGGCTGCTGGGTTTAGGAGAGCGTTCTGCCCATACCAGAGTTGAACAGGCGCTTTTTAGATAGATATAGGTGGTGTGGCAATGGAGAGTTGGGACGATTTCTTGGCGCCTTATACTCAGGCTGTCGAAGAATTGAAGGTTAAGCTAAAGGGTTTAAGGAAACAGTTTGAGAGAGAGAATATTCACTCACCGATCGAATTTGTAACAGGCAGGGTAAAGCCGATTGTCAGCATATTGGATAAGGCGAGCCTAAAGGACATTCCCATTGATAAATTGGGAACTGAGATCCAGGATATTGCAGGGCTTCGCATGATGTGCCAATTCGTGGATGATATCGAACAGGTGGTTGAACTTTTACGAGGTCGAAATGACTTCGAGATAGTCGAGGAGAGGAATTATATTTCCCATAAAAAAGCTAGCGGCTATCGTTCTTATCATGTTGTGATCCGCTATCCGGTCCAGACGATCCATGGCGAAAAGAATATCCTTGCCGAAATTCAAATCAGGACTCTTGCGATGAATTTTTGGGCGACGATTGAACATTCTTTAAATTATAAATATAAAGGCATTTTCCCGGAAGATATTCAACTGCGACTCAAACGTGCAGCTGAAGCTGCCTTCCTGCTTGATGCAGAGATGTCGCAAATCCGTACGGAAATCCAGGAAGCCCAGCGTCTTTTTTCCCGGAAGAAAGATTCTTGAACAAATAAATGGGTAAACGAGAAGAAATCTAAATTGAAGGTGGGATTACATGAAATTTGCGATTACGTCAAAAGGAGATGCGAAATCGAATACTTTAATGCAAAGGATGCGAACGTATCTTCAGGACTTTCATTTGGAATATGACGAAGATCAGCCGGATATTGTCATTTCTGTCGGTGGTGATGGCACTTTATTATATGCTTTTCACCGTTATAAGAATCGATTGGATAAAACCGCCTTTGTTGGAGTACATACAGGACATCTTGGGTTTTATGCAGATTGGACCCCTGATGAAATCGAAAAATTGGTGATAGCTTTAGCCAAAACCCCATTTCAAATAGTGGAATATCCACTGCTCGAAACGATTGTCCGTTATCAGCATGGAGGACGGGAAAACAGATTTTTGGCTTTGAATGAATCGACAGTCAAAAGTGTTGAAGGGACGCTCGTAATGGACGTTGAAATACGCGGCCAGCATTTCGAGACGTTCCGTGGAGATGGTTTATGCATTGCGACCCCATCTGGAAGCACGGCGTATAATAAGGCGCTTGGCGGGGCCATCGTCCATCCATCAATCGATGCCATCCAGATTACCGAATTGGCATCCATTAATAACCGGGTGTTTAGAACGGTAGGATCTCCACTTCTGCTGCCGGCACATCATACATGTATGTTCAGGCCGGTCAATGCGGTCAATTTTCAAATTACGGTCGACCATTTGTCCTTGCTTCAGGAAAATGTAAAGTCGATACAGTGCCGGGTGGCAGATGAAAAGATCCGATTTGCCAGATTCCGCCCTTTTCCTTTCTGGAAAAGAGTGCATGATTCATTTATTGCTAATTAAGGAGATAGACTCACCTCATGTCAAATCAAAACTTTTCTTTGACCTGGTCGGTTTCTGAAGAGGATTCTGGCTCTTTATTGCGAGAGTTTCTCAGCAAATGCGATATTTCAAAACGAGCATTAACGGATATTAAGTTTAAAGGTGGATATATCCGGTTGAACGGTGAAGAAGTAACCGTAAGGGAACGGATTGAAACAGGTGACACCGTCACCGTCATATTCCCGCCGGAGCAGGCAAGCGAAGGCCTTTTACCGGAACCGATCCCCCTGGATGTCAGGTATGAAGATGAGTTTGTATTGGTGGTGGCCAAGCCCCCTTTCATGAATACCATTCCTTCCCGCGAGCATCCTAACGGCAGTCTGGCGAATGGCTTGGCGGGTTATTATAGGAAGACGGGAGTACAGGCGACGATCCATATAGTTACACGGCTTGACCGGGACACATCAGGTCTGGTTTTAATTGCCAAGCACCGGCATATCCATCACTTATTAAGTGAACAGCAAAAATCAGGACAGGTTAAACGGAGATACCAAGCCATAGCTGAGGGGATCGTTGAAGGACCTGTAGGAGAGATAGTGGCGCCAATCGGACGAAAATCGACCAGCATCATCGAACGGGAAGTTAGGGAGGATGGCCGGCATGCCTGTACCCTATTTAAGGTATTGGCACACACAGAGTCCCATACATTCCTTGATTTGGAACTCCAAACAGGGCGTACGCATCAAATCAGGGTCCATATGGCTCATATTGGTCACCCGCTGGCTGGTGATGATTTATATGGAGGGAACAGGGGAGGTATACCTCGCCAAGCCCTGCATTGTTTTGAGCTGAAATTTTTACATCCTTTCACAAAGAAGATGATGTTGTTTCAAGAAGAGTTACCAGAAGATATGTCCCGTTTGCTCGATGGAAGTAAAGGATGGGATTCCTGATTTTATAACGGGCCACATTAAAACGAACGATTCAGGATTTTAAAAAAATCATGGACGCAAAAAAACTCACCAAGTTGGCGAGTTTTTTTGGTTAATCAAAAGATGTCCTGAATTTTTCCGCTATATATGGCATGGTTGAAGGCACTTCTTGAAGATCCATTTCGGGATAACGGACAGCCGTCAGTTTTCCACCGAAGACGCAGCCTGTATCAATATTGTATGTATGATTGACTTGTCTAGCTTCAGGGACAGGTGTGTGGCCATATACGATCCAAGATTCCCCTTTGTATGATTTGGCCCAGTCTTTCCTGACCGGAGACCCATCCGGATGTTTGGAGCCATTTATATCACCATAGAGGACAAAGGTTTTTACTTTACTGCTATATTGACCAATATAGTCATTGCGAATTCCTGCATGGGCAATGATCAATCGCCCTTCATCCATGATTTGATAAAGTGGGGAGCGTTCATATAGATCCATGAATTTTTTTCGGATTTTCTTTTGCTCCCGACTGTTCAGTGATTCATATTCAGCTACAGTAGTTTCTAAACCGTGTGATATTTGTACTTTATTGCCTGAAAAATAACGATACAATTTATTGCAGTGGTTACCTGGGGCATACCTTGCTATATTTTGGTTAATGACTAATTCATGGACAACCTCGATTACTTGAAGGGAATTGGGGCCGCGATCGGTTAAATCCCCTACAAAGCCGAGAATCCTTCCAGAGGGATGTACAGGAACCCCAGTCTCCCATGTATAGCCCATTTTTTCGGTCAGCTGCCTGAATTCAGCGAAACATCCATGAATGTCCCCTATGATATCGATGTTCATTTGACACATCCTTTGTTTGTTTTGTATATGTTTATGGTATTAGTATAGTATTATTTAAAAAATAAAATATAAACGAAGAAATGAAAAATTTGTTTTAGGAGGTGTATGGTTATGGAGGAGATGAAGGACCGGGAGAGGGAGCGGGAGAGTAGTCAAGTGAATAACGAGTTTTTGCTTGAAGCGCTTAAAACGGAAAATCTAGATCAGTTCCGTACGGAGTTCCTCGAAATGCATCCTTATGATCAGGCTCAATTTTATACAAGCTTGTCAGATGAATTCAGATCCGTCATTTACACATATTTGTCACCGGAAGAAATGGCGGACCTTTTTGAGAATATAGAAATAGATCAAGAGGATTATGAAAGCCTGTTGGCTGAAATGAATCCTTCTTACGCAGCCGATATGCTTTCCCATATGTATGCGGATGATGCTGCTGACGTCCTGAATGAAATCAATGATGAGCAGGCCGTCAGCTATTTGACCATCATGGATGATGAAGCGGCAAGCGAAATCCAGGAACTTCTGAATTACGAGGAATCTACTGCAGGAAGTATCATGACGACAGAGTTCATTGCCATTGAAGCAAATGAAACGGCTCGATCAGCCATGCAGATCTTAAAAAGGGAAGCTCCGGATGCGGAAACGATATATTATGTGTTCGTTACCGATCAGGAAAAGAAACTGCTTGGTGTTTTATCGCTCAGGACTTTGATCATTGCAGATGAAGATGCGTTAATTGGTGATTTAATGGATGACAGGGTAGTTTCCGTACCTGTATCTGAAGACCAGGAAGAGGTGGCACGAAAAATAAGGGACTATAACTTCCTTGCCGTGCCGGTCGTCGATTTCCAGAACCATTTGTTAGGGATTATTACGGTTGATGATATCATTGATGTCATGGATGAAGAGGCATCCGATGATTATTCTAAACTCGCCGGTATATCTGATCTGGATCATGTTGATAAGAGTCCATTTTCAGCTGCAAAAAAACGGCTGCCATGGTTGGTCATCCTCTTGTTCTTAGGCTTGCTGACTGCGAGTTTGATCGGGCGATTCGAAGAGACACTAAGTCAAAAAGCGATTCTGGCTGTATTTATTCCATTGATTGGCGGCATGGCTGGTAATACAGGAACACAGGCATTGGCAGTGGCGGTCAGAGGAATCGCAACAGGTGAATTAGAACAGGAAAGCAAGTGGAAACTAGTCCTTCGAGAGGCTGGAACTGGCCTTATTATTGGTCTGACATGCGGAATTGCTATCATTTTCATCGTCTATTTTTGGCAAAAAGATTTAATGCTGGGGTTATTGGTCGGTATTTCGATTTTCATAACTCTGATCGTTGCCACACTTGCCGGTTCAATCGTCCCGCTTCTCATGCATAAAATGAAAATCGATCCAGCAGTAGCTTCAGGTCCTTTCATTACAACTATAAATGACCTTATCAGTATTCTTATTTATTTCGGATTAGCAACATTATTAATGGGCTATTTACTATAAGTCAAAGATGGCCCTCCTGGAGGGTCATTCCCAGAGGACTTTAGAAAACGGTGTTTTTATCAAAGGAAATTTGATATACTGTCATTAGTAGCAGGTACTAATAACTTGTATTAAAAATAGGAGGTCACATACGATGACTTTTTCATTAGAGGGAAAAACGTTTGTCATAATGGGTGTTGCGAATAAAAGAAGTATTGCTTGGGGAGTTGCCCGTTCCTTACATAAAGCAGGTGCAAAAATGATTTTCACTTACGGAAAAGACCGTACGGAAAAAAGCGTTCGGGAACTATCTTCTACATTGGAAGGGGAGCCCTCCATCATTTTACAATGTGATGTAACGAAGGATGAAAGCATTGAAAAATGTTTTGCGACGATTAAGGAAGAAACAGGCATCATTCATGGCGTGGTACACAGTGTCGCATTCGCTAACAAGGAAGAACTGGACGGTGAGTTCGTCAATACGAGCCGTGAAGGGTTCTTGCTTGCCCATAATATCAGTTCATTTTCTTTAACGGCTGTAGCTAAAGCGGCGAAAGAAATCATGCCGGAAGGCGGCAGCATCGTCACAATGACGTATCTTGGCGGTGAACGGGTCATGCCTAATTATAATGTAATGGGAGTGGCTAAGGCTTCACTTGAAGCCAATGTCCGTTACCTGTCAAGTGATCTTGGCAAAGATAACATTCGAGTGAATGCTATTTCAGCGGGACCTATCCGTACCCTATCCGCAAAAGGTGTTCGCGACTTCAATACCATTTTAAAGAAGATTGAAGAAGAAGCACCGCTTCGTCGTACAACGACACCAGAAGAAGTAGGGGATACGGCAGTATTTTTATTAAGTGACATGTCCCGCGGGATTACCGGGGAAAATATCCATGTGGATTCTGGTTACCATATAATCGGATGACAGTAAAAGAAGGGGACCGATATCGGTCCCCTTTTTTTTATTGATTTTCCACTCCTCAGGAATCCTTAATTGCTGCATCCTCATTTGAAATCTATCCGATTTTTTTCATCTTCAAATTTTTTAGTTTTCTCCATAAATGCCCAGCATATCCAAGCTTGGTTGATGTCCTTTTTTGAAGGAGTGTCACATCTCCAGCATAAAGAAGGGTGAGTTTCATATAAATGATACATAGAGCGGATATTCATTATTTGCGAGAATCGGCATAAAGCTGCTTTCAACCCTATTCGAGAAAAAGAAGGAGGGGTATCATGGACGTGGAAAAAGTTGGTGTGCCTTGTGCTGATGGAAAACAAACTATACAAAATACGCTGAAGAGACATATCAATTTACATGGAAAAAATATCAGTACTTCATATACCGCCGAGGAATTGGTGGAGCTATTGTCCCGACTTCCAGCCTTTGCACCTAAGCCTGTTTGTAGATTCATCATCAATGACCGTACACTATTCGGGAAATTGGAACAAAAAAAAGAATCCAGTTTGTTCATAAGGCATAAATTCGGGAAAAAGGTTGTCCAATACCAAATGGAACAGCTGCAGTCCGTGGATATTCTGAAATATTAAGGAGGGTTTTCATGTCAGGGAAAAATGGCGATAAGGAATCCAAACCACTCATATATGTCGATCAAGCAAAAATATCAGATCTGCGTGGAAATATGCAAAGTGATTTTCGAACGAAAAAGGCTAAACCTCAAGACAGCGCTGAGCCGGAACTTCAGGAAGAAGCCGAGCATAAAGAAGAAAAAATCGAACAGGTCAAACGCGAATTTGGTGTTTATGATGCCATGATGGAAATTGAAAAAGAGATTACGGGATTAAGGAAAATCACGGAAGAATATGTCCCTGAGCAAGCTCCGGTTGAAAAAATGGAACATCCTGAACAAATTGAACAGGAAAATGAAAAAAAGCCAGTTAAGAGAAAAAGGAAAAAGGTGGAGAAGAAAGAATCTTCCCGTGACATCATTTCCCGCCTATCCAATCATCAAGGTTTTCCAAAACCATTATGTGAGGCTGTAATTAACGGAGAAAAGCTTCGGTTTCATGTGTTGGGCATGAGAGGGGAATCAGTTAAAATTAAAAGAGGGAACCATATCCGTTTCGTGGGTCTGCCGGATATCATCGATGCCAAAATAATTGAAGAATCCAAGTGAAGGAGCAATATTAAATGTTTCCCCCACAAAGTGAATTTACCTTATTTATCATATTAGGCTTGGCTTCCTTCAGGCTGACACGCTTGATCGTTTTCGATAAAATCATGGAGCCGCTGCGCAGCCCCTTTTTTAAAGAGATAGAGGAAAAAAATGATGAAGGAATTGTGGAAATATTTTTAATGCCCAAGGAAAAGGGTCTGCTGGGGTGGATTGGTCAATTGCTAAGTTGTTTTTGGTGTGTGGGTGTCTGGGTCAGCCTTTTTCTGGTTTGCCTTTATATCCAACATTGGTTTATAGGCGACGTACTGATATTGATACTTGCCGTTGCAGCAGTAGGAGCGATAATTGAGGTCATAATCAGCAAAATTATGGACATTTGATTGGAAACAACTTGTCTAATCATTCATATAGTATGATATAGATCTTAAAGGAGGCGTCATGAATTGAATCAGAAACAGAATAATCCATGGGCATATGCAAAACCGATAAAAAAAGATCAGCCAATCAAAATCAAGAAAGATTGTGGCTGTAATAATAACAATAAAAATAAAGGCTATTGAGTGAAAAAACCCTTCCATTTTGGAAGGTTTTTTTTATTTCCTAATCCTACCATTCATAAAAAAACCGTTAAACAAGAAAATAACAATAGAACGATAAATTAGGATGTGATTCTATGTTCAGACAAGGAAGATATTTTAAGGGAAGCTTGCTGATTTTTATAGTTGTTTTGTGTGTGCTTACGGCGTGCAGCAATCAGAATGATGGAAAAACGGAGAATTTCGCGATGATTAAACGTACGAATCCTGAACCGATGGATATCATTAATGGAATGGATGGGAAGGATGAAAAGGGACTGATCTCAAAGGTAAAGGAAACAGTTGCTAATGAAGACACAATCTATGACGTGATCGTCGTGAAAAACGGGAAAAAGATTATCGTCGCTTATAAAGTTAAGCATTTACAACGTTTTCATATGAAGAAAATTGAAAAGACTGTGACTGAAAATCTGGAAGAAAAGTTTCCAGAGAATGATTTTATTGTTTCAAGCGATTATAAAATCTTTTTGGAATCAGTAAGGTTGAACGAGTTACTCAAGGAAAAGGATGTTCCCGAGAAAAAGGCAAGGAAGAAGTTCAAGGAAATTGAAGAACTTCAAAAAGAATTAATTTAGAAGAGAGGTTCAACACATGAGCGGCAAGGATAAAACGACCCCAATACAGGATGCGTATCAAGAGCTTCAAGGGAAGCATGAAATTAAAAGACCAATAGTGAAGAATTGTTTGAAGGCCTTTTTAGTAGGTGGTATTTTCTGTATAGTGGGACAAGCCATTTCCTACTTCTATATTTATTTTTTCAACTTTACAGAGCAGACAGCTGGAGGTCCGACAACGGCTACCATGGTGTTTCTGGCCCTTTTGATGACCGGTTTCGGATTTTACGACCGGATTGGCCAGTATGCTGGGGCAGGGAGTGCCGTCCCAGTCACTGGGTTCGGTAACGCAGTCATTTCTGCAGCAATCGAACATAGGACGGAAGGTTTTGTACTTGGAGTTGGATCCAATATGTTTAAATTGGCCGGATCGGTTATTTTATTCGGAGTATTTTCAGCCTTTGTCGTGGCGTTGATAAAAACGATTTACCTAATGATTGGGGGCTAAGCGGTGTTAAAGGGAAAACAAACATGGATGTTCACCAATAAACCGGTCATCTTGGAAACAGGGGTAACAGGAGGTCCATTTGAAGCAAATGGAGAAATCGCGGGTGATTTCGATATTCTTTATGACGATTTATGGATGGAGCAGGATTCATATGAGAAGGCTCATCGCCATTTGATGGAGAAAGCGGTAGAGCTTGCTTTGGAGAAAGGGGAGATTGACAAGGAGCAGGTACAGTTTTTCTTGGCTGGTGATTTAATCAATCAGGTTACACCGACAAGCTTTGCGGCAAGAACCAATGGAATTCCATATTTCGGCTTGTTTGGAGCCTGTTCCACATCGATGGAAGGGCTTGCTCTAGCTGCCTTCATCACTAATTATGGCGGGGCTAACTATGTGTTGACAGGTGCATCGAGCCACAATGCAGCTGTTGAAAAACAATTTCGCTATCCAACTGAATATGGCGGGCAAAAGCCACCTACAGCCCAATGGACGATAACAGGAGCAGGGGTGGCGCTGGTTGCTCCTAATGGAAGCAAGCAAGGGGAATATCCACATATTGTCTCGGCCACTATTGGTAAGGTCATTGACATGGGATTGAAAGATCCTTTCAACATGGGGGGAGCAATGGCCCCGGCTGCAGTCGATACGATACTTGCCCATTTCAATGATACTGGTTTGACCCCGGATGATTATGATTTCATCATTACTGGGGATTTAGGTCAAATAGGGAGTGAGACAGCCCATGACTTATTGAAACAAAAGGGCTGTAATATCAATCAGGAAAAATTCAAGGATTGCGGATTGATGATTTTTAAAAAGGACCAGCCTGTTTTGGCTGGCGGGAGCGGTGCGGGATGTTCGGCAGTCGTTTTATACGGTCATATATTAAATGAAATGATTTCCGGTAAATATAAAAAAATCCTGCTTGTCGCAACAGGAGCGTTATTGTCGCCGCTTTCCGTCCAGCAAAAAGATACGATTCCGTGCATCGCCCATGCAGTGTCCATTGAGTATGGGATGAATTCATGAAAAAGGAGGGATTTCGATGTTAGCAATGTTTTTTTGGGCCTTTGTCATCGGTGGCTTGATTTGTGTAGTAGGCCAGCTGCTTTTCGATGTTGCTAAGCTAACCCCAGCACATACGTTAAGCTTATTCGTTGTAATAGGAGCTGTTCTTGGCGGATTTGATTTATATGAGCCGCTGGTTGACTTTGCCGGTGCAGGAGCAACCATACCGATCGTTTCGTTTGGGAACTCGCTGGTGAACGGGGCGATGATGGAATCGGAAAAACATGGGCTCGTTGGCGTACTGACAGGTATGTTTGAAATTACGAGTTCCGGTATCTCTGCAGCGATCGTTTTTGGATTCATCGGAGCATTGGTTTTCAGGCCAAAAGGATAAAATTACCGAAATAGGCAGCCTTGGAATGGGACATGGCCTATACATATTTGTCCAGACCTACATATGTTATCAGTAAGCTTTAGCGAGAGCGAGGTGATATGTATGTTTGGTTTTGGTGGCTACGGTTGTTGTGGCGGCGGCGGTTATGGATACGGCGGCGGTTATGGATACGGCGGCGGATATGGCGGCGGTTCTACTTTCGCGATAATCGTTGTATTGTTCATCCTATTGATTATTGTAGGGGCTTCTTTCTGCTAAGGCGTAAAAGGAATAGGCAGAAGAAGCCTATTCCTTTTATTTTTTTTGTATGGGCCTAGCACTTTTTTCTGATAATGCCATAGGATAGGTACAGAAAAGGGAGGGGCTTAAGTATGGATAATAACTTTTTTAAAAACATAGAAGGTAAAACCGGCGTAAATATGAAAGATGTATTAGAATTGGCAAACTCGTTGCAAGGAGCCAACTTCAAAGATGAAACAACGGTTAGAAACGTCATTAAGCGTGTTTCGAAAATAGCGAATAAACCGGTCAATAAGGAAACGGAAGATAAAATCGTTCATTCCATCGTAGCTGAAGGGAATAAACTTGATTTCGGGACGATATCCAATATGATAAATAAAAAATGAAAAAGGGCCTGCTATCATGCAGGCCTTCAGACTGCAGACAAACTTGAAAAAAAGCGAGTTTGTCTGCAGTTTTTTAAACTAAAAAAGCCCATTTGCAAGATTTATAGTATCGGCTTTTGGTCAAAGCTTCAGAAAACGTGATGGATGGGCAGTCCGTCCGCGTCTAGTTTGCAGGATGGAAAGGTAAAGATCCTTTTTAGCCCTGGTTGCCGCTACATAGAGCAATCGTCTTTCCTCTTCAAGAGGGGATAGTTCCCCTTTTCGGTAAGATTCAAGTGCGAAATCATGAGGAATGCTGCCATCTACAGCAGCAAGGACATATACGGTTTGATATTCAAGCCCTTTGGAACGATGTATGGTGGTAAGCTGTATGGCGTCCTTAAAGTGTTTCGATAGCTGTTTAATCTCTTGGACCATCGCAGTCATATGATCGACATGTTCAATGAAAGCGGCGACGGTTGGAAAACGATTTGCCGCCACCTTTAAGTCACGGATGTCATCGGATCCTTTTTCCAGGTTCGCATCATTACCGCGTTTTTTTACATATTCCTGGTATCCTAAATCTTTCTCGATGATCTCTAACGCTACGAGTGGCGACATAATTTTTAAAGACCGAATCTGTTCAGGAATCGTTTTTAATTTTCGTTCTTGAAAAGCATGTCCAGTCTTAACAAAAGCAAATGCATCGATGAAGTCACAATCCTGCAATATTGTCATTGCTTTTAACTCTTGTAATATACTTTGCTTTAAGAATAGGGAGGAAAGGACCTCAGATGCTGCCTTGCTGTCATGCGGGAACAAACTCAAGCGCATAAAGGCAAGCATGCCGCGAATGACCTTGCGCTGATAAAACGAATCCGCATCCTTTTCAATGACGAATGGCAGATTGGAAGCGGCAAGCCGTTCAAAAATGGCCCTGGACATCGTGTGTGTCCTGTACAATACTGCAAAGTCCCCAGGGTTTGCTCCCTTGGATATTTTCTCTTGGATATCGGATACGATCATCGTCGCTTCCAATTCTTCATCATAAGGATAAAATAAAACAGGTGGATTTCCTGAATCATGCTGTGCCCTCATCTTTTTCTCCATCCGGTTCTGGTTTCGCTTGATCAAGCGGTTCGCTGTAGCGACAATTTCATGGGAAGAGCGGTAATTCTCCGTCAGCTTCACCACTTGGGATCGAGGGAAGTCATGATTGAAATTCAAAATATACTTCGGATCGCTTCCACGGAATGAATAGATGGATTGGTCATTATCTCCAACCGCACATACATTTTTTGATTCAGCAGATAGGAGTTTTATCAATTCATATTGAACTTTATTGATATCCTGAAACTCATCTACCAAAAAATAGTTAAACCTTTGCTGATATTTCTTTAAAAAATCTGGGTGATTTTTTAAAAATACATAACAGCCTACAAGCATATCATCAAAATCATACTTCCCTGTTTGCTGTTTATATTCTTCATATTTCTTATATAAAAATAAACACGATTTCTCCCAATCGTCCTTAGGGTGAATATCTTCTGGAAAGGCCAAAGAGTTTTTCCAAAGCCCGATTTGTTGAAGAGCCTGATCATATGCAAATTCCTTATCATCAAGTTCCAATTCCCTGCCAGCCTGCTTCAATACCTTTTCTTTTTCCCACTCCCACTTCAATAGGAAATCGCGCTGCCATTTGGCTGGTTCGTGGAAAATCAGGATTTTATAAAAGATGCTATGAAAGGTCCCGCTAACGATTTGAGAAACAAGGGAGGGCGTCATATAGGGATAACCGAGCAGACGCTGCTGCATTTCCTTTGCGGATTTCGCCGTAAATGTTACAAGCATGATACTTTTGGGATCAATCTTTTTCACTGTGAGCATATAGGCAGTGCGTACCGTCAATACGCGGGTTTTCCCGCTACCTGCTCCTGAAAGGACAAGGATGGGTCCATCGACCGTCATTACCGCCTTGAGTTGCTCTGCATCGAGAACAACCCCTGAAGAGGATAATTCTTGAAAGTATGGTTCCTCTGATTGTGCCATGTCATATGGTTTATCTGAATATTTCGGATTGCCGGTTATGGGGCGGCTTTTAAGGAAAGGTTCGGTAATGGTTTTCGTTTCAGTGATGGTTCGAGATGTTGGAATCCTAAATCCATTCTGTTCCATATATTCTAAGGGCTTATCTTCATTTATGGATTCTGAAATTGGCATTTCACAGGGTCCCTGCGATGGGTCGCTATGATAAAAATAAGGTGTCTCATGGATTCCGATAAATAATTTCACTGGTTTATGACAAATGATACAAGAAAGCTGATCACGTTTTCCTTTTTCAAAAAGTGTCTGCAGCTCACCAGCTGAAACGGTATGTAAATGTACGATTTCATTGCCAGATTTTGCTTGATTCATATAAATGGATACCTCTAATCTATTAAAAATATCGGCAATACTCATCATACCAGAAGATTAGGAAAAAAGAATATGGAAATCATGTTTAAATATTGTTCTGGCAGGGTAATTAAATGACAACATAACTATTTCAATATAAGGAGGGGTTACTATGGGATATATAGCACCTGTCACACAATTTGATTATATTCAATATGCCAACCGGACGGTCGAAGTTGCAGGGAAAGTAAGAATTGTTAAAGGAGCGGCACCCATTCAACCCATCCGTTTTGATCAGGTGTTGGAAAGGGAAAGATAAAGGGAAAGGGAAAGCGTTGAAGGATTAAATCAAATTCAAGATAATGTTCGGGTAAGTGCATATGGAGCAGGCACATATCAACTTGAAATGGGCAGGAGCGTCAGGAAAGATTTAACGGCTGGAATGACAGGAAAAGGCAGGTTCATCAACGAAATTGTCTAGTTCCTCCAGAAAGACAAAAGAGGACACGTGAAGTGTCCTTTTTGTGCTGACTTCTTAAAGAATGTCTATTTCCACGATTAGGGCTAACAATAGTTGCAATAAAAGTTGGATGTTTAGAGCGATTTGTGCATCAGTTGTTGTAATGTCGATATCACGGCTGTTTTCAACAATTGTTTTTTGGCGCGTGATTTGTTTAACATTGGAAGATTGGATTAATTGTTGAGTGATCTTATCAGCATTATCAGCATCTGCAACGGAAATGCTTACGATGACCGCAATTGCAGCTTGTAGAGCAGCTTGTAGTGAGAGGGCCGCTTTAACATCCGTTGAAGTGATATTTACATTACAAGAATCTTTAATGTAAATAAGTTCTTCAGAAAGCTGAACTTGATTATTATCCTGTCTTGCATCTTGGTCAATCTTTGTGTCATCGTCGTTACAGAATCCTGAAAGGGGATGCCTGGAAGCGGAATCTAGAGCCGACCATGACCTTTCAGAGTCATCATGTGTGTTACAATTGCTACGATATACATTTTGGTTCATGTTGTTTTTTCCTCCTTAGGTTTTATTCCCTATTAAAATATGCTTTGATGGTTAATCGGGTTGGACGAATAAATCAGTTCATTCGTCTATTTTTTAAATACTTAGAGAAAGTATTAGTGTGTGGGGGATGAATAATAAAGAAGCTGGAGCTTTAGGAATGAAATGTAAGTGCTGCTATGTCTCGGTTTACTTATTTCTCGCCAGCAAGTAAGGTGATTAGGTGATATGGTGCATCATTTATTTTTGGAATCCGTGAATTTGTTGTGAATGGAATTGGTAACTGGATTAACATCATGTTCCGTGATGTTCTTTTCTTGGTTTATGATTTTTAGTGATTGCTCTTGTAAATAACGAACGGTTTCTTTAAGGTTGTTTCTCTCTTTTTCAGTTAGATCGACCTTTTCCTTTTTGAAACCATGTTTTCTCAAAGTCCTCGAAACCAGCAGCTCCATCAGTCTTTTTTGAGACTCATCCAGGTTAAAATCATTGTTACCCATAAAATTTTCCCTCCTTCTTGCTTTCTATATATAGACTATGTATTTTTGATGAGTTTGCCATTGAACGGAAATGGTTTTTTTCATAAAACGATAATTTAAGTCCATGAACGAACAAAAAAAGCTGTCCAATCAGAAGACTGAAAGGACAGCTTTTTTATATCAAAAAATGGTTTTCTTCATCGTTTTATGAGGAATGCCAGCATCCATGAATTCGTCGGAAACGATCTCATAACCTAATTTTGAATAAAAAGGGATGGCATGCACTTGGGAATCAAGCTTTAATTGAGGCACTTCCTGCTGGATTGCGTATTCCTCAATAGCATTCATGATCATGGCGCCGGCACCATTCTTACGGCCCGATGACAGTACACAAATGCGCTGTACTTTACCGATGTTGTCAATGACCCTGAAGCGGCCAGCACCGATTGGCTGATGCTGCTCATCATATAAAACGAAATGTGTGGAATCTTTTTCATATTCATCGATCTCTTCTTCAAGAGGGACGTTTTGTTCTTGGACGAACACTTTTCTTCGAATCATATATGCGTTTTCAAGCTCTTGGCTGTTCTCTGCGATTTTTACAAACACGAAATCATTCAGCTCCTAATCTAAATGTTTCATAAACGGTCCATGCCCCATCTTCAAGTTGATACAGCAAGTGAACTCGTTTCACCTCTTCTTCATGGCTGATGTCAAGCATGCTTAATTGGCCTAAAACATCAGAATGCTCATTATCGGATAAATCTTGAGCGATTGTAATATGCGGGACAAATGCATGTTCACTTTCACTTTTTATGAAATCCTCATTGTTAAGCGCATCATGCAGCTCTTGAAGCCCTTCGGATAATTCTACTTTGAAATAAATCGTATTGCTTACGGGTTGGAAAGACTTCGTTTTGGTTACGCTCATCGTAAAAGGTCTGCACTTTTGAGCGATGCCTTTTAATTGTTCCGCGATTGTTGAAATTTCCATATCCGTCGCTTCGAACGTTGGTTTAAGCGTTAGATGCGGTGGTATGAAAGCATACTTCGTATCATACCGTTTGCGATAGGAGTTAGCTAAATCTTGAAGTTTTTTTGAAGGGAAAATTGCAACACCATATTTCATAAATAAAACCTCCTGATATTTTTTATTGTTGTATTATAGTTGGACATGTTTTTTTCTTGAAACCATCCCAAACAGATGATTTCGAGTAATTAGAACATTTCCAATAGTGCTCGTTTCAAATCTGCCTGCCAGTATTTCCAGGTATGATTACCTTCAAATTCTTCATAGAAGCAAGGAAATCCTTTTTGGTTTATTAATTTATGCAATTCCCTATTTGGTTCTATGAAGTTTGCCTTATTGCCATCCGTCGTCGGTACATCCGTTTCACCGGTCCCGATCACATGGTAAAGTTCGAGGAGATGCGGATTCTCAAAATTACGTACAGCATCCATTACTGCTTCATTGGCAAGCGGGGACTGCATGATGCATTTACCGAATGTATGCGGATACTGCAAAGCGGCCAATAGAGAAACTGTACCGCCAAGAGAGTCACCTATCAAAGTTCGACCATGTCCCATTTGATAGGTTGGGAATTCATCATCTAAAAACGGAACTAGTTCATGGGCAAGAAAACGTATGTATGCAATATGCTGTTCCCCGTCCGGATGATATTTGCGCCTACGGTCAAAGCGGTCTTTATAAGGAATGCCGACAATGATGATATTCTCGATCTCATCGTTCCCTAACAGTTCATCTGCTACCCGACCGATTCGGCCCATTTGAAAATAATCACGGCCATCCTGAGCAATCACAAGCGAATATTTATACAATGGCGAATAATTAGCAGGCAAATAGACAAGCAATTCCAATTCTTCTGCTAAAGCTTCGCTTTTAAACATGTACTCTTTAATTGTGCCTTTGCGTAAACTCATTATCCCGCACCTCAATGATAATTAATAATGAAAAACAACTTACTTGATTATTTTAGCATAGCCTAGCAACTTTTTCCCGCGACAAGAATTTGGAATATAAAATTTTCGTTATATTTTCTAAAAATTTAAATTATAAGGTGCTATAATACAAGGATATAGAAAAATAATACAAAAAAAGGTGGCGAATAAAATGGCAGATGTACACGTGCACAGCAGGGAAGTGACAAAGGCGGCTAAACGAACATTATTGGAGCGTGGTGTCAGTGTGGAGGCAATTGCAAAAATCGTTTATGAATTGCAGTTCCCGTACAAGGCTGATCTTAAGCTGGAGGAATGCATCCACAGCGTTGAGCGTGTCCTGTTGAAAAGGGAAATTCAACATGCCATTTTAGTCGGTGTGGAGCTGGATAAACTGGCAGAGCAAAAAAAACTATCAGAACCCCTGCAATCGATTGTTGAATCGGATGAAGGGCTATTCGGAGTGGATGAAACGATTGCCTTTGGTGCAGTACTCGGTTATGGAAGCATTGCTGTAACAACCTTTGGCCATTTGGATAAAAATAAAATAGGCGTCATACACGAACTTGATAAGAAGCAAGAAGGAATCGTGCATACCTTCCTGGATGACATCGTTGCAAGCATTGCCGCGAGTGCCGCCTCAAGGTTAGCTCATCGTCTGAGAGATGAAGAGGAATCGTTAACTGAACAGGAAAAGGACATCCAGGAAGAAGAAGAGTTAATAGGTTGAACCTTGAAGAGCAATCTTCAGCCAGACCTGTAAAACCTGGCCTTAATGAGGCGGGCAGAAAGGATGTTGGCTACTTTAAATGTCCGTTTTGTCTGCCTTAGAAAACAGAATGCGTGAATATGGCCTGGATAAATTTCAAGCACCTGGATTTTCCGTTGTGTAATCTTACCTTGTTCGGAGAGATAAATTATTTCTAATGGAGCATTTTCTTCCATATGTTTACGAAGTATATATTTCATTCCCGGTCACTCCTTTGCTGACTTGCTTGCTATCATTATATACGAACATACGTTTTGTACGCAAGTTAAAAGCGAATGTTTGTTCTGTCTTGTTGTGAGGGTAAATGGAAGAAGATGAAATTATAACTTTTTTAATATTATATGTAGAGTTTTTAACAAAAAAACAATTTATGTACTCAATTTCTGACCTTTCTTCTAACAGTCCTCTTAGAATCGCAGTAGCTAGGTTCTTCATCAACCAAAACTGAAGTGCGATTATACCTCACCTCATTTTCAGATCGAGAATAAAGAATCTGTTTCCCCGATTATATCCACAAAAATCCCTTCCTTGTTGTTAACGACCACCCTCTTAATAAGATATATAATCCAGTAGATTTTTGCTGTTTAAGTTAGATTTATTTTCAAATTTGTAACATATGTACAAACATCTTTTCTTTTAATGAATAAAATAACCCGAAAATAAAAAGGAAAAAGGTGATTATAATTAAAAATCATAATTCCATTTCACATTGTAATTCCTTTATAGACACCACATATCTTAATAAGAAATGTGTGCAAAAGAAACCGGATGATTGTCATAGCTGCCATAAGAAACACAATGACTGTATATGTCACCAAAAGAAATCTGATGATTGTCATAGCTGCCATAAGAAACACAATGTCTGTATTTGCCACCAAAAGAAACCGGATGATTGTCATAGCTGCCATAATGATTGTCACTGCTGTCATAAGAAACACAATGACTGTATTTGTGAGCAAAAGAAAGATGATGACTGTCATTTGTGCCATAAGAAACACTGTATTTGTCATCAAAAGAAACCGGATGATTGTCATTGTTGTCATAAAAAACACAGTGACTGTACCTGTGAGCAAAAGAAAACCGATGACTGTCATTTGTGCCATAAGAAACATAATGACTGTCACTGTGACAATAAGAAACATAATCTAGTAAGAGCATCTGCGTTCAGGGCTAATAAGAATACACCACAACTATACGAAGCAGCGTTAACTCCCTCTATAAAAGTTTTATTCCAAACTGAACAGTTTGATTTAGCGGATGAATATAATCCGCACATATCAACATTTATTCCAACTAAGGATGGAATTTATGAGATAACAGCAAAAGTCTCGTTTTGTCCGTCAAAAAGTAAAAGCAATGATTCCTCAAAAAACAAAAAAGATAATTGCAAATGTGATTATTGCAGTAAAAATAGTTGCAACTGTGATTATTGCAGAAAACATCATTCTTCAAAAGACAAAAAAAGGAGTTCTTCAAAAGAAGGATATGTCGCATCCATTTCCATTAACGTAAACGGAGATAATTTAGATATTGTTAATGACTTCTTGGAGAAATCAAGACCTATTGGACTATCCGTTACTACAATCCTTCAGTTACAAGCAGGAGATCGGGTACAAGTATTATTTAGCGCAGATGCAAACGGAGAAATTTTAGCAGAAGCATCTTTAACAAACTTTCAGGCTGCTAGATTCCCTTCTCCAATGTAAAGATCTTTCTGCTTTAGTCTTAGATTGAGTAAATGGACATCATATTTGTTAATTAAAGTTGAGTAAACGTATGATTAGGAGCCTTGGATTCTCCTTGAAAAAGGTGAGGCGGATTCTATTCCGAGAAATTTTGGGGGTCAGATCGTACTTTCAGGGATTAACGCCTAAGACCACACTTTATGGAAAAAAAACTTTTTTAGCAAAACTACTTGTTTTATTTTGAATACCACTATATAATAAATCTTGTTCAGAAAAGAAGTCAGCAACTAAGTAAGTTTTAAACCAAGCTCTATAGAGCTTGATTACATACGACTTGTTAGCTCAGTGGGAGAGCACTTCCTTGACAGGGAAGGGGTCGTGGGTTCGAATCCCTCACAGGTCATCAACTGCCAAAGGCTCAAATCCTTGATATAGCAAGGGTTTGGGTCTTTTTTTGTTTTTTAAGATAGTTCATTATGTATTATTTACTGGATTGGTGGCGGATAGAGAAGGATTAAAAGACATTAAAGGACAACTATTTGTAATAATTAATATTTTAAGGAACTGTGGGTAAAGCCTTTTGCTTATTCGGCTAGCGATGGAGGTTAAAAAGAAGACCTTCTTTTTGGCTTTTCTTTAAAAGGTACATAATCATATTCTTCGGTAAAATCCACTTTACTATAATGTGTTGGATTACTCACTACTAAATACCATGCACGGGAATACTTCCTGGAAGCCCTGAACATGACGCATGAAGACTATGCAAAATATCAGCAAACGATGTTTCTTGGCTTGAAAAGTATAGTACAATGCCTTCACTTAAAATGATGGTAGAACAATATAGAGAAGAATTACAACCCTTACCCTCCACTTCAGTATTATATGGTAAATATTCCCTTTGTTTTTAACGGATGATTTTAATACCTCAACAGTTTATTATATTGATAAAGGATGAAGTATTTAATCTACTACTATAATTTGGTAAGTCTTTAAAAGGGAAGTGATTGTTAAATGCTTTATATAAGCGATATCGGAAAGATAATTAATAACACATTAAATGAGCACAATTTGGATATTATTTATGAATTTGACAATAACCTAAGTGCACCTATGAGTTATAACGTATCGACCAATACTATAAAATTCAATTACCTTCAAGTTAACGGTTATAAAGGGAAAATTAGAATAAAAGAGACAGAGGAAGACTTTGTTAAAATTATTCTTTATCGTATGATTGGTTATTATTTAGATTTTAAGAAAAACAAACATGATTTAAGGATTTTAATGTATGGTCACGAAGAAGAAAAAGAAAAGCTGAAATCTGAAATAGAAACTAATGCTTGGGATTATGGGAGAACATTAATACCTGAACAACTATTGGAGTCATATGATAAAGTTCGTGAATTGGATAAAATGTTAATAAATTAATGTACTCTAAGAAAATGGAGACCCGACTTTAAACTAAAACAAGAAAAAGAAGCCTCCTTGGAGAATCTCTCTAGCTGAATTTTGAGTGAGAAATTAAACTGGTATCCAATAAGACAAGGCCCAAAGAAAGAGGAGTTGTCTTAGAAAGATTGATGAATAAACAAATAGAAAATCAAGTTCAAAGTTCGTGCTCGGTTTTTAAGAGATATCGATTGCTTGACAAAAGAAATACACTGGTCTGAACATACCTCTGAAGAGAGGTATTAATGAACACATATACTAGATAAAGAGGAAAGAGATTATTGGTCAAGCGGCTCCAGTGAACGATTGTGTAGATAAGTATTATGACCTGCTCATCAAACGTATGTTCATGGCAGTAATTTAGATACAGCAGACAAAATTTCGATGTTTTTATCCAGCCAAACTTGAAGCAATTTAATCGAGACCAATTTCTTGCTATATATGATGTTATTAACAGAACCGTCAATGTTATGGGCATAGATTTGGATGCTTAGTGCTATCATTGTAATTTCGGTTTTATTAATATTTCCTTTTGTATATTTGATTTTAGGAACTGAGATATTTGGTGTTTAAGTTTTTGATAATACTGATGATCTTAGTACTATAGGTGTAATAAAAGAGAGTACAAGATGGTATTATCCCCTTCAGGTAGACAGAGAAAAAAGAGAACATGATAAAATGTTCTTAACTGTCAATCTGGAGGGGGTTTTTTGTATGGCAAAAAAGGGGCAAACGTTTCAAGTGTATACAGAAGAATTAAAGAGAGAAGTGGTTCGTCTGAAAGTGGAGGAAGGTTGGTCATATCGCCAGATTCGTGAGCGTTTTGGTATTAAAAGTGATGCACAGATAGCGAGTTGGGTGAAGAAAGTGCAGAATAACGAGTCTTTTGAAGATCAACGTGGTGTATGGAACCGTAAGAATTTTTCTAGTGTCGAAGAGGAAAATGCCTATCTAAAAGCGCAGGTGGATTATTTAAAAAAGCGCAATCCAAATCTACATGGGAAGGAATGGTCCTGAAAGCCGAAAGGTTTCAAATAATCGATGGTTTGAGGAAAACGTACCCACTTTCGTGGCTATTAAAAATCGCTGAAGTTTCAAAGGCTGGATACTACAAATGGCGGAAGACACATTCTACTCGTTCTTTGCGACTTGAGAAAAATTTATGGATAAAAGAACATATTTTAGCCATCCATAAGCTACACCCCTACTACGGATATAAACGGATGACTGGAGCTTTGTTCAGAGAAGGAATCGTTGTAAACCACAAGCGTGTTCGTCGATTGATGAGAGAGTTGGGGGTCCAATCTGTCATTCGGAAGAAACGCCCTTTCTACGGTCGAAGAGGGTCAGTTGTATTTCATAATGTCTTAAATCGTGAATTCTACGCAGAGATGAGGTTTCATAAGTTAGTAACAGATATAACCTATGTACGGATTGGAGACACGTTTGTCTACCTTTCTGCCGTTTTAGATTTGTATAATAATGAATTTGTTGCATGGGAAGTTTCTACACGAAATGATCTTGAATTGGTTCATAATACGCTAAACCAGCTAAGGGACAAGCCGATTAGCAAGGGGGCTCTCCTGCACTCAGATCAAGGATTCCAATATACGACGAAATCATATGAAAATCAGGTGAAGGAACTCGGCATTCGAGGAAGCCACTCTCGTCGAGGCAATTGTCACGACAACGCGTGTATAGAAAGCTTCTTCTCACATTTAAAAACAGAAAAGTTATATTTAAAATGTCCAAAAACAGCAGAGCAAGCTTATCTAGCTATTCAAGAGTATATAGAGTTTTACAATACGGCTCGCTTTCAAGAGAAATTCAACGGCCTTTCCCCAATTGAATATCGAGAAAAGGCCGCAGCTTAAAAAATACTCTTTTTTTATTGTCTACTTGACAGGGTTATGTGCAAGAAGTAGTCTCTTTTATTTATACATAATTAACATTAATGTTTCACAAGCCTAAATAAATGGACAGTCAAAGGGGACATTCATAAATTGAGGTCCCCCTTTCATAATGTATTACGGTAATGAAGTTTTATATTGTTCCATTAAATCACCTGCATATAAGCTTGTTATCATTAAGAAAATGGCAAGCCCAATGTATAATGAGAACCAGATGACTTTTGTTTTGAGACTCGATGAGTAATAGGATTTCTCTTTATCCCTAATTTCAGTTTGTTCTTGCACTTCTTTAAAGAACTTTGCTGCTATTCGTTCATAGGTGCCTATATTTTCAAAATCGGTCGGTCCGTTCTGGTATTCATTCGTATTAGCAGCATCCATTAAGGATCTATAAATATTTAATTTTACCTCGGTCAGCTGTTTTTCTTTTAGCTTATTATCATCAAATAGAGGGATATGCCAACTCTTCATGTTGTTAAACTTTTCATATTGTTGACTTGATTCCATATTCCAAATATTAACCAGGCGAATTTTTTCTTCATCTGTTGCAGCTGCATATTGTTCTAGTTGCCTTAATCCAAATTGATTCAATTCAATGATGATGTCTCTTTGATTTCTGGTTGTCTCGCTACGAATTTCTTTCCACCACTTAGAAATACCCAATAATAAGAAAAGAATTAAGAATGGATTTGGATGGAGAAATAAATATACAACCATCCCGATAATCCCTACTACCCATAGCTTTGTGGAGATGACTCCCACTATACGTCCTCCATCAAGAGGATGCACAGGCATTAGATTAAATAGGTTAATCATGGCTCCAAGTGTAATAACTAAAAGCCAAAATGGATTTTCCGTCATCATAAATAAGGGGATGGCTGGTAGAAATGCTAATGTACCTAATAAAGGACCTCCGAAGGCAAGATAAGCTTCTTGGTTAGCATTCTTGGGTTCTTCCTTAAGGGCAATTAATGCTCCGACAAAAGGGATGAAAATGGCATTGGATGTTTTGATGCCTTTTCTCTTTGCAGCAAGTAAATGCCCCATTTCATGGATATAAATTAGATAGACTAGGGCTACGGCAAATTTCCAACCGTAAACCAAGGCATACGCTCCTAATGAAACGAAAATAGAAACCAGGGAACCTACTTTTGCTATTTTCAATAGCGCAAACAACCATTTCATTTTCCCCAGGAAAAATAACCCGATGGCCCCCAAACTTAACCATCCTTTTTTCAATATAGATTCTTTCAAAATGTACCTCCTAGAGTAAATGGGAAAACAGATGACCCCAGTGACACTATGTCTATCTGAGCTCCTCCTTGATTTATCATATTACTAATATCCTTATTATATCGTATCGGATAATACATTTCTTATCATATTAGTAATATTTTTCAAGAATATTAACTTTCAAGTATTGCATTTTTTTATAATTAAGATAGAGTTTTATCCTTAATATTTAGGGACCTCACAGGTCATCAACTAACAGAGGCTCAAATCCTTGGTATCACAGCATATCCAAATATCATTCCTGTGTGTTTTTATGCATTGCAAAAAGTTGCACAGAAACTGCATGTGAAGGTGAATCGTTCGTTGCATGACGCTAGCCACTTTGGTACACTATGCAGAAGTGCATTTCAGCTAGGATTGACTATCGAATGATAGATAAGATGCTGTCACCTTTACATAATTCATGGTCTTTGTAAGCGGTGGGGTGCTCCCGAACGAAATATGGTACAAAACCTTAACAATATAAAAGTTTTTCTAAGAAGACCATCTGTTCCCTCATACAGCAGGAGTTGTATGGGGGCTTGTATTTTATCAAGAATTTTTCTGTTTAGATGAAATAAGGAGGAAGCAATGAACAATTATAAATTGACCATTCAATATGATGGCGGGCGCTATAAAGGCTGGCAGCGACTTGGTAATAGTGATGATACGATCCAAGGGAAAATAGAAAATGTATTAACGGAAATGGCAGGGGAAAAAATCGAGATCATCGGATGCAGCAGAACGGATGCCGGTGTACACGCCCTTGCTCAAATCGCCAATTTTAAGATCGGTGAAAATCTGACTGAAGTTGAAATCATGGATTATTTGAATAGATATTTACCAAGAGATATCAGCATTGTAGAGGTTACGCTAGTCCCTGAACGTTTTCATGCACGTTATAATGCTAAGGATAAAACCTATTTGTATAAGATCTGGAACGAGCCATATACAAATCCTTTCATGCGAAAGTACAGTATGCATGTAGAGAAAAAGCTGGATATCATTAGAATGAAAAAAGGATGTCAATATTTTGTAGGTGAACATGATTTCACTGCTTTTTCAAATGCAAAATCCAAGAAAAAATCCATGGTACGTGAAATATATTCCATTGATATAGAAGAAGATGCCGGTTTCATCGAAATTACAGTACGAGGCGATGGATTTCTTTATAATATGGTTAGAAAGATTGTCGGGACGTTGATAGAAGTTGGAGTAGGGGAAATAGATGCTGAAAATATACCAAGTATTATAGAGTCAAAAGAAAGAATCCAAACGGGCCGTATGGCGGAGGCAGCTGGGTTATACTTGGTAAAGGTTGATTTTTAGACCGGATATTGATGCATGTGTTAATGAATGTAATGTGTACAGGCAGTAGAAAAAGGGAAGTAATAGGGAAGAATGGTAAAGCGGAAAGTACGAAAGAAGGAGAGATTTTCATGAGATTAGCAGGAAAGAAAATAATCAGTCTTGTGCACCATGATTTTGAAGATTTAGAACTCTGGTATCCGATTTTACGTTTAAAAGAAGAAGGGGCGATTGTTCATCTCGCCGGAGAAAAGGCGAATGAAACATACATTGGAAAATATGGTGTACCAGCCATATCTGATTATGAGTATGGCAGTATCAAGGCTGAAGAATATGATGCCATTCTTGTACCGGGCGGTTGGGCACCCGACAAAATTCGCCGGTTTCCTGAAGTGATATCACTTATCCAAAGCATGGAAGAAAATAAAAAACCCATTGGGCAAATTTGTCACGCTGGTTGGGTGTTGATATCCGCGAAAATTTTACAAGGGAAGAATGTAACGAGTACACCTGGCATTAAAGATGATATGGAAAACGCAGGGGCAACTTGGATAGATGAGCCCGTCGTCGTAGATGGAAATCTTGTGTCAAGCAGGCGTCCGCCTGATCTGCCGGATTATTTAAGGGAATTGATAAACGTGATTGAAAAGGGTTAAATCCATAGTACGGTGAAAAAGTGTTTTTTCCTTCTGGAAAAAATACTTTTTTTATCCATACCCAAAATTATTTTAATAGTGATTATGATAAAGATCATTCCCTTGATTGATCCTTAATCAAATCAATATATAAATTTCCTTTTGTCCCTACGACAGCATACGAGATATCAAAAACAACAAGGTTCCTTTTTTTGAGTTCAGCCATCAACCATCCTTCATTGTAGGTGTGTGTGGTTAGGTTATCATATAAGATTTTTCCGTCATAGACCAGTTCAATTGGTACAGAACCTGCTGGGGGCAGTATTGGTAAATCCTGCCTGGTGGCATTTTGGTATTGTTCTTTTTTTAATACAGAGAGTGAACCATTTATCTCTAAAATCGCACATTCAACTTCATCTATGTTGAAGATATCTTTTCCCCGCAAAGCCTGTTTAAGAGAATCCAGTGAATACCCCATCCGTTCCATTGACTCTTCAAGAATTCTTCCTTTTTGAATTAAAGTGGCAGGTTCTCCGGCAATCCATTTCCCGAAACGCGGATTTCGAACCGCTAGAAGATTGAGCATGAAAACGACGGTACCCATAATAATTATGGAAATGATGAAATACAGGAATTTAATTTTAATATTGAATGCTAGATTTCCTGCAATTGTCCCCATCGTAATGGAAGCGATATAAAGGTGATAGGTCTTCTGGGCAATTGTCTGTTTACCGAGAAGTTGGACAAATATCCATAATAAAATAAAAGAGGTAAAGGTTCGAAAGATGATTTCAACAGATTCCGACATGACGATTTCTCCCTTACAAAACTCCCGACAGTTCGTTTGAGATAGTATGTTCTTACACCTTGCCCTTTATTCTGTAAAGGAAACAGACAAGAAACCGTCTTTGATTTGGGAACCCCACTTGAATTAATAGATTTAAACGATTGGTGCGATACATAAAAAAATGAATTATGAAACAACATTCAATAAACCAGGCATTCATATTTGTTGAAATATCATGAAGCAAGCCGCTCAATACTTGCTTCTTTTTTATTTGATGAATCCATGGATATGTTTACTTAGTATCGATTAAGAAATTTCTACGAATAATAGTATCAAAATACATTTGCACGGGGGTATGTTTTGAGAAATATTCAGGAAATTTTCATTGACGATTTAAAAAGCATTTATAAAAATTTCTTTGTTTGTATCGTAGTCGTCTTTCTCATGTTCATCCCTTCCATTTATGCGTGGTTTAATATTGTTGCATCATGGGACCCGTATGCAAACACGGAAGGAATTCTTGTCGGTGTTGCCAATAATGATAAAGGTGCGGAGTTAAATGGCAAAGCCGTGAACATAGGCAAGGAAGTAATGGAAGGGTTAAAGGAGAATAAGGATCTGGGCTGGAGGTTCACATCGGAAAAAGAAGCGATAGAAAAGGTGGAAAAGGGTGATTATTATGCATCCATCATCATTCCGGAGAACTTTTCCGAACATATTGCGACGATCATGACCGATGACCCTAAGAAGGCGGGGATTGATTACTATGTTAATGAAAAAATCAATTCCATTGCTCCTAAAATTACGGCAGCGGGTGCCAACAGCATTGTGGACAATGTGAGCAAAACCTTTATCAAATCAGCCAGTGGGAGTATCCTTGCAATCTTTAATGAACTGGGAATCACCTTGCAAAACGAGTTGCCGACGATTCAAAAAATGAAGAATATGGTTTATTTATTAGAGGCTGAACTGCCTGAGCTTGAACAAAATATCAAAACCGTTCAAACACATGTCAAAAAGGCTGAAGATATCATTAAGAGGGTCAATGATGGCCTGAATTCGATAGAAGGAATAACATCACAGAAGGACAAATTGGTATCGGACGTTTCTAGTTATGTAGATTCAACAAGGCAGGCATTCGAAGGAATCAATCCCCTCTTGAAAAATGATATCGAGAACATAAGGAGCGATAATGAATCCATTTTAGTGCTGGCTAACCGGTTAACGGGTCAGGATTTACCTGACAATGAGTCGGATCAGCTAGTGGAACAAGGTGTAACGAGGATAAATAAAGAGTTGTACCTTTTGGACAGTATGTATAATTTATTGGTGAGAGTCAATCAATTTAATGAGAAAAACGTGCTTCAGCCAGAAATACAGCTGGTTGATGAACTTAGGGATAATGCTTCGAACCAACTTCAAGCGCTGAATGACCGAGCATACGGCAATCTTATCGAACTTGGCAGGAACAACGATCAAGTCTTGGCAAGCTTCCAGGAGAGCTATTCAAAGGAAACGGGGCCAAAATTCAATGAAATCTGGAATGAAACAGAAGCAATATTGAATAATGTCCAGCTTACGATGGAGGAGGGAACCAAGGTTCTTCCTGAGGTGAGGACGCTGTTGAATGAGACCAATCGAACATTGGAAACACGTACAGCGGATATTGATAAGTTACAGAATAAGTTTCCGGAAATCGAAACGAAAATAAAGGCTCTGGCTTCTAAAATGAGGGAAATTGATAAGTCTTATAATATGGAAGAAGTGATCGATTTCCTAAGGAATGATATTGAACAAGAAAGTGAATTTTTTTCAGAACCAGTTCTGCTCAATAAACACAGTCTCTTTCCGATTCCGAACTATGGATCCGCCATGTCTCCTTTCTTTACGGCACTTTCCCTTTGGGTCGGCGGTACAATATTGATTTCCATGCTTAGCGTGGGTGTTTCTCAAAAGGTCTACAGCCCGTATCAAATTTATATCGGGCGGTATCTAATATTTTTCATCATTGGGGTGATGCAGGCCCTTAGTGTTTCCATTGGGAATATCGTCCTTATCGGTGTTTATGTAGCGGATAAATTTGAGTACATCCTGTTTTCCGTTCTGATAAGTACGGTATTTACACTCATTGTTTACACCTTCGTTTCCGTTCTTGGAAATATTGGAAAAGGGATAAGCGTCGTCTTGATGGTCCTTCAAATATCAAGTTCAGGAGGCACCTTCCCCATTCAAGTCACACCGCCCTTTTTTCAGCATATTAACCCTTTCTTGCCATTCACCTATGCTGTGGGTTTGCTTCGTGAATCTGTTGGGGGAATAACCTGGAGTGTAGCTGGCAAGGACATTTTTATCTTGATTCTCTTTTTAATAATCACGTTCATCTTAGGTGTCATTTTGAAAAAGCCTCTGCATGCAAGGACACAAAAGATGAAGGATAAATTGTATGGAAGCAGGATTTTTTAAGGTAATCGAAAGAGTGCTGGTGACCGCGGTTAACTGAAGTTGAAAATTATGGATATATTCAGCCTGAACCCTTAAAAGGGGCTCGGGTTTTTTTATTTGCTTATGGTATTTATAGATATGTATTTTTATGTAGGTTTGGAATATTCATCAATACATTGACAGTTGAATAGAAAAATACCAATAAATTAGAATTTTTGCATTTTTATAGTTGACAAAAACCATTGGATTAATCATTATTAAGAAATAATGTTTAGTAAATCGATGCGATATAAAAGTGGGGTGACTTTATGTATTTAACAATAGACGGCATTGAAAAAAGTTTTAAGAATGAAAAGAAAGAAAGCATAAAGGTGCTCGATAAGATAAACATAGAGGTCGAGAAAGGAAGCTTCGTTTCGATCGTCGGCCCTTCAGGATGTGGTAAATCCACGCTCCTTTATCTGATTGCCGGCCTTGATAAAGCAGATCTGGGTGAAATACGTGTAGCTGGGAAAAAAGTGGTGAAGCCAGGTCCGGAACGGGTTGTCGTGTTTCAGGAGGCGGGGTTATTTCCTTGGCTGACAGTACTTGAAAATGTTACATACGGATTGAAGATAAAGAAAATGCCCAAAGAAGAGGCAAAAGCCAAGGCATTGGACATTTTAAAGATGGTTCACCTCAGCCGATATGTTGACTCCTATCCTCATCAACTCTCAGGAGGAATGAAACAGAGGGTAGCCATCGCAAGAGCGTTGGTGATGGAACCGGATATCCTGTTGATGGATGAGCCATTCTCCGCACTTGATGAGCAAACGAGGATGGTTTTGCATAAAGAGCTGCTCGAAATCTGGAGAAAAACTAAAGTGACGATCTTTTTCGTTACCCATAATATTCGCGAGGCCGTTCAGCTTTCCGAAAAAATTATCGTCTTTGCTACCCGTCCCGGGAAAATCAAAGAGACGATTTCCGTTCCTTCCATGAAAGATGGAGTTATGCCGGATAGTGTAACTTTGCATACAGAACAAAGGGTTCTATCGATTTTGCAGGAGGAAATTGAAAAAGTGCTGAAGGAGGAAATGGGGAATGATTACAGCTTTAAGACGAATCATATTCATCGCGATGATAGCGGGGATATGGGAAGTCACATCTAGACTTTCCAGTCTTCCGGATTTCATGTTCCCAAGCCTGACTCAGGTTTTGGAAACTCTGTTTAAGGGACTGATGAGCGGACAAATAACCGAAGCCATCGGAAAAAGCCTTGGCCGTATCCTGATCGGTTTTATGATTGCCATTATAATAGGTCTGATATTAGGATATTTCATTTGGCGCTTTAAATTGGTAGAAGACACTTTAGGATTCGTCGTGACGGCTTTACAGTCCATTCCGAGTATCGTGTGGTTCCCTTTAGCGATCATTTGGTTCGGATTGAATGATTTTTCGATCCTTTTCATCGTCACCATCGGAGCAACTTGGACGATGACGGTTAATGCAACAAGTGGCTTCCGGAATGTACCCCAGTTGTATCAGCGGGTTGCCAAAACATATGGATCGACCGGATTTCATTTTCTTCGTACGGTGATTTTACCAGCATCCGTCCCGCAAATAATATCCGGTCTCCGAATTGCATGGGCCTTTTCCTGGCGTGCATTGATGGCAGGTGAATTACTTGGCGGGGGAGGCGGTCTTGGCCAATTGCTGGAAATGGGCAGATCACTTGGACAAATGGATTTGGTCATCTCCGTGATGATCATCATCGCAATCATCGGAACGATCGTGGATAATGTTGTCTTCTCCCGTCTTGAACGGAATGTTCAACTGAAATGGGGAGTGAAGTAACGGTAGTTTAATAAAATAATAGTTATAAAGGAGAGAAAAATATGCTGAAAAAATCATTCTTTGCCCTTATTCTGTCTGTTTTGTTAATCGGAATAGTAAGCGGATGCACTCAATCCAGCAGTAATGATGAAGAAGGGAAAGGGTCCGGGGGGAAATCCGTGAAAATTGGTTATTTTCCTAACCTAACCCACAGTGCAACGATCATTGCACTTGAAAAAGGCTTTTTCGAAGAAGAGTTCGGTAAAGATGTCAAGATTGAAACCAAAACAGTGGCCAATGGAGGATTATTCATGGAAGCAATGGCCACAAACGCCATTGATGTCGGAACGGTCGGGCCTGGTCCATTGCTTAACTTTTACGTGAAAAACCCTGAATACCACCTGATCTCCGGGGCTGTTAATGGAGGTGCCGTACTTGTGGCTAGCGAAGGCAGCAAGGTTACGGATTTAAAAGATTTGGCCGGTAAAAAGGTAGCGATTCCCGTCATTGGAAGCACACAGGATGTCATGCTTAGGAAGGCCCTTCAAGATGTAGATTTAAAACCGACTACAAATGGGGGCACAGTTGAACTGTATGCGGCAGCACCTGCTGACACAACCGCCCTTTTTGTTCAAAAGTCTGTCGATGCAGCAGCGACCCAGGAACCATGGGGGTATGTATTGGAAAACCAGGCAAAAGGAAAGCTGGTGCTTGACTGGGATCAATTTGCATGGGGAAAAGATTCACCTAACACGGTAGTGGCTGCAAGCCAGAAGTTCTTGGATAAAAAGGGGCTCGCTGCTTCCTATTTGAAAGCGCATGAAAAAGCGGTGAAGTTCATACAGGAAAACCCTGAAGAAAGCCAAGAACTGGTTATTAAGCATTTGAAGGAACTGACTGGAAAAGAATTAAGCAAAGAAGAAGTGGCTTCAGCATTTTCACGCCTTGAAGTGACAACTGAAGTTAATGAGCAAGTCATTCAAGAAATGGCCGACATAAGCAAGGAAGCCGGTTATATCCCTAGCAGTGATATAAAAGGCATGATCGATTTATCAATTCTTGAAGAAGTGTCCAAATAACAAGCATGCGCCTCAGCCATCCTGGCTTTGGCGCTTTTTTTAAAAGGCCGGATTTATCCATTTTAATTAAGCGGGGAAATAATCCTGATATAAACACCTCAGGTCATGAACTCTCTGTTATGGACAGACTTGATCCAATGCTTGGATAACATGATCAACCTCCTCCCAGGAATGGATGGTAGCGCCTGAAGCCAGTGAATGTCCTCCACCATTGAATTGACGTGCGACTGATGCGATGGGAATATTCCGTGAACGAATCCTGACACGGATTTCAGAAGGGTATTCAATGAAGAAAGCCCAGATTTTATTGTCCCTGACACTTGATAGCGTATTGACTAAATTCGAAGCTTCGAGTCGATCCACCCCATACATATTTAAAAGCTCGTCCGTAATAATGAAGTAAGCTACCCCTTTATCGGTTACCTTGAAGCTCATGAGAATGTCTTTTTGAAGTCGGGAAGCGTTTTTCGGCTTAACATTAAGGCTGTTATGGATTCTTTCTGGCTGAATATTATAGGTTCTTAAGTGCGAAACCATTTTTAATGTCCTGGGAGTTGTATTCCCATTCGTGAAATTCCCTGTATCACTAAGTATTCCTGCATAAAAAGATTTAGCCGCTTCTTTATTCATGATGAAGCCTTCTGGAAATTCCAAGAATAAATCAACAAGCATTTCACTTGCAGAGCTATAAGAAGGGTCGACCCAAGAAATGTCCCCGAATTGTTCGTATTCGGGGTGGTGGTCAATTTTGATCAGCATGTCTCCATGATCATATCGGGAATCACTGATCCGTGAAATGTTGGCAGTATCACAAACAATCATTAAGGCACCTTTGTATTTGTTATCTGAAATGACATCCATATCACCTATGAATAGAAGCTTATCCACTTCCTCGCCTACCGCATAGACTTCTTTAGAAGGGCAGGAGTTCTTCAATAGCTTCTTTAAACCGAGTTGTGATCCCAATGCATCCGGGTCCGGATTTACATGACGATGAATGATAATTGTGTGGTATTTCTTGATCGCTTCAATTATTTCCATTTTTTTATTGTCCATAGCGCCACCCCCTTTTTAAGCTTTCCTTCTGCCGTGCGACAATTGATAATATGTAAAATTCATATATTGACAGTTATAACTATTCAATCATCACATGCCAAACGAGTAAAGGCAATTCCGATTACTTTGGATGGGGGGGAGTCCTGAGGCATACTGAAAGTATACGGAACAGATGTAATATAACACTCAAACAAAATTATTGCAAAATTCAAAAAATACAACTATACTTAATTTACCAAACCGATGACAACAAGTTACCTTGTTGCATGGCCGGCTTGACATAAAAAACTGGAATCCATAAAAATTGACTTGGTTCACTTGATCTTCCTTTGCAGGAAGACAGTTCGTGGATAAGGGTCAGTGAAACATTCAATGTAATGACATTGTTGGTTTTACTGGCTCTTTTTTGTGTATCCATGACAGTTTGAAAGGGGTGATGATATGAATGGAGCTTTGGAGGGAGTCAGGATTATCGATGTATCCCGTGTTTTGGCGGGGCCGTTTTGTTCAATGATTCTCGGCGATTTGGGTGCCGATGTCATTAAAATCGAGCATCATGAATCAGGGGATGAAACGAGAGGGTGGGGGCCGCCATTCGCCGAAGGGGAAAGCGCTTACTATTTATGTGCAAATCGAAATAAGCAAAGCATGACCTTGAATTTAAAATCTGAGGAAGGAAAAGAGATTTTCCGGAAGTTGGTGGCTTCAGGGGATATAGTGATTCAAAATTTCAAGACAGGCACATTGGGAAAACTGGGGTTGGGTTATGAGGATTTAAAGGAAATCAACCCCAAACTGATCATGGCCTCGATTACAGGATTTGGTTTAACCGGTCCTTATAAAGATTTGCCAGGCTATGATTATATCATTCAAGCGATGAGTGGTTTGATGAGCATCACCGGAGAGAAAAATGGGAGCCCCGTGAAGGTCGGAGTGGCCATAGCTGACATATTGACTGGCCTGTATACATGCATTGGCATTTTATCCGCTTTACATCATAGGGATAAATTGGGGGAAGGACAGGAAATTGATATTTCATTGATGGATTGTCAGGTTTCTTCATTGGTGAATGTCGCCAGCAACTATTTATTCAGTGGCTTGACCCCTGAAAGAATGGGGAACCAACATCCAAATATCGTTCCATACCAGACGTTCGGGACAAGGGATGGAGAGCTTGTCGTGGCTGTGGGAAATGATGATCAGTTCAGGAGATTTTCAACCGTTATAGGCAGACCTGATTTAGCGGAACAGGAACAGTTTAAACATAATGAAAAACGTTTGCAAAACAAGGAAGAATTAATACCGATAATAGAGGATTCGTTGAGAGGTAAGACAAAGAAGGAATGGAAAAGGCTGTTTGATGATGCAGGGATACCGAATGGTCCGATTAATGATATAGCAGAGATGTTCGAGGATCCGCAAATCATCGCAAGAGGCATGTTGGTGAGCATGGAACATCCCACAATCGAAGATCTTAAAGTGACGGGATCTCCCCTGAACCTTTCAAAAACACCGGTTACCATGAGAAAGCATCCGCCACTCTATGGCGAGCATACCGATTCCATTTTGGCTGAAATAGGATATAGTCCAGATCAAATAAGCAAATTCAAGGAAAATAAAATTATTTAGGAGGAATTTTAATGATGAATTTCGAATTAACAGAAGAGCAGCAAAGTGTGAAGAAAGTGGTAAGGAAATTTGTGGATAAGGAAATTATTCCGTATATTCAAGAGTGGGATAGGCAAGGTCAATTCCAGCCGCATATTTTAAAAAGGTTAGCTGAATTGCAGTTGATGGGCGTGTGTATACCCGAAGAGTATGGCGGGGTCGGAATGGATTATAATACCCTAGCCATCGTTTGTGAAGAGCTGGAGCGAGGAGATACGGCTTACCGAACTGCAGTTTCTGTACATACAGGGTTGAATAGCATGACCCTGCTTCAATGGGGGACGGAAGAACAAAAACAGAAATATTTAGTACCCCAGGCAAAAGGAATCAAGATTGGTGCTTTTGGGCTGACTGAACCGAATGCAGGGTCTGATGTAGCGGCAATGAAATCAACGGCAAAACGTGTTGGGGACCATTATATCTTAAACGGGTCAAAAACATGGATTTCGCTCTGTGATTATGCAGATCATTTCCTCATTTTCGCCAAGACGGATCATGATGCCGGTTCAAGGGGAATCACTGCCTTTATCGTGGAACGGACTTTCGAGGGAGTGGAGTCGAAAGCCATTAAAGGGAAATTAGGAATTCGTGCAGGGAATACAGGCGAGATCTTTTTAACGGATGTAAAAGTTCCGGTGGAGAATAGGCTTGGTGAAGAAGGTGAGGGCTTTAAAATTTCCATGTCGGCATTGGACAGCGGCCGGTTTACAGTGGCCGCAGGTGCTGTAGGGTTAATAGAAGCAAGCCTGGAAGCAAGCTTGAAGTATTGCCATGAACGAAGCACATTCGGAAAAGAGATTGGCAGGCATCAGCTCGTTCAACAGATGATTGCCAAGATGACAGCAAATTTAGAGATTTCCAGATTGCTGGTCTTTAAAGCGGGCACCTTGAAAAATCAAGGAAAAAGGAATACGAAGGAAACATCACTTGCCAAGTGGATATCATGTAATGCTGCTAATGAAGCGGCCAATGATGCTGTTCAAATTCATGGTGCCTATGGCTACTCGGATGAATATCCCGTAGAACGTTTTCTGCGGAATTCAAAAGCTCCGGTCATTTACGAAGGAACCCGTGAGATTCATACTGTAATGCAGGGTGAATACGCACTTGGCTATAGACAAGATAAAGAGCTTCGCAAGCAATTGCCGGCATGGCCCTTCGAGCAAGTTTCCGTACATTAACTATAGATAGAGGAGATCAGATCAGATGATGAACACATACTTTATTGCAGGGCATGCAAAACTTCCTCAAGGGATGGCAGCGAGAAATATATATGATTCAATCACGATCACGGTGGAGCTTGACATTAAATATGGAGTAATAGTCGAGGCTTCCTGTACGCTTGCTACAGAGCATGGCAGGGAATTCATCCGTCAACTGCTGCGCGGTTATTGCCTGAAAGATGGTATCGAAGAATTGATTGATCGTGTGCAAATTCATTATCGTGGGAAGGCTGGTCAAGCCATTCAAGCAGGGCTGAAGGATGTGTATGCACAGTTCGAATTGGTCTCCGTTAAATAAGTGAAACCAAAAAGGGTCCTACCGTATAGTAAGAGGATAGGATCCTTTTTTATAGGTTCAGGTACATGGCAAATAAGTCCACTGTCATTATAAATGGCAGTGTTTTTATTGTTAAAGGAACGGGACATTTGAATGGATATAACGATCGTGATAATTTTAAAAACACAAAACTCGCCCCTATAGGACGAGTTTTGTGTTTTTTTATAGAATTTGGACTTTAAAGTAAAGCTTAATATCCAGTAAAAAAATATTAGTTGTACATTAAAACGGTACCATGAGACTAGAAGCACCTTTTCCGTTTATTGCGAAAGTTATTGCCGCAAAGCCAACTGCAGTGGTTGGACGAACACCGGTTTCTGTTGGAGCGCCGTTGTCTGCTGCATATGGAACACCGGTTTCTGCTGGTGCGCCTTTGTGTGCTGCAAGTGGACCTCCTCCTGCTGGTGCGCCTTTGTGTGCTGCAAGTGGACCTCCTCCTGCTGGTGCGCCTTTGTGTGCTGCAAGTGGACCTCCTCCTGCTAGTGCGCCTTTGTGTGCTGCATGTAGATCTCCGTTTCCAGCAAGAGCGCCTTTGCGTGCCGGAAGTGGACCGATTCCTGCTCGTGCAACGTTTAGTGCTTCTGCGGGAAGTTCGCCTGTTATTGTTGTTTTTACGTGAAGAACGGCCTTTTGAACATGGGTCATTATGCATGAAATCGCTTAACCCGAAGGAATTAGCTCTATCCACCGCATTTTGTATATCACGATTGATGTCAGACATATTTATATATCCCCCTTTCTATACGTTAAACTATGCGCTTGTACGTAATATGCCAGAGATAATAGCACATTTTTATTAAATATTTGTTTTTGGTGACACCCCTCGCTTTTTTTCCATAATTTAATAGGAAAGTGAAAGGGAAGGGTTAGGTTATATGAATGCTGACAAGAAGCTGCCTGTGTATCAGCTTTTTATTCCACCAGTTAATTTAATGGAGCTTCGCAGAGATATATGGTGCAATGATCCTTTACCTGCAAAGTTAACGATCAACAAAAAAAAACTTGATATTGATATTGCTTACCGTGGCTCACATATCCGAAGTTTTCGGAAAAAATCCTATAATGTAGTCTTTTATAAACCTAATACTTTTAAGAATGCCAAGGAAGTTCATTTAAATGCCGAATATAAAGATAAATCTTTATTAAGAAATAAATTATCTTTAGATTTTTTTGCAGATATAGGGACTTTATCACCGAAAGCCCAGTTCGTTTTCCTAAATCTAAACGGAAAGGAAGAGGGAATATATCTGGAATTGGAATCAGTGGATGAATATTATTTGAAGAAAAGGGGGCTCCCCAATGGGTCCATTTTCTATGCAGTGGATGGTGATGCCAATTTCTCATTGATGAGCGATTTGGATAAAGGAATCAAAAAATCATTGGAGATGGGCTATCAAAAAAAATGCGGGACAGAAAAGGAGGAATTATATTTACAAGAGCTGATCCTCCAAATCAATACAATTTCAAGAGTGGATTTTGAAAAGGAAATCGTAAAATATGTCGATGTGGAAAAGTACCTGCGCTGGCTGGCCGGTGTCATACTCACGCAAAACTATGATGGGTTCGTTCATAACTATGCTTTGTATCGAAATGGAGATACGGGTCTATTTGAAATGATTCCATGGGATTATGATGCGACATGGGGCAGGGATGTTAACGGGAAAGTGATGGAAGAGGATTATGTGGGAATCGGGGGGTTCAATACATTGACTGCTAGAATCCTTGATGTAAGGGGATTTCGTGTCAGGTACCAAGAACTTCTTAAGGAGATTTTGAACAATCATTATACCGTGGCCTATATGAAACCTATCATTCAGGAAATGCATGATCAATTAAGACCTTATGTATCAAAAGACCCATATATCAAGGGGAATATTGAGAAATTTGATGATGAGCCCGAATTCATCCTGAAATTCATTGAGGCCCGTGCGAAGTATATAAATAGCCACCTGTATAAATTGGATTAATAATTCCTTTCGTTTAGAGATGGAACAATGAAAAATATAGTGGCAGGAATGCTGAATAAAAAGCATTCCTGCTTTTTTCTGCACGATTCCATTTGCTTTTCTATACTATTACAGCTATGTTTGATAGAAAGGTATAATCTAAAGTAATGAAGGATGGGAATGGATTGACTAATCATAGCCGCAAACCGGCATATATATATACATTTACATGCACCCCTGACGAACGCTCATTATCTAAAATGGAGATGCGTTCTTTCTTTGGCTTTGAGACTTCAGGGGATATTTTGAAAAGTGATATAGCCATTGAACCGAGCAGGAGCCCTTTTATAAAAGGGCGGGTCGACATCATGTTTGAAGGGGAAAGCATATCCGAAATCGCTGAGCAAGTAAAAGGTATTCATTTGCCTGACTCGACATTCAAAGTATTATTCGTGAAAATTAATGATTTGAATAAAGATGCAAAGATAGATTATGATGGACAGCGTGAAATTGAACGTCAGATTGGCTGGCACATTCAGGGAAATGCCGATGTGCGTAATCCAGATCAGGTCTTTGGAATCGTGACGCTTGGCGGTCGTTGGTATTTTGGGAAGTATGTCAAACCTGAAGCGGTTTGGTTAAAACATATGAAGAAGCCCCGTGAATATTCAACTGCGCTTAGCACGAGAGTGGCGAGGGCCATTGCCAACATTGCCGTTCCACATCCGGATGGGGTGAAGGCAATTGATCCATGCTGCGGAATTGGAACGGTATTGGTGGAAGCCCTTTCGATGGGGATCAATATTGATGGTAGGGATATCAACCCGCTTGTTACCGACGGTTCAAGGGAGAACATTGCCTATTTCGGACTCGAAGGTGAGGTAACTACAGGTCCGATTTCGGAGGTCACCAGTAAATATGATGTAGCGATTATCGATATGCCTTATAATCTATATACACATGCGACGCCGGAGGATCAGCTATCAATCCTTAAACATGCAAGAAGCTTTGCTGATAAGGTCGTTGTCGTAACGATCGATACGATGGATCATATGATTGAAGAAGCTGGATTTGAGATTGCTGATCGATGTGTTGCCAGGAAAGGCATTTTTTCCAGAGAGATTGTCGTGTGCGTGTAAGTATCTTCAGCAAGAAAAGGCTGAAGTTTCAGTGTCAATTAGACAAATAAAAAGGGCTTTGCTGCCATCTGGCTTCGATATTCAACCGATGCCAGATGGCGGACAAGTCCCCTTTACAATTAAGTTTCAAAATTGACTAGATTCCGGGTGTAGATGAACTTTCAGGAATTTTTTCATAGTCTGATGGATTAAGATTATGAACCGATCCATCTGTTACGCCATTGATAATACCCATTAGCCCCGTTTCAACCGTTTTTACGAGCTGGCCATTCTTTTTTTGCCCAAAGTTTTGTGTTTGACCACTAACTTCAAATAGAACCGTCCCACTTCCGTTTAAAGCAAACGTCCCTAAAGCAGTTCCTGGCAGGTCAATAGATTGATCATATAATGAAATATTTGTAAAAACTGAATTCCCTTTTGCTTGAAGTGCATTATACGCAGTAAGTGTTAACTGACGAGAGAAATCATATTTGAAATCATCTGCATACTCTGCATATTTAGCACCTTCTGGAGTGCTTGGGTTAGGAACGAATTTACCTGATATTGACATAGTTGCACGCTCAGCAGTTCCTTCGAGATATGGGAATCCTTGATGATGAAGATCGATAAAAACATCCACTTTCCCGAATTTCGATTTTAACCCTTTATATGTGTCACGTAGCGTTTGCGCTTCGGGGGTAATAAACCAGCCTGGCTTTTCAGATGCCCCCGGGAAGTCTTGAGGTTTTGGTACATAATTTAGGTCTGGATTGAAGTCACGATTAACATCAAATCCTGGTTTGCTAGCATAGTCGTCTCCTGATCTGGGAGTAGTGTAATAGTTCCAAGTAGGTTTTGCATTAGAAAGTTGGGGGAATTTACCTACAACTTCAGACCATTTCATCTCATTTCCACGACGATCAAGCTCTGAGCCGTCTACGTTCATCATTGGAATGGCAACAATTGTTAGTTCATCAAGAACTTTCTTTACCTCAGGCGAGTTACTTTGACCAAGGTTTTTAAGAATGTTCAATAACGCGACAGTTCCTGTTTTTTCATTTCCATGAATTTCACTTTGAATAAGAACGACTTTGTCACCATGACCGACAGTCACTTTTTGAATGGAACGGCCCTGATTCGTTTTTCCGGCCACTTCTACATTGACTATCCCTGCACTCGCTTGCTCAAGTTGATTTAATTCTTTTACAAGTTCGTCATAATTTAGGAATGCTTCGGTAGAAAGGTTCGTTCGCCTGTCGGATTTGGTCCTCTTTCAGCTAAGCTGACATTTGGGCCAAGTAATGTTGCGGCTACTACTGTTGAACTTAAAACCTTTAAAAATTTTCTTTTCACAGCAAATCCCCTATTCTGAAAATATTTAATATTCAGATAATAAATTCCTCACTTTCTAATCGATTTCCTGTTAGATTCATTAAAACACCCAAAAAGTCCTATGTATTTCAGATTCAATTATTTTGTACATTTTTCCATGAAAAAGTCCCTGCTAAGTGGGGACTTTTTCAATTCAGCCTTTTTTGATGTCATTTAGCTCGATAATGAACTACATTTTCAACGAGTTGTTTCGTGACCTTCCCCTGATATTCCAAATAATCCAAATGGCCGATGATTTCTGACATGACGAGCGGGAATTCTGCTATATACTTTTGTTTGTAAAACTCCTTTGCCAGTTCATTGCCTGTAGAAATTCCGGATTCTATCAAGGCCAGGATCTTTTGTGATTTCCTCTCTATGCTGTTGAGTCTTTTTTCAATCAGATGACCGGGTTGTTCAATCACGTTACCATGACCAGGAAATAGGAGATTCACCTGTAATGCTGAACATCGTTTTAATGAATCGATATGATCTACAAGAGTCAGCATTCTATTACCGTTTTCATCAGGTTCGATCAAGGCATTGCTTGAGATATGTTCAATCAATAAATCACCGGCAAGAAGCCGTTTCCCTTCTCGGTCAAGGAAAGCAATTTGATCCGGGGCATGCCCGGGAAATTCGACCACTTCAAAATTCAGCCAGTGTTTTTCCGTGATTGCGATGATGTCACCATTCAGTTTTTGATCTTTATTATTATCGACCGCGTTGAATAGGTAAGCCACTTGTTTATCTCCAAGTTCACCACAGCCCATCTCAAGGTATAGCTGTTTATAAAATCCAATTCTCATACTTAAGAAATCAGGGTCCCTTTTTAAACGGGGAATGGATTTAGAATGGGCATAAACGGGAATCGGATGGAGTTCGGTAATCCGGTTGACCAAACCAACATGGTCTCCATGGTGATGGGTTAACAAAATTTCCGTTATGTCCCCAACTGTAAATCCATTTTCGTTTAATGTTTGCTGCAGTGCTTTCCAGCAAACGTCATCATTCATACCTGCATCGACTAATGTTAAAGATTCATCCTGTTTAACTAAATAAAAGTTTATACTTTTTAAAGATAAAGCGCTTGGAGCTATAATTGGATAAATTTTAAATGTTGTATTCGTTTTCATGAACGTCCCATATCCTCCTAAATCGAGATAAACTTTATCTGGAAAATTGCGATATTAGTAATGACCGAATAGATGTAAATGGTTATTATTCTATGATTGGTTGAATGAATTGAAACTGTCAAGCGGAAGCTTCCAGGCAATCAAGAAATTTAATAGTAAGATTGATTGGAAATGGATGGTCTATTTATCTAGTTTATTTTAAAATTGAATAAACAAGCTAGTCATTTAGCCAATATTCTTTAAATTTAATTATTGTAATGAAAACTGAATGTGTTCCATGGAACGAAACGGTATAGGAGGTTATGGTTTGAAGCCAAAAATTTATATTACAAGGAAATTGCCAGAACAAATCATCGAAGGTCTTAGTCGGAATTATGATGTCAGGATGTGGGATCAAGAGGATATACCGGTCCCTAGAAAAGTCCTTGTAGAAGAAATGAAAGAAGTCGAGGGGCTGCTTTGCTTATTGACGGAACAAATCGATGAGTCACTGATCGAACAGGCACCCAATCTGAAAATCATCGCGAATATGGCAGTGGGCCATAATAATATTGACGTTCAAAGTGCAACAAAACGGGGCATCATGGTAACGAACACACCGGGGGTTTTAACGGAAACAACAGCTGATTTAACCTTCGGCTTACTGCTTGCAACGGCAAGGAGGATGATGGAGGCAGAAGATTATTTAAGGAGTGGAAAGTGGGAAACATGGTCGCCGATGCAGCTGACAGGACAAGATGTACACGGTGCAACGCTGGGTATAATCGGGTTAGGCAGAATTGGGGAAGCCCTTGCAAAAAGAGCTAAGGGATTTGATATGAACTTAGTTTATTTTAATCGAAGCCGTAAATATGAACAGGAAAAAGAGTTAGGAATCGAATATCAGCCCCTTGAAAAATTGCTCCAAATCTCGGATTTCGTTTGTGTCATGCTGCCGCTCACAGCGGAAACGGCTTATATGATTGGCAAGGAGCAGCTGGAATTGATGAAAGGGACGGCTGTGCTCATTAATACCGCAAGAGGCGGAATTATCGATGAAAAAGCGTTGTACCAGGCGCTGGAAAATCGAGAGATTTGGGCGGCTGGATTGGATGTATTCGAAGAAGAGCCCGTCCCTCTGGACCACCCGCTGCTAACTTTGCCCAATGTGGTTACATTACCGCATATCGGGAGTGCTAGCATTGCCACAAGAATGAAAATGGCAACTCTTGCTGTACAAAACTTGGTGGAAGGATTAACTGGTGATACTCCCCGTAATTTAGTATTGTTGAATAAATCAAAATGACGCTAAGATGGGGTTCGGATTGGTTTCATCCAGAACAAAGATTTTAAAACAAGAATAGACTATCCTTCATGTTTTTTTACTATAACCCTTATTGGATTGAAGAAATTTGCGACACTCCTGCCGAATAACTGGCTTGCCGAGGTCCCACAGACGCTTGCGTCAAGGAGGCTTGGCAGACAGTCGGCGGAAAGGGAGCGGATTTCTGAAATCCCGGCAACCTTTTTTAAATAAAAAAACTGCAGGCAAGCTCTCTTCACTTCAAGTTTGTAGACAATAGGGGTTCGGAATTAAAAAATTCCGAACCCCTATTGAAATTCCCTTTGAATTTTCGCCTAAAGTTAAGAGATTGCGGCTCTACGAGCCCACATGTTAGGCCATTTTTGGACCTCGCCAAGTCCAATTGGCCATCTTCTTTAAATTAATGGCGGCCTCCATTTTACGAATCAAATGGTTCGGTGGCACCAGTTGAACTAAAGTAATCATTTCAAGTGAATAGAATCATGTTTAGAAAGCATCCTCATCACCTCAAGTTTTAATACTTCTATTTTAAAACAAAAATGACTCCAGGCAAAAGTGTTCTAACTAAAAGGTAAGACAAAGTTGATTGGAGCGGGTGTACGAGACTCCTGCTTAGAAAAGCGCGTCTAGGGGAGACCCCACAGGCGAAAGCCGAGGAGGCTCCCCGACCGCCCGCGGAAAGCGAGTGCCCTACGTTCCAATCAACGTCCAAATTGTACAAGCCATAAAAATAGACAAACTCGATTTTCATCGAGTTTGTCTACAATCTGAAATGACCCCAAAAATGGGGTCATTTTTTATGGGGAATGTAATAGTGTTTCTTTGGTTCGTAGTATTCTCAAATGATATTTTCTGAAATATGATTTGTCCTTTTTAGAAGATTTCAGAGTTTTGATGCACCTGTGCTTACCTGAGTGCCGAAAGGAAGAATCCCATTCAAGTGGAGCATACTTATCGTAAATTGTGCAGATCTTTTGTAAAATAAAGAAAGTCGAGTTTATTAGGAAGAACAATTAGTTGAAAGGGATAGGGTTAATAATGATTGAAATGAAGGAAACGATATCATCAGGCAACGAAATGACTAAATCCAAAAGGCTGTTGATGGCTCTTATGCTAGGGTCTTTTGCAGCGATCGGACCACTGTCACTTGATATGTATTTACCGGGTCTCCCCACACTGGCAGAGGATCTGAAAAGCAGTACGTCATTAGCTCAGCTAAGCTTGACTGCCTGCTTGTTAGGGTTGGCTTTGGGCCAAATTTATTTAGGGCCTCTAAGTGATGCAAAAGGAAGGCGTTCACCGTTAATCATATCTTTATCCATTTATTGCATTTCATCTATGTTATGCGCTTTTGCTCCAACCATTGAATTGCTTTTATTATTACGTTTTATCCAAGGTATTGCGGGAGCGGGAGGCATTGTCATTTCAAGAGCCATAGTTCGTGACCTTTTTTCAGGAACGGATTTGACCAAGTTCTTCTCCATGTTAATGCTGGTTAATGGGGCGGCACCGATATTGGCTCCGGTTTTTGGCGGTCAACTTTTGCAGTTCACTTCTTGGCGGGGCGTCTTCATTGTCATTTCAGTATTAAGTATCATTATGGTTGCGGCTGCATTTTTTGGGATAAAGGAAACTTTATCGTCCAATCACAGGAGTGCTGGAGGGGTAAATGATACGATCAGGACTTTTGGGAACTTATTGAAGGATCGTGTGTTTATGGGCTATGCTTTTGCACAAGGATTCATAAGTGCTGCAATGTTCGCTTATATTTCCGGATCGCCTTTTGTTCTCCAGAACATTTATGGGGTTTCCCCACAGACCTTCAGCCTGATTTTTGCAATAAACGGGGTAGGGATCATCATCGCTTCACAAGTTGCCGGGAAGCTGGCAGGCAAGGTTAAAGAAGAAAGATTGCTTCAAATGGGGTTATGCCTAGCTTTGTTTGGGGGAATATTACTTCTTGCCTCAGTCCTTCTCGAAATGGGCTTGGCCGGAATCTTGGCCGCTTTATTCCTCTCCGTCTCCAGCGTCGGTATTGTCGGTACAACGAGTTTTTCTTTAGCGATGCAAAATCAGAAAAAAACAGCAGGCAGTGCTTCGGCTTTAATTGGCCTGCTTCCCTTCATATTAGGATCGCTAATGGCTCCCCTGGTGGGGTTAGGTTCAGGTGAGTCGCCATTGCCGATGGGAATTGTGATGGTAAGTTGTCATGTCATCGCCATGTGCGCTTATTTACTCCTTGCCCGTCGCGGGTTAAGGCGAGTTACTTAAAAAGAAAAGCTGAAATCCTGATTTGGATTTCAGCTTTTTGCCTTTTTGATTCATAATAGTGATTCCGCTCCATCGATATAAACTTCCGTGCCCGTAACATGGGAGGACATGTCTGATGCTAGGAACAATACGAGATCACCAGCTTGTTCGGCAGTCCCCGCTTTCCTTGCCAGGGGCTGGGAGCCTTCGGGATATTCAATGGGAATCCTGATTTTTTTAAGGTTTTCTTCTTCCGGGAATGTGTTATTGTCAATGTTCGTATCGATGGAACCGGGACAAATGGTATTTACCCTGATTTTATATCTTGCCAATTCGAGTGCGGCCATTTTACCGAAAGCGACTTGACCGGCTTTGGATGAACTATAAGCGGAAAAACCAAAATTCTTGAAATATCGGTTTCCGTTGATGGAGCTGTTGATCACAATGCTGCCACCCGTTTCCTTCATGTAAGGAATGGCATATTTGATGGTGAGAAAGGTGCCTTTGAGGTTGATGGTATGTGTCTTATCCCAATCTTCTGGCTTTATGTCTTCTATAGGGGCAATCACTCCGTTGATGCCTGCGTTTGCAAATACAAAATCAATTTTCCCAAAATGTTCATGGGCTGTTTTGTAGGCATGTTCAACTTGCTCAGCCTTGGAAACATCCGTTTTAATGATTAAAGCCTCTCGGCCAAGGTTCTCCACTTCTTCCTTCACTTTTTCGGCATTTTCGACTGTACGGTCAAAAAAGATGATGTTCGCGCCGTTTTTAGCTAGTTTCAGTGCGGCACCCCGGCCAATTCCTGATCCCCCACCGGTAATGATGGCAACTTTGTTTTTCATTAATTCTGTCATACACTTCACACGCTCCTTTTAAGTCTTCTATTCCCAGTTTGGGAGTATGTAGAAACATCATGGCAGTTGTAATATAGAAAAATTATAAACGAATATTGCCTAAAAAATCCAATTTAAACAATTGCGGGTGTTCATTATACTTTGTTTTTCAGTGAAATGTCTGTATATTGAGGACATGATAAAGTTAGCTTGAAAGGGGATAGGATGTTGATAAGATTAGGGATAATAGGTACAAACTGGATCACGGAACGATTTTTGGAGGCTGCAAAGCATGTAGAGGGTTTATCCTTAACTGCCGTGTATTCACGTACAGAGGAGAAAGCCAAGGAATTTGCCAATAAATACGAAGTACATACGACTTTTACGAATTTAGAAGCAATGGCCAGCAGCGATGAAATCGATGCTGTGTATATAGCAAGCCCTAACTCTCATCATTGCAGGCAAGCCGTGTTATTTTTACAAAATAAAAAACATGTATTATGTGAAAAACCAATGGCCTCGAATGCGGCTGAAGTAAGGGAAATGATTGAGGCTGCAAAACAAAATGATGTGCTATTGATGGAAGCGATGAAATCGACCATCATGCCGAATTTCGAAAGTATAAAGGGCAATCTGGATAAAATCGGGAAGATACGGCGTTTCTCGGGAAGCTTTTGCCAATACTCATCACGCTATGATTCATATAAACAAGGAACTGTGCTGAATGCATTCAATCCTGAATTCTCCAGTGGCTCTTTAATGGATCTAGGCATTTACGTGCTCTATCCACTTGTTGTACTGTTCGGTAAACCGAATAAGGTGCAGGCATCAGGAACGATGCTCGAATCAGGAGTTGATGGGCAAGGTACGATTCTGCTTTCCTATGATGAAATGGAGGCAGTCGTCATGTTTTCCAAAATTACTGAGTCCAATTTGCCATCGGAAATTCAAGGTGAACATGGAAGCATCATCATTCAGAAAATTTCAGGACCGCAAGCGGTGGATATTCAGTATCGGAATGGAACCACTGAAAATATTTCCGTTAAACAGGATATGCCTACCATGTATTATGAAGCGAAGGAATTTGTTGATTTGATACAGCAGGGGAAAATGGAATCCGATATAAATACATATTCGAATTCACTGTTGACTATGGAAATCATGGATGAAGCAAGAAGGCAAATCGGCATCGTCTTTCCTTCAGACCGCGGATAAGGCCAATCATGAAGGGGAAAAATGGATGTTACTGATAACCCTTAATTGGGTAGAATTCAGTACAGGGATAATTTTATTGTTGGAGGAATGGACATGAATTGCAAAATAAATCGCAATGCAGCAAAGGTCTTACAAAAGATGCTCAGCACTGAAGAAGCCGAAGGGAAAATGATTCGTGTATATATCACCCATATGCATGGCGATCATGCCCATTATGACATGAAGCTTGATACACCGGCAGAATATGATGAAATCGTCAAAACAGATAAAGATATCGATATTTTGCTTGATTCACGTGAAGAATTTCTGGATGGTGTCTGGATTAAATATTTTTATGTTCCTGAAGAAGGTTTTGAAATCACGAATCCTACTAAAGAACCGCATGGACATCACCACTAATAGTAAAGGGGGAGGATTGGCATGAATCAAAAATACGAAAAGATCTTTCAACCATATATATTTCCATCAGGGGTAGAAGTGAAAAATCGTATCATGATGGCTCCTATGACCACTTATTCTTCGGATGACCAAGGGGTTGTAACCGATGATGAACTGGCCTATTACGCTGAGCGCTCGGCTGGTGTAGGTGCGGTTGTCACGGCATGTGCCTATGTATCTGCTGGAGGCAAGGGATTCCCAGGCCAACTAGGTGCAGATGACGATTCCTTTATCCCATCCTTGAGAAAACTAGCTGAAACGATTCAGTCCAACGGGGCAAAAGCGATCCTGCAAATATATCATGGAGGCCGTCAAAGTCCGCCCGAATTATTGCCTGATAACCAACCTGTTTCTGCAAGTGCCATTGCTTCCAACGAGGAAGCACCTGTACCGCGGGAAATGAATGAAGATGAAATACAAGACGTTATTAAGGCATTTGGCGAAGCAACAAGAAGGGCCATCGAAGCAGGTTTCGATGGTGTGGAAATCCATGGTGCCAATACTTACTTGCTTCAACAATTCTTCTCGCCACACTCGAACCGCCGTACAGATAAATGGGGCGGAACATTGGGAAAACGATTGATTTTCCCGCTTACCATTGTGAATGAAGTCGAGAGAACGGTTGCCGAGCATGCAGAAAAGCCGTTTATAATTGGCTACCGCCTTTCTCCTGAAGAAGGCAGCAATCCTGGAATCACTTTAGATGATACGATCCAATTCGTTGATAGATTAGCGAATCAAAACCTGGATTATCTACATATATCGGTAGGTCACTTCTGGAATGGCTCATTCCGTGAGAGTGATAGGACAAAGTCGCGCATCGTTAAAATTTACGATAAAGTAGGTAATCGTATCCCGGTGGTCGGTGTAGGTTCACTGCATACACCCGATGAAGTTGCAGAAGCCATGGAAACGGGGGTCCCTTTTATCGCCCTTGGCCGTGAACTTCTTATGGAACCGCATTGGATTGAAAAAATCAGGTCTGGAAAAGAAGCGGAAATACGGACTACCCTCTCAAAAAAAGATCAGGATGAACTGGTCATTCCAGATCCGCTTTGGGAAAAGTTGATTGGGATAAAAGGTTGGCTCCCGGTTGTGGAATGATTGCTAACATCTTTAATATGTGTAACCCGTCCCCAAAAGGTGGACGGGTTTTTGTATGTTCATATGCTACTTAGTATCGATCATCTTTTGCTAGAAAAAGAGAGATTGATTCAGCGGAATTCTGGATTTAATTATTCCGTGATAGTAAACATTATCTATAAGGCTTATGTTTTACGTGAACTAAAAATAATAATATTTGTACCAATGAATAAAAATATATTATTATCAATTTAATAAGCAGGTATGAAAAGGGAGGGTTTTTAATGAAATTTCCACACGATTTTTTATTCGGAGCAGCTTCTGCTTCTTTTCAAATAGAAGGAGCATGGGATGAAGATGGTAAAGGTATAACGAATTGGGATGTTTTTTCAAAGATTCCGGGGAAAACTTTTGAAGGTACAAATGGGGATGTAGCGATAGACCATTATCATCGTTACAAAGAAGATATTAAATTAATGGCAGAGATGGGACTTGAATCATATCGCTTCTCCATTTCATGGGCCCGTATTTTGCCAACAGGTGATGGGGAAGTCAATGTAAAAGGCTTGGAATTTTATAATAATGTGATTAATGAATGTTTAAAATATGGGATTGTCCCATTTGTTACGCTGTATCATTGGGATTTGCCTTTGACGCTTGAACAAGATGGGGGATGGACGAATAAGCGAACAGCTGAAGCATTCGTCAAGTATGCGGGAATTTGTTTTCGCGCATTCGGAGATCGCGTCAAACATTGGATCACGTTTAATGAAACGGTTATGTTTTGCGGTTTAGGGTATTTAAAAGGAGCGCACCCGCCTGGAATCCAAAACGATGAAAATAAATACTTTCAAGCGACACATTATGTATTTTATGCACATGCCAAAGCGGTAGAGGTATACAAGGCACTGAATCATTACGGTGAAATTGGGATTACCCATGTATTCCTGCCAGCTTATAGTATTGATGACAAACATGAAAATGTATTAGCTGCTCGGCATGCCAATGAATATGAAACCTTTTGGTATTATGATCCAATTTTAAAAGGTGAATATCCAGCTTATGTAGTTGAGCAATTAAAGGAGAGAGGCTGGACACCAAGTTGGACAGAAGAAGAACTGGATACGCTAAAAAGGAATGCGGAGAAAAATGATTTTATTGGACTCAATTATTACCAGCCCATTCGGGTGGAAAAATACCTGGAAGGCGTTTCAAGCATGGAGCATTCAAGAGAAACATCTACTCTGGCTCCAGGGAACCCGTCCTTTGATGGCTTTTATCGGACCGTAAAAATGGAAGATAAAACCTATACAAAATGGGGCTGGGAAATCTCACCTCAAGGATTTTTAGATGGCTTGCATATGTTAAAAGAACGTTACGGCGATATTAAAATGTATGTTACAGAAAACGGACTTGGTGATGAGGATCCGATTATCGATGGTGAAGTAGTAGATGTTCCGCGCATTAAGTATATTGAGGAACACTTAAAAGTGATTAAACGTGCAATCAAAGAAGGCATCCATTTAAAAGGGTATTACGCATGGTCTGTCATTGACCTTTTAAGTTGGTTAAACGGGTATAAGAAGCAATACGGATTTATTTACGTGGATCATCATGATCAGTTAAAACGGAAAAAGAAGCTGTCGTTTCATTGGTATAAGCATATTATCGAGACGAGAGGAGAAGAGCTGTAAACTGAAAGTGTGTATTGGGGCAGAGCATGTTTTGAGCAATCTTTCTCAAAACATGCTTTTTCCATTGTTCACTGATCAAGTTTCCGGTATGGGGAATTAGACCAAAGTTCAAACCTCCTGATTCGTAGTCTGAATCTCCGGCTTCAAATTAACTAGACTGGAAAAATGGTCCCGGATTGTAATGTTAATGTAAAAATATTCAAAAAGTTGTAAACAAATGTTAATGTTTCTAACAATGTACAGTTTTACGTTTTACTGTATAATATTGAAGCGTGGTCGAGTCCATGTCAAATAACCTTACAAAAGGAGATTATATATGACAATTATTTCTTAGTTTTGAAAAGTCCCCCGCTTGGTTTGTCCCGTTGGAAAATTCCTACAATAATTAGATTAATTTCAAACAAGTAACTCCCTCTAAAATGAAAGAATGTCATTTTCATGATGATGCTAGATTCCAATCTTAAAAAACGACTAAGGATGTGAGTTTGAAAAAGATGATAAAAGATTCTAGATTTCAAGGATATAACATGAAGGGTTTTCAAAAAGACGTGACGGCAGGATTGGTCGTAGGGGTTGTAGCCATTCCTTTAGGGCTGGCTTTTGCAATTGCTTCAGGCGTCGAACCGATATACGGGTTATATACGACCATCATCGCAGGAATCCTCATATCGATTTTGGGTGGCTCCAAGTATCAAATTGGCGGGCCGACCGGGGCGTTCGTTCCTTTATTATTTGGAATCGTTATGCAATATGGGTATGAAAGCCTGCTCATTGCCGGTTTTTTAGCGGGGATAATGTTAGTCCTGATGGGTCTGCTTAAGTTAGGCAATTTGATGAAGTTCATTCCCCGTCCTGTCATCATTGGATTTACAACAGGAATTGCGATAATAATCTTTTCAGGGCAAATTGCTAACTTCTTTGGTATGAAAGTGGAAAAACATGAAGCGTTCATTGATAACATGAAGGAACTGGTGATTAAAGCAGACACGATCAATCTATATAGTGTGATTGTTGCGATTATATGTTTTGTCGTCATACTGCTGGCACCTAGACTTTTGCCACGAGTGCCAGGACCGCTTCTGGGTCTGCTGATTTCCACAATTGCAGCTTACTTTTTATTTCCCGATAAGGTGGCTACGATTGGTTCTACGTATGGAGCGATTCCGAAAGGTTTTCCGGAATTCCAAGTGCCGGAGCTATCAGTGGAAGTCATTATCACACTCCTTCCAGTTGCTTTTACGATTGCCTTGTTAGGAGGTGTCGAGTCATTGTTATCCGCTACTGTTGCGGATAACATGGGCGGTACCAAGCATGATAGTAATAAAGAGTTGGTTGGGCAAGGAATCGCGAACATCGCTACGCCATTCTTCGGCGGGATACCTGCAACCGGAGCAATCGCCAGGACAGCTACCAATATAAAAAGCGGGGCAGCCTCCCCGATGTCCGGAGTCATTCACGGAATTGTCGTTTTACTGGTTTTGCTGGTGCTTTCCCCATTTGCAGAGCATATACCGTTGGCTAGCATGGCACCCATATTGATGTTTGTTGCCTGGAATATGAGTGAAAGAAAGGAATTCGCTCATGTATTGAAAACGAAGACGGCGGATTCTGCGGTTTTGCTAGTCACCTTCCTCATCACTGTCTTCACTGATTTAATCATGGGAGTGGGAATCGGCTTATTGATTGCATTCATCACCTTCATTGCAAAAATGAGCCACACGTTAAAGGTTAGGGAAAGAAGTCATGAGATTACCGAGATTGTTCCAATTGATAATTCGGATTCAAAGATCAATGTGTATAACTTGGAAGGACCTCTTTTCTTTGGTTCGATAGACGTCCTGGAGTCATCGATATTGGAGAACTTGGATAATAAGACGAAAGTGTTGGTATTAAGCATGCGCCGGGTAACATATATGGACACTTCAGCAGAGGCAGCGCTATTGGCGATCGTTAATCGCATCGGAAAATATAAGGGGAAATTGATCATTTCCGGAATTCAGCAGCAACCAAAGGAATTGTTACTCAGCACTGGATTGTATCATAAAATAGAAAAACAGCACTTTTTTAAATCGAAGGAAGATGCCCTGTATTTTGCCAAGAAGCAGCTGAAGGGCAATTCGGATAAAGTAGTCTAATAGTTTCATCTCGATGTCACCTTTTCGGATAGATATGTTATAGTATCGTTAACAGTAGATTTTTTAAAGAAGGTGACTATCTGGGTGAATGTATATCGGATTGGCCAGCTTGCTGAACTTGCGAATGTTTCGAGAAGAACCATTGACTATTACACACAATTAGGAATGCTGAACTATGAAAAAACGGGGTCAAGATATCGGTATTACACAGAAGATGCTTTAAATCGTCTTCAAATGATTAATCGGTATAAAGAACAGAATATGCCTTTGACTGAAATCAAGGAACGGTTACAAGTCTTGTCTGAAACCACTGTTGATTCTGAGCAGGTGCTCTTGATGGTGGACAAGCTATCTACAGACCTTAGAGGACTGGAGAATGAATTGCTGGAATTAAAGCCTTTATTGGAACAGCTCGATGAACAGCAATTAACATATGCTGCACAGCAGCTTTCCGTTCGGGGCAGCTCTTTATTGAGTATCCTTGCCATGCTTGCCTAAGATCTTTGCCGAGTTCAACAAAAAAAGACCTGATTGGGTCTTTTTTTTTTGTTGAACGGGTCATTGAAAACCATTATTTAAAATAACAATTCAAACTCCTGAGTATAACCGGAGCTTTATATACGATGGCATTCCTTTATTTTGGCTGAACTGACAATATAGATCTTTTTTCGATAAAGATGAAGGATATAAGGGAATGGAAAAAGAAGAACTTACATATCTACTACTATATGAAGAGGTGATTGGGAATGATTGGATCAATAGTTACGACGGTAAAAGGACATCTTCAAGGTACTATGGAAAACGATATATATGTTTGGCGTGGAGTCAGGTATGCGAAAGCGCCGATTGATGGACTGCGTTTCCGTTCTCCGGAGCCAGTTGATAATTGGAGCGGTGTCATGGATGCAGTGGATTTTGGTCCCGTTCCCCCGCAGCCGATGGATCGTGCGGTAAGAACAGGGATGAGCACAAATGAAAAAATGGATGAGGATTGTTTGTTCCTGAATATTTGGTCGCCTAGAGCTGATGATAAAAAACGCCCGGTCATGGTATGGATTCCTGGGGGAGCATATATAACAGGAGCTGGATCCCTTGATATGTACAATGGACACTTACTTTCTAAAAATGGAGATGTAGTCGTGGTAAGCATCAACTATAGGCTGGGGGCACTGGGATATCTGGATTTGACCGAGTTGGCAGGTGAAGGGGAAATATTTGAAAACAATTTAGGTTTACGTGACCAAGTTGCTTCTTTGAAATGGGTTAAAGAAAATATAGAAGCTTTTGGCGGCGACCCTGATAATGTTACGATATTTGGTGAATCAGCTGGTGGTAATGCGGTGACGACTTTACTTACTGTACCTTCAGCAAGGGGTCTTTTTAAGCAGGCCATTGCAGAAAGTCCTGCTCCGACATCTGTTTACGGAAAAGGATTTGCGCGCCAATTGAGTGAAAAGTTCCTTGAGATATTGGGCATTGGAAAGGGTGAAAGCCACCGGCTAATAACCCTTCCGGTTCAAGAGATTGTCGCTGCCTCCCACCAACTTTTACAGGAAAATTCACAGGAAATGCCGGGCTCCCTAGCATTTGGACCAGTCGTAGATGGTGACTTCCTGCCCGATTATCCACTAGATTCGATTCGATCGGGAAGAACAGGGGGTATACCCTTGCTTATAGGAACAAATAGGGACGAAGCGACATTATTCGATCAGATGGCCCCCCCTCTAATCCCAACTAATACGGCGATGATTCATAAAATGTTCGAAAATACTGATCCGAAGGCAAAAGAGCGAATTACGAACGCTTATACAAATTACCCAGAAAAGGAAGCTGTACTAGGCATTGGCCGTGATGCTACTTTCCATATTCCCTCGGTTTGGTATGCGGAGGCATACAGCCGCTTTGAAAAAACATGGATGTATCGTTTTGATTATAAAACGGCGGCCATGCGCATAAGTAAATTAGGGGCGACGCATGGTATGGAAATCCCTTTTGCTTTCCAGACCTTCGACTCGGCATTCGGGAAACGGATTGTTTCATATGGTTCAAGGTCAGCTGCCCTAAAGGTATCCCATAGAATGCAGGGCCATTGGGTCAACTTTGCGAAATATGGAAACCCCAACCCCCCGGAAGGTGAAATTTGGCCGAAATATGATGAAACCAATCACTACACAATGATTTTTGATAAAAAGGATTATATTGAAAAAGATCCTGACGGAATGATAAGGTTGGCATGGGAAGGGGTAGGGATTTACAAATGAAAAAGCCGAGATGAACGGGGAAATAGCGTTGATTGTACTTCCGACGGTTTTATATCGAAGCGGTCGGATCCTTGATATGGAAAGGTTAACGAAGGAAGCGCATGAGCGTGGAATCATGATATGATTCGATGCCTGTCATTCTGTGGGTGCCATCCACCTATCGCTCTTTTTACCTCTTTTCAGGAAGTCTACGAAACTGTACAGGTACTAAAGAAGGTCATGGACGGCAATTTATATGAAAACTATGAAAATAAAAGGGGAATCATTGCCTAGAATGGGAGCAACATATGGAGAAAAATAAGCTTCAACGTGAATTATCATCGAATCAAATCACTATGATAGCCATGGGGTGTGCAATTGGCACCGGGTTATTTTTGGGCAGCGGCCTTGCGATTTCAACGGCTGGTCCAAGTGTACTTATCAGCTATGCAATAGGTGCATTCATTGTCCTTCTGCTGATGGGATGTTTGGCGGAAATGACTGTAGCCCATCCAACATCGGGATCCTTTGGAACCATTGCGGAAAAATATATAAGTCCATTTGCGGGTTTTGTTGTGAGGTATTCCTATTGGATAGCGAATGTTCTTGCCATTGGTGTCGAAGTGAGTGCCATCGCTGTTTATATGAAATATTGGTTTCCGGCTGTGCCTGGGAGCATTTGGATTGTCCTTTTTGCTGCACTGCTAATCTATGTAAATGCGACGAGTGTCAATACATTCGGCAATTTTGAGTATGTATTTTCAATGATCAAGATAAGCGCCATTGTCATATTCATTCTACTGGGGGCCTATGTGGTGATTGGCGCCGAACCTTCAAGCGGGATCGGTGTAGAGAACTATGCCAGTGATGGAGGTTTTATGCCTTTCGGATTTTGGGGGCTCTGGGTCGCCATATTCATTTCGCTCTTCAGCTTTTTAGGAACTGAGCTGATTGCGGTGACGGCGGGGGAAGCAAAGGACCCGGATATAGCCGTACCTAAAGCTTTGAAGGCAACTGTCTTCAGGCTTGCCACTTTTTATGTACTGACTATCGGAATCATGTTAATGATTGTTCCCTGGCAAGCTGCCGGTATTGATAAGAGCCCATTTGTCAAGGTAATGGAAATGCTGAATGTTCCCGGGGCATCTGGGATAATGAATTTCATTATTTTAACCGCTGCTTTATCTGCAATGAATAGTCAATTATATGCCTCCACCAGAATGATATTTTCATTATCCGAGCAACATCAGGCTCCAGCCCTATTTCAAAAAGTGAGCAGGAAAGGTGTCCCGCTAAGGGCCCTTCTCATATCCACTTTAGGAATATTTCTTGCTGCAGGAGTAAAAGTCCTGCTTCCGGATACTTCATATGCATTTATGATGGGGATATCGATGTTCGGAGCCATTCTAACCTGGTTCATGGTGTTCATTTCCCATTTGTATTTCAGGAAGAGGTGGGAGAAATCAGGGGGCCGCAAATTACCGGTTAAAATGTATGGATTTCCATATCTAACGATTCTGGGTGCATTTCTTTTGTTTGCTTTGACGGTATCCACCTGGTTCACTGGCCCATTTAAAATCGTGCTCCAGTTCGGGGTTCCTTGGCTGATCTTTCTTTGCATCGTTTACTTATTGATGTCGAAATTCAAAAGAAAGTAAAGGGAAAGAGGGATGGTATGGATAAGGATCCAAGGGATGAACATCGTTTGGAAGAAAGTATGGTAACTGATTTTGAAAAAGATATGTCCTATGGGGACTATCTGCACTTAAATCAAATTTTATCAAGTCAGCATCGGCTTTCCGGCCATCACGATGAAATGCTGTTCATCATCATTCATCAAACAAGTGAATTATGGATGAAATTGATCCTCCATGAATTGACTGCGGCAACTGATCATATTGTGGCAGGACATTTGGAGCCGTCCTTTAAGATGCTATCCAGAGTGGCCAGGATCCAACAGCAACTAGTTCAATCCTGGAATGTGCTTTCGACGTTGACGCCAGCCGATTATATGGAATTCCGGGAGAAACTAGGAAACTCTTCAGGGTTTCAATCATTTCAGAACAGGTTGATAGAATTTGCGATGGGTCAAAAGAATTCGCAAATATTGGCCGTTTTCCGTCATCAGCCCGAGCTTTATGAGTCGATGATGGCAGCCTTGAATAAACCTAGTATTTATGATGCGGCTATAGGGGCTTTGGCTGCAAGGGGACTTCCCATTGATCAATCGGTATTGAACAGGGATTGGTCTGTCATTTATCAGGAAAATGCAAGTGTTGAAAGCGCGTGGCTGACCGTTTACCGTGATGTGCATAACTACTGGGATTTGTATGAGCTGGCCGAAAAACTCGTTGATATTGGAAGTCAACAACAATTCTGGAGATTCAATCATATGAGCACCGTAGAACGTATCATCGGCAATAAAAAGGGAACTGGCGGATCGTCCGGTGTAAGTTATCTGAAGAAAGTGGTCGAACAGCCATTTTTTCCTGAGCTATGGACATTAAGGACCAAACTGGGGGGGGGGGGGGGGGGGGGAACACATGAATCAATAGTTAGATATTTCTCAGCGCCTCAATGAAAATACGCCATATTGGCCAGGAGATACGCAATATTCATATCGGCTGAATTCATCAATGGCTGAAGGGTCTTCCGTCAATGTAGGGGAAATCCGGATGAGTACACATTTAGGAACTTATATTGATGCTCCCTATCATTTTGATGAGAATGGAAAAAAATCATCGAACTCGATCTTGATTTATATATTGGCACTGCTACCGTAGAAAGGCTGGATGCAGCTGAAAACATTGGCATTAAAGCTTTTGAAGGCATCGAATTGACAGGGGTCCGGCGGTTGTTGGTGGCAACAGGTCAATGGAAGGACCTTAGCCGTTTTCCGGAATGGATTCCACCGGTTGAACCTGATTTAGCTTCCTTCCTTGCAAATAAAGGGGTTAGGCTCCTTGGGCTTGATTTACCTTCAGTCGACTGTCTCGACAGCAAAGAATTACCTGCCCACAATAAACTGTCAGGCTGTGGAATTCATATACTCGAAGGGCTGGTCCTTGATGGACTGGAGCCTGGGCTGTACGATTTGGCTGCATTGCCGCTGGCATTGGAAGCAGGGGACGGGAGCCCGGTCAGGGCCGTGGTGAAGAAGAAAGGCTGATGAGGGGGATAAAATGATGGGTAAAATTGGGGTTTACGGATCTTCTTTCGATCCGGTCACGAATGTGCATTTATGGACAGCATCCACCATTGCGCATCGTGCTAAACTGGACAAGGTGATTTTTTTACCTTGCGCAAATGGCCGTATCGATAAACAGATGAAAACAAGCAATGAACACCGTTGGCAAATGCTCAATCTGGCAATAGGGGGCAACCCGATATTCGAAGTCAGTGATTATGAAATTAATGAACGTGCCGGAACGAGTAAACAATATACTTGGTATACGATGGAATATTTTAAATCTCGATTTCCAAAAGACGAAGTTTACTTCATAATGGGTGCAGATTTACTTGAAGATATTGATAATCAGGAGCTGCCGGTACACTTACGATGGAAATTCAGGGAAAAATTGATTGCCAATCATAAATTCATCGTCATGGCACGGGATGGAATCGATATGCTGAAAATCATATCCAAAAGTCCATTGCTAAGGAATTATGATGATGGCAATACATTTCACCTTATTGATAAAGGCCTTTCCATGGAAATCAGTTCTACATATATAAGGGATGAATTTGCAATGGGCGGGGAACCACGATATTTACTGCCTGATCAGTGTTATCAGTATATCGTGGAAAATAAGCTTTATCAAAAATCATCAAATTCATAATTGTTGGCAAGGTATTAAAAAGGGCTCAATCTCCCCGGTGGATTGAGCCCTTCTCGTTTAGGTGATTTTTTCAACCTGCAAAACATGAATGAATTTAATTAAAGGGACATGTAATACCTAGTTGACAACTTGGTAAACTTTGCTTTATGGTAAGGATATACAAAAATCAAAATACTTGCTGATCAGAGAACTGAAGGCATACTATCTCCCATAAAATAAATGAAGGGAAATAGAATGCCTTTTTTGCTGTAAAAAGAGGGGGAAGCTCATGAAAAAGTTGATGTTATTGACAAGTTTGATTTTAGCCTTCGGTGTACTTGCTGGATGCAACTCGGAAAAAACGAAAGGGGACGGAACATCGAAGTCAGTAGAGCTTTTGAATGTGTCATATGATCCGACAAGGGAATTGTACCAGGAATTCAATGAAGCGTTCGTGAAGCACTGGAAAGAAGAATCAGGTCAGGATGTAACGATACAACAATCACATGGCGGATCTGGTAAACAGGGCAGGGCTGTCATTGATGGATTGGAGGCGGATGTCGTTACATTGGCATTGGCTTATGATATTGATGCCATTTATGAAGCTAGTAACCTATTAGCGAAGGATTGGCAAAAACGTTTACCGGAGAACTCGACACCATATACATCAACGATTGTGTTTTTGGTGAAAAAGGATAACCCTAAAGGCATTAAAGATTGGGATGATCTGACTAAAAAGAATGTATCCGTCATTACGCCAAACCCAAAGACAAGCGGAGGGGCAAGGTGGAATTACCTGGCTGCCTGGGCTTATGCGGAGAAAAATTTCGATAATGACGAAACAAAAGTGAAGGATTTCATGAAAAAACTTTATCAGAATGTTGAAGTCCTGGATTCAGGGGCCCGCGGTGCAACGACCACTTTTGTGGAAAGGGGAATCGGTGACGTACTGATCGCTTGGGAGAATGAAGCTTATTTAACACTGGAAGAATTCGGTGATGACAAATATGAAATCGTCAACCCTTCAATCAGTATATTAGCAGAGCCACCGGTAGCTGTCATCGATGAAGTGGTCGAGAAAAAAGGAACAAAGGAAGTGGCCGAAGCCTACCTGAAATATCTGTATACGGATGCCGGTCAGGAAATTGCCGCGAAAAACTTCTATCGTCCAAGGGATGAGAAGGTCCTCGCTGAATATGGAGACCAATTTGCCAATATCGATATGGTGACTGTTGATGATACATTTGGCGGTTGGAAAAGTGCCCAGGAAAGACATTTTAATGATGGTGGCACATTCGACGAGATTTACCAACAGCAATAAGCATGAAGGAGAAGGTGTGGCTTTAACATCTTCTCCTTCATAAATCAGAAAAAGGGTTGAGGTGAAGCGATGAATATAGTGACTGAAGGTAAACAGACGAAAAAGAGGACCATACCCGGTTTTGGATTGACGATGGGTTTTACGCTGCTTTATCTCACCATCATCGTTTTGATCCCGTTATCGATGGTTTTTCTAAACGCATTTTCAATGGGGTTCCAGGATTTCTGGGCGACCATAACTGAATCGAGGGTTCTCGCTTCTTATAAATTGAGTTTCTTGACAGCGTTAACTGCGGCCATTGTTAACGCAGTTTTTGGTGTATTGATTGCCTGGGTGCTTACTCGTTATGAGTTTCCCGGCAAAAGGATCATCGATGGACTGGTTGATTTGCCTTTTGCCCTCCCGACTGCCGTTGCAGGGATTACGTTGACCACCTTGTATTCACCGAACGGATGGATCGGGCAATTTTTCAGCTTTAAAGTCGCTTTCACTCCCGCAGGGATCATCATCGCCCTTATATTCATCGGTCTGCCATTTGTGGTGCGGATGGTTCAACCGGTGCTTGAAAATATCGAAAAAGGGATGGAAGAAGCATCTGCCTCTTTAGGGGCGAATCGAATGCAGACATTCATTAAAATCATCTTCCCGGAATTGATCCCAGCGATATTGACGGGTTTTGCCCTTTCTTTTGCGAGGGCACTTGGAGAATATGGATCCGTTGTCTTCATTGCCGGAAATATGCCATTTAAAACGGAAATTTCCCCGCTGATCATCATGACAAAACTTGAACAGTATGATTATGAAGGTGCAACAGCTGTTGCTGCCGTCATGCTCATTATTACATTTATAATTTTGTTGACCATCAATATCTTACAATGGTGGACCGGCAAAAGATATTCTGGGAAGTAGGAGGGATATGATGGAACATGATAATTCAGTGGTTGCAAAAGCGAATCACCCAGTCATTATTACGAGAAACGCAACTAAAGAGCCTAAATCCATACAGTGGATCCTCATTTCCATTGTATTGCTATTTCTCACTTTGTTTTTAGTTGTCCCATTAATCGCGATTTTTGTAAAAGCCTTTGAAAAAGGTGCCGAAGCTTATTTTGCGGCCATCACCCACCCTGATGCCGTGGCTGCGATTAAGTTAACATTGATCGTTGTCCTCATCACCTTGCCGCTCAATGCCATATTTGGAGTGGTTGCTGCGTGGACGATAACAAAATATGATTTCAAGGGAAAAAACTTCTTAATAACATTGATAGATTTGCCTTTTTCCGTTTCACCGGTCATTGCCGGGTTGATTTTTGTCCTTCTGTTCGGCTTACATGGAACACTTGGTCCACTGCTGCAATCACTTGACATTAAAGTGATCTTTTCAATACCAGGGATTGTCATCGCCTCCATTTTCATTACCTTCCCATTCATTGCGCGCGAATTGATCCCGCTCATGCAAAGTCAGGGGACGTCTGAAGAAGAGGCCTCACTCACGCTGGGTGCGGGAGGGTTCAAGACATTTTGGTATGTGACGCTTCCCAATATAAAATGGGGACTTTTATATGGAATCATCCTTTGCAATGCCAGAATAATTGGGGAGTTTGGAGCTGTATCGGTCGTATCAGGCCATATACGGGGCATGACCAATACGATGCCGCTTCATATTGAAATCTTATACAATGAATATCAATTTTCGGCCGCTTTTGCGGTTGCATCCCTGATGTCCATCTTTGCAATCATAACGTTGATCATTAAAAGCTTCATAGAGTGGAAAACGGACTTTAAATCGACCAAAGCAAGTTAGGAGGAATGAAATGAGTATCATCATTGAAAATGTTACAAAATATTACGGGTCCTATCAAGCACTCCAAAACATCGATCTGGAAATAAAGAGCGGTGAACTAGTAGCCCTGCTTGGCCCTTCCGGATCGGGAAAAACGTCATTACTGCGTATTATCGCGGGCCTTGAACTGGCAGAAAGCGGAAAGATCCTCTTCAATGACGAGAATTATACGCATAAGCATGTAAAAGATCGAAATGTGGGTTTCGTCTTTCAGCATTATGCCCTTTTTCGTAATATGACGATTTTTGATAATATCGCCTATGGATTAAAGGTTCGCCCCAGAAAAACAAGGCCTAGTAAAGAAGTTATCGAACAAAAGGTTACCGAATTGCTTCAACTCGTCAAGTTGGAAGGATATAAAGATCGTTATCCATCGCAATTATCAGGCGGCCAGCGCCAGCGTGTCGCATTGGCAAGGGCACTTGCCGTTGAACCGAATATCCTCTTGCTTGATGAACCATTCGGGGCATTGGATGCCAAGGTGCGCAAAGAACTTCGTCGTTGGCTAAGAAGACTTCATGATGAATTCAATGTTACGAGCGTGTTCGTGACTCATGATCAAGAAGAGGCGATGGATGTTGCTGATCGGGTCGTAATCATGAATGAAGGGAAAATTGAACAGATTGGAACCCCGGAAGAAGTATATGATCACCCTGAAAATCCCTTTGTTTATGATTTTCTAGGCAGTGTCAATCTATTCAAGGGCAACGTGCATAAAGGGAAATTGGTTACTGGCAATGTAGAAATGAATGCCCCGGGCAGTGAAGATGGAGCGGGCACTGGTTATGTAAGGGCCCATAACTTTATCATAGAAAGAGAACCAGCGGAAAAGGATTCGATCGCATCCATAGTTGACCACATCCATACAATTGGCCCCATCGTCCGGATAGAAGTCATTCGTCAGGATACAAACGAACCGCTGGAAATCGAACTGACGAAGGAACAATATTTGAATCTGGAAATAAGCAAAGGGGAAAGGGTATTCGTCCGACCGAAAGAATTGAAAGTTTTTGTCGACTTTATGGCTGGAATTTAAGAGTGGGTCGAATCTTGACGAAAAAACCGCTGAAAGCGGTTTTTTTTAATAGACTGTCAGAAAACCTTCCTCCATGATTGGTAAATGAGCTGAAATCTGTTCCAAAAGGGCTACCGTGCCTTCACAGGTGGTGAGTTTTTGTCTGCCAATAGTCCATGGTCCCTTGGTGCTAAACACTAGATAGAAAGTCTTGCATAGAAATGTGAAGGTGATTATGTAAGATATTGGATGTTTTATCACGTGAAAAAGTCGAATCTTTATGTTTAATGTTAAAATTGAAATATAATTGTAATATTGTTATTACGTATTTGACAAAATCTGATGATATACTACGACTTAGATGAAAACATAGTAGAGTTTAAGAAATGTATTTAATATTATCTCAACCTTAGAAGATTACATAAAGAGTAAAAAAATAGAGAAGAGTTCCCAGCAAATTATTTTGACTAATCATTTTTCATAGAGAAAAAGAAGTGGGTCGATGGAAATGCAAGGGGAGGAAAGCAGGGGAAATGAGTTTGAAGAAAAAACTTATCGTATTGAACACGACAATTATGCTTGGATTAGGAAGCGCTTTTGCCATACCGTCTGTAAAAGCTGAATCTATCACGGATATTCAATCGCAACGTACTGGAATACAATCAGATATTTCAGAGGCAGAACAAGTTATTCAGCAATTGAAAAAAGAACAATCGAAAATGAATGCCCAAATTGCCCAGATCGAATCGGCAATGAAAGAAAATGACCAAAAAATCAAAGATACTAAACAAGAAATTAAAGACACCGAAAAAGACATAGAATCTTTAAAGAAAGAAATTAAAGCGTTGGAAGAAAGAATCGCAAAACGCGAGGAAGTCTTGAAAGAGCGCGCACTTTCTTTCCAAGAGAGCGGCGGGGACGTTGAGTACCTGGAAGTTGTTTTAGGTTCTAAAAGCTTTGGTGAATTCGTTAATCGTGTTGGGGCGGTAGCCACTATCGTGGAAGCTGACCAACAGATTCTTAGCGAGCAGGAAGCGGATAAAGCTGACTTAGAGAAAAAACAAGCGACCGTTGAGAAGAAATTGCAAAGCCTTAAGGATATGGAAGTAGAGCTTAAAGGCATGCAATCTCAAATTGAAGATCAAAAAGCTGAAACTGTCAACATGAAGGCTAAGATCGAAAAGAAAGAATCGGAAACAGAAGCGCTTAAACAATCTTTAGAGAATAAAGATGCTGGTCTAGAAGCACAAATAGCTTCCATTCGTGAAAATATCAAAAAAGAGGAAGAACGTAAAGCATCGGAAAAAGCAGATCTTGACCGTGCAGCTGAAGAAGTGAATTCTTCAAATGCTTCCAGTGAAGAATCATCAAGTTCTTCCAGTGAAGGATCATCAAGTTCGTCAAAAGGAGAGGCTTCGGCAAAAAGTTCGTCTAAAGCTGAATCATCTTCAAATTCATCTAAAAACAGTTCTGCAGCTAAACCTGCAGCAAGTAAAACCGAAACATCAAGTAAGCCAAGCAGTGCAAATACAGGCTCTGCCATTACAGCAGGTTATAAATATATCGGTAACTCCACGTATAAATTTGGAGGCGGAAGAACGGCATCCGATATCGCTAACGGTCTTTTCGATTGTTCAGCGTTCGTTGCATGGGCTTATAAACAAGCTGGTGTGAACCTTCCAGCCAGTACGGATGCATTGAAAAATGCAGGACGTCAAGTATCTGATAGTCAAAAACAACCTGGAGATTTAGTATTCTTCAATACCTATAAAACTGATGGGCATGTCGGAATTTATGTCGGCGGCGGCAAATTTATCGGTTCCCAAAGTTCAACAGGTGTTGCAATTGCCAATATGGAAAGCGGATATTGGGCAGATGTATACAACGGCCGTGTCGTTCGTGTAAACTAATAGTTCAATAATAAGCAGGGGAGAAAATGCCCCTGCTTATTTTTTTGAAAAAAATCAAAAAAAAATGAAACTTATTTTGAATTTCAACGTAAATACTATAAGATAAAACAAGGATAGGTGATGTGGACTTTCAGTTAATCTGGGAAAAGATATAATGAAACAACATTCCATACTATTAAAACGGAGGCAAAAAAACATGATGAAGAAATTAATGGCTGCATTACTTACAATTACACTAGCATTCTCGCCAGTCGGCACTTATGTATTCCAGGATCATACGGAGTCAGTCGATGCAAGGGGTTACAAGTCCGGAAAAAGAAGCTTTAACAGCAACAACAATAATAATTCGAATTTCCAAAATAAAGAAACGAAGAAATCCGATGCCACTACTGCCAATAAAGCCAAGAGTGGAAACACATTCGCAAAAGGCGGCTTAATGAAAGGACTTATGCTAGGAGGATTGGCAGGTTTACTTTTTGGTAGCCTATTTGCCAATATGGGAATGCTTGGTTCTATACTTGGTCTATTAATCAACGTGATGGCGGTTGTTGTATTAATCGTTGTAATCCGTAAAATATTCACATATTTCAAAGATAAGAAGAAGAAAGAAGATCCAAACCCATGGAGAGGCTAAAAATTTCCGAACAAGATATCATCAATGCGGTTTGTGTTTACATTGCCCGTAAAAAGCAGGTACAACCTAATGAGGTAGAAGTGGAGTTAATGTATGATGATGATTATGGCTTTTCGGCGGAAGCGTTTGTCGATGGCCGGAAACAAGTGTTAATCACCATCAACTTGATAGAAGCGCTTCGTTTATGGCTGGATGAATATATGAATAAAGATCCATACTCAGGTATTGAACTTGTTTTGGATGATGATGAAGGTATAGTGGCTTTGGTAAGTGAAAGTAATAGATAAGTAAAAAAGGATGCCGTAACGGCATCTTTTTTTTATTTAAAAAGTTACAAGTCGTCCGGGAGAAGGAAAAGGAAAAAAGAAAATTAGCAGAGTAAATTAAGCAAAATCCTCGATTACACATACTATTTCAAACTTAGAAAGAGTAAGGACGAAATATATTTTCCATTTGTTGCATTAAATGGTCCGTGGAAGTAGGATGGATATATGTTCAAGTCAAAGGAGGAGAAAAAGTGAAAGGGTATATAGAAGATATCACTTTTTTAAATGAAAAGGCCATAAAGTTCGGCAATGAAAAAGTGGAAGCGATACTTGTACCATCTTTAGGTAGCAATCTGCTTTCATTGAAATACAAGCATAAGGATATTGAGTTGCTGCGAACTCCGGATAGTGTGGAGGAGTATAAAAAAGCTTCCATTTTATACGGAATGCCAATCCTGTTTCCTCCTAATCGAATTGAAGATGGTCAATTTACATATAAGGGGACTTCGTATAAGTTTCCAATCAATGAAATGGAAAAATCCAATCATATTCATGGGTTTTTGCATGACATGCCGTGGAAAGTCCGCAAAAAGGAAGTGAACGGGAAAGAAATCGTGATTAATACTGAATTCTCAAGCTGTGATTTTGATCTAAAAGGTAGCTTTCCACAAGATATCACTGTGAATATGTCTTTATCTTTAAGGGCTGAAACATTGGAAATACAATTGGAAATCACCAACAAGGGCATTGAACCATTTCCGTGGGGAGCAGGTTATCATACTGTATTCAATTTTCCATTTGGACCAGTGAGTAAATGGGAGGGCTGCAGAATATCTCTTCCCGTCAATAAACATTGGGAGTTGAATGAAAGATCATTGCCCACAGGTGCAATTCATGAAACGGCCAATACATTGGAAATCCAAAAGGGAATTAGCTTGGACGGCCGGCAATTTGATGACTTATTTGGCTATGATAAGGAAAGAAATCCGGAAAACGAGTGCATTCTCAGTGATCAAGAGGCTGGCATACAAGTCATCTATCAAGGCGATCAACATTTTAAGTTTTGGGTATTGTTCAATCAGGAGGGGTTCGTTTGTCCTGAACCATATACTTGGGTAACGAATGCTCCTAATTTGGATTTGCCTGCAAAATTGACTGGATTGAGGGAGTTATGCTCAGGGGAAACGGTACAGCTGAAAACCAGATTGATTGTGAAAGAAATATAAAAAACACCTAGGCATTTAAAAATGCCTAGGTGTTTAAGGTTATGCTTTTTTTCTCATCCAGAGTGGGTATAGGATGATTCCGAATACATATAAAGCAATGCCTAGTATGAATGTATTCATATCGGCTGTACCTGTCTTGATGACCCAGATCGAGTAGATTAACGCCAAGATTGTAATAATGCCATCACGTACCCTTGAGCCTTTCATGATGTCATAGGTTTCCCCGGTCATCACAAGTTTCAATTGATACAGAACGGATGCAAGGTACGGGATCAAGTAAGCAAGTGTAGCGACGATCATCGAAAATTTATAAGCCTCCAAAATCGTACCTGAAATAGTGGAGAATAAGAATATCTGTGTCATGATATTTGTTATTGTCATAGAACGGACAGGTGTGCCATTTTTGTTTGCTTTCGCAAAATAGGCCGGGAACAAATCCGATTTCGCTGCCTGGTAAGGAACTTCCGAGGCAACTACAATCCATCCGATCGTCGATCCCAATAAGGAAATGACGGCAAGAGCAGCCATTATATACGTGCCGCTTGAACCAACTACTGCTTGTAGTGCGTCAACAAGCGGTTTTTGTGATATTTTCAACTCGTCTTGTGATATGGCACCCATCGTCAATAAAGTAATGCCGATATAAATGGCAACAGCGATAAGTAAACCAAGAATCGTCGCTTTCTTTACATCATTTTGTGACTTGGCACGGTTTGAAAGCATGACGGCAGCTTCGATACCGATGAAGGCCCATAATGTTGAAATGGCAGCAGCGTTCACTTGATCACCTAGGGAGATTGCAGTTCCCGCCTTATCATAAAATTCAGCTCCGTTTCCTAGATTGGAAGTATCGAAGATGAATATCGTGATAATGATGAAAAATAAGAATCCAAGCACTTTGGTAACTGTAGCAAAAAGATTCATTTTCCCGGCACTGTTAAAACTTCTTACCAAGATTGCCTGAATCCCCCAAAGGGCAACGGAACATACCGCAAACGTTAATGCTTTACCTAGTTCAAGTTGAAACGAACCCGCTGTATAAATCACTTTTGGACTATGCATCACAGGGAAAAACGTTGAAAGGTAACCAGCAAATGAAATGATGACAGAAGCTGTCGCAGCCCAATTCGCAGCCCAATACCCCCAAGCCATGCTATACCCTGAAACCCTTCCTTTAACAGGAGATTTAAATAATGACTGAGCATAACTTTGAGGTCCAGCCTTCAAATCAGGTTTCCGGACTGCCAGGTTACCAAACACCAAAGCTATTAGAAAAACTCCTAGTCCAGTAACGATCCATGCCAATGTGGACCCTAACGGACTGGATACCTGTGCTAATTGAGCAGGGAGCATGAAAATTCCGCCGCCGACCATATTTCCAATTACGAAAGTGGTCAAAATCAATAAACCCCATTTTTTATTTATCATTTATATCGAACCTTTCTTATATACAAAGTGTGTGTTTATACCGACAACTTATACTAAAATAGTATATCTCAAATAGTTTAGTTTGGTAAAGTGGTAAATAAGTAAAATGTAAAAGGCGGACTAATCAGAAAATTTAAACACAGGATTGACAAAAGGATAAAATTGGATTATAGTAGTAAATACCAAGTTAGTTGGTAAGAATAATGTGGTTTGCCACATTAAATCGTATTTTTCTATAACATTTGCCATTCCCGAATATTGCCGATTAGTCAACTAAAGGCACCCTTACATCTAATCTGTTAGATGGCGGGTGCCTTTTATTTTTTATAGGGAAGGGAGGGAATATGGAGTTCCTATTAACTGGTTATTCTTATACGGAAAGTTAAGTGATGAGGATATGATAGGTAAACCAAGTTCCCAAGAAAACATTGAAAGTGGGAAGCGCATATGTGCTTGTCGTGCGAACCTTTTTTACATTAGGTGAAAACGAAGCTTTATTACCAGTAGTGAAGGGGAGATATTATGGAAAAGAAAGAAGAATTGAAAATCAGGCATATCATTTCAAGCTTGGAGGATCTGCAATATGGATCGGTTTTAATTACCGTACATGATGGTGAAATCACACAAGTGGATACCACCGAGAAGAAACGATTCCCACTAGTGAAGGGCCGTGCCATTAAAGCTAGATGAATGATAGGTATTAAGGGAGCCTTCAATATGAAGGCTGTCAGACTGTAGACAAACTCGATGAAAATCGAGTTTGTCTATTTTTATGGCTTGTACAATTTGGACGTTGATTGGAACGTAGGGCACTCGCTTTCCGCGGGCGGTCGGGGAGCCTCCTCGGCTTGCGCCTGCGGGGTCTCCCCTAGACACGCTTTTCCCGCAGGAGTCTCGTGCCTTCCGTTCCAATCAACTATTTTTTAAATTTTTCTTTGCGTACGATTTTCTTTTCAAATTTGGGCTTATTCGCACATTAGCATATCAGGGTCGTCTTCAAGATGAAATAAATCAAGGTCGTGAAAACTATGGAAAGAAACCTTTTCCACCAGATAAATTTGATAAGGAAGAAACCAGAGCAATTAAAGAAAGTACTACGGATCCTGAGAGGGGCTACTATGTGAAAGGGAACCAACAAAACTGTTTGCCTATTCATTCCACGCGGCCGCAGACCGCAACTGTTTTGTATTGGGAACGATTGTAACACCTGGTAATACACATGACAGTCATATTTTGGAGCCACTTCTTGAGCAAGTGATTGAGAAAGGTGGGAAACAAGAAGCAGTTGCCGCAGATTCAGCTTACAAAACACCAGCGATTACAATCTACCTATTTAACAAAGGAATCACACCTGCTTTACCCTATACACGTCCTCGAAAAAAGAAGGATTCTTTTGCAACCATGACTATGTTTAAGATGAACACTTTGATTGTTACCTTTGCCCTTCGGGAGAAACTTTAAGGTACTCAACAACAAATAAAGAGAGCTATCGCGAGTACAAATCGCCAAAATAAATTTGTGCAACATGCTCATATTTATCACGGTGTACAGAAAGCAAAGAACATCAAAAAGTAGTGACAAGGCATATCTGGCAAGCATATGTGGGAGAAGCAGATCATCTGCGTCATCATCCAGATGTAATACCTATATATGCGAAACGCAAAGAAACGATTGAGCGTGTATTCGCAGATGCAAAAGAAAAGCATGGTATGCGTTGGATTACTTTAAGGGGACTTAAAAAATTGTCGATGCAAGCGATGTTTACTTTCGCTGCCATTAATTTAAAGAAGATTGCCACGTGGATATGGCAAGGTCCTAACCTACAAACTGGAAACCCTTCAAAATGAAGGCTCTTTTTTTATACAAAAATTTATTCAATATGGAATTTCTAATAAGATTGTACTGCTTTTAACATGGTAGAATAAGTTAGGGTATAAGGGAGTTTTTTATAGGGGTTTAAATGAAATCTAAGGGAGGAACAGGGAGTAGATGACCTTACAAACTATAGAACATGATATCTTGGCATTAGTTGAAACATTTAATGGGAGAATCGCATATAAAATTGAAAATGGTCTTGGGGACACGATTGGATATCACGAGAATGAATCCTTTCAATCAGCGAGTTTGATCAAAATACCAATGATCATCGAAGGTTATCGTCAAAGTGAGCAAAAGAAAATCTATTTGAACCAACCAGTGACCATCCCGCCTAGTGAAGTGACTGGGGGATCTGGGGTCCTGCATGTCTTATCGAATAAGGTATTTTTGACCGTAGAGGATTTACTGACATTGATGATAACTGTTTCCGACAATACATCCACGAATATGGTGATGAACCTGTTGGGTTTTGAAGAAATCAATCAATGCATCAAGGAACTTGGTTTGAAAAATACTGTCCTTGAACGGAAAATGCAGGATTTTAAGGCATTAAAAGAAGGGCGCGACAATACCATTTCGGCAGAAGATACGATTACCTGCTTAAAAGCCATACATACAGGCAACCTTTTAACGAAAGAAAGCCGGGAAAAAATATTGCATGTATTTGACAATCAACAATTAAGGGATAAACTTCCATCGCTGATGGGCAGAGGAGTCAAGGTCGCAAGCAAAACGGGCGGAATTCGGGGAGTTGCCCATGATTGTGCAATCATTCGGTCAGAAACACAAACTGTTTATGCTGCAGTTCTTACTGAAGATATGAAATCAGAGGAAGAAAGCCGTCAAGTAATCAGTAAAATTGGGAAAATGATATATGATGATATGGTCGCAGAAACTGTCGATTGAGAAGAGAGGGAAGTCTTTCATGATTTCCCTCTCTTCGATCTTAGTTATATAGGAGTTAATGGTAATGAAAGTTATATATGATAAGAAACTGAAGCGGGGAAAAATTTTGAAAAGGACGATGAAACTTTTTTATGTAATAAGTGTCATTGCAGTACTTGGGTATTTTGGATTTTTGCACATGAAAATTCAGGAAAGCATTCACCAGCAAATTCCGGAAAATGCCGATTACCTCATGATTCTTGGAGCAAGGGTCAAAGGTTCGGTTCCATCATTATCCTTACAATACCGGATTGATAAAGCTGCAGAATATTTATCGGCGAATAAACATACAGTGGTCATTGTATCTGGCGGCAAAGGACCGGGAGAAGATATATCGGAAGCAAAAGCAATGCAACAGGGGCTAATCGCCCAAGGAATTGAAGAAGCACGCATCATGATGGAAGACAAATCTACAACAACTCACGAAAATATCGTTTTCTCAAAAGAACTCATTCCTGATACAGCAGCTTCAGGGTTGATCGTTAGCAATGACTTTCATACCGGGCAGTCGAAATAGCAAAAAAAGAAGGCTTGGACATGAAGGGATTGCCGGCAAAGACACCAAAAGTGTCACTGTTGAAATCATATACCCGTGAATATCTGGCAATTACCAAATACTATTTGACCGGGTGGATTGGGAGGTAACTTCGAATTCTCCTAAAAGGTGGGGTGCTTTCATTATTCGACTTCCACGACAACATTAGGAACTTGCCAAAAATCTTTCTCTTGATATAGCTCCTTAAGTGTCTTATAAACGGGATAACCGGTATAGGAAATCTCGACTCGATCATCAGCATCCACTTCTTCCACATCTATATCATCAACAAAACCAAGTTGATCATCGATTTCCATTAAATAATACCCGAGTGCCTCATACCCGCTATAGGCTACAATGACCTTACTGTCAAAACCGCTATTAGAAACTTTGTAATATTTCATTGAGTGTCCTCCTTGTTGATAATTCTTTAAGTGAAAATCGTACTGTTTCTTATTACTCTGATATACCCATTAATTACTATCTGAATCATTAAATTGGATAAATAAAGAAAATAAGAAGGCAAAAAGAATGTGGCCATTTTTAAATTATCACTGGAAAATTTGCTATCTGCATCAATTCATGTTAATCTAATAAAGAATTGTTTTTGGTTGTGGAAGAGGATACTCGTTATTTTCCAAATGATTAAAAATAGTAATACAATGTGTGTTATGCACTAGGAGGCAACAACAATGGAACAAGGTACAGTTAAATGGTTTAATGCAGAAAAAGGTTTTGGATTTATCGAACGCGAAAACGGAGACGATGTATTCGTACATTTCTCAGCTATCCAAAGCGAAGGCTTCAAATCTTTAGACGAAGGTCAAAAAGTAACTTTCGAAGTTGAGCAAGGTGCACGTGGAGCTCAAGCTGCTAACGTTCAAAAAGCTTAATTTTAAAATTAAATCGTAACCTATATGAACAGACTTCCTCGATGGGAGTCTGTTTTTTATTGTGCAATAAAATGAAAGCAAAAAAAAATCCCACTCTGACTGAGTAGGTTTTTAGTGACTTGTCATTAAGCTTTTTTAAATTCTTCTTCAAAGAAAAAAGTAGTCGGATGTTCTTTAACAGTATAAGAATATCTCTTCATGTTTTTTACATATGCCCATTTATTAATGGTTACTGATTCATTCGTATCCTGAATGGTTACTGTTTCACCAGTATTATACTTATTGCTTTTCAATTTAGCCACCCTCTTTACTAATAGTATAACATATTTGGCAATGAAAGATGTGTTCAACATATTCCAATGATACATTGCGTATAAAAAACAGACTAAGCATATGGCAATGAGCCTAATAATTTTGAATGTTGTATAGAAAAAGTTAATGGGTCATGTTTTAGGATGAACAAGGAGTGGATGTCACAATATGGGATTAAGCGGGGGCAGGCCAAGTTATAGCGAATGAACTTACTCGAAAGCAAGGAGTCGATATTACTATGGGCTTGTCTCCCTTTTTGGGCATGAAAAAACAGCCACATGTTCCCAGGTACTGCAGAAATCACGTGGCTGAAGGTTTTCAAGTGATGGAAGGGGCTTAAAGCCGGGTAATTAAAACGCCCAATCCCCATTACGGAAGACAGGTTCGGAAGTGCCGTCCTGTTTGATGCCGTCGATGTTCATTTTCTCCGAGCCAATCATGAAATCGACATGTGTAAGGCTTTCATTCAGTCCATTTTCTGCAAGTTCTTCTGGACCCATGTTTTTTCCGCCTTCAATACAGAAAGCATAGGAGCTACCGATAGCGAGATGGTTTGATGCATTTTCATCAAATAATGTGTTGAAGAATAAAACATTCGATTGGGAAATCGGTGAGTTGAATGGAACAAGCGCGACTTCACCAAGGTAGTGTGAACCTTCATCCGTTTCAACCAATTGCTTTAGGATTTCTTCCCCTTCTTCTGCTTTTACTTCAATGATCCGTCCTTCCTTAAACGTCACGGAAAAATTATTGATGATGTTTCCGCCGTAACTAAGTGGTTTCGTACTGGAAACCGTACCGTTAACGCCTGTTTTCAATGGAACTGTAAACACTTCTTCGGTTGGCATATTAGCCATGAATTCATGCCCCTGTACGTTAACGCTCCCTGCCCCTACCCATAGATGTTTGTTAGGTAATTCGATTGTCAGGTCGGTTCCGGGAGCCGTATAATGCAATTTTTGGTAATGCTTATCATTTAAATAATCAACCTTTTCATGCAGGGAGTCATCGTGTTTTTTCCAGGCTTCCACAGGATCTTTCACATCAACACGAACTGCTTTGAAAATGGCTTCCCATAGGAGGTCAACACGTTTTCCTTCTGCTTCTTCAGGGAATACTTTATCAGCCCAAGCCTTTGAAGGGACGGCAACTATGGACCAGCTCACTTTATCGGATTGCATATACTGACGCCACTTCTTCAGTGCTGTCCCGGATGCTTTTTGGTAGTTGGCAATCCTTTCAGGCTTTACACCTTTTAATAAGTCAGGGCTGGAGGAGATGACGGATAGATAAGCAGCTCCGTTTTCTGCGAGTTCGATCGTTTCTTCTGCGCGCCACTTTGGATATTCGTGGAACACCTCATCTGGAGCCAATTCATATTTAGTACGTGAAACGATATCGTCATTCCAATTAACGATGACATTGCGCGCACCGTTCTCATATGCCTTTTTTACAATGAGACGCACAAGGTCAGCACCCTCTAATGTTGTGTTTACGACCAAGGTTTGATCTTGTTGGATGTTTACGCCGACTTTTACGGCAAGTTCTGCATATTTTTCTAAATTCGTTTGAAAATCACTCATCATTTAAAACTCCTCTTTTCCATTTTCTACATTTTTAATTGTACTTTTTGTCATATAAAAAAGAAACTTTTTACATCGTTTGTGAAAAATACTCTTATACGAAGGAGTTCATTATAACCGGCAGGGAGCTGCTCGAGCACCTATTTTGTCTAACTTGCATTTTACCAAAACTAAAGAAGGAAAGACTATTGAAAAGGTTTGAATAGTTGAATAATTTGATGCAGTGAATCAATGGACTGAAAGAAAGAGGGCCTCTTTGAGACCCTCTTTCTAAATAGTCAGTAAATCATTTACCCAAATTAATCCAGACACTTTTCACTTCAGAATAGTTGTCCAGTGCATAAGATCCCATTTCACGTCCGATTCCGGATTGTTTGTAGCCGCCGAACGGAGAAGCTGCGTCGAACGCGTTATAACAGTTCACCCATACGGTACCGGCACGGAGTTTTCCGGCAACATAATGGGCATTGGCTATATCGCTTGTCCATAAGCCGGCAGCCAAACCATATTCACTGGCATTTGCACGGTTAATGACATCATCTAAATCCTCGAATGGCATTGCCGCTATGACCGGTCCGAAAATCTCTTCTTTAGCAATCGTCATATCCTCTTCAACACCAGCGAATATAGTAGGAGAAACAAAGTAGCCCTGTTCACCCGGTTTATTTCCACCGACAAGAACTTCCGCACCCTCGTTTTTCCCTTTTTCAATATAGCCCATTACCCGATTTTGCTGCTCCTCGGAAACAAGCGGCCCAATTTGGGTGCTTGGATCCAGGCCTATCCCTTGTTTGATGTTTTTTGCATGGCTAGCCATATCGGCAACAACATTATCATAATGTTTCTTTTGGATATAAACCCTGGAACCGGCACAGCATACCTGGCCTTGGTTAAACATGACCCCATTCAAAGCTCCAGGGATGGCTTTTGAGAAATCCGCATCAGGCAAGATGATGTTTGGCGATTTCCCTCCAAGTTCCAAAGTGACCCGTTTCAATGAATATGAAGCGGAACGCATGATCAATTTTCCAACTTCGGTCGAGCCGGTAAATGCGATTTTATTTACTTGCGGGTGGTCGACAAGCGCTTGTCCAGCCGTTTCACCAAAACCGGGAACGATATTGACGACCCCATCAGGGAAACCGGCTTCAGCCAATAATTCAGCCAGGTAAAGAGCGGAAAGCGGTGTTTGCTCAGCGGGCTTTAATATGACCGTACAACCTGTAGCAAGTGCCGCTCCCAGTTTCCACATCGCCATAAGAAGCGGAAAGTTCCATGGGATGATTTGGCCGACAACACCAACAGCCTCGTGTTTCGTGTAGTTAAAATAATTTCCGCTTACCGGGATGGTCTGTCCAACAATCTTGGTGGACCAGCCAGCAAAATATCTCATATGTTCAATTGCTAAAGGAATGTCGGCATTTGTAGTTTCACTGATTGGTTTCCCATTATCCAACGTTTCCAATTGAGCAAGTTCAGTTTTATTTTCTTCCATTAAATCGGCTAGTTTATACATAAGTCTACTGCGTGCAGCTGCGCTCATTCTTGACCAAGGACCTTCATCGAATGCTTTGCGTGCAGCTTTGACGGCTAAGTCGATATCTTCTTTATCAGCTTCATAAACATCGGCAAGTTTTTGTCCTGTAGCAGGATTAGGAGTGGAGAAGGTTTTTTTTGAAGCACTTTCTACAAACTGACCATTAATATAGAGCTTTTTTGGTCCTGTTAAAAATTTTTGCAGCTTTCCACTTACTTCTAACGTTAGATTTGTCATTAATTACCCTCCTGAATAAAATGTTTATCTTGGGCAAAACATGATGACTTATTGTTAACGCTATGATTGCCAATTTTTATGATAAATGAAAAAAAGGGAATATTCAATCTATAACATTCGACAGAATATCCAAGATTTCTTCATCTATAAAAAAAATGTAGTATTATTTTGTCATGACATGTGTAATTACTATAGCAAAAATGAAAGTTAATAGTTAAAATGAAAAAGGATAAAATAACAAGAAGGTCTAAAGTTCTGGAGGAATATATGGGAAATAATGCGAAAATGATATCGCAGCGTAAGTTACTTGGTGTTGCGGGTCTTGGATGGATGTTCGATGCACTTGATGTCGGTATGCTTTCTTTCATCATTGTTGCATTAAAGCAGGATTGGAACTTAACCAGTGAGCAGGTTGGCTGGATTGGGAGCATAAACTCCATAGGAATGGCTGTTGGCGCCGTATTCTTTGGTGCGATGGCCGACAGGGTCGGACGAAAGAATGTCTTTATCATTACTTTATTATTGTTTTCGATCGCAAGTGGCCTGTCTGCAGCAGTCAGTACACTCAGCCTGTTCTTGATATTGCGTTTTTTGATTGGAATGGGACTTGGGGGAGAACTTCCGGTTGCCTCGACATTGGTCTCTGAAAGTGTTGAAGCGAGTAAAAGGGGAAGGGTTGTCGTCCTTCTTGAAAGCTTTTGGGCGGTTGGCTGGATTTTGGCAGCACTCATATCCTATTTCATCATACCGGCTTATGGTTGGCGGGTTGCATTATTATTGAGCGCAGTTCCAGCTTTATATGCGCTGTACCTGCGCTTGAAACTGCCGGATTCACCAAAGTATACGGAACTTGAAAAAAAGCAAAGACCATCTGTATTAAGCAATATGAAAAGTGTCTGGAAAAAGGATTACTCCCGTCAGACCCTTGTATTGTGGATTCTATGGTTTTGCGTGGTCTTTTCCTATTATGGGATGTTTTTATGGCTGCCAAGTGTGATGGTCCTTAAAGGCTTCAGCATGATTCAAAGCTTTGAATATGTTTTGATCATGACGCTCGCACAGCTTCCGGGTTATTTTTCAGCTGCATGGCTGATAGAGAAGATGGGACGTAAATTCGTTTTGATCACATACTTAATTGGGACGGCCGTCAGTGCCTTTTTCTTTGGATCGGCAGAGGGGCTGGCACTGCTGATAGTTTCCGGAATGTTCCTCTCTTTCTTCAACCTAGGGGCATGGGGGGCACTTTATGCGTACACACCTGAACAGTATCCAACATCAGTTCGCGGTACAGGGGCTGGGTTAGCTGCAGGGATCGGGAGGATTGGCGGTGTTCTTGGACCTTTGCTTGTAGGGTATTTAGTTGCCGCAGACACCCCGATTTCTTCGATTTTCACCATTTTTACAATTGCTATTTTAGTGGGGGCAGTTGCCGTGGCTTTTGGGAAGGAAACAAAGAATACCGTTTTGACATAAACAAAGGATGGGGGCTGCATGCAGTCCCCATCCTTTTGTTATTTAAAGTCTTTTATGATTTTTAAAAGGGATTCGGAGGCAGTCTTCGGATTATCTGCATTCATGATGGCCGATACGACTGCGGTACCTGATAGTCCGCTATCAGAGAGAGCGGAAATGTTATCGGCAGTGATACCCCCGATGGCTACTGCGGGAATGGATACGCCGCGGCAAATTTCCCCCAGATCCTCAAGTGCCATTAGGGTTGCATCTTGTTTGGTCTTGGTGGGGAAAACGGAACCGACTCCTATATAATCCGCTCCATTTCGTTCGGCTTCGAGAGCTTCTTCAAGACTGGAGACAGATACACCGACAATCATATCTTCAGGAACCATTTTTTTGACGACAGGCAGTGGAAGGTCATCTTGCCCAATATGAATTCCGTCCGCTCCAACAGCAAGTGCTATATCCACCCGGTCATTGATGATAAGGGGAATGGAAAGCTCATTCAATAACTGTTTTAATGCAGATGCTTTTTCATAAAAGGAGAGGGAGGAATTGTTTTTCTCTCTAAGTTGTACGATCGAGACTCCTCCTGAAACCGATTGTGCAATGATTTTGGTCAATTCTTCTATTGCTATGGACTCTTCCGTAACTAAATACAGGCTTAAATCAATTTGGGACTTCTTCACTTATTTTCACCTCATGCATCCAGATTTCCTTATCCATTCTTGATATGGCATCGATTAATCGCACACGGAAAGTACCTGTTCCTTCATCCTTTTGAAGGGTTGAGGCTGCAAGTTCCCCTGATATGCTCATTGTTGAGATACCGGCAATTGCTGCAGAATATAAATCATCGGTGACTCCGGAAAAAGTTCCGATAAGAGCAGTGGACATGCAACCGGTACCTGTAACATTAGTTAAAAGGAGGTTCCCGTTATCGATGATGGACGTATGTTTTCCATCGCTGACCGCATCCTTAGCTCCGCTGACCACGATGATGCAATTCAGTTCATTTGCCGCTCGTGCAGCCAGCTCTGCATTGCTAATCGCAAGTTCCCCCGAATCCACCCCGCGCGTAACGGTATCCCCACCCATCAATGACAGGATTTCACTCGCATTTCCTCGAATGATTTGGAAAGTAACCTTACTTAGGAGCTCTTTGACTTGCTCTGAACGATAGGAGGTGGCACCAACTCCCACCGGGTCCAAAATGACCGGGATGTCCAGGGCATTTGCCGTTTTACCGGCAATCTCCATTGCTTCCAAGGCTTTATCATCGATCGTTCCGAAATTCAGGACCAATGCATCTGCTAATTTGACCATATCCGCCACTTCTCTTGGGCTCGATGTCATTACTGGTGAACCTCCGATGGCAAGGGTGGCATTTGCACAGTCATTGACCGTAACAAAGTTGGTGATTTGGTGAACGAGTGGTTTCCTTTCTCTTACCTTCATAAATAAATCGGCTGAAGAAACCTTCATAACAAGTCACTCCGTTCTTTTTTTGAATATGAATGAAAATGATGGACAGGTCCATGACCTTTACCGATTGAAAAGCTATTGCGTATCGCTTCGGAAATATAGGTCTTGGCATGTTCGATCGACACTTGCAATGGCAGTCCATTTGCCAGGTTAGATGTAATGGCGGATGATAGGGTACAGCCCGTACCATGAGTGTTTTTTGTATGAATGCGCTCTCCCTTGATCCAGTGGAAGTCAGTCCCATCATAAAAAAGATCATTTGGATTTCCTGCTGCATGGCCGCCTTTAAGTAAAACGGCTTTGGAACCCATTTCTTGTATCGAAATGCATGCCCTGTAGAAATCTTGTTTCGTCCGAATCGGGAAGCCAGTAAGTACTTCCGCTTCTGGTACATTGGGTGTTACAAGATTTGCAAGCGGAAGCAATTCCATTTTTAAGGCAGAGATGGCCTTTTCGTCGAGCAAATGGTGGCCGCTTTTGGAAATCATGACAGGGTCAAGGATAACGATGGCAGGCATGAAGGTTTTAAGGGACGCAGCGACCGTTTCCACGATTTCTTTTGATCCAAGCATGCCTATTTTTACTGCATCGACAGGAATATCTTCAAAGATAGCTGCAATTTGATCCGATATGATAGCTGTTTCAATGGGCTGTACAGAACGGACTTCCATTGTGTTTTGGGCAGTTACGGCTGTGATGGCAGACATTCCAAATACACCATGTGCAGAAAATGTTTTTAAATCCGCTTGTATTCCAGCACCGCCCCCTGAATCAGAGCCTGCGATCGTTAATGCTGTTTTCATAAAAAAACCCCTTCATATAATTATTTTTTAGCAGTATTTTAAGTAATATGAAAGCTAAAATCGCACCTGCGAATGAACTGAACATAAAAGCCGGTAAAAAACCAAAAAGTGCAGCTTTTTCTCCCAATAGGAGGGTGGCAAGCGGATAACAGGCCAGGGAACCGAGAAAGCCGGTCCCGATCACTTCCCCTAAACAGGCGAATTTTAAGCTTTGTGTTTTTCGGTAAAGGATGGCGGCCAAAAGTGCACCAATCATGCTGCCTGGAAAGGCGAAAATTGAACCGGTACCAGACATGTTTCTAATGATGGAAACTAAAAAAGCTTGTGTCACCGCATATGCAGGCCCCAATAGAACCGCCGTCAGGACATTTGCCAGATGTTGAATAGGAAAGATTTTTGCAAATCCTGCAGGGATGAAAATAAATGAACTGGTAAGCGTCGTTAAAGCCGTGATCATGGCAGTCAATGTCAGTTTCTTGATAGGGTTCATCCTCATGTCAACCACCTACAGAGGCCAATCCTGCTCATTTTGAACCATGTCCCAGAATAAATATTCATATCGGGAAGTAACCAAAAAGTGCTTTTCTAATCTAAGAAGTTCCTTTTCAGGCATGCCTTCCGTCAATTCTTCCAACAAAGCGATCAGCCACTTGTGTGCTTCCCCGAACTCAGGAGATGAATAGGACCTTATCCAATCTGCGTAGCGATTGTTTTCCAGTGCTGCTCCATTTTGTTCTTTTAATAGCAAACCGATTTCATAATAATCCCAAGCGCAGGGAAGGAGACAGGCGATCAAGTCTGCCAAAGTCCCATGCTGAGCTGCATTTAGCATGTAACCTGTATAGGCTAGAGTGGTTGGAGTAGGTTCTGTATTTTCCAATTCCTTGGAGCTGATCCCGAATTCGGAAGCATAATGCCGATGAATATCCATTTCCACTTGAAGGGTTTCATTTAAAATGCTCGCAAATTTTGCCATGGTTTCGATGTTATGGGCTTTGATGACACCTAAAGCAAAGAGCTTGGAATAATCCATGAGATAGACATAGTCCTGCTTCAGGTAATAGGCAAATTTCTTTTCAGGAAGTGTGCCGTTTCCAATTGCCTGGACAAAGGCATGTGAATGGTTCCTTTTCCAAATCTCTTTTGCCCGTGCATGCAGTCTATCACTGAATGTTTCTAATTTTGTATTCTCCATTGTTCATCCTCCTATAGAATGGCTCCCTTTGCCTTTGTTAAATAAAAAACCCCGTTCCTGAATACGGAACGGGGTAGATGGATATAGTCTGTAAAATGGACGATATCATCCACTTCCCTCCGCCGGTATGAGCCGGTTCAGGTTCAAAGGGTCCGGAACTAATTCCATCTCAGTCTTAAAAAAGACTCCCCTAGTGGTGTGAATTGTATGTAATTACTGACATCATATCAGAAAGACAAGAAAATGCAACCCGTATTTGAAAGAGGAATCACTTTATGTCCAGGAAAAAAGGGAGAACCAGGTAATTGACTTTTGAAGATTATTAGGATAGAATCATTTCTACATCATTATATATTGAATTCTTATCCAGAGAGGTGGAGGGACTTGGCCCTAAGAAACCTCGGCAGCGGACCCGTTTAGGGAACTGTGCTAAATCCAACAAGCATATGCTTGGAAGATAAGAAGAGCCGAACGGACACTGTCAGCCTCTTCTTAAATTAGAAGGGGCTTTTATTTTTGGGAAATAACGTTTAGTGACATACTAGAAAAGGTATATATAATTTGGTGAAATCAAACAAGTTGATAAAGTTTAGCTAACTAGAAGCAGGCACTAGGACGGAAAGGAGCCATTTACATGGCAGAATTATTTAAGAGGATTGAACAGAGGAAGGCAAAACTCATTGAAGAGCTATTGGCCAATGGAGTATACAAAACCTCTGATGAAAGGCACCTTTATGATGCCCCATTAAAAGTACTTGAAGATGAATATAAGATTGTTATAAATAGACCTAATAACGAGTCACCTTCTGAATGGATGACATAGTTATCGGAATACAATATTTGGATTTTTGGATAAGGGATATGATGTAAGCATTCGCAGTCTACACTAGTGGATGCTTTTTTTGCGTTTATTAGAAAACGACACAAATTATACATAATTAAATAACAAAATAGGTGTTTTGTCACATTTGACCTATAAAATAACACAATTAATTTCTGGGAAATAGTTGATTTTAACTAGTGATTTCATTATGATGAAAGTGTAAAAATATTGAATAAATGGGAGGTGGCTATGATGCCTTGCCGTAAGGTAACTATAGAAAAAGTAGAAGAGAAGAGACAGGAAATGATAAAGTTGGGAGCGATTTACGGCTTAACAAGTCTGCTGACTGTACAAGCCAGTCAAGAATTGGATACGCTATTGAATGCGTTAGCAAGTAAAAGAGATTCTGAATATTTTTCCCTTCAAGAAGCATATAGGTATTTTTAAATTAGCAATTCGACCTGTATTAATCTAAAAAAGCTACTGCTCAAGGCAATAGCTCTAAAGAATTATATATTAAATATCGACACGTTTACCTAGAATGATCAAATCCCGCTCAATGCCATCCATCTCGGCAACTTGAGGTAAATGTGCCCATTCTTCAAACCCGAATTTGGAAAAAAGCTTAAGGCTTGGTGTATTATGGGCGAAAATGAAACCCAATAAAGTCTTAACACCTAATTTTGGACTCAATTCAATTGCCTTTCGAATCGAAATTTGTCCAATTCCTTTTCCCCGGAAATAATCATCAATGTAAATGCTGATTTCGGCAGTGGAATTATATGCCGGTCGGCCATAAAAGGATTGAAAGCTCATCCATCCAGCGGTTTTCCCTTCTATAGTAATGATATATAGCGGTCTACTTTCTGAATGATGTTCCTCAAACCATTTAACCCTCGATTGGACGGATACAGGTTCCGTATCTGCCGTGACCATCCTTGAAGCAATTGTCGAATTATATATTTCAACAATTCTGGGTAGATCAGATAGTTCTGCCTCTCTAAACTCTATGTGTTCTTCCATGATTTAAACTCCTAACTATCATTTATTCAATCTCCAGAATGAAGGGTAATCCCGTTTTTGGTTTTAGGGACGTTGAATGAAACCCAATCCATTGAAAGTTTTATATTATCATACACTCTTTATTCTTTATCTGACAATTCTTTTTTATGTTAGTACTGCAGATTTTTTGGGTATGAAAAAGATTAAATACTTCTAGTAAAAAGACAAGAGGAGAACTAAATGAAAAAATTGGCAGGTATATTGATTATCGTACTGGTTATATGTTTTGCTGCATATGAATTTCAGGCCTCGGAGTCGGAAGATGTGCAAAGGGTCATGGCTTTTGGAGATTCATTAACCTATGGAAAAGGGGATAAGGACGGGGAAGGATATATAGAAGGCCTTGAAGATGAATTGAATAATCCGCAATCGGAGCAAAAAGTGAGTTTTTGGAATTACGGTATTAAAGGCCAGGAAACGGATGGGGTGATGAAACAGCTAGATGATTACCGCATTAAAACGAAACTTGATGAAGCCGATACTTTCATTGTTTTTATTGGAACGAATGACTTGATCAATAGTAATGGCGGGAACTTGGAGAAGATAAGTGACCGAAAAATCAATGAGGGTAAACGGGAATATATCAACCATCTGAAAAAGATTACATCAACACTGATAGAGGCAAACGATAAAGCGGATATTCTGGTAGTAGGACTATATAACCCAATTAAAGACAATCAAAAACTTGAAAAGCACATTCGCGATTATAACGAGTCAATAAAGGGATTAGCGGATAAAGGTGAAAGGATGTTATTCATTCCTACAAATGATCTTTTTGAAGATGAAAAGAAAACAAAGTATTTCAGTGATAAGTTACATCCGAATGAAAAAGGGTATCAGCTCATTGCGAATCGGGTTTTGGAAAGGTATGATTTCAAATGAAACCAAACATGCACAGAAAGGCTTTCTGTGCATGTTTGCCTGCTAAGTTGCTAGGTATTTGATATATCGCTTAGTTGAGGGAACTGTAAGTCATGGAGCTGCTTGTATCGGCCGTTGTTTTGCATTAACTGGTCATGTGTTCCTCTTTCAAGAACCTGCCCTTTTTCCAGAACAATGATTTGATCGGCGTCATGAATGGTCGATAAACGATGTGCAATGACTATTGAAGTCCGTTTTTTCATTAAACGTGACAAGGCTTGCTGGATCAAATGTTCAGATTCTGTATCCAAGGCAGCCGTTGCTTCATCGAGAATGATGATTTGCGGATTTTTCAAAAGTGCCCTGGCAATGGCAATGCGCTGTTTTTGTCCGCCTGAAAGCTTGACTCCGCGCTCTCCGATCTGAGAATCATAACCATCAGGAAAGGCACAGATAAAGTCATGAGCATTTGCTGCTTTGGCGGATTCGATGATTTCATCATCTGTAGCATTAAGTTTGCCATACACGATGTTATCACGGATGGAACCATTGAATAGAATGATATCCTGAGAAACAATTCCCATTTGTCCCCGTAATGACTTCAGTGACACATCTTTGATATTATGTCCATCCATTTTAATCGTTCCATTTTGCGGATCATAAAATCGGATCAGTAGGCTCGTGATGGTCGATTTTCCTGCGCCGGAGGAGCCGACCAAAGCGGTTACTTGACCAGCTTTCATGGTCAGGTTTAGATTGCCGAGAACAGGAACAGTCTCATCATAAGCAAAATCAACACTTTTAAACTCAATTTTCTTTTTTATGGCATGGAGTTCAATGGCATTTCCCTTGTCACTTATTTCAGGTTGGGTTTCCAATATTTCAGTTATCCGCTCAAAGGCGGCGGCTGATTGCTGGACAATGCTGATTACCCGGCTAAAATTGCGAACGGGACTCTGCAGCAACCTCAAATAGGCTAGAAAGGCCACGATTAATCCTATTGTGAATTCACCTTCCATCACTTGCCAAGCACCGAACACAATGACTGCTACAAGACCGATATTGTTCAATAAATCAATAATCGGCCCGAACATGGAACGCAGCCGAACGGACTTAAGGTTTGCAGCCATATTTTCCTGATTACGCTCCGCAAACCGCCTTGATTCGAATTCTTCATTTGTAAAAGATTGAATGAGCCGCATTCCTGAAATCGAATCCTGTAACTGGTTGCTGACATCTCCTGCGGAACTTTGCACAGACCTAAATGACATCCTGATGCGTTTCCCGAATACCCTTGTGATATAGAACATGAAAGGGAATGTAATAAGAAGGACAATGGTAAGCTTCCAGTTAATGAAAAGCATATATACCGCTACGGCAATGAAGGTCACCGTGTCAGTCAAAACCTGAAGCATGCTCGAAGAGATGAGCTGCTGCAGTAAATTGACATCATTGGTCAACCGAGACATTAAGTCACCAGTCCGGTTTTTATCAAAGAATTTCATATCCAGTGTTTGAATATGTTCATACATGCTATTGCGTATATCAATGATGGCCTTTTGACCGACCTTGGAAACGATATAGCTGTTAAAGTAGTTCAGTATAGCCAATAAGATTGCAGCACAAAGAATTCCTGCACCAATCCAGATCAACGAGTCATATCTTTTTTCGGGAATGATTTTATCAATCGTAAACTGTGTCAATTGGGGGATGGAGAACTCAAGCAATGAAATGAAAAGCATGATACATAAAACCAAAGAGCAAAACTTCCATTTCGATGGGACCCGATTGAACATTTGTTTAAGCATCAACCATATGCTTCCTTTTGAGGGTATTGCATGTATTGCACTGCGCCCTTTTTGGCTGAATGAAATATGTCCTCCACTCATGACGATCACTCCTATTTTACTGTCCTAGATGATTTTTTCCTTTATGACTATCATAGGGCTTTTCGAAAAATAGACAACTTTTAATCGGTTCGTTTTGTCAAAAAAAGAATTATTATTTTACACTTTCCTATAGGACATGGAATAATTAAAGGAGATTAGCGAGGCTGATAAGAGGAGATGCTAAAATGAATGAAAATGAAAAAATCAGGGGAGAACTTTTAAATGCGGTCAACGGACTATCGGATGAACAGCTGAACGCCCAACCTGAAACAGGAAGATGGAGCATCATCCAGGTTTTGGATCATTTATATTTAATGGAGAGGGCCATAACAAAGAGCATTTCCGATAAATTGAAAAGCGATGAAAGCATTCCTGCTGTGGATAAACCGATAGAACTTACGTTAAATCGTAAAATGAAGGTCCAGGCCCCGCCATTTGTCACTCCGTCGGAATCATACCAAACTTTGAGTGAAGTTAAGGAGAAGTTGTCCAAATCCCGAAAAGCTTTTGTACATGTCGTTGACCATGCAAAGGAAATTGATCTCGAACAAAAGTCTTTTCCGCATCCTTTGTTCAAAGATTTAAGCCTGAAGCAATGGATTCCGTTCGTGGGACTGCATGAAAAACGGCATTTATTGCAAATTGAAGAATTAAAAGCAAAGTTATAATAGAAGAAAAACTCATCCGTCTTTGGTTGAGTTTTTCATTTTCAGATAGATATTTTCGTAAAGGAAGGATTTTTTAAGTGAAAGCCACTTGGATAAGGACATGTTTGGTATTGGGCTTTTTCGGATTGCTGCTGTGGCTATTGTTCAAGTATATGCTTCCGCCTGATCTAGACGAAATCGAACTGACTGACGAGCTGAATCCGATCGTCGCCGAAAAAAAAGACGAGCTCATTCAACTGGCTAAGGACAAAGGCATCCCGGTAATCATTACGGCCGGATTCCGGTCTTTAGCCGAGCAAAATGAACTCTATGAAAAGGGCCGATCAGACCCGGGCAACATCGTAACGAATGCAAGAGGTGGCGAGTCGCTGCATAATTTCGGTTTGGCTATAGATTTTGCCCTCCTTAACAAACAAGGCGAGGCCATTTGGGATATGAGTTATGACGGTAACGATAATGGAAAGTCAGATTGGATGGAAGTCGTAACAATCGCTAAAGGGTTAGGTTTCGATTGGGGAGGGGATTGGGCAGGGTTCAAGGATTATCCGCATTTACAAATGACATTTGGCTTAAGCCTGCGTGAGCTGCAGCAAGGCAAGCAGCCAAAAGGGCAGTGAAAGTGGTTGGCTTCATTATAAGCCGCATAATTTTGACTAATAGCAGGAAAATAAGCATGTGAATTGCTTTACAGGTAAGAATTCGATAAAGTGAACTAGTGAGAAATCAGACATAAAGGAGTGCAGTCACCATGGAAGAAACAAAAAATTGCCGGGACTCTTTGGTCATAAAAACAAGCCTGGTCCTCCCGCCGGATACAAATAATATTGGTACGATGTTCGGAGGCAAATTAATGGCATACATTGATGATGTAGCGGCTATATCAGCCATGCGTCATGCGCGAAGCAACGTCGTTACGGCATCAACTGATTCCGTCGATTTCCTGCACCCTATTCACGAAGGAAATGCAGTTTGCCTTGAAAGCTTCGTGACTTATACGGGCAGAACATCAATGGAAATCATCGTAAAGGTGATTGCAGAGGATTTAGTTACAGGAGCCCGAAATTTATGCGTCATTTCCTTCCTGACATTTGTTGCCATTAATGAAGAAGGTAAACCAATTCCTGTTCCCCGTTTGGTTCCGGAAACGGAGATGGAAATGAATTTAAATGAATCAGCAAAACAACGGGCCCAAATAAGGAAAAAAAGAAGGGAAGATACACAGTTCATTGCAAGTACTTTCGGTGTGAAACTGCCATGGACCGATCAATCAAATCCAGGATTGTATAAATAAGATAGGCATCCCTTCAGCCGTTCTTATTGATGATCGAGACATTAAGTGAAAAGACGCTTGGATAATTCCAAGCGTCTTGTTTATGTTCCCTTGTTAGGTCTTTTAGTCATCGCTAGCTAAAATACCAAAGAAGCGCAAGATGTTAATGAATAGGTTAATGAAATCAAGATATAGATTCAACGCCATGAGCGGTACTTCTTCGGCTGTTACCCCGTAATGCTTCATTCGATTGAAATCATATAAAATATAACCGCTGAAAACTAAAATCCCTATAAATGAAAAGACCAGCATGGCTGTAGAACTTAATGGAAAGAAAATGTTGAAAATGCTAATGACAACTAAAGCTAGCAAGGCCGCAAATAACATCCCCCCCAAGAATGAAAGGTCCCTTTTGGTGGTTGTGGCATAAACCGCCAGTCCTCCAAATACGACTGTCGTCGTAACACCTGCCAGGATCACCACATTTGCCCCTGCTGCGGCTAGGTAGTGGGCAATGATCGGATAGGTCGTAATTCCGGAAATCAACGTGAAAATATACAAAAATGTGTAACCGATGGCTTTTTTCCTTCGCAATATGAATGCTCCAATCAACATGGCAATCTCAAGTATCGCCAAGGGAAGAAACAAGGATGGCGGAACAAGAGTGCCTAGAGCCATACCTAAAACGGAAACGGCAAGAGATAAAGCGAACGTCCGCATGACGGACGGCATATATGTTTGTACAGTTTGTGAATACATTCAATCACCCCATCATTTATTTTCTACCGTTTTCTACGAATCTGTTTTAAAAAGGTTTCATTGCATACAATGAAAATTTGGTGTTTTTTTAAAAGTATTGAAATATATATGAAGTAATTACCTTTTCTATGATATTCTTACAAATATACTAATTTTTCTGAAATATTAAAATACTTCAAACGAAACCATTCCGCGGTAAGTAAAACGATAAGGTCAATAAATAGACATAAACTTCAAAAAAAGCTATCTCGAAATAATAAATCCGAAATTATGGATTCTATATATTTAATCGGACTTCAAAACTTTACTGTATAACAGTTATAAAGGAAACGTTTTTATGTTGCAGAAAATTATTCCTAAAGTTATAAAATATGAAAAAAATGTGATTATTTTCTATAAAAACTATTGTATAATTGTAAAAAAATGATTAAAATTTTAAATAATTATCAGAAGATTAATTATTTTCCCGATAAAATAGTTTAGGGGGAGCAAGGATGAAGAAAGCTATTTTGCAAATAGAAAACCTAACTACCTCATTCCGAATCGGTAACAAATATCATGCAGCGGTGGATGATGTTTCGTTTACGGTGAATGAAAATGAAATTGTAGCAGTTGTTGGAGAATCAGGGTGTGGAAAGAGTGCAATGGCCTTATCCATCATGCAATTACATAATAAGCAAAGAACGAAATCCGAAGGAAACATCCATTATAATGGCCAAAATCTCCTTAAGTTGAATGATGTACAAATGAATAAAGTCCGTGGTAAGGAATTGGGTATGATATTCCAGGAACCTTTAACGGCTTTGAACCCGCTCATGACCATCGGAAAACAGATCGAGGAGAATCTTGATTACCATACTGAACTCTCCAGTGCTGAAAAAAAGAACAGGACGATCGAACTTTTGACACAAGTGGGAATTCCATACCCTGAACGGACGTACAAGCAATATCCGCATGAGCTCTCGGGCGGAATGCGGCAAAGGGCAATGATCTCGATTGCCATTGCTTGCAGCCCTGCACTGGTCATCGCCGATGAACCCACGACGGCTTTGGATGTTACGATCCAAGCGCAAATACTTGATCTGCTGAAGGATATCCAGAGCAGGACAAAAATGGGGATCATCTTAATTACACATGATCTGAGCGTTGTAGCAGAGGTCGCTGACAGGATCGTTGTCATGTATGCAGGTCAGGTAGTGGAAACGGGAAGTGTTAAAGCGATATTCAACAATCCGCTGCATCCATATACAAGGTCATTATTGAATTCGATTCCTTCGGCCGCAAACGAGAAAAACCGTTTGCATGTTATCGAGGGAATCGTTCCATCGATAGCCAAAATGGATCGGATCGGATGCCGCTTCCAAGATAGGATTCCATGGATACCAAAACATGCGCATGAAGAGACACCCCGGCTTCACGAAGTGGGCAACGGTCATTTTGTCCGCTGTACCTGCTATAAAGCATTCTATTTTCAAGCTGAAGGAGATGCATCGGTTCATGACATTACTAAAATTAGATAATCTAAAAGTGCATTTTCCAATAAGGGGCGGTTTTTTTCGAAGGGTGGTCGATCACGTAAAGGCAGTTGACGGTGTCTCCTTTGAGTTGCAGCAAGGGGAAACATATGGTTTGGTCGGGGAATCCGGAAGCGGCAAGTCCACGACAGGCAAGGCAGTGGTCAAACTGAATGAGGTGACATCCGGACAAATCCTGTTTGAAGGCAGGGATTTAGCTTCTTTAAGTAGAAGAGAAATTAAACCGTTCAGAAAAGATATCCAAATGATTTTCCAAGACCCGTATTCATCATTGAATCCGAAGAAGAGGGTACTTGACATCATTGCCGAACCGCTGAGGAACTTCGAACGGTTATCCCCTTCAGAGGAAAAGAAAATCGTACAGGACTTCTTGGACAAAGTCGGACTGAGTCCGGAGTCGATTCACAAGTATCCTCATGAATTTTCAGGAGGTCAGCGCCAGCGGATCGGGATTGCCCGATCATTGACATTGAAACCTAAACTGATCATTGCGGATGAACCGGTGTCAGCCCTGGATGTTTCCGTTCAGGCACAGGTGTTGAATTTTCTTCAGGATCTCCAACAGGAGTTCAATTTGACTTATTTATTTGTCGGGCATGATTTAGGTGTAATCCGGCATATGTGTGACCGGATGGGCGTTATGTATCGCGGTAGATTGGTAGAGGAAGGAAAAAGCGAGGAAATCTATGAAAATCCACAACATATATACACGAAGCGCCTGATTGCCGCCATTCCTGATTTAGAGCCGGAAGTCCGTGAAGATAAAGTGCAGCTTAGAAAAAAACTCACCTCGGAATATGAGTCTACCTACTCAAAATATTTCGATGAGAATGGACGTGCTTACGATTTGAAGCCAATCTCATCGACACATAGAGTCGCATTACAATAAGGAGGTGGAAGGAATATGTGGAAATTTATCCTAAGACGATTATTAGTTATGATCCCGCAGCTCTTTTTATTGAGCATCATCGTTTTCATGATGGCAAAGGCAATGCCCGGAGATGCCCTGTCTGGCCAGGAAATAAACCCTAGGGCCAATCCAGCCGAGCTTGATAGGATCAGGGAAGAGCTGGGTTTGAATGACCCTTGGTACCAACAATATCTAAGGTGGGCATCCAATGCAGTACAGGGTGATTTCGGTGTTTCCTATACACATAAGACGCCCGTTATGGATGTGATCGAAGACAGGCTTTGGAATACGGTGTTCCTGGCGTTGGTCACGCTGATCTTTACATATATGCTTGCGATACCATTAGGCATACTTAGCGGAAGGTATAACGATACCTGGGTGGATAAAACCGTTACGGGTTATAGCTATTTAGGGTTTGGCACGCCAATTTTCATTTTTGCTTTAATCATGTTATTCGTTTTCGGATTTGCCCTTGATTGGTTCCCGTCTGGAGGCAGTGTCGATTCAAAAGTGGATGAAGGAACATTCGCCTATGTTGTAAGCAAGATCAATCATTTGATTTTACCAGCTTTAAGTACAGCTTTAATTGCAACAACAAGTACGATCCAATATTTGCGAAATGAAATCATCGATAATAAAATCAAGGATTTTGTAAGGACAGCGCGTTCGAAGGGTGTGCCTGAATCAAAAGTGTATTCACGGCATATCCTGAGAAATTCCTTTTTACCGATAGCAGCATTCTTAGGTTATGAAATTACTGGATTGATCGGCGGCGCGGTCATAATCGAGACCATTTTCAGTTATCCGGGACTTGGGCAGCTTTTCCTTAGTTCAGTAAGTCTGCGGGATTTCAGTGTTGTCACGGCCATCGTCATGATGACGGGATTTGCCACTCTGCTTGGCACTCTTCTTTCGGACATCATACTTAGTGCGGTCGATCCGCGTATACGGATAGAATAGGAGCGGGGTGAGTCGTATGGAAATGAAAGTGGAAACCGGAAAGAACATACAAGTTAACGATGTGAGCCCTTCAGGAATGAAAATCATCTGGCAGGAAATCAAAAAAGATAAACTTGCCATGGGCTCATTGATTATATTAGCAGCCATATTGCTTTTTGTTTACGGTGCGTCGTTCTTCATGGACGCCAAGGAAATAGCCAAAGTCGATTTTCTCTCCATTTATATGGAACCATCTTCAGACTATTGGCTTGGAACCGATTATGGCGGCCGGGATGTATTCGGACAACTGATAATCGGTACCAGAAATTCATTCACGATCAGTTTATTCATTACATTATTCACGGCTATCATCGGTTTATCTTTAGGACTTCTTGCCGGTTACTTTGGTGGGGCAACCGATAATGTGATCATGCGTGTTATCGATTTCGTGATTGCCCTGCCGCAATTGATGTTCATCATCGTTGTGGTTACGATTGTACCGATCTTCAATGTATATGTTTTCATTTTAATCATGACGATGTTTTTATGGACAGGAAAGGCACGGCTGATTCGTTCTAAGGCTTTGTCTGAGCGTGAGCTGGATTATATTCATGCCTCACAGACTCTCGGGACGCCACATTGGAAAATCATCCTGTTTCAGCTTCTGCCCAATGTCAGTTCATTGATCATCGTTAACTTCATTTTGAACCTTGCTGGCAATATTGGCTTAGAATCCAGTTTGACTTTCTTAGGGTTCGGCCTTCCGGAGAGCACCCCGAGTTTAGGGACGCTCATCAGTTATGCTCGAAATCCAGATGTTCTGGAAAACAAGTGGTGGATATGGGTACCCGCATCACTCATGATTTTAGTGTTGATGCTGAGTATAAATTTCGTTGGTCAAGCGTTAAAACGCGCAGCCGATGCAAGACAAAGAAGAGGATAAAAAAAGGGGAGTGTATGATATGAAAATCAAAAGCTACAGTAAGGTATTAAGTGCATTGGCCATTTCGTCTCTACTGCTTGCTGCATGTTCGAATGATACGGAGAAATCGTCAACGAAAGAGAAAAAAGGGAAAGATGTCGAACAGGTCGATACCTCTAAATTCCCGACAAAGACGACGAATCAAGGAGAGCCGATTAAAGGCGGCCATTTGACATATGGTTTGGTATCAGATACCCCGTTTGAAGGGATATTAAACAAAGTTTTCTATCAAGGCGAACCCGATAACCAAGTTATCACATTCTTTGATGAAGATTTATTGGATACAGACGAAAACTATGTATATACGAATGAAGGTGCCGCTTCCTATGAGATATCGGACGATCATAAAACGGTCACGCTGACGATCAAGGATAATGTAAATTGGCATGATGGAAAGCCTGTGACAGGCGCCGATTTGGAATATGCATATCTTGTCATGGGAAGCAAAGATTACAAAGGTGTCCGCTATGATGAGCAAATGGCTTTGATCGAGGGTATGGAAGAGTATCATGAAGGGAAAGCAGATAAGATTTCAGGCATTAAAGTCGATGGCAAGAAAATCACTTTCACATTCAAAAAAGCGAACCCGTCGGTCACGACCGGATTATGGACATACCCGCTTCATAAAGAATACTTAAAAGATGTTCCGATTGCGGATTTGGAATCTTCTGATAAAATTCGTAAAAATCCGATTGGTTTTGGACCATTCAAAGTGAAGAAAATCGTTCAAGGGGAAGCGGTCGAATTCGAAGCGAATAAAGATTATTACCGCGGTGAACCAAAATTGGACAGTGTCACATTAAAAGTCGTGAATCCGTCTGTTGTCGTCAAGTCACTTGAAAATGGTGACCTCGATGTAGCGGAGGTCCTGGCGGAGCAATATGAGCAAGCAAAGGAATTGGATAATGTCGAATTATTGGGGAAAGTTGAATTGGCTTATACCTATATTGGTTTCAACTTCGGTCATTATGATAAGGAAAAAGAAGAAAATGTTATGGATGAGAATCCGAAATTCGGAGACAAACGCCTTCGTCAGGCGATGGCATATGCCATCAATAATGAAGAAGTTGGCGAAAAGATGTTCAAGGGCCTTCGCTTCCCTGCCAACTCTGTCATTACACCGAACTTTAAATATAACAATAAAGATTTAAAAGCATATGAATATAATCCTGAAAAAGCTAAGGAACTCTTGGATGAAGCAGGATTTGTAGATACGAATAACGATGGCATTCGTGAGGATGCTGATGGAAAAGAGTTCAAAATCAACTTTGCTTCCATGAGCGGTTCCGATGTTTCTGAGCCACTGGCAAGATATTATATCCAGCAATGGGAACAAGTAGGGTTGGACGTCGAATTGCAGGATGGAAGGCTGCATGAGTTCAATTCTTTCTACGACCTGCTGAAAAAGGATAATGATAAAGTTGATATTTATCAAGCTGCATGGGGTGTTGCTTCCGATCCGGATCCATCAGGAATATGGTCCAGGTCTGCAGAATTTAACTATACCCGCTGGGTGAGTGAAAAAAATGATGAACTTCTTGCTAAAGGGATTTCAGAGGAAGCCTTCGATGATCAATATCGAATCGATACGTATAATGAGTGGCAAGAATTGATTCATGAAGAGGTTCCGGTCATTCCGACATTATTCCGTTATCAATTGGCTGGAGTGAATGAACGCGTTACAGGTTACGACTATCTCGCAGGCCGTCAATATCAATGGCATAATGTCGGGGTAACGAAATAATTTAAGCTGACTATCGACTGCCTTTGTGGCGGTCGATTTTTTTGCGTTTCAATGAAGTGGATAAAGGTTATATAGATAATAGTAAGTAATTGGAAGGGTGATATTGATGGAAGTGAGAAATCCTAATGAAACAAAGAGAGAGTTAGAAATATTGTTTACTGAATCGGTTGGCCGTTTACTGAAACCTCTCGAAGAGGAAATCATTGCAGACATTGTAGCCTATCCAGAGGAAAAGAGAATTGCCTTCTTGGAATATATGAAGGAAATGTCCAACAAACAAAGACAATTGAAGTGAAGTTGAACTTTCATCATAGGAGGTTTTTTTATGAGAAACGAAGATATGGACAGATACAAGGTATGGCGCGATAAGTGGAAAAGAAGAGTGAATATGGAGAATTTAGCGTTATATGGAATTGCAACATTAGCTATGGCCATCTTGCCTGTCATGGCTTTTATGAGTTAAATCTATTAAAGGGCCGCCTTTTGGCGGTCCTTTAATATGTTAAAAGTTGCCATGAAAAGATATAATGAACAAAGAGGAAAGGAGAGATATGCATGAGCGTGATCGAAGAAAAAGAAATCATATCTTACATAAAAGAATTGGTGTCCATACCCAGCCCCTCCGGCTATACTGAACAAGCCATTAAATACGCGGCCGATTTCATGGAGCAGAGGAAGGTTTCATATAACATCACGAATAAAGGGGCATTGCTTGCTACATTAAAAGGCGAAGATGATAACAAACAACGCTTGCTGACTGCCCATGTCGATACTCTGGGAGCCATGGTAAAGGAAATCAAGGCGAATGGCCGCCTTAAATTGACGATGATCGGCGGTTTCCGCTGGAACTCAGTGGAAGGGGAGTATTGTAAAATCCATACAGCTGACGGAGCCATTATCACCGGGACCATTTTAATCAATCAGACCTCTGTCCACGTTTATAAAAATGCCGGGGATGCCAAGCGTGATGATGAAACGATTGAGGTCCGGATAGATGCTGTCGTGAAAACGAAGGCGGAAACCGAGGCCATTGGCATTTCTGTTGGAGATTTTGTCTCCTTTGAACCGAGAGTGGAAGTGACGGATACAGGCTTTTTGAAATCAAGGCATTTGGATGATAAAGCTAGTGTTGGCATCCTCCTTCATATCATTGATCTCATTTCCACAGGAAAGATAAAATTGGCATATACGACCCATTTCCTGATTTCCAACAATGAAGAAATCGGCTATGGAGGAAATTCCAATATCCCTAAGAAAACAGTCGAATATCTAGCTGTCGATATGGGCGCGATTGGTGATGGACAAACGACGGATGAATTCAGCGTTTCCATTTGCGCAAAAGACTCCTCGGGTCCTTATCATTATAAACTGCGTCAGCATCTGGTCTCACTTGCCCAAGCAAATGCCGTCGACTACCGTGTCGATATTTATCCATTTTACGGATCGGACGCTTCCGCTGCCATCCGGGCAGGATATGATGTCGTCCATGGCCTGATCGGACCGGGAATCGATGCATCACATGCCTTCGAGCGTACACATGTCTCTTCATTAAAGCATACAGCCAATCTGATTTTGCATTATATCCAATCAGAGTTGGTATAATCGTGAGAAAAGCCCACACTCCTATCATAGTAGTGCGGGCTTTTACTTTGTTTTTTAGCGATATTTTCATTATACTCGTGAGTTTTGGTGTTTTATCACGTGAATTTTGGTCATTTACTCGTGATTTGGAGTAATACTCCTGAATTTCGATTAAATACTGATGAGTTTTGGTGTTTTACTCGTGAATTTTGGTCATTTACTCGTGAGTTTGAGCGTAATACTCGTCAATTGGCGTAAGTACAAAAAATAAAGATTTATAATGATAATTCTTGTGGAGGTTCACCATTGTTGTTCATCAACCGTATGCTTTCCGGCTTAATTTGCAGAATTAAATAATTTGGATCTTTCGGACCTTCGAACCACTTTTCAAATGATTCATTCCATAATTTATCTTTCAGTTCCTGTGAATCGTTTATTTTCGAGGTACCTGAGATTTCCAGGTAAGAATCGCCCAATCCTTCATTATCATAGCCGATCAGGATATGAACATTAGGGTTCTTTTCAATTTCGTCGATTTTTTCCGTCTTTCCGCTCGTGGGTGTGTATAAAGTTAATTCATCATTAAAAAATGTCATATAGCGTGAATGTGGTTTGTTGTTTTCAACTGAAGATAAAACTCCTATTTTATGATCACGGATGATGTTCAATACTTTTTCTTTTATTTGGTTTTGGCTCATTTTTGCACACTCCTTTTATTTTTTACTCTATTACTTTTCCTCTTTTTTCATTAAGTTAAACAAAATTATGCAGTTTGCCATTTTTATGAATGAATACTGAAAGAAGTTGCCATACTAGTCATTATGTGTTCTGTTTAGAGAAATTTCATGATGTGAATCCATTTGTAAAGGTGAGTATGATGAATGAATTGTGGTGAATTACTTATCATTGGCGGGGCAGAGGATAAGTGCCTTGAAGGTGAAGTATTAAATAAATTTGTCGAGCTTGCAACCCATAGTGAAGGCGGAATAGGAATATTGCCTACGGCGAGTGAAATTCCTGAGGAAGTGAGTACAGAGTATATCAAGATTTTCAGGGATTTAGGTGTGAACAGGGTGGAAGTGATCAAGCTGGATTCAAGGCAGGATGCAAACGATCCGGCAATTTGTGAACAGCTGCCATCTTTTTCCGCCATCTTCATTTCAGGGGGAAACCAAAGCCGATTGTCTGAACTTATTGGAAAAACAAAGTTCCACGATGCCCTTTCTAAAGCCTGGCATGAAGGGATGGTGATAGCAGGAACAAGTGCTGGCGCTTCGATTTTAGGTAAGCATATGATCGTTGCTGCTGACACGATGCTGAATGACAATAAGTTAAAGGTTGAAATTGGCGTAGGTTTCGGCTTCCTGGACGGACTGATAATCGATCAACATTTTTCCCAGCGTGGCCGATTCGACCGTCTGTTAAGTGCAATAGCAGGGAAAAAAGAAATTATGGGTATTGGCATTGATGAAAATACAGCAATTTTAGTTAAAGACGGTCATTTTGAAGTAGTCGGCCAACATCAAGTATTGGTTCTTGATGGCAGCACTAGTGATTATATCAATATCACATCTTCTGATAATGGCAGTGAAGAGTTGACTCTTTCGGGATTTAACCTTCATGCACTGACCAGGGGATACCGTTTTGACCTGCTTACAAGGAAATTGTTGATGAAAAAGGGGATCCAGCAATGAAGATCAATCGAGTCCGTTATTTAAAAGGACCTAATTATTTTGCTTATACACCAACGATTTGCATTGAATTGGATATAGGGGAACTGGAACAGAAACCATCTGATTCGATACCTGGATTCAATGAAAAATTGTTAAAGGCGCTTCCGAACTTGGGAAGCCATACATGTTCAAAAGGGTATCGGGGCGGTTTTGCCGAAAGGCTGAAAAAAGGAACATGGATGGGACATATATTGGAGCATATGACGATTGAGCTTCAAAACTTGGCCGGAATCGAAGCCATTCGCGGAAAAACGATAATGATGGAAAAGAAGGGTTTTTATTATGTTACCTTCGACTATCAGGAGCCTCACTCAGGTCTTCAAGCTTTTTTAGCAGCAAAAGATATCGCGGAAGCCATCCTGAATGGTGAAAAACTTATAAATGTTCAATCTTATGTAAAACAAATAGAGCAGTTATATTATAAATATAAATTGGGGCCAAGTACCGAAGCCATTTTTAAGGCAGCGCAAGCAAAAGATATCCCTGTCGAGCGAATGGGTGATGAAAGCTTACTGCGTTTAGGAACAGGTGTAAGGCAGAAGTATGTCCAGGCGACAATCTCTAGCCAGACTTCGAGTATTGCGGTTGAGAATTCATGTGACAAAGCATTGACCAAATCCATATTAAGAGGATGTGGCCTCCCTGTACCTGAAGGGGAAGTTGCCCATTCCATTGAAGATATCTTTGCCTCGGCGGACAGGCTGGGTTTTCCACTGGTCATAAAACCGTATAATGGGAGACAGGGTCAGGGTGTCATCACCCATATCAAAAATAAGGATGAGCTATTCAATGTGATCAATTGTTTGGAGTTGCATGTGGAGAAGTATATTATCGAACGGCATATTGAAGGACATGATTATCGGTTACTGATAGTTAATGGAGAACTTATCGCCGCCAGTTTGAGGCTTCCACCCTATGTTATTGGCAATGGCAAGGAAACGATACGCAGTTTGATAGAAAAGGAAAATTGTAATGATTTGCGGGGAGAAGGTCATGAAAAGCCGATGTCAAAAATCCCACTTACACATACCGTGACGTGTTACTTGGAAAAATCGAATCGGACGCTCGATACGATTCCGAATCAAGGTGAATTGGTTCAAGTTGTCGGCAATGCAAATCTTTCGACTGGCGGAAAGGCAATCGATGTAACGGACCAGGTTCATCCGACCATTAAGAATATGTCTGTTGCAGCTGCGAAAGCGATCGGTTTGGATATCGCCGGAATAGATTTTATTTGTGAGGATATATCAAAACCGATCGAACATTCAAGGACTGCAATTATTGAAGTGAATGCTGCACCGGGAATTCGAATGCATCATTATCCGAGTGAAGGGAAAAAAAGGGATGTAGGCAAAGCCATTGTCGATTATTTATTTCCGACCAGGGAAGAGGCGGCTATACCGATCATTGCAGTGACCGGAACAAATGGCAAGACGACAACAACCCGATTGATTCATTATTTTCTTACTAATGAAAAAACAAAAGTTGGGATGACAAATTCTGATGGAGTATATATCGGCGATGAGGTATTGGATCACGGTGACTGCAGTGGCCCTGTCAGTGCAAGAATGGTATTGGCCCATCCTGAAGTCGATATTGCCGTATTGGAAACGGCCCGGGGCGGGATTCTGCGTGAAGGTCTTGCTTTTCGTAAATGTGATGTGGGGATCATCACCAATGTAAGTGAGGATCACCTCGGCCGTGATGGAATCGATACATTGGATGATCTCATTAAATTAAAGAGGCTGGTAGCTGAAGTCGTAATGAAAACAGGCTATTGTGTACTGAATGCAGATGATCCGAATGTAGCTGCCATGAACGCTTATACAGATGGGGAGGTCATTTACACCTCTACAGATGCCACCCAGCCTCACGTGAAAGCTGCGATAGATAAGGGATGTAAAGTTTGGTACGTCAATGAAAAAGGCGTCATTTGTCATTCAGCTGATGGAGTCATCCATCCATTTATGGATTGCACCATGGTTCCAATTACGATCTCCGGCATGGCACGTCATAATATCGCCAATTTACTTCAGGCGTTAGCCGCAGCCGAAACACAAGGCATTTCCATGGAAGAACTAAGAAGGAAGGCTGCCACATTTATGCCTGATACGAATTTGTCCAAAGGACGGTTCAATTTGAAAAAGTTGAAAGAGCGCACGATCATCATCGACTATGCTCATAATGAAGCGGGATTGAAGGCCATATTCGAAACGGTCAGTGCCTATAACAAAAATCATCTTATCACTGTTTTGGCAGGGCCGGGGGACCGTATTGATGAAGAACTTATCAGACTCTCCAAGGTAGCGGCCATTAATTCCGATCTGTTCATCATTAAAGAAGACGATGATTTGCGGGGAAGGGAGCCGTTAGAAGTAGCCGGGCTGCTTCAGGATGCTGCGGTAGAAGCTGGGTTACAAAAAGATCGGACATTCATCGAACCTAATGAATTGGACGCATTCATAAAAGCCTGGGAGAAATCACAACCGGGTGACCTATTATTGTTCTTTTACACGGATTTCGCATATGTAGAGAAATTTTTCGAAAAGGTTTCAACAAATCTATTGCCGAAGAAATAAAACAAAGTGATCTCATCCTGGAAATCCCATCGCTTTCCAGCGCAAGTGGAAAATGAAAGTACGAAAAAAGCTAATCCAAGTGGATTAGCTTTTTTTCATGACCGTTTCATTTGCAGCCGGGACAGCGGCATGGTCTTTTTTATATATTCGCTGAAGCACGATTGACTGAACAATCATGAATATACCACCGATTGACCAATATAGTGGCAATGCGGCAGGAGCAGAGAAAGAAATGAATAAAATCATTGCTGGTGAGAGCAAGCTCATCATCTTCATTTGTTTCTGCTGTTCTTCCGGCATTTGTCTCACGGAAATGACCGATTGGAAGTAATAAATGACACCAGCGATTATCGCCATGGCAATATTCGGCTGACCTAGGCTGTACCAAAGGAAACTATGGGTCGCAATTTCATGGGAACCTTGAATCGCATAATAAAAGCCCATTAGGATCGGCATTTGAATTAAGAGCGGCAGGCAGCCCATGTTTAAAGGATTGACTCCATGTTTTTGGTAAAGCTGCATCATTTCCTGCTGAAGGGCCTTTTGTTTAGCAGGATCTTTCGTCTCTTTGATTTTCTGCTGGATTGCTGTCATTTCCGGTTTCAGCCCATTCATCTTCGTCTTCATGCTAAGCTGTGTTTTGTATTGTTTGGCAGTCAGTGGTAGCAAAACAAGGCGAATCAAAAATGTCATCATGATGATGCTTAAACCATAGTTGCCATTAAATAAACCAGCATTGAATTCCAGCATTTTTGTCATGGGGTTAACCAATGCAGTATGAAATGGACCGCTCGTTGCTGCTGAGCAACCAGTCAAAAGGGTCGTTGCCAAAAATAGGACGGCAATTAAAAACATGTTTTTCTTCTTCAATATAATTTCCTCCTCGAATTGTTAATGTTTAAACAACTAGAAGGAGGCTTGGCTCATCGGAATCATCTGGTGAATCTTTTTGCCGGATAAAGGTGAAAAAGCGCTGTGCACCGCGCCAGTCAAAGGTGCTGCTTGTATGAACAGGGGATTTACTTTTATCTGTATGAACGGAAGCTTGATATTTGTCATTCAAGAGCGATTGCTTTTTATTTAAGAAGTAAAACGCGGCCAGTGGAAAGACAAAGGTAAATAAGTAACCTGCCCATACCGCATGGCGAACGGTTTGATAATCGAATTCTAATAATAATTCCCACATAGGAATCCCTCGTTTTTTCTAAGATAAGAAAATTTGTCCAAAAATGATTTAGGGCCTGACATGACTTTTGACCACATTTAAATCATTACCAACACTATATCAATTCTAGGGCAAGAAAGCTAAAAAATATAGGGGTTTTTTCAAAAAATAAACAGGGAATATTTTCTGATGCATAAATTTCAAAAATAGATCAAATGGAAATCAAATTCGAGACCGTTCAGAGCAAAGGTTGCACAAATGGTCATTCGTCTACATACGGATAAATGGAAGTTCAAATTATGAAGTGAAAAGGTATGAAACCATACGATTCATTCAATCAACAGAACGACCATAACGGTAATGAACGAAATGCACATCTCCGAAATATGGGCAATCATTTCATGGAAGGGGCATATCCATTAGAGAATCAGATGATGGATGTAAGGACTCCTCCTTGCCCGCCTGGTCCGTCCCACGGAGGGGGCCAGCCACCGCCCCGGCCGCCGTACGGAGGAGGACCGCCTCATATAGCTCCGCCATTATTCACTCCACAACTTCATGAAGGAATGTATAAGGCAATGGACACTGGGTCAATGAAAGGGTGCTTATACAAACATACGTATATTTGGCTTAAGAATGGCCGTTCATTTTGGTTTTACCCAACATATGTCGGATATAATTCAGTGGCAGGTTATCGTTGGAGACGAAGTCAACAGCGATGGGCCTATTATGGGACGGACGGGCAAGAAATACAATACTTTCATTGTTATTAAAAAACAAAAAACAATCCGCATTTGCGGATTGTTCAGAATGTAGACAAACTCGATGAAAATCGAGTTTGTCTACATTTTTTTGCTTGTACAAATTTGGACGTTGATTGGAACGTAGGGCACTCGCTTTCAGCGGACGGTCCGGACTCGGCGCACTTGCGCCTGTGGGGTCTCCCTTGGACTCGCTATTCCCGCAGGAGTCTCGCACACCCGCCCTAATCAACTATGTTTTTGCCTACAGTCTTTGGTCTTAACCTTTTATCAAAATTTCAAAGGGAATTTTAAAAGGGATTCGGAGTGGTCTCACCCTGAACCGTGTAAAGAACTAGTTATCACTTATCATTCAAAGTTTCAATCCAAAAAATAATCTGGAAAATCGGAAATGATCCCATCTACCTGCATCATTTTGAACATGTGTATTTGTTTTTTATTGTTGACGGTCCATGTAAATACTTTCATCCCGTGCTTTTGGATTCGCTTTTGCAGCTTCGTACTCAAAATCGTTTGTTTTGGATTCAAAAATGATGCGAACTCGGCAATCTCTTTTATTTTTTGGTCATTGATTCGCCGTTTTATCAAAACGCCCACTTGTATGTCCGGCATTAATTGATGAAACCTTTTCATGGATTCCATATCGAACGAATGAACCATTATCTTATTTTTACTTGTTGAACATTCTTGGAATTTACCTAATTCTTCGGCAAGTTTCTCTTCTATGCCGGGATAAGCAGAGGGATGTTTCAATTCGACTAAAATTCCGACCTCAGACCCGAAATTCTCCAATACCTCACTTAGTAAAGGTATCCTTTCGTTTTTATAACGAGAATGATACCAGCTTCCTGCATCCAGTTCCTTTAATTCGGCTGCCGTGTAATCACGGAGGTTCCCTTTTCCGTTTGTGGTTCGATCCAAGGTGGGATCATGATGAACCACAAGGACATCATCTTTACTGAGGTGAATATCCACTTCCAGGAAATCAGCACCCAATTCAATGGCTTTTTTATAAGATGCCATTGTATTCTCGGGGCAATATCCAGATGCACCTCGATGGCCAATTTTAATGGGGGAATGCTGCTTTATTAAGCTTTCAGGGAAATCACTTTTTGATCCTTTAGCGTAGAGAGCGAACAGGACAAGCATGGTTATCACGATAATAAGAAAAAATGCGGTCATCTTTCACACTCCTATCAGGCACAATGATTAAAAATTAGCAGGACAGTCTCATTTCATAATATTACATGTTAGGCAGGAAAAAATCATGTTTTACACAATGTTATAATCCGACTTAAAGGATTTATTGGAATGGTATGGAATACATATAATTTAAGTATCAATAAGGAGGGAAAGCAGATGGAATTGCAGGTGAAACCGAAGTCTAAAAAATGGAAGGGGAATTTTGGTTTATATTTTTCCCTTCCCATTCTCTCTTGGGCGTTTTACGATTTTGCCAATACGATTTTTTCTTCTAATATCAATACGATTTTCTTTCCATTCTTCCTCCAGGAACAGATTGGGGAAAATGCCGTTCTTGATCAGATTGCGAGTACCTTCATCTCCTACGCTAATGCGATTGCCAGTTTGTTTCTCGTTTTGTTTTCCCCGCTGTTCGGTGTCATGATCGATCGAACGGGAAAAATGAAAAAATACATTATGATTTTCACACTCATTTCCGTTGTATGTACATTTTTAATGGGGGTATTCGGGGGGACGCCGTTGGATGGAAAGATTCTGGGCATTCCCGTTTCCTTAGCGATCGTCATTCTTTTATTTGTGATAGCAAAGTTTTTCTATCATTCGAGTCTGGTTTTCTATGATACGATGATGAGTGATTTAGGCACGAAACAGCAATTGCCGCTAATATCAGGGTTTGGCGTGGCGGTAGGCTACCTTGGAACGTTAGTGGGACTGTCAATCTATCCATTCATAAGTAAAGGGAGTTCACATGAAGCCTTCATACCCACGGCCATTTTATTTCTGGTTTTTTCCCTTCCCTTATTCTTTTTTTTAAAAGAATCTCCAAAACAGCAAAAAGCGAAAGAACCTTTTTTATCAGGTTATAAGGAAATTAAATCAACATTTAAAGAGATGCGCTCCTACCGATCGGTTTTTACATTCATGATTGCTTATTTCTTTTTAAATGATGCAATTGCGACCACTATCGGCATGATGGCCGTATATGCCAAGACTGTTGTTGGATTTTCCTCCAGCGGATTCATTTTGCTATACCTGGTATCGACAGTATCGAGCATTGCCGGATCGTTTCTGTTTGGATACATCACACAGTCGAAGGGACCGCGGCTGGCTGTGACGTATGTGGGGATTCTGCTCTTGGTCGCTTTATTTATAGCGGTCTTCGCACAAACCGCCCTTTGGTTCTGGGTTGCAGGGAGTATGTTCGGAATTTCGCTAGGTTCGATGTGGGTGACATCACGGACCTATATCATTGAATTGACTCCGGATGAGAAGAGGGGGCAATTTTTTGGACTATTTGCATTCTCTGGAAAAGTCTCTTCAATAATCGGTCCGCTATTATATGGAACGATAACGTTGATATTCCACGACCTCGGTACATTGGCGAGCAGGATGGCACTAGGGTCATTGATCATCATGGCGATAATAGGTCTTGGCTTTCTTTTGAAACTGAAGGGATTGGAAGAAGTGAAATAAGAAAAAGGGACTGGAGCCGGCCTTAATGCCGTATCCAGTCCCTTGCTTAAACGTTATACCAAAATCAAGGTGACATCGACGTTTCCGCGTGTTGCTTTTGAATAGGGGCAGGTCATGTGTGCTTTTTTGGCGAACTCTTCGGCTTCTTCCCTGCTTAGGTCGGGAATCGAAACATCCAACCTTACAGCCAATTTAAAACCGCCGTCTTCCTCATCTTTACCGATCGTTACATTTGCCGTCACGGACGTATCGACCTTTTTCTTTTCTTTTTGCAGTACAAGATTCAAGGCACTGTCAAAACATGCCGCGTAACCGGCTGCGAATAACTGTTCAGGGTTTGTGGCGCGCTCACCGGAACCACCTAATTCCTTCGGTGACCTCACATCGAAATCCAGAATCCCGTCCTCTGATTTAATATGTCCTTCACGACCACCGTGTACGGTAACTGTAGCTGTATATAATGGTTTCAATGAAAACAACTCCTTTATTCATTCTTACTATCATTACTTCCCTGCTGTAAGTCTTGTTAAACAAAATGAAAGCGAGTATTGTTTGAAAATGGTATTAAATTGGAAGATATTGTTTTATAATGTACTGTATTAGGAGATGTAATACACCCATTGCAAGGAGGGTTCATGATGATTGAGTTGGATGTTCAAAGTGGAAAGCCGGTATATGAGCAATTGATGGATAAGATAAAGGAACTAATGATCAATGAAGTTTTACAGGAACATAATCAGCTCCCATCCATCCGAATATTGGCTCAGGAGTTGACCATCAATCCAAATACGATCCAGAAAGCGTACAAGCAGCTTGAGTCTGACGGGTTTATATATACCTTACCAGGCAAAGGGAATTTCGTTGCACCTCCTAACTTCAAAAATTCATTGAAAGAAGAAGAGATCAGAAACGAGCTTTCAAAGGTACTCGCTGAAGCTCTGTATATCGGAATCGATAAACGTGAAATTTATAGAATAATAAAGGAAATCAGTCCATTGGCAAAGGGGGGGGATTCATGATTGAAATAAAACAGGTGAGTAAATTATATGAAGGAAAAGAAGCAATCAAAAACGTCACCTTGGTTATACCAAAAGGCTCCATATTCGGGTTATTAGGTTCAAATGGAGCGGGGAAAACGACTCTATTAAAAATGCTTTCAGGCAACCTGATACAGGATGCAGGTGAAGTTCTTATTGATGGATCATATGTGTTTGAAAACCGTGAAGTGAAAAATCGTTGTTTCTTCCTTCCTGACACGCCTTATTTCCTGGCTAACTATACGATCACGCAAATGGCAGGTTTTTATAGCCATATTTATAGTGAGTGGAATCATGAACGTTTCTATCAATTACAGGAAGTATTCCCGATACCCGTCCAAAATAAAATACATAAACTATCGAAGGGGATGCAGAGACAGGTTGCTTTTTGGCTAGCACTCTCGACGATGCCGGAAGTTCTAATATTGGATGAACCGTTTGATGGATTAGATCCGGTCATGCGAAAAAATGTGAGACAGTTGTTGATTCAGGATGTATCGGAAAGGAATATGACGATTTTACTATCGTCCCATAATCTCCGGGAAATTGAAGATTTAGCCGATCATGTAGGGATTTTGCATAAGGGTGAGCTTGTTATCCAAAAGGTTTTGAATGACTTGAAAGCTGATGTACATAAAGTGCAAATTGCCTTTAAGCACAAAATTCCCCATGGTTTATACCGCGGAATTCAAATCCTTAACAAGGAAAGACGCGGCAGTGTGATCGTTTGTATCGTTAAAGGTAATGAAGCCATGATTAAATCGCATTTTAATCAGTTTCAGCCGGAAATATTAGATATTCTCCCCCTTACTCTAGAGGAGATATTCATTTATGAAATGGGGGATATCGGTTATGTCATCCAGAATAACCTGGTTTAATAGGGAACTGATTATCTATATTTTCAGAAGCACTGGCTGGATTGGTTTCCTATATCTTGTAGGCCTCATATTTGCGCTGCCTCTGGAAATGTTAGCGATTATCTTGAATGGGAACAATGAATATGTGGAATTCGAAAACCTTTTTTCCTGTCAGCAGATGATACAGTTTGTCTTGGTCATCGTTATTCCAGTATTACTTGCCATCTTCCTTTTTCGGTTTTTACAAATGAAACAAGCCTCAGACTTCATTCATAGTTTACCGATTACGAGACGCAGCATCTACGCTCATATGATTGGAACGGGAATTGGCTTCATGGGTTTGCCGATTTTACTTACAGGTTCAATATTGATATTATTTCACTCGGCAATTGATATAGAACGGCTATATACCATGACGGATATATGGTCTTGGATGGGGACAACATTTATTTTGGAAGCTTTGATTTTTTCCGTTGCCGTTTTACTTGGAATGGTTACGGGATTATCAGCCTTTCAAGGAGTGCTGACCTATATTTTTCTTACTTTGCCGGTGGGGCTTTTTGTTTTGTTTGCAGCTAATGTGAAATTTTTGATAGCAGGATTTTCTGCAGAGTATTATCTAAGTGCCAATATGAATGGCATCTCCCCATTATTAGCAGCAACGGAGATGGAAAAAATCACTTTCTTCTCTATTAATACATTAATTTATAGTATATTAACCTTTCTATTTCTGATCAGCTCTCTTTTTCTCTATGAGAGGAGAAAGCTGGAGCATGTGTCGCAGGCATTTGTTTACCCGAAGATTAAGCCAGTGTTTAAAATCGGCCTGACATTATGCATGATGCTGTTTACAGGGCTTTATTTTAGCGAAACGACAGGCGAACCTGGGTGGATTTTTTTTGGATATACCGTCGGTTCTTTGCTTGGATATTATTTAGGGGAAATCGTCCTGCAAAAGACTTGGCGAATACGGGTCAACCTGAAAGGTTATGTAGCGTTTATAGCGGCTGTCATTGTGCTGGCACTCATTATAAAAATAGATCCCCTTCAGTATAAGACCAAGATTCCTGATGAAAAGATGATTAGCCAAATTTATATTGGTGATTCTCCTATATTTTTTGAAGGCGATGACACGTCGAATAATGCTTCCAATTATCTTAAAGAGAAGGAAAATATTGAAGCGATCAGGTTATTGCATCAGGAAATCATCGATAAGGGTAAAAAGGTTTCCATTGGTGAATGGAATGATGGTCAATCCGTATTTCTGATGTATGAACTCAAGAATGGAAAACGGTTAGCAAGAGAGTATCATTTGCAGAATTACGATTCATACATGCCACTTTTGGCGAAAATATATGAGTCTAATGAATATAAAAAAATGGTTAATCAGGTATTGAATGTTTCCGCTCAAGATGTTTCTAAAATCAAGATAACGGCGAGCGGCCAAGTGGACAAATCCATAACGATCACGGACCGTCAACAGCTGGAAGCTGCAGTGAAGGCATTGTCGGAGGACCTGAATAATCAATCGTTCGCACTAATGACTTCTTCTTTTGGTGATTTTGCCTCCATAGAGATTCTTTTGAATAATAACAAAACCATTTATATGAATTGGGACTCTTCATATCCTCAGTTTTCAGAATGGATGGTAAGTACCGGACAATCGGAACAAGCGCGGTTAATGGCTGATGATATTTCTTATATCCTGGTTGCAAAGTCCGATTCGAAAATTTATCACACGAATTCTGAAAGCGAACTTGCACAGCAGATTGAACAACAGCCAAATCGCTTGAAAATTAAGACCGCTTCTGAAATCGAGACAGCGATTGATAATGCCCAAATTGATTGGAGCGGGGAGTATTCAGCTGCCTTTTATTATAAAGAAAGCAGAGATGTGGACATCAAGAGTTTTTCTGGCGAACATGTTCCCGATTTCATTTTGGATCATTTTAATGAAAAATAACGTGAATATTCGCATGTACATATAAAGGAAAGGATGCCGCCCGATATGGGAGGCATCCTTTTGCATCAATTATGTTTGTGTATCTATGCTTTAGAGTTTTACGACGTTTTTAGCTTGAGGTCCGCGGTTTCCTTCCTCGATCTCAAATTCAACCTCTTGACCTTCATCAAGGCTTTTGAAACCTTCTCCTTGAATGGCGGAAAAATGTACGAAAACATCATCTCCGTTTGGTACTTCGATGAAACCAAATCCTTTGTCACTATTGAACCATTTCACTTTACCTGTTACTGTCATTCGATGAATCCTCCTAAAAAGTTAAAAAATATTAATGGTGATGATTTTACCTAGAGGGAAAAATCAATTTCACACATTATCCAGCACCCTCATTCAAGTTAAAATTATCATACGATGATGCTTGATAATATGTGAAAGCCTACAGGAAAAATTACCACAATAACCTCTGGAGCAATTTCCAGTTTTTTAGTATATACCCACCTTTATAAAGGATAAAACAAATGGAAGTAATTTATACATTCCCATTTGGGGAAAATAATATTAGACAGGTTTTATATGGGGAAATATAACGATATTGTCGCGCGGGATTTTCCTTGATTGAAATTTGACTTGGGATTCCATGTCATTATGAAATGGCTTCATGGTGAAAACAGGAAAACAAGTTGGCATTAAAGTTTTCTGCGAAAATAATCGGGTATAGGATAAGAAAGAAAGGACTGATGAAAAATGAAGAAATTATTAAAAAGAGCTCTCATTTTTGCTGCTCCAATCATATTCAAGGAAGTAAAAAAACGCTGGAAGAACAAGCGGAATCAAAAATCGTTAAAAACTGCAAGGTAAATAAATACACCATGAATAAATGAACGGTAATCATATGTATCAAGATAAGGGGCGCTGATTAAGCGTCCTTTGTTTTGCATCTTAATAAATCCCCTATTGGTGTTTCATTCACCTCTACATCTTTCCTTCATATCGTGTTAAAATAGAAAGGTTGATTGAAATGAATGCTGAGTAGCCAATGCTTAAGCCTTATGATATATTTCTTCTTACATATATTGTGTATGATCAGGATTTTTGCATACAAAGAAAGGTTGCCATTCCAATGTAAAAAATACAGTAAACCTCCTATAAATTTTTTATTGATGACTCCAATAATGAAAGGAACATATTATGACTAATTTAAAAGACGAGGTTCAATCCCGACGGACCTTCGCAATCATCTCTCACCCGGATGCCGGGAAAACGACTTTGACAGAAAAATTACTGCTGTTTGGCGGCGCGATCCGCGATGCCGGAACAGTTAAAGCTAGAAAAACAGGGAAGTATGCAACCAGTGACTGGATGGAAATTGAAAAGCAACGGGGAATTTCCGTTACATCATCAGTCATGCAATTCGATTATGATGACTTCCGTGTCAATATTCTCGATACACCGGGCCACCAAGATTTCAGTGAAGACACATATCGTACACTGATGGCTGTTGATAGCGCCGTGATGATCATCGACTCGGCAAAAGGTATCGAGGATCAAACGGTTAAATTATTCAAAGTATGCCGAATGAGGGGTATACCGATTTTCACTTTTATCAATAAAATGGACCGACAAGGTAAAACGCCGCTGGAATTGCTTGCCGAACTTGAAGAGGTATTAGGAATAGAAACATATCCAATGAACTGGCCGATCGGGATGGGAAAAGACTTCGTGGGCATTTACGACAGGTTCAACAATAGGATTGAACAGTTCAAAACTGAAGGGGAAGAGCGTTTCCTTCCGTTGAATGAAGATGGTGAACTCGAATTGGATCATAAACTTAAGGATTCCCAGCTATATGAGCAAACTTTGGAAGAAATCATGCTGTTGACGGAAGCGGGTAACCAATTCTCTGAAGAAAACATTGCGAATGGAAAACTTAGTCCTGTATTTTTCGGAAGTGCTTTAACGACATTCGGTGTTCAGACGTTTTTGGATGCTTATCTGAAGTTTGCACCAGCTCCACAAGCACGGATGACAACATCAGGTGAAATGGATCCTGTCAGCAATGATTTTTCCGGTTTCATTTTCAAGATCCAGGCGAACATGAACCCAAAGCACCGTGACCGAATCGCCTTCCTTCGCATTTGCTCCGGTAAATTCGAGCGTGGAATGAGCGTCAACTTGAGCAGGACAGGGAAACCGATCAACCTTTCTTCCTCTACCCAATTCATGGCTGATGATCGAAACACTGTAAATGAAGCGGTAAGCGGAGATATCATCGGTTTATATGATACTGGTAATTATCAAATTGGCGATACGATTACCACAAGCAAAGACATGTTTCAGTTTGAAAGGCTGCCTCAGTTTACGCCGGAACTATTCATGAGGGTAACAGCTAAAAACGTCATGAAACAGAAACATTTCCATAAGGGTATTAACCAACTTGTACAAGAAGGGGCAATTCAGCTCTTCAAAACGGTTAGGATGGAAGAATATCTGCTTGGTGCGGTTGGGCAGCTTCAATTTGAAGTATTCGAGCATCGAATGAGGAACGAGTACAATGTTGAAGTCGTGATGGAGCGCATGGGCAGCAAGATTACACGCTGGGCTGAAGATGAAAAGCTTGATGAAAATCTTCATAGCTCAAGAAGCATCCTTGTTAAGGACCGGTTTGATAAATATGCATTCTTATTTGAAAATGAGTTTGCACTTCGTTGGTTCCAAGATAAAAATCCTGACGTTGAATTATATAATCCAATGGATTTGAAATAAAGAAGAAAGCCCGTGTTTTATACACGGGCTTTTTCCTTTATCTGGGGCATTGTTTAAATATCGAAAGGGTTTTTTGATAGTACCTTAAACATGTTTCCATACTTGGGAAAATGACGACCCTTTTTGGTCAAAAAGTCTAGATAGGGTAGAAGATTCTTGAGTACTCTCTTTATTACTTTTTTGTTTTGAAATCTGTTGAAAATGCGTGTATTTTAATCATTCCTCCTGTTTTAAACATGTCGATTTTAGATATACGGAAACATGGAGATAGAAGATGGTATACAGCTGTATTTTTGAAAATTAAATAGTAACTAATTGGAAAGGTTAAATAAGAAAATCATAGTAACTTCGAGCATTGTAAGAATTGCTGGGATATTCCGCTAAACTTCTTATGAACCGCATAATACTAATAGAAAACTTGTGGATTTAACCTTGGTGCAGGAGGAGTATAGCAAAAATTACTTATATTGAACTATCGAGGTAAGTTGGGGTTAAGACATTAGAGGGGAATAATTAATTTATATCCAAGCCTACGAAGGTATAGTCTGTTTTATTATTTGGAAAATATTGCGGTTGAATCAGTGTTTTTAAGGATACCATTAGCAAATGGTTAGGCTATATATCTCTTCTCTTAATTGATTTAAATCACCTGGCTACCTTTTTAAACTTGATACAGTACCGAATAATTGTGTGATATAAGCAAAATGAACATACTTAACATAAAAGTATCCCTTAAAGTTAATAGAGTTTTTAGACCAAAGAGGTGTGTAGAAGTGAAGAAAGGTAAATGGAGTCTACAGTTTACTATTATGATACTGGTGTGTGGGGTAGTAGCCCTCTCATTATTCATTACAGATATTCTCATTAGCCAAACAGTTGCAGATACTATAGAAAAGAGCCAGACTGAAAAAGCAGTAAACGTAGCACGCATGGCAGCACAAACCCCGCTTGTAATCGAAGCGTTAAGTGGAAGTGAGAACAATCAGGAAGTTCAGCAATTTACCAATAGGATAAAAAAATCGACAGATGTAGAATTTGTAGTAATAATCGATAATAATGGAATCCGGAAAACTCACCCCGATCCAAGTAAAATAGGAAAAAAATTTGTTGGAGGGGATGAGAAAGATGTATTACGAGGTAGAGAGCACATTTCTATTTCCAAAGGAACTTTAGGCAGGTCTTTGCGTTCTTTCACCCCTGTTTATGATTCAGAGGATAATCAAATTGGAGCCGTGGTGGTCGGTATTTCCCTTCACAAAGTTAATGAAGCTGTTTTAAAAAGCCGTTTTAATATTTATGTAGGAACCGCTTTTGGAATATTGACCGGAATTGCCGGCGCAATACTTTTGGCAAGGTATATTAAGAAAATATTATTTGGGCTGGAACCTTTTGCTATTGCGAAGGTTTTAAAAGAGCGAAATGCCATTTTACAATCAGTTCGAGAGGGAATCATAGCGGTAGATCAGAGTTCAACCATTACTCTCGTAAACAAAGCAGCTTTAAAGATATTTAAGAAAGCGGGCATTAATGAAAATCCAACGGGTAAAAAGGTAACTAGTTATATGCCTGACTCAAACCTGGATAGAATCCTGGAGACCGGAATAGTCGAATTAGATAAAGAGCAGGATTTAAAAGATAGTGTCTTACTAGTGAATAAGGTACCAGTATTTGTGAAGGATGAAATCGTAGGGGCCGTGGCTACATTTCGTGATAAAACAGAAATACATCTGCTGGCGGAACAGCTGACTGGAGTCCGCTTATATGCTGAATCGTTAAGGGCCCAGTCGCATGAATTCATGAACAAACTTCATGTAATACTTGGTATGGTGCATATGCATTATTATGATCAGCTTGCAGCATATATTAGTGATCTTGTTGACCACAGAGAAAACGAGATTGGCTTTATTACCAAAACCGTTAAAGATCCAGTACTAGCCGGTTTTTTAATTGGAAAACTAAGTTATGCAAGGGAAGCAGGTGCTAAGCTGGCATTATCCTCTGACTTTCAATTGCCCGAACCAGAAAATGCAGCTATTACTCATGAGCTAATTACGATAATAGGAAATTTGATTGACAATGCTATAGAAGCAGTAGAAAAAAGACCCGTTAAACGAATTGAATTAAAGTTTGATTATGCAGATGATATTTTAACTATTGAAGTTCATGATACTGGACAGGGAATATCTGATGCCAATCTTAATCATATCCTTCTAAAAGGATATACAACAAAAGGAGAGGACAGGGGGATTGGTTTATATTTAGTTAAGGCAAGCCTGGATAAGCTAGGAGGAGATCTCAATATTAGTTCAAAAGAAGGTCAAGAAACAACGTTTGTGGTTTATATACCATACAAAGCAAGGATGATGTAGGATGATTAAGGTAATGATCGTAGAAGATGACCCGATGGTTGCAGAGTTCAATAAGCGCTATTTGAATCAAGTCGATGGCTACGAATTAGCTGCTGTCTGTTCCTCAGTGGATCAAGCTCTGAATGTATTGGAAGATCAAAGAATAGGGTTAGTTCTATTAGACATTTTCATGCCTGGGAAAAATGGACTCGATTTACTCTCGCAAATTCGAGAAAGTGAAAAAGAGATAGATGTTATTGTCATTTCTGCTGCGTCGGACATTGAAAGGATTCAGAAAGCATTAAGACTAGGTGCTGTTGATTATTTAATTAAGCCGTTTGAATTTGACCGTTTTAACGCGGCCTTATCAGCATATCGGAACAAATCAGATTTTATTCAAGATAAAAATATGTTAAATCAAGAAGAATTGGATTATCGAATTTTACATCAAGAAGAAATTCATTTACCAGAGGAATTACCGAAAGGATTAGCTCAAGATACCTTAAGGATTATATGGAATGTGATACTGGTATTTAAAAATTCTCCCTTTTCAACAGAGGAAGTCGTAAATGTGGCGGGTATATCCAGGGTATCAGTAAGGAAATATTTAAAATTCATGAAGGATATCGGTGTCCTTGATGTTAAGGTAATCTATGGAACGGTAGGCCGACCAGTCTCCCAACACAAATTTAATGATGAAAAGAGCCATATTATTCAACGTTATCTGTAAGCAGCCAAAGTGCTGCTTACTTTTTTTAATTACATAATACTAAAATTAGTTAAATAAGCTAGTGTCCTCCGTAAATGACTACTAAGATATAGACTGGCGATTGAGTTATTTATAAATTTTTCACAAGATTGAACAAATAAGCAGTAATGAGGAAATATTTTTTTTGTGCTGTATATTTATTTTCCTTTTTACAGTTTTCTTTTAGTAATTACACTTCCCCAGGGAAGAATATACTCTATTGCCTGGTAATGATCATTTTTAAATATACATTTTTAGGAAGAGGGAACGTCTATGACAGCTTATGAAAAGACAAAAACGGGTTTGGATACAACTTTAAGAGGAAAAGGTGTTCTGTCAAACCCATTTATTAATAAAGGGGTCGCTTTCACTAAGGAAGAAAGAAAGGAGCTAGGATTGGTAGGCTTGCTACCATCCCAGGTGCTTACTCTTGAGGAACAAGTAAAAAGAGCTTATGAACAATTCTCCACTCAACCTAGCGATATTCGGAAGAATGGAATGTTATATGATTTATTTAATAGGAATGTGGTCCTGTTTTACCGTCTACTTAAAGACCATCTAAGTGAAATACTGCCGATCATTTACACACCTACTGTAGGAGAGGCTATTCAACAGTACTCCCAAGAATATCACCGTCCAGGAGGTCTTTACCTATCTATTGATAATATGGACGCAATGGAAGATGCATTTAAAAACCTGGACCTTTCATCTGATGATATCGATTTAATAGTTGTTACAGATTCTGAAAGTATTCTTGGAATCGGAGATCAGGGAGTTGGTGGAATTAACATAGCCATTGGCAAATTGGCAGTCTACACAGCAGCTGCGGGAATTGATCCAAGCAGGGTGCTACCTATTGTCCTGGATGTTGGTACAGACAATGAAAGCCTGATTAGTGATCCACTGTATATTGGTAACAGGTTTGGGCGTGTTCGCGGTGATGAATACACCGAATTCATTGATTTATTTGTTAAAATGTCTCAAGCCTTCTTCCCAAGGGCACTACTTCACTGGGAAGACTTTGGAAATATAAATGCACGAAATATCATCGATAATTATGGCGAGAAAATTCTCACTTTTAATGATGATATACAAGGTACAGGTGCAGTAACACTAGCCGCCGTAATATCTGCCTTACAAGTAACTGGTGTTCCTTTAAAGGAACAAAGGGTTGTTGTTTTTGGTCCAGGTGCAGCAGGAATCGGTAATGCTGATCAAATGGTTGAAGCCATGATCCTAGATGGCGTTTCCAGAGAAGAGGCATATGGTAACTTTTGGGCCGTCGATTATCGTGGATTGTTGATAGATGACATTCCAGATGTTTTGAAATTCCAAAAGTCGTATTGCCGGAAAGCTGAGGAAGTCGAGGACTGGGAGCGGAATGAAGTCGGAATTATTCCATTGCTAGAGGTAATAAAAAAGGTTAAACCAACCATCTTAATCGGCACTTCTGGTCAAACAGGGGCTTTCTCAGAAGAAGTTGTAAAAGAAATGGCAATGCACGTGGAACATCCTATAATTATGCCGATGTCAAATCCGACTTCCTTAGCGGAAGCTGTTCCTGAAGACCTTATAAAGTGGACTCAAGGTAAAGCCTTAATAGCGACAGGAAGCCCGTTTGATGATGTTGACTATAATGATGTGATTTATTCAATCGGACAATCTAATAATGCATATATTTTCCCAGGACTTGGACTTGGTGCAATTGTCGCAGAAGCAACAAAAGTCTCTAAGGGAATGCTTGCAGCAGCCTCATCTGCTGTTTCAAGATTATCGGATAGCAGTAAGCCTGGTGCTTCTTTACTCCCTTCAATCAAACAATTGCAAGAGGTTTCTAAATCTGTAGCCATTGAAGTGGCAAAGACAGCCATTGAAGAAGGCATTGCGAAAGCGGATATAACAGATATTGAAAAAGCAATAACAGAATCCATGTGGAAGCCGGAGTACAAAACTATTCGTGGGAAATAAATCCAGATTATTTTGTTGTCTCAAAAGAAAGGGGATCCGTTTTAGGGGAATCTCCGTATAAGTCAGTCATAGTAATCTTTTAAATAGGACAATTTTTTGGAAAGAGAAGTGCATCTCGAGTGAATATTGGGAATATATTTTTAACATTAATACCAATCTTTTTTACAATTATTATTGGTTATTTGGGTGGGTATTTTAAAGTTTTTAATTCAGAATCATCCAAAGGGCTTAACACGTTAGTTACAAAATTTGCATTACCTGCACACTTATTCATTGGGATCACAACAACCTCAAAACAAACCTTAATTAATCAATGGTCATTTTTCTTAACTATGACCATAGGTGTTATTGGCTTTTACATGATCCTTTTAATAGTGGCTCGTTTGGTGTTTAAATTCGATTTAACTAAAGCATCTATGTTTTCATTAAACGCAACTCAGCCAGCCTTTGCTTTTATGGGGATATCTGTATTAGGCAGCTTGTTTGGGGCGCAAGAGATAGCTATACCTATTGCGATTACCGGTATTGTGGTGAATGCCCTTCTGGATCCATTAGCAACAATAGTTGGTACGGTCGGACAATCCGGATTGGGTAAATCTAAAGATGAAAAAACAAACATTCTGGGTATCGTTTTGCATGGTCTTAGCGAACCGCTTGCATGTATTCCCTTACTTGCTGTTGTATTAACACTAGTAGGGTTCCAGGCACCGGATATCATAAAAAATGCGCTCGATCAAATTGGGTCAGTGACATCTGGGGTTGCATTATTTGCTGTTGGTGTAACCGTGGGTATCCGTAAGATTAGCTTACGACCAATTGCTTTTGGTATTTCCATTTTAAAAGTTGTGGCTATTCCATTATATATGATTCTGGTTGCTCATCTAATTGGCCTTGATCATGCAGATACAATTAAAGCCATTTTGCTAGTATCATTTCCGGGATCTGCTGTAGCGGCAATGATTTCAACTAGATTTGATTCGTTATCAACTGAAACAGCATCTTCATTTGTAATTAGTACCATTCTATCCTTAATTACATTACCTATCTATATATCCTTGTTAATGTAGCCTTCTAAGTATCCATCCTTCTTGGATGGATACTTTTCAACGGAAGTTTGTGAAATACTTAACAAACTTATTGTATAATATTAACCTTTTTTTGAAAAGAGGAGATGTTGGCTATTTTTATTTAAGGCTATGTTAAAGGTAAATTAATAAAATAGATAGTTTAAAAGGTATGGATAGCGTTTTAATAAAGGTATAAGCCCAGGAAAATGCGTAGCAAAAAGTATCAATTGCAAAAATTCGCTATTAATCAAAATAAGATTATAATAAAAGAATTTGTGTAATTACACATTCGAATGCAGCAGTTGATGAAATTTTAAATCTAAATCTTCGGCGTACAGGAATCATAGTTAAAAGCCAAGTTATCTATGATCAGGAACGGTTTGCTGTTCATTTAGGTGGGACTGCGACATAACTGAAAGAATTGTAGGGACATCGGTATTGGATTAAGACAGGGCCTTATGGGGGGCAAAGCAAAGAAGAGGACTTATATCTTAGGGTATACTAGGCTGAGCCGATACGAATCAAAGTATGGGTTTTCGTTTTGTGATAAAAAGGAATGAAGAATCGAATTCTACTAAAATAGATTATTATTCCTTTGACAATCACCTGAAACTCCTTTATATTTAGCTAGTAACTTTAGTGCTTAAAAGCGTTTCAGTAATTATGAGGAGTGAAAAGGTCCGATCCTTACCTCAGTGAATAAACAACATGAAAGCGGGGAAATACATCATGCGTCTTGAAGATGCAAAGCTAAAACTCTCCTTACCTGAAGCAATCGGGGTTTTGGCAGTTCTTTTCTTAATCATTGCAACTGGCATCATTCATTATGGACTTGCCCCCCATATTCCAATTATAGCGGCACTCCTATTTCTATTTGTTTATGGAAAGTTCAAGAAGCTGCCATTTTCGATTATGGAGGCAGCTATCGTCAAAGGTGCAGGCACTGGTATGGGAGCCATCTATATATTCTTTTTCATTGGAATGCTGATTTCGATCTGGATGGCAAGCGGGACAATCCCTACCATCATGTTCTATGGGTTTGACTGGATTTCTGGTGAATATTTCTATGCAATCACATTTCTGGTGTGTTCGCTAATTGGGCTCTGTATCGGGAGTTCACTTACAACATCAGCAACAATCGGCGTTGCTTTGATAGGGATGGCGGCGGCGATGGATTTATCGTTGGCTATTACAGCCGGTGCTATCATTTCCGGTGCATTTCTTGGGGATAAAATGTCTCCATTATCCGACTCTACCAACCTTGCATCAGGAACGGTTGGAGCACCATTATTTGAACATATTAATAATATGCTTTGGACTACGATTCCAGGTTTTTTCATATCGCTTATCATCTTTTACTTCCTTTCACCGAATGTCAAAGTTGCTCGCGTTGAGGAAATCGAAGCCATGACCAAAGCCCTGGAAATGGAAACGAATATAAGCATATGGAGTTTGATTCCGTTTGTCATCGTTCTAATCATGGCTTTGAAAAAGGTGTCAGCGATTCCGACATTGTCAGCAGGTATCATTTCGGCGGCTGTCATTGCTTTCATACAAACCCCAAGTTTGACGGTTGCAAAACTAGCGGATATCTTATACGGCGGTTTTGTACTGAAGAGTGGAATGGAACAACTTGACTCAATCCTATCGCGGGGCGGAATTGAAAGTATGATGTTCTCCGTTTCGATGGTGTTGCTGGCATTGGCGATGGGCGGACTATTGTTTGAATTGGGAGTCATTCCTTCTATTTTAAATGCAATCCAGGATTCATTGACGAGTGTAGCGAAAGTGATTTCCGCTACTGTATTTGCAGGAATCAGCGTGAATTTCCTAGTGGGTGAACAGTATTTGTCAGTTATACTGCCTGGGAAAGCTTTTCAGCAGAAATATGAAGATTTAGGCCTGCAGCCCAAAACGCTTGCGAGGGTACTTGAAGATGCGGGAACAGTTGTGAATCCTTTGGTTCCTTGGGGTGTCTGCGGTGTATTCCTGACACAGGTATTGGGTGTTTCAACCCTTGAATATGCTCCGTTTGCATTTTTCTGCCTACTTTGTCCTTTGCTTAGCCTGATTTCTGGCTTTACTAAAATCGGTATCCATTATAAATGAAAAAACAGGCGGTCGGATTCGACTGCCTGTTTTTTTGTGATAACTTCCATAACCTTACAGAGAAGGGGAACCCCTGCCATGAACAGAAATGCCAGGGGTATTTGATCGTTTACTTTGAAGATGCGATCTCATCTTTTGGGATGGATACGACTTTTTCTTTCTGTTCAAGTAAATTCATTCGCATGACGACATTTTGGAATATGCCCATTGAAAGCATAAGCAGCAGTAAGGAAGATCCTCCATAACTGATGAATGGAAGGGTGATCCCTGTAATTGGGATAAGTCCGGTCACTCCGCCGACGTTGATACCGACTTGAATGCCGATCATGGATGAGATGCCGATCAATAAAAGACTTCCAAATGGATCTTTGCATTTGGCTGAAAGTACAAATCCCCTCAGGACGATAAAACCTAGTGTCAATAGAACGAATCCCACTCCGAATATCCCGAGCTCTTCTGCAATGACGGCCATGATGAAATCAGTATGTGATTCAGGCAGATACCCGTATTTTTGTACACTGTCACCAAGTCCCACTCCAGTAAGGCCGCCGGAACCTATGGCGAATAAGGAATTCACGAGTTGATACCCGCTTTCTCCTGCCTTTCCGAAAGGGTCTGCAAACCCGGTAAAACGAGATATCTTATTTTCAGTAAGAACGGCTGAGAAATTTCCTGTCACGAGTACCCCCAATGCAAATATGGCAACGAATATCGCAGTGATCAAAGAGAGTTTGAATATACTCTTAAAAGACATCCCGGATGAAATGATCATGGTACTTGAAATCAGGAAAATGACCGCTGCCGTTCCATAGTCAGGCTGTATTCCGATTAAAAAGCAGATGAATACCAGAAAGAAAATCGGCGGGATGACGGCTTTATCAATACTATTGATTCGATCCTGCCTTTTTCCGTAAATGGCTGCCAGATAAATGATCATGGCTAACTTGGAAAATTCCGCAGGTTGTATCGATGCTGTCCCTAACTTGAACCAGCTTGTGGCATTTCCTGCTGTATGGCCGAAGACAAACAACAGGAAAAGGATACCGGCCATGCCAAACATCATAGACATCAAGAACATTTTGTTTTTGTACATCTTATAAGGAAGAATCATCGTGACGATCATTGCCACGAATGAAATGAGAAAGGCCGTTTTTTGTTTCTCAAAGAAGAAATCCATGGACTGGCCGTATCGAGCGACAGCAGTGATCATGCTCGAACTGTAAATCATGACTAAACCAAACAAACAGAGTAATACGACAGCGATGAAAATAGGGAAGTCGTATGCTTTAATTATTCTTTTCACTTGTGCGCTCACCTCAAATATGTATGCGCGAAAAAATCGCCTTCTTATATAGTAACGGAAAATCGGTTATATAGATAATAATTTTTATTCGATAATATGAATTTATCCTCCATTACCCAGTATTAAACACTAAAACCGATAAACTTGTCTGCCGGATTATCAGAATTTCGATTCTTATATACACTACCTTCGATAAAAAAGTGAATATTCCTTTTTATAACGAAGAATTTTTACTATATATTCCATTTCGGGGTGCTATCATGTCTGGAAGATTAAGTTAATGGTATTTGCGAAGGAGATGGATTTCATGGAGCTTCACCAATTGAGTTGTAAAACGTGATGTGATGCAGTGGCTACTGTAAACTGTAAACGAATTTGTTAGTGTAATTCATCTTAAGGGGAATACACCGATTAAGCGGCAGGGAGTCGGTCAGGAATCTTATGAAGAGAAAGAACCGGTTGTGAAGTTGGTTCCAAGCGATTATATTATACAGGCTGCTGTGTCTCTGGCATTATATAAAGAGGGTTCAGGGAGAATTTTCGTACGGTTAGTGAAGTATAAGAACGTATATCTGTTCAAGAAAAAGAGCTCAGGGGCTCTTATCAATTCTTCCAGGCATCCTAATTTCACTTTAAAAAGGGCGTTTTGACAGCTGTGCAGCCGATAAGTTTTGCTGCATTTCAGAGGAGGTGTTCCTCCTGGTCGATCTTTATTTAAAGCATAAAAATGATATGGAGTACCGATAAAAAAGTTAAAGCAAGGGGAGTAGTTATGGAAGAAATACATGACAAGTTGGAAGTGTTTTCTCCGGCAACAGGTGAGAAGATTGCGGAAATCGTCCCAACACCATTGAAGTCGATTCCTCAAATATATATGAAATCAAGACATGCGTTCCAATCATGGTCGAATCTTCCCATCAAGGAACGGCTGCACTATTTAAAACGGCTCCGTTTATTGATGGTTGAAAGGATGGATGAAATAGCAGAAGTCATTTCAAAAGATGCGGGAAAAGTGAAAATTGAAGCGCTGGTTGCTGACATCATGCCAACGATCGATGCAATCAAGCATATCGAGAAACATGCAGTGAAAACTCTTTCCGGACGGAAGGTCACCACTCCACTCTTGTTAATTGGTAAAAAATCTTATGTCCATTATATGCCCCGTGGAACGATTCTCGTCATTTCACCATGGAATTATCCGCTGCAGCTTTCCATGGTTCCCATTCTTAATGCCCTAGCGGCTGGAAATACTGTCATCGCCAAACCATCAGAGGTAACTCCTTTAGTTGGGGCGTGCATCGAAAATCTGTTTCTTGAAGCTGGTTTCCCAGAAGGAACTATACAGTTTGCCCATGGAGGGAAAGAATTGGGTGCGGCATTAACTGGGCAAAAACCAGATTATATATTTTTTACTGGATCTGTAAGGACCGGAAAAATGATTGGTGAGGTTGCAGCAAGAGACCTGATCCCAACGACTTTGGAGCTTGGCGGTAAGGATCCGATGATCGTTCTGCGTGATGCTAACCTGGAACGGGCTGTGAACGGGGCTCTTTGGGGGGCTTTCACAAATAGTGGGCAGGTGTGCATGAGTGTTGAAAGGGTTTATGTGGAACGTCCTGTTTATAAGGAATTCCTGATGCTTCTTAAAGAAAAAACGAAGTCCATGAGGCAGGGGGTGCAATCGCACGATGATATCGGTTCAATGACTTTCCCTAAACAAGTCGATATTGTGGCTGACCAACTGGAGGATGCACTGAATAAAGGGGCCGTACTTGAAACCGGAACACCTCCGAAAGAGTGGAAAACGGGGCAGACCCATTTCATTCCGCCGACGATTCTTTCCAATGTCGATCATTCCATGAAAATCATGAAAGAAGAAACGTTCGGACCCGTGTTGCCTGTTGTGCCTTTCGATACGGAGGAAGAAGTGATCGCCCTGGCAAATGAAAGTGAATATGGACTCAATTCCAGCGTTTGGACAATGGATAGGGAAAAAGCAAGTCGGATTGCGTCACGGTTAGTAACCGGTGCGGTGACGATCAATGATGTGCTGATTACGGTTGCTAATCATCATTTACCATTTGGCGGTGCCAAACAAAGTGGGGTTGGCCGCTATCATGGCGAGCATGGATTGAAGATTTTCTGCCATGAAAAAGCAATCATGATCGATAAAGGTAAAAACGATACAGAAATACAATGGTATCCATATGAAGGGAAATACACGAGTTTTTTATCGCTGTTTCAGAACTATTTTTCTGCCAAACCGAACTGGATTCGTTTCGGCAAAGAATATTTATCGTTGATAAAATTATCCAAAAGGAACAGAAAATGAGATCCATTTATAAAAAAAGATTGTTATTTTCATAACGAGCGCGTATACTATTAATATACTTAATAACTGATTTTCCTTTTCAAAGGGGAGTAGCGTTAGGGTTCGCCCTAAAACAAAGTCGTCATTACGTGAATGTTAAACATTCATCGGCTTTGTTGACATGATTTCATGTTCAGCAAGACCTTTGCCTATACGGCAGAGGTCTTTTTCTTTTTGCCAATGCCAATAGGAAGGAAATACCACTATTGGAGGTTGAATGGATGGAAGCATCAATGTTATTGGAATATGGCTGGGTCCTTCTTATCTTGGTTGGATTAGAAGGGATACTGGCTGCAGATAATGCAGTCGTCATGGCTGTCATGGTTAAGCATTTGCCAAAAGAACAACAGCGGAAAGCCTTGTTTTATGGTCTGATGGGAGCTTTTGTTTTCCGTTTTGCCAGTCTATTCCTTATTTCCTTTCTTGTCGAGGTGTGGCAAGTTCAAGCAATCGGTGCGATTTATTTACTTTTCATCGCTTCTCAGCACATTTACAAAAAATACGCTGGTAAAGGTGAGAAGGAAATCACGAAACCTAAAAAGCAATCCGGCTTCTGGATGACCGTGGTAAAGGTTGAAGCGGCTGATATCGCTTTCGCAATCGATTCCATGTTGGCTGCCGTCGCGCTGGCTGTTACACTTCCTGCAACAGGCTGGATGAAAGTCGGCGGTATTGACGGAGGGCAATTCGCTGTCATGTTCCTCGGCGGCATGATCGGGTTGATCATTATGCGATTTGCAGCAAATGCGTTCGTTAAGCTGCTTCATCGGCGTCCTTCACTTGAAACGGCAGCATTTTTGATTGTGGGTTGGGTTGGTGTGAAATTGGCGGTACACACACTTGCACACCCTTCACTTGCTTTCATTGATCATCATTTCCCTGAATCAACTCTTTGGAAATCGATTTTCTGGACTGTATTGATTGGAATTGCAGCAGGTGCATGGATCATTTCAAGCAAAAAAGAAAAAAAAGAGAAAGAAGAGAAAAAAATACAGGAAGCGTAAAAAAACAGGCGTGCCGGTCACGCCTATTTTTTTTGCTTCTTAAAGTATTTATGGGATGACCCTCAAAAGCGCAGGTATGTTTACGAATGATATGTTAAAAGATGTGAATATTAAATTCCGGTTATAAAAATGACAATTGTCCCATTGTATTGGGCAAAAAAACGGAAAAAGATATTTTACTGTAATTGCACTGTAACAAACGAGAAAAAACTAAGTATTTTATCATGTTGATAAATTGTATGATTTCATTTTTATTGCAAAAATAGTTCTTTTGGTACTGTCTTTTAGACTCCCTCCGCTTAAGATAAGTATGTTGATGCGTATTTTATGTTCAACAGGAGCGAGGTGAGCAAATGCTTGGTTTGTTGTTTACAGCATTCAAAAAAAAGCGTTCTTTAGAAGAAACCGTATTGAAAATTCAACAAGGCGATAATAGCCTTCGTAATGATACTATAGAGTCATTCAAACCTTTTATTGCAAAAACAGTCTCATCGGTTTGCAAACGTTACATATACGAATCAGATGATGAATTCAGTATTGGAATGATTGCTTTTAACGAGGCAATTGAAAAATACTCCCCGGAAAAAGGCCGTTCTTTATTGGCATTTGCCGAAACCCTCGTTAAACGAAGGGTTATAGATTATTTAAGAAGCCAGTCCAAACAAAAAGAAATCCTATTGGATTTAACACTGAATGATGAGAATGATCAAAGCCAAATATATATCGATAATGAAAATTCCATCAATGAATACGAGATGCAGAAGGAATCGGAAAGAAGAAAAGAAGAAATTCAGCTTTATATAAGCCATCTAGAGGATTTTGGTCTGTCATTTGAGGATTTAGTTGAAAACTCTCCCAAACATGCAGATGCCAGGAAGGGAGCTATTATGATCGCTAAATTGTTAATGGAAGATGACGAACTGAAGGAAATCCTTTTTGCAAAAAAGCGGCTGCCCGTAAAACAGCTTGAGGGAAAAGTGGAAGTAAGCAGAAAAACGATTGAACGGAACAGAAAATACATCATTGCCGTGGCAATCATAATAAACGGAGATTTTTTGTATTTGAATGATTATATAAAAGGGGCTATCGATGAATGAAAAAAGGAGTTATTCTTTCAGTTAATAAACGATTTGTAACCCTATTGACCCCCGAGGGTGAATTTCTGAAAACCAAAAGGCAGGAAAGGGAATATGAAGTGGGTGAGGAAATCACTTTTTCACCTGCAAAACAAAAATTCACTTTAGCCTTTTCCAATATTCATTCATCTTTCAAAAAAACGGCCGTGCTAAGCATTGCCTCCACCTTCCTGATTCTCTTTTCAATTCTTCCTTCTTATTTCTCTGGTCCTGTGTCGGCATATATGACGATAGATGTGAATCCAAGCATTGAATTGGAGCTTGACGATGATTTAGAAGTTCTCAAGCTTACAGGATTAAATGAAGACGGAAAGCTTGTGATCGGTCAGCTGAAGGACTGGAAAGGCAAGGATATAAAGGCTGTCACAAACCGAATCGTTGAAACGACGAAGCAACTTGGTTATTTGAAAGGAAATAAACAAATAGTCGTTTCCACAACGTTAATGGAAAAAAATAAAGAACTGGATAAGAATTTAAAAGAGGAGATAAAAGAAATATCTGAGCAGGATAATGTTTCCAAAACAAAGATGAAAGTGATCCAGGCAACAAAAAGCGATCGGAAGCAAGCTAGGGAACAAGGCATATCCACGGGTAAGTATCTCGAAAAGAAGTTGAATGAAGATAAAGATAAGATAAAGGTCAATAAGAGGGAGCCTGCCCCGGCGCCAGTTAAAAAAGTCGAGGAAAACGTTGTTATTCCGAAAGAAAAGGGCGTAATGTTAAGTGCGGAAAACAAATCGGATGGAGAAAAGAAAAAAGAGAATAATGAAAATGAAATAAAACAAAAGCCGGCGAATGAAGCCAAACCGACTGAACGGAAAAACGCGGGAGTTACCGAAATTAAGGAACAAACTGAACGGGAAGATACAAGTGGAAAACGGAATGCGATAAATGGATATAAGGAAAAAGGCAACGAGTCAAAAGGGAAATCGGATAGATATCACAGCAACCAATCAAAGGACAAGCAGAAAAATGAACAGAATGATAAAAAGTTCGATAAAAAAAAAGTCTCATCACTCAAAGAAAAGAATAGTGATGATTCTATAAAGCCCGACAATAAAAATAAGCAAAATAAACAGGGTAGGCATGATAGACAAGATAAACAGGATACGCAGGATAGGCAGGAAAAACAAGTTAAACAAGGTAAACAGGGTGAGCAGTATAAACAAGATAGGAAAGATTGGGATAAGTCGAAAAGGGGTAAAGGCAATAATGGAAATGGACATAATCATTAAAAAGAGTCCAGCATGCAGCTGGACTCTTAGCCATGGATATTTAATTGTGAATTATTGACCTTTAAGTTGAGATTGTGCTTGTTGTACAAGACGTTTCGTGATTTCTCCGCCAACTGAACCATTGGCACGTGCTGAAGTATCGGAACCTAATTGTACACCGAATTCAGATGCAATTTCATATTTGATTTGTTCTAATGCTTGTTCGATTCCTGGAACAAGAAGGTTGTTACTGCTGTTAGCCATTTGAATCTCCCCTTTACTTTTTCAACGGCTTTTGCCGCTGTAATGATAGTATAAGTAGAATGTGGAGTTTTACTTATGCGAGCAGCATCAAACTTATTGGTAAACCTGCCTTTTTGTTGTAAGTAAGTCAGTTTTAAAAGAGAATGGAAAAAAGAATGAAAAAAGGGTAAACTAGATTTTTAATGGTTATGTGTTTGCATAACTATAAAGGAGCAAGAAAGGAAACTCTTTATGTTTGCTATCAAAAAATTATTATCAAAGTTAACACCAGCTCAGCTTATTGTCGGTTATTATGTTTTGGCAGTCAGCATCTCGACGGTACTGTTGAGCCTGCCAGTCGCTCTTAAGCCAGGCGTGGAATTTGGATTCATGGATGCTTTATTCACAGCCGTAAGTGCAGTTAGTGTAACAGGTCTAACAGTTGTAAGTTTGCCCGAAGTGTATAATGAGGTAGGCTATTTCATTCTCATGTTCGTTCTCCAATTTGGCGGTATTGGCATCATGACACTCGGAACCTTTTTCTGGCTTATAGTGGGCAAGAAAATCGGCTTGAAGGAAAGACAATTGATCATGACAGATCAAAACCAATCGAATCTTTCCGGTCTTGTTAAATTATTGATCCAAATCATTCAGATATTTGTCGTAATTGAAATGATAGGGGCTCTCGTTTTAGGCATTTACTTTCTGAATTATTTTCCAAACGGGAAAGAAGCCTTTTTAAATGGCTTATTTTTAGCCGTAAGTGCCACCACGAATGCTGGTTTTGATATTACCGGTATATCGATGATTCCATTTAAAGACGATTATTTTGTACAGTTCATAACGATTATCCTGCTTACCCTTGGAGCCATTGGGTTTCCTGTCTTGATTGAGCTGAGGGAGTTTTTGTCCAATAAGGCACGTACTTATAAGTTTCATTTTTCTTTGTTCACGAAGCTGACCTCAGTCACTTTCTTTTCCCTTATCGTTGGGGGAACGATCCTGATTTATATTCTGGAAATTAATGGGTTCTTTAAAAATAAGAACTGGCATGAATCGTTCTTTTACTCATTATTTATGTCCTCCAATACGCGGAGCGGCGGGTTGGCAACCATGAATGTTAGTGACTTTTCGGAACCGACCCTTTTGTTGTTGAGTATATTGATGTTCATTGGAGCCTCCCCAAGTTCAGTCGGGGGAGGAATCCGGACAACTACACTGGCCATCATGATTCTATTTTTATGGAATTTCATGAGAGGAAGGCGTTCCATAAAAGTTTTTAAACGGGAGATTCATCCCGATGATATCCGAAAAGCGACAGCGGTTATGATCATGGGATCGCTTCTTTGTATAATGGCGGTCTTCATATTATCCATTACCGAAAATTTCACTTTGATGCAAATCATTTTTGAAGTATGTTCGGCTTTCGGTTCAGTCGGCCTTTCGATGGGAATTACACCTGACCTCAGCAATACCGGTAAAATTGTCATTATGATCATTATGTTCATTGGCCGTGTTGGGATAACCTCCCTCCTGTATATCATAGGCCATAAAGAAGTTACGGAAAATTTCCATTATCCAAAAGAACGCGTCATCATTGGGTAAATGATTTAAGTTGAACAGTGACCTTTCCACCCTTGGGAAGGTTTTTTGTGTTGTTTGCAGGAATCATGGATAAAATGTTGAAATTTACCTATAAGTGAGTGTCCTACCATTTCAAATATGCATAATTTGATCCCTTACTTGGAATTCGATCGGATGAAGTATAAATCATTTTGGTAAGGAGGTGGAGAATGTGAAGAAATATACTGGAAGGATCATTGTCCCTGTTCTTTTTTTTGTATTGATATTACCCTATGTAGGGTGGCTGGGTCATGAAGAACGCGGTTTTTCCGCCTTTGCAGGAATATATTTAGTCGTAATTTTAACCATAGCCTGGTGTTTGGGTGCCATCTATGATCATAAACGGAAAACGATAGCTTTATTGCAGGATAGTGAAGGGCGTTATCGCATTTTCTCCAATTACTCTAAAGAATTGGTCAATAGCTTCAATGAGGTTATTTTCCAAACGGATGATAAAGGAAAATGGTTGTACCTAAACCCGGCATGGAAATCGATGAGTGGTGCATCCGTGAATGAATCCCTGGGGCTTCACTTTTCTAAACATATGGATAACAAATCTTATCAAGACGTATTAAAGGCCTTTGCGGACTCCTTTCATCGAGGGGATAAATATTTTCGTGCGGACATTAAACTAAATGCGAAAAAGGGAACAAGCTGGGTGGAGGCATTCGTTAAACTTATTTACGATGACGCTGGGAAATTCATCGGGACGGCGGGCATATTATCGGAAATTAATGAACGTAAACATGCGGAGGAAAAGCTTGTGAGCCTAAACGAACATTTGGCAATCACATCAAGCAAGTTATCAACGGCTGCCCAACTTGCGGCTGGGATTGCACATGAAGTCAGGAATCCGATGACGGCGATAATGGGATTCGTGAAGCTGATTAAAGATGGCGGTGCCGAAAAAGAGGAATACTACGATATTATTTTTTCGGAAATAAATCGAATCGAGAAAGTGCTGAATGAACTCTTGCTGCTATCGAAACCCACTGGGGCGGTATTCCTTGAGAAGGATATAAAGGAAAGCTGCAACCATGTCGTAACGCTGTTGGAGACAAATGCTGTACTGAACAATATTCAAATTCATAAAAATTATGATTCAGAACCAATTTTTATGTACTTTGATGAAAACCAAATCAAGCAAGTGCTAATAAACATGATAAAAAATTCCATAGAATCGATGCCGAATGGCGGAAATATTTTTGTGAGCATAAATGAAAAAAATGGGGAAGTTTTTTTGAGCATTTTGGATGAAGGGGATGGTATTCCGGAAAACTCTCTTCAAAAAGTAGGAGAACCATTTTTCACTACAAAAACATCAGGAACGGGTTTGGGTCTTTCCGTTTGTTTTAGAATCATCGAAAAGCATGGAGGAAAAGTATTCATCACAAGTGAACTGAAAAAAGGTACGAAAATCGTTTGTATATTTCCAACCGTACAACAAAAGCAATATAGTGAGAACGAAAAGGTCAAGATGCGGGATTTTGAATGACAAGAAAACAAAAGATTAAATTATTTGAAAAAATCAGAATCTTGTGTATATACTTTAAAAGTAATAACATACTAACCGGTTAGTAAGTTTAAAAGGAGGAATTCAATTTGCACTTTGAACATACTGAAAAGGTGAAAAATCTGGAAAAGAAGTTAACGGAATTCATGGAGAAGCACGTTTACCCAAATGAATCGACATACAAAAAGCAGCTCGAAGCACAGGAAAGCCGCTGGAGTGAAATTCCCCCGATTTTATCTGAATTGACGGCAAAAGCAAAAGAAGAAGGATTATGGAATTTATTTTTACCTGATAGCGGTTATGGCGCGGGTTTAACAAATCTAGAATATGCCCCGCTTTGCGAGATCATGGGTAGGTCGACGATAGGACCTGAAATCTTCAACTGTAATGCGCCGGACACTGGTAATATGGAAGTGTTGGTGAGATATGGCTCGGATGAACATAAAGAACGTTGGCTGAAGCCCTTGCTTGCTGGGGAAATCCGTTCATGCTTCTCGATGACGGAACCGGAAGTGGCGTCTTCCGATGCGACCAATATCGAATGCAGCATTGAAAGGACGGGTAATGAGTATGTCATCAACGGCCGAAAATGGTGGTCTTCAGGAGCAGGCGATCCCCGATGCAAGATTGCCATCGTCATGGGTAAGACAGATCCTGAGGCGGCCAAGCATGAACAACAGTCAATGATTCTTGTCCCGCTCGATACACCTGGTGTCAAAATTGAAAGAATGCTCCCTGTGTTTGGTTATGATCATGCCCCGCATGGCCATGCCGAAATCACGTTTGAAAATGTAAGGGTCCCGGCAACGAATATTCTATGGGGTGAAGGAAAAGGATTTGCGATTGCCCAAGGAAGGCTCGGACCGGGAAGGATACATCATTGCATGAGGCTGATCGGCGCTGCTGAAAGAGCACTTGAAGAATTATGTAAGCGCATTCAAGAACGTGTCGCTTTTGGTAAAACATTGGCGAGACAAGGTGTAATCATGGAGTGGGTTGCTGATTCACGGATTGAAATCGAACAAGCAAGACTTCTGACCTTAAAAGCTGCCTATATGATGGATACCGTCGGGAACAAGGAAGCGAAGGCGGAGATCGCGATGATAAAAGTGGTGGCGCCAAATATGGCATTGAATGTGCTGGACAGGGCCATCCAAGGCTTTGGAGCTGCCGGGATTTCCGATGATTTCCCATTTGCTGCTCATTGGGCCAATGCACGGACTTTAAGGCTTGCTGATGGTCCCGATGAAGTTCACCGCTCACAAGTTGCTAAAATAGAACTTCGAAAATACCAACAAAAGCATGAGGTGAAAATATGAAAGTTGCCGACTTATTCGATCTAACTGGAAAGACGGCGATCATAACCGGTGGAGGGAGAGGATTGGGAGCACAAATAGCGACCGGCTTTGCCGAAGCTGGGGCAAATGTCGTACTTTGTTCAAGGAAGAAGGAAGCATGTGACGAAGTTGCCTCGCAAATCCAAAAGCTTGGAGTCAAGGCGCTTTCCTTCAAGTGTGATATCACCAATCCGTCAGATGTCCAGGAAGTCGTTAACGAAACTTACCGTGAATTTGGTGCCATCGACATATTAGTGAACAATAGCGGGGCATCCTGGGGGGCACCAGCCGTCGACATGCCCCTTGAAGCGTGGCAGAAGGTGATGAATGTCAATGTAACCGGAACCTTTATCATGAGCCAGACAACAGGCAGGGTCATGATTGAGCAGGGACATGGGAAAATCATAAACATCGCTTCCGTTGCCGGATTAGGGGGTACCGACCCGAGGGTGCTCGATACAGTCGGATATAATACGAGTAAAGGGGCGGTCATTACTTTAACGAAGGATTTAGCCGTTAAATGGGGGCAGCATAATATCAATGTTAATGCAATCGCACCCGGTTTCTTTCCGACAAAAATGACGAAAGGGGTTCTTGAGCAAGGAAAGAATCCTATCTTGGATTCAACGCCGCTAAGAAGGTTAGGGAGTGATGATGATTTGAAAGGGGCAGCGGTCTTCCTGGCCTCAAAGGCATCTGATTTTGTGACTGGAAATATTTTGATCGTCGATGGAGGTTCACATGCAAAGTAATGAAAGGTAAGTAAATATGGCTGGAGGGTATGAAATGATGAATGAAAAAAAATGGCTTTCCGTTTATCCTGATTCAATTTCAAAGGAAATAAAAGTCCCTGAGTTCCCGATGCAAAGAATCCTTCAAAATGCATGTGAGTCCCATCCAAACAATACAGCTATTACTTTTTATGACCGAAAGATATCTTATCAGGAACTTTTTCATGCGTCGCTAGCCTTTGCTTCAGCCTTGCAAAAAAAAGGTGTTCAAAAAGGTGATCGTGTCGCCATCATGCTGCCTAACTGTCCGCAGTACGTCATAGCTTATTATGGATCATTGACAACAGGAGCCATTATCACCCAAATCAACCCAATGCTGGTTGAAAGGGAGCTGCAGCATATTTTACAGGACTCCGGTGCAGAAACGATCGTTGTATTGGATGGATTATACCCGAAAGTGAAAAGTGTCCAGCAACATTCAAATTTGAAAAATATTATCGTCGTAAGCCTGCAGACTTCGGATGCAGATTTTCAGCCTGATGCGTCTTTTGATCTATTCATGAAGACAGGAGACGGAAAAATCAATCCCGTATCAATAGATCCGGAAAATGATATAGCCGTTCTTCAGTATACAGGAGGAACGACTGGCCGTTCAAAAGGGGCGATGCTGACACACAGCAATATTCTGGCCAATGTCGTTCAAACGTATGAATTCTTCAAGCATGAATTAAAAATAGGTACTGAAAGAACGCTGTCGGTCATCCCGCTTTTTCATGTTTTTGGAATGTCGTCCGCAATGAATTTATCCGTGTATATCGCGGGTGACTCCATCATGCTGCCACGATTTGAAATAGAAGAAGTGCTGGAAACGATTAAGCGTGAACAGCCGACCACTTTTCCTGGTGTACCGACCATGTATGTAGCGTTGACGAATCATCCGAAGGCAGAAGAATATGGAATGGGCTCCATTCAGGTCTGTAACAGCGGAAGTGCACCGATGCCCGTGGAACTGCTGCGTGAGTTCGAACGAAAATCAGGTGCGAAGATATTGGAAGGCTACGGTCTTACGGAAGCTTCGCCAACAACGCATTGTAATCCGGCATTTGCAAAAAGGAAACCTGGGAGCGTGGGGATTGGTGTCCCTTCGACTGAATATAAAGTGATGGACCTGGGAGACGGAACAAAAGAAGTGGGATCTGGCGAATTGGGGGAATTGGTCGTCAAAGGGCCTCAAGTGATGAAAGGTTACTGGAATATGCCAGAGGAAACGGCGGTTACCCTAAGGGATGGTTGGCTTTATACGGGTGATATCGCCAAAGTTGATGAAGATGGATACCTCTATATTGTCGACAGGAAAAAAGATTTGATCATCGCAAGTGGTTATAATATATATCCGCGAGATGTCGAGGAAGTTCTCTATGAACATCCAGCTGTCCAGGAAGCCGTTGTCATCGGAGTTCCAGATGCTTACCGAGGGGAGTCGGTAAAAGCGGTGCTTGTACTTAAAAATAATAAAACGGCCAATGAACGGGAAATCATCGATTACTGCCGTGCAAACCTATCGGCTTATAAAGTTCCGCATTTCGTTGAATTTCGTGAAGAGTTACCGAAAACAAATGTCGGAAAGATTTTAAGGCGGGCTTTAAGAGAAGAACTCTCCAGGAAATAAAAGGGCTTTGATAGCACGAAAGCGTATGATATCAATTCAGCTGAAATTTTAACAGATTGCGAGGATGCATACATGAAAGAAAAAATGACAGAACATAGCATACGCTTATTTGAAAAGAAGGGCTTTAGTGAAACGTCGATTTCTGATATCGTCGAATCGGTAGGGGTGACGAAGGGAACGTTTTATTATTACTTTACGAGCAAAGAGCAGTTGCTAATGGATATTCATCTAGCTTATATCGACGAGTTGCTTAGTGATCAGGAAAGAATCATGTTGGAACCTGGGAAAAGCTGCAAGGATAAACTTTTCGATATGGTCTTGATGCTTTTAAAGAGCATTAAAACCAAAAAATCCAGCGCAACGGTCTTTTTCCGTGAAATGAAGAATCTAAGTGACGATAAGCTTGCACAAATCCTTCCTAAGCGGGATGAGTTCCGTTATAAAATCGAGCAAGTTCTGATTAGTGGCATCGAGAGCGGAGAACTGCGTTCCAATCTCGATGCATCGATCATCTCTTTTGCTATTTTGGGTGTGGCCAATTGGAGCTATCATTGGTTCGACCCAGAAGGTGAAAAAACCGAACAGGAAGTTGCAGCCATTTTTATGGGGATGATTCTGCAGGGAATTGAAGCGTGACCAGGTTACATACTAACCGGTTAGTCGAAGGGAGATAGAAGGCATGGCCAACAAGCAAATTCAATCAATTACCGTTATTGGGGCTGGGCAGATGGGGCATCAAATTGCGATGCTTGCTGCACTGGGAGGTTACGAAACGATTCTTCAGGATGTCCATGAAAACGCGTTGAATGCAGCCAAAGAAAAATTGGACGTCATTTTGACTAAATGGGTTCAAAAAGGAAAATTGTCTGAAGATCGTAAAATGGCTGCTTTTAGCCGTCTTCAATATACCACCGATCTTGAAAAAGCGGCCAGTGTGGCTGATTTGATCATTGAAGCGGTAGTTGAAAAACTTGATGTGAAGCAGGAGGTTTTCGCTAAACTTGAAGAACTGGCCCCAGCAGAAACCATCTTTGCCACGAATAGTTCAACGATTGTCAATAGCCTGATTGCGAGTGTAACGAATCGTCCGGATAAGTTCATTAATATGCATTTCTTTTTCCCGCCTCTAGTAATGGATTGTGTTGAGGTTGTAATGAGTGACCAAACATCCGAGGAAACAGCGAAGCTTGCAATGGAAGTCACAGAGAATATGAATAGGACAGGAGTTTTGTTGAGGAAAGAGATATCGGGATTCGTAGCCAACCGAATTTTGGGAGCGTTGCAGCGTGAGGCCTTATATTTGTATGAAGAAGGAATTGTTGACTATAAGGATATCGATTTGATTTGCAGGAAAGCTTTAGGCCATCCCATTGGTCCTTTTGAACTGATGGATCTATCAGGTATTGATGTAGGGTATTTTGTCATGCAGCAGCGTTTCAATGAAACTGGAAATCAAGAAGACAAGCCAAATGCTTGTATAGAAGAAAAGGTGAATAAAGGACATTTAGGCAGGAAAACAGGAAAAGGCTGGTATGATTATCCAAACCAAGGAGTGAAGAATTGATGACAAAATTAATTAAAGTGGTTAAGGAAAATAAGCTTGCGGTCATCACCATCGAAAATCCTCCATTAAATGTAATCAGTAAACAAGTATTCAGAGAATTGGGAGAATCTTTCGATGAACTTTCAAAAGATACTGAAACTGTTGCGGTACTCATAACCGGTGCAGGCAATATCGCATTTGCGGCCGGGGCTGATATAAAAGAATTCCCTAGCATGATGGGGAACCCGAATATGAAAGAAATAGTTAAGGAAAGTCATGCCGTCCTAACTAAAATCGAACAGTTTCCTAAACCTACGATGGCTGTATTAAACGGCCTGACCTTGGGCGGCGGATGCGAACTGGCACTGGCCTGTGATTTGCGAGTAGCTGAAACACAAGTTCAAATCGGACTGCCGGAAGTGAAATTAGGCTTATTCCCTGGAGCTGGCGGTACACAGCGTTTGTCAAGACTTGTAGGAAATGCAAAGGCAAAAGAGATTATATTTACCGGTGATCCGCTTGGTGCCGCGGAAGCGGAAAAGATCGGGCTTGTCAATAAAGTCGTTGAGCAAGGCAGCGGCTTATCGGAAGCGAAAATCTTGGCCTCACGAATGACAAGGCACTCACTTCAGGCACTTTCGAGAATCAAGAAGGCGATTAATGAAGGAAGTGAGGCAACACTTGAACAAGGTCTAGAGATTGAAACGAATCTTTTTGAAGAAATCTTCCAAACTGAAGATGTTAAAGAAGGGGTTTCCGCTTTCTTGGATAAACGTAAACCTGCTTTCGTACATCGTTAATCAAGGAGGGGCCTTATGCATGAATTGGAAGTCAACGTCCGTTTTTCCGAAACGGATGCTTTGGGCCATATCAATAACACAAGCTATTTCGTATACCTCTAAGAAGCACGCCTGAAATTTTTTGAAGCTTTAGGCCTAGCGACAAATGTAGAATCTTGGAATTTTTTGTTAGCCTCCACTAAATGCGACTTTATTGCTCAGGGATATTTCAATCAACTCTTGACCATTCGTACATCTTTGACAAAGGTAGGTACGAAAAGCTGTGATATGGTCCATGATATCCTCTGTTCACAAACTGGGGAAGTGATTGCTAAAGGAAGTGCAGTTTTAGTCTGTTTTAATTTTTTGAAACAAAAAAGTGAACCTATTCCTGAATTTATTAGAAAAGCTCATTTCACATCTTGTTCATAATTAGAATGACAAAGTCTAAAGGAGTGGAAGAACATGGTTGACGATACGATTCCTGTTCGGCCCGGCGAGGAATTGAATATTGGTGCATTAGAAGGTTTCCTAAGAAAAAATGTATTGGACCTTCCAAATGAACCGTTGGAATTAAAACAATTTTCTATGGGCTATTCCAATTTGACCTATCAGCTGAAAGTTGGTGAGTGGGAGGCTGTTCTCAGAAGGCCGCCGCTTGGCCCTGTTGCTCCAAAGGCACATGATATGAAGCGTGAACATCATATCCTTTCCTCAATCAACCCATATTTCCAAGCAGCTCCCGAGCCTATTCTGTTCTCGGATGATGAATCGGTTGCGGGGGCCCCTTTTTTCCTAATGGAAAGGAAACATGGAATTGTAATAGATACTGAATTTCCAAAGGGAATCGAGCCTACTGTTGAAAAGTGCCGACAGCTTTCATATGTGATGGTGAATCGGCTTGCTGATCTTCACTCGATTCCCTATGAGAAAACGGGTTTGGTCGAAATATCCAAACCTGAAGGGTTCATTGAAAGACAAGTACACGGATGGATTTCCCGCTATGAGAGAGCAAAGACTGCTGAAATAAAGGAAATACGTCCGCTTATTAATTATTTTCAACAGAATATCCCGAAGTATAGCCAGACTTCAATAATCCATTATGACTATAAGATCAATAATGCCATGTTCAATCAGGGCCTTACAGAGATGGTTGGTTTATTTGATTGGGAAATGTCCACCGTTGGTGATCCGCTAGCCGATCTAGGAGTGGCATTAAGCTACTGGACTGAAAGCGGTGACCCGGAACTTATCAAAATCGGTGTGGGTCAAGCGTCCGTCACGACTTTAACTGGTTTCCTGACTCGAAGGGAGTTTATCGAGGCGTATGCAGCAAGAAGTGGCAGGGATGTTACCAACGTCGATTTTTATTTAACCTTTGGTTATTTTAAGTTAGCTGTCATCCTTCAGCAAATCTATTATCGATATAAAAAAGGCCAGACTGATGATCCCCGTTTTTCCAATCTTGGAAAAACGGTGAAAAGCTTACTCACTCATGCTGCAAATGTAGCTGCGAAGGAAGTTTAATAAAATGGAATATATTCAAAACATTCATTTACTACTAAAAAAAGAAGAGATAGATGTGGAAAAGCTTCAAGAAGGGGAGAAAGTTGCGGTCATCCTGGATGTGTTATTAGCGACTACCACGATTATTTCAGCACTTCATGATGGAGCACGCCAGGTGATACCTGTCATGGATCCACTGGATGCCTTGGTGAAAAGCCAGGACTTGGACCATGGGGATTTTGTAGTGGCAGGAGAACTAAAAGCAAAGCCGGTTGATGATTTAATGTATCCAAGTCCAACGCTATTGAGTAAGTTGGTACGCGGCAAAACTTTAATATTGTCCACTACTAATGGAACGGTCGCGTTGAGAAATTCAGCCGCTGCCAAAAGGGTTTATATTGCTTCTTTGTTGAATAATCCGTCTGTTGCGGAAAAAATAAAAAAGTATCATAAAACAGAAACGATCCTCATCGTTTGTTCGGGAAATTCAGGTGAATTCAGTCTGGAAGACTTTTACGGTGCAGGCCATTTGATAGATTGCCTGATTGCTGGATCACAAGGTACGTTCATACTCAACGATGCAGCAAAGGCTGCCAATGCGCTTTATCGCACGAATAGCGAAAATGCCTTTGATATCCTGAAATCATCGTATGTCGGACAGTTGTTTGACAAACATAGTTTGATCCCCGATTTGGAATTGGCGGCGCAAAAAGGTTCGTTTGATCTTGTACCAGAGTTGGTGGATGGAAGGATCGAAGCGGAATTGAAAAGGCAGGAAACGTAGTTCGAAAATACAGATAAGGAGTGAAGGGGATGAGGTTTTCGCAGTCAATAGCGGTGGTGACAGGTGCAGGCTCTGGTATTGGGAAAGCTACGGCGATGCGCTTGTCGGACGAAGGGGCAAAAGTGCTGTTGGTAGGGCGGACGAAAGGAAAGCTGGAGGAAGCAGCTGCAGAAATCAATGCCAGGCACCCGATTCCGGTTGCTGATATTTTCCCTGCAGATGTTACCGTCGAGGAAGAGGTAATGGAGCTGGCCAAGTTTGTGAAGGAAAAATATCGTGACCTTCACATTTTAATCAATAACGCAGGTGGTTCAAAGTCCTCGAAGCTCCTGGATACATCTGCAGCTGATTGGGATATGATTCAACATGTCAATTTGAAAAGTGTCTTTCTAGTTTCCAAGTATTTGGGTAAATTGATGGAAGAAGGAGCTAGTGGCGGAAATGAAGGTTCCAGCAATCGGGCAATCGTGAATGTGGCTTCACTGTCAGGACATCAGGCAGGAGCGTTCATCCCGCATTACAGCTCTGCTAAAGCCGGAGTCATCAGTTTAACGAAATCTTTGGCACTGGAACTCGCTGCAGTCGGCATTCGGGTCAATTCCGTATCGCCGGGATTCATTGAAACGCCATTGACGGAGGATGGACTGCAAAATGAAAAATTCGTAAAGTCCATTCAACGGAACACGGCACTGGAAAGAGTGGGGAAGGCGGAGGAAATAAGTAATGTCATTACCTTTGCTGCTTCCCCGGAGGCTTCCTATATGACTGGTACGGATTTATTGGTGGATGGCGGCTGGTTGATCAAATAGAAAAAGGGGATGGGTAAATGTTAAAAGAACACTTATTGAAAGAAGTAATCGATAATGTAATGATCCTGACTTTGAATCGCCCTGAAAGCTTGAATGCATTTAGTCCGGATATGATTGCAAGCTTAACGAAAGCGATTAAGGATGTTAAACAAACACCGCATATAAGGGCAGTCATCATCAAAGGTGCGGGAAGGTCATTCACTGCAGGAGGCGATGTGAAGTCAATGGGGCAGGCCTCTGCAGGTCAATTGTATGATCATGTTGGCAGAATGAATGAATGCATATTGGCTCTGGATGCTTCCGAGGTTCCTGTAATCGCTGCCGTCCATGGATTTGCTGCTGGTGCAGGATTCAATTTGGCACTCGCCTGTGATCTGATCGTGGCTTCAGATGATAGTCAATTTGCCATGAGTTTTTCACAGGTAGGCCTGATCTCTGATGGAGGGGGTTCGTATTTTTTACCTAAATTAGTAGGGCCCCACCTTGCAAAGCAGCTTTTCTTTTCGGCCGAGCCAATTTCTGGGGAACGCTTATATCAGCTAGGTGTCATTAATTATTTATATCCACTCAATCAACTTGAAGAGGAATCATTGAAACTTGCGGTAAAACTGGCAAATGGACCGACAAAAGCATATGGGATGATGAAAAAGCTCGTCAGCCATTCATTTACGGCTACACTTGATGAAATACTGGAACAGGAACGTATTACGCAAACCTTGATGGCTTCCACGGAAGATCATCTGGAGGGGGTAGCGGCATTCAAAGAAAAAAGAAAGCCGGAATTTACAGGAAATTAATAAGGGAGGGATAAAGATGAAAGCTATTCATTTTGAAGAATACGGCGGACCGGAAGTGCTGAAATTGACTGAAATGGAAAGACCTGTGCCAACAGGGCATGAAGTTCTGATTGAAATCGATTGTGTAGGCGTCAATTATGCAGATACAGCCAGAAGGGAAGGGCAATATGTAGTTCCTACGCCGCTTCCGTTCATTCCCGGTGCGGAAGTGGCCGGCGTAGTGGTAGAAGTTGGTGGAAAGGTGACCAAAATCAAACCTGGTACAAGGGTCGTCAGCTTAATTGAATCTGGTGGATATTCAGAATATGCCCTTTCTGATGAATTCTCGGCCATTCCGCTTCCTGATGCCATTCAGTTCCATGAAGCTGTTGCCTTGCCCCTCCAAGGTCTGAGCGCCTATCATATTCTTAAGACAATGGGACGCATGCAACAGGGTGAAACGGTATTGGTCCATGCTGCTGCTGGGGGAGTGGGATCGATTGCCGTACAGTTAGCCAAAATCTTCGGGGCTGGAAAAGTGATTGCCACCGCCAGTACAGTGGAAAAGTTGGAACTGGCTAAAGAGATGGGGGCAGATGAACTCATTGATTACACGCAAGAAGGATGGGAAATGAAAGTCCGTGAGGTCACGGGAGGAAAGGGAGTAGACGTCGCGCTGGAAATGGCTGGAGGGGATATTTTCAATAAAACGTTGAAATGTTTGGCTCCCTTTGGACGTCTTGTTGTTTTTGGTAATGCAAGTCGTAAGCCTTATACGATGAACCCGCAGCAATTAATGAGGCGCAATCAATCCGTCGTGGGTTTTTTCCTGCCACAGATCATGAAACACCCGGATTTGCTGTTGCCTAGCATTCAAGACCTTTTTGCATACGTTGCGTCTGGGGAGCTTAAGTTAACTATCGGGGGCATCTACCCAATTGAAAAGGCAGCAGCCGTTCATGAGGAAATGAACGCCCGGCAAACGAAAGGGAAGTTGATTTTGCAGGTTAAATGAGAATAAGGGGTGTATGATGCACCCCTTCTAGGATTTCACTTGTTCCTTTGACCCTAAAGAAAGCACGCCTCAATCCGTATCAGTGCTAACATCTTTATCTGGATGCATGAAAGGCGGCTGCGGAGCTATTTTAGACTCTAATAGTTGGCGGTTTTCAGTTGAATTCCAGCCTATATCATTGGTGGGGTGTACCCATTCGTCTCCAGCCATGATTTCTGGGTCTGTATCTTCGCTCCAGTTTTCGAGTGGTGAGTTTTCAGAGGCATATTTACTGTCGCCAATGACGACTCCATAATCATTGACGAATGGAGCCTGTGGTTTTATACCGGTCCCTTTAAAGCTTGGTGCGTTAATTTGGTGTGGCTGTGTATCGTTGACAATTGGTGAATCCAATTTCTTTTTCATGTAGTGTCTCCCTTTTCGTTTTACGGTTATTTTTCTCGTCTGTCCCTATATTATCCCTGAATAATTTCCGGCATTTTTACCCCATTCTAAAAGGTAAACTATATTAAAAAGGGTGGATGAAAATGAAACGGAAAGCCAATGTGGATGGAGCTGTCAAAGCAAGTAAAACGCCAAAAAGAAATCAAGCTGAAAATGAATTTTCCAATGAGTTCGCAATGGAGGAAAATGCAATGAAAGGTGCCAACCGCAATTCAAAGCAAGGCAGAAAAGGAAGAAGTAATGGATAAAGAAAAACGGAACAGCGGGGAAAAGATGGGTGAACATGTACGAACTGAATTTGGAATCGAATTCAGCGGCGATATGAACGCAACTAAAATTTATGAAATTTTGGCAAAAGAAAATAAAAAACGTGAAAGTGATAAGTAAAAAAGGACGGACCCAGCCTTGGGTCCGTCCTTATTATTAAAGGATGATGCTGCCGGATTTTGAAAGAGGGAAAATCGTTGATCCCTTACCACTCGGATCAAAATAGGCAAGCATGAATGAAGGTTTATCGACGATTGTTCCCTCGGCTAAATACGTTTTCAAATCAAAGGGAAGTGCCTCGAGCAACGTGTGTTTGTGTATTTCTTTTTCATTTAGGGCCAAAGCGGTGAAAGAGGAACCAAGCTGTTCAGGCTTATTGAGAATATATTCATATATCTCTTTCCGACCACTTTTATCTAATGAAGCTTCCCACCAAGGTTTACGTGGTTTGTATTTTTGATTCATGAAATAATCCAATTTCATGAGTCCGATAATGTTTTTCAGTTCGGCAGATTCCCGGGAAGCCAAAAACTGCTGTAAACGTCTGAACAAGTCTTCAAGCTGATGGCCGATTCGTGACCACCCTTGTTCATCCCAATAGGTACCGAAATCTTGAAAGAAGTCGAACGGTGATTGAAATACCGTTTTGACAAGATATTCCGTAGTATGATCCATTCTATGATCGTTCCAGTATTTTTCAAGTACATCTTCAACTTGTTTAATGCGGACAATGTCATCGAAGGATAAAACATTATTCCCCAATATTTCATAAGGAGCATGTTCGCTGTATATATATTGGTGTTCATCGGCTCGTATCCGTAAGCCGGTTCCACGAAGCATCTTTAAGAAACCAAGCTGCATCTCTTCGGGTCTAAGCTCGAAAACATCATTGAAGGTCTTTCGGAAAGAATGATAATCTTCTTCCGGTAAACCGGCAATAAGGTCTAAATGCTGATCAATTTTCTGACCATCTTTTACCATGGTTACGGTCCTGGTCAGTTTTTCGAAATTCTGTCTTCTCATTACTAGATCATTCGTATGATCATTCGTCGATTGTACGCCTATTTCAAAGCGGAACAGTCCTGCAGGGGCATTGTCGTTCAAGAACTGGATAACTTCCGGACGCATGATGTCCGCCGTGATCTCGAACTGGAAAACCACACCGGGAAGATGCTCATCGATTAAGAATTGAAACATCTCCATGGCATAGCTTCGGCTAATATTGAAGGTTCGGTCAACGAACTTAATGGTCTTTGCACCATTAGCCATAAGGTACCTGATATCTTCTTTAATCTTTTCACGATCAAAATACCTGACACCCACTTCAATCGATGAAAGGCAAAATTGGCAGCTGAACGGGCAACCTCGGCTAGTTTCGATATAGGTGACACGTTTAGATAGGTCGCCGCGGTCTTCCTCCAAACGATATGGAGAAGGGAGGGATTTTAAATCAACCTTGCCGTTCTGAGGCTGGATGATTTTTTTTCCATCCTGTCGGTACGCAATGCCGCCGATCTTCTTATAGTCATTCGAACCTTCAATTTCAGATAAAAGGGCCTTGAAGGTGACTTCACCTTCACCGATTACGATGAAATCAGCCCCGGGAATCTGATCAAGCCATTCCCCAACATCATAGGTGACTTCAGGTCCGCCGAGAATGATGACCAATTCCGGGTTGATTTTTTTAAGCATGGCTACGACTTTCATTGTTTCCTCGATGTTCCAAATATAGCAGCTGAACCCTATGACATCAGGTTTTTTGGAATGAAGGTCACCAACGATGTTCATAATTGGATCTTTTATCGTATATTCTGCCAGCTGGACATCATAATCAGGCTGGGCGTATGCTTTTAAATATCGGATGGATAGCGATGTATGGATATATTTTGCGTTAAGAGTACTGATTATTATATTCATGTTAAGGGCGTAAAAGAAACGCCTGGCTCCTTTCGTGTACATGTCTTTTTAAGCCAACAAGCACTAACGAGTTATTTTACCATAGCGTGCTCCATTTGAAAAATGAGTAATGGTATTGAAGGGGAATCTTTTCTGCTTGAAAGTCGGATAAGAAATCGAATTTGAAAAAACGGATAAAGCAGGAAATGCTTCATCCGTTTTATTTAAAACGCTTGTTTAATATAGTCTTTCGTTTTAGTCATGAATCGTTTTGTTTTGGTCGCCTTCAATTCGATAATCGGCTGTGCCATGGAAGCGATCATTTCACTTGATAATAACACGGTAATCAAGAAAGAGAGTCCGGCGAGCATGATAAAGCTCTCTGTATTGCTGAAGTATTCCTGTATGGTGCTTTCGCGGAAGAAACGAATGAAGAAACCATGCAGCAGATACACATAAAGGGTTTGTTTACCCCAATTCGTAAAGAAATATTGTCTGCGTGGGATGAACGAAAGGAAGCTGAACACTGAAATGATGCTCAATCCATAAAATCCCAGGCGTTTAAACATGGACACGATTGTCGCATCTTCAAGTTCGGCATATGGTTTCGAACCGAGCAGCCATTTATAATTAATATCGGTATTTAAATAAAAACCGATAAAAATCACTAACATGACAATAAGTGATGCCAAACGAACTTTGGGAGTGAATAGTTTTTTTAAATGTTCCTTGCTTAAATGGTACCCAATCAAAAACATCGGGAAAAAAACGAATGTCCTGGAGAGACTAAGGTAATTGGAAATATTGTCTATATAACCAATCAATAATGCGATTATTAAAGATAAACCTATGGCTACTGATGGCTTTAACTTTGAGAAACCAAGCAGCATGATGTTCCAACAGAATAAACTGATCAAGAACCATAGCGACCATTGGGGGTCAAGCAGGTCTACAGTGATGGCAGAACGTTCATATAAGAAATAATAGTAAACGGTATATATCAATTGGAAAATGATGTAGGGTAAAATCAGCTTTTTAGTAATTTTACCTAAATACCCTTTTTGATAAAAACCTTTCGCAAAGAATCCTGAAACAAGGATAAAGGCAGGCATGTGAAAGGAATAAATGGTTTTATATAAAGCATATATCGTTTCACTGTCATGTATATACGTATTCAGCAAATGACCAAAGACGACAAATGCCATGAGAATGAACTTGGCGTTATCGAAGAAAAAATCACGTTGTTTCATTATTGCCTCCATTTAATAAATTTTAAGGTAGCTAGAAAGCATTGTTATTTCTTATTCCCTAAATACCTTGTACTAAATCATTATTTATTAAATTTATTATAAAAACCTTAAATTAAGCTTAACGCTAAGTTTTACAGCATTCAATATACTATCATTTGATATATAGGTTAATTTTGGATAAAGGTGTTTGCGCTGATTTTCAAAAAATACCGAGGAAAATCAAGATGGATGTCGAATAAGGTTGGGTAGGTATGGGTTTTGATGAGGGGGGTTAATATGAATATCGGTTATGAGAATGAAACGGAATATAAACAGGAAATTTTAAAATTGAATAAACAGATCGAAGGGTTTCTGAATATGTTCGATTCAATGTCAGAGCCTTATATCAGGGTTGATGAGGAACTGCGTCTCACTTATGCCAATGATGCCGCTTGTGCCCTGCTGGAAACACCTAAAGCTCAACTGGAGTCCATGAGGATAACTGATTTTCTCGATGTCATCCCTTTAAATAATCAGGAAGTGTCAAGCACCCTAAAAACCTCGAATGAAAGTGAAAGGCAAATTATCCAGCTACATACCGGAGCCCTTAAGCAAATAGAGTTTATACGAATGGGATCACTTTCCGAAGGACAGCAGTTCTATCGTTTGGGGGATGTGACATTGGATGTTTCTTCGTCAAGGGAAACAGGGATGTCAAGACAGATGTTTTTGGAAATTTTCGATACAGCCATAGAAAGCATCGTTCTATTCGACAGTTCAGGAATAATAATGGAAGTGAACCATGCCTTTATCCATGCCTTGGGCATTCCGAAAAAAGAGATTGTCGGTAAGAATATGAGGGACCTCATCTCCCCAGATTATAGGGGATATTGGGACGAGAGCATACAAAGAGCCTTTGATGAGTCGAACTATAAAGGGGAGGTAGAGATAAAGGTCGGGGATGAACTGCATCATTTTACTTTTTCGATAAGTTCAACGGTAGGAAATGAACTATATATGTCTGTGCTTGGAAGAATTACAGAATCAAATATAATAGAAAAAAAGTTAGAGACGAGCGAACGGATTTTTGCGGAATTATTCGACCAGTCTATGGATGCAATCATATTCTGGAATGATGACGGGATCATTTTTCGAGTCAATCATTCAGCATGTAAAATATTCGAATCCAGCAGGGAGGATTTGATTGGCAGTTATATCTGGAAATACGTTTACAGCAACAATCACCATTTTAATCAGATGATGGAAACGTTTGAAAGAGACACCCAGGTGCGGGGTGAGCTGATTTATAAAATGCCTAATAACCAAATTAAATTGCTAGAATTGACTGCAAAAAAACATGAAGGTGACGGATATAACGTAACGATCTTTCGAAATGTCAGTGAGCGCTGGCTGATTGAGAAGGAATTAAGGGATAGTGAGAAGAAGTTCAGGAAGATTTTTGAGGGAACATTAGACGGCCTGATTTTATGGAATCATGAAGGGTTCACGGATATTAATGAAGCGGGTCAGAAAATATTGGAGATTTCGAAGCGCAAACTGCTTTCTTTATCTGTTAAGGGGTTCATCGAAAAAATTCCTGAAAATGCTCCAGAATTGAACTCTCACATTGAAAATGTTTATAAGCATGAGGTATACTCCTCCATCATTCCGATAACATTCGAAGATGGAAGAGTTAAGCATATTGAATTTTTGACGAGGAAAAATTTATATTCGAATCTGAATTTAAGCATTTTCCGTGATGTGAGTAAAAATCTCGAAATGCAGGAACAAATCCGTAAATCGGATACTTTGAATGTCGTTGGTGAATTGGCGGCAGGTATTGCTCACGAAATCAGGAATCCAATGACAGCTTTAAAAGGTTTTATCCAGTTGCTTGAGGATGGTGTTAAAGGGGAGTTTTCCACATATTTTCATGTGATTACATCCGAAATTAAGCGAATCGAAACCATTATCACGGAATTTTTGGTTCTGGCAAAGCCGCAGGCGCTAAAAGTTTTCAAACAGGACGTTCATACCATATTGAGAGAGACACTGGAATTACTGGCCGCTCAGGCACTGTTGGAAAATATTCAATTCGAGACAAACTTTGAAGAAGATGAATGTAAGGTTTTATGTGAAGCGAACCAGTTAAAGCAAGTGTTCATTAATATCATCAAAAATGCATTGGAAGTCATGCCGGATGGCGGATCTGTTCACATTAAAACAAGCCGATTTTCAGAGAAATACGTTTGCATTTCAATTACTGATAAAGGCATGGGGATTTCAACGGAAATGCTAAAAAAATTGGGTGAACCTTTTTATACGACGAAGGATAGGGGAACAGGACTGGGGCTCATGGTCAGCTATAAAATCATTGAAGAACACAATGGCTATATAGAAGTGGAAAGCGAAGTGGGAAAAGGGACGAGCTTTCATATTTATTTGCCATTCGAGTAATGTAGAAGGGGATGCTCTATACCTTTCTTAAGTTAACGGAAAGCATGGATACTTCATTAGGGATCCTTTATCGGATTCCTTTTTTGTTCCATCATCATTATCCTGGGATTTCAAATGAGGGTTGAATGATAAACATTTTTGCTTCACTTAAGGGGCTGTCCTGCTTTTAAATCATTGAAAAATTATTTGCTCGAATTGAATAAGCGAAAACTAATAATAGCATCCAAATAGGGGAATCTTTCAAAGCGATTTTCGGAGCTGGCTTCATATGAAATCTTCCTGATCAATATATGATGCTTATGCTTAGGAATTTCCGTCATATCCTGTCTGCTGATGGACCAAGCCATATCGCAATTTAAGAAGTTTTGTCTTTTTTTGCGAATCTATTTACATATAAGGCATATTTTGTAATACTTCTTTATTATAATGTAACTTTAAAAGGGCAGGAGTAGTGAATGTAGTTATGAATTCTAGGTGTGCAACGGAAATTTGTTCTGAGATTCGAATGAAGCGTTGGGAAATGATGGAGTTGGCGAAAATGTATGGACTTGGCCATGAGTATACCCTTCGCCAAAGTGAGCAGCTTGACAAACTTATAAATGAGTATCTGATCCTTCAACATCATTCATCAGTGGAAGTGAGAAATAAGCGAGATGAAATGGTTGTTATTGTACAGCAGCCCTTTAATGAAGACATTTCCTTTTAGAAGGAACTGAATGCCTTGACTTTTTATATTAGCAGGCAAGAGACAATCAACTTTGTGTGATTTCTGGTGAAATGAATCATATCTGAAAACAAATAAAGAAAGACTTATATAAACAAGAATATATCTTTTGAATTTCCTTTGGATTTGGGGTATATATCGAGGGGAGGTCACCAGAAGGTGTCCTTCGTGCATAGGATTGTTTTAGAAGTCTTAATTTTTCTGAATGGATTACATGATAAATAAAAAGTAAGAGCTGACTCACTTGATGGAGCCAGCCATGGAAGTACCGCAATTATAAAATTTCCAATAATATGACCATGAACAAAAGGCCGATAATGAAGGAATAGGTGGATGTGCGTTCATTACCATCCCCATGGCTTTCGGGAATCAGTTCCTTATAAACGATGAAAAGCATGGCCCCGGCGGCGAAAGCTAGGCCGTAAGGAACCAGGAACCCAATGTAAGAGGTTAAATAATAACCCAGTAAGCCTGTAATTATTTCGATGGTGCCGGTTAAGGTTGCAATCAGGAATGCTGTGAGTTTACCGATTTTTTGATTAATTAAAAACAAGGCGACCAGTAAGCCTTCCGGAGCATTTTGCAGGCCGATGGCAAAAGCGATCAAGTTACCTGTATCAGCTGTATCAGAGGCGTAACTGACCCCGACAGAAAGCCCCTCAGGAATATTATGGAGTGTAATGGCAGTGATGATGAGCAAGGCCTTTTCATCGAACTGAATACCACTTTTCGTATGGCTGAGATCGATATGAGGAATGTTTTGTTCCATGATCGTTAATGTCATTACCCCGAGAAAAACCCCAATTACCAGCTGAATATACCCTCCGGTGGCCAGAGACTCCGGGATCAGGCTCAATAACGAAGCAGCCATCATGATTCCAGCGGTAAATGCCAGTAGCGTGTCTCTGAATCGATGTGTGATTGAACCTTGAATGAACAAGATCGGTAACGCACCAAACCCTGTAGACATGGCAGATAGGATGCTTCCTAATAAAACTCCACTCATAAATTTCTCCTTTGTAAGGTACTTATCGTTACTTCTTTGCGAATTTTTGGGTGAAACAATAATTCATTGTATTTAGACATAAAGAATATGTTCCTGGAAAAAACCATTTTGCATCAATCTTCTGCATACCATTTTTTCAATGTTAGATCAGACGGTAGCAATATGCTGATGATCCCCAGTAATGGCAGGAATCCCACTAGTTTAATCATGGATTCAATTCCAATTATATCTGCAATGGCTCCCAATGAAACGGATCCAATGGCACCCATTCCGAAGGCTAAACCTACGGTCAAGCCTGCCATCGTACCGACTTTTCCCGGGACCAATTCCTGTGCGTATATTACCGTGACGGAAAAACTGCTCATAATAATGAATCCCGCTATCAATAATAAGATAAAAGCGGCTGTAGGAGGTACGAATGGTAAAAGTGCGGTTATTGGCATGCTGGCAGCGAAAGAAAAGAAAATGATGTTTTTACGTCCGAATCTATCAGCAAGCGGGCCTCCGAAAAAAGTACCAACAGCACCAGCTGCCAAAAAGGCAAATAGGAAAAATTGTGCGGCTTTTATCGTGAATGAATACTGTTCGATCAAATAAAAACTATAAAAGTTCGTCATGCACGATACATACCAGGAACGGGCAAAGATTATGAATAAAATCAAAACCAGGGCTTTGGCCACTTTATGGGACCGCTCTTTATTGATTATTTTTGCAGCAAGCTTTTTAGGCTGGAAGTGAACTAATTTTTGGGAATACCAATTGGCAATATACAGCAGTAGGATAACGGCCATTAAGGCAACCAGGGCAAACCAGAGTGCGCCCTTTTGACCAAATGGAACAAGTACGATGGCTGTGATGAGTGGGGCAAGTGCCTGCCCGCTATTCCCGCCGACCTGATAAATGGATTGTGCCAGGCCTCTCTTTGGTCCGCCTGCCATGTAGGCAACCCTGGAGCCTTCCGGATGGAATATGGCCGACCCTAAGCCCATCAGGATGACTGCACCAAGGATAATGGTATAGTTTGGGGCAATTGCGAGAATGATGACCCCGATTAAAGTACTGGTCAACCCAATGGGCAATGCATATGGAAACGGTTTTTTATCCGTATAAAACCCAACTGCCGGTTGCAGGAGCGATGAGACGATATTCAGGCAGAATGCAATCATTCCAAGCTGTGTATATGAAAGCGACATTGATTTTTCGAGGATTGGGAACATGGCCGGTACGACGGCCTGAAGAGAATCATTCATTAAATGGCATATGCCTATGATGATCATGATTTTCAGAGTCATATCTTGTTTTTGCGTTTTTGTTTTAATGGCAGCGATACTTCCCATCTGTATATATCCTTCTTCCTTATTAAGATTTTTACCTATTCCATAAATAGATTCAATAAGCATGCACCGTATTCATGACACCTTTAAATAAATCGGGATCGTTACTAGTCTTCATGAAAAAATCGATAACTCTTCAAAGTATTGCTAAGTGTGGTCTTTTATAAGCGGCAAGCTGATTGTAACGGTTGTACCGACCAGAGGTTTACTTGAAAACTCGATGGTGCCGTTAAAAGATTCAATGATTCGTTTACACACAAATAGCCCTAATCCCGTTCCTTCTTTTTTCGATGTATAGAAGGGATCGAACACTTTCCCTATATCTTTTTCAGTCAGTCCTTGCCCGTTATCGATGATCATGATTTTAGCCGATTCATTTTCATGGTGAATTCGAATCCTTAACTTTTTCCCAACTTCCATGGCCTCGAAACCGTTTTTGGCAATGTTGAGAATGACTTGTTTGAGTTGATCCTTTGTACAATGAACCAGGATTGGCTCCTTTATGATATTCCATTCCACTTCAATATTGAAGTGACGTGCTTCTGATTCTATTATTGGTCTCAATTCAGCAATGATACTGCGAATATCATATAAGGATAAAGTTTGTACCGTTGGCTTTCCTAAAATCAAAAATTCGCTGACGATGCTATTGATCCGTTCAATTTCCTTCATGATGACAGAGTAATAGAACTGATCTTGCTCCTCAGGGTGTTTTTCAACCAGTAACTGAACTAGCCCCTTTATGCCGGTAAGTGGGTTTTTTATTTCATGTGCAGTACTTGCAGCCAATGTACCGACAAAATCTATTTTTTGGCTTTCGTTTAGTAATTTTTGTTTTTTGGCATGCCTGCGAACGATCAGTTCCTCCATGATGATATAAATCATGTGAGTAATAAAGAAGGTGAAAAAGACAAGCATTAAAAAAACATTCATGTTATTAGTGTTAACCTTGTCAGGCACTTTGACGGACAGTTTCCAATCGACTTCGGTCAAAGGAACATCCACCCATGTTGAATGTCCATTGAATCCCTCGGCATTTATATCTAAAATTCGGGTTTTGTCCTTTGTTTCCAATATAAAGGTATGACCAGGGCTGAGCATTTTCAATATTTTTTCCATATGATCCAGCCTGATATGTGCCAATAAAAACCCTTGCACTTTTTTATCTTGATCCAGTATGGGAGCAAAAATGGAAAAATAATTAAAATGAGCGTTATAAAGCTCCTTTGTTCCTGCTACAACTGCTTTTTGAGTTTTTACTGCACGTTCTATATCATTTTTTTCGATTAAATGGTAATGATGGAAATTCTTATTCGTACCCGAAATGGAAACACCGTCGCGATTTAGCCAATATACTCCGGCATACCTGGAATCTGTATCTTTGATCCAGTTCATAAGAAGTTCGGTTTTTTTATCATCCATATAAAGCACGGAACTGCTAAGGCTAAGCAGCTCAAGGTTTTCCTTCGTTTCCCTTATAACTTGATCTATGTATTCTTGATAAACCGTTCCCGCCCATTCAGCTTGTTCCTGTCTTTCTTTTTGAAGGGAACGTTCTAAATGCATCCAATAAATGATAGAGAGAAAAATTAATGGTAAAATAACAATAAGTAGGTATGTGGTGAATTTATGCCTTGTTTTCATGTTTGTCACTACTTTAACTTTTTTTTCAAGTATATCAAAATGATTGATTAAACAATAGTGCATACTAACAGGGCAGATTGACAAAAAATCCTTAATGTCATATAATAACTTTTAATTCAAGATATTTTAATTAAAAATTTTTAAGGTTGTGAAGTTATGGAGAATAATAACATCCAACAGTCTTTGAAACTGTTCATTGTGATGTCTAGAGCTCATCGATCCATTAATGATGTGGTTAATAAACATATAGCTGAAGAGGGTTTGAATCCAACTGAGTTTGCAGTACTGGAATTGCTTTATCATAAAGGGGATCAGCCTCTTCAGCAAATAGGCGGAAAAATCCTGCTAGCCAGCGGCAGCATTACCTATGTCGTGGATAAACTTGAACAGAAGGAATATCTGCAGCGCATAGCATGTAAAGAGGATCGCCGTGTAACCTTTGCAAAGATAACCGATAAAGGAAAGGCCTTTATAGAAGGAGTATTTCCTGAGCATGAAAAAAGAATCGATGATATCATGAGTGTACTTACGCAAGATGAAAAGGCGACCGTGATCGAATTGCTTAAAAAGATTGGGTATTCCGCTCAAAATTAGCTAAAGAACCAGCACCTGGATTTGACTGCAGGTGCTGTTTTTTTATGTCTGATAAAACATGAATTTGTTTTAGCGACATAAAAAGGTTTTTAATAAGCTATGGCGAATTAAATTACATTACGACAACCGTGATAATGGTGAATGTTACTTGGAAACGAATTCGATTGGATAACGTCACACTGGTTATACAGAAAAATTGTTTTATATTCGAAAGGGAGTTTACATATGAAATTTAATGAGTATGAATATAAGCGGCCTGAAATGGATGAAATTAAAACCCGGTTCATGAAAGCTTTGGAAAAGTTTACGGATGCTGCAAATGCCGATGCACAAATAAAAGCCATGGAAGAAATAAACGGAATACGAAATTATGTAGGTACGATGTTTAATTTAGTCTATATCCGGCATTCCATAGATACCAATGATGTTTTTTATAAAGCGGAGAATGATTACTTAGATGACTTCTCCCCTGAAATGGAAGAATTGACCTCAAAATTTTACAAAGATCTCGTTCGCTCGAAATTCCGTAAGGAGCTTGAGGAGAAATGGGGAACTCAACTATTTGACCTGGCAGAGGCCCAACTCAAAACCTTTTCGCCCGAAATCATACCACAGCTGCAAAAAGAAAATAAATTATCAAGTGAGTATTCACAATTAATTGCCTCTGCAAAAATTCGCTTCGATGGAAAAGAATTAACGCTTGCGCAGCTTCAGCCTTTTATGGAGTCCTCGGACCGTGAGTTAAGGAAAAATGCAAGTGAGGCATATTACGGTTTCTTTGAAGAAAAGCAGGAGGAATTGGATCGTATATTCGATGAACTTGTCAAGGTGAGGAATGGGATTTCGACAGCGCTGGGATATGGGAATTTCGTGGAACTTGGGTATTATCGAATGACAAGGACTGATTATGATGCTGATATGGTTGCTGCATTCCGCAAGCAGGTGAAAGAGGAAGTGGTACCGCTTGTCACCCGGCTGAAGGAACGGCAGCGGGAACGTCTTGGATTGGAGAAGCTGAACTATTATGATGAGAATTTTCATTTCAGAACGGGTAATGCCATTCCAAAAGGCGATGCTGAGTGGATCATCGAAAATGGGAAAAGGATGTACCAGGAACTATCGCCTGAAACGAATCAGTTTTTCAACTATATGATTGATAATGACCTGATGGACCTTGTGGCGAAAAAAGGAAAAGAAAGCGGTGGCTACTGTACTTTTATAGAAGACTATAAAGCTCCATTCATCTTTTCTAATTTCAATGGTACTTCCGGGGATATTGATGTTTTGACACATGAGGCAGGTCATGCATTCCAAGTTTATCGCAGCCGTGATCTTGATATTCCTGAATATTATTGGCCTACATATGAAGCATGTGAAATCCATTCGATGAGCATGGAATTTTTAACTTGGCCATGGATGGAGCTATTTTTCAAGGAAGATACGGAAAAATATAAGTTTTCCCATTTAAGCGGTGCCCTCATATTCCTCCCGTATGGGGTAGCTGTTGATGAATTTCAGCATTTTGTCTATGAAAATCCTAATGCCTCCCCCGTTGAAAGAAAGCAGGCTTGGCGTAAGATCGAGATGGAATATTTGCCGCATCGCGATTATGAAGGAAATGAATTCTTGGAGCATGGCGGGTATTGGCAGCGGCAAAGCCACATTTATCAATCACCCTTTTATTATATCGACTATACATTGGCCCAGATTTGTGCTTTCCAATTCTGGAAAAGGTCGACTGAAAAAGATGAAACGGCTTGGGAGGATTATTTGAATCTGTGCCAACTTGGAGGCAGCAAGTCCTTCCTTGATCTCGTTGAATCTGCGAATCTGAAATCCCCGTTTGTTGACGGAACTGTACAGTCCGTTGTGAAGGTGATAGACGAATGGCTCTCCACTGTTGATGATAAGGCATTATGAAATGGTCTAACTCCGAACCATGATTATAAAAGAAGACTTGGTTATCCTTCATGAACACTTTTTTATATAGAAAGAAACCTTATTGGATTGAAGAAATTTGCCACACTCCTGCCGAGGTGCATGCAATGATGCGGCATGAAAGACAGTCGGCGGAAAGGGAGCGAATTTCTGGAACCAACTGGTATGTTTATTAATTAGTATACAGTCTGAACGCTTGGAGATTATTCCAAGCGTCTTTTTAATATTCATGCATTCGGAATGATGCTTCAAAGTGAAATGCAGGGTTTCAGACTGCACTGTGAGAGAAAGAAACCGAGGAAAAAAACAGCCGACGAAAGGAATATTGCCCGGCTTGTCTTAAATGTCCCTTCCTTACATATAAATGTAGGGAGGAGGGGAGAGTATGCTGTCAAGATGGTCAGGGAGTTTTCAGATTGCAGCGGTTTATGTAGGCACAGTCGTCGGTGCAGGATTTGCAACTGGAAAAGAGATTGTCGAGTTTTTTACCCGTTATGGTTTTTATGGCTTTATCGGGATTTTAATAGCAGGTTATATTTTCATTTTTACTGGGACGAAAATCATGCTCATTTCCGCAAGGATCAGAGCATCTTCGTATGAGGAGTTCAATCAATTTCTTTTTGGGAAGAAAATAGCGGGAATCATCAACTTCTTTTTCCTAATCATGCTGTTAGGGGTGACGGCTGTCATGATTTCGGGTTCTGGAGCCGTTTTTGAAGAACAACTTGGCGTGCCTAAAAGTATAGGAAGTTGGTCTACGATCATCCTGGCATCCTTGGTCCTGATGATGGGCATGCGCGGTGTTTTCACTGTGAACTCGTTTGTTGTACCAATCATGATCTGCTTTAGCGTGATTCTTTTTTTCTCGACTTTAGGAAATGGGGATTTCTTTAAGACCCTTACAAAAGTTCCGGATGAAGTGATCACCGTGAAAATGATTTTGTCCCCCTTTGCCTACACAGCCTTTAATCTTGCTTTGGCACAGGCTGTGCTGGTTCCGGTTGCGTATGAAGTTCGAGATGAGAAGGTCATTAAGCATGGAGCAATTCTTGGAGGGATATTCCTGACCATCATTTTATTGACGGGGCATTTTTCACTTATGACACTTCCTGACGTGAATCGTTATGAAATCCCTTCAGCAGTTATTATGAGAACTGCTGCGGGTCAGTTGTATTGGATGTTCATTTTGGTGATATACGGAGAGATATTCACATCGGTCATCGGAAACATATATGGCTTACAGAGGCAAATCAGCAGTTATATTAAATTGCCAAGCATGCTGATCATAGCGGTGATCTTTTTAATAGCTTTAGTCATTAGTGAATTCGGATATGGAAGGTTACTAGGATATATTTATCCGGTTTTTGGATACATAAGCCTCCTTTTTTTAGTGCTGGTCTGGAAGAGCAAGGCAGGCAAGGAGTAATGGAGAATGGGGGGCCTGCCCCTAGCCCTCCGTACCATGGGGAAATCAGTGGTCACCCTTTCATCAGCGTCTTAGCCATCTCTAGAAAAGCATCCCGGTAATCTTTATCTTTTTTCGTGAACATAGTTAAGCGGACGGGGGCTTTTTCATCCTTGAGCAATATGGAAGTGATGACATCATCCCCACTTTCCACTTCAAATCCTGTGCCGCTCTTGATATCGAGTGAAGGATCCCTAATCGTTTTTGAAATGCTTTTCAGCTGGTCTTGAACATTTTCTTCCACCTCATCCCAACTGACATCGGCCTTCAACAATTCGATTCTCATATAAATGGAGTCATCTTCAATCAGGAACACAATATCTTTTCCTGGTTCTTCGGTACTTAACCTGAATTGTTGCAAAACATAGAGGCTGAACGGTTGATTATCGCTTTTTTTTAGGAATGCTGTTTTTTCTTTTGCTTCCCCGTTCATTGTATACTGCAGGTTTTGCTCCATCAGTCTTATTTTATTACGATTGCCTCTTTGAGAAGTGTTTCCTCCGTTCTCCTCTTTTATTGAATCTTCCTGTGGCTCATCTGCATTTTCGTCTGTGGCCGTACCGCAGCCAGTCAGCAGAAAAGCGGCGAATGTGACACAGCCAATATAACGTGTCCAACAAGTCATGTGTTTCCCTCCTCTTTCTGATAGAAATTTCAAACTGGATATTCCTGCATCACATACAGGTGCTTTTCCCTTTAATGAATTAGACGGCATGAAATGGAAATGGTTACAAAAAGCGGGGGAATCGAATGGGACGATTGCTAAAAAGTGAAAAACGGAATGGTCATCTAGTAACCATCCCGTTTGATAAATTGAATTATCCTATGATTTTATAATTTTTATGGTTTACGACTGTTTTTTGTTCAAGCTCCAAATCACGATAATTTTCCATATACGTGACGTCCACGATTACTGAGTTCTCGTTCACTTTCTCGACGATTCCTTTTAAGCCTTCTCTAAATTCAATGATATTTCCAACTTCCGCTTTCTTCATGGTAATCATCCTTTCCCATTTTGTTTCCAATGATCAAAAAGTAACAATGGAGTAATTGGATTATTCGAACATCTTGCCGTTTAGATTTTGACGTGGGAAGTGCTAGTAAGAGAATTAGTGAATTAGTTATCTCTTATGTCGGTACAGTAAGCTAAACTTTTAAAAGGAGGTACGATTCTTGTAATGGAGCGTTGTAAAGATGTGGCATAATTTGGTATATCTTGCAAACGCAGTTATGCGTACCAGTATGTAATTATATGTACAAAAAATGCCAATCATTTTACATTATGATATTTTAATATACAGTTTGCACTATTTTAAAGCATTCGTAAAGAATAATGTAGTAAGTGGGCAACAAAAAATTCCGATTTATATGAAGTGGCAAGTTTATGTTAAAATGAAAGCGGAATTTCTCCTGTCTGAAAATGATGGAACATTCGATAATTAAGGAGGATAATATATGAATGCAGAGGAAGCGAAAGAAGTACTCGATAAATTGGCAAATCGGGAAATGGAAGAGTTCCGGATAACAAAAGAAGAATTTTTAGCTTTTCGTGAGGTTCTTGTTAATCGGGATGACTTTAAACATTTTCGGGGGAATGCTCAACATAACGGTGTGATAATTTATACGTATTTAGAAGAAGCAAGAAGTTGATGGATGTATAATTTGGGGTGGCTCATGATTGAGCCGCCCCAAATTATTTATAATGGAAAAATCAATTGTTTCCTTAATTTATTTAAGGCGGACTTTCTCCATGATTTGACGGCTGCAGCAGTAACTTGATATATCTCAGCTATTTCAGTCACGGTTTTATTTTCAAGGTATGTCTGTAAAAGCCACCGTTGCTGATTCAGTGTCAATCCTTCCGTATAGGTTAATATATTTTCGATCGCAAAGGCCTCTTCATGCATTGAAAAAGGATCTTTAATCATCTCTAATAGGAAGGAATCAAAAGGTTCGGTACGGATTTCATATTTATGATGATGCTTTAATTCGTTCAGAATTTTGCCTTTGATTACCGTATAGGCATAGTTGGAGAATTGTCCATATTCCTCATTGAAATTCCCTAATGACTCCCATAAAGCGATCAAGCCTACTTGAAAATATTCTTCCTTATTTTTATAGATGGAAAGTGAGCGGATAATATGATGAATCATCGGGGTGAATTCTTCCGTTAGCGCTGAGAAATCTTTCATTAAGCAAGTCACCTTTAGAAAGTGCACTTTCCTGTATTCCCGGGTGCTTCTACCATAAATAAATCGATCGGATAAAACCAAATGGCATAACCGAAAAATGGCGGTAATAACAAGTGGGTTTTAAAGGAGCTAAGAGAACCTTTTTGATGAGAAAAGGATAATTAAGGAAATATTGAGTGTGTGGGACCAAATGAAAAAACACATCCTAAGATTGGATGTGCCGAAACATCATGTTCCGTTTGTCGACAAGGGTAGTTTGGAATGGCCTCATTTAAAACAAGGATATATTTTATAGTTCAACTTTGATTTCCACTTCATCATCTGGGAGCCTCCTCGGCAAGCCTGCGGGGGTCCCCCTTAGACCGCTTTTCCTGCAGGAGTCTCGTACCTTACGTTCCAATCAACTTTGTTTTAAAACATAGAAATCCTTTTGTCCACAGTTTTTTTTGAGGTGGTATAAAATTTAGATTTCCACTTCAGGCACTCGCTTTCCGCGGGCGGTCAGGGAGCCTCCTCGGCGCGCCTGCGGGGTCTCCCTTAGACGCGCTTTTCCCGCAGGAGTCTCGTACCTTACGTTCCAATTAACTTTGTTTTAAAACATAGAAATCCTTTTGTCCGCAGATTTTTTGAGGCGGTGTAAAATTTAGATTTCCACTTCAGGCACTCGCTTTCCGCGGGCGGTCAGGGAGCCTCCTCGGCGCGCCTGCGGGGTCTCCCTTAGACGCGCTTTTCCCGCAGGAGTCTCGTACCTTACGTTCCAATCAACTTTGTTTTAAAACATAGAAATCCTTTTGTACGCAGATTTTTTGAGGCGGTGTAAAATTTAGATTTCCACTTCAGGCACTCGCTTTCCGCGGGCGGTCAGGGAGCCTCCTCGGCGCGCCTGCGGGGTCTCCCTTGCCACGCTTTTTCCGCAGGAGTCTCGTACCTTACGTTCCAATCAACTTTGTTTTAAAAGATAGAAATCCTTTTGTCCACAGTTTTTTGAGGCGGTGTAAAATTTAGATTTCCACTTCAGGCACTCGCTTTCCGCGGGTGTTCCGGGAGCCCCGCGGCGCTCTTTAAGCCTGTTGGGTCTCCCTTAGACGCGCTTTTCCGTACCTTCCATTCCAATCAACTTTGTTTTGAAAGATAGAAATCCTTTTGTCCGCAGTTTTTTTGAGGCGGTGTAAAATTCAAATTTCCACTTCAGGCACTCGCTTTCCGCGGGCGTTCCGAGAGCCTCCTCGGCACGCCCGCGGGGGTCCCCCCTTGCCACGCTTTTCCCGCAGGAGTTTCGTCCTTCCGTTCCAATCAACTTTGTGTTTTAAAAGAAAAAATAGCTGGCTCGTCTTATTCCGAACCCTATATAAGACTAGTATATCCTTCATGTTTTTTTTCCTGTACTAATTAATGGATGGAGAAATTTGCTACACACCAACCGAATAACTGGCTGGCCGAGACCCCGCAGGCGTTTATGCCGAGGAGGCTTGGCAGACAGTCGGCGGAAGGGGAGCGGATTTTTGAAATCAACTCGATCTTTTTTTAATAAAACCAATGTATTTGTTAACTTTGCGATTTTCTGAATCCAGCATCCTGTGCGTCTTTTTCAGTACAAAACATTTCTTCTGGTTTAGTTATTTCGTAATATTGGCCCGAAGGAATGTGATAAATTTTATTGCCTTTGGAATTTATATTCCCTTTAATTTGCGGGTTATTGCAAGAGCCAGTGGGCTTTTCCGCGGATGCTTCTTTTGACTTCGAATCATCGAACCCTTTTGAAGTTGCATAGTTTTCAATTGACCAAATACCGATTTCGTCTTGTTGGGCTTGTTTTTGAATATTTTCCAATTCATCAAGGTATTTCGTGTTCGGTGCATAAACATAGGCTACCCTCGCCAGTCCTTTTTCCAGCAGGAGTTTATTCACCATTTTACCATCTACATAAAAATAGGCCAGCAGCCGGCCGTATTTATCTCTTTCACCTATGCCGGTTTCTACTTCCACTTTAGAGCCCGAAGGCATGAGTTCCTTGGCAAACTTGCTTGCTTCAGGTCCAAAAGGCTGAACAGGCTTGGATGGGTGCACGGTTTCTGGAGTATCTATCAACAGGAGCCTGACCGTTTCTTGATTTCCATTAGTCATTTTGATTTTTACTGTATCTCCGTCAATAACTTTGATGATCTCGGCAGTGAATGTCTTGCCTTTTTCTTCATTTGAAGAATCCGCACTGGAACGGATGTCTTCGTTGGAAAGTGAATCTTCCTGTTTGGATTGATTGATCACGTTATCTGAAGCTGCCTGGCAGCCAGACAACGTGATCAGGCAAAGTGCAGTAAGGAGAAAAACATTCAGGTAAGAATGTAAAAAGGAATTTCCGTTCATGATAAGTCCCTCCATTTATTAAGGTGTTTTCCACGTCCGTCATGGATATATTCGGCAGGAATAATACTAACCTATAAAAATGCGAAAGAAAATGAAAATCTTTACATGCATCGCTACCCCATATCAGGATAGTTTCTTATAATGATATCGTGGAGTAAGGGATGCAGGAGGGTAAAATGATATTCAGGCTAGAAAATATTAAATATAAAGGAATTTTGAATATTGATGATTTGGAAATACCGGCGTGTATGGTTACTTGTTTGACTGGGGAAAGCGGTTCAGGAAAAACCTCACTGCTACGATTATTGAACAGGATGGATGACCCGGATAGCGGTTCGATTTATTATCAGGATCAGTTGCTGGATGAATTCAACCCGATAGAGCTCCGGCGTAAAGTCACAATGCTTTCTCAGGCACCATTCACTTTACCGGGTACGATTGAAGAAAATCTTCAGATTGGCCTGGAATTGACGGAACGGGAAAAAAAGGATAAAGAAGAATTGGTTAAAGCACTTGAAACGGTCCAGTTACAGAAGTCCTTAGACGAGGGTGCGGAATATCTTTCTGGCGGGGAGAAACAGAGACTGGCACTGGCGAGGTTACTTTTATTGAACCCCGACGTGTATTTATTGGATGAGCCGACTTCAGCTCTTGATGAGGAAGCCGAGCTGACGGTCATGGGGCGTTTTTTAGAAGGAGTGAAGCGGGAAAAAGGAACCGTCATCATGATAACCCATTCAAAACAACTGGCGGACATGTGTGCTGAGCATAGGATCGTTCTGAAAAAGGCGAAGGAGAGTGACTATTAATGGAGTCGAATGGGATAATAGATATTGAGTTCTGGCGTCTTTGTGCGGCCTACGTGTTTGTAGTGATTCTGCTCATAATCGTGAAGTGGCGCGGGATTACACGGGAAAAGCAAATCATGCTCGCCACGGTGCGGATGACTGTCCAACTCATTCTCGCAGGATATGTTTTGACATATATCTTTGAAAATCCCCACCCATTACTTTCTTTAGGATTTTTATGTGCGATGGCCCTATTTTCCATCCATAATATTTTTAAGCAAGTATCCCATACTCTTAATAAGAAAATCAAAAGGATCGTTATCTTAAGTATGTTGTCAGGTCCCATGGCTGCCTTGTTTTATTTTAATGTGGTCGTGATTCATTTCACGCCATGGTATGAGCCGAGGTACTTCATTCCAATTGCAGGGATGATCGTGGGGAATGCCATGACCGGAGTGACATTGGCGCTTAAGAACCTCCATGAAGGGATAAGCGGTAATCGTGAAAAGGTAGAAGCGATGTTGATGCTTGGAGCGACTCCAGCGAGGGCTGTGAAGAAATATGTGGATGCTGCATTCGACTCGGCTGTGCTCCCGACTTTGAACAATATGCTCGGGATGGGGATTATCTTCCTTCCAGGAATGATGACAGGGCAAATCATTTCGGGGATAAGCCCGCTAATTGCTATTGAGTACCAGATTGCGATTCTGATTGGAATTCTCGGAAGCGTTTCATTAACGGTGGTCCTTTTCATTATGCTGAGTTTCAGGGCTTTTTTTACCAAAAATGCACAGCTGTCCATTTAATCATTGAAGAATCTGAAAAGTAATAGTTGCAGTTCCATCTATATTTTTGTACTATTTTGTAGGTACCAATAGTTTTGGTTTGTTTGTTGGGAATGATAATGCTATCCTGATAAGGAAAAGGGCATTTCTTTTTTCATTTGGATAGAGAAAACCCCTTACATAACCTATTTTTGTTAATTTATCTTAAAGGAGATTGATCTATATGGTAGAAAAAACATTTACAGTAACTGCAGAAACAGGAATTCACGCGCGTCCGGCAACATTGCTAGTACAAGCTGCAGGAAAATTTGATTCAGAAATAAACCTTGCATATAAAGAGAAAAAAGTGAACCTTAAGTCCATTATGGGTGTAATGTCCCTAGGTATCGGCAAAGGTGCGGAAATTACGATTTCTGCTGAAGGAAGCGATGAAAATGATGCATTGAACACACTTGCTGAAACGTTGAACAGAGAAGGATTAGCAGAATAATGTCCACTTTGATTAGTGGAATAGCAGCTTCAAACGGAATAGCCATCGCTAAAGCCTATCGACTGACTGAGCCAGATTTATCGATTGTAAAAAGAAGCATAGAAGATGTTGGGGCTGAAATATCCCGTTTTAAGGAAGCTATTCAAAAGTCAACAAATGAATTGGAAATAATCAGGGATAAAGCCGAAAAGGATCTAGGGGCCGATAAAGCCGCAATCTTTGACGCGCACCTGCTTGTTTTGGCTGATCCGGAACTTATCACTCCAATTCAGGATAAAATACAATCAGAAAACGTCAACGCTGAGTTTTCTTTAAATGAAACCGCAAGCATGTTCATTACGATGTTTGAACAAATGGATAATGAATACATGAAGGAAAGAGCAGCGGATATCCGTGACGTCACGAAACGGGTGCTGTCACATCTTTTAGGTGTTCATATTCCTAATCCTAGCATGATTGCTGAAGAAGTGATCATCATTGCGGAGGATTTGACTCCATCCGATACAGCACAGTTGAATCCGGCATATGTTAAAGGATTCACGACCGATATCGGTGGACGTACATCCCATTCAGCCATAATGGCCCGTTCATTGGAAATTCCAGCAGTCGTTGGAGCGAAGTCAGTGACCTCTTCCATTGAAAATGGTGACTTGGTCATAATTGACGGGTTAAAGGGTGAAGTCCACATCAATCCCACTCCTGAACTCGTGAAACGCTACGAAGAGGAGCAGGAAGCCTATGCCAGGCAAAAAGCTGAGTGGGCGAAACTTGTTCATGAAAAAACCGTTACGAATGATGGCCACCATGTGGAATTGGCAGCCAATATTGGCACGCCGAAAGATCTGGAGGGCGTACATCAAAATGGCGGTGAAGGCATCGGGTTATATCGTACGGAATTTCTTTATATGGGCAGAAATGACTTTCCAAGTGAAGAAGAACAGTTCGAGGCATACAAAGCTGTGCTGGAAGGAATGTCAGGGAAGCCTGTAGTCGTCAGAACGCTTGATATAGGCGGAGACAAGGAGTTGCCTTATTTAGAACTTCCTAAGGAAATGAACCCTTTCCTTGGCTACCGTGCGATTCGCCTTTGCTTAAATGAGCAGGAGATTTTCCGGACCCAGCTGCGTGCCCTGCTTCGTGCAAGCATTTACGGGGATTTGAAGATCATGTTCCCGATGATTGCAACACTGGCTGAATTCCGCGAAGCTAAAGCCGTCTTGGCTGAAGTCAGGCAGGAATTGCTTGATAATGGTATTCAAGTTGCCGAAAAGATTGAAGTCGGAATCATGGTTGAAATCCCTTCAACTGCAGTGATGGCGGATATATTTGCTAAGGAAGTCGATTTCTTCAGCATAGGCACTAATGACTTGATTCAGTATACGATGGCCGCTGACCGAATGAATGAGAGAGTATCTTATTTATATCAACCATACAATCCAGCGATTTTACGCTTGGTTAAAATGGTCATAGATGCAGCTCATAAAGAAGGGAAATGGGCCGGAATGTGCGGGGAAATGGCTGGAGATGAAGTGGCCATCCCGATTTTAATCGGATTGGGCCTTGATGAATTCTCAATGAGTGCCACTTCGATTTTAAAAGCACGTTCTTTAATTAGCCAACTTTCGCTTGAAGAAATGAAAAAACTATCTCAGGAAGTTCTAGGGCTGGACACGAATGATAATGTGAAAGAAGCGGTTGTTAACGCTTTGAAGAAATAATTAAATCAGGAAAACAGCACCCCATCCATTAGAACCTTCGGATGGGGTGCTGTCCTGTAATTCTTGTACTTTAAAGAAAAAATGGTTTATTGCACCAAAATGGGGGTAAATAAAAAGCAAGCACAGTTGTTTAGCTCTTTTAGGGCAGCTGACATTCTCATTTCCCCCTTTGAAGCCGGTTGGTTATCCAGCCGGCTATTTTTTTTGCAAATAAAAAATCATAAGAATGATTATTCAGATTTTTCACTTTACGGTTATAACGATATAATGGAATTATATTTTTAAGAATATGGAGGTTAGATATGATATGGAATTACATTTGGAAAAGAAAAATGCCTTGATTTTAGCTTCAAGTCAAGGTTTGGGGAAGGCTATGGCAGCCGAATTGGTTAAAGAAGGAGCAAATGTCATGCTAGCCAGCCGTGATGGAGAAAAGCTAGCCGCCGTACAAAGGGAATTATCGCAGCTTGGGACGGGTAAAGTTTCTTATATGGTAACGGATATAACAAAAGCTGAAGATATTAAAAGCCTGGTTGCGCAAACCGCTGAAGAATTCGGCGGTATCGATATTCTTATTAATAATGCCGGAGGTCCTCCAGGAGGTTCTTTTTCAGATTTCAATGATGAAGAATGGCAACAATCTTTTGAACTTAATTTACTAAGCTTCATAAGGACGATCCGTGAGAGCTTGCCACATTTAAAAAAACAAGGCGGGAAAATCGTTAATATTGCTTCTTCATCCATTAAGGAACCGATTCCAGGACTAATATTATCTAATACATTCCGGACGGCAATCGTTGGTTTGTCGAAGACGTTAGCTTCAGAATTAGCACCAGACAGGATTTTGATCAATACAGTCGGTCCAGGAAGAATCGCAACGGATCGCGTTCAGCACCTTGATAAGATGAATGCAGAGAAACAAGGCGTCACTCCTGAGGAGATGACTGAACAATCCATTAACAAAATCCCTCTTGGGCGTTATGGGGAACCCGAAGAATTTGCAAAGTTCGTTACTTTCCTTGTTTCAGGTGCTAATACATATATAACGGGGCAGTCCTATTTAGTTGACGGAGGAATGATAAAGTCCATTTAAGTTTTTTTTGAAACAAAATGATTGGGAGGAATCTGCATTGATGCAATCGAACAAAGTGATCGGCTTCATTGGTTTAGGAGTTATGGGAAAAAGCATGGCCGCACATCTGCTTAAGGCGGGGTATGAGGTATTTGTTTATACAAGGACGAAAGATAAGGCAAGTGAACTGCTCTCACAGGGAGCGAAGTGGGCAGCTGCTCCAAAGGAAATTGCGCAAAAAGCTAATGTAATCATTTCCATGGTGGGATACCCTAGTGATGTGGAGGAAATCTATCTTGGGGAAAATGGCCTTATCGAGAACGGGAAACAAGGAACTTATTTAATCGATATGACGACCTCGACTCCAACTTTGGCAGTGAAGATAGCAGAGGAAGCGAAGAAAAGGGGCATGGAATCATTGGATGCACCGGTTTCCGGTGGAGATATCGGTGCTCGTGATGCAAAGCTCACGATCATGGCCGGCGGGTCTAGTGAAGCATTTGAAGCGGTCCGGCCCATTTTTGATATCCTTGGCAGCAATGTTGTCCATCAAGGCCCGGCTGGCTCAGGACAGCATACGAAAATGTGCAATCAAATCGCCATTGCATCCAATATGATCGGAGTGACTGAAGCGATTTCCTATGCCAAAAAGGCGGGGTTGGATCCGGACCGGGTATTAAAAAGCATATCATCGGGGTCTGCCGGGAGCTGGTCATTGTCCAATCTCGTACCGCGGATGGTTGAAGGGGATTTTGAACCTGGTTTTTATATCAAGCATTTTATCAAGGATATGAAGATTGCACTTGATGAAGCGGAAAGAATGGGAATGGACGCTCCTGGATTAAGCCTGAGCAAATCCCTGTATGAGGGGCTGGCAGAAGCTGGCGAAGAAAATAGCGGTACACAGGCATTATATAAACATTATAATTAAGTGCTAGCATTTCTTTATCATGAATAAGCTGATAGCGACAGCCTTTACAAAAAGGGGTGAAAGCTATGGGCGAATTCGATGATATCAATATGAAATTCCAGGAATTGGAAGATGGTCGATATATTGTAAGGGTTGAAGGTTTTAAACGAGAAAAAACCATTCATCAAACAAAGCCCATTCGTTGGGATTTGAAATTAATGAATGAAAGTCCGCTAATCTTGCCGGTGAAATTCAGTCATATCGAAACGAATGCCGGTTTTCAGATACTGATGCGCGAATTGAAGAGCTTAGGCTTTTCAAAGCCGCGCTCCGCAAAGGAATTTGAAGAAGTGATGGCTGATTTACTTGGGTCCATCGTTGAAGTGAGCCTTACCACGACAAATAAGGAAGAAGGATATAGGGAAATTCGTTTTTTACGAAGATTGTATTAGTTGGCGGCAAGGTGAAAAACCTTAGGTAGCCTGACATCCTTGAAAATTGGAAAGTGGCCTTCAATTGACCATTCAATTGAAGGCCACTATTTTTTTGCGATTACTTTTTAGCTAAAAAAGCTTCAATACGGTCCAAGGCCTTTTCCAGGGTCTCCATGGAATAGGCATAAGATATCCTGAAGTACCCTTCGCCAAGGGGAGAAAAGGCATCTCCAGGGACCACTGCCACTTTTTCCTGTTGAACAAGCTTAAGGCAAAAGTCAAGGGAAGAGGCATAGCCTTCAGGCAGCTTTATAAAGAAGTAAAAGGCACCATTTGGTTTGACTATTTCCAGTTTCATCGCTTGTAAGCGACTGTACACGTATTCCCGTCTCCGTGCATACTCAGTCTTCATGGGTATTGCATCATTTCTGCCTGCCGTCAATGCTTCCAAGGCAGCTCTCTGCGATATGGATGCGGCACATGTCACATTGTATTGGTGAACCTTCAGGAGATGCTGAGAGATGGCTGCAGGCGCAAACAGAAGGCCAATCCTCCACCCGGTCATGGAATGGGACTTGGACAATCCGTTCAAGACGATGGTTTGTTCTTTTAAGAAAGTGGCAATCGAAACATGCTCCTGATCGAATACCAGCTCACTGTATATCTCATCAGCCAATATGAAGATGTCCTTGCCCCTAACAAGTTCGGCAATGTCCAATAATTCTTCGGCAGTTAATGTAACCCCGGTAGGATTCGATGGATAGGGCAGAACGATGCACCGAGTGTTTTCAGTTATGTACTTTTCAAGTATATCTGCCGTCAAACGAAATCCATTTTTTGTTGTATCGGCATAAACAGGTGTTGCGCCGCACATCTTAATGATGGGTTCGTATCCCGGATATACCGGACCAGGTAATATTACTTCGTTCCCTGGGATGAGGATCGTCCGAAAGGCAATGTCTATGCCTTCGCTGGCACCAGAGGTCACGATCACTTCATTCGCGGGATCATAGTCAAGCTTGTATTTATCTTTTACATAATTTGAAGCGGCTTCCCTTAATTCCAGATAGCCCGCATTGTGAGTATAAACGGTATAGTCATTATCGATGGCTTTTTTTGCCGCTTCTTTAATATGCGTTGGAGTTGGAAAGTCAGGCTGTCCTATCGTTAAGGAAATGGTGCCTTCGATATCAGCGACCATATTGTAGAATTTGCGGATTCCTGATATTTGTACGTCTTTTACTAGAGGGTTTATTAAATGTTCCATCTATGAATATCCTCCCTTATCTACCTACATGAATTTATGTACTATGTTTGACTCATTCATCCTATTTTATCATTTAGTTTGGAGGGGGAGAAAACTTTTTGAGATTAATGAAATAAAGGTATAATGTATGATAAGAAAATTTTGAGGGTTGATACATTTGATAAGGACTTGCGCAATTACTTCTAATCAAGAAATCAGTTTTGATTTACCGCTAACGGAAATGAATAATCCGGATATCGAGTGGTACTGGGTGGATTTTTCCAATCCCACAAACAAGGAAATCGAACTTTTAACCAATCATTTTCACTTTCATCCGCTGGCAATTGAAGATTGCCTGGATGATTTTAATCAACGTCCCAAAATGGATTTTTATGAAGGCTACCAATTTCTTGTGATTCATGCTTTAAGGGAGAAGGTATTTAAAGCAGTGGAATTGGATATGTTTGTTGGTGAAAAATGGATAGTCAGTTTTCATAAGGAAGATATGCTTGAACTGGAAAAGGTATGGGGAGAAATTGCCGGTAATAAAATGTTGAAGCAAAGTCCCTTTTTCTTGATGCATAGGATAATTGACAGGATCGTCGATGAGTTCTTCCCGCCTGTTTATAAAATTGAAAGCGAATTGGCTAGCATTGAGGAAAATACTGAAAATGACACGATTAACGAATTGATGGATCAGCTTTTCGATTTACGTACAGATATGTCCAGGCTCCGTCGGACCATATTGCCGATGCGTGATTTATTGTATAGAATGATTTCATCGGAGCGTCTGAATTACTTGAAAGATCAGCATCTATATTTTAATGATGTGTACGATCATCTTCTTAAATTGACTGAAATGCTTGAATCGTATCGAGATTTTTCGTCCGATATCCGTGATAGCTATTTGTCTGTGAACTCTAATAATATGAATTCAACGATGATGACATTGACTGTCATCACTACTATTTTCATGCCGCTGACCTTCATAGTGGGCGTATATGGGATGAATTTTGAATATATGCCGGAATTAAATTGGCATTATGGCTATTTCCTCATTCTTGGAACGATGGGCGGTATTGCCTTGATGATGTTTTTATTTTTTGTAAAGAAAGGTTGGCTCAATCCAAAGAAAAGGTCGCGAAAGAGATAAGAATCATTTGAGAAATTGGTGAGTATGCATTATTTAGTTTGCGCGGCGGGGGTTTATATCGAAGGGATAGGCTTACGAACGATATGTTGGCGGAATGACAGTGGTGAAAACGAGCTTGGAATAAGGGGGACTCAGATGGGTCCCTTTTTTGTTTGGGCTTTAATAAAGGCTCTTTTCGTAAAGATTGTTGTTTTTAAAACGAAACGATTTAAGGTTGATTGGAGCGGAAGTGCGAGACTCCTGCGGGAGCAGCGGGACAGGTGAGACCCCACAGGCGTTTACGCCGAGGAGGCTCACCGCCCGCCCCGCGGAAAGAGAGCCTCTGGAGGGGGAAATCAACCACAACTCACTACCTGGTAAATAGCAACAAAGTCTGTGAAAACAGCCTTAATAAATGATCACTTCTGGATTTTTTTTATCCATGCTCTAAACAAAAGAATTATTTAACCGAATTATTAGGTATGAGTTCATTGATGAAACCATGATATTTTTCCTAGCGGTTTAATGATTAATGGAATTTTGAAATGAAAAAGCAGAAGGACGAGATGAAACCGTGGAAGCAAATAAAGGAATATTACTGGAAAGTGGAACGAATGAGCTTGAGATAGTGGAATTCGGTCTCGGAAAGAATAAATTCGGCATTAACGTAATTAAGGTGAAAAAAATCATCAATCCAGTCCCCATCACGCTTGTCCCTCATTCCCATCCAAATGTGGAGGGGATCATCGAGCTTCACGGAGAAGTACTGCCAGTTGTGAATGTCGCGGATGCTTTAGGGCTTCCGCCATCTGAAACTCCTGAGCAGGATAAATTCATAGTGGCTGAATTCAATCAGCAAAAAGTGGTTTTCCATGTCCATACCGTAACACAGATCCACCGTATTTCCTGGTCCCAAATCGAAAAGCCCTCGGATATGTATCAGGGCCTTGAAAGTCAGATTATCGGAGTAATAAAATTAAATAGTGAAATGTTACTGTTACTCGATTTTGAAAAAATAGTGGTCGAAATCAATCCAGAATCAGGAATAAACATCCAACAGGTAAAAAAGCTTGGTATCCGGCAAAATTCTGACAAGAGAATCCTGATTGCTGAAGATTCACCATTACTGAGAAAGCTGCTGTTCGATACATTGTCAGAAGCAGGATTCAAGTACTTGGAGTTTTATGAGAATGGACTTGATGCATTTAATTATCTTGAGAATTTGATTGAATCAGGAAAAGTGGTTAAAGATGAAGTGCAACTGGTGATTACCGATATTGAGATGCCTCAGATGGATGGACATCATTTGACTAGAAGAATAAAGGAAAACGGAGAACTCGCTGGGCTGCAGGTGATTATTTTCTCTTCTTTGATTACTGACAGCCTGCGTCATAAAGGTCAGGTCGTAGGGGCTGACGCGCAAATCAGCAAGCCTGAAATTGAAGAGCTTATACAGTTGATAGACAGATTGGTATTATGAATGTGAAAATGGGCCGATGAGGCATTACCTCACGGCCCTTTTGATTTATCAATGATCAATACTTGGAACCTTTTCCTAAAAAGGAGGATGGGAATGGATTGTGAAAAGGTTGCTTGACCGACTTGCGCCCGTGGGCCCTTTTCTCGGTATTGGTTGTGTTCGGTTGTTTTTCACCTGCTTGTCCAACGTAAGATTGCAGGATCTGTTTGGCCTTTGATAATGACAACGCGGCTTTAGGGTTCCGTATGGAGGCTGCCCGGCTGCCGAGGTGGGGTAGTTTTTTCAAATCTTCCTTAGTGGGAGGTAAATGAAAAACATATGATCCGCATTCGACAATGACATCGGATTGTTGTGCTGCAAAGCGAGGGTTATCAGAGAAATGAAGTCCAATCTTCTTCGCTTTTCCTTCTTGCATAAGCTTGCTTAATGCGAGCCGTTTTAAATTATATAAATTCTTTGGCTCCAATGCAGTCTTTGCATGTTTATTGACAATAAACACGGCTTGGGCAAGGGAGTTTATCGAAAACTCATCCCTTTCAGAATGTCCTTTCGTTTGGTTCATCAGTGGAAACTCCTTTTCTTAATAAGGTTAGAAGGACGTTACATACAGACTTCCTTCAGGAAAAACCTGTTTTATATATTGGTTGAAATAGGGACGTATGTGCAACTAGGCAGAAAATAGTGAAAAAATTAAGCATGTACATCTCTAGGGTATGACCATCATTTCCCAACACTTTACCATCTATTCATTTTCATATTATACCACTTCAAAATATATAGGGAAGTAAAATTCAATCCGACTCCCTTTTGGTCCAAGAAAAAGAAGGCGTTTATGTCGCCTTCTGTCCAACTCTTATTGAGTGTAGATATTGATATTTTCAGATACCCCAGCCTGTGCGCCGAATTGTTGTTGCTGGTAACCCTGAAAGCCTTGATAGGGAGGGTACGCTGGATAAGCAGGGTAAGGAGGGTAGGCGGGCGGGTATGGAGGAGGATATGGAGGATAGACAGGTGGACGATTATTGAATAGCAACGGTCCAATTGCCAATCCTGCAACAAAAGCTACAGGAGCCAATAGCGGAAAGAAAGGAAAGAAGCGCTCGTCATTCCAATATTCAGATCCATATTCATTCCCATATGCATTTCTGTAATCGTTCTGCAGCATTATGGTCTGTGGATAGTGGTAGTAAGGTAAATACTGTGTTTGCATAATTAGCCTCCTTTTCTCAAATTCTTTACATAGTATGGATTTTTTTAAGAAAAGAGCCTGTTTCATCTTAATCTGTTATAATGAAGCTACTTATGATAAAAATTTGGGGTGTCCTGGATGGAACGGTTTAAAAACATTTTTGCAGTCGGTTTTGGAGGAGCGGCTGGAGCGATATTGCGTTATTGTGTAATCTTGTCTGCCGGCCATTCCTTCTTCCCGCTTGGAACCCTCTTAATAAATATAGTAGGCAGCTTTTTACTTGGAATGATAAATGGGTATTTCGCCTCGAAAAAGAAATCGTTTGTTTTTTTGGCGCTAGGCAGCGGGTTTTGCGGCGGTTTTACCACGATGTCCACATTTTCTCAGGAAGTGGTGAATCTCCTGCAGACTTCTCTGCCATTGGCGGGAATGTATCTTGGAGCCACGCTTTTATTTGGTTTGGCCGCTGGTTTCCTTGGACTGGGCATGTTTGAAAAACGGAGAGGTGAGACTCTTTGATTGAGGTTCTTTCAGTTTTTATAGGAGGCTTTTTTGGGGCAGCTTCTAGATATGTCTTGCAGATTATTTTTAATAGGCTATTGCCAGCCGTCTCGATACCCGTTAGCATTTTACTGATTAATCTTATAGGATCCTTTGGGCTGGGAATGGTGTTGCCAGTGAAAGAAAGCTGGGCTTTATCATTGCATGTTTTTCTGACGATAGGTTTCCTTGGCGCTTTTACGACGTTTTCAACATTCAGTATGGAAACACTTGAACTTATAAGAAAACACCGTTATATAGATTGCCTTATCTATATAACGGTGTCTGTTTTAGGTTGTATCGGCACTTTCCTATGTGGCTATTTAAGTATGGTATAACCTTTATGGCAATTAGCATGGGTACTGGTAAAAAAAACCTGGTTTTCTCAGATATACATCTAATGCTATAATTCATAGGAGTCGATTACAAATGATTAATGGCAACAAGTTGTTTTATCCGCACAGGTTTTGTTAATAAGTGTGGCGGTTTTCCCCTGTGTTCTTTTTCTATCATTTTTCGGCTTGGAATTCGTAAACAGTTAACTCCGGACGTGAAAGAAAACGATAGGGGAGACGGGTAGTGCCAAGGCCTCTATTAACATGTAACGTTAATGAATCGATTTCATACGTGCCTTCCCGGTACTTTTCAGCGTATGGGGGAGTTACCAGGGCACCGGCGAAGGGAATTTGCACTTGACCTCCATGACTGTGACCGCTTATTTGATACTGGATGTCGTAAGTCCTTGATATGTCGGCAAGGTCAGGAGCATGTGAAAGCATGATGGTGAACACTTCTTTCGGGATGCCGAAAAGGGCTTTTTCAAAATCCGGCTTTCCTAGCATGGCATCATCAACACCGGCAATGATTATTTCTTCAGCCGTTAATAAGGTTATCTTAGCTGAGGTATTTTGCAACATGGTAAAATGGGATTTTTCCATGATATCGCTGTAAATTTCTGAGCCATATCCCCCATGATCATGGTTACCGTAGATGCTGAATTTTCCAAGCGGCGCTTTGAGCTGATTCAAAACGAGAGGGATTTTTTGGTGAGCCTTGTATTTATTAGGCTGGTCCATTAAATCTCCAGTAAATAAAATAACATCAGGTTCCAGTTCGTTTATCTTATTGACAATTGCTTGTAAATCCTTAAGCTGAAATTGAAAGCCTAAATGCGTATCGCTGAATTGGACCATTTTCATGCCATGAAAACCTTTTGGGATAAGCGGATTGCTGATGATTTTATGCTTGGTTTCCAACCATTTCGGCTCCAAATTATGGGCATAATAGTTTCCGCCAATACCTAAACCGGTTAAGGTAGCCAAAGTACCAAGACTTTTCTTTAAGAATGTTCTTCTGGAAATGGGTTTATTCAAATTAATCAACCTATCTAATATAAAAATGTTACTTCCTCATACTAACAAACAATATACATAAATTGAAGAAAATATCTTCTATAAGCTTATGAAAAACATGTAAACTGGGGTTTGATGAAACCGTATCCGGTTTGAAATTGAACATCTATACGGAGGTAACATGATGACCGAACCAATGTTTATTACACTGATTATACTTCTATGCGCGATTGCGCTTTTTATACAAGGAAAATTTCGAGCAGATTTAATTGCACTTAGTGCGCTATCCATTCTTGGGTTACTGGGGATTCTTTCATTGGATGAACTAGTGGCCGGTTTTGCGAATCAAGTGGTCATCATGCTGGCTGGGCTATTTATAGTCGGTGCCGGCCTGTTAAATACAGGAATCGTGGAAAAGGCAGGAAACAAGTTGTTGGGTTTATGTGGGGGCAGTGAATGGAAATCGCTGCTTATCGTCATGCTGACAGCAGGAATATTAAGTGCTTTTTTAAGCGGAACTGGAATTGTTTCCATACTGCTACCGCTCGTCATGAGCATGGCCTTACAACAAAAAACAAGTCCGACAAGGTATTTATTGCCCCTTGCCTATGCAAGCAGTATTGGAGGGCTATTAACACTTACGGGTACTCCCTCCAATATGATCGTCGCTGATGTATTACGGCAAAATGGAATAGGGAATTTATCATTTTTTGACTTTACACCTGTGGGCTTAGTCGCCTTTGCAGCAGGGTTATTCTTCATGTTGACACTCGGACGCCTGTTGCTTCCCGAGAAGACCATTGCAGCGAACAATAGTGTAAAGGGACTGTCGGCAGGGGAGCTTGCCGGCATGTACAAAGTATATGACCGATTGCATTATCTGCATATACCCGCTACTTCCGATATTGTTGGGGAAAGGCTGTCGGACCTCCAGCTTCCTATTCAGTATGAATTGACTTTAATTGAAATCCAGCGGAAGCCAAAGGATAAGCAACTGCCGCTGTTGCAAAGGCAGCAGACGATTTCAGCCAGGGCGGATGAGGTTCTTCACCCTGAAGATATCATTTTGGTGTTTGGAGAAGAAGAGGCAGTTGAGAGATTGGCACTTAACTATGAACTGGAATTTAAACATTTCAATACCGAACAAATAAAGAAACATTTTCTTAGCAGTAGATTTGGATTGACGGAAATATTGATCGTCCCGAATTCGGATTATGAAAATCAAACTTTGATAGATGTCCATTTTCGTGAGAAATACCAATGTAATGTACTGGCAATCAATCGGAATGGCGAATATATTCAAGCGGATGTCGGAACGGAACGCCTGAAACCGGGGGATGCAATCCTGATACATGGAGAATGGGAGAACATTGAAAGGATTTCCTCGGATTTGCAGGATGTCATCGTTATTGGGAGTACATCAGAAGATGGCTCTCCGGTGAATTCCAAGGGCAAAGCGTGGATTGCCTTGGGAATCACTGCTTTGATGGTCATTCTTTTATCGATGGAATCCGTCCCTGCTGTACTGTCGGTATTGACGGCTGCATTGTTGATGGTGGTTACTGGCTGTGTCCGTTCGATGGAGGATGCTTACCAAAAGATTAACTGGGAACCTGTGCTATTGATAGCTGCCATGTTCGGAATTACGGCTGCATTGGATAATACGGGTGGAGTGAGAATGATAAGTGATTGGCTGGCCGTTTTATTCAGTAATATCGGAGCACACGGCATTTTAGCGGTCTTTTACCTCCTGACACTGATCCTGAGCCAATTCATCCCGTATGGAGCCGCGACGGTTATCATGACGCCCATCGCCCTGACATCTGCGGTTAATCAAGGAATCGATCCACTTCCTGTGTTTCTATGCCTTGCCGTTGCTGGCAGTTTGGCGTTATCCACTCCAAGGGTTGCCACTACCAACGCGCTTGTCATGACGGCAGGTGATTACAAGCATAAAGATTTTATCATGATCGGGATATCCATACAGATTTTCATTGGCGTTATCATGGTGATCACGATACCATGGTTCTTCCCTTTCTGATCAGACTGAAGGCATTGTTCCATATATGGACAATGCCTTCGGTTTCTTTGAATTAATCGCAGCGAAAGTAAGCATCGCAGCAATCGACAATTTTTTAAGTCCCCTTAAAGTATTTAATGGATACCATGCTTTTCTTTTGCATCTGCGGATACAAGCTCAATCGTTTCTTTACGTTAGCATATATAGTTTTTATATCTTGATGATGACACAGATATGCATCCTAATCACATCAAGTTTTATTAATTCTATTTAAAACCATGAAGCCTTTAGGCAAAGGGTTCTATCTAAAAGTTAAACAAAGTTGATTGGAACGGAAGATACGAGACTCCTGCGGGAAAAGCGAGGCCAGGGGAGACCCCGCAGGCGCAAAGATGCCGAGGAGGCTTCCGGACCGCCCGCGGAAAGCGAGTGCCTGGAGAGGAAATCAGCGTTCATTGTTCAAACCATAAAAAACGGTAGGCATTGTTCCATTTATGGGCAATGCCTTTTCAATGTGTTCCTTTTCAAATGGATAGGATGAATGGGGAATTTTAGTGTATTGAAAAAAGAGTTATGCAGTAGGAATTAAAATTATTTATTATCAATGCAAGAAACTAATGGTATAATTTTGGCATATTGGTGTTTTCGTAATTAGGGGGAAGATGCATCATGGATACAGAAAAGATATTAAAGAATTTAGACAGGGTGACACCATTCTTTCAACCGATTTTCAGTGCAGATCAACATCAGGTAATCGGGTATGAAATTCTGGGGCGCTATGAGGAACAATCTGAATATAAAAGCCTTGGCCCATTTTTTCACGATTCTGCAGTGCCGGAAGAGTATAGGGTGGAAGTGGATAATTACGTACTTGAAATTGCCTTGGAGAGAATAAAGGACTATGGTGAAGATTTTCTTATCTTTATCAACAGAGATCCTAATTTGCTTATGCTGGATCATGGCGAAGAATTCATGGAGATTTTACACCGTCATTTTCAACCGGAGGAAATGCACCGGATCGTGTTGGAATTATCAGACACGATCAGTCCGGAAAACATAGATCCTCTGCAGCATGTGCTTGCTTACTTTAAAACATATGGGATTAAGATAGCTTTAGATCATTTAGGACAAGATACGCAACTGGACCGAATCGCACAGATTTCTCCGAATATTTTAAAAGTTAACCTGGACCAGCTTCGCATCTCAGGTGGGGATGCCTATCAGGTCATCCTGTTTTCTTTAAGCATGCTAGCACGTAAAATCGGCGCCAACTTACTATTTGAGAACATTGAGTCTGAATACCAGCTTCGCTTTGCATGGAAGAATGGGGGACGATATTATCAAGGGTATTTCTTGGCGAAACCGGAAGGCGAATTCATTAATAAAGATTTACTTCGTGAAAAATTCCATCAAGAATGCCAGTCCTTCATTTCTTTAGAGACCAAGAAGCTTGAAGCCGTTTATCAAAAGACTTTGCAATTCAACGAGAATATGCATAACTTCTTAAAACAGCACAAGCGGGCCGGCTCCCATGAAGAGTTTCTCGGAGTTTTGGCGAAAAAATTGGATTCAATATGTTTTCGTCTATATATATGTGATGAAGCGGGGTATCAAAAATCCCCCAATATCCTCCATAAGGACGGACAATGGATGGTCCAACCGAGTTATATGAATAAAAATTGGAGCTGGAGACCTTATTTCCTCGAAAATATTGTAAAGATGCGTAACGAGAAAAAAGGAAGGTTATCCGATTTATACAGTGATATTGAAACGGGGGAAACCATTCGGACCTTTTCCTATCCACTGAATAATAAGGAATATATTTTCTGTGATCTTTCTTATAGTTATTTATATGAAAATGAAGCACTATTATAAAAAACGATTCATGAATATAATCGCTTTAAATGTGTAACGATAAGCAGAAATGATGCGCTTGGAGGAGACATATTTTGAGCACGTACATCTGGATTCTAATCATTATCGTTACAGTCATGGCGTTATATCTGCTCTTTTATACTTATTCTGTAGCAAGGGCACAGAAAGTGAAAGCCAGTTATGATTCGACTATCGATGATTCAGTTAAGGAACATCCTTATTTAAAGAACCCGATATTCGTTTCTCTTTTTATTGGGACGATTTTGGTTGCCGGTTTTATTTTTTACTATGCTTTTCGATAGTTGTAAGAAGAAGATTTCAATATCATGAAATCTTCTTTTTTATTGTGAAAAATGGGCGATGGTTTCAAGGTCTAACGGAGAATGTGTTTTTGTAGTTTGGCTTTGATCTGGACGGGTATTGAAAGACATAGGCAAAAAATCCGAATCATTAGGAGAAATTCTATAACGAGGAGATGATTGTAATGAGTAAATATTTAGTTGCATGTCTTGCCAGCGTCCTTTTATTTTTAAGTGGGGGGGTCACTGCTTCAGCGGAGGAATTACATAGAGAGGAAGTACTATCTTTAATACATGATGCCATGGAGAATCAGGTTTCGATCAGTGAGGAAGTACGTTCTAAGGAAGCGATTGAAGGGAAGTTGGAAAAACATTTCACTGGTGATTTCATCGAGAAGTTCGTCCAAGCGAATGTAGTGAAAGTCGATGGCGGTTATACCGCATTTGGTTCAGATTTCGCTCCGTATTATATCCCTTTCTTCAGTTACGATAAGAATACGGAAATTGTATATGGGAATAAAGGTGATGTCATTTATGTTCAGGAAGAATTCCAGGACAATGGGGACGGACCTGTATCGATGGAAAAACATGTAGAAGCAGTTACTTTGAAAAAGGAAAATGGCGCTTGGAAGGTAAAGGATGTAAAGTATGAAAACAGAAAATAGAATTGGGGATTTTAAAGGAAGCTGAAATGAAAAAGTCTAGAGAAGGCCACAGCCTTCTCTAGACTTTTTATTATATATTCAATTCCTTTTTTATTTCGTCCAATTCAAAACCAATAATGGCTTTCCCATCGATGACGACCGTTGGTGTGGAATAAGCCCCATATTTATTGGTTAGTTCTTTACGTGCATGCCCATCTGCTTTAATATCTTTTTCTTTGTATACTATATTATTATCATCAAAGAACATTTTCATGATTTTGCAGGGAGGGCAATCAGGTTGGGTATAGAGTGTAACGTCTTTCATTTCATTCCTCCATATATGCTTTAGTAAGGTACTTTTTCATTATAGAGAATGCCAAGACATTTGAATAGGGATAAACCTCAAGGATCGTTTTACCGATCTTTCTCCTGTTTTACAAGATAGTCTATCAATCCCATGGAACAAACGTTCAAGTCCATGGCAATGATTTCAAAAACTGGATGATCAGCAGTGATTCCTTTTTCGCCTAAATGAACAGCGACTTCCGTGAAAATATTTTTACTGGTTGCTGCCACTTGATCCTCGAAGCTAGCATATTCCCTATATGCCGATTTGGCAGTCTCCACAAATTTAGGCAGCCAGTAATGAAGTTGTTTATATACTTCCTTAGGGTTTTCCGATACGCCGTAATGGCCAAAATATATACGTTCGACGCCAATGCTTTCATACAATTCCGCTGCAGCAAGCATCGCGTCGGGATTAAATTGGTTTGGCGATGTGGACGGTAAGTAAAATTCCAAACCTTCTTCATCGAGTTCACGATAATAGATGCCTACGGTGTCACCTGAAAACATCCCTTTTGAAACCGAATCGTATATGCTTAAATGATGGTTCGCGTGTCCTGGCGTATCATAAAAGGTCAACATGGATGTATCACTTGTTTTTAGGGATTCCCTATCTTGTTTAATCAGCATTCTTTCAAAAGGTATAGGTAATATCGGATTGAAAAGCTTGTTGAATTCTTCACCATAGACTGCTTTAGCCCCAGCGATCAAACGCGTTGGATCTTCTAGATGCCTTGCGCCTTTTGGATGGACGATCACTTTGGCATTCGGACAATGCTGTAAAAAAAGTCCAGCTCCACCTGCATGGTCCAAATGAATATGGGTAAGAATGATATATGTAATATCTTCGAGGGCGATTCCCAAATGTTCGAGCCCCTTCATTAAGTGGGGGATGGAAGGGCTGGCGGAAGTTTCGACTAAGGTGATGTCCTCATCGGCAATTACATATGTTCCTGTACGATTTCTTCTATCCAAATCAAAACCATCAATCAATGAAATTCGAAAACCAAGCTCACTAATGTTTTGCAACAGAATCTACCCCCAGAAAATTTTTCATGTACAAAATCCATTCCTTATTTTATTCTGTTAATAGTGCCATGTAAAGAATGAAGTTTTAAATTATTCTGAATTTATTTCCGCGTGGCTACTGGATAGAAAAGTATGGTATAGTGAAACCTATCGAAAAGGTTTTATTCAGAAAGGAGAGGGAGTATGTCTCAATTACAGGGCATCCTTACCAGATTGAAAAGTCTTCAAGAGCAAGCGAAGGAATCTGAATCTGCTCAACGTTTTTTTGAAATAGATGGTGTGAAAAAGTGCCAGGTTACATATTTCAGCAAAACAGAAATGTTCGAGCTTGAAGTATACAGTGATAAAGGGAAATCATCAAAATATCAATTTGATAATATTGATATGATTACCATTGAAATCTTTGATCTTCTTCAATCTTAAAAAAACACAAAAAGCCGCCTTCCATTGGAAGCGGCTTTTTTATTGTGAAAAACCGGCCAATTTTTACTGAATGAAGTAGTGATTTTTACGACATCTTATTAGTTGGAGGGATGTAAATGAAAAATCCGATGGTAATATGCCCGGAATGCGGTGAGGAAAGGGAAATGGAAAATGTATTAACGGCACAATCCAACCAAAATGTGATTTATCAATGCCCGGAATGCGGTTTTAAACAGGTTAACATCAAAACTAGTAAGGGCTAAGGGTCTCTCACGAATCCCGCCAATTGGGATTTTATTGGTCTAGGAATGAGCCTTTTCTGCTTACATATGTTAAACTATAGAAAGAGCTGTTTATAAAAACATATGGTAAGGGGTTTTAACATGATCGGTACTCATGATGGGGATTTATTGGAATCCAGCGTTAAAGACTTAATGATTTCTTCTGAACGCGTGGCCCACGTGCAGGTAACCAATAACTTAGAACATGCACTATTGGTATTGACAAAGAGCGGTTATACGGCCATTCCTGTGTTAGATCCGATGTATAAACTGCATGGTTTAATTAGCACACCAGTCATTCTCGATTCAATCTTGGGACTGGAACGAATTGAATTTGATAATCTTGAGCATAAAAAAGTTTCTGAAATAATGAATATAGAAATACCTCGCCTGCATATTGAAGATACATTGACCAAGGGTGTGGAATTGTTGATTGATCATCCGTTTGTCTGTGTGGAGAATGACGAACATGTATTTGAAGGCATCTTAACAAGAAGGGCAATCTTGAAAAAAGTATTTAAACAAAATACACCTGATAAATAAGCAAGGCATAAATGACGGTTAACCCCAAGACTCGCCAGTTGGCGAGTTTTCTTGTTTTTTTACATATTTGATCCAGTTAGTGGTGAAGTCTATTAACAGGTAGGATCTATTAGGAGAGGATGCAAAAATTGGGCCATGCAATGGATAGTGCAAGCGTGCAGAATAAAAAATTGAAACGTCCCTTCATATTGGCTGCCATCATGTTAGCGATGTTTATGAATGCTATTGAAGGAACGATCGTTTCGACGGCAATGCCGGCCATTGTAAGTGATTTAGGTGGTTTTTCACTATACAGCTGGGTGTTTTCAGGCTATTTGTTAATGAACGCCGTAACAGTTTTAATCTACGGAAAGCTATCGGACATACTCGGGAGAAAACCCGTCTTATTATTTGGAATCGTTGTCTTTTTAATCGGCTCCCTTCTTTGCGGCTTTTCCAATTCAATGACGGAACTCATCATTTATCGCTTTGTACAAGGTTTTGGGGCGGGAGCTGTAGCGCCTGTAGCCTCGACAATTATTGGTGATATCTATAAAAATGAAGAGAGGGCACGCGTTCAAGGGTATCTTTCGAGCGTTTGGGGCATTTCAGCGGTAATGGGACCGGCATTGGGCGGCTTGCTTGTTGAATCCCTGACTTGGAAACTTGTCTTTTGGGTCAATATTCCTTTGGGCGTACTATCTTTTATTGGAATTTGGTTATTCCTTCATGAAAATATCGAAAAGAAAAAACGTGATATCGATTACCTAGGTGCAACGCTATTGACATTGTCCATATCCACTCTTATGGTGCTGCTCGTAGAAGGAGGAGTGAAATGGTCATGGACTTCAGCTCCGGTCATATCCTTGGCATTAGTGGCCATCATCACCTTTATCCTATTCATTCTTCAGGAAAAGAAAGCAGCCGAACCGATGATGCCATTTGAAATCTGGCAGGAGCGTTCCATTTTGATTGCGAACCTAGTATCCTTGACGACAGGGGTGATGATGATTGGATTATCAAGTTTCCTCCCCACATTCGTTCAGGGCGTGATGGAGCGCTCGCCTACGGTAGCTGGTTTTACTTTGACAGCCATGTCAATTGGCTGGCCGATCGCATCTATGGTGTCAGGCAAGTTATTGTTGAAAATAGGATTTAAATCAACCTCCCTTCTTGGAGGGTGCTCATTGATCCTTGGGAGTCTGATCCTAGTATGGATGAAGCCGGAGGCTGGGCCCATTATTGCCGCCATGGGATCCTTCTTTGTCGGTGTAGGCATGGGCTTGACTTCTACTTCATTCATTGTCGTCATTCAAAAAAACGTCAGCTGGGAACGAAGGGGTATTGCGACGGCTTCCAATATGTTCATGCGTAATTTAGGAAATACTGTAGGTGCTGCATTACTTGGAGGAATCATGAATATGAGACTTCACGCTTATCTGAACGAGCATGCGCCGGCCGGATCGGGAGTGACGATAGATACGGCAAATAAATTGTTGGACAGTGAAGAACGCACGTCGCTTCCTGAAAATGTGGTAAATGTTTTACAGGAAGGACTTACATTGTCTTTACAGACGATTTATCTCATTGTTCTAGTCTTCTCTGTAATCAGCTTCCTGTTTCTAACGAGACTAAGAAAGAATAAGGATGAATAAGAAGGCATAGGAAAAAGGCAGACTCGTTAATGTAGTTTGCCTTTGTTTTAAGGAAACGCAACTCTGATGACCAATTGAATCAATGCGATCGTGACCGAATGTAAAATGAATCTCAACTGTCCAGTGGAGATTTTTTGAGCCACACGCAAGGCCAGCCGTGATCCGATCAGGGAACCGATCGTGTAATAAATGGCAATCCCCCATGCAATGTTACCGGCCATGAAATAGGTAATGAATGCAGCTGTACAGCTAATGAAAGTTTGGAATCTAGTAAAGGCCAGGGATTGAAGGTAGGTGGCGCCATTTCTTAAAAAGGTATACATGAGCATGGTCGCCTGTCCCGGTCCGAACATTCCGTCATAGACACTGATTCCGAATAGGGATGGATAAACTTTTTTTGGGAGATGCCAATCCGTTTCATCGGAAGGTTGCGGTTTTTTGATGAAATTCATGATCAAAGCGACAGTCAAAAGGCAGATGGCTAACAAATTCATTGCCTTCTCGGAGAATGAATTAGCAAGCAGACCGCCGCATAAGCCACCAAAAAGGGCAAATGGGATTAACTGGAGGGCATCCTTCAATTTTAGCTGCTTTTTCTTGAGTAAAATATATAAGCTAGAAAAAGAAGAAAACATAATGGGAAATTTGACTGATCCAATAACCTGGTGAATGGGTAGGCCTATCAAAAGAAGGGACGGCATGCCGTTGAGACCGCCGCTTCCGGCCAATGTCCCGACAAAGGAAGCTGCAAAACTGATGGCAAGCAATAAAATGATCGTCAAAGGATATTCACTCCGTTCCTTTTCTCTTGTATTATAAGCGGACTTTGTTGATAATAAAATTTAAATAAATTAAATCATCATGATAAGATTTAATTATCAAGAGGTTGGTGTGTATGTCATTTTCAGAATTTCATTTATTATCAGTGCTTGCTCAGGAAATGAATATGAGAAAAGCAGCTGAGCGGTTGTTCGTTTCCCAGCCGGCTTTATCCCAGCGTTTACAATCAATAGAAAAGGATTGGGGCTCGAAACTGTTTCTGCGTTCACAAAAAGGGCTGTCACTGACGCCTGCAGGTGAAGCGGTAATTCGTTTGGCCAATGAGGTTATAGAAAAAGAAGAGAAGGTCAGGGAAAGTATTCAAGCCATGGACCATGAAGTATATGGCACTTTGAAAATAGCCTGTGCCTCGATTGTCGGTCAAAATTGGCTGCCGCAAGTATTGAAAAAGTTCGTCCGAAAATATCCGTATGCAAAAATTTCCTTGATCACTGGCTGGAGCAGTGAGATTTTAAAGTCTTTGTATGAAGGGCAAGTGCATATTGGCATCATAAGGGGAGCACCGGATTGGAAAGGCGTAAAACAGCATTTATTCACGGATATGCTGTATTTGGTGGATACTGAAATGAAGGAACTGAATCAAGTCTTCGAAACTGACCGTCCATTCATTCAGTTTAAGAGCGATTCGAATTATTATCAGGAAATTCAAGATTGGTGGCATCGGCAATTTCAAACGACACCAAAAAACACCATAGTCGTTGATCAAATCGAAACATGCAAACAAATGGTGTTTAATGGTATTGGATATGCGATCCTGCCAGCCATCACTTTACATGATAAAGATACGAATGTATTTAAAATCCCTCTACTGGATGGGCATAACCACTCAATCGAACGTGATACATGGCTTTGCGGCTATGAATCTGCCTTCCAGTTAAAGCAAGTCCAGGCATTCACGGAAGTGGTTAAAGAGCATATTCGCGACCAAGGAATGTTATAGGTCCGCCGACGAAAATGTCAATAGGGCAGAATAATATATATGAGTGACATTCAACTTGTCTTGCCGGCTGTTGTCTGGTAAATTTAAAACGAGTAATGATACATATTTAGGAGGTTTACCCGGAATGAATAAAATGGATGCAAACGAAATTATTTCTTTTATCTCGAATAGTAAAAAATCCACACCTGTAAAGGTATATGTCAAAGGCGATTTAGAAGGCCTGGATTTTGGTCCAGCTTCTAAAACTTTCATAACAGGAAATACAGGGGTTGTATTCGGTGAGTGGTCTGAAATCGAAGAAGCGATCAATGCAGCAGGAACAAAAATTGAGGATCATGTAGTTGAAAATGATCGTCGTAACTCTGCCATTCCTTTATTGGATCTAAAAGGCATCAAAGCCCGTATCGAGCCAGGCGCAATAATCCGTGACCAAGTTTCCATTGGAGATAACGCAGTCATCATGATGGGTGCATCAATCAATATTGGATCTGTCATCGGTGAAGGTACAATGATCGACATGAACGCAATACTGGGCGGACGTGCAACAGTGGGCAAAAACTGTCACGTAGGTGCTGGTGCCGTTTTAGCAGGTGTCATCGAGCCGCCTTCCGCACAACCGGTCATTTTGGAAGATGATGTATTGATCGGAGCCAATGCGGTCGTACTGGAAGGTGTCAAAATCGGAGAAGGTTCCGTTGTCGCTGCCGGTGCCGTCGTAACGAAAGACGTTCCTCCATACTCCGTGGCTGCTGGTATCCCGGCGAGGGTCATTAAACAAATTGACGAAAAAACAAAATCAAAAACAGAAATCATGCAAGAACTTCGTCAACTTTAATTTCTTTAGTGAATATTGCCTGAAGCGTGGATAACTATATCCACGCTTTCTGTATAGGGAGGGAATAATGTGAAAATAAACCCTTTTGCCAAGATCCGGCGTGATCTGCATCAAATACCGGAGATAGGGTTCAAAGAATTCAAGACGCAGCAATACCTACTGAATTACATAACGAATCTGGCCCAGGAGCGAATGGAAATAGAAACATGGCGAACTGGGATATTCGTGAAAGTGAAGGGGATGAACCCGCGAAAAACCATTGGCTACAGGGCTGATATAGACGGTTTGCCGATAAAAGAGGAAACCGGATTGCCGTTTGCATCCAACCACGAGGAATATATGCATGCCTGCGGTCATGATTTTCATATGAGCATAGGTTTGGGATTATTGACATATTTCACGGAAAATCCGATCGATGATGACTTGCTATTCATCTTCCAGCCTGCAGAAGAGGGTCCTGGCGGAGCTGAACCAATGCTTAAATCGGAAACGATGAAAAAATGGAAGCCTGATATGATTCTTGCTTTACATATTGCTCCGGAGTATCCAGTTGGGACGATTGCCGTTAAAGAAGGGCTTCTATTTGCCAATACATCTGAATTATTCATCGATTTGAGGGGGAAAGGAGGACATGCAGCCTATCCGCATGAAACAAATGATATGGTCATTGCGGCCTGCTCGCTTGTAGGGCAGCTTCAAACAATCGTTTCCAGGAATGTCAATCCGCTAGATTCAGCTGTCATTACAGTTGGGAAGATTACTGGAGGCACCGTTCAAAACATTATTGCGGAGACAGCGCGGTTAGAGGGCACAATACGCACTCTTAACCCCGAATCGATGGTAAAGGTCAAGTCTAGGATAAAAGCGCTTGTGGATGGTATACAAGTAGGATATGAGTGCTTGGCTGAAATCGACTATGGCGCGATGTATCATCAGGTATATAATGAAGAGCGGTTGACCCGGGAATTCATGGATTTCACAGAGAAGTCAACTGCTGTTCATTTGCATGAATGTACTGAAGCAATGACTGGCGAAGATTTTGGTTATATGTTAAAGGAGATTCCGGGATTCATGTTCTGGCTGGGGGTTTCATCGGAATACGGATTGCATCACGCCAAGTTAAGCCCGGACGAAAAAGCCATTGAACTCGCGATCGATCACTTAACGGATTATATAACGTTTAAAGGAAGCGAAGCATAAAAATGATTTTCAGTGCAGAACATGCTCTAAAGAAAGAACGAATGACGTTGGAGGGCTTATTGTGAAAAAAGAATTTGCGGTGATTGGACTTGGCCGTTTTGGCGGCAGCATAGTCAAGACATTAGCTGAAGAAGGATTAGGGGTTCTGGCTATCGATGCCGACGAAGATCGAGTGAATGAATTTGCCAGAATAGCTTCACATGCCGTAGTAGGGGATACGACAGATGAAAATGTACTAAGGAATATAGGGATTCGAAATTTTGATCATGTCATTGTAGCGATTGGCGAGAATATTCAAGCCAGTATATTGACGACTCTCATGCTTAAGGAATTGGGTGTCGGAAATGTTACGGTTAAAGCGCAAAATGATTATCACGAGAAGGTTCTTCGTAAAATTGGGGCCGACTATGTCGTGCACCCCGAACGGGATATGGGGAGAAGGATTGCCCATAATATCGTCTCCAATAATATTCTCGATTATTTGGAGCTTTCTGATGAACACTCCATCGTCGAAATTGTTGCAAGCCAAAAGATGAATGGAAACTCGATAATTGACCTTGATATCCGTGCCCACTATGGACTGAATATAGTCGCAATCAAAAGAGGGAACGAAATTAATGTTTCCCCACAGGCGAGCGATTTAATACATAAAGGTGATATATTGATCGTCATCGGCGCGGATTCGGACATCAATCGCTTTGAAAAAAAAATTGTGGAATAAGTAAGCGTCCTGCTAAAATCGAGAAGCGCTTTTATCAAAGGAAAAACAAAAAGGTTTCGGAATGGCCTCATTCCGAAACCTTTTTGTTTTTTAATTGGATCTTAAGGAGTTATAGAGAATAGCCTGCATCAACAATTTTTCAATTCCCTTTTTATTTTTGCGTACATGATAAACACTCGTGTTTCCGGCACTTCGACAGTGTGGAATCAAGAAATACATGCTTCTTATCAGTTTTACTTTCGGAAGCTTTCCATTTTTAAAACAAGAAAGACTGTAGACAAAAGGAGTTCTATCTAACTTTTAAAACAAAATTGTTTGGAGCGGGTATTCGAGATCCTGCGGAGACGTGTAAGGGAGCCCCCCACAGGCTTCTAAGGCGCCGGGGAAAATGAGTGCCTGGAGTGGAATTCAAGGTGGGGGATTTACAAACCTAAACAAAAAAAGCCCAGCCAAATGATGGCTGGGCTTCTATTATTTATTGCACTTCCATGATGATCGGCAGGATCATCGGACGGCGTTTCGTTTTTTCATATAGGAATGGAGATAGAGTGTCTGTAATTTCATTTTTGATTTCAGACCATTGAGTAGTTTTGCGATCCATCACCTTATTTAAATGCTTTGTGATCAAGGATTGAGCATCGCTGATAAGGTCTCCTGATTCTCTCATATAAACAAATCCGCGTGAGATGATGTCAGGACCGGATGCAATTTTGAATTCCTTCATATTGATGCTGACCACAACAACGACAAGGCCTTCCTCGGAAAGAATCCGACGATCACGGAGAACGATATTACCGATATCCCCAATGCCGCTTCCATCGATATAAACCGAACCTGAAGGGATTTTACCAGCGATTTGAGCTGTGTTCTCACTTAAGGAAAGAACTTCACCATTATCCATGATAAAGCAATTTTCTTCCGGAACGCCGCAATCGACTGCATGGCGGGCATGCAGTTTTTGCATACGGTATTCACCGTGGATTGGCATGAAGAATTTTGGTTTTATCAGACGGAGCATAAGCTTTTGTTCCTGCTGTCCGCCATGTCCTGAAGTATGAATGTCATTCAGAGGACCTGAAATGACGTCTGCTCCTGCTCGATATAATTGATTGATCGTTCTGGAAACGCTGATTGTGTTACCTGGGATGGGTGAAGATGAAAATACTACCGTATCACCAGGGATGATTTGAATTTGACGGTGAGTGCCGTTCGCTATGCGCGACAGTGCTGCCATTGGTTCACCTTGGCTGCCTGTACAAAGGATGGTTACTTTATTCGCAGGCATACGATTCAATTGCTGTACATCAATAAATGTATCTTTAGGCGCTACGATATAACCAAGATCTTGTCCGATTGATATGGCTGAATCCATGCTTCGGCCAAAAACGGCTATTTTACGGCCGTTGGCCACGGCTGCTTCTACAACTTGCTGAAGGCGATGGATGTTCGATGCAAACGTTGCAAAAATAATCCTGCCGTCAACCTTGCGGAAAATGTCTTGAATGGTATCACCGACACGGCTTTCGGACATAGTAAAGTTCTGCACTTCACTATTTGTGCTATCCGAGAGTAAGCACAATACACCTTCTTTACCGATTTCAGCCATCTTGGTCAGGTTTGCAGGCTCACCCACTGGGGTGAAGTCGAATTTAAAATCACCAGTATGGACAATTTGTCCAGGTGGGGTTTTTACGACGATTCCATATGAGTCAGGGATACTGTGAGTTGTACGGAAGAAAGAGACAGACGTTTTCCGGAACTTGATCACTTCATCTTCACTGATTTCAATCATGGTTGTCTGACGTAAAAGGCCGTGTTCTTCCAATTTATTACGGAGCAGTCCAAGTGCAAGCTTCCCGCCGTATACAGGGACATTCACTTTTCTAAGTAAATAAGGAATCCCGCCAATGTGATCTTCATGACCATGGGTAATGAAGACACCTTTGATTTTATCTACATTTTTCTCTAAATAGCTGTAATCTGGAATCACATAGTCAATACCGAGGAGTTCATCTTCAGGAAATTTAATTCCAGCATCAATGATGATGATTTCATCTTGAAACTGAACAGCATATGTGTTCTTACCGATTTCGCCTAAACCGCCCAGGGCGAATACAGCTGTTTGATCGTTTTTTACGAATTTCATAAATTATAGCTCCAATACTTTGTAATCTTCATTTTGTTTTTCATATTCTAAATATGCTCCGGTTACGGGTAGTACGATTTCTACGTTATAAGGTTCTTTTTTTAATTTTAAACGAACGTCACGAACGGATTCACCTTCGACAAACATTGTTTTAGTATTCTCCCTGATGGGAACCTCTGATATGGTTACTTGATAGTATACCTTAAAAACCATTTTAATCTCTCCTCACTTGTTTGCATTGCTTTTTTCATTATATATAAAAACAACAATTTTTTCATGTTTTTCAACATCATGTAAAAATAAACCCAGCTCCGCCATAAAAACGGAAGGGGTTTGATGAATTAAATATACCAATGTCTAAAAGTATATAAAAAAATAGATGGCCGAATCTGGTATCAATCCAATTGTAGCTTCCTCTATCTTATATCCTATCCGTTTTTGCCATGTGTAAAACTTAAATCATGGGATCTTTTTTTAAACGATTTCTTTCTAAATTAATACGGTACCGCTGTGTGCAGCGTTTCATGAAAACACAGCGACTCATATTTTGATTGAAATATGTATTCACCAGACCATATAAAAGCCAAGATAGAAAGAATGCCTAACAAGAACTTTACAACAAGGAAGAAGCCCTCCGCAAGTTTTTGAAGGGCTGTCCGAAAAAAATTCGCATATGGATGACGGCCAAGGCAGGAATGAGTGGCAAATCATGCGATAGATTTTTTTCTTAAAAGATCATTCCACTGTTTAACAAGCTTTTTACGAAGCTTTTTTAACATGGCGATCACGCTCCCTTAATTATTATTGTATAGGATTATTCAATAATGTAAATACGTCTTTACAGGTACATGGCCCATTTTTGAAAAAAAAGGCTCTTTCAAACAAGCAACTGGGATTTAAGAGGCAGAAGGATGGGAGAAGTGTAATCTGGAAAGCCTGAGTTGGTTTCTATTAAGAATAGTATATGCCCATTCCTGAATAAAAAACGTAACTTTGAGTTGGGTCCGGTAGAGTTACTTGACTTATCTTGATGACAATTATTAAATGGTTACATATTAAAACGGAAAAAATGAATGAATTGGAAGTGAATCGCAAGTGAAAATCGTATTTTTTGATATTGACGGAACATTGCTTGATCATGAAAAAAAGTTACCTGCTTCAACAAAAGAAGCCATTAAGCAACTACAGGATAGCGGGGTTTTTGTAGCGATTGCCACAGGAAGGGCTCCGTTCATGTTCGAGTCTTTAAGGGAAGAGCTTGGCATCGATACATTCGTAAGTTTCAATGGACAATACGTTGTTTTTGAAGGGAAAGTCGTTTATAAAAACCCTTTGAGCATACCTGAGATAAAACGCCTTCACGAACATGCTGAAAAAAATGAAATACCGATCGTGTTCATGAATGAGGAGACAATGAAATCGAGTGTTCCGCATCATAACAGAATTGAAGAAGCATTGAGCAGCCTTAAGTTTCCCCACCCTGAACATGTGGCGGATTTTTATGAGGACCATGATATATACCAAGCCTTATTATTCTGTTCGGAAGCTGAAGAAGGGAACTTTGTTGGGAAATATGATGATTTTCACTTCATTAGATGGCATGAGTATTCGACGGATGTACTTCCATTCGGGGGTTCAAAGGCTGAAGGCATTAAAATATTAATGGAAAAAGTCGGGTTTGCTCTTGAGGATGTTTACGCCTTTGGAGATGGCTTAAACGATATAGAGATGTTAAAAGTAGCGGGATATGGCGTGGCTATGGGGAATGCCGGTCAGCTTGTGAAGCAAGAGGCCGACTTTGTAACGAAGGATGTCGATGATGATGGCATACTTTTTGGTTTGAAGGAACTTGAACTGATATAAAAAATAAAACCCCCGTCAACCAACAGACGGGGGTTTTGCCTATTACGTTACCTTTCCACCGCAATTGAATTTTCCGGAATGGCATAGGGGTCTTCCGGATTGATATGATCATAAAACATGATACCATTAAGGTGGTCGATTTCATGTTGAAAGCAAATGGCTGCGATGCCTTTCAGGCGGAGTTGAACCGATTTTCCTTCCAGGTCCGTACCCGCAACCGTTATTCGGGCATAACGTGGCACATAGCCGGAAACTGGACGATTTACGGAAAGACAGCCTTCTCCGGATGTCAAGTATGCTTTTTCGACTGAATGGCTAACGAGTTTAGGGTTGAAAAGTGCATAGCTATAAAGTTGATCATCCTTTTCTTTTAAATGAACCGCAATCATCCTTTTTGAAACATTAACCTGTGGTGCAGCCAAGCCAATTCCTGCCCTTAACCCGTATAGAGCAGCAATATCAGGTTTCTGGCTATTTTGGACATATTCCATCAAGCTGGCTAAAAGTTGCTTATCTTCATTTGATGCCGGAAGCGGAACCTCTACCGCGACTTGCCTTAGGATTGGATCGTCTTCATTAACAAAATCATCCATGGTAAGCATAATCTTTCACCTCATAAAAATTCTTATAATATGTATAGGGTTATTTTAACAAAAAAAAGGCTGAAAGTTAATGAATGGTTTAATGAAAGAAAAATGGAGGGGATGGAATCAAGTCGATGATTTCCTATCCCTGCCATTATTTTATTTGCATGTTGGTCTATTTAAAAAATATTATCATTTTTTGTGAATCAGGGTAAATCGTTAACATTTTCGGGTAAAGGTAATAGTAATTACCTGGTTAGCATAAGCACGCGCCGACGATGATTAACAGAATGAACAGGACAATGATCAGGGCAAAGCCGCTTCCAAAGCCGCAGCCTCCACCATCGCCATATCCATAGCTGGGTGCAGCGGAAACCGGATAACAACATTCTTGGTTGAAACCTCCATACATAATTTCATACCTCCGTTTTTGTATTTATTAAAATGCTGACCATTCAAATTTGAAACGGTCCCTACAGCCTATGCAGTATGGTTTAAAGGGTGTAGGCTAGCGCCCAGTAATGAAAAAAACCTGCTCGGAATATGATTGTAACAAATGTCTGCGGCTTAAGAATGAATTGAGGAACATGAATCTTCAAAGAACTATCAGAAGGAGTTGTCTATGTTGAAACGTTTTGGTCCATTTGTTATCTTACTTCTTTCTTTAGTGATCTTGACTGGTTGTTTTAATGGTTCACCGGAAGAAAGAATCCACAAAATCCTGGAGAAAACTGCAGAAAAGGAAAGTGATTTCACCGAGAATCAAGAGCCGCTTAATGATTTGGAGAAAAAAGAAAAAGAAAAATATGAGAAAATCATTAAACTTGGATTGGACGATTATGAACAGATCGTCGAGCTTTCAGATGAAGCAACCAAGAATATCGACGAAAGGGAAAAAATAATTGAAAAGGAACAAAGCAGTATGCAATCCTCAAAAGAACAATTCAATCAAATAGATGAACAAATCGGGAAAATAGAGGACGAAAAGATAAAAAAAGAAGCGACTGAAATGAAAAAGATCATGAGTGAGCGCTATAGCACCTATGATGATTTATATGATGCCTATCAACAAAGTCTCGCTTATGATCGTGAATTATATGAGCTTTTCAAAAAAGAGGATTTGAAAATGGATGAATTACAAGTGCAAATCGAGAAAATAAATACCTCTTATACAAAAGTTTTGAAAGCGAATGAGGAATTTAATGCATTAACGGAAAAATCAAATCAAAAAAAAGAAAGTTTTTATGATAGTTCCGGCATAGAAATGGCGGATTCAACAAATTAATATAAATATGGGCTGTGATCCTCACTCACAGCCCATATTTTTTTCAATCCAGTTCTTTTTTGGCTAAAAAATTTTAGAATGGTCTTTTTTTGTGCAACCAGCCTGATGTGGAATTTTCATACCTGTACTAAAAAAAAACGATAATTAAAAATCTAACAGCAGACTTAGATGAAAGCGGTTGAATATTTTGTTGGTATATTATTTTATAGACTAAAATGCCTTTAGTTAAAGCGGTTTTGGAATCGATGGGATATGCTGGGGAATTGAAATGTTATCCTTCGCCATCCTTAAATTGATAAATAAGGGAAATTTAATAGTACAGTTGTAAATTGAAAACTAATACAGAGAAGAAGTATGAGTGTTGGAAATTCTATTAAATCAAAATTATTAGGAACTCCAAGTGATTGACTTGATGTTAATTCATCTTGTAAACTTAATCTATAAAAATTCTTGTATCATTTTCCTTGATTTTTTTTATGGTACAGAATAAGATTGAGACATATTAAGCATATCCACGTTTGAGGATTGGTCTTAAGGGAAAAATAAAAGAATGTATTGTTGCAGAAACTAAAAAGCAAACTATTTTTGCTTTATAGAATAATAATAGCAAACCTTTTTAATGAAAGGATGAGGTGCCAAATGGCTCAAAAAACTAAACAAGCTAAAATTAATGTTCAGGATCAGCTTAAGAAAGTAGAAGAACAATTTGAAACTTTTCAAATTTTAAATGAAGAGGGAGAAGTCGTGAATGAAGCGGCTATGCCTGATTTAAGTGATGAACAATTGCAAGAATTAATGCGCCGTATGGTTTATACACGCATCTTGGATCAACGTTCCATATCACTGAACCGTCAAGGCAGATTAGGTTTCTATGCACCGACTGCCGGTCAAGAAGCTTCTCAAATCGCTTCCCAGTATGCTTTGGAAAAAGAAGATTTCATTTTGCCTGGTTATCGTGATGTTCCGCAAATCGTTTGGCATGGCCTGCCGCTTTGGCAAGCATTCTTATTCTCCCGGGGTCATTTTAAGGGAAATCAAATTCCTGAAGACGTCAATGTAATTTCTCCTCAAATCATAATCGGCGCTCAATATATCCAAGCTGCCGGAGTTGCTCTTGGGTTGAAGAAACGCGGGAAAAAAGCTGTTGCCATTACATATACGGGTGACGGTGGAACCTCACAAGGTGACTTCTATGAGGGAATTAACTTTGCAGGTGCCTTTAAAGCGCCAGCTATCTTCATCGTGCAAAATAACCGTTTCGCAATCTCTACACCAGTTGATTTGCAGTCAGCATCTAAAACATTGGCCCAAAAGGGTGTGGCTGCAGGTATTCCTGGAATCCAGGTTGATGGTATGGATGCGTTGGCCGTATATACAGCCGTTAAAGAAGCGCGTGAACGTGCAATCAATGGTGAAGGCCCTACATTGATTGAAACATTAACTTACCGTTATGGACCACATACGATGGCTGGGGATGACCCGACACGTTACCGTACCTCTGAAATGGATAACGAGTGGGAACTGAAAGATCCATTGGTTCGTTTCCGCAAATTCTTGGAAAGCAAAAAACTTTGGAATGAAGAATTAGAAAACGAAACGATAGAGAAGGCCAAAGAAGATATTAAAGAAGCAATCAAATTGGCTGATGCAGAACCTAAACAAAAGGTTACAGACCTAATTGAAATCATGTATGAAGAAATGCCTTATAACTTAAAAGAACAATATGAAATTTATAAAGAGAAGGAGTCGAAGTAAGCCATGGCTCAATTGACGATGATTCAAGCAATTACAGAAGCATTACGTACAGAACTTAAAAATGACGAGAATGTACTCGTTTTTGGAGAAGATGTAGGTCTTAATGGAGGAGTTTTCCGTGCAACGGAAAATCTTCAAAAAGAATTCGGTGAAGATCGTGTATTCGATACACCTCTTGCTGAATCTGGAATCGGTGGATTAGCGGTCGGTCTTTCTTTACAAGGTTTCCGTCCTGTTCCTGAAATTCAATTCTTTGGGTTTGTATATGAAGTAATGGATTCCGTAAGCGGTCAGCTTGCTCGTATGCGCTACCGTTCAGGCGGACGTTACAGTGCACCGGTTACAATTCGCTCACCTTTTGGGGGCGGAGTCCATACTCCGGAAATGCATGCTGATAGCTTAGAAGGTTTAATGGCCCAGCAACCAGGGTTAAAGGTAGTTATCCCTTCCACTCCTTACGATGCAAAAGGCTTATTGATTTCAGCAATTCGTGATAATGACCCTGTCATTTTCCTTGAGCACATGAAATTGTACCGTTCTTTCCGTCAAGAAGTTCCTGAAGAAGAATACACAATTCCATTAGGAAAAGCGGATGTGAAAAGAGAAGGAACGGATTTATCCATTATTACTTATGGTGCGATGGTGCAGGAATCCATCAAGGCAGCTGAGGAATTGGCTAAGGATGGTCATTCCGTCGAAGTGGTCGACTTACGGACTGTATCACCATTGGATATCGATACAATCATTGCTTCAGTAGAAAAAACAGGACGCGCTATCGTTGTTCAAGAAGCACAAAAGCAAGCTGGCATAGCAGCGAATGTCGTAGCGGAAATTAACGAACGTGCCATTTTGAGCTTGGATGCTCCAGTACTGCGCGTGGCGGCAGCTGATACGGTATTCCCGTTTTCACAAGCTGAAACAGTATGGCTCCCTAATTATAAAGACATTATTGAAACGGCGACTAAAGTCTTGAAGTTTTAACAATCTTAAGTAATGGAATGAATGTCCTGCTCGGGAAAGTGATTTTGCATTAACGGTAATGCAAGATAAAGGACTTTATTCAAAGCACTAAGTATGATTTAATATAGGAGGTTGAACTCAGTGGCATTCCAATTTAGACTCCCTGATATCGGAGAAGGTATACACGAAGGTGAAATAGTGAAATGGTTTGTAAAACCAGGAGATAAGATACAAGAAGATGACGTGCTTTGCGAGGTTCAAAACGATAAGGCCGTTGTTGAAATACCATCACCAGTGGAAGGTACCGTTGAAGAAATCCTTGTTCAAGAAGGAACGGTTGCCGTTGTTGGCGATGTACTTGTAACATTCGATGCTCCAGGTTATGAAAATCTTCAGTTTAAAGGGGATCATGGAGAAGAAGCGAAGGCAGAAGGCGAGAAGAATACGGAGGCCCAGGTTCAAGCAACTGCTGAAGCTGGACAGGAAGTCAAGAAAGAGGCTGCTCCGGTTCAAGAAAATAGCGGAGTAACGGGCGCGGGAGCACAGCCACAGGTTGAGGCAGATCCTTCACGCCGTATTATCGCCATGCCTTCTGTCAGGAAATATGCACGCGAACAAGGGGTAAATATTCGTGAGATCACTGGTTCTGGGGATAACGGCCGCATCATGAAGGAAGACATTGATGCTTTCAAAAACGGCAAAACCGCTCCACAGCAACCAGCAGCTCAAAGTGAAGCTTCACAACAAAATGATACGGAAACAACTGAAAAACAAAAAGTTTCAATTCCAGAGGGGCAATATCCTGAAACTCGTGAGAAAATGAGCGGTATGAGAAAAGCGATCGCAAAAGCAATGGTTAAGTCCAAGCAGACAGCTCCGCATGTTACATTAATGGATGAAGTCGATGTGACGCTATTGGTTGCTCACCGTAAGAAATTCAAGGAAATTGCTGCACAAAAAGGAATCAAGCTTACATTCCTACCTTATGTTGTTAAAGCGTTAACAAGTGCATTGCGTGAATTCCCTATGCTTAACACATCATTTGATGATGAAGCTAGTGAGATTATCCATAAACACTATTACAATATCGGAATTGCGGCAGACACAGACAAAGGACTGCTCGTTCCAGTTGTAAAAGATGCAGATCGTAAATCAACTTTCGCTATTTCACAAGAAATTAACGAATTAGCGACGAAAGCCCGTGACGGCAAATTGGCTCCTAACGAAATGAAAGGTGCTTCTTGCTCCATTACGAATATCGGTTCCGCAGGCGGTCAATGGTTCACACCTGTTATCAATCATCCAGAAGTTGCCATTCTAGGGATTGGACGCATTGCCGAAAAAGCAATTGTACGCGACGGGGAAATTATCGCCGCTCCAGTTCTGGCATTATCACTGAGCTTTGATCACCGCATGATTGATGGAGCAACAGCTCAACATGCATTGAATCATATCAAAAAGTTATTGAACGACCCAGAATTATTGTTAATGGAGGCGTAAACAATGGTAGTAGGAGATTTTCCAATCGAAACAGATACTTTAGTAATCGGTTCAGGCCCAGGGGGATATGTTGCCGCAATTCGCGCAGCACAGCTTGGACAGAAAGTAACGGTCGTTGAAAAAGGAACAATCGGCGGAGTTTGTTTGAATGTAGGCTGTATTCCATCGAAAGCTTTAATTTCGGCTGGACACCGTTTCCATGAAGCTCAGCATTCAGAAGATATGGGTATCTTTGCAGAAAAAGTTACTGTTGATTTTTCTAAAGTACAAGCTTGGAAAGGTACTGTTGTAAAAAAATTAACTGGCGGTGTAAGCAGCCTGTTAAAAGGCAATAATGTTGATGTTGTAACTGGCGAAGCTTATTTCGTTGATGAAAACAGCATCCGTGTTATGAATGATGACTCAGCCCAAACATATACATTTAAAAACGCAATCATCGCTACTGGTTCATCGCCAATCGAGATTCCGTCATTTAAATATACGAAACGCGTACTTAATTCAACTGGCGCTCTTGCTTTGGAAGAAGTTCCAAGTTCGATCGTGGTAATCGGCGGAGGTTACATCGGAACTGAGCTTGGCGGAGCATTCGCTAGCTTTGGCACTAAAGTGACGATCCTTGAAGGTACAGAAGAAATCCTTTCTGCAGGCTTTGAAAAACAAATGGCAGCACTTGTTAAGCGTAACCTTAAAAACAAAGGTGCTGAAATTGTTACTAAAGCAAATGCTAAAGGCGTGGAAGAAACTGATACAGGTGTAACCGTTACTTATGAAGTAAAAGGCGAAGAGAAAAAAGTTGAAGCCGATTACGTTTTAGTAACAGTTGGACGTCGTCCAAACACTGCTGAGATCGGCCTGGAACAAGTCGGAATCAAAATGACTGACCGCGGTTTGATTGAAACGGATAAACAATGCCGTACTAGCGTGAAAAACATCTACGCAATCGGTGATATCGTTTCTGGACCTCAGTTAGCTCATAAAGCTTCTTATGAAGGTAAAATTGCAGCTGAAGCCATTGCTGGACATTCATCTGAAATCGACTATCTTGCTATTCCGGCTGTTGTTTTCTCTGAACCGGAACTTGCTTCTGTCGGTTATAATGAAAAAGAAGCGAAGGAAGCTGGAATCGAAGCGCTTGCTTCTAAATTCCCATTCGCTGCAAATGGACGTGCTCTTTCATTAAATAATACGGACGGATTTGTGAAGCTTATCACTCGCAAAGAAGACGGATTGGTTATTGGAGCACAAATTGCAGGACCAAACGCTTCTGATATGATTGCAGAACTAGGTTTGGCTATCGAAGCAGGAATGACTGCCGAAGATATTGCGATGACAATCCATGCACATCCAACTTTAGGGGAAATCACAATGGAAGCTGCTGAAGTTGCCCTTGGAACTCCTATTCACATCATTAAGTAATTGAGATATATAAAGCGTACTGCTAAATGCAGTACGCTTTTTTTATTGGCCGGATTAAAAAAATGAAGGATGACTCCCCATTCATGAATTTCTTCTCACTAGTTAAATGAAATGGACAAAAAGGGCATAAGCTATAAAAAGGACTTCTTACTTTTTTCCTTGAAAGGGTTTGAAAAAGGCCATAAAGGATAAAAAATAAGATGAGCGATTTGTTAAAGAATATTTTTTGCCAATAAAAAGATAATGGCTGATATATTCATATTAAAATGGGGTGGATCACTTGAAAAATTATCTGGTAATCCTCTTTCAACTAATCGTTTGGAGCGGGTATACATTAGTTGAATGGCTGTCTGTTAACGATCGATTCGTTTTCAAAGTATTCATGTTTCTGGTCTTTTCTTATCTAGCCATTTACATTGGTAAAATGATTTTAAAATCCAATAGACGAACCATGCTTGTTACCGTGATAAGTCTATTATGTTACGGGATTTTGCAAATCCTTTTGGAAACGCTGGTACCCGTATATTGAATTTTTACGTAAGCTTCGATGACATATAAAACCACGGAGGTATCATGTTTAACAAAGTAGTGGCATTATTTACATTAGTATCATTTTTATTGATGGCTTGTAATGACCCGAGTTCCGATCAAACTGAAAATGAGCGTGAAAAAAGTGTCGAAACGACGACAACGGTCCAAGATGAAAGTCAGCAAGAGAAAGATTTGGAAACAGAAACGTCACAAACAATTGGCGAAGGGAATGTAAAGGCAGAATATCGGGTGGATAAAGAGAATTGGTCATTTAAACCGATTGGGGATGCAAATCCGAAAGTTGTGTTGTTGACATTTGATGATGCACCTGATAAATATTCCCTGGCAATCGCCCAAACCCTGAAGCGACTAGAAGTACCTGCGATATTTTTCGTGAACGGTCACTTTCTTGAAAATGATGAAAATAAAGCGATGCTGAAAGAAATTCATGAAATGGGTTTTTCCATAGGAAATCATACGTATTCCCATGTAAATTTAAAAGAGTTGAACGAAAAGGAACAAGAGAGGGAAATCGTAAAATTGAACAATTTGGTTGAGGGAATAATAGGGGTACGCCCTAAGTACTTCAGGGCGCCATTTGGTTCGAATACCGAGCATTCAAAAAAAGTCGCTGAGAAAGAAAAAATGTTGGTCATGAATTGGACTTACGGCTATGACTGGGAAAAAGAGTATCAGGATAAAAAAGCTTTAACGGAAATCATGTTGAACAGCCCTTATTTGGGAAATGGGGCGAACTTACTGATGCATGACCGGAAATGGACGAGTGAAGCGATAGAGGATATCGTGAAAGGTTTTCAAAAGAAAGGCTATGAGTCCCTTGATCCAAAATTAATTGAAACGCCTGCATGAGCCAATTTCGGCATACGCAGGTTTTTTTATTTCCTTGGATAATAATACATTACCCGTTTATTGAAGAGATGCAGCTGCGCCCGTAATTTCTTTGCAAGGAATTTGCACAATTCATTAGCTTTTCCCTTATCACCGAAAGTTGCTGTTTCAGGGAGGGTGAATTGGATATAGGATTGTATCCGATCTGATCCATCTTCATCCTTTACGACTTCTTGGTCAACTCCTATCAATATCATGTGATATCGATCTTCTTTGGCTTGGAGATATATGGCCTTATCCTTCATTCTTTCCGGTACTTTCATTTCATAAGGAAATGCTTTCTTATCATAGTCCCAATCCAATTGCTTTCCGGTTTTCGCTGTAATCATTTGATAATAGTTCAGCAATTCTTTCACGTCTTCGATGGTTACAGTTCCTTTCACGGACTCAGGAACGAGTTTGATATAGGCATTTTCAGACATGTGGATCCCCCTTCAATCGATAAGATGTAAGAATATTTTAACATTTTATGGATGTATTATATACCTATCTATATGTAAATGAAAAGGCGAAATTCCTTTTTTACCTTGCCATGCTAAAGCAAGGAGTGTTATGCACTGAGTCCAGGGCCCTTTGTTTATAAATAAATTCCCGTGTTTTAAAAAAGGCTGTTTTCGCATACTTTATTGCTATTTACCAAGTAGTGCGGTGTGGTTGATTTCCCCTCCAGATGCTCGCTTTCCGCGGGGCGGGCGGTGAGCCTCCTCGGCGTAAACGCCTGTGGGGTCTCACCTGTCCCGCTGCTCCCGCAGGAGTCTCGCACTTCCGCTCCAATCAACCTTAAATAGTTTCGTTTTAAAAACAACAATCTTTATGAAAAGAGCCTAAAAAAAGAATCAGTCTAACGAACGATTGGAATCCATTTCTTTCAACATGATCGTTCATTAAGTGGGAAAAAGTATATATGTTATACTTTTTAGCTTGAAATAATAAATGTGTTATATTATAATTCATTTAAAGCGGTTACATTATATCAATGATGCATACAATATAGGGGAAGGGGTTGTAAAAATGGGAACTATCGTATGTCAAACTTGCAATAGCACGATTGAACATTTTGAAGATGAGAAAGTAAGTGTATTATACACACATAATCACAACTGCCAATGCTGTGATACAGCTGCCTCTGAAAAATAAATGGAAAAAAGATTTCAAGATTAATAGAATGTAAGGGTGTTTCAGGGTTGTAACCTGGAGCACCCTTTTTATAGAAGCCAGTGCTTAATAATAAAAGGTTAAAAAAAACCAGAGCAGTACTCTGCTCTGGTTTGATGGGATAATCAATTTTTTATGATGCGTAAATGTTTTATCTCTGGGTCCTCAGGGCCTTGAACCGGAAGTCCGGCCTCGATGTTTTTCCGGATGTAATTGATATTATCTTCAGTAATCAATTCTCCTGGAATGAAGATCGGAATTCCAGGCGGGTAAACCATGATGAATTCAGCGCTGATTTTGCCGACAGATTCCTCAATGGGAACCACTTCGGTTTCTGCATAAAATGCCTCCCTGGGTGATAAAGCCAGCGGTGGTGTATCAGGAAGCAGAACTTCGATCTTTTCATGTTCAGCCGCCATTTCCTTAAACTCATCCGCTAAGTCTCTAAGCGCAGCGATCAGCAGGTCCGCTTCTGTTTTTGTGTCTCCAGGTGTTATCAGGCAAAGGATATTGTACAAGTCGGAAAGTTCCACTTCGATATTATGCTTTTCACGAAGCCATTTCTCAACGTCGTATCCGGTAATATTCAATTCCTTGATGGATATGATCAATTTTGTCGGATCATAACTAAAGGCTGCCTCGCTCTCGAGAATTTCGCTGCCGACACAGTAAAGATAAGGAATCTCATTAACGGCCTCACGGATATACCCTGCGAGATTGATCGCTTCATCGATCATTTCCCTGCCTACTGTCGCAAGTTGTCTTCTAGCCGTATCCAGGGAAGCCAGAAGGATATAGGAGGTTGAGGTGGTTGTAAGCATGCTCAATATGGCTTGAACACGATTTGCGGAAACCAATCCAGTCTTAACATTCAATATGGAACTTCCCGTTAGTGAACCGCCCAGTTTATGAACACTAGTAGCAGCCATATCCGCTCCAGCCTGCATGGCTGACATCGGCAAGTCTTCATGGAAGTGTATATGGACACCATGTGCTTCATCTACGAGTACTGGGATTTGGTGGGAATGGGCAACTTCCACTATTTTTTGCAAATCAGCCGAAATGCCGAAATAGGTGGGATTGATGACAAGCAATCCTTTTGCATCGCTATGTTCCCTTAAAGTTTTTTCAACGGCATCAACGGTGATTCCGTGTGAAATGCCCAAATCTTTGTCTATTTCAGGATTGATGAAAATGGGAACAGCTCCGGAAAATACAATGGCAGACATTACGGATTTATGTACATTCCTTGGGACGATGATTTTGTCCCCAGGTCCGCAGACTGTCATGACCATTGTCATGATTGCTCCACTTGTTCCTTGAACGGAAAAGAATGTGTGATCTGCCCCAAAAGCTTCAGCGGCAAGATCCTGAGCTTGTTTGATGATCCCCTTTGGCTGATGGAGATCATCGAGTGGAGCGATATTGATTAAATCTATCGATAATGCATTTTCTCCAATGAAATTACGGAAATCAGCGTCCATTCCTTTTCCTTTTTTATGACCTGGAATATGAAATTGAACGGGATTTCTTTTTGCATGCTGCAATAAGGCAGTGTATAAGGGTGTTTCATTCTGTGACAATTCTTTGTGGCCCCTTTTCAGTAAAATAGGTACGAAATATGGGAGGTTTTACTCCCTTTCTATTAATGATCGTATGTTTCTCCGATTCCATTTGTATGGTTAGTAAGCTTGTGGATAGACATAAAACATATGAATTATAGCACGTCTTATAATAAATGCCTAGAGTGATTTAATGTCCTGACTTAAACAATTTATATATGTCTCTTTGTCTTTAAGGAGCCCAATAAAATTATCAGCAGTTTATAAATATCCATTTTTCTAGTATTAACTTGATTTACTCAAGAATTCTTCTTTTTTTATATTGTATGTGTGAGTTAAAAATTGAACGGGTAAACAATATTTGCCATAATGAAGCTAATGATTTGGATTCAGCTAAATAAACAACCCAGCAAATGAAAAGGGAGATGAGGAGTTTGAAGTGGGAAACGCGTGTGACCGATTTGTTAGGTATTCAATACCCAATTGTACAGGGGGGATTGGCCCATTTAGCATATGCCGACCTGGCTGCGGCAGTGTCGAATGCAGGCGGGCTAGGGCAGGTGACGGCCATGTCCTTGGACACCCCGGAGCAGCTGATAGAAGAAATAAGAAAAACAAAATCATTGACGGATAAACCGTTTGGTGTGAACTTTGCGATCGGCCAGCATGGGAGGCCTTATGAACACATGCTTGAAGCAGCCTTGAAAGAGGGAATTGCAGCTGTTTCCGTAACCGGCGGCAACCCTGGCCCTTTTCTTGATTACGTTAAAGGCACTCAAGTGAAAAAACTGGTGCTTGTTGCTGCAAGAAGGCAGGCAATGAAGGCTGAACAGCTTGGTGCAGATGCAGTGATGGTAGTTGGTCAGGAGGGCGGAGGACATTTAGGGCGTGATGATATTGGAACCTCCGTGTTAATTCCTCAAGTTGTGGACTCCGTTAAAATTCCAGTCATCGCGTCTGGAGGTTTTGGCGATGGACGAGGTTTGATGGCAGCGTTGGCGCTTGGTGCCGAAGGAATCGAGATGGGAACACGTTTCATAGCTGTCAAGGAGTGTGTTCATGCACATGAATTATATAAAAATGCCTTGGTTTCCGGCACGGAAAATGATACCGTTATCATCAAGCGGTCCATTGGTGCACCAGCCAGGGTAATTGCAAACAGCTGGACCGATAAGATTCTTGATATTGAAAAAGAAAACGGCGGATATGAACAATTGAAGGAATACATAAGTGGAAAAGCGAATCAGCGTTATATTCATGACGGTGTCGAAGGTGAAGGCTTTGCCTGGGCTGGACAAGTGATGGGGCTGATTCATGATGTACCATCGACTGCTGAACTATTCAGTCGGATTATCGACCAGGCGGAAGCAATTCGTTCAAAATGGGCAGACTGATGATGCATGGTCCGCCGGACAACATGAAAAACTATCTAGAAGGAGCGTGTTTAGGATATGGATTATCAATATCCAATGGATCTTGATTGGTCTACTGACGAAATCGTAGATGTGATAAAATTCTTTGAAGCAGTAGAAAAGGCTTATGAAAATAAGATACAAAAGGAAGAATTCATGAAGGCTTACCGAAGATTCAAGGAAATAGTCCCCGGCAAGGCGGATGAAAAAAAGTATACGGATGAGTTCGAGTCAGTCAGCACCTATTCAGCCTATCTTGTCATTAAGAAGGCAAAAGGAATCGATGACGGGGAATGGATAAAAATGAAACATTAAAAATATAATTTTTCGAAAACTCCATTGACTTACTGAAAAGATTGTTTTAACATAATAATCAAGAAAAAGATAAAGGCAGTGACGAAGAAGAGTACCTTAATGATGTTCTGCAGAGAGCCAGTGGTTGCTGAAAACTGGTGAACGAAATTAAGCGAATGGACTTCCGAGCCCCAAACCGAAACGGATGAACGGAGTAGGCTTTGGCGATTATCTCATCGTTAATGGAGATAGGCATGTTAATGCCGTAAAGTGAGCTAATTTAGCTAATTAAGGTGGTACCACGGGTTCCTCGTCCTTTGGATGAGGGCCCTTTTTGCGTTTTTTTTGAAAATGATAATTAAATCTATGAATGAGAGTAGTAATCTTTTTAGATGCGTCACAGAGAGCCGGAATAGGTGGAAACCGGTACGATATAAGAAGATGAATGGACTTATGAGTGGTTTCTTGAAAATAAGTAGGGAAACTCGGCTGCCACCGTTAAAGGGTAATCGCAAGAATTCAATTCTTGCTTGAGAGGGAAAAATGATGCATTTCTCCAACTTGAGGTGGCACCGCGGTATACCGTCCTCTGCAGACACATATTTGTGTTTGCAGGGGATTTTTTTATTGGAATTTCAATATATATACCTTTTAAAGAAAATATCCAGAGGAAATGAAGACCTGGTCATTTGGCCAAAAGGGTTTTCCCTCCGGGGAATATAAGAGCGCATAAGAATCGGGAGGGAATCAAGAGATGAATAATTTGGATGAAAAAAAAATATTCCGTTTCAAAATGGATACAATTGAAGGGGATATCCATACACCCATTGCCATATTTCAGAAATTAGATGGTGACCAGAAGTTTTTATTGGAAAGTTCGAATTCGCATCATGACAACGGCCGCTACTCATATCTAGGTTCAAAACCTTATTTGGAGGTGACATCGCTTGCTGACCGAGTAAATGTGAAAGACATTGAAACAGGTGATCAAATCGTTAAGGACATCAATATCATCGAGTTTCTAAAAAAAGAATTATTAGTGGAAATAGAAGAGGTTCCCACACATCTTCCGCCATTTAACGGTGGCGCAATCGGATATATGGGCTATGATATCATTCGTCTTTATGAAAATATTGGTCCGGTTCCTCCTGATTCATTGCAAATGCCTGATGCTCACTTTCTTTTTTATAAAGAACTGTATATATTCGATCATGTTCTGCAGAAGATCCATCTTTTGACTGCTGAAGAAGATAGTGAAAAAAGTTTATTGGGAATGAAGGATAAAATAAATCAGGCAAGCAAGCCGTCAAAGGAAATATCGTCGGAATATTTGGAATTCAACTCGAATTTCAGTCAGGATGAATTCGAGAAAATGGTCCTTGAAGCTAAATCGGCGATCATAGCTGGTGAAGTGTTCCAAGTTGTTTTATCACAAAGGTTTAAAGCGGATTTTGATGGGGAGCCTTTCGACGCTTATCGTCGTTTGCGATTAGCCAACCCCTCTCCTTATATGTTTTATATAGAATTTGGTGAATATACAATCATTGGGTCTTCTCCAGAAAGTTTAATCAGTGTTTCATCAGGAACGGTTCATGTTAATCCCATTGCCGGCACAAGGCCGAGAGGGAAAACGGATGAAGAAGATAAGGGCTTCGAAAAAAGCCTGCTGATGGATGAGAAGGAACTTGCCGAGCATAAGATGCTAGTTGATTTAGGTAGAAATGATCTTGGCAGGGTTTGCGAAATCGGTTCAATCCACCTTACCGAGGAAATGGAAATTCAAAGATATCAGCATGTCATGCATATTGCTTCGAAGGTTAGCGGAAAGCTTAGGGAAGGGTACACGAGTTTAGATGCACTGACGGTCTGCCTTCCTGCCGGAACAGTTTCAGGTGCTCCTAAAATCAGGGCAATGGAGCTGATCAATGAACTGGAAAATTGTAAACGGGGGATGTATTCGGGCTCGATAGGCTACATAGGTTTTGGAGGGGATCTTGATATGGCTTTAGCCATTCGGACGATGATCATTAAAGGTGGCAAGGCCTATGTACAGGCAGGGGCTGGAATCGTATATGATTCAGATCCAAAAACGGAATATGAAGAAACACAAAATAAAGCACGCGCTTTAATGGAGGTTCACAATAGATGATTTTATTAATTGATAACTATGACTCGTTCACTTACAACCTTTATCAATATTTAGGTGAAGTGGAAAAAGAAATCGTAGTAAAAAGGAATGACGAAATCACCCTTGCGGAAATTGAGGAACTGAATCCAATGGCAATCGTCATTTCCCCGGGACCGGGCAGGCCCGAAGATGCTGGAATCAGTATGGAGATCATCCGCAATTTTTATGAGAAGGTTCCGCTATTAGGCATTTGTTTGGGGCACCAGGCCATTGGGGCGGTTTTTGGAGCGAATGTTGTTGGGGCGAAACAAATCATGCATGGAAAAACATCGGTAATCGAACACGATGGAACAGGTGTTTTTGCCAAACAGGACTTACAATTCCCGGTAATGCGCTACCATTCCCTTGTGGTTGAAAGGGCGAGTTTGCCAGAAGAACTGACTGTGACGGCAGTGGCACTGGATGATGGGGAAATCATGGCCCTTAGACATCAGGAATTCCCTCTCTACGGTTTACAGTTCCACCCTGAATCAATAGGGACGAAAATCGGCAAGGAATTATTACATCAATTTTATGAGATTGCCGGTACCTTTCAATCAGAGAAGGAACAATCCATTCTATAAAACAAAAAACGACTGGGGGAGTTAGCGGTGAAGGAGTATTTAGCGAAGTTAGCAGAGCGTCAAACATTGACGGAAGAAGAGATGAGCAGAGCAGCCCAATCGTTATTTTCTAAAGATATCTCCGAAAGCGAGATGGCAGCATTCATCATTGCCTTAAAAGCCAAAGGGGAAACGGCAGGTGAAATAGCAAGCCTTGTCAGAGTCATGAGAAAAGAAGCAAGAAGTGTACAAACAAGCTCCCTTAATGTAATGGATAATTGCGGAACGGGAGGAGATGGGTCACAAAGCTTCAATATAAGCACAGCATCGGCCTTCGTGCTTGCTGGGGCCGGTGTCAAGGTTGCCAAACATGGAAATCGCAGCATTTCAAGCAAAACGGGAAGTGCGGATGTATTGGAAGCATTAGGCGTTAATTTGTACTTGGAGCCTGACATGTTAAAGGAACTGTTGGAGGAAAATGGGATCACATTCTTATTTGCCCCATCTGTTCACCCTAATATTGCAAGGATAATGAAAGTGAGAAAAGAACTGAAAATCCCGACGATATTTAATCTTATCGGTCCTCTGACAAATCCAGTCCAGCTCGACACGCAATTAATGGGAATCAATCGACGAGATATGCTTGAGCTGTTTGCGGAAGTCCTGCATAAATTGGGCAGAAAACGCGCAGTCGTGATAAATGGTGCCGGGTTCATGGATGAAGCGAGCCTGCAGGGTGAAAACTCACTCGTCCTTTTGGAGCAAGGAGATATTATCCCATTTACGCTCCATCCTGAAGAAGTGGATCTGCCGGTTTACGGAAATGATGCCATCCGTGGTGGTGACGCCAAACAAAATGCCGATATCATGCTTAGGCTTCTCAAAGGGGAAAAAGGTGCATATCGTGATACCGTTTTATTGAATGCCGGATTGGGATTATACGCACATGGTACGGCAGCAACGATCAAAAAAGGAATCTCCATGGCCAAAGAAAGCATTGATAGCGGATCGGCTCTTGCAAAGTTAGAAAATCTGATTGCTTATGGCAATAGAAATAAGGTGGTCATGTAATGGAAAATATCTTAACGAAAATCATCGAACAGAAAAAGGTTGAAGTCGCAAAATTAAAAGAAAGGGCCTTAGATGATTCGGTCATGATCAACATAGTCAGACCATCTTTGGTGGAAAATTTGAAAACGGCTAAATCGATGGCGGTCATCGCGGAAATAAAACGGGCTTCCCCTTCAAAGGGGGACATTAAAATCAATGTAGATCCGATCGAGCAGGCCCTTTCATATGAAAGTGGCGGAGCTGCAGCGATATCCGTATTGACGGATGAGGTTTTCTTTAAAGGATCCATTGCAGATTTGAGAAACGTAAGCGAGGCTATACAAATTCCCAGGTTGTGCAAAGATTTCATCATCGATGAAATCCAAATTGATCGGGCCCATAGAGCAGGTGCGACTATCATTCTATTGATTGTGGCAGCACTTTCTAAAGAACGCCTTCATGAATTATATCAATATGCAAAAAAGAAAGGGCTTGAAGTATTGACGGAAGTCCATGATGAAGCCGAACTGGAACGTGCTCTAGAGCTGAATGCAGAGCTCGTAGGGATTAACAATCGGAATTTAAAGACCTTCAAAGTGGATTTGGCTGTAACAGAACGACTGGCGAAGTTGCTTGATCCCAAACGCCATATCATTATCAGTGAAAGTGGGATCAAAACAAAAGAAGATGTGATGCGTGTAAAGGATGCTGGTGCAAAAGCGGTTTTGGTCGGGGAGACACTCATGACTGCATCAAATCTTCCGCACAAGATGGCCGAACTGCAAATGAGTATATAAGGAGATTAATATGTTAGTGAAAATCTGTGGGATAAAGACTTTGGCAGCTGCTCAGACTGCTGTTAGTTCCGGGGCAGACTTCATTGGTTTCATTTTTGCCGAGAGCAGCAGGAAGGTTGAGCCGGAGATAGTAGGAGATTTCGGAGCGAATCTAGCTGGCCATGTTAAAAAGGTCGGAGTGTTTGCCAATCAAACTGAACAAGAAGTGATAAAAAGTGCTGAAATTGCGGGATTGGATTATATTCAGCTTCATGGTAACGAGTCTGCCAGCTTTGCCCGCAGAATGCCCCTGCCGGTGATCAAGGCCTTTGCCATCCATACAGAGAAAGACTTTGAAAACCTGCATGAATACCCAGCGGATTATCTATTGGTCGATCTTCCTAAGAGCGCATCCGGCAAGGGATTGACTTTGGATTGGGATATGATTCGAAAAGCTGATCTGCCACTGGAGAAGGTAATTCTAGCTGGTGGGCTGACTCCGGAAAATGTCGGAAAAGCGATTAATGCCGTTTCACCATTCGCAGTTGACGTAGCAAGTGGTGTTGAAACAAACGGATTAAAAGATGCTGTAAAAATGAAAGCATTTATCAATGAGGCAAAAAATACAGCCGGAAAAGAGGAATGAATAGATGAATACTTATACACAGCCTGATAAAACTGGACATTTTGGAGCATATGGAGGCCGCTTCGTTCCAGAAACTTTAATGGCGGCGATTACGGAGCTTGAAGAAGTATATGAACAATCTAAAAATGATCCAGAATTCCAAAGGCAGCTAAGTTATTACCTGAAACAATATATCGGTCGGGAAACACCTCTTTATTTTGCGGAGAACTTAACGAGACTGGCTGGCGGTGCAGATATTTATCTGAAGCGCGAAGACTTGAATCATACCGGAGCCCACAAAATAAATAATACGATCGGCCAGGCTTTGCTGACTCAGAAAATGGGCAAGAAAAAAGTGATTGCCGAAACGGGTGCAGGACAGCACGGGGTTGCAACGGCGACTGTGTGTGCTTTGCTAAAGTTGGAATGCATCATCTTTATGGGGGAAGAAGATATCAGGAGACAGAAATTGAATGTATTCAGGATGGAGCTTTTGGGAGCCAAGGTCATATCTGTATCACAAGGAAGCGGGACACTGAAGGATGCAGTAAATGAAGCGTTACGATATTGGGTGGCTAATGTGGATGACACCCATTATATAATGGGATCAGTTCTTGGTCCGCACCCATTCCCCGTAATTGTCCGTGATTTTCAAAGCGTGATAGGGAATGAAACAAAACGTCAATATTCTGAGGCGGTTCATTCCCTGCCGGATGCAGTAGTTGCATGCATAGGCGGAGGAAGTAATGCAATGGGGATGTTTTATCCCTTCATTGAGGATGAAACGGTAAAGTTATACGGAGTGGAAGCGGCAGGGCATGGACTTCATACACCGTTGCATGCTTCAAGTTTGACGAAAGGGAAACCTGGGGTGCTCCACGGGGCATTCATGTATGTTTTGCAGAACGAGGACGGTCAGATCCAGGAGGCACATTCTATTTCGGCAGGGCTGGATTATCCAGGGGTAGGGCCTGAACATAGTTACTTAAAAGATACGAATCGGGTGGAATATACTTCAGTAACCGATGATGAAGCCTTGGAAGCCCTAGCGATGCTGTCAAGGGAGGAGGGGATCATCCCCGCTTTAGAAAGTTCACATGCCATTTCCTATGGTTTAAAGCTTGCTAAAGAAATGGAGAAAGGAACAGGACTGGTGATTTGCCTGTCCGGCCGTGGTGATAAGGATGTTGAAACGGTCCAATCATTGATGGGGGGTAGTGAACATGAATAAATTAACAAATGCGCTTGAAGAATGCCAAACAAAGCAGGAAAAAGCATTCATACCATATATCATGGCAGGTGATGGAGGTCTTGATGGGTTAAAGAGCCAGCTTCTTTTCCTTGAAAACAGCGGGGCGACTGCCGTTGAACTAGGAATACCTTTCTCTGACCCTGTCGCTGATGGACCCGTTATCCAACAAGCTGGAATCCGTTCTTTGAAAAATGGAACAACTTTAAAAGATGTTCTGAAAAAAGTAATGGAAATCAAAAATGATGTGAACATCCCCATTATTTTAATGGGATATACGAATTCAATCCTGGCTTATGGACTTAAAGAGTTTACGACTGACTGTCTTCAAGCAGGAATTTCCGGGTGCATCATCCCCGATTTACCGATTGAAGAAGAAGCCATCTTTTCATCAATCAAAACTGCAGGGATCGTTCTTATCCGACTTGTGACACTCACGTCTCCGCAAGAGCGCATCACTGAGATAACCGCAGGGGCGGAGGGCTTCATCTACGCAGTTACAGTCAAAGGCATCACAGGTGCCCGTGATGCCTTCGGAGAAGAACTTGGAGGCTATTTAAAGAAAGTAAAAGAGATAAGTCCAGTTCCCGTTCTTGCCGGGTTCGGCATATCGACTCCAGAACATATCCGTGATGCCATACAATACTGCGATGGAGTCATTGTCGGCAGCAAGATCATCGAATGCTTCGAGACAGGCAAGGAAGACCGAATTAGAGACTTGATTCAAGCAAGCAAAGGTTTAGTGCAAAAATAGGGATGGAGAGACTCCCAGCCTGCCCTTAGTTTATAGGCAAAAGGAGTTCTAATTAAAACATAGTTGATTGGGGCGGGTGTACGAGACTCTGGCGGAAAAGCGAGTCCTGGAGGCAACGGTCAAATTTTTAAAAACCTAAAAAAACTGTAGACAACCCAATGATTATCGAGTTTGCCTACAGTCTGAGGAGAGCTCTTTGGCTCTCCTTTTATATTATCCAGTTATTGTTGGATCCGAATAGGAATCAATGTGTTTAATTTAATTGATATAAGGGTAAAAGATGTTCAAACGCATCTTGAATGGTTTCAATGAAATCATCATCTTTTAACTTAATAGCGTCATCACGGGAAATTTTTATACCGCATAGGATTTCGGCTTTCTTTACCGTTTGCAAACGGGTGAACATTGAATTCAAATCATCTACTCCAAGACCATCATGAGGGATGACATCAGGTTTTGTATGGTCCATTGACCAAACATAATGGGAGGGAATGCTATTCACCAATCGATCTGCCTGCTGCTCCAGATGCTTTCCGATTTCCATTTTATTAGGGGCTTCGTAAATGACGGCATACCAGATGAACATATGCGTTTCCCATAACCCAATTTGGAAATGCGGCATCATTTTATAACCTCTGCTATTGGCAGCAAAAGCAACCCATGTATCATTAGGGGGATTCACTGTCCGTCTAGCATGCTTTGCAACGTGAGGGTGCATTTCATCGCCGGTCATAACTGAGAGCTTTTGAGAAAAGTGCTCACCTAGGGCTTGCAATTTAGGCTGGATCCGTTCTTTTAAAGCATCCATGCGCGGTTCCAATCCATCAATTTTAAAAACATCAAAATCATCTGCTGTAAAACTTGCTATATTCATTTTCATCTCTCCTACCGTAATATCTGCACATATTGTAGCATAAGTAAAAGTAAAATTTAAAAAATACGATTCGGGTTGGCAATGTAAAATTCCTTATAGGTTATAGCACAAATTAGTTGCTATTTGAGGTAGGAAGTCATATGATAATATAAATTCAGAAAATTACGTTAATTAACGAAGGGAGAATGTTAATTATGAAACAAGTCATGAACCAAGCATTAAAAGCTAAAGAAGTTGAAAGACATAGAGCTGCAGTGTTAAGAATGGAAATGGACTATGAATTAGCAACCCTTTTTGAAGCAATCGGTGAAGAGAATGACCAAAAGAGGTCACAATGCAAGCAAAGACTAGAACGCATCCGCTTGGAATTGTTGAAACTGAAAGCCTTGTAAATGATTGGCTGCAGAGACCTTGAAGGAGAATGAATTAAGGAAATGAATCAATTTCAATACAAGGAATTTTATTATAGATAACGGACACTTTATTTTATTAAAAAATAATGTGTCCGTTTTTCATTAAATGTCCAATATATATAATGTGGAATTTCATTTGGTCTCGAGTCCCTTTAATAAGGAAGGGGAACGTCAAGTAAGGGAGAATATTCTTGCTGGCTAAATCATGATTACGATTAATGGATGGGAAGTCAAGGAAACTTCCTTCCTCATCAGTTAAAAAAATGGAAAATTTAAGATGTTAAAAGCTTGAAGGCAAGCTATATTTGCTTTAATCTTTAAAAGAGGATCATTTTAATGTAGTTTCTGATCATAAAGGACGGGGATATTATAATGGCATCGGTCAAGGAAATGGATACATATGCGAAGTTATGGATGAAAGAAGCCGGTAATAGGCTAAGGGCGTCCTTCAAAACCAAGTTGAATATTGAAATGAAAACGAATCCGAATGATTTGGTAACTAATATGGATAAGGGGATAGAAAAGTTTTTTTGCGAAAAAATCGGCGAAGCTTTTCCAGAACACCGCATTTTTGGTGAAGAGGGAATGGGCAATGATATTAAAGACCTAAAAGGTACGGTGTGGATCATCGATCCAATTGATGGAACTTTGAACTTCATTCATCAACAGAGGAATTTTGCGATTTCTCTTGGGGTTTATGTGGATGGCATCGGAAAGATTGGCATGGTTTATGATGTCTTTAGTGATGAATTATATCATGCGATTAAGGGACAAGGAGCATTTCTGAATGATCAAAGGCTCCCATCTCTTGAAGAGGCATCGGTAAGCAAAGCGATCATTTCCATTAATGCAAGCTGGGTAACGGAAAACCGGAGGATCGACCCGAGTCTTTTGGCACCGCTGGTCCGGGATGCAAGAGGAACACGTTCTTATGGCTCGGCAGCGTTGGAGCTGGCATTCGTGGCCGCTGGGAGGATTGATGCATACATAACCATGAGACTCATGCCTTGGGACTTTGCCGGGGGAGTTTTACTGGTCGAGGAAGTGGGCGGGGAAGCTAGTAATATGAAAGGTGACAAATTGGATTTTTTAAAAGGCGACTCACTTTTCGTATCAAAACCAGGGCTGCACAAAGAAGTATTTGACAAATACTTATCAGGAAACTCCAGCCGTTAGTATCAAGGACTGATTGCGGCCATGATAAAAGTCTCGGATAGAAATAATTAACAAAAAAACTCGCTGTCTGCCAGCGAGTTTTTTATATTATAACTTCCCGGCTTCACGTAATTTCTTCTTCTGGGTGAAACCGAACCCCATGATTCCGCAAAGAATAACGATTGCAGCTAATATTCCAATCAAGCTTTTTTCAGCAATGAAGATGCCAATGGAGCCAATGCATGATGTTGCCAATACCGCTAATATTAAGAAATTCCATTTAATGTTCATGAATATCACCCCTAATATATCTATTGTACATAATTTCTGTATTTGTTTCTAGTATGTTTGTGATATAATATGTAAGTTAATACTAGTGATACGTTTTACACAAACTTTTTTAGGAGTGAATTTTTTGAAATTAAGAGAAAATATTCGTAATATAGCCATCATTGCTCACGTTGACCATGGTAAAACGACGTTAGTGGATCAGTTGCTAAAGCAATCTGGTACTTTCCGTGAAAATGAACATGTGGAAGAACGTGCGATGGATTCTAATGCGATTGAAAAAGAACGCGGAATTACGATTCTTGCGAAAAATACAGCAGTTCAATACCAAGATACAAGAATCAATATTTTGGATACGCCTGGTCATGCCGACTTTGGTGGTGAGGTGGAACGGATCATGAAAATGGTCGATGGCGTTCTTCTTGTTGTTGATGCATATGAAGGCTGTATGCCGCAAACTCGCTTCGTGTTGAAAAAAGCATTGGAACAAAAGATCACGCCAATCGTTGTCGTGAACAAAATCGATAAAGATTCTGCACGTCCAAATGAAGTGGTCGATGAAGTAATTGACTTATTCATCGAACTAGGAGCTGAAGAAGAACAATTAGACTTCCCAGTTGTCTTCACTTCAGGTATCGCTGGTACTGCGAGCTTGGATTCAGATCCTGCTAAACAAGAAGAAGACATGACCCCACTTTTCGAAACAATCGTCGAAACGATCCCTGCACCAATTGATAACTCAGATGAACCGCTTCAATTCCAAGTGGCTTTACTTGACTATAATGATTATGTAGGACGTATTGGTGTTGGCCGTGTATTCCGCGGTAAAATGCATGTAGGTCAACAAGTTTCATTAATGAAACTTGATGGGAAGGTTAAACAATTCCGTGTAACGAAAATCTTTGGTTATATTGGCTTGAAGAAAGTTGAAATCCAAGAAGCCGTTGCTGGTGATTTAATTGCCGTTTCTGGTATGGAGGATATTAACGTAGGGGAAACGGTTTGTCCGACCGAGCACCCTGAAGCTCTACCTATCCTGCGTATTGACGAGCCAACATTACAAATGACTTTCCTTGTAAATAACAGCCCATTCGCAGGCCGTGAAGGTAAATTCGTTACAGCTCGTAAAATTGAAGAGCGTTTGAGAAACCAATTGCAGACTGATGTCAGCTTAAGAGTCGAAAATACTGATTCTCCGGATGTCTGGATTGTTTCAGGTCGTGGGGAGCTTCACCTTTCCATCCTGATCGAAAACATGAGACGTGAAGGTTATGAACTGCAAGTTTCTAAACCGGAAGTTATCGTTCGTTTGATTGATGGTGTCCGTTGTGAGCCGGTTGAACGTGTACAAATCGACGTACCAGAGGAGCACACTGGTTCGATCATGGAATCAATGGGAGCCCGTAAAGGTGAATTATTGGATATGATCAACAGCGGAAGCGGTCAAGTTCGTTTACTGTTCACGATCCCAGCTCGCGGACTTATTGGCTATTCAACTGAGTTCTTAACAATTACACGCGGATATGGTATCATGAACCATTCATTTGACAGCTATCAACCAATGGCACAAGGTCAAGTCGGCGGAAGACGCCAAGGTGTACTTGTATCCATGGAATCAGGAAAAACTACACAATACGGTATTATGCAAGTAGAAGACCGCGGTGTTATTTTCGTTGAGCCAGGTACGGATATTTATGAAGGCATGATCGTCGGGGAACATAACCGTGATAGCGATTTGACTGTTAATATCGTTAAAGCGAAACAAATGACCAATATGCGTTCAGCAAATAAAGACCAAACTTCTTCCATGAAAAAACCAAGAATCATGTCCCTTGAAGAAGCTCTGGAATATTTGAACGATGACGAGTACTGTGAAGTAACTCCGGATTCAATCCGCCTTCGTAAAAAAATTCTAGATAAAAACGAGCGTGAAAGAGCAGCTAAAAGAAAAAAAGTTGCTATTGAAGAAAAATAAATAGCAAGAGGAGGAGAAAAGATTGGATATCCAAGAGCGATTATCATTTTTTGCAGCATTGTACAGAGTGGATGAAAATCCTGAAGCAGGAATGTGGTATTTATATTTGACGGTCTTTGGATTATGCATCCTTGTCTATCAGTTAGGTTTTGCCAAAAAGTTACCATTGCTAAAAAATGTGGTCATTTATGTGGTAATGGCACTTGGATGTACCCTTCTTTCTTTCTTTGCGGTGTTTCTCCCTATGGGGGAGGCATTAGTCATCGCTTCGCTTGTTCTGGGGATTTATAGGATACGTCTTCATAATTCGAGAAAAGAAGAACAGGCTTAAGATGATGAAATCATTACAGGATGCTTTATACAATTGGTTGACGATCAAAGTTGTCTGTGATGCAAGGCCTGATGATTCAGCTGCACGCGATACAGAAATGTTTTTCATGCAGATGCTGAAAGACGATCATCAGGTGATAATCGATTCGGTTACAAAAACAGAACCTTTTTATTTCGTCGAGTACCTTTTGGGAGACGAAATGAAAAAGCAGCGTTATCCGATTGAATTGATTGATATCATGTTAGACCAAATTCAGTTAGAGCCAGAAAAGTATAAAAATATCGAGTAATGATAAAAAGAACCGTGCGATTTAAGCACGGTTCTTTTTATATTGCTTTAGGGAGGGAAAGACCATAAAAAAGATGTAAGATTGTCCACAAAAAGAAAGCTGTCAAATCAGAAGGAAGGACAACTTCTGTTTTTGACAGCGCCGATAATGGGAAGTAAAGCATGATGGCTGGAATGATCGTGATAAAAGCAAGTGCGTATTTGTTCCATTTCCTGAAAACTTTCAAAGGATGTAGAAAATAAACGTAACTATACGTAATTGCCAGTGAGAAAAGGAGGTGGAAAAAGAATAATGATTCCTCACTCCAGGAAACCGCTCCCATTAGGGGGAGGAAATCCACATTCAATAAAAGCTTATACACTTGTTTACCGGATAGCATTTCGACTCACTTCATTATCCATCCAAGCAGAAGTCCATTGATCAGGCCAATCAGAGTAACTTTATAAAATGTTTTACCACTCATCTTCATTTTTGATCGTCCGATAAAGACGGAAGTTACCGGTAGCAATCCGCTCGTTCGTACGCTCTTCTATGCGTAGGTTGCATGTATTGCACATATAGGTATGTATAGGACGGTTTCTAAGTTTCTTCGCTTCTGGGCTATCGTCAGGTATAGATTCAATTTGATCGCATATTACACATTTAACCTTCATATTAGTTGAACCTCACTTCAATTTGAATATGCTTTTAAGTATACCAATATTTTTATGGTAAAACGAGGATAAAGTGAAACTAACAGTTGAACGTTGATTGTTGGGTATGAAAAAGACCCGAAGATTCATTTCGGGTCGGGTAAATTCATTCTTTAAAGTGATTGGATTGATCATTTTGCTCTTTATCGAGTTCTTTTCTTTCCGTATCATCATCAAGTTTATTTTTTTCCTTTTCGATGTTCTTAGATGGCGTTGGGGTTAAAATATCACCAGGAACCTCCGGGATGACTCGGCTTGTGATGTCAGCGAGTTCATTTAGGATCCCGGTTACCGGTTTGCCATCTTTAATATCTTTGGCTACCTCCCTGATCCGCTCATTTAAATCCGGGTCAGCGACGATGATGGCACTAGCACCGTCAGGATCATGTTTTAAAGTTTCTCCGACTGAGTACTTTATCGTTCCAACCTGTGAACGCTCAATATCTTGGTCGATATCTATTCCGACGATGGCGTATTTGCCAAGTACGACTGCGGTGGCATCGTTCACCTCTGGAATGGACTTAGCCAAACCGGTGAGTCTTTCCGCAGTTTGCTGACCTGTATTCCTGTCTGCTTCCTTAATGGTCGTATTATTGACTTTCGTTATATTGTTTTGCGCATTATTTTCAGACACTTCATTTTTATTATCCGTTGCGCAACCTGACATCAACAGTACAGCAGCGAGCGACAATATGATTTTTTGCAATGTACAACCTCCTTAAATGTTCTTTGGTTCCAGCCTGTCCGCCACCGACCAAGTCTGTTGTCATTATTACATGCAGTGAAACATGGTGTAATCAATGTTGGGGATGGCATTCTTTGCTGGAAGTTTTCTTTATAGTCTGTAAATGTTCTTCTATCTTTATGCAAAGGAACATATATTTTATCAACAGTCTCGTCCGCTACATAACTGCTGAGTGTAGTAAATGGTAAGACATATCCTATAGAGCAGGCAGGAGGCGTCATATTGGGGAAAAAAATCTATGTTTTAGATACGAATGTCCTGTTGCAGGATCCGTATTCGATTTATTCATTCGAAGATAATGAAGTTGTCATTCCAGCAGTCGTTTTAGAAGAATTGGATTCAAAAAAAAGGTATATGGATGAAATCGGAAGGAATGCCAGGCAAGTATCGAAATTGATCGATAGTTTTCGTGAAAAAGGAAAGCTGCATCAGAGCATTCCGCTTCATAATGGAGGCAGCATAAGGATTGAACTCAACCACCGTTCATTTCACAAACTTCAGGAAATTTTTGTTGAGAAAACGAATGATAACAGGATATTGGCAGTCGCGAAAAATTTATCTTTGGAAGAAGAGACGAAGGAAGATGGAAAAACGGTCATTCTGGTTAGCAAAGATACTCTCGTCAGGGTTAAAGCTGACGCCATCGGTCTAGAGGCAGAGGATTTTTTAAATGATCGCGTTGTAGAACTGGATCATATATACGCTGGGCACAAAGAAGTGTATGTATCGATTGATAACCTGAATAAGTTTTATGAAAAAAGTTTTCTTTCACTGGAAGAACTGACAAAAGATGCATATTACCCAAATCAATTCCTGTTGATGAAGGACACGCTGGGCAGTTCAGCTTCGGCGATCGGGATAGTGGATGAGAACTGCAGGCTAGTCAAGAAACTGATGTATGAAGGGGAGCATATTTGGGGAATTAAACCGAGAAATGTCCAGCAGACCATGGCCCTTGATTTGTTGCTTCGTTCGGATATCCAGCTTGTGACGCTCATTGGTAAGGCGGGGACAGGCAAGACTTTATTGGCATTGGCAACAGGATTGATGCAAACTGAAGATTTATCACAATATAAGAAACTTTTGGTTGCCAGGCCCATTGTTCCGGTCGGTAAAGATATTGGTTATCTGCCTGGGGAAAAAGAAGAAAAATTAAGACCATGGATGCAGCCTATTTTTGATAATCTCCAATTTCTGTTCAATACGAAAAAACCTGGGGAATTGGATGCGATTTTAGCAGGAATGAGTTCGATCGAAGTTGAAGCCCTCACCTATATCAGGGGAAGGAGCATACCGGATCAGTTCATCATCATCGATGAAGCGCAGAACTTAACGAAACATGAGGTCAAGACAATCTTGACGAGGGTCGGGGAACGGAGCAAAATTGTCTTGATGGGGGACCCGGAGCAAATAGATCATCCTTATTTAGATGAATATAATAATGGTTTGACCTATGTTGTGGAAAAATTCAAGACCGAGCGTATAGCCGGCCATGTTAAATTGATAAAAGGGGAAAGATCGGGATTGGCACAACTGGCAGCTACACTTTTATAATGCAATCGGCAAGGGGGTTCCCTTGCCGATTGCCAAAGTTTTTGGCAAGGATGAACGCAGTCTTATTTAACAGTGAAAGACCGTACATTTTTTATCGGATCATTGATGTTGGAAGCGTCTCCGAAATAAATTTCCAGGGGGCCGCCTTCGGATATTTTAAGCGGCTTTCCATCCTTGGAAAAGCCCAGGAAAAATTCAAGTGCCGTTGCCAACGGGAATGTAAGTTCCTCATCATCGGTTGTAACGATGACTTCGGTCACCCCATTTTCAGGTTCGGCGTTTTTTAAAAACGGTTCAAAAGGGATGCCGAAAGTCCCTTCCAGCAATCTTTGCTTCTCGAATTTTCTTTCCGTTTTTATTGTGGGTGGCATTATTGCGCCTTCCTGTATTTCTTTTTGCCAATGTTTGGAGGCGGCAATCGTATATTCTTCTAGTTCATTGACTTGGACTCTTTCAGCGTGGAAATATGTATCGATTTCAACTTTACGGTCATCAAAAATCCATACTCCAGGATCTAGCGTAATTGGATATTTCACTTTTCCATTTATAAATACGATGGGTTCCAAATATCTCATTCCTTTCTGTTGCTCTTTAATGATTATAATCAATTATAATAGAAATGTCACATCTTCAAGATGGTGAACAAATTCCATGGCTGGGTATATCCATTTGAGAGGTGATCGTGATATTTCAATGGCAAATTGTTCGTCAATGTCCTTGCTTTTTCACAAAACTAAAGGTAGAATTTAGAGATAAGATTTAATCGCTCTGAGCGGGGGGATTTAACATGGCATCTGATATGCTTGTCAATCATCGAGAAAAAGCTTATGCTTTATTAAAAGCAGATGCTGACAAGATTCTAAAACTGATAAAAGTTCAAATGGAAAATCTCACTATGCCTCAATGTCCTTTATATGAAGAGGTACTTGATACGCAAATGTTCGGCCTATCACGAGAAATTGATTTTGCCGTACGTTTAGGTTTGGTAGAGGAGACCGAGGGTAAATCCCTTTTGGAAACCCTTGAACAGGAATTGTCAGTTTTGCATGAAGCATCGTTAAAAAAATAATAGATAAAACATACTAACTCAAACAAATCTCGATGATTGTTTGAGTTTTTTATTTATATACACAATTAATGAATAATGTTATACTATATTTAATAGTGACATACTAATTGGTTCGCGAAGTTCAATTTTAGTTATCTTATTCTTTTGAATTCTTTCTAAGTTCAATGGTCATCTTCCGATTTTAAAAATATTCCCTGTGGGATTTTCCGGTCATATGGTTTTGATCAATAATGGATCGATAGTAGGGGAGTCAGATCTAATTCCCTGTGTTTTTATACGAATATATGTAATTTTTTATTTTTTTATTGTATTCAGTTAATTTTAGTATTATTGTTATATTAATTGAATGTTAAATCAAATTGATAATATATTATTATAGCTAAATTTTAATTTGTTAATGATAAATGGCTCTTTTTTTTGTCTTTATCGGATGTGAAAAACGAAAATATAAAATATATCGAAATAATTACATCAGCGATAAAATGAGCCTAAACAGATTGGAGTCCTTATTAGGGAAATCAATTCATGAATAAAAAGTGGTGGAAATCTTTCACGCTTTTTTTCTATATATTCAATAAAAATACATATTGATTAGGGTGGTAGCAATGGGGAAACGTATAGAAAAAGTACTTGCGGCAAATCGCGGGGAAATAGCGATAAGGATTTTTCGGGCTTGTACGGAATTAGACATTCACACAGTTGCAATCTATTCAAAGGAAGATTATGGTTCTTATCACAGATATAAAGCGGATGAGGCATATTTGGTCGGGGAAGGCAAAAAGCCGATTGATGCATACCTGGATATTGAAGGCATAATTGCGATTGCCAAAATGAGTGGCGTCGATGCGATTCATCCCGGTTATGGTTTCCTTTCAGAAAATATTGAATTTGCGAAACGTTGTGAGGAAGAGGGCATAATCTTCATCGGACCAGAATCAAGACACCTAGATATGTTTGGTGACAAAGTAAAAGCCAGAACACAAGCTGAACTGGCGGATATTCCGGTTATCCCTGGTAGCGATGGACCGGTGACCAGTGTTGAAGAAGTCAAGGAATTTGGTGAACGATACGGTTTTCCAATTATTATAAAAGCCTCATTAGGCGGCGGCGGACGCGGAATGCGAATTGTCGGAAAAATCGAAGAAGTTGAAGAGGCTTATGATCGCGCAAAATCAGAAGCTAAAGCAGCTTTTGGTAATGATGAAGTCTATGTAGAGAGATTCATACAAAATCCGAAGCATATCGAAGTTCAGATTTTGGCTGATACTCATGGGAATATCGTCCATTTATATGAGCGTGACTGTTCCGTTCAGAGACGGCATCAAAAAGTTGTGGAAGTGGCACCTTCCGTTTCCCTTTCCGAAGATTTAAGGGAAAGGATTTGTGAAGCAGCCGTCAAGTTGGCTAAAAATATTGATTATGTAAACGCTGGTACGGTCGAGTTCCTTGTCGCAAATGGCGAGTTTTACTTTATTGAAGTCAATCCACGGGTACAGGTTGAGCATACGATCACTGAAATGATTACGGGCATTGATATCGTTCAATCTCAAATCATGGTGGCTGAAGGGCATGAGCTCCATGGCAAGAAGATCGGGATTCCCGAACAAGCAGGCATTAAAACTCATGGATATGCGATTCAATCAAGGGTGACGACCGAGGATCCATTGAATAATTTCATGCCTGATACCGGGAAAATGATGGTGTACCGTTCCGGTGGGGGATTCGGTGTCCGCCTGGACGCAGGGAATGGGTTCCAAGGTGCGGTCATCACACCATATTATGATTCCCTTCTCGTTAAACTTTCTACTCATGCGCTTTCATTTGAGCAGGCAGCTTCCAAAATGGTTCGTAACCTTAAGGAATTCAGGATTCGTGGTATTAAAACAAATATCCCCTTCCTTGAAAATGTTGTAAAACATGAAAAATTCATAAATGGGGAATATGATACATCATTCATTGATTCAACACCGGAATTATTTAGCTTCCCAATTAGAAAAGACCGTGGGACAAAAATGCTTTCATATATCGGAAATGTGACCGTGAATGGATTCCCGGGAGTCGAGAAAAAGAAAAAACCTGTTTTTGATCCAGCACCGATTCCGAATGTTGGTGGCTTGCCGCTTATCTCGGGTACAAAAAATATACTTGAAGAGCAAGGAGCAGAGGGACTGGTCAATTGGATCAAAGAACAGAAAGAGGTATTGATCACCGATACGACTTTCCGTGATGCACATCAATCTTTACTGGCGACGAGAATCAGGTCGAAAGATATCCTTGATATCGCAGAACCTACAGCAAAACTGCTTCCTGATTTATTTTCAATGGAAATGTGGGGCGGGGCAACTTTCGATGTCGCCTATCGTTTCTTGAAAGAAGATCCGTGGGACAGGCTGTTAAGTTTCAGGAAAAAAGCACCGAATGTCCTATTACAAATGCTTTTAAGGGCTTCAAATGCAGTTGGTTATAAAAATTATCCTGATAATGTCATTCGTGAATTCGTCGAGAAATCAGCGGATGCAGGCGTTGATGTTTTCCGTATCTTCGATAGTTTAAACTGGGTTAAAGGGATGGAATTGGCTATTGATGCAGTCCGTCAATCCGGCAAAATTGCAGAAGCTGCCATTTGTTATACAGGGGACTTGAATGATCCAACACGCAGCAAGTATAATATCGACTACTATAAAAATATGGCGGTGGAATTGGAACAAGCCGGTGCCCATATTTTAGCGATCAAGGATATGGCAGGCCTCTTGAAGCCTGATGCTGCATACCGCCTTGTATCGGAACTGAAAGAAGCGACATCCCTTCCGATACATCTGCATACTCATGATACAAGCGGAAATGGGATTTACATGTATTCGAAAGCGATCGAAGCTGGTGTGGATATCGTTGATACGGCGATTGGTTCATTAGCTGGACTTACCTCGCAGCCAAGTGTACAAACACTTCATTATGCATTGGAGGGGTCAAGCAGACAGCCTAAGCTGGAAGTCGATTCACTGGAGCGTTTAGGAGAATACTGGGGTGAGGTCAGGAAATTCTATCATGACTTCGAAAGCGGCATGAACGCGCCTCATACCGAGGTTTACAAACATGAAATGCCGGGCGGTCAATATAGTAATCTGCAGCAGCAAGCCAAAGCAGTTGGGCTGGGAGATCGCTGGCATGAAGTGAAAGAGATGTATCAGCGCGTCAATGTAATGTTCGGCGATATCGTTAAAGTGACTCCTTCATCCAAAGTTGTTGGGGACATGGCTTTATTCATGGTACAAAATAACCTGTCAGAAAAGGATGTTCTGACAAAAGGTAAATCCATCGATTTTCCTGATTCAGTCATAGAGTTATTCGAAGGCTATCTAGGTCAGCCGGTTGGGGGATTCCCTAAAGAGCTTCAGGAAGTTATCCTGAAAGGGAAGAAACCTATAACAGTAAGACCGGGTGAGTTATTGGAAGAAGTGGACTTTGCAGCACTTAAAGAAGAATTATTCAAGGAATTGGGACGGGCAGTCACTGATTTCGATGTGCTTGCATATGCCCTATATCCAAAAGTATTCCTTGACTACAATAAAACGATTGAGCTGTTTGGAGATGTTTCCAACCTCGATACCGCGACTTTCTTATATGGTATGAGGCTAGGGGAAGAAATCGAAGTTGAAATCGAAAAGGGTAAAACGCTTATCGTAAAATTGGTTTCAATCGGCCAGCCATTGGCTGATGGAACACGGGTTGTGTATTTTGAGTTGAATGGTCAATCACGTGAAGTGATCATCAAGGATGAAAACATTAAATCTTCCGTTGTATCAAAAGTAAAAGCTGATCCAAAAAATAAAGAACAAATCGGTGCGACAATGCCAGGTACGGTAATTCGTGTAGTGGTCGAGAAAGGAGATCAGGTCAAGCAGGGTGATCACCTGATCATTACGGAAGCGATGAAAATGGAAACCACCGTGCAAGCACCATTCTCCGGGACCGTCAAAGATATTTATGTAAAAGATGGAGAAGCGATCAGTACTGGAGACTTATTGATTGAAATAACTAAGTAATATCGCTGACTGTGACCTTCTGAATGATTTAGGGTATATGGGGTATGCTTGAGGTTTCAAGCTGCCCTACACCCTCTTTCAAGGCAATCCACGGTATCTTAAGACAAAACAAGAAACAAGAACCACCATTCCCTAGGGAATGGTGGTTCTTGTTTTGTCCTATTATATTATTGATTGAACAATCAGAAATTAACGGGCGGGTACTGTTGGTGTTATGTCCTTTTCATCCTGTCCTTTGACTGTGTGCGTGGAGTTTCTTTTTTGCTTGGCCAGTGCATTTTTTTTGCTTCTTGATGTCAATAGCATCAAATAGCTCATTACACCAAAAAAGCAGGCAATGAATAATGCGTGTGTCAATGCGATATATAAGTTTTGCCTTGAGAAAATGATGAAGGCTCCAGCGGTAACCTGTAAAAATACGAGAATGAACGCAGCCATCCAACCGCCATATAACACTTTTTGATTTTTGTAATGTTTTTTTGCGATATAAGCCACATACGATACCCAAATGAAAATGGCGCCTGCGATTGCACGGTGTCCCATCTGAATCCATTCATAAAGGTTAGTGGGGAGTGCGAGGCTGTCATTTACACATAAAGGCCAATCCTTACAGATAAGACTTGATTCTGTATGCCTTACAAGAGCACCTGTATATACGACAACGAGACAAAAAATCAATACGCCAATGATATGGAATTTCATTCGTTTGTCAACTATAAGTTTTTCGGCTTCGAACTTCTTGTCTACTTCAAAAATCAACAATGTCAGTAAAAAGACGGCAGCAAAGGAAATGAGCGATATGCCGAAATGAAGGGCAAGGACAAAATCGGATTGTGACCAAATGACGGCAGCGGCCCCGATTAACCCTTGTAGTAACAGAAAACCAAAAGAAAGGACGGATAAGAAACGTGCTTCACGGATATGGCCGATTTTTTTCCAAGACATATACGATAAAATTAAAACCAAGAATCCTCCAGCACCTGAAACGAGACGATGGGAAAGTTCAATGACCAATTCAATCGTGATTTTGTCCGGGATCAATTGGCCATTGCACAATGGCCAGGACCTGCCGCATCCCATGCCGGAATCCGTCTTCGTGACTAAAGCGCCGCCAAGTAAGATGAAAAGCATTACAATCGTTGTTAAAACAGCAAACCATTTAAGAGACGATTTCACTAGTAGTCCCACCTTTTTCTCTGTAGCAAATTAGGATTGTTCCATAAAATTAATAATAGCATAAGATTTTTCATAATATTTGTCGAACTTCCTCGATATTACACAAAATAGAATGATTTTACAAGTTCAGTTAATATTATAACTATTAATTAAAATGCCTGAAATAGTTGAAAGTTACAAAAGACTTTGATAGAAATAAAGGGAGTGTAAACCTTCAAGTAGGAGCAAAATAGGGATAGAGCCTAGGGGATGATGATAATAGCATACTATTCATGTTCTTGATGAACATCTTACAAGAGCAGTAAATTATTGAGACACAAATTGGTCAAAAATATCCGAAAAATTTTCACAAAAGCTTCCAAAAATGTGTTTTAATATATTGAAGAAATGATTTTACTAAATTTTACTGTTATTAAGCATGATATTAAGAATGATAGCTCTCGATGGATTCCATTGACGACAGTCATTGGTAAATAATTTACTTTTTGTTTACGCTTCCTTGGTTACAAATATCAAAAAGTATGAAATAATGTTCTATAGCATATGTAAGTATTTTTTTGCATTTGCGTCTGTGCTGAATGATTTAAAGGAGGAAAACAAATGTCAGAAACAAGGGGTTTGTCAGAAGCTGTCATGGAGGACAGTAAAGCCGCCCTTCAATCGGATATACCTGAAACAACAGCTTGGAAGGATTTTCTCGCACTTATAAAAGTGGGGATCGTCAATTCAAATATAATTACAGCTTTTACCGGCGTGTGGTTGGCTCTTCATTTTTCGGGGCTTAGCTTCTTAAGCAATCTAGATGTAGTGTTTTATACACTTGCAGGTTCGGCGCTCATAATGGCGGGATCTTGCAGTTTCAATAATTATTATGACCGTGATATCGATCATTTAATGGAAAGAACGAAAAACCGTCCAACGGTAACCGGGAAAGTACAGCCTTCAAAGGTATTGGCGTTAAGTTTCGGCTTAATTGCTGCAGGGCTGATTTTACTTGCATTGACTAATATGACAACTGCCATACTGGGAGCATTCGGCGTCTTCGCCTATGTTGTTTTATATACTATGGTTTTCAAACGTAGATTTGTCTCGAATACGATAATAGGCAGTATATCCGGAGCGGTGCCTCCGCTTATCGGGTGGGCTGCGGTCGACCCGGGCCTTGATAAGATCGCCTGGGTCCTGTTCGCGATCATGTTCTTGTGGCAGCCTCCTCATTTTTATGCACTTGCAATGAGGCGTGTCGAAGAATATCGCGCAGCTGGAGTACCTATGCTTCCGGTCGTAAAAGGGTTCAAGGCTGCAAAAAGATCGATTATGCTATGGATCATCTGTTTAATGTTCATTCCTTTCTTTTTAACTCCATTAGGAACACCGCTAGTTATTCTTGCTGCATTATTGAGCACAGGTTGGCTTATTTTGGGAATTAAGGGGTATAAAAAGAAAGACGATGTTAAATGGGCAACATCCATGTTTGTATATTCTTTAAATTATATGACCATTTTATTTGTAGCGATGGTTATTGTCACACTGATCTAGATTTGGTTTAAATAAACTGGCGGCCTGTTCTTTTACAGGCTCCAGTTTACTGATAAATAAAGCACTGACCGCCATTCATACATATTAACGGAACCAACAGGGGCATACATAAGAGCGGTTACATGAATCAACTTAATAATTCCTTAGATTAGGGATTCTTTCTTTTTAGAAATTGACATAGAGAGAATATTCGCAATTGCGCCCATTTTTATTTTTGTGAGAAAATTTTGACGAAAGAGGGGTTTCTGAAGCTATGAAAAAAAGGCTGCACAAATGGCGCCTAATTGCTCTGCTGGGAATTGTAGGACTTGTCCTTTCGGGCTGCGGCGAACCATTTCTATCCGCACTGAAGCCAGCTGGCGATGTTGCGCAATCTCAGTATGACTTACTGATATTGAGTACACTAATCATGGTACTGGTTATTATTGTTGTGATTATTTTGTTTGTTGTAGTTATACTACGCTTCCGTCGGAAGGAAGGCGACGAAACAATACCGAAACAAATTGAAGGAAGTCATAAACTCGAAATTATCTGGACTGTTATTCCTATCCTTCTTTTAATTGTTCTGGCTGTTCCAACCGTCGTCACGACTTTTGACTTAGCCGACACAAAGGCAATGGATAAGAAAGATAAGGATGGAAAGACGAAGGATGCACTTGTCGTGAATGTTAGGGCAAACCTTTATTGGTGGGAGTTTGAATATCCAGACCTTGGCGTCGTAACAAGTCAGGATTTGGTTGTGCCGACAGATCGAAAAGTGTACTTCAATCTAACTGCTTCAGATGTTAAGCACTCATTCTGGGTACCGTCTGTCGGAGGAAAGATGGATACAAATACAGAAGGGGTCAATCAGTTTTTCTTAGAATTCGACGGTGAAAAGGCAGAAGATTCGAACAATGTATTCTACGGAAAATGTGCTGAGCTTTGCGGTCCTTCACATGCTTTGATGGATTTTAAGGTCATAACGAAGTCTAAAAGTGATTTTGAAGCATGGACTAAAGATATGAAAGCCTCGAAGGAACCTGTCGTTGAAGGCGATCTGGCCAAACAGGGTGAAGATGTCTTTAATCAAAGTTGTATAGGCTGCCATGCGGTGACGCCGAATGACAGCAGGCCTGAAGCTGCTCGTCAGGCTCCGAATCTGGCTACATTCGGTGAGCGTGAAAAAGTTGCTGGCGTATTGGATCATACGGAAGAGAATGTGAAGAAATGGATCAAGGATCCTGAGAAGTATAAACCGGGCAACACGATGACCGGTACTTACGGTGAACTTTCGGATTCAGATATTAATGCACTGGCAGCTTATCTATTAGAGCTTAAGGTGGAAGACAAATAGAACATTGATTAAGGAGGTTAAATCGTGAGTACCTACGCTAATAAAAAAGGATTTGGCGCTACGCTTTGGGATTATCTGACGACGGTAGACCATAAGAAAATCGCCATTCTATATCTTATCTCTGGCGGGTTATTCTTTGTAATCGGCGGTTTGGAAGCGATGTTTATCCGCATCCAGCTTGCAATCCCAAATAATGACTTCGTTAGTGCCGGATTTTATAATGAAATTTTGACCATGCACGGTACGACAATGATATTCCTGGCGGCAATGCCATTGGTATTTGCTGTTATGAATGCGGTTGTGCCATTACAGATAGGGGCGCGTGATGTTGCGTTCCCATTTTTGAACTCATTAGGTTTTTGGCTGTTTTTCTTTGGGGGAGTCTTTTTAAATCTTTCCTGGTTTTTAGGGGGGGCTCCCGATGCAGGCTGGACATCGTATGCATCACTATCCCTTCACTCCGAAGGCCATGGCATTGATTTTTACGTCCTTGGACTACAAATATCAGGTTTTGGAACACTAATGGCAGGGATCAATTTCCTAGTAACCATCATTAATATGCGTGCGCCAGGTATGACATATATGCGTATGCCGCTGTTTACCTGGTCAACTTTCGTTGTTTCTGCATTGATATTATTCGCTTTTCCTCCGCTTACCGTGGGATTGGTGTTAATGATGTTCGATCGGATGTTTGGTGCGAATTTCTTTGATGTAGCGGCAGGGGGAAATACGATCATTTGGGAGCATTTATTCTGGATATTCGGTCACCCGGAAGTATATATCCTGATTCTTCCAGCGTTCGGTATTTTTTCTGAAATTTTCGCTACCTTCTCCAGAAAAAGATTGTTTGGTTATTCATCGATGGTATTTGCAACCGTTTTAATCGGTTTCTTAGGTTTCATGGTTTGGGCGCACCATATGTTTACCACTGGTCTAGGTCCGATCGCAAATGCAATCTTTGCCGTGGCGACCATGGCTATTGCTGTACCGACAGGTATTAAGATATTCAACTGGATTTTTACGATGTGGGGAGGAAGCGTCAAGTTCACGGTTCCGATGCTTTATGCAGTTGCCTTTATTCCTACATTTACAATGGGCGGCGTGACTGGTATCATGCTCGCATCTGCACCTGCCGATTATCAATACCATGATAGTTATTTCGTTGTTGCCCATTTCCACTATGTAATCGTCGGTGGGGTTGTATTAGGTTTATTGGCAGGGATCAATTTCTATTGGCCGAAGATGTTTGGGACAATGTTAAGCGAAAAATTGGGGCAAATCACATTTTGGACGTTCTTGATTGGTTTCCATTTAACATTCTTCATTCAACATTTCTTAGGTTTGATGGGGATGCCTCGTCGCGTATTTACATTCTTGGACGATCAAGGCTTTAATACAGGTAATATGATTAGTACTGTGGGAGCCTTTTTGATGGCATTTGGTGTCTTGGTTATGGTCATCAATATCATCATTACATCTGTGAAGAATGAAAAGGTCGGCAATGATCCTTGGGGAGATGGCCGTACGCTAGAATGGGCCATTCCATCACCACCGCCTTTTTATAATTTTAAACAACTGCCGTTAGTCCGCGGATTAGATCCATACTGGGTTGAAAAAATGGAAGGGAAAAAGGAAATGACTCCTGCAGAACCACTTGGGGATATCCATATGCCAAATTCATCTATTCTTCCATTAACGATTGCTTCAGGTTTATTTATCGCTGCATTCGGCGCTTTATACCATATGGATGATAAGACATGGACCCTGCCTATAATGATAGTAGGACTTTTGGTGACATTTGGTTCAATGTTTATCCGTTCAGTTAAAGACGATCATGGATACCATATTCATAAAGCAGACCTTATGGACGATAAAGACAAGGGAGGTAAGGCATAATGCAAACAGATGAAAGATTCACGGATGCCACTTGGCCTGCTTCTCCCGAGAAAGCGACTTTAGAAGGTAAAAATAAGTATTTAGGTTTCTGGTTGTTTCTTGGTGGAGAGACTGTATTATTCGCCTCACTATTTGCAACATACCTAGCATTGAAGGATAAAGTTCCAAATGGTGATGCAGCCTTAGCTAAAGATTTATTCGAATTACCACTTACTTTTGTAGCAACCATGCTGTTACTGACCAGTTCATTGACCAGTGTGTATGCAATGTACCATATGAAAAATAACCACTTTAAACAAATGCAAGCTTGGCTTGTGATTACGGTTGCACTTGGTTTTGGTTTTCTTGGACTCGAGATTTATGAATTTAATCACTATGTTCATGAATTCCATCATACCTTTACGAGCAGTGCCTTCGGCTCCGCGTTTTATACGTTAGTTGGTTTTCATGGAGGACACGTTGCTTTCGGTTTGGTTTGGATAATATCTCTTATGGTTCGTAATGCAGGAAGGGGCTTGAATTTGTATAACGCTCCTAAATTTTTTGTTGCGAGTCTATATTGGCATTTCATTGACGTAGTCTGGGTATTTATCTTTACTGTCGTATACTTAATGGGAATGGTGGGATAACTGATGGCGAATGAACAATCAAATTCAGCGAACCCGAATGTCGATTTAAAATATCGCCGTAAGAAAAATGCTGAAGAGATGAAACACCAAGTGATATCATTTACACTAATGATTTTCTTTACATTACTTGCTTTTGCTGCAGTTGGAATTGAGGGTTTTTCACATTGGTTCATTAAACCGGTCATTTTGCTGCTGGCAGTTGTACAAGTGATTTTCCAATTGTATTATTTCATGCACATGAAGCATAAAGGGCATGGCACCATTGCATTGTTCTTATTTTCCGGCCTTGCAGTGGGCTTGATAACGGTCCTTGTGTTCCTAACGATTGTTTGGATATAAACCATAAAGAAAATCGGCTATTGAATGATAGCCGGTTTTCTTTATGTGGTGATTCTCATCCAAGTTTATCTATATTTGTTACAATGTTTCATTTTAGGTATAATGGATAGTAAGAAAAAGTTCATGAACGAGGTGATTTTTTTGTCTATTGATATTTTTGGATTTCGCGCTTTGTGGAGTCCTTATTATTTTGCCGCCCTCGTACTTATTACCGTTGGCTATTTTTGGCTGGTGACAAAAAAAAGGGGGAAGTTTCCGGGCAGCTCATCGCTTTCCGTCAAACAGGCAACTTATTTTTTGATAGCCATGTTCCTTCTTTATGTGGTAAAAGGATCGCCGCTGGATTTATTGAGCCATATCATGTTCAGTGCCCACATGTTTCAAATGGCACTGCTCTATCTCGTGATTCCGCCATTATTTATCATTGCGATTCCAGATTGGCTTATGAGAACACTCATAAATTCAAGGGGAGTGAAGCCGTTATTTCAGTTTTTCACGAGACCTCTTATCGCCCTTTTATTATTTAACGTTCTTTTCTCGTTGTACCATATCCCGTTAGTATTCGACTTTATCAAAACGGGGATGTGGATTCATGCTGGATACACGGTCCTTTTATTTACGACCGCTGTTTTGATGTGGTTCCCGCTTGTCAATCAACTGCCCGAACGTGAAAGTCTATCAGGTGTGAAAAAAGTAGCTTATATATTCGGCAGTGGCATTCTAATGACCCCTGCCTGTGCTTTAATCATATTTGCTAATGATCCGATGTATGATACATTCACCAATGCGGAATCTTGGGCCAGTGCCATGGAACTTTGCGTTCCGGCCTCCGCACTATCCGGTTTAACGCTCAGTGGTCCGGAAATGTTCAATGGACTGCCATTGCTTGAGGATCAACAGCTTGGCGGGGTTCTGATGAAAGTGATTCAAGAAATCGTATTAGGCTATGTATTGGGTGTCATTTTCTTTGCTTGGTTCAAAAAGGAGAATGGCAACCAAAATGATATCGATCCTATACCTTCGGATTTTCAGACTGCAGAATAATTGTACGATAAAAGACTTGTCTTGGGGCGGACAAGTCTTTTATCTGACTTTACCTGATTCGAATTAAAGCAAATAGCCAGTAATTTGACTTGGGTATTCTATAAAAGTGAGCATTCTGTTAATAATCCTTGATTTTATTGAATTTTATGATTGCCTCTTATAAAATGGTAGTTGATTAATAAATATAGAGAGGACTACATTTCATATGTCTTTACCAATCCTTCCAACGATAAGTACAGCCTTCATTGTATTAAGTGCCATCACTGTTGCAATAGGCTGGTATCAAATTAAACAGCGCAAAATCGAGACCCATAAAAAAACCATGATGGCAGCTGCGATTTTTGCGGTGATCTTTTTCACTATATATCTTTCTCGGACGGTCTTCATTGGTAGTACGTCGTTTGGCGGACCCGATGACATAAAAATTTATTATACGATTTTTTTGATTTTCCATATAACGCTTGCAACAACTGGAGCTGTTTTGGGAATCATCATGCTTACCACTGGGTTTAAAGGTAAATTCGCCATTCATAAAAAAATCGGGCCGGCGACAAGCATCATTTGGTTTTTCACTGGGATTACTGGAGTAGCTGTTTACATTCTGCTTTATGTGATTTATCATGGCGGCGAAACAACATCTTTAATAAAGGCTATCCTAGGATTTTAAAATGACAAAAAAGCCTGGTGCAAAAAAAGCATCAGGCTTTTGTATTGGATACAAAAAAGAGAGCATCACACATGTTCCTCTCTCTTTGTACCACTTTTCGCTGACGGCTTTTATAGGCCGTTGAATTGCGTAAGTTCTTCTTTGATTTGAGCGAGGATTTTTTCACTTTGTTTAACTAGTGATGCAGGAAAATCCTCCCCTTCACCATATTCAACTCCGTGTGGATAATAGTGTTTTCCTAATAGAGGAACCATTAATTTGATGACGGCCCTGTGAGCGCCAACATCGCCCTCTGTAGCATAGCCAAGTATTCTCAGGTAAAACGTGCCTTCTTTTAATTCGAACTTACGATCGTAACTTACTCTTTCGTAATCCCATTGTTCTGCTCGTATTAAACCATATTGCGGCATTAGGTCATCTAATCGGTTTAAGTCGGCTGTGATGTTTTCGATTCCAAAGCTTTCAAATTTCACGAGTAGTACCTCCTATGTTTACTATTGAGAATTAAAATGACATACCGGGAAAATATTATGTACATGAATATATTAAAAATCTCCAAGTATGTTTATAATATACCATTTTATCCTATATTTTATAATAGTACGAAATGGTGGAAGTTGCAATGAACTCAACCATGGTATTTTAATCATTCGCAAAAGTTCCATTTTTAAAATAAATTTAATGAAGGGGCAGTCTAACGTAAATTAGAAAAATATGATTGAACAGTGATATAATCAGGAAAGAAAGGTTTTTGCATTGGATACATAAATTAGATAGAGAGAGGGAGTGTTCCTCTGCGCAGTTTAGGTAAGGTGTTGGTGTTAATCATTATTTTTTTCGTAATCGGTATTTATCTTAATATCGGCGATGAAGATGAAGGGAACCCCCTTATTGATGGTAACAAAGGTGTTAACCCCAATGGACATATAAATGAAAGAAGCACTTCCTCTGAAAAGGAAGGGGTTACTGAAGTGACAGAAGGTCTGGCAGTAACGATCGGGAAAAATGCAAAAGAGATAGAAAGGGAATACGGTAAGCCGGATCGAATTGATTTGTCTGCCTATGGATATGAATGGTGGGTTTATAAAAAGGATTACAATAATTATTTCCAATTAGCCGTTGAAAATGAAAAAGTGGTATCTGCTTATGGAATCGGTGATGAGGTAAATGTCGCTCCTTTTAAAATTGGACAATCGATTGATGCCATCTATTCCAGTTTATATGTGGAACCAACTGTTGATATTGAAGTTGGACACAGTTCCTATCGTTTTGAATTGTCGGAGGAAGATATGAACATGAGGCCGTTAATTGATTTAGGGAATATTAATGTTCAGCTTTATTTGGATAAGTTCACTGGTACTGTTTCAAGCATCCGATTCTTGAATGATTCCGCCCTATTGAAACAAAAGCCGTATGAGTTGACCTATCATGGTGAACTTGTGACAGTTAAGGACCTTTCAGATGAGGACATGGCGAAAGTGGAAGATGGAAATGAGCAGCAAATATTCGATATTACGAATATCATGCGCAGCAGATTTGATTTGAAGCCTTTAGAATGGGATGCCGCTACTGCGGAGGTTGCTTACCTTCATAGCCGGGAAATGAAGGACACCCCTGAAGGAACCCATGTTTCTGAAACAAAGGGGGATTTGGAAAATCGTCTTGATGCAGGTCATGTGAAATACAGGGCGGCAGGTGAAAATATAGCAGCCCATTATGTGGATGCAGCTGCGGTCATGGAAGGTTGGCTAAATAGCAAAGGACATCGGGATGCGATGCTGAACGAGGAATTTACAGGTCTGGGCGTCGGGGTATATAAAAATTATTACACCCAGAATTTCATAAAGAGATAAAAAAACGGACCCGGTTTGGGTCCGTTTCAGTTTGTTGACAAGGGGTTCGGAATTAAAAAATTCCGAACCTTTAATATTCCCTTTGAAATTTGACCAAAGGTTAAGAGATTTGAGCTCTTAGAGCCACTATGTTATGCCATTTTAGGACCTTGCCATGTCCACGTGGCCATCTTCTTTAAATTAATGGCAGCGAAAGTAAGCATTGGCTTGCATCGACAATTTTTTAAGTCCCCTAAAGTAGTCCAACGCATAACATGCTTTTCTTTTGCATCTGAGAATATACGCTCAATCGTTTCTTTGCGTTTCGCGTATATAGGTTTTATACCTTGATGATGAAGCAATGATCTGCTTCTTCCACAAATGCTTGCCAGATATGTCGTGTCACTACCTTTTGATGGTCCTTGCTTTCTGTACCGTGATAAATATGAGTATGTTGCACAAATTTGTTTTGGCGATTTGTACTCGCGATAGACCCCTTTATTTGTTGTTGAGGACTTTAAAGTTTTACACGAAGAGCAAAGGTAACAATCAAAGTGTTCATCGAAACATAAAGAATCCTTCTTTTGTTTGAGGAAGTGTATAGGGTAAAGCAGGTGTGATTACTTTGTTAAATAGGTAGCTTGTAATCGCTGGTGCTTTATAAGCTGCATCTGCGGCAACAGCTTCACGTTTTCTAACTTTCTCACTCCTAGCTCAACAAGTAGCTTCAAAATATGACTGTCATGTGTATTAGCAGTTGTTACAATCGTTCCCAATACAAAACGTTGCTGTGTCTGCTGCCTGCCATAGTTGTTTCAGTTTCTTCAATCCCTTTACGCATGGAACGAATAACGAAGGTATATTGAATGAATGTCAGTTTAACTAAAATAACTGGATCAATACTGCGAGTCCTACCTCTGAATACATATCTTTCACCAAGTCATAAATGAAAGTGAAGTCAATGGAAGCCTCCATTTACGAACCAAATGGTTCGCCGGCACCAGTTGATCTAAAGTAATCATTTCAAGTTGTTCTCGTTGAATAGAATGATGTTTCGTAACCATCCTCATCACCTCAAGTTTTAATAGATCTATATTAAAACAAAAAAGACTGTAGGCAAAAGGAGTTCTATCCAAGTTTTTAAACCTAGTTGATTGGAGCGGGTGTGCGAGACTCCTGCGGGAATAGCGAGTCCAAGGGGAGACCCCACAGGCGAAAGTGGGCCGAGGGCGGATCGCCCGCGGAAAGCGAGTGCCCTACGTTCCAATCAACGTCCAAATTTGTACAAGCAAAAAAAATGTAGACAAACTCGTTTTTCATCGAGTTTGACTACAGTCTGAAATGGATCCGGTTTTGGGTCCGTTTTCTTGTTGTGGATCATATTTTTAAATTGAAAAAGGTCCCAACCATTTGCATTCCCCTCGATGTGGATCGTTTGCCAATGGAGGTTTTTACATAACGAACTTGGATTCCGCAGTCACGCCCCATTACATTAGTAAAGGAATTTATGCACTTTTTATCTACCTTTAGCATATGGTGCAATAGGCGATGTCTAAGTGTGAGGTGAGAGTAATGGCAAAAAGAAAGCGGCCCTCCGTGGATGGATTTCGGGAGTTTGTAAAGGAACATCCTCATTTAGTGAATGAAGTGAGAAGCAAACAAGCAACATGGCAGGAACTTTTTGAAGAGTGGTATTTACTCGGAGAAGATCATCCACGCTGGCAGGCTGACGGCAGTGTGGGTGAGCCCAAAGAGAATACAGGATTTCAATCACCGCCGGTTGAAAAGGGAGACCAAAGCACTGAGTTGATCGGTTCGTTAATGAATGCCGTTAAAAACATGGATATGGGGCAGATTCAACAATATATTACGAATGCCAATCAGGCCATCGGTGCAATCCAAGGAGTGCTATCTGCTTTCCAAGGGAATAAATCAGGTGATACCAGTCCCCCCCCAAAAGAAAAAGAGCAGAGAGCTAACCCTTTTTTATTCACCAAAGATTAAGGAGGGTTTTTCATGCGCCAAAATATATATGAATTCATTCAAACAAACGAAGATATGCGAAATTATTTGAGGGTTCAGCCTGCATGGTACAAAAGATTAATGCGTAATCCACATGAAGTGGATGTGTTTGAAACCGAAGCTAAATATTATTTTGAGAAGTCGATTCCACATCGGGTCTCTAAATTTTCGGAAAGCGTTCAGGTTGCCTCAATGATGCTTCATATGTTTCAAGCAATGAATGCTCCAAGTGAATGAAGAAAGTAAGAGTAAATTACTCCTTTTGGCGAACAATAAAGGCAAAAGGGGGACGATGGAATGAGAAAGTTGATATTGGCTCTAACAGTGTTGATGGCAGCGACGGGGTGTGGCAAGAAAATACCTGAACCTGAAAACTCAGGAGTAGCCATACAAGGTGTTTCTACACTAGAGGCTGCCACCACTGTATCGAGCATCCAAAACTCAGATGAGGACTTTCGGGTAAAAACATTTGTAAAAGGCAACTCCGTCTATGTTGAGTGCTACTTGAAAAACTATGGTTTTTCTGAATCAAATCCTGAACAATTGGCAACTGTGTCCGTATTTATTGATAATCAAAAGAAAGTCGATATGAAAACGGCAGCATTTATCGTAAAGGATGTCCCGAATGGCATGCATAAAATAAAGCTGGAGATTTTAAACGGTGCAGGTGAAAAAACAGGGCTGCAAAAAGAGCTTGAGGTACATATCACTTCCTCGATTTAATCAAACCATTAGCATCTAAAAGAGAGAAATGGTAAAATGGTTGTGGAGGTGAGCTTGTTAATGCTTGCTACTATGGAAATCATCGACATTTTACATCAGGCTGATGGATTAGCTGAAATGATCCTTCATTCTGAAATAGGAGAAGAATATCTCCTTAGTTTATATAAATTACAAAACGACAAAGAGGCCCAGGGGATTATTTCCAAGTTTACTTCGCTCAAGGATCTATTTGAAGATGTTCAAAGGTTCGGTAAATATCACCCGGATTATAAACGCATCAATTTAGAAACGAGGCAAGCTAAACGGGACATGGACATGCATCCTGCCGTTGCAAGGTTTAAGCGGGCGGAGACAGAATTGCAATCCGTTCTTGATGAAATAAGCGGAAGAATTGGCCGAGCGGTTTCTGAACAGGTCAAAACCCCGGCTGGGAATCCATTTTTTGTTTCATCCGGCGGATGTTCGACGGGAAGCTGCGGAACCGGGGGAAGTTGCGGGTGCTCTGCTTAAGGTAATGGCCAGATTGGGACCATTCAGGGCCGGTATATAACATGCAGCCATCGAAATTCGACATTACTACGGAGTTCGGTGGCTGTGTCATGTTTGGAACCTCGCCGAGACATGGTCATGAACCGATGCATGAACTATCATCTTACATATTTCGGTCACGTGGCAAAAAGCGATTAACTGCGATATAAAATACAATCCGGACAAAGGTTGCCGCAGCAAAACATCTTTTTCTGCGGCACATAAAAACGATGCCGGAATACATATAAATGTTCTTCCTGCCGTACGAAAATGGTTTCACAATGAAGCTGCTTGCCACGCATTGAAAGGCTTGCGGCTTTTTTTATTAAGAGGGAAAGCTTACCATCATCATTTGGTGCCGGATGATAATGGATATATATAAAGGGGATTCCTGTGAACTTTTTTATCGAAGCTTGGGTAATTTCATCATTATCTAATAGATGCACAATAAATTGATGCCAAATTTGGTTTAAATCCATCGTTTGTTTGGCTCCCTTCACAGTGTGTATATTCATAATAGTGAGAGAATTTTGTTTATAATCTTTTTTTCTTGGTTGAAAGTAAAGATTCTGCTATGCTACACTTAGTTAAAACCTTTATAAAAGGGAGTTATTGATATGCTTGGAGCGAGACAGGGAATCATCGTCTATTTACATACATTGAAACAAGCCAAAATGCTTAGGAAATTTGGAAATATCCATTATGTTTCAAAAAAGTTGAAATATGTCGTGCTTTATACGAATATGGATGAAGTGGAACCACTGGTGGAAAAACTGAATAATTATTCGTTCGTTAAAAAGGTGGACCTTTCTTACAAGCCTTTTTTGAAGGTGGAGTTCGAAAACTCTAAACCGGATAAAGCGAAAGAATATGATTATAAAATGGGAATTTGAAAAAAGCTGACTCATGCGGAGTCAGCTTTTTCATTTTCAGGGCAGCAACATCTTTCAGCCTAATGGCGGCAGATATCTATTCATTCGCAAAATGCCGATTAAGTGCTGGTAGTACAACTCGATTTCTGCAAAGAGCACCGAAGGTTTCACTTCGATTTCAATAATTGGCCTATCCAGTTCCTCAGCCAAGTTCTCAAAAAGCTCATAGCGTTTGTTTTTGGTGGCATGTGGGTTAGGGATACCTTCACGGCAAATGTAAAGCGGCTGGAATTTCCCGGGATCTGTGGGCTCCATGACGATGACCAATGACGTTACCTTTTTATCATTTATAGTAGTATGCATGGCCAATAGCCTTGCAACTCGATGTTTCTGATTGCGGCCTACTTCCAGCAACTCATATATATCGGAATATCCTTGTCCAATTTCAATAAAACGTTGAATCAATTAAACCTCTCCTAACTAACTTATTATTCATTACTTTATCATTATCCCTCATAAAAGAGAAGGACAACTTCATTGACGAATGATGACAAAGGGAATTAGGAATAAGTGGTTTATCAATAAAAAAAAGCCCTGCAAAAATATGCAGGGTCCTTCTATGTCTAACTAAGGACCAGAAGGCAAAGGGAGAGGAGAAACCGGAGGAAGAACTTATGGGGAAACGTAAGCCTTCTCCGCGGTTGGCAACAACACCTAAAAAGGAATGTTGTTATTCACATTATTGCCAAAAACCATTTTATTATTCAAGATGTAAAAGATTTATAAAAAGAATGGATATCTTCTATCCATGGTACGAAATGATATGTTCTTTTCATCATGGAAATGAAGGCAAATGGGTTTAAATATTGGCTAGCTTTTTCTAATATGTTAGGATAGGAAAGTAACAGAAATTTGTCATAAAATGTGGTGAGAATGATGAGGGTCGTTTCCGGAATTTGCAAAGGAAGACCACTTAAGGCTGTACCGGGTACAGGAACCCGGCCGACTACTGATAAAGTCAAGGAATCCATTTTCAACATGATTGGTCCTTATTTCGAAGGAGGGCTGGTCCTCGACTTGTTTGCCGGAAGCGGTGGACTGGGAATTGAAGCGTTAAGCAGAGGCATGGATAAAGCCATATTTGTCGACCGGGATTTTAAAGCAAATCAAACGGTTAAGGCTAATTTGGAACTATGCAAGTTTTCAGACCGTGCAGAAGTTTATAAAAATGATTCAGAACGTGCATTAAAGGCTTTGGTGAAAAGGGAAATGACTTTTGAATTGATTTTTCTTGATCCACCTTATAAGAAACAAAAGCTAGTCGAGATTCTTGAAGAAATACATAAATACCGATTGCTGAACGATATGGGATACATTGTTTGTGAGCATGGCCATGATGTTACTATGCCAGAAAAAGTTGGTGACTTTACCGTTAAGAGAAAAGAAGTTTATGGCGTCATTGCCGTTACGATTTATCAATGGGGAAACGTACACGAACAGGGGGAACTATGAATGTCCAAAATAGCGATTTGTCCGGGGAGTTTTGATCCAATAACATTTGGTCATCTTGATATCATTCAAAGGGGAGCGAATGTTTTTGATGAGGTATATGTGGTCATCGTGAACAATTCAGCGAAAAATTCTCTTTTTACAGTGGAGGAGAGACTGGAACTGATTACTGAAGCGACTGCCCATATGCCGAATGTTAAAGTGGATTTCTATCAGGGATTGACGGTCGACTATGCTGAAAGCGTTTCCGCGAATGCCATCATCAGGGGATTGAGGGCGACTTCTGATTTTGAATATGAAATGCAGGGAACTTCGATGAACCGATTCCTTAACAATAAAATAGAGTCATTCTTTATCATGACGAAAAATCAATATTCTTTCTTGAGTTCAAGTATCGTGAAAGAAGTTGCAAAGTATGGCGGGGATATTTCTGAACTAGTGCCAAGTGTCGTCCAGAAAGCTCTGGCCAAAAAATACGAGGAACTGAAAGGATAGAAAAAAGAGCATTGCCAACGGGCAATGCTCTTTTTTGGTTTACGAAAGGCCTTTGAATAGCCTTTTGGTAAATATGATGATGTATAGGATCAAAAACACGAGTGTTAGAATGGGACCTATATCAAGCATGCTTTGATATAGGGAATTCGCGTGTTCACCGGATCCGCTGACCGGGAATGCGTTTATCGGGCTGCCGCTGTACATTTTGCCTTTATAGAATGGTTCCCAAAGCAGGATGGTGATAATGGATGCAAGAAGGCCATGTGCAATCCTGGCCAGAAAAAAGGGAGTGAAACGAATGTCAGTTGCGGCAATGATGCTGGCAACTTGCGCTTGGATGCTGAACCCGTTGAAAGCTAAGATGAAACTTGTCATCACGGTTTGCTGAAAGAGTGTCGCCTCTTCGACCGTGCTGGTTAATTTTGAACCTAGAGTCATTTCAAACATGCCTGATATGAAGGGGAGGCTTAAGGAGTCCGGGAAATTAAAAATATGTAGAATTCCTCCGACCCCAGATGCTAGCAATCCGGTGATGTTCATATGAAATAAAAGCTTGTTCACCACAGAAAAGAGAATGATGAACCCCCCGATCATCAATAGGGTTTGGATGGATGAGAGTACCGCATCTCCAAGTAAACTGCCAAATGGCCTTGTTTCTTTTATTCTGGTACGATGCATTTGACCAAAGGCTTGTCTTATGGAGGGGAGCTTGGTCATTACTTTTGCATGGGATTTTTCTTCTTTCCAACGGTAAAAACGCATGATGATGCCTACACAAATATTTCCTAGGTAGTGGGAAAGGGCAAGGATGATCCCTAAATGAGGGTTGTGGAAAAAACCAACGGCAACGGCAACGAATAGGAACAATGGATTGGATGAATTAGTAAAACAAACGAGTCTTTCAGCTTCAATGCGGGTCAATTGTTCTTCTTGACGAAGCCTTACAGTGAATTTCGCCCCGGCTGGAAACCCTGATGCAAGTCCCATCGCCCAAACGAAGCCTCCCACTCCTGGTACACGGAATAGGGGACGCATAAATGGTTCGAGCATGACACCAATGAACCTGACAACCCCAAAACTGATTAATAACTCCGAGAAAATCAAGAAAGGCAGAAGCGAAGGGAATACAATTGTCCACCAAATGTTCAGTCCGCCTTTGGAAGCTTCAAAGGATTCTTGGGGGAAGATGATCAAGCCAACTGCCATCATCGTGACGGAGGTAGCTAACAGTACTGTTTTAGATTTTGATTTTAGCAAAATTCAGCCTCCTCTTGAAGGTTACTAAATAAGGGCAGTTCGTTTCGTATATAATAAAATATGAACTTCTTTTTCTCGAAAAGTAAGCGCATGATGGAATAAGGATTGTACCGACATGTAAAGAGGGATGATCCGCACAATGGAATATATCTGCCATGCTTGTTTCACTGTCAATATAAATAATATGCTTCTATAAATCCGTTTAAGACCATAACTTTGAATGAGTGTTATTTCAATATTTTGAACTAGTTAAAGCGGGAGGGATATCTTTGTCGAAACCAAAAGTCGGGCTTGCACTTGGGTCAGGAGGAGCTAGGGGGTTTGCACATATTGGCGTGATAAAGGTATTGCAGCAAGAAGGCATTCCGATAGATATGATTGCTGGAAGCAGCATGGGAGCAATGGTTGCAGCCTTTTATGGAGCGGGGTCGGATATCGAGAGGCTGTATAAGTTGTCCCGTGCATTTAAGCGGAAGTATTATTTGGACTTCACCATACCTAAGATGGGCTTCATTTCGGGTAAGCGGACAAAGGATTTAATCAGGGTATTTACATATGGCAAGAAATTTGAAGAACTTGATATTCCTGTGGCGGTGGTAGCCACTGATATAAAAACGGGGGAAAAGGTCATTTTTCAGGAAGGTCCCATCGCCCCGGCTGTAAGGGCAAGCATCTCCATTCCCGGGATTTTCATCCCCGAAAGAATCGGAAACAGATTGCTTGTTGATGGCGGCGTAGTTGACAGGGTTCCTGTTTCAGTTGTGAAGGATATGGGAGCAGACATCATAATTGGTGTGGATGTAGCTCACGTGAAACAGGATATGGAGATAAACTCCATATATGACGTCATCATGCAAAGCCTCGATATCCTGCAAATGGAGCTGGTTAAAAGCAGGGAGTTTGCTTCAGACGTCATGATACGCCCCAGGGTTGAGAAATACAGCTCGAAATCATTTACAAATGTACAGGAAATAATTAGTATTGGAGAAGAAGCAGCAAGAGGTAAGATTGATCAAATTAAGCAGAGCATTGTTACTTGGAAGGAGTCCTTTGAAGATGAGCCGTAAAACGTATGTACGCACTTTCCTGGTGGTGGCTATACTTCTCATAGCATCAGCCCTTTATTCCCTACCTTTTTATGTATCGAAACCAGGAATGGCTAAAGAATTGGAGCCAATCATTGAGGTATCCGGGGGAGATGAAGCAAAAGGAAGCTTTATGTTAACCACTGTAAGGATGGGCCGGGCAAATATATATTCCTACATGATGGCGAAGTGGAGCAAATATCAGGAGCTTTATCCGGAAGCCTCCATCAGAAGCGAAGATGAAACAGATGAAGAATATAATATCAGGCAGCTCCACTTAATGGATGGTTCTAAAAATAATGCCATTAAGATCGCATATGAAAAAGCAGGGAAAGAAGTCGAATACGAGTACCTGGGTGTATATGTTTTGGACGTGCTAAAAGGAATGCCTGCAGCAAAAGAGCTGAAAGCGGGCGATCAAATCATTCAAGTTGATGATGTTAAATTCAAGTCTGCACAGGAATTCATGGATTATATTAATGAAAAGAAGGCCGGAGATGAAGTTAAAATCGTTTATAAGCGGGAAGAGACGGAGAAAACGGCCGTTCTTTCTTTGCAGCCTTTTAAAAATGATCCAAATAGGGTAGGAATCGGCATTTCGCTGGATGACAATCGAAGGGTGAACACAAAACCGGCGATTGCCATAGATTCAGAACATATAGGCGGTCCTTCGGCTGGTTTAATGTTTTCGTTGGAAATTTATAATCAATTAACGAAAGGCGATCTTACAAGTGGATATGACATAGCGGGTACGGGCACGATGTCTGATGATGGGACAGTCGGTCCAATTGGCGGAATCCAACAGAAAATTGTTGCAGCCGATAAGTCTGGAGCCGAGATATTCTTTGCCCCGAATGAAAACGGAGCAGCAGGTTCGAATTATGAAGATGCACTCATTGCAGCAAAGGATATTGACACTGACATGAAGATCGTGCCGGTTGACAACTTTGAAGATGCAGTAGCCTATTTAACGAAGCTAAATGGAAAAGGAAAATGAAAAAAAGCGCAGGCAGTCATCTACTGTCTGCGCTTTTTTTCATGATTAGCTTTTTACACTTAAGGATGAAACAGCCAAGCTTGAATCCTTCTTCATTTGAAAATGATGGGAGATTCATATTCACGTTTCATCAATGCAGCTTGATGCGGCTCGGGCAAGCCCAGGGCATACACCTGTGCTGCTCGCAAGTCCGAATCGATGTCCTGCTTCCGATAGGAAGAAAGTTTAGAGATGAGAGGGAGTGGCAAGCCTTTTTTTACAGAACGAAGATATTCTTGCCCCCGGCCATTCATGCCAAGAAGTCTGATATAGGCCGGTTGGTCATTATGAATTACCTGTTCCTTGAATGTATGCGTCAATATATGGACACACATCCGCTGCAGCCGTGTCCATGTGTAGCGTTTTGTCTTCAGCGCTGCCATGAATCCAGAAAAGCTCGAAGATTGTTTGGCCATCTCCTTCATTCGGTGCTCTATGCCTTCCTCAACTTCGTATATTCCTGCCAATTCGGTTAAAGAGGAAGAAAGTATACGGTATTTCAACATGGACCAATACATTTCCCAGTCATGCAAGGCATGGTAGCGCGTTAAATATTGCTCAAGGCCACTCATCGTCGCTTGAGGAATATAACTGGAAACAGAATGTAATTCCTGGTGTTCATGGATGGCTTTACGTATCCCCGTTGCGCTGGCAATAGGGTCTTTGGACAACTTTGTTTCATGATATCCTGCAGCGACCCTTTGAATCGTATAAGGACGAATGGAGTAGCCGTTTGAAAGGGCAGCACTTACATATTCTTTTCCAAGGATATTATTCGGCTTCGTCAAATCCAATGCCGCATCACCATGGATGATCGAACGATAAGCCTGGGCAGCACTTGACGGATAACTATTACCGGCATCCATGGCCGATTTGATTGCGGCATCGAATGCAGCGGAATTTTCCGAAAGGATTCTGTGGGCGATGATGAATGGTTCAATTTTGCCATCCTCGCTTCCGAAGCAAAAGGAGTCACAGCCTAGCGATTCCAAAAGAGCAATAGATCCTTTTGCAAATATTTCAGCCTTCTGTGTCGCGAAAGCATATGGCAGCTCAATGACAAGGTCAATGCCGCCATTCAAGGCCATTTCAGCGCGTGTCCACTTGCTGACGATAGCGGGCTCGCCACGCTGTAAGAAGGGCCCGCTCATAACAGCGACAACGACATCTGCCCCTGTTTTTTCTCTACTTTCTCTTGCATGTAAAACATGTCCATTGTGAAAAGGGTTATATTCGACTACTAAACCGCAAGCTTTCATTCGTTCACCTCAGAGAAAAACTTTGTATTTTATCAACTTAGTGCTAAAATAGTATTTCAAGTAAAATTACTATAAGTAATCGTCTGGATTTTTTGTTAGAAAATGATTCATAAAACTTAGACAATCAGTTAGGATGACTACATTATAGTGTAAAGAAAAAATATTGACAAACTTATAATTGAAAGCTATAATTATTTTTGTTGCCTTGAGGTGATTTCATTTGAAATGGACGATTAGTCAACTTCAAAAAATTCGGGACAAAGATTTACGGTTTGATGAACTGGTGGATGTCTTGGACATTAGAGAAAGAGACCCGCAAATTCGCGATGTTTCTCCGATCAGAGTAGAAGGAAGAGCTGATATCAGCTCGACCGAGATTACTTTTCACTTGCATCTTTCAGGTGAATTAACATTACCTTGCTCCCGTACACTGGTAGACGTTAAATATCCGATTGATATTGATACAAAGGAAACCTTTCTTTTAAAGGCAGATGGCACAGATTTCTACGGAGATGATGTCACTGTTGTGGAAGGCGACGTTGTAGACCTAATACCGGTAATTAAAGAAAATTTATTGCTAGAAATTCCGATGCAGGTTTTTTGTGAGGATGTCGATTCGAATGAAGCTGCTCCTCAATCTGGGAAAGACTGGGCTGTTATTTCCGAAGAGGAAAATGAGCATAAGGTTGATCCGAGATTTGCAAAGCTTGCCGACTTTTTTGACAACAATAAAGAATCTTGATTGGAACGAAAAATCGTTAATCCGATTTTTCCAGCTTTTTTATATTTTTTAAGGAGGTGGGAATAATGGCTGTACCTTTTAGAAGAACGTCGAAAACTGTAAAAAGAAAACGTCGTACACACTTCAAGCTTCAAGTACCTGGTATGGTAGAATGCCCGAGCTGTGGTGGAATGACTCTTTCACATCACGTTTGTAAAGAATGTGGAACATATAAAGGAAAAGAAGTTGTCGCAAAATAATTTCTTGACCTACTTGAGAGCTTAGCTCTCTTGATGCAACACGCTAATCAAAGCGCAGGGATTTTTCTCTGTGCTTTTTTTACAAATATATTTGGCAGAATATTTCGAATCATTCGCGTTTGCCGGTGATTTTGGAGAAGGTGTATACATGGATCAGGTGATTGAAGTTGAAAAGGGTAAACGCGGTTTCATGAAGCTCCTATTTAATAGACCGGAGAAAAGGAATGCCGTGAATTATCAGCTGATGGACGAACTTGAGTCGATATTATCGGAAGCAGCATGCGATGATGAAGTTAAGTTGCTGGTCCTGACCGGGGCGGGCTCTGAGGCGTTCTGTTCAGGCGGGGATCTAAGGGAATTTCAGGATTTGCATACAGAAGAAGAGGCCTTTGCTATGTTATCGAAAATGGGTGAAATTCTGTATAAACTAGCAGTTTTCCCAAAACCGACAATAGCGCTAATCAATGGAAGTGCTTTCGGCGGCGGATGCGAAATAGCGACAGCTTGTGATTTCAGGTTAGCAAAGAGGGAAGCTAGGCTAGGGTTTGTACAAGGTACTCTAGGAATAACGACTGGCTGGGGCGGAGCTTCGCTTTTACTTGAAAAAATACCAGAGCAAAAAGCGCTAAAGCTATTATTGGATGCAAAAGTACATAAAGCTGAGGAAGCGAAGGAACTTGGTTTCGTAGATGAGATAGTCGGAGAAGGTACGGATGGATGGGAATGGTTTGCGGAAGATTTTCTTCGCCATGAGACAGGGGTATTGATGGCCTATAAACGATTGCTGGTACATAAATGGCAGGATAGCGGGCTTAAAGGAAGAATGGATGCGGAAATCCGGGAATGTTCCAAACTGTGGGCGAGTGATGAGCATCATGCTGCAGTCGAGCGTTTTCTAAATAAGAAAAAATAAATATTACACGCTCTATATATCTTCTATCTTTCCTAGCATGTGCATATTATGAATTAAAACTTGCTAAGGAGGTAGAGAGATGACGATTGCGAGACAAGATGCATGGACTCATGATGAGGATCTGTTGTTGGCTGAAGTGGTACTGAGGCATATACGGGAAGGCAGTACACAATTAAAGGCGTTTGAAGAAGTGGGGAAACAGTTATCGAGGACATCTGCTGCTTGTGGGTTCCGTTGGAATTCATTTGTTAGGAAGCAATATAAATCAGGGATAGAGCTGGCGAAAAAACAAAGGAAAGAACAGGTAGTCAATAATCCTGAAGTGGAAAGGGATTCGATTGCAACGGTCGAAAATGTCACGATTGAAGAAATAACGCCCGAGCATGAAGATAAAGAATCTATTACCCTTCAGGAAGTTATATTATATTTAACCAAAATGGATGAATTCTTTCAGCTTGATAATAAGGAAAAAGAACGGATTTCTGAGCGTTCCCTATTTCTTGAACGGGAAAATGTCCGATTACTGGAAGAGAATGTCCTGCTTAAGGAAAACCTGAAAGCTGTTGAGGAAGATTATCGTGCGTTAATGCAGATCATGGAGCGCGCAAGAAAACTTAGTGTCCAGGAGGACGAAAAGGCGAATCCGAAGGTGAGTTTCCAAATGGATAAGAATGGTAATTTGGAAAGGGTCAATAAATAAAAAATGCGGGTGGGAAAATCCGCCCGCATTTTCTTGATGCTTCCTTATTCTTGTGTATCTATTTCTTTCTTATCTTGTACGTCAAAAGGGCTCCAAATCAGCGGGTTTTCTCCGAGGTCCCTGTCCAAATCATAGGAAACAGCAGAAAAACCCATCTTTTTCCAAAAGTCTTGTGAATGGACTCTTGGGTTAGTTTTGATAGGCATGTTCAGGCTTTTGGCGAATTCGACCAAAGCTCTTCCATAACCTTTTTTCTGATAGTTAGGCAGGACTTCAAGTTTCCAAAGAACAAGGAAATCCCTGGAATTGTCAAAATACTGGTCGAATTTAGCGCTTCTTTTATAAAGGCTCATTCGAGCTACAAGTTTATCGCCATAAAAGATTCCGTAAAAAGGTGATTGGCTGTCATTTTCAATGATGTTACCTTCTAAATCATCTAGCATGGACAGTTCCTGTATCCCGTATTCTTTGAATTTTTTGAATTCCTCAAGCGTTTTAAAATTTACAAGTAATCGTTCAACCTTGTATTCCATAAAAAAGCTCCCCCTTAATTCTGATAAACCTCTTCCGATAGTACCCTTTGAAAGTCATCCCACTGATCTTTGCCATGTGGAATTTCAACTTAGGTTAAATCTAGTATGACATCATCGACTTATCCTAGCTTACTAAATGCTTATAGCCTTTTATTCCCCGCCCTTTTCCCTTCAATTTCTTTTGGGGTGAGTTTGGAGTTATCTTTTGTTCCTGTAAAGTCTTCAAAATGGCTAAGCTTTTCGTATCTAATATACCATTAAATTAACACTTAAAGAAGAAAATATTATATCTTCAATGGCGTATTAATCATTCTTTCCATTGGTATTTTATGACGAGCCATCGTTAATGGCAGTTCCATCGTTTCATCCAATCGGAATGGCTGTGTTTTCCAACGATGGGAAAATTCGTGCAGGCTAAAAAAGATAATGTGATAAAATAGTAAATATATTTCAAAAAGTAAGGAAGGTTATCATGAGAATTGGAATCATTGGCGGAGGGGCCATAGGGCTGCTGTTTGCGTCCCGTTTAAGTGAAAAGCATAATGTGACTCTCTATACCCATACTGCGGATCAGGCGTCCATCATCCAACGTGATGGAATCCGTCTTATTGCGGATGGTGAAAGCCGACTGCAGACGGGCATCATGTCCAAGGGGCTGGATGAAGGGATATCGGATGTGGATCTTCTTATAGTGGCCGTCAAGCAATATCACCTGCCGCAAATACTGCCTAGGATCAAAGATTTTCAGGTTCCATTGCTATTCTTGCAGAATGGCTATGGGCATATTTCTTATTTAAAGCAGCTTCAATCCCCTACCATATATGTGGGGGTAGTGGAGCATGGAGCATTGAAACATGACGGGAATACCGTTCAGCATACGGGACTTGGCATGACAAGAATCGCTTCCTTTAGCGGGGAACTTGAGCAACTATCGCTAGTGAATGAAAGGATCGATCATTTTCCTTTTACGAAGAGTGAAGATTTTCACTCGATGCTGATGGATAAGCTTGTCGTCAATGCGGTGATAAATCCATTAACGGCGATACTTGGTGTGGAAAATGGCGGTTTAATCACTAACTCTTTTTACTACCAATTATTTCAAGAACTTTTTGAAGAAATCTCCGGTATTTTGGAAGTTCAAAATAAGGATGAGTCATTTGAACATGTGAAAGCCGTTTGCATGGCAACTGCTGAAAATCGATCTTCCATGCTAAAAGATTTAGAAAATGGTCGTAAAACGGAAATTGATGCCATTTTGGGTCATATCCTCTCGGAGGCAAAGAGTAAAGGGAAAAGTGATTGCCTGACGTCTTCTCTATATAAGATGGTCAAAGGAAAAGAGTCTCAGGGGGGATGAGGATGTGCCGTACGTAGTTTCAAGCCTTGCCGCGATATTTATTACCTTGCCTTTCGTAGGGTATATACTTTTTTTTATAGGTGCCAAACAATTCACTGGAAACCATCGGCGCTCCGTTCAATTTGCGATGGACATGAGTACGCTGCTGTTCGTATTATCCGTCCATTATTTGATCATTACGATCTGGGATATGCAAATTATTTGGGTGATCATGCTCATCATGCTCATCAACGCATTTGTGGTGGTTCTTGTCCATTACAAGGTAAAAGAAGAAATCATTTTCCATAAGGTATTAAAGGGTTTTTGGAGAGTGAACTTCGCCTTTTTTTTCGTGGCTTACCTTCTATTGTTTTCCATTGGAATAATTACAAGTATTACGAAGATATTGACTACATAACATAGAACATCGCATCAATTTTCTGCTGCTGGGCAACTTCTTTTGTTTTCTTAAACCGGAATGTTATACTCTAAAAAGAATTGTAGTTGCAGAGAAAGGGAGAACAGAAATGGAGATGAAAGATCTCGCGTTACCATCTTTAAACCGTTTTGCATCGGACTATTTACAAAACCGTCTTGAAACGGAGGATTATTTTCACTATGACTTGTCTAAGCCTGACATTTATCACAATAGATATGAAGAATTGATGAACCGCTCTTTTTCACGTGATGAATTGTCGGATTACATACAACAATACATGTCTCGTCTTTCATTCAGTGAGGCAGTTAAGGGTAATATTGGAAGGCTGCGCAGGGATGATTCCGTTGTTGTGATTGGAGGACAGCAGGCTGGGTTATTATCAGGGCCGCTGTATACCATTCATAAAGTGATATCGATCATTAAGCTTGCGGAAGAACAGGAAAAAAAACTGGGGCAGCCAGTCATTCCGGTTTTTTGGATAGCTGGAGAAGATCATGATTTGGCTGAGGTCAATCATGTTTATGTTATGAAAAACGGAAAACCCGATAAAAAAACGTATCCTTCCTACCAGCCATATAAAACAATGGTTTCTGATGTGGAGCTGGAAACGGAAAAGGCAGAGAAGTGGCTTGAGGAAATCATTGAAACTTATGGAGAAACGGAATTTACGAACAAACTCCTGATTGATATGAAGGAAACCATTAAGAGATCGAATACCTTCGTCGATTTCTTCGCCGAGCTGATTCATGAATGGTTCAAAGAATATGGCCTTTTACTAGTCGATGCCGGAGATCCGGATTTAAGGCGAATTGAGAAGGCATACTTTGAATCGATGGTCAATGAAAGTGGACGGATTGCTGAAGTGGTCGAGGAACAGCAATCATTCATGCATGCGAAAGGGTATGCAAAAATGATTGAAATGGATAAAGGCGCCGCTAATTTATTTTATTATGATCCAGAAAAAAAAGATCGATGTTTACTCGAACGTGTAGAAGGCGGTTTCAGCGGAAAAAACGGTGAGGTATCATTTAACGGGGATGAACTCTTGCAGATAGCGAGAAATCATCCAGAACGATTAAGCAACAATGTCATTACACGCCCGCTCATGCAGGAAATGCTTTTCCCTGTATTGGCATTCGTTTCTGGGCCAGGGGAAATAGCCTATTGGGCAGAATTAAAAAAGGTGTTTGAGTTGTTTTCCATGAAGATGCCGCCAATCATTCCTAGGTTGAATATCACGCTGGTGGAGCGGAGTATCCAAAGCGACCTTGAAGAAATGGAACTCAGTTTGGAAACTGTTCTGACTGAAGGAACCGCTAATGCTGTGGAAAGTTACCTTGATTCCGTTAAAGATGAAACGATTGACACCCTGTTCGGGACGCTGAAATCACAGCTTGAAGAGAACCATGAAAAGCTTTTTGTCCACGCTGTCTCTTTGGATAGGGGGCTCGAGCCGATGTTGAACAAGAACATTGAATTCATTCAAAAGCAATTGAATTTCATGTATGGCAAAATCGGTGACCGTACAAAGGAACGACATTCGGTCATCTTGAAAAAATATGATCGGATAGCAAATTCGCTGTACCCTCTTGAATCACCCCAGGAGAGGATTTGGAATGTGTTTTATTACTTGAATCAATACGGGCCAGAACTCGTAAGGGATATGATGAAACTGGACTATCGCTTCAATAATCAGCATAAATTGATTTTCATTTAGAAAAACCATCCGTTTTGGGGAAAAGTGGGGAGTAGATCATTTTGAATACGGTTGCCACAAACCAATCCTGATGGAGGGATTGAAATGTGAAAAAAGACAGGTGCTTAAGCCTGTCTTTTTTTCTGTTTCCTGAGTACTTGTCAGGCGGGGCTTCGACAGTAATAGTGGGCCTGCGTCTAAGTTTGAGTGCATTCGAGGGAAATGCACGTTTCTTTGAATAATTTGGCTAAATAAACTTAATAAGAAAAGAAGGTAATTTTTACTTGGAAGGAGAAAGTAAAAACAAGTGGAGAAAGGTGGGGGAATGTGGTACATTGAGATTAGAATGTGGGGGTAGTGGGTATGTTCATGGGAGAGTACCATCATAACATCGATATAAAGGGCCGTTTGATAGTCCCGGTGAAATTCAGGGAAAATCTCGGGGAGCAATTTGTCCTTACCCGCGGACTCGATCAATGTTTATTTGGTTACCCTATGGAAGAGTGGAAGCTGCTAGAAGAAAAGCTGAAAGCCCTGCCTTTAACAAAAAAAGATGCCCGAGCCTTTACCCGTTTTTTCTTTTCTGCAGCTACCGAATGCGAAATTGATAAACAAGGGCGAATTAATATCCCCACGCCGCTTACTTCATATGGCCAATTGGAAAAAGAATGTGTAATTCTTGGTGTTACCAATCGTATTGAGATTTGGAGCAAATCCCTTTGGGAAAACTATTTTTCAGCTTCGGAGGATTCTTTCGCTGAGATAGCAGAAAATATGATTGGCTTTGATATTTAAGGCTGCCCTCAGAAATAGAGTCACTCAATAACCGATTGGAAGGATGTCTAGCATGTTTCAACATACAACAGTGTTATTAAAAGAGACGGTTGATGGATTGAACATCAAACCTGATGGAATTTATGTGGATTGTACTTTAGGAGGAGCCGGTCACAGCGAATACTTACTTTCACAGCTCTCTGACAAAGGCAGGCTTTATGCTTTTGATCAGGACGAAACGGCGATTCGGAATGCTAAGGAAAAATTGGAAAGCTATGGCGAACGTATTGTTCTTGTTCCTAATAATTTTAAATACTTAAAAGAAGAGTTGAATGCCCGGGGAATCGAGAAAGTGGACGGGATCCTTTATGATTTAGGTGTGTCATCCCCGCAATTGGATACACCGGAGCGTGGTTTCAGCTATAACCATGATGCACCATTGGATATGAGGATGGACCAAAGTGCAGCCATTTCTGCCTATGATGTCGTGAATACTTGGTCATTCCATGATTTGCTGAGAATTTTCTTCCAATATGGAGAAGAAAAGTTTTCGAAACAAATTGCCAGGAAAATTGAAGCGGCACGTGAAATAAAACCGATTGAAACGACGTTCGAACTTGTGGAATTAATTAAGGATGGGATACCGGCCCCGGCTAGACGTAAAGGCGGACACCCTGCGAAACGAGTGTTCCAAGCAATAAGGATCGCTGTGAATGACGAACTTGGTGTCTTTGAAGATTCCCTGGAGCAGGCCATTTCGCTTTTGGATAAAGAGGGAAGAATATCTGTAATTACATTCCATTCGCTCGAAGATAGAATTTGTAAAACGGTATTTAAAAAGGCCAGTAGCATGCCGGATCTTCCACCTGGACTTCCAGTTATCCCGGATGAATACAAACCAACTATGAAAATAATTACGAGAAAACCGATTTTACCTTCAGAAGAAGAATTGGAAGGGAATAATCGTTCCCGGTCGGCTAAGCTAAGAATCGCCGAAAAGCAATGATTACAGAAAAATATCAGTGAGGGGGAACATGAATGAGTTCCATAGCCAAAAAAGTACAAGAACAGCAATATGAAGACCAACAGCAGCAACAGGCACAGCAAACAGTGGTCATCCGTAAAGCGAAGATATCCATTGGTGAAGTTTTCTTACTCTGTGCCCTTGCTATCATGGTTACCTTCATGGGAGTGAAAATAGTCTCTAATCAAGCGGCCATCTATGAAACGAATAAAGAGATCCAGCTAGTGGAAACGTCGATTGAAGAACAGGGTAAAGTAAATGATGATTTGAAAGTGCAGGTTGCTGAACTTAGTACATACGAGAGAATTTGGAAAAAAGCTGCAGCGCTAGGGTTCAAGTTAAATGAGAATAATGTGAAGGGTGTGCAGTGATAATGCAGAAACAAAAAAATATGAAGCATGGGGCAGCCGGATTATTCTTCTTATTCGGCCTGCTCTTTTTTGTTTTAATCTGCCGCTTTTTGTATATTCAGGTGACTGGTACAGCTGGCGGGGAGGTACTGGCTTCGAAAATCGACAAGAAATATGAAAAAAAACAGGTAATAGAAGCTAAAAGGGGAAGCATACTCGATACAAAAGGTGAAGTCATCGCCGAGGATACTTCCTCCTATATCTTAAGGGCAGTACTTAGTGAAAAGGAGCCGGAGCATGTCAAGGATCCGGAGAAGACGGCGAATGAGCTTGCTAAATATATCGACATGGATGAACAGGACATCTATGAAAGACTTACGAAAAAAGGGGCATACCAAGTGGAGTTTGGCAGTGCCGGCAAGGATTTGACTCAGGTAGTCAAGCAGAAAATAGAAAAATTGGAACTGCCGGGAATTACATTCGGAAGGACGAATAAACGTTTTTATCCGAATGGAATTTTCGCCTCCCATCTGATTGGCTATGTAGAAAAGGATGAAGAAACGGGAGAAATGGCTGGTAAGTTCGGCATCGAAAGGTATCTCAATAAAGAATTGCAGGAAACGGATGGGAAGCTGACATATGACAGTGACTCATGGGGTTTCCTCTTACCGGATAAGAAGGAAAAGGTCGTTGCTCCGGATAATGGCAATGATGTCATGCTTACGATCGACAAGAAAATACAAACGTTCCTGGAAGACTCGATGAGCAAAGTGCAGGAAAAATACGATCCCGAACAAATCATAGCGATTGTCTCCAATCCCAAAACGGGGGAGATAGTGGCGATGGGGCAAAGGCCTACCTTCCATCCGACAACGAAAGTCGGGCTAACGGATACATGGCGTAACCTGGCAATTGAAGAAACCTTCGAACCGGGTTCAACCATGAAAACATTCACCCTTGCCGCGGCTGTTGAGGAAGGGGTCTTTAATCCGAATGAAAGCTTTGTTGCAGGAACCTATAAAGCCGGATCGGGTAAAATCGGGGATCATAGCGGAATCGAAAGAGGGAAGAGCATGACCTTTCTGGAAGGGGTTCAACGTTCCTCGAACGTCGCTTTTGCCACACTTGCAATGGATAAAATAGGAGCCGATACGTTCCGTGAGTATTTGACTAAGTTCGGATTTGATAAAAAAACGGGAATTGACCTGCCAAACGAGATAACCGGTAAAATTCAATACAAGTATAAGCTTGAAAAAGTGACTACCTCCTTTGGACAGGGTTCGACCGTTACACCGATTCAACAAATTCAAGCTGCATCCGCAATAGCCAATGACGGAAAAATGATGCGGCCGTACGTGATAAAAAGCATTTCCGATCAGGATACCGGAAAAAATTTGAAAACGACCAAGCCGAAAGTGACAGGGCAACCGATTTCGGCAGAAACTGCAAAACAAGTACGTGATTATTTGGAAACTGTAATTTCCGCGAAAAAAGGAACAGGGAAAAAATATGCCATTGATGGATATCAAGTAGCGGGGAAAACCGGTACTGCACAAATTGCGGGTCCGACAGGTAGATATTTAGAAGGGAAAAATAACTATGTGTTCTCCTTTTTAGGAATGGCTCCAAAAGATGATCCGCAGTTGGTCATGTATGTGGCGGTAAAGCAGCCCAAGTTAGGTGTATCTTATGTTGGGGCTGATCCATTGTCAGAGATATTTAATCCTGTCATGCAAAATAGCCTGCAATATCTAAACATAAAACCTTCAGAAGTTAAAAAACAAAAAGCAAATAAAATCAAAGACTATACGAATCAAACCGAGAGTTCAGCTGTTACAGAACTGAAGGAACTTGGTTATGATGTAAGTACGATCGGAAGTGGACGTAAAGTGCTCGACCAATCCCCGAAAGAGGGGAGTGTACTCTTACAGGGTGAAAAGATAATCCTCAGGACGGAAGGCGAAATGAAAGTCCCTGACATGAAGGGATGGTCCTTGCGCGATGTCATGAAATTGGCTAAGGTTGCAAAACTGGATCTGAAAACCGAAGGTACTGGATACGTGAGTAAACAGAGTCTTGAGGCCGGGAAAAAGGTAAATGAAGGGGAAACCTTCAATATTGAATTATCCCAGCCTGATGGGGCTGGTGAAGATATAGCGACAAAAGAGAAAACAGAGTGAAGATAAAGAGGGGATCCAAATGGATTCCCTCTTTATTTCTTTCAAAGTTTCTAGTCTAGCATCGAGTAGACAAGCATATATTGAAGCATGTATGAAATGGAGGTGCCTGTTTTTGCGTGTTTCGAATGTTACTGTCCGAAAACGGCTGGCAATCGCTTTGGCGATCGGTATCGTTGTTTTTTTTATCATTGATATCCGATTGGGAATTGTACAGTTTTATCTAGGGGATAAGTTGACGGGGCTGGCTAAAGATTCCTGGAGCAGGAATATTCCTTTTGAAGCCAAACGAGGAGAAATCCTTGATCGGAATGGTGTCGAGCTGGCAACGAATATATCTGCGCCAACAGTCTATGTCATCCCTAGACAGATTGAGAATCCTGGGGAGACGGCGGAACAGCTTGCTTCAATATTGGATATGACAAAGGAAAAGGCTTATCAATGGTTAACGAAACAGGCGATGAGCGTCAGAATTCCGGAAGGCAGAAAGATATCTCACGAAAAGGCGAAGGAAATTAAAGCATTAGGGATAAAGGGCGTATACATCGCTGAAGATTCAAAGCGCCATTACCCATTTGGTGAATACCTTTCACATGTTCTTGGCTTTACAGGCTCTGACAATCAAGGGTTGATGGGTATTGAATTGTCTTATGATAAGGAACTAAGTGGGGAAAAAGGATTCGTTAAATTTTACTCCGATGCGAAAGGGAAAAGGCTTGAGAATATGGCCGATGACTATAAGCCCCCTGTTGATGGTGATAATTTGAAGCTGACCATCGATAGCAAAATCCAGACAATTGTGGAGAGGGAGCTCGATAATGCGGAGGCGACATATGATCCCGATGGTATAATTGCCATTGCAATGGACCCGAACACTGGGGAAATATTGGCAATGTCCAGCAGGCCAACCTTCGACCCTGCCAATTTTCAAAATGTCCCCTCAGAAGTGTATAATCGTAATTTACCAGTTTGGAGTATATATGAACCGGGATCGACTTTTAAGATCATCACGCTTGCTGCGGCGCTTGAGGAAGGGAAGGTCGACTTACAAAAGGAACATTTTTATGATTCCGGACATGTGGAAGTGTCAGGATCAACGCTGCATTGCTGGAAAAGCGGAGGACATGGGGATCAAACTTTTCTTGAAGTGGTCGAGAACTCATGTAACCCGGGTTTTGTGGAATTAGGGAACCGGCTTGGTAAAGACAAGCTGTTTAAATATATAAATGATTTCGGTTTTGGTCAAAAGACGGGAATTGATTTAACCGGAGAAGGAAAAGGAATCATGTTCAACATGGATCGAGTGGGTCCGGTTGAGCAGGCAACTACTGCGTTTGGACAAGGTGTAGCCGTAACGCCCATTCAGCAGGTGACAGCGGTATCGGCAGCCGTGAATGGCGGGACTTTGTATACACCATTTATCGCGAAGGAACTCGTGAATCCAAAAAATGGGGAAGTGCTGATGCGAAAGACCCCTCAGGCGAAGAAAAAGGTGATTTCAGAAGCAACCTCGAAGAAAGTCCGGGAAGCGCTTGAATCCGTTGTCGCCCAAGGAAGCGGTAAAGGAGCATTCGTGGAGTCGTACCGCGTCGGCGGGAAAACGGGTACAGCCCAAAAAGCTGAAAATGGCAGATACCTTGAAAATAATTATATTCTCTCATTCATTGGTGTCGCTCCAGCGGATGATCCACAAATCGTCGTTTATATAGCTGTGGATAATCCGAAAGGAACGGTACAATTCGGCGGGGTCGTTGCCGCACCGATCGTTGGGAATATCATGGAGGATTCACTTAGGGCCATGGGCGTCAAGCCAAGGAAAAACCAGATTGAGAAGGAGACGGTCTGGACGGATCCCGTCATGGTCGAGGTACCTGACGTCGTGGGTCTCAGCAAAAAAGAGTTGCAAACCCAGCTCATCGACCTTAAGCTTGATATTGCCGGAAATGGGGATAAAGTAATAAATCAAGCCCCAGATCCAGGTGTTAAAGTAAAACAAGGGTCTACAATAAGAATTTATCTTGGCGAAAATACAGAATAAGTATAATATAATATATGAATAGTTAAAGCGGCTGAAGATTCATCAGCCGCTTTGTTTACGGAGTCGGGATAACCCCGTATAATTGAAATTGGTTTCTCGACAAGCCAAGGCTAATCACATATAATGAATCCTCAAATTAAGTTGAGAGGGATGGAAAAATGAAGCTTCACAAATTACTATCTTATTTACACTCCTTATTTACGTATGAAGGAGAAAATCCTGAAATCACCTCCATTGAAAATGATAACCGTAAAGTCATAGACGGAAGTTTATTTGTTTGTATAAAAGGTTATACAGTCGATGGTCATGATTTTGCCCAACTTGCTGTAGAGCATGGAGCTGCAGCAGTCATTGCCGAAAGGCCGCTTGACCTCGATGTTCCCGTGATCGTAGTCAGGGATTCGAGCAGGGCGATGGCGGTTCTTGCCGATGCATTTTATGGCCATCCGACTCAAAAGATGCGCTTGATCGGAATTACAGGAACGAATGGAAAGACGACGACCAGTCACTTATTGGAAAAGATTTTCGAGGATCGACATGAAAAAACAGGCTTGATTGGCACGATGTATACAAAAATCGCCGATACGGTATATGAAACCAAGAATACGACGCCAGATAGCGTTACACTACAGAAGGCTTTTCATGAAATGGCCGAAGCATCCGTCTCCACGGCCATTATGGAGGTTTCATCGCATGCACTTGAGCTTGGGCGCGTCCATGGCTGTGATTATGATATTGCCGTCTTTACGAATCTCACACAGGATCATTTGGATTTTCATAAAACCATGGACAGATACAGGCAGGCAAAATCCTTATTTTTCTCACAGCTTGGCAATGCTTACATAGAAAATCGCCCTAAATATGCTGTACTTAATGCTGATGATGAGGCAACTGCCGATTTCATTAAGGTGACTGCTGCTACAGTCGTTACATACGGCATAGACAATGAAGCGGATATCAGGGCCAAAGATATAAAAATTGATGCAAATGGCACATCGTTCACCTTGACAGCAGGTAAAGAAGAGCGATACATTCAGCTGAAGCTAATTGGTAAATTCAGTGTTTATAATGTACTCTCTGCCATCTCTGCTGCCTTGTGCGCCGGTAACGATCTGGATGAGACAATTAGATCCGTCGAGGATATAAAAGGTGTTGCAGGCCGTTTTGAGCTCATTTCAGCGAATCAGGACTTCCCGGTCATCGTTGACTATGCCCATACTCCGGACAGTTTGGAAAATGTTCTGAAGACTGTTGGTGAGTTTGCTAGAAAGAAAATTTACGTGATAGTGGGCTGCGGCGGGGACCGAGACAAGACAAAGCGTCCAATCATGGCGCAAATTGCATGCAGCTTGGCGACTGACCCGATCTTCACTTCGGATAATCCACGCAGTGAAAATGCTGCCCAGATCCTCCGGGATATGGAAGCTGGTGTAGCAGGCAAAGAATATACGGTTATTGAAGACCGCAGGCAGGCGATAGCTTACGCAGTTTCCAAGGCGGAAGAGGGCGACGTTATATTAATTGCTGGAAAAGGTCATGAAACCTATCAATTGGTCGGTGACGAAGTGCTTCACTTCGATGACCGTGAAGAAGCGGAAAAGGCGATTCAAAGTCGTTTGGGTTCAGTTTGAACCAATGCTGAAATTACCCTGCAACAAAATAGGAAAAGACATCAAGCAGAATTTAATATTTGAATTGTGTTAGGAATGAGGGAATAAGGAATGTTGGAACAAGTGATTTTTTATACGATTTTGGTGGCGTTTTTAGTAACCGTTCTTCTTTCGCCGATTTTCATCCCGTTTTTAAGAAGATTGAAATTCGGGCAAAGTATTAGGGAAGAAGGCCCGCAATCGCATTTGAAAAAAACGGGAACACCCACCATGGGCGGTTTGGTCATATTATTATCTGTTACCATCGCTACACTAGTCATGACTTTGAAATTTTCGGCACCTTCAACCGAAACGTATTTATTATTATTCGTTACTTTAGGTTTTGGTTTATTAGGTTTCCTTGATGATTTCATCAAAGTGGTCATGAAGCGTAACCTGGGACTGACTTCCAAGCAAAAACTGCTTGGACAAATTGTGATTTCGGTCATCTTTTACTTCGTCTTCAAGCAGACAGACCGTTTTAATCCTGAATTGACGATTCCAGGCACTGACTTTGCTTTTGATTTTGGCTGGTTTTATCTGTTCATCGTTATATTCTGGCTGGTAGGCTTTTCGAATGCCGTCAATTTGACGGATGGGCTTGATGGACTTGTCTCAGGGACATCAGCCATTGCCTTTGGTGCTTTTGCCATTTTGGCCTGGAGTCAGTCACAATATGATGTCGCCATTTTTTCGGTGGCGGTTGTCGGTGCAGTACTCGGATTTTTGGTATTCAATGCACACCCGGCAAAGGTTTTCATGGGGGATACGGGCTCCTTGGCCCTTGGGGGAGCGATCGCAACCATCGCCTTGTTAACGAAGCTTGAAATCCTCCTGGTAATCATTGGCGGAGTCTTCGTCATTGAAACGCTCTCGGTCATCCTTCAGGTAGGATCTTTTAAAACGACTGGTAAACGTATATTTAAAATGAGTCCGCTTCACCACCATTATGAGCTTTCCGGCTGGTCGGAATGGCGTGTCGTCGTCACTTTCTGGACAGTGGGGCTGCTGTGTGCGGTACTCGGAATCTATTTAGAGGTGTGGATATAATTGAAAGAGACTGCAAAGTATTCAGAGAAAAAGATATTAGTATTGGGTTTGGCAAAAAGCGGAGTGATGGCAGCTTCGCTTCTACATAAATTAGGTGCTTTCGTGACGGTTAATGACATGAAGCCATTATCGGAAAATCCTGAGGCTCAAGGACTTCTTGAACAGGGAATCAAAGTCATCTGCGGCAGTCATCCAATCGAGCTTCTGGATGAGGGGTTCGAGCTGATCGTGAAAAATCCGGGAATCCCCTATCGGAACCCTATCGTAAAAGGGGCATTGGAAAAAGGGATTCCTGTTATCACGGAAGTTGAACTGGCCTACCAGATAAGTGAAGCACCTTTCATAGGAATCACTGGTACAAATGGGAAAACGACCACGACAACATTGATATACGAAATGTTGAAGTCCGGTGAAAAATCCCCGCTGATTGCCGGTAATATCGGGACAGTGGCATCTGGTGTTGCTGAACATGCAAAACCAGATGACTCGATCGTCATAGAATTATCATCGTTTCAGTTAATGGGAATAGACGAATTTCGTCCTGAAATCTCAATCGTGACAAATTTGTATGATGCACATTTGGATTATCACAGTTCCAAACAGGAATATGTCGAAGCAAAAGCTGCCATCACGAAAAATCAAATAGCATCAGATTTCATGATTTATAATGCAGATCAAGATCTTGTTTTATCCATGGCGAAAGAGACCAAGGCTCAACTTGTACCTTTTTCAGCTGAAGTGAAACATGAGAATGGAGCCTATGTGGAAGATGGTGCCGCCTGTTTCCGAGGGGAAAAAATCATTGAAGTTTCAGAGATAGCCCTTCCCGGGAAGCATAATTTGGAAAATGTACTCGCCGCCATCTCAGCGGCCAAGCTTAAGGGTGTAGCTAATGAAGCCATTCAGACTGTATTGAAAACATTTTATGGTGTGGAGCACCGTCTGCAGTTCGTGGCAACGATCGATAACCGTAAATTTTATAATGATTCGAAAGCGACGAACATTCTTGCAGCATCCAAAGCGTTAACATCCTTTACGGAACCGGTCATCTTATTGGCAGGCGGTCTGGATCGCGGAAATGAATTTGATGAGTTGAAACCGGCGATGAAAAATGTCAAAGCCGTGATAACTTTTGGCGAAACGGCGGAAAAAATTGAACGGGTAGCCAAAGAAATAGGAATAGCGAATATAAAACGTGTCGATAATGTAGAAAAGGCCGTACCGGCTGCATTTGAATTATCAAATGAAGGCGACTGTATTCTTCTCTCCCCGGCTTGTGCAAGCTGGGATCAATATAAAACTTTTGAGCAAAGAGGAGACATGTTTATGGAGGCCGTGCATAAACTTAAGTAAGAGCTTTCGCAGAGAGAAGTGATCCTGCTTCTACGTTGACACCATGAAAAAAAGCGATAATGAGCCGTTATCGCTTTTTTTTTGACTAAAGTGCTGACAAGCAATCAGCACTGATGTTTATATTCGTAGGCTAAAAACTTCCTAGAGGTGGATGTCCGTGCCATTAAAAAAATCGAATCCTGATCTCATTCTCATTATCGTCACCTTAAGTCTTTTGACTGTTGGATTAATCATGGTTTACAGCGCGAGTGCCATTTGGGCAACATATAAATTTGATGATTCGTTTTATTTTGCTAAAAGGCAGTTGCTTTTTGCCTGCGTCGGTGTCATAGCCATGTTTTTCATCATGAATGTGGATTACTGGACGTGGCGGACATGGGCCAAAATCCTTATCATCATTTGTTTCATTATGTTACTTGCTGTGCTTGTACCAGGTATAGGGATGGCGAGAAATGGTTCGAGGAGCTGGATTGGTGTAGGTGCTTTTTCGGTCCAACCCTCTGAGTTCATGAAGCTGGCGATGATCGCTTTTTTAGCTAAGTTTTTATCAGAACGGCAAAAGCTGATCACCTCCTTTAAAAAAGGGATGCTTCCATCCTTGGGTTTAGTGTTTTTGGCATTTGGTTTGATCATGTTACAGCCAGACCTTGGAACGGGAACGGTAATGGTTGGAACGTGCATTGTCATGATTTTTATTTCCGGGGCAAGAATCAGTCATTTTGTCGGCTTGGGGCTAATTGGGGTAGCAGGTTTTATCGGTCTGATTTTGTCAGCGCCCTACCGGATAAAAAGGATCACGTCTTTTCTGGATCCATGGGAAGACCCTTTGGGCAGTGGATTTCAGATGATTCAATCGTTTTATGCAATCGGGCCAGGGGGGTTGTTCGGATTGGGACTCGGGCAAAGCCGCCAAAAGTTTTTCTATTTACCCGAACCGCAGACTGATTTCATTTTTGCCATACTCTCCGAGGAACTTGGCTTCATCGGGGGCTCTCTTGTCATTTTATTATTTGCGCTAATGCTTTGGCGGGGCATTCGGATCGCACTTGGTGCCCCTGATTTATACGGGAGCCTTGTAGCAGTAGGAATCATTGCAATGGTCGCCATTCAAGTGATGATCAATATAGGGGTGGTAACGGGACTTATGCCGGTTACGGGTATCACCTTGCCCCTCTTAAGTTATGGCGGTTCATCGCTGACGCTCATGTTGATGGCGATTGGGGTGCTCCTGAATATTAGCCGATATTCGAGGTTCTGAAATAAGAAAAAAATGTGGTTTGGCAAAAGGGAAGTCCTGTTGAACGCAGGGCTTCCCTTTTTTACGTTGAAAACCCTTCCAGGAAAAACGATTTTTTTTGGGGGCTTGCCGAAAATTAGAAATAAATGAAATGCCGCTTAAATATTACCATGTATGAATGTTGGGGAATCCACAATAAATATTGGCAATACGTCTTTGTTTAGACTATAGTATAAGAGGGTTAGGCCGTACTGGGGCTTGCTTCTGTTCATTTTTCTGCTAAAAAGGCGTTATTAATCTTGTAATATAAGTGACCTCATGGAAGAGGAAATGAAAATTATAACTTGGAATTTTGGAACAACAAGGAGGTTTATCATGGATAATGTGATAAAGCAATTAACTGAAATGAAAATCGGCAAAGTTCTTGAACAGGAACCGCTTGCAAATCATACAACTATGAAAATTGGGGGGCCGGCTGATTTATTCATCGTGCCGTCATCCATTGAAAATATAGAAAAAACGATGCAGGTCATCAAAGAAAATGGGATGCCGTGGAGGGTGATCGGCAGGGGCTCGAACCTGCTGGTCAGTGATGGCGGAATTGAAGGTGCCGTGCTTAAATTGGGCAGAGGTCTTGATCATCTCGAGATAAATGGGACGGAGATCAAAGCAGGAGCTGGGGTATCACTTGTAAGCCTCTCCGTACAAATCAGTAAAAAAGGATATGCAGGATTGGAATTTGCCAGTGGGATTCCTGGTTCCGTCGGCGGAGCGGTCTATATGAACGCTGGTGCACATGGTTCCGATATGAGTGAAATACTCAAGCAGGCACATGTTCTTTTTGAAGATGGAACTCTAGCTTGGCTTTCGAAAGAGGAAATGGAGTTTTCTTATCGAACTTCTCTGCTTCAGAAGAAAAGACCCGGTATCGTACTGGAAGCAATTTTTCAATTGACAGAGGGGGATAAAACCGAAATCGTTGAAAGAATGCAAAATAACAAGAATTATCGTAAAGATACCCAGCCATATAATCTGCCGTGTGCCGGGAGCATATTTAGGAATCCACTTCCACACCATGCTGGTAAATTGGTCGAGAATGCAGGCTTGAAGGGACATTCTATTGGCGGAGCCCAGATTTCACCGATGCACGGGAACTTCATCGTTAACACAGGTAATGGAAGTGCAGCGGATGTTCAAGCCTTGATACAGCATGTGAAGGATACTGTATATGATAAATTTGAAGTTGAAATGGAAACAGAAGTGGAAATTATCGGAAGAAAATAACGGGATGCATTATATCCAAATATTGTGATATAATGTGTTACCTTTAAAGTTTGTTAAGAACATAATATTGAGTTTGTCTTGATTTCGAACTGTCAAGAACCATCCATTTTTTCAGGAAGAGGTGAAGGGGATGGAAAAGGGAAAAATCGTTTCCATTGAGGACCGCATCCCGAAATTAAAACAATTAAGAAAAAGCAAAGCAAACAGGCGACTTGTTCTTTTGCTGTCCCTTTTCTTCATTCTTGTTGCTTGTGTGCTATATTTCCTATCCCCGTTGAGCTATGTGAAATCCGTGCAGGTAGAGGGGAATCGTTATATTACTTCCAAACAGATCATTAAATTGAGTAAGGTGAAGAAGGATCGAAGCATCTGGAAGGTTGATACAGGGACAGCGGCAGCCAATATCAAAAAAAATCAAGAAATAAAAAGCGTTAAGGTGACACCGGTATTTCCCAATTCCATTAAAATTACGGTTTCGGAACATAACAGGATGGCATATCTGTCCAATAATGGGAAGTTTGCACCCATTTTGGAAAACGGGTCCGTTTTAGAGGAGTTAGCAACAGGAGAAATTCCAGTATTTGCCCCTGTTTTAATTGGTTTCAAAGAGGGTAAAGCATTAAAGTTGCTTTTAGAAGAGCTGGACAAGCTTCCTGACGAGATTCAGAATGCCATTTCGGAAATTCATTACGCTCCTACAAAAACCGATGAATACCATATCGTCATGTTCATGAACGATGGGTTTGAAGTAAGTGCGACAAGCCGGACTTTATACGAGAAAATGATTCACTATCCATCGATAGTCAGCCAGCTGGATCCAAATGTAAAGGGAGTCATCGATCTGGAAGTGGGTTCTTATTTTAAAGCATATGAAGACGCTGAACAAAAGGAAGACACCAATGAGGAAAATTAATGGCAACCGGGTGGTTTTACCCCTGGTTTGCGTGGTTCTCGGATTCATGATTGCCTTCTCTTACAATCTGACCAAAGAAGGTGAAGGTGCAGGGAAGGACAAAGCCTGGGACCAGGAATATGAGCTCAGGCAGCAGCTGATCGAACAAGAGAAGCAGAACCGGGAACTTCAGAAGGAACTCCTCCAGAAGCAAGAAAATGTATCCCAAATAGAAAAAGACCTAGCTCAGGAAAAGCAGCTTTTTTTCAATTTGGCAAAGGAAACGGAAAAATACCGAATGTTTCTCGGAAAAGTGAAAGTGAAAGGCTCAGGCCTTCAGGTGACGCTTGAAGATGGTACAGATATGGAATCAGAAGCCAATGTTAATAATTACCTCGTCCATGAACAGCATGTCTTCAAGGTCGTCAATGAATTATACATATCAGGTGCAGAGGCTGTTGCGATTAACGGCCAAAGGTTAAATCATGATTCATACATAATCTGTAATGGGCCTGTGATTACAATCGATGGCCATCAGCATCCTGCTCCCTTCATCATATCTGCGATAGGGGACCCGGAAGTCCTGGGTGCTTCACTGGATTTACCGGGTGGCATCAAGGAACAGCTGGTTAATGAGAATATTATCTTTACAGTGGAAAAGCAAAAGAATATCATTTTTGATCCAATTATTGGAGGGTGATCGTGACCGCCGGATTCGATGAAAGATTGGTGAGAAACTGGAAATGAAAAAAAAGCTTTCTTTTAGTTTGGTTACGTTGATTGCTGGCTTCATGCTCGCTATTCAATTCAATTTGGTGAATCAGCCTGTCGTATCCGATACAAGGGATATGTGGGAACTGAAAAATGATTTATTGAAAGAACAGCAGACCCAGGCGGAATTAATAGAGGGTATCAGTAAGCTTGAGGGAAAAATAGCATCTTATGAAACAAAGAAAAATGAGAGTAAAGAAGAAGTCTTGCGTGACACCCTGACCGAATTGAAGACTGACGCAGGTTTGACCGAAATAAGAGGTAATGGGGTAATCGTATCTATACAGCCTATCAAAGCCGATATCCTTCTTGGTGAGAAGGTCGAGTATATTTCACCAGTATTGATCATTAGGCTCATTAATGAAATGTATAGATATGGCGCTGACGAAATTTCCATTTCAGGACAAAGGTATATATCAACATCGGTTATTCGTGATATTAATGGGCAGCCGAAAATGGACGGATACCCTCTGGTTCATTACCCGGTCGAAATGCAGGTAATAACCGTTAATCCAAAGAAACTGAAGCAGCGCATTGAAGGTTCCGAACTTATGGATGATTTCTTTATAGACAATTTTGAAGTGCAGATTAAGGTGCCTTCCGGCAAGTTGACATTGCCGGCTTACCAAAATGCTATAAACGTGGAACATATGGAGCCCATTATGGATGGGGGGGAATCGTGATGTGGCTTTCAGTTTTTGGTCTGTTGATTGGAATCACCCTTGGTTTTTTGGTGGATTTTGATATTCCCCATGAATATTCAAATTATCTCTCCATAGCCGTGCTTGCTGCTTTTGATACCTTATTTGGGGGGATACGGGCTCATTTGCAAAATCTTTATGATGAAGTTGTATTTGTAACAGGATTCTTCTTTAATATTATTTTAGCCGCAGGTTTGGCTTTTCTAGGTGTACATCTTGGTGTAGACTTATATTTAGCCGCAATCTTTGTATTCGGTGTCAGGCTCTTTCAAAATATTGCCCTGATTAGAAGGATCCTGATTGAAAAATGGTCCATTTCCCGGAAAAAGCAGAAAAAAAATCTATAATTTTAAAGGGAATTAAGTTATAAATGACGAATAGTTTATGGCAGTATCTAGTTTTTTTAGTAAATCAGTCTCGTAGAGAAGCGAACAATATGCACCATAAAGTACGAGTTTTGTTCGGGAAATGCAAAATGAAACGCTTATCTATGTAATTCGTCAGTTGTTGTAAACAGTTCTGTTATTCTATAATGTATAAGTCTTCGATATAAAAATGTTATTCTACTAATACATGTATAAAACTGAAGGAGGTGCCATGGAATGAACAGCAACGAAATATACGTAAGTCTTGACATCGGTACATCCAGTGTAAAAGTTATCATTGGGGAAATGGTCAATGACACATTAAATATAATCGGTGTAGGAAATGTTAAATCAGAAGGGCTCAAAAAGGGTTCGATCGTCGGTATAGATGAAACCGTCCAATCCATTCAAAAGGCTATAGAGCAAGCAGAACGGATGATAGGGATGGAGATAACAAAGGTAATCGTCGGCATAAGTGGAAATCATGTGACGCTTCAGCCGTGTCATGGGGTAGTAGCGGTATCCAGTGACAATAAAGAGATTACCGAGCATGACGTTTTCCGTGTCAGGGAAGCAGCTGAGTTAATAACGATACCATCCGACAGGGAAATCATCGACGTGGTGCCGATTCACTACAAAGTTGATGAACTTGATGAAATCAGTGATCCACGGGGCATGATAGGTGTCCGGTTGGAAATGAGAGGGATTTTAATCACAGGTCTTCGGACAATTTTACATAATACGCTGCGCTGTGTGGAAAGGGCAGGATTGGAAATAACCGATATCGCCCTTCAGCCTTTAGCCGCAGGTTCCCTTGTTTTATCCAAGGATGAAAAAGAACTTGGTGTGGCACTTGTCGATATTGGCGGAGGTTCCACGACCCTGGCAATTTTCGAACAAGGCTATTTACAATATACGTCTGTGATACCTATAGGCGGGGAAACACTTACGAAGGACCTTTCCATCGTTCTAAGGACGACTATGGAAGAAGCTGAGAAAATAAAAGTAAAGCATGGACATGCCTATTATGATGACGCGTCTGAAGATGAAGTATTCCAAATACCGATCATCGGCAGCGATCAGCAACAGACCTGCAACCAGTTAATGCTTTCGGATATCATTGAAGCGCGGGTGACCGAAATATTCGAGTTGATTCAAGATGATTTGAAGAGACTTGGCTTCCAGGATATACCGGGTGGTTTCGTGTTGACCGGGGGCGTCGTCAAGATGCCGGGTGTCCTGGAACTAGCTCAATATGTGTTCCAAAACCGAGTAAGGACAGCTGAACCCAATTACATCGGTGTTAGGGAACCCCAATACACCACGGCTGTTGGTTTGATTAAACACGCATGCAAGAAAGAGAGAATGCAAAAAAACACCGCTAATAAAACTCCTGTAGCAGCTGGACAAGCTCAAGAAGATAACGACCAGCGCAGCCAGAAGGTTTCTCAGAAAAATAAAGAGAACACGGCTAAAAAACAAGGTGAAAAAGGTGAATCTAAATTCAAAAAAATCCTGGGTTACTTTTTTGAATAACAATCATTAAGAATCGGGAATTTCGTCAAAATAGGAGGATTGTCATGTTGGAGTTTGATTCTAATCTAGAACAATTAGCAACGATAAAAGTAATAGGTGTTGGCGGCGGCGGAAACAATGCGGTAAACAGAATGATCGAGCATGGTGTACAGGGTGTTGAGTTTATTTCTGTCAATACTGACGCACAGGCTCTTAATCTATCAAAAGCAGAAATCAAAATGCAAATCGGTGGGAAGCTTACACGCGGTTTGGGTGCAGGTGCCAATCCAGAGGTAGGAAAAAAAGCTGCTGAAGAAAGCAAAGAGCAGATTGAAGAAGCGCTTAAAGGTGCCGATATGGTATTCGTAACGGCTGGAATGGGCGGCGGTACGGGAACGGGGGCAGCTCCTGTCATAGCGGGCATTGCTAAAGATCTAGGGGCCCTTACAGTGGGTGTAGTTACCCGTCCATTTACTTTCGAAGGCCGAAAACGTGCAACACAGGCACAAGGCGGCATTTCATCCATGAAGGAATCGGTTGACACACTGATCGTCATTCCGAACGACCGCCTCCTTGAAATCGTCGATAAAAGCACGCCAATGCTTGAAGCATTCCGTGAAGCGGATAATGTACTTCGCCAGGGTGTACAAGGGATTTCAGATTTAATTGCTGTTCCAGGTCTTATTAACTTGGACTTTGCCGATGTGAAGACGATTATGTCCAACAAAGGTTCCGCTCTTATGGGAATCGGGATTTCCTCCGGGGAAAACCGTGCAGCTGAAGCGGCGAAAAAAGCCATTTCCAGTCCGTTGCTTGAAACATCGATTGATGGCGCCCAAGGTGTACTGATGAATATTACCGGTGGTACGAACCTAAGTCTTTTTGAAGTCCAGGAAGCGGCCGATATCGTGGCTACAGCATCCGATCAAGACGTCAACATGATTTTTGGTTCTGTTATCAATGAAAACCTTAAAGATGAAATCGTCGTTACGGTAATTGCTACAGGCTTTAACGAGGTTGAAGCTTCAATTCGGCCTACTGGACGTCCAACACTCGGACAGCAGCAGCAATCAAGACCTCAGACACAACAAACGCCTCAGTCTAACGTGAAGCGTGAAGTGAAGAGGGAAGAAGTCAATGAACAGCCTGCACGTAATGCCAATCAAGGCGATGAGGCTTTGGATATTCCAACCTTCCTCCGTAACCGTAATAGACGCCGTTAATAACGACGTCATATGCCGTTCCCATTTGGGGACGGTTTTTTGTCGTTAATAAAATGCATCCCTAGACGGAATTGTGCTGGATGTTGCCTGGGCAGAAGGGAGCTTCCATCTTTTGCTCACTTCCATTCATTAATGTAAAAAGATGAGAGAGAAATTATTAAACTTTTATAACATAAATCGACAGAAGTAAAAGGGAGCAGGATAGTCTCTAAGACAGTATTGAAAATATCAATAGCTGATTTTCTACAAAAAGGGTAAAAATGACTGAAAAACTCTTAAGTTTTCAATACAAAAAGTGACACACTTTCTTAGGGCAGGTACGCTATACTTTTTGCTAGTGGAAGGTTAGTTCATATAAGGAGGGGAGGGTGTTTGACTTTATATTTAGATGTGATCTGGTTATTGAATTGGTTATTTGACTGCCTCCTTTTATATTGGACCGCAATCATTCTCAAACGAAGGGTAGCTCTTTGGCGGGTGTGCATCGGCGGACTGATTGGTTCCTTCATTATCGTATTGGCATTTACTCCTTTTTATGCAATTGCCGACCGGGTATACATGAAGATTTTAGTATCCATGGTCATGGTGCTGGCAACCTTTGGGTTTAATAGGCTAAAACTTTTCGTGAAATCGGTGGCCACTTTATATTTTGTGACATTTTTATCGGGAGGAATCCTTCTAGGACTTCACTACCTATTTGAATTCCAAATCGTGTCCAAGGACCCTGGTCAATATGCCGGAATCAATCGTTTTGGCGACCCTGTCAGCTGGATATTCGTCATGATCGGGTTCCCGCTCGCATGGCAATTTTCCAGGCGAACAATAGAAGGGATGGAAATGACCAAGCTTACACATGAACAAATGGTTTCGGTCTCGGTTAAAATTTCTGACTTTGAAGGAACGTTTCATGGATTGGTGGATAGCGGTAATCAACTATATGACCCGATTACACGTTCCCCAGTAATGATCATTTCTCTTTCAGGCGCGGAAACGGGAATTCCGAATGATATGCTAGAGCTCTTTAAAAACCCCGATACCCTGATTAGTCAGGAAGTGCAGCCCGAATATTCATGGACAGGAAGAATGCGTGTCATCCCTTATAAAGTCGTAGGTCATGAACATCAGCTGTTAACCGCAATCAAACCCGATTATATTAAAATCGTTCAAGGAGAAAAAGAATTTCATGTCAAGCAGGGTCTCATTTCGTTCACCTTTCAACAACTCTCTCCCGACAATAGCTATCAATCTATCGTTCACCCGAAGATGTTAACCGGCATACCGGTGCAAACTGCCTCCTGAACCATCGATTCACTCTTGAATTTGACCCATAATCCGTTTATTAGAAGGGAGAATTATTTTGAAGAAATTCATTCTTCGGCTTACTTACTTTTGGTACAAACTATTGTTCAAGCTCGGATTGAAAACGGACGAAATATTTTATATAGGAGGGAGTGAGGCACTGCCGCCGCCCCTTTCAAAGGAAGAAGAGGCAATACTGATCAATAAATTACCAAATGGCGATGAAGCTGCACGCTCGATCTTGATTGAACGTAATTTAAGGCTGGTTGTTTATATTGCCAGGAAATTCGAAAATACAGGCATCAACATTGAAGATTTAATCAGCATAGGTACCATAGGTTTGATCAAGGCTGTGAATACATTCAATCCAGAGAAGAAAATAAAACTGGCTACATATGCATCGAGATGCATCGAGAATGAAATATTGATGTATTTACGCAGAAATAACAAAATCCGCTCTGAAGTTTCTTTTGATGAACCTCTGAATATTGATTGGGATGGAAATGAACTACTGTTATCCGATGTACTTGGAACGGATGATGACATTATCACGAAAGACCTTGAGGCAAACGTTGACCGTAAGTTGCTGACAAAAGCACTTACACAGTTATCGGAACGTGAAAAACAGATAATGGAACTCCGTTTTGGACTTGCAGGAGGAGAAGAAAAAACCCAAAAGGACGTTGCCGACATGCTGGGGATTTCCCAATCTTACATTTCGCGTTTGGAAAAACGGATTATTAAGAGGCTTCGTAAAGAATTTAATAAAATGGTGTAAAAAAATAAAGTGCTTAAATGTCAATCAAATCAATACTTCGGTAGTAATATTGAAAAATAATCGGGATTTTCTGTTCTGGCCATGTGCATATTTTTTCCTCCCGCGGAAATACTGTTTTTTGTACAGCGCTCCTGTGAGGAGGGAATAATTTTGTCTCGTAATAAGGTTGAAATCTGCGGTGTGGATACATCAAAATTACCGGTTTTAAAGAATGAAGAAATGAGAAAACTCTTTAAAGAACTGCAAGATGGCGATATTTCAGCAAGAGAGAAACTGGTAAACGGGAATCTTCGACTCGTTCTAAGCGTCATTCAACGCTTCAACAATCGGGGAGAGTATGTAGATGATCTATTTCAGGTAGGCTGTATAGGGTTGATGAAGTCGATAGATAACTTTGACCTAGGTCAAAATGTTAAGTTTTCAACGTATGCTGTACCGATGATTATTGGAGAAATCAGAAGATATCTTCGTGACAATAATCCGATTCGGGTATCCCGTTCTTTAAGAGACATCGCTTACAAAGCTTTGCAGGTAAAAGAAAAGCTCATAAGCCAGACCCTTCGTGAGCCGACAGCTGAAGAAATCGCCAAGGTGTTGGAAGTACCTCATGAAGAAATTGTTTTTGCACTAGATGCTATACAAGATCCAGTTTCACTTTTTGAACCGATTTATAATGATGGCGGGGATCCGATTTATGTACTCGACCAACTGAGTGATGAAAAAAATAAAGATAGTACCTGGATTGATGAAATAGCTATAAATGAAGGCATGAGACGGTTGAATGACCGGGAAAAAATGATCCTTCGCAAACGGTTTTTCCAAGGGAAGACGCAAATGGAGGTAGCCGAGGAAATCGGCATTTCACAAGCACAGGTCTCCCGCTTGGAAAAAGCGGCAATCAAGCAAATGAATAAAAATATCCAACAGTAGAAGCTGAGCATGAGAAAAAGTTAGCTGAAGCGGGCAGGGCAAAAATGTCGATACCCGCTTCATAGCTACTTATCCATTGCGGCTTTTTTATTTTTGTTGAAAATCCCTTCCGGAAGGGATCGTGAATCGGGGACGTTTATTTATCGTAATCTTCATCCTTGAGCGCATCTTGTCATATACATAGGAATAGGACCTTCATCTATGATGAATTTTTGAGGAGCTGAGTGATGTGACCAGGATTTCAGAATTTCAAATAAAGGATATCGTCAATATAGCGGATGGGAAGAAGTTGGGTAATATGTCAGACCTTGAAATAAATACGGCCACGGGGAAAATAGAGGCCATCGTCGTTTCAAATGGCACCCGATTAATGGGCTTTTTTGGAAGAGAACAAGACATTGTGATTCCATGGCGCAAAATAAAAAAGATCGGTGCGGATGTCATACTTGTTGAACATCAGACGGTATTTCAAGGAGAACTGAAAGATGAACGTTTTTAAAGGTGCATGGCGCAAATATATGATACACTAGACTAAAAATAAAGAGGTTTATAGCATGAAAGAGCCATTTGTTTTAATAAAAGACCAATATATGCTCATTGACAGCTGGAGACAAAAAAATCTCCAGCTCGTAGCGGGCTTCACCACAAAAAATGGGGGAGTCAGTACAGGTGATTTTCAAACATTGAATACCGGTTTTCATGTCGGGGATAAACTTGGTGATGTCCAGGGAAACCGCAGGATTATAGCCGATAAGCTGATGTTTCCGCTTAATGAATGGATAGGGGCCGAGCAGACACATGAAACGAATATCCATCAGGTTACCAGCCGCGATTGCGGGAGAGGTGCTGCGGATTATGATTCAGCCTTTAAAGCGACTGATGGATTCTATACGAAGGACCCAAACGTTCTATTGACCCTTTGCTATGCAGACTGCGTGCCCTTATACTTTCTTGCTCCGGCACATGGTATGATTGGGGTGGCACATGCTGGCTGGAAGGGCACGGTTAATGGGATTGCACGAAAGGTGGTTGAGGCATGGCTGAATGAGGGTATAAAAGCAAGTGAGATATTTGCTGTTATTGGACCTTCGATTTGTTCAAAATGCTATGTAGTTGATGATTATGTCATGGATTTAGTGCAGAATTTGCTGGTAGATATTGACGAAAAGCCCTATAATTTAATCAGTGAAGGACAATATCAGTTAGACCTTAAGCAACTTAATGCATTGATTCTTCAAAAATCAGGAATTCCAAATAGTCAGATCGACGTTACATCATACTGTACAAGCTGTGATCATGAATTGTTTTTTTCACATCGCCGTGATAACGGGAAGACAGGCAGATTGATGAGTTTTATCGGTTGGAAGGAGGATTTAGAGTAACAGTGAAAGTAGTGGACAATTTAAAAAACATCGAAGAAAAAATAAATATAGCATGTGAAAATAGTGGAAGGGACCGTGAAGCGATAAAGTTGATCGCAGTGACGAAATATGTTTCGGTCGAGAGAGCGAATGAAGCATTGGAAGCGGGAATACTTGATTTGGGCGAAAACCGTGACGAAGGGCTATTGGCTAAATATGAAGTGCTGAAGGACAAGCCAAACTGGCATTATATTGGTTCCATGCAAACACGCAAAGTTAAGAATGTCATCGATAAAATTTCATATATCCATTCATTGGATCGAATTTCTTTGGCAGAAGAAATTCAAAAACGCGCTAATGAGCCGATAAACTGTTTAGTGCAGGTGAATGTATCTGGTGAGGAATCAAAACATGGTCTGAATCCAGAGGCGACTATTGATTTCATAAAAGGGTTATCTGCTTTTGATAAGGTGAATGTTGCAGGATTGATGACGATGGCTCCATTGACCGATGATGAACGGATTTTGCGGGAATGCTTCCGGAAACTGAAAGGCATCCAGGTTGAAATACAAGCTTTGGAGTTGAAGCATGCCCCCTGTACTGAATTGTCCATGGGTATGTCCAATGATTTCATGATTGCCATTGAGGAAGGCGCTACAATGATCCGGATTGGTACAGCACTTGTAGGCGAATAATTTTAAGGAGGTACGCTATAGATGTCGTTCGTATCAAAATTTAAATCTTATTTCGCGCTGGATGATGAATATGAGTACAGGGAAGAAGTGGTGGAAGAAGAGGAGGCTGAACCAAAAGTCGTGAAGTCAGCTAAACAGCAGCAGTCCGCTTCTGCAGGGAATAATACCAATCAGAATATCGTAAGTTTGCAAAGCGTACAAAAATCTTCTAAAGTAGTATTATTGGAGCCGCGTGCTTATGCAGAAGCCCAGGAGGTAGCTGATCATTTGAAAAACAGGCGCGCAGTAGTCGTGAACCTTCAACGGATCCAGCATGACCAAGGAAAGCGAATCATCGATTTTCTAAGTGGGACTGTCTATGCAATCAGCGGGGATATCCAAAAAATAGGAACAGATATATTCTTATGTACCCCGGACAACGTCGATGTTTCCGGTAATATTACCGGCTTCGCCGCCGAAGAGGAGTACGAAGAAGCGAGGTGGTAATGGTTAATGGGTCTAGTGCTTCAGGGTTTATATTATTTAATTGAAATTTATTCAATGGCATTAATCGTTTACATATTGATGTCATGGTTCCCCAATGCAAGGGAGACATCAATCGGTCAGTTTTTGGAAAAAATTTGCGAACCGTATTTAGAACCGTTCAGAAAGTTCATTCCGCCACTTGGCATGATTGATCTTTCACCTCTTGTGGCCTTGCTGGTTCTTAATTTTGCCAGCGGTTATGGAATCTATTACTTACAGACATTAATTGGATGATCAACAATTAACCTGACATGCATATTACTACACAGTCGGAACAATTTCCGCTGTGTAGTTGCAACGCAGAATGAGTTCAATCAATTCCATATGATCGACCATTAATTTGATAACTAAGGAGCATTTATTCAATCATGAGTATTTATCAGCATTTCAGGCCGGAGGAAAAAGATTTTATCGACCAGGCCATGAATTGGATTGATCAGGTGAAACATTCCTACGCTCCGAAACTATCTGATTTTCTTGATCCGCGTCAGCAGGAAATCCTTACTTCCCTAATAGGGAATGATCCGGAAGTGAAACTGCAATTCAATGGCGGGAGCGATTTCGTAGAGCGAAAACGTGTGCTCATTTACCCTGATTATTACTCTCCTGAACCATCTGATTTCAATATCTCCTTATACGATATCTCCTATCCAAAAAAATTTGTAACGCTTGAACATAGGCAAATACTTGGAACCTTGATGTCACTAGGGGTAAAACGTGAAAAATTTGGTGATATAATAGTGACGGAAGAGGATATTCAATTTATAGCTGCCGAAGAGATGGATTCATATCTCACTGGAAATCTGGAGAAAATAGGTAATGCTTCCGTTTCCATCAAACGACTTCCAATCGGGAATATCGTTCAAGTTAAGGAAAAATGGGAAGAGCAAGTAACCACCGTCAGTTCTCTTAGGCTTGACAGTGTACTATCGGCCGTCCTGAATTTGTCCCGTCAAAAAACCCAGTCCTTGATAACGTCAGGAAAAGTAAAGGTGAATTTCAAGCAAACGGAAAACGTCTCGGAAGAATGCCGTGAGGGTGACACACTTTCCATCAGAGGTTTTGGCAGATGTAAAATAGCTTCAATCGATGGGAAAACCAAGAAGGATAAGTGGAGAATCTCGTTAGGCAGACAAAAATAATTCAAGAAAAAGCAGGAATCATAAATTTATTGTCGAATATAGAGTTTTAACATACTAGAGTAGAAACCGTTCTGGAGGTGCCGTAATGCCCTTAACCCCGATAGATATACATAACAAGGAATTTAACAAAGTATTTCGAGGGTATGATGAAGATGAAGTAAATGAATTTCTCGACCAGGTCATTAAAGATTATGAACTGATTTTGAGGGAGAAGAAGGAACTTGAAGATAAACTGAACGAGACTTTTGATCGTTTGGGACATTTTACGACAATTGAGGGTACACTTAACAAGTCGATTATTGTCGCACAGGAAGCAGCCGAAGAATTAAGGCGCAATGCCCAAAAAGAAGCGAAACTGATCATAAAGGAAGCAGAGAAAAATGCTGACAGGATCGTAAATGAGTCACTTGTGAAAGCAAGGAAAATAGCGATGGATATTGAAGATTTGAAAAAGCAATCCAAAGTATTCCGGACACGTTTCAAAATGCTTGTCGGTGCACAGCTGGATTTGCTGGACAATGACGATTGGGATCATCTTCTGGATTATGAAGTCGATGCGACTGAAATAGAATTAAATGAGAGAGTGGAAGAGGAAATTTAAACGATTCCTTGACTTTGAACACTTTTTTCGCATATAATTTTTTAACAATACAATTCATTATGAAATTAGACGATGACAGGGAAAGTAAATTCTTCACACACTTATTTTTAGCGAACCGGGGATGGTGAAAGCCCGGAATAAGCGAAGATATTGAAGATCACCCTTGAGTTCTGAGTTGAACCTGCTTTTGCAGTAAGTAAATGAAGCGTTTCATTCACGTTACGAATGCTCGAGAGGTTGGATTCACTTTTGTGAATCTTTCTAGCCAGGGTGGTACCGCGGGAAGCAAAGCTTTCTCGTCCCTTTTTTAGGGATGAGAGGGCTTTTTATTTTGGCCGGATATCAAGTCATCGGTTCGAATGAATTTTTTTAAAAGACGGATGGAGGATTTTATGATGGAATACAAAGATACCTTATTGATGCCTAAAACTGAATTTCCAATGCGGGGGAATTTGCCGAAGCGTGAACCGGAAATCCAAGAAAAATGGAAAGAAATGAACATCTATAAAAAAGTGCAAGAACAAACGGAAGGACGTCCTTTATTCATTTTGCATGATGGACCTCCATATGCCAACGGCGATATCCACATGGGCCATGCAATGAATAAGGTTTTAAAGGATTTCATTGTCCGATTTAAATCGATGAGCGGTTTTCAAGCACCGTATGTACCTGGCTGGGATACACATGGGCTTCCAATCGAAACGGCATTGACGAAAAAAGGCGTGAAACGGAAAGAAATGAGCGTTGCCGAATTCAGAAAGCTTTGTGAAGAGTATGCTTATGGCCAGATTGACAATCAACGGGAGCAGTTTAAGAGAATAGGGGTCCGTGGTGATTGGGAAAATCCTTATATCACATTGAAGCCTGAATATGAAGCACAGCAAATCAAGGTATTCGGTGAAATGGCGAAAAAAGGCTACATTTATAAAGGGAAAAAACCTGTTTACTGGTCCCCTTCAAGTGAATCAGCGCTAGCCGAAGCTGAAATTGAATATCAAGACAAACGCTCTGCGTCGATCTATGTTGCTTTTGAAGTCACAGATGGCAAAGGTGTGATCGATGAAGGCGTCAAGATCATCATCTGGACGACAACTCCATGGACGATTCCAGCTAATCTTGGTATCTCATTGCATCCGCAATTAAATTATGTAGTAGTGGCTGTCGAAAATGAAAAATTCTTAATTGCTGAGGCACTGCTTGAATCGGTTACTGAAACATTAGGCTGGGAAAACCCGTCCATCCAAAAAACAGTAAAAGGGAGCGAGTTGGACCGTGCTGTTGCCAAACACCCTCTTTATGACCGTGAATCTTTAGTGATGTTAGGTGAGCACGTAACGACTGAAGCTGGAACTGGTTGTGTTCACACTGCGCCAGGCCATGGTGAAGACGACTTTATCATTGGGCAAAAATATGGCTTGGACGTACTTTGTCCTGTAGATGAAAAAGGGGTCATGACGGAAGAAGCAGGGGAATTTGCCGGATTATTTTATGATCAAGCGAATAAACCGATTACCGAAAAATTAACTGAAGCAGGCGCGTTATTGAACCTGACGTTCATCACACACTCTTATCCACATGACTGGCGGACGAAGAAGCCAACGATCTTCCGTGCAACAGCACAATGGTTCGCGTCAATCAAGGACTTCCGCAATGAACTTCTGGAAGCGATTGAAGAAACGAAATGGGTTCCGGCTTGGGGCGAAACGCGTCTATTCAATATGGTCCGTGACCGTGGGGATTGGTGTATTTCCCGCCAACGCGCTTGGGGCGTACCAATTCCAGTGTTTTATGCAGAAAATGGCGAGCCGATCATTACGGATGAAACCATCGACCATATTTCAAACCTATTCCGCGAACACGGTTCAAACATCTGGTTTGAGCGTGAAGCGAAAGATCTTCTGCCTGAAGGCTATGCACATGAAGGCAGCCCGAATGGTATCTTCACGAAAGAAACGGATATCATGGACGTATGGTTCGATTCCGGTTCTTCTCATCAAGCGGTACTTGAAGAAAGAGACGACTTGCAACGCCCTGCTGACCTTTATTTAGAAGGGTCCGATCAATATCGCGGCTGGTTTAACTCATCACTTTCAACAAGCGTTGCCGTTACAGGCAAAGCACCATATAAAGGTGTACTTAGCCACGGGTTCGCATTGGATGGCGAAGGCCGTAAAATGAGTAAGTCGATTGGGAACGTCGTACTGCCATCCAAGGTCATGAATCAACTTGGTGCAGATATCTTACGCCTTTGGGTAGCTTCGGTGGATTACCAATCGGATGTCAGGGTTTCCGATCCTATTTTAAAACAAGTTTCGGAAGTTTACCGCAAGATCCGTAATACATTCCGCTTCCTTTTAGGGAACTTGGATGGATTCAATCCTAAGACCGATAAAGTGGCTGTTCAAGAATTGCCTGAAGTCGATCGATACATGCTGGTTAAATTAAATAAACTGATCAAACAGTCGAAGCTAAGTTATGAAAATTATGAGTTTGCTACCATTTATAATATGGTCAATAATTTCTGTACACAGGATTTAAGTTCGTTCTACCTTGATTATGCAAAAGACATTCTTTATTGTGAAGCACCAAATGGGAAAGAGCGTATGGCCATTCAAACGGTCCTTTACGAATCATTGGTCAGCTTGACCAAATTGGTATCACCGATCCTCTCTCATACAGCTGATGAAGTATGGGCGTTCATTCCGGGTGTAACGGAAGAAAGCGTACAGTTGACATTGATGCCTGAAGAAATTTCCATTGAAGATGCTGAAGTCATTGAAGCAAAATGGACGGCGTTCATGGATGTCCGGGATAATGTTCTGAAAGCATTGGAAGAAGCCCGTAACCAGAAGGTCATCGGAAAATCACTGAATGCTAAAGTGACGGTATATGTTAATGAAGAAACGAAAAATCTGCTTGATGGCATCAAGGAAAGCTTTGAACAGCTATTCATCGTATCCGAATTTGAAATCGCTGGAGATGTGGCAAGTGCCCCAGCCGAAGCGGTTAAACTTGAGGATATAGCGATCCTTGTTACAAAAGCAGAAGGTGAAACGTGTGAACGTTGCTGGAATGTTTCGAAGGAAGTAGGTCAAGTGGAGGATCATCCAACACTTTGTCCGCGTTGTGCTACAGTTGTGAAAGAACATTTCGTGAATCAATAATTCCTGCAAAAATGCCGGTCCCTATATGAAGGGCCGGCTTTTTTGTGTGAATGAAGCTAAAACCCCAATCGTAGAATTTTGCCTTTATCCAATCTTCCCGATATTCTTAAGGAGCAGTTAGCGGACTTCTGTTTTTCGGATTAGTCATTATTTCTAGTTTATGCTACAATTCAAAAGTGAAGATTTGATTAGTTTGGGGGAAAAAATGTGTTTTATTATTTGATTGCCCTTTTGGTCATAGCTCTCGATCAGCTGACAAAATGGATGATTGTGAAAAAAATGGAGTACGGAGAAAGCATTGAAATTATTGAAAACCTTCTATATATCACCTCGCATCGTAATCGTGGGGCAGCATGGGGAATTCTACAAGGTCAAATGTGGTTTTTCTACATCATCACCATCGCTGTCATCATTGGACTTGTCTATTATATTCAGAAAATGGCGAAGGAAAGCATTTTACTTGGAGTTGCACTTGGTCTCATGCTAGGCGGTGCGATTGGTAATTTCATCGATCGTGTTGCTCGTCAGGAAGTAGTGGATTTCGTTCATACCTATATTTTCAGCTACAGTTTCCCGGTATTTAATGTTGCTGATGCTGCGCTTTCAATTGGTGTCGGACTGCTCGTGATTCATATGTTTTTAGAAGAAAAAAACGCTAAGGAGAAAGATAATGGATAAAAGGTTATACAGCATCGATGAAACACTAAAAGGAGTTAGGATTGATAAGGCCCTTTCCACTTTGAATGAGGAATGGTCTCGCACACAGGTCCAGCAATGGATCAAGGAAGATCATGTTTTGGTAAATGGCGCGGTTATTAAAACGAATTACAAAGCTGTTCCTGGCGATACAATCGAAGTGACGATTCCAGAACTTGAGGAATTGGATGCGGTAGCAGAGGAAATGGATTTGGATATCTATTATGAAGATGCAGATGTACTCGTGGTTAATAAACCGAGCGGTATGGTCGTCCATCCGGCACCGGGACATGTATCTGGCACGCTTGTAAATGGATTGATGGCTCACTGCAAGGATCTTTCTGGAATCAACGGTGTCATGCGTCCTGGAATCGTCCATCGGATCGACAAAGATACATCAGGTCTATTGATGGTTGCCAAAAATGATATGGCACATGAGAAACTGGTACAGCAGCTCGTTGACAAAACGGTTACCCGTAAGTATCAAGCTGTAGTTCATGGTGTGATCCCTCATGATTTCGGAACGATCGATGCACCGATCGGCCGCGATAAAAAAGATCGCCAAAGCATGACTGTCACAGATTCGAATGCCAAAAATGCCGTCACGCATTTCCGTGTCATCGAACGCTTCAAAGATTTCACTTTGGTGGAATGCCAGCTTGAAACGGGAAGGACACATCAAATCCGTGTTCATATGAAATACATTGGCTTCCCACTGGCGGGAGATCCGAAATATGGTCCGAAAAAGACCCTGAAATTGGATGGACAAGCGTTGCACGCCGGTCTTCTAGGTTTCATTCATCCACGTACTAATGAGTATATGGAATTCGAAGCTCCGATTCCGGAGGAGTTTGAAAATCTAATTAATCAATTACGTAGAAGTAAGGATTGACACATTCACTTTTTTGATATATTATAATAACAACTTAATAAGAACCTTTAACACAGTTCAGAGAGACTGAGAAGGAAACGGATACGCAAAGTGGGATAATTATGCCCACGGCGATAAAATCCTCATGCCTTCTTGGCATGAGGATTTTTTTGTTGAAATGGACTTATCAGAAAAAAGAATCGGGGTGGCCGACGTGTTGAATGAGAAAGCCATAGTACTTGATGAGCAGGCCATTAGCAGAGCCTTGACGAGGATTGCACATGAAATCATTGAGAAAAATAAGGGGATTGAGGATTGCGTCTTAATCGGGATACGTACACGCGGGATTTTCCTCGCTGACCGACTTGCAAAGCGCATCAATCAAATAGAAGGCAAGGAAATAGAGCTGGGTGAACTGGATATTACGCTTTATCGCGACGACCTTTCGAAAAAGAGCAATGATGGGGAACCCATCGTAAAAGGCTCTGACATTCCGGTCAATATCACTGACAAGAAAGTGATTTTAGTGGATGATGTTCTTTTCACAGGCAGAACCGTTAGAGCCGCAATGGATGCTCTGGTGGATTTGGGAAGACCTTCGCAGATTCAGCTTGCCGTATTAGTGGATAGGGGACATAGGGAATTGCCGATTCGCGCGGATTTCGTCGGTAAAAACGTTCCGACTTCACAATCTGAAAAAATTACAGTTACTTTAACAGAAGTAGATCAAGTGGATCAAGTTACTATATTAGAAAACTAAACACCATGAAAATTTCATATTACCCTTTTAAAGACAGTCCAGAGAGGCTGGCAAAGGGGAGTCAATCGGAAGAGCTGTGCCCTATGTATAGGCATTTACCTTCTGAGAAACCCTCTTTGTATATAGCAAAGAGGGTTTTTACAGTTTTGATGGAATTTTCATGAGGGGGATACGGAAATGGAAGAAACGAAAAGGGACATCGTACTGGATGTCGAGGACGTGCCAAAGGCTGGACAGTGGATTACGTTAAGCATCCAGCATTTGTTCGCCATGTTCGGTGCAACGGTGCTGGTGCCATTCCTGGTAGGTTTAAGCCCGGCGGTAGCACTGGTTTCAAGCGGGTTGGGAACACTTTCATACTTACTGATAACGAAAGGTCAGATACCAGCTTATCTCGGTTCATCTTTCGCTTTCATTGCGCCAATCATCGCGGCTAAGGCTTTGGGAGGTCCGGAAGCGGCCATGATCGGCTGTTTTGCAGCAGGGTTCATATATGGGATTGTAGCTTTGATCATCCAGAAAGTCGGTTTGCGCTGGTTAATGAATATACTTCCTCCGGTTGTGGTGGGTCCGGTGATTATCGTAATCGGATTAAGCCTTGCCGGAACGGCAGTGGACATGGCAATGTATGATCCGCAAGATAAATACAGCGTCACTTATATAATTATAGCGCTGATCACATTAGCGGTAACCATCATCTGCAACGTGTTCTTTAAGGGATTCATTAACTTGATCCCCATTTTAATGGGAATCATAGTGGGCTACGGCTGTTCGGCTGTAGCAGGAATAATAGATTATGAACCGATCAAGGCAGCAAAATGGTGGGAAATGCCTGAATTCATGTTTCCGTATGTAACCTATACACCTACCTTCTCATGGGAAGTCATTGCCATCATGGTACCGGTTGCCATCGTAACTTTATCAGAACATATCGGACATCAGATGGTACTGAGCAAAGTAGTCGGCAGAAACTTTTTGGAAAAGCCAGGCTTGCATCGCTCGATTTTAGGAGATGGCGCAGGAATCATGATTGGGTCCTTCATCGGTGGGCCGCCGCTGACTTCGTATGGTGAAAATATTGGGGTCCTGACCATGACGAAGGCGTACAGTGTCTATATCATCGGAGGGGCAGCATTGACTGCAATCATCTTTGGCTTTAACGGTAAGATTTCAGCAGTCATCAGCTCGATACCTACAGCTGTGATGGGCGGCATTTCCATCTTGCTCTTCGGTATCATCGCCTCAAGTGGATTGAGGATGCTGATTGATAATAAGGTCGACTTTGACAAAAAAAGAAACCTGATGATAGCTTCAGTCATCCTGGTGTTAGGAATCGGAGGAGCGTTCGTACAACTATCGGAAACGGTATCGCTTTCCGGAATGGCACTTTCAGCCATCGTCGGAATCCTTCTTAACTTGATTCTTCCTGACCGGGAAAAAATATCCGGAGATATATTTGGAAAATAAGATATTGCATCAAAACAATAGATCACCTTTTAAAAGAAGTCCAGAGAGGCTTAAAAGGGTGTTGCTGTAAAGATGAATGAGAACGGGGAAAAGTGTAAACCATTCCGTGTCCTCACAATCTTTATGACCTACACCCTGTCCTTAAAGGCGGGGTGTTTTTTATGCCCCGCATCACAAATGTGAGAGGAGCAGGATCGATGAAAAAATTATTGACCATGAATGAATTGACAATAAGTGAGATTGAAGGGATTTTACATGAGGCAGAGTGTTTTGCCAACGGAGCCAGCTGGATTCCAAAGCAGCTGACCACAGTTGCCAATCTCTTCTTTGAACCAAGTACACGTACAAAATCAAGCTTTGAAATGGCTGAAAGAAAATTGGGGCTTGAGGTCATACCTTTTGATGCGGGTACATCATCCGTGTTAAAAGGCGAAACCTTATATGACACAGTTAAAACGTTAGAAGCTATAGGTGTAAATGCCTTGATCATCCGTCATGAACAGGATAATTATTTTGACGAATTGAATGAGAAGATCGGGATTCCAATAATCAATGCAGGGGATGGCTGCGGAAATCACCCAACCCAATCATTACTGGACTTATTGACGATTAAACAAGAGTTTAAAAGTTTCAAAGGTTTGAAGATTGCGATAATCGGTGATGTAAGGCATAGTCGGGTTGCGAAATCGAATGCAGAAGCACTGACTCGTTTAGGAGCGAATGTCGTATTTTCGGGTCCGCCTGAATGGTTTGACAGAACAAACAGTTTAGGAAGGTATGAAGACATCGATCATGCGGTAGCTACATCGGATGTGGTCATGCTGCTCAGAATACAGCATGAAAGGCATATTGATAAATACGATCAGGAAAATGGAGATTACCTGGAAAAATTCGGCCTGACCAAACAACGTGAAAAAAATATGAAACCGGATGCGATCATCATGCATCCTGCACCAATAAACCGCGGTGTTGAAATAGACAGTGATTTAGTCGAATGCAGCCGCTCGAGAATTTTTAAACAAATGGAAAATGGCGTGTTCATTAGAATGGCCGTATTAAAAAATGTGCTTGAACAAACCGAAGGGGGAAACATCCATGAAAACAGTAATCAAAAATGGAGTATTGCTAGATAATCAAAACTCATTCAAAAAAGCGGACATTGAGATAGAAGGCAAGGTCATCACAAAGATCGGCGAGAACTTGGCGACGGAAAATTGTAACGTAGTTGACGCTGGAGGATTACTGATTACACCTGGGCTTGTTGACCTGCATGTCCATTTACGCGAACCGGGCGGTGAACATAAGGAAACAATCGCAAGCGGGACGCTTGCAGCGGCAAGAGGCGGTTTCACTACGGTAGCGGCGATGCCTAATACTAGGCCAGTTCCTGATACAGTGGAGAACCTAGAAGCGCTTAACAGGAAAATTGAAGAAACGGCTCATGTCAGGGTACTCCCATATGCATCCATCACGATTAGGGAAGCTGGCAAAGAGCTGACCGACTTTTCTTCACTAAAACAAACGGGTGCTTTCGCCTTTACGGACGATGGCGTAGGAATTCAAGAAGCCGGGATGATGCTGGAAGCGATGAAACGGGCAGCAGCTCAAGATATGGCCATTGTTGCTCATTGTGAAGACAATAGCTTAATCAATAAAGGCTCCGTCCATGAAGGAAGATTCTCAAAAGAACAGGGAATCAATGGGATTCCGTCGGTATGTGAAGCTGTACATATCGCCCGGGATATCCTTCTTGCCGAAGCGGCGGACTGCCATTATCACGTTTGCCATATTTCCACGAAGGAATCGGTAAGGACGGTAAGGGATGCCAAACGCGCCGGTATCCGTGTCACCGCCGAAGTTACACCGCATCACTTATTATTGTGTGAAGATGATATACCGGGACTTGATACGAATTATAAAATGAACCCGCCATTAAGGGGCCGTGAAGATCGGGATGCGTTGATAGAAGGATTGCTTGACGGAACCATCGATTTTATAGCAACAGACCATGCCCCGCATGCGGCAGAGGAAAAGGCGCAGGGAATGCAGCTGGCTCCTTTCGGAATAGTAGGATTGGAAACGGCCTTCCCGCTGCTTTACACCGAATTGGTTAAAAAGGGCATCATAACATTAAAGCAATTGATCGATTTCATGACAATCAAACCATCCGAAAGCTTCTCCCTTCCTTATGGAGAGCTAAAAGAAGGTGCTACTGCGGATATCGTACTCATCGATTTGGAAAAGGAAAAAGAAATCAATGCTGAAGAGTTTGCTTCAAAAGGGAAAAATACACCTTTTAATGAAAAGAAATGTTATGGCTGGCCAGTCATGACGATTGCAGAAGGAAAAATAGCTTGGGAAAAAGGACGTGTTCAAGGATGAAAAGACAGCTAATTTTAGAAGATGGGACAGTATTCCTTGGGGAAGCATTCGGAGGGGATGTAGAAAAAATAGGTGAAGTCGTTTTTAACACAGGAATGACGGGTTACCAAGAGATTCTATCCGATCCATCGTATTGCGGTCAAATCGTTACACTTACGTATCCATTAATCGGAAACTACGGAATAAACCGCGATGACTTTGAATCCATCAATCCAGCGATAGCAGGATTCGTCGTTAAGGAAACAGCAGAACTTCCTTCCAACTGGCGAAACCAATTATCACTAGATGAATATCTGAAAATGAAGAACATACCTGGAATAAGCGGAATCGATACGAGAAAGCTGACAAGAATCATCAGGAAATCAGGTGCACTGAAAGGGGCGCTTTGCAATATCAATAAAGATGCAAATGAAGTGGTTTCCCAATTGAAGGCAACGGTGATTCCTTCTAATCAGGTAAAACAGGTTTCAACAAAAGCACCTTATTCCAGCCCGGGCAGAGGCCCGCGGGTTGTTCTTGTAGACTACGGCATGAAGCATGGGATTTTACGTGAGTTGACGAAGCGCGGCTGTGATGTCGTGGTTGTGCCTTATAACGTCACGGCCGAAGAAGTGATGCAATACCATCCGGATGGCGTAATGCTTTCAAACGGCCCTGGAGATCCGAAAAGTGTTCATGAGACGCTCGAAATGATCCGTACAATCCAAACGCAAGTACCGTTATTCGGAATCTGTTTAGGACATCAATTATTCGCACTTGCAAACGGGGCGGATACGGCAAAATTAAAATTCGGCCATCGAGGTTCGAATCATCCGGTTAGGGACCTTCGTACCGGAAAGGTATCCATTACATCTCAAAATCATGGATATACAGTTGAAGAGCTTTCCATTGAAAGTACAGATCTTATTGTGACACATACAGCATTGAATGACGATACGATTGAAGGCCTGCGCCATAAAAAGTATCCGGCTTTCACCGTACAATATCACCCAGAAGCATCACCAGGTCCGGAAGATGCCAACTACTTATTCAATGAATTCTTACAAATGATTGAAGCTGCAACCAACAAGGGGGAAAAAACATGCCAAAACGCAATGATATAAAAAGCATCCTAGTAATTGGTTCCGGTCCGATCGTGATCGGACAGGCCGCCGAGTTCGATTATGCAGGAACCCAAGCGTGTATAGCCTTAAAAGAAGAAGGCTATCGAGTGATCCTGATTAACTCTAACCCTGCGACAATCATGACAGACACTGAAATGGCTGACGCGGTTTATATCGAACCGATCACATTGGAATTTGTCAGCAAAATCATTCGTAAAGAGCGCCCGGATGCACTATTACCTACCTTGGGCGGACAGACTGGCTTGAACATGGCAGTTGAGCTTGCCGAATCAGGAATTCTGGAAGAATGCAATGTCCAAATTCTTGGGACCAAACTTTCGGCTATACAACAAGCGGAAGACCGTGACCTTTTCCGTACGCTAATGAACGATCTTGGGGAACCAGTGCCTGACAGCGACATTATTCATAACCTGGAAGAAGCTTATACATTCGTTGAACGAGTCGGCTACCCGGTCATTGTTCGTCCAGCCTTCACGCTTGGCGGAACAGGCGGTGGTATTTGTGATAACGAAGAGCAGCTTATCGAGATCGTTGAGGGGGGCCTGAAAAGCAGCCCTGTTCACCAATGTCTGCTTGAGAAGAGCATTGCCGGTTTCAAAGAAGTGGAATATGAAGTGATGCGTGATTCCAATGATAATGCAATAGTCGTTTGTAATATGGAAAACTTCGATCCTGTCGGTGTCCATACAGGCGATTCAATCGTTGCGGCACCAAGCCAAACATTAAGTGACAGAGAGTATCAAATGCTTCGAAATACGTCTTTGAAGATTATTCGCGCCTTGAAAATTGAAGGTGGATGTAATGTTCAGCTTGCGCTAGATCCAAACAGCTATCAATATTATGTCATTGAAGTGAACCCAAGGGTCAGCCGTTCTTCGGCACTTGCTTCAAAAGCGACTGGTTATCCAATTGCAAAGCTAGCAGCAAAGATAGCCGTTGGTTTGACGCTCGATGAGATGATGAACCCTGTCACTGGCAAAACCTATGCCAGCTTTGAACCGGCACTGGACTATGTCGTTACGAAAATTCCGCGCTGGCCTTTCGATAAGTTCGAAAGCGCCAACCGTAGGCTCGGTACCCAAATGAAAGCGACCGGAGAAGTCATGGCAATCGGCCGTACATTCGAGGAATCAATCTTAAAAGCTGTGCGTTCCCTTGAAGCGGGTATATTCCATCTTAATTTGAATGACGAGTTTGAAGATGGAAAGATAGAGAAACGGATCAGAAAAGCCGGAGATGAACGGTTATTCTATATCGGTGAAGCGTTAAGAAGGGGAAAAACGATCGAAACCATCCACGAATGGAGCCAGATCGATTTATTCTTCTTGCATAAGTTGAAAAAGATAATCGACTTTGAAAAGCAGCTTAAAGAACATTCTTTTGATTGTGAAGTATTGCAAAAGGCTAAAGAACTAGGGTTTTCTGACAAAACGATTGCAGAAATATGGGGAGTTCCCGAAATTGATGTCTATGAATACCGGAAACAGCAAGGAATCATCCCTGTTTACAAAATGGTTGATACATGTGCTGCCGAATTCGAATCGGAAACTCCGTATTTTTATGGGACATACGAAGATGAGAATGAATCCATCGTCACTGAAAAGAAAAGTGTCATTGTTCTGGGATCAGGCCCAATTCGGATCGGGCAAGGAGTAGAGTTTGATTATGCGACCGTACACTCGGTATGGGCCATTAAGGAAGCGGGATATGAAGCGATCATCATCAACAACAATCCCGAAACAGTTTCGACGGATTTCAGTATCTCCGACAAACTTTATTTCGAACCATTGACTATTGAAGATGTCATGCATGTCATCGATTTGGAAAAACCGGAAGGGGTCATCGTCCAGTTTGGCGGACAGACAGCAATCAACCTTGCAGATGGTCTGGTTGAAAGAGGAGTGAAAATCCTAGGTACTTCACTTGAAGACCTGGATAGGGCGGAAAATCGCAATAAATTCGAAAAAGCACTTCAGGATTTAGGCATTCCTCAGCCAAAGGGTAAAACTGCAACATCGGTTGATGAAGCGATCGTCATCGCTGAAGATATCGGGTACCCGGTTTTAGTAAGGCCATCGTATGTCCTCGGAGGAAGAGCGATGGAAATCGTCTATAAACAAGAAGAATTGCTGCATTACATGAAAAATGCCGTGAAAATAAATCCGGATCACCCTGTCCTGATAGACCGCTACTTAACGGGTAAGGAAATCGAAGTGGATGGTATTTCCGATGGCGAAACGGTCGTTATCCCTGGGATCATGGAGCATATTGAGCGCGCCGGCGTCCATTCAGGTGACTCGATTGCAGTCTATCCGCCACAAAACTTAACGGAAAAGCAAAAAGAAGTAATCATTGATTATACGACCCGGTTGGCAAAAGGCTTGAATATAATCGGTCTTTTGAACATCCAATATGTCATCAGCAATGAAGAAGTGTATGTGATTGAAGTAAATCCACGTTCCAGCCGAACCGTTCCATTCTTAAGTAAAATTACGAATGTGCCGATGGCTAACTTAGCCACGAAGGTCATCTTGGGCCACACACTTGAAAGCCAAGGTTACAAATCGGGGTTAGTGCCAGAACAAACGGGGGTCTATGTGAAAGTGCCGGTCTTCTCATTTGCGAAATTAAGAGGTGTGGACATTTCACTCGGACCTGAAATGAAATCGACTGGTGAAGTAATGGGTAAAGATACCACCCTTGAAAAAGCTTTATATAAAGGGCTGGTCGCTTCCGGTTTCAAGATCAAGGGGCATGGTTCGGTGTTATTGACGATATCGGATAAAGATAAGCAGGAAGCGCTGCTTTTAGCAAGACGTTTCCATAATATCGGCTTCAAGCTGATAGCCACCAGCGGAACTGCTGCCCTATTGGAGCAATCAGGAATTCCGACTGCAATTGTCGGAAAAATTGGCGAAGAAGGCACAAACCTGCTGGATGTCATCCGGAACGGGGAAGCGCAATTTGTTATAAATACTTTGACAAAAGGTAAGCAGCCGGCACGGGATGGTTTCAGAATCCGACGTGAATCGGTTGAAAATGGAGTGACATGCCTAACATCACTTGATACGGCAGAAGCCATTTTAAGAGTGATAGAATCCATGACCTTCTCGGCAGAAGCAATGGGAAAAACGGAAAAAAGTCGTGAGGTGAGCTATATATGATCAAGAAGGAAAGAATGAAGGTGTTAAATCATAAGGAACTGGCCCCGTCCATCTTTGAACTTACCCTGCAAGGTGAATTGGTTTCAGAGATGAATCAACCAGGCCAGTTTGTCCAAGTCAAGACAACAGAAGGCACTGAGCCATTGTTAAGACGCCCGATTTCGATTTCTTCTTACAACAGCAGTGAAAAACAGTTCACGATGATATACCGGGCTGAAGGTAAAGGAACGACACTGTTATCGCAGCGTAAAGAGGCGGAAGCGGTCGATATCCTTGGACCCCTTGGCAACGGGTTTCCCGTTCATGAGGCTAAACAGGGTGAAACGGCATTATTGGTTGGCGGCGGGATTGGTGTCCCGCCCCTGTATCAATTATCACAAATGTTGGTTGCGAAAGGTGTTACGGTAATTCATGTATTGGGCTTCCAGACCAAGTCAGCCATCTTTTACGAAAAAGAATTCAGTGAATTAGGTGATACTTATATTGCCACGGTGGATGGTTCATACGGGACAAAAGGATTTGTTACGACGGTAATAGACAATCTGGAGCAAGAGTTTGCAACGATCTTTTCATGCGGGCCTACACCAATGTTAAGAGCCTTGGAATCGGGCTATCGTGAGAAAAAGCTTTTCCTGTCCCTTGAGGAAAGGATGGGATGCGGCATCGGTGCATGCTTTGCTTGCGTGTGTCATACAGGGGATGACCCAACTGGTTTCAGTTATAAAAAGGTTTGCAGCGATGGACCCGTATTCCGGGCAGGAGAGGTGGTATTATGAGCAGGCTTTCAGTTGAATTACCAGGATTACACTTGAAAAACCCGGTCATGCCAGCATCTGGATGCTTTGGATTCGGCCGTGAATACAGTCAATTTTTCGACTTGGATATTCTTGGGGCGATCATGATCAAAGCGACCACTCCTGAGCCGAGGTTCGGCAACCCGACTCCGCGTGTTGCGGAAACCTCTTCGGGAATGCTGAACGCCATCGGTCTGCAGAATCCAGGCTTGGAAAAGGTCATCAGTGAAGAGCTGGCCTGGCTAAGTAGGTATGATGTTCCCATCATTGCCAACGTTGCAGGTTCGCAAATAGAAGACTATGTAAAAGTTGCCAGTGAAATAAGCAAGGCGGGGAATGTGAAAGCACTTGAATTGAATATCTCTTGTCCGAATGTAAAAGAAGGAGGCATAGCTTTCGGTACGGTACCGGAAGTTGCCAAAGAGGTAACCAAGGCGGTAAAGGAAGTATCTTCCGTCCCAGTCTATGTGAAGCTTTCACCGAATGTCAGTAATATTGTGGATATGGCCAAAGCAGTTGAAGATGGCGGGGCCGACGGGTTGACAATGATAAATACATTAGTCGGCATGCGACTGGATTTAAAAACGGGCAAACCGATCCTTTCTAACAAAACGGGTGGATTATCTGGTCCTGCAATAAAACCTGTAGCGCTCCGGATGATTTATGAGGTTAGCCAGCAAGTTTCTATTCCAATAATCGGAATGGGCGGCATCGCTACGGCGGAAGACGTCATTGAATTTTTCTATGCGGGTGCCAGTGCTGTTGCAGTGGGAACCGCGAACTTCGTGGATCCCTTTGTATGCCCGACCATCATCGAAGAATTACCGAAATTGTTGGATGAGCTGGGATTTGACCATATTTCAGAATGTACCGGAAGGAGCTGGAAGCAAAATGAAACAGTCACTAATAATCGCTCTTGATTTCCCTGACCTCCTTCAAACGGAGACATTCCTAAAACAGTTCCATTCGGAAAAACTGGCTGTAAAAGTGGGGATGGAATTATTTTATCAGAATGGTCCATCAATCGTTTCTTTCGTAAAGGAGCAAGGCCACGATGTGTTTTTGGACTTGAAGCTTCATGATATTCCAAATACCGTTAAAATGGCCATGACCGGATTGGCAGCTTTAGGCGCTGACATGGTCAATGTACATGCGGCAGGTGGACAAAAGATGATGGAAGCAGCCATGGAAGGTCTGGATAAGGGTACGTCCGCTGGTAATAAACGTCCATTATGCATTGGGGTTACCCAACTGACGAGTACGTCACAAGAACAAATGAATGCTGAGCAAAACATTGCCGGGGCTCTGGAAGATTCGGTCCTCCATTATGCAAAACTTACTAGACAGGCAGGATTGGATGGCGTCGTCTGTTCTACCCATGAAGTAAAGAACATACATGAACGGATCGGTCATGAATTCTTGACCGTCACACCTGGAATCCGAAGTGCAGGTGGACAGACGCATGATCAAAAGAGAATTGCCACGCCTGAACAAGCTAGGGATTTTGGAGCGGATGCCATCGTTGTAGGGAGAGCCATAACAGGGGCGGCAGATCCATTAAGGGCGTATTTGGATATGAAAGCAGCTTGGGAGGGAATATCATGTTAAATAATAAGATAGCTGAACATCTATTGGAAATAAAAGCAGTGTACTTACAGCCGAATGACCCCTTTACTTGGGCATCTGGAATTAAATCACCCATTTATTGTGATAATCGTTTGACCCTTTCATACCCAGAGGTTCGCAATGAAATAGCGGAAGGATTGAAAGGTTTGATTGAACAGCATTTCCCTGATGCTGAACTGATTGCAGGCACAGCAACTGCCGGCATTCCGCATGCAGCTTGGGTGAGTGAAAAATTAAATGCACCGATGTGCTATGTTCGATCCAAAGCCAAAGAGCACGGTAAGGGCAATCAAATCGAAGGCCGCGCAGTTCCAGGACAAAAAGTGGTCGTTGTAGAAGACTTGATTTCAACCGGCGGAAGTGTGATTACTGCTGTTAACGCGCTGAAAGAGGCTGGATGTGATGTTCTAGGAGTCGTTTCGATCTTTACTTACGAATTGGAAAAGGGAAAAGAAAAATTCGAAGCTGAGGGCATTATTAACCATTCGTTGAGTGACTACTCTACTTTGATAAAAGTCGCTAATGATAAAGGGTACATCACGGCAGAAGAATTGGAAAAGCTAAAAAAATGGCGGGAGAATCCGGCTGATACAGCTTGGATTTCGGCATGAAAATAGAGGGGGCCCAATCACTCAGGACTGGGCCCCCTCTATTTTTTTACTCCTTTACCGCTTCCTTTAAGCGTATGACAGTATCGGCATCCGGTGTAATATAAACGGTCTGCTGCTGGTCATAGATTACGAACCCGGGCTTGGAACCATTGGGTTTCTTAACATGGCGAACCTGTGTGAAATCAACGGGCACTGAACTCGATTGCTTTGCTTTACTGAAGAAAGCTGCTAATACGGCGGCCTCTTTTATTGTTTTTTCACTTGGCGATTCATTTCGAATCACAACATGTGAGCCGGGTATATCTTTGGTATGAAGCCATATTTCATCACGGCGTGCAAACTTGTTCGTTAAATAATCATTTTGTTTATTATTCTTCCCGACAAAAATGAGATCTCCATCCGTAGCATAATATGTTTCAAGCTGCGGTTTTGCATTTGCAGGCTTTTTCATGCCTTTTTTCTTTTTTTGCCTAATGTATCCTTCTTCCTGAAGTTCTTCCCGAATCTCCTCTATATCCCTGGGTGACGCTGATTGGAGCTGCTGATGCAAGGCTTCGAAGTAGGTCAATTCCAATTTTGTCTTTTCGATTTGTTCTTGGACGACTCCGACTGCATTTTTGGACTTTTGGTATCTTGAGAAGTACTTTTGTGCATTATCTGACGGATTTTTTAATGGGTCAAGCGGGATGGTGACCATACTTTGTTCTTCATCATAATAATTGACGACTTCTATTTCCTTCATGCCTTTTTTCATTTGATATAGATTAGCTGTAAGCAGCTCACCGAACAACTGATACTGTTCACCGCGTTCCGTATCTTTCAATGTACGTTCGAGCTTGCCGATTTTTTTTGAGTTCTTTTCGATTTCATTAGTAATGAAACGTTCTACATCCTGGCTCTTTTGCTTAACCCGATCTCTTTCTGCCTTTCCGAAGTAATAGCGGTCGAGCATCTCGCTCAATGAAGAAAACGTACGTTGATTCCCAGACAGATGCTCTAGTGAAAGCATATAAAAAACTTCTTTATTTCCATCTTGTTTGATCGTGGCAGCATATTTCCGTTCCGAGATTTCCTGGATAATCTTTAAAAAGGCTGTTGGAAGGGTCGTGCTGTTGGCAAGTCCGGCCCGGTAGACGGCTTCCTTTGCAATTAATGGTGAAACCCCTGAAAAATGGGCAACAAGCTGTCGATCCAGCTTTCCTGCATTGAAGTCAATATTCTTCCTGATATCGTCCTCGGTAGCCTTGAAGGGATCATTCTTTTCCTGTGCGGGTGGAGCCTTATATTCCTGGCCGGGCAATATCGCCCGATAACTGTTGACGGCATGTGAAACATGCTTAATGCTGTCCAAAATCATATTTCGTTCTTTATCTACTAAAACAATGTTGCTGTGTCGCCCCATGATTTCGATGATTAACTGCTTTTGAGAGACATCGCCAAGCTCATTACGGCCCTTCACTTCAAAAATGATCATCCTATCAAGTTCATATTGATAAATGTTTTCTATCGTATAGCCTTCGAGGTGCTTCCTAAGAAGCATACAGAACATGGGTGCCTCTTTGGGATTTTCATAACTTTCTTCGGTCATTTGCACCCTCGAATAACTTGGATGGGCTGATAATAAGAGCTTATGGTTCTTACCTCCTGCACGAACAACCAGTATTACTTCATTTTTATAAGGCTGATGTACCTTATTGATTCGTCCACCTTCTAATAAAGAAGCGATTTCTTCCGTCATCGCTTTCGTAAATAATCCATCAAATGACATTCTATTTTTACTTCCTTTACATAAGATTTTCTAAGAACTCATTTTTGCCGGGCGTTATAAATGCATCACGGCTGCCCATTTTAGTTAATCACAATTTTTTTAGCCAACTGGGTGAAAGCAGCAGTTCAGGTACAGTGAATGGATGCTTTTTTATTTCCTGATAGTGAATACAAAATTGGTCCATTCATCATGATTACAGTTCGTTCATTCAAAAAATTATCCGGATCGTTCTTCTTTCCGCAATTCTGTTTAATTATAGCATTATTTTGGACGAGTCTGAATAATCATGGAAGAAGAGCAGGTTGTTTTATGTATCGGTAAGCAGGCAGGTGTTGGAAGAGTAAAGCAAAAAGCGCCTGTTGAGATGTATACAGGAGCCTATTTCATTCTATTCAAAGGGATGTGTGATACTTGATGGAGTTCAGGGAAATGAATAATCAAGAAATGGAGAAAGCGCTTCAAACAAACGTTACACACGGTTTGGACGATGATGTAGTAAAGGACAGGCTGCGAAAGAATGGTTTTAACGAATTGAAGGAAGGAGAAAAACAGTCAGCCATTCTTTTATTTTTCGCCCAATTCAAAGATTTCATGGTCATAGTTTTACTTGCCGCGACATTGGTTTCCGGGATATTGGGTGAATATATCGATGCGATTGCCATCATGGCGATTGTTTTTTTGAATGGATTACTTGGTTTTTTCCAAGAACGGAAGGCAGAAAAATCCTTGGATGCCTTAAAGGAAATGGCTGCACCGCAAGTTAACGTGCTTCGAGATGGCCAGTGGATGAAAATCCCATCGAGAGAAGTGGTTGTTGGGGATATCCTGAAGTTTTCGAGCGGTGACCGTATTGGTGCCGATTTACGGATCATCGACCATTCAAGCCTTGAAATAGAAGAGTCGGCACTTACCGGCGAGTCACTCCCGGCCGTTAAATGTTCTGATCCATTGATGAATGAGGTTGAAGGTATCGGTGATCAGGAAAATATGGCGTTTATGGGAACGATGGTGACAAGAGGGAATGGAGTCGGAATCGTAATCGCTACTGGAATGAATACGGCGATGGGAAAGATTGCTGATCTCCTGCAGACTGCGGAAACAAAAGAAACACCGCTTCAACGGAGGTTGGAGCAGCTAGGCAAAATTTTGATCGTCACGGCCTTAATATTAACTGTAATCGTAGTCCTGACTGGTGTCATTCAAGGACATGACCTTTATACGATGTTTTTGGCCGGGGTATCTCTGGCTGTTGCGGCGATTCCCGAAGGCTTGCCGGCCATTGTGACCGTAGCCTTGTCTTTAGGTGTTCAGCGTATGATCAAACAAAAAGCGATTGTCCGTAAGCTTCCTGCCGTAGAAACGCTTGGCTGTGCAACAGTGATTTGCTCAGATAAAACAGGTACACTGACACAAAACAAAATGACGGTGACGAAGGTTTGGAGTGGAGGGAAAACTTGGGATGTCGGCGGTACTGGTTACAATCCGGTCGGAGAATTTTCTTTAGATGGAGTTTCAGTTGCCCCGAAAAACCATAATGCCTTGCTTCAAATAATTACATTCGGCATGCTCTGTAATAAAGCTGAGTTAAAGGAGAATGGTAAACAATATATTCTAGACGGTGATCCGACAGAAGGGGCGATGTTGGTCGCGGCAATGAAAGCTGGATTGACGAGGGAACACCTATCTAAGAGGTTTACGATAGTAAAGGAGTTTCCATTTGATTCGAGCCGCAAAATGATGAGTGTCATAGTGAAGGATGATAAAGATAATCATTTCGTTATAGTAAAAGGTGCCCCGGACGTATTGATTGCCCAGTCCGACACGATTCTTTGGGAAGGAAGGTCGGAAATATTAAATCGGGAGAGCAAGGAAAGGGTGCAACATGACATGAATGGGCTTGCTTCGCAGGCACTTAGAATGATTGCAGTAGGTTATAAACCTCTTTCAAAAGGAACGATTTTGCTGCATGAAACCGAAGCTGAGCGTAATTTGACCTTCATGGGACTTCAGGGCATGATCGATCCCCCGCGTCCGGAGGTGAAACAGGCAGTTATGGAATGCAGGGACGCCGGGATCAAAACTGTCATGATTACAGGCGACCATGTGATAACTGCAAAGGCAATTGCTAAAGAACTTGGAATTTTAAAAGGAAAAGACCGTGTACTTGAAGGACGGCAATTGGCGGACATGGAAGTCGGGGAACTTGAGGAAGTTGTTGAAACTGTTTCGGTATTTGCCCGAGTTTCCCCGGAACATAAGTTGAAAATCGTAAAAGCCTTGCAAAATAAAGGACATGTCGTTGCAATGACAGGGGATGGTGTCAATGATGCCCCTGCGATAAAATCAGCGGATATTGGTATATCCATGGGCATCACGGGGACTGATGTTGCTAAAGAAGCTTCTTCCTTGATATTGGTTGACGATAACTTTGCCACAATAAAATCGGCCATTAAAGAAGGCAGGAATATTTACGAAAACATCAGGAAGTTCATCCGTTACCTGCTTGCCTCCAATGTTGGGGAGATTTTGGTCATGTTTTTTGCGATGCTATGTGCCTTGCCATTACCATTGATACCAATCCAGATCTTATTCGTGAACCTTGTAACCGACGGACTGCCCGCGATGGCATTGGGCCTGGATGCCGCAGAAGAAGATGTAATGAAAAGAAATCCGAGAAATGCCAATGAAGGTGTTTTTGGAAGGGGGCTTGGCTGGAAGATCATCTCACGCGGTTTTCTGATAGGGGTTTCCACATTGATTGCATTTTATGTTGTATATCGTGCAAATCCGGATAATCTTGCTTATGCACAAACGATTGCTTTCGCTACCTTGGTCTTGGCTCAGCTTATACATGTATTCGATTGCCGAAGTGAACGTTCGATCTTCTCGAGAAATCCATTCGGTAACCTTTATCTAGTGGGGGCTGTACTTTCCTCCCTATTATTGATGGTAGCCGTCATGTATGTGCAGCCTTTACAAACCATCTTTCATACGGTACCGATTTCGGGAAGGGATTGGCTATTAGTAATAGGAATGGCATCCATACCAACTTTTTTACTGGCTGGAACCTTTTTAGCAAGAAAAGCACAGTGATATATGGTATAATCTTTAAGGTGGTAGAGTCTTGCTCTATTGCCTTTTTATTTTTATGGTATTTTATTTGTAAGCTAATGTTTCCGTACTTTAGCTAATATATAATGAATGTCAAAAGGCCAAATTACTACATTATGTTTTGATAGGATGTGGAACCATGGTTACCAGTATGACGGGCTATGGAAGAGAAGAGGCGGAAAACGAACAGGTCAGGGTTTTTGCTGAAATCAAGACCGTTAACCATCGTTTTTGTGAATATACGATTCGAATGCCGCGCCAGCTTTTGGTTTTGGAAGAAAAGGTGAAAAAGAAGGCGAATCAATACATAAGAAGGGGACGGGTGGAAATCTTCATTACAGTGGAAGGTGAGAGCCTGGTTTCCAAAAAGGTGAAGATCGATTGGGATCTTGCTGATCAATATGTGGGATTGATGGATGAAGTCAAGGGAAAATACAATCTGGAAAGTTCAATTACATTACAGGATATGCTGCAACTTGAATCGATTTTCATGACGGAAGAAGTACCTGCGGTTCCTGCCGATTTGGAATCCCTTTTAATGAAGGCCGTCACGGGGGCATTGGAAAATCTGAAAAAAATGCGGGATCTCGAAGGTCAGGAACTTGCATCGGACATGAAACGCCAGCTTGAAAAGTTTGGTGAGATTGTAGCAGGAGTCAAAATGCATGCACCTTCAGTCGTCGAAAAATATAAAGCCCGATTGGAAATCAAACTGGCCGAGTTGACTGATGGTTTGATTGAAGATAGCCGTATTGTGACAGAAGCGGCCATTTTTGCTGATAAATGTGATATAAATGAAGAACTGACCAGACTCGATAGTCATTTACAGCAATTCTCAAGGACCCTTACCCATAGTGAACCAATTGGAAGGAAACTTGACTTCCTTGTCCAGGAAATGAATAGGGAAGTCAATACGATTGGATCAAAGGCAAATGATTCGGCCATTACGAAAGATGTGGTGGAAATGAAAAGTTTGCTTGAAAAATTAAAGGAACAGGTTCAAAATATCGAGTAGTCGGTTTATGATGAACCTAACAAGGTGACAATAGATATGAATGGGGGACAAAAATGTCAATTAAGCTCATTAATATTGGTTTTGGGAATATCGTTTCCGCGAACCGGATCGTATCCATCGTGAGCCCTGAATCGGCTCCGATAAAAAGGATCATCCAAGACGCCCGAGATCGCGGATCCTTAATAGATGCTACATATGGCAGAAGAACCAGGGCCGTTATAATTACAGACAGCGACCATGTTATCTTATCTGCCGTTCAACCGGAAACGGTTGCTGCACGGCTACAAGATAGAGATGACAGCGTAGAAGAGGGGTAACTGAAACAATATGAGAGAAAAAGGTTTATTAATCGTTTTGTCCGGACCATCCGGTGTTGGTAAAGGAACTGTTAGGAAGGCGATTTTTTCTCAGCCAGGAACGGCATTCGAATATTCAATTTCGATGACGACAAGGCTGCCTCGCCATGGTGAAGTGGACGGAGTGGACTATTTCTTCAAAAAACGCGAGGAATTCGAAGCACTGATCGAAGAAGGCAAATTGCTGGAATATGCTGAGTTCGTCGGTAATTACTATGGAACACCCGTGGATTATGTCCGTGAAACAATCGATTCCGGAAAAGATGTATTTCTGGAAATAGAAGTTCAAGGAGCTAAACAGGTCCGGGAGAAGTTCCCTGAAGGACTTTTCATTTTCCTTGCTCCTCCGAGTTTGACTGAACTTGAAAGCCGCATCGTTACTCGCGGAACCGAGACGGAGGAAGCGATAAAAGGCCGGATGAAAGTGGCCAAGGAAGAAATAGAACTTATGGATCTGTACGATTATGTTGTTGAAAATGATCATGTGGATGCAGCATGTGCTAGAATTAATGCAATTGTAATTGCCGAGCATTGCCGTCGGGAAAGAGTTGCAGTTTTATATAAAAAAATGTTGGAGGCGGAATAAATCATGTTATATCCATCAATTGATTCTCTATTACTTAAAATCGATTCTAAATACTCACTTGTATCGGTGGCAGCTAAACGCGCCAGGGAAATGCAAATTAAAGATAATTGCCTTATAAAACCGGTTTCCCATAAATCGGTAGGTCGTGCCCTTGAAGAAATTCATTCCGGTAAATTGACTTACGATAATTCTTACGAGGAAAACTAAGAGAACACAGAGCTTGACCTATCGGGCCTGACACCCTAAAGCAAACAGGAGCGTTACATTTGGAAAGTGCTTCCTTCCTGCGGCCAAGGTGTCAGGCCTGTTTGTTTTGATTTTTTTTAAAGTAATGTTTGGGGGAATCCATAGGTTATTGCGCATTTCAAATGAAATTTCTTCGGTTTTCCGTCATAATTAGAAAGAATAGAATGTATAGTTAGGGGAAATTTGCATGCTTATCGATAAAAAAGTACTTCTTTGTGTCACCGGCGGGATTGCTGTATATAAGGCTGCTGCCCTGACAAGTAAATTAACTCAGGAAGGTGCGCATGTTAAAGTGATCATGAGTGAATCGGCACGTAAGTTCGTGACGCCGCTCACCTTTCAAGCACTTTCGAGAAATGATGTGTACACAGATACTTTTGATGAGAAGGATTCTTCAGTCATTGCCCACATCGACTTGGCTGATTGGGCTGATATCATCCTGTTGGCTCCAGCTACAGCCAATGTCATTGGCAAAGTAGCCAATGGAATCGCGGATGATATGATCACGACCACCCTATTGGCAACGGAAGCACCTGTTTGGGTTGCGCCGGCAATGAACGTGCACATGTACGCACATCCAGCGGTTCAGAAAAATATGGAGACACTTCGGTCGTTTGGATATCAATTCATTGAACCGGGTGAAGGGTATTTGGCCTGCGGATATGTAGGGAAAGGGCGATTGGAGGAACCTGAAACAATCGTAGAACATCTTAATCGATATTTCAATGAACGCAAATTACAGCAACAGCCTCTTAAAGGAAAGAAATATTTAATCACGGCAGGACCGACACGTGAAGCGATTGATCCGGTGCGTTTTGTGACGAACCATTCCAGCGGCAAAATGGGCTATGCCTTAGCCGAAGCGGCAATTGAAATGGGCGCTGAGGTGACATTGATTACCGGCCCAGTGAACTTGACGCCACCTCCCAAGGCCAGAGTAATACCAGTGGAATCAGCAGCAGATATGTATGATGCGGTATTCGATCAGTTCGCTGCCAGTGATGCCGTAATCATGACGGCTGCAGTGGCGGATTATAAACCGAAGGTCTATCATACCCGAAAGATGAAAAAGCAGCCAGGGGAAAATGTGATTGAATTTGAACGGACAAAGGATATTCTAAAGGAACTCGGTGAAAATAAAACGCATCAGATTTTGGTGGGCTTTGCGGCTGAAACGAACAACGTTGAAGAATACGCAAGAGGAAAATTGGTCAAAAAGAATGCAGATATGATCGTTGCCAATAATGTTACCGTTGCAGGGGCAGGATTTGGAACGGATACGAACATCGTGACCATTTACGATAAAGATGGAAGTGCGACCGAACTTCCAAAAATGAGTAAAGCGGATATAGCTAAAAGCATCCTGGCAGAAGTATCTCGCAAGCAAAAGGAATGATGTCTTATGGATATAGCATCCGTCATCGTGGATGTACCTGCTAAACAAACGGATCGAGAATTCGACTATCGCATCCCTGAAAAGTGGAACCAAGTCATCAAGCCCGGAATGAGAGTCATCGTCCCATTCGGTCCAAGAATGGTGCAGGGGTTCGTCACAGGCTTAAAAGCTAAAAGCGACTTTGCGAAATTACGCTTTATAAAGGAACCAATGGATTTGGAGCCCATCATCAATGATGAATTGCTTCAGCTAGGTGACTGGTTGACCAAGGAGGCGATGTGTTTTAAAATTTCAGCGCTACAGGCCATGCTTCCGGCAGCGATGAAAGCAAAGTATGAAAAAGTCATTAAAGTCGTTGAAGATAAAAAGGATCAGATCCCTCCCTCCATTCAAAACCTTTTCGGAAAAAATGATTCACTATCTTGGAAAGACGTGATTGAAGGGGAGAATGCCTCCCTGGTCCAAAAGGAAATGCAAAATGGCAATCTTGAGCTCGAATACAATGTGAAAAACCGACTTAACAAGAAGACGGTCCGAGTCATTAAATCTTTGCTTTCCCCTATGGAACTGAAAGAAATGGCATCAGCCATATCCAGCCATGCAAAAAAACAACAGGAACTCCTTCAATACTTTATTGAACATCAAGAACCCATCCCGTTAAAGGAATTGCTTGAATTGATGAACACATCAAGCGGTACCGTCAAATCCCTAGTTTCAAAAGGGGCCTTGGCTGAAATGGATCAAGAAGTATACCGTGATCCTTATGAAAACCGTGTGTTCGAAAAATCCATTCCCTTTACACTGACAGCTGAACAAGCCGCTGCATTGAAGCCGATCCAAGAGAAAATACATCATGATGAACATGATGTTTTCCTTTTATATGGTGTAACCGGCAGCGGGAAGACGGAAGTGTATTTACAGGCAATTGCCTCTGTCATTGAAAAAGGGAAGGAAGCCATCATGCTTGTACCTGAAATCTCCTTGACGCCACAGACGGTGAAGAGGTTTAAGGAACGATTTGGGGAGCAGGTAGCTGTCATGCATAGCGGTTTATCCGTAGGTGAAAAATATGATGAATGGCGTAAAATTCACCGCAAAGAAGTAAAAGTGGTGGTCGGGGCGCGTTCTGCCGTGTTTGCTCCTTTTGAAAGCCTGGGGCTGGTCATCATTGACGAAGAGCATGAATCCAGTTATAAGCAAGAAGAAACACCAAGGTACCATGCTAGGGATGTTGCCATTGAAAGAGCAAAATCATATGGTTGTCCGGTTATTCTTGGCAGCGCCACACCTACACTGGAATCTTTTGCTCGAGCCAAGAAAAATGTCTATAAATTATTGACCCTTAGCCAGAGGATGAATAAAAATGCTTTGCCAGCAGTGGATATTGTAGATATGAGGGAAGAACTAAGAACGGGAAATCGTTCCATGTTTTCGGAGCTGCTCTTTACCAAGCTGAAAGACCGGCTTGAGAAGGGGGAGCAAACTGTCCTGATGCTAAATAAAAGGGGGCATTCTTCCTTTGTGATGTGTCGAAGCTGCGGATTGGTCATCAACTGCCCTAATTGTGACATTTCACTTACATATCATCGCTTTAATGATATAATGAAATGCCATTATTGTGGGTTTGAAGAGGGAATGCCTTCTGTTTGCCCTGAATGTGAAAGTGAACATATAAGGTTCTTTGGTACAGGAACTCAAAAGGTTGAAGAAGAGCTTGCAAAAATCCTGCCTGAAGCAAGGGTCATACGAATGGATGTTGACACGACGAGTAAGAAGGGTTCACATGAGCGATTGCTGAATGCCTTTGGTGAAGGAAAAGCGGATATATTGCTAGGCACCCAAATGATAGCCAAGGGCCTTGATTTTCCTAATATCACTCTTGTTGGAGTCCTTTCAGCCGATACGATGCTACATCTGCCTGATTTCCGTTCTTCGGAAAAGACATTTCAGCTGCTGACGCAGGTCAGCGGAAGGGCGGGACGTCATCAGCTTCCGGGAGAAGTGGTCATCCAAACCTATACGCCTGAGCACTACAGCATCGAGCTTTCTGCCCTGCAGGATTATGATGCTTTTTATGAACGGGAGATGTATCTAAGGAGGCAAAGTCATTACCCTCCATATTATTATGTTGTCCTTATAACCGTTTCACATGAAGATTTAATGAAGACGGTGAGTGTTACTGAGAAAATCACCAATTATTTAGGCTCGCGATTGAATCGGGATTCTGTCGTACTAGGTCCGGTTGCTTCGCCCATTAGTCGAATCAACAATAGATATCGCTATCAATGTCTGATAAAATACAAACGAGAGCCGGACCTGAATCAGCATTTACGCACACTTTTAGAGCATTACCAAAAAGAAACCGCTCATAATCATCTGCAGATTTCAATAGATTTAAATCCACAGATCATGATGTAATTATTTTAGAGATGGATGATTACCGCGAGCTGTAACAGCTTGCGTTTTTATATAATGAAGTGTTGTTTTTCATATCTAGGAGGGTACCTTTAATTTTGGCTATTTTACCGATTGTTTTGTTTCCTGAAAAAATTTTACAACAAAAATGCGATAAAGTAACAAGTTTTGATAAAAAGTTGGCAAAGCTGTTAAATAACATGTATGAAACGATGGTGGAGGCGGATGGCGTTGGACTTGCAGCACCTCAAGTTGGCGTGAAAAAGCAAGTGGCTGTCGTTGAAATAGAGGAAGGATCAGGTGCAATCGAACTGATTAATCCGGAAGTGCTGGAATTGGAAGGAGAACAGACAGGTGTTGAAGGATGCTTGAGCTTCCCGAGTTTATATGGTGAAGTAGTGCGTCCTTTCCGTGTCAAAGTCCGGGCACAAGACCGAAAAGGATCTTATTTCGAGATAGAAGCGGAGGATTTCCTTGCAAGGGCCCTTCTACACGAAATCGATCATCTGCAAGGAGTCTTATTTACAAGTAAGGTTTCCCGGTATATCTCGGAAGAAGAGTTAGAAAGGTATGGAGAAGAATGACAAAAATAATTTTTATGGGTACACCGGACTTTTCGGTGCCGGTATTGAAAAGAATCATTGATGAAGGGTATGATGTGATCGCTGTTGTCACACAGCCAGATCGTCCAGTGGGCCGTAAAAAGGTGCTTACGCCGCCGCCAGTTAAAGTCGAAGCCGAAAAGCATGGGATACCCGTTTATCAGCCTGAAAAAATCCGGGAAAAAGAAGAACTTGAAAAAATCATTGCATTGAATGCTGATTTAGTGGTGACGGCGGCATTCGGACAAATTCTTCCGAATGAATTGTTGGATGCCCCTAAGTACGGTTGTATTAATGTACATGCCTCCCTGCTTCCTGAACTGCGTGGAGGGGCGCCGATTCATTATTCCATTTTACAGGGGAAAGAAAAGACAGGGATAACCATCATGTATATGGCAGAAAAATTGGATGCCGGTGATATATTGACTCAGGCGGAAGTAACTATAGAGGAAGAAGACAATGTTGGTACACTGCATGATAAATTAAGCAAGGTAGGGTCGGATTTACTTGCGGACACACTTCCGAAACTTATAAATGAAGAGTTACAGGCAATCAAGCAAGATGATGCTAAAGCATCTTTTGCGCCTAACATCAAACGGTCGGAGGAAAAAATCGACTGGTCGAAATCAGGGGAAGACATCTATAACCATGTACGCGGCCTGAATCCTTGGCCTGTTGCTTATACAACCTTAGACGGTTCCATTATGAAAATATGGCAAGTAAAGAAATTAGAAGCTGGGAAGCAGGCCTTGCCGGGCATGATCGTTGAGGTACAAAATGATGGTTTCATCGTTTCGACAGGCAATGAGACGGCAATACTAGTAACAGAACTGCAGCCTTCAGGAAAGAAAAAAATGCCGGCGAAAGATTACTTGCGCGGAGCGGGATCGTTCATTAAAGCAGGCATGAAGTTAGGAGAACAGAATGAAGCAAACTAAAAAGGGAGTACGTGAAATCGCTCTCGATATTTTGGAATCTGTAGAGAAAAACCAATCCTACAGTAACCTATTATTGAACAACTTGATTAAAAAGCACCAGTTATCCGCCGTGGACAGCGGTTTGCTTACAGAGATAAGCTACGGTACCATCCAGAGGAAAATGACTTTGGATTATTTTTTGAACCCGTTTATTAAACAACCTAAAAAAACGCAAAGCTGGGTCATCAATTTACTTAGACTTTCCGTTTACCAAATGGTCTATTTAGATAAAGTGCCTGATCATGCAATCATTTTCGAGGCCGTAGAAATTTCCAAAAAGCGCGGACACAAGGGCACCTCTTCGATGGTCAATGGTGTGCTTCGTAATATTCAAAGAAATGGTGTTCCTTCTTTAGAGGAAATTAAAAATGATCTGGAACGGCTTTCCATAGAAGTGAGTCATCCTATTTGGCTGGTCCAGCGTTGGGTAGAGCAATTTGGCTATGAAAAAACCAAGGAAATGTGTGAAATCAACTTAACTGCGCCATTACAGACAGGACGTGTTAATTTAAAAAAGATCTCACGCCGTGAACTGATCAGCATATTAACGGAAGAAGGATATGATGTTGAAGCGAGTGAAGTCGTTCCCGAAGCAATAGTCAGCTATAAAGGGAATCTTGCTCATTCAGAAAGCTATAAAATGGGGTATTTATCGATTCAGGACGAGAGTTCAATGCTAGTTGCCCATGCATTGGGTGCGAATGAAAATGATGCTGTGCTCGATTGCTGTGCTGCACCTGGAGGGAAAACGACCCATATCGCAGAAGGCTTGACCACAGGACAAGTATATGCACTCGACCTTCATGAACATAAGGTCAAGCTAATTAAAGAGCAGGCGGAGCGCTTAAAACTCAGAAACAATATTAAGACAATGGCCCTTGATAGCAGAAAAGTGCAAGAGCACTTTAATAAGGAAGGGTTTGACAGGGTCCTGATCGATGCACCATGTTCCGGGTTGGGAGTCATGCGCCGGAAACCTGATGTAAAGTATACTAAAACAAAAGATGATATAATGAAACTCTCAAGTATACAACAACAATTATTGGAATCGGCTGCCCCGCTTGTTAAGCAAGGAGGACGGTTAGTATATAGTACCTGTACGGTGGATAAAGAAGAAAATGACAAAGTCGCTGCAGCATTTTTGGAAAGCCATCCGGATTTTGAAAGCGATGCAACCTTGTCCACAAGAATGCCTGAAAGCGTTCAGCCATATATCGAGGGTCATACGCTGCAAGTTTTTCCGCAATATTTTAGCAGTGACGGATTCTTTATTGCGAGTTTTAGAAAGAAGGTGCTGTAATGGCAGAAATCACTAAATCATCTAGAGTAAGAAAAGACACGACAACAGAAAAACCATCGATCTACTCATTGGAGCTTCACCAAATTAAAGAATGGCTGCTTCAAAATGGAGAGAAGGCATTCCGGGCCGAGCAAGTATATGACTGGCTTTATAAAAAGCGTGTCTCCAGTTTTGAAGATATGTCCAACCTTTCGAAATCATTACGGGATAAGTTGGAGTCGCAATTCACCTTCACAACATTGAAGACATTGATTCAGCAAACGTCCAATGACGGAACGATGAAGTTTTTATTTGAACTCCAAGATGGATATTCGATTGAAACGGTGCTGATGCGTCATGAATACGGAAACTCCATTTGCGTGACAACGCAGGTAGGATGCAGAATTGGCTGTACATTCTGTGCTTCGACACTTGGCGGTTTAAAGCGGAATCTTGAATCAGGGGAAATTGTTGCCCAGGTCGTTAAAGTTCAGCAAGCACTTGATGAGTCGGAAGAGCGTGTTAGTTCCGTCGTTATCATGGGAATCGGTGAACCGTTTGATAACTACGATAATATGATGTCATTCTTGAAGAATATAAACCATGAAAAGGGCTTGAACATCGGGGCGCGTCATATTACCGTTTCCACAAGTGGAATCATTCCTAAAATCTATAAGTTTGCCGAAGAAAGCATGCAAATAAACTTTGCTGTTTCCCTTCATGCACCGAATACGGAATTGAGAAGTAAATTGATGCCGATCAATAAGGCCTACAAACTTCCAGACCTGATTGAGGCCATCAAATACTATACAGAAAAAACAGGCCGCCGTGTAAGTTTTGAATATGGTCTATTCGGTGGCGAAAATGATTCAGTGGAGCACGCTGAAGAATTAGCAGCTTTAATAAAAGGGATAAAATGCCATGTGAACTTAATACCGGTTAACTATGTACCGGAACGCAACTATGTACGAACACCTCGGGACCAGATTTTTGAGTTTGAAAAAACATTGAAGAAGCGCGGCATTAATGTAACGATCCGAAGGGAACAAGGCAGTGATATTGACGCAGCCTGCGGCCAGCTTCGGGCCAAGGAGCGCAAAGAAGAGACGAGGTGACCCTATGAGGGCAATATTTAAGACAGACCGTGGAAAAGTCCGCCAGCATAATGAAGATAATGGCGGAATCTTTAAGAACTCGGAAGGCGTTCGCCTTGCCATCGTTGCAGATGGCATGGGCGGCCACCGTGCCGGGGATGTAGCCAGTGCAATGACGATAGACCTTCTGAAAAAGGGCTGGGAAGTATCCACCGGAATCGAAACGGCAAATGATGCCGAAGATTGGCTTAAGCATCAAATCTTCACGGTCAATCAGTTGCTTTTTGAACATGCAGAAGCGAATACGGAATGTAAGGGCATGGGGACCACCATTGTTGCAGCCATTTGCACCGACAAGTTTGCTACCATTGCCAACATCGGGGACAGCCGGTGTTATTTGTATAATGAGAGTGGTTTTAAGCAAGTCACGGAAGATCATTCACTCGTTAACGAATTGGTCCGTTCCGGTCAGATTTCGAAAGAAGATGCCGAAAACCATCCACGGAAAAATGTTTTATTACGAGCCTTGGGGACAGAAATGCAAGTGGAAATGGACATTATGACGGTCATCTTCGAAGAAAATGATTTACTATTGCTTTGTTCGGACGGGTTGACGAATAAAGTGAGTGAACTGGAACTGGAAGAAACGGTAACCAATGCACAGTCACTTGAAGAAAAGGCGAATTCATTAATAGATAAGGCCAATCACTACGGTGGGGAAGATAATATCACCCTTGTGCTTGTTCAATTTACTGAAGAAAGTGAAAGCAGGTGAATTGAATGTTGATTGGCAGAAGGATCAACGGCCGTTATAAACTGATCCAGATGGTCGGCGGCGGCGGTATGGCTAATGTTTACCTTGCAAGGGATATGATCTTGGATAGGGATGTTGCATTGAAAATCCTTCGCATGGATTTTAATAATGACGAAGAGTTCATCAAGCGCTTCAATCGGGAAGCCCAATCGGCAACCAGTTTGGCCCATCCCAATATCGTAAGTATTTATGATGTTGGTGAAGAAGATTCCATCTATTATATTGTAATGGAATACGTTGACGGTTTTACACTTAAGCAATACATACAAAAATATTATCCAATTCCAGTTGATGAAGCCTTGGATATCATGAGGCAAATCACGGCAGCGATTTCCCATGCCCATCATAATGGGATCATCCATCGTGACATCAAGCCACAGAACATTTTGATTGATAAGGAAGGTACCGTCAAGATTACGGACTTTGGCATTGCATTGGCCCTAAGTGCAACAAACATAACGCAGACCAACGCAGTCTTGGGTTCGGTTCATTATTTATCTCCGGAACAGGCCAGAGGCGGTATGGCCAATAAGAAATCGGACATTTATTCACTTGGCATCGTCATGTTTGAATTGTTGACGGGGAGACTGCCTTTTTCGGGTGAATCAGCCGTGTCGATAGCTCTTAAACATTTACAATCGGAAACTCCTTCACCAAAACGCTGGAATTCTGAAATACCCCAGAGTGTGGAAAATATTATCTTGAAAGCGACAGCCAAAGATTCATATTACCGCTATGAGAGTGTGGACTCGATGGAGGATGATATACGGACGTCGCTTAATCCGGAGCGTTCAAATGAACTTCCTTTTGCGATTCCCGAAGATCATGATGCAACAAAAGCCATCCCCGTCATAACGGATGATCAGCTTTCAAGCATCGATGAGACAATCATAAGGGGCCCTGAAAAAAATACGTTAGTTTATGCGGACGATGAGGAAAGTGAATCAGAAGCAGAGAGTAATTCAAAAAAGAAACAAAAGAAACAGAAAAAACAAAAAAACAAGTCGGAACACAAAGGTAAAAAGCGAAAGAACATGCCTGCGATCTTGGTGACCACCTTTTTAGTTCTCGCACTGCTTGCTGTTTTATCTGTCACAGTTTTACCTCCCCTCCTTGTCTCGAAGGAAGTGACGATCCCTGACCTTAAAGGGGAAGAATTGGATGACGCCATTACTGAATTGCTTGAAATGGATTTGGAAATTGGAGAGACGATCGAGATTGAAGATGAAGAGGTTGAAGCTGGTCTTGTGATCAAAACCAATCCTAAGGAAGGTAAGACGGTCAAGGAAGGTGCAGTGATCGATATTTATCAAAGCGTTGGTAAAGAGACGATTTCATTGTCCAGCTATAAAGGTCGAGATTACTCTGATGTTAAATCCCTGCTTGAAAAAATGGGATTCAAAAACATAAGCGTTACTGAAAAATATGATGACAGTGCTCCCGGCACGATCATAGATCAATCTCCCTCGGGTGCCACTGAGGTCGTACCATCCGAAACGGAGCTTGAGCTGACGGTCAGTAAAGGGGCAGATCTGTTGAGCTTGAAGAACTTAACGGGGTTCAATAAAGCTGCCCTTGATGATTATTCCAGTGAAAGTGGAATAAAGATCGATGTCGAAGAAGAAATCTATGATGATTCCGTAGCTGAGGGGCTTGTCATTTCCCAATCACCGGAACCTGCTACGAAGGTGGAAAAGGGCAGTACTGTGAAAGTGGTCATTTCAAAAGGGAAAGAAGAGATTCCGCCCAAGAGTGTAACGGAGGAAGTCATAATCGAGTATGATCCGGTTGAGCCAGGCAAAACACAAAAAATACAAATTTTCATCGAGGATATCGACAATAGCATGACGGAGCCTCAAGAAACATTCTATATATTGCAAGATGCGAAGAGAACGATCGAATTAATGGTTTCCCCGGATAAGAAAGCAGGATATAAAATCATGAGGGACAATCAGGTCATCATTGACGAATCCGTCTCATATCCAGAATAAATATAATAATTAGGAGTGTGGTTATGCCCGAAGGAAAAATTATCAAAGCATTAAGTGGATTTTATTATGTCCTTGATGGTGAAGAGGTCTTTCAATGCCGTGGAAGGGGCCTGTTCAGGAAGAATAAGGTAACCCCGCTCGTTGGTGATTATGTTGTTTTTGAAGCGGAAAATAAAACGGACGGGACCGTGACCGAAATAAAACCGCGAAAGAATGAATTGATACGCCCGCAAATCTCGAATGTAGACCAGGCAATCCTTGTCTTTTCGGCAGTGGAACCTGATTTCAGTCCAGCCTTGCTTGATCGATTTCTCGTATTGATCGAAGATAACGAAATCGAACCGATTATCGTCGTGACGAAACTGGACTTGGTTACAGCTGAAAATCAAAAGAAATTGTCTCAGTATATTAAGGACTATCAGAAACTTGGCTATACTGTACTGGAGACATCTTCCGTTACCGCCGGAGGGATTGAAGAACTAGTGCCGTATCTAGAAGGAAAAACCAGTGTATTTGCGGGTCAGTCCGGTGTTGGGAAATCGTCTTTGCTGAATGCCATCAATCCGGAATTGGCTTTAAAGACGGATGATATTTCTTCACACCTGGGACGCGGGAAGCATACGACCCGGCACGTTGAATTGATCCATATTGGCTCTGGACTTGTCGCGGATACTCCAGGGTTCAGTTCACTTGAATTCATGGAAATGGAAGCTGAACGGCTATCCTATTGCTTCCCGGAAATGCATAAGCATGGGGAAGACTGTAAATTCAGGGCCTGTCTCCACGATAAAGAACCGAAATGTGCAGTGAAGGAAGCGGTTGATTCCGGGGAAATTCCCCGTTATCGATACGAGCATTATATGCAATTCTTAGAAGAAATAAGAGATAGAAAGCCGAGGTATTAAAATGGTTAAAATCGCACCATCCATTTTATCAGCTGACTTTGCAAAATTGGGAGAAGAAATTCTTGATGTGGAAAGGGGCGGAGCGGATTTGATCCATGTGGATGTCATGGATGGGCATTTCGTGCCGAATATAACAATTGGCTCACTAATTGTTGATGCTATCCGCCCAGTAACGAAGCTTCCGCTTGATGTTCATTTAATGATCGAACAACCTGATCGTTATATCGAGTCCTTTGCGAAAGCGGGAGCTGATTATATAACTGTACATGTAGAGGCCTGCACACATTTGCATCGAACGGTTCAATTGATCAAATCTTTTGGTGTAAAGGCAGGCGTGGTGCTTAATCCAGCCACTCCGTCTTCCTTGATACAACCTATAATCGAAGATATTGACATGGTATTGTTGATGACGGTTAATCCGGGTTTTGGGGGGCAAAAGTTCATTAAATCCGTTCTTCCGAAAATTGCCGAAGTGAAGGCGATGGCAGGAATGTATAATCAAAATCTCGAGATAGAGATTGATGGTGGAGTAAATGAAGAAACGGCTAAACTATGTATTGAACAAGGGGCGACAATCCTGGTGGCCGGTTCGGCAATATATGATCAGGAAAATCGACACGCAGCGATTCAAAAGATTCGGGGAAAGTGATATAAGCCGACACTATCATATTCATATGATGGTGATCGGCTTTTTTTATCAATTAAACTAAGGCACCTTGGATATGATTTTTATATGGAAAAGGATGATTTCGATGATTATCAGTATAATGGCTGGAGGTCCGGAATGTTTTTGGCCGGATTTGACATGGTATAAGGAGAAGACAGATCTTTGGGTCGGGGTTGACAGGGGAGTATGGTCTCTGCTTGAAAAAGGTATCGAACCTAAGTACGGTTTTGGGGATTTTGATTCGGTTTCGAAAGGTGAATACGAAAAGATTGAGCAAATGCTGGAAGAAATCAATCTTTATTCCTCGGAAAAGGATGAAACGGATTTAGAAATCGCATTTAAATGGGCAATGGGGCAAAAGCCAAGAGAAATTCACATTCTGGGCGCAACAGGGGGAAGAATGGACCATTTTCTCGGGAATATCCAGCTGCTCCAAAAAGAAAGTGTCCTCCCTCATCATGGTAATATGGATATATACATAGTCGATCGGCAAAATATAATCACAGTAAAGACAGCAGGTTCATATAAGGTCACTGCTTTGAATGATAAGAAATACTTGTCCTTGCTCCCAGTAAACGCTGAAGTCACCGGCATTACTCTTTCGGGTTTCAAATATCCGCTGGACGATGCAAGCTTGGAAATGGGTTCGACGCTTTGCATCAGCAATGAACTAATTTCCGAATCTGGGAATGTTTCATTTGAGAAAGGCATATTAATGGTGATAAGAAGCAGTGATTAAAATTCATGCTTAGAGCAGATTCGGATATAATTACGATCATCCTATATCCGCTTAAAAGCTTATGTTGTAATAGAAAAATTCCACTTCATCTTTAATTGTGGGATGCAAAGAGGAGGGGCATGATGAAATTTTATACGATTAAATTGCCAAAAGTTCTGGGCAGTTTGGTAAGGGCTATGCTCGGAGCGTTTAAAAAAGGCTGATACTTATCTCCATGACACCTCTCAAATTTAGGGAGGTGTTATTTTTTAGTAAAATAGGGCGGCCATCCATTAATGGGTGAAGGCATCCTTCTTGATGCAGACTGGACCTGGTCAAAGATTTGTAACCATCCCCATTAAATACCGGCCATTACAAGTAAAAAGGCATCCTAAGAGGATGCCGTAACATTATACGCGTTCTACTTTGCCCGATTTAAGAGCTCTTGCAGAAACGTATACACGTTTAGGTTTACCGTCAACTAAAATACGTACTTTTTGAAGGTTAGCGCCCCATGTACGCTTGCTAGCGTTCATTGCGTGAGAGCGGCTGTTACCAGAACGAGTTCTTCTTCCAGTGATTACACATTTACGTGCCATGTCAAATTCCCTCCTAACTACAACAAGCTTAAGTTTTTCGCAGTCGTCTTAAGTCTTTGTAAAATACTTTAATAATTTATCATACCTACCGATAGAATGCAATACTTCAGTTAATTACTTTCAAGAAAAAAACCTTGACATACATACTTCAAAATTGAATTATATAGAGTACCGTAAGACATTTACTTTTAAAACCATAGACATTATAGTAAAATGTCTTTAGTTGATTTGATTTTTGGGAGGGAAAAGAAAATGTCTATCGAATTACAAACGAAGTATGGACAAATTGATATCTCTAATGAGGTTATCGCTACTGTAGCAGGCGGCGCAGCCGTGGATTGCTACGGAATTATAGGAATGTCTTCCAAAAAACAATTTAAAGACGGCATTGCCGAAATTTTAAGAAAAGAAAACTTTACTAAAGGTGTAATTGTCCGTCAAGAAGAGGAAGAAGTTCATATCGATATGTATATTATCGTAAGTTATGGAACGAAAATCTCGGAAGTTGCACATAATGTGCAATCAAAGGTAAAGTACACTCTGGACAAAACTGTAGGATTAGCTGTTGATTCCGTTAACATTTTTGTACAGGGAGTTCGTGTGACGAACCCTTAAGTATAGGAGGAAAGTTTTGTGTCAATTACAAGTTTGAACGGAAAGCGCTTTGCAGAAATGATCATTCAAGGTGCCAACCATTTAGCGGCTAATGCCCAAATGGTTGATGCGTTGAATGTTTTCCCTGTTCCGGATGGAGATACAGGAACGAATATGAATTTATCGATGACTTCGGGAGCGAAGGAAGTGCAAAATAACGTCCAGGAACACATCGGAAAAGTGGGTGCGTCGCTTTCAAGAGGATTGCTTATGGGCGCACGCGGCAATTCGGGAGTTATCCTTTCGCAACTGTTCCGCGGTTTTGCTAAAGCGATTGAACATAAATCGGAAATCAATAGTGAAGAATTTGCCCAAGCTTTTGAAGCAGGGGTTCAGACAGCTTATAAAGCCGTTATGAAACCTGTTGAAGGAACCATTTTAACGGTTGCAAAAGATGCAGCCAAGCAAGCGGTTTCATCAGCAGCAAAGCATATAGACCTAATTCAGGTAATGGAAGAAATCGTTACGGAGGCCAATGCTTCATTAAAACGCACACCTGATCTTCTTCCAGTCTTAAAAGAAGTGGGTGTCGTTGATAGCGGGGGGCAAGGGTTGGTGTTTGTATATGAAGGTTTCCTTGCTGAGCTGAAAGGTGAAGCCCTTCCAGTCCGATCCGCTAATGGTCCAAGCATGGATGACATGATCAGTGCCGAACATCATATGAATGTACAAGGACATATGAACACGGAAGATATCGTGTTTGGCTACTGTACGGAATTCATGGTCCGGTTGGAAAGTGAAAAACTTGCCAATCAATCATTTGATGAAGAAAAATTCAGAAATGATTTAAGTGAGTACGGAGATTCTTTACTAGTCATCTCAGATGATGAAGTCGTCAAAGTACATATTCACTCTGAACAGCCTGGCACCTGCCTGAATTATGGACAGCAATATGGTAGTTTAATAAAAATGAAAATCGATAATATGCGTGAACAGCATACTGCGATTGTAGGTGAGACGAATACACCGCTTCAAACTAAACCTCCCACCAAAGAGAAGTACGCTGTAGTGTCAGTGGCGATGGGCGCTGGCATCAGCGAATTATTCAAAAGCATCGGCGCTAAGTCCGTCATCGAAGGCGGGCAAACGATGAATCCTAGTACGGAAGATATCGTTAAAGCTGTCGAAGGGGCATATGCAGATCATGTGATCATCTTGCCTAACAATAAAAATATCATCATGGCCGCCAATCAGGCTGCAGATGTACTTGGGGATCATGTGACTGTCATTCCAACGAAAACAGTACCACAGGGAATGGCTGCATTGTTGGCTTTCAACCCTTCACTTGATGCCGAAGAGAATAAAAAAGCGATGATCGAAGCCCTTTCGCATGTGAAAACGGGCCAGATTACTTATGCTGTCCGGGATACCAACATTGACGGTCTTGCAATCGAGACCGGGGACTTCATGGGAATTGCTGAAGGCACCATCAAGGTGAAGGATAAAGACATGACTCAAGCGGCAAAAGATCTTCTTTCCGATATGATTGACGAAGATTCAGAAATCCTTACCATTTTATATGGTGAAGATGCCACTGCTGAAGATGTCGAAAGTCTTGTTGCGTTTTGTAATGAGAATTTCGAAGACGTTGAAGTTGAAGTCCATAATGGGAAACAACCTTTATATTCTTTCATTTTTTCAATTGAATAAGTAGAGAACATGAAAAATAAGGGAAACCTATCCGTCATAATGTTTGGAGGATCCCGAAAAAAATAAAAGGCAATAAACTGCATATGTCATTAGGCTATGCAGTTTTATTTTGGCTGTTTTCACATACTTTGTTGCTATTTACCAGGTAGTGAGTTGTGGTTGATTTCCCCTCCAGATGCTCGCTTTCCGCGGGGCGGGCGGTGAGCCTCCTCGGCGTAAACGCCTGTGGGGTCTCACCTGTCCCGCTGCTCCCGCAGGAGTCTCGCACTTCCGCTCCAATCACTTAAATAGTTTCGTTTTAAAAACAACAATTTTTACGAAAAGAGCATTTATTTTTATGAAAAGAAGGATTACGGACAGCATAATTGTAATTACAATATATCAGGCTTTATTATTAAACTGACTCCAAGTGAATAGAAGGAGGAGCTAATCATGAAATTTAGAAGTGTATTCGATATAATTGGTCCTGTTATGATCGGCCCCTCCAGCTCCCATACAGCAGGAGCTGCAAGGATCGGTAGGGTTGCCAGGAATTTATTCGACCGGGAACCAAAATGGGCCCATATTTCTTTTTACGGATCGTTTGCCAAAACCTATAAAGGCCATGGAACCGATGTTGCCATTGTAGGAGGCTTGCTTGATTTTGATACATTTGATGAGAGAATCAAAGAATCGCTGGAAATAGCACGCAAAAAGAAAATGAAAATTACATTTCGAGAAGAAGAGGCAGTACCGGAACATCCCAATACAGCAAAAATAACAGTTGGTGATGATGATGGTGAACTGGAACTTGTCGGAATATCGATAGGCGGGGGAAAGATCGAAATCGTCGAATTGAACGGATTTAAATTGAGGCTGTCCGGGCACAACCCTGCCATACTCGTCGTTCATGATGATCGATTTGGTGCCATTGCCAATGTTTCAAACATATTAGCCAAGCATCAAATCAATATTGGCCAAATGGAAGTCTCCCGAAAAGAGAAAGGGCAGATGGCCTTGATGACGATTGAAGTGGACCAAAACCTGGAGGATCACGTCATAGCTGAAATTACAGCACTCCCCAATATCACTCAAGTAGCAAGGATTGTGGATTGATAGAGCAATCGTTTCCACTTAGGAAGGAGAAGAAATCATGTTTCGAAATGTAGCGGAATTAGTAGAATTAGCTGAATCAAAGCAGAAAAAAATTTCAACGCTGATGATAGAGCAGGAAATGGAAGTAACGGGAAAAAGCCGTGAAGAAATCATCCGCCAGATGGGAGTCAACCTGGATGTAATGGAACAGGCAGTTGAAAAAGGACTTCAAGGTGTACGGTCCGTTTCCGGCCTGACGGGAGGGGATGCAGTCCTTCTTCAGAATTACATTAAATCCGGAAACTCCTTATCCGGTGAACTGCTGTTGGATGCGGTAAGCAAAGCCGTGGCAACAAACGAAGTGAACGCAGCCATGGGGACGATTTGTGCGACACCCACTGCCGGATCTGCTGGTGTTGTGCCTGGTGCGCTTTTCGCTTTGCAAAATAAATTAAAACCGAATCGGGAACAGAAAATAGAGTTCCTATTTACAGCAGGGGCGTTTGGTTTTGTAGTAGCGAATAATGCTTCGATCTCTGGAGCCGCAGGGGGCTGTCAGGCGGAGGTCGGTTCTGCTTCGGGTATGGCAGCGGCAGCCATCGTTGAAATGGCAGGAGGGACACCGGCACAAAGTGCAGAAGCGATGGCAATCACATTAAAGAACATGCTTGGTCTTGTGTGTGATCCTGTTGCTGGGCTTGTGGAGGTGCCTTGTGTGAAGCGTAATGCCATGGGTGCAGCCAATGCCATGGTTGCAGCAGATATGGCTTTAGCGGGCATCACAAGCCGCATACCATGTGATGAAGTAATTGATGCGATGTATAAAATCGGGCAAACGATGCCATCTGCTCTTAGGGAAACTGCACAAGGAGGTTTAGCGGCTACACCGACTGGGCGGGAGTTGGAAGCGAAAATCTTTGGCTTACCGCTAAATAAGAAGTGAACTCGACTTTACGCGAACCCATTACCGCAGTAAAAGGCATTGGGGCCGAAACGGCAGCAGCTTTGGGGGAAATGGAGATCCATACCGTCGCGGATCTCCTTGAGCACCTCCCATATCGCTATGAAGATTACCGGTTGAGGGATTTAGAAACGGTCGAGCATGATGAACGGGTTACTGTAGAAGGCAAAGTTCATACGGTACCCACGTTAGGGTACTTCGGAAAGAAAAAATCCAGGCTCACGATTAAAGTTTTGACTGGGAGATATTTAATAAATGTCATTTTTTTTAACCAGCCTTATCTGAAGCCGAAGCTTGCGATAGGCGAAACCGTAACGGTAACGGGAAAGTGGGATCGTCATCGTCAAACCATTACAGGCTCGGAATGCCATGTTGGTGACCGGAGCCGGGAGAAAGAGTTCGAACCGGTGTACTCAGTGAAGGGCAGCATTACCGTCAAAGGGCTCCGCCGCTTCATCTCCAATGCATTTTCTGAATATGGGACAATGATAGAAGAAAATCTGCCCCCGCAATTATTGGCGGCATACAAACTGATGCCGCGTAATGATGCTCTTCGTACCATGCATTTCCCTCAATCGGCCAATGAGGTGAAGAAGGCCCGACGCCGTTTTGTGTATGAAGAATTTTTATTGTTTCAACTTAAAATGCAGGCACTTCGTAAAGTACAGCGGGAGCAGTCAAAAGGAATAGGCCAGGAGTTTGATATGGAGCGGCTGGAAGCCTTTGTTGAAACCCTGCCTTTTCCTTTGACGAACGCTCAGAATAGGGTCGTCGAGGAAATAATGAATGACATGAAGTCTCCCTACAGGATGAACCGTCTGCTTCAAGGGGATGTCGGGTCTGGGAAAACGGTGGTTGCCGCCATATGCCTGAAGGCGACGATTACAGCAGGTTTCCAAGGTGCACTTATGGTCCCGACGGAAATCTTGGCTGAGCAGCATACACAATCGCTGAAAGCCATGTTGGAACCGAGTGGAGTAAAGGTCGCATTATTGACAAGTTCGGTAAAAGGCAAAAAGCGCAAGGAACTATTGCAAATGCTGGAATCCGGGGAGCTGGATCTTTTGATAGGAACTCATGCATTGATTCAAGATGAAGTGAATTTCCGGAACTTAGGTCTTGTCATAACGGATGAACAACATCGTTTCGGAGTGGAGCAGCGCCGCATCCTTCGTGAAAAAGGTACCAATCCAGATGTACTTTTCATGACGGCTACACCAATTCCGCGAACTCTCGCAATTACAGTGTTTGGGGAAATGGACGTCTCGACGATCGATGAAATGCCTGCCGGGCGTAAAGCGATAGAGACCTATTGGGCGAAACACCAAATGCTTGATCGGATCTTATCCTTTGTCGAAAAGGAACTAAAGAAAGGGAGACAGGCTTACGTCATCTGTCCATTGATTGAGGAGTCGGAGAAACTCGATTCTTTACAGAATGTTCTTGATGTTCATGCAATGCTGACACAATACTTTGCGAACAGGTACAAAGTGGGTCTTATGCATGGACGGCTGCCTGCGGATGAAAAGGAAGAAGTGATGCAGCAGTTCAGTGCCAACGAAGCGCAAATCCTTGTTTCCACGACGGTCGTCGAGGTTGGGGTGAATGTTCCAAATGCAACGGTAATGGTCATTTATGATGCGGAGCGCTTTGGACTTTCACAGTTGCACCAGCTGCGCGGAAGGGTTGGGCGGGGAAGCGATCAGTCCTTTTGCATCCTGCTGGCTGATCCGAAAACGGAAGTCGGCAAAGAGCGGATGAAAATCATGACTGAGACAAACGATGGTTTTGCCCTTTCCGAAAAAGATTTGGAACTCCGTGGACCTGGGGACTTCTTCGGTAAAAAACAAAGCGGCCTTCCCGAATTCAAGGTAGCCGACATGGTCCATGATTACAGGACCCTTGAAGTGGCAAGGATGGATGCAGCAAAATTGATTGCCTCCCAAAGCTTTTGGCATTCCCCGGAGTATGCACCTTTGCGGGACTATTTAGAGGGAACGGGAGTATTTACAGGAGAAAAGCTGGACTGAACTGAATAAAAAACCAATAGCAGATTGTGAGATTTTACGCAATATCTTGCAATCTGTTTTTAAAATATATATACTACTATTAGTACCTAGTCATAATACTACGGATGGTGACCTTCAAATGCGAAGAAATAAGAAGGAACGCCAGCAATTATTAATCGAAACGATTAAACAGAATCCTTTTGTAACGGATGAGGAGCTGGCTGAAAAATATTCGGTGAGCGTCCAGACCATTAGGCTTGACCGTCTTGAATTATCGATACCGGAACTGCGTGAACGGATTAAAAGCGTGGCCGAGAAAAAATTCAGTGACGAAATCAGGGCATTGCCTTTGGATGAAATCATCGGGGAAGTAATTGATCTTAATTTAGATGATAATGCAATTTCGATTTTGGATATAAATAAAGAGCATGTCTTTAAGCGGAATGGAATCGCAAGGGGACATCACCTTTTTGCCCAAGCAAACTCATTGGCTGTGGCAGTCATAAATGATGAATTGGCATTAACTGCGAAAGCATCCATTTTATTCACTCGTTCTGTAAAGGAAAATGAAAGAGTGGTAGCTAAAGCGAGGGTTAAAAACGTGGACCACACCAACGATCGTTCCGTGGTGGAGGTTAGAAGCTACGTAGGTAATGAACTGGTTTTTAAAGGCGAGTTCGAAATGTATCGCTCTTAACTTGCTAGTAAAGGATGAAAAAAATGAAGATAACGATAGATGCAATGGGTGGCGATAATGCTCCCAAGGCACAGGTTTTGGGAGCGATGAAAGCTGTCGAGGCTTTTTCCGATGTTGAAATTACCTTGATAGGCAATGAATCCGAAATTAACCAATACTTAGCGAAGCATGGCCGAATAAGGGTTATACATACTGATGAAAAAATATTAAGTACCGATGAACCTGTTCGTGCGGTTCGCCGCAAGAAAAGCGCTTCGATGGTATTGGCTGCACAGCAAGTGGCTGACGGAGAAGCGGACGCATGCATTTCTTCAGGCAATACGGGGGCGCTGATGGCTGCAGGTTTGTTTGTGGTCGGAAGGATAGAAGGCATTGAACGTCCGGCATTGGCTCCCACCCTTCCGACGATCGATGGCAAGGGTTTTGTATTACTGGATGTAGGCGCGAACTCCGATGCGAAACCGGAGCATCTCCTTCAATTCGCGATAATGGGGTCTGTTTATGCCCAAAAAGTGCGGGGAATCGAAAAGCCCCGTGTCGGATTACTTAATATCGGAACAGAAGAAAAAAAAGGGAATGAACTGACTAAGCATGCCTTTACATTACTGCAGCAATCATCGGAGATATCCTTTATAGGTAACGTAGAGGCAAGAGACCTCCTAAACGGGCCGGCGGACGTTGTCGTGACGGACGGCTTCACGGGAAATATGGTGTTAAAGACTCTTGAAGGTACTGCTATGGGCGTATTCAAAATGGTGAAAGCTGCCTTGATGAGCAACCTCAAAAGTAAGTTGGCTGCAGCAATGGTAAAGCCAGAACTAAAAGTCATAAAAAATAAAATGGATTACTCGGAGTATGGCGGTGCTGGCCTCTTCGGTTTGAAGGCACCTGTCATTAAGGCGCATGGTTCTTCAGATGCGAATGCGGTCTATAATGCTATACGCCAGACTCGCGATATGGTTGGAAATGACGTCATATCGACAATTGCGGAGACAATAGAAAAACAATAATAAATCATAGAGGCAGGGGAGTAACAGATGGGTAAAATTGCTTTTGTCTTTCCAGGACAAGGATCACAATCAATAGGAATGGGGCATGGCTTATTTCAGGAAAAAGAGCGTGCTCAGGAAATTTTTCGATCAGCAGATGAAAAACTTGATTTTCCGCTTACGGAATTGATCTTTAATGGCACACAACAAGAATTAACGGTGACTTATAATGCACAGCCAGCCTTATTGACTACGAGTTATGCTTTTGTCAAGGAGTTGGAAGAAGCGGGAATCAAACCCGATTATACTGCCGGGCACAGTTTAGGTGAATATACGGCATTAGTGGCATCTGGTGCAATTTCTTTCGAAGATGCCGTATATACAGTGCGTAAACGCGGTGAATTCATGGAAGCTGCGGTACCGAATGGTCAAGGCTCAATGGCTGCGATTTTGGGAATGGACCGTGAAGCTCTATCTGAAGTCACTTCTGAAATTACGGCCACAGGTGAATCCGTTCAATTGGCCAATATTAATTGTCCAGGGCAAATCGTCATTTCAGGCACCTCCGAAGGGGTTAAACTTGCAAGTGCAAAAGCCAAGGAAAATGGGGCTAAACGGGCTCTTCCTCTTGAAGTGAGTGGACCGTTCCATTCTGAATTAATGAAACCGGCAGCAGAAAAGTTACAGGGTGTCCTTGATGAAGTAAGCTTCAAACAGGCAGAAATTCCTGTCATTTCAAACGTAACGGCTAAGCCTATTACAGCACCTGCCGAAATAAAAGAAAAATTAATCGAACAGCTGTATTCACCGGTCCTTTGGGAGGACAGTGTGAAAAATCTACTTGAATTGGGCGTGGATACGTTCATCGAGGTTGGCCCAGGGAAAGTGTTGGGCGGATTGATAAAGAAAATTGATCGTTCCGTTCAAATTCATTCGGTATCCGATATAGACACTCTAACTAAAACAATTGAAACATTGAAGGGGGTACAAGCATGATCCTCGAAGGTAAAAAAGCGCTTGTAACGGGAGCATCACGAGGTATTGGCAGGGAAGTAGCATTGGAACTTGCCCGGCAGGGAGCAGACGTTGCCATTAACTATTCCGGCAGTGAAGCTAAAGCGAATGAAGTGGTTGATGAAATCAAGGCATTGGGCCGAAAAGCATTCGCCATACAATGCGATGTTGCAAATAGTGAATCGGTGACAAGCATGATCAAAGAGGTCGTCGAACAATTTGAAAGAGTGGATATCCTGGTTAATAATGCCGGCATCACACGTGATAACCTATTGATGCGCATGAAAGAAGATGAATGGGATTCTGTTATCAATACGAATCTTAAAGGCGTGTTCCTATGCACCAAAGCTGTCACTAGGCAAATGATGAAGCAGCGAAGCGGCAGGATCATCAATATGGCATCGATCGTCGGCGTCAGCGGAAATGCAGGGCAGGCTAATTATGTAGCGGCTAAAGCAGGTGTCATCGGTTTGACTAAGACGACGGCAAAGGAACTTGCATCAAGAGGCATTACGGTCAATGCGATTGCCCCAGGTTTCATCTCAACGGATATGACTGGCGAATTGCCTGAGGACGTCCAAAAAGCCATGCTGGACCAAATTCCGCTTGCACGTTTCGGTGACCCTAAAGATATTGCTGCAGTGGCGTCTTTCCTTGCTTCCGATGCAAGCAAATATATGACTGGGCAAACTCTTCATGTAGATGGCGGCATGGTCATGTAAGTTTTCTTTGATTTTTTTCGAAATTAATTTATAATGTCTTGAGGGGAGGTGAACACATTGGCAGATGTATTAGAAAGAGTAACTAAAATCGTTGTAGATCGTTTGAACGTAGAAGAATCAGAGGTAAAACTTGAAGCTTCTTTCAAAGAAGATCTTGGTGCCGATTCCCTTGATGTAGTTGAACTAGTCATGGAATTCGAAGACGAGTTTGATATGGAAATTTCGGACGATGACGCTGAAAAAATCGCCACAGTAGGTGATGCTGTGAATTACATACAAAGCACTATGTAATGAATTGTCATTTGACTAAAAGCTCCGTTTTTTAACGGGGCTTTCTCTTATTGCTTAAAGAAGTTTGATTCAGCGGCAGAAAACGGAATGAGCATGTTCACGGGTATGCTCCGCCTGCATGCAGTGTCTTTTGCCTTTAGTTTTCTTTAAGCGGATAATCATGTATGATGGTACATAGGAAAGCTTGACAGGAATTCCTGCCAGGTTTCTTTTTATGTATTGGAAAAATATGCTTTTTGAACCGTGGAGGGTTTTGTGTGATGCGTAGGAACGGAAATAATCGTAAACCATCAATCAAGGAAAATAAATTCAAACAGTTGCAAGAAAATCTGGGTTTTCATTTTAAAGATGAAAATTTATTGAAACAAGCTTTTACACATTCATCTTATGTGAATGAGCATCGCCGTAAGCCTTATGAAGATAATGAAAGGCTTGAATTCTTGGGGGACGCTGTACTTGAACTGACCATCTCTAAATACTTATATCAAAAATATCCGATGATGAGCGAAGGTGAACTTACCAAACTAAGGGCAGCCATTGTGTGTGAGCCTTCACTTGTTGCTTTTGCCAATAGCCTTTCTTACGGGGAATATGTATTACTCGGAAAAGGGGAAGAAATGACAGGTGGAAGGGAACGCCCTGCCATGCTTGCGGATGTATTCGAAGCCTATATTGGTGCTTTGTACCTTGATCAAGGATTAGAGCCAGTTGTGCAGTTTTTGACGAATGTCGTGTTTCCGAAGATAGACGAGGGTGCTTTTTCTCATGTGATGGATTATAAGAGCCAGCTTCAGGAGCTGATCCAGCGCGATGCCATCGGTGTCCTGCAATATAAGATCTTGCAGGAAAAAGGACCGGCCCATAATCGGGAGTTTGTTTCGACGGTCTCACTGAATGGGGAAGAACTTGGCTCTGGAATAGGAAAGTCCAAAAAAGAAGCGGAGCAGCATGCAGCCGAGCATGCATTGATCGTTTTAAAAGAAAAAAATCAACAAGATAGTTGAACAGTAGAGGGGGAAAGGTCATGTTCCTCAAACGTTTGGACGTTGTAGGATTTAAATCTTTCGCAGAGAAAATTTCGATAGATTTTGTACCTGGTGTCACGGCAGTGGTTGGACCAAACGGAAGCGGTAAAAGTAATGTGACCGACGCAGTCCGGTGGGTCCTTGGAGAGCAGTCTGCGAAATCACTGCGTGGAGCAAAAATGGAAGATATCATCTTTTCGGGAAGTGACACGAGGAAAGCGTTGAATTTTGCGGAAGTATCATTGACCCTTGATAACGAGACCAATTCCCTGCCGATCGACTTTCATGAAGTCAGTGTGACAAGACGTGTATATCGATCGGGAGAAAGTGAATTTTTCATTAATAATCAAGGTTGCCGTCTGAAAGACATCATAGACCTTTTCATGGATTCCGGTCTTGGGAGAGAAGCGTTTTCCATCATCAGCCAAGGGAAAGTGGAAGAAATCCTTAGCAGTAAGGCTGAAGAAAGACGAGTGATTTTTGAAGAAGCGGCCGGTGTCCTGAAGTATAAAACGAGAAAACGAAAAGCGGAATCGAAGCTGACGGAAACACAGGATAATTTAAACCGTGTCCATGATATCCTCCATGAATTGGAGGGGCAGGTGGAGCCGTTAAAAATTCAGTCTTCCCTCGCCAAGGAATTTTTGGCGAAGAAAGACGAACTAGAGCAAATAGAAGTGGCTTTAACCGTTTATGAAATTGAAGAGCTTTATGAAAAATGGGAAAAACTATCACAGGAACTTGAAAAACATAATGAAATGGAACAGCAAATGGCAGGACAGCTTCAGGACAGGGAAGCGCATCTCAAAAAGTTAAGGGATAGTCTTGCGACGCTTGAGACATCGATCAATGGCCTTCAGGAGATTCTCCTGAATGCCAGCGAAGAACTTGAAAAGCTTGAAGGCCGTAAAGAAGTTTTGAAAGAACGGAAAAAAAATGCCGCCCAAAACAAGTCACAGCTGGAAAAAGCGATTGTGGAAGGTGAGGCTGCTGTCGAGCGTTTGTCTTTGCAAAAGGAAAGGGAAACGGAAATCCTGCATGCACTGAACTTGGAAGTGAAAGGGATTTCTGAAACCTTACATGAAAAACAAAAAAGCCTCGGCCTATTCAATAGTGATATCGAAGCGGTGATCGAAGCGAAAAAGAGTGACTATATCGAGTGGTTGAACAAGCAGGCCTCGGCCAAAAACGAAAAACAATACCTGCTTCAGCAGCTTGCGCAGCAGGAACATAAAAATGCAAAACTTGATTTGGAAAATGAAAAGTTCTTAACTGAAAGAATGGATATCACTGCTAAAAAAATGGAATATTCACAGATGATGGACAATATGACCAAGCAGCTTGAAGAGCATGTCACTTATTTCCGAAATCAGCAGAATAAATTGAATGCGGCAAAAGATACGTATCAAAAACAAGAAACCACCCTTTATAAGGCCTATCAATTTCTTCAACAGGCTAAATCGCGTAAGGAACTGCTTGAAGAAATGGAAGATGATTATGCAGGCTTCTTTCAGGGTGTAAAAGAGGTTTTGAAAGCGAAAGAAACCCTTCGAGGCATTGAAGGGGCAGTTGCGGAATTGATAAAGGTTCCAAAGGAGTATGAAACGGCCATTGAAACGGCTTTGGGCGGAGCGATGCAGCATGTTGTTGTGGAACGCGAAGAGCATGCACGGGAAGCCATTTCCTTCTTGAAGAAAAATAGGTACGGGCGTGCGACTTTCTTGCCTTTATCAGTCATAAAGGCAAGAGAGATATCAGCTAACCAATTATCGATGCTGAAGAGCCATTCAGCTTTTGTAGGGACTGGTTCCTCATTGATCCAATATGATGATAGGCATGCAGCGATAGCTGAAAACCTATTAGGAACAGTGATTATCACCACAGATTTAAAAGGGGCAAATGACCTGGCGAAAATGATGCAGCACCGTTTCCGCTTCGTAACACTTGAAGGGGATATCGTCAATCCAGGTGGTTCAATGACTGGTGGAGCCTTAAAGCAAAAAACGACCTCCCTGCTTTCAAGGAAAACGGAATTGGAGGAGCTCCAACAAAAACTTGCTGCCATGGAAGTCAAAACGAATCAGCTTGAAAAGCAAGTCAAACAGCTCAAAGTGGATGTGGGTGTTCAAGAGCAAACGCTTGAACAAACCAGAAAAACGGGGGAGAGACTTCGGTTACAAGAACAAACCCTTAAAGGGGAACTCCGTGAAGTGGAGCTTCAGGAAAGAAATGTGAATGAACGGCTGCACCTTTATGATTTGGATAAAAATTCATATTTAGAAGAACAACAGCAAAAAACGGCAAGACTTGAAGAGCTGGAAGAACTTTTGGAATCATGTAAATCGGAAATTGATGGTCTGGACCGGTTGATTTCCGAAATGACCGAACAAAAGCAATCACAACAATCCTCAAAAGAGAGCCTTGCTGAAGAAACGAATGAACTGAGGGTAATGCTGGCTTCCAAGCGTGGCCAGCTGCAAAACCAAAAAGAGAAGATGGAACGCATTGAATCGGACCTTTCTAAGGAATCCAGCAGGCTTGCTGAAAACAAAGATGATTTAGGGCTCCTGACCAATGAAATGACAGACAGTTCAAGCGGGGAAGAGTCCCTGGAAGATATGGCTCAGCAGAAATTGCTCGATAAAAATGGAGCAATTGAAGGAATCACCATAAAAAAACAGGAAAAAAACGAGCTTCTAATGGAAGTTGAAACGCTCGAACTGTCCTTGAAAGAAGAAAATCGACTTTATAGAGGCATTGTCGAAGTGATGAAGGATGAAGAAGTGAAATTAACTCGTCTGGATGTCGAACTGGAAAATCGCCTCGACCACTTGCGAGAAGAATATACCCTTTCCTTTGAAGGTGCTAAAGAACAGTATCCATTGATGATGCCTGCCGACGAAGCTCAAAAAAGGGTGAAGCTTATCAAGCTTGCTATCGAGGAACTGGGGACGGTGAATTTAGGTGCAATTGATGAATACGCACGTGTAGCTGAACGCTATGAATTCCTTCTTAGTCAAAAGGAAGACCTTCAACAGGCGAAAGATACATTATTCCAAGTCATCGATGAAATGGATGATGAAATGAAACGCCGCTTTGCGGATACTTTCTATTCGATCCGTAAAGAATTCGAACAAGTCTTCAAAGCTTTATTTGGCGGAGGCAGGGCGGAGCTGAAACTGACGAATCCTGATGATTTGCTAAATACAGGGGTGGATATCATTGCACAGCCTCCCGGAAAAAAACTGCAAAATTTGAGCCTCTTATCCGGCGGAGAACGAGCATTGACTGCCATAGCCCTTTTATTCTCCATTCTAAAAGTGCGTCCTGTTCCTTTCTGTATCCTTGACGAAGTCGAGGCAGCGCTAGATGAGGCGAATGTCGTCCGGTTCAGCCAATTTTTAAGAAAGTTCAGCAGGGAAACGCAGTTCATCGTGATTACTCACCGCAAAGGCACGATGGAAGAGGCGGATGTCCTATATGGCATTACGATGCAGGAGTCAGGTGTCTCCAAACTTGTTTCCGTCCGGATGGAAGAATCAGAAAACTTTATGGAAGTTTAAAATTCATGAATTAGAGGAAGTGGGACAATGAGTTTTTTCAAAAAGTTAAAAGAGAAATTTACGACTCAGGAAGAAAAAGAAAAATCAGTTGAAGCAGAAGTATCCATTGGGGAAAAATTCAAACAAGGTTTGACAAAGACGAGGAATTCTTTTACTGGAAGGGTTAATGAACTTGTTGCCCGTTATCGGAAAGTGGATGAGGACTTCTTTGAAGAGCTTGAAGAAATCCTGATACAGGCTGATGTAGGCTTTGATACTGTGATGGAACTGATTGATCAATTAAAAATGGAAGTCAAGCTTCGCAATATCTCTGATACGAGGGAAGTGCAGTCCGTTATTTCCGAAAAGCTTGTTGAAATCTACCAAGGTGATGATGAAGCGACGTCTAGCCTGAATATACAAGAAGAAGGTTTGACGGTCATTTTGTTTGTAGGGGTTAATGGGGTAGGTAAAACGACGACCATTGGTAAACTTGCCCACAAATTCAAAACAGAAGGAAAATCTGTCGTATTGGCTGCAGGGGATACCTTCCGTGCCGGTGCGATTGAACAGCTTGAGGTTTGGGGTGAGCGTGTCGGTGTCAGTGTAATCAAACAGGGTGAAGGCTCTGACCCAGCAGCTGTCATGTTCGACGCCATTCAGGCCGCCAAGGCACGAAAAGCGGATATCCTTATCTGTGACACTGCCGGTCGCTTGCAGAATAAAGTGAATTTAATGAAGGAATTGGAAAAGGTGAAACGTGTAATTGAACGTGAAGTACCAGGTGCACCACACGAGGTGCTGCTTGCCCTTGATGCTACAACTGGACAAAATGCCCTTATCCAGGCCAAGACATTCAAGGAAGCGACAAATGTTTCCGGTATTGTTTTAACAAAGCTTGATGGCACCGCAAAAGGTGGAATTGTTTTGGCGATTCGCAATGAATTGGCCATTCCCGTTAAATTTGTCGGGCTAGGTGAAAAAATGGATGATCTACAGGAATTCGATGCCGAGAAATATGTTTATGGCCTTTTTGCTGATATCATCGATAAAGAAGAGGTTTAAGGGAAAATTGTATGCCGGAAGAGTTCATTCTCTTCTGGTTTTTTTACCATGATAATTGGAGGACCTATTGAAGAAAGGTCCAAAAAAGAAGCGGAAAATGAAAAAAATAATGCTTTGCAAACACGTGGTAAGGAGTTTAACTTGACATCAAATAAACAAGGCTTTACAATATAAACTTGTAAAGGGTTTTCACTTAACAGCAGGGAGGCTTGCTAAGATGCTTGAAAAGACAACGCGGATTAATTATTTGTATGACTTTTACCAATCGTTGTTAACAGAGAAGCAGCAGAGCTACATGTCCCTCTACTATCTGGATGATTACTCTCTTGGGGAGATTGCCGATGAATACGAAGTCAGTAGGCAGGCAGTCTATGATAATATAAAAAGAACAGAAGCGATGCTTGAGGAATATGAAGCAAAGCTATTGTTATTTCAAAAATTTCAAGAGCGTAACCAGTGGATTGCGAATATGAAGGGACTCATAGAAAAGGAATCCTTTTCAAAAGAGAAGCTGCTAGACGCAATCACAACGCTTGAGAAGTTGGATTAGGAGGCGGCAATATGGCATTTGAAGGATTGGCCGACCGACTGCAGAGCACGATGCAAAAGATCCGTGGAAAAGGGAAGGTCAACGAAGCGGACGTTAAAGAAATGATGCGTGAAGTTCGATTGGCCCTGCTTGAAGCGGATGTTAACTTTAAAGTCGTGAAGGATTTTGTAAAACGTGTCAGTGAACGTTCGGTAGGTCAGGAAGTGCTGAAAAGCTTAACCCCCGGTCAACAGGTAATTAAAGTAGTTAAGGAAGAATTGACTGAGCTGATGGGCGGCGAACAGAGCAAGATTGCCGTTGCCTCGAAACCACCGACTGTCATTATGATGGTAGGTCTTCAGGGTGCTGGTAAAACGACGACCACCGGAAAGCTTGCCAATCTTCTTAGAAAAAAATACAACCGCAAGCCATTGCTCGTTGCGGCTGATATTTACCGTCCGGCGGCGATTAAGCAGCTCGAAACACTTGGCAAACAATTAAGCATGCCTGTTTTCTCCCTTGGGGACCAGGTCAGCCCTGTCGAAATTGCCAAACAGGCAATTGAAAAAGCTAAGGAAGAACATCATGACTATGTGTTGATTGATACCGCAGGCCGTCTTCATGTGGATGAAAACTTGATGGGCGAACTGAAGGATATCAAAGAGTTGACAAAACCTGATGAAATCTTCCTGGTTGTCGATGCGATGACAGGTCAGGATGCGGTCAATGTAGCCCAAAGCTTCAATGAACAGCTAGGCCTGACAGGAGTCGTTTTAACGAAACTTGATGGGGATACACGTGGTGGTGCGGCACTTTCAATTCGTTCAGTCACCGACACGCCGATCAAATTCGTCGGTATGGGTGAAAAATTGGATGCACTTGAAGCGTTCCATCCAGAACGGATGGCGTCAAGGATCCTCGGCATGGGTGATGTATTGACCCTTATCGAAAAAGCACAGGCCAATGTAGATGAAGAAAAAGCGAAAGAATTAGAGAAAAAGATGCGTACCGCCACTTTTACCTTTGATGATTTCCTTGATCAGCTTGGTCAGGTGCGGAATATGGGACCGCTTGATGATATTCTGAAAATGATTCCCGGTGCGAATAAAATGAAAGGGATGGACAACCTTCAGATCGATGAGAAACAGATCGGTCATGTTGAAGCTATCATCCGTTCAATGACAACGCATGAAAAGGAACATCCGGAAACCATGAATGCATCCCGCAAGAAACGGATTGCAAAAGGAAGCGGCAGATCGATTCAAGAAGTGAACCGTCTACTGAAGCAATTCGAAGAAATGAAAAAGATGATGAAACAGGTTACGAACATGCAAAAAGGAAAGAAAAAGGGATTCAAATTCCCGTTCATGTAAGGTTTATTTCAGGATAAAACTGAGGCGAATACGGGTCGAAGCCATGTATTTCAACACTTTTTTTACCTGTTAAGAAAAAAACCTTTACAAACATGCAAGACATTTGATATTATACTATCTTGTGTGAAACTATTCGGAGGTGCTTATTTAAAATGGCAGTAAAAATTCGCTTAAAACGTATGGGAGCTAAAAAATCTCCTTTCTATCGTATTGTAGTTGCAGATTCTCGTTCACCACGTGACGGACGTTACATTGAAGTGGTAGGAACTTATAACCCGGTTGCTCAACCAGCTAAAGTTGAAATCAACGAAGAGCTTGCTCTTAAATGGTTACAAGATGGAGCTAAACCATCTGATACAGTTCGTAACTTATTCTCTACACAAGGCATCATGGAAAAATTCCATGTTGCAAAAAACAGCAAGTAATCGACGGTAGTTGATGAAAGCACTTATTGAAACGATTGTTTCAGCACTTGTGGATTATCCGGAAGAGGTCATTGTGACCTCCAAGGAAGAATCCGACCGGATTGTTTATATCCTCTCCGTTCATAAAGAGGATATGGGCAAGGTAATCGGTAAACAAGGGCGTGTTGCTAAGGCGATTCGGACTGTGGTATATGCAGCAGGATCTTCACAGCAGAAGAAAATCTATTTGGAGATTTCCGAATAAGGAGGGTTAATACCCCTCCTTTTTTTGTACTTCAAGATAGTGAAATTTCGACTTGGATCCTAATTGAATAGACCCGGACTTTAAACTTTACGCCTTTTTAAGACGCATCTTTTATCGATTTACGTTATACTTAAGAGAATGACCCCCATTTCAAAAAGATTACCCCATCATACATATTTTTTGAAGGAAATAAGAAATCATAGATAATAGGAGGTGCTGGAATGAAAATTCTCCAAAATGTAATCGTTAACCAAGTATTAACGGAATCCAGCAAGAATCAGCTCCTCGAGAAATACAAGTCAAAACGCCTTCAGCTTCAAAAAGAGAGTGAACAGCTTCGCTTTGAACTGAAAAAACTTGAAAAAACAAGAACTCTCCAACCTGCTAGTCTCCGTGCTCATTTTGAAAAAGAAATAAACCAGAGGCAAGAAAAAATTAAACTGCTTGAATTTCAAATGGAGCAGTTGGAGATCCTTCCCGCAGGTAGTGAATTGAAGGAACGGGAAGTTCAAAGTATCATTGATGTGGAAATTGGGGCAGATTGGGACGAAATCATGGCAACGAAGACCATTGTCATAAAAGATGGAATCGTCTCGGAAATTCGTTAGAGGTGAAAGAATGGAAAAATGGTTTAATGTAGGTAAAATTGTCAACACACATGGTCTTTTAGGAGAAGTCCGTGTAATTTCTTCAACAGACTTTCCAGAAAAACGATACAAAGTGGGAAATACTCTGTATCTGTTTAGGGACACGGAGAAAAAACCCTTGCCCCTCATCATCAGGTCGCATCGCACCCATAAAAACTTTAACCTATTGACGTTCGAGAACTATTATAACGTCGGACAGGTCGAGGCATTTAAAAACGGGGTCCTGAAAGTGAAGGAAGCACAGCTTGGTAAATTGGACGAAGGTGAGTTCTACTTCCATGAAATCATCGGCTGTTCGGTATTTACGGATGAAGGAATGGAAGTTGGGGAAATCGTTGAGGTTCTTACGCCTGGTGCCAATGATGTTTGGGTCATTAAGAAAGCTGGCAGTAAGGACATCCTGATCCCGTATATTGAACAAATAGTTAAAGAAGTGGATATTTCCGCTAAAAAGGTCATCATTACACCGATGGAAGGACTTTTAGACTGATGAAAATCGATGTGCTTTCGCTTTTTCCAGAAATGTTCGAAGGGGTATTTGGTTCGTCAATCTTAAAAAAGGCTGCGGAAAAGCAGGCTGTTAGCTATAAGGTGACCAATTTTCGAGATTATGCAGATAATAAGCATTCGACGGTAGACGATTATCCTTATGGAGGCGGTGCCGGAATGGTATTAAAGGCACAGCCGATCTTTGATGCTGTGGAAGCTCTTAAAGGGCAAGGTGAGCTAACCCCAAGGGTAGTCCTCCTTTGTCCCCAGGGAGAGCGTTATACGCAGAAAAAAGCCGAGGAGCTTGCTGAAGAAGAACATCTCATTTTCATTTGCGGGCATTATGAAGGGTATGATGAGCGCATCCGGGAGCATGTCGTAACGGATGAAATATCTATAGGTGACTTTGTGCTTACAGGCGGGGAATTGGGTGCAATGGTCATTATTGACAGCGTTGTTCGCTTGCTGCCGGGCGTTTTGGGGAATGTTGACTCCCCGATCCTTGATTCCTATTCTTCTGGTTTGTTAGAGCATCCCCATTATACTAGACCTGCAGATTTCCGGGGGATGAAAGTTCCCGATCCGCTAATATCCGGGAATCATAAAAAAATCGATGAATGGCGGATGAAGGAATCTCTGCGCAGAACTTGGATTCGACGTCCGGATTTACTCGATAGTTATGAACTATCGGAAGTTGAAAAAAAATTATTGTCCGAGATTAAAAAAGAAGACTGATGTCTATTGCATCGACGTTTAGAGTATGATAGGATATACCTTGTGACTTGGGCAAAATGCTCAGTCTTATAACGATGTTCCGCTGCAAACAATAAGTATTTGCAAGAGCGTCCAGGAGGAGTTGAAATCGATGCAAAATCTTATTAACGAAATCACAAAAGAACAACTTCGCTCAGATCTTCCATCATTCAGACCTGGTGACACAGTACGTGTACACGTAAAGGTTATTGAAGGAACTCGCGAACGTATCCAGTTGTTTGAAGGCGTTGTAATCAAACGTCGTGGCGGCGGAGTTAGTGAAACTTTCACAGTACGTAAGATCTCTTACGGCGTTGGAGTTGAACGTGCTTTCCCTGTTCACACACCAAAAATTGCGAAACTAGAAGTTATCCGTCACGGTAAAGTACGTCGTGCGAAACTTTATTACCTACGCGAACTTCGTGGTAAAAAAGCACGTATTAAAGAAATTCGTCGTTAATTCTTCGAATATCTTCATGCGGGTTTACCATGATCCACATAAGGTGAATAACCAAACAGTATCATGCAAAAAAAGGGAGCTTGTTTATCAGGCTCCCTTTTTGCACTTTAAGAAACGATGAATGCACATAGGGGGAAAGCTATATAGAATCCTGCTCGCTATAGCGTCTGCAACATGTTAAAATAATTGTTGATATGCTTCAAAAAGGGTGGATAAGGATGGCGAAAAAGAAAAATGAATTGTGGGAATGGACAAAGGCGGTCATAATCGCGGTTATAGCGGCGACGCTGATTCGTTATTTCCTCCTGGCTCCTATTGTTGTGGACGGCAATTCCATGATGCCGACATTAAAGGATACGGACCGCATGATCGTTAATAAAATCTCCTATTCGATTGGCGAACCCAAAAGATTCGACATTATCGTTTTCGAAGCTCCAGAAGGCAAAGATTACATAAAGCGGGTCATCGGATTGCCAGGGGAAAAAGTTGAATATAGAAATGATACTCTTTACGTGAATGGAAAAGCTTATGATGAGCCATATTTGGATGAATATAAAGAACAATTGATTGATGGCGGGGCTTTGACGGAACCTTTTACATTAAGTGATGTCATAGAACAAGGAACGGTGCCTGAAGATCACCTATTTGTCCTGGGGGATAATCGCCGTTTCAGCAAGGATAGCCGCCATATTGGTGTAGGTGTCGTTCCTTACGATAAAGTGTTAGGAAAAACTAAATTAGTTTATTGGCCGATCGAGGACTTTCGATTGGCGGAATAGTAGGAAGGTGGATTCCATTGACAATACAGTGGTTCCCTGGCCATATGGCCAAAGCAAGACGGGAAGTAACAGAGAAATTAAAACTGATCGACATTATCTTTGAACTTGTGGATGCCCGGATTCCGGCATCTTCACGAAATCCGATGATCGACGAAATCATTCAGCATAAACCGAGGGTCATCCTTTTGAATAAAGCTGATATGGCCGATCCGGCAAAAACGAATATGTGGCTGGAACATTATAAATCGCAGGGGAAAACGGCGATTGCCATTAACTCACAGGCAGGAAACGGTTTAAACCAGATTACAGCTGCATCCAAAAATCTTTTAAAAGAAAAGTATGAGCGGATGGAATCAAGAGGAATAAAGCCGAGAGCGATCCGTGCCATGATAGTCGGCATTCCGAACGTGGGGAAATCGACTTTAATCAATCGACTTGCCAAAAAGAACATTGCCAAAACAGGAAATACACCTGGAGTCACTAAAGCGCAGCAATGGATAAAAGTGGGTAAGGAATTGGAATTGCTCGACACGCCGGGGATTCTCTGGCCGAAATTCGAGGATCAAGAAGTAGGTTTGAAGCTTGCGTTGACAGGTGCGATCAAGGATACGATTTTAAACTTGCACGAAGTCTCATTATACGGCCTTCGCTTTTTGGAAAAAGAATACCCGGAAAGACTGAAATCCCGTTATAACCTGGATGTAATTCCACAGGAAACGCTCGAATTGTTTGATGCTGTCGGAAAGTTCAGGGGCTGTTTAGCATCTGGGGGCTTCATCGATTATGACAAAACCGCAGAGTTGGTCGTACGTGAAATCCGTTCAGAAAAGATGGGCCCGCTTACGTTCGAGGTTCCTTCGGAATATGAAAAGGATGATATCCCCGAATAAGATTAACATTGACTTGAGTGTTGTAATACGGAGCTGGAGTTGGATGTCGAAAAGATTTTTTCTTTTTGATGTCTCTTTTCCGCTCCGTATTTTTGTTTGAACTGTAGAAAGGAAGCAAGACTGCCGATAATTAAAATGATGGGTGATAAAAGATGATAACTGCAATGAGCATTAAGGAAATCTCCTTAAAGTTAAAGACGATAAGAGAGCCTGAAGATTTATTTTTAAAGAAATGTCGGGAGGACGGTCGGAAGGGAGTAACCGACTTAGTAAACAAATGGCAAAGAACTTATGAAAAAGAACAACAGGTAAGGGATGCTTTCACGGAAATGACAGAGTTTGAAAGGCAATTAAGGAAACAGGGGTTTTCCATTCTCGCTGGCATCGATGAAGTGGGAAGAGGACCTCTGGCAGGACCGGTTGTGACAAGTGCAGTCATCTTGCCTGATTCTTTTTATTTGCCAGGGCTTAATGATTCTAAAAAGATTCCGGAGTCAAAAAGGGAACAGTTTTATGAGATGATTTTTAAGGAAGCGATATCCGTAGGTGTAGGTGTTGTACATAGCGAAGTAATTGATGAAATCAATATATATCAAGCTACGAAAAAGGCAATGGTGGCTGCAGTTAACGATCTGTCAGAACTTCCGGATCATTTGTTGATCGATGCGATGGAACTGGATGTGCCGATTCCCCAGCTTTCGCTCATAAAGGGTGACGCAAGAAGCATTAGCATCTCTGCGGCATCCATAATAGCCAAGGTGACTCGTGATAGGATGATGAAGGAATATGGTGAAAAATATCCGGAATATGGTTTTGAAAAGCACATGGGTTACGGGACAAGCCAACATTTAGAAGCGCTCGACATACACGGGCTTACACCTTGGCATAGAAGAAGTTTTGCGCCAGTTAAGGAAATCGCTGCACGAACGAAGGAATAAGGGGGGATGAGTGGTGCAATCCATAGCAATCAGTCAACCCGTAGCTTCACCCATTGAAATAAAAGGAACTGCGTGTTTGAAAAACGGGCAAATCCTTTTCGGGAAGGTGAATAAGGTTTTTCTTAACGAAACGTCCGAGGTACAGTTTGGCCATCAAAAAATGGTTGCCACTCTTGATATCCCGCTTCGTACAGGAGTGAAGTATTGGTTTCAAGTGCAGCAACCAATTGAGGGGTCTGTCGTGTTAAAAGCTTTAGATTCCCCCAATTTGAACGTTTCTGGCTTAAAGGGAACAGTTGCACAATTGATCGCTCACCTCGGCATAAAACCTGAACCGGCCGCAACCAAGCTTGCCGAATACCTGCTGACAAACCGCCTTCCGATAACCAAGGAGACTTTTCGATCCGCTTTGCAATGGTTAAAAGCTGCTGATGCTGCAGAGGTTGGTCTGCCTGTAATAAAAACAATGTTCATTCAGCAACTGCCTTTTGTAAAAGGTGTATTTGATGCATTATTTACGCAGTCCAAAGGTGAACCTTTCCACAAACTCCTCAGTGGCTTCAGGCAGCAGCTGCAGGATGGTGGGGCAGTAACGGGGACTGCCTCCAAACTAAAGGAGGTATTGGACTCTTTACATGTTGCCAAACAGAACCAGCTTCAACAAATCGGTTTGCAAAAACTTGTGACCACTTGGCTGAATTCCGATTCAACGCCAGAAATGAAATCCGGGGCATTTTCCCTGCTTCAAAAGACGGCTTTCGTTCCAAAGGGAATGACGGAATCCGTCTTTCTGGAAAGTTTAGTGGATGGAGCTGAGGTTAAATCCGGTATTCCTAAAAATTCAGCGATTGATAAATTACACCAAGGATTGCAGCTGCTTTCCGAGGCTAAAGGCGGAGCATTTGCACATGTTGAAGAAATCGAAATGGCTATTAACCGCATATTGAATAGTCATGATCACGAGAAGGCAAAACTGCCGATTGATATCCACTCGATGCAGAGAAAAAACATTTCTGCAGAAAAACTTACCCCTCTTGCCTTTCATATACTCCAGAATGCTTTTGCCGAAGCGCGATAGCTACAAAGGCGGTAGGCGGAAAAATAGAAGTGAATGACCTTATAGGCTACTTGAATATGGACACAGAGCAAGTAGCTGAGTCGAAGGGTAAAGCGGCTGGGTTACTGTTTAAGTCGCTTAATGAGCCTCCTGAGGCCCAATATGCTAGGATTAATGAGAAGCTGGTCCTTTTACATGTATTGGCAGCTGATTTTCAATCAATCGATTTTACCAATGGACCTTCTGTCGCACACCAACTGAAAGAAATGACCAAGATCCTTGGACTCCAGCTGGAACATGCACTCATTAATCTTCCAGGAGATGATATGGCGGATTTCCCCAATGATTTAGAGACACTTAAACCACTGCTGCTTAAATTGCTGAATGAGCAAATTCCGGCAGCTATCAAGGAGATGGCAGAACAAATCCTGAATCGGATTACTGCGCAACAGATCCTTTCACAGGAAAACGGGCCGATTCAGAATTTACTCCTTACACTTCCACTCAATCTGGGGTCTACTCAAACGGATCTGACGTTACAATGGAGCGGAAGGAAGACAAAAGAAGGCAAAATAGACCCGGATTACTGACGAGTCCTATTTTATTTAGAATTGGAGCGCCTTGAAGAGACCGTCATCGACATGCAGGTTCAAAACCGAATCATAAAGGTGACGGTCATCAATGGGCATGGTGCAACCCTTGAAGAGGCGGCCGGTCAATATCTTGGCATCCTGAGAGAGAATCTTGGGAAAATGGATTACAGATTATCAGGAGTTTCGTTTGTTAATCCCGTATATGAAAAAGAGCGGGACCTTAGGGGGAACCGATTCCTTTTTCAGAAGCGGGTTCATATAGTGGAGTGGATATTCGAATATGATAAAAGATAAACGAAAAGAAGCCATTGCTTTAAAGTATGATCAAAAGACATCCAAAGCGCCCGTCATATTGGCCAAGGGGAAAGGGAAAACGGCTGAAGCTATTATGGAAAAGGCCATGAAACACGATATACCGGTCCATAGGGACGAATCGCTTGCTGCACTTTTAGGTCAATTGGATATAAATCAAACGATTCCGGAAGAATTGTATGGAGCTGTTGCAGAGGTATTTGCATTCATTTATAAAGTTGACAAGGGCATGAATTAGTAGGAGACTAACCATTTGGTTTCACCAATGGGTTTCTGTTGGTTTATGTAGAATATTAGGGAAATCACTGACGTTTTTTCATTATATTAAAAAAATACTGAACTATTAGTTAAAGGACAAGGCCATGGCTTTGTCCTTTTGCTTTTCCTTTGAATCAAGACCAGGTTTTAACAGTAGTTTTTCATGAGGATATCTTTGGATCAAAAGATTGAAAAGGCTTTCATGGAAGTGTTTTTTGATAGAAATATGACTCTATTTATACTAGAATTGCAGATCCGAAATAAATGGTATTAATAAGAAAAAAACACAACGGCGCAGAAGGTTTTTTCTATTTTATTAAAGGGTAAGGAAGTATATTATAATAATATTTCAAAAATTATGTGAAAGAATATTATGCACGAGGGAGAATTTTGTTGTAATATGATAGAGAAAACACGCATTAAATTTCAAAGTTGTTTTTTAGTAGATAAGGAGGATGGGAAATGAATATCCATGAGTATCAGGGGAAAGAGATATTGCGACAATACGGGGTATCCGTTCCAAATGGCCGGGTTGCCTTTACTGTTGATGAAGCAGTTGAAGCAGCGAAGGAGTTAGGTACGGAAGTTGTTGTCGTCAAAGCTCAAATTCATGCGGGCGGCCGCGGTAAAGCCGGCGGAGTCAAGGTAGCGAAGAATCTTGATGAAGCACGTACATATGCAGAAGAGATTCTTGGCAAGACACTGGTGACCCATCAAACGGGACCTGAAGGCAAGGAAGTTAAGCGTTTACTTATTGAAGAAGGCTGCGACATTACTAAAGAGTATTATATCGGGCTTGTCCTTGACCGTGCTACGGACAGTGTCGTATTGATGGCTTCTGAAGAAGGCGGTACGGAAATTGAGGAAGTGGCCGAAAAGACACCAGAGAAAATATTCAAAGAAGTAATCGATCCGGTTGTCGGCCTGACTGGTTTCCAAGCACGGAGGATTGCATTCAATATCAATATTCCGGCTTCACTTATAAATAAAGCTTCTAAACTGATGATTAACCTATATACAGCTTTCGTTGATAAGGATTGCTCAATCGCAGAAATCAACCCATTAGTGGTAACGGGCGACGGCGATGTAATGGCGCTTGATGCTAAATTGAATTTCGATGATAATGCGATTTACCGCCATAAGGACATCGCGGAGTACCGTGATTTGGATGAAGAGGATGCGAAAGAGATTGAAGCATCAAAACATGGCCTAAGTTACATATCGCTTGACGGAAATATCGGATGCATGGTTAATGGTGCCGGGCTTGCTATGGCGACGATGGACATCATTAAACATTATATGGGAGATCCGGCTAACTTCCTTGATGTTGGTGGCGGCGCCACTGAGGAAAAAGTAAAAGAGGCTTTCAAAATCATCCTTTCCGATCAAAATGTTAAAGGCATCTTCGTTAATATCTTCGGAGGAATCATGAAATGTGACATCATCGCTACAGGCGTCGTGGCTGCTGCCAAAGAGCTTGGACTGGATGTCCCTCTTGTTGTTCGTCTTGAAGGAACGAATGTGGACCTTGGCAAAAGGATTCTAAAAGAGTCAGGTTTAAATATTACGGCTGCTGAATCAATGGCAGATGGAGCACAAAAAATAGTATCACTTGTAGGATAATAGGCAGGGGGGAACATAATGAGCGTTTATATTAATAAAGATACGAAAGTGATCGTTCAGGGAATCACTGGTTCAACAGCATTATTTCATACAAAACAAATGTTGGAATACGGCACGAAAATCGTAGGGGGAGTCACTCCGGGTAAAGGTGGAACAGAAGTGGAAGGGGTACCTGTATACAATACAGTTTCCGAAGCTGTCACTGAAACCGGCGCGAGTGCATCTGTTATCTATGTACCGGCACCATTTGCTGCCGATGCAATTCTTGAAGCCGTAGACGCGGAACTTGATCTTGCCATTTGTATCACGGAACATATTCCTGTACTGGATATGGTCAAGGTGAAGCGCTACATGGAAGGCAAAAAAACTCGCTTGATCGGACCGAACTGCCCGGGTGTCATTACTCCTGAAGAGTGTAAGATTGGTATCATGCCAGGGTATATCCACAAAAAAGGCCATGTAGGCGTAGTTTCCCGTTCTGGAACTTTGACATATGAAGCTGTTCACCAATTATCGCAAGCAGGCATCGGGCAATCTTCGGCTGTCGGTATCGGTGGAGATCCCGTTAACGGAACGGATTTCATTGATGTTTTAAAAGCGTTCAATGAAGATCCAGAAACACATGCGGTGATCATGATCGGGGAAATCGGCGGAACAGCAGAAGAAGAAGCGGCAATCTGGGTGAAGGAAAATATGACTAAGCCAGTTGTTGGTTTCATTGGTGGCCGTACGGCTCCTGCCGGTAAACGCATGGGACATGCTGGTGCCATTATCTCAGGAGGAAAAGGGACGGCTGACGAGAAAATCCGCGTCATGAACGAATGTGGAATTAAAGTAGCCGAAACTCCTTCCGTAATGGGAGAAACATTGATTTCCGTTTTAAAAGAAAAAGATATTTACGAACCTTGTAAAACACATTGATTTAAGCTGGGCCGACCTTTTTGTGGGTCGGTCTTTATTTCCTCGAATTTCCTCGGGAGAGACCAAGTACATCACTATCAACCTACCTTTAAAAATATCCGATTAGGGGCGTTTCCGATTGAATAAAAAAGAAAAGTTAATCCATCTCCATCATTGCCGCGGAGCAGGATGGAAAACAATCCAAGCAATCATGTCCAAAGACCCATCATTATCTTCCCTGTTCACGACGAATTACGTTGAATGGGCAAAAATGCTCCCTACCCCTTCAAATAAGCTTAACCTCTTTCTCAAAGATTTACATTCACTCCATTCCATCGAAATACTTAAAAAATACGAAGATAGCCAAATCCATTGTTTGACGATCTTCGATGATGAATATCCTTTTTTGCTAAAGCAAATATTCGATCCTCCGTGGGTTCTTTATTTTAAAGGTGATAAGAAGCTTTTAACAAGGAAGAATACCCTAGGTGTTGTTGGAACACGCAAGCCAACCTCGTATGGGCTGGAGGCCTTAAAAACGATTCTATTACCGCTTGTAAAGAAAAAGTTCGTGATCATAAGCGGAATGGCGGCTGGAATCGATGCAGAGTCACATAAGATCACATTAAGGGAAGGCGGAGATACGATCGGGGTTTTAGGCGGAGGGCTTAAGCAAATATATCCGAAATCCAATTTTACCCTTGCTGAAGAAATCATGAATAAAGGCCTGCTTATATCTGAGACTCCACCGGAAGTGAAGGCGGAACCATGGATGTTTCCACTTAGGAATCGAATCATCAGCGGATTATCACAGGGCGTATTCGTGGTGGAGGCAAAAGAAAGAAGCGGTTCCCTTATTACGGCACAAGCTGCTTTGGAACACGGCAGGGAAGTATTTGCGCTTCCTGGTAATGTTACGAGCCCTGAATCACTGGGTACCAATCAATTGATTTATGATGGTGCCAAACTTGTTTTTAGCTCCAGGCAGATCGAGGAAGAGTTTTGAACAATATAATATAGAAGATAGACGGAGAATCAAACGGGAAAATTGAAAAAATAGGTGCTTTTTTTGAAGGTTGGGTTGAATTATTAGACAAAAAGGTTGAAAATATTGTAAAACTGTTATAAGTTTTGCAAATGGCACCTCTTGTCAAAAAACTAGAAATAAATGAATCAGCATGCTTTGAAAAATAAAGAGGTGTTGACAAATGATTTTTGAATGATTAATAATAGTGAAGATTTATATTACCTCTTTGAGGAGGATTTATTGGATGTCAGAATACTTAGTGATTGTGGAATCGCCCGCAAAGGCGAAAACAATAGAACGTTACTTGGGAAAAAAATATAAAGTAAAGGCTTCCATGGGGCATGTACGCGATTTGCCTAAAAGTCAAATGGGTGTCGATGTTGAACATGAATATGAACCTAAATATATAACTATCCGTGGCAAAGGCCCGGTTTTAAAAGAATTGAAAACCGCTGCAAAAAAAGCGAAAAAAATCTATCTCGCGGCTGACCCCGACAGGGAAGGGGAAGCGATTGCCTGGCATTTGGCTCACAGTCTTGATGTTGACGTTAACTCAGATTGCCGCGTGGTATTCAACGAGATCACGAAAGAGGCTATCAAGGAATCATTTAAATCGCCTAGGCCAATAAATATGAAATTGGTTGATGCTCAGCAGGCAAGAAGGGTCTTGGACCGTTTGGTCGGATACAATATAAGCCCGTTATTGTGGAAAAAGGTGAAAAAAGGCTTAAGCGCGGGACGGGTCCAATCGGTTGCTGTACGGATGATCATTGACCGGGAGAAGGAGATCAAAGATTTTATTCCGGAAGAGTATTGGACAATCAAGGCTGATTTTGTAAAAGGGAAAGAACAGTTTGAAGGTTCTTTCTTCAGCCTTGGCGGCGAGAAGAAGGAATTAAATACCGAAGAGGACGTCAAAAAAGTGCTCGCTTCTTTAAATGGCGGCGAATTTACGATAGGAGCTGTGGCTAAAAAGGAAAGAAGGCGCAATCCAGCAGCACCTTTTACAACTTCTTCCCTGCAACAGGAAGCGGCACGTAAATTGAATTTCCGTGCGAAGAAAACCATGATGCTTGCTCAGCAGCTTTATGAAGGAATCGAGCTTGGCAAGGAAGGTACAGTCGGGTTAATCACTTATATGAGAACCGATTCGACCCGTATTTCAGATAGTGCCAAAGAGGAAGTCCATACGTTCATTCAAAATAATTATGGTAAAGAATATGTTCAGGTCGAGCAGCGCAAGGAGAAAAAACAAACTAATGCCCAGGACGCGCATGAAGCGGTCAGGCCAACAAGCACATTACGTGAACCGGGTGTAGTCAAGGAGTTCTTATCCAGAGATCAATTCCGTCTTTATAAATTGATTTGGGAACGATTCGTTTCCAGTCAAATGTCTTCGGCGGTCATGGATACGATGAGCATCGACCTGCATAACGGGGATGTCATCTTCAGGGCAAATGGTTCAAAAATTAAATTTCCGGGTTTCATGAAGGTATATGTTGAAGGATCCGATGACTCGGTGGAAGAAAAGGAAAATGCACTTCCGGATGTGAAAAAAGGAGATCAATTCTTTTCAAAAGATATCGAACCGAAGCAGCATTTTACACAGCCTCCGCCCCGATATACTGAAGCCCGTCTGGTCAAGACCCTAGAGGAACTGGGAATAGGCCGTCCTTCTACATATGCGCCTACCTTGGATACGATCCAAAAACGGGGCTATGTTACCTTGGATAATAAACGGTTCATCCCGACAGAGCTTGGTGAGATCGTTCTCGAATTGATACGCGAATTCTTCCCGGATATTCTCGATGCAGAGTTCACTGCCAAGATGGAACAGGAATTTGACAGCGTTGAGGAAGGCAATATTGAATGGATTAAGGTCATCGATGAATTTTATAAAGAATTTGCCATTCATTTGGCCAAGGCCGAAGTCGAGATGGAGAAAATTGAAATCAAAGATGAACCTGCAGGTGAAGATTGCGTGGAGTGCGGACATGGGATGGTCTTTAAGATGGGACGTTATGGAAAGTTCATGGCATGCAGTAATTTCCCGGATTGCCGTAACACCAAACCAATCGTCAAGGAAATCGGGGTCAAATGCCCAAAATGTAAAGAAGGAAATATCATTGAAAGGAAGAGTAAAAAACGACGCATATTTTACGGGTGTGATACCTACCCTGGATGTGACTTCATATCTTGGGATAAACCGCTGCCGCGGAGTTGTCCAAAATGTGAAGGTACACTTGTTGAGAAAAAACTCAAAAAAGGAGTCCAGGTCCAGTGCATGGATTGTGATTTTAAAGAAATGCCCCAAGCATAGAAAAGGCCGTGAAATCGTTTACTTTCCTTGTGAACTATCGAAAAATCCTAAATATAAATGGACTCGGCATTGGCCGGGTTTCTTTATGTTCAGGGAAGTATGATATCATGGTGATATGTGGATTTACTTCCAAGAAGAAAATGGATAAAGCTTGAAACTTTTTTATTTAGGCCATGTGATGTAAAATTCAGTGGACAAGTACATTCTTTTAAAGATATAATTCCTATTTGCGTCCGTTACCCTTTTAGTGAATATGGATGGCATATCTTTAAAATAATCGTTAGCAGGAATGAGTATTTCGGGTATAAATACATAGATATCGTTAAAAATGAAACTTCTGGAAAGCAGTTTTAATGATAAATGATCCTGTCTTATCATATCTATACATGGAGGTTCGAAAAATGAAAGAAACAAAAGTAAGTGTAATCGGTGCTGGGCTTGCTGGAAGTGAAGCGGCGTGGCAGTTAGCTAAAAGAGGAATTAAAGTCGATCTATACGAAATGCGCCCTGTAAAACAAACGCCAGCCCATCATACCGATAAATTCGCTGAACTTGTTTGTTCCAATTCACTTCGGGCAAATACGTTAACAAATGCAGTTGGTGTATTAAAAGAAGAAATGCGTATACTGGATTCGGTCATCATGTCCGCAGCGGATGCTTGTGCTGTACCTGCTGGCGGTGCATTAGCTGTTGATCGTCATGAATTTGCCGGTCTTGTTACGGAAAGGGTCAAAAATCATCCAAATGTGACGGTCATTAATGAAGAAGTGACGGAAATTCCGGAAGGTCCTACCGTCATTGCAACCGGTCCGCTTACAAGTCAGTCACTATCTGATAGCTTAAAGCAAATCATGGATGAAGAATACTTGTACTTTTATGATGCTGCCGCACCAATTCTTGAAAAAGACAGCATCAATATGGATAAAGTTTATTTGAAATCCCGTTATGATAAAGGGGAAGCGGCTTATTTGAACTGTCCGATGACGGAAGAAGAGTTTGACCGCTTTTATGATGCATTGATTGCTGCTGAAACAGTCCCGCTTAAAGAATTCGAAAAAGAGATCTTTTTTGAAGGCTGCATGCCGATTGAAGTGATGGCATCACGTGGGAAGAAAACGATGTTATTTGGTCCATTGAAGCCTGTTGGCCTAGAAGATCCAAAAACGGGAAAACGCCCTTTTGCTGTAGTTCAATTGCGTCAGGATGATGCGGCAGGAACACTTTACAATATTGTTGGTTTTCAGACACATTTGAAATGGGGGCCGCAAAAAGAAGTATTGCAGCTCATACCTGGATTGGAAAATGCGGAAATTGTACGTTATGGGGTCATGCATAGAAACACTTTCATAAACTCACCTAATGTTTTGAAGCCAACGTACCAATTCAAGAATCGCGATGATTTATTCTTTGCCGGTCAGATGACTGGAGTTGAAGGGTATGTTGAATCGGCTGCGTCGGGACTTGTAGCAGGTATCAATGCTGCAAGGATCGTCGAAGGTTTGGAGCCTATCATTTTCCCTGCGGAGACGACGATGGGCAGCATGGCAAGGTACATAACGTCGACTAATGGTAAGAGCTTCCAGCCGATGAATGCCAACTTTGGATTGCTTCCAGACCTTGAAGTGAGAATCAAATCCAAAAAAGAGCGGAACGAAACACATGCTAAACGCGCTTTGGACACAATTCAGAACTTTGTGAAAAATTTGTAAAATATTTGCCTGCTGTTTTAAAGTATGATACTATTTATTAGCCTTTGCGAGGTGTTTCCATGATTAATCAAAAAAAGGCATTATCATCCTTCATCGAATATTTACAAATTGAAAAGAACAGTTCACATTACACCATTGAAAATTACAAACGTGATATTCACGAATTTTTTCTGTTCCTTAATGAACAGGGGATTGAGGACATCACGTCCGTTGAATATCTTGATGTCCGGTTATATTTAACGAATTTATATGAGAAAAAACTTTCTAAGCGCACTGTTGCAAGAAAAACTTCTTGCTTGCGGAGCCTTTATAAATTTTTACTGCGTGAAGGTGATGTGAAGGATAACCCTTTTTCCCTTGCTTCTTTACCTAAAAAGGATCAAAGACTGCCACGGTTTCTTTATGAGAAGGAAATGGATCAGTTGTTTTCTTCTTTAAAGAAAGATTCACCGATAGGAATAAGGAACAATGCCTTACTGGAATTATTGTATGCTACAGGCATTCGCGTAAGTGAATGTTGTGATATTAAACTGCAGGATATCGATCTTTCCTTAGGGACGGTACTGATCCATGGAAAAGGAAAAAAGGATCGCTACGTTCCGGTTGGTAGATATGCACAGGAAGCGATAGATTTATACATACGTACAGCCAGGATGGAATTGACTTCGTCTGACGCCAAGGCGCATGTTTATTTATTTGTTAATTTTCGTGGAGACCCTCTGACACCTAGGGGAGTTCGCTATATATTGAATGAATTGATTAAAAAGTCAGCCGCAGATGGAAGTCTTCATCCCCACATGCTAAGGCATTCGTTTGCTACACACCTATTGAATAATGGGGCGGACATTCGCACGGTTCAGGAATTGCTTGGTCATTCTAAAATTTCATCAACGCAAGTGTATACGCATGTTACAAAAGACCAATTGAAAAAAGTCTACAATGCATCACATCCGCGGCCTTAAATGTTGAAAGGGGACACTTTATGACAACGATATTTGCAGTGCATCATAAAGGTGAATGTGCCATGTCCGGTGATGGGCAGGTTACTTTAGGAAATTCAGTAGTGATGAAGCATACAGCGAGGAAAGTGAGAAAAATCTTTAATGGTAATGTTCTTGCAGGTTTTGCTGGTTCCGTTGCAGATGCATTCACTTTATTTGAGATGTTCGAAGCCAAACTTGAAGAGTATAATGGCAATCTTCAGCGTGCTGCCGTCGAAATGGCAAAGCAATGGAGAAGTGACAATGTTTTGAGAAAGCTGGAAGCAATGCTAGTCGTGATGGATAAGAACCATTTGCTGCTCGTTTCTGGTACCGGGGAAGTAATTGAACCGGATGACGGGATTCTCGCCATAGGATCGGGAGGGAATTATGCACTGGCTGCCGGCAGGGCATTGATGCGGTTTTCCAGTGACCATTTATCGGCAAAGGATATCGCTCAATCATCTTTACAAATTGCAGCGGAAATTTGTGTATTTACGAATACGAATATAATCGTGGAAGAGTTGTAAGGAGGAGCGCAAATGTCAAAAAAAGCTAATTTAACACCGAGGCAAATCGTTGAAAAACTGGATCAGTATATCGTTGGGCAGCGTGAGGCAAAACGGGCAGTGGCAGTGGCTCTTCGGAATCGCTACCGACGTTCCCTTCTCTCGGATCAACTTCGTGATGAAGTCGTTCCGAAGAATATATTAATGATTGGACCGACAGGTGTTGGGAAAACAGAAATAGCTCGGAGAATGGCTAAATTGGTAGGTGCTCCTTTTGTAAAAGTTGAAGCAACAAAATTTACGGAAGTCGGGTATGTCGGCCGTGATGTAGAGTCCATGGTTCGTGATTTGGTTGAGACTTCCGTCCGCCTCGTGAAGGAAGAAAAGATGGCCAGCGTAAAGGAACGGGCAGAAGAAAATGCAAATCGCCGCCTAATAGAGTTATTAGTGCCATCAACAAAAAAACAGAGTAATTTCAAGAATCCTCTTGAAGTCTTTTTTGGAGGCAATAACAATCAAGACGAACAGGACCCGGAAGAAAATTCCGAAGATTTAAGTTTGCAGGAAAAAAGAAAAATCGTCGCTGAGAAGCTGGCTAATGGTGAGCTGGAAAGTGAAATGATAACGGTCGAAGTGGAAGAACAGGCTGCTTCGATGTTTGATATGCTCCAAGGTTCGGGAATGGAACAAATGGGGATGAACATGCAGGATGCTTTAGGAAGCTTGATGCCGAAAAAAAGCAAGAAGCGCAAATTGAAAGTAAGTGAAGCGAGAACCGTTTTAACAAATGAAGAAGCGGCAAAATTGATTGATATGGATGAAGTAACTTCAGATGCAGTATACGGGGCTGAGCAAAATGGGATCATTTTCATAGATGAAATAGACAAAATTGCGAGTAAGCAATCTGGAAGTTCATCAGCGGATGTATCAAGAGAGGGTGTCCAAAGGGATATCCTGCCAATAGTTGAAGGTTCAACAGTAGTGACTAAATATGGTTCCGTTAAAACGGATCATGTCCTATTCATTGCTGCAGGGGCCTTTCATATGGCTAAGCCATCCGACCTTATCCCTGAATTACAAGGTAGATTCCCAATTCGTGTTGAATTGAACAAACTGACTGTAGACGACTTTGTACGGATTCTTCATGAACCGGATAATGCCTTGTTAAAACAATATGTTGCTTTATTGGAAACTGAAGGTATAGAAATTGAATTTTCTGACGATGCTGTTCGTAAGATAGCAGAAGTGGCCTTCGAAGTAAATCAAAACACAGACAATATAGGTGCAAGAAGACTTCATACCATTTTGGAACGGTTGCTTGAAGACTTATCTTTTGAAGCTCCGGAAATAACGATGGAGAAGATTACAATTACACCCCAATATGTCGAAGGTAAGCTTGGTTCTATCGCCCGGAACAAAGATTTAAGCCAGTTTATCCTTTAATTAGAAACAATTTTGGCAATGATTTGCCTACGCAATGAACATAAAATTACGGAAATACAACTTCATAGTTATTGTGAACCATGGTATTTTTAGGAGGAACAAATCAAATGAATTTATTAGCAAAAACAAGAAAAATCAATGCAATGCTCCAAAAGGCAGCAGGTAAAGCAGTTAACTTCAAGGAAATGGCTGAAAGTTTAAGTGAAGTTATCGAAGCGAATGTATTCGTCGTCAGCCGCCGCGGGAAATTACTTGGCATCGCGGTAAGTCAGCAAATTGAAAACGAACGCATGTACAAAATGTTGGAAGATAAACAATTCCCTGAAGAGTACACAAAAAACCTGTTCAATATTCCCGAAACCTCTTCGAACCTTGATATCGAAAGCGAATATACTGCTTTCCCAGTCGAAAACAAAGAGCTTTTCGCAACTGGATTAACAACGATCGTACCGATTATGGGTGGTGGAGAACGTTTAGGAACATTGGTTCTTGCCCGTTTACAAGAAAAATTTCACGATGATGATTTAATTTTGGCTGAATATGGTGCGACTGTAGTCGGTATGGAAATCCTTCGTGAAAAATCAGAAGAGATAGAAGAGGAAGCTCGTAGTAAAGCTGTCGTTCAAATGGCGATTTCCTCGTTATCTTACAGTGAATTGGAAGCAATAGAGCACATCTTTGAGGAACTTAAAGGTAATGAAGGTCTGCTTGTAGCATCAAAAATTGCGGACCGTGTCGGTATCACCCGTTCCGTTATCGTAAATGCCCTAAGGAAACTGGAAAGTGCAGGGGTCATTGAATCACGCTCTCTTGGAATGAAAGGTACTTATATCAAGGTATTGAACGATAAATTCCTTCTTGAATTAGAGAAGCTTAAAAATAATTAACATATAGAAAGGCAGTCCTTGAAAAAGGGCTGCTTTTTTTTGTGGTATTTGGATCTGTTGCTCTCTGGGACTAATAAGCAAAAGCGGGTGAATGTCAGGGGGAGAAAGGAGAAAGAGGTAATTCGAATTAAAGGGAAATGTGTATATAGGCTTGTTTTCTATTAGAATTGAAAAACTAGTTAAACTTTTCTTAAAAAAGATAATTATACTATTATAACTATTGTAATAGTGAAAATGAACGTTGTTGAAACTTTTTGATTACTAAAACTCTATGGATAACGGGTTTAGCCATTAGGGAATTTTGTCGAATGAATCAGCGTTTTGAAAAAACGTTTTTTTTTCAAAAAAAGAAAAAAGGCAGTAAACCTTTGTTCTCTTATAAATCCTTTATTTTAAAGGGTGAAATCAACTAAATTGAAATAATTAATTGAAAGTGAATGTGAAAATTAGTTCTAAAGTATCAGTTATATAGATTTGTTTTTCGATATGATAAAAAAGCTAACAGAAGTAAAATTTGGTTAATATGTAGAATATCATATTGAAATGTAATATTACGTAATATTAACCCTGTAATCATACTAATAAAAACGGCAAATTTGAGCAATTTATGACAATTTTCGACCATAATAGGTCTAAAGTCTATGTATTGTTTATGGACATAGTTATAATGTTTCTTTAAAATTAAAAACGTAAATGCACTGGGTTAATTTATTGATAATGTAATTATTTATTAATTATAGAGAGAGGTGATCGATGTGGAGTTATTTTCAAATACTTTTCAATCACCAGAAAATGCCAAATGCCCTTTCTCCTTTTCGATTCTGAAGCCGATGTATCCAAAGCCATTGTGGACATTACTTCGAGATATGCAAATCATTCATTTGGGGTAGAATTGACTTTGCAAAAAAGCCATTTCCTCCAAAGTATGAAGAGATATTTTTTTGGAAAGTAGGTTTCCTTTTATGGGTAAAGTAAAAGTGCTGATAGAAGACGATTCTGCATTTATGAGAAAGTTAATTTCAGAGTTTTTAGCAGAAGATAGCAGGGTGGAAGTCATCGGGACTGCCAGGAATGGAAGAGATGCCATTAACATTAAAACCCGATGTCGTAACTTTGGATGTGGAAATGCCGATTATGGACGTATTGGAAGCATTAAACCGGATAATGAATGAATGTCCAACCGCTGTAGTCATGTTATCAAGCGCCACGAAAAAAGGAACGGAAAATACATTTGCCGCCATGAACAGTGGAGCCTTTGACTTTGTAGCTAAACCTTCGGGAGCCGTTTCATTGATTTACAAAAAATCAAGAAAGAACTCCATGAAAAAGTTATGGCTGCCAGCAGGGCAAATGTTCACAAACTAGAAAAAAATGCGAAAAATATTGAAAGAAGCCCATCTATTTGGGGAAAATATAGTAAAATAGATTCAACTGGATTGTCAAAAAACGAAAAAAAACTAAAAAAAATGATCCTATGGATACAAGAAGATAATAGTCATCGGTACATCAACAGAGGCCCGAGAGCTCTGCAGACTGTCTTGACAGGACTCCCAGTAGAAATTGTTGCTCCCATACTCATTGTCCAGCATATGCCCCCCGGTTTCACGAAATCCTTGGCAACACGCCTGAATTCATTCTGCAAGATTAAAGTGAGGGAAGCATTACCTGATCCCGAATTTTTTGATATCATTTTTTCCGCCTTAGGAGTTTCACCTAATGACTGAATCCGTAAAGGTCCAGGTTGTTAAGGTTGGAATAGCGGATATGAATATAATAAAACCTCCCTATACGATTCGTACTTCAGGTTTGGGATCGTGTGTCGGTGTTGTGATTTATGATGAAAAAAAAGAAATTGCAGGTTTGGCCCATATCATGCTTCCAGACTCTTCACTCGCAAAATCGGGACAGATCAATGTTGCCAAATTTGCAGATACGGCGATAAAGGAATTAGTGCAGGTATTAGTCAAAGAAGGCGCAAGAATGCCATTCCTCAAAGCGAAGCTGGCTGGAGGAGCACAAATGTTTCAATTTGCCTCCGGAGGGGATTTAATGAGAATCGGACCCCGGAATGTGGAAGCTGTCCGGAAAGAGTTATCTGACTTGCGGATTAGAATCGTTGCCGAAGATGTTGGCGGGAATAGCGGAAGAACGATTGAATTCAATTTAAATGATTGTCTGCTAAATATACGGACCTTTACAAAAGGGACTAAAAACATATTGGATTGGATTTGGCTTTTGAAAAGCCAAAAATATGACAGGTACATTTGCAACCGAATTATTATTGCATGTATGGCTTTAAGGGCCGTATTGATCACAAATCGTATAACAATGTTAGGAGGATGTCCAATGTCTTATCTGACCATCGAAGAAGAGCAGTCATGTTGGAAAAATTGGGTGGATTGCAGAGATCCGCTAGCCGGGTACATTTTGGTAAAGAAATACATACCTCTCGTATCGTACCATGTTCAACGTATTTCAGTAAGTCTTCCTAAAAATGTGAGCCGGGATGATATAAGGAGTTTAGGGATGATGGGGTTATTCGATGCCCTGGAACGTTTTGATACGAAGCGTGACCTCAAGTTTGACACATATGCATCATTTAGAATTCGTGGTGCCATTTTAGATGGATTAAGAAAAGAGGATTGGCTTCCACGGAGTGCAAGAGATAAAGCCAAGAAAATTGAATCTGCAATAGAGAAGCTGGAGCAGCAATACATGAGGAACCTTTCGCCAACTGAGATTGCCGCTGAATTGAATATTCCGGAAGATGAAGTATATGCTGCATTAAATGAGAATTTCTTTGCCAATGTACTATCGATGGATGAAAATCCCCAAGAGGACGATAAAGAAAGCGCGAATTTTCATATTAAAGATGAAAAGGCGGATTTACCTGAGGAACATGTGTTAAGGGACGAACTGTATGAGGAATTAGCCAAAGTCATTGAAACCCTAAATGAAAAAGAACAGTTGGTTTTACAGCTTTTTTATAAAGAAGAACTGACGTTAACCGAAATCGGACAAGTGATGAGCCTATCTACGTCACGGATATCCCAAATTCACTCGAAAGCGATCTATAAATTAAGAAACACGATGCAAGATCAAAAGATTTAATGAAGATTCTTCCATTGAAGAGGGCTATGAAGTCTGGAAGGCATAAGGGATTCCTATTGAACGAAGAAAGCCCTGTAAATCAACTTGATAGAATTTTTACGGATACTTGCATCAATAAATGATTCGAAATCACAGAATGTTCGAACTGTACTTTGTCAAGAAGAGAATAGGGAAAGTAATCAAGAAAAAACAACAGTGAAAAAAGATCCCCATCCGTTTAAAGGTAACAGGATTGACTATTCCGGTTAATTAGGAGGCAGTATGTCAGCATTTTTTATATTTCTGTTGTTTGTATTGAACATATTCACCATTTTTGCCATCATCGTTTTATATCTTCGTCAAAATCGTTTAAGCATGTTGGAAAAAGACCAAAAAGCCGTCATTGGAGAAATGGAACAACTTTTGTCTGGTTATTTAATGGAGATGAAAGAGGACAACGAGACACTGGAAAAGGCAATCAACAATTCGGTGGCAATGAATCCTGAGCATGGACAAAAAGGACAAGAACATAGTTCAATCAAAGAAACAAAGAAAGAAAAACAAGAACAAAACATTCTGCTAGAGTATAAAGCGGGAAGTCGTGCCGCCGCTAAAAAGCAGGCAATTAACGCTTATAAAATAATGCCTGAAAAAAATGAGGCCAATGCTTTACCCGTAAAAGTCGAGGACAAATTGGAACTTGCATCGGCTGCCACTTCCCCTCAAAATCAAGGGAAGCAGGCTGCCAAGGAATTTTCGGACATGCTGCAGGCTTCGTTAAATGAACGGTCATTAAATGAAAAAGTGGATATGTTAGCGGATCAAGGACATTCAATAGAGGAAATCCCCAAAAAGTTAGGTCGCGGTCAAACGGAGATAGAGCTATTACTAAAGTTTCGCATGAATAGATAAACTTATCTCTTGATTGTGCGGAGTCATTATGATATATTATGAAATGGTGTTAATACACACGCCCCGTGATTCTTGCAGATGGTGCTGTTACGACAGTTTCTGTATGAAAATGATCGGTGCGGAGGAAAAACAAAACCATTTAGGAGGAACTAAAATGTCAGTCATTTCTATGAAACAATTGCTTGAAGCTGGTGTGCATTTCGGACACCAAACACGTCGCTGGAACCCAAAAATGAAGAAATATATCTTCACTGAGCGTAACGGCATCTACATCATCGACCTTCAAAAAACAGTTAAAAAGGTTGAAGAAGCTTATAACTTCGTGAAGGAACTAGCTGCTAACGGCGGTACTGTTCTTTTTGTCGGAACTAAAAAACAAGCTCAAGAATCTGTTAAAGAAGAAGCTATCCGTTCTGGTATGTACTATGTAAACCAACGTTGGTTAGGTGGAACTTTAACAAACTTTGAAACAATCCAAAAACGTATCGCTCGTCTTAAAGATATCGAAAAAATGGAAGAAAACGGAACTTTCGAAGTCCTTCCTAAAAAAGAAGTTATCCAACTTAAAAAAGAATGGGATCGCTTAGAGAAATTCTTAGGCGGTATTAAAGATATGAAGACTCTTCCAGATGCGATCTTCGTTATCGACCCACGCAAAGAGCGTATTGCTGTTGCGGAAGCACACAAATTACACATTCCACTTGTTGGTATCGTTGATACAAACTGTGATCCGGATGAAATCGATGTAGTTATTCCTGCGAATGACGATGCAATCCGTGCTGTTAAATTATTAACAGGTAAAATGGCAGATGCTATCTTAGAAGCTAAACAAGGCGAAGAAACAGCAACTGAAACAACTACTGCTTAATAAGTAAAAAAGGTTGCTTATTCAGTAAGAAAAAAGGTGATAAGAGGATAATGCCTTTTATCCCTTTTTTTTGCACTAAATAAACATACATAAAATCACTATACGGAATGTCTTTTTTTAAAGGTATGGGCGATTTTTAAGGGATGAAAATCATCAGCTGGTTTAGTTCCGTCATATTGACTGTAAAAGTGGATGTTTTTTGGAAATGTTGTCAAAGCTCGTTATTTTCTTTGATGATAACAAGTATTTTTTGGCAATAATGGGTAAAGATTGAATAAACTGCATTTAATTTGAGGAGGATATATATTATGGCAATCACTGCACAATTAGTTAAAGAATTGCGTGAAAAAACTGGTGCCGGTATGATGGACTGTAAAAAGGCACTTGTACAAACAGAAGGCGATATGGAAAAGGCAATCGATTTCCTACGTGAAAAAGGAATTGCAAAAGCTGCTAATAAAGGCGACCGTATCGCTGCTGAAGGTTTAACTTCAATCGTTGTTGAAGGAAACCAAGCGGTTATTCTTGAAGTGAACTCTGAAACTGATTTCGTTGCTAAAAACGAAGGCTTCCAAATTCTTGTTAAGGAATTGGCTGGGTTCCTTCTTGCGAACAAACCTGAAAGCGTTGAAGCTGCTCTTGAGCAAACAATGGAAAATGGAGCAAAAGTTGCAGATCATATCAATGCTGCTGTTGCTAAAATTGGGGAAAAATTAACTCTTCGCCGTTTCCAAGTCGTTTCTAAAACAGATAACGACGCATTTGGTGCATACCTTCACATGGGCGGACGCATCAGCGTACTGTCAGTTCTTGAAGGTACAACTGACGAAGAGGCAGCTAAAAGCGTTTCAATGCATATTGCTGCAATTAACCCTAAATATATCTCTCGCGACCAAGTGGATGCTAGCGAATTAGAACGCGAACGCGAAGTTCTTACGCAGCAAGCTCTTAATGAAGGAAAACCTGAAAAAATCGTTGCGAAAATGGTTGAAGGACGTATCAATAAATTCTACGAAGAAATCTGTGTTAACGAACAAGCTTTCGTTAAGAACCCTGATCAAAAAGTGGGACAATTCGTTGAATCAAAAGGCGGAAAAATCCAATCATTCGTTCGTTATGAAGTAGGGGAAGGTCTTGAAAAACGTCAAGAAAACTTTGCTGAAGAAGTAATGAACCAAGTTAAAAAAGACTAATTGTCGGATAATTAATAATGGGGAACACTCTTGTGTTCCCTATTTTTTGAAATGTCATGATTTTTTGGCAGTATTGCAAGAAAGCATGATGAACGAATGAAAAGATTACATAGTTGGAGGTTCTCATGAGTAACGCTAAATATAAACGTGTCGTTCTAAAACTAAGTGGTGAAGCATTAGCCGGTGAAGAAGGATTTGGAATTAACCCTGCAGTAATTAAATCCATTGCTGAACAAGTCAAGGAAGTGGCTGAGCTTGATGTGGAAGTAGCTGTTGTTGTCGGTGGCGGAAACATCTGGCGCGGGAAAATAGGCAGTGAAATGGGCATGGATCGTGCTAATGCCGATTATATGGGGATGTTGGCTACAGTCATGAACTCATTGGCATTACAAGACAGCCTTGATCAGCTTGGAATTGAAACACGCGTGCAAACTTCCATTGAGATGAGACAAGTAGCAGAACCATACATTAGACGCCGTGCAATCAGGCATCTAGAGAAAAAGAGAGTGGTGATTTTTGCAGCTGGTACAGGTAATCCATACTTCTCAACGGATACCACTGCCGCCCTGCGTGCTGCAGAAATTGAAGCTGATGTCATCTTGATGGCGAAGAATAATGTGGATGGCGTATACAATGCAGATCCGGTTAAAGACAAAAATGCAGTGAAGTATGATAAACTTTCCTATCTTGATGTGATTAAAGAAGGGTTAGAAGTAATGGATTCAACTGCGTCCTCACTATGCATGGACAATGATATTCCATTGATCGTCTTCTCGATCATGGAAAAAGGTAATATTAAACGGGCCGTTTTAGGCGAAACGCTTGGAACTATTGTAAGGGGGAAATAAAAGATGCCGAAACAAGTTATTTCGAATGCGAAAACGAAAATGGAAAAAGCCATTGGAGCGTACACACGTGAATTAGCAAGCATCCGTGCCGGAAGGGCAAATGCCTCATTGCTTGATAGAATCTCGATTGATTATTATGGTTCGCCGACACCAGTTAATCAGGTGGCTGGTATTTCTGTCCCGGAAGCTAGACTGTTAGTCATTCAACCATATGATAAAACGGTATTGGGTGAAATCGAAAAGGCTATTTTGAAATCAGACTTAGGCTTAAATCCTTCTAATGACGGATCGATCATCAGGATAGCCATCCCGGCGTTAACTGAAGAGCGCAGAAAAGAGCTTGTGAAAGTTGTGAAAAAAGAAGCGGAAGAGGCAAAAATAGCTGTCCGTAATGTGCGTCGCGATGCTAATGATGATTTGAAAAAGCTTGAAAAAAGTGGTGAAATCACTGAAGATGATTTGCGTGGCTATGCTGATGACATCCAAAAGATGACAGATGGCAATATCACGAAAATCGATGAAATTACAAAAGATAAAGAAAAAGAAATTTTGGAAGTATAATTTCCATTGAAGAATTGATTATATAAAGAGGGCCGAATCCATACTGGGTCATGTCTTGGTGCTAACATATAGGTGTGCTTAAAGGAGAAAACTGTTATAATAAGGTTTCTCCGATAATGATTACTCCTTGAGTTAGTATGTTGCATGCAAACGTTGGAGGTGGCCTTTTTTTTGCATTTTTCATGTCAGTCATAATCGGTTTCAGAAAAAAAGAAGGAATGATTTCTCCCTTTCAAGCTTCTAATGAGGAAATAATTTTCATAATAATAATATGAGAACCAGTTTTTTTTTGATATTATAATATAGATTCTTATTAAGCGGCAGAAAGCTTGATATACATAGTGCACGAAAAACTTTGCCTTTGTAGAGAGATAAGTACAACCTGATGGGGGACTAACATATGTATTCACTTTGGAAGCGTTTCGTTAAAAAAGATGCTTCTTCCGATGTAACAAATAGGATTCAGCATATTAAACAGTTTGATGTTCCTCAGCATATCGCCATCATTATGGATGGGAACGGCCGTTGGGCCAAAAAGCGTGCATTGCCACGTGTGGCGGGTCATCATGAAGGAATGAAAACCGTTCGTAGAATTACGAAAGTTGCCAATAAATTAGGGGTCAAAACTTTGACGGTCTATGCGTTTTCCACTGAAAATTGGAAACGCCCGAAAAGTGAAGTCGACTTTTTGATGAAGCTGCCCCAGGAATTTCTTGGGACTTTTTTGCCCGAGCTCATTTCCGAAAATGTTAGAGTTGAAACGATTGGGGACTTGTCACTCATTCCGTCACATACTCAAAGTGCCGTTAAACGGGCAATGGAAGACACGAAAGACAATGATGGGATGATTCTGAATTTTGCCCTGAACTATGGAAGCCGTGGGGAGATTGTATCTGCAGTGAATAGCATCATTCAAGATGCTAAGAATGGTATAATAAAGGAAAATGTAACGGAGGAAATGGTATCCAGTTACCTGATGACCAAACATTTGTCGGATCCCGATTTACTGATCCGTACTAGCGGTGAAATCCGTTTAAGTAATTTCATGCTTTGGCAGTCTGCTTATACGGAGCTTTGGTTTACTGAAGTGCTGTGGCCGGATTTTAGTGAAGAGCATTTATTGCAGGCAGTTGAGGAGTATCAAAAGCGTTCACGAAGATTCGGTGGCGTTTAATGTAGAAGGCGAGGAAAATGGAATAATGAAACAACGAATTATTACGGCGGTCGTAGTTGCCGCTATCTTCATTCCACTAGTCATTTTAGGGGGCACTCCCTTTTTACTGACGGTTTATCTGTTAGGTTCAATTGGTTTGTACGAACTGATGAAAATGAAAAAGTTACGTGTACTTTCTTTTGAAGCATTTCTTTCTCACATATTATTGTGGGTGCTTTTATTGCCTAATGAGCATACCGCTTTTTTGGCAGAAATTAATTATGATAAAGTTCAAGTATTCTTGATCGGGGTTTTGCTGCTGTTACTTTATACAGTCGTTTCAAAAAACCGTTTTACCTTTGATGACGCAGGCTTTCTAGTGATTTCAATCCTATACTTGGGGATAGGTTTCTACTTCCTATTTGAAACACGTGACTCTTTGGGGTTGGGGCTGATCTATATCCTGCTTACCCTATTTACGATCTGGGCAACTGATTCCGGAGCCTACTTCATTGGTAAATCGCTTGGTAAAAGAAAGCTATGGCCAGAAATAAGTCCAAACAAGACGGTGGAAGGATTTATCGGCGGGTTAATATCCGCGATGGTGGTGGGTGTTTTATTTTACGCCTTCTCCAGCCTTGATTACACGTTATTACAATTATTATTGATTTCATTAATCATTGGGGTATTCGGCCAATTGGGTGATCTCGTCCAATCCGCGTATAAACGTCATTATGGCGTTAAGGATTCAGGGAATCTTCTCCCGGGACATGGTGGAATTTTGGACAGGCTAGATAGTGTGATCTTCATTTTACCGATTTTGCATTTATTGCATGTTTTATAATATAAATATAGGCAAGCGTTATATGAATTAGGAGATGAACAATTTGAAAAATATCAGCCTTTTGGGCGCGACAGGATCGATTGGTCAACAAACGGCGGATGTAGTCAGGTCCCATCCAGATCAATTCAAGATCGTGGCGCTTTCTGCTGGAAAGAATATAGAATTGGTCAGGACTTATATACAAGAGTTTGAACCGAAACTGGTTTCAGTCCAGACGGAAGAAGATTATCATGTTTTGAAAAGTGAATTCTCCAACCGCAAAGATATCGAGTTCATGTATGGGGATGAGGGATTGACTGCTGTTGCTGTTTATGGTCAGGCGACGATATTGGTCAATGCCGTCATCGGAAGCGTGGGTCTTTATCCGACACTTCAAGCAATAAAGGCAAAAAAGGATATTGCTATCGCCAACAAGGAGACGTTGGTGACGGCAGGTCATTTGGTCATGAGTGAAGCAAAAAAAGCGGGGGTCAGATTGCTGCCGGTTGACAGTGAGCATTCAGCTATTTTTCAGGCACTGCAAGGTGAAAAGGAAAAAAATATAGAACGTCTTGTCATTACTGCTTCAGGAGGCAGTTTTCGAGATCGGACCAGGGAAGAATTGAAGGATGTAACGGTGGAAGAGGCACTGAACCATCCGAACTGGTCAATGGGAGCTAAAATCACGATTGATTCAGCATCAATGATGAATAAAGGGTTGGAAGTGATCGAGGCCCATTGGCTATTCGATCTTCCCTACGATAAAATTGATGTATTGCTACATAAGGAGAGCATCATCCATTCCATGGTTGAGTTTCATGACTCCAGCGTGATAGCACAACTGGGGACTCCGGATATGCGGGTGCCGATACAATATGCACTTACTTATCCAGACCGTATTCCGCTGGCAGGCCGCAAACGATTGAACCTTGCTGAAGCAGGCAAACTGCATTTTAGGGATATGGATTTCACCAGATATCCTTGTTTGCAATTCGCTTATAAAGCAGGTAAAATGGGCGGAACGATGACTACTGTGTTGAATGCCGCCAATGAAGCCGCAGTCTCTGCATTCTTATCTGGAAAGGTAAACTTCCTTGAAATTGAGGCGTTAATTGAAAAAGCGCTGAATCAGCATTCCGTCATAGCCCTTCCAGATTTAGAAACGATTCAGGAAGTCGATAATATGACAAGGCAGTATATAGAATCTTTAGTGAAAGATAGGTGACCGGAACATGCAGACTTTAGAAACGATTATAGCGTTCATCATCATTTTTGGAGCTCTAGTTTTTTTCCATGAGCTTGGGCACTTAGTGTTTGCAAAGCGAGCAGGAATCTTATGCCGTGAGTTCGCAATCGGTTTCGGGCCAAAAGTATTCACATATAAAAAGAAGGAAACCGTTTATACCATCCGATTGCTTCCTCTTGGCGGTTACGTGCGTATGGCCGGTGAAGACGCAGAAAATATAGAATTGAAACCCGGCTATCGGGTGGGGTTAATGTTCGATAATGATGAGAATGTTACAAAGATCATTTTGAACAATAAAGATAAATATCCTGATATTCGACTTGTGGAAGTTGAAGTGATCGACCTTGATCATAAACTGATCCTTACTGGTTATGAAGAGGGAGAGGAAGATACACTAAAAACGTTTGCCATCCATAAAGAGGCTGTGATCGTTGAAAATGGTGTAGAGAACCAGATTGCTCCATTTGACCGGCAATTTGCCTCAAAGTCGCTTGGGCATCGTTTTCTGACGATTGTAGCTGGTCCGGCAATGAATTTCGTTTTGGCTTTTGTCATTTTTGTGCTGATCGGCCTGTTTCAAGGTGTTGTGGTGGATGAAGCGAAACTAGGTGAGTTGACTCCGGATGGTTCGGCTGTAAATGCCGGTTTAAAATCGGGAGATGTCATTCAATCCATAGAAGGTACGGAAGTCTCCACTTGGGGAGATGTTCAGGAAAGCATTCAAAAGAACCCTGGGCAAGAGATCGAGTTTGTCGTTGACAGGGACGGGAAAACACTAGAAGTACCGGTTGTTCCACAAGAAGTGGAAAGGGAAGGGAAGAAAATCGGGATTATCGGTGTTTACCCTCCGGTTGAAAAAGCACCGATTAAAGCTATACAATATGGTTTTACAGAAACGTACTTTTGGACAAAACAAATCTTCATCATCCTTGGTGATCTTGTAACGGGAGGATTTACGATCGACAGTTTATCTGGTCCTGTAGGCATATATAAATCAACTGAGGAAGTGGCGAAACAAGGTTTATTCACGTTAATGAAATGGGCAGGGCTGCTAAGCATTAACCTGGGAATCATGAACCTGCTTCCGCTGCCGGCATTGGATGGAGGAAGACTGTTATTCTTTGTGGTCGAATTCTTAAGAGGGAAACCAATTGACCGTCAAAAAGAAGGGATGGTCCACTTCATCGGCTTTGCTTTGCTGATGTTATTGATGATTGTCGTTACCTGGAATGACATCCAGCGATTCTTCCTGTAAGACATGTTTGGATAATGCAAAAACTGGCCAGCAGAATTATCTGTTGGCCGTTTTCTTATCTGAAGGGATTTCCTAGTTTTTTAATCGTTTTGGGGAAATTGTTTGTTTTCTAGGGAAATCGTAAGTATAATCGAGAATGAGTATATTAAATTAGCTTTTCTGAATGACCGGAAAGTCTTTTTTGTATGAAATGACCGTATTAAAATGTTGCGGTATCAAATTTACCGAAGCTGCAAGTAATTTAAAGGAAATATTGAAGAGGTGCAAATATGAAACAAAGTATGACGTTGATCCCTACATTGAGGGAAGTGCCTGCAGATGCTGAAATCAAAAGTCATCAGCTGCTATTGCGTGCAGGATTTATGAGACAAAATTCCAGCGGGGTTTATAGTTTTATGCCGCTTGGAAAAAAGGTGCTTCAAAAGGTTGAGGCGATCGTTAGGGAAGAACTGGAAAATGCAGGTGCAGTGGAACTGTTGATGCCGGCTTTACAACAAGCCGAATTCTGGCAGGAATCTGGACGTTGGTATACTTATGGTCCAGAGTTGATGCGGCTTAAGGATCGCAACAACCGTGAATTTGCGCTTGGTGCCACGCATGAAGAAGTGATAACCAGTTTAGTTCGCGATGAGGTGAAATCCTATAAGCGTCTTCCATTGACGGTTTACCAAATCCAAACCAAATTCCGTGATGAAAAAAGACCGCGTTTCGGATTGTTGCGTGGACGTGAGTTCATCATGAAGGATGCTTATTCTTTCCATGCTAATCAAGAAAGCCTGGATGCTGTATATAAAAATTTATTTGCGGCATATTCGAATATATTTAGCCGTTGTGGGTTGAACTTCCGTGCGGTCATTGCCGATTCTGGGGCAATGGGTGGCAAGGATACACATGAATTCATGGTCCTGTCTGAAATAGGGGAGGATACCATCGCTTATTCGGATACTTCCGATTATGCAGCCAATATTGAAATGGCACCTGTGAATGTAAAATATGAAAAAAGCAGCGAAGAACAAATTGCACTTGAAAAAATTCATACACCGGGTCAAAAATCGATAGAAGAAGTTGCTGCATTCCTGAATACCGATGCAGCGAAACTAATAAAATCATTATTGTTTAAAGTGGATGAAAAGTATGTGCTAGTTTTGGTACGAGGAGATCATGAAGTCAATGATATCAAGCTGAAGAACTTCTATAACGCTTCAATCGTTGATTTGGTCGATCCAAATGAGACGAAGGAAGTCTTGGGATGTGCAATTGGATCTCTTGGACCAATAAATGTCACTTCTGAAGTGGAAGTGATTGCGGATCTTGCCGTTGAAGCCATGGTTAATGGAGTTTGTGGTGCAAATGAGGAAGACCACCATTATGTGAACGTCAATCCCGCTCGTGATTTTAACGTGGCCAATTATATAGATCTTCGTTTCATCCAAGAGGGTGATCCATCACCTGACGGAAACGGAAAAATTAAATTTGCCAAAGGGATTGAGGTAGGCCACGTATTCAAGCTGGGAACAAAATATTCCGAAGCTATGAATGCGACATTCCTGGATGAGAATGGGCGGTCGCAGCCAATGATCATGGGATGTTATGGTATTGGGGTTTCCCGTACACTTGCAGCTGTCGCTGAACAATTCAACGATGAAAAAGGATTGGTCTGGCCAAAGAATTTAGCGCCATACCAAGTCCATTTGATTCCAATCAATATGAAGGATGAGGCTCAGGCTGCCCTGGCAGAAGATTTATATAAAGATTTAAAGGCACAAGGCATGGAAGTTCTAATGGATGATCGTCAAGAACGTGCAGGCGTAAAATTCGCAGACTCCGACTTGATCGGTCTTCCTGTCAGGGTGACTGTTGGTAAAAAGGCATCCGACGGAATTGTCGAAGTGAAAATTCGCAAAACGGGTGAGGTTCTTGAACTTGAAAGAGCTGAACTAACTCAAAAGCTTCACGAAATACTGGGATAATTTAAAAATGGGGGAACTAGGCATCATTCAATTGGATGATGCCTTTCCTTTTCATGGATTTGGATACTAGTGAAACATTCATGATATGTTATAATAGCCTCTGATATCAAAACGAAAATGCTAGTGAATAATATCTAAAGAGATAGTAGATAGGGGAGAGAGGGAATGGATCAAAATCCAAATAGCGGTAGAGAGAGATTTCAACTCTTGCTCCAGCAAATGGACTTGACCGAGGATGCCTTTGTGAATTATTTCATAGGTGCCGAAATTGATAAACTCTCAATCGAGAGGGAGTCCAAAACATGGCATTTTGCCTTTAATATACCTGCATTGATTCCTTGCAGTGTTCATACAAGACTTGCTACTCATCTGGCAAGTACGTTTTCCCATATTGCAAAGGTCACATTCAACTTGAATGTGGCCAATCCGCAAGTGACCGAACAATTGGTAAAAGAGTATTGGAAAAACTGCATTGGCGAGCTTGAAGGCATGTCTCCAGCACTGTTATCGCTCCTGAATGAACAAGTGCCAACGGTAAATGGATATAAGCTTATCGTAAGCGCCCGAAATGATACGGAAGCTGGTCAGCTGAAACGAAAATACTCCGGCATCATTTCGAATATCTACCAAACATTCGGTTTTCCTCCGTTGACACTTGAAGCGGAAGTGAAGGAAACGGTGTCGAATCCTGATTACCAAAAGTTTTTGGAAGAGAAACAAAAGGAAGACGCGGAAAAGGGACTTGCTGCGCTAGTGGAAATGCAGAAGAAAGAATCGGAAAAAGGCGGCGACGATGGCGTCTACGAAGGACCGGTTAAAATTGGCTACACGATTAAAGAAGATGCGGATTTCCGCAGAATCGAACAAATTATCGATGAAGAGCGCAGGATTGCTATCGAAGGATTCGTATTTGATGCAGAAGTGCGTGAGTTGCGAAGCGGACGAAGCCTGTTGACATTTAAAGTCACGGATTATACGAGCTCGATATTGGTCAAAATGTTTTCGCGTGATAAAGAAGATGCTGCCATACTTGCCCGAGTGAAAAAAGGGATGTGGGTACGTGCCCAAGGCAGCATTCAAAATGATACATTCGTACGTGACCTTGTAATGATCGCAAATGATATAAATGAAATTTCTAAACAAGGACGGCAGGATAAGGCACCGGAAGGAGAAAAGCGTGTAGAACTGCATATGCATACCCCAATGAGCTCGATGGATGCAGTGACACCTACTTCAGCGCTTGTTGCCCAAGCTGCAAAGTGGGGGCATAAGGCTGTTGCCATTACAGATCATGCGGGAGCACAATCATTCCCTGAAGCTTATAGTGCCGGGAAAAAGAATGGTATCAAAATCCTTTATGGCGTCGAAGTGAATCTTGTAAATGATGGTGTACCCATCGTTTATAATGAGGCGCATATCGCTTTGGAAGATGCAACCTATGTTGTGTTTGACGTAGAGACGACGGGTCTGTCAGCCGTTTATGATACGATCATTGAATTTGCTGCAGTCAAAATCCGTGACGGGGACATCATTGATCGATTCGAGTCATTTGCAAATCCGCATCACCCACTATCCAATACGACGATAGAATTGACTGGAATCACTGATGATCTTGTAGAAAATGCTCCAGAAGTCTCGGAAGTGCTGGAAAAGTTCAAGGAATGGGCGGGCGATGCGATCCTGGTTGCCCACAACGCAGCCTTCGATATGGGGTTTTTGAATATAGGTTATAAAAACTTGGGTTATCCTAAAGCTTCCAATCCTGTGCTTGATACATTGGAACTTGCCCGTTTCTTATATCCGGAGTTTAAAAATCACCGGTTAAATACACTATGTAAAAAGTTCGATATTGATTTGACCCAGCATCATAGGGCCATTTATGACGCAGAAGCTACAGGTTACCTTATGCTGAAGATGCTGAAGGATGCAATGGAAAAGGAGATTACCCATCATGATCAACTTAATGACAATATGGGTAAAGGAAATGCTTACCAGCGTTCCCGGCCGTCCCATTGTACGTTGATCGCGCAAACACAGGCGGGGTTAAAAAACCTTTTTAAATTAATTTCAATATCACACATCGATTATTTCTATCGTGTGCCCCGATTACCGCGCTCACAACTTAAAAAGTATCGGGAAGGAATCCTGGTCGGATCGGGATGTGATAAAGGGGAAGTTTTTGAAGGGATGATGCAGAAGGGTTTTGAGGAAGTCGTCGATATCGCCGAATTCTACGATTATCTTGAAATCCATCCGAAGGAAGTGTATCAGCATTTGATTGAGCTTGAATATGTACGGGATGATAAATCATTAGAAACGATCATCTCCAATATCGTCAAGCTTGGTGAAAAGCTGGACAAGCCAGTCGTAGCCACGGGAAATGTGCATTATTTGGATCCGAATGATAAAATTTACCGTAAAATCCTTGTGAATTCACAAGGCGGCGCGAACCCGCTGAATCGTCATAAGCTTCCTGACGTACATTTTCGGACAACAGATGAAATGCTTCGGGAATTCTCCTTCCTCGGGTCCGAGAAAGCCAAAGAGGTCGTGGTAACCAACACGAATAAAATCGCTGATATGATTGAAGAAATCAAGCCAATCAAGGATGAGTTATACACACCTAAAATTGAAGGTGCAGATGAAGAGATGCGTGAAATGAGTTATGGCATGGCAAGGAAGATTTATGGGGAAAACCTGCCGGAAATCGTGGAAGCCCGTCTTGAGAAAGAATTGAAAAGCATCATCGGGCACGGCTTTGCCGTTATTTATTTAATTTCCCACAAGCTTGTTAAAAAATCATTGAATGATGGGTATCTAGTTGGCTCAAGGGGATCGGTTGGATCATCTTTCGTTGCCACCATGACTGAAATTACAGAGGTGAACCCTCTTCCGCCGCATTATGTATGTCCTGAGTGCAAGAAATCCGAATTCTTCAATGACGGTTCTGTAGGTTCCGGGTTTGACCTGCCCGATAAAGACTGTCCCGATTGTGGCATCGCTTATACAAAAGACGGGCATGATATCCCGTTTGAAACTTTCCTTGGATTTAAAGGGGATAAGGTTCCGGATATCGACTTGAACTTCTCCGGTGAATATCAGCCGAAGGCCCATAACTATACGAAGGTCTTATTCGGTGAAGAATATGTATATCGTGCCGGAACGATTGGTACGGTCGCTGAAAAAACGGCTTATGGATATGTAAAAGGGTATTCCTCTGATAATAACATCCATATGCGCGGAGCCGAGACCGATCGCCTTGTTGCCGGTTGTACTGGTGTGAAAAGGACAACTGGACAGCACCCGGGCGGAATCATCGTCGTTCCGGATTATATGGATATCTATGATTTCACACCAATTCAGTTCCCTGCGGATGACCGGAATTCAGAGTGGAAAACAACTCACTTTGATTTCCATTCCATCCACGATAATATTTTGAAACTTGATATACTTGGACACGATGATCCGACAGTAATCCGGATGCTTCAAGATTTAAGTGGCATCGATCCAAAGACCGTTCCTACCGATGATCCGGAAGTAATGAAAATATTCAGCAGTACTGAATCTTTAGGAGTTACCGAAGAACAGATCATGTGTAAAACGGGTACGCTTGGCATCCCGGAATTTGGTACGCGTTTTGTCCGGCAGATGCTTGAAGATACGAAACCTACGACTTTTTCCGAGCTTGTTCAGATTTCAGGCCTTTCCCACGGTACGGATGTATGGCTGAGCAATGCACAGGAACTGATCCACAACCGGATCTGCACACTAAGTGAGGTTATAGGCTGCCGGGATGATATTATGGTCTATCTGATCTATCAAGGTCTCGATCCTTCCCTGGCGTTTAAAATCATGGAATCTGTACGTAAAGGGAAAGGGCTCTCGGAGGAATTCGAAGAGGAAATGAGGAAAAATGAGGTGCCGGAATGGTATATCGACTCATGTAAGAAGATTAAATACATGTTCCCGAAAGCCCATGCTGCAGCTTACGTCTTAATGGCTGTCCGGATTGCCTATTTTAAAGTGCATCTGCCCTTATTATACTATGCGGCCTATTTCACAGTACGTGCCGATGATTTTGAAATCGACGCCATGACACGGGGATCGCAAGCGATCAAAGCAAAAATGGAAGAAATCATGGTAAAGGGATTGGATGCATCCACAAAGGAAAAGAATACATTGACGGTTCTTGAACTAGCTTTGGAAATGTGTGAACGAGGATATTCATTCGCTAAAGTGGACTTGTACAAATCCAGTGCAGATCAATTCCTAATTGAAGGAAATACTTTGATTCCGCCTTTCAATTCGATACCTGGTCTTGGAACGAATGCGGCGATCAATATTGTCAACGCACGGGGAAATGGTGAATTCCTCTCTAAAGAAGACCTTCAACAACGGGGTAAGGTTTCGAAGACCATCCTTGAATACCTTGATAAACAAGGCTGTCTGGAGTCATTGCCTGAACAAAATCAGTTATCTTTATTTTAAAAGAGGAAACGGATTTCAAAAAGGAAGAAACAGACATGATATTTGCATAAATATCTTGATTATGGTATATTTTTATTGGAAATACTAAGAGGAACCAATGGCAAGAGTGGGGAAACCCACTCTTTCGTGTTGTAATGACCATTTATTTTGAATCCGAAACCAAGCGCATACAACGCACGTATGGAGGAAACAAATGAGTAAAAAGGTAACGGAAGTCGTAGAGGAATTAGCATTACCAATTCTTGAAGAATTGCAGCTTGAATTAGTCGAAGTGGAGTATGTGAAGGAAGGTAAAAGCTGGTTCCTTCGAGTGTACATTGATAAAGAAACAGGCGTAGATATTGATGATTGCGGAAATGTGAGTGAAAAACTCAGTGAAAAGCTTGATGAGGTTGATCCGATTCCACAAAATTATTTTCTCGAAGTTTCATCACCCGGAGCTGAAAGGCCTCTGAAAAAAGAGAAGGATTTCCTTAATGCTATCGGTAAAAATGTTTACATAAAAACATACGAGCCCATTTTAGATGAAAAAGAATTCGAAGGAATCTTAACCAGTTTCGATGGTGAAGAAGTGACAATCGAAGTCAGAATCAAGACAAGAAAGAAAACGATCGTCATACCATTCGAAAAGGTAGCCAAAGCAAGATTGGCGATTACCTTCGCTTAAGTCAAGCAAATCATTAATTTAAATATCCGTAAGGGGGATCACCATGGGCAATGAGTTATTGGATGCTCTCTATATTTTAGAAAACGAAAAAGGAATTTCCAGGGAGGTTTTGATCGACGCGATTGAATCTGCCCTTATATCGGCATATCGCCGTAACTTTAACCAAGCACAAAATGTACGTATCGACTTGAACCTTGGTAAAGGAACAATGCGTGTATTTGCCAGAAAAGACGTTGTTGACGAAGTGTTCGATTCGCGTCTGGAAATTTCTGTTGAAGAAGCAAGAGCAATTGATCCCAACTATCAGTTAGAGGATGTTGTCGAAATGGAAGTAACACCTAAGGATTTCGGCCGTATTGCTGCACAAACAGCAAAACAAGTCGTCACTCAAAGGGTGCGTGAAGCGGAACGGGGCATCATTTATGCCGAATTCATCGATCGTGAAGAGGATATCATGACTGGTATCGTTCAACGCCAGGATTCCCGATTCATTTATGTGAGCTTAGGTAAAATCGAGGCTTTGCTCCCGGTGAATGAGCAAATGCCGAATGAACAATATAAACCGCATGACCGCATTAAAGTTTTCATCACTAAAGTTGAAAAGACTTCCAAGGGTCCGCAAATTTTTGTATCCCGTTCACATCCTGGCCTTTTAAAACGTTTATTCGAAATCGAAGTGCCTGAAATTTTCGATGGAACAGTCGAGATCAAGTCAGTTGCCCGCGAAGCAGGCGACCGTTCAAAAATCTCCGTGCACTCCGATAACGAAGAAGTCGATCCTGTCGGTTCCTGTGTAGGCCAAAAAGGCCAGCGTGTTCAGGCCATCGTCAACGAATTGAAAGGTGAAAAGATCGATATCGTCAAATGGTCGGAGAATCCGGTCATTTTCGTTGCGAATGCTTTAAGCCCTTCAAAAGTACTTGAGGTCATTGTTAAAGAAGAGGAAAAGGCGACGACTGTAATCGTACCGGATTATCAACTCTCCCTGGCAATTGGTAAGCGGGGACAAAATGCCCGTTTAGCTGCCAAGCTTACAGGCTGGAAAATTGATATCAAGAGTGAAACGGAAGCCCGCGAAGCTGGTATATATCCTGTGGAAGAACAGGAATTCCTTTTGAGCAGAGATAGTTATGTTACTGAAGAGGAAACAGATTTCGAAGAGGATAACGAGTAATTCGAGGTGAAAAAAGATGAATAACCGAAAAAAAATCCCGATGCGTAAATGTGTGGCGACAGGCGAAATGAAGCCGAAGAAAGAACTCATTCGCATCGTTCGATCTAAAGAAGGGGAAGTCAGCCTGGATCCGACCGGTAAGAAATCTGGAAGGGGAGCTTATTTGACTCTTGATCGGGATGTTATCGAGCTGGCCAAAAAGAAAAATGTGCTGGCTAATCACCTTAGTACCCAAATCGATTCTTCCCTTTATGAACAATTGCTCGAATTAGTGAATAAGGAGAAAAACTAACACCATGACCCAACAACAACAATGGATGTCTCTATTAGGTTTGGCCAATCGAGCACGCAAGCTAATTTCGGGTGAAGAATTAGTGGTTAAAGAGATTAGAAGCGGTAATGCCAAAGTTGTTATTTTATCCGCGGACGCTTCAAAAAACACTGAAAAAAAAATATCTGATAAGTGCGCATTTTATCAGGTTCCTTTAAAAAGAGTCGAAAGCAGGTCATTGCTCGGCCATGCGATAGGTAAGGATGCTAGAGTTGCCGTCGCAGTTCTGGATGAAGGTTTTGCACAAAAACTCCGAACGCTGCTCGATTAAATTTTACGGGGGTGAACGTATGACAAAATTGCGTGTATATGAATATGCAAAACAAAAGAACGTTTCAAGCAAGGATGTAATAAATAAACTTAAAGAAATGAATATAGAGGTAACAAACCATATGACAGCATTAGACGATTCAACTGTAAATAAATTAAACGATTCAATCAAACCTAAAAACGAAGATAAAAGCCAAGAGCCAAAAGCTAACGCTACGGTTGCGAAGTACGAAGCCGAAGCAGATGAAAAGAGCACTGTCAATAAAGAAAAACTGAAGAAGAAACCACCAGTTAAACCTGTAGGGACGAAAAAACCAACTGGCGGCCAGTTCAACAAGGGTCGCAATAACAAGAATAAAAATAATAAACAAAGACAACAAGCGCCTCAGGCACCTGTTACAAAACGTAAAGAAAGAGAACTTCCAGAGAAAATTACGTTTTATGAGTCTTTGACGGTTATGGAACTTGGAAAAAAACTTCACCGTGAACCTTCTGAAATCATTAAAAAGCTCTTTATGCTTGGTGTTATGGCAACTATCAACCAAACTTTGGATAAAGATGCAATTGAATTGATTTGTGCGGAATACGGTGTAGTGGCCGAAGAAGAGATTCGTGTCGATCTAACAGACCTTGAATCACTTGTCACTGAGGATGCTTCTGAAGATTTGATTGAACGTCCGGCTGTCGTGACGATCATGGGTCACGTTGACCATGGTAAAACGACATTGCTTGATTCTATACGCCATACAAAAGTCACTGAAGGCGAAGCGGGTGGAATCACTCAGCATATCGGTGCTTATCAAGTTAAAGTTAACGATAAGAAAATAACATTCCTTGATACACCAGGTCATGCTGCGTTTACAACAATGCGTGCCCGCGGTGCACAAGTTACCGATATCACCATTCTTGTCGTCGCTGCGGATGATGGCGTCATGCCTCAAACGATTGAAGCGATCAACCATGCTAAAGCGGCAGAAGTTCCAATTATCGTCGCTGTAAATAAGATGGATAAAGAAGCTGCCAATCCGGACCGTGTCATGCAAGAATTGACAGAACATGGTTTAGTTTCTGAAGCATGGGGCGGAGACACAATTTTCGTACCAATTTCAGCTAAGAACGGTGAGGGCATCGATAGCTTGCTTGAAATGATTCTTCTTGTCAGTGAAGTGGAGGAGTATAAAGCGAATCCATCTCGTAAAGCAAATGGAACGGTTATCGAAGCACGTTTGGATAAAGGGCGCGGATCGGTTGCCACATTGCTTGTTCAAAACGGAACGTTGAAAATTGGAGATCCGATTGTTATCGGTAATACATTCGGACGTGTTCGTGCGATGGTCAACGATCTTGGACGCCGTGTTAAGGATGCAGGTCCTTCAACACCGGTTGAAATCACTGGATTGAACGAAGTGCCGCAAGCCGGCGATCGTTTCATCGTCTTTGAAGATGAGAAAACGGCACGTCAAGTTGGGGAAGTGCGTGCACAGAGACAACTTGCTTCACAACGTAATGAGAAATCCCGTGTAACCCTAGATACTTTGTTCGAACAAATGAAAGAAGGGGAAATAAAAGAATTGAACATCATTCTAAAAGCTGATGTTCAAGGTTCTGCGGAAGCAGTAGCCGCTTCCCTGAATAAAATAGAAGTGGAAGGCGCTAAAGTGAAAATCATTCACATAGGCGTTGGTGCCATTACAGAGTCTGACATCATCCTTGCTACAGCTTCGAATGCAATCGTCATCGGATTTAACGTCCGTCCTGACGTGAATGCGAAGCGTGCAGCTGAATCAGAAAATGTTGATGTCCGCCTACACCGCATCATCTATAAAGCGATCGAAGAGATCGAGTCGGCTATGAAAGGGATGCTTGACCCTGAATTCGAAGAAAAAATTATCGGTCAGGCTGAGGTTCGTACGACTTTCAAGGTATCCAAGGTTGGTACGATTGCCGGTTCTTACGTTACAGAAGGAAAAATTACACGTGATAGCGGAATTCGCTTAATTCGTGAAGGTGTCGTCATTTACGAAGGTGAAATTGATGCATTGAAACGTTTTAAAGATGATGTTAAAGAAGTGGCAACGAACTATGAGTGCGGTATTACGATTAAAAATTACAACGACCTTAAAGAAGGCGATGTAATTGAAGCGTATGTAATGGAAGAGATCGAACGTAAATGATCGTTGGCTCCGTCCAATGTGAATGCATCATCCATGACACCCATTCTTTAAAAGAAAAAAGGGCCGTGCTTCAACGTGTCATGACACGGCTAAAGCAGAAGTTCAATATTTCTGTAGCAGAGACCGATTTTCAGGATTTATGGCAGCGGACAAAGATTTCAATCGTAACCGTAACATCCTCAAGGAAGGCTACTGAACGGGAACTTCAAAATGCCCTTAAATTTCTAGATTCTTTTCCGGAACTAGAGCGAACAATAACAGATATAGACTGGCTTTAGGCTATCGAGGTGATATTATGAGCCTTCGTTCAAATCGTGTTGGCGAACAAATGAAAAAAGAGCTGAGTGAAATTATCGGCCGAAAAATTAAAGATCCAAGAATCGGATTTGTCACAGTGACGGATGTCGCGGTTACAGGAGATTTACAACAGGCAACAGTTTATATTTCCGTTTTGGGTGACCAGGAACAAAGGGAGAAAACCCTGCAAGGTCTAGCTAAGGCAAAAGGATTCATGCGTTCAGAAATTGGGCAGCGAATCCGCCTGCGCAAAACCCCTGAGCTGTTTTTTGAATTTGATGAATCGGTCGATTATGGTAATCGTATCGAGTCGTTGATTTCCCAAATCAATTCAGAGGATAAACCGGCTGAAAAAGACGAGGAATAAGCAAGCAGTAAAAGGAGGCCGACTCAATAAGTGCTTTGCACTTTTTGAAGTCGGTCTCTTTTTTTTGAAACCGAATATGAAAAAAGGAAAAACACCTTTCGGGATGGGGTTCATAATCGTTTAAGGTGTTTTATAAAAGATGAGGTGAAAGCGTGAACGGTATTCTTCCATTATGGAAACCCAAGGGATTGACATCCCATGATTGTGTTTTTAAATTAAGAAAGATTTTAAAGACAAAAAAGGTTGGTCACACAGGTACTTTAGATCCTGATGTAACAGGGGTTTTACCTATTTGTATTGGCAGGGCAACAAAGATAGCCGAATATCTGACAGAAGCCGGTAAAGCTTATGAAGGAGAAGTGACCCTTGGTTTTTCAACGACAACTGAGGACGCAAGCGGAGAAAAAGTCGAAGAGAAAAAGATTGATCAAGTGATTCAGCGTAAACGGATTCTGGAAGTGCTTGAATCATTGACTGGAAAAATTGAACAGACGCCGCCGATGTTTTCAGCGGTAAAGGTGAACGGGAAGAAATTATATGAATATGCCCGTGCAGGGATAGATGTGGAGAGGCCGACAAGGGAGGTCACCATCTATGATATTACCCTTCTCGATGATCGTTCTGAATTTAAAGGGGAAACCATATCTTTTCGTTTTCGCGTAAATTGCAGCAAAGGAACGTATATTCGGACACTTGCAGTCATGATGGGTGAAGAACTGGGTTTTCCTGCTCATATGTCAGACTTGACGCGTATTGAATCAGCAGGTTTTAAGCAGGAGGACTGTTTCACATTTTCTGAAGTGGAAGAGTTCATGGAAAATGGTCAAACGGATGAATTTCTGTTGCCTTTGGAGCGGGGATTATTTCATTTGCCCAAATTTCAGATTAGTGATAAAGTAGCAAAGAAAGTACTTAACGGCGCGGTATTGGAACAAACAAAGGATGTTGTTGTTGATAAAGGAATGCCATTTGTGATGGTCGATCCAGCAGATAAGGCCATTGCCATTTATCAAATACATCCGACAAAAGAGGGATTAATTAAACCTGTAAAAGTATTGGCACAAGAAATATAGACCGTTTTACCGCCGGAAAGAGGAGATTGAAAGGTGAAAGTGATCGCAATAGAGCATCCTCATCAATTTAATACGGATGATTTTCCCGAGCTTGTAATGGCGCTTGGATTTTTTGATGGCATACATAAAGGCCATCAAATTGTCATTCAAACCGCCAAGCAAAAAGCCGATGAAATGAATCTTAAGTTAGCAGTCATGACATTTGACCCGCATCCTTCTGCAGTACTGGGTAGGAAAACGGAAAATATCCGCTATATCACTCCACTTGAAGATAAGGTGGATATCATAGAGTCGATGGGGATCGATTATTTATTCATCGTCCATTTCAGCAAGGAATTTGCTTCGGTACTGCCGGAACGGTTCGTTGATGAATACATTGCCGGGCTGAATGTCCGTCATGTAGTTGCAGGCTTTGATTATTCATACGGTCGCTATGGTCAAGGGTCGATGGAAGATTTGCCTGTTTACGCACAGGGCAGATTTTCGCAGACAGTCGTTGCAAAACAGACACTTGAAGATGAAAAGGTTAGCTCGACGAGAATCAGGGAAACTCTCGGTAATGGCAACTTCTCCGACTTTTATCATTTGGCTGGACGACGCTATTTAACGAAAGGTCATGTCGTTCACGGTGAAAAGCGGGGCAGGAAGTTGGGTTTCCCCACCGCTAATATTGAAGTAAGTGACGATTATATCTTCCCTGCTGCAGGCGTGTATGCCGTCAGGATCAAAATAAGCGGTAAATGGTATAACGGGGTTTGCAATGTCGGATACAAACCTACGTTCCACGAGGAAAAACCTAAATATCCCACTGTTGAGGTTCATGCCTTGGAGTTCTCGGGAGATATTTATGGCAACCAGGTTTCGGTTGAATGGCATACAAGACTTCGTAGTGAGCATAAATTTTCCGGACTTGAAGCATTGGTTGCACAAATCGAAACGGATAAGCAAAATGCAATAGCCTATTTTGCAAAGCTTGAAGCATAAAAGACAAGACTTGCAATTTTGATGAAAAACATGTATTCTATTGTATGTATGAAAATAACCATTGCTTGGCTAGTCGAGACTCCGACGCTGGCTCGGTAATTGGTGATTTTACAGAATTTTAGGAGGAATAATAACATGGCAATTACACAAGTACGCAAAAACGAACTTATCGCAGAATTCAGAACTCACGATACTGACACTGGATCTCCAGAAGTTCAAATCGCAGTATTAACAGAAGAAATCAACAACTTGAACGATCACTTACGCACACACAAAAAAGACCACCATTCACGTCGCGGTCTTCTAAAAATGGTAGGTAAACGTCGTAATCTTTTAACTTACCTACGTAACAAAGACGTTACTCGTTACCGTACACTAATTAACAAATTAGGTCTACGTAGATAATTTTTTCAGGAAGGCGGGAAATTTCCCGCTTTTTTGGTGTTAATCAAATGATTTGGACGTGTTCTACTTAAGGCTGGGCCTTCGTCCTTGGGACTCGGCAGGAGCCGGGTCCTTTTCCATTTATAAATGATCAGGATATACATAATCAAATGAATGAAATTTTTATTCATTTTACTGTTAATGCTTGTTTTTTTCGTGCATAATAGGAATAGTTTGGTTTTAACTCGAGTTTAGTTACTTTCACATATAAATGATTTAATCCAATACAGGTTTAGGTAAACTAAGCCTCTAAGTGAAGATTCAGAGAGGGGTTTAATAAATGGGACAGGAAAAACATACGTATTCATTTGACTGGGCCGGCCGTAATGTAACGGTAGAGATAGGGCAATTAGCCAAACAAGCGAACGGGGCAGTTTTAGTCCGTTATGGAGAAACTGCTGTATTAAGTACTGCGACAGCTTCGAAGGAACCTAGAAATGTTGACTTCTTCCCTTTGACAGTCAACTACGAAGAAAGACTTTATGCAGTCGGTAAAATTCCGGGAGGCTTCATCAAACGTGAAGGACGACCGAGTGAAAGGGCAATTCTTGCAAGCCGTTTAATCGATCGTCCAATCCGTCCGCTTTTCGCCGATGGCTTCAGGAACGATGTTCAGATCATCAGCATGGTCATGAGTGTCGATCAAGATTGCTCTACGGAAATGGCAGCTATGCTAGGTTCTTCCCTTGCACTTTCAGTTTCCGATATTCCGTTCGAAGGTCCGATTGCTGGAGTTGTAGTGGGGAGAATCAATAATGAATTCATTATTAACCCTACTGTTGACCAACTAGCTAAAAGTGACATCAATCTGACGGTTGCCGGCACTAAAGATGCCATCAACATGGTTGAAGCCGGAGCGAATGAAGTACCAGAGGAAACGATGCTTGAAGCAATCATGTTCGGACATGATGAAATCAAGAAGATCATTGCATTCCAAGAGAAAATCGTTGCTGAAATCGGCAAGGAAAAAATGCAGGTCACTTTATACCAAGTGGATGCTGAACTGGAAGCAGAAGTGAAAGGCCTATGTGAAGCAGACTTGAACAAAGCTGTACAAGTTCAGGAAAAACATGCTCGTGAAGACGCGATCAAAGCAGTAAAAGATCGTGTATTGGTTCATTATGAAGAAGAAACTGATGAAGAAAAATTAAAGCAAATTAAAGAAATCCTTAATAAATTGGTTAAATCCGAAGTCCGCCGTTTGATCACGGAAGAAAAAGTGCGCCCGGATGGCCGTAATCCTGACGAAATCAGACCATTATCATCTGAAGTCACCATTCTGCCCCGTACACATGGTTCCGGATTGTTCACACGCGGACAAACCCAAGCACTATCCATCTGTACATTAGGTGCACTTGGTGATGTGCAGATTCTGGACGGACTTGGGACCGAAGAGTCAAAACGTTTTATGCATCACTATAATTTCCCGCATTTCAGTGTAGGTGAAACTGGTCCTATCCGTGGGGCAGGACGCCGTGAAATCGGTCACGGTGCACTTGGTGAAAGAGCATTGGAGCCTGTCATTCCAAACGATAAAGACTTCCCATATACAATCAGACTTGTATCTGAAGTCCTTGAATCGAACGGATCAACATCACAAGCAAGTATCTGTGCAAGCACTTTGGCAATGATGGATGCCGGAGTTCCATTGAAAGCTCCAGTTGCCGGTATTGCCATGGGCCTAGTCAAATCAGGTGAGCACTATACAATCTTAACGGATATTCAAGGTATGGAAGATCATCTGGGAGACATGGACTTTAAAGTCGCAGGGACTTCAAAAGGTGTTACTGCCCTACAAATGGATATTAAGATTGAAGGACTTTCAAGAGAGATTCTTGAAGAAGCTTTACTTCAAGCCAAACATGGCCGGATGCACATTTTGGAATCAATGATGTCAACGATCAATCAACCGCGTGAGCAGTTATCCAAATATGCTCCAAAAATCGTTACAATGTCCATAAATCCGGATAAGATCCGTGATGTCATTGGACCGAGCGGAAAACATATCAACAAAATCATTGAAGAAACTGGCGTGAAAATCGACATCGAACAAGATGGAACGGTATTCATATCTTCTACTGATGAACCAATGATTCAAAAAGCGAAGAAAATCATTGAAGATATCGTACGTGAAGTCGTAGTGGGCGAACTATACTTAGGTAAAGTTAAACGAATCGAAAAGTTCGGTGCCTTCGTTGAAATCTTCAATGGTAAAGACGGTTTGGTACATATTTCTGAACTGGCTGAAGAAAGAGTCGGAAAAGTGGAAGATGTCGTTTCACTTGGCGATGAATTATTGGTCAAAGTCACTGAGATCGATAAGCAAGGAAGGGTTAACCTTTCCCGTAAAGCAGTCTTGAAAGAGCAAAAAGAGGCAGCCAACCCTTCTCAATCGTAATGAAAAATAGAAATCCGGCATGCGATTCCTTGTGAATCTGCATGCTTTTTTTGTTTAAAGGTATTGGAATATCCATGGGGAGAATGGCGTCAAAAGGATGTCATGTTCTACCTTGTCCGTTTTCTTCATACATTTTGGTATGAAGGGGGCGTAAAAAATGAATAATAAATGGAAGCAGATAGTTGCGATAAGTGCCATTGCAGGTATATCATGGTTATTAGTGCAAAATCCATATACACAAATTTATTTGACCCAATTAACCGATGATTCAGTTGCTTCTATGAAGCAAGAAGACGAGCTTCTTTTACAAATAAAAGAATCAACAAAAAAATATGAGATTGCACCACAGGATGCACGAATAGATACTGTTTGGAAAACCGTTCCTGCATATAACGGCCTGAAGGTAAATATTGATGATTCGTATAAAGCCATGAAGAAGGAGGGCGTGTTCGATAAGAATAAGCTGGTATTTCAGCAGGTCCCTGCAAAGATACATATGGAGGATCTGGAGCCGGCTCCCATTTACCGGGCCCATCCCGAAAAGCCAGTGGTATCATTTTTAATCAATGTGGCCTGGGGGAATGAATACCTACAAGATATGTTGGCCGTGTTAAAAAAGAATAATGTTAAGGCCACATTTTTCCTTGAAGGTAATTGGACCAAGAAAAATCCAGAATTGGCCAAGATGATTAAGGGTGGCGGGCACGAAATTGGAAATCATTCTTATTCACATCCAGATATGAAAAACATATCCGCACAAGCTACACGTGAGGAAATTCGAAAAACGAATGAAGTCATTGAAGCTGTGACAGGTTTGAAAATGAAATGGTTTGCACCACCAAGTGGAAGCTACCGGGATGAAACGGTGAAAATCGCGGATTCTTTCGGTATGGAGACCGCCATGTGGAGTGTGGATACGATCGACTGGCAAAAGCCAAGCCCTGAAGTCCTTCAACAAAGAGTGCTTTCTAAGGTACACCCTGGAGCATTTATATTGATGCATCCGACTGAATCTACTGCAAAATCATTGGAAACGTTAATAATTGAAATAAAAAAGAAAGATTTAGATGTTGTTACCGTTTCGGAAGCAGTAGATGAAGAGCGATCGAATCCATAATGTATTGGTAACGATAGCAGCATAGAATGATTGGGAGGAATGTTAGTTGATTAAGAAATACACGTGTCAAAATGGAGTTAGGATTGTATTGGAAAATATTCCAACAGTACGTTCAGCGGCAATTGGAGTATGGATCAAAACAGGTTCAAGAAATGAAACGCCAGAATTGAATGGGGTTTCACATTTTCTGGAGCATATGTTCTTTAAAGGGACAACTAAGAGAAATGCGCGTGAAATTGCCGAATCGTTCGATAGTATCGGTGGACAGGTGAATGCATTCACTTCAAAAGAATATACATGCTATTATGCTAAAGTAATGGATAACCATGCAAGCTATGCGCTTGAAATCCTGGCTGATATGTTCTTCAACTCAACATTTGATGGGGAAGAATTGAAAAAAGAAAAAAATGTCGTCTATGAAGAAATAAAAATGTACGAAGACACACCAGATGATATTGTCCATGACCTCTTAAGCAAGGCTGTATATGAAAATCACCCCCTTGGTTATCCAATACTAGGGACGGAAAATACGCTTGAAACCTTCAATAGTGATACATTAAAAAAATACGTCCATGACATGTATACACCCGATAAGGTAGTCGTGTCCATTGCTGGGAATGTGGATGAAAAATTGATCAAGGAAGTCGAAAGCTACTTTGGCTCGTATCAAGGAGGGGAAGACCGTCTTGAATTGGTCAAACCTTCCTTCCACGAAAATAGGATCACCCGTAAAAAAGATACGGAACAAGCCCACTTATGCCTTGGTTACAACGGATTGGAAATCGGCAATGATAAAACATACAGCCTGATTACCTTGAATAATATCCTTGGGGGAAGCATGAGCAGCCGTCTATTCCAGGACGTCAGGGAGCAACGCGGCCTTGCCTATTCCGTTTACTCTTATCATTCCAGCTATCAAGATAGCGGGATGGTGACAGTATATGGGGGGACAGGCACAAATCAGCTTGACAGCCTGTATGAAACCATTCAGGAAACATTGGATACTTTAAAAAGGGATGGCATTACGGAAAAGGAATTACGGAATAGCAAAGAGCAACTTAAAGGAAGCTTGATGCTCAGCCTTGAAAGCACGAATAGCCGCATGAGCCGGAACGGAAAAAATGAGCTTATGTTGGGTGAGCACCGTTCCCTTGATGATATCATCATCAAGATTGACGAAGTGACTGAGGATACCGTCAATGAATTGGCAAATCAGATTTTTACGGAACATTCCTTGTCATTAGTGAGCCCGCTGGAAAATTGGGACAAATAATATCGAACAAGTCTGAACCTTCATTAATGGGAGGTCAGGCTTTTTTTCTTTGAATGCGGGAGTGTCCAGTGTTATGGACAATATTTGGTTAAATGCCTTCTAAGTTTACCTTTTTCGGATATAGATTGAATAGAAGACGAAAAAGGGGGAACCAAAATTGAGGTTAAGCGAACTGAGCGGTAAGGAAATAGTCGATGTGAATAGGGCGGAAAGATTAGGAGTCCTTGGTCAGACGGATTTGGAAATAGATGAAACTGGACAAATTACCTCGTTGATCATTCCATCTGTCAAATGGTTCGGCCTTTTAAGGAATGGCAGTGAAATAAGAGTGCCATGGGAACATATAAAAAAAATCGGTGCGGATATGGTCATCATTGATTTTCAGGAAGGACTTTCGCTTAAAGACGGAGAGCATATGGACGGATAATGACGCTTCATACTCTTTGGAACTTTTCGAAATACACTCTCGAAAACGCCTTAGCTGGCAATAGCTATGGCGTTTTTTCTTTTCTTATCACCGTTTTTTAAGTAAAAACATAAGATGGCAGGGTAACTAGAGAATGTAGCAAAAACCGAATTGCTTCCTGAAGGAATTGTATCATGGGGCAAGGAATGTTTAGGATCTTTTATATAAAGAAGGTGACGGTTTTAATGCTTACAGGCATGCAAATCGCTGTAATTGGTGGAGATGCGCGTCAGCTTGAAGTTGTCCGTAAACTGACGGAGCTTGATGCAAAGCTATTATTGGTAGGTTTTGAACAGCTCGACCATGCTTTTACCGGAGCGGTTAAGGAAAAAATGGAAGATATAAACTTCAAGGAATTGGATTCAGTTATTTTACCTGTCCGGGGTACGGATTCAGATGGGAAAGTAGAAACGATCTTTTCCAGTGAAGAGGTTGTTTTGACTGAAGAAATGATAAAAAATACCCCGGAACATTGCACTTTTTATGCAGGAATCAGTAACGATTACCTCGATGAGATATTCAAGAAGGTGAATCGCAAACTTGTTCTATTGTTCGAACGTGATGATGTCGCTATTTATAATTCGATTCCCACTGTTGAGGGTGCGATCATGATGGCCATTCAACATACGGATTTTACTATCCATGGATCAAATGTAGCCGTTCTAGGACTGGGAAGGGTCGGTATGAGTGTAGCCCGGTCATTCCACGCACTTGGAGCAAAAGTAAAGGTGGGGGCAAGAAAAAGCGAAGATATAGCGAGGATCAGTGAAATGGCATTAGCCCCTTTTCATTTAAATGATCTTGCTGCAGAAATGAAAAATGTTGATATATGTATCAATACGATCCCTTTTCCTATAATTACCGCAAAAGTCATCGCTAATATGCCCGTTCATACATTAATCATCGACCTTGCTTCAAAACCGGGGGGGACGGATTTTCGTTACGCTGAAAAAAGGGGAATTAAGGCGCTGTTGGCACCGAGCCTACCGGGGATAGTCGCCCCAAAAACAGCTGGTCAGATATTAGCGAATGCACTGGGACTATTGATTCAAGGCGAGTTCTTGAAAAGGAAGGGGAAAATGATATGAGTCTCAAAGGTAAACGGATTGGTTTCGGATTAACAGGATCACATTGCACATATGATGAAGTGTTTCCGGAAATAGAAAAACTTGTAAATGAAGGGGCGGAAGTCATCCCAATCGTAACATCGACTGTTCAAAACACGGAAACCCGTTTTGGAAAGGGCGAAGACTGGGTCGAAAGAATAGAAAAATTGACGGGGAATCACGTCGTTGATACAATCGTCAAAGCGGAGCCTTTAGGACCTAAATTGCCACTCGATTGTATGGTGATCGCTCCTTTAACGGGTAACTCAATGAGTAAAATGGCAAATGCTCTTACCGATTCGCCTGTACTTATGGCTGCAAAAGCGACGATGAGGAATCACCGTCCAGTCGTGGTCGCGATATCAACAAATGATGCACTTGGGCTAAATGGTGTCAATCTAATGAGGCTGATGGCAGCAAAAGATATTTATTTTGTTCCATATGGCCAGGATAATCCCACAGGCAAACCAAGTTCCATGGTTGCAAGGATGAGCATGATAAGGGATACGATCATATCGGCACTGGAGAGGGAACAGATTCAACCTGTCATCGTCGAAAGGTTCAAGGATGATTTAGCCTGAACAAGTTTTTGCCACGGATCTGCTTTCAACGACTGACATATATGCATAAATTTGTGGGTTGAAGTTATAAAAAACCACTCCACTACCAGAATATTTTGTTAAAGTCCGACCCTTTGGAATGTTAATGTGATAAAATAAATGATATTCTGAACAAGAAGTAATGAATCCAACAAATAACTTATTTAAGAGATAGAAAAGGAGTATGTATAAATGACTGAGACACAGGGATTGCGTATTGCAGTTGTGGGAGCAACTGGAGCAGTAGGACAACAAATGATTTCAACACTCGAACAAAGGGACTTACCGATTAAGAAAATCATCTTTTTATCATCGGCTCGTTCCGCAGGCATCAAACTTACGTTTAAGGGCGAAGAAATCGAAGTGCAGGAAGCAAAACCTGAAAGCTTTGAAGGTTTCGATATCGCTTTATTCAGTGCTGGAGGAAGCGTGTCTAAGGAATTGGCTCCAGAAGCAGTGAAACGCGGTGCGATAGTGGTGGATAATACGAGTGCTTTCCGCATGGATGAAAATGTGCCGCTAGTCGTTCCTGAAGTAAATGAAGAAGACTTGAAGCAGCATAATGGGATCATTGCAAACCCGAATTGTTCAACTATCCAAATGGTTGTGGCATTAGAGCCTATCCGCCAGACATATGGCTTATCAAAAATTGTTGTTTCTACCTACCAGGCTGTTTCTGGTGCAGGTGCAGCAGCGATAAATGAATTAAAGGAACAGGCTCGCGACTTGCTTGATGAAAAAGAGATCGATCCGAAAATATTACCGGTAAAAGGGGACGAAAAGCATTATCAAATCGCATTTAACGTCATTCCCCAAATCGATAAATTCCAAGATAATGGGTACACATTCGAAGAGATGAAAATGATTAATGAAACAAAGAAAATCATGCATATGCAAGACCTGCCAGTGGCTGCAACTTGCGTGAGGCTTCCTGTTGTAACAGGTCATTCGGAATCTGTATACATTGAAGTTGAAAAAGAAGGCATAGCGGCTTCTCAAATCAAGGATTTAATGAGAACGGCACCTGGAATAGTGTTGGAAGACGAACCTGAACAACAAGTTTACCCAACACCTGCTTCATCCGTCGGCAAGAATGATGTATTCGTCGGCCGAATTCGCAAAGATTTGGATGAAGATAAAGGCTTCCATTTATGGGTGGTTTCCGATAATCTATTAAAAGGTGCAGCTTGGAATTCCGTTCAAATTGCTGAAAGCCTTTTGAAATTAGGTTTGGTTACAGTTAAGTAATAATTTATTCTTAATGAACTCGACAGAAAAATAAATTCCAATAGGATAGAGAGTTTTTGTCAGCTTCCCGGATCGGGGAGCTGGCTTATATTTGGGGTGCATATTATGAAAATTATCGTCCAGAAATACGGTGGGACATCCGTTCGTGATGAGGAAAGCCGTTCATTTGCCAAGGGGCATATCGAAAAAGCGATTAAAGAAGGATATAAAGTGGTGGTTGTGGTTTCAGCAATGGGAAGAAAAGGGGATCCTTATGCAACGGATACCTTACTTTCCCTTGTAAATGGAGCCAAAGCCAGCCTTTCAAAGCGAGAACAGGATTTACTTATGTCTGTCGGAGAAACGATATCATCTGTAGTATTTACTAACATGCTCTTGGAACATGGTATTGATGCGGTTGCTTATACTGGAGCTCAAGCAGGATTCATGACGAATACCGACTATTCCAGTGCGAAAATAATCGAAATGAAATGCGATCGCCTCATGAAAGAACTTGAGGTGAAGGATGTTGTCGTTGTAGCAGGTTTCCAGGGAGCTGCTAAAAATGGTGACATCACGACCATCGGCCGTGGTGGAAGTGATACTTCAGCAGCTGCATTAGGTGCCGCATTGCAAGCTGAACGGGTCGATATTTTTACGGATGTGGAAGGAATCATGACAGCAGATCCGCGGATTGCAGATCAAGCTCGTCCATTATCAATCGTTTCATATACGGAAGTTTGCAACATGGCATATCAAGGGGCGAAGGTCATTCATCCGAGAGCTGTTGAAATTGCGATGCAGGCGAAAGTCCCGATTCGGATAAGGTCAACATATAGCGAAGGTTTGGGAACCCTTGTTACAGGCGTGAACAAGGGAAGCCAGGGCAGTGACATACGTGAAAGGCTTGTGACCGGGATTGCCCATGTACCAAAGATCACTCAAATCAAGGTCCGTGCGAAAAAAGATCAATATAATCTACAGGCTGAAGTTTTCAAAGCGATGGCAAATGCCTCCATTTCAGTTGACTTTATAAATATATATCCAAGTGGTGTAGTTTATACCGTATCGGAAGAGATGACAGAACTTGCCCTCTCGATTTTGGCCGAGCTTGGTCATGAACCGGTCATTGAAAGGAATTGTGCCAAGGTATCGGTAGTCGGTGCTGGCATCAATGGAGTACCTGGCGTGGCAGCGAAGATTGTCACAGCGCTTTCCGAAAAGGAAATTGCCATTCTCCAGTCAGCGGACAGCCATACGACAATTTGGGTACTCGTAAAAGAAGAAGATTTAATAGAAGCCGTTAATTCCCTGCACTATGCATTTCAATTGCATGAAGGGGAAGTCCAATAATCAGGTTTTTATTAAGTAATGTTTTAAAAATTAAAGAGGTGTTAGATGATGATATTTGGTAGAGTATCAACCGCGATGGTCACCCCTTTCGATAGCAAGGGAAATATTGATTTTCAAAAGACGACTTCATTGGTTAATTACTTATTATCGAATGGAACCGATTCGCTTGTGCTGTCGGGAACTACTGGGGAATCTCCAACTTTATCTTCGGAGGAGAAAATCGCGTTATTGCGTCATGTTTCTAAGGTTGTTGAAAAACGTGTGCCCATCATCATGGGTACAGGAAGCAACAATACGTATGCTTCCATCGAGTTGACAAAAAAGGCGGAACAAAATGGCGCCGATGCGATAATGCTGGTTGCCCCATATTATAGTAAAACGAATCAAGAAGGGCTGTACCAGCATTTTAAGGCTATTGCAGCCAGTACGACGCTCCCTGTTATGGTATATAATATCCCTGGGAGGGCTTCAGTTAACATTGAACCGGAAACGATCATCCGCCTTTCGAAAATTCCTAATATCGTAGCCGTTAAGGAAGCGAGCGGGGATTTAAACGCTATGACCCAAATCATTGCCGGCACGGATGAAGATTTTGCATTATATAGCGGGGACGATGCTTTAACACTACCGGTGTTGGCGATTGGTGGTGTGGGTGTAGTATCGGTTGCTTCACATATTGCTGGCAAGGAGCTGCAGAAAATAGTGGAGGCCTTCATCAGTGGGAACTTGAAAGAGGCAGCCCGGCTGCATCAGGAACTGTTACCGCTTATAAAAGGTTTGTTTGCAGCGCCAAGCCCTGCACCTGTCAAAACAGCTCTTCAGTTATATGGAATTGACGTTGGATCGGTGAGACTCCCAATCGTGCCATTGACGGAGCAGGAACGCCTGGCATTAACCAAGGTTTTAAAAAAATAAAAAGACACGGAACAAGCTGATCGTTGAAGATTGGCTTGTTTTTACATAATGATGTATATGAACGGGATATACTTTCCGATTTCGGGATGATAGTATTGGAATTTTTTATGATCAATCGAAACATCTCTTACATAATAGGTTGTTTTTTTGAATTATATGAAAAAGTCCCTCTGAAAATGGTAAGTGTTGTCATGTTTTTTGAACATCGGTTATAATGAAATCATTGGGAAATTATGAACGGGATTTTTTAAGGAGGATATTCGATTGGGTAAAGATAAAAATAATGGAATAAAAGTGATTTCTCTTGGAGGACAAGGGGAGCTTGGTAAAAATATGTACGTCGTTGAGGTGGACGAGGACATCTATCTTCTTGATGCAGGATTAATGCTGCCGGAAGACGAAATGCTCGGAATCGATGCGGTTATCCCAGATATTTCGTATTTGATGGATAATAAGGAACGGGTGCAGGGGATATTCATTACCCATGGTCATGAAGACCATATGGGAGCGCTTGCTTATGTCTTGAAATATTTACCAGCTCCTGTTTATGGAACTAAGCTTACACTTGCTTTAATCAAAACGAAATTAAAGGAAGATGGCTTTAACGGCAGGGCAACTTTCACTGAAATCGATTCGGATTCCCTTTTAAGTTTCCCTCAAGCAGCCGTGTCCTTTTTCCGGACTAACCATAGCATTCCCGATTCTGTCGGAGTCGTGATCCACACTCGTGAAGGTGCAATCGTTTATACAGGGGATTTCAAATTCGACCAGGCAGCAACGGATCTATATAAACCGGAAATCGGTAAGATGGCCAGTATCGGTGAAGAAGGTGTCCTATGCCTGCTTTCGGATAGTACCGGTGCCGAGAGGCCAGGTTATACGACTTCAGAAGCAGTTGTGGCCAAAGATATTACAGAGGCTTTCCATGCTGCCTCCGGAAGGATCATCGTTGCGTGCTTCGCTTCGAACATCAACCGGATTCAACATGTTTTCAATGCAGCGGCAGCAAGTCGCAGAAAAGTGGCAGTTGTAGGAAAAAGCCTTCAACGCGTTTATGAAACAGCCTTGAATCTTGGCTACTTAAAGGTCGAAGAAGAGCTGATAATCCCGATTAATGAAATTGGCCAGTATGACGACCGTGAAATCGTCGTGTTATCGACAGGTCATCAGGGCGAACCCATTGCAGCACTTCAAAAAATGGCAAAGCAGACGCACAAGCAGGTAACGATCAAAAAGGGAGACACCGTTTTGATCAGTGCATCACCCCTGCAGGGCGGTGAACTTATTTTATCCAAAACCGTCGATTTGCTATACAGGGTTGGTGCTGAAGTGGTATCTGCCAATAAATATAAAGTGCACGTAACAGGGCATGGCAGCCAGGAAGAGCTAAAAATGATGATCAATTTGATGAATCCTAAATTCTTAATCCCCGTACATGGGGAATATCGCCATTTATATGCCCATCAAAAAGTTGGGGTTGCTGCGGGAATTAAGCGTGAAAACATCATAATTGCCGAAAAAGGGGATGTCATCGAACTTAAGGGCAATAAAATGGGGCTTTCCGGCAAAGTCTCTGCAGGAAATATCTTGATAGATGGCAGCGGTGTTGGAGATGTGGGTAATATCGTTCTTCGTGATCGGCGCTTGTTATCCCAAGATGGCATTTTGATTGTAGTTGTCACGTTGAACCGTCAGGATAAAAGCATTGCAGCAGGCCCTGAAATCATTTCAAGGGGCTTTGTATATGTTCGCGAATCAGAAAAAATGATTGCGGAAGCAACTGAAATAGTAAGTGAAATCGTAAAGAAAAATGGGTCGCGCCAGCCTTTTGATTGGTCCACGCTGAAGCAGGAAATGCGTGATGCGTTAAACCAATTCTTCTATGAAAAAACGAAACGCCGCCCAATGATTTTACCGATCATAATGGAATATTAAGTAAGGAACCCCTGATTTGAACAGTCAGGGGTTCTTTTTTCTGACTCTTATATCTTGAAGAATGAAGTCCGAGGCTCGAGACATAATAAAGCTATAGGCTAAAAGAGAAAGGGGTTGGCATAGTGGATAATGCACCATTACCAAATGAAAATGAAGGCAAGCAGGAAGGTAAGAATTCAACTTTAATCGAAAAGATCCAGCAGCTGGGGGCTACTAATGTTCCGCAACTATCTCAAGACTCAAAAATCCATTGTTTGACGATCATTGGACAAATTGAAGGACATATGCAGCTGCCGCCTCAAAATAAAACGACCAAATATGAACATGTTATTCCGCAAATTGTGGCAATTGAACAAAATCCCAATATAGAGGGGCTGCTTGTCATATTAAATACAGTCGGAGGAGATGTCGAAGCGGGACTGGCAATCGCAGAAATGCTGGCTTCCCTATCAAAGCCATCCGTCTCGATTGTACTTGGGGGAGGGCACTCGATCGGTGTGCCGATTGCGGTTTCGTGTGACCATAGCTATATAGCAGAAACAGCAACGATGACGATTCATCCAATTCGTTTGACAGGGCTAGTCATTGGCGTGCCTCAAACCTTTGAATACTTGGATAAAATGCAGGAAAGAGTCATTAAATTTGTTACGCGCCACTCCAACGTTACGGAAGAAAGTTTTAAGGATTTAATGTTTGCCAAAGGAAACTTGACACGTGATATCGGTACGAATGTTATCGGGGCCGAGGCAGTTGAAATCGGTATGATCGATGATGTAGGAGGAGTGGGTCAGGCCATGAGAAAACTAAATAGCTTCATGGAAGAAAGAAGGCCAAAAATTGCCGGGGAAGAGGAGGGGCTTCTGCAATGACGCTTTATACGATCGTTCCTGAAGAAATAATTTTCCCTCATCACCATGAGAAGACGGCAAATTTAATAGAAATGATCTACAATGGTGTACATGTGATGGTTGAACATGACGGTGGCCGTACGTTTCGCATTGATCGAATCGTCAGCACCGATCCTGAAGATTTTATGAATGTACACATTCAGCCGGGAGCTGTCATAAATGTGTTCGAACATATGAACCATTAGTAAATACGACTAACTGAGGTAAATTATGATATACTGGAATGAAAATCAGCAGCCGCTTGGCTGCTTTTATTCATTATATGGGAAAAATGTCCGCCTAAAGAATGAATGGTATATATATCAAGGACAGGGTCATATTTATTTGGTATAATCAGTAGCGAACGTTTGTTTCGTGAAGGGAAATCAAGTAGTGATGTTGAATAGGAAAGTTAGAATAGTTTCATGAAGAATCAGGTGATATTATGGCAAAGAAGAAACGCAGAAAAAAGAATAGTACAGAGAAGTTAAAACTAACGCTTAAATATGAATTGATTGGCCTCACCATAATAGGTTTGGCCATCATTGCCATTGCCAAGCTTGGAGCAGTGGGAAACGGGACGGTCTTTTTAATCCGCTTCTTCATGGGGGAATGGTATATCCTCTTTTTGTTGGGAGCAATTGCAGCTGGTTTCTATTTGATGATAAAGAGAGAGGTCCCGTACCTGTTGAAACGGCAATTGGTCGGGATGTACTTCCTTGTTGCGAGCATGCTCCTGCTAAGTCATGTTACCCTGTTTAACATGCTTGCAGATGGGGGACCATTTACGAAGCCCAGCGTCATTTCGAATACATGGGAACTATTCTGGATGGAAGTGACCGGCAAGGCCAGCTCAAAGGACCTTGGGGGCGGTATGATTGGAGCGATATTATTTGCCGCTTCATACTTTTTATTCGACGAAGCTGGATCGAAAATCGTTTCATTCCTCTTTATCATTGTAGGTGCCGTCCTATTGACCGGGAAAACGTTAGGTGAAACCCTCGGGAAGTTTTTCAGGGGTCTTGGAGGCTTTTTCATAAAGCAATGGTCCGCATTCAGAGATGATGTGAAAACGTGGAATGAAGACAAAAAAGAAAAGAAAAAGAATCCCGTGAAAAAGAAGAAACGGCAAAACGAACCGGTGGAAGATACGGATCAGGCCCCTCTAGAAGAGGAAACACAGGAAATGGCGACGGAACGGATCATTTCCAGCTTTGCTGATAAAGCCTATAGCGACGAAAACGAAATAATTCCCGCTGTTCCGGAAACTGCAGCTGAAAATGCAGGGGACCAGGATGATGCCGTTCCGCCTATGAATTTTACGGAAGTGGAGAATAAAGAATATCTTTTACCGCCTCTTTCTTTGTTATTGCAGCCTAAAAAAACCGACCAAAGCGGAGAGTACCAATTGATTCATGAAAATGCGGCAAAACTTGAGCGCACCTTTCATAGCTTTGGAGTGAAAGCGAGGGTCACTCAAGTTCATTTAGGCCCTGCCGTAACCAAATACGAAGTACATCCGGATGTAGGGGTGAAGGTAAGTAAAATTGTCAGCCTATCCGATGACTTGGCCCTTGCACTTGCCGCAAAGGATATTAGGATCGAAGCGCCGATTCCCGGAAAATCGGCAATCGGAATAGAAGTGCCTAACTCCGAAGTGGCGATGGTGTCATTAAGGGAAGTTTTGGAGGCCAAAGAAGTTGACAAGCCTGACGCAAAACTGCAAATAGGCTTAGGGCGGAATATTTCCGGTGAAGCGGTTAAGGCGGAGCTCAATAAAATGCCGCATTTACTAGTGGCTGGTGCTACGGGCAGCGGGAAATCCGTTTGTATCAATGGGATTATTACGAGTATTCTGATGCGGGCAAAACCGCATGAAGTGAAAATGATGATGATCGATCCAAAAATGGTCGAGTTGAATGTCTATAATGGAATTCCCCACTTACTCGCACCTGTAGTGACCAATCCGAAGAAAGCTGCACAGGCTCTGCAAAAAGTGGTCAGTGAAATGGAAAGGCGCTATGAGCTATTTTCTCATTCCGGTACGCGAAATATTGAAGGCTACAATGATTACATTAACCGGTATAACATTGAAGAAGACGCCAAACAACCGCTCTTGCCTTATATCGTGGTCATTGTCGATGAGCTGGCAGATTTGATGATGGTCGCTTCTAACGATGTAGAGGATGCCATCACAAGGCTTGCACAAATGGCACGTGCTGCTGGCATCCACTTGATAATTGCCACTCAGCGGCCATCCGTAGATGTAATTACAGGGGTCATTAAAGCGAACATCCCATCTAGGATTGCCTTTAGTGTCTCATCAATGACCGATTCGAGAACGATCCTCGACATGGGCGGGGCCGAAAAACTGTTAGGCCGGGGTGACATGCTCTTCCTGCCTTCAGGAGCTTCAAAACCGGTCCGCGTCCAAGGGGCCTTTTTATCCGACAATGAAGTCGAGGAAGTTGTCACATATGTCATTTCACAGCAAAAAGCACAATACAACGAAGAAATGATACCCGATGAAATTGCAGAAACCTCAAATGGTGAAGTTGAAGATGATTTATATGGGGATGCGGTATCCTTGATCGTAGAAATGCAGACTGCATCCGTTTCCATGCTGCAGCGCCGTTTCCGGATTGGCTATACCCGGGCAGCCAGATTGATTGATGAAATGGAAGCTAGGGGAATTGTCGGTCCATATGAAGGCAGTAAACCACGAAATGTATTGGTTACAAAAGATGAACAAGATGAAGCGCATTCATCATAGTTAAAAAAAAACCGGGCAGCTGCCCGGTTTTTTAAATATTCATCGCCTCGTCTAAATGTTTAAGGCAGAAGTCGGTAATCATCGCTTCTTCATCTTCTTCTAAATCGAATTCGAGTGCGCCTTCGTTCCCTTTTTCAAAAATATCATATTTAATCAATTTGCCTTTTTGTTCTTCCACAGCAAAAAGCACCCGGATATATAAACCATTTTCTGAAAAGAGCTCATCCTCTTCAGGCACTTCAATATCCAAGAACAACTCGTAACGTTCCCCGGACAAAATACCAAATGGATCATTCAATTTTTCGATTGTGTATTCTGTAATCTTTAACATCTTGTGTACATCCCTTCAAAGAAGATAAATCCTATTATACAGGAAAAAAGCATCTTGAACATAGCTGCATGCATCTTGCATTTTTTTAAAAATTTATCTGATTTAGGAGAATAATCGTACAAATTCCGCGGCCACATCTAGATTGAAAGACACAGGGAAGGGTAATTTCTCCTAAATTCTTTTAAAGTAAATAGTAAAACACTATTTATTTATATTAAAAAAAATGTTATATTATTTTCGATTAGTAGGAATGATTCAACATCAGAGGTCTGATGTCTTAAGAAATTAGCTGGGGGAAACTGTATGTCAATAAAATCAGATAGTCGACATTTATATTTGCAGGTCATTGATTACCTGAAGCAGGATATTGAAGCTGGAGTCTATCAGGAAAATGAAAAATTCCCTTCAGAATTCGATCTTGCGAAAAAATTGGGAGTTAGTAGGGCGACACTTCGAGAAGCGCTGCGAATTTTGGAAGAAGAAAACATTATCATTCGCCGCCATGGAGTTGGGACTTTCGTCAATCCGAAACCTCGGTTCACTTCAGGTATCGAGCAATTAAAAAGTGTCACGAACATGATTGAAGAGGCAGGGATGAAGCCGGGTACGATTTTCTTAAGCTCGACGGCCCAAGAACCTACAGAAGAGGATATACGCAGGTTTTCTTGTTCAACAGACGAACGCATCGTCAGCATCGAACGAGTAAGGACAGCGAATGGGGAGCCAGTCGTCTACTGTATTGACAAAATTCCTGAATCTATTCTTTCAGAAAATTTTGACCGTAATGATGAGTCTCTTTTTGATATTTTGGAAAGAGATGCGCATCGGAAAATTACGCATGCCGTAGCGGAGATTGAGCCCATTGGATATCATGAGAAAGTTTCTCCTATCCTTAAATGCTCGCCAGAAGCCGCGCTACTCGTTTTAAAGCAGATGCATCTGGATGATTGGGACCAGCCTATCCTGTATTCTGTTAACTACTTTAAAGCCAATATGTTCAGCTTTCATGTTCTTCGTAAACGTGTGTAGGGCTTGACTCTGCATACGGATGAATGCAAGCGATTGTTTCGATTCCAAAAAAAGTCGATCAAAACGTATGCAAAAAAAATTAACGAGAAGTGAAAACGCAAACATAAATGACTTTTCAGAACATTCCTGCTCAAAAAACTATGTAAATTAGGGGGATAAAAATTGAAAAAGCGCAAATTAGGACTAGCTCTTTCACTTGTTCTTGCAGCCGGTACGCTACTGGGAGCATGTGGTAATTCAGAGAATGATGATAAAGAATCTTCAAATGGGAAAAACAAAGATAACTTCACTGTTGCGATGGTAACTGATACTGGCGGCGTGGATGACGAGTCGTTCAACCAATCCGCTTGGAAGGGCATTCAGGAATTCGGTAAGGATAATGGTCTGGAAAAAGGTAAAGATGGCTACAACTACCTGCAATCTAAATCTGATGCCGATTACGCTAAGAACCTGAATACGCTTGTACGTGAAGATTACCAACTAATCTATGGTATCGGTTTTCTTTTAGCGGAAGCTGTTGGTGAAGTGGCTGACCAACGTCCGGATTCACACTTTGCTATCGTGGATACAGTTGTAGACAAAAAGAATGTAGCCAGCATTAATTTTAAAGAGCAGCAAGGTTCTTTCCTAGTAGGTGTAATTGCCGGAATGCAAACGAAAACAAACAAAGTCGGTTTTATCGGCGGAGTTGAATCTGAGTTAATCAAGAAATTCGAAGTTGGCTTTAAGGCTGGGGTTTTATCTGTAAATCCGGATGCAAAAGTTGAAGTTAAATATGCCGGGGATTTCAATAAAGCTGACATCGGTAAATCAACTGCAGGCTCCATGTATTCTTCAGGTATCGATATCATTTATCATGCTGCTGGCGGAACTGGAAAAGGTGTATTCACTGAAGCAGTAGAGCAAAAGCAAAAAGATCCTAAGAGAGAAATCTATGTTATCGGTGTAGATAGCGACCAAGCTAAATTGGGGGCAGTTCCTGGAACAGACGATAACATCACTCTGACTTCCATGCTAAAACGTGTTGACGTGGCAGTTAAAGACCTTTCCGAGAAAGCGAAAGAAGGAAAATTCCCAGGCGGAAAAGTAATTGAGTACGGTATCGAAGAAAATGGTGTAGGCATTTCCGAAACAAAAGATAACGTAACAGAAGAATCTTTAAAAGCGGTCGAAGAATGGACAGAAAAAATTAAATCAGGTGAATTCGTCGTTCCGGGTACGGATGAAGAATTCGAAAAACTTGATTTATAAGCTGTAATGCCAGAAAGAATAGGGAGGCAGAATTGCCCTCTATTCTTTCTTTTCCCAATCACGCTTTGAAACTGAAAAAATATCGAATGAAAAACTATGAAAGAATCGTAGTTTTTCATTTGGTTTTTTTAAAAAAATCAATAAGCTAGTAAAAGCAATTAAATGATTTAAGAATATTTACACTCATTTTAGGAGTTGATAATACGTGGAATATGTAATTGAGATGCTTAATATCCGTAAGGAATTCCCCGGCATCGTCGCAAATGATAACGTTACACTTCAGGTTAAAAAAGGGGAGATTCACGCATTATTAGGTGAAAATGGCGCGGGTAAATCCACTTTGATGAATGTTTTATTCGGCTTATACCAGCCTGAGCAGGGAGAAATCCGTGTGAATGGCAAGCCAGTCAAGATTACCAGTCCCAACATTGCCAATGATTTAGGAATTGGGATGGTCCATCAGCACTTTATGCTCGTTGACCCTTTTACAGTAACGGAAAATATCATTTTAGGAAAAGAACCATCCAAAGCGGGTAAGATCGATTTAAAAGAAGCGAGCGAGGAAGTTAGGAAACTATCAGAACAATATCAGCTTCGTGTTAACCCCTATGCGAAAATTGCCGATATTTCAATAGGGATGCAGCAGCGTGTCGAGATTCTTAAGACGCTTTACCGTGGTGCGGAAATATTGATTTTTGATGAACCGACCGCTGTATTGACTCCTCAAGAAATCAAGGAATTGATTTATATTATGAAAGCCCTTATCAAAGAGGGTAAATCTATCATTTTAATCACACACAAACTTAAGGAAATCATGGAGGTTTGTGACCGGGTAACGGTTATCCGCAAAGGGCAAGGAATTGGTACAGTGAACGTCAACGAAACGAATCCTAACGAATTGGCGAGCTTGATGGTCGGTAGGGAAGTTCTATTCAAGACGGAAAAAACGGCCGCTACTCCTTCGGATGTAGTTCTCGAGGTTCAGGAACTGGAAGTCAAGGATTCCCGGGGCGTTTCAGCTGTTCGGAACTTGGATTTAACAGTCCGTGCAGGAGAAATTGTCGGTATTGCCGGTGTAGATGGAAACGGTCAATCCGAACTGATTGAGGCATTGGCTGGCCTAAGGAAGACAACAGCTGGTTCGATCATGCTAAATGGAAAAGAAATCAGAAATCTGAAGCCGCGTAAAATCACTGAAGCAGGTGTCGGCCATATCCCAGAAGACAGGCATAAGCATGGCTTGGTTCTCGATTACAGCATTGGGGAAAATATTGTCTTGCAAACCTACTATCAAAGGCCATTTTCAAAAGCCGGTATCTTGAACTCAAAGAAAATATTTGAAAAAGCCCGTTCATTGATCAAAAGCTATGATGTTCGGACTCCGAGTGAATATACCCCGGCAAGGGCTCTTTCTGGCGGGAATCAGCAAAAAGCGATCATCGGCCGGGAAGTTGATAGGAACCCGGATTTATTGATTGCCGCACAGCCAACACGCGGGCTTGATGTAGGAGCGATCGAGTTTATCCATAAACGGCTCATTGAACAGCGTGATGCAGGAAAAGCGGTACTTCTCATTTCATTTGAATTGGAAGAAATCATGAATGTGAGCGATAGGATTGCCGTTATATACGAAGGGGAAATCGTCGCAATTGTCGATCCGAAAGAAACGACTGAACAGGAGCTTGGCCTTCTAATGGCCGGCAGTAAACGGACGGAAGCAGGTGGAAAACAAAATGTCTAAGTATTTATCTAAATTAACGAGTCCGTTAATAGCAGTTATCCTCGGCTTAGTCGTTGGGGCCATAATCATGTTGGTAAGCGGCTATGACCCAGTTGCCGGCTATGGCTCCATGGTAAATGGAATTATCGGGGATTCTTATTATGTAGGGGAATCCGTCAGGACAATCATCCCTTATATCCTTGCCGGTTTGGCAGTGGCTTTTGCTTTTCGCACGGGCCTTTTCAATATCGGTGTAGAAGGGCAATTAATTGTAGGCTGGCTGGCGGCAGTTTGGGTCGGAATCGCTTTTGATCTTCCAAGGATCATCCATTTGCCATTGGCCATATTAGCTGGTGCAGCTGCTGGGGCATTGTGGGCTTTTATCCCTGGTTATTTAAAAGCTAAGTTCCGTGTACATGAAGTAATCGTTTCCATCATGTTGAATTATACAGCTTTATATGTGACGAATTATTTAATTAGGAATGTAATGACTGACAAGCTGGATAAAACGGAAAGAATTGCTGATACAGCATCACTGCGGTCTCCTTTTTTTGAAAGCATTACGGATTTTTCCCGGATGCATTGGGGAATAGTGGTAGCGATTATTTGCGTAATCATCATGTGGTTCCTGCTTGAAAGGACCAAAACCGGCTTTGAACTGAAAGCGGTAGGTTTCAATCAGCACGCGTCCGAGTATGCAGGGATGAGTGTCAATAAGAACATCATACTTTCCATGGTTATTTCAGGTGCTTTTGCAGGACTTGCGGGTGCGATGGAAGGCCTTGGAACTTTCGGTTATGCCGCGGTCAAAGGCGGGTTCACAGGTATGGGCTTTGATGGGATTGCAGTAGCCTTATTAGGGGCGAATACGGCTATTGGTGTTGTGCTTGCAGCCTTATTATTTGGGGGACTGAAAGCCGGGGCCTTAAATATGCCGCTAGAAACCGGAATACCTAGTGAAATTGTGGATATTGTCATAGCATTGATCATTTTCTTCGTAGCATCCAGTTATTTTATTCGTTGGATTGCCGCTCGATTTAAGAATGGGGTGAAATAAGTGGATTTTTTCCAAGTATTACAAATTATTATTCCATCTATGATAGCTCTAGCTGCTCCACTTATTTTTACTTCACTCGGAGGAGTGTTTTCTGAACGGGCTGGTGTCATAAACATCGGTTTAGAAGGTTTGATGGTCATTGGTGCCTTTACAGGGATTGTTTTTAACTTAATGTTTGCTGATGTATTTGGGGAATGGACTCCTTGGCTCGCAGTCTTAGCGGCAATGATTGCCGGCCTGCTGTTTTCCATTCTGCACGCTGTGGCATGCATTACGTTCAGGGCGGACCAAACGGTTAGTGGGGTAGCCATCAACTTGTTGGCAGTAGGTCTGACCATGTTTTTGGTGAAGCTGATTTTTGACAAAGGTCAAACTGATAGAATCACAGAAACATTCCCAAGGATTGATGTTCCATTATTAAGTGATATTCCATTTATTGGGCCCATCTTTTTCGCAAATGGTTATTACATCGTATATATAGCGATTCTCATATCTTTTGTCGTTTGGTATGTTCTTTATAAAACACCATTCGGGTTAAGAATTCGTGCAGTGGGAGAACATCCCATGGCTGCTGATACGATGGGTGTCAATGTTACGAAAATCCGATATGCCGCCGTTTTATTATCAGGTGCTTTTGGAGGGATCGGCGGAGCGATTTATGCTACCATCTTTTCAAATGAATTCAATCATGCGACAATTAATGGTCAAGGTTTCATGGCCATTGCCGCCATGATTTTTGGTAAGTGGCACCCGATCGGGGCAATGGGAGCAGCTTTATTCTTTGGTTTGGCTCAAAGTTTAAGTATCGTTGGGTCGAGCCTTCCCTTCTTCAAGGATATTCCATCAGTTTACCTCTTGATCGCTCCATATGTTCTGACGATCATTGCGCTAACTGGTTTCATTGGACGTGCTGATGCTCCAAAAGCATCCGGACAGCCATACATCAAAGGGAAAAGATAAGTGTCTAACCGGTCAGCAAACTGTGCTGGCCGGTTTTTTCTTTAGAGATTGAGCCATAAATGATGGTGAGCTGGTGAAAAACCAAAAAAAGTAGCTGTAACTTGCATGATTTTTCCTTTCACATGTATATTTTAAGTAGATGTTTAAAAGGGTTCCAAACTACAAACAATAAGCTAATAAAGGTGATTTATATAATGAGGAGGATTATTCATGTCTATTGCTTCCGATACAATTACGGAAAAAAGCGGCTACAAGCTTCATGTGGTCCGGACGGATAAATATAAAACGAATACTCTCGTGCTGAAGATGAAGGCCGCTTTGACAAAAGAGGACGTTACATATCGTGCACTGCTGCCATATGTGTTACAAAGCAATACAAGTAAATATCCTACAACACCCGAGCTTCGATCTTATCTTGATGATTTATATGGAGCAGGGTTTTATGTCGATGTAGCTAAAAAAGGAGAATATCAAATCATAAGTTTTACGATTGATATCGTCAATGAAAAATTCCTTAGTGATTCAACCCCGCTTCTCGAAAAGGCTTTTGGGTTATTATCAGAGGTGATCTTCAATCCGAAGAAAAACGGCGAAGCCTTTGACTCTAAAACGGTTTCCAATGAAATCCGTTCCTTAAAACAGCGGATTCAATCCATTTCCGATGACAAAATGCGATATTCAGCTACACGTCTAGTAGAGGAAATGTGCAAAAACGAACCATATGCTTTAGAAGCGAGCGGTAATCTTCAAGACTTGGAAACGATAACTCCAGAGTCCCTATTCGCCTACTATAAAAAAATGCTGTCGGAAGATGAAATCGATTTATATGTAATCGGCGACATCGATGGATCGGAAGTGGAGGCACTGGCTGACAAGTATGTGTCGTTGCAAGAACGTGAGCCTGTTAGACTGCCGAGGGATACGGGCAAGGCAGTGGAGAAGGAAAAAGAAATCATCGAGAATTCGGATGTGAAACAAGGGAAATTGAATATAGGTTATCGAACCCAAGTTGCATACGGTGATCCGGATTATTATGCTCTTCAGCTTTTCAATGGGATTTTTGGTGGCTTTTCACATTCAAAACTTTTCATTAATGTCAGGGAGAAAGCCAGCCTTGCTTATTATGCAGCTTCAAGGCTTGAAAGTCATAAAGGACTATTGATGGTCATGGCCGGCATTGAAAATGCCAACTACAAGCAGGCATTGGATATCATTCATGCACAAATGAAGGAAATGAAGCAAGGTAACTTTTCCGATGAAGAACTTGCACAGACAAAGGCGGTCGTTAAGAACCAGCTCCTTGAAACCATTGACGTTTCGAGAGGGCTTGTGGAAATTTTATATCATAATGTGATTTCCGGGCAGGATATATCACTCGACGAGTGGTTTACAAAAACAGAGCGGACGACAAAGGAAGAAATCATTGCAGTTGGTCAAAAGATCCAGCTTGATACGATTTATTTCCTAACGGAAGCGGAGGTGCAAGGGTAATGGAAAAAATAGCATTCACTCAATTGAAAGAAGAGCTTTTCCATGAAAAAATGGATAATGGTCTCGAAGTATATATTCTTCCGAAAAGCGGGTTCAATAAATCATTTGCGACTTTCACGACGAATTATGGTTCAATCGACAACCATTTCAAACCATTGAATGAAACGGAATTCTCTAAAGTACCAGATGGGATTGCCCATTTTCTTGAACATAAGCTCTTTGAAAAGGAAGATGGTGATGTTTTTCAGCAATTTTCAAAGCAGGGAGCATCTGCAAATGCCTTTACCTCTTTCACCCGTACAGCTTATTTATTTTCCAGCACGTCTGATTTCGAGAGGAATCTTACTACCTTAATTGACTTTGTCCAGGATCCTTACTTTTCGGAAAAGACGGTAGAAAAGGAAAAAGGAATCATTGGGCAGGAAATCAACATGTATGATGATAATTCAGACTGGCGGTTATATTTTGGGACGATTGCCAATATGTATCATCAGCATCCAGTGAAAATCGATATTGCCGGTACTGTGGAATCGATTGCAGGTATTACGAAAGATATGCTTTATGAATGTTATAATACGTTTTACCATCCTAGCAACATGCTCCTATTTGTTGTAGGACCGGTAGATGTCGAAAGTACCATGAAACTGATTCGGGATAACCAAAATGATAAAGGGTACAACGAACAACCAGCAGTGGAACGTAAATTTGACGAAGAGCCGGAAATCGTTGCCAAGGATAAGGAAGTCTTAAGGATGAATGTCCAGACACCAAAAGTGATGCTGGGCATCAAGGCCATCAATGTAAACCAATCCGGTTTACAGCTTTTGAAAAGGGAATTGGCGACCAATATTTATTTGGAAATGCTGTTTGGCAAAAGTTCGCCTTTGCATGAGGAGCTGTATGAGGAAGGGTTGATCGATCAAAGCTTCTCATATGATTACACACAGGAACAAGGTTTTGGGTTTGCGTTAATTGGCGGGGACAGTGCCAAACCTGATGAGTTGATGGAGTCTTTATTCGGTATCCTGCAAAAATCAAAAGCCGGAACCGGCCTGAATGAAGAAAGCCTGCAAAGGACTATCAAGAAAAAAATCGGTTCTTTCCTTCGTTCCTTGAATTCGCCGGAATATATAGCGAATCAATTCACCAGATATGCATTCAATGATATGAACTTGTTCGATGTTGTATCGGTATTGGAAAAACTAACTATCGAAGATATCAGGGAGGTCGCCAAGGACTTAATATCCGATGAACGGATGACAGTCTGTCAGGTACTTCCGAAATAATATAAAGGGGGCGTGAAAGTGGGGAAACGTTTTGCCCTTATTACAGGAGCCAGTGGAGGAATCGGCAGGGAAATCGCTATAAAGCTCGCCGAGGAGAATTACTCACTTTATTTACATTATAACAGCAATGAAGAAGCGATACTTGCCCTGATTGAAGAACTGAAGCCTCATCAAGTCGAACTTATTCCGATACAAGCGGATTTGGCTGCACCGGACGGCTATAAGAAATTGGCGGAAAATATTTTTGCCCTTCATGCAATCGTCCTTAATAGTGGCAATAGCTATTATGGGCTTATATCTGATATGGATGAGACTATCGTTACTGAAATGGTTCAGCTGCATGTAACGAGCCCTTTCCAATTAACAAAGGAACTGCTTCCAAAGCTTATGTACCAAGAACAGGCTGCCATCGTTGCCGTCACATCAATTTGGGGGCAGACAGGTGCATCTTGTGAAGTATTATATTCAATGGTCAAAGGCAGTCAAAATGCTTTTATCAAGGCGCTTAGCAAAGAAGTATCGCTTAATGGAATCCGGGTGAATGCCGTTGCCCCCGGTGCGATTTCCACTTCCATGCTCGAATCTTTCAGTGCAGAAGATCTGGAAATCATCAAAGGGGATATCCCGATGGGCAGGATGGGGCATTCCAAAGAAGTCGCGGAGGCCGTATACTATTTGCTTTCCGACAAGTCGTCCTATATAACCGGGCAGATTTTAGGCGTAAATGGCGGATGGTACACATGATTTTTTTAAAAGACATGTATAATTTCCTCAATTTCTTCACAAAATATCTTTGTACTATTTTGAAGGAAAGGGTGACCATTCATGTCTGTACTGGACAATTGGGATCAATGGAAAAACTTCTTAGGCGACAGATTACATCAAGGTGAACAACAAGGCTTGTCAGAAGGCGCTGTTAACAACTTGGCTTACGAAATCGGTGATTACCTAGCTAATCAGGTTGAGCCCCAGAATGATCAAGAGAAAGTGCTTGCTGATCTTTGGTCAGTGGCAAGCGATCAAGAAAAACATGCCATGGCAAGTGTCATGGTCAAGTTAGTCGAGAACAATGGAACGAAGTAAAAATATCAATCCAAAAGGCCCTGTTATTAATTAACAGGGCCTTTTGGATTCGAGGGGGATGACTATTTGTCCTCTTATATAAAAATGAATACTTTTATAGGGTTTTTCCTTTTAACTTATCACGAAATGCTATATTATAGAAGCTAGACAATTAATATTAAAGTGTTCAGACCTTGAAATTTACGATGGATAAGTTTTTTGCCCATGATTAGGGTAAAAGCTTTTAGGCTTAAGGAGTGTTATCGTGGATAATAAAGAATGGTATTTTGAATATGAAATTCAAGTCAACCGTCCTGGTTTATTAGGGGATATTTCATCCCTTCTGGGTATGCTTTCCATTAATATCATCACCATTAACGGGGTCGATGAAGGCAGGCGTGGGTTACTTTTGTTGGCCAAAGACAGCCGTAATATAGAAAGATTCGAGTCAATTCTCCGTACGATGGATACGATAAAGGTCATTAAGCTTAGGGAACCTAAATTACGTGATCGCCTCGCAGTCAGGCATGGACGCTATATTCAGCGCGATGCCGATGAGAAAAACACTTTTAGGTTTGTTCGTGATGAACTAGGCTTGCTTGTCGATTTCCTGGCCGAGCTATTTAAACAGGAAGGTCATAAATTGATCGGGATCCGAGGGATGCCCCGTGTCGGAAAAACTGAATCTATCGTGGCATCGAGTGTTTGTGCTAATAAGAGATGGTTGTTTGTGTCCTCGACCCTTTTAAAGCAGACTATCCGCAGCCAGCTTATTGAGGATGAATATAATAATGATAATTTGTTCATTTTAGATGGAATTGTTTCCACTCGCCGTGCAAATGAACGTCATTGGCAGTTGATTCGTGAAATAATGAGGCTTGATGCTGTCAAAGTAATCGAACATCCGGATGTTTTTGTCCAAAATACGGAGTATACCCTCGAAGACTTTGATTATATTATTGAATTGCGAAACAATCCTGAAGAAGAAATAACATATGAAGTTGTCGACCAAAAAGACCAGTTTTCAGGGTCCGATTTTGGTTCCTTTGACTTTTAAAATGGCAGGTGTTTTATTTGACTGAGTTGGGTAATCGATTAAAGGAAGCTAGGGAAGCCAAAGGTCTTAGCCTAGAAGATTTGCAGGAATTAACGAAGATCCAAAAGCGTTACCTCATTGGCATTGAAGAGGGAAATTACAGTATGATGCCAGGAAAGTTCTATGTACGGGCATTCATAAAGCAATATTGTGAAGCGGTCGGACTGGATTCAGAAGAGATTTTCGAACAATATAAGAGTGAAATACCATCGGTCTATAGTGAGGAATTGCCAGAACAGCTTTCACGGGTCCAATCCCGGAAAACCATTCCGGCAGGAGATTCAAAGGTTGTGGAATTGTTACCGAAGATCTTGGCTGCGGTTTTAGTCATTGGTGCGGCCGTATTGATTTGGGTTCTGGTATTGAACTATATGAGTAATCCGGATAACGAGGACAAAAAGGACGCGAAACAAAGCGATGCCGTGGGTTACAATAAAAGTGAAGAGTTTAACAAAGAAGAAGAGAATGCAGACCAAAAACAGAATGAAGAAAAATCAGATTCATCTGAAAAGAAGAATGAAGATGATACAGCAGTCAAAGATGAAGAGAAAGAGCAAAATCTTGCCGTCACAAGTTCCAGCGGTAAAAATAGTACGTATGAATTAAAAAATACCGATACTTTTAAATTAAAGGTGACCTCCAAAGGCTCACCATGGGTCGGCATAAAAAATGGTGAAGGTAAATTACTTTTCCAAGGCACTATCGAAAAGGACAAAAGTCAGGAAATTGATTTCACCAATGAAAAAGAAGCTGTCATCAATATAGGCAGGGCATATGAAACAGAGATTTATGTGAATGATGAGAAGCTGGAGTATTCCATTTCACCGACTGAAGTGAATACGCAATTGGTTACGATACAATTTACGAAAGCCGAATAGTCATCTTATAGATGACTATTTTTGCTCTATTTAATGGTAAGGCGGCGGGAAATGGTCCACTCGGCATATAAGATTGGATTTTGAGTTAAATTATACATATAAGCATTATTTTAGATCTAAGACGCAGGCCCGAATGGCAGGCGTAAATTTTGGAGGTAAAAGTTTTGAATCTGCCTAATAAGATTACAGTAGCAAGAATCTGTTTAATACCAGTATTTTTAATCATCATGCTCGTTCCTTTTTCATGGGGGACTCTGACTTGGGGAGAATACAGTTTGCCAGTGGCACACCTGGCTGGAGCCATCCTCTTTATAATTGCTTCCACTACGGATTGGATCGATGGCCATTTTGCCAGAAAATATAATATGATTACTGATTTAGGGAAATTTTTAGATCCATTGGCAGATAAACTTCTTGTTTCGGCTGCCTTAATCGTTTTGGTTGATCTGGATTTAATGTACGGCCAATCTTGGATTGCCATCGTGATCATAAGTCGCGAGTTTGCAGTCACTGGATTGCGTTTGGTGTTAGCGGGTACAGGGGAAGTGGTTGCAGCGAACCAGCTAGGTAAAATTAAAACATGGGCACAAATTGTTTCTATTTCGGCTTTATTGCTGCATAACCTTCCATTTGCCCTCTTTTCACTTCCATTTGCCAATATCGCATTATGGATTGCATTAATCTTTACAATCTGGTCAGGTTTGGATTATTTTATAAAAAACAAAGAAGTATTTGTTAATTCAAAGTAAAACGAATGGTGGTTTTGAAAAGATGGATGCAGAAATCATTGCAGTGGGCTCAGAGCTTCTTTTAGGTCAAATCAATAACACTAATGGAAGATTCTTATCGCAGCAGTTTGCGGAAATGGGGATCAACGTTTTTTACCATACTGTGGTCGGGGATAACGACCGCCGATTACAACAAGCTATAGAAATCGCTGAATCGAGGGCGAACTTGATTGTTTTTACCGGTGGGCTTGGTCCTACCAAAGATGACTTAACGAAAGAAACGATTGCTCGCCATATCGGGAAAAAGCTCGTTTTTAATGATGAAGCTTTGCAATCCATTGAAGCTTACTTCCAAAAACGGGAACGGCCGATGACGGAAAACAACAAAAAGCAGGCCCTTGTCTTAGAAGGCAGTGAAGTGTTGGCAAACGATCATGGCATGGCCCCAGGAATGGTTTTGTCCAAATCCGGGATTACATATATGCTCCTGCCTGGTCCACCAAGTGAAATGGAGCCGATGTTTTTAAGTTATGGTTATGAAAAGATCATGAATAAATTGGAAAAGCATGAACGGATCGATTCCAAGGTTTTACGGTTCTACGGTATAGGTGAAGCCGAACTGGAAACGGTGATTGAAGATCTCCTTGTCAATCAAACGAATCCGACAATCGCTCCGCTGGCAGCCGAAGGGGAAGTGACGTTAAGGATCACCGCCAAAGGCCCTTCCAAAGAAAAATGCGAAGAACTTATTTTAGAAACGGAAAAAGAAATTCTTGGCAGGGTCGGCAAGTTCCATTATGGAAGTGATAATACTTCGCTAATAAAGGAACTTGTAAAAGAATTAACGGTCCGCAAGCTTTCAATCGCGGCAGCTGAAAGCTTGACCGGGGGGATGTTCCAAGAACAGCTGACAACCATCCCGGGCGCCGGTAAAGTCTTTAAGGGCGGAATGGTCTGCTATACGAATGATGCGAAGTCCAATGTCCTCGGCGTCAGTGATGATACCATATCTGAGTATGGGGTGGTCAGCGGTGAGTGTGCAATGGAAATGGCCTCTAATGTCCGGAGTAAGCTCGATGCGGATGTAGGCATAAGCTTTACGGGTGTTGCAGGGCCGGATGAACAAGAAGGCAAGCCTGTTGGTACAGTATTTATTGGCATTTCCTATCGCGATGGAAACACTCATTTCAAGGAGTTGAATCTTTCCGGTAGCAGGGCGCAAAACCGTATTCGGAGTGTGAAATACGGCTGTCATTACCTATTAAGGGATTTATAAACGCCATAAGCAGAGCTTTAATACAGCTCTGCTTTTTATTTGGTTTTAGAAGTTTGTTTCTTGAAAAATAGGGGAAAAAGAAAAAAGTTAATTCAATAAAAATGTATTTTTTAGGGAGTAAGTGAAGCGAAATGGAAATTTCCTTAAGCTAAAACGCATTTTTACAAAGAATATCCCGAAAGAAAAAAACGAATGAATGTTCGACTTTTTGCTTGGCAAAATAGTAAAAAGAGTATATAGTAAAGATAGGTTTTGAGACAGGGTACAAACCTTGAACTCAAATAATTGCTAACGTAAGTACACCTTTAATCGGACAGCCGATTAGTTGAATATAGAGGAGGAAATTAAGTGAGTGATCGTCAAGCGGCTTTAGATATGGCGTTAAAACAAATTGAGAAACAATTTGGTAAAGGTTCGATTATGAAACTTGGGGAACAGACTGATCGTAGGATTTCAACGATCTCAAGCGGTTCTTTAGCATTGGACGTAGCGTTGGGAGTAGGCGGATATCCAAGAGGCCGGGTCATTGAGATATATGGACCTGAAAGCTCCGGTAAAACGACTGTAGCATTACATGCCATTGCAGAGGTACAAAAGACTGGCGGGACGGCTGCATTCATTGATGCCGAGCATGCTTTAGATCCAGCATATTCAGAAAAACTTGGTGTGAATATCGATGAGTTACTGCTTTCACAGCCTGATACGGGTGAACAAGCCTTAGAGATCGCTGAAGCGTTAGTTCGAAGCGGAGCGGTAGATATCATTGTCATTGACTCGGTGGCGGCACTTGTACCAAAAGCTGAAATCGAAGGCGAAATGGGAGATTCCCATATGGGTCTCCAAGCCCGGATGATGTCTCAGGCACTTAGAAAACTGTCTGGTTCCATTAATAAATCAAATACCATTGCCATTTTCATTAACCAAGTCCGTGAAAAAATCGGTGTTATGTTTGGGAATCCAGAAACGACTCCGGGTGGCCGGGCATTGAAGTTCTATTCAACTGTTCGTCTGGAAGTGCGCCGTGCGGAGCAATTAAAACAAGGTAATGAAATCGTGGGTAATAAAACGAAAATCAAAGTTGTAAAAAACAAGGTTGCTCCACCATTCCGCCAAGCAGAAGTTGACATCATGTATGGTCAAGGGATTTCACAGGAAGGTGAAATCATCGATATGGGTGCAGACCTTGATATCGTCCTTAAAAGCGGCTCATGGTATTCATACAATGAAGAGCGTGTCGGACAAGGCCGTGAAAATGCGAAGCTGTTCTTGAAAGAAAATCAGGACATCGCTCAGGAAATTTCTCAGAAAATCAGAGATCACTATAATCTTGATGGAGAGCATGAATTACCACCAGAAGAAAATGAAACAGAAGAGCATTTTGAATTGCTTGATTAATGATATTTGGAAAGGCCTAAGCTTATTCGCTTAGGCCTTTTATGTATATTTTAAGAAAAATGCGAAATTTTCAGTGGATTAAATGGCATTGTAATCAGATTTACAGACTGCTTCCATAATGAATGCTGTACATTATGATGGTTGATATTAAGAAAACTTGAATAAACATTGATACATAAGGGACAAACGCTTGACAATAAAAATTCTCAACTATACAATTAATATGTATATTTTACAATTTTTCAAACTAAAATTTTGAAAATTAAGTGCTGTATATTGAATTTATGTGCAATGTACTTGCCGACAGTTCAACATTTTATGTAAAAAGTTCATAGCAAGGGGAGGTGAAACGATGGAACCCATGACAATCATCTTCACTTTGCTTGGCCTAATCGTCGGTGCAGTTGTTGGTTATTTTATTCACAAATCAAAATTTGAGAGTAGAATAGCAGGGGCAAAGGGCTCTGCAGAACACATCCTTGAGGATGCAAAACGTGAAGCGGAAGCACTTAAGAAAGAAGCCTTGTTGGAAGCAAAAGATGAAATTCATAAAGTTCGTGCCGATTCGGATCGGGAAGCCCGTGAAAGAAGGAACGAATTACAAAAACAAGAAAATCGGTTATTGCAAAGAGAAGAGAATCTGGACCGTAAGGATGAAACGTTAGACAAACGTGAGAGCCTTTTGGAGAAAAAAGAAGATTCTCTAAACCAAAGACAACAGCATATTGAAGAGATGGAAAGCAAAGTGGAAGAGATGGTTCGTAAGCAGCAAACAGAGCTTGAACGTGTTTCCGGTTTAACTCGTGAAGAGGCTAAAGCAATCATTATAGACCGAATGGAAAACGAGCTTGCTCACGATGTAGCGCTTATGATTAAAGAAAGTGATACCCGTGCCAAAGAAGAAGCTGATAAAAAAGCAAAAGAAGTCCTTTCTCTTGCCATTCAGCGTTGTGCGGCTGATCATGTTGCAGAGACCACCGTTTCTGTAGTAAATCTTCCAAACGATGAAATGAAAGGACGGATAATCGGACGTGAAGGACGAAATATCCGGACGTTAGAAACGCTAACAGGTATTGACCTTATTATTGATGATACTCCTGAAGCTGTCATTTTATCTGGATTCGATCCAATTAGACGGGAAACGGCACGCTTGGCTCTTGAGAAACTTGTTCAGGACGGACGGATCCATCCGGCTCGCATTGAAGAAATGGTTGACAAAGCAAGACGTGAGGTAGATGAACATATTCGTGAAATTGGTGAACAGACTACTTTTGAAGTTGGAGTTCACGGTCTCCATCCAGATCTCATCAAAATACTAGGACGTTTGAAATTCCGTACCAGTTATGGGCAAAACGTACTTAAACATTCAATTGAAGTGGCCCAGCTTTCAGGTTTACTGGCCGCTGAGCTCGGTGAGGATGAAGTTCTTGCTCGCCGTGCAGGTTTATTGCATGATATTGGGAAAGCGATCGATCATGAAGTGGAAGGCAGTCACGTTGAAATTGGCGTTGAATTAGCAACCAAATATAAAGAGCATCCAACTGTCATTAACAGCATCGCTTCACATCATGGCGATACGGAACCAACTTCCATTATTTCAGTGCTTGTGGCTGCCGCAGATGCATTATCAGCTGCAAGACCGGGAGCAAGAAGTGAAACGCTTGAAAATTACATTAGAAGACTTGAAAAGCTTGAGGAAATTTCCGAGTCCTATGATGGAGTGGAGAAATCCTTTGCGATTCAAGCCGGACGAGAAGTGCGGATTCTAGTGAAACCAGAACAAATCGATGACCTTTCGGCACATCGACTCGCACGTGATATCCGGAAAAGGATTGAAGAAGAGCTCGATTACCCAGGTCATATAAAAGTCACCGTCATCCGTGAAACAAGAGCAGTCGAATATGCCAAATAATTGTTAGTGAAAGACGAAGTGGTGCAAACCGCTTCGTTTTTTCTTTTTCCGATATGAATCGTTAAGCATAATTCTTATAATTACCCCCAATTATGTTACAATACATACTTGAATAATTCATATAATCAGGTGAATCCAGAAAGGGTTTTACAATGAAATTGCTATTTATAGGGGATGTAGTGGGATCTCCAGGTCGTGACATGATCCAAGAATACCTTCCTAAGTTAAAAGAAAAGTATCGTCCGCATATCACGGTCATCAATGGCGAGAATGCAGCAAGTGGCCGGGGGATTACAGAAAAGATTTACCGCGGTTTTTTAGAGTGGGGAGCGCAGGCAGTGACCATGGGAAACCATACATGGGATAATCGTGATATTTTCAACTTTATTGATGAAGCGAAATATCTTGTCCGTCCAGCAAACTTTCCAGACGGGGTACCCGGAGAAGGTATGAAATTTTTAAAATTTAACCAGCATGAAATAGCGGTCATCAATTTGCAAGCGAGAACGTTCATGCCGGATTTGGACTGTCCGTTCAAAAAGGCGGAAGAACTAGTGGCGGAGGCTCGAAAAAAGACACCGATCATCTTTGTCGATTTTCATGGTGAAGCGACAAGTGAAAAGCAAGCCATGGGTTGGTTCCTGGATGGTAAGGTTACAGCAGTCGTTGGTACACACACACACGTCCAGACAGCAGATAACCGTATATTACCTGCAGGCACCGCTTACATATCAGATGTAGGCATGACAGGACCATATGATGCCATCCTTGGTATGGAAAGAGAGGCAGTCATCCATCGGTTCCTGACCAGCCTTCCAGTTCGTTTCGAAGTCCCAAAAGAGGGACGGACCCTATTAAGCGGGGTTCTCCTTGAAATTGATGAGAAAACTGGCAAGGCAAAGAAGATAGAAAGGATCCTGATTAACGAAGATCATCCCTTTTACCATTGATTCGAACGGATGGACAGTCAAACTGCCATCCGTTTTTACATTCTTTAATAAATGGTGTACAATCCCGGTTTTCTTTGTCATACAAGTTTTACTTGATGAATATAGTAGCAGTGGAAAGTGTTATAACTATTGAGCCAAGTTAGAATCGGCAGGGAAAACAAGGAGGACTAGGAATGGAAATATTAAAAGTTTCAGCAAAATCTAATCCTAATTCTGTAGCAGGCGCACTAGCGGGAGTGCTCAGGGAAAGAGGAGCAGCCGAAATTCAAGCAATCGGTGCAGGTGCGTTAAATCAAGCCGTCAAGGCAGTAGCAATCGCAAGAGGGTTTGTCGCACCTAGTGGAGTTGACTTGATTTGTATTCCTGCCTTTACAGATATACTTATTGATGGCGAAGAGAGAACGGCAATAAAACTAATCATTGAACCAAGATAATTGCAAGTTGGGTGTCCTGTTTGTCGGATGGCGAGCAGGCACTTTTTTGTCGTGACTTCCAAATGACGAAAGGCCCGTGTCGCCTTATAATGGTATATATAATCATAAAAAAGTACAGGAAGGGGGATTACATTGGAGATTTTTGATGCACATTGTGATGTGCTGATGAAGATGTTCATCGATCCGGATATTTCTTTTACAAATAGTGAAAAATTACATATAACAAAGCGGGGTTTATTGGACGAAGGTGGAAAAGTCCAATGTTTTGCCATATATATACCTGAAAAAGTCCACCCTGATATGAGATTTCAAGCGGCTTTGGCGATGGTGGATATTTTTCATGAAAAGATTTTGTCGGAGCCGGAAATGAAATTTATAAAGACCAAGGCAGATATCGAATCTTTAAAAGAAAAGGAAATCGGTGCAATGCTAACTTTGGAGGGGTGCGATTGCATTGGGAATGATTTATTGAAACTGAAAACCCTTATTCATCTTGGAGTATCCTCCGTAGGTTTGACTTGGAATCACGCTAACTTGGTAGCGGATGGGGCATTGGAAACAAGAGGGGGAGGCTTGACAGGGTTTGGAACGGAAGTGGTCGCGCTACTGAATGAGAAGTCAATTTGGTGTGATTTATCCCATTTATCTGAAGCTGGATTTTGGGACACCCTAAAGTTGGCGAAATTCCCGATCGCCTCCCATTCGAATGCTTATCAGCTTTGTCCGCATCCGCGAAATTTAAAGGACGGGCAGATAAAAGCCCTTTTACAGAAAAATGGGGTGATCGGCGTAACCTTTGTCCCGCAATTTCTAGCAAATGGCCCGGTTACGATAAAGGATATCTTGAAACATATAGAGCATATATGCAGTTTGGGCGGGGAAAGACAAATTGGATTAGGGTCCGACTTCGATGGAATCGATCATATGGTAGAGAATTTAACGTCATATAAGGATTATCATAACTTAATAAATGAATTGAACAGGCTTTATTCCAGTGAGTTTGTAAAAGGTCTCCTTTTTGATAATTTCACTCGTAATTTTCCGCTTGAAAAGGAAATATCTTAAGTGATTTTCAATTCTTACTATATAGATATGAATAAATATTCTGAAAATATAAAAAATAAAAGCAAAAAGGTTGCAATTTGATGATTTAACCGATAGAATTGAAAGCGTTTAGTACACCTTTCCTAAATTAGAACGATAATTATACATAGTTGAATGTTCTAAGAGAGGTGCGGTTAAATGCATTTATATACGAACGTCCTAAAGGAGTGTAAGACATGATCAATCAACTTTCATGGAAAGTTGGCGGACAACAAGGTGAAGGTATTGAAAGTACAGGAGAAATATTCTGTATTGCCCTCAATCGCTTAGGTTATTACTTGTATGGCTACCGTCATTTCTCATCCCGAATCAAGGGTGGACACACGAATAACAAAATTCGTGTAAGTACTACGGAAACTCGTGCTATCTCTGATGATTTAGACATCTTAGTTGCTTTTGACCAAGAAACAATTGACGTCAATTATAAAGAATTACATGAGGGTGGCATCATAATTGCAGATGCAAAATTCAAACCTGTCTGCCCAGAAGATACAAAGGCAGAATTATATATTGTTCCTTTTACGGAAATAGCAGCCGAATTAGGAACATCATTAATGAAAAATATGGTTGCCATCGGTGCAACATGTGCTGTTCTCGGAATGGAAATTTCCGTATTCAACGATGTGGTTGATGAAATATTCGGCCGTAAAGGTGAAGAAATCGTTAAGAAGAATATGGATGCCATTACTGCCGGCTATAAGGCAATGGAAGTGTTGCTTGGAGAAAAACTGGGCGCGATGGAGCTGGAAAAGGCAGACGGCCAGAAACGAATGTTCATGATCGGAAACGATGCTATCGCTTTAGGCGCAGTTGCAGGAGGTTGCCGCTTCATGGCAGCTTACCCGATTACTCCGGCTTCGGAAATCATGGAATACTTAATTAAGAAACTTCCTCAATTTGGCGGGACGGTCATACAGACTGAAGATGAAATCGCGGCAGCCACAATGGCTATCGGTGCGAACTATGGCGGTGTACGTGCCATCACAGCTTCAGCTGGACCTGGGCTTTCCTTGAAAATGGAGGCGATAGGTTTAGCGGGCATTACCGAAACGCCAATTGTCATCGTCGATACTCAACGTGGCGGTCCATCTACGGGACTTCCTACAAAACAGGAGCAATCCGATTTAATGGCCATGATTTATGGTACACATGGTGAAATACCTAAAATCGTCATGGCTCCGAGTACTGTTGAGGAAGCTTTTTATGATACGGCAGAAGCATTCAACCTTGCAGAGGAATATCAATGTCCGGTTATCGTTTTATCCGACTTACAGCTATCATTAGGTAAACAGACGGTTCAGCCGCTTGATTACGGCAAAGTGGAGATAAGACGCGGAAAATTGGTTGACTTTGAAATTGAAGAGCCAGAAAACAAATCTTACTTCAAGCGTTATGAAGTAACGGAAGACGGAGTCTCACCACGGGTAGTGCCTGGTATGAAAAATGGAATTCACCATGTTACGGGTGTTGAACATGATGAAACGGGCAGACCTTCCGAGACGGCCTTGAATCGCAAATTGCAAATGGATAAACGGATGCGTAAGCTGAATAATTTAACTAACACATTCCAAACACCAGTATACAAAAACACACCGCATGAAGAAGCGGATTTATTAATTCTTGGTTTTAACTCAACACGCGGGACGATTGATGAAGCGATCGGCCGTTTAGAAACGGACGGAATGAAAGTGAATCATGCGCAAATCCGCTTGATTCATCCTTTCCCAGCTGATGAAGTCCTTTCATTGGTGCAAAGTGCTAAGAAAGTAGTAGTTATTGAAAATAATGCGACTGGACAATTGGCTAATATTATCAAGATGAATGTCGGACATGTTAATAAAATAAAAAGCATCCTAAAATATGATGGCAACCCATTCCTCCCGCATGAAATTCACACACAATGCAAGGAGATGTTCGAATATGGCAACGTTTAAAGAATTTCGGAATGATGTAAAACCAAACTGGTGTCCTGGCTGCGGAGATTTCTCCGTTCAGGCTGCCATGCAGCGTGCGGCAGCCAATGTGGGATTGGAGCCGGAGAATTTGGCCGTTGTTTCCGGTATCGGCTGTTCAGGGCGTATATCCGGTTACATCAAGTCATATGGTTTCCACGGCATCCATGGCCGCTCACTGCCAATTGCCCAAGGAGTAAAAATGGCCAACCGTGAATTGACCGTTATAGCTTCAGGCGGTGACGGAGATGGTTTTGCAATCGGGATGGGACACACCATCCATGCGATCCGCCGCAATATCGACATTACGTATATTGTCATGGATAACCAAATTTATGGATTGACTAAAGGCCAGACTTCTCCTAGATCAGCTGCTGGATTTAAAACAAAATCCACTCCAGAAGGATCAATAGAACAGGCTGTTTCACCTATGGAATTAGCATTGTCAGCTGGCGCTACGTTTGTGGCCCAAAGCTTTTCCACTGACTTGAAAGACCTGACGGCGATCATTGAAGCAGGGATAAACCATAAAGGATTCTCCTTTATCAATGTTTTCTCTCCTTGCGTAACATATAATAAGATCAATACGTATGATTGGTTTAAACAAAACTTAACTAAATTGAACACGATTGAAGGCTATGATTCATCAAATAAAGAACAGGCCATGCAGACTTTGATGCAGCATGACAGTCTTGTGACAGGGATCATTTATCAAGACTCTTCACGCCCTTCGTACCAGGAATTAGTGCCAGGGTATGCTGAAAAAGCGCTAAACAAATCAGATTTGACACTGGATCAAGCGCACTTTGATAAGCTTGTTGCTGAATTTATGTAAAAGTTAAAAGGTTCACCCCTTAAGACGGGGTGAACCTTTTTTATGACTAAATGGAAAGCTCAAGTAGAGAGAATCACTATACTCTCTAAATTAGAATCCGAAGAAATTGCAACGATTCCTTCTACGACAACAATTGTGATGGCGGTCCCGATCGCGATCCCGATCACGGTCCCGATCACGCCTATTGCAGCCCCTCACAGCACGACAAAAATCGTCTGCGATTCTATCGTTATTTCTGTCCCGATCGCGGTCCCGATTATGGTCCCGATCATGGTCCCGATCATGGTCCCGATCGCGCCTATTACAGCCCCTTACAGCACGACAAAAATCGTCTGCGATTCTGTCGTTATCTCTGTCCCGATCGCGGTCCCGATCGCGGTCCCGATCATGATGATCATGATTATTGCATCCACATGACATATAAGTCACTCCTTCATTGTTTTTGTTTTTTGCTGTACAAGATATCTTATTCGAGAGCGGACAAGATGCTATAGAAACATGACCCATTTAACAAAAATGTACGAATGCCTAAAAATCATCATTATTAATGTGAAAAGGCCGGTACAAAAGTGATTATGGTATTTTTGTGATTGATTTTTCATATCTTTACATATTAAGGTAGATGAAAAAGCACAGCCCTATTTCAGGGGGAATGTACATGTTGAGAGGTAAAATGAAAGCGATCGTCAAACATCACCGAGGTTATGGGGCACAATTACTAGTTGTCGATATACCGGACATTCGTGATGACGAGGTCTTGATTCGAGTGAAGATGACCTCGATATGCGGAACGGATATTCATATTTTCACCTGGGATGAATGGTCACAAGGAAGGGTGAGCCCGCCATACGTATTTGGGCACGAATTTGCAGGGGAAGTAATCGAGATAGGAGCAAGTGTCAGTAATGTTTCAGTTGGTGATTGTGTATCTGCCGAAACACATATAGTTTGCGGTACATGCAGGCAATGCTTAACCGGACAATTCCATATCTGTAAAAAAACAAACATTATCGGTGTGGATAAACAAGGGTGCTTTGCAGAGTACATAGCTCTGCCAGCCAAGAATTTATGGAAAAATCCAAGTAATATGCCACTCGATATAGCTACCATCCAAGAACCGATGGGGAATGCCGTCCATTCAGTGCTAGCTGGCGAGGTGCTGGGTAAAACGGTGGCAATAATCGGTTGTGGTCCAATTGGGCTTATGGCGATTGCTGTAGCAAAGGCCGCAGGTGCTGATAAAGTAATCGCTCTTGATATTAATGATTATCGACTTCAGCTAGCCAAAAAGATGGGTGCCACACACCTCATTCATTCAATGAATCAGGATCCAGTGGAAATCACGAAAAGCATTACAAGTGGGGACGGGGTGGATGTTGTTTGTGAAATGAGCGGGAATCCAGCAGCTATCCAACAAGGGTTCAAGATGGCGACCAATGGTGGAAGAATATCCATTCTAAGTCTGCCTTCTAAGCCCGTCACGATTAATATAACAGAGGATATCGTATTCAAGGGTCTTACTGTCCAAGGGATAACTGGAAGGAAGATGTTTTCAACCTGGCAACAGGTTTCAAGTCTGCTTGAAAGTGGCAAGGTTGATGTAAAACCAATGATTACCCATCGGTTCTCACTCAGTGATTTTGAAAAGGGATTTGAACTGATGATCAAAGGCCAGTGTGGTAAGGTTCTCCTTTTACCTTGAACACCTAAAAAGGTGGAAATTGCATGCTCTGCATTTGAAAAATCATGAAAGGGGAAAGCGTCATCCAAAAATGATAAGAAGAGGCTAAATTCGTCATAGCCTCTTCTTTCATGTTCTTATTTTCAATATTTGTGAAAAATTTCTTACAATTGAAGAAGCCACGACAGAATGATTGTTTCTTGCTGTTAAAAGCTTTATACTATGATAATGTGGATATATCACACTTAATAGCTAATATTTACTGGAAATTCTTAAAAAGGAATCCGTATAAATCCATTTGATGATAGGTCTTGGAATAGTTGGTGAAAGAAATAAACTAACTATTTTGAAAGGAGATTAACTATGAACGAGAAACAACGATTAGAATCACAACAAGTACAGGCTGAGAATCCAGCGGACAAAAAATCCGAAAAGGACTTCAGTAAGTACTTTCAAGCCGTTTATATTCCGCCTTCCTTAAAGGATGCGAAAAAGCGGGGAAAAGAAGAAGTAGAATATCATGATGACTTTGCCATTCCTGAAGGTTTCCGCGGAATGGGAGAAGGTAAAAAGTTTTACATTCGCACTTTTGGCTGTCAAATGAACGAACATGATACAGAAGTCATGGCGGGCATCTTTATGGCACTTGGTTATCAGGCGACAGACTCGGTGGATGATGCTAACGTCATTTTACTTAACACTTGTGCGATTCGGGAAGGCGCAGAGAATAAAGTGTTCGGTGAATTGGGGCATTTGAAATCATTGAAATTGGAAAAGCCGGATCTACTGCTTGGGGTTTGCGGCTGTATGTCACAAGAGGAGACAGTTGTAAAGCGGATTCTAGAGAAGCACCATTTTGTAGATATGATTTTCGGAACGCATAACATCCACCGCCTGCCGCAAATTCTTAATGAAGCTTATCTTTCCAAGGAAATGGTCATTGAGGTTTGGTCTAAAGAAGGTGATGTAATCGAGAACCTTCCGAAAGTGCGTAAAGGAAAAACCAAGGCATGGGTCAATATCATGTATGGCTGCGATAAGTTTTGTACATACTGCATCGTACCGTATACGAGAGGGAAAGAAAGAAGCCGCAGGCCTGGAGATATCATCCAGGAAGTCCGTCATTTAGCGGCACAGGGTTACAAGGAAATAACCCTGCTTGGACAGAATGTGAATGCTTACGGTAAAGATTTTACGGATATCGATTATCGTTTCGGCGATTTGATGGATGAAATCCGCAAAATCGACATTCCGCGTATTCGTTTTACGACAAGCCATCCCCGTGATTTTGATGATCATTTGATTGAAGTACTGGCTAAAGGCGGAAATCTCGTTGACCATATCCATCTTCCAGTTCAATCGGGAAGTACGGAAACACTTAAAATCATGGCCCGTAAGTATACACGCGAACAATATTTAGAGCTAGTTAAAAAAATAAAGGAAGCTATCCCAAGTGCATCGCTAACCACGGACATCATTGTAGGCTATCCGAATGAAAAGGAAGAGCACTTTGAAGAAACGATGTCATTATACCGTGAAGTTGGTTTCGATGCAGCATATACTTACATCTATTCACCACGTGAGGGAACACCGGCTGCGAAAATGCAGGATAATGTACCGATGGAAGTGAAAAAGGAACGTCTGCAACGCTTGAATGCCCTTGTAAATGAAACGTGCGCATTGAAAATGAAAGAGTATGATGGACAGATTGTTGAAGTGCTCGTTGAAGGCGAAAGCAAGAAGAATGCGGAAGTATTAGCAGGTTATACAACGAAAAATAAGCTCGTGAACTTCAAAGGACCAAAATCCGCTATTGGCAAAATCGTAAAAGTGAAAATCACCGGAACGAAAACATGGTCATTAAATGGGGATATGGTTGAAGAAGCAACGGCGATTGAGGTGGAGTAATATGACTAAATATACTAAAGATGACATTCTGAATAAAGCGGCCGAGCTTGCTGAAATGATCGCCAGCACGGAAGAAGTCGATTTCTTTAAACGGGCAGAAGCTCACATCAATGAAAATCAAAAAATCCGTGAAATGATCGCCAGCATCAAGAGTTTGCAAAAACAGGCTGTAAACTTCCAACATTACGGCAAAGAGAAAGCATACAGCCAAGTGCAGGCCAAAATTGATGCACTGGAAAAACAATTGGATGAACTTCCGATCGTGCAAGAATTCAAACAATCCCAAGTGGATGTAAATGATCTTTTACAAATGGTCTCATCACAGGTATCGAATAAGGTGACGGACCTGATTATTGAATCAACCGAAGGCGATGTCCTTCGCGGTGAGACAGGTTCACAGGTACAAGCAGGCGGCGGAAGCTGTTCATGAATATTAAAAAAGCCCTTCTGGTTTCAGAAGGGCTTTTTTAATATGCGGAAATCCTTATACAGTGCCCATTCGTGACACATATCCCAAAACATGCGCATAAAATAACCTAGGTTTAAAACATTACAGCAGTTTTCAAACAATTAAAATTCTACGCACAATAGACTTTTACCACGCATAGGATGAATGGAAACTGTATGAGGAGGGTTCGCTAGCATGTCACAATATAGAGAGATAATTACTAAAGCGGTGGTGGCAAAAGGACGTAAATTCACAAAGTCCTCTCACACCATTTGCCCGGCTCATCATCCTTCTAGCATTCTAGGTTGTTGGATCATCAACCATAAATACGATGCAAAGAAAGTCGGCAAAAAGGTAGAAATTCACGGCAGCTACGAAATCAACGTCTGGTATTCTTATAACCATAATTCGAAGACGGAAGTTGTAACTGAAAAAGTGCAATATACCGACGTTATTTCGCTGAAATACCGTGATCCCGATTATCTTGATGACCATGAAATCGCTGCAAAAGCTGTCCAACAGCCGAATTGTTTAGAAGCATGCATCTCCCCATGTGGACAAAAAATCATTGTCCATGTGGAAAGGGAATTCTTTGTGGAAGTCGTCGGCGAAACGAAAATTTGTGTCGCTGTAAGTCCAGATGGCCGCTGTGAGGATGACTGGGGCTCTGATTTCGATGATGAGGATTTCGAAGATTTAGATCCGGATTTCCTTGATGAATTCGAAGACGAATAGATTATAGAAATTAATACCGGATGACATTCCCTTCATCCGGTTTTATTTAATTTGAAGCGGGACAAGCCCCTATGGCTTTGCAGATACAGTTAGCTTACAATGTAAAGGATAATTGATTTACCATGCAATTTCGAATACAGGCCATGTTGCATTTTCGTATGTTATAATGAAGGACATAAATGTGTAATAGATTTTAGTTTGGAAAGGTTTTGAAGGAATGGCTGGATATACTCCAATGATACAGCAATATTTAAAAATTAAGGCAGAGTATCAGGATGCCTTTTTATTTTTTCGTTTAGGCGATTTTTATGAAATGTTTTTTGACGATGCACTGAATGCATCACAAGAGCTCGAAATCACATTAACGAGCCGAGAAGGCGGTAGTGAAGAGCGAATTCCGATGTGCGGCATTCCGTATCACTCGGCTGCTAATTATATTGATATATTGATAGAAAAAGGTTTTAAAGTAGCTATTTGTGAACAAACCGAAGATCCGAAGCAAGCCAAAGGTGTGGTACGCAGGGAAGTTGTCCAGCTGATTACCCCGGGAACGAAAATGGATAGTAAGGGTCTTCGTGAAAAGGAAAATAATTATATTGCCACCATCACTTATTTTACGGATGGTCAGTTTGGCTTTGGATACAATGATTTATCGACAGGGGAAAATAAGGTTACATTGATTGAGAGTTTCGAGGAAGTTCTGAATGAATTTGCCATCCTTGGTGCGAGTGAAGTGGTCATTGCCGAGGATTTCAATGAAGAATGGAAAAAAATGCTTCAAGAACGGGGCGCAGCCGCTCTATCCCTAGAGAGTAATTTGGTCCAAAGCGAGTCATTCGCTCCATTGCTTCATTTGTTAAAAGACCAGAAACTGGCGACAACGACCTCACGTTTATTGAATTATCTATACCGTACCCAAAAACGCAGCCTGGATCATTTACAGCCAGTGCTTGCATATGAAACATCACAATATATGAAAATTGATTATTTTAGCAAACGTAATTTGGAGTTAACTGAAACCATTCGTTCCAAAGGTAAAAAAGGCTCATTACTATGGCTGCTTGATGAAACAAAAACAGCCATGGGCGGAAGGATGTTGAAGCAATGGATTGATAGACCGCTCATAAATAAAAAACAGATCGAGCGGAGACAAAGCCTTGTTGAAACCCTGAAAAATCAATACTTCGAACGACAAGACTTACGTGAACGCCTGAAGGAAGTGTACGACTTGGAGCGGCTTGCCGGAAGGGTGGCCTTCGGGAATGTAAACGCTCGGGACTTGATTCAACTGAAACGTTCCTTGCAACAGGTGCCGGTCATTCGTGAAATCGTGAAGTCAATGGCTTCCAATCAGGATATTTCAATCCTGGCCGATAAATTGGATCCTTGTGAAGAAGTGACGGATTTACTTGAAACGGCGCTTGTAGAAAACCCTCCATTGTCCGTGAAGGAAGGGAATATCATTCAGGATGGTTTCCATAAGGAGCTGGATACATACAGGGATGCCAGCAGAAACGGGAAAACTTGGATTGCACAGCTTGAACGCGAAGAGCGGGAACGCACCGGGATCAAATCCTTGAAAATCGGATATAATCGTGTATTTGGCTATTACATTGAAGTCACACGAGCAAATTTGCATCTGCTTGAAGAAGGCCGTTATGAACGGAAGCAGACTTTAACGAATGCCGAACGTTATATCACACCTGAATTGAAAGAAAAGGAAGCTTTGATTTTACAAGCAGAAGAAAAAAGCATCAGTTTGGAGTATGACTTATTCCTCAATCTTCGTGAAGAGGTCAAAAGCTATATCCCTCGCTTACAGGATTTGGCGAAAGGCGTTAGTGAACTGGATGTCCTGCAGTGCTTTGCGACGATTAGTGAAGAACGCCATTATGTGAAGCCTGTCTTTTCCGATGATCGAAGAATCGTACTGAAGGAAGGCAGGCATCCAGTGGTCGAGAAAGTCCTTCAATCACAGGAATATGTCCCCAATGACTGCTTTATGGATGGAGATCGGGAGTTACTCTTGATCACAGGGCCCAATATGTCGGGTAAAAGTACGTATATGCGTCAAATAGCGCTAACATCGATTTTAGCGCAAATTGGATGCTTCGTATCCGCAAGTATAGCTGAATTACCTATTTTTGATAAGGTATTTACCAGGATTGGCGCGGCAGATGATTTGATTTCCGGTCAAAGTACATTCATGGTCGAGATGCTTGAAGCAAGAAATGCCATCATGAATGCGACAGAAAACAGTTTGATATTATTTGATGAAATAGGCCGGGGAACATCAACTTATGATGGGATGGCGCTTGCTCAGGCCATCATTGAATATATTCATGAGGAAATTGGGGCAAAGACACTCTTTTCGACTCATTATCACGAATTGACTGTATTGGCAACGGAACTCCCAAAATTGAAAAATATCCATGTAAGTGCCATTGAGCAAAATGGAAATGTCGTTTTCCTTCATAAAATTAAAGAAGGGCCAGCAGATAAAAGCTATGGAATTCATGTGGCTAAGCTTGCTGATTTACCGGAGCAGTTAATAGATCGGGCGGCTGCTATTTTAGCCAAGCTAGAGAATGAAAATGGACAGGCAAAGGCGATTCCTGAACAGCCTGCTGCTGAAAAAGCATCTATTGCCGAAGCTGCCCCTGTGACATCCGTCAATGAGGCACAGCTTTCCTTCTTTGGAGAAGAAGCTCCTAAAGGAAGGGTGAATTCTTCACCAAAGGAAAAAAAGGTGCTGGATGACATAAAATCACTGGATATCCTTGAAATGACGCCGCTTGAGGCAATGAATACCCTTTATAAATTACAAAAGAAACTTAAATGAGAATTAAAGCGAGGCGATAAAAATGGGAAAAATCATACAGCTTGATGAGGCTTTATCTAATAAAATCGCAGCTGGCGAAGTTGTTGAACGCCCAGCCTCAGTCGTTAAGGAACTTGTGGAAAACGCAATAGATGCAAACAGTACCATTATAGAGATTGAATTGGTGGAGGCTGGACTTGGTTCCATTCGGATCGTGGATAATGGCGATGGGATTTTACCTGATGACATAGAAGCGGCATTTAAACGTCACGCCACTAGTAAAATTAAAGATGAAAATGATCTCTTCCGAATCCGAACACTTGGCTTCCGCGGTGAAGCCATGCCCAGTATTGCTTCAGTTTCCCGTTTTGAAATGAAAAGCAGCACTGGCGAAGGGGTAGGAACGCGCATACTTCTTGAAGGAGGCTTGGTTAAGGAACTTGAGGCTTCATCCAGCCGTAAAGGAACGGATATCCTGGTTTCCGACTTGTTTTTTAATACCCCTGCACGGTTGAAATATATGAAAACCATTCATACCGAGCTAGGAAATATTACGGATGTCGCTAACAGGCTCGCACTTTCACATCCGGATGTTTCTATACGGTTAACACACAATGAGAAGCGTATCCTCCATACGAATGGTAACGGTGATGTCAGGCAGGTGCTGGCGGCAATCTATGGTACGAATATTGCCAAAAAGATGATTCCGGTTCAGGCAAGCTCCTTGGATTTCAAATTATCCGGATATATCGTCATGCCCGAGATCACCCGGGCGTCAAGGAATTACATTTCAACCATGATAAACGGGCGCTTCATTAAAAACTATGCACTCGTGAAAGCAATCCTGGATGGGTATCATACACTTCTTCCAATTGGGCGTTTTCCAATCGCTTTGCTGAATATCGAAATGGATCCGATTCTTGTCGATGTCAATGTACATCCATCCAAAATGGAGGTAAGACTCAGCAAGGAACAGGAATTGTACAGTCTTGTATCGGAAACGATTAAATCTTCGTTTAAAAAGATGTCTCTAATACCAAGTGGATATACACCAGCAGCAAAGCCGGAACAGGTGAAAAGTGAGCAAACCACTCTGGAATTGGACCATGTTGTGGAAAGCGGCAAGCGGGTCCTGGAAGAAGCCAAGAAAGAAGCTTCCCTCTTGAAGGATACCTTGATTCGGGAAAAGCAGGAACAAAAGAATTACGTGGATCATAATGAAGATTTCAATCTTGAACCAATAAAGGAAATAATCTATAGCACTGAACAGCAGCAAATGGAAGATGTCTATGTACCGGTCTTACAAGATGATGAAAGCAAATCATATTTCGAGTCAGCTGAAAAGTTTACAACCTACACAGTCGAACAAGAGGAGGAAATCGAGGCGAATGAACCGGAAAGTCGCATCCCTCCGATGTACCCGATTGGGCAAATGCATGGAACATATATTTTCGCCCAAAACGAAAAGGGCTTGTATATCATAGACCAGCATGCTGCCCAGGAACGGATCAAATACGAATACTTTAAAGAAAAAGTCGGTCGGGTTGAAAACGAGCTACAGGATATGCTGGTCCCCATCACCCTTGAATTTTCAACGGACCAATGTATCCGGATAAATGAATATCGGAATGAGTTGGAAAAAGTCGGCGTATTTTTAGAGGAGTTTGGCTATAATGCCTATATTGTCCGATCGCATCCACAATGGTTCCCTAAAGGAATTGAACAGGAAATCCTTGAGGAAATGATAGAACAATTGCTATCGATGAAAAAGGTCGACATCAAAAAATTGCGCGAAGAAGCAGCCATCATGATGAGCTGTAAAGCCTCCATAAAGGCAAATCGTCATCTGCGCAATGATGAAATCCAAGCACTACTGGATGAACTGAGGCGGACAACAGATCCCTTCACATGCCCTCATGGAAGACCTATCATCATCTCATATTCCATATATGAAATGGAAAAAATGTTCAAACGGATCATGTAATTAAAAGCGATGGAGAACCCTTATGTAATGGGGTTCTCCATTGCTTTTTAGTTAAATGACCACAAAATGACCACATTTATTGGTCCATGCTCTTTATTCCTAGAGCTTTTGAAAAGTTTTCTGCTGAAGATCCTGATTTGAATGTCCTAATCTTTCTGATACCACTTTGGAATTTTCTCCAATCTCCAACATTACAGTTGCAATTTTATGGAATTGGATTGAACACTTTGATATCTGTAGGTACCTTTATATAAGAAAAGCTCTGAGCCAACCGCAAAATTGAAATGAATCGTCTGTTGTTATAGATGGGGGATCAATTTGAGAATCTCTTATATTATAAGAAGAAACTCGGTAGAATATATAATGAAATTTGTATCCAAGAGTGTTTCGGTTTTTAAAATACCCTTACACCGCATTGGGTGCCCACCATAATGAAAGATGTTGCGAAAGTAAATGAATTCGGCTTGTTAAACAGGTCATGTAATTAAAAGCAATGGAGAATCCTGATGTAATGGGGTTCCCCATTGCCTTTTTCGATTCTGATTTATTAGACAACATCCATGAAAGGGGTATAGGACATGGACAGGGTTAATCAAGTTCACGACACTTATCTTCAATAATAATAATAATAATAAGGGGGATTGGGCTGATATTGATAGTTGTAATCCGGGGCAGTATACATTTGGTTATCATGGTGATTAATATATTGAGGATATTGCTGTATGTCTTCTTCGGCCGCTCGATGGCAGTTGGCTGGCGGACCGATGAATGTTGATGGCTGAACTGGTGCAATTGCTTTTTTCCATTGGTTTTCATCCATGCAATAAGTATGAGCCATAATATTTGCAGGCGTCAATTTCAAGATATCTGAACCGAGGATCACCTCAGGTGTTGGTGCATTAAAAATGGCGAGCAAGTGGGTATTATCAGCATTAGCCACTTCATAATGCCACCAACCTTGTGGGACGTTGGCTACTTGACCGGGTTTAATGGGGTAATTTTGAATTTGCTTTGTAAATGGATTCAGTAAGGAAACGGTTGCCGCTCCAGAAATGCAATACACTAACTCCGCTGCATTTTGGTGATAATGCGGTTCTACGACATTGTCTGTACTTAGGTAAATATCTAATAATGAAACATTTTCGAGGGTATTTAATTGTTTAACACCTAATGCATTAATATAGTTTTGATTGTCTTTTTTCATGAAATTGCTTTTATTGACATCGAAAAAGAATTGTGTGGATGGTGAAGTATAGTCCATATAGGAGACCATGAATTTATCATTCCTTTTTTAAGACTTGGTTTTTCAGGATATGTTAAATCTCATTCTAATGTGCACTAACCCAGTGGTTATGTGTCTATCGAGGTGATAAGGGTTGCTGATGATACTTTCATTGAATGAATGATAGACAGTGACTTCGGGTAACGTATTAGTCATGGTTATTATATCAATATTATTTTATATATTTTATATCCGAAACTACTAATCTGATTATTGGATATAATCAAACTTTTAATAAGCAGAATTTCCCCATTGCGTGACTTTAAATTACAGTGATATAATGTTCTCTGTGATTTTAAAGTTTAACATAGGAAGTGGCTAAATTGTCGAACAATTCAAAAGAGAGTAAATTCGTCCCGTACGTTTCTGCATCTAAATCTCTACCGGAATTGACTGCAACTGCAATCATTCTAGGGATCATTCTTGCAATCGTATTCGGGGCGGCAAATGCATACTTAGGCCTACTTATTGGTTTAACTGTCTCTGCTTCTATACCCGCGGCGGTAATTTCAATGGCCATATTAAGAGGGGTTTTTCGCAGGGATTCAATATTAGAAAACAATATTGTGCAAACGATGACCACGGCAGGTGAGGCTATTGGTGCCGGTGCTGTATTTACCATTCCGGCATTATTCATGTGGGACATGGACGTGAGTCAAGCATTCATCATTTTCGTAGTATTAACTGGGGGATTTTTAGGGGTCTTCATGATGGTTCCCCTTCGCCAGCTTTTGATTGTAAGGGAGCATGAAACATTACCTTATCCAGAAGGTACGGCATGTGCCGAGGTCCTGAAGTCAGGAGAAAAGGGCGGTACAAGCGCCAAGCTAATCGGAGCCGGTTTGGTAATTGGCGGTGTTGTTAAAGGGCTTGGTGATGGATTTAAGCTTTTCAAGACAGAGGTTGAAACAGGGATCACGAATTTTAAAAATGCAGTGGTTGGTCTTGATGCCTTTCCTTCCCTTTTGGGTGTAGGGTACATTATTGGACCGCGTGTTGCAGGACAAATGCTAGGTGGGGGTTTATTAGCCTGGGTCGTTTTAATACCGGCCATCAGCTTTTTTGGCGGAAATAATGGGACAGCCATTTTCCCTTCTGATGTACCGATCGGTGAATTGGATGCATGGGGAATTTGGGATAATTATATTCGCTATATTGGTGCTGGTGCCGTTGCAACGGGCGGATTGATCACTTTGATCAAAACATTACCAATACTTTTCAGTTCAGTTATTGATACTCTTAAAGGCGTAAAAGCCAATAAAGGACAACTAAAATCGGGTTCTATCCGTACAGAACAAGACATACCGGCTAAATACGTTTGGTTGGGTACGATCATCTTAATTTTAATCATTGCTTTCACACCTATAACAGATGTAGGAATCATCGGTGCGATTGCAATCGCGATTTTTGGATTTTTATTCGTGACAGTGGCTTCAAGGGTTGTTGGAATCGTCGGAAGTTCGTCTTCCCCTGTTTCTGGAATGACGATCGCCACTCTATTGATTGTTGCGATTGTCTATAAGGCAACTGGTTTTACTGGTACGACTGGAATGGTAGCCGCTTTAACCGTCGCTGCAATCATTTGTACAGCGCTTGCGGTTTCAGGTGATGTTTCTCAGGATCTAAAAACAGGATATATCGTCGGCGGAACACCATGGAAACAACAAGTTGCCATGATGATCGGTGTTGTTGCGTCCGCTTCTGTCATTGGTTTTATCCTGGTTCTTATGGATAACGCATATACGATGGGTTCTGCAGAACTGCCTGCACCTAAAGCGGCACTTATGAAAATACTTGCCGAAGGTGTTTTAGGGGGAGATTTACCTTGGACTCTGATCTTTATCGGTGCGGCTATTTCCATTACATTAGAGTTTTTCGGTTTGAATTCACTTGTTGTTGCAGTGGGCATTTACTTGCCGGTTCATACAAGTGCCCCAATCATGATCGGTGGATTTATTCGATTCTTCGTTGAGTTCTTCTCGAAAACAAAAGAAGCGCTTAAAGCACGGGTTGACAGAGGTGTATTATTTGCCTCTGGTTTAATAGCGGGTGAATCATTGATTGGTGTTCTTATTGCCATATTGATCGCAGCAGGTGTCCAAGTTCCGGCTGCGGCTAAATTAGCCAGCAATTTGCTGCCATTCTTATTATTCCTTGCTCTAGCTGGATTGCTTTGGTTCGTATCCAGCAAAGGGAAAAAAGAAGATGCTTCGTAAACGCCAATCAAAAAAGAGGAACCTGTTAACCATGGTTCCCCTTTTGGAAAGTCGCGTCACTATGGTGCAAGAATCTTCGGAAGCAACTTTTTTGGTCATTCAAAGGACCAATTTTGTGGAAATAATGACCATTCGTTTCTTAAAACAGCCATCAGTCCGTAAAATCAAGCTTGATAAGTTTGGAGCATATGCCATTAAACAGATGGAGTTCCAAAGGAATGTAAATCAGATCTCTGAAGCGATGAGTGAACATTTTGGTGAGGAAGCGGAACCAGCCTTACCGAGGTTGATGAAATTCCTGGAAATTCTAGAGGTTCATGATTGGATCATATGGGATGATGAAGAAGAAAAATGAAAAAAAGCTGAAGCACTTCTGGGTGCTTCAGCTTTTTTCTGTATTGATACAAAATTTACCACATCTGCATTTTATGAAATTAGACTATAGGTATAATTATTTTTAATAACTTTATATGCGTTGTATTCTTGTACTGTTAGTCATGATTAATAAAGTAAAACTATTCACATTTTGAAGCGCAGGTGGTTTATCACGGGGAGAGTACAAGGTAAAGTTAGTGACAGGTGGAGCTTCAGGCATTGGGTTATCCATATCCCCACTAATGGCTAAAGAAAGCGCAAAAATCGTGATTGCTGTTTTTAATGAAGCAGGAGCAAAAGAAGCGGCCGAAAACATTAAAAAACAAGGTGGGGAAGCAGCTGGAGTATTTTTGGATGCTGGACAAGCAGACTCCATACAGGCAGCAATCGACTTTACCATTGAACAATATGGAACGGTTACGGTACTCGTTAATAATGTGGGTTTAACCAACCTGCATAAAGATTTGGATGTCGTGAACTTAGATTTGGAAGAATGGGGTCGACTTATGGACGTGAATTTAAAAAGTGTGCTATTGAGAAGCAGGTTTGCGATTCCTCACATGATTAAAGCTGGAAGAGGTTTAATTATCAATACGGCCTCAATGGCCGGATTTACAGGTGACTCCGTACGATCCGCATATGGTGCGTCCAAGCGGGTGTAGTGAATTTGACTCGTTATATCGCTGCACAGTATGGTAAAGATCATATTCGTTGTAATGGAGTGGCACCAGGTCTCATTTTAACTCCTGCAGCGAAAAATAATATGCCTCAGGCCGTACTCGATATTTTTGGCGAATTCAATGCATTGCCATATCATGGTGAAGGGGATGATATCGGTTATACCGTGCTATTCCTTGCATCTGACGAGTCCAAATTCATTACAGGTCAGAGGATCCAAGTGGAAGGCGGTCATCATATAGCCAACCCAAGCATCTCTGATTTAATGATTATGTAACGAGAGCAAAATCCAATTAATTGTCTGGACATTCATATAACAAAACATTACCCTGGATAAGATCAACGCCCGGGGTTTTTAGTTAGAACGCCCTTTATTAAAAAAACATGAAGCAGGTGCATATAACAATGGAAGTAAAAAATTATGATGAAATGCTGAACATCAGGACGGAAGGTGAACAAAAAAAATTCAATGATTCTTTGCATTATCATCGATATGAACCTACGCCATACAGCGCATTAGAACATTTATTTAAAGAATATCCACTGAAAAGAAATGATCGCATTGTGGATTTTGGATGCGGTAAAGGACGCTTGAATTTTTTGATCCATCACTTCTATCAATCATCTGTGGTTGGCGTGGAAATGAATGAAAATTTCTATAAAGAAGCGATCGAGAATCTGAATGGCTACATGAAAAAAAGGAAAAACGACAATAACGATATAGAATTCCACTGTTGCTTGGCAGAAGAATATGATATTGATACGCAAGACAATCATTTTTATTTCTTTAATCCGTTCTCGGTACAGATTTTCATGAAAATCATCAATAACATTTTGCTGTCCTTTGAAAAAGAACCTCGCCAAATCAAACTGATATTATATTATGCTTCACAGGATTACATTTTTTTCCTCGAAAATCAAACTGCCTTCGAGCTGAAAAAAGAAGTGATATTACCTGGCTTTACTGAATCTAATCCTTTTGAGAAATTCGTCATATACCAATTGTTATATTGAATGGATATTGTTTTTTCGGTGATAAAAACACCCAAGCAATCTTTAATGGATGCTTGGGTGCAAAGAGTGAAGCCAATAAAGGCGCTTAATTTAAAGCGGATTGTAAAATCCTTATTACTTTTTTTTGCATGCTCCTATTCCATTTTTTATCTTTTAATTTTATGCCCTTTTATTTCTAAGGATGAATCACTTTGTATATGGAGAGCGAGGTTCTAGTTTATAGTTTGTAAGCCATAGTGAACATAAAAAAATTAATTCAAATGCATTGATAACAGCCGAACTTTCTATGGGAATAGGAATGGCACTTCCAACTATCATGACTATAACCCCTAAAAGCATCCAAATCCATCGTGTTCTTATAAATATGTAGATACTAATCACAAATAATATAAAGGTGACAATAAGCACCATTAAAGGTGGGCCGCCCGAAGATTCCTCACTAACATATCTTAAAACTCCATACTCGTAGATTGGTACAAATGTCTTATGCATATTTTCAATAAATTCATATATGATAAGCCCAGCTGTAAGGAAAAGGAAAAAGTAGGGTGCTATCGTTTTTTTTGTAAAAGGAATATGTATCCTTTTTGCCATTCCCCATCCAAACAAGATCAATGTGGGAGTGATAAATCCATGACTCCAGAAACGTAATGCATTTAATGACTTTAACAAAGGGCCATCACCAATGAACTTTCCCGAGGCAATAATTAAGTTATCCACGATAAGCCCGAAAGTAACTAGAAGAAGAAAGCTTGAATACGAAAAGAGTTTGCGATCCTGTCGAAGTAACGCCATTCCCATGATAAAAAGAATCATATAAACGATTGAATAACAAAAATATAAAATAGTATCCAACTACATCACCCCCTATATTGTTTTTTCCGTACTATAATAGAACAAAACATAAAAGTGCCCTTTTAATATAATTTTAGTTTAATGTTAAATTGTTCAAGAAAGATTGTAAATACCTATATCAGTGAATATAATGGGTAGGTTTTATATGTGGTTTTTATAAAGTATCAAAGGTCTACATAAGAAACTTTATATTTAAACAAGGATGGAAGCATTGCATCAAAAATGCCCATAAATAGCGATATTACTGTTAAGCAGCCATTGAAATACGTGGTAACCAGCTTCTTTCGCGCCTTGATTCTTTTTTAGATTAAGTAGAGATGACTTATCCGTCTACATGAGGAAAATGACATAAGCTATTCAAAAGAGAAGGAAGTTAGACGTAATGTTCGTTTTATATAGCCCATAAGGAAATGAAGAGCAATACCAGTATCTATGTGCGTTAGTAAAAGTACTTAGAAATAAATTTTAGGGATAGTGAGGTATAAAATGAAAAAAGTCATTAAATATATTCTCGTTAGTATATTTGCATTAATGATTATCGCTTTCGGCGGCTTTTACATATGGTCAGAGCAAACATTCAAACCATCAGATGAATTGTATACGTTAGTTGGAAAGGGGAATATAACAAAAGAAAATGGGTTTGTCACATTTGAACCAACAAAAACTAAGAAAGTGGGCATTGTCCTGTATCCAGGTGCCAAGGTTGAGCCGGAAGCATACGCATATTATGCAAAAGAATTATCAAAAGAGGGATATACAGTCGTTATCCCAAATGTGAGGTTCAATTTCGCTTTGTTTGATAAAAATAAAGCGATGGAAGCTAAAGATACATATCCAGAAGTGGAGAAATGGTATGTTGCTGGACACTCGTTAGGAGGAGTAGCCGCCTCCGCATATGCTTATGAAAATCCAAAAGAGGTGGAAGGGATTATACTCCTCGGTTCATATCCCAGTGACTCGAATGACTTTTCAAAAATGAAAGTTCCTATGCTATCGTTATATGCAGAACATGATGGGCTATCTACAGTAGAGAAGATTATGAAGACAAAGCACTTACTATCTAAAGAGGCAAACATGCATAAGATAGCGGGAGGAAACCACGGTCAATTTGGTGTATATGGAAAGCAAAAGGGAGATAATGAAGCGACTATCTCAGCTAAGAAACAACAAGAAGAGATGATAGCTGTCACAAAAAAATGGCTTAATCAGAACGGGGATTAAGTAAATTCATCAACGATTACAACAGTTTGTACTTTTGCAATTAGTGGTGCCATAAATCATACAGCCTTTACTGCTGTGTGTACGAGTAATTATAGTGAATTTGCATCAATTCGGGAATCGAGAATTATTCAACGAACTATTCTTGAAGTTACCGTCTTACAGAGAGGATGGAGAATTCCCACACAGCCCTTTTTAGCCTACCCATCAGGGATTGCTCCACTTTTATCGATTTTCCGTTGTTATGTAATGATGGATAACAAGAGGTATGCCCTCTCTTCTTTGACTTAGAGACGGAATGGAGGGGTTCAGCAAATTTCAGCTAAAATAAATCTTTTGAACGTTTGTCCTTTCGTTTGTTCTTCACTATTTTATTCGTCGCAGAAATAATGCGTAGGTTAATTGGGATAATCTTAGATACGGCAATTCTCCTAATCTCTTTTTACTTAATCACCCTTAATAATCGGGATTGCATCGAAAAACTGATGATAAAAAAGTAAATATTGAAAACACCCAAGCGATCTTTCATAGATGCTTGGGTGCAAAGAGTGATGCCGATAAAGATGTTTAATATAAAGCGGATTGTAAATTCTTTTGGGGCTCATATCGTTTTTCTATATAAATTTGATGCCAAGTCATAAACGTCAAAATGGTCCAGAGCTTCCGGCTGTTGTCCGCTTTATTATTTACATGGTTTTCAAGTAATTCTATAATTTGCGCTTTATTAAAAAGGTAGTCAGTCGGGCTTTCCTGGATTAACCTTACTGCCCAATCGTATAACTCATCCTTCAGCCAATGTCGTATCGGAACAGGAAAGCCTAGCTTTTTTCTGCTCCATACATGTTCCGGCACTATCCCGCGGGCAGCTTTTCGGAGCATGTATTTGGTCGTTCCATTTCTCACTTTTTGATCCATATTAAGTTTTGAAGCCGTATTGAAAACGCATTTATCCAAAAAGGGAACTCTCACCTCTAACGAATTCGCCATGGACATTTTATCTGCCTTCCATAAAATATCACCTTTTAGCCAAGTTTGAATATCAATGTTTTGCATTTGGGTTATAGGATCATACCCTAAAGAACTTGAATAGATGGGATTTGTCACTTTTTCATTTTCTAGTCCGTTGAGATAATTCACAAGTAGTCGTTTTTTCTCTTTCTCGCCGAATATGTTTGCGTTCCCGATATATCGGTTTTCTAAAGGTGTCACTCCACGCTCTATAAAACTCTTTCCTCTAACACCTTCTGGCAAAACAGAGGAAATCGCCTTCAACACTTTGTTCAATGGTGTTGGAAAATAGGAAAACATTCGCAGGGAATGGGGCTCCCGGTATATATTATATCCGCCGAATAACTCATCTGCCCCTTCACCGGACAAAGCGACCTTGACGTGTTTTTTAGCTTCCCGGGCGACAAAATATAGTGGAACGGAAGCGGGGTCCGCTAAAGGGTCATCCATATGCCAGATGATTTTCGGCAGTTCCGCCAAGAATTCTTCAGGACTAATGATATAACTTATATTTTCTACATTCAGTGCGGCTGCTGTTTCCTGTGCAACGTTTATTTCACTATATCCATCTCTTTCGAACCCAACAGAAAAAGTTTTGATCTTAGGGTTAATCTCTTTTGCGATGGAGCAGATAAATGATGAATCAATCCCGCCCGATAAAAAAGATCCAACTGGAACATCACTTCTCATATGGACGTTTACGGAATCCAACAGAGTGTCTTGTATTTCTTTTAGGACCTTTGAATCGTCTATATTGGAAGGGTGAAAAATAGGTTTCCAGAACCTTTTTATATCCATTTTCTTTCCTGGTTCTTTAGTGAAGTAATGTCCAGGTAATAACTTTTCAATATTCTTGGATAGGGTCGATGGTTCGGGAACATATTGAAAACTGAGAAAATGCTGTAATGAATTCACATTTAGCTCGTCATTCATGGCTGTCAAAATACTCTTTTTTTCTGATGCAAAATAAGTAACATCATCTTGCTCACAATAGAAAAAAGGCTTGATTCCAAAGTGGTCCCTTGCACCAAAAAGCTTTAGCTCGATTTTATCCCAAATGACAAAAGAGAACATGCCTCGCAATTTCTGGACAGTTTGCTCTTTTTGGCTACTAAAGAGGGCCAATATTACTTCCGTATCAGAATCTGTCGTAAACTCAAACCCTTCATCAATGAGTTCTTTTCTTAGTTCAATATAATTATAGATTTCGCCATTGAAAATGATCCAATATCTTTCATTTTCATATGAAAGGGGTTGGTTTCCATTATCTATATCGATTATGCTTAATCTCCTAAATCCAAAATTCACAAATTCATCAAAGAAATATCCTTCATCATCCGGCCCCCTATGGGTAATGATCGTGTTCATCTTCTGAATCGTTTCTTTCATATTTGAATTTATGGCTTTCGGATATTCGTGAATACATCCAACAAAACCGCACATAAAATCCACCTGCCTAATTAATTAATAGTAAGAGATTTCCTAATATCTTTTATTAATATTTTCAAAAAATAGGTACAAAGTTGAATGCCAATGTAAATAGAATGGAATCTCCTAGTCTTCTAGATTAGGTGATTATGATATATTTGTCAATTTTACTCATAAAATGAATGTATTTGTAATTGTGTAAAAATGTATAAGATGCGCAACGAAAAGAGGCAATCGTTATGATTGCCTCTAAAAGAAAAATAAGTTTGCATGCAGTTTTATTAAAAAAACGTTCCAGTTGATTGGAGGTGGGCCCTGGTGTGGAATTCAACGTTCCAATCTTACAAACACTAAAAAAATCGAGTTTGTCTACAACAATGATGCCTTAATTAATAAGGCATCCGTCTTATTTCAATAGTTCCGCTCGATGACAAAGTGAGCACGATCGCCTCTAAAGAGAGTTTTAGAGAATTCAATGACCGATCCGTCATTCTCATATGTGTAAGTTTCCAATGAAAAACAAGGTGAGCCGTTCGGTACGTCCAATTTGTCAGAAATGGAATCGTCGGCAAGTGAAAACTCCAAGTGCTCGACCGTTTTTTTTACTTTTAAATTGAATTGTGTCTCAAGTACTTTAAAGAGTGATTTTTCACAGGCTTCGATATTAAGCCCGGGTGTTTTATACCAGGGGAGAAAGGCAATTTCATATTGAAGGGGGATATCGTTTACGTAACGTATCCGTTCCAGTTTATTTACGGGGTCTCCAATATTTTGTTTGAAAAGCTTGGCAAGGGTAGCGTTTGCTTCAATCACCTTTAAGCTAATGACCTTTGTAGAAGGGTTTTTTCCTTGCATCGTGACTTGCTCAGAGAACTTTTCAACCGTGCTTGAAAGAAATTGCTTCACTTTATTTTCCGAAACGAAAGTCCCTTTGCCCTGAACACGGTAGATGTAGCCTTCGACGTTCAATTGCTGTAAGGCCGTGCGAACTGTTGTCCTGCTTACTCCGTATATTTTACAAAATTCTGCCTCAGTCGGTAATTTTGTATTTGTTTGATATTCGCCATTTTTTATGAGATCGATAATTGATTCCTTAACTATGGAATGCAATGCCGCTTCTTTATTCATGGTCTCCACAGTGATTCCTCCTATGCTCATTCCCAATATATACATATAGATTATCTCGGATAAGTTCAATAATCAACTTTAATTCAAAAATTTGTAGTAACAAATTAAAAATTGTGTTGATATTTTCCCAATTTGTAACTACAATGTATGTATGGAGGCAATAATACCCATTTCATCCAAGGGAAGTGATAAAAAAGTAACATCGGTTATTTATAAGAAAACGGTTTCAACTCACTTGAAAATACTGAATAATCAATCATTAAAAAGGGGGGTAATTTCAATGAATATCTTATTATGTTGTTCTGCAGGGATGTCTACTAGCTTATTAGTTACCAAGATGGAGGAAAGTGCTAAAAAACAAGGGGTAGAGTGTCATATATGGGCAGTTGGTTCTACAGAAGTTAACAATGAAATAGATAAGGCCGATGTTATTTTATTAGGTCCGCAGGTTAGATATCTTCTTTCCAAGCTACAGGAAGCGGGGAAAGAAAAGGGAATACCTGTCGCAACCATCAATCCGATGTTCTATGGACTATGTAATGGTGAAGAAGTGCTAAAACAAGCCACTACTTTAATAAAAGGAGAATAAGGATATGATGACTTTTATTGATAAGTATATTATGCCTGGGGCGGTAAAGGTAGGAAATAACCGGCATTTGCTTGCAATTCGTGACGCATTGATTGGAATGATAGCGATTACAATGATCGGGTCATTCGCCGTCCTGTTTAATAATTTAGGGCAAGTCATCAAGCCATACGGAAGAATGATGGAGGCTATCTTCGGTCCAGCATGGAATACGCTCGGTGGTGATATTTGGTTTGGAACCTTTGCATTCATGACGGTATTCGCTGTATTCGGCATTTCTTATAAATTGGCACGATCATACGGTGACGATGGTTTTGAAGCGATGCTGGTATCCGCAGCCTGTTTCTTCTTACTATTGCCTCAAATCGGAAATGTAACTTTAACCATCGATGATAAGGATGTTACTGGCGGGGCCTGGGGTTTTGTAAGCGTGAACTATTTTAATGCTACAGCCCTCTTTACAGGAATTGTCGTTGCCTTGATAGCCACTGAAATATTTGTGAGACTTTCCCGAGTGAAGTATTTAGTCATCAAGCTTCCTGATGGAGTTCCTCCTGCGGTTGCCCGTTCATTTGCAAAGTTAGTGCCAGGTATGGCAACGATCTTTATCGCTGGTATATTCGGACTGCTGTTCCGTAAAGCTACGGATGGGCAGGTATTGAATGACTGGTTGAGTAAAGTGATCGTATCTCCATTACAAAGTGCAGTAGATTCATTGCCATTCGCTATTTTACTAGTTTTTCTTGTTCATTTATTATGGATGATCGGTTTGCATGGACCTAATATCCTTGGCGGGATAACGACACCGCTCTTTGAAAGTTCGGGAGTGAAAAATATCGATTTATATGCAAAAGGCGTCAAAGACATGGACCAATACGGCGTATTGGCGGGTTCTTTCCTAGATGCATTTGTATATTTAGGCGGATCTGGTGCAACATTGGGCCTGATCATTGCAATGATCATTGCCGGTCGGAAACGGTATAAACAGATGATTGCACTCGGAGGGGCGCCAGGAGTGTTCCAGATAAACGAACCCATTCTTTTCGGATTGCCTATCGTTCTGAATCCAATGTGGTTCATCCCTTTTGTTCTCGGCCCGGTAATTACAACGGTGATATCTTATATCGCAGTAAGCAGCGGAATGGTTTTCCCGATCGTTGCTAAGATTCCATGGGTAACCCCTCCGATTGTGGGTGGATTCCTGGCCACAGGCGGGCATGTGTCTGGAGCGGTCCTGGCTGCAATCAACTTAGTCATTTCAACAGCGATTTATTTACCATTCGTTTATGCTCAAGTGAAGATAGACACAAAAAATGAAACAAAGCTTACAAAAGATTCAGAAACGCTAAGCCTTTAAGAAAGTAGTGATGAAAAATGGAAAAAGAAGAATTATACCAGCTATCCTTTCAATTGATTTTATATAGCGGGAATGCGAGAAGCTTTGCAATGGAAGCGTTGCAGGAGGCAAAGAAGAAGGATTTTGATTCTGCCCGTTTGAAAATCGCCGAGGCGGAAACGGAATTACTGCAAGCCCATAAATACCAAACCCAATTAATCCATGCTGAGGCAGGCGGGGACTCTTTTGATCTTCCGATTATCCTGGTGCATGCACAAGATCATTTAATGACAGCGATGACTATGAAGGATCTTGCAATTGAAATGATCGATCTACGCGAAGAATTTTTACATGCAGATGCTGTGAAGGAGAGGACTGCTGAATGAGCAAGGGGTTGAAGATCGTCACGATTGGCGGAGGTTCGAGCTATACGCCTGAACTGATCGAAGGTTTCATCAAATATCATGAAGAACTTCCTGTGAGTGAAATTTGGCTCGTGGACATCGAAGCGGGAAAGGAAAAGCTTGAAATTGTCGGGAATTTGGCAAGAAGGATGATTGAAAAGGCTGGTGTAAATATTGAAGTCCATCTCACGCTGGATAGAAAGAAAGCGCTTAAAGGCGCTGATTATGTAACGACCCAGCTGCGGGTTGGCCAGCTCGCAGCCAGGGCTCTTGATGAAAAGATTCCATTGAAACACGGAGTGATCGGGCAGGAGACGAATGGACCAGGCGGGCTTTTCAAGGCCTTTAGAACGATTCCCGTCATTCTGGATATTGCTCATGAGATGGAGGAATTATGTCCGGAAGCATGGCTGATTAACTTCACGAATCCTGCAGGAATGGTAACGGAAGCAGTTCTGCGTCACAGTAATATTTCCAAAATCATCGGACTCTGCAATGTGCCGATTGGGATGGAACGAGGTGTTGCGGATTTGATGGGTGTAGAACCATCAAGGGTCCGTATCGACTTTGCTGGGTTGAACCATATGGTTTACGGCTTGGATGTATTCGTTGATGGCGAGAGTGTCAAAGATCAAATCATCCAGTTGATTACTGATCCAGCTAAAGCTGTCACGATGAAGAATATTCATGCAATGGGCTGGGAGCCGGAATTCCTTAGAGCGTTGAACCTGTTTCCGTGTCCATACCACAACTATTATTATAAAACGGGTGATGTGCTGGCCCAAGAATTGAAGGATGCGGAAAAAGGGGAAACACGTGCAGAGGTCGTTCAAAGACTTGAAGCAGGCTTATTCGAGCTATACAAAGACCAGGATCTGGCTATCAAGCCGCCGCAGCTTGAAGAGCGCGGAGGTGCCTATTACAGTGATGCGGCTGTGCGGTTGATTTGCTCGATGCATACGGATAAGCGAGATATTCAAGCGGTGAATACGGTCAACCATGGTGCGATTGAAGGCATCCCATACGGATCGGCGATTGAAACCAGTTGCGTGATAACTAAGGATGGTCCTAAACCAATCAATGTAGGAGAGCTTCCTGTCGCTGTCCGCGGATTAATTCAGCAAATCAAATCCTTTGAAAGGGTAGCCATCGAAGCTGCAATTTCGGGGGACTATGATACTGCGTTGCTTGCCATGACGATCAATCCACTCGTTCCAAGCGACCGGGTTGCAAAACTTATCTTGGATGAAATGCTAGAGGCACATAAAGATTATTTGCCGCAGTTTTTTGAAAAAAAGGAGTTGCAGGATAATTTATCATGATAGAAGTCCTTGTAAATGCAGATGATTTCGGATTAACTAAAGCGGTAAATTATGGGATTTTGGATTGCCACAAATATGGAATTGTCAATTCGGCAACGATCATGATGAATGCAAAAGCAACGGAGCATGCGATTGAAATCGCCAAGAAAACACCCTCGTTGAAGGTAGGTATTCACTTAGTCCTGACATGGGGTAAACCTTTGTTGAGTGATGTTCCGAGTTTGGTTGACGAATCTGGTTTCTTTAAGAAGCAAGGTACGGTATATGGGGATCCTGCCGGCATTTCCTTGAGCGAATTGGAGAGGGAGTGGTCAGCACAAATCGAAAGATTTTTGGAATTTGGCCTATTCCCGACTCATTTCGATAGCCACCATCATGTACACGGGATCAAAGCATTTCTACCGGTTATTAAAAAGCTGTCAGATAAATATGGATTGCCAGTGCGTAATGCCGGAAGCCACCTTGCAGGGATTCAAACCGTTACAGATGTATTCCTGGATGATTTTTATGGAGAAATGGTGGTTGAAGATTACTTTCAAAACTTGAAAGGGAGAGTAATGGATGGGGAGAGTGTGGAGATAATGACCCATCCTGCTTATATGGATGAAGAATTGATGAAAGTCTCCTCTTATAATGATATACGCTTGAAAGAAACCAGGATATTGACAAAGGCAAAATTACTTGAGGGATTTTCCCTTAGATTCAGCATCAACCAAGTAAAGATTTGATTTCAAAAGAGGACCATTCATCAAAAGATGAATGGTCCTCTTTTATTGTTAAAATTAATAAGCCAGGCTGAATAGGGCTTTGATGTGTGATAGGTAACGAACATTACTTGCTTCTTTCATCAATGTAGCCGGCAGACCTTTAAGGGACGTGTTATTGGCCCCAACGGTTGCCACTGCATCCTTACGGCCAAGGCTCGCAAGTGTACCTGAGTTTACAGGTGAGAATTCTTCAAGCTTCTTGCCTTCAAATGCTGCATATAGGTTGTATCCAACGAGCTCACCCATTTGCCAAGCATTTTGTGCAGTAGGAGCATATGGACGTCCGCCTTCTGGAGGGAAAGCAACGGCACTGTCGCCGACAACGAATACGTCTTTATGGGATTTGGATTGCAAATACTCATTGACGGTTGCTTTGCCGCGATCCACTTCAAGGCCTGATTCACCTACGATAGGAAGAGCCGCAACTCCGCCTGTCCAAACAAGCGTATTGGCCGTTATCGTTTGTCCGTCTTTCAATTCGATTTGATTTCCTTTAACACCCGTTACAGGCAGACCTGTCAGGAATTCAACGCCGCGTGCTTCCAAGCTTGTCATGGCACGTTCGATTAAGTGATCAGGCAGGACCGGAAGGATTTTTGGACCAGCTTCCACAAGCTTGATTTTCAAGTCCTTGAAGTCCACTCCGAACTTTTTGGCGATTTTAGGGAAATGATCCACGATTTCACCGATTAACTCAACGCCCGTCAATCCGCCGCCGCCAATCACGATGGTTGCGTCCGCTTCATTATTCGTTTGAGAATATTCGCGGATGCGATCTTCGATATGTTTGTAAATCTTGTTAGCATCATTTACGGATTTCAAGACCATGCTGTTTTCCTCAAGTCCCGGAATGCCGAAGAATCCTGTTTGGCTACCCAAAGCAACAACCAGGGCATCATAAGATAATGTGGAACCATTGGCAAGTTTCACTTCTTTATTATCGACCGAGAATGACTCCACTTTGGAAATGACAAGGTCGATATCTTTTCCTTTGAAAAGCTTTTCCAAAGGAATGGAAACGGCTTGTTCAGAAATGGATCCGCCTGCAAGACGGTGCAATTCGGTGATGATTTGGTGCGTTGGAAATTGGTTCACCACTGTAACCTGCACTTCATCTTTATTGTAATATTCACGTACGGATAAGGCAGATAGTAATCCTGCGTAACCTGCACCTAAGATGACGATTTGTTTTGACATAGTTAATCCCCCGTCCTTACTGATTGAAAGTTCATTAAATTATTTTTGGTTTTTACGTTCTGCAGAGACTTCAAGAAATGCTTGGGCGAAACGGAAAAGCTTTTGTGCTTCCGGATCTTTCATCATCCTTAACAGACCAAAAAGACCGATCACATCATTATTCGCTTCTGCACGATCCTTAGCCTCGATGGCATTAGCAGCAAGCCCTTTCACTGAATGGACTACAGGTGTCGCGATCTCCGAAATGGCGCTGACCGTATCATTTTTCAACACATCATCAGTCGCAACCGATTGAGCGAAATCATAAGACTTTGTTAAAATATTCACTAACTCAGTCAGTTTTGGTAACTGCTCGACTAAAGTGTTCAATGATTCCTGAACCTCAGGCTTTAAAAGCTGATCTAAGATATCCAATTGCTCTTGGTTTGCAGAAATATTAAGTGTTTCATGTTCAGGTTTTGAGATTACATCTACCATATCTAATTCCCCTTTAAACTTAATTATTTTGATTTATGTTTTTTCCGCCGATACTACTAATCATACGACTCAAATCTCTTAATTTCAAATATTTCTTTTGTGATACGAATATAATTTTATCGTAATAATTAAGAGTTATTTGCTCGTTTTTTTGATTTATCTTAATATTCCAAAAGAGTATTAAGATTATTCTGGTTATAATACCTTAAATAAAGAGGGGATTAGAGGCATTCTACCTTGTCATTTCCTATAATAATAAATCTATAGCAGACACCTTTTTGTTTTGCTATAATGTCCATAATCTTTGACGGAATGGGATTCGAGAATATTTTATCTGATTTAGGGTACATACTAATATCGGAATTGGAGTTGATGCCCTTGGTAGAACGCAGGATGTTAAAGGTACGTGGTGAGATTATCGAGATATCCTCTAGGTATAATGAAAAATATAGTAAATGGAATTGTACAGCTAAAGTTCCTAATAGTTCCATCATTGCTTATTGTCGTGACAAGAATAAGCTTCGTGCTGAGACAGTTTCTATGAGCAGGTTATTAATTACGTATGAAGACTATAAAATTGTTTGATAAATAGAGAAAAGGCGCCCAATCTTGAAGATGAAGTTGGCGCCCTTTTTTATAGAATTATATTTTATCTGCGAAATCGGGAATATATCTTCGAAAATGGAGATATATCATCGAAAACTTCTGAATTATCTGCGAAAGTATACGGTTTATCGATTTTTCGACAAAACTTCGATTAAAAAAAGGCTATTTTCTTAGTGAAAAGCAACGAAATTGTCAAAAAATATATCAGAAAATACTGAAAAGGATAGTAAAATTATGTTAATATATTTAGAAAAAGTATTATTTTCTAAAGTAATAATGAATAATTTATATTTAAAGGATCTCCATTAAGAAAAGGTATTTCTAAACAGCAATTAGTTCAATTGATTTTACTACAATAAAATGAAATGGAGTCGATACAATGGTGAGTATTACTGGATATGGGAAAGCGAGAGAAGAAGCAGTGAATAATTTTCAGGAATTTGTGGGTTTTGAAATTCCTGAAGATTATAAACAATTTCTCCTTAAGCATAATGGCGGCACAACTACGGTTCAAAACTGTAAGTTTTATGTGGATGGATTAGACACACTTGTATGCTTACATGCACTTTATGGATTAGAGCTTCTAGATAAAGAACTGGATTTACAGAAATGGCATGAAGAAAACAGAGAAGACTTACATAAGAATTGCATTATAATAGGTAATGATACATGTGCAGGTAAAATTTTGCTGATAAATAATGAAGAAGAAACGGGAGTTTACTTCTGGGATCAAGGTTGGTATTCGGATCCATCAAGCCAGGATGAAAACATTTATAAAGTTGCATCGAGTTTTCAATCCTTCATTGAGGGATTGAAAGTCCCGGAGGAAATCTAATTTTATTGTAATCCCCTTGATTGGCTCATGCCATTCAAGGTTTTTTATTGTCAGGTTAATGAGGAGATAAAAATGTATAAAATATTATTGGTTGAAGACGATCTCAAAATAGCTGGAATCTTGGTCAATTATTTAAAAAGGTACGGGTATGAGGTTTTTGAAGTGAAGCAACTGGACCAAGTTTTTGCGGAGTTCCAAGATACAAAGCCAGATTTGGTTTTATTGGACATTAATTTGCCCTATTATGATGGGTTCCATTGGTGCCGGCTAATAAGGACGGTTTCGAAGGTTCCTGTCATATTCATCTCTGCAAGGACAGATGAAATGAACCAAGTCATGGCCATTGAATATGGGGGAGATGACTATTTAACAAAACCGTTTCATTTGGAAGTGGTATTAGCGAAAATAAAGAGTGTACTACGTAGGGTGTTTGGTGAATATGCGGATATATCTTCATTCCACCAGCAAGTAAAGGAAATGGAGGGATTAACGCTTTATACGGAAAAAGCGATGATCGAATATCAAGACAATCAGGTAGCGTTAACTCAAAATGAGTTGAAATTATTGAGTTGTTTACTACGACAGTATGACACCATCGTCTCGCGTGAAGAGTTACTTGAAGCATTATGGAATGATGATTCATTTGTTGATGACAATACATTGACCGTCAATGTCACAAGGGTACGGAGAAAACTTGAGGATATTGGCATCAAGCATGCCATAACAACTAGCAGGGGAAAAGGATACCGACTAAAAATAGTGCAAGGTGAAGAAAAGTGAAGCTGAAATCCTTTATTAAAGACCGTCTTTATTTTATTTTTTATACCGTTCTATTGGTAAGCCTGCTTATTATTGCTTATACATTATCCGTTCTGGAAGCGGGGAATCACATATCGATTTCAAATATCATCTATTTAATTATTCTCGCGTTGTTTATGATGCTTCTATTTTTAGCGGCCGATTACATAAGGCATTACCGTTTTCTTAATCAATTAGCAAGGATGACGCAAGAACCGAGCTTGTCGTTTGAATATGTCGAAGCCTTTAGGGAACCTTTGACAAATGAACAAAAGTTGTGGATGGAGCTTTTTCAACAAATGAACAAAGTAACCATTGGTCAATTACAAGAACAAATCAAACAGAAGGAGCAATATGAGCTGTTGATTCATCAATGGGTTCATCAAATGAAGACACCTGTTTCAGTCATTTCCTTACTGATTCAAGAAGGCAAAAGGACATTTTCGAATGAGCCGATGAAGGATTATCTTAAAGAGATAGAAGAAGAAAATGATCGATTTCGCAGAGGGCTGGAAATTATATTGCACGGGGCAAGGCTGCAGCGTTTTTCGGAGGATGTAAAATCGGAGCGGGTTGACTTAATTAATCTAGTCAAGCAAGTGATTAACGAGGAAAAGAAACAGTTCATCAAGCGGTTCATATATCCCAGGCTTGACACGGAGCTTGAGAATGTATATGTGCATTCGGATCGTAAGTGGCTCCACTTCGCCATTAGTCAGGTGGTCTTTAATGCACTGAAGTATTCAAGGCAGGAAGAGCATGACAGCATAACGTTCAATATCATTGAAAAAGAGTCGGAGATTTTCCTTAGGATAACAGATCAGGGAATTGGAATCGTCCCACATGATGTAAAACGGGTGTTTGATCCATTCTTTACTGGTGAGAACGGGCGAGTCAAACAAGAGTCAACCGGGATGGGACTATATCTTGTGAAGGAAATCGTTAATAGACTTGGGCATGTCGTTACCATCCAATCGACTGTATCCGAAGGGACTACTGTGGAGTTTCTCTTTAAGACAAATATCTTACATGAAAGGTGACAGAATTGTAAGGGTGCTAAACGATTATGTAATAAACTTCGATGGGAGCCTCCCGCTTTATTCATTATACTTACGGTAAGAAAGGGAGGTATTTTCGGATGTCGATTTTAAAAGCAGAACAACTATCCAAAACTTATTTTCAAAAACAGGGGAATTTATTTCATAAGGCGTTACATAATTTCACCATGAATGTACAGAAAGGGGAATTTGTCGGAGTGATGGGTCCATCCGGTAGCGGGAAAACCACCCTGCTTAACTTAATGGCCACGATTGATAAGCCAACCACAGGTAAAGTCATTCTAAATGATCAAAATCCTAATGAATTAAACAATCAGGACCTGGCATTGTTTCGCAGGAGGGAAATTGGATTTGTTTTTCAAGACTTCAACCTTCTTGATACACTTACCGTTCGCGAAAATATCCTCCTTCCTCTAGCGTTAGATCGTTATAAACTGCAGGAAATGGAAAATAGGGTGAATCAGTTGGCGAGCCTTCTTGGTATAGAAGGGATTTTAGAAAAGCGGACTTATGAAATTTCCGGAGGTCAGCAGCAACGAACGGCTTGTGCAAGAGCGATGATTCATGAGCCTTCCATTATTTTAGCGGATGAACCTACTGGTAATTTGGATTCCAAATCTGCCAAGCAGGTAATGGATACCCTCACGACACTTCAGGAGAAAAAGGGAGCAACCATCCTTATGGTCACTCATGACCCGACTGCCGCCAGCTTCTGTGACCGGATTCTATTCATAAAGGATGGCAAGTTCTTTTCAGAGGTGCACAGCGGAGGGGAAAGACAGAGTTTCCATCAAAGGATTTTAGATACGTTAAGCGTTTTGGGAGGAGTCTATCATGAACATCCGACTTCTCGCTAAGAGAAATATCCAAGGAAATGCACAACGTTATCTAGCTTATTTTTTCAGTATTGTCCTATCCGTCTCAATCTTTTTTATTTACGCATCATTTATCTTTCATCCTGATGTGGTCCATGCGGATATCCCGGGGGGAAAGCTAATTAGCAGGGGACTCATTGCAGCAGAAATAGTGATCATCATATTTTCGGTTTTCTTTATCGCTTATTCGAATGCAGCATTTATACAGCCGCGAAAAAAAGAGTTTGGGCTGCTGACACTGCTTGGAATGTCCAAATCCCAACTTAGAAAACTGATTTATCTGGAGCAAACGATGGTTTCCCTCATATCTATCCTGATTGGAGTTGGCTTAGGGTTTTTGTTCTCAAAGTTATTCTTAATGGCAATTTCTTGGTTATTGGCTGTAGAGCAACCAATATCGTTTGTCTTTGTCCCTGAGGCCTTTATTTATACCATTGTTGGTTTCATTTTGCTATTTCAGCTATTATCGCTCTTTTCATTGTTCCACATAGGAAATGCGGAGGTAGTCGATTTACTCAAAGATAAACAAAAACCCAAAAAGACTCCCTTCGTTTCAAGGTGGTTAATTGCATTATCAGCAGTTTGCTTAAGCATTTCTTATTATTTGGCATGTACGCTGTCGTTGAACAATTCTTATATTCGAGTATTGCCCATAGTGTTTTTCGTACTGATCGGCACCTATTTTTTATTCAGCCAAAGCATTGTCGCTCTATGCAGCAGGCTTTACCGGAAGAAGAAAAGCTTATATGGCGGAACGAATTTAATTACTCAAACAAACCTGATCTTCAATATTAAGGACTATTCCAGGTTATTCTTTTTGACCTCGATCATTACAGCCGTGATTTTGACAGCTGCAGGAACACTTTTCATGTTCAGTGCAGATTTAAAAAAGCAAGGGATGGATAACATTCCGCAATCAATTGGCTGGATTGAAAATGATGCTTCCGTTTATTCAGTTATTGAACCATCCGCAGTGGAGAAAATATTAAAGGAAGATGGATTCAAGATCCTTTACGAAGTAAATATGACTGGAGTGCCCATCACCCACTTGTTACCACATATGAGAACGGGAGAACCCAATGAAAATAGGTCATTATTAATCTCGGAAAGTGGTTATAACAATGCGGCTGCATTGCGAAAAATTGAACCAGCAAAGTTATCAGGAAAAGAAGCGTTATATATTTTTCCTTATGGGGGACTGGACTATCAATTCGTCCACAAGGGAGAACAAAAGGAACTGCACTTTGGCAATGGAACCATTCAGGTAACAATGGTTGGTCAGCGAAATCAATCGATAGTCGCACCCATAAAAGCAGCAACGACTCTGATGGTGGTCGATGATCAGCTCTATCATGAAATCACTGCTGATGTGCCATTAAAAGAGATGGCAAGAGTACGGGGGTATGAAGTTAAAGATTGGGAAGAATCAATGGAAACATCTAGTGAAATCGAACAAATGTCTAATAATCATAATCAACTGCAAACAAGAGCTCCGATTTATCAAGAAATGAAACAGGGAAGCATATTGATTCTTTTTATCGGCTTGTTTGTCAGTCTATTATTCTTTATCGTCCAAGGGAGCATGATGTATCTGCGAGTTTTTACGAATTTAGAAGATAAAAAAATTCAAATCCATGCCCTTCATCGATTGGGGTTGACAAAAAAAGAAATACGGCAAATTTTAAGCGCCGAAATACGCATCCTCTTTTTCGCTCCGTTTCTGATAGGGGTGATTCATGCCATAGTCGCCTACGTGGCATTAAGCAATTTATTGGAATCGAATTTGTTTGCCTACTCGTCCATGGTCATCGCAACGTATTTTCTTTTTCAACTGCTATACTATCAAGTAACTAAAAGAATATATGAGCGGGCAGTCATCACTTCTATTAAATAAAAGCTATCATATGTATTGGAATCTGGGGTTCAGTCCCTGATTCCATTTTTTTATTCAGGAGTCCTCTCATTGAAACGGCATTTTTATTGATGATGAATTAGTCAATATGCACTATTGAAGAGGAGTGATCCGCTATTTTGCACAAATATATGAAATATGGTGTGATTTTACAGATTAATCCTTTACAGTCTTGTAATATTTTCATATAAAGGGTAAAATTATTTATTTGAAGCGAGAATATCGAACCCCGCATCATTTATTTTTACCATTTTCACATACATAATTATACTAAAATAATTACTTTGTGGGAATAAAATGATTTTATTGGAAATGATTAATAATAGACGTGGTTTAGATTAAAACATAAAAGGTCATATGATCAAAAAAAAGTGGGCGATCTGTCAATTACTTGATTTATTATAGTATTATATGCCTGGGGTTATAGAGAATATTAGATTTTTCCCTATTTCTTTATCCCTTAATATAGTAAACTCAGAATAGGTTCGTTAACTTTTAGCTGCTAGAGATGAGGTAAGTTTAATCCTATGAAAAATAAAAAGTTAAGGGCACTTCTTTATTTGACCATACTTTTATTGATTGTTTTCATTCTTCTAAATATGTTTTCAACATATTTAAGCATTAAAAATTCTGTACAAAAATCCGTTGCCAATCAAAACTTGGTAGCTGCCAGATCTATAGCCGACTCGATGGATATGGAGGCTTATCAGCGATTTCTCAATAACCAAGTAAAGAGCCAGGATTATTTGGATATAAAAGCTTACTTAGAGGATGCCCGTGAAAAAATAGGAGCATTATATGTTTATACCATCCTGATTGATAATCCCACAGTATCCAAGTGCATGATTACTGGGTTTTCTAAAGATCATAAAGGGGATTTTCCTATCGGTGGTGCATGTACTGTTCCGCCGGAGCAGGTTAAACAGGGGTATGAAGGCAAAAGCTTCATTACCGGGATTCTAGAAGATCCGGAATATGGTGAGTATTTGACTGTGGGAGTGCCAATGAAAAATCAAGATGGCGACATTATTGGTTTTTTGGGCATTGATGTGAGCGCGGAAGATATTAATGCCATTAACGGCAAGGTATTGAAAAGCAGCATTGCCATTCTTGTTTATAATGGTGGATTTGTCATCATGCTGCTGGTTACCTTTTTTGTCATTCAAAAATGGTATCAAAAGGAACTGACACGTGAAGTGGGGGATACGGAAGATACGTATCAATCGGAATTTCAATCTCTATTTGCTTCAGTCCGCTCATTAAGGCATGATTTTTCCAATCATATTCAGGTGATACATGGACTGCTTAAATTAGAAGAGAACGCAAAAGCACTCGAATACTTAACAGGGCTTTCAAAAGAAGTGCATTCAATTGAATCGATGAAATTGGATGTGATTCATCCGGGCTTATCTGTCCTGTTGGAGACCAAAAGGCTCTCGGCCCAGAATTATAATATCGATATCGAAATTGATGTTTCACCCAAATCCTTCAATCGGATCAAAACTATCGATTTGATAAAATTATTATCAAATGTTATCGACAATGCTATTGAGGCAACAATTGAATTGCCAGAGCAAGAACGCCGAATGGATATTGCCTGCAAAGCTGATGATGAAAAGTATACGTTTATGGTCACGAACACCGGACCAATGATTTCGGAATTAGATCTGGAGAATATATTCGCCAGCGGTTTTTCAACAAAAAAGGCACAAAAGGGCAAAGTTCGCGGACAAGGATTGTTCATCGTCAAAGACTTAGTGAACAGATATGATGGAGAGATTCATGTACAATCCTCCGAAAAAGAAACGACCGTTACGATGATCATTCCCGTAAATGGAAAAATGGGCTAAATTGATCCAAAGGAAACACATTTGATAAGAAGGTATGATCCCTCAAAGGGATCATACCTTTTTTACAGGTGACGATTATACAGGTGGAAAATTGAATAAAAGTACCTCAATTGGACATAATGGGTAGATGTTTAGCTGCTCTCAACGAGATTATGATAAGATAGGGAAAAAATCATATAAGGCAGTGAGATTGTGAAACAACAAAAAGGAAAACTTCTCGTTATCATTGGACCGACTGCTGTTGGGAAGACAAAGATGAGCATTGAGATGGCAAAGTTATTTAATGGTGAAATTATTAGCGGAGACTCCATGCAGGTTTATAAGGGGATGGATATTGGTACTGCAAAAATCAAGAGGGAAGAAACAGAAGGAATCCCCCATTATTTACTTGATATTAAAGAACCTGATGAACCATTTAGTGCAGCAGAGTTCCAGGAGCGTGCCAATGCTTGTATCGAGGATATCCAAGGCAGAGGTAAACTTCCCATTATCGTCGGCGGAACAGGATTATACATACAATCAGTCATCTATGATTATCAATTTTCGGAGGCGCCATCCGACCCTGTTTATAGGGAGGGACTTGAAAAACAGGTAAGGGAGTCAGGAATCGATCCTGTTTTTGAACAATTACGCAGCGTTGACCCGGAAAGCGCGAATCGGATTCATCCCAATAATGTAAGAAGGGTGATCAGGGCACTTGAGATTTTTCATTGTACTGGTAAAACTATGAGTGAGCAGCTAAATGAACAGCCTACAGAATTGAAATATGATACGTGCATCATTGGATTGACAATGGAACGTGAAAAGTTATATCAACGCATCGATCAACGTGTTGATGTCATGGTAGAACAAGGGCTGATTCAAGAGGTGGAGTCATTTCATGAAAAAGGTTTGAGGGATTGCCAATCGATCCAGGCTATAGGCTATAAAGAAATCTATGATTATTTTGATGGAAGGGCTTCATTGGATGAAGCCGTTGAGACATTAAAGCAAAACTCCCGTCGATACGCAAAAAGGCAATTGACCTGGTTCCGGAATAAAATGGATGTAATTTGGTTTGATATGACCGATCTCGAGGGTTTTCCAAAAAAAATACATGAAATATCTGGATTTATAGCAGGAAAGCTTTTCGGTGAAGGCGAATACATAAATTTAGAGAGAAAAGAGGAGGACTAATACATGAAACAATCAGTAAATATTCAAGATCAGTTTCTTAATCAATTACGTAAAGATGGTACGTATGTGACGGTATTTTTATTAAACGGGTTCCAGATTAGAGGACAAGTGAAAGGGTTCGATAATTTTACCGTTTTATTTGAATCGGAGGGCAAGCAGCAATTAGTCTATAAACATGCGATTTCTACATTTGCTCCACAACGTAATGTTCAGATCGATTACGAAGTGAAGGAATAATCATATATATGAATGTAAAAAACAGGTTTAGCTTATAGCGACCTGTTTTTTTTGTATGCCCTTCTCTGTCCTTTTTCAAAGAATCGATAATTTTACGTACCTTATTTGAATATATATCATGGGACGGATTATTTTCCGGGAAACCGCAGGAAATGACATTACCCCTAATATATTGGTGGATGGGAATGGGATTTGTCGTAATAAATCCTCCAATGAAAAAATCCTGTCAGAATAAGTCGCTTTTCAAGAAGGGAATGGGGCTTAATCACGAAAGGAATAAACGGATTTTCCGATGGGATAATTTTGGCTATGCAGCATTTGCCATGCCATCATAAAAAATTGTGGTGTTAGAGTCAGGGTCCAAGATGGAGAGGTGAATGAAATGGAACAACCGATCCGTATGAAAAATAACGGGCAAATCAATATTGTGTTTAATGCGGAAAACAGAAAAGCGCTACAAAAGGATCTGCCGATAAAAGAAATTTTGGTGCAGGAAATCCCCCACCAGCATGTGGCATTGAAAGAGATTGAAGATGAACTGAAATCGCTGGTTGGAATGGATGAAATGAAACGGATGATAAAAGAGATATATGCCTGGATTTACATCAATAAACAACGTGAGGCAAAGGGGCTGAAGACTGGCCGGCAAGCGCTGCATATGATGTTTAAAGGAAATCCGGGAACAGGGAAAACAACGGTTGCACGTTTAATCGGGAAGTTGTTTCAAAAAATGAATGTACTTTCGAAAGGGCATTTAATAGAAGCGGAGAGGGCAGATTTAGTCGGGGAATACATTGGTCATACTGCCCAAAAAACCAGGGATTTGATTAAGAAGGCCATTGGCGGAATCTTATTTATTGATGAAGCCTATTCCTTGGGAAGAGGCGGCGAAAAGGATTTTGGAAAAGAAGCCATAGATACCCTTGTCAAGCATATGGAGGATCGGCAGCATGAATTCATTTTGATCCTTGCTGGATATTCGAGGGAAATGGAATATTTCCTAAGTCTTAATCCTGGCCTTCATTCCAGGTTCCCGCTTGTTATTGATTTTCCGGATTATACGATTGAACAGTTAATGGAAATAGCCGATCGGATGCTGCAGGAAAAGGAGTATCTAATGAATCGGGATGCCGAAAGGAAATTAAGGGAACATTTAATCATATTACGTTCATTCCGGGGACCTATTACATTCTCTAACGGTCGTTATATCCGCAATATAATAGAAAAGTCAATTAGGGCGCAGGCGATGCGGCTTTTACTGGAAGATTCATTTGAAAAATCCGATTTATTGACGCTTACCAGCCAAGATTTGATTTTCGAGGATGAAGAGAAAGAATGACATGGAAAAGCCCACCAAGATGGCGGGCTTTTCAAATTTATGTTTTAGGCACCCATTTTTTATTAGGAAGATGCCAATTATTGGTGTAAGAAAGGACTCGCAATATCGTGATGACGGCAAAGAGCGAATAAAGCTGCCATGACTGGGATAATACACCACTGCCTAAAGCCAAGCCTGCAATGATGGCCCATACTGCGTAGATTTCTTTTCTGAAGACCAATGGCTTTCTTCCGGCCAGCACGTCACGGAGTATCCCGCCGCCGCATCCGGTTAATGCAGCTGATACTATGATGGCGCTTATTGGATGATTAAGTTCCACGGCATACATCGCCCCTTGGATGGCAAAGGCTGAGAGGCCAATGGCATCACTGAGATTTCCCCATCTGTCCCAGTGCTTTGATAGGTTTGTAGGAAAAACAAAAACGATGGTGATGGATACTAAAGCGATGACAAAATAGAAACTTTGATCCCATAAAGCTGAAACGGGGACGCCGATCAACAGATTGCGGATTGCCCCGCCGCCAAAGGCGGTTACGATTCCTAAAATATAAACTCCTAAAATATCATACTCTTCTTCCATGGCGATGATGGTTCCGCTTATAGCGAATGCAATCGTACCTATGAAGCTTAATACTTCCCATGTCATATGAATGTCCCTCTATGTCTTTTCGATTTTGATGGTAAAGCCAAATTTGATTTTAGCATGGTATCGCAATTTTTAAAACGGTTAAAAGCTTCGTTTTGAGGAAATTTTTATATATTCAATTTTTTTGTTATGATTAAGTTAAATCTACCAGAAGGTGGTGCGTGTGATTTGGAAGAAGCAATAAAGGAAACGGCTGTCTTGATTGGGTGTCAAACAACTGAGACAAGTGAACACTTTGAATATTCACTCGATGAACTGTCTTCTTTGGCGAAGACGGCGAATGCTGAGGTTTTAATGACTATCTCCCAGAAAAGGGAAAGCGTCGATCCGGCTACATATATAGGAAAAGGAAAAGTGGAAGAACTCCGGAATCTGGAAGAGGAGCTGGAGCCGGATTTATTTATCTTCAATGATGAATTATCCCCGAGCCAGATTCGGAACCTTTCGAAACAATTGGAGGCAAGGGTCATAGACCGGACGCAGCTAATATTGGATATATTTGCTCAGCGGGCTCGATCCAGGGAAGGGAAGCTGCAGGTTGAACTTGCTCAGCTCCAATATTTATTGCCGCGTTTGGTTGGACAGGGGACGGCAATGTCCAGGCTGGGAGGCGGAATCGGCACAAGGGGACCAGGGGAGACGAAGCTGGAAAGCGACCGCCGCCACATCCGTGGAAAAATAGATGAAATCAAGCAGCAATTAAGTGGAATAGTGAAGCATCGTGAACGCTATCGTGATAGAAGGAAACGTAATAAGACCTTTCAAATAGCACTAGTGGGATACACGAATGCAGGTAAATCAACGCTGTTCAATCGTTTGACGGAGGCAGATTCATATGAAGAGAACCAATTATTCGCTACGCTGGATCCCATGACACGAAAGGCGATTCTTCCTAGCGGATTTACCGTGCTTCTGACGGATACGGTTGGATTCATACAAGATTTGCCGACATCTTTAATTGCCGCATTCCGCTCTACCTTGGAAGAGGTGAAAGAAGCGGATCTGCTGTTACATGTGGTCGATTCCTCAAGTACCGATTACTTTAATCATCAGAAAACAGTGCAGGATTTGCTAAATGACTTAGATGTCCCTTCCATTCCACAACTAACGTTGTATAATAAGAAAGATAAGGTTCACGCTGATTTTGTGAGATCAGCCAGTCGTGCTTCTTTAATGATCAGTGCCTATGAACAATCGGATCTGAATGAAATCATGGAAGAAATTGAAAAGTACGTGATTGAAGAAATGATCCCGTATCATGTTTTCCTGCCATCGAGTGAGGGTAAACTATTATCACAGCTGAAAAATGAAACCATATTGCGCACTCTCTCCTTTAATGAAGAATCGGAAAGATATGAATGCAAAGGTTTTTGTCTAGCTGATCATCCAATAACCGGGCAGCTGGAGAAATATTCATTATAAAGGGGAATTTTGATGTATCAGCAGTTAACAAATGGAGAAGTGTTGAAAAACATTGCCCAGGAAGTGGAAGCAATGATTTCTCCATTACATAAGCAAGTGGACGAACGAATCGAAGAAAATCAATTTCGCGTATTACAAAGTTATCAAGCACATAAAGTGAGTGATTCCCACTTCATCCCTACTACTGGGTATGGATACGATGATATGGGCCGCGATACGCTGGAATTGATATACGCAGATGTTTTTGGAGCGGAAGCTGGATTGGTGCGCCCCCAAATTATATCAGGCACACACGCCATCTCCACCGCTCTTTTTGGCATTTTGCGCCCAGGGGATGAATTGTTATACATAACAGGAAAGCCGTATGATACTTTGGAAGAAATCGTCGGTATCCGGGGGACGGGTATTGGATCTTTACGTGATTTTCAGATCAGCTATAAGGCCGTTCCGTTGGCGGAAACTGGAACCGTTGATTTCGAAGCCGTCAAACATGCCATTCAACCGAATACGAAGATGGTTGGTATACAAAGATCAAAAGGGTATGCTACACGTCCTTCCTTTACGATCGATGAAATAAAGGAAATGATTGCCTTCGTTAAAGGCATTAACCCGAAAATCGTAGTGTTCGTGGATAATTGTTATGGAGAGTTTGTTGAGACACAAGAACCATGTCATGTCGGAGCGGATTTAATGGCTGGTTCACTCATTAAAAATCCTGGCGGCGGGATAGTGAAAACCGGTGGATACATTGTTGGTAAAAAGGACCTGGTTGAAGCTTGCTCTTATCGGTTAACATCACCAGGAATAGGGGCTGAAGCAGGTGCTTCGCTTTATAGTCTGCAGGAAATGTACCAAGGATTCTTCCTAGCACCGCATGTCGTGGGCCAAGCTGTTAAAGGAGCCATGTTCACAGCTGCCTTTTTAGAAAAGCTCGGTATGAATACATCCCCAAAATGGGATGCGAAACGAACTGACTTGATTCAATCCGTTCAATTTGATGAACGGGATAAGATGGTTGCCTTCTGTCAGGCCATCCAATATGCATCACCAATCAATTCACATGTGACACCATATCCTGCCTATATGCCGGGATATGAGGACGATGTAATCATGGCTGCAGGCACCTTTATACAGGGGGCCAGCATTGAACTGACGGCAGATGGTCCGACAAGGGCTCCATATGTTGCTTATGTTCAAGGCGGATTGACATACGCCCATGTTAAAATGGCTGTATTGACTGCTGTGAATGCGCTAATGGACAAAAAGCTGATCCAATTGTAATTGAAATTAAATAAGGTATGTTATGGAATCCAGATACAATTGGATTCCAGTAAGAGTAATAGTCATAATATTTGTGTAGTAACAAATCATTTAATTTTTCTGAAAAAATCACGTCATAAAATGTAACATCATATTGACAAGTTTAATAACATGATATAAGATTATTTTAAGATAAACAAAAGGAGGATGCTAAGAATGAGCGGCAACAACATTCGGCGTTCGATGCCTCTTTTTTCCATCGGAATCGTCATGCAGTTAACTGAGTTGTCTGCACGCCAAATTCGGTATTACGAAGAGCATCAACTTATTACTCCTATGAGAACAGATGGAAATCGTCGGGTCTTTTCATTAAATGACATCGATCGACTGCTTGAGATTAAAGATTTAATCGAACAAGGAGTCAATCTGGCTGGCATTAAAAAGATTTTCACTGTAAAGGAACAGAATTTACCTAAAACCCAAGAATTAGAACAAGCGGAAAAAATAAGGCATGACCTTAGTGACGAGGATCTTCGCAAGCTTCTGCGTGCCGAGCTTTTACAAGGAAGCAAGCATCGTACATCTCTTAGACAAGGGGATATGTCCCGTTTTTTCCAATAAAAAATATGATTTATGAATTATTAGGGGGAATAGAAATTGGCAAAGTTCACACGTGAAGACATCACTCGTTTAGCGAAAGAAGAAAATGTTAAGTACATTCGTTTACAATTCACTGACATTTTAGGGACAATTAAAAACGTTGAAATCCCAGTCAGTCAATTAGAAAAAGCACTTGATAATAAAATGATGTTTGATGGATCTTCCATTGAAGGCTTCGTTCGTATCGAAGAGTCTGATATGTACTTATATCCTGATCTAAATACATGGGTTATCTTCCCTTGGACTTCCGAAAAAGGTAAAGTTGCACGCTTGATCTGTGATATTTACAATACGGATGGAACTCCTTTTGATGGGGATCCACGTGCAAACCTAAAACGTGTTCTTGCAGAAGCAAGAGAAATGGGCTTCACAGATTTCAATCTTGGACCTGAACCTGAATTCTTCCTATTCAAACTGGATGCAGCAGGCGAGCCGACGCTGGAATTGAACGATAAAGGCGGATACTTTGACCTTGCACCTACTGACCTAGGAGAAAACTGCCGTCGTGATATCGTTCTTGAGCTTGAAGAAATGGGATTTGAAATCGAAGCATCCCACCATGAAGTAGCTCCAGGACAACACGAAATTGACTTTAAATATGCAGATGCGATTTCAGCTTGTGATAACATCCAAACATTTAAATTGGTTGTTAAAACGATTGCCCGCAAACATGGTTTACACGCAACATTCATGCCAAAACCATTGTTCGGTGTTAACGGATCTGGAATGCATTGTAACGTTTCTCTATTCAAAGGCAACGAAAACGCATTTTATGATAAAGAAGGTAAATTGGAATTAAGCAAAACAGCTGAGCAATTTATCGCGGGTATCATTAAGCATGCTCCAAGCTTCACTGCCGTAACAAACCCAACTGTTAACTCATACAAACGTCTAGTTCCTGGTTACGAAGCTCCTTGTTATGTTGCATGGTCTGCTAAAAACCGTAGCCCGCTAATCCGTATCCCAGCTTCACGCGGAGTAAGTACTCGCGTAGAGGTACGTAGTGTCGATCCAGCAGCAAACCCATACTTGGCACTTGCCGTTCTGCTAAAAGCTGGTCTTGACGGTATCAAGAACGACTTGACTCCTCCAGCTCCAGTTGATCGCAACATCTATGTAATGAATAAAGAAGAACGTGAAGAAGTAGGTATCGTTGATCTACCAGCTACTTTATATGCTGCATTGGAAACATTAAAATCTGATGAAGTCATTAAAGAGGCACTAGGTGAACATTTACTTGAACACTTCGTCGAAGCAAAAGAAATCGAGTGGGATATGTTCCGTACTCAAGTTCACCCATGGGAACGCGAACAATATATGTCAATGTATTAATATCTCAAACCCTTGGCACCTTTGGTGTCAGGGGTTTTTCTATTTCGGGCAATTAATCATAAAGTCTAATGAATTCATCAACTGGCCGATAAATGCCCGGAAAAAAATCTATTCAAGGGCATTATTAATATCCTCCTCAAATATATCCATTGTGTCATGTTCAATTTTTAACTGATTTGTAATTATACATCTGCTGTGATTTCATATGCCATGTCCTAAACGCTCTTGAATGTATTTCATGCTTGCACCAGCCTCTAACTGTAATACTGCATGCGTATGTCGTGTAGAGTGAATAGGCAAAGAGGGAAGCTCTGCTTTTTTAGGATTCACGCAATTGAATTAAAAAGGCTTGATTTTGGCTTGTAGTTACCATTTTTGCATAATGCAAAATTAATGTCATAGTTGTCCCCTTATGCTAATAGTTTTATTTGTTGAACATTAAGACTATTTAGTTTACTAAGTTTGGTAGGTAATATATACTAGAAAAAACCATTAGGGGTTGACTTTATGCTTAATCAGATCCGAAATAAATTGATTCCCACACAAGGAACGACAGAAGAAGTAGATAATATTTACGCTATTTTCTCCCCCGCCAGGAACCATTATTGATGAGGCAACTGATGAAGAAATGGAAAAGGTAGCCGAGCTTGAAATTAGACATATGGCTTTCATGAGGTTGCAGGATATGATTATACAATTTGACGGTGCATCTTATAAAGAACTATTAAAAGAGTTTCAAGACTTTGAAGCCGATTCATGTAATTTTTGGAGAGGTGTGGCTAGACGTATATCTGTTCCGTATGAATGGCCAATAAGAATTGATCATGCAAACGGTCCTATTTATGTTGGTGGTCACGATTTATATGAGGGATAGAATAGAGAAAGAAGAGTGTGATGTATGAGCTTAACACATAGTCGGAAAGGTTCATATATGAGTTGGTAAGGTATTATTAATAGATTTAGAGCGTTAGCCAAAAGGGTTAACGCTCTTTGTGTTTACAAAATAGCTAGTAATATTATATTGTTAAAATATTTAATGAATAGTGGTATTCATAAAACACTAGTCATATAAGTATTTCAAGCCCTCTCCAGAATCGGATTGGTGGGTGGGAGTCGATAATCCCGTTACCTTCCACTATAAGACAGGAACCCTATATCATATCTAAATGAGTTATTTCCCAATGTTTATTCTTAATAAGTTGCTCTAAATTCTCTTTATCTCTTTTTTTAAAATAATTAGTAATTTCTTTATGATCTTCATTCATTTCCTCTAATACGGCAAAAAGCTTTTCTTCATTATTACTTAAATAAATTTGTCTAACAAAACTATTTTGTAAAGATTCAAGAAGATCTATTAATGTAGGATTATTGCATTTATCAATATATACTTTATGGAATTGATTTTGGTATTTTTGATAATCTAAATAATTTTTTGTTGAAATTGAAAATTCAATTTTCTTAACCAAATCTTCCATACGTTCAATATCACTTTCTGTGATATGTTCTAAAGATAAAGAGGCTGCTAAAGAATCCAATACACTAACAATTCGAAATACATCTAGCTTTTTCTTGGTATCAAGTTCTTTTACAATAAATCCTTTTCTAGGAAGATACTCGAGTAAATTGTCTGAAGCTAGTTGTATCAAAGCTTCCCTTACAGGAGTTCTACTTACTCCTAATTTTTCGCATAATACCGATTCATTTATCTTATGCTTAGGAAGTAAGGTTCCGTTCTGAATTCTTTCAGTTATATAATCATATACGAGATCTTTTAATGATTGATATTTATTTTTGATAGCGTTTCCTCCTAAGCCAAAAGTTAATATTATATAGTATACAATATATAATTCGAAATTCTTGTCTTTTATATTAGCTTAGCACCATCTTTTACAGACTTCAATATCTCTATTATTTATTATTATATTTAAGATATAAAACGACTCCTACTTCCATTTTTTTTATGAATTGTTGTTTTTAAAGTTGATATAGCTTATAGCATTAGAAATAATGCTGTTTAAAGAATTTTTAAGAATAAAATAATAAAGCATTGAAAAATAGATAAGTTAATTGTATAATTCGATATGTAAAATATTTTCAGACTATTCTGTACTATATACAATATACAATATAAAGTATATTTTTTGCATTTGTTTTAAGTTTTTTAAACTATTTGTATTTGTTACCTTAATGTTTAGAAATAAACCCAAGATAACATTAGGTGAACTGTAATGTGGAAGGGAGGGGGTTGGAGTATAAAATATACAATATATTATATACAAAATAAAATTCATGTTTCAACAAGACCATTTTTACAAAGTAATAAAATTAGAGGTGGAAAAATATGAGTGAGAATAACTTTAAAGATGTGCAAGATGGAACAAAAGCGGTATGGGCAGGAGAAAAAGAATCTCTTGCATATAATGCAACCCAAGTTCCAGTAGTTCTTAGTGTAGCCTATAATTACGATGACGTGGATGAATGGCAAGAAGTTGCCCTTGGAAATAAACCTGGTTATATCTATAATCGAATGTCAAATCCGACTGTTCAAGCCCTGGAAGAAAAATTGAGGATACTCGAGGGGGCAGAGGAAGCTGTAGGTTTTTCTTCAGGAATGGCTGCTATTAGTAGTACATTATATACATTTCTAAGACCGGGGGATCGGGTTGTATCAGTTAAAGATACTTATGGAGGAACCAATAAAATTTTCACTGAATTCTTGCCCAATCTTGATGTCGATGTGACATTGTGTAATACCGGAAACCATAAAGAAATTGAAGCTGAAGTGGCCAAAGGGTGTAAAGTGCTATATTTAGAGTCTCCTACTAACCCTACTATGAAAGTTACTGATATTGAGAGGCTAGCAAGAGTCGGGAAATCAGTGGGTGCATTAGTTATCATAGATAATACGTTTGCTACTCCAATTAATCAAAATCCGCTTCAATTAGGAGTTGATATTGTCGTCCATAGTGCAACTAAATTCTTAAGTGGACATGCAGATGCATTAGGTGGCATAGTATGTGGCTCTGAAAAATTAATGAAAAAAGTCTATCATTTTCGTGAAATTAATGGAGCAACTATGGACCCGTGGTCAGCCTACCTTATTTTAAGAGGGATGAAAACGTTAAAGCTTCGTGTACGGCAACAAGAAAAAAGTGCAATGGAAATTGCAAAGTATCTTCAAAAGAAAAAGCTTGTTGACGCAGTATATTACCCAGGATTGGAAGCGCATTCACATCATGATATCGCAAAGAAACAAATGAGAGGGTTCGGTGGGATATTAAGTTTTGTATTAAAAGATGAAATGAAAGCTATCAAAATTTTATTATCAAAATTAAAATATGCAAACAAAGCTGGGAACCTTGGAGCCGTTGAAACGATTTATGGGCCTGCAAGAACGACTAGCCATGTTGAATGTACTATTGAGGAGCGTAAAGCCCTTGGTATCCCAGAAGGTTTAGTTCGTATCTCTGTAGGTATCGAGGATACAGAAGATCTTATAGCAGATTTAGAGCAAGCTTTTTCTTACTTAGAATCCAATTACCCTGTTAGCTGTAGTTGAAAGCATAAAATATTACTAATGGAAGAGGTATTGAAATATGACACATAGGATAGCATTACTTGGATTTGGTGTAGTTGGTCAAGGGTTAGCTGAAATTTTACAAGATAAAAGTGAGTCACTACGTAGTGGGTTTAACTTTGATGCAAAAATCGTTGCTATTTCTGATGTTATGAAAGGTTCCCTTTATGATCCAAAGGGGTTGGATCTTTCTTTAGCGTTACAAGCTGTAAAAGAAACAGGAAAATTAGATAGTTACCCTGAAACCCCTGGCTTGGTAAGAGGGTGGGATAGTTTTCAAACAATACGTGAGAGTAATGCAGACACTGTTGTTGAAATTACCTTTACTGATGTAAAAACAGGACAACCTGCCATTGATCATTGTAAAGCAGCATTTGAAAGCAAAAAGAACGTAGTAATGAGTAATAAAGGTCCGGTTTCTCTAGCTTATCAAGAGTTAGCTGAATTAGCAAAAAAAAATGATGTTCGTTGGGGCTTTGAAGGAACAGTAATGAGTGGAACCCCAGCATTAAGAATGCCTCTGAGTTCATTGGCAGGGAACAGCATTTTTGAAATACGGGGGATTTTGAATGGAACAACTAATTATATCCTAACTAAAATGGAAGAAGGATTGAGTTATCAAGATGCACTGTCAGAGGCACAAGCTCTTGGTTATGCAGAGGCAGATCCTACTAGCGACGTTGAGGGATATGATGCTCAATATAAAGCTACCATTCTTGCTAACATTGTAATGGGTATTCCAATGAAACGAGAAGAAGTAGAATGTGAAGGGATTAGTCATCTTACGGAAAAGGACATTGAGTGGGCAAAATCAGAAGGTAAGAGATGGAAGTTAATTGCTAAATGTATAAAGGATGGCGATAAAGTCATTGCAAAGGTAGGACCTGAAGCTATACCTCTTACAGATCCTCTAGCTGGAGTTTTAGGTGCACAAAATGCTATTACTTATGATTGTGATTTAGCGGGCCCGATTACCTTAATTGGAGCCGGAGCTGGACGTAAAGAAACAGGATTCTCGATTCTTATTGATTTAATCAACATTAACCGTGATCAATTATAATTATAATTCGTTTCAGTCTTAAAGTTATAAGTTAAAAATTACTTATCTTGAGGTGATTTTGTATGATATTTACTGACAAATTAATAAATAAAAATAAGATGTTTCTTGCTGGGGAATGGGTATCTCGTGATAAATGCATTGAAGTCTTGGATCCACAGGATCATAGTTTAATCACAACAGTTCCTTCTGCTAATGAAAGCGACGTCATATATACAATAGAAGAAGCAAAAAAAGGAGTTAAAATAGCAGCAGATATGCCAACACACGAAAGAATTGCTATTCTTCATCGTGCAGCGGACTGGATCCTTGAAAATAAGGAAAGATATGCAACTACTATTGCTCGTGAGGGAAGTAAAACAATTAAAGAAGCAAGAAAAGAAGTACTACGTTGTATTGAAACACTTCGTATAAGTGCTGAAGAAGCAAGGAGAATTAATGGAGAAACCATTTCGTTTGATCAAATGCCCGGAAGCGAAGATCGCATAGGTTACTATTATCGTTTTCCTATTGGCATTATTGTAGCTATAACACCTTTTAACGATCCATTAAATCTTGTTGCACATAAAGTGGGTCCTGCTATTGCTGCTGGGAACGCTATTATTGTAAAACCAGCAACTGTAACACCATTAAGTGCTCTCTTATTGGCAGAAGCTTTTGAAAAAGCCGGTTTGCCACCGAAAATTTTATCCGTCATTACTGGTCATCCAGGTGACATGGGAGATAGCCTAATTACTCATTCAGCTATACGAATGATTTCTTTTACAGGAGGACTTGCCACTGGCAAAGCAATTATTCAAAAAGCAGGTTTGAAAAAGATATGTATGGAGCTTGGATCAAACTCACCCGTTATTGTATTGAAAGATGCTGATTTAGAAGAAGCTGTGAAGTCAACTGTTTCTGGAGCATTTTGGGCAGCAGGACAAAATTGTTTAGGGGTACAGAGAATATATGTCCAAGAAGGTGTTTATCATGATTTTATTGGTAAATTTATAGATCGTACTCAACAATATCGAGTAGGTGATAAATTATTAGAAGAAACAGATATGGGACCAATGATCTCCGAAAAAGAAGCAAAACGTGTTGAAAGTTGGGTAAATGAAGCTGTTGAGAAAGGTGCAAAGTTGCTTTGTGGTGGAAAACGTGAAGGGTCTTTTTATCAACCTACTGTTCTAGTTAACGTACCAGAAAATTGTAAATTGGCAACTGAAGAGGTTTTTGGCCCAGTTGTTACCATTTATAATGTTCCTGATCTTGATACAGCTATCTCCCAATCTAATCGTGTAGATTTCGGACTGCAAGCAGGTATATTCACTCGTGATTTAGATAAGGCATTTAGAGCAATACGTAAACTTGATGTAGGTGGAGTTATGGTAAATGATAGCTCAGATTATCGCATTGATGCGATGCCTTTCGGAGGTGTAAAAGGTTCTGGTTTAGGTCGTGAAGGAATTAAGTTTGCCCTTCAAGAAATGACTGAACCAAAAGTTGTTTGTTTTAAAGTTAATAATAAAACAATATGATGACATAAGGGCTGACCTGTGCAGGTCAGTCTTTATATTAAAAATTCTGATTTTTCTGTAATAATATAAACTTTGCATATTGTTATCTATTAAAATAAGTACTTGTAGAGTAGTAAACGAGGAGGAGACTAGATGCCAAACACAAATGATACCAATGAAAACCAGTTGAAACGTTCAATGAAAAGCAGGCATTTGTTCATGATTTCGCTAGGTGGTGTAATTGGAACGGGTCTTTTTCTGAGCAGTGGATATACAATTAGCCAAGCTGGACCAGGAGGTACGATTCTCGCTTACTTAGTAGGCGGATTAATCATGTACCTTGTTATGTTATGCCTAGGCGAACTTACTGTTGCTATGCCAGTAACAGGTTCATTTCAAACTTACGCTACCAAATATATCGGTCCTGCTACTGGATTTACTATTGGTTTAATGTACTGGCTTACTTGGGTGGTAACGGTAGGTTCCGAATTTACTGCCTCTGGACTGTTGATGCAGAGGTGGTTTCCTAACACTTCTGTTTGGATGTGGAGCGCCGTCTTTGCGATTCTAATATTTTTACTTAATTCCTTTTCAGTAAAAATATTTGCAGAAACCGAATTTTGGTTTTCAGGTATTAAAATAATTACTATTATCTTATTCATTGTACTTGGAGGATCTGCAATGCTTGGATTTATTCCAATGGATGATAGAGCCTCTGCCCCCATGCTTTCTAATTTCACTGCAGATGGGGGTCTTTTCCCAAATGGCCTGCTTCCAGTTTTTATGGCCATGATTTCCGTTAACTTTGCCTTTTCAGGAACAGAACTTATTGGCATTGCTGCTGGAGAAAGTGAAAATCCAGAAAAAGACGTTCCTAGATCTATTAGAAATGTAATTTGGCGAACAATGTTTTTCTTTGTTGGTGCAATTTTTGTGTTATCTGGTTTAATCTCTTGGGAAGAAGCAGGAGTCATTGAAAGTCCATTTGTGATGGTTTTTGACAACATCGGAATTCCTTATGCAGCTGATATTATGAACTTTGTTATTATTACAGCTTTACTCTCAGTAGCAAACTCTGGTCTATATGCATCTACTCGTATGTTATGGTCTCTTTCAAATGAGAAAATGATAAGTTCATTTTTTGGAAAGATAACGTCAAATGGAGTACCATTGAATGCTTTAGTTATAAGTATGGCAGTAGCTTGTTTATCTCTATTATCTAGTGTATTTGCACCTGATACAGTTTATGTAGTACTTGTGGCTATATCAGGATTTGCAGTAGTAGTAGTTTGGATAGGGATTGTTTTATCACAATACATGTTCCGTAAACATTTTTTGAAAATGGGTGGAGATATTAAAAATTTAAAATTCCGTACACCACTTTATCCTTTTGTACCCATTGCTGCTTGTGTTTTGTGTCTTGCTTCTTGTATAGGTCTTGCTTTTGATGCGAGCCAAAGAATTGCTCTGTATTGTGGAGTACCTTTTATTATTTTATGCTATCTCTTCTACTATATGAAAAATCGAGGAAAAACAAATCAGATAAATTCTTATAATGAAACGGATGATTATATTAGGAATATTAAGTAAAGAGTTTTTTTGCTAATGGGTGCGTTAGCTGAAATTTGAGCTTCCCTGAGGGGAGTTGTTTCTTTATACAACTAGGACAATTTAGTTCAACTTAGTACAAAAATAAATAAAAGCATACGGTGGTGATTCATACCATCGTATGCTTTAAATTTCATTCACTTTTAGTTAATCAAGTAATTTCTAATTTTAATGATTAATATTCGTTGAAAAATTGCTGAATTTCTTTTGGATCATCTGTTTTTGTTAATGCAAGCATCGTCAAAATACGTGCTTTTTGAGGATTAAGTGAGTCCGCTGTAACAAAATTATTTTCATCGTCAATCTTTTCTCTCGTAACAATACCATTTCCTACACGGCTAGAGCGAGTAATAATCACGCCTTTTTTGACAGCGTCTTTAGCACCCTCAAAAGCAGTATCAGAAGTTAAACCGTTTCCTTCACCTGCTATTATAATCCCTTTAGCTCCTGCTTTCACAGATGCATCGTAAAAATATCTACTATCATTTTGATAGCTATAAATAATGTCCACTTGAGGAAGTTTATCTAGTTTTGATACATCAAACACCGATTTGGTTGTATGTTTACGAGTAGGTTCATTGTAGAAAAATATTTTATTACCTGCGATTGCTCCTAAATAGCCTTGTTCCTCCGATTGGAATGTATCTGTCATGGTTGTATTGGTTTTTGTTATATAACGTGCAGAACCTATCCGGTCATTTAATGAGATTAAAACACCTTTGTTCTTAGCATCTTTACTAGCAGCAATTTTTACAGCATTATATAAGTTTAAAGGTCCATCTGCACTTATAGCTGTAGCCGGTCTCATTGATCCAACAATCACGACAGGTTTGTTGCTTTTTACGACCAGATTCAGAAAGTAAGCAGTTTCTTCCAAGGTATCTGTTCCATGCGTTACGACAATACCATCAACGTCTTTAGATTTTAATAACTCATTAATTCGTTTCGCCAACTTTAATAAAGTTTTATTATCCATATTGTTACTGCCAATATTGGCGATTTGTTCACCACTCACATTTGCTACTTGTTTTAGTTCAGGAACAGCTTTAATTAGTGTTTCAACACCAAGTGCACCTGCTTGATAACCAGTTGTGTCAGTATTGGACGTAGCAGAACCTGCAATCGTTCCACCAGTAGCTAAAATTTTCACATTGTTTAACTTTGGATTTGTTGAAGTTGCTTCTACTCTCTCTTCTTTTGGATTACCATTTGCTGAGCTATGGATAACAGTGATAGATCCAAAAAGTAATAGTGTAACTGATAGAAACGTGATTCCTAGATATTTTTTTATGTTCATGTCTAGTTAGCTCCTTCTTTATTAATTATTAAATTATGTATGACATAGAAAATACTATCATATTTTGATATTTCTTACATGATTTTTATTCTGTTGGAAAAAACCATAGAAATTCAGAATGTTAGCTTCCTTGTAGAATCGTCATGCGGCATGGGGCGGCATTCCTGTATTAACTGAAATACTAAAAAGTATGTGAAGAAATCTACTAAAACTAACGGGTGCATTAGCTGAAGCTCTGAGCTGTCTTTAAGGCAGCTTTTTTGGGGCAGGACAGTAACGTCCCATAAGACATATAGTGAACAAATAAAAAAAGACAGTGTACCACACTGCCTCATTTTGTATGAATTAAAGAAAACGAAGAATTATTTAATCTTATCTAGTGAAATTATTCTATGTTTTAATTCTGAATTCATATCTAAAACACCTATCACAATTTGATTATCTTCCGTCAATGTTATGTATCTGAAATAATCATCATCAGAAATCAACAAATCGGTGTCATTCGTCATTTTTTCCATTTTGGCAAATACATCTACTGTGTACTCAAGGTGAAAAAAATCGTCAAATCCCTTGCTTGAGCTACATACCCATGTATACAGAAAATCTTTCAGTGTGATTTGTTCAATCACCGATAATTGTTTCTTGAACTTTAACTTATCTACTGTTACGCTTATCATCTTTCATCACTCCTTAACGAATATTAATTAGAAGTCTCCTTCAACAATGCTATTTGCGTATCAATCCGTTTACAGTTTAGTTCATAAAGGACAAATGAAAGTTTATGTCGAAATTCAAGTAAGAGATTTAATTAATTCTAAAAGTGGATTTGAGTCAATACTTTTGACACTAAAAGGTTAATCTTAGAGAGTTAATTAGTTTTACAGCTTGAACGAGTCTTATACAGAGAATTGACTAATAAGGAACAAGAATTATTAGTTTAGGTTAAAAAACAAAGCAAAGAATTACAGTTTAAAGCATATACTAATTAGTTACTCCTATCTTTTTGATCGATAAGGGGTAGACCTCTTCTCTTCAATTCCTCTTCTAGAACGAGGATAAATTTTTTTTCTAAGTTTAATTCAATTGCTTTAAGGTATGAGTCTATCAATAGTTGATCATTTAATTTTTTCATATCTTCCCTCTTTTATTTCTTTAAAACCCTGTTTAAACATACAATATAAGTATTTAATATTAAGTGATAAATAAAAATATAATAACTCAAGTAAGAAAAATTATAGTAATTAATAATTAACGAAGGTAGTCTCCAACTTAACATATAGAGTGAACTTTTTTGTAACAAATAGGGTTCATATTTATTCTATATTTCAATCTACATAAAACAACATATACCGACATCATTAAACACAATATATTTAACTTTCCTGGTTTACGTAATACGAATTATTAACATAAAGGTTAAAAATCACCGATTAAAATAATAATTTATTTTGCTATCAATAGACGGTTTTCAATTAAGTGGTTTATTTTTGAAGATAGCTTTCATTGTCGTAGCTTATCTTATCCAACTAAAGGGGATTTACTTCAATAAGGGGTTGCTGCGGCAACCCCTTATTGAAGTAAAGGTAGGATATAATATGAATATTGGTGATTTGATATTTCAACTAGTTTTCCTTATTTTTATATTTGGGATTTTTTCTGGTGTGTTTTTTTCTTGTTCTTTCTCTCGTTACTAAACAGCCAAGCAAATCAGAAAGCATTTAACAAAAGTTGATAGAATAATTGATTTACTTGAAAAGGATAAGAAAGAGTAATCTTTTTTGTCCTTTTTAACTTAATTTTCACCTCACAGTTTGTGTCAACCCAACAAACCTGTATGAACTAACGGGTGCGTTAGCGCCATAAGAAGGCCGCCAATTGGCGGCCTTTTGAACGTATGATCGCTTTTTTTGCGTGATATTTTTAAGGATACTGTATGTTTAAATCTGGACAGACGGTATATTATCCGACATGGGCTAAAATCAATTGTCCCCTAATTAAAGATTTTAAATTATTTCACTAAATGATTCACGTATATAAAAACTATAATATTCTCATTGACAACATATAAACAAGTTGATGTATATGGGTTTTTAGGCTTAATTTCATCTAAGTTGTAATTAAGTATCTTAATGAAATAATCATCTTTTTGATATTTATTATTTGTAATAACTCAGCTCAGATTCAGGAAGCAAACTCCATTCTGTGGATTCAAAAAGTGGATGAAGTGTACGAAAATTGAATATTTTTATCTTGAATTATTATATTTATGTTACTATAATTACATGGAAAGTACGCGAATCGAATAAACATACGCGAATTGAATACTTTCTTTTAAAAAACTTATTGTAAAAAAGAGATAGAGGAGCCATTATCATTGAAAAAATTAATGTTGTTTACGACTGGTGGAACAGTAGCCTCACTTGAAGGAGAAAACGGACTTGTACCTGAACTGCATGCCGATGATCTATTAAGTTATATACCTGAATTAAATGTACGTTGTCGTATTGATACGAAAGAGTTAATGAACATTGATAGCACCAACATGCAACCAGAGTTTTGGATAGGTATGGCGAATGCCATTTACGAACATTACGATTAATACGATGGCTTTATTATTACGCATGGTACCGATACAATGGCTTACACATCAGCTGCACTTTCTTATATGTTACAAGATGCATCAAAACCGATTGTTGTTACAGGTTCGCAAATTCCTATTTCGTATAGTAAAACGGATGCAAAACGAAACATTTCAGATGCCATTCGTTTTGCTTGTGAAGATATAGGTGGGGTATATATTGTATTTGACGGCAAGGTCATTCAAGGGACAAGAGCGATTAAACTTAGAACGAAAAGCTATGATGCCTTTGAAAGTATTAATTATCCGTATGTTGCATTGATGCATGATGACCATATTGAATATAATGAATCGATTCATATTCAAAAAAAGAAACACATTCAATTAGATACATCACTTTGTACAGATGTAGCGGTTGTGAAATTACATCCTGGGATAAAGCCAGAATTTTTTGACTGCCTAAAAGATTTGTATAAAGGAGTGGTTGTGGAGAGCTATGGAAGTGGTGGTGTTCCTTTTCAAGTGCGCAACATTTTGGCGAAATTAATTGAATTAATAGAGCACGGTGTATCGGTTGTCATTACGACTCAATGTCTAGAAGAAGGAGAAGACATGGGGATATATGAAGTCGGTCGGAAAATTGACCATAATCGTATAGTACGTTCTAAAAATATGAACACAGAAGCAATCGTGCCGAAATTGATGTGGGTGCTAGGAAAAACAACAGATCCTAAAAAGGTAAAAGAAATGATGGAAACATCGATTGCAGCAGATATTACATTATATTTTTGAGATACTGCTATCAAGGCTATTAATTCAAATATTTGGGGGCTATATAACTCCTGACTTTGGACAGAATTCATCAGTTGATGAAGTTGATATTTTTACAGTGAAAAAACTAGGTATCTTCTAAGTTAGTAAATTTTTTATAAGAGGTGATAGAATGCAACAATTATTACACGATGTAGTTGGCGTAACAAATGAATTCCTTTGGTCAAAATTATTAGTTATTATGCTTGTTTCTTGTGGGATTTATTTCACATTTAAATTGAAATTTGTACAGGTTCGAATGTTAAAGGAAATGGTCCGTGTTTTAATGGAAGGGAGAACTAGTTCTAAAGACAGCGTTTCCCCATTTCAAGCTTTCTGTATTGGTATGGCCGCTCGCGTTGGAACAGGTAATATCACAGGAATTGCGATTGCGATTGCATTAGGCGGTCCTGGAGCGATATTCTGGATGTGGATTATTGCTATTATTAGCTCAGCAACCAGCTTTATTGAAAGTACGTTAGCGCAAGTATATAAAGTGAAAGATAAAACTGGTTTCCGAGGCGGCCCATCCTATTATATGGAAAAAGGGTTGAACAAACGTTGGATGGGAGTATTATTCTCTATTTTAATTACGCTTTCTTTCGGTCTTGTATTCAATTCTGTACAATCAAATACTGTTACAATTGCTTTTGAGAACTCATTTGGTACAGATCGTTTAACTGTAGGGATTCTCATGACACTTGCTTTCGCTGTGATTATCTTTGGCGGTGTGAAGCGTATTGCAAAAATTGCTGAATACAAGGTTATGATTCTAGGTGTGTTATACCTTGGAATGGCATTATTTGTCGTAGCAATGAATATAACCAAAATGCCGGAAATTCTTTCTCTTATTATTAATAACGCGTTTGGCTTTGAACAAATAGCGGGCGGTTCAATAGGCGCTGCGTTCATGAATGGAGTTAAACGTGGTTTATTCTCGAATGAAGCTGGAATGGGGAGTGCGCCAAACGTTGCCGCAACGGCAAAAACAAGTCATCCGGTGAAACAGGGACTTATTCAAGCATTTGGCGTATTAACGGATACACTGATCATCTGTACAAGTACAGCATTTATTATTTTACTTTCTGATGCTTATAAACAACCAGGGCTAACTGGCATTGCACTTACACAAACATCATTAAGTGAACACATCGGTTCCTGGGCATCAGGTTGTCTTGCTATCTTTGTTTTCCTATTTGCATTCGGTTCGTTAATTGGTAACTATTATTATGGGGAAACAAATATTCGATTTTTACACAAAAGTAAAGTGTGGTTGATTCTATATCGAATAGGCGCGTTCGCCATGATTGTATTCGGTTCGGTTGCAAAGGTCGAGCTTGTATGGGATTTAGCAGATTTATTTATGGGCTTGATGGTTATCGTAAACTTAATTGCCGTTCTCTTATTATCAAAAGTAGCTTTTGCAGCATTAAGTGATTATATGAAACAGAAAAAGGCTGGTCAAGATCCAGTTTTTTATAAAGACAGCATTAAAGGTCTTGAAAGTCTTGAATGTTGGGAGCACTCTCAAGATGCTACCAATATAAAAAAAGAAAACATCATGTAATAAAAAAGATTTTCAGACATAAGGGTTTGGTATTATCCCCTACAGGGGGCTTGTTTGTGATTATGAGGAGAGCTGAATTTTATATTATCTGAGGAAAGTATATCTTACTCATCAAAGGAGTTTATTCATAATGCATGTGCTACAAAAAACACAAAAAATAGTTCGCTATCAGAATCATCACGGCAATATACATTACGGTATTGTTGAGGATGACATGATATTACAACTGTCTAGCAGTTTTGCGGAACTTGTCAAAAAGGAAATAAAGTATGACGGGATTGAGCTGAAATATAGTGACGTGAAAATCTTGGAACCTGTAAAACCTTCGAAAGTGGTTAATTTCGGCTGGACATATGCAGATCATGCGAAGGAAACGGGTGGAGAGGCAAACCTTGTTGAACCATTCCTATTTTTAAAGCCATTATCTTCGCTTATTGCAGACAAGGAGAATATTATCCTTCCTCCAAACGAGCTATCCAATCAAGTGGAACTTGAAGGGGAAGTGGCCCTTGTCATTGGAAAGCGCGGAAAAAACATTAAAGAAGAAGATGCGCTTGATTACGTATTCGGCTGCACGATATTTAATGACGTGACAGCAAGAGATCTTACAAAAAAAGATCCACAGTTTACGCGGGGCAAAGGATTTGATACGTTCGGACCTTTAGGGCCGTGCATCGTTACCGGGGTAGATCCTACAAACTTAAGGATTGTGACCACTTTAAACGGCCGCATTGTCCAAGACGGGAATACCAATGAAATGTCTCTAAGCATTCCATTTTTAATCAGCTGGCTTTCACAGGTAATGACACTGGAGCCCGGTGACATTTTGGCCACGGGTTCACCATCTGGCAGCTGCCCGATCAAGTCGGGGGATGTGGTGGTTGTTGAAGTCGAGAATATAGGTCGGTTGTGTAATGAGGTTCAGTAGGATGTGCCTGGATTGTTAATACCAAAAATGAAAATATTCATAAATGTATGAGCCGACTTTTTAAAATGTTACAGGGGACATCGCAAAAAAAGAAAGAAGAGTTTCTTTGTACGTGCATTCGCATGTGTTGCTAGAGAAACGGCAGTATTAAAGAGCTTGGTGTCTATTTATTTGAGATAAATGATAAACCTGATGGTCAATGGCTAAATATAGTTGAGTATTGAATCAATTCCTTAATGAACTCCCTCAGTTTAATAGATAATGCTCACGAATACTCGCTTATTCGCAGGATTTCAAACCACATGGTATAGGTTGCTTTAGATGAACGAAAGAGATAGGACCGTTTTGATAAGATGAGGGCAGATTGAAATAGGGGATCTGTTTAAAATCCCATATTATTACATATACTGCACGCATTCTCCACGCTGCCCCCTGGAGGCTTTCCCTCCCATGTCTCAACGGGTCATAATCCTATGCCCTTTCATTCCTTCGTCATGCCTATCCAAGGGGTGAAGGCCGGTTTTGCTAACGGAACGGGTCATTGCCCTTTTGTTCATTACATCCAGTACTTCGTGCTTTCTTTGAAATCCTACGGATAAGCCAACTTTCGTTAAATAACAATGTGAATGTAAATTTACGCTGCTAGTTGTTCAAGTGGGAAGATCATTTCCGGTTTATAGACAGAGCCATTACGAGCTATCCCTACTAGGATACGGGCGAGTTTTCCACAGAGGTCGGAGACCTCAGAGACTATCAACATCCTCGCCAAATCGTAAAATTAGCAGGTTTAAGTTTAAAAGAAAACAGCAATGATACTGGTGGCAAAGAACAAGGCTTTTAAAGCTCTTCATATATATTACACAACACGTTCCCACAATCCCTTAAAGAAAATGCAATCTCTGATAGCCTTGTGTAACAAGCTTATTCGCATTCTGTTTTCAATCGGTAAAAAACAATTTACGTTTCAAGAAGACAAGATGTTAAAGGATATCCCTCATATGGCAACATTTTTAGTACATCAAACAGTCGCATAATTCATTGAATTTTAAGGTTACACGGTCATTTAATTAACACTCATTTAAAAGTGAAGCACGGATTAGTCGGCAAAGCAACTAACGTAAGGACTTAGATCCTGTGGGGCAGCATGACCGACATCCACCTCATGGAAAGGTTGAACGAAGGAATGTAGGAGCATCGACTCTGTGAGACATGGGAGGGTTGACCTCCATGAGACATGTGGATATCCTAAAGTGCGATCATAACCTTGCTTAAACCAATTTTTTCCTATGATTAGCTAGTTTAGCATGCACTTTTTTCGGTAAATCCCTATTCTTGAGGCGTAATGCCGAGCTTACATAGATAACGGTTAATGATATGACTATGAAATCCTAAGAATTCTAGAGCAATCGTGAGATTGTGTCTAGTTTATTGAGGGAGGTTAGTTCCATAAGTTTTTCCACATACTAATCAAACCTTGATATAATCCGTTTTAAGGAGGATGTTTAGCGAGAGGATGCTTCAATATAAGTACCCATTTGTGAACTAAATGGAAGTGTCCAAGCGAATGGTCTCGTCTTTGAATCTAGTTCCATCCTCAGCCTTTCGGTACACATTAATCAAAGATACGTTGTCGTCTTGCCACTTAACCTCGAAGTTATCGATGGTTGCTAAATCAAACCCATCAAATTCCTTATATTTCTCCAACTTGCTACCGTATTCTCCGTAATAAATTCGTAAGAATGAAGTTAATGGAAATTCAGTCCGTTATCAGAAAGAAATGGAGATATTTTGGCAAGAAGGGATCCAAAGTGTATCCTAACTTGGTTAACAGGGAGTTTAAAGACAGAGAGAAAAACGAAGTTCTGGTAACCGATATTACATACATACCTTTCCAGAATAAATTTTACTATCTATCAGTTATTCAAGATTTGTATAATAACGAGATAGTTTCTTGGGAAATCCCAGACAGAAACAACTTGAAATTAGTTTTAGATACTATTGAGGACCTTAATACAAAAAGAAACGTGCACGGAACTATCCTCCATTCAGATCAAGGATTCAAATACACGTCTAAGAAATACAGCAAACGATTAAACAAATACGGCATAAGGGGCAGCCACTCTCGCAAAGGAAACTGCCTCGATAATGCCTGTGTAGAATAGTTTTTTTCACATTTCAAAACAGAAATGTTGTATCAAACTGATTGTAAAACAGAGGAAGAGTTAATACAAGCTATAGAAACATAGATGTATCATTACAATTATAAGAGATTCCAAAAAAGACTATGCAGCCACCGTGCTCCAGTAGAATACCGAATCACGGTGGCTGCATAGTCTTTTTTAGCACTGTCTACTTGACAGAGGTGCGGTCTTTTCTGGGTTATAAACCCTCACGTTGATGATTCATGTTCCATCTTGCTAGATCGCCAAAAAAAGCTGGTTAAATGAACATAGACAAACCAACAGATCCTTCTGTCCTGGTGGTTGTTTAGTTGCCTTTACTCCTCTTCATAGAGCGTAAGAAAGGAATCCGGCTCGGCACGTCCCTCTGCGATCGCGTTTACCCTGTCGACGAACTCCGGTCGAATCAAATGACGCAACGGCTGGTCTACTTGATTCAATTGTTTGAATGCCTCCCTAGCCAACTCATCCCATTCCTTGTAGCGATACAGATAATCATCCGGCATCACTACGGTGCTAGAAGTCCCTTCCTCCGGTTCACACTCAAAAGGTTCGTCCAACCCGAGCGTAGCATAGTCGCATGTGATTTGCTCTCCGGGAAGAATATCCCTCGACGCCAATTCAATCTCATAGACCGTCGATACCACATTTGGACTGAAGCTGTGATTCATGTATCTGGCATGATCCCAGCACAGCACGTAGTAATCGTCATCGTTGAGGTAGGCATATTTATAGACAATTTCCCTTCGTACGAGATCAAGCGATTCAATTTCATCTTCCTCGAGAATGATGTCCAAATCATCCAATGCCCAGATGATCGTTCCTTTGGGGATCATTTTTGTGGCAAAAACGCCCACACCAATCTTTTCATTGACAAACCGAATCTCGGTATCTGGATGTATCATCGATCCTATTCACCCTTTCTCAAAACTTACTATTACTATATACAGCAGTTTCGTTTAAGTGACAGTTCGTTCGCGTATTTTATCCAAGTTCAATCAGCGGAATGTCCCCCCTAGAAAACGAGAAAGCTCTTTTATTTTTGTTCCACAATCGGAAGCATTTTTACATTCAAAAATCATCCTGCCATAAACGGATATCTTTTGAATGCCGAATACACCTTCAATCAGATATGTTTCTTCAATGGTATAACCCCTTTCTATAAACTACTGCCCCCTTAGTTGAAAAAGCACTTATTCTAAATCTCATATTATTAATTCTAACACCTCCCTTATTCATAGACAGAAGCACATACGTAACGATCATTAGAATCATATATTGTTTAAGAAATCATTGCACATGTTTCACGTACAGCATAAATTGGCGAAAGGAGTGATGAAATGTTAAATGGGACAAGTTCATTTTCCATTTCTATATTAGGCAGCAGTGGAGGTGTTGCAAAAGCGGTATTGGCCATTCTAAACCAATCCGCCCAAGATAAAAATGACCCTATGTACCCCATCATTAGCATTTCCCAGCTTCACCTAATTGATATTAAACAAAAGGATAAAGAGTATTACGACCAATTATTCCCAAACCTTGCGGATAAAATCAAAATTTCCCAGCTTGATCTCACGGATGTAAGTCACTTTCAGAGACATTTAAAAAAGACAAAAACGAAAGTAGTCATTGATGTTTCATGGGCTGATACAATTGAGATGATGAAATGCTGTAACGAATTAGGTGTTTTTTACATCAATTCAGCCCTCGAGAACACTGAGGTCGATGAGGACGAAAGTCTATATGGTTTCCCATTGACCGAGCGATATATTAGATTTGAAGGTAGCAAAAAAAATCTTAACAATATGAAGGCGATTGTTGGCTCGGGTATGAATCCTGGTGTAGTGCAATGGATGGCCATAAAACTCATAAACGAAAATCCGGATCGAAAACCATTAGCCTGCTACATTGTGGAGCATGACGATTCCTTTTTTAAAGACAAAACGTTAATCAAACTTAACACACTCTATACTTCTTGGTCGGTCGAATGCTTCCTGGATGAAGCGATATTATGCTACCCTATGTTTGTCCAACATCATTTGCCACAATATTTTTATGAAGAAGTATATGCAATGGAGTATAAAGTAAGGTTAGGGCAAAAAGAGTTTTATGGTTGTCTAATGCCACATGAAGAAGTGATTACATTAGGTAAATTATTTGATATGCAATTGGGGTTTATTTATCGTGTTAATGAATATACAACGGAATCAATCCGAAATAATTTGGCTAATGTAGACGTTCTCTGGGATTGGAATCAACAATTACTTGATCCGGATGTAGGTGAAATTGAAGGTGAAGACCTAGTTGGTGTCCTATTAGTTTACGAGGATAGCGAAAAGTATATATATAATGTGATGAAAAGTAGTGAAATATATCCGAAATTCAAAACAAACGCCACGTACTTCCAAGTTGCTTGTGGCATTTATGCTGCTATGGCCAGCATAATCCTGGATGACCTTTCTTTAGGTATCTATTATGTTGATGAGCTTTTGCTCAACACCAAGAGCAAGTACGGAGGGTATTTAACCTACCATATGACTGACTTTGTCACAGGAGAAAATAAAGGCTCCGATGGATTATTGCATCAAAGACTCAAATGGATTGAATAGGCTGATTAATGATAAGCAGAGACACTGCATTCATTTGTTTTCTAAAGCATCCTAATAAGTTGATGCACTGCTAGTTAGTTTGTTATTGACTTCCCTCTTTCATTTACAAAATCTATTTAGTTAGGAGATTAGAATGGGAAAAGCACTTATTATTGTTTGTGGTGGGGTAGCTTCAGTAGCCATTCATAAATGTTGCCCATGATTGAAATCGTTCACATGAAGGGTTATTGAACTAACAGGTGCAATATTCGTCAGAAAAGAGGAATACACGGAGCAGCACTCTTTAATGAGTTATTCCGCAATAGGGCGCTCTTCCTAAGTAAAGAAAGGGTCCTTTTCTTTGTGTTTCAAGGTTTCTCATAGTTTAGTAATTAGTTATTTGTCTGCGATTGTTGAATAACTTGTGTATGAAAATTCCTCTCTTTGAACATAATAGAATCTAGATTAATAGATTTAAATAGTAGGAAAGTGAAAGAGTCATGTTATTATCAGAAGCGTGGAAAAAGTATCAACAAGATAAAAAAATTGAGGGAAATTCACCACTTACATTAAAAACATATTGTTTTCAATATAATCTCTTGTTACGATTTTTTGTTGATATTGACATGAGTGAAATTACTACTGAGAAACTAAAAGAATATCTAATACAGGTAGGGGATCACTTAAAGCCATCTAGTTTAGGGCATAGGGTTCGTTGCATTAAATCACTATTCAAATGGACACATGAAGAAGGCTATATCCCTAAAAATCCTGCTTCTAAATTAAAAGAGCCGAAATTAGGTAAAAGAATTCCAAAGTTCCTTTCAGAACTAGAGATAGAACATCTAAGAGAGGCTTGTCATACAACGATGGAGAATGCGCTGTTTGAGTTTATGTATTCGACCGGATGCCGTATTGGGGAAGTTGTAAAATTAAATCGTGATGATATTAATTTCTCTACGAATTCAGTCATTGTACATGGGAAAGGTGATAAAGAAAGGGAAGTGTACTTTAATACTCGTTGCTCCATTTGGATAAAAAGGTATCTAGATGAGCGAGATGATGAGGATCCCTGTTTGTTTATTACGGAAAGAAGGCCAAACAGGCGTATGAGTATTGATAATCCATCCAGTCTGGGTCACAGAATTCGATTTATTAAATCTTTATTTAGATGGGCTCAGGATGAAAATTTAATTAACGGAAATCCTGCTTCCAAAATCAAGGAACCAAAATTAGAATTAAGGGTTCCAAAATACTTGTCTGAAGAGGAAATTGAACATTTGCGGGAAGCTTGTCATACACCATTCGAAAATGCTTTATTTGAGTTTATGTATTCAACAGGGTGCAGAATTGGTGAAGCAATAACTCTAGATAGGGCCTCAATCAATTTCTCTAATCAATCAGCAATCGTATTAGGTAAAGGACATAAAGAACGAGAAGTATATTTCAATACTCGTTGTGAAATATGGTTGAAGCGATATTTAAATGAGCGAAAAGATCAGGAGGAAGCACAATTTGTGACTACACGTGCACCCCACCGAATGAGTATTTCTCAAGCGAGAAACATTATAAAACTGGTAGCAAAGAGAACGGACATTAAAAAGAGCATTCATCCCCACCAACTTAGACATAGTTACGCCACAAATTTATTGAATAATGGAGCCCCTCTAGAAGTGATTCAAAATTTAATGGGTCATGAAAAAAGTGAAACCACAAAAATTTATGCATATCTAAGTGGTGCAATGCGGAGAGACTTGTATAGAAAGTATTTTTAAGGACCAAGGGTCCTTTTTATTTTGTTCTTAATAAACTATCGGGGCAGGATAGTTCATTAAGAACTACTTGTTTTTTTCTGATGCATACCTTGCATTATTAAGTAATATAAAATAAAATATATAGATACCAGGAGGTGGCAAATTTGGAAATTAATAAAGAGGTGTTAAAAGGACATATAGACACACTTATCCTTTCGCTTTTACTTAACAGAGATATGTATGGCTATGAAATTGCTAAGTTCGTTCGAGAAAAGAGTGAAAATCAATTTGAACTTAAAGAAGGCACACTTTACTTGTCATTAAAGCGTTTGGAAAAAAATAAATGGATTTCTTCTTACTGGGGGGATGAGCAAGGACCAGGAGGTAGAAGAAAATATTACAAACTGACATCAATGGGTGAAGAAGGATTTGAAGAAAAGCGTTCGGAATGGAAATTTGTAAAAAAATTAATCGATACATTTTTGGAAGGGGGAGAAAAAATTGAAACAAATTGAGGTATTTGTGGATTCAGTTTATTTGAATGCTACTGGGAATCGAAAAGAAATAAAAGAATTGAAAGCAGAAATGAAAAATCATTTGTTAGAAGCTGTATATGAATTGAAGTCAGAAGGTAAGTCAGAACAAGAGGCCATTGAAATTGCTATCGAACGATTTGGAGGAGAAAATGAGATTCGTTCTGTTGTCAGTCAATTGTTTCAGGCACAAAAAACATTTGCTAAAAGGGTGCTTTATATAGCTTTTACATTCTTATTGCTTGGAATAATAGGTTTCCTATCGTTAGGTTTATTTGAATATCAGCACTATAAAAACATTGAAAACATAGGTAATGAAATACTTAGTAGTTTAGGTACTCAAACAACTATATCTAATGATGCAAAAGAAATTATGACTGCAAGTGTAGAGGATAATAAGTTTATTTATGGTGTAAAAGTAACTTCTAATATTTCCAATTCAGATTTTGAATTTTTTGAAGAAACGAATCCAATATTGAATCATTTCAATACTGGATTTAATAATAAAGAATCAGATTGGTCTGTTGAAATGGAAATTTCAAACTTCGATCGCTTAACTTATGGTTTATTGTCCATTGGTCTGGTGGTTTATTGGGTGTTATTTACCATTTGGGCAACCATTAATGCTTATCATCATAGAAGATTAAACATTGGTTGGATAATTGTATTTGCTATATTTAATGTATTAGGGTATTTGGTTTATTATTTGATTGGGAAAAAGGATCATTCGAATACAATTAGTTGAGGTTCTTGTTGAGGTGCGTTAGCTGAAGATCGGAGCTGTCTCTAAGGCAGCTTTTTATTATGGAACTAACGGGGCAGGTTAGTTCACCAAGAAATGCAATGAAATTCATGGTATATTATGTAATAAAAAAGAAAAAAAGGGGATTTATTCATGTTTAAGTTTTTTCTTATAATCGGAGTAGTTGGCATTATTATTTCTGGTATTTTTATTGGAGCTTGGACGGGTGGGCAACAGCAAAGAGCTAATTTTCATTCTGAATCAGAAGGGCATAGGAATTTTAGAACGAAAATAGCATTCTTCTCAGGCCTCATAGGTGTAATCTCTTTGGGTATTACTGGATTAATATATTTTCTATAAGCAATATTTTTCTTCAACTAAACGTGTTAGCTTTAAATTGTAATTGTGTATTTTTGGGGGAATTTGATGTGTGGAAATTTACAGTGATGTTGTTCTTGTTACTCATTGGAGGGATAGGTGGCATTGGCATAGTTAGCCTTTTTGAAGGAAATGAAATTTTTTCCGGATATCACGCTGGTATTGCGGCTATGGTTGGTATGATTGTTGTATTACTTTTGTTTATAGTCGCTCAATTACATAATATAGAAAGTAAAAAGGATTAGAGTTTTTCACTATAATAAGAGAGGTTTCTGAGGCAGCCTTTTTCTTATGGCACTAAAGGGGCAGTATAGTTGAATATGAATATTACAATAAAAGAAAAATGAAGCAAGGTGATATTATGGTTGGAACGTTTTTAAGTTTTTTTGTTATCTTTTTTATTATTGCAAGGCTTGTTAGCCAAATGGGTAAGATAAGCTGGATGCCACTGATAAGAACAACTACGAGACAAGATGCAATATTAGCTATAATCTTTTCATTAATTGTCTGTTTTACTTAATGAATAAAACACTATTTAGACCATGTTGAAATATCAGCAAGATCGGAGCTGTCTTTAAGGCAGCTTTTTCTTATGGAACTAAAGGGGCAGTTTAGTTCCATAAAATTATTTTATTGATTTTAGTAAATATTAGAGTGAATACTATAAAATGTAATATATTAAAAGCAGACTTTTGGGGTAGGTGTAAAAAGTGAAATTAAAAATATTGTTGGTTGTAGTTTCATTTATTCTTACGTATATTACTTTTAATACTCCGGGGATAAGTGAAATGTGGTCTTCATCGGGTGTTTTTGAGGTATGGAGTTTTTGGTTATTAATTATGATTTTTTTCTTCTACATAAAGAAAAAAGATTGAATTTCTTGTTCAACTAAAAGGTGCAAGAGTTGAAGAAGGTGCATTACTTCAATAAGGGAGTTGCTTTGGCAGCTCTTTTTCTTATGGAGCTAACGGGGCAGGATAGTTGAAGAAAGAAATTGGATTTTTATGGTAAATAAATTGCGGAATTTAAGGAGGATTTTTAATGTACATAGTGTCCAATTACTTAAATAAATTCAAATACTATATTTATGAGGATTTACGTTCAACAGGCTATCCGGACAGGTGCTCTGGTGATGGTTATGCTAAACGATTTAAAACCATTGAGGAAGCCGAGGAATACGTAAGGAAAGGACATATATATCTTAAATATGATTCTCCTAATTTTACAATTGAAGAAGTCATAGTAAAGCCAGTAAAAAGCTTTACTGTTGAACCTGAATGAATATAGGAGGAGCAGGCAATGTAGCCTTTTTGTTATAAGGCTAACGGGGCAGAATAGTTGAACAATAATTAATACGATAACCTGATCTTTTAGAAGGTGAAATAATGGAACAAGTAATAAAAGATATTCTGTCTAGAGGAATACTCTTTAACTGATGCGAATCTATTGTAAGGTAAGCAATAATAAATTCAATCTATTAAATTGGAGGGAATAGAAAATGGATGTAAAGACACTTTTGTTACAACAATGGGCAAGTTGCCTAGATGAAGAAGACTGGTTTCCACCACTTGAAAAAGTGCTAGAGGACATCACTTTTGAACAGGCAATTTGGAGACCAGCTGATGGGGCAATGAATTCCATTTGGGAATTAGTTTGTCATTTACTTTTCTTTGAAAAGAGATATCTGATGCGATTTCTTGGTGAAACAGCGAATGAACCACAGGCAGAAAATAATGACTCTACATTTCGATTACCAACTGAGACGTTAGAAAATTGGAAGGAAACAAAACAAGAATACTTTTATGTTCATCGTGAACTTGGAAAAATACTAGCAAAATCAGAACATGAAGATTTGTATAGACAGATTCCAGGAGATAATCCATTAGTGCTTGAACTGAAGAGTTTAGCAATGCACAACGCATATCATATTGGGCAAATTGTCCTCCTTAGTAAAATGCAAGGTGATTGGGCAGCGAAACGCAGCTTTTAAAAAGCTTAATTAGCTTTACAGTTATTCCATTATAGGGGGGCTTTAATGGAATAAGAAAGGGAACGTCCAAATCGGATGTTCCAATATTTTATACCTGAAAAACAATACTATTTAACAAAGCCTAAGATAAAAAAGTTTGTGAAGATTTCACTTAAACTAACGGGTGCGTTAGCTGAAGATCGGAGCTGTCTTTAAGGCAGTTCTTTTCTTATGGAACTAGGGACAAGAAGGACGTTAAGAAGGCGTTAAATCTGTATGATAAAAGAGAATCTAACGGTTTAAGCGTTAATGATATAGCTAAAATGACTGGCGTTCCACGTTCCACTATTTACGCTAAAGTGAAAGAGATGACTAGCAAATAGCTAATCGTGTTTTTTAACTTTGAAATAATTTAAAGGGTGATTTTAAGCCTCTACTAACTGTAATAATTGGTGTAATACAGTAATCTTACATGTAAGAGAATAGTTAACATAAGCATTGAAAAAAGGATCTTCAAATCGAAGACCCCTTCTCAGTGCCTATTTAGTTAATGGTATTTTAATATCATCACCAACTTCTAGAATACTATCTTGGCGATACTTAACCGGAGCAAAAATCATAATATATTCGTCCTCTGCGCCCTCTACTTCCCCCTTACTAAAAACTGGATCAACTTTTTCACCAGCAGATTTCAAGAATACACCAGATTTTTTATCATCAACGATATAACCGTATTCTTTATCAACTTTCCTTGCATTAAGAAATTTATCTTCTAATTTGCTCATAACTCTGTATTGCATTCCACTTTCATCTTTTAGGAGTTTTGTGTCAGATCCAGTAACAACTACTCTTGTTTCAAATGCTGAATACTCTATCTGCTTAATCTTGTATGTTTCGTTTTCAAGCGTGAATTCTCTATTTATTTCTACGGTTTCTCTTTTTGAGACGGCTGATTGATCGAGTTTAAAATCGAGTGGCCATGTCGTTTGTACACTGTCCCTCCCACTGTCATTCCAAATGGTCAAATTTTCGATTTCTAAACGAATGTCTTGGCCTTCATATTTTTTGATTGATTCAAAGGATAAGGCTTCAGCCATCTTGTTTTCTTTATTATCGTAATAATTACTTCCCCATCCCACATTGTCTAACTTCTTTCGTTCATCTCCAACAATCAAGTAGATTGAACTTACACCCTCAAAAATGTCGATATAATGTTTTTTTAAATTTGTTTTTTCACTTTGATAGGTCAGTAACAGTTTTGTTTCCTTTTCATCCGTCAACACCCTGTTAAAATGCACTTTTATGTCATGTTTTTTATCATAAAATGTTTGATCAAGCACTTGGCCATGTCCTAGTTTAATTGCCGCCTTAACACCTGTATCATCAATATGTTTGCTCAAAAATATTTTATCGTCGTTCTTAACTGTTTCAGCTTGTGAATTAACAATCTCAGTAGTAGAATTTTGTGTTTTTGAGCCACAAGCTGATAGTATCAATAACATTAATAAAAAAGTAATTAATATTTTTTTAGACATCTAATTTTCTCCTTTTTATAAGGGATGTCCAATTTCAACAAATGAAAATGCACAATACCCTTTCTTTATTTGTTGTATTTTACCACATAAATCCATAAATGAATTCTTACCTTATTAATATTTTATTGCATACTCGATACAAAACTAGTTAACATAATTGTAATTTCAGGAAGTAGCGCCCCTGTGTATCAGTGGTTTAGTTCTTATGGCACTAACGGGGCAGGATAGTTCCATAAGAAATTGACTATTGGTTAATTGTGGAATATAATTGCATTAAAAGGAACGTACGTTCTTTTTTTGGTGGAGTAGCTTTTGATGTGGAAAAAATAAACTATGAAAATTATGATTGGAGTGTTAGTAGATGAAAATAAAAAAAGTTTATCTATATGTATTTAATACAATGTCAGACTGGGAATATGGATATTTAATTGCTGAACTAAATTCAGGAAGATATTTCAAAAAAGATTTAGCACCTTTAAAAGTAATTACAGTAGGAGCGAATAAAGAAATTATTACTACGATGGGGGGACTGAGTATAAAACCAGATATTTCTCTTGATGAATGTAACTTTGATAGTAAAGATCTTGTAATTCTACCTGGAGGGAATACTTGGGGAGAAGCTATTCATCAACCTATCTTGAAAAAAATTGGCGAGGCTTTAAAGCTTGGCACTATTGTTGTTGCTATTTGTGGTGCTACTGAGGGACTAGCGAATATGGGATATCTAGATTCTAGAAAGCATACAAGCAATAGCTTAGAGTATATTAAAATAGTCTGTCCTAATTATAAAGGAGAAAATTTTTATGAGATGGAACCTGTAGTAACGGGTGAAAATTTGGTTACTGCATCAGGAGTAGCTCCTTTGGAATTTGCGATGGAAGTACTGAAAAAATTAGATGTATTTGCACCAGATACATTACACTCGTGGTATAACCTAAATAAGACTCACAAACCTGAATACTTCTTCCAACTAATGAACTCAATAAATAAGTGATTTTAAAAATCAACTTGGCAGTTTTATTTTACTTGAAATAACCTCTATACTTTATACGATGCCAAAGTATAGTTTTAGTACATAACTTAAAAATTTTAGAGAAGTTAATAGAGATTGTGAATGATTGTACTTAAACTACCATGAAAATAAGTTTCTTTAAAAATGAAAAATGACAATACTTAAGAAAACCCTGCTCAATCGTTTAAAAAAAAGAGGAGAGCTTTTAAATAATTAGTCTATAGAGGTTGACTGGATTAAGGTCAGTATCAGTATTGACACTTCCTAACCATTTTCATTCTTTGTGGTGAATCGCCGATTTTTGCGATTCATGGATGGCTAACGGGTGCGTTAGCTGAAGATTGGAGCTGTCTTTAAGGCAGCTTTTTCTTATGGAACTAAAGGGGCAGTTTAGTTCAAGAACACCTGTCGTTAAATATGGTAAAATGAGTAAAAAGGGAGAGTTAATATGAAGATGGTTCTTCAAGCAATTATAGGTTCAATTTCAATTCATGTAATCTATTTAGTCGTTATGATGTTAGTCGGTTATATAAAAACAAAAAACTATAAACCAGATATTGAGAGTGCATGGGATAAAGTAGTAACCCTTCAAAACGAGGTAGTGTTTGGGGGAGGTACGCCTCCTCATTTTTATGTATTATCCTTTTTGGGATTATCCGTAATATGTGGAATTGTAATTTTATCGTATGAAAAGTTAATGAACTAACGGTTCGTTAGCTTAGGATCAGAGCTGTCTTAAAAGGCAGCTTTTCTTATGGAACTATCGGGGCAGGTTAGTTGATTAAGCGTAGTGTATTCGTACTGCGACATAGTAAAATAACAGCAACTAATGTTTCTGTTTCTTTTTTGAGGTTTGGAGAATTATAAATAGGGATAGTCCAATCACTATCCCTAACAATACATATGATTTCGATTAACGAGTGCTTCCGCCTAATTGCTGTTCAGCCATTTGCACTAAACGTTTTGTAATTTCTCCACCAACAGATCCGTTTGCACGAGATGTTGTATCAGCGCCAAGTGTAACACCGAATTCACTAGCGATTTCGTATTTCATTTGTTCTAGAGCTTGCTCTGCACCATTAACTACAAATTGATTACTGTTGTTATTTCTAGCCATGTTGTCAGCTCCTATGAATGTAATGTGTTGCTAGTCATAGGTTTTGATATTGTTAAGAGTTATATACATAGAATTTAAAATAAATTAAGGCAGTGATTAAGTGAAATTAAAACTCATATCTGAGGGAGAGACTTTCTCCTCCTATTGCACAGTTTGTGTCAACTATACAAAAAGGCAGGTTGCTTAGGCTGCCTTTTTCTTATGGCACTAACGGGGTAGAATAGTTGAAGAAATGATATTATTATGGAATAAATTAACATGACATTTGGGAAGGTTGAGCAAAATTGGAGATTTGGAAATTAAGTGAAAAAGTATCGAAAATTAGCGATGTAATACTAATTATTTTTTTAATCTATTCTTGTCTTGTATCTCTTTTTCTGTTTTTATAATTTTATTTAGTGGAGAACCCTCTTGGTTGCAGTTATTGCCTGTTATTATTTATTCTTTTTATGTTGTTATACCATATTTACTTTTTGCAGTACCATTGCAAATTATATTTAATAAACGCCCGAGAAAATTTAATGTGTTTTATCTTTTAATTTACACGGTACTTTCTTTTGTAGCAGTATTTTTATTTAATGTAATGTTATTTAGAGTTGAACCTACATATTTAGTTAAAACCCAAATATATTACTGTTTTAGTTTTGCAGCAGCAGCTATTTATTGGTTTTGGGATTCTATCTTCTTACAAAAGAAAAACTGAAATATCCTAGTTCTTCAGCTAACAGGGTGCGTTAGCTGAAGCTCAGGGGCCGCCATAGAAGTTTCTTATGCAACTATCGGGGCAGGATACTTGAAGAAGAGCTATGTTAAAAGCCAAACCATTATTACTAATTTATGGTAACATTAAATTAATGAATTTTATTAGGAGAGCTAAAATTATGGGTATTATACTTTCAATTTTTTACGGCTTTGTTGGGTTATTTATTCTATATATAGTTATCGAAACAGCAGTAAGGAAAGGAATAAACAGTTCAATAATTGGTCAATTTCTTGAAAATAAGTATGGAATTAAAGAAGATAAAAAGTCTTTTCTTGATGATGATTTAGATAATGATAAATAAATTGGATTTTTAGCTAACGGGTGGATCAGATATGAAATTCGGAAAAAGTCTAAAGGAGTTAAAATAATGAAGGTACTTATGAGGTATTTTATGTTAATTACTATTTTAACAATAATTTGTGGTTGTCAAAAAAACTATTCTGGAGAATATGTACAATGGGGAGATACTGTTGAGAATGTTGACACAAAAAAATTAAAGGAAAATGATATCCCATACAAAATAAAGGATAATAAAGTGTTTATTCCCGAAGATGCTGCAAAAAAGGCAACTTTTTGCTGTACATAATACAATAATTTTTTTCCTTAAGAAACTAATGTTTAAAGTAATAGTTAAAAAGGAAAATATCATTTTGGACAAAAACAGATTGTGAAATAAGGATCGGATCTGCCTTTAAGGCAACCTTTTCTTAATGAACTATCGGGGCAGGATAGTTCAATAAGGAATACTAATATTAGATCTAACGAGGAACTTATTTTAAGGAGGAAAACATGAGCTTGGAGCATGCTTTTTACCTTATTTCTAAGACAACTGATATGAACATATAAAAGAACAAAAAAATCTCTAATCTAAACTTTTAGAGATTTTTTTAATGCAAAAACACAACTTTTATTTAGCTAATACGTCTAAGTATTGAACATTCAAGAAAAGGAGGGTTGGTAACTTGTCAGAGTACAGAAAAGAAGAAATTACAGATTGGTATGACCAACATAGTGAATCCATTTTAAGCTTTATTTTATTGATGGTTAAGGATTATCAACAAGCAGAGGATTTGACCCATGATACCTTTGTAAAAGCGTATTTATATCATAATTCATTTAATCAGCATTCCAGTGAAAAAACATGGCTATACAGTATCGCTCACAATTTAACGGTTGATTTTTTAAGAAAACGTAAACCCAGCAAGTTCTTTAAAGAAGTATTTCTTTTGCAAAAGGACAATAAGGACAATAACTCATTGCCTGAAGAAATTATTCGAATAAAAGAGGAATCATCTGAACTATATAAAGCCTTAGGGGAAATCAAAGATACATATCGAAAGGTGATCGTTTTAAGAAAAATCAAGGGTTTTTCTATTGGGGATACAGCAAAGATATTGAGTTGGTCTGAGAGTAAAGTTAAATCGACTCTTTTTAGAGCTATTCCAGCATTGAAAAAACAATTAATAAAGGAGGGTTATTTGGATGAAAAAACAATATGAAGATACTGATTTTGATAGTTCCTTAAAGAAGTTAAATGCCGATCTAATGTGGAAAACAACACAAAAACAAGAACTGAAAAAACGAATCATTACTAGTATTGAAAAATTGGAATTCCAAGAGAAAAATAAGAACCCAATCCGAGTAACTCGTATCAAAAAAGTAAGTTGGATCAGGAAGTTAACATACTTTGGTATCGCATTGGTCATATTATTTAGTTTATTTATTGGCTCAGCTTTCATCTCTCCTGCAATGGCAGAAGTGGTCTCAAAAATTCCATTCTTAAACTCAATTATTAATAAAAAACCGGTTGGTACTAATATTAATGAAGAATTAAGCGAGAGGGGCTACAAATTTAGTGGTCCTAATATTAACTATCCCAATAAAACGATAACTATAACTGTTGAGGGTTCTAATCAATATTATAAAAGTGTTAAAGGTGAAATTGAAGGTATTGTGAAGGATATATTACAATCAAACAATTATGATGCTTATAAAGTTAAAATAGAAAAAAACGTGGATGTTCCTTATAGCGAAGAAGAAAAGAAACACATTGAAGAGCTAGAAAAAAAGTATAAGAAGGATATGGTACTTTCGAGGGCTCTTGATAAAGTTTTTGAAAAGTATCACATCTTACAGTATGGTGTGAATCCCAATAAGACAATAGAAATAGCCCTACCGGACACCGAAACAAATACAGATGAAATTAAAAAAGAAATTAATAATATACTGCAGAAAACAACAAAGGAGAAATACTCAGTCAAAATTAATAAAGTAGACATGGATAAAAGAGATCGAGACAAAAGATGGATGACGATTCTAGATTCCATTACTGATGAATTAATTGGTAAAAGGGATTATAAAGTTACGTTGACTGGATATTCCATCAACCCAGAACCTAGGATTGATATATGGACGTCTTTAAATAGCTCAGATCCTGATTCAAAGGAACATGGTGATAATATCGAAAAGGTCCTTAAAAAATATTTAAATTCTAAAGAAATGCAACCATTGGTTAAAAATGATTCATACAAAATTAATGTATACAGTAAGGATAAAAAGAAGATAAATTAAACAAGCATACATCTATAACTTTCAGTTTTTTTGGAATTAGCGGAGGCTTAGTTTAATTAGGGAGGGTTGCTGCGGCAACCTTTTTTTAATGAACTAACGGGGCAGGATAGTTCAACAAGGAATTTCCCATTATATGTGGAATATAAGTAACTTTAAAGAGTTTGATAAAGGAGATGGTTTTTGTGAGTGGGATTTGTAAGTAAACATTTAGAAAGAGATGAATCTTTGCCAAAACATCGTGATGTTATTTTGAAGAACGTATTAAATGATTTAAAAACAGATTCAAATGTGCTGGCTATTTATCTTGGTGGCTCATTAGCAAAAGGGTACATTGATAATTATTCAGATATTGATTTACACACTATAGTGACTTCTGAAAATAAAGCAGATTTTATCAAAGATAAAAGGAATAGAGCTAAAAAATGGGGAGAAGTTTTATTTTACGAAGACTTTAATCCTTCTTCACCCGTTGTTGTTACTCATTATGATTGCTTTGTTAAAGTTGATAGCTGGTATCATTCACCTAACGAAATTGTACCTTCTATCTGGTTAAAAGGACTTAAAGTTCTTTATGACCCCACTAATATTATTAGTAATGTAATAAAAGAATCATCAAATCTAGTTTATAAACCTTCATCGGAAGAAGTTGAGTTTTGGAGAGGAAAGCTTCTTGCTTTCATACACGAAACTTACCGAGCTGTTATGAGGGATGAAATATATTATGCTCTATCTAATTTGGACAGAATACGTTGGCTGATGGTATCTGGTTGGTATATGGAAATGGAAGAACATTTAGATAGCTCTTATGGAATTTGGTCAAAAATTGAGGGCAAGAGAAGTAAGTTAAACCAATGGCAATTATCTCTTCTTCAAAGTTGGGATTGTTGTCGTAATTCCAATGAAATAATGAAAAAGATGGTAAGTATATTACCAGAATTCCTTAGACTTAATAAGTATCTTAGTAAGAAAGTAGAAATAGAAGCAAATGAGGACCATATCAAAAAAGTTATTGAAATGGCTTACTAATTCATTTTTAATGGCCGAATTCCCCGTTAGTATGAGAGCACGTTTCTTAGTAAACTAACAGGTGCATTAGCTGAAGATCGTAGCTGTCTTTAAGGCAGCTATTTCTTATGGAACTATCGGGGCAGGATAGTTGCATAAGAAACAAGAATTATTTATGTAATAATTCTTAAAAGGAGAGATGTACAAGTGAATTTAAGACTTGAATTATTTGTTGAAAGTATAGAAAAATCAGTGGGATTTTATAGAGATATACTAGAATTTAATGCACCAAAAGAGATTATACATACTTACGTTCCAGTTAAAAAAGGAAGTGTTACATTAGGGTTGGCGGAAATGAAAAGTTTACCTGAAAACCATCCTCTTAAAGTTTCTAATAGTAGTCAACAATCAGGATTAGGGGTTGAAATAGTATTAGAAGTTGAAGATATAAATGATATTTATAACAAAGTAGTTGAAAAAGGGTACTCTATACAGACTAAGTTAACGAAAAGGTCGTGGGGATTAGAAGATTTTAGATTAATTGACCCAGATGGATATTATTTACGAATTACATCAATGGCAACTATTGAATCCTAACTACCAACTTTTTTAATGAACTAACGGTGCGTTAGCTGAATATTGAGCTGTCTTTAAGGTAGCTCTTTCTTTATGCAACTATCCGGGCAGAATAGTTTAATAAAAAAAATAAAAATAAATCCCCTCTACAGAATGGTAAAATAAGTTAAGGGGGTGGAAGGTAATGAAAAAATATTTTGGAGTTATTTCATTCACTTTAATAATGTTGGTGATTGGATTCTTTGGTATGGCTGTAACATTTATCATTAATCCTGAAGTCTCAACGTTTCGTTTATTAATGATAACAGGAATTATTTTATCTTTTATTTTTGCTGGATTCAGCGAAAAGGGATATTGGAAAAGGGTATCTTTAGGTCTTAGTATTTTAGTTGGTTTATTTTACTTTATTGGTATTGAAGCAATGAGATTTTTATTTCAAATGTTTATTTAATTATAGGGTGCTTTATTTCAATAAGGGAGTTGCTTCGGCAGTTCTTATGGAGCTAAAGGGGCAGAATAGTTGAAGAAATGATATTATGATGGAATAAATTCACATGACATTTAGGAAGGTTGAGCAAAATTGGAGATTTGGAAATTAAGTGAAAAAGTATCGGGAATTAGCGATGTAATACCTTATTATTTTTTTAGTCTATTCTTGTCTTGTATCTCTTTTTCTGTTGTTATAATTGTTTTTAGTGGAGAACCCTCTTGGTTGCGGTTGTTGTCTGTTATTATTTATTCTTTTTATGTTGTTATACCTTATTTACTTTTTGCAGTACCATTGCAAATTATATTTAATAAACGCCCGAGAAAATTTAATGTGCTTTATCTTTTAATTTACACGGTACTTTCTTTTGTAGCAGTATTTTTGTTTAATATAATGTTATTTAGAGTTGAACCTACATATTTAGTTAAAACCCAACTATTTTACGGTTTAAGTTTTGCAGCAGCTGCTATTTATTGGTTTTGGGATTCTGTCTTCTTACAAAAGAAAAACTGAAATATCCTAGTTCTTCAGCTAACGGGTGCGTAGCTGAAGCTCAGAGCTGTCTTTATGGCAGCTTTTTCTTTATGGAACTAACGGGGCAGGATAGTTCCATAAAGTTATTTGGTTAATTGTGGTAAAATGCTATTTGATATGGAGGGATGATAATGGACCAATTAAAAGGGAAAATTGCAATTATTACGGGTGTAAGCCGTCTGAAAGGGATTGGAGCTGCTATTTGTAAGGAGTTAGCTGAATCGGGTTATCATATATTTTTTACTTATTGGACGGAATATGATAAAAAAATGCCTTGGAGCATTGAATTAGATGAACCCATGAAATTAAAAGAAGAATTAATAAAACAAGGTATTAAAGTATCATGTATGGAGTTGGATTTAACTCAAAATGATGCACCTGAACAACTTATCAATAAAGTTTCTGAAGAACTTGGTAAACCTGATATCTTGATTAATAACGCAGCATACTCAACTAACAACGATTTTTCTAATTTAACTGCCGAAGAATTAGATAAGCATTATATGGTAAATGTTCGTGCAACGACACTATTAAGTAGTAAATTTGCTCAAAGGTTTGATAAGAAATCAGGTGGAAGAATAGTCAATATTACTTCGGGTCAGTTTCAAGGACCAATGCCTGGCGAATTAGCATATGCAACAACAAAAGGCGCAGTTGATGCTCTAACTATTACATTGTCTGCTGAACTAGCCCCTTTAGGAATAACGGTTAATGCATTAAATCCAGGTCCAACTGATACAGGGTGGATGACAGAGGAAATAAAAAATGAATTAAAACCGATGTTTCCTTTCGGTAGAATAGGAAAACCGAGAGATGTTGCAAAAACTATTAAATTTCTAGTGAGCGATGAAGCAGATTGGATTACAGGTCAGATTATTCATTCAGAAGGTGGATTTAAAAGGTAAATAAAACTAAAAAAGGATTTGGTTCTATAACCTTATTGTTGTATTAAATTCCAAAGATAGATATCAATTTGTGAAGGATTGTACTTAAACTAACGGGTGCGTTAGTTCATTAAGGAACACAAAAATGATCAATCTTTTTTATAAAAGAATAATCCAATTAAATAGTATAAGGGCATGTTTTGATTAATTCTTTTTCAGAACATGCCCTTTCTATTTATTCATTTATCAAGATTTCTTGTATTAGTTTGATCAATTAGTTTCAAATCTAAATAAGATAAATTTTAATAGGTTATTGGACATAGAATAATGAACAGGGTTTTATAACGTGAATGGTAACAAAAAAAGACTTATTCAAAGCGCCATGACATGTGTTCAGAAAAGGACGAGTTTTGGAACATAGATGGTAGAGTTGAATATACAAAAGAAAACAATAATTGGGTTATGTATAAGGAATGTTTATTTGTTCGGCTTACATGGAACTGTATTTTATTTTTTCATTTAGATTCAATAAGTGATCTAACTCTTGGCTACATTGAATCGTTTTAAGATGATTGAATCCATAGTGTTCAACTATATTTAATAACTCAGCTTTTTTCTCCCTAATTAATTCTAGTATCAAAATATCCATCGCCCATGTCATTGTCAATCTCCTTTTTCATTTGTTAAAAACAATAAGAGAAAATGAGAGTCCAATCGACGAAGAAAATTTTTCTTACTAAAAAGAGACCTTGATCATCCATCAATTTCGGAATCACAAGGTCGCTTAGATTATTTCGCCATCCACTAACCTTAAGTCCTTTCATAAGATTGTAAGTGTAAAAAAATTCCATAAATTTCTTTATGCCTTCGCCTTACCTAATCGATAGGCCTCACCTCCTTATCATTTCTTGTTCTTAAATAATACAAAAAAAGTCGAACTTTGTAAATACAGAAAATTATGAATTTTCAAATTAATTTTATTGAAAATAATTGGTAGAGTTTCATCTTCTTTGTAATTAAGAAACCCAGCTACTTTCACATGAAAAGATTAGCTGGGTTTCTTAATTATTTACATCCAATTATTTATAAAACTTTTAGGATCCGACTAGTAAAAAAAGCGACTGCTCATTGTTCAGCAATCGCTTGTTACTAATTATGTCAACTAGTATGTATAGCCAATATGTAACTTTAATTAATGATTCTAATAATGATAGAATCATTATATACATATATATCCATAAAAAATCGTTAAAAGAGAATACCCTTAAATAGGTCTTTAAAAGGAGTGAGGTTAGATGATTGCTATTGTTATGCAAGGAATTTTAGCAGTTTTTATTTTAGTCGGAGGTTTCATAAAACTTTTACGTATCCCGTTTCAGGTTGAACATTGGCAGCATTATCAATATCCATTATGGTTCATGTCTGTAATTGGATTTATTGAACTTATTGGAGCAATAGGAATGATTGGGGGTATCTGGAATAGATACTTGGCTATTGGATCAGGTGTATTGTTTGTACTTATCATGATAGGAGCCCTACATGCTCATATTTTTCGAGCGCATCAATCTATTGTAATGATTATTCCTGCAATGATCTGTTTAATATTATCTATCATGGTGATTATCAAGAACTTAACGTTCGTTTAAGGAGAGTTTAATAAAACTTATAATTTTACTTCCTCTATTTATGTTAATCCCCTACGTTGAGGGGCTTTGTGAATGTTCTTGTTGAACTAACGGGTGCTTTAACATTATTCTTCAATACAAAGAGCACCTATCGAAGTTAGAGACAGAGATAGATGCTCTCGCAAAAGAAGTTGAAGAATATAATATCATCAAATCTATCCCAGGTATCGGAGAAAAGATCGCGGCAACGATTATTTCTGAAATTGGTGAGATAGATTGATTTAACAATCCTAAGAAGCTTGTAGCTTTCGCTGGAATTGATCCTAGTGTATTCGAATCTGGTAAGTTTACGGCCACCAAGAATCGGATCACAAAACGTGGATCTAGCAGACTTCGCCATGCCTTATATATGGCAGTTCGTTGTGCTATTCGTGATTGTCGCAAGAAGAAAACGACTGAAGAAGTCATCCCTCGCAACAAAAAAATGCGTGAGTTTTACGACAAGAAGCGTGAAGAAGGAAAGCCTTAGCTGTAATCGCATGTGTTAACAAGCTCTTACATTGGATTTTTGCCCTGTTAAAAAGTAAAACGACTTTCCAAGATACAGTATAAGACCTATATCTAACTAAATAAAACAAAACCTTCCAATTGCAAGAAAATGGAGGGTTATTAGGTATACCCTTTTTTAGTATAGCATGAAGGATTTTTAGTTTTTAATGGAAAATATTGACAAACCATTAGCTGGTTTAGTTGATTAAGGAACACAAAAATGATCAATCTTTTTTATAAAAGAATAATCCAAATAAAATTACAAGGGCATGTTTTGATTAATTTTTTTTCAAAACATGCCCTTTTATTTATTCACTTATCAAGGTTTCTTGTATTAATTTGATCAAATTTTGTTTCAAAGCTAGTGGGAACGTACCCCTAGAACTCGCAACTAAAAATGCATTAATGACTGTAGAAGTGACAAATTCGCAAAAACCACCCATCCATCCAGGCAGCCAAGCCACTAATGAGAGACCTCGTAACAGCAGTTAATGTACATGGTGAAGATGGTATGGGAGATGATGATTTAATTCATCCTACCATTAATCCTGAACCTGGGCATGCAGTTGACGTGATCTTGGACTTGGTAGAAAAAAATCCAGGAGAAATAGAAATTGTTACAATAGGTCCTGTTACAAATATAGCACTTGCAATATTAAAAGCACCAGAAACGATGAACAAAGTTAAGCGTATTTATACCATGGGCACTGCTGGATTTGGCGCCGGAAACACTACACCTGTAGCCGAATTTAATGTATATGTAGATGCAGAAGCATATAGCATCATAATGAAATCAGGAATTCCCATTAGTATTATCGGCTTTGATATTTGCTTAGGTGAGCAGCTTGGAATTGAGAAGATATGGAATTTTTATGGCAAGCCAAAAGGAAGAAGCGATGTTTGCCGTTCAATGTTATTCTTCTCTTCTAGAATACAACCTACAGGCAAGCGGAGGGCACTTTGTTGATTTGCCTGATGCAGTCGCAATGGGTGTTGCATTATGGGATGATATCGTTCTTGAAGACAAGTTATGCTACTGCTATGTGTGTACTACAGAAGAAGCGACTTATGGCCAAGTTATCATAAATGATGGGAGTAAACTCGCTATTTCAGATGGTTTTGGCAGCAATCCTCCTAATGCGACTATCTGTAAGATCATTGACAATCAGTTATTCAAAAATCGGTTATTAGAATTATTGGTCAGTTAAAATCACGAGGTTGAAGAAGAATCTCAAATAGCATAGCCTGCGAAAAAGAACGCAAACTAAAAATACTGGTTGCCGATAAAGAAAAAGAAAAAATATTACACAGTAACTTTAAATAGTGTATTTATTGGCATTCACGTTGTATCACTAACTCAAACTACAGGGGGGTGGAAAAATGTCTAAAAATAAAAATAAGCAATTGAAGAATAATGATGCTTTACCTAGAAAAGATGTAGAATTTGCGCATAATGGACTTGAAAAAATAGCATTAAAAGACCAGGAACGCCAAAAAAAGTAAACATATCTGACTTCAAACTCCCTCAAAAAATTTGAAATGATGTTTTTTGGGGGATACAAAAATTATCGTCAAATTTGTTTACCTATATCTCTTGTATACCTCTGTGTATTCGATCAAAAAGTTAGAACTTATTATTAAAGAATACAATGTTCATTATTATCAATAGAAGAAACTCGTTAAAAAAAGCCTTTGCTCTACGGGAGTAAAGGCAAGAATTTATCATTTTATCATTCGTAGTAACGGCTCATCTCTATAAGACTGACACAATATCCTCTCGCTGCATCCTTAATGTAAGAGTCACATTCCCCTCAGGAAACTAACTTATTGGTCCTTATCTAATTATCCCATTAAACTACGTCCATAAAGCTTAGCAAGAACTATATTGTTCCCAGGGATAATTTGCAGTTAAAAAAGCAGCCAATTCCTTACTTTTTTGTTTCCTTTCCTTGCGAATTCTTGCTCGATCAGGTGCGGTTTCATGTAATTTTCGCTCTTCTTCTGTTTCTGGAATGACTTGTGGAACACGTGTTGGCCGGTTATGTTGATCGAGTGCTACAAAAGTCAATAGTGCCGTTGCTGCGATTTTACGATTACCGCTTTTTAAGTCTTCTGCAATGATTTTCACAAAAACCTCCATCGACGAGGTACCTGTCCATGTCACATAAGATTCAAACGAGACTGAATCTGTTGTTCGAACTGGATGTAAAAAATCAACTGAATCTGTCGAGGCAGTCACACATTCCCTGCGGCTATGACGCGCTGCAGAAGTTGAGGATACCTGATCCAGATGACTCATCAAACGACCCCCGAACAAAGTATTATGGTTATTTACATAATTTGGAAAAATGCGACTTGTTCTTATAACTCTTGATTCTTTACAGTATTTAGTTTCCATAAACATATCTCTCCTTTAATTTATAAACCTCTTTATATCCATACCTATAAAGGTTCTAGTACATCTATCTTTCTTTCTGACTAGTTCAAAATGAAGGAATGCTAAAACTATAATTAGCGAAAGATTCTGAAATTTTATATTTTAACTAATTCATGATCATTAAAATAAATGACTTCTGTTAGGAATTTACAACCCTGCATCCTCCTGAAAGCATCTTTAGCTTCTTTTTCAGAGTCAAACTCATAAATTTTAAAGTTGTTCTTTGAATGAACAGTGATTACCCACATAAAGGCCTCCAATAAAAAGTTATTTAAATCTGTTTTTCCATTAGATGTTTTTAAAACCAGCACCGGAAACGAAAAGATTCAGCGATCTTTCTTATTCCAAATAATAAGCCGCTATACGCACATCGACTTTATGACTTAGTCTATAAATGGTTCATTATTTTAGGATTAAGGACATATTTTGTGTACCTCCTATGTTTTTAAATCTTTATCAATCTACAATGCAAGTATCGCGCCAACTTGTAACTCGCAGAATTAAAAGAGTTTAAGCGACTATAGACTGCCAAATTTTTTTGCATGAATAATTATTGTGTTTCTATAGCAAAATTTTTTTGCATCCTTCTGCCACTTTAAAAAAAGATTAAGCATTGTCTATTCCACCCAATTTACTTTAAGAAAGTAACTTAAATAAATTATGCAGTTTAGTTTTTACATCAGCTAGCGGGTGCTTACTTCAATAACAGGGGGATTATTAAGCTATGTTAGATTTTCTTCTTAGGCATTCTTTCCGCAGGATTCGGTGATAATTCTTTGGATACTCGAAAAATTGATCGAAATACAGAAATGCTGAAGCCGAATATGAACAAATCTGTCCCTTTTTGATTTCTTCCAAGAAAAAATTCCTGGAACGGCCGATGATTGATAAAAGGGTATTGAAGCAGGTAACTGATAGCCAATAAGTGTGCTCTTTTAACTTTTGTTCAGCAATCGGGCCATATTTCCGTATAAAATAACCATATAAAAAGGTGATATAATTTTATACAGTAGTAAAGGACCTAGTGAGACGGTTCCTGCTCTGGTCCGTCAGAAAGTATACAGTAATAGTAAATGGCGGTTTCACGCCGATTTTTTTGATAATCTTACTGGATCTCTATGTTGGAAATTATACTATTAACAACATGGAATAAGAGGGATAGTCAGTGTAGAGAAACTGGAATGAAGAATAACTGATGAAACATTTTATTTTATTGCCAAATGAACGTCATTTAGTTTGGGGAAATAAAACAGAGCAAATCGTTTAGGGTTTGCTGTAGTACTAAAGTACTTCAGCAAAAAGCTAGATATCCCAAAAGTGGTGATAGAATATTTAGCAAAACAGCTTGATGTTTCCCTTGATTGATTTGATGAATATAGTTGCGGTGGAAAAGAAAAAACCAATACGCGGCATTACCAAAATATACGAAATCTTTTTAGTTTTTGAGAACTAATAGGAAAAGATAATGACAGTATATAAGAGTGGTTATAAAAACAAGTGCGGATTACACATGATACTGACTATTTTAAAAATCAAGGATTTGGCTAAAACGCAAGTTTTCGAATCGGTGCAGCGGTGTGGGTGAAAATTACGTGAAATGGAGTAACGCAACATAAGGGGCTGTATGAATGAATGAAAAAAAAGTGATCATACTTTTGATTATGGTTTGGCTTCTTACTTCGGGTTTCGCGGTTGCAGAAGCATCCTCCTCCAAAAATAGATATAATGAAATCTATGAAAAATATAGTAGCATTGCAGACTCTTTTTCCAGCGAATCGATTCCATTCACAGATGAAGAAATAGAGTACCTTGATGAAGTCAGGAAAAAAGGGTTGAAAGTTCCTATTAATCTTGATTTCATGGGGGGATTTTATGAATTTCGAAATAATGGAAATGAATATGGGGTAAATAAACTCTTCTACTCCGGCCTGGAAAATATGTTAGGGGTAAAGCTATCTTATGTTGCAGTGAGCAGTTCAGAGGATGTCTTCAACAAAATATCGAATGGCTCTTTGGATTTGTCACCAATAATCCAAAGCCGTACAGTAGACTATCCTAATATCCTACTTAGTGAACCCATTAGCATCAATATGAATTTCATATTTTATTCGAATGATAAAAAAATAACGTATGATACAACTGGATACACACTTGCAGGGAAAAAAATCGGTATTCTAAACATGATAGATGAAAACAGTCAACCGCTCAATCATTTTAGTGACATAAAATATTATCCATACAAAGATATTTCTGTTGCTTATGATGCATTGAAGAGTAATAAGATTGATTTTATTTACTCAAATGTTGAGAATTACAGAAGTTTTATTAATCGCGGTCTCTTAGCGCTTCCGGTTCCTGATTCTCGGAACGATGAAACCTACCGTGTATTTACTAGCAGCTCCAATCCTCTATTATTATCGATACTGAACAAAGCGATTTCTGGTGCAATAGGCCCAATCGTTACAGAATATGAGAAAGAAACACGGAAAGCATATTTGTATAATCACTTCTTTATGACGGAAAAGGAAAAGGATTTTATACGTTCAATTGGAGAAGTGCGTGTTATGGTGGATGACAATTTTGCTCCCCTATCCTTTTATGATGAAGCCAAAGGTAAATATTCAGGCGCTAGCGTCGATCTTTTTGAAAACATTGCAGACATCATTGGGTTAAACTATAGCTTCATACGCGATGAAAACCTCAGTTGGTCCGATAAGGTTAATAAAGTGAAAAAGAAGGAAATTGACCTCCTGTTTCCAATTAGCATTACACCAACCAGACAAAAATTCGGTCTCTTTTCACAACCTTATGTTGCCACATATTATTCTGTGATTGCTAAAGCAGACAGCTCAAAAAAGATAAAATACGTGCAAGAACTTCTTCATAAAAAAGTAGGCATAGTGAAGGGAACATCCATAACAGATTACATTGAGACAATCATCCCTAAAGAACAAATCACATATTTTGATAGTGATAGTAAAATGTATCGCGGACTAAAAAATGGGGACATAGACTATATCATTCAAAATGAAAATGTCTTTTTGGAAGATTTTTATGAAAATGAGCTTTTTGATTTGACTTCTGTTTATCGCATTATAGAGTCACCTAAATATTATTGCTATTTTTTTAAACAGACCCGTGAGATGGATACCTTAATAAGCATAATGAATCGGGCTATGAATTATTTTGATACCAATGAAATGGTAGATAAGTATAAAGTTGGTGAGAGTGATCTTAGGAACAGGTATATCACGCAAAAGAGACATCGGAATCTAATCACTTTCATCTTGCTGATTGTATTGATCGTTTTATCGCTATTTGTATTTGGGTTTATTCGAACCAAAAAGTTTTCGAAAAAGCTCGAAAAGGAAGTAGCGATAAACGAAATGGCCTATTTGCAATCGCAAATAAAACCTCACTTTTTATATAATGCGCTAAGCGCGATCATGGCCTTTTGCTATACCGATTCGGAAAAAGCGGGAGAATTATTGAACAGTCTGAGCAAATACCTAAGAATCGTATTTAATACCGAAAACCGTGAAGAGCTGGTGACGCTGCAACGTGAAATTGAGCTGGTGAAATCCTATGTTGATATTGAGCAAGCCAGATATGGAGAACGACTTCAAACCATTTTCGAAATAGATGAAACTTGTTTAAAGCAAAAGATCATGCCATTGATAATACAGCCTTTAGTAGAGAATGCAATCCGGCATGGGGTTGTGAAAAAAACGCAGGGGGGCACGGTAAAGCTTTCCGTCCAGCCAAAAGGCGAATTGATGAAAGTCACTGTTACAGACGATGGCGTAGGGATGTCGGAACAAAAAATCAAAGAAATTTTGTCTCGAAAGGAAACCGTTTTTGGAGTAGGCCTTGCCAACATCAATCAAAGGATGGGATATTTTGTAGACAAGAAACTGACCATAGAAAGCAGAGAAGAGCATGGTACGATTATCACCTTATATTTACCGCTCAAGGAAAACACCTGATTAAATAACTGAGGAGGAAATTTACCTTGCCCAAGCTGATTGCGATAACCATAGATGATGAGCAACCAAACCATATTCTACTAAAACGAGTCATTGATCAAAATGGCCAATTAGAAGTGGTCAAGCAATTTACCCATCCTGAAACGGCACTTGAAAAAATTCGTGAGATTAAACCCGATGTTGCTTTTGTAGACATTGAAATGCCAGACATGAATGGATTGGAATTGGCAGAAAAGATTTTGGCGATTCATGGGCAAACGCATATAATTTTTGTCACAGCATACAGCCAGTATGCGATAGAAGCTTTTAAAGTTAATGCCTTGGATTATATTTTGAAGCCTGTTGATACGCATGAAATGAATCGAGTGGTTCGTAAAATCATGAACCGCACGAGCCAGCAGGGGCTTGAATCAGCAAATGAGGCTCAAGAAATCATGCATAAGGGAAGAATTCTTTGTATGGGGGATTTTGAAGTCTACGGGAAACATTCATATCAAAAGGTACACTGGATGACAGCAAAGGTAGAGGAGCTCTTGGCTTATCTTGTAATTCACCTTGGTAAACCCGTAGACAAATGGAAGCTCTGTGATTTGCTTTGGCCCAACCTAGACCCTAATAAGGCGACAACCAATCTCCATACCTCCATTTATCGCTTAAAGAAAACAATTGCGAATGAGCAGGTTCCACTACAGATTAAAAGCAATAGTAACGGCTACTGGGTGGAGCTAGAGGAATGTCTCTTGGATTATCAGGAATTTGTAAGATTATCCACGGATTTGTTAAGGAGCAACCAACAGCCTGACAGTGAAAAAGTAGTGTCGTTGCTTATGAAAGCTGAAACATACTACCGTGGAGAGCTTTTTGAAAATAAAGCTTATATTTGGAGTTCTGCCCATAGTGAAAGCATCAACCAAATGTATATTCGACTGGCATATCAGCTGATCGATTATTTTGATAAGAACCAATCCATTGAACAAGAATTGGAATACCTGAATAAGCTATTGCGCTTTTTCCCCTATGAGGAAAAGGCTTGTATCCTGGCTATGGACATCTTCGAAAAACGTAAAGACAAGCCAGCCCTCATCAGACAATATCAGCAGCATAGCCAATATCTTATGAAAGAAATGGGCTGCACACCCTCTTTAAAAGTTGAAAAGCACTATAAGAAATTAATAAAAATACTTTAAAGGACCAAAAGCGATTTGAAAAGGACTGTTTCCGATTCAAGTTGCTTTTTTCTATGTTCATTTATTTGTTTTCATAATCGTTTCTGTCAGAAATATGTCAGAATGACATTTTAACATGTTGGTAAGGCAATTAACAAAGCGATCGAGCTTAAGTGGCCAAACAGTAAAGCTTAAACTAAAAGCACATTGCCTTAAAAAATAACTGAAAATAAGGAAAATTAGAAAAGGAGGATATTCACTATTTAAATAAAATTTTTTAATTATAGAATGATGAAATTGCATTTAATACATTAAGGGAGAGAATTAAATGACATCAGAAGCAAATCAAGCAAATGAATTAAAAAGGAGTATGAAGGCAAGACATCTATTTATGATTTCTTTGGGTGGATGTATTGGGACTGGCTTTTTCCTTGGTTCCGGTTATACAATTCAACAAGCAGGGCCAACTGGAGCAATCCTCTCTTACATCGTTGGGGGGGTTATCATGTATTTAACGATGCTTTGTCTTGGTGAATTATCCGTTGCTATGCCTGTTTCTGGTTCTTTCCAGACGTACACGACGAAATTTATCGGTCCTGGTACAGGCTTTGCTATTGGATGGCTTTACTGGTTGGGATGGGCAGTAACAGTTGCTCTTGAATTTCTCTCAGCTGGTCAACTAATGCAAAGATGGTTTCCAGAATCACCAGTTTGGATGTGGTGTGCAATCTTTGGTACATTGATCTTTCTGCTTAATGCATTATCTGCAAAAGCATTTGGTGAGACAGAGTTTTTATTTTCGACCATTAAAATATTAGCTATTTTAATGTTTATCGCAGTTGGTGGTGCTGCAATGTTTGGTTTTATTGATATAGAAAGTGGAAAAGATGCACCATTTTTATCTAATTTTTACGCTGAGGGTCTTCTTCCTAATGGGTTAACAGCACTACTAATTACAATGATTGCTGTAAATTTTTCATTCCAGGGAACAGAATTAATTGGTATCGCAGCTGGAGAAAGTGAAAACCCAGAAGAAACGATTCCTAAGTCTATTAAGCAAACCGTATGGAGAACTTTTTTCTTCTTCGTTTTGTCAGTATTTCTCCTTGCGGGCATGATTCCAATGGAGGAAGCAGGATTTGTTGAAAGTCCATTCGTTGTTGTTCTAGATGGTATCGGGGTTCCATATTCTGCTGATATTATGAACTTTATCATTCTTATAGCTCTTTTATCAGTTGCCAACTCTGGCCTATATGCTGCGACACGCATGCTTTACTCACTATCTAGGGAAGGCATGGCAAGTCCAAAGCTTGGTAAAGTAAATCATAGAGGAGTTCCATTTAACGCTCTAGTTATCACACTTGCGATTACGTGTTTATCTTTACTTTCTGGTTTCTTTGCTGCAGAAACAGTATTCGTTTGGCTGCTCTCCCTTGCAGGATTAGGAGCACAAATCGGCTGGATTGCCATAACTGCATCACAGCTAGCATTTAGAAGAAAGTACATCCGAGAAGGCGGAAAAGTAGAGGATTTAAAATTTAAAACACCACTCTATCCGATCCTTCCACTCATCGCCTTACTAACGAATTGCATCGTCATGTTCAGTCTGGCATTTGATCCTGAACAACGACTGGCACTATATTTCGGTGGAGGTTTCTTCATAGGATGTTATGTCTATTATCACTTCGTAGTGAAGAAGAATCAGCAACTTCATTCAACTAAACAAGAAGTGCATTTACAATCGAATAAAAAAATGATGATTTGATTACTAAAAAACATATAAAAAAGTTATAGGGTGGATTTTAACCATCTAGATTGTGTGACTGCGGGCTCACAGAAAAGTTAATTGAATAATTTTTCTTAATTTTATGAACTTCATTTTAAAATTTTCTTCTTATTGCAATTTTCTGCTATAAGAAGAAAAGAAACAAGGGGGATAAAGAGAATGAAAAGACACTTTTCGGTCTTACTGGCCAGTATTGTTATTCTTAGTACAACAGTTGGTTATATGTTCGGCTCTTCCAAGCAGAGTTCAACGCAAGTACAGGCCGCACCGACACAGCAAGAAAAAGCACCGAACGTCGAAGGTCCTACAGGAGACGGACTCAACAACATGCTGACTACGGCTGTTGCGTGGAAGCAGACCGCCGCAGAGTACAAGGCGCTATATCACCAATCCTTTAATATGGCCCGAATGCAAGTTGATCTTGCCCTTGCCAACCACAAGCCAGACGATAAACAGTTAGCGGTTATCACGGATTTGGATGATACGATACTTAGCCCAGTCAACTATTGGGGATACCTTATTAACAATAATAAGGACTTCTTCGAAGATGCGATCTGGGACAAGTGGATTCCAACGTATAACATGGTCCCCACTCCGGGGTCACTGGAGTTCTTTAATTACTGTAAGGAAAAAGGTGTGGAGGTTTTCTATGTCTCGAGCCGTGATCAGGGACCAAAAACCTACAAATATGCAAAGACACAACTTAAGAAACTTAAATTTCCGTATGTCGATGATAATCACCTGACAATTCTCAGAGACACATCAAACAAGGAGACCCACCAAAACGAGATCGTTCAAAATTATAATGTTATCTCCTATCTAGGTGATAACATGAACGACTTTCGCCGAGTTTATTACGTAGCGGACGTTGACGAGCGTGCCAGACTGATGGAACAGGATAAGGATCTCTATGGAAGCAAGTTTATCCTCATGCCAAATCCAACTGACGGACATTGGGTACGCGCCATCTTCGGAGAATCAGAGCCTCCAGCGACCGATGAAAACCGGGCAATATGGAAAGAGGCTGCTACTCGTTCCGCCTGGAAACAAAAGTAAAAGAAACATATCCGACAAAGCACTACGTCGTCGAATTCGAGATGCAGGCAGCGGATATGCTTAATATTAAACCGATGAAATCTGGAGGGATATATCCGGCTTTGGCTTTAGCAAGTTTAGCTGAGGCTGCAGAGATGCCTTGCCAGGTTGGTTCAATGGTGGAATCCGCTATTGGCACAATGGCTGGAACGCATCTGGCAATGAGTCGATCGATCATCGAAACCAATGAAATGGAAGGCCCGTTAATGTTTTTACGAGACGTGGCAGCAGTAAAATATAATGGCGACGTGATTCAGTTCAGTGATAGGCCAGGCCTTGGCACAGAAGTTGATGAAGAGTATGTAAAAGAAATTACGTGTTTCTATTGCGAAATTTAATAATCTTATCACCAATTCGCTTCTAATCTGCCTTTGGTTTAGCCCGCGATAAATGGCATTAAAGCTCACTGTTCCTTCAAACAGCCGATTGGTTATCTGTTCAAGGGATTAGATGGCTTCTAATTTTATTGGTTTATTTTTTCTATGTGTTACACGTAGTATTACAAGTTGGCTATACAGAAAAAGGGATCGAAATAAGTGGTTATAAAACTATCAGTATTCTTTAAGACCATATCCGTCTATGATTGAAAGAAGAAAAAGCTGACAATAAGCTTGTTCAGGCGACGATTCTAGCTTTAGAAAGATACGGGAGGAAAACACTAAAGAAAAATAAACTAAGCTTCTTATTATTTTTAAGAAGTCAACTTTGTATAAAGATGGTAAAACGAATAGAACTTTTAAAAAGTTTCTCAGGTGGCTTGTTTGTCATGACTGCCTGTGCGTACAGACCTAAAAAGCCATAGCTCGGAAGAGGTAGTTTTCTTTCCCGCCTATGGCTTTTGACATTTGATTTTCTAAAATTGGTAGTCATGGTGACTGATCCCATCTTATTTAAAATGGAGGAAGGCAGGCAGTTTTATTAAAACGTCACCACAAAATCCTCGAAGTTCAAGGATTTTTAAAAGAAGTGACGAACACTAAAATAAAGTTTAATGTTGATATAAATCCTTTGGACGAAATTGTTGGTACTCCTTTAAAGCCTAATTTTGACTATAATGGCTTGGAAACTTTGTTAGATCATCAAGGGAGTGGTGTTCAGCGTACATTTATCTATCTATACTTAAAAGGTTTAAGATGTATAGTAAAAAATATCGATATGAAGAAAAGGGAGTCGGGAGACTACTATTTATTTCGTGAGTATTATCTATTAAACTGAGGGAGTTCATTAAGGGTTATGGAATGGTTTGATACTAGTAAATTTATTTCCCTCGAATTAATTCAACGCGATATACACTTATAAGGGTACCCCACCAGCATGACGCCGATTTACAACGTTAAGGACATCTAGATATAAAAATAGCCGGTTTTCACCACGATAAATGTGTGTCCGGCATTATTGCTAGTATTTGTTTAATGGTCGCAAAGTTTAAGATGGTAACCTCTATCTACACTTTATTTATAATGAAAAGGTTACCCAAATCCAGTTATATTCGAACAAATCTTAACAATTCATCGAACGATTGTTAAACAACAAGTAGGATTGAAGTCATCCCTTGCCGGCAAACTGAATCTGATAGATTTTCTTGGGACGCCCTCGCAGCTTTTCCTGCTTTTTGTAAAGAATACGGGCCACCCCTTTTTCCTCCAGACGATTAAGAATCCGATTAGCACTTCTTACCGTGACATCAAGATGGTAAGCAAGATCCTCCGCTGTCAGTTCGTTGCTTTCTGTCTTCGAAATGACCGCCATGATTTTTTGGAGCTGAAGGGTAGAGATTCCCACGTCTTTGCTGATGCGTTGGATGGACTTATTGACTCCGTTCAGGTACTCCAAACAATTTCCTTCTCCCAATGGCCCGATGATTTTATCCGTGTCTGTCACCACATAAGTACCCGGGAATCGGCTAGTTACGGACAAGTTGTTGGCGGACTGCGCGTTCGAACGCGCCTTGTACAGGGTATTGTCTACCCCCCAACCAATGTGGACCGAAAAGGGCAACACTTTGCCAAGATAGGACATAAGTAAGCATTGCGAAAGGTTGTGCGTAAGTGTCTTGAGTTCCTTGTAAGAACTGATGAGCTCAAAGCTTCCATTAGCAAAACATCAAAAGGTGGGAGTTTCAGCAAATGTTTTTGCACAAATCACTACTGGAATTCAGCACAGAGCAAAAAGTCCCGTTTCTCATCCAAACCCGTATTCGGATTTCCAATTGTAATGTGGCCAATGGTTATTTGGCTCTCCGCCAGTTTAATCAATGCAAGCTCGCTGATGATTTGCTCGAATTGCTGCACAACTGAATCAGGCGACGGGAACAGGAAAATATGGGGGACTTCATGGCGGACCAAATCCTCAACAATATTACTCAACCGTGTTAATGACAAATCGATTTTTCCCTCTTGCCACAACTGGATGTGTTCATTCAGTACCTCTTCATAGACCTGGTCAGTCACTTGTGAGTGTGAGACCATGAGAGGCATGTCCTTTTCATTCAGCACCTGCTTTAATCCAAGAAAGTTGTTTTGATTCGCTATAAAGCACTAGAAGCGGAAGGTTGCGAAAAGATTTACTCTGAGAAGTTCACAGGAACTAAAACAGATCGTCCTAAATTTCGGGAATTGCTTTCTATACTACAAGCGGGTGATACGCTGGTTGTCACTAAACTAGATAGACTGGCTAGGAGTATGACACAAAGTAGCGAATTAGTTAAAACCTTGTTAGAAAGAGGTATCAAAGTGAACATCCTCAATATAGGAATGATGGATAATACACCCACAAGTAAGCTAATAAAGAATATCTTCTTTTCTTTCGCAGAGTTTGAAAGGGATATGATTGTAGAACGCACTCAGGAAGGCAAAGCAATAGCTAAACAGCGTGAGGACTTTAGAGAAGGTCGTCCTAATAAGTTCAAAAAGAAACAGATAGAACATGCTTTAAAACTCTTAGAAAATCAAAGCTATAAAGAAGTTGAAAACATGACAGGCATTTCAAAAAGTACCCTTATTCGTTCCAAAAAGAAGGCGACACTGTGACTGGTGTTGTTTTTTTGTGCATACTCTTTTATGAACGTACGTTCACACCTTGTCTTATCTAGCATTGTGCAAAAAAATATTTTCAGATTGCACAAGTTTGCACAGTAAGGAAGCGATATTTTGCCAATAAAAAAGCACCCGTAATGGATGCTGATTTATGATGTTTATTTCTCTTTTAGAATTAAACTTATCTTATCAACTTGGGTTTGGTATTCCGGATCTAATTTACTTGCAAAGTTATTAAAATCTATTATTTGTGACCTTATAATATACGGAAGGTCTGTTGCAGTCTTTTCCAATGAACTTAAAATGCTATCAGTATAACCATTGTTTGTTTTTATGTAAATATTTCTTGCCCTTAAATAGAACTGAAATGCATCAGGAGTCCTCCCTCTCTCATTATATAAGTCTCCTTTTAATTCATAAATCAATCCTTGTAAAGGTAAGACGTCATTTTCAAAATCCTTCGTACTACTTTCTAGCCTTCTTTCTGTTAATTCTAATGTTGAACTTAGGTTATTGATTTTAGATTCTAATGACATAAATTTCTCTTCAACTAATGTTTCTAGGTTTGTATTTAACTCTTGTTTTAATACTGGAAATGAGTTTGTACGTATCCGTATCTTAGATGCGACAGTGTTTCAACTGCCTGATCATTTTGCCACTGACTATCAAGGTTCAGGTGGGAGTAGTAATACGGCAGGCGTGAAAATCCAATTGGAATATGATTTACTGAGTGGTTAATTCATAACCAAAAATATAATTGTTTTTTTACATTAGTTAAATAAAACCTATATATTAACCCTGTACAATTATGCTTGAGATTTAAGAGAGGTGAGGATGAAATGAGGATGGTATCGTTCATGTTGGCTGTTATGATTTTAGTTGTGTCACTATCATCTTTAGTCGGGAATGCTTTTGCCGAAGAGCAGGAATTCCCGCGCGGAAAATCGGTTAATGTCAATGTGATGTCTTATAATATTCATCACGGCGAAGGGGTAGACGGCGTTTTGGATTTGGAACGAATTGCACATATCATTGAAGAGGGAGAAGCCGATATTGTTTGTCTACAGGAAGTGGACAACCATTTTTCCGAACGCAGTGACTTTCAAGATCAGGCAAAATGGCTGGCAAACCGGAATGGAATGTTTTATACATACGCCGCAAACCTTGATTACAAACCGTTAAATGAAGGTGAGCCACGTCGCCAGTATGGGACAGCCATTTTAAGCAAGTACCCAATTTTAAAAGCTGAAAATCACCTGCTGCCGAAAATTGGAAATACAGAACAGCGAGGACTGTCGCAAGTGACCATCAACGTGAAAGGGAATCACCTTCATGCTTATAACACACATCTATCACATCTGACTTCAGCTGAACGTCAAATCCAAATGGAGGAAATTATCCAGATTACTGGTGAATCAAAAGGGCCAAAAGTTATTATGGGTGATTTAAATGCGACACCTGAGAGTAACGAAATGAAGCTAATGTATTCCAATTATATTGATGCATTTGCAAATCAAAATGAGGCATACACTTATCCTGCGGAAAACCCAACAAAAAGAATCGATTATATTTTTACCTCAAATAATATTGAAACAAATGGTGCCCGGGTGATTAACACTCTTGCATCAGATCATCTTCCATTGATGACTACGATTGTGCTGGATCGGGCTGAGCCTTTTAATAATGGAGAAAAGTAATTTTTTCGGGGTCCCTTCGCTTTTTGCGAGGGGCTTTTTTAAATCGTGCTATCTGTCAGGTTAAATCAGAAAAAATTTTCTAATTTACCCTAATTATTTAAATGGTAAAAAGGGTAAATGATTTTTAATTTATTTTTGCTAAATCAGCTAATAGAATTTACTGTGTTATTCAATTAAAGGGCACGATTGTAAAAGATCCTAACTAAATATTTAAACGACTTTACTGTTATATTTTTTTTCTTCTACTCCAAATTTTGCAATAATAATTTTTCCTGAATTATTTGTTGGATCAGTTGCTTCAGCTGTCTATACTCAACAAGGGTTAAGCCTCCATATAAATAAATTATTTTCCATTTGGGGGTCCTACCAACATCTTTTTATATTCATATTTTATAAATTAAGCAAAAGATTTTTTTGATAGGTTGTACCTATTTTGTACATTTATATTGTAACCTAGACTGTGTTCTTCTTTATGAGATTTTGAAATGCATAAAATGTCTTAGCGTGGGTTTTATTTAAAAATGTTGGGTATACCCTTAATAATCCAATTGATTGGTTTAGGCCCACTAAATAGGGAGTAAGTATAGGGGTACCGCCAACATTTCGGATATTTTTTACGCTAATCAAATTTCTACATAGATATAGCCAAATACCTGTAAGTTAAGGAATTTGGCCTATGGATCAATTTTTATTTATGGGTCTTAGAGAGTTAATTGGTAATCTATTTGAATCATATTTATATTCTCCAAGAAAATTAATATGTTCCTACCCTATTATGAGTCGGCGGATACAGTGACAAGGAAAAGTGAAAGGTTGTTAAAATCCGTTCCACCTTACTGAATTTGAATGTATTTTAATAATTTATATGCCAAAATAGCTAAGTATAACTTTATGCCATTATCATAATTGTTTAGGTCTAATCCGGTTTTTTTCTGTATCTGTTCTAACCTATATTTCAGTGTATGACGATGAATATATAGCTCACTTGCTGTTTTTTTAATACTTTGATTGAAAAAAAGATAAGCTTCAAGTGTAGTAATGAGGTCTACACCTTTTGAATCAAATAGATTTCCAATGTATTTTTGATAAAACTCCTCTAAATCTACCCCTGACTCTTTCATTTCAATGAGTAATTGATATATGCCAAAATCGTTATAATGAACTATAGATTTTGGTTTAAATAGAATTTGGGAAAATCGTGCTGCTTGCTCAGATTCAGCAGCACTTTTGTGTAATTGATAAATGTCGGCAGTTGTTTTACCAATACCTATAGCTATTGGTTCATTTGATAATGTTGAATTCCAACTATTTAAGAGGTTCTCAGCTAACTCTAAAATATTTAATTCAGGTTTTGCTTCCGCCAAAATAATGACACTATCGGATTTAGTCCTCATGAGGTAAGGGATTTTTGACTTTCCCATAGTGTATTGAATAATTTCGGTTAACTCATTGTATTTTTCCTTAATGTTCTCCTTTTTCAATAATGGAAAATAAATGTATAAGATACTTTGCGGATTTGAAAGGTCAACTCCTAGTTTACGTCCTCTCTCGATCATATCTTTATTATTTGGGATTATAGGATTTAATACTTCTTCTAGGAAGTCACTAGTGAGCCGCAATTGGGTCTCCTCTACTGCTTTTCTCCGCAAAAATTCAATGGCATATACAGTAGTAGCATGCTCAATTGCGATTGAATCTAATTCTTCCGATAATCTTTTTTCCTTTATAATGAGTACACTTCCGTAAGTATTTTTATTAGCTATAATAGGTTGACTATTAATTTTGTAGTTATCCATTTGTTTTTCATATAGATTTTTTAAATTGTTAATATCAATAAAGTCATGTTTTATGTAGGAACTTATTATTTCATCTTGTGCTATAAGGATTACACTTGCATCAATTATTTCATGAAGGGTTTTTGTAATAGGATCAAATCCGTGTTGTTCTAATACAAGCCGTGTAAAATCCTGATGGATTCGTAGTGAATATTCAAATGTTTGGCTTTGTTTGTTAACAATTTGTACCAGTAGTTCTTTTGTAATCATAGAAAAATTTATGTTTGCAGGAATTTCAATTAAAGGTAAGGCAAATTCGTTTGCGATGGTAATAAATGATTTTGGAATTTCCTTTAGATAAAATCCTGTATATATAGCTATTCCAGATAGTTTTCTGATGGATAAAAGCTTTTCAAATTCCTTACGTTTCTCCGTATTTTCTCCTAATCCGAATCCTGTTGTGATCAAAAACTCTCCATCTTGAAAACGATAGATATCTTCAATTACCTCCACAATAGTCACCCATTTGATCCAATTTTGTAACCCCTTTTTTCCAGCCGTTAATTTTGTTTGTTTCATAATAGGTAGTTGCAACGCTTCATTTATCCGAATAGCCATAGATAGCCCCCTAGTGAGTAAACTTAGATTATCCTATCATCCATTATACGCTGTGTATAATGGAACCTCTATTTTTTCATACGTTTGTCAAATTGTTATTTGTCAGAAATTTTAATAAAGTTTTAGTATACTCTTATAATTCCGAGGGAGATGTAACGGATGAAGGAACGAGATTATTTAATTAAACCGGTATTAGGTCAGCAGTATCCAATAGCTGCATCTGCAAAAGGCATATATATATATGATCAGGATGGAAAGAAATATATTGATGGGTCGTCTGGAGCTGTAACGGTAAGTATTGGACATGGTGTACAGGAGGTTATAGACGAAACCCTTGCTCAGGCAGAAAAAATTTCATTTTCTTATAGATCACAATTTACCAATGAACCAGCTGAAAAACTAGCAGAAAAATTGAGTCAATTGGCTCCTGGAAATCTTAATTGGTCATTCTTTGTAAATAGTGGTTCAGAAGCGACCGAAACAGCGATGAAGATTGCTATACAATATTGGCAAGAAAAAGGACAAGCACAAAAAGATCGCATTATATCCAGGTGGACTAGTTATCATGGCATTACAATGGGAGCATTATCCATGTCAGGACATGTATTAAGAAGACAGAGGTTTTCATCGATGTTAGCTGATTATCCTTCAGTGTCTGCCCCATACACTTATCGCCGACCTGATAATTTAACTGAAGAGGAATGGGGTCTTATTTGTGCTCAAGAACTTGAAACGGAGATTAGGCGTATTGGGGAAGAACGTGTTGCTGCATTTATTGCCGAGCCAATTATAGGTGCTTCTGGGGGGGCTATCACACCACCAGCTAATTACTATCAAAAAATCAAAGAGATTTGTGAGCGTTGTAACGTCCTATTTATTGCAGATGAGGTAATGACCGGAATTGGCCGTACTGGGAAGATGTTTGCAATAGAGCATTGGAATGTTACTCCGGACCTTATTACTCTAGGAAAAGGAATGAGTTCAGGGTATACCCCCATGGCAGCTACTCTAGTCAGTGACAAAGTTATGGAACCTATATTAAATGGATCTAAGTCTATTATAGGAGGCCATACTTATAGTGCTAATCCGCAATCTGCAGCAGTTGCACTAAAGGTTATTAAATACGTTGAGAAACATCAATTGGTAGAAAAAGCAGAAGAACAAGGTATATATCTTATGAGTAAATTGAAAGCGCTTTTAGGGTCTTACGAAATGATTGGGGACGTAAGAGGAAAGGGCCTTTTAATTGGAATGGAGTTTGTAGCAGATCGAGGAAAGAAAAACCCTTATCCACCTGAATTAAATGTAACAAATAGGGTAATTAAACAAGCTTTTGAAAAAGGGTTACTTGTTTATCCAGCGTCAGGAGCTATTAATGGGATGGGGGATGCAATTATCATTTCGCCACCTTTGGTTATTACAAAAGATGAAATTGATAGTTTAGTAGATATTTTAGAAGAGGCAATTTCTGAAGTACAATGTGAACTCAGTATGGAGGGGAAGATAAATGCTACTGTCCAAGTCTAAACAAGGAAAGGTAAGTACTTTAGAGGCAGCCCTTCAAAGGATTTATGACGGATGCTCCTTAATGTACGGGGGATTTGGTGGTATCGGTACTCCACCTACAATTATAGAAGGGATATTAAATAAAGGATGTAAAGATTTAAGTTTAATAGGTAATGACGCAGGTTTCCCGGAGGTTGGGGTTGGGAGATTGGTTAGTTCAGGAAGGGTAAAGAAACTAATTACTTCTCATATTGGTTCTAACCCAATAGCCGGTCAATTAATGAACAAGGGGGAAATGGAAGTTACATTTTCTCCACAAGGGACGTTGATTGAACGTATTCGAGCCGGTGGTATGGGGTTAGGTGGTGTTTTATCCGATGTGGGATTAGCCACGGTTGCAGAGGAAGGAAAGACACATATTACTGTAAATGGGCAGGAATATTTGATCGAGACAGCATTAACTGCTGAAGTGTCTATAATCCATGCTTCAAAGGCTGATTATCTTGGAAATCTCGTATTTGAAAAAAGCGCACGTAATTTTAACCCATTAGTTGCTATGGCGGGGGATTTTACGATAGTTGAAGCAGATGAGATTGTTCAAGTTGGTGAGCTTGATCCAGAATCGATTATTACCCCTGGAATCTTTGTGGATATGGTAATTCCAAGTGAAGGAGTGAATTGGAAATGGGTTTGGGAGTAGAAGATCGCCACCGTATCGCTAAGCGCGCTGCCCAAGAAATAGATAATGGAATGATTGTTAATCTTGGAATAGGGATTCCTACATTAATTGCTGATTATATCCCATCAGATATTTCTGTTCAATTCCATGCCGAAAATGGAGTATTAGGCACTGGCCCGACACCAAAAAGGAGTAATATTAATCCTAATTTATGTAATGCTGGTGGTTATCCGTGTTCTGTAGTACAAGGGGCTTCCTTTTTTGATAGTGCTACTGCATTTGGCATAATCCGACGAGGGCGTTTAGATGTTACCATTTTAGGAGCCCTTGAAGTAAGTGAAGAAGGCGACCTGGCCAATTGGATTGTTCCCGGAAAACTTGTCCCTGGTATGGGTGGGGCGATGGAGTTGGCTCAAAAGTCTAAAAAGGTAATTGTACTGATGAACCATACAAATAAACAAGGTAAATCAAAAATTCTGAAGGAATGTGCATTACCACTTACGGCCAAAGGCTGTGTTAATTTAATCATCACTGAAATGGCTGTGATTGAGGTAACGCCACAAGGATTAGAGTTAAAAGAAGTTATGGAACCTTACACAGTGGAAGATGTAATTAAACATACAGATGCACAATTGAAAATACTTAAAACCGCAGAAAAAATTTAGGAGTGAATGTAATGGAAGATGCCGTCATCGTTGCAGGAGTTCGTACTGGAGTGGGTGCATTTGGAAAGTCACTTAAAAGTGCTTCCGCCACTGAAATGGGAAGACTAATATTAGAAGGTTTAATGTGTAAGACCACTCTTACCAAAGAGGATGTAAATGAAGTAATATTTGGACATGGATATGTACATGGGGGAGGATTAAATTCAGCTAGAATATCATCACAATTAGCTGGATTCCCAACAAGTGTTCCAGGACATGTTGTAATCAAGGCATGTGGTTCAAGTTTAAAAGCAATTACTAACGCAGCCTTAACGATTAAGGCCGGTCAAGAAGAGGTGGTAATTGCAGGTGGGGTAGAGAATATGAGTCAGGTCCCTTATTTAGTTAAAAATAGATGGGGGACAAAGTTTGGGAACATTGAAATGGAGGATGCCCTATTAACTGATGGTTTAATTTGCTCGTTGGAAAATGAACATATGGGAATGACGGCAGAGCGCTTAACGCAAATTTACAGTATTTCCCGCGAGGAACAAGATAAATTTGCCTTTGATAGCCATAAAAAGGCAGCTCATGCCATTGAAAATCATTATTTTGAAGAGGAAATTTTACCTGTTCAGGTCCACGGGATGAAAGAATCTTACTTTTTCAGGACAGATGAGTCTGTACGATCGGATATTCAGCTAGATAAATTAATAAATCTTCCACCAGTTTTTAAAACAAATGGGTCAATCTCAGCTGGGAATGCGTGCCCTATGAACGATGGTGCAGCAGCAGTACTAATGATGTCACAAAAGAAAGCTTTACAAAAAGGTATAAAACCTTTGTTAAAAGTGAGAGCGTTTTCAAGTGCTGGTGTGGAACCAGGTATTATGGGAATTGGACCTGTTCCTGCAACAAAAAAGGCACTAGAATTAGCCGGATTAACTTTAGATGATATTGGTTTGATTGAGCTTAATGAAGCCTTTGCTGCACAGGCATTAGCTGTTATTAAAGAATTAGAGTTAGACTATTCAAAAGTAAATGTTAATGGTGGAGCTATTGCGTTGGGGCATCCAGTTGGAGCAACTGGTGCTAAGCTAACCGTTAGTTTAATGAATGAAATGTTACGTACCAAAACAAAGTATGGAATGGTGACGCTATGTATGGCCGGTGGAATGGGGCTTACCGTCATATATGAAAACCTAACACTATAACCGCATTAAAGCGAGGTGAACTGTATTGCAATCAATCAAAGAGCAAATTCAAATATGGTTAAAAGAGCATTATGAAGAAGGTACAGAATTATTACAGCGACTTGTACAATCTCCTAGTATTTCTAAAAATGAGTCAAAAGCGCAATCAATAATAACTGAAGAATTGTCAAAAATGGGGTTAAAGGTGGATGCCTGGGAGCCAAGTGGAAAAGAATTAACCGAAAGCCCCTACTTCTGCTCGTCAAGGGATGATTTTACAGGAAGTCCTAATGTTGTAGGTGTTCTACACGGAACAGGTGGTGGCCGTTCTATCATCTTAAACGGACATATTGATGTTGTCCCTGAAGGTGATCATGAACAATGGACAGATGATCCCTATAGTGGAACAATTAAGGAAGGAAAAATGTATGGTCGTGGTGTTACGGATATGAAAGGTGGGCTAGTCTCATTTCTTTTATCCTTACATGCCATTCAACAACTCGATATTAAGCTTAGAGGCGACGTTATTTTTCAGAGTGTTATAGAAGAAGAGAGTGGTGGAACAGGGACTTTATCTACGATTCTAAAAGGCTATAAAGCTGATGCTGCACTAATCACTGAACCTACTAATATGAGAATTTTCCCTAAACAGCAAGGATCTATGTGGTTTAGGATCTTTGTCAAAGGACGATCAGCCCACGGGGGAACACGATATGAGGGAGTAAGCGCTTTTGATAAAGCAGTGATACTAGTGGAGCAAATCAGGGCTTTGGAGTCTAAACGGAATCAACGTATTAATGATCCTCTTTACGAGCAAACCCCTATCCCAATTCCTATTAATATCGGAGTTGTTTCAGGAGGAAACTGGCCATCTTCAGTACCTGATTTGCTAAAAATAGAGGGAAGAATGGGGGTAGCACCTAACGAGAAGGTAGAAGATGCACAACATGAAATGGAGGAATGTCTACAACAATTATCAATCCTAGACCCATGGTTTAATGATAACCCTCCTGTCTTAGAATGGTTTGGTGCTCGATGGCTACCAGGGGAAATTGATCTTGAACATGATTTGATGAATACGTTAGTTCAACAATATAGAGAAACTACTGGTGAAGAACCCGTGATAGAGGCTTCTCCTTGGGGAACTGATGGGGGATTACTTACAGAAGTCGGGAAAATTCCAACAGTTATATTTGGACCAGGGACAACGGAAATGGCACACTTCCCAGATGAGTATATTGAATTGGATAAAGTTTTTAAATCTGCAGAAATTATTGCATTAACGATAATTCAGTGGTGTAGTATCAAGGACAATATCTGAATTATAGAAAATGCCATAATTATTTCATGCATAAAACGGCTGATTTTACTTAGGAGGGTGTTATGGCTGAATTAGATAATGAACAAGGTCTGAAAAGGGTAATGAAAAGTCGCCATTTATTTATGATTGCTTTAGGTGGCGTAATCGGTGCAGGGTTTTTCAACGCTTCAGGTTTTACGATTAGTCAGTCAGGCCCTATAGGCGCAGTTTTAGCCTATATGATGGGCGGACTTATTATGTATTTAGTTATGTTGTGCTTAGGGGAATTGACTGTAGAAATGCCAGTATCTGGATCTTTCCAAACTTATGCGACGAAATATATTCATCCATCGACAGGCTTTACAGTTGGGTGGATTTATTGGATTGGGTGGTCTTCAACCGTAGCGTATGAAATTATCATTATAGGTTCGCTGATGCAAAGGTGGTTCCCGGATATTTCTCCATGGATCTGGTCGTTAATTGCTGGAATTGTACTATTTTCTGTTAATGCCCTTTCTGCGCGTAGCTTTGCAGAAACAGAATTCTGGTTCGCGAGTATTAAGGTCACCGCTATAATCTCGTTTATCTTAATTGGGTTAGCCGTTATTTTTGGTATTGTACCAATTGAGGGTGAACCAGCAGCTCCTTATTTTACACACTTAACAGAATTCGGCTTCTTCCCTAATGGATTATTTGCAGTAGTTATTGCTATGATGGCTGTTAATTATTCGTTAGGTGGTACGGAACTTGTAGGAATTGCTTCTGGTGAAAGTGAAAATCCAGAGAAGACAATCCCGAAGGCTATAAACCAAACTGCTTACCGAATTATATTATTCTTCGTTTTGTCAATAATTATCGTTGTTTCTATTGTACCTTGGCAACAAATCCAGCCAGATGCTAGTCCGTTTGTTACTGCTCTAGATAACATCGGTATACCATATGCAGCCGATATTATGAACTTTGTAATTATTACCTCATTACTATCTGTTGCTAACTCTGGTCTTTATACCACTACTAGGATGTTATACTCTCTTTCTAGTTCTAAGATGGCACCAAGATCCTTTCAAAAGTTAACCAAAAAAGGTGTGCCTTTACTTGCTTTAACGGCTAGTATGGGGATCTCCTGTGTGTCTATTCTTGTTTCAAAAGTAGCAGCTGAAACTATTTATACTTGGATTCTTTCTGTAGCAGGAATGGCATCCATGTTGGCTTGGATGAGTATTGCGGCATCTCAGTATTTTTTCCGCAGACGATATGTAGCTGAAGGTGGAAAAGTTAGTGATCTAAAATTCCGGACCCCACTTTACCCTTTAGTTCCTATCTTGGCGTTTGTCTTTAATCTGGTTGTATTAATTAGTTTAGTGTTTGACGAAGGAACTAAGTTGACTATTTATATTGGTGTTCCAGTAGCCATTGCCTTTCATTTAATATATATTTTATTTTTGCAAAAACGTGGAAAGAAAGATGTTGAGTCATCGGTTCAAGAGGATTATGAAAATGTGCGTTTAATAAATAAAAGTTAAACACAAAAAGTGAACAATAAATAACAGATTATATGGTTCTGGTGCAAAAGTTTAACATATTAAATAATTACTGGGGAAAATCAATCGCACCGGTTTTGAGGGTTAAGGATTTAAAGGGATTAGAGAAGTATTGCCGGCTATTCTGGTGACATCTATTACTTATACAGTGGCCCAAGCGATCATTACAATATTTGTAGGACCAGAGTTAGCTGACATTATTCCTTCACTATTAACAATGGGTTTGTTGGCATTATTTCTTAATAAGTGGCAGCCTAAACATATATTTTTACTCAACGGCAAAGAATATGAATTTGAAAATCATTCAATGGGTGATGTTGTAAAGGCATGGTCTCCATTTTATTTATTAACAATATTTGTTTTGATTTGGAGCTTTCCTGCATTTAAAGGTTTGTTTTCTCAAGGAGGAATTTTTGAATCGGCTGTACTGAAATTTATAGTACCGGGATCTTCGATCAATATTGGCATTGATTTAATCGGTGCAACAGGAACAGCGATATTATTAGCTGCTTTAACGACGATTGTAACGACGAAAGCAATCAATTTAAGTGAGGGTCTGTCTCTCCTAAAAAAACTGTTTCAGAATTTTCGATTCCAATCATTATGATCTGTGCAATTATTGGTATAGCTAAGTTAATGACATATGGTGGATTAACAATTTCTTTAGGTGAAGCAGTTGCTACAACAGGAAATATCTTCCCATTACTATCACCACTATTAGGATGGATTGGAGTGTTTATGACGGGGTCTGTAGTAAATAACAATACGTTATTTGCGCCTATACAAGCTACTGCAGGTAATATCATAGGCACAAACTCATCATTATTAGTTTCTGCTAACACTGCCGGGGGAGTTATGGCAAAGCTTGTTTCTCCACAGTCAATCGCAATAGCAGCTGCAGCCGTTGGTGAAACAGGAAAAGAATCTGATTTAACGAAAATGACATTAAAATATAGCTTTGGGTTATTAGCTTTTGTGTGCATTTGGACATTTATATTATCGCTATTTTATTAGTAATACTTTTATATAACTAACTAGTAAAAAGGAATCAGAGAACTACTCTGATTCCTTTTTCAAAGAAAAAGTTGCTTTTAAAAATTAATCTTACTGCTCACTTATTTGAAAATAAATTGAAATACAATCGTTTACGGTGAACCGTATCATAAATAATTCCAACCTAAATTCATCATATTTTTGAACTTTATCCAGAAACAAAGAAAGAAACAACAACGCATGATTGTTGCAGCATGGAGAAGTTTAAATCATGAAGGAAAAAGTGTCGCAGTTAGCCGCTGTATTTTCGGATTTTTTTATGGCTCCATGCTGCCTGGGTTCACTGATTTTCATCCCTCTTGGGTTAACTGGATTTGCAGGAGCATTATGAAGTATCGGTTATTATTCACCATCGTTAACATCATTCATTCTTCTTGCTTACTCCTTTTACATGGTTTAAGGGAGAAATGGCCCAAAATCCGGACGGAGAGATTCACTGACAAATCAAGCCTTGTTAGTGTGAAAAGGAATATGAGGATGGAAAAATTATTCAATCATGTTGCAGTTAGACCTGGCTGCATTTTTCTTAGATGCATGCTGAAACCTTTGTTAGTGCATATTAATTTTTAGAACCATTGGAAGGGGGGAATCACCATGAAAAAGCAAGTAAAGCAAAATGAAAAGGATACTGAAGAAAGACAAGAGGAGCTGCAAACAATTAATGATATTTCTAAAAGCGAAAACGGGCAGCCGGTCCATCAGCCTAAAGATTACGATGAAATAGAGTATTAAGATAAAAGCAATCTCCGGGATAAATGCGTTTAAACCAATTCCTTCAGTAGCTAATTCAAGGGTACATTTATGAAAAAGCAGATTTACAACATTAAGATATTTTCATTATTAAAAGCCTGATATATCTCTATATTATCTAGAGAAATCTGGCTTTTTTAATCAATCACTAAAGTCTTTAAATGGAGACTTTAACTAATTAACACCCCTGAAATTATCCACTTTTTCACCTCTGCAATATAATCTGATGAGCCCAGATAAATAAAACCAGATCATTAACACAATGAAGACTGCCGTATGTAGCAGACTTAAAGAAGTATTCGCAAAGGATTTTGATACATTAATTTTAGAATAATGAAAAAGATTACTCAACCAAGTGAATTTTTCGGAGAAGAATTTTTGTGGACAAGCTTAATGCAAATGAATTAGTTGTTGAACTACATGAAAATAAGTTTCTTTAAAAATGAAAAATGACAATACTTAAGAAGTCCCTGTTCAATCGTTTAAAAAAAGAGGAAAGCGTTAATTAATTAGTCCATGGATTAGGGTTGAATGGATTAAGGTCCTGAGTATTAACACTTCCTAACCATTTTCATTCTTTGTGGTGAATCGCCGATTCTTGCGATTCATGGATGGCTAACGGGTGCTATAGTTCAAGAAGCGCAAGGCTCTATAGCATTTGTAGTATTGTCGATCTACCACAATCGTGCGCTTTTGTTGAACAAGAAGTAAAAGGGTGATACATAATATATATGACTAATATGTATCACCCTAAATTTTTATGGATTTTTATGATTTAGGTCTTGATAAGCGTACTAGACCTGATCTTGTATATTTTCTAAACTTCACCTTGCATTTAATCTACGGATCTAAATAAATGAACTTCTTGTTTTCATCAACAATTAAATCATGACAATAGAATTGTTACCTGGCTGCAGGAGTGACAAACTCCATTATGCCAGCTGGCTTTATTCGGTTATTTTCTTCAATCCCTAGAAGCAAACCAAATTCATCTTTTAACAATCCGGTTAGTACTGCATCGGTATATTGATAATTGATTTATTAATACCTTTTGTGATATTACAGGTCTGAATTATTCGACACTGCATATTTCCTCTTTAAGTGACTTTTTTATATCCTTAAGTATTTCTCGCAGTCTCTTATTTCGGTTCAATAGCTGTTTCTTTTTCGGTGTAAAAAACAGTAAATGACATCTTTATTTATCTAGTTCCTAATCATTTCTCGTTCTTTTAAAGATTGAACAGGACGATTGTTGTCAGGGGAAATTTCCTGGAATGCTTGAATTTGTGTTTTTGACATTTCAATTGGCTGCTCAAAAATTACCCATTTTACTTCTTCCGTACAAGGAGGGGTCGTTAACGAACCGATATAATGGAAAGTCGTTTGATCTTGAGGCAGTAAAGCTTGTAAATCAATCGGTTCTTTTACGGTAATATCATTTTCTGTTTCTTCCTTCGGTAATACATCCCAAACAGATTCCAGTTTTTGATTTTCTTTTCTTTCTTTAATCATCACTCCAAGGACGGCAAGCTTTCCATTCGCTTCTTTATGTACGAGGTGCAGTTCCATATCATAATTTTGGCCATTAAATTGATGTTCACTTGGAGTATGGAAATGAAATTGAGCGAGCTTGTACTCAATTCCTTCAACGACAATGCTGTTGCTTTCTATTTTGGCATTAGCCTGCACTGTATGACCGTTGTTTACGAGTGAAAAAGTTGTTGGCTCATATTTGATTTGAATGCCTTCTAATGTTTTATCCGCTTTTACTTGGGAGAAATCAATATTAATTGGTGATTGTTCACTTCCATTGGCACAGGCTGAGTTTGCAGGGTCTAGTTCTCCCCAGTGTTCAGGTCCCGTGTCCCCATCATAAGACCAATTAGAAGTGTGTGTACTATGAGCCTCTTTTGCTTCACTTTCTTTCGTACCAGTAGTTTGTTCCTCTTCTTTTTGTGCAGTTGTTTCCTTAGTTTTATACGAGCAAGCTTCTAATAAACAGACTAAAGATACAACTAAAAATGGATAAGCAAGATTCTTTTTCATGTTGATTTAACGCTCCTTTTACCAGCTTTTAATAATCTATACAATAATATACTAAAAATGAAAAAATGGTAAACGTTATTTTCTAAAAAATGTTCACAGACCATGTTTTGATAAAAGTAGACCAAACCCTTACCTATCTGTATTAAGATCGAAGTTGTTTTTAAGGCAGCTTTTTCTTTATGCAATAGGATAGCATTCCTGTAGTTCGTTATTTTTCAGCTTTGAAAAAAATAGGGCTCCTCAATAAGATATGAGTAAGACACCACTCTAACTCAAACCCTAAGGAGGAACCCTAATATGAAGTTTAAAATGCAGGATAAACAAAATCAACTAATAGAAAGAATTTCCGATAAACACCTTGTTGTTGGAGTGGATATTGCCCAACAATTACATGTGGCTAGAGCAGTGAATTTCCGTGGAATTGTAGTCGGAGATCCACTTACATTTGAAAATAATGAAGATGGGTTTGCTAGTTTATTAAAATGGATGAATAAGCTTCAAGGATTAAATAAACTTGACGTAGCCATCGTGGGAATGGAACCTACAGGACATTACTGGATTAATCTTTCAAAATGGCTATTTAAACAAGGAATTGAGGTAGTAACGGTAAACCCCCACTTAGTAAAAAGGAATAAAGAAAACCGTGATAATACTCAGTCGAAAAGTGATAAGAAAGATGCCCTGGTCATCGCTGATATGGTGAAGAACGGTTACTACGCCTTTGTCAGGGACACTTCAGAATCATTTGAGATACTTAGGGTCCTTATGTCTAACCGTGATGTGGTAGTTAAACGACTCGTTAGCACGATTAATCAATTAAACCGTTGGATTGATATTGTCTTTCCCGAACTCAGGCAATTATTTAAAGACATTACTGCTAAAGGGGCTATTGCCACACTTCGTTTATTTCCATCTCCAATGGAACGGCTTTCCCTGAAACCATGTTGTTTCAGGATGGAAATCAATAATGAAGAGGCAGCCTGGATTAAAGAAAGCTCAATTACTTCTTCAGTTAGCTAAGAAATCTGTCGGCACAAGACAAGCACTTGAAGCGTAAAAATTCCATTTGGAACAATTATTAGAGGAGTATGATCTCGCAGTCTTACAACTCGAAAGAGTGGAACAAGAGGTTAAGGATGTATTAAAAAAATACCTTTTGCCAAGAAGTTGCTTGCCATAAAGGGAATTAGTGAAATTTCTTTAGCCGGAATATTAGGTGAAGCAAGAGATCTAAGTGGTTTTTCACACGGTAATTCTTTACTTCGACACGCTGTTTTGCATCTGGCTGAAGCAAGCTCTGGAAAGTGGAAAGGCCAAATTGTTATCTCTAAGCGAGGGCGATCCAGGCTAAGGCGTTTCCTTTACTTAGCCACCATGAGCTTTGTGATGAATAACACGGAATTTCAAGCCATTCACTCCCATAATGTTAAAGTGAAAAAAATGAAGAAAATGAAATCGATTATGAAATTGGTAGGTAAGCTAGCCAGGATATTTGTTGGAATAGCACACAGAAACGAGTCTTATTGTGCAGAGAAAGTTCAACCTATAACTGGACTGGTTGCGTAGTTTTAAAGGGGGATGTCTTAATAGTTTTAGAAGGGAACCTTTAAAAACTGATGTTCATAGTTTTCTTTTTACTAATGTTGGCTTATTCGTAGGATTTCAAATATGTATGGAGTACCAGATTTCTTGAACAAAAGGGCACCGCCCCATCAGGATAGCATAACTGGCCTCCACCCCTTGGATAGGCATGACGAAGGAATGATAGGGCAATTGACCCGTTGAGACATGGGAGGGAAAGCCTCCAGGGGCGACGTGGAGAATGTGCATTATATGGTAAAATGTGGAGTTTTGTACAACTCCTTTATTTCACTATGCCTTCACGAGATCTTCATGTCTGAAATCACTCCATATAACCTTGAACATAAATTCAAGGGTGATGAAATCCTGCGAATAAGCGAGTATTTGTGAGAAAATCGAATTAAACTGAGGGACTTCATCAAGCATATTGTATTCGAACTGTGCAATAAATACTAAACCATGAGAATAGAAAAATGATATTTAAATCTAATTATTGGGTTTTTATGGTAAAATGAGATAGATCTAAATCATATGTAGAAGAAATGGAACAATTCCTTATAAAAACACATTGAAAATCAATATGAGAATGATGAGTATCAAGACGAGGATAGTCATTTTATGCAAAGTATAGCTGTGGGATTCATATGGAACAACAAGCAACCACCTATACAATATTAATAGAAGGAGAGGAAGGCCTTATGAAAATACGTAGTCAAATTACATTTGCAAGCCTGGGCCTGTTAATAACTGGAAGTTCCCTGCTATACTCATCGCCACCCTCAATTGCAAAAGTAGAGCCCACTCAAAATGTATCTAGTTCGTTCCAAACAAGCACTCAACGAGATCATAATTCCGTCAAGCAAGAAATGCGGGATGCATTGCAACTTGGATTCCCGGGGATACTTGCTAAAACATCCGTTGATGGAAAAACATGGGGTTATGCCGCTGGGGTAGCGAATCTGAGCACCAAGAAACCAATGAAAACAGATTTTCGCTTTCGCATTGGCAGCGTGACGAAGACGTTTACCGCAACGGTTGTACTTCAATTAGCTGGAGAGAACCGCTTGAATCTAGACGACACTATCGAAAAATGGTTGCCTGGTGTCATTCAAGGAAACGGATATAATGATAAACAGATTACCATCCGGCAGATATTGAACCATACAAGTGGTATCGCTGATTACACAAGGTCAAAAGACGTTGATCTTATGAATACAAAAAAACCTTATACGGCTGAAGAACTAGTGAAGATGGGGATTTCACTGCCCCCAGACTTTGACCCAGGTAAGGGCTGGTCTTATTCAAACACAGGATACGTATTACTGGGTATTCTTATTGAAAAAGTAACCGGAAACAGTTACGCGGAAGAGATTGAAAATCGGATTATTGAACCGCTTGATTTGTCGGGTACATTCCTGCCTGGCAATTCAAGCGTTATTCCAGGCACCAAGCATGCCCGGGGATATTCCCAACCAGACGAAGCAAGTGACATAAAAGACGTTACTTATTATAACCCAAGTGTAGCTAGCTCGGCTGGAGATATGATTTCTACTGCTGACGATTTAAATAAATTCTTCTCTTCCTTGCTCCGTGGCAAATTACTGAAGGAACAGCAACTAAAACAAATGCTTACTACAGTTCCTACAGGAATAGCAGGATATGGATGGGGTCTTGGAATCTTTGAAACTAAGCTTCCAAACGGTGCCTCGATATGGGGACACACAGGTGGCATTCTAGGGTTTTCTACTCTTGCTGGAGGTACACTTGGAGGCAAGCATACGTTGGTCATCAGTTTGAACAGTTTGGGTAGGGATAACAGTCCTGATCCTTTTAAAAATATTTTACTTGCTGAATTTAGCAAGTAGGCAAAAAGGAAAAAATTTCATAGTTTTTATAGTTAAAAATATATCTTTATGGTTCAAAAAACCCAACTAACTTTTAAAAACAGATAGCTATTAAGCAAGAAAAAGTTAACTCCTTCTCAAATAAAGGTTAATGCATTAAAATGTTGCAAGAACTAATACATTTCTAATGAGCGATTGAAGCAGATTGGATTACAAGTTAGATTCATTCAGAAGGTGGATTTAAAAGGTAAATACAACAAAAAGGTTCTAGAACCTTTTTGTTGCAGACTATAGCCAAACTCGATGAAAATCGAGTTTGGCTATTTTTATGGCTTGTACAATTTGGACGTTGATTGGAACGTAGGGCACCTGCTTTCCGCGGGCGGTCGGGGAGGCTCCTCGGCTTTCGCCTGCGGGGTCTCCCTAGACGCGCTTTTCCCGTAGGAGTCTCGTACCTTCCTTTCCAATCAACTTTGTCTTACCTTTTAGATAGAACACTTTTGCCTAGAGTCATTTTTGTTTTAAAATAAAAGCATTAAAACCTGAGATGATGAGGATGCTTTCTAAACATGATTCTATTCAGCGGGACCAACTTGAAATAATTACTTTAGATCAACTGGTGCCACCGAACCATTTGGTTCGTAAAATGGAGGCTGCCATTGACTTCACTTTCATTTATGACTTGGTGAAAGATATGTATTCAGAGGTAGGACGCCCAAGTATTGATCCGGTTATTTTAGTTAAACTGACTTTCATCCAATATACCTTCGGTATTCGTTCCATGCGTAAAACGATTGAAGAAGTGGAAACCAATATGGCTTACCGTTGGTTCTTAGGCTATGGTTTCCATGATAAAGTACCTCCTACTCCACGTTCGGGAAAAATTATGAGCGACGCTTTAAAGATACAGACCTGTTTGAACAGATTTTCTATCGCATTTTAATGACAGCTGCTAATAAAAAGTTAATAAGTGCTGAACACGTTTTCGTGGATTTCACACAAATGAAGCCAGTGCGAATAAACGGTAATTTGAAAAGAAAATCGTTCGTTAAGAAACACGAGCGTATCAAGGACGTCTTCAAGAAGAAATCAATCAAGATCGTGAAAACCATGGAAAAAAGCCTTTTCCACCAGATAAATTTGATAAAGAAGAGACCAAAGAGATTAAAGAAAGTACAACGGATTCTGAGAGTGGCTATTATGTGAAAGATGAACGAACAAAACAGTTTGCCTATTCATTCCACGCGGCCGAAGACCACAACGGTTTTGTATTGGGAACGATTGTAACACCTGGAAATATACATGACAGTCAGATCTTAGAGCCACTAGTAGAACAAGTGATTGAGAAAGTTGGAAAACCGGAAGCCGTGGCCGCAGATGCAGCTTATAAAACACCAGCGATTACAAGCTACCTATTTAACAAAGAAATCATACCGGCTTTACCTTATACACGTCCTCGCACCAAAGAAGGATTTTTCCGCAAACAGGACTATGTATCCGATGAACATATTGATTGTTACCTTTGCCCTTCGGGCGAAACTTTAAAGTACTCAACAACAAATAAAGAGGGCTATCGTGAGTACAAATCGCCAAAACAAATTTGTACAACATGCTCATTTTTATCTCGGTGTACAAAAAGCAAAGACTGTCAAAAAGTGGTGACACGGCATATCTGGCAAACACATGTGGAAGAAGCAGATCATCTGCGTCATCATCAAGATGTAAAACCTATATATGCAAAACGTAAAGAAACGATTGGGCGTGTATTCGCAGATGCAAAAGAAAAGCATGGTATGCGTTGGACTACTTTAAGGGGACTTAAAAAATTGTCGATGCAGGCGATGCTTACTTTCACTGCCATTAATTTAAAGAAGATGGCCAATTGGACATGGCGAGGTCCAAAAATGGCCTAACATAGTGGGCTCGTAGAGCCCCAATCTCTTAACTTTAGGCGAAAATTCTAAGGGAATTTCAAAAGGGGTTCAGAATTTTTTTATTTCGAACCCCTTTTGTCTATAAACTGGGAAGACCACAATATGTGGTCTTCCTAATGTTTTCCTAGCCCGAACTTATTTGGTGAAGGAATTGATATTTATCTGATGGGGACAATTCGTGATAGTGGGCTCGTTATAAGAACAGCAGAATACAGTATCACTAGGAATTTCAAACTTTTTCATAACCGGTTCCGCGATTTTTTAATGCTTATGAAAACAAAAAGAAGAGGCAAATATATAACAAGGAAGCATACGATGTAGGGATTGATTATTTTATTTAATATATATAAGGAATCAATATCATAAAAAAGTATATTCACAAGTAGTATGATTATGGACATTCCCCATAAGGGATATTTTTGCTGGACATTGAATAAGCGCTTGACCCCCCTGCTGGCAGCCCACAAAGGAATGACCATATTGGGTATGATAATGATGGTCCACCAAGAAACAGTTATGTATTCGAACCGTTGAATAAATGGCAACTCAATAATACTTGTCAATGTTAGTGTTGGGTATAGAGTAAGGGTCAAATGTTTCTGTGAATAAAAGACTATCGATACAAAATAAAGTAATAAGCTCAATAACGTAGTGAGCACAACTCCTCCGTGAGCATACTTTTGCGATCTTTCAGCATTTTTGATGAACGGATAATACATCAGTATCATTTCAAATCCAAGCATGGATAATGAAAAACTTTTAGTTCCTTTCATTATTTCGAATAAATTATGATGGAAAATAGGAAGAAAACCGGTGAAATCAGAGTATCTAAAACCATAAAAAGGTACAAATAAAAGCCAGTATGAAACTAGTACAGTTAAGAAGGCAATACCCGTAATGGTTCGGAATCCCCCTGTATTTATATAATAAATCAAGATAAGGAAAACCAAAGCAAATGCCCAAGAAGGTACCTCTTCAAACATCCAAACATGAATGACATTTATATAACCGATTATGATCGTCATTCCAAGGATAAAAAAGTAAAGAATAAATAAAAGACTGAAGAAATTACCAATCCATTTACCGAATGCATGATTATTAGTGGAGATTATATCGCCAGGAACAAAACTAAATATCTTATAGATTAGCCAAATTAATATATGAACAATCAATCCAGCTAGGAGTATGGATAACCAGCCATCGGTTCCCGTCGCTTTAGCCAAATCTCTTTGAAAACTCAATACGCCTAATCCAGTTTGCATGGAATGCACTAAAAAAAACACATAAAATGGCGATACCTTATATTTTTCATTAACACCAGCTTGATTCATGTAGGACCCTCATTTGTATCACACATATATTTTAATATCCTGGCTTTTATAAGTGAAATCTATTCAAAAAGATCGATCAAATTGTGAATGGAATTTTTGTATGGATCCTTAAGTTGAGAGCTAACATTTAATCGAAACGATTTTCATGAGGCATTAGAGAAGGAACAGACATGTGGACGGCGATGGGGATGGTTTACAATATGGAATGTTCAAGCGTGAGTGGACAAAGAAGGGAAATAGAGAATCGGGATGCCCTTTTCCGAAAGATAGTTGGAAAGTTTTATCCCGGAACAACAGCGGGGGTATAATAGATAAGTGATGAAACGAAATATCACCCAATAGTGAATCTTAAAGACCTTTAGGACAAAGGGCAGATTTATCGTAATGATGTTCTTTTCCTCACGGGTAATAAAAAGGTTGTGGATGAACATTTAGAGGAACTTTTGTCCTTTGATAATAAGATGACAAACTGTTTGTTATTTTCTAGATGGATGGAAAAAGTATATAGAAGGGAACAAAAACTAATGAAATACGAATGGAGAAAACGGAGAAGAATTTATAAAACAAGAACCTGAACTTGTATCAATTCCAGAACAGAATTTTTTTTGATAAAGGGAAAAGAAAATCCAAATGAGCACGAATTCGCTGAAAAGATAGGTGTTCTTTATTCATTGGCTTATGCGGTCAGGATGATGCCGAAGCAAGGTTACACTCCAGCTGGATATTTTGAATATACCGTTTATCCATTAGAAGGGATTTGGGATTTACGGAAGAGGGTAAGAAACTAGATACTTTAAATAAAGATGAATTATTATATACGATCATGATTAGACAACCAGATTTTGTAACAAAGAAAATAGTGGAAAGAGCATTTTAACATGTAGAAAAAAAGAAACCACATCCATTTCTAAATGATGTAAGGTTCGGTACATTTCAAGATGGGTTATCAGTCCAAATGCTTTATGTTGGTCCATATGATGATGAACCTTAAAGTTTTAAAGTAATGAATAAATTCATAAAAAATAATAATCTGGAAAAAACGTCATTACAACATAGAGAAATATATCTTTCAGATTTTAGGAAAGTTGAACCTGCAAAATTAAAAACAGTTTTGAGATATAAGGTTAAGCCGATAGAATAGCATAAACTTAGCTGTTAACATGCATTCATTATTTTATGTAGCAAAGATTGAAGGAGTTTACATAGAGTAAAAGGTGCATTATTACCATAGGATGGAATAAAGTTATCCATAATATGGTGTTATGGTATGGCTCATAGTTTATATGAGGGTGTAAAAGAGGAACAAACACCACTCTTATTTTACTTATTTAAAAACATTAGCATCGATTATTTTGGGTGCTTTTTTTTGCAGGGAATTGGTCCCTTTTGTCAAATTAGTTAAACAAAGGGGATGAGAAAATGAATGATGATGAGAAAATTAGTATTTTATTGTCCAATATGACAAACGAATTAGTGTCGAGTAGAGTAAGGGTTAGAACTATAGTGGAATTACTGGAAGAAAAAGGTTTAATAACCCGTGAAGAGTACGAAAACAGGTTTAAAAAAGTTTTTGAACGAGATGCAATTTCGTATAGGAATGATCTATTGAAAGAAGTCAAAATTAATGAATAAAGGAGAAGGCATCCATTGGTTTGGGTGCTTTTTTATGGCGGTGTAAAAGATGAACCATGATAAGGAAAGAAACCGGTTAAGAATTTTTTAGTGAAACTAAGTCGTGGGATCTGGAAGATATAATGAATATGGAAGCTTTTACATATAAGGATTTTACAATACGAGATTTAAGCCTAATTTGAAAAAGAAAGAGCGTTAATCCTTATTTGATCAACACTCCTGTTAGGCAGTAACATTCTATTATTTCTTTAGATTTGATTTCATTAATAATGAAATCTGTTGCTCATCCGTATTCGAAATTCGTTCAGTTGATCAATGATTAACTTTTGTCCTTACAATGGATGATTTTGACATAACTTAGTTTCCCTTTGATTTTGTTGATTTTTATTTTGAATCCATATTCATGACTGACGGCCTCTACATCTATTGGAATTCAGTTCATGCAGTTAGCTTTTCCTTGATACAGCTTCGTTTTTTGCTACTGGAGCATTTTTGCCTATTATTACAGAAAAGACAACAATTACTGCTATTACAATGGTGAAAAATGTGATGGATTCATCTAGAAATACTGTTGCAAATACAATCATCAAAAATGGTTGTAAGTATTGAATCTGACTAACTCTCGCTATCCCGCCCATTGCCATTCCGCTATACCAAGCAACATATGCTAGAAATTGACTAACCACTGCAAGATAAATGAAACTAATCCATGCTTGTAAAGGGGCATGAAGCATTTCTGTTGTAAGGTTCAGCCCAACTGGAATTATGAAGAATGGTACACCGATCATAATGGCCCATGCAATCACTTGCCAGCTCCCCAACTCTTTAGATAATTCCCCCCCTTCTGCGTAACTAAGTCCAAGTATGATCACAGCTGCCAGTAAAGCTAAATCGGCTAATTGCAATTGGCCGAACCCAAGATGAAGTGCATACATAATAACCGCTAAAGAGCTGATGATACTTGAAATCCAGAATTTGAGAGATGGGATTTCACCTGCTCTAAATATGGCAAATCCTGCTGTTGCTAACGGTAAGAGAGCCAATTCCACAGCTCCATGAGAAACAGGCAAGGATTCCATTGCCCAAGAAGTAAGGAGAGGAAATCCTAAAACTGCACCAAAAGCAACAATAAGTAGTCGCTTGAATTGGCGAAGGGAAGGTAGTTTTTCTTTTCGAACAATCAATACCACCCCTACTAAAATAGCGGCTACAACTGTTCTTCCTAAACCAACGATCGTAGTCCCAAAATACTCCACTGCAACACTTGTTGAAGGGAGTGTTAAGCTAAAACAAATGACACCCACCAATCCCAAAAATAATCCGAATTTTTCTCTTGTTTCCCCCAGCATCTTTTCCAACCCCAATCTTTATACTTTGTACCACATCTGTACCATTTTTTACTAATCTTAAAAACAGTTCTGATATAATTAACATACTATGAGTACATTCAATAAAAATAAACCGTTTTTTTACCTATCTGTCCTGGTACAGTTGGAGGGGGATTAATATATGAACTCAAAATATATAAAGATAATGGAAGACATTAAGCTTCGCCTAGAAGATGGTTCGCTAATTGCAGGCAGTAAACTTCCTTCTGTTCGTCAATTATCTGAGTATTTTTTATGTAGCAAAAATACGGTAATTAAAGCATATGCAGAACTTGAAAAAGAGCATTTAATTTATTCTGTTCCTAAAAGCGGCTATTATGTTGTGAATGAATATCAAAAAGCGAAGGAAGAGAATGAGGTGATTGATTTTTTGTCTGCCGGTCCAGATAAAAATGTTATGCCTTATGTTGAATTTCAACATTGTATGAATCAAGCAATTGATCATTACAAAGAAGAGCTATTTACATACTCTGATCAACAAGGGCTTTACTCACTGCGAGTACAGTTGGTGAAATATCTGGAGAATTTACAGGTCTTCACTAAACCAGAAAGATTAGTCGTTGTCTCTGGCTCGCAGCAAGCCCTCCATTTATTAGTTTCTATGCCATTTCCAAATGGAAAAAACAATATTCTAATTGAACAGCCTACTTATTTTGGATTTATCGAGTCCATCAATCTGCATCAAGCGACCACTTTTGGGATCGAATTATCGATGGATGGGATAGATCTTGATCGACTGGAATACATTTTTCGAAATAATGATATAAAATTTTTCTATATTATCCCGAGATTTCACAATCCACTTGGACATAGTTACAAGAATGGGGAAAAGAAAAAAATCGTTGAGTTAGCAGAAAAATACGATGTATACATAGTGGAGGATGATATTTTAGGAGACCTTGATCCAAATCCAAAATCCGATCCTTTATTTTCTTTTGATCCTTCTGGGAGAGTGATTTATATTAAAAGCCTTTCGAAAATTTTTCTCCCAGGGTTAAGGATTGGGACTGTCGTTCTTCCTGCATTAATGATGAACAACTTTTTACGGTATAAATTCAGTTCGGATTTTAATAGTTCAGCACTTTCTCAAGGTGCGCTAGAAATCTATTTAAAAAGCGGTATGTTTAATAGTCATCTCAAAAAAGTAAAAGAGGTATACCGAACTAAAATGCAAATCCTTCAAGATGCATGTGAATTATTGCTGCCGGCTAATACTTCTTTTTCTAAACCGAATTCCGGATTCTATCTTTCCATCAGTTTGCCCGAGCATGTGAAAGCAAAACAGGTGGTTCATATGCTAAACGAGCAGCATATATATGTTGATGATGCCTCCAGAATGTTTTTAGCAGAATATAAAAAGGAGAATCTCGTTCGTTTATGCATCTCTCAAGTGAACGAGAGTCAAATTAAACTAGGGGTAGAGCGATTGGCTTACTGTATTGCTTTACTTGACAGTAGAAAAAAGCATAGTACTCCCAATAACTTTTTACTCATTTAAAAAGTGTCGGGTTTTTCCGGTCACAACCTAAACAATCTTAACTTGTCGCTCACTTAATTCCTTCCTATAAAGTTATTAAAAAAAGAACTGCTTGTTTATAAGGATAGGTTCTGTTATGATTGTTTGATAAATTTTTTTAGGGGTTAAGAGAGGGTGAGTCAATTGACTAAAAACCTTAGGCAATTGAAAAATGTTTCGGTGTTCCAAACGCTTCTAACTTAGAAAAATAATTTAGAAGCGAGGAATAATCATATGAAAAATCAAAGAATCTTTAATAAATCATTTCTTTTTTTATTTATAAGCAACTTTTTAGTTTTTATTGGGTTTGAAATGATGCTTCCTATTTTGCCTGCCTATTTGTTAAGCATGAATGCATCTTCCATTCAAGTTGGTCTAGTAACATCATTATTTACGATAGGTGCTGTTTTAATCAGGCCTTTTGTAGGTTACTATTTAATGGATAACCAGAGGAAAAGTCTGGCCATTTGTGCAAGTGCAGCTTTAATGGTCATTACAATTCTATATCCGTTTCTTAATATGATATGGCTTCTTCTATTGTTACGGCTTATCCATGGTGCAGCATGGGGGGTATCAACCACAGCTAACAGTACAATGGTAGTGGATTTTATTCCTAAGACACGCTTAGGAGAAGGGATAGGGTATTTTTCTATATCCACAACGGTCGGGGCTATCGTTGCACCGAGTATAGGTATCCTTATCTATGACTCTTTTTCCTTCGATATATTGATATGGTCATCAGCCGTATTGAGCTTATTGGCAGTACTTGCGCTTCAATTTGTCTATTCACCTACTATTGTAAAGCGTGAGAAGAAGCCATTTCGCTTTTTGGATATGATTTTTGAAAAAGACGTATGGTTCCAAGCGTTACTTACAGTTATTACAACACTAGGTTTTGGGGCTATCATCACATTTTTGGTTCTTTTTGGGAAGCAAAGGGAAGTAGATCATATTTTTCTATTCTTCCTTATCAATGCAACTGTCTCAACTTTACTACGTCCGTTTTCCGGAAAATGGTATGACAAAAAAGGACCTTGGTCTATTATCATTATGGCAGCTGGGTTAGGATTCTTTTCACTTGTTATCCTGTCATATACGACAAATGAATCTCAACTCATCGTTGCTGCGATTTTATTTGGGGCAGGTTATGGTACCGTTATGCCATGTTTACAAACATGGACTGTTCAAAAGGTAAGTGAAGAAAAAAGAGGAGCAGCCAACGCAACCTTTTTTTCCAGTTTTGACGTTGGTGTTGGAGTTAGCGCGTTTGTATTAGGTATTTTAGCAGAATGGATCAGTTTAGAGATGATCTACAGGCTTGTTAGTCTAAGTTTTATTGTTGTTGCTGTGTTGGTCTATAAGGATTATATAAATGAAAAGATAAGGCATAATAAATCGATCTAAAACAAATCCACCTCTATTTTAATAGAGGTGGATTTGTTAGCTGGAATACCAAAATGAGTAGAACTGGAATACATCCAGTTCTACTCGTAAGGGATGTATAAAAGAAGCAGCTAATGACCTAATCATCAGGAAAAGTTTAAAAAATCAACGCTTCCTTTTTTAATTGACCGATTCTACATTATTTTACTTGCCAGTAGAAGTGCTTTGATTCACGAATCGCAAACATCAAAGCTCCTCTCAAATTTCCCAGGTGCGAAGTTTGAGTTATAATAGTAAAAACATCCGTCTTCTATAGGATGGATGCTTCTTGATTGAAATACATATAAAGGATTGGTGAATAAGAATGGCAATAGTTGATGTAACGGTTATTCCTGTCGGTACACAAACTCCAAGTGTTAGCAGCTATGTGGCGGATATTCAAAGAGTATTAAAGCAATATGAAGAGAAGGGGGAAATTCGTTTTCAATTGACACCCATGAATACAATCATTGAAGGCGACCTGCCTAAATTGTTTGAAGTGATCCAAGCGATGCACGAAGTACCTTTTGAAAAAGGTCTTGCTAGAGTTTGTACCAATATCCGAATCGATGACCGTCGTGATAAAGAACGCAGGATGGAAGACAAAGTAGAACGAGTGAAGGGCATGCTTGAGGAATAACAGGTTTTGTAATTAACAGTGAAATGTAGATAATGCTATTTTCGGGGGTATATCCTAAATTACGTTGATATATTGCTGTTTTTTGGAGATACATCCTGAATTTCGTCGATATATTGCTGTTCTTCATAGATATATCCCGAGTTTCGTTAATGATCTTTAATTAATGTCAATGTATTAATAGCTTTAAAGCCTTGGTATTACTGATTAATCAGTTCCCAAGGCTTTTTTATTTTTTATTTCATACATTTCCATTTTATATCTTGCTGAGGAGATTAGGTAATGATAGATATAGACCGTTATCTGGATAATTTATAAACGTTCGCCATAAAGTTCTTTTTCTTCATTTGGATGAAAAAGAGTGAATCCTTTTGAACAAAACACAAACCTTCTATCTATCTCGAATCCAGCCTTATTCAAAATTTCAACTGTCCCCTGTGAGCCAGTGCCAGCATACCCGCAACTACAACCAGAAAGGTGTAGCTCATTTCCTTTTTTGTCTATAAGGATGAGATCGCTATCGAGCAAAATATTATCTTTATTAATTTCTTTAGTAATTTTAGCAATTTTAAAACGATCAAAATGATCCTTGACTGCTTCGAATAATGCAATACTTTTATTGGTAATACCGCGGTCTTCACCGTAATCTTTTATGACGAAAACTTCCCGCTCATATGATTTCTTATATAGATGGTACTTTTGGTAAGTGACGTCATTAATTTTACAAATAAGCGGCCTAATATTATCCTGCTTTTGATTAAACATTGCACCCCTCCTAAATAGTTAGTTTATTAAGTTTATTAGGAGAAAAAGAGATTAGTACTAAGAAACTGATAAGAAGCAAATTTTTTTCATTTTTGATTCTCGTTTGTTTAATTAATAGTAATGAAACGTGATACCTATAAGGAATGAATGAAGCTGTCAGGAAGAAGTGAAAATGTGAAGTCAAATTAAAAAAAGCACCAAAAAAGGTGCTTACTAGTTATATATCTTCTTAAAGTAATGGACAAACATAATATTCATGACAATTTCGACTAGTAGCATTAATACTCACATCGAGAATATTAGTTTCCTCAAGTGAATGATAAGGAGCAAATAAGACAATGTAAACTGAGCCAATGATAGTTAAAAGTATGGTCCATAAGCTGTTACGTAAAAACAGTGGAATCAGTAAGCCAAAAAAGGGTAAGAAGAAATCTTATTCTTTCCTCATTCTCTTTTTATAAATACCGACTAAAAGATAGATTGCAATCATATTGATAATAAAAAATAAAATTAGATCAATAACATCATATCCATTCATAGATGAAGGGTTATAAACTCCTGGCAGTGAAAACACTGTAAGAGCAACTAGTACCCAAAAAGTTATCCGATATCTTTTCTTTTGTTTGCCAGTTATTGTTCCTGCCTGTAACGCCTTGACAAGTTTGTTAATATTCCAAATATACATGGTTGTCTCCTTATGTAGATTACCGCACTAATTATAGGGGAGGGTCCACTATAAACCCCTATCCAATTACATCTAGTGAATAAAAATCCGGATAAGGGGCACTTTTTCTATGTGTCCGTTATCCGGGGGATACATCAAGTTTATACTATAGCTCTTCTTTATTAACAGCTTTTTCCTTCAAAATCATAGAACGATCAGCAATCCAGAGACCTTTTGTGAGCGTTTCTTGTATAAGGATTTTTATGCCCGACGCTAACAGAAAGCAGTTTTTATTAAATAGTAAAGACAAGATGCAGAAGAATATGACAACCCCTCTTTGACATAACATTTAGAAAAAGATAAGGGTGTGACCAATCTGAGTATGAAGAAAAACGACCAAATCGTTATTTATATAATAAAAGGTTCAACAATTAAAAGGTTTTTAATCCTGGATCTAATTATTGGATCAGGAATTTTTTATGTGGTCAAATTCATTTCTTCAAGCATATTAATAGCGAGTGCGAGCAGTTTTGTTGGAACGGAAGGAATTAAAAAAGCACCGAAAGTACTAAAAAGTGCAATTGGATTAATATCCTAAATATTGTAAATTAAAAGACCCCTAACTTTACTTATTACAAGAAAATTCACAGCAAATAGCCATTCAAATATGGATCAAAGGGATCGGCCGTAGGATTAGACAAACTGGATTTAAACAGATGGTGTGTAGGATGAAGTGGGCAGTAACAAGGATACATCTATAATGATTCATATTAATAAGGAGGGAACCATGACAAAACCTCAAAAAGTGAGACCCTATTTAACTACGCGTAGTTTACTGCCGGAAAATCAGGAGACACCCATTCAATTCATCAATAATGATAGTGTGGAAAACCAATTATTTTTTAGAAGGAACCACTTTACTTATCCGACACTTTCTAATTCAAACTATTGGCTTCCTATAAATGGAGTAGTATCAGCTCCATTACTGCTGTCCATGCAAGACATTCTTCAATATCCATCCAAAACGGTTGAAGTTGTCCTTGAATGCTCCGGAGACAAGCGTAATCTCTTCGAACCTAAAACATTTGGGGAACAATGGGAAAAGGGGGCCATTAGTCAAGGGAAGTGGAAAGGTGTACCATTACGGACATTACTTGAATTATCTGGAATAGGAGAAGGGGCAAAAGAAGTTGTCGTGGAGGGGTATGATTATGGCCTTAGGACCGATCTGGATGAGGTTTATACCTACACGAGGAGTTTGCCTATCGAGAAGGCGATGCATGAGGATACAATCATTGCATATGAGTATAATAACCAGCCAATTCCTTTTAAACATGGTTATCCATTGAGATTAATCGTTCCGCAGTGGTATGCGATGGCATCCGTTAAGTGGATAAAGCAGATAAGTGTTATTAATACAACTTTCACTGGACCTTTTCAAACCATTGATTATATGTATTATCCAAATAAAGACAATGATCAAAATGCATTTCCGGTCACTGCAATAAATATCAATTCGACTATCCAAAAACCGCTGGACATGGAAAAAATAAATACAGGTGTGCATTTAATAAAAGGGATTGCATGGACAGGAAAAGGAGTTATTACCAAGGTGGAAATTAGTATGGATGATGGCTATACATGGAGTAACGCCGATATATTACCTGGTAAGAATGCTGGTTATGGATGGGTTAGTTGGTCATTCGAATGGAAAATAACAGAAAAAGGTGAGTACACGATTAAATCCAGAGCAACAGATTCATTTGGTCAATTTCAACCTAATTTACCTTTTTGGAATAAGAAAGGTTATGGGTATAATGCCATTGATAAAATTAAGGTAAAGGTAGAATGACTTTAATTTTAATTTAAGGAAATGAAAACGGCTGAAAAACTTTTGGATTTAGCCAAATAACGGTTTTGTGATATAGAGAAAAAACCCTTCCGAAGGATGGAGGAAAGTGGCTTACCCATGGCTCATACAACGATTATGCGTTGGGTTCATCAATATGGACCTGAATTAGATGTAAGAGTAAGGCTTCATCTTAAGCCAACAAATGATTCCTGGAGAGTCGATGTAACGTATAACAAAGTAAAGGCTCAATGGATGTACTTATATCGTGCAGTCGATTCAGAAGGGATTACCATTGATTTTTATCTAAGTGAATCAAGAGATAAACAAGCAACCAAGCGCTTTTTCAAGAAAACCTTGGCTACTTCTCATGTTTGTAAACCACGTGTCATAACAGTGGACAAAAACCCAGCCTATCTCGTAGCGCTTCAAGAGTTAAAAGAAGAGAAACATATACCTGAAGGCATACAAATAAGACAAGTGAAATATCTCAATAGTATGGTAGAACAGGATCATCGTTTTATAAAGAAGCGAGTTCGTTCGATGTTAGGTTTAAAATTTATTTCGTACAGCTACTTACATATTGAGTGGTATAGAAGCGATGCATATGATAAAAAGAAGCAAGATCAAGGGCTGAAGTCTTTCCAAAACCAAAAAAATTTATCTATAATTTTTTTTTGGATTAGCTTCATAAGTTAGCCATTCAAAGGAAATTGATACTCTGTGTTTCTAGCGAGTAGTTTTTGCACCAGAACCATAAAAAGTACTGTGGCTCTTGTGAGATAGATTCAGTTCAACTGAAATGGCGCGATTCATTAAAAAAACACCATCCTTTCTCGTAAACTTCTTAAGATAAGCATAGCGTTTTTTCTTTTTGACGGTATAATTTTAACTTAGCTTGATACAGGAACCCCAAGAGGTAAGGGCATGGGGTAATTCCATCGGAGGGACCCCTTAATGTAAATAATGAAAAACACCGACCTTTGAACGTTGTTTTAAGCTTAGACTTTAAAAGGTAACTTTTTAAAAAAATTCATCTTTATGCATTAAAAGTTCTCTTCAAGTGACAGGCTAACTCAATTTTCAACATATCTTCAGTATTATTGAAACTTAGATTTAAGGCTTCTTCAATTTTTTTTAGACGTTGGTACAGTGTATTAATATGAATATGTAATTTTTCAGCTGCCTGTATTGCAGAACGATTTGAATTTGTATAGACTAACAATGTTTTTTCTAATTCATTTTTCTTTGCTTTATGAGACCATAATGGTGAAAATATTTCGTTCAAAAACCTTTCTATTTCTTCGGGCTTTTGATTTAAGAAAAAGCGATTAAGTCCAATTTCTCCATATCTAATCATACCAGGTCTGTTCTGTTCTGTTAAATACGAAAGAGCTTTACCAGCTTCATCATAGCTTTTCCGGATATTTTCAACACCATAATAAGAATTGCCGATTCCGGCACTCAATGGCGGTCCGTCTTTTCTGTTCCATTCTTTAATGATTGAATCAAGCAGTTTAGTAATTGAAGAAATATGATCTGCACTTGATAAAGAAATTAGAAGTGTAACTTTATTATGAAAGCCATAAACGATCTTTTCGGCTCTAGCCATTTGTTGTTTAATAATCGAGACCAATCGATGAATGATAGCTTCTAAAACTTGCAAATCTTGATAGGATCTAATTTTAAATAAGGTTACAAACATGATAGAATTCATATTTAAACCAAGTTCTTTCCCTTTTGTTAAAAGTAGTTCTGGCTCTTTGTATTCTAATAACTCGGTAAAATATTCATGTGTCTTTTTGTAATACACATCAGTCAATGTATGCTGTTTTGCCAATTCTAATGCAAGGGTTGAGCTCCCTTGTTCAATGGTAATCCGCTCAAGATGTGAAAGAGGTCTAAGAAGAGTAATGATCAAGCAGCCTAAAAAAACGGTTCTATTGATGATGGGGTATATAAAATATCTGTATGCTTGTTGATCATATACATCAATATAAACAGGGTACTGACGTTTAAAGAACAAAATTGATATTTCGTCAATGCTTAACGGAGGAATTTGATCTGGCTTATTAAAATAAAACTCATTTCCTAAAAAATCAGCAAAAACAATCTCGGTATCTAACATTCGATTTAATTCCATAATGATAGCTTGTACTCCCTCATTTTGCAGTGAAAGTTTTGTTAACGTTTCGTGAACCTCATTTCTTTTTAAAAGAAATTGATTTCTCTCCTTTAATTGATTACTCAATTTAGTAACTTCTTCTAAACTCATTCTCACTTTTGTGTATAGGCGCGCATTTTCAATGGCGACCGCTGCTTGATCCGCAAATCCTTGTAGTAAATTCAAGTCACGCTCTGTCAATCTTCTTTTTGTATCGTATTGATGAACAATCATTATTCCAATTCGCTTACTTCCAATTGAAACGGGTACACACATGATTGCTCTCACATCCAAGCTTAGCGCGGATGAAGAAATGTAGAATAAATTTTCATTTGACATATTGTTAACAAACATTTCGTTTATAACTTCTTCATTAGAGTTGAGAACTCTGGCTTTTCCATCCATAAAGACTTTTCCAGTAATCCCCTCACCGATTTTTGTTTTAAAATATTGAATCTGCTGGTTAAAACCAACCGATGCACTTGGAACTAACCGTTCAATTTCAGCATCATAAAGTTGTAAATATCCTGCATCTACAGCAGTAATAACTGCAAGAGCATTCCCGACTATTTTTGTCAGCAATTCATCCAGATCAAGAGAAGAGCTAATAGATTGCATGCCTTCCATTAGTTTTTCAAGTTCGTTCTCTCTTACTTGGAACATCTCATGTGTAAAAAAACAGTAAAAAAGCAGATTTAAATGGTCGAGCTCATTAACATTGAAAAAACATTCTTTATCTAACACACAAACGATCACCTGATAATCTTCCAAATAGGAAAATGATAGATATGTATCTCCCCCTTCATACAAAAGCGTAGATTGCTCATAATCTATTTCAGTTAATGGCAATTTTTCAATATCTTCTTTACCCTGTTTATAAGCTAAATTGAAATTCTCCTCTAGTGGTTTGCGTATCCAAATCTGATAAGAAGTGTCTATAAATTTAGTATTGAAAAATGCAAGTATCTTTTCATATATATTCAATTTATTCCTTCCTTCCTTCCTTTTGTGTAAAAATTTACACATATCACAAATATATACGTTAAAAACCTACATTGTAATAATATTCTGAATAATATAAAATTTCAATACGTGAGTTGTGCTGCGAATTTTTATTTAGCACTTTGTCGCAAATCAACCGTTTCAAAATAGATTCTTCTTTGATTGTAACCAGAGGATACTATTATTTAAAAAGCAATGGGAGGTCAAAAATGGAACGGTTAGTGGGAAAAGGACAAAACAAAATAATAATTCTTGCACTTTTATTTCTTGGTTGGATGGTCTCTTATCTTGATCGAGTTTCAATTAACATTGCCATGGTACAAATTGGTGAAGAGTTTCAGTTGGGCCCAGAAGCTTACGGGACTGTCCTTAGCATTTTTTTCGCAGGATATGCACTCATGCAAATTCCTGGCGGCTGGTTGGCAGATAAGTTCGGTTCTAGGAAAGTGCTCATTTGGTCGGTCGTCTTATGGTCTTTATTCACCATTTTAACAGGATTTGCGTGGTCGGTGCTTTCTCTAATCGTGATCCGGTTTCTTTTTGGACTAGGTGAAGGAGGCTATCCTGCTGCCAGTCAAAAGACAGTTGCTGAAGTGTTTCCGAAGGAGCAGAGGGCAAGGGCATCGTCATCGATTATGTCTTCGAATTACTTTGGCGGGGCACTGGCACCGATTCTAGCTACACCACTAATTGTTGCACATGGCTGGAGAAACATGTTTTTTATTACCGGTGTACTTGGGATTGTCGTTGCTGTTCTATTTTGGTTGTTTATTCGCCCGCGGTCTGAATTAAAAGAAATAAAAGAAGCAAAAGTGGAAAAAGTGCAAATTTCTAATAATAAAGTAATACCAGTAAGAGACTTATTAAAAATGCAAGTAGTATGGAAGTTAATCGTCATTTGGTTTGGAATCGGTATTGTTAACTGGGGACTTGCTTCCTGGATGCCAACTTATTTAGTTACGGTACGAAATATTGATTTGATGTCATCAGGTATGCTATTGGCATTGCCTGCCATTGTGGGAGGATTTGCAACTATTATGGGCGGTTGGATTTTAGATAAGATAACTGGGCGTGAAAAAATTTTTTTAGTTGCAAGTTCCGTCTTAACGGCTGTCTTTCTTTATTTTATGTTTAAGGCTCCAACAGTTTCCCTTGTCATTACTTTTTCAATCTTGATAAGTGTCGTTAAATCATTTGTATTAGCGACAGTTTTTGCTCTCCCTCATAAATTGCTTCCAACAGAAGTAATTGGAACGGCTATCGGAACCATTAATTTTGGAGGTCAGATTGCAGGGTTTGTAGCTCCTCTTGCTATTGGATTTTTAATTGGTGCTTTCAATGGTTCCTATGATGCGGCATTCTGGTTCTTGATTGCATCAACTATTTTTGCAGGACTTGTCGGACTAACGCTTAATACCAATAATCATTCGAAACAATACCCAGATAGAAATGCAACAGTCCAATAACTATTATTAAGGAAAAGGGTTAAAGCAACCGTGAAATATAACCCTAGCAAATTGAAAAAATATGCTGGAATAGCATTTTTAAGCAAGGGAAAATGGCTTCGATCCAGCCCGTTTCATAAGTCAGCTTTTTTTAAAACATAATATTTTTTCATTCAAAATGGTAGTAATAAAACCGTCTTATTAATTTTATGATATAAAGGGGTGCTTTTAACATGCTAGAAAACTTATTTGGCAGATTGGAAGAACTGTATCCAGACCTAGTGAACTTTAGAAGAGATTTACATATGTATCCTGAACTATCCTTTAAGGAAGAAAACACACCAAAAAAGATTGCTGCCTTTTTATCAACTTTAGGAATAGAAGTAAAAACAGGTGTAGGCGGTAGAGGTGTAGTCGGGTTTCTAAAAGGAGGCAAACCGGGCAAGACAGTAGCATTAAGGGCAGATTTTGATGCTCTTCCAATTCAAGATGAAAAAGAAGTAGAATATAAATCTCGAATTCCTGGCGTCATGCACGCTTGCGGACATGATATTCATACAGCTGCTTTGCTTGGAGTAGCGAAAGTATTAAGTGAAGTGAAGGACAAAATCGAAGGAAATGTTGTATTTATCCATCAATTTGCTGAAGAGCAGCTTCCAGGAGGAGCGAAATTCATGATTGAAGACGGTTGTCTGGAAGGGGTGGATGTCATTTATGGAGCTCATGTAGCAGCCACGTTTCCAACAGGATCAGTAGGTGTACGTGACGGTTATTCGATGGCTGCTTACGATTCTTTTGAAATTGAGATCTATGGAAAAGGCGCACATGGGGCAATGCCGCATTTAAGTGTGGACCCTCTTGTAACAGGCTGCCAGCTAGTGTTGAACTTACAACAAATTGTAAGTCGCCGTGTGAACCCAATAAAACCAGCTGTATTGACTATCGGTTCATTTAATAGTGGTCAAACATTTAATGTTATTCCCGGAACGGGAAAAATTACTGGAACAGTTCGAACATTTGATGAAGATGTTAGAGACTTAATAGAAAAAACGATTGGAGAAATAACTAAAACAACATGTGAAGGGGCTGGTGCAACCTCAAAATATAATTATCGTAGAGGTTATCCTGCCCTTTGGAACCATCCAGAAGAATCGAAAAGAGTGGAGGAACTCGCGAATAATCTTTTTGGTCAAGAAAAAGTAATCCATATTCCACAGGCGATGGGTGGTGAAGATTTTGCTTATTATTTACAAAAAGTGCCGGGTACTTTCTTCCATGTTGGCGGGGGACATGAGTATCCGCATCATCATCCGATGTTTGATGTAGAAGAAAAATCTATGCTGCAAATTGGGAAGTTGTTTATTTCATCCGCATTTCATTATCTCACTGATGGGAAAGTAAAACCTGATCAAGTACAAGTGCAAAGGTAGAAACAATTTATCACTGTTCTTCTAGTAAGTTTCCCTACTTTCAGGATATTTTTTTCTGTATTGCTACTTCAATCAATTAAATTTCATGGAGTACGATGCCTGTAAATGATATTAAAGTTCTTTGTCAGTTATGTGTGTGGAGATTTAAATCTAATGGTGTAAGTGCAATGAATGGGCTCGTATTATCAATAAAATCCAGATAGACATAAAACAGAAGGATTAAGTTTAGAACCATACTTTTCACATCTCATCATTCATAAGGAAAGGAAATACATGGGGATAAAGTATTCGACAATAGATTTAAAGAGAATTTGGAAACGTTTATAGCAATGAAAAAAAGCAACCGTTTGGATATAAAACGGTTGCTTTTTTATCAACTGTGGCCTAGGAGTTTTATAATAGTCCTTGAATTCCTTCGCAGGGTGCAATACTGAATATGTATTTACAGGCCCAAGTACGGAAGTTCAACATTTGTGGTTTGCTCTATTACTATGCTCAATATAAGGTTATCAGAAAAGTGAGCTCATTTTAGTTTTCATTATACTGATTAGAGGAAATCAAAAAGCACATGAATTTCATAGGATTCGAGGGATTTCCTATGTAACTTGACCGTTAGGGACAAACTTCAAAACAGTTATACAGATTTTTACTAATTTAGCGCATGGGAATTATTTGTAAATAATTTTAAGTTTATGAAGTATGGAAAAAGGAAAAAAATTCAATTATTAATAACTGAAAATTCTTAATTCGCACAAAAATAAGTGTATAATATTATAAAACAGTTATCTAAGTTTGTAGTTACTATTTCTTAATAAGGAGGCGATACTCTTAAACATGTATGGAAATTTAAAATATTAGTAGGGAGCAGAAAATGAGAAATTTATTAGTCTAGAAAGGAATTTAATCAGCTACAGTAGCCAATGCGGGTTTAGGTATTACGTTAATTAACTAATGCATATTTTAATTGAATACAACAAGAAATGACTCGCTAAATGGCTGAACAAACCCTGTTAAAAGCGGTTTAATTTTATAACGTTGAACAAACCACATTGTTAAAAAAATATTCTTTATAAAATTTGATAAGCTCCCCCAGCAAGTAACACTACATAAATTTGATCTTTCGAAACTAGTGCTGCAATAGGAGAGCGAATCCCAATAAAATAAACATTGAACGACTTGGTGGGATATATACAAAAAAATCATACTGGAGGTTTTAGGATGAAAAAGAAAAAAGCATTATCCGGCCTGATGGCTGTGAGTTTACTAACAGTAATACCGTGGAGTTCTGGACATGCTGAGAAACCTCAATGGACAAATGTGAATACATATGAGGAACAGGACGGAAGCAAGTTTAATAGCGAAAACTATGACTTTGTGAAATTTTCACAAATTGGTTCCAAATTAAAAGAGATTGAAAAACTTTCAAACCGTGTGAAAGTTGAAGTCCGTGGAACATCAGCTGATGGAAACCCACTCTATGTTGTCACGATTGCCGACCCAACAACACAAGGAAAGTTCGGAAAAGTGAAGGCACTTAGAAAGCAAATGTTTAAGAATCCAGGCAAAGCTCAAGAATGGGTTGCCAATAATCCTGACTTTAAAGTTCCAATCATGATTAATGGTTCTATTCATGGGACTGAATTTGTTGGAAGCGATGCAATCCTTCAATTAATTGAACGTTTTGCTACCCAAAATGATGAAACAACCAAAGACGTTTTAGAGAATAATATTCTTATCTTCAATGTCGTACAAAACCCTGATGGACGTATTGATGCCACCCGCTTTAATGGCGAAGGAATTGACATAAATCGTGACTTTATCACCCAATCGCAGCCAGAAACGAAAGAGATGGTTGAGCTCATTAAAGAATGGAACCCGATGGTGTTCCTTGATACTCATGGTTATGTGAAGAATTATCAGCCAAATCTGCAGGGGTTAATTGAGCCTTGTACGCCACCGCATAATCCTAATTACGAGTATGACTTATACGGAAAATGGGCCTATAAACAGGCAGAAGCGATGGAAGCGGAAATAATGAAGGATCATGAGAACTATTCAGGATCCTTGTATCAAAACATGAAAGGTACCTATATTCCGCTGCGCGATGACTCCGCTGGCTGGGATGATTACCCACCAATTTTCACACCAATGTATGCGATGTATCATGGGGCTTACGGTCATACATTAGAAGCTCCAACAAATGATTGGGACGGCGTACGATGGATGTATAATTCGATTATGGGAGCACTGAAATTTGCAACAGCCAACAAGCAATCCATGATTACTGATCAAATTGAAGTTTTTAAAAGAGGAATTAACTTTGACCATCCTTTTCATAAGGAAGGGTTATTTCCAAAAGCCTACATACTTCCACTAGACCCTAAGGATCCGTCTGTTACGAATAAGGCTGTAAATCATTTGATTAATAATGATATTGAAGTTGTTCAAGCTGTGAATGCATTTGAAGCGGATGGAGTGTTATATCCAAAAGGAACTTATCTCGTTGAGATGGATCAGGCGAAAGCCGGATTAGCAAACACGATGCTCTGGGATGGGGAAGACATCACGAACGATACCCCAGCAATGTACGACATTTCCGCATGGAGCTTACCGGAGCTTTGGGGATTCGAGGCAGTAGCCACACAAAATCCTATTAAAGTCAATGCAACGAAAGTAAACCAGATTACAGGTCAAGGCAACGTTTCAGGAAAAGGACCGTTTATGATTCCGAACAGCTCTGTCCAATCGGTAAATTTAGTAAATAGATTGCTTAAGCAAGGAATACCTATTGTACGTGATGCACAAGGTAACTTCTTTGCAAAAACAGTAGCTAATCAGGTATCAGCAGCGGTGAAAGAATCTGGGTTACAGGTTGGAACTGCTGATGTACCAGCAGATGCAGTGGCTATTACGTCTTTAAAAGTGGCTATATTAAAGGATGGAGGTATGGGTAAACAGAAATCACACGCAGGAACAAAGCTTGCTTTGAAAAGACTAGGTTTTGATGTGACAGAAGTTACGCCAGTCGAAGTGGCTAAAAATTCCCTTAACGGTTTTGATATTTTTGTCTATAGTGGAACGGAAAGTCTCATTTCTACTAACCTTTCCGAAGCTAATAAAGAATTTGGATTACAGAACGCCGGGCAACTTAATGCATTTAAAGACAATGTGACAAGCTTCTTAAATGAAGGAGGCAAATATATAGCTGTAGGTGCTGGTGCATCTAGAGCAACTAAGACACTCGGTCTTACAGACGACATCATTAATGTAGGAGGTTCCAACAGTAATGGTATCGTAAAAGTCGATTATGAGGGAACTGGTTTAACAGCAGGTTATGGAGAGGATGATATCGGCTTTGTCTATCGTCCAACATGGTTCACGGATACTGGTAATGATGAAATTGTCGCGACCCTTGCAGATTCAGATAATTTCTTCGTAGCTGGTCACTGGAAAAATAACATAACCGCCAAGGGCCAAGCCGTAATCGTAAAAGAACAGAATAAAGATGTAACTCTTATTGGGTTAGAAGCAGGTTTCCGCGACCACCCGGATTACTTGTTCCGTCTTCTATCTAATGCAATTTTCGAAAAATAGTAGAATTAGCCAAAGCCGGATTCAGCAATGAATTCGGCTTTGGTAATTTAAAAAATGCTGAACGCTTGCTCTGAACTCATTACTTTTAAATTATCTGTTGCAAAAACCCTGAAGGACAATAAGTAGTTTTTTAGCCGATTAAATGGTGACTACTCTTATAATTCACAAGCTGGATATGGATTAACTAACCAGGAATCATTATAGATGAAGTTAAATGATTGGATTAGCGAACAAAATAATTAACTTGCAAAGGGGGCTGTCGTTCTCCCTTTATGTTTTAAACGACGTATCGGCCCTAGGAGGTTTGTACGGGTGAGTACACCTAGATAATTTCAAAGGAGTGGGAGATGGTAAACAATTTATCTATGCGTAAAATAACTATATTCTTTATTTAACCAGGTAAAAGGAATTCAATAAAAGAAATAAAATAATAATACCCCGAAGGTCCGATTCATCCATTATGGAGAGGATGGATCACCCGGACGTCCAAATATCATGGAACGACGCGATGGCTAGTGAAGAAGAAATATCCTTGGGGGAATAAACTTACCTATAAAGGAGAACACCGCTGTAATATTTGGCAAGGCAGGTTCCCGGTAGAAAATACAGGGGAGGATAGCTATCTTACAACTGCTCCAGTTGATGCATTCTCACCAAATGGGTTTGGTTTATATAATGTATCAGGAAATGTATGGGAATGGTGTTCGGATTGGTTTTCCAAAGTACATACTCAGGCAAAGATCAGCCAAAATCCCATTGGACCTGAAAAAGGGACAACACGTGTGATGAAAGGTGGATCTTATCTATGTCATAAATCATATTGTAACCGATATCGTGTGGCTGCCCGAAGCTCCAATACCCCTGATAGTTCATTAGGTAATTTGGGTTTCCGATGTGCTGCAGATGTTGAAATAGAAAGAAGGAGCATTAGGTGTCTCGGACATAAGCTACCATTCAAGGGTTGATTATTTCTTTTTTTTGTTTTGTCAAAGTACATATTTATAGGATATGAGGTCCGATACTATTAGACTGACTACTTTACTTGATATGACAAAATTGATTTATAGCCCGTTGGTGAATTTGTTGTTAATTTTGGCTTCAATTAAGTTTAATAGGCAAACGAAATTAATAATTTTTTTATCTGGAGGCACAGTAGCGGGAGTTTTTTAATCCCTCTTTTTGAAATCAATATATAAATAGGAAGAAATACGTCTTGATTACCGTAAACAGTGGTATATGCTGTTAAAAAGGTTGTTAGCAAAGTAAGTGAAATAGCAATTTTCCCTTATTGGAAAAAATAACTTCATTGTTAAATTATTGTTATTACCTTATAATTTTCTAGAAACATATGAAATGTTATGAATAGGAGAAAAGTATGAAAAAACTGTGGATCATTTTAGTTTCATTTACGCTGTTAATTAGCTTATTCCCGCAATTAGCATCGGCGGCACCAAGCAAGAACTTTGAGAAAGAATTTACAAAGTATTTAAAAGAGGTAAGCCTTGTCAGGGGTTTTGAAGTGACGAAGGATGATATTGAAACATCTCTTTCTTTTTACGATGAAAGTATTGAGAACTTTGAATCTATTGGTGATCTAAAAGAAGCCTTGGGCGAAGTCATTAAGGCTGATTTGAGTAATTTAGATGCCATTTATGAAGATTATAATCTAACTAATGAGAGCCTAATTAATCTATTACACGAAAATGGCGAAGAACTAGACGATTATATCTTTATCTGGGACCTCGATGAAACTGTTTATTTCTATACAGAAGAGACAGAAGAGGGCGATTTTGAACGCGATCCGAATTTTGACAAAGAATTAGTCAATTATTTGACCAAGGTTAGCAAGGAAAGAGGCTTCCAAGTAACACTAGAAGATATCGAAGCGTCATTGAAACCCTATGATTTAAGCACGGAAGAATTTGAATCTGTCGAAGAGCTTAGCGAATTCCTGGGTGACGTCATAAAGGCAGACCTAAGCAACTTAGATTATTTTAATGAGAATTATGGATTGGATAAACAAGCCTTGCTTCAAATGTTAGAAGAAAATGGTGAAAATATTAACGATTATATATACATAGATAATCTTGAAGAAACTGTTTGGAACCTTACTGGCGGCGGGATGGATAGCGAAGTTGTCGATGATCTTCTTCCTATTTTCGAGCAGGAACTCGGTCTAACGGAAGAGGAACTACAGCGGCTTGAAGACCACTTGATGTCTTTGGAAGACCATCTTTCCAACCCTGATACAGTCAAGCAACTTGAAGAATTGGGCAACCGCATGATGGCTTTCGAGGAATTTGATGTAGCAACCGAGCTTACAGCTGAACAGATAGCTGAAATGGCCTCAATCTATGAAGAATTACTTTCCATCTTTAAGCTTAATGTTTCCTATTCCCTTGTGAAAAGTGGCTCGGAATCACCTGTATCCCTTTTGGATTTAATGAAATTGGAAGAATTGAAGGGTGCTAACCTGAAAATATCAATATATAATACTGACGGGAAGTTCTTGGCTGATCTGTTAATAACAGGTGATATGGTCGATTCTGATACTCTTACTAATGCAGGCGGACAAATAAAGGAATCTGCTAAAGAGGTACAAAAGACCATTGAAAAGGCACCAGTTGCTAAACCAGTAAAACAAAAGATCAGTGCCCATACTAATTCAGAACATCAAACCGTAAAAGGTGCTAAACTGCCAAATACCGCTTCCGGTTATTTGCCTAGTGCCCTTTTAGGACTATTTCTTGTCTTGTTCGGAAGCTTGATGTATCGAAAAATCAGGAAAGCTTAATATGAAAAAATTAAAGAAAAAGCGGTTACTGCTGCTTTCTTGTACAATTGCCATCATTTTATTTGGGGTTTGGTTTTCCACATCCAATATGTATAAGTTTGCAAAAGGCTACTTTCTTTACAAGACTCATGCTCCTAGTAGCCAAGTGAATGAAACTGTACAGAAACCACCAAGTGATAAACCAACAATTGATAAAACACCAAGTAATAACACAACAAAGAAAGAGCTGTATCCTATCCGCCCTAAAACGGGTGAAGAAATTGGGGAGCTATATATACCCAAACTAAAAACAAAACTCCCTATTTTCCATGGTACAAATGAGGATGAATTGGAAAAAGGAGTTGGTCACTTTGCAGGAAGTGTGTTACCTGGTGAAAATGACAATTCCGTACTTTCCGGTCATAGAGATACGGTATTCCGTAAACTCGGGCAAGTGGGCGAAGGAGATTTGTTGATAGTAAGAACATCGGCAGGAGAGTTCACATACAAAGTCAACAAAGTTCGAATTGTGGATAAGGATGATCGAACTGTAATCGTACCAAAGCCACGGGCAACGCTAACCGTCAGTACCTGTTACCCTTTTGATTATATTGGGGCAGCACCTGAACGCTATATCCTTGTCGCGTATTTAAATTCAAAAACAGTAAGTTAATCAAATGTACTAAAAAAAGCGTCCCAATAAGGAAACCTATTGGGACGCTTTTGATTTTATTTCTTTTTAGAAAGAAAAGCGAAGATGATATCACTTCCTCCACTTTTAAACCCATTAGAAAAAACACCTTTCACGGTGTTTTTTCATTAATTTATATTGTTAAACTATTCTTATTGCTCGATGTGCCAGATGAAGCGGATTTTAATATTTTATGATGGTAAATATAAGAGCCGGCTATCAATATATACCCGATAATGAAAATCAGCCATCCACTGGCAGGGTCGCCCACTGAAATGCTTGAATACATAGCCCCCGTCAAATCAAATACAAAACCGGCATAAGCCCATTCCTTGATTCTTGGAAAGCCTGGAATAAGTATTGCCACGACACCTAATAATTTGGCAATCCCAATAAAGGGTAGGAGGTAAGTAGGATAACCTAAATGATTGAATAATGCGACTGCATCGGGAACAGACATTATATCCGGAATAGAACCCAAAACCATTAGTGCCACTAAAAGTCCTGTGAAAATCCAATATATAATTTTTGTTTTTTTCATTTATTCACATTCCCTCCCTTAGATTGATATTTTAATCATATTCCACTTTTCTTTTTTTAATGCATTCTAAAAAAATCTTAATCTTAAACAGTTGTGGCACAATCCTTTAGGAATCGCGCTTGACTGAAGGATAGCTTGAAGAAAAGCGAGTTTGCCTGCAGTTATTTCTTGAAAAAATTCATTTGATTTCAGAAATCTACTCCCACCAGGTGACAGCCGAAAACTTGGGTATAGTACGAACTCACGAGTAAATAGGCTGAATTCACGAGTAAAACAGCAAAACTCACGAGTAATAAGCCGAATTCACGAGTAAATGGCCGTAACTTACGAGTAAACGGACCAAACTCACGCGTAAACGGTGCGAAATCATGGGAAAACGTACGAAATCCCGAGTACAGTACGAGCAAAATGCATTTCGTAAGGGAGAGCATTCTTTGTTCAGCACTTGTAAGTACAACTTTATCTTAAAAAGTTAATTGTCTTAAAAGAATTGATTATAATGACGCAGAACCCGACACAGGATATCGTGATGAGGGAATACATTAACTTTAAGTCTTTCAATATAATGATTCCCGCAATTACTATGAGAGAATCAATGATAAAAATAATAATTCCAGGATTGATTGCTGTGGTTTTAGATATTAATAGTGCTAGTAAATCCACTCCACCTGGGCTAATATGTTGTCTCAGCATAAAACCGACACCAATCCCAACCGTCATTCCACCGATAATGGCACTTGTTATGATCGGCAGATGAACCAAACCGTTTAGTGGTGTTAGCCAATCAATAATGGTTGAAGTGAAAACTAACCCAAGGACGGCATTAAAGAAATAAGACTTATCGTATAGAAGAGATAGAAGGTATATGGGAATATTGATCATGATCATGGTATGTCCAACCTGGATTCCCCAAACATATTTGATTAATAAACTTATGCCAAATATCCCGCCATTTATTAGATGAATGGGGATAAGAAATAAGTTAAGACCTACTCCAATACAAAAACTTGAAAAAAGCAGCGTAACAAACTTTTTCATTAAAAAATTCCCCTCGTCCAAATCATTATCTTAAAATATATGAGAGAAACCTAAATATATACTTAGCTGATTGGAAATTACGATTGCTATTTGTTCTTCATAAGATATTTTTAATTCACATGGGAGTAAGCTAATCAAAGTAAAGGCCTTCTCGTTTTAGGCCACGATGTAATTAGGGCAAAAAAAAGAGACACTAAAAGAGTCTCTTTTTTTTGCCTTGTTTTCATGGGGCAAGTCAGTTTAATAATATAAGAATTTTTTTTACCTTGGAAAATAGGGTTGGATTTAGCCTTTTTTATTCAAGATGGTTTTTTTGATAGGCGATTTGTAATGGTATCTTCTTGTGGTGAAGTTTGCCGGATATAAAAGGCCAGTATGAATGCAACTATGGTCAAACCTGTTGCTATCATGAATGCATCATCCACTCCCATTACGCTGCCTTGTTTAATGGCCATCGCCATTTGTGATGTATTATCCGGTGATATGTTCCTTTGAGATAAGATTTCCTGAACATGTTTCGTTCCTTGGTTTGTCATGATGGACACAAAGAATGCCATGCCAACAGCACCTGCCACCATTCTCAATGTATTGACCATTGCTGTGCCGTATTTATTTAGGCTAAGTGCCAATTCATTTAATCCGGCTGTGAAGATAGGCATCATCAGTATCGACATTCCGAACATTCTAATGGTATATACCCACACCACATAAGAATAGGACGTATCTGTTTGAAGCCGCGTTAAAAGATAGGTTGTAATGATAGTGATGGCAAGTCCGCTCACCGCAAGCCATCTCGCACCAAATCGATCAAACAGCTTACCTGTGATAGGGGACATGATCCCCATTAAAATCCCGCCAGGCAATAGCATGAGACCGGATTCCATCGGAGTGAACCCACGGATATTCTGCATATAGATCGGCATGATGATCATTCCAGAGAACATACCCATGGTTGCGATGATGTTGATGATTGTCGTTAAAGTGAACATCCGATACCGAAAAATTCTAAATTCCAAAATAGGATGTGATACAGTAAACTGCCTCCAGACAAATAAAACTAAACTGATTCCTCCAACAAGGAACATTGTCAGTACTTCGGGACTGCCCCAGCCCTTAGTACCGCCAGTAGCAAATCCATATAGAACCCCGCCGAATCCGATAGTGGATAGAATTACACCCAGTTTATCGAGTTTAGGCCGGCTGGTTTTCCCTACTTTTTTAATGATGAAAATGGCAAAGATGAAGTCAAGCAGGGCAAATGGGAAAATGATAAAAAATAGAACCCGCCAAGAATAGTTTTGGATAATCCATCCTGATAGCGTAGGTCCTACAGCCGGGGCAAAATTCATCGCGATACCAAATATGCCCATTGCGAAACCGCGTCTGTTAGGCGGAAATAAAGTGAAAATTACATTTGTGATCAACGGGAACAAAATCCCCGCACCTGCAGCTTGAACCACACGTCCGATCAATAAGACGGAGAAGCTGGGGGCAATTCCGCATAAAAAAGTTCCTAAGGCGAAGAGTCCCATCGAAGCTAGATATAATTGTCTTGTATTGAATCGTTCCATTAAGAAAGCGGTAATCGGGATGACAATCCCATTGACCAATAAGAAGATAGTAGTAAGCCAATTCGCTGTTGCAGCTGATATGTCAAAATGAGTCATTAATTGAGGCAATGCGATATTAATTAAAGTCTGATTTAAGAAAGCGACTAGAGCACCAGCCAGCATCACCGCAAACATGGGACCTGTACGTACTTTAGTGATAGCTGTTTTGTCGTGATTCATTATAATGGCACGTCCTTTCCGCTAGGATAGTACAAATTGTACTGTCTGCTATTTTTAAAAGTTTAGAAACTAATTCGTCTCACGAAGTATTAGTGTAAATCCACCTATATTTTCCGGTAAATTACAGCATTTAAGGAGATTCACCTCAATTACGGCTTTTTTGAGGTGTTTATTCTTTATTAACCACTCACTTGACAATATTTCAGAATACATTATCTCTTGGAAATCCCCCAGGTTAACATCCATTCTACAGGTATATCATATTTCAAACAATAATCACCAATATAATACTTACAATGTACCAGAGAAATTTGTGCACTAGGTATAATACTTTAACATTCTACCATTCGTATTCACTAAAAAATAGTTAATTAATGTTGAACAATAAAATCACGACTTATCCGTATTTTGTGAATAATTATTTTTTTAATATTCAAAATAATCATTGCAATCAATGTACTGGTTCATTATAATACAAAGCATAACAAATAAAAAGTCATTATGAGGGGGTGAAATAATTGAATATTGCAGGGATGAATATAACTTTTAGGCATTTCCCTTTTCATTATTTTTTGGATTGCATGGACAACCTTGGGATTAATAGCATTGAGTTATGGGGTGGGGAGCCACATTTGTATGTTTATCGAAACATATTAGGAAATATAAGGAGTTTGAGAAGGGAAATTAAGTCTAGAAATATGAAAATCATTTGCTATACCCCAGAACAATGTATCTATCCTTATAACATTGCATCCTCGGATGCTCATTGGCGAAAAAAAAGCATGGAATATTTTATGGAAAATCTTTATGCCGCGCTGGAGTTAGACACAAACATGATGCTTATCACTTCTGGAATAGGGGACTTTTCTATCTCACAAGAGGAATCATGGAAATATGCAAGTGACTCAATCTTTCAATTATCCAAAGTAGCTGAGATGGAAGGTTTGATTCTTGTTTTAGAGCCATTGACAAAGTATGAATCCAATCTGGTAATCGACTCAAAAGGGCTAAAGAAAATGTTAGAGGAAATCCAATCTACTTCATTAAAAGGAATGATAGATACGGTTTCCATGCATCTGGCGGGTGAAACACCTGATGAGTACTATTCCTTCCTTCCCGAATTAGGCCATTTTCACCTAATGGACGGAGATGGTCAATCAGATGCACATTTGGCACTGGATGATGGGGTTTTAAATTGGAGGGAATACTTAACAAGCCTTCAAAGCCATCGTTACAAAGGAAGTTGTACTTTAGAGATTATGGGATCAAATTATTATCAAAATCCAAGAGATGCAATCAAAAAATCAATTGAAAAAGTTAGGGAATTGGGAATTTAATCATCTAATTTGGAGGAACTCTTTATGAGTAATGGCACACTTACACGAAAACTGGGTTTTTGGTCTGCTCTGGCTATTGCTGTTGGAACTACAATAGGGTCGGGTATTTTTGTCTCATCCGGTGATGTTGCAAAGGCTGCGGGTACTCCTTCCATTTCCATTCTAGCCTGGATAATAGGCGGGGTGATTGCCATTCCGCAAGTAATGGTGCTGGCGGAGTTATCGACAGCATACCCTCAAAATGGAAGCGGTTACGTTTATTTGAATAAAGCTGGGTGGAGGCCTCTGGCATTTTTATATGGATGGGCCACTTTCTGGGCGTTGGATCCTCCATCCATATCGATTATGGCTTTAGCGATCGTTTCTTATTTAGCAACCTTTTTCCCATTTTTCTCTGGGGTCGCCGGGAAATTATTGGGTATTGCGATCATCCTGCTCATCACATCGATTCATTATCGAAGTGTGAAGGAAGGAGGTCTTTTCCAAGTCATTATCACGGCTATCAAGATCATTCCTTTCCTGATTGTCATTGTCTTGGGAATTATGTACATGAACCCTGATAACTTTGCTTATACACCAGGACCTGGTGCCCAAAAGTCAAGTTTAATAGGTGGTGTATCCGCAACCACATGGGCCTATACGGGAATGGCTGCGATTTGTTTCATGGCTGGGGAGTTCAAAAATCCAGGAAAAATACTTCCGCGAGCTCTTATTAGTTCGGTATTCATCGTGTTGGCTTTATATACACTGTTAGCCGTTTGTGTCATCGGTTTGATGCCGTTTGATGAATTAATCAACTCCAATGCGGCTGTTTCTGAAGCTGTAAAATATATTCCGGGATTATCTGATATTGCATCATCATTCGTGGCCATTACGGCGATTATTGTTATCTTGGGTTCGCTGAGTTCTTGCATAATGTTTCAGCCCCGCCTTGAGTACGCAATGGCAAAGGACGGCCTATTCTTTCAACGCTTTGCAAGAGTTCATCCTAAATATGAAACTCCAAGTTTCTCTATCATCGTTCAGGTTGCGTATGCATGTATACTTGTGTGCTTCAGTAATTTAACTGTGTTACTTGGCTATTTCACACTGATTCAATTGGTAATTAACATCCTGGACTTTGCCGCTGTTTATAAATGCCGTAAAAGGGATGATTATAATCCAATCTATCGTATGCCAATGTGGAGGTTAACGACGGTTTTAGCTATTCTTGGAGCATCATGGCTGGCTTGGGGAACATTTACTTGGGCGCCTATTCAAGGAGTGATTGCAGCGCTGATCGTTATCGTAACAGGTCTGCCGGTATACTATTATTGGGAAAGGAAATATGGATCAAAGAAAAATAACGACAGCGATATCGTGGCTTAGCAGAATGATAAGGGAAGTTAGGCCTTCTTTTGATAAACCAAAAAAATTTTAAAATAAAACGATTGTTCAAATTATTATGTTTAGATATAATACAAGACATAACAAATAAACAGGGATAAGGGAGGAAGCTGTTAATGCTAAAGTTTGATGAGGAGTTATTTCTAAATCTTGTAGAAAAAGAGGGCCTTACTTTTAGAGGCCAGATTGAAGAAATCGTAGATAGAATCACAAAAAGGGGCTACAGCAATATTTTCCTTATCGGTGCTGGCGGCACCATAGCCATGATGTATCCATATGAATACATTTTAAAATCAAATTCTACCATCGATGTCCATGCAGAAATTGCGGCTGAGTTCATGGTGATGAATCATAAGCATTTCAGCAAAGATTCAGTCTGCATTTTTACATCTGTATCCGGGACTACTCAAGAAACAGTTGCAGCGGCTGAATATTGTAAAGAAAAAGGCGCCACTACCATCGCTTTAGTTGCAGAGCCAAATACTCCGTTAACACAAATTGTGGATTACTGTATAACGACCGGTTCTGAAACGCACTCTTTTGATACTTTCTTTATGCTTTTGTACATGGTCGTCTTCCGTTTCATGCATAACAACAATGAATTCCCGCAATATGAACAATTCACGAAGGAGGTTTCTCTACTTCCGCGTGCAATTCTAGATGCCGTTAAATCTTTTGACAAAAAAGCAGAGGAATTCGCCATTACACATAAAGACACGGATTACCATATGATGGTCGGTTCTGGTAACCTATGGGGAAACACTTATTCATATGCCATGTGCATTTTAGAGGAAATGCAATGGATCCAAGCGAAATCCATCCACGCTGCAGAGTTTTTCCATGGTACGCTTGAACTTGTTGTTGAAGATACAAGTGTTATTTTATTAAAAGGGGAAGATGAAACTAGACCGCTGATGGACCGTGTAGAGAGATTTGTAGAAAAAATCTCAAAAAATATAACGGTTATTGATACCAAAATCTTTGAAATGGAAGGCATCAGCGAAGAATTCAGAAAGCACTTTTCAGTTAGCATCAACTGGTCAGTATTAAGTCGAATCAGCGTATACCTTGAGCGTGAGAGAAATCATCCATTAACACTTAGAAGATACTATCGCCAAATGGAATATTAAGATAAGTGGAGCACTACTAAGTAGTGCTCTTAAGTTTAAAGAAAGCGGGGGAAAATGATGAGAACGGTTACAGTCGGAGATAACTGTATGGATGTTTATCAAAAGAGCGGGGAGGTCTATCCTGGCGGTAATCCTTTAAATGTGGCTGTCTATTTAAGAGGGTTAGGTGCTGAATCTGCTTATATCGGCTGGGTGGGCTCCGATCAATACAGTGAAAAAATGGTTAAAGCGATACAGGAAAAAGGTGTTGATATTTCTCATCTTTCACGGAAAGAAGGAAAAACAGCTGTTACCTTTGTTGAAATGGTAGGAAATGACCGCAGGTTTGGAGAATACGATGAAGGTGTCATGAAACATTTCCGCTTAACGACGGAAGAACTCCATTACATTCAAACATACCAGCTCATACATTCGGGGATTTGGGGACATGCGGATAAGTACTATTCCTTATTTAAAGAAAATGGAATGCTCACGTCTTTTGATTTCTCAGATCAGCTAGATCACGATCTCGTGAAGACTTTACCGCAGTTTGTTGATTATCCTTTTTTCTCTTATACGAAGGATGATGCTTTTATCCGCCAATTTTTAAAAGATGTAAAAAATCAAGGGTCTAAAATTGCGGTCGCCACTTTAGGAGAAAATGGTTCACTTGCCTATGACGGCATTCAATTTTATCAATGCGGTGCCGTTGAAGCGAATGTGGTGGATACGATGGGGGCTGGGGATTCCTTCATTTCCGGTTTTATTTATGGATTATTGAAAGGCCAATCTATCGAAAAATGCTTAGAATTGGGTACAGAGTCTGCTGCGAAAACCATTAGCTATTTCGGTGCGTGGTGACTGGGACTGTAAATCATGTATAATAGGTAGTAAATAATAAATTTCGACGGATAAGGATGAATCTAATATGAATTTAAATCCTTCAACCCCCCAGCCACTATATATGCAAATAAGGCAAATGTTGAAGAATGATATTCAGAACGGTAAATACAAACCAGATGAACAAATCCCAACCGAAGCAGAGCTTTGTGAAACTTATAACGTTAGTCGCATCACCATTCGAAAAGCAATCGAGGAATTGGTGAAGGAAGGAACACTGACACGTATTCCGCGCAGGGGTACCTTTGTTGCATCTAATAAGTTTCATAATGAGTTGTTATCCATAAGTGGATTCTCAGAGTTTAGTCATCAGCTTGGGAAGATACCGAATTCCCGGATTTTAAGAAGTGAGGTCATAGCTGCACCAAAAGATGTTGCAGGTCATCTCCTCATTGAAGAAGGAAGCCCGGTTCTCGAACTGGAGCGACTCATGTATGTAGATGAGCGTCCGCTTTTCTATGATACCGCTCATTATTCATTACTTCGTTTTCCGGATTTGGAAAAGAAGATTGCAAGGGATGAATCAACTTATAAGATCCTATTGGAAGATTACCATACCGAAATAGTCAGTAACGATAAAATTATAGACGTGATTGGTGCTACAAAAATCCATGCTAAATATTTAGAATGCGATATTGGCGCAAATTTATTTAGAATTGTGAAGATTGCTTTCGATGCAAACGACCAGCCTGTGCACCTCTCAACGTTCATGTGTGAAACCAACAAGGTCAATCTGACTGTTCATCGGGCAAAATAGGTCATGCCATTAATTTGGCATGACCTATTTAAACATCTAGTTTTGATTATCCTCCTCCAAACTTTCTTCTTTGATCATCGCATTTAAAATATCCTTACAATTAAAACATAAGATATTCTTGTTATCTAAAAGAATACCGTTCAGAAAACCAGCCGTACAATACACATCTTGTGCACAGCGAACACAAGAGCCAACTAGTTCATCCATCGATACATCCCCCTATTCAGGAAATGGTATATAGTTTGGTGTTCTATTTTGTATAAAGGTAAAGACCAAAATCTTGCATAACGGAAGTGTGCCCCACTTGCCGTAACATGGTAGCTATATTGCCACGATGATATGATCCGTGAGTGACAATGTGTAATACCGATTCGGAGATGGTAGTTTCAAGCGACCCAGCATATGGGTTATCCACAACCATTACCTTTTCCATATCCTCTGTACTCAGAAGTGCTTTGTTTCTTTCGTACAAGTTTATAAATATTTTTTTCATTTCCTCAATACTTTTCATTTCCACCTCTTTTTTTAATTCACTAGAAGATGCCATTGCTTCATCCATACTTATACCAGAGATAATATCAAACCACGTGTAATCTGTCAGATAAATGTGAGACAACACTTTTGATACCGACGTAAAACCACTTTGAATTTCCTTATGGTAAATGTGTTCTGGAAGTTCATTTAACCGATCGATGATGACTCCATTTGCCCATGCGTGATAGTTATACATTTCTAATACTGGCTCGAGGTGATTCATTAAAAAACCTCCATATACACTAGTTTTTTCGTATTGGACAATTTATGCAGTAAGAACAAAGTATTCAGGTTTATTCAATACAGTATATTCATTAATATGCTGTTCTATAATTTATATAACAATTCCTCCTTATGATTCTTCGGGTATATGTGCTCCTCAAATGTAATATATATATAAATAAGAGGTTTTGAGATAATACGAGCTACGAACATTCGGGTTATAAATGAATAGATAGTGGAGCATCACATATAGGCTTTTTTTCTTGCAGGAAAATAGCACCCAATATCGAACTGATAGTAAAGGAGATGGTAATATGAATCTGAGGATCAAATATAGGCTTTATATCCATGTAGACGGAAAACTTATTCCAGAACAGTATGACCGATACGAGATACTAAACGTCAGAGAAGGTATAGATCCCAATGATACTAAGGATTACCAAGAGCTTATTAAAAAATTGAGTAAGTCGATTAATCGGCCTTTAAATGAATTTGAAATAAAAAACTATGAAACAATGTAATTGCATCCCCTCTGGAGGGAAACGATTATTTCGTTTTCGAATTTATTCTCCTTCATTACAACGAAATTCTTAACGTTTATAAGTGTAAATAAGAGAACCGTTTATAACCTGTAGCTTGCTAAATGATCCTCCTCCTTATAATAATAAATGTAAAAATATAAGGAGAGAGGAGATTTATGATCATGCACATATTTATTTGGTGAAAAATGGGTATAAATAATCAAGCAAAATCTTTGTCTTCATTGCAAAACCTCCGTGATTTTTAATTTTTTTTAACCTTTATCAGTAGATTTCTACGCGCCGTCGGAAGGGCCTTTAAAACGGATTACCTGGGTCTATAACTAGAATCTTATAAAAGTTTATTAAAATCCATTTTTCATTATTTAATGATAAATGGATTTTTTGTTTTTTTTGGAAATCCAAACAAAATGATTTTTGAACCATGAATCTGCTATCTGGATCCAACAAAAAGTACATACTATTGCCGATGTTGCCAAAGGATTAGTTGGTTTTGACCAGTGACGAATTTCTTGAGGCATAATAAAAAAACACTCGAAAATTAGAAGATGTACCTTTAGCATATATGCCTGGGAATGCAACCCGTATTCGTGTGAAAGCAGCTGGTGATTTAGCCCAGTCTGAAATGAATGAAATGGTGTAGTCTAGGCAGGGGGGAAGGAGCTTTTCATTGTGCGGAGGAAGCTTCCCTTTAGTTAAATAAGTGGAAAAAAAAGCGCTAAGGTTAGTGGAATTGACGAAAACTGTGATGGTTACAATTGGTGTGGCTATTATAGTTCATAGTCTCGACATGGCTTTTATTGTAATTGTCAGTTTAGTAGTGTGCGCTATAATTGGGGGAATGGTTGAGGTATAAAAATTCCGCCCAGACCAATTATTATATATAGCCAAACATTGATAATAATAAGATCTATGTAAAACTCTCTTGTATCAAGAGAGTTTTTTTTCATGAAAATTTATTTAGCTAATATGGATTTTTGTTAACGGCGAGCTAAAAAGAAGGGGAAAAGGATGATATGTTTTTAATGAAAAATTTTTCACATTCTCTTTTATAGACTTGCCTTTCCTTAGTCCTGTTTGCGGACTGTTGTTAATGCTTATGAAGATAAAAGCTGATGAGTTGGAGAAATAAAGAGCAGGTTTACAAAATCTTAACATTTGGTTTATGTGGGATTAATGTTTTCTGATTATGATTAAGCCGTAATAAACATTAATAAACATTAAAGATTCCACACTAAATGGAGGCACTTTTTATGAATCGCACATTCAAGAAGAATTGTTACAAGTCTATTCAAGCTTTGATGTTAGGGGTGAGTGTACTGGGATTAGCTGCTTGTGGAGCTACTAATGAGGAGGCTGCTCCAGTGGTTAAGGATCCAAGTTCGTTAACCTTGAAAGAAATTGAAACAAAGGCAAAAGAAGAGGGGACTATTAATAGTGTAGGTATGCCTGATTCATGGGCTAACTGGGGAGAAACTTGGAATGAAGTGATGAAAAAATATACATTGGAACACAATGATACAGATTTGTCCAGTGCCGAAGAGATTGCCAAAATGGAATCTGAAGGAGAGAATGCAACAGCCGATATCGGCGATGTAGGGATTTCCTTTGGGCCAATTGCGGAACAAAAAGAATTAACGATGCCATATAAAACTTCCTATTGGGACGAGGTACCTGAGTGGGCAAAAGATGACAATGGAGATTGGGTTGCTGGCTATCAAGGAACGATTGCATTCTTTACTAATAAAGAATTAGTAGATAACCCGCCTAAATCTTGGGATGACATATTAAGAGGGGATTATAAAGTAACAGTGGGAGATGTTCAGCGTGGTACACAGAATCAAATGGCCGTACTTGCTGCCGCTATCGCTAACGGCGGTGATGAAACAAATATCCAACCAGGAATTGACTTTTTTGCCAAGCTTGCCAAGCAAGGCCGCCTTAGCTTGACTGATGCCAAGCCGGCTAACATTGAAAAAGGGGAAGTGGAAGTTGCCCTTGTTTGGGATTTCAATGCTCTTGGTTACGCTGACCAAATTAACCGCGATCAATTTGAAGTGACCATTCCAACTGAAGGTTCAGTCGTAAGCGGCTACGCAACAATTATTAACAAATTTGCAAAGCATCCGCATGCGGCGATGGCAACTAGAGAATATATCTTAAGCGATGAAGGACAAATTAATTTAGCTAAAGGATTTGCCCGTCCAATTCGCGATGTAGAACTTCCGAAAGAAGTAGCTGAAAAAATGGTTCCAGAAGAACAGTACAAAAATGCAAAACCAATTGAAGATTACAAAGCTTGGGAAGAAACGGCTAAAAATTTACCTCAGATTTGGCAAGAAGAGGTGTTAGTCCATGTCAAATAAAGTAATAGCAATTGTTGTTGATGGTATGAGATACGATAAAGCATGCGAAGCGCTGGGATTTATTCAGCATTTAGTAGAAACGAATCAAGCGTCACTTTACAAAGTTAAGTCGGAGCTTCCAAGTCTTTCCCGTCCATTATATGAAGTGTTGTTAACAGGTACGCCGGCTTCAATGAATGGGATTACGTCCAATCAAGCCGTTCGTTTATCTACTGAGAAAAGTCTCTTTCATCTTACGAAAGAAAACGGGTTAAGAAATGGAACAGTGTCCTATTACTGGGTAAGCGAACTTTATAATCGTGCGCCATTCCATTTTATTGAAGACCGTGAGCAAGAAGATGAATCCAATCCAATTCAATACGGAAAATTTTATTGGGACGATGACTATCCAGATAGCCATGTGTTAATGGATGCAGAAGCTTTACGTAGAAAGTATAACCCTCACTTTTTATTTATTCATCCGCTCGGTGTAGATGTAAAAGGAGAAATTTTTGGCTCGGAATCAAAAGAATATCGTGAGCAAATCCTAAAAATGGGAAGCTTGTTGGCACAACTATTGCCAATTTGGATCAAAGAAGGTTACCACATATTAATTACATCGGATCATGGTATGAGTGAATATGGCAACCATGGCGGCATAACTGATGGTGAACGTGATGTACCGCTCTTTATCATTAGTCCAAAAGTTGAGCCTGGCATTTATGGTGAAGTGGTTCCGCAATTAGCTTTTGCACCGCTCGTTTGTGAACTATTAAATATTGAGCCGTCCGATAAAATGATTTCATATCAATTTCCAGGTCTGAAAGGAAAAGTCACCCTGTAAAAAACATTAAATGATGTTTCAAGATTGACTGGAATTGGTTTAACGAATGTACAGTTAGACCAATTCCCAATTGTTAGAGAATATAGAGGAGCGAGAAGTCTTGCGAAAAATAAAAAAACAAAAAATTTACTTATTAGCTCTTTTACTGCCATTTATTATGTTTGTGATTGGATTTGAGATAGGACCATTAGTGGCAATGATTAAAAATAGTTTTTATGCAGATGATGGAATTCAAGTTACGATTGATCAATACTTAACCATATTCAAAAGTGAATTTTACTTACAAGCCATTAAAAATAGCCTGGTCATTTCCTTGTTTTCTGCTATAACTTCTGTGATTGTAGCAGTCATTGCAGCCTATTCGTTTACAAAGTTCTCTCAAAAAATACAAAACCGACTACTGATGGTTACCAATATGACGTCGAACTTTGAAGGGATTCCCCTTTCATTTTCATATATTATCTTACTTGGAAACAATGGGTTGTTTACGTTGCTATTTGCCAAGATTGGTTGGGACCTGTTTGCAGATTTTAATTTATATTCCTGGACAGGCCTCATTCTTGTTTATATTTATTTTCAAATTCCGCTTGCCGTTATGCTCATTTACCCGTCTTATCAAGGAATTAAGCAACAATGGAAAGAAGCATCTTCATTATTAGGAGGGTCAACATTTTCATTTTGGCTTCGGATAGGGGTTCCAGTTCTTTTACCTAGTATTGTAGGTACATTCAGTATTTTGTTTGCTAATGCGATGGGAGCCTACGCAACAGCCTATGCATTGGTCGGCAGCAACTATAACTTATTGTCATTACAAATTGCTTCTTTAGTTGCTAGTGATGTTGCATTAAAGCCGCAGCTTGGTAGTGCATTGGGAGTCCTTCTAGCAACGACCATGATAGGGGCGATGTGGTTCAATGAACGAATGATGCGTAGAGTTAGGAGGGATTTACGATGAAGTCTACATTGACATTTCATAAATTGTTTGTTGGATTACTAGTTATATATTTATTAATTCCGCTTGTAGGAACACTTTTATTCTCGATTGCTGGTAAATGGGATCATACCATTTTACCTGAGAGTTATACAATGAAATGGTATATTGAATTGTTTCAAGATGAACGGTTTTATGATGCTTTCCGACGAACACTGTTTTTAATTGTCATGTCTGTAGGTCTTAGTGTTGTTATAATGCTTCCGACAATTTTTATTATCACGGTATATTTCAGTAAATGGGAAGGATTACTCCAAGCCGCAGCCATGCTTCCTTATGGAGTTCCTCCGATTGTTGGAGCTGTTGGATTAATCAAGCTATATTCTGCTGGACCGATTCAAATTGCCGGAACACCTTGGATTTTAATTGGTGCTTATTTCATAACCATTCTACCATTTATGTATCAAGGAATTCGTAACAGCCTCCGTACGCTTAATGCTGTACAACTTGTTGATGCAGCTGAATTACTCGGTGCCACAAAATTCCAAGCCTTTCGTACGGTGGTGTTTCCAAATATAATATCTGGAATTTTAGTGTCTACCTTATTATCAGTCTCTCTTTTATTTAGTGAATTTGCTTTTGCCAATTTGCTTGTAGGGGGCCGATTCGAAACCCTTCAAATTTATCTATCCGACAAACTGAATAGCAGTGGTCACTTAACAAGTGCAATTGTTATAACTTATTATTCAATGATTTTACTTTTAACGGGGACTGTGTTAAAGCTTACGTTTAAAAACAAAAGAAATCCTGTCGGGTCAAAATAAGAAGTGAATTCCTTCATTTTTTTAAGAAAAATACCGTCATAAAATACTACTTTAGAAGGTGAAAACTAATGAGCTATGTAACCATCGAACAAGTGACTAAGGGATATGACAATCAATTAGTTTTAAATAATATTTCTTTAACATTAAAAAAAGGTGAATTTGCTACACTTCTTGGGCAAAGCGGGTGCGGAAAAAGTACATTATTACGTTCCATTGCGGGACTTGAAGACGTTGATGTAGGAAGAATCTTAATTGATGGAAAAGATATTACTTATTTATCACCGCGTCAGCGTGAAGTCGGTATGGTGTTTCAGTCTTATGCGCTTTTCCCGAATATGAACGTTTTTGATAATATCGCTTACGGCCTTAAAATGAAAAAGGTCAAAAATCTTAAGTCAAAAGTGAAAAATATGATTGATATGGTTGATTTAATAGGAAAAGAAGAGTCTTATCCTCATCAATTATCTGGTGGACAACAGCAGAGGGTTGCTCTTGCCCGTGCGCTTGTCATGGAGCCAAAAGTACTGCTTCTGGATGAGCCGTTAAGCGCATTGGATGCTAAAATCAGAAAAAGTCTGCAAAAAGAATTAAAGAGAATACAGAAAGAATTAGATATTACAACTATTTTTGTTACACATGATCAGGAAGAAGCAATGACGATGTCTGATCGAATTTTTGTCATGAATAAAGGACAAGTTGTACAATCCGGTTCTCCATCAGAAATTTATACTTCTCCAGTCAATACATTTGTTGCAAAATTTATCGGGAATTATAATGTCTGTAATATGGAAGTTTTCCGAAAACTTGTTCGCACCAAAGAATTAAAAGGGAATGAAGTTGCCATTCGTCCAGAAGTTTTACAATTAGTTTCTGTTGGTGAGGACAGCTTGGACTTACAAGGGAATTGGGGGATTAAAGGATTTATTAAAGATGTTTCCATGGCAGGTAATGTTTTAAGATATGAAGTAGAAACAGAGGAGTGCGCTTTTCATGTAGACTATCTTCACCACCGTGGGGAAATGTTTGAGCAAGGAGCACGCGTTCAAATTCTTGTACCGAAGAAAGAATGCATTATGTTATAAAGTATGGATGATCTAGGGGGAGAAATATGTCTGTTTTGCCTGAAGAAAGAAAGAATGAAATTTTAAAAGAACTTAACAAAATGGGAAAAGTAAAAGTTATAGAATTAGTTGATCAATTTAATGTTTCAGAGGAAACGATTCGACGCGATTTGATGATATTAGAGGAAAAAGGACTGTTAAAGAGGGTTTACGGTGGAGCGATTAAAACAGTCTTTGAATTTGAGGAGCCTCCTTTTACACAGCGTACAACGGTGAATCAAGAAGCGAAAATCAAGGTTGGGAAAAAAGCGGTGGAACTCATTTCCAATGGAGATGTGATTGCCATTGATGTAGGTACAACCATGCTTGAATTTGCCCAATGTATTGAAAATAAAAAAGACATTACGATTTTAACCAATTCTCTTCCTGTGTCGTCTGTGTTGACCGAATTGCTCAATCAAAATAAGTTTACAGGACAAATTCTATTACTGGGAGGACAAATTGATCCAAAGCATCAATCCATATGCGGGGGTCTCACTGAACAAATGTTAAATCAATTTAATATCGATAAAGCGTTCATTTCAGCTGGCGGTGTTTCCATTCAAAGTGGTGTCAGTAATTATCATTTACGTGAAACATTAGTTTCACGCAAAATGGTCGAGGTATCAAAGCACGTCATATTGCTAACGGATTACTCTAAAATTGGTGTTGACACCTTTTGTAAAGTTTGTCCTCTAGAAAAAGTAGATGTGATTGTCTGCGAGCAGCCATTTCCAGAGGAATGGAGAAATGATTCAAAATTAGAGGAAGTCAATTGGATTCAAGCATAGCCCAGTAAAAGAGATGGAAGAGTACTCTCTTTTTTTGATAGCAGCAAAAAAAAGCTAGAAAGAAAATATAATAGATAGAATGAAAAGGAGCTATATAGCATGAGTTTCATTGCGATAGACTTAGACGGAACATTATTAAACGACCAGAATGAAATTAGTGAAGAAAATATAAAGGCGATTCAATATGCCCAAAATAGAGGCTTTGAAGTAGTTATTTCAACAGGACGGGCTTATTTTGACGTTCAAACAATATGTGAAAAAGCCGGGATATCCCCATTTGTAATCGGGACAAATGGAGCAACCATTCATTCAAAAAGCGCAAAGTGCATTTCTTCTATTACGATAACTAAAGATCGTGTTGAATCCATTCTCCAATGGTTAGAAGAACGGAATTATTATTACGAAGTGTTCACTGATAAAGCCATCTATACTCTTAAAAAAGGAAGAGAACATTTCCATAACGAGATTAAAAGTTTGAAAAGCGCAGATTTGAATCCAGATATGAAAGAATTAGTTGAAATAGCGGAAAGGCAATTTGACCAGTTCGGATATGTTTTAGTTGAAAACTATCATGATATCTTAAAACAGGAGGAAGAATTCTATAACATTTTAGCATGTTCTTTTGATGAAAATAAATTAGAGGAAGCCTGGAACCAATTCAAAAAGTTTGATGAGTTGATGGTCGTTTCATCTGCTGATCATAACATTGAGATTACCAGTAAAAAAGCTTCAAAAGGAATAGCCCTTGAAAAATTGGCTTTCTTGATGAATGGCTCATTAGATAAGGCTATGGCAATCGGGGACAGCAACAATGATTTATCCATGTTCCAGAAAGTTGGATACAGCGTAGCGATGGGAAATGCAAAGGATGTCATAAAAACTGTTTGTACAACGACAACCCTTAATAATGATGAAAATGGGGTAGCTTATGCGATTTATCGATATATGGAGAACTTCGTGGTTCAAAAATAAGTGTCAATGCCAAAGGAGAGAGCGATAAAATGGCATGGATATATATCATAATGGCAGGACTTTTGGAAATTGTCTGGGTGATTGGTCTTAAACATTCATACGGATTCACCAAAATTATACCTAGTATATTTACGGTAGTTATTATAATCTTTAGTTTCTTTTTACTTTCAAAAGCTTTACATTCAATACCATTAGGAACTGGTTACGCCATTTTCACTGGATTGGGAACGGTTGGAACTGTAGTAATTGGGATGCTTTTTTGGGGTGAGACCATTGATCCACTGAAAGTATTTTTTATGGCTTTAATGATATTGGGGATAATTGGAATAAAAGTCAATCCAGGAGAGCCTAAACATTAAAGGAAATGAACGGATATACAAGGTTAGGGGATGATTCAATGGCTTGGTTTTTTCTTATTATTGCCGGATTTGCCGAGATTGGTAGTGTTATTAGCCTGAAACGTGCAGACGGCTTTAAAAAATTGCTCCCCTCTGTAGCGTGTCTTTTTTTGGGTAGTTTAAGCTTTTATTTTCTATCCTTGTCATTAACTTCACTTCCAGTGGGTACTGCCTATGCAATATGGACCAGTATCGGCTCAGTTGGAAGTGTTTTAGCAGGAATGATCTTCTTTAATGAACCTAGAAGTTTAAGATTAAACCTATTCATTATTTGTATCATTGTAGGCGCTATAGGTATAAAAATGACTTCTGGACATTAATCGAAAAAGACTTTTAATTTAAGAAGCTAATTGATGATTCCCGTATGGTGCGGGAGGCATTCTATTTAGGCTTCATTGGTCGAATTGTATTCTTCTATATATTATTCAATTAATTAGTGTAACTCTAATCAAAATGGTATGTTAAGCGGACCGGTAGAAAAAAGTGGCACAGCAGTTTCTATAGCCTGCTTTCTATGTTTGGATTTATTCTACACGGAAGCATGTTCGATCGATCACCAGGAATAGAAGGCAAAAGACTTGTCTTTTTGACAATGATTGCGTTGGGAGTCAAAGGTTTTATTATGAGCAGCTAAGTTAAAATCGTAAATAAGGAAAAAGGAAATCTACAAAATTTTTAAAAAAATAAATACATAATTAAAGGTGGGGAAAAAATGAAAATTGGATTAGAAACAGAAAGCTATCACTTGCAATTTATTACAGGGCGAATGGATATATTCGGTTTTATCAGAAAAACAGCTGAATTGGGATTAGACGGAGTCATGATCAATATTGTTCCATGGCCAGGGTTGTCAGGATGGGGCACTTTAGAATCATTTGAACCGGAATATTTAGAGAGAGTAAGAAAAGAAATTCAAAAGTATGGATTTTTCGCTGAAATAGACACAAATGGAAGCGATCCGGAACATCTAAAAAAGGTCATTGAGGCAGCACATAGAATCGGAGCGGATGTGATTCGTACGTATACATGCTTGGGAGAGTATGATCCGGAAAGATTGAAAAAAGCACCAGGAGATATAAAGAAAATTGTACCACTATTGAAGAAATACAGGATAAAACTAGCTGTGGAAAATCATGAGGAAGAGTTAACAGATGAGGTTATCCAAATAATAAATGAAGTAAACAGCCCTTGGGTTAGCGCTCATTGTGATGTGGGCAACGGAATGATGGCATGGGAGGATCCGGTTGAAGCTGTAAGAAAATTAGCGCCATATGCATTCACAACCCATTTTAAAGATCATATTATCATTCATGATGGCGAGGATTATAGGGTATGTGGTGTACCAGTAGGGACAGGCAATATTGATACAGAAGAGTGTTTTAAAATACTGGTTGAGAAATCTACCCTAACTAGAATCAACGTTGAAATGTGTTTTCCATATGCTGTTAATTTTAAGAGAGATCTTGGTGCTGGCGGAGTCTTTGCGGTTGGAGAAGGAGCTTTCAAAGTCGAACAACCTCCATATGATTTAAGTATGATTAAACCATTGGATTACTATTATCCTCCAAAAGAACTTTTAGAACAAATGATTGAAGATCAAGAAAAAGGTACAGTACAATCCGTTAAGTATACCCTTGCATTACGGGATAAATATTGCCGATAAATAATATGTAGAAGCAGGGGTGTTGTATAATTCTGTTCATATAATAAAAATTATTACAGCTGTACTTGCTATTGAGTTGATAGGGGGCCTCTTTTGATTGCCAACATTACTGTCGCTTTGCTTTACGAATTCCAACACACGGTTCTTTAATTAGTGTCGCCTGTCTTGTTATAGTAATAGTAACGGATACTAGTTCATTATGACATTAAAAAGCCCCTCCCATTAAAGAGAGGGGCTTTTTCTTATTCTGATTTTTGACTATTTCTGCACCTTTTCACTGATTCAGAATATACTTACAATGTTTCATCCTGCCGTGCATTTTTTTGTAATAGATCACGGATTTCCTTTAAATATTGCTCGGATGCCGGTACCGCTTCCAATACTTTTTCCTCGTTAGCTTGTTTTTTTCTAATAAGAGAATTCGCTACCTTCATAAACATGAAAATCGCAAATGAAATGATCAAGAAATCAATCACAGCTTGGACAAATTGACCGTATTGAACATCTGCTTTTCCAACTGTGATAGATAACGAAGAAAAATTTACCCCACCTAATAAAATTTCTATTAGCGGTGTGATAATATTATCTACTAGTGATGAAACGATCTTCCCAAAAGCAGCACCCATTACTACAGCTATCGCAAGATCGAGAACGTTTCCTTTGGTAATAAACTCCCTGAATTCCTTTATCATCGTAACTACACCTTTCTTTTGTCAATTGATAAAAGCATAACAGAAACATGGTGAAAATTGAATAGTGTAAGAGGCATCCTTAATACCAAAGATAGGACCATCCAAGAGTTTAATATTTGAATCCGTTAATATAATGCCAATCACGACACTCCGATCAAAGGAGATAAAACGTTGGAAGGGCAGAATGGGAACGACTATGGCGTCATTTTTCAATGTCACGCAAGGCCGTTTTCACCAACTTGAGGAAGGGGGTGAATATAAATGTATTCGTTTGGCGATAATTATATTATTGTACTACCCCCTAAGTGGTACTCCTCCATTGTTAAAAGCCCTTCTCTTTATTGAGAGGGGCTTTTTGTTTTGGGATTTGTTAAATGATTTTTGTTAATAGGAGGATTTTACGTTTCATTTGGAGAATGTTTTGACAAATGGGGGTGGAATAATTGCGACAACATATTGAACAGGATTTATCTAAAGAGGATATTTTCAGGATGATTGTTAAGCACCTTGATGTATTTCCGTTGACTAGTATAGAGGCTATCAGAGAAGTGATCAGAAGTTCTTTAAATCAAAGAGGCTTGATAGGGGGGATAACCAAACAAACAGGAGCCGCTACATATAACCGAAAAATATCAGACCAGGATATCCAATTAATAAATGATTGTATTTGTGACCTCTTAAATAGCCGCGTTATCCAACCTGGTATTAATGAAGTCAATCAGGATTTACCATGGATTTCTGTTTCTGATAAAGAGAAACTTGAAACATTGGTGAACTCCCAATCTTAACTTTTTACATATCAAAGCCCTTCTCTATATCGAGAAGGGCCAATTTTTATTTGAATATATTAATCCATAATAGCAGTAATATAAAAACCTCTAATTAATTGTATGTTTCACCTGTAAGGTGGGATTCAAACATATCGATGATTTCAAGGAATCGTTCGGCCTCACGGAAAACGTGATCAGCCAAAAGTGGATGGATAATGCTCTTGATTTTGCATTCTTCGATTAAATCCCTGGCCGTTTTCTTAAAGTCTCGAAGTGATACGACGGAAACACGGTTCTGATCTAGAAATTGATCCAAAAGAGGGGCGGTTTGTGATTGCGGTTTCATGGACTCTAAGTCTACAGCTTGAAAGACTAATTGATCAAAATCATTACTGAAGTTTCGCGCCATATCCACGAGCTTTCTTTCCGATGGATCAAGGAGATGTCCGATGAATTTTGCATGATCCGCCATGATTCTTAAAAAGAAAACATTTTCTTTGATGATCGCATCTGCAAGAGGTTTCAATTTACCCTCATTTAATTCTTTTAATCGTTTTCTAAAATAATTGGCTTCCCTGCTTGTATGGTCGACTAATAGCGGGAAATTGTTCGCACCAGGCAATTTACACGTGAGTATTAATCCCAATACTTTTCTTTTAAATAAAAATATGCCTGTAGCAGCTTGCTGCACCTCCGAGTTAAATCTCCTGATCTGTTCGGGATCAGCTTGATTTGTTAATGAATGGGATTGCTGTTCTATCCGTTCAAACAAATGATAAAACTGATTAGCTTCCTCAATTAACTGTGTATCTTCACATCTGAAACCCAGTCTTAGAAATAACGAGTGTTCCTTCATTATTCTTGACCAAAAACGAATCTCATCTAAAGAGCGTGCAACAAACATTCCCGAGTTATTCCTCATATTGGCTTCCTGTGTGTTCTCACTCATAACTAATGCCCCCTTTTTTAAACAAACCATCATTAAAAGCATATTAACGAGGGGGCATTATTATTCTTCTCGAATTGCAAATTGTATCATTACCGATTTCCTTTTAACACCTCAAACCGATGAGTTTTTTTGTTTTCTCTTGTAGGAAAAATACCGTGATTCATCCATGTTCTTAAATAAAAGCAAGCCGGTATGAAGGAAGGAAAATGGATCTCGAACTGAGGGGTGTACAAAAATCCTGGACGATTTGAGTCTTATCTAGAGGCTGTTTTCACATACTTTGTTGCTATTTACCAGGTAGTGAGTTGTGGTTGATTTCCCCTCCAGATGCTCGCTTTCCGCGGGGCGGGCGGTGAGCCTCTTCGGCGTAAACGCCTGTGGGGTCTCACCTGTCCCGCTGCTCCCGCAGGAGTCTCGCACTTCCGCTCCAATCAACCTTAAATAGTTTCGTTTAAAAACAACAATCTTTACGAAAAGAGCCTATCTAAAAAACCCTTAGACTTAAATCATTCTAAGGGTTTCTACATTTAATTTATCAGTTTCAATAAGTTACAGTTGATAGTCATTTGTCAGCAAGTTCATTTATTTTTTTCGTAAGCTCATTAAACTTTTGGTCGAGTTCTGTGTACGCTTTATCGTTTGGAGTCATAAAGCTAAGCTTTCCTAAAACTTCTTGTCTTTCTGTTTCAAGCGTTAATCGCAGTTCTTCCAGATCATCTCTTTTTAAGGGTGATTCATACAATTGCTTTTGTATCCGATTATTTGAAATGACGAGTTTGCTGCTTGTCGTTTTTTCGAGAAAATATCGATCATGCGAAACGACGAGTAGCGTTCCGGTGTACTGTGCTAAGGTATCCTCAAGTTGTTCCCGTGAAGCTAAGTCCAGGTGATTTGTCGGTTCATCCAAAATGAGCACATCTTTTTCCTCTAATATATATTCCATTAACTTACATTTTACTCGCTCACCCATACTCATATTCTTAATGGGTTCTGTCCAATGAGATACCGTGAAGCCTAAATGCTTCATTAAAGTTTGAACGTGCCCTCTAGACTCGAAAGTTTCTTTATGAAATAGCTGGGCGGGTGTTAGTTCAAGTGGTAAATCAAACACTTCCTGCGTCAAATAGCCTGTTTTTGCAGATGGTGAAATCCATACATCGCCCGCATAAGTTTCATGTCCAAGGATTATTTTTAATAATGTCGTCTTTCCGCTGCCATTGGGACCTATTATGGAAACCTTCTCACCATGTTGAATCGTGAAATTGACGTTTTTAAATAGTGTTCGACCGTTAAAAGACTTAGTTAAATTCTTAACTTCCAAAAAACGTTTTCCCATCTTGTTTTTTGCATTAATTGAAAAGCGTACTGTGTATTCTGGTTCAACAGGTTCAGTTTTTGCTTTTTCAAGCTCTTTTTCAAGACGCTTTTGTTTAGACTTTACCTGTGCATCCATGCGCTTTGCTTTTACGCGATAGTATTCCTTAATTCCTTCCTTTTTGGTCGATTGGGAATGGGCTTTTTTTGACCAAGAAGTGATTTCTTTCATTTGTCCCTCAATCCGTTCAACCATTTTTTGCTGTTTTTCATATTCACGTTGTTGTGTAAGTCTTTTCTGTTTGCGAACCTCCATATAACTGGAATAATTCCCTCTGTGCTCAATTAGCTTTTTATCTTCAATCGACCAAATTTTCGTTGCTACAGCATCCAAAAAATAACGATCGTGCGAAACAAAAATAATGGTACCTCCATAATTTTTAATTTGTCCTTTGAGGAATTCTAAACTTTCCTCATCAAGGTGGTTCGTCGGTTCATCTAATAGTAAAAGGTCAGCATCTTTAGAAAGTCCTTTTGCTAACCGGGCTTTCAGTTTTTCTCCCCCGCTTAATTGTGGGAAGTCATGCCTTGGTACATGCATTTTATCAAGTAATTTAACTTCTGAAGGCGTCTTATCTTCTGAAGAATGGGACTCGACTTCTTGTTCAACCATAATAACTTTCACGTCTTGCTGCAGCCATTGGATTTGTCCATGTGCAGGCTCTAAATCATTATTGATTAATTGCAACAACGTAGATTTTCCGGCACCATTTTTACCAATGATACCGATGATCTCGCCTTGTTGAACTGTAGCATTAACTTTTTCAAAAATGTTCTGGTCCAATACTTCATAACTAATATTGGTTAATTTTAAAAGTTCTTTCATATAAACCATCCCTCTCTTTAAGGGAGAATAAAAAAAATCCTCCCAGTTCATTTGGAAGGATTAGTCGTACCTGTGCATTATCAAATAAGAGCTATTTTCACGATAGCTCTAAAATTTATAGAAAATGGGCAGACTAATCCTATTTTGTATGATTTGAAATATGCGATTTCAAATTTTAAAAATAAGATTAGTTAATCATCGGCCACCCATCATCCCTTCTGATATTAATAAAATTAGTATAGCATAAAATAATCTTTGAAAACAAAAGGAAACAGCATATTACTTTGCCTTCAATCTGAATTTAAGGCTGTTTTAACATACTTTGTTGCTATTTACCAAGTAGTGAGGTGTGGTTGATTTCCCCTCCAGGTGCTCGCCTTCCGCGGGGCGGGCGGTGAGCCTCCTCGGCGTAAACGCCTGTGGGGTCTCACCTGTCCCGCTGCTCCCGCAGGAGTCTCGTACTTCCGCTCCAATCAACCTTAAATAGTTTCGTTTTAAAAACAACAATCTTTACGAAAAGAGCCAAATTTAAAGATTTAAAATTGTTTTAACTCAATCAAATATCTTATTATAAGGTGGGCAGTGGGCAACAGGACTGCAGTTTTCACTATATGATGTTTTTTTAAGGGATATGTTAAAATCATAAAACATTTACCCCCATAGGGTTATTTCCTTAAGGAGGACTTTAATATGGAATATATCAAGGGAATCGATGTTTCACATTGGCAAGGTGCTATAAATTGGGGGGAAGTTGCAAAGGCAGGCGTGAAGTTCGTTTTCATTAAAGCAACAGAGGGAACGAGTTATTCTAAGCTATCTTATTTCAAAGAAAATGCACCACTAGCATTGGCAGCGGGATTGAAAGTCGGGGCCTATCATTATGCAAAGTTTGCAACTGTTGCAGAAGCAAAGGCTGAGGCTGCTTATTTTTTAGATTCAATCAGCTCTTTTGCTTTAAATTACCCTGTTGTTCTTGATCTTGAGGAAAATAAAAAAAAGGCAAATAAAAAAACGCTGACCGATGCCGCAATCGCTTTTTTAGCAGCCATTGAAAACGCTGGATACACGGCTATGCTGTATACTGGTAAATACTTTCTCGAAAATGATTTAGATGAATCAAGGTTGAAGAATTACGCTTTTTGGATTGCCAGATACAACAGGACGTTGGGACGCAGCACGGACATTTGGCAGCATTCTGATTCAGGTAAGGTAAGTGGGATTAGCACAAAGGTGGATTTGAATATAGCCTATAGGGATTTTACAAATACCATGAATACTTTTAGGACTGACGAACCCCGTGCATTGAAAACTGAAACAACCACAACTTATACTGTAACAAAAGGCGACACACTTAGCTTCATTGCAAAAAAACATAAAACAACCGTAAAATCGCTTGTCAGTCTAAACGGAATTAAAGACCCAGACAAAATTTATATCGGTCAAAAATTAAGGTTGAAATGAGTAAAGGAACTTTTTAATACGAGGGGTATGGGTTCTTTCAAAAGGTCAAAACAAGTAGGGGGAGCGGGTGTGCGAGACTCCTGCGGGAAAAGCGAGTTCAGGGGAGGCCCCACAGGCGCAAAGGCGCCGAGGAGGCTTCCCGGAACGCCCGCGGAAAGCGAATGCCTGGAGAGTGGATCAACGTACATTTGTACAAATCCTTAATTTACCGTAGACAAACTGGCTCTTCTTATTAAAGAGGAGCTTATTTTAATGGATATTATATTTCTTTAAGTTCGTCTATTGCTACGTCTGATCTTTCCTCTAATGGGCCTCTTAGATGTACTGTAGCTGTTCTTCCATCTTCATTTAAATTATCAATCCAAACTGAAGTGCCATTATATCTAACCTCTATGTCAGATGAAGACGAAAGAATCTGCTTTACACGCTTAGCATCCATATAAATCCCTCCCTGTTAATTAGTCTTCCTATTATTTAGGTAAATCCATGATTTTATTCATTTGATTAATGTTGCAACTAAATCATATAAGGAAAAATGATGTTTACCTTTCCATGTTATCCGCCGCAGCTTTCTTTTAATTAAGCTTGTATGTAGAGATGGGGATTATTAACATTTAAAATATTGAGTCAAATGAAAGTGACTATGTTTTTGTTACGAATACTCCGTACAATTACAGACGCAGGAACAACATAAAAACATTTTACAGAAATATCATTTAATGGCAGAATAGGAATTAAGTTGGAGTTTTTCGGAGTGCGAAGATGTAAATCATGAAGTCTAAGCATTAAAGAATATTATAGAGCTGACGGATGCTTTACTTTAAATAGGGAGTGGCTTCGGTACCTTATTTTAATGAAGCTAATTGGACGGAAGGATTGAATAAGGAAGAAGAGAAGATGGGACAATATTGGAGGAGAAAGTGTTGTTGGGTTTTAAGTCATATACGCATTCTTTTACATGCTTTTAGGGGGGTATCATGGAACTATCGTTATTATTGGAATATGGCTGGGTGTTAATTATTCTAATTTTTTTAGAAGGTTTATTATCTGCTGATAATGCATTGGTTTTAGCCATAATGTCAAAGCATTTACCAAAAGAACAGCAAAAAAAAGCGATTAATATTGGGTTGCTTTTGGCTTTTATATTTAGGATTGGTGCAATCTTCATCATTTCGTACCTTTTCCATGTTTGGCAAGTTCAAGCCATTGGGGCTGCATATCTGATTTTCATCTCATTAAAGCATTTATTAAAAAGGGATCACGGAGAAAAAGAAAAAAAAGGGAAAAGCTACCGGATGACCGTTGCGCAAATTGCATTGGCTGATATTGCTTTTGCTATTGATTCCATTTTAGCTGCAGTCGCTCTAGTCATTGCCTTGCCAGATACGCCAATGGGGGATATAGGAGGAATGGATGGGGCAAAATTCATTGTTATTTTATTAGGGGCCATTGCAGGTTTAATCGTCATCCGGTTTGCGGCAGGATACTTCGTTAAGGTACTGACGGAGCGGCCTAGCCTCGAAACGGCAGCCATGTTAATCGTTGGTTGGGTAGGGGTTAAGTTATTAATGCATACCCTTGCACATCCAGCCGTGCACATTATCTCTCACGATTTTGTTGAAGGACCGGTTTGGAATATAATCTTTTGGTCAGTCATGCTTCTTATCGCTATAGGCGGATGGTTTTTATCTGGAAAAACAGTGAAAAACGATAATCAAAATCACTAATGTTATAAAGAGTTGAAATAAGTCATTAAATTCCCTAAATGAGCTCCTTAGGCTTATTTTTTTGTTAACGTTATGTTTGCCAAATTAGAACTTTAGACAGACTTCAAATTTGAACTGCACCTCCAATTGTTAGACATCATTCTAACAATTGGAGGTGCTTTTTTGCCATTGCTGCCATTTACCAAAGCCTTTCCGGCTGCAGTATTGCCTTGTTTTCCATAACATTATCACCCTTATTTTTCCACGAGTGCCCAATGTTCCAAGCGACGTTCAAGGTTTTATAAAATTGAGACAAACTTGTTCTTCAGCGAGTTCGTGTTCTTTCTTACTATGGAACTGAGCTTTTTAAATTTCGCGTCATATCATTTTTATTGTTGATCCTATAATTAGCTAAATAGCGTATTTCGTAAAAGACACTTTTACGAAGGGGCATTTTTTTACAAAATGGCCTTATATTATATCGCAAAAGTATAAACAAAAGAGAAGGTTAGTTCAATGATGAAAGTGGAAGTGAATCCAATTAATAGTATTTTTATGTTAAAGTTATACAGTTGATATTTTATTACATAATTTCAATAGGAAGGAACAAAATCTGTATGATAAAGGAAGGGTCAAATGGCGAAAAGAATATTAGGTAGTATGTTGTTTTTATTACTAGGCATGGTTAGTTTTACTTTTTTATCTGGCTTAAAAGTTGAAGCAGCAGATCCAGTGCATACTGTATCCTCTCAAGAAACGGTAGAATCGATTGCAGCGATCTATGATATATCGACAGAGCAATTAATGGATATGAATGGTTTACCGGATGGTAAGTTATATATTGGCCAGAAGTTAACCATTCAGACTGCTTATACTCCTTCGAACTATCAGTGGTCAGAGAGAGGGAAACAAATTGGGAATTATGCGAAATCTTTTACAGGATTTAAAAAAACGGCTGGAGAAGAGACACCTATCAAAGGGTTTGATTCTAGCGGATTGATTCATTGGGTACTCTCCCGACAAAAGGTGCCTATCGACCGTTTGTCAGTTGAAGGCTATTATAAGCAAGGAATGGATACAAATACTCCTAAGGCTGGAGATATTATATTTTTTCTGGAAAAGGGGAGTTCAAAAGTCGTGACCGCAGGGATCTATCTGGGGGGAAATCAGTTCGTTAATTCTGGATACGGAGCAGAGACAGTTCAGGTGAGATCTACCATAGAAAAATATTTTGCACAATACCAAGCCGAGTATAAAACGTATACACCAAAAGGAGAGCATGTCGTTCAAAATAATGAAACACTTAAAAGTATCTCGGATAATTACGGTGTATCGGTGGATACAATCAAAAAGCGTAACGCGTTACCAACTGATAGCTTGATGCAGGGACAGTATCTTCAAATATACAGCAGTCCCTTGTATCCATTTTATGCAAATCAAGAGGCTTCCTATGATAAAGCTTATGATGTCATAAAGTATGCTTATACTCTACGTGGATTTACCTATGTTTTTGGAGAATATGATCCGATGATTGGAATGGATTGCAGCGGTTTTATCTATTGGGCCATGAAGGAGCAGGGCATTTCCCTTAAACGGGGTTCGGCAGCGGACTACTATTCCTTGCTGCCGAAACTCAGAGATCCAAAGGCAGGCGACTTAGTATTTTTTAGAGATACAGACTTAAGTCAAGAGATAACCCACGTCGGTATTTATCTAGGGGATGGTCGTTTTATTCATACAACAAGGAATACTGGTGTTCATATATCTGACCTTACTTCAAGTGATTTTAATAAGAAGTTCGAAAGTTTTGGGCAAGTTCAAATCAATATGGACTAATATAGACACGAGAGAGTTAGAATACTTGGATTTTCTAGTCATATTATCCCCTTAAGGTAGGCAGTGTAACAAGATCAGAACAAACGATGTTACAACTACTATCTTGAGGGTTTTTTAATGGCTTAAAAAGGGCAAAAGTTTTGAGGAATATACAATGAAAAGAAAATGAAAGTTGTTAAGTTTTATCGGTTATTAATAGATGGTTTAACTGCGATAAGAATCGAAATTGTGTTAGAAAAAAGTTGTACTGTTTATAAAAAGGAAAAACCGAAATGACCTGATTTCAACTTAATGGGCAGTTAGTTGAAGAAAACTTTATTTAAATGATTGTAGTAAAAATTTCAGGTTAATTTTAAGAAAATGCTATTTTGGAATAAACTGACAGTGATGTTGGAAACGAATATTTAAAGATTAATCGAAAGTTTTAAAAGTGTAAAAAGCCTTGGAGATAAAGGGGTAAATCAATTATCCGAAAGGAAAATACATGGGACTCATAATATCGAGTCTGTTGCGGTAATAGTAAAGCATTTGAGTGGAAATATGATTTCACAAGGTGAAATGACTTTTTAACTTTAGACGGAGAAAAGGGATATAGAAATCGTGATGAAGAATTTATAGAAGATATATCTTCAAAATCCAAGCTAACTATTGTTTGGGAAAAGGATGGAAAATCCTAATTGATATATGCTTCAGAAAAAAACTGTTTTCTTAACGGGTGCCAGAGAATTTTATCTTGGTATAATCCATATGGATATTTTTATTTACTTTCATAATTTCTTACCACCAGCTTTTCTTGGTGAGATGATCATAGATCCTTTTACTATATTCATCGATTTCGGTTAACATAGCAGCTGTTTTTCTTACTCTTCGAGTTGTTGAGCCTAATACTTCCCGCAAGCGAATGGCTTTGATCCTCTTCCTATATCCTTAAACAATGCTTGTCTCGTTCTTTCCCTTACGTTATGAATGCGTATACTTCCAATTTTTGTGAGATTGATTGAATATTTAAAAAACATTTGTTAGTTTCTGTAGTTTTATATTAGATTCTGTGGTTCCTGTGATAAATTAAAGGTGTTTTTTTGTAAGAGAAAATACGAAAAAAACAATATATGTGTTTTGGGGTTTTATGGTATGCAAACTTTAAAGAAATGGTAGAAAGAAACTTTATAATTCTTGCAAATGGAAACAAAATTAAGAGGAGAAACCAATATGAATCATCTACAAAAGCAAATACTTTCTTTCCTTGAGGAATGCAATAGAGAAAGATGTGTAAGTAAAATTGCTGAAAAGTACGATAAAAATCTTGAAGTGGTAAGGGCTGAGTTAGTGATACTTGCGAACAAGAAGCTCATAGCTATCAAAAAGAGTACAACTGGGAAGATAAGCAGAGCAACGATTAGTCCAAAAGGTAAACAGTGCTTCAGGGAAGCTACTGCAATTAAGGGTTCAGTCCAAGAGCAAATCAATGAGTTGAAACAAAAGTTGTCAGCTCTGGAAGCCTCCTTCATACGTGCAAAAGAGAATCCAACTGGGGAGAACAAACAGTCACTATTGGATAATGCGAATACGGTTCAATCAGTGGCTTATGGATTAAACTCATTCTTTAAAGTTGGATTGGATACCTTAAAGTAAACAATAACCTCAGAGGATAATCTGGGAACTCTTGTACATCTACATCATCATGGTCAAAACAGGCTAGCTCATGGGTTTATTGTCTAGGTGAGCTAGTTAATGAGATTCACCAAAAAAGGTCCGAGCTTGGTTGTATTGTTATCATCCATTATTTATTGTCAACTCCTTAAGGGAGCGACAGTCTGTGATGCACCGAGGCCGTTGGGGTCAGACTAACGAATGGGCTCTATTGGTACCATCGTTCATCGCCTTACTCACCCAGCCATAGAATGAGTATGGACGATTTTCCACGATTTTCATTCTCTGTGGTGGAGCGCTGATTTTTGCGCTTAATGGATGGCTGACAGGTGCTTTACTTCATTATCAGGAGCTGATCGGCATCTCCTTTTTAGTGAAAGGAAATGAAGGACTTAAGTCGAAAAAATTAAAGGAAAATGCACTTTATTAAAGACGGTCATCTTTCCATGCCCCATCATAATCTCATATATTGTGTTTTTCTATTGGAGTTTCTTCTTGTTGATCTGCTTTCTTCATTTGTTGTTGAGCTTGAGAACTATATGAAACTATCTGTTTTTTTAATGAGTTTGAAGCTAGATTTGCTGGGCAATGAAATGGAGATACGAATTAAATACTTCTTGAGGAATATTTGCAGGCTCTTGTCCTAATTCAGTACCAGTAAAGGTTGCTACAGATAGTTGAGTGTCCATTTTTTTTGCTGTTGTTTGTTTTTTGACATAATAGAAAAACTTATTTAGATAAATTATGGCTAAGGGGCAGAATAGCTTAATAAAAATAGGTAGACTAAGTGTGTTCAAGAAAGAATAGTTTGTGGAGCAATGAAAATAGAGAGTGTTATGTAGACTAATGATGTATAAAATATAACAAACAAAAGAAAAAACCAGTTTTATTAGACTGGCTTTTTCATCTTAATATAACACTTTGTTAAATTCAGTTTTTGAGACTTACATGCTCAATCATCCGCTTCATTGCCTGAATTTGCCCCATATGAGTCGCTTCATGCATTAATGTTAAACCTGCAAGTTCTCCAACAGTCTTACATCCTAGGAATGGTGTATCCAAATCTTGATCTAGCTGTTCAGGAGGAATTTGCTTTAAACGAGTTAATTGATCTTTCAACTGTACAACCAGCTGATCCATAGCAGGTATATTCCCTGTCCAATCGGCTGGTTTTGTGCCATTCCCAAACAACTTTATATAATTCGTGGGAAGATGGGTTGTTACATTCGGGAAACCAAACATAGTTTGTTCTGTAATTGTCAAAACGTGACCAGTATGCCAATGAATTGTGTTATTAAAGCCATCTGGCTGCACATCGTTTAGTTCCTTAGAAATGGACTCTACATTCTTGATGAAGTATTCTCTCGTCATCTCAAATTGCTTAAATACAAGTTGATTCATGTTTTCTCCCCTCTCACTAACAAAATCATCCATATTATACCAGTAAAAACCGAAAAAGAATATGGTTTGAATTTCCTGAAATTAGCTTTATTTCAACCGGTTCTTGTTCCGCAATAGGGAGCAATCTTTTATAAAGAATCGCTTTACTTATAGAACTATATTATTAGCATTCTTACAAAAATAAAAAGTCCCATCAGGTTTTTTGGGCTCAACTGAAAATTCGATAAATGCAAGTTAAATGCTAAACGATAATTGTTATACAATTGTAAAATTATACAGTTTCATTTGCGGTATAATGGAAATTATTAGAAATGTATTCTGGTGTATGAATATTTACATATGGAGAGCTATTCATTCTTCAAATTCTAGAATTAAAAAGGATCCAAACAATTTGAATAAAGTTTGATTTTAGACGGACTTCTACGTTCAAGAACTTGCCATCTTCCCATCATTTATGGCTTCTATATCACTTACAATACGATGCTGGATGTAAGTAATTATTTATCATATATATCTTGATATTGTGCTCTGAAAATTAGTGATAATGGAGGTAGGAAAAATGAAGAGAAACACACCATGGTTATCCGTGACCTTGACCCTGACGTTGATTTTCAATTTTTTAGTCACTTCAAAGTCGATTGAGGCTAAACAAAATCAGGAGTCAGATGTCAAGGAAGCAGGTGAAATGGAGTCGTCCAAAGGCAAACCACAGATGTACCTTATCCCGACGAATGATCCTGAAAAAGCTGATGAGGCAATTAAACAGCTTCAACAAGGTAAATCGCCAAAAGAACTTGGTCTAATCTCTGATCAACAGTATGCACCGAGAAAACAAACCTTGGAACAGATGGCATCGGAAGCTGCAAAGAGTAAAAAAACTTATCCTGTGAAAATGGACTTGGTTAAAACTGCTGATCAAGGGGACGATTGGACACCGCCACCCTTCGAGTATGATGACATTCAATTTGATGCCTGTGTAGAGAACGAGAACGCATCAAAAGGGTGGATCAAAAATCACTATTCTTACTGTTGGTCCAATTATATCGTGTACTCGGATCCGGCGGGATGCGGTCCCAGCTCATTCCCATTCTTTTGTGATTGGGTTTCCTTTCGACTGACAGTGATCGGAAATAGTTACAATGGCCAGCGAACTGTCTCCTACAACTATAAAGTAGACGATATTCAAACGGACTTGGACAGTAGAGGTTGGATTGGTTCCAAAGTATCCGTCAGTATCAAGTGTGATGGTATCTCTGAGAGCAGGGATTGTATAGGGGATGATTCTCCGACCACGCGGACGTTGGCTCAATGGCGATCGAATGATGATGGATCGACCATTTTTGATTCAGATCCGCCACCAATTACTGCAGGCAATAAGGATCAAGTCAGCTTTATGGATCTATGGCCGAGGGTGACTATCGACCCGCCTGGTAATAAATTCCCGCCACTTACCGAAGACGGTCCTAAAGAGAAGATCCGTATGGACTCTGCCGACTACTTGTTTGTGTTCAACCCTCATTTCTTTCCTAAAGAAGGGGCCATTTTTGCTAACGTACACCCGGTTTTCTACTATGACATGAACAACTCTTACTTCAACGTCATGACGGAAGCTTTCCAACATCATAAGGACGCTCTAATGTCCCCAGGAAGTTTGATTCCTGGAATAGAAGGGAGGCCTCCCCTTACCCGAATGTATTCTAAATATGATTCGGTGCAGTATAACGCCAATAGAAAGGCGAAAGATGCAGCGTGTTCCAAACTAAGTAAGCCTGAAGGATATGAATGTGACGAATTTCCGTTTGCCAGTACTTATGAAGGGGCTGGGATTGGAGATGGAAGATTCTCGGTTCGATACATTCCAAGAGCAGCGAATAATACACATGGACGCTGGCTCGCTGCGTGGTATGCATATGATCGAATTTTGCATAAAGATCAATTCTATATTGGATTTAATGAGTAACTGTCGATGTGTCGGACGGATGAGACTTAAGGGTTCGTACCGAACCAAGTATTTCCCTTTTTCTATTGAATATGCAGCCAGTGAGGGGTTTTTCACGCTTCACTATAGGGTGAAAATCCCGAATGCGCCCGCCGTATAGTCTTAGTAAAAATCAATGGTACTTCCTACTGAAAAGAATGCACGATATAAGTACATCCATTGAACTCCTTCAGACTTATCAAGCCTCGCGTTAAAGATTGAAAACTCCATAACTATGGTGAAGTATTCATGCTTTTTGGCTTAACCACCATACAAGGCTATTAAATCTTTAGCTTGGTACTTGTTCGTCCTTTGAACAAAACCTACTTTTTTGGGCTAGTTCTGGAGAGATTGTGGAGACAAAGAGCGTTGTCACAACCTGAACTACCCAATAAATATATGTAGTTATGATACACTCAAAAGAATTGACTATTAAAGTAATGTTTGAGGGTAAAGTGATTAAAAGAGAGGGGAATTGTTTTTGACTATAATAGATATTGACCAATTGCTTTTTGCTACTGAAGAACTTGCCGAAGAGTCAATTCCATTTCGTCTCGATGCATTTGATATTGATCAATTATTAGATAAAACGGATAACTGGTAAAGAAAAGCATACGTGAAGTGAACTGCACCCCAATGGAGGTTGCAGTGGGGGTGGTCAATTTAGAGATCAATTGGCTGGCTCCATCGCTCCTTTAACGATTGGTTTTGTCATAGACGCTTTCGATGGATCGTTTAAGGGAGCTGTTTGGTTATTGGTTTCATTCGGAGTCGTTTGTTTTATCGCTTTTATGACCTTGAAATCGGGTAAGGGAAATTTCATGACTGAACATCCACAAACAATTCCTGCTGTAAAATAGTTTGAAATCAATGCAGGAAAAAGTGGGTATTAGAATTTACAAAAGTTTGTTCGAAATGGTATATAGATAGTGCAAAAACACAACCGGTTAGATCTTGAAAGCCTGATGTTACTGAATTTCAGCTAACAGGGCTTTTTATTTTTTTATACGCCATTAGCAATAATATTAATCAAAAAGTATGGCCTTGGCATTTTCCATGATGAATATATAACTTTTCTAATGTCTGCAATTAATCTAAATGGTGGACCTGTGAAAGGGAAATGAATATACCATATCGTGCAGTAGAGTCCGAGGGAAGCATATGTATAACTTTGGTAAAATCGGATGAAAATAACCAATGTTTTAAAGGAGGAAGCAAATGAAGGTAAATAAAATACATCATGTTGCAATAATTTGTTCCGATTATGAAAAGTCAAAGAACTTCTATATAAATATTTTAGGGTGTGATATCGAGAAGGAAACATATCGGTCAGAAAGGAAATCGTATAAATTGGACTTAATCGTCGGAGGGGAATATCAGCTGGAATTGTTCTCATTTCCTGATCCCCCGCATCGTCCTAGTTATCCTGAAGCTAGGGGGCTTAGACATCTTGCTTTTGAAGTGGAAGATATTAATCAAGCGATTGAAGATTTAGAAAAAGAAAACATTCCAGTCGAACCAATCCGTGTTGATGAGTTAACAGGAAAAAGGTTCACTTTTTTTAGTGATCCGGATGATTTGCCTCTTGAAATATATGAAAAATAGGATGAGGTTACCTCTATTTCTTAAGTTGATTTCAAAGATGAATACGATCATTTAAAGAGGTTCCTTATATCAATTAAACTATGAAGATTCCCTATGATATGTCGATACCATTAAGTTTGATCCACCTGTATTCCATATTTCGATGAGAGCTGAAATAATCACCGGCTATACTAACTGTAGATTGGTCATTTAAATATGTCAGGAGATAAAAAAATGAATGTTTACAAATTTACAGTGTTGATACTTTTAACGACATTTTTGATGGGTTCTTCTTTTGCAGTAGTTAAAATTGGTCTACCTTATTCATCCCCATTATTATTAGCCGCATTACGCTTCACACTTGCCGGACTCATAATGGCGATAATCGTAATCTTTTTAAAAAGACCGCACCCAAACTCTAAAGGGGATTGGATAAAAATGCTCATTATCGGCACTTTTCAAACAGCCGGAGTAATGGGGTGCATTTTCCTGAGTTTACGCACGATTACCGCAAGTGAATCCTCCATTCTTACATTCACGAACCCGTTGCTTGTTGTTGTTTTCGGTACGATCTTTTCACAAACACGCTATAAACTATATCAATGGATTGGTGTTTTATTAGGATTAGTCGGAGTAATTATAACGATGGGAGCGCAACTTGAATTTAAGGTTGGTATTCTTTTCGGCATTCTTTCTTCTGTTTTCTGGGCGATTTCCACTTTATTGGCGAAAAAATGGGGGGCGATTTCCGATACATGGGTATTATCTGCCTATCAGATGCTTTTTGGCGGTTTACTGCTTTTACTTGGCAGCTTTATTCTTGAAAAACCATTTTTCATACTGAATGGTAATTCGTTGTTCATTTTATTATGGTTAAGTATCATGTCATCGATCGTGCAATTTGCTGTTTGGTATTACCTTTTACAAAAGAGTGATCCCGGAAAAACAAGTGCCTTTTTATTTTTGGCACCTTTCTTCGGTGTATTATCAGGGTGGGCACTATTAGCTGAACAGATATACACTTCACTCTTAATTGGCGGACTGTTTATCATCATTGGCATCTATCTTGTAAATAGCAATTTCCAAAAGGAAAATAAATTAGTTAAAAGAGCTTTATAGTAGTCGCATGGATTTAAGCCGCTAAAGACAGAAAGTCCCTCATGGTGAAAAAGAACCTTTCTTTTTCATCATGAGGGATTATTAAATTATACCTCTATGCAAAAAACTTCTTTAAATCCTTCCTTCCCTTTAGGTGTGACCTTTACTGCGCGAATAGATGGAACACGGACTATCCAGCCTAAATCAAAAAAATGGGTAAGGATCGCATTCCCTAAAGCTCCGCCAAGATGATGGTGACGTTCACTCCAGTCTAAACATGAGTGGGAAAATGAACGGCGTTTTCTTCTTAAATCAAGTAAATCGATGCCGAATTCTGAAAAAAAATGATCTCCTTTGGGTGTAACTGTAAACTCTCTCTCTTCTTTTTTCAAATATCCGGCTTTCAACAATGATTCAGTTAATTGGACGCCTAGTTTTCCTGCCAAATGATCATAGCAAGTTCTGGCTTCCTGAAGCATTTTGACCTGACTTGATTGTTTTAACGACCGAACTTCAGGAGGTGGGGAAATGGCAAGAAACGATTCCAAAATGTGCGCAATTTCTCCATTTGCTAGCTGATAATAGCGATGTCGTCCGTGTTTTTCAACTATAACAAGGTTTCCTTCCACTAACTTAGAAAGGTGAAAGCTGGCAGTTTGAGGGGGTTATTGCAGCCATCAACGCTAATTCACCTGCCGTATGAAAACGCCCATCCAGCAGACTTGCAAGTATTGTTGCACGTGACGTTTCCCCAAGGAGGGAGGCTATCTCCACCATATTTGGATTTATACTCAAAATAGTTACCAACCTTTCTGCCGATAGATTAGTTAATAAGCTGAACGCCAATTAATCAGCATTAAAAATAAGTAAACTTATACTTCCATTATACAGTACCGCTGCCCTAGGATATTCGGTATATTCACGATTTCTGCTTTAATTAAATTTGAAAAAGAACCCTACAATAAAAGTGGATAGTGTTTATTTCGTATTTTTTCGGAGCATATATGCAGAAATGATAACTTGGCATTAAAGCAATGCATATGAAACAAGGAGACTGCCCAAAATCAAAAAATTTATCTATAAATTATTTAGATGCTAGTTAATCCTCACTCGAAGGAAATTAATGGTCTTTGCTTTTAGTGAACGTTTTTTAACATAACTTTTTTAAACGGTTAACTGTGGTTTTAATTTGGAAGCAGGAGAACTGTTTTTAGGCTAACTAGAAATAAGAATGAAATGGGAAAGGGTAAACACCAGGTGTCAAGCACATTACATCTTGAGTCGTTTCTACAAGGATTTTATTGATGAAATGAACGAGTTAAATTGGGGGCATCCGTTAAATTGGGTGCTTTTTTTATTAGGGAGAGATTATGAAATCAGGAGAGGCTAAAGAGAAGACTGTAAAGAAGAAAGACTGTCTATCCTTTGGATAAGCGGTTTTTAATGAAGTATATTCTTTGTAAACTAGGCATACATTGGTACATGTTCACTAACAGTAAACGTTCCTTAATAGTCTTAAAATAAATACCGGTGAATAGTCCCTTTTGTCGAATTTAGTAGTCAAATAGGAGGGAATGAAGCGTATGAAAATATCAGACGTTGGATTTAAAGATCAAGTTTTTGGATTTATAAAGTTCACACCTTTTGTGGAAAGTTTTTTGTCTGGAGATTTATATATGAATAATTTCAAAAAGTATATTGATATAGAAAGTGCTTCAGGAGAAAAAGGTGTAGGAGACAAATTTGAAGCAGCTCATGTTTTTACGGAATTAACCATGAATTTTTTTACTCAAGATACCAATGAACTAATAATGTCGGGGCGAACTAAAAAAATGAATTTCAGAAAAAATATAAATGAAAAAAGACCATTATATTGTATGTTTGCAATTGTTGGCGATATGTTAAAAGTGGTTAACGAGGATGAAAAATATTACTATACCAAATTTGATTTACCTAATGAACAAATCGATAAAATGATCAGGGAGTTCGGAGTTAGCTTAATTTTTGTTACTCCATCGCAATTTATTGACAGAATTACTAGAACACTCAATGAAAAAGGCTATGCTTACAGAGGGGGCTTGGTAAAATATGATGATTATAACATCAATTCCTCAGCTAGGATGAGCTCTTATAAAAATCAAGGGACAGATATTTATTTTTGGAAAGATAAATACTTTGAAAATCAATATGAATATCGCATAGTTCTCACAGATCAAGAAGTTGATGAACCCTTAATTGTGAACATAGGTGATATTTCAGACATTAGTACTATTTTTAATGCAAATGAGTTTTTCAGTGATAAATTTGAAATAAGATTACGAAAGAAAGGAAATCTAAGCATCCATTAAATTGGATGCTTTTTATATTTGCAGGATTAGGTGTGGGGATATCTGTAAATTTGGACTACTTTTCATATCTTTAATTTTTAAACCATTTATGTTTTAAGTGACCGCCATTCAATAGAATCCAAAATACAGCAAAACTACCCTGAAAATGACGACTTTCTTCTATAATTATTTATAAAAAACAAAAAAGTATCATTCGCTTTTAGATCATAGGGACCACGGTATCAAAACGTGGAAATATACTAAGCAAATATCGGCAACTTAATTACAATGGTGATTATTTGTTATAGCCAGTTAAGAGAGCTTTTTATGCAATAAAGAAGAATGTTTTGATGTCTGCTGCAGCTATTTGATCCGCTCTTATAGGGGAGTGACTTTTGAAGGTACTTCCTTTCGTGTTTGGCTCAACAGCTACCCTTTGACTAGGCTAGTACGCATCAATCGCAACCTGTTCTTCAAACGAAATCCCCTTTTAGTTGTAGGGGAAGTAATGATTTAATGCCGACTTTATTGCTTTTATTTTTAACAGCAAATTACTGGAAATTTGATGTAAATTCGTGTAATCTACAAAAGTATGTTTTTTTCCAAATCGTAAAGGGGGACCATAATTGAGTTCAACAAATCGTAAACAGACAACAATTGTTGCTCTTTTGCTTGCGGGTACATTTATTGCGATCTTGAATCAAACATTAATGATTACCGCCATTCCTCCTGTAATGGAGGAAATGAATGTTACGGCAAATAGTGCACAGTGGCTAACAACCGTTTTTATGCTGGTTAATGGAATCATGATCCCTGTTAGCGCGTTTTTACTGGAGCGCTTTACCACCAGACAGCTTTTCCTTTCCGCGATGGGGATATTTGCTATTGGTACATTGGTAGCGGGGCTGGCTCCTAATTTTGGAATGCTGCTGCTAGGGCGGATGATTCAGTCGAGCGGAGCAGGAATCATGCTCCCGTTAATGCAAACAGTCTTCCTAATGATTTTCCCTGTGCATAAACGGGGTGCAGCGATGGGACTGGTCGGGCTGGTCATTTCCTTCGCGCCGGCTATTGGTCCCGCTTTATCTGGCTGGGTTACGGAGACCTACTCATGGAGGGTGTTATTCTTTATCATACTTCCAATTGCTATTATTGATATCATCGTTGCGTTCTTCGCTTTAAAAAATGTAACAGAAGTTACACGGCCAAAAGTGGATGTGCTTTCGATTGTTTTATCTTCCGTAGGTTTCGGTGGATTATTGTATGGTTTTACAGCGGCTGGTAATTATGGCTGGACAGACGAGAGTACCATCATATCCCTAGGCATTGGGACAATATCACTTGTTTGGTTCATCAACAGGCAATTGCGACTGAAACATCCAATGCTGGAGTTCCGTGTGTTCACGTATTCATTATTTCCGATTGCTATCATTATTGGAGCCATTACCTTTATGGGTCTGATCGGCGCAGAAACGCTCATCCCGCTATTTATGCAAAACATGCGAGGATTTACTGCGTTTGAAGCTGGATTAGCCATACTTCCTGGAGCACTTATTACCGGAATAATGTCACCGTTCATTGGACGTATTTTTGACCGGATTGGGGCCAGGTGGCTGGTTATTGGCGGATTACTCCTCATAACCGCTTCATCCTTTACTTTTATCGATGTTGGTCCTTCAACAAGTTTTACATTTATTATGGTCATGTACAGTATTCGGATGTTCGGATTAGCCATGGTTATGATGCCTGTTTCAACGGCCGCCTTAAACCAGCTGCCTAAACGCTTAATCGCCCATGGTGCAGCAATGGATAATACGATGAAAATGATTGCCGCATCAGTAGGCACTGCAATACTTGTTACTGTAATGACATCAGCTACCGAAAATGCTCAGCAGCGTCCCGAGATAGTCCATCCTGATATGTATGGTGCGCAAATCTCATTTATCGTCATCGCTGTACTTTCGTTAATTAGCTTCCTCCTTTCTTTTAAAATAAAGGATCAAAAACCAGCAGGAAAAGAGTTCGGGGAGAAGAATTAAAGGTTTGAATCCGAGTTTTTTAAACTAAATAATTAGAACACCATTTTTTAACTTGTTATGAACATTTTCCAACGCCGCCCCTGGTGGCTTTCCCTCCCAGGTCCTATCATTCCTTCGTGAGCCTACCTAAGGGATTCTAAAAAAGAGGGAAACAAGTCATCCAGATGATTTGTTCTCCCTCTTTTTTCATTTTCATAATTTAACCATTTTAGAAACTGGATCGTTTAAGAGCGCGCCAAAAATCACAAAAACCCCTCTGAATATGAAGATTTTCTTCTATTATATACTACTCCCCAAACCACAAATGAATCGCTTGGCGTTCTTTTTCAAAAACTTTCTCCAAATATATCTCTGAAGTGGAAAGCTGCTCATGGCCCAGACTCTTCATAATCTGATAGACATCCACTCCAATTAAGTGAGAAATGATGGCAAAAGCATCCATAAAGGTATGAGGTCCTAAATAAATCCTATCTTTATTTAGGTTTACGATAATTATTATATTATTAGATTCAAATATTAAATTAATAATGATTATATAAGAGGAATTTAGAATTATACTTATTTAAGTCACTACTATATATTAAAATATATATATGAATAAATAATTAATCCTGAGATATATAGACATATAACAGTAAAAGATAAAAGGTGAAGATACAACTAATGAATAAACTAAACCATGAAAAAAACACGGAGACAGTTTATGAAATAGGGGAAACGGTTTATGTTCTTTTAACATGTACGGAAGAAGAAGACCCAGTGAGTTTTTACTACTTTAAACAATTTGAAAAAAAAGAAGGCGTGATTTTAGAAGTGATCGAACACCCACGTCTCCAATATCGTGTAAAATTTGACCAGGCGAAGCAGTCTTGTATCATGAGGAATTAACGAATTCCAATAACAGTATCGGATAATCAAGAAGGATGGGAGGGGGATAAAGTGGAATGGTATACACAAAAAGAAGTGGCTGATTTATTAGGCGTATCCAAGGCAACTGTCTACCATTTTGGAAAATAGAAGAAAATCAAAAAAATTCTGGACCCACATCGTTTACATAAAGAGGCACGTTTATGAAAAAGCGGAAGTGGATCGATTAGTGTATGAAAAGCAATCTTTTACCTACTGGTATGAGTCCCAATGATGTTGCAAAGAAATTGGGATTATCTGTACAAAGTGTTTATAAGTATATACAAGATGGTTCAATAAAAGCCAAGGCCGTCCCTTATGGTGATGAGAGGACAATCTATGTCATATCTGAAACAGCATATGAGGAAGCCGCCGGATTACTGAAACCATCTGAATCCCAACGCCCAAAACGATTTGAGTATTATCATCCTAGTCGCGATATCATCTTATTTCAGAAATTCCATTCAAGCAAGGTTCCTGAAGCACGTGTTAAACGGAATAAGGACAATGAATGGGGTTTTTACTTAGCTAATATTCAAAAATGGTTGCCATTTGAAAAAGGGATCAGGGAGTATCAGTTAAAGCCTGTCTATCCCATTCATCAATCCACTTTTGAACATAAAGGATATGTAGAGTTAGATATTCCGAAGGATGCCATTGTCTTTTATCCATTCGTGGACTATTTATATGAAACATGGGGAATGGAAAACATACGATTGAGGGAACAGGATCAAACGATCCAACTCTTCATTCGAGCAGGTGAAAGACCATTAACGATAAAGGGTTTCTTTGTGGATGATATCCTGCCATTTTTAATAAAAGGAGACATCTACAATGAAGAGGGTCACCTGATTTTACGAAGTTCGTATAGAGAATTACCTATTGATCTATTAGAAAGTATAACAGAGTTAGCTGAACAAGAAGGAATCAGTATGAGTAAGTGGGTAGAGCAAAAACTATCATCCATACTAAAATGATTTAAAGAAATGATTTGATTGAGGTCTTTATACCATACATCCAAGGTCATTGCCCATTCATTATATTCAGAGCTACTCAGAGGCCTCATTATATTTTTTATTGATTATAAACTATTTCTTTGCATATATCAAAATACACTAAAAAAAAGAGACCATTTCATATCCTGGAAAGGAGCATGAAATGGTCTCTTTGATTATTATTTTTAGGCTGTTGCTGACGTTAATCTAATTTTCTAAGTTCCAATAACTATATATTATCGTCTAAAAAGGTCACTAGCTTATCCCATTGATTGAGAAAGTATGTGATGTCTTTTTTTGTTTGTAATATTAGGAATATTCCCTGTATTCCTTTAGTAGTATAAGGTGGATAAAGTGAATCACATTGAAAGGGTGAAATTGGTTGCGAAAACCGATTATTTCTGGAAAGGCGTCAACAAATCATAAACTGTCAGTTAATCCTCAAACCCAGTCTCGTTCATCCGTACAATCTTCGGACCTAGATCTTGATCGACGTCTTCGCCAAAAACGTTCTTCTAATTATGTTAAATCAATGTCAAATCTTGATGCTGGAGGGGTACATTGCGACGGAGCGAAGGTGCAGCAACTAATTCGTGATATTCATAACGAGCTGCCTGAACTTGCACCTGCTCAATATCCTATTGGAATAATTGCTAAATGTTATTTAGGTATGCCTTTCGAAGTTCATACTCTTGATTGCACATTAGAAATTATTCATCATTATAAAAAGGGAGAACCCCTTCCTAATATGATGGAAAAAGCCAGAAGTCTAGCGATACATCCGATTTATACATTTATTGAAATTTACTCAGATCGTATGTTAGCAGTAAAAGAAAATGGTGAAGTATCAGTTATAAAGAGGTGAGTACGGTGTCTGAACAAAGAGTTATTCATGCTGCAGATTTAAGTGCGATCGAAAGAATTCTGAAAAGTCTTGACAATAATATTAGCGCGGTTTCGCATCAGGTAGAGTATGCAGCCCAAGAAATTAATCAAACACAATCACAACTTCAACAATTAATGCAAGATTTTTATAGATTTGTGCAAAAAGATATGTTAGACAAAAACCTACAACTAGCAAAGACTGGCTTAGTAGAGATACGACAAAAACTCCAAGAACAATTTGGACATTATTCGGAGGTACGCAGACGTACTACTGGAATATTACAGGCTGTTGATGCCAACTTAGTAAAAAAAGAAACAATAGAAGACACAACGGAAGAGCATATGCTTGCTGCCCCACGTTATTGGCTTGCACCCTGTTTAATCGCCCTAGCTTCATGGCTAAATGATAACAGGGAACTCGCAGAACGCGCGATGAAAGAAGCGCTTCGCCGGGATGCTGAAAAAACTTCCCTTTTCTTTGCGCTTGTGTCGAGGCGTGGTGCCCGTAATAAAGCTTCACGGTCATGGATTGAACGATACTTTAGTTTACAAGACCCACACAGTTTAGAAAGGGAAATTGTCGTCCTTATTGATGGTTTTGCAAATGGGGTTTTTGGTCCTGATGCCAGAATAAAGTGTGGTAAGCAAATCGAACAGTGGATTGACGAACTTTCCGAAAAGCCTGGTTTTGTTGAAGAACAGCAACAGCAGTGGAAAAATGCCTTGGAAATAAAAATGAAAAACTTAGATGAGAATGAATATCCATATTTACGACAATACAGTCCAACATGGGATACACTTGAGCGCACGTTAGCTGGAGCCCGTCTGCATAGCGCTATTTACGAATATTTTTCTAGCATTTTTGAAAAAGAGGTTACTCCTTCCGAAAGTATTGTTGTTGCAGTTGATGTATTACTTGACTCGCTCGTTAATAGCTTTGACGAAGAAGAATTACCACTAAAACGTCAAGAACGTTTATTAAATTTAATTGTTGAAGAAAACGGAGATAAAGACAGAGCTAATGCACGTATGGATGTAGAAAAATCAATAGAAGAACGTGTTCCATTTACACAATTGTTAACGAACTTTGCCATGAATCCCGAAACCTCTCATGCTTCAATCGCAACACAAAAGTTTTCGATCGCCTTATCAAAAGATTGGATAAAAAATGCCCATGATGACATGACTGCAGAAAACCATGCAAATGTACCGGTTGATATTCATGTATCAATTGATTCTTGGACATATGAAACAACAGATGGTTCGAATGAAGAAGACTTAAAAAATTCTTTGGATAGGCACTATGAGCAACTAAAAAACAAAGCCATTTCAGATGTTAAATTGGGGGTAAAACATTATGCATCTTTAATTGGGGCTGGATTACTCTTGCTACTAGCGATATTCCAACAGAGTATACTGCTTTTCCTTCTTAGTATCGTCGGTGCTGTTTATTTTGCCATCGGGTATAAAAATATTGGTAAAAAGAAGGAACAGATTGAGATGAATTTTAATGACATTAAGGAGCAGAACGAAAATATATTAAGGGCAATTTTGGCTGAGGTCGTAGATTGGAGAAAAGAATACGAGAAACAGGATCAGTGTGCAGAAAAGGTAACCAACTTATTAAATGAAATTTCACCTGAACAGTATTCATTTACAACCTACGATCATGTAAGAATATTAAAGCAATAACACTGTTTAATAATTATTTATTTTAATAGAATTTCATGACTGGTAATGATTGAAACTTTCATTGGGTGGAGGGGGAAAATGGAATCAAACAAGTCACAGCCAAAAATGGTAGATAGACAGATAGGAAAACAAACAAATGGTAAAGAAATACAATCAAGTTTGTTAGATCAACAAGCAAAGCTCAATATAAATGATGCGCTGGCTTCGCAGTTTCCTGGGTGGGATTTATTGCCACCGGATAATTTGGTAAGAAGAAGGAGAACAAAATTGTTATGAATGTACCAAAAACTTATTCGGATTGGGTTTATTGTTTTGAGAGATTAAAAGAAGGTAATATCGATGACCAAGTAATTTCAACGATGGAAAAAGGTTCAATTGAATGGACGAAAGGAGTTGCGGAACGATTTACAGAGCAATTATATGCTGTTTTGGAAAATCGTCTTAAGCAATCGGAGGAACAATTGCAAAGAAATATAAACAATTCCAAAGGAAATAAGAGTCATATTGCTAAAGCTCTATTGGATGCAAGAAAACGTTTGTCCGTTTTAAATCGAGTAGCCATGTTACCAGCATTGCCGGAAAACGTGAGAGAAACAATGGAATATGTGATCAAAGATTTTGCAGGTAAAACGATGAAGTCACTAGAAGAGAGTGCAAAGTCGGATAGAACAGGCCATTTGGGGATGGAAATTAAAAAAAATTCACTCTTAAAATTTGGGGACTTAAATAATCATCAATCTTCAAGCAATGTTCAACCTAACTTACATTCGGAATCTACCGGGGTACAACCAAATAAACAAAAGGGGAGAAGGATTATATTACCATGAATGATACAAAAACAGTGTTAAAAACGGTGGAACGCTATATGAAGGCTCGAATCCCATTTATTTCATTACGAACAAATGAACGATCTCGAGCGCTGGACATTCTCGGTGAAGTAGCAAACAACATTAATGTGCCTGTATATGTACACACGTTGTCTCAAGGAACAAGGGATATTTTAACCAATCGGATTGTTAATGATGATCGTTCCGTTGTTGGCGGTTTGGATTTTGCCAGCCAGCAAATGAGTCAAAAGCAAAACCTTACGTTTATCTTCACTGAGGTTTCTGATTTAGGAGATGACACTGATACAGCCCGTCTTTTTCAAGATGTAGTGATGCTTGCGTTACAAACAGGCGGTGTGATCATAATTATTAATAATAATCCCATTTGGGGCCAGTTACAAAGGCTTGGTATGTCTGTAACATTAGACCCACCTAATGAAGATGAGATGTTGCAAATTATTCAAAGTCAAATCGCTCCTTATCGCTCAGAAATACCAATTGAGTGGGGACCGGCAGAAGAACAACAAGCAGCCGCCATTTTAACGGGAATCAGCCAGATTGAAGCTGAGAACGTCATTGCTGCCTTGTTGGTTAATGGTGAAATACTTAACGAAGATATGAAGGAACTAATGCACGCAAAAGACCAGATCTTTGCTGATATTTCTGGTATTGAACGAGTTCATGTGAAAGAAAATTACTCAGTAGGAGGTCTTGAAGGGTTAAAACAATGGTTAGCGGCCAACGAAAAGCTGTTAACAGCTGACTTGCGGGACCGCGGGATACGCCCTCCAAGAGGAATTTTATTAGTCGGGGTTCCTGGGTGTGGTAAATCATTATCAGCGAAAGCAATAGCATCCCAATGGAATCTGCCGTTATATAGATTAGACCTTTCAACCATTCAAGGAAAATATGTAGGGCAAAGTGAAGGGCGTTTAAAAGAAGCATTAAATACAGCTGATCATGTTGCACCTTGTGTACTTTGGATTGATGAGATTGAAAAAGGATTGGCTGGAGCTGTTCAAGGAGCTAATGATGGGGGAACATCGGTACGAATGGTTGGTCAATTCTTATTCTGGCTGCAAGAAAGCTTATCACGAGTATTTGTTGTGGCAACAGCAAATGATGTATCGAAACTTCCTCCAGAACTACTCCGTCACGGTCGTTTCGATGAATTATTCTTTGTTGATTTACCAGAACCTAAGGAACGCGAAGAAATCATTCGTATTTATGTGAAAAATGGATTGAAGCGAGAGATCGATCAGGCAGTAATGAATAAATTAGTAACCTTGTCAGAAGGTTTTTCTGGTGCAGATATTGAGGCTGCTGTACGTGAAATTGTAAAACAAGCCATCATTAAGGGCGACGATACAATCACGGAGGATACATTCATTAAATATTTCGAAAATGTTGTACCACTATCACAAACAAGTCCTGAGCAAATTGAGCAAATTCGCAATTGGGGGCGTGAACGTGCAGTTCCTGCTGGAAAACAGTCAACTACAACTGAGGATAAAGAAGTGAATCGTCATAAGAGCCGAAGAAAAATTCTTGTGTAAATGATTGGCAATAAGAAAGAGTAAGCAAAACATGAGTAAATCATGATTTGCTACTCTTTTATTATTGAATAGTAAGAAATAAAACACATCTTAATCATAGAATCTTTATCAGAAATGAACTGTTTTAATACTTTTTTAGACTGAAATAAAAAATGACGAAAGTTTATCCCTTCATGTTAAACAGTGCTTATTTTACCTGATAAGGAGGATGTAATGGTGAAATACTGTCATAGGTGTAAGGATGGTCAAGAATATTCAGATGACGTAACAGAATGCCCTGTTTGCGAAACATTTTTATCGACGAAGCGTTCTAAAATTCTTTCAAGTCCCTCTCAAGCAGGCCAAGTCGACATTCATTCACCGAGCAACCCTATTCAGTCAGTACCGACACAAGCCACCTCCTCTGTTCAGCAGCAAAAGAAACGTTCAATGGATAATAATGGAGTAAAGTTAATTACAAAAAGCTTTATGAAAATGGGCGAAAGAATGAAAAACATGAATCTGCCAAAAATCGGACTATGGCGGACGGTTGAGGGCGAAGTTCGGAATTTTCATGAAGATGAAGTGAAAACCAATTTTATCAAACAATGGTTTATTTCAGTTATAACAGGTGCCCCTTTTGTGCGAGATGGAAATATTAATTCTTTTGAAGTATTAGATGAAGACGGGAATAGTTTTAACGTCGTACTATATGGAAAAATGGTTCGAGGTCGTTTTCAAGAATATTCAAGAGTCAAAGTTTTTGGTTCAAGAGGACTACATAACACGATTGTCGCAAACTCAATTAAAACTTTAAACAGCCAATCAAGGGTTCGAACAAACTTTTCTATTCCTGCTACTTTTATTCGATTGATCAGTTTAACCGTTTTTTTCTATATGTACCAATTTATTCTTTTTCTTGCTGAAGTGAATTGGGCAAACATCATTTCCATCATCATTCAGTTGATCATTATTTTTCTTGGTTTAAGATGGATGATTCGAAAATTATTTCGTTGATTCCCATTTTATAAAAAATCAATGCTTTGCTTCTTCCGGGTATTAAGAAATTGAATAGGTTTGGAGGATGAATAACAAATGAATAAGGAAAACACAGAGATTAAAACAAAAAATGATCTCTTATGTAAGAAATATCTGGATAAAGAAAGCGAGATTATTGTACAGGGATTCGAAGGGACGGAAGAACTTTCTTTTTTCCGTATAAAAGGATTAACAAATTTCTGGGAAAGCGATGAAAAGTTGGACTTTCATTCCATAATGGCCGATTTGATTAGTGGAATTAATCATGTTAACCTCACTTTTGTTTATGCTTTAGTCGGTAAGAAAAATGAAGTGAGATATATTTTAGGAATAGATTCATCTTATCGACATGTAATGGAAAACTCCTTGCGTTCAGCTTATCCGTATATTGAACTTGAACCACTTGGAATGGTGGAGATGAGTACAGAAATATATAAACTAAGTCAATATGGCGGGGCTGTGACTGGATATCCGACGAATAAGATCATAGGTGAAAAGGAAACTTTGCAGATTGAACGGCTTTACAAAGGTCTTTACGGTGATGAATGGTGTTATTTGGTCGTAGCCAAAGGATTTAATCCATTTCTAGTAGCGAGAACTCATGAACGTCTTCTGGATGAGTTGGATGAAGTAAGCCAAAACGCAAAAAGGACGATGAGCGGTGGATCCTACGGTAGTGAATCATGGGAAATGACAAACTTATTTAACCAGCGTTATGTGGAGAATCTTGAATTACTTGAAAAGCGTATTCATGAAGGCACTACAAACGGATTGTGGCGAATGAACGCCTTCTACATTTCTCCGGATCCAAAGACGGTGCAAAAAATGGGCAGTTTAATTACATCAATTTTTTCAGGGGAAGAATCGAAGCCGGAGAAGATTCGAACCATTCCCATTAACAATATTCGTGAAATGGTACACCGTTTCCCACTCATTGGAAATCCCCTTGATGAACAGGAGAAAATGATCCATCCAATTGGGATGTGGAAACGGAAATCTACAGACAAAGCATATATACAATCCTTTCAATATAGATATCAAACCATTTTACCGAGCCATGATTTAGCAACACTCTGTCAAATACCACGAAAGGAATTACCAGGTTATTATATCAATCCGTACGTTGAATTTGAAACGTCTGATCGACGACAAGGGTGTGACTTTGAAATTGGAAACATTGTAAATGGGAATGATGAATTGAAACAAAATCCTTATAAGATGGATTTAGAAGATTTGAATCGTCATGGACTTATTGTTGGAATGACTGGGGGAGGAAAATCAAATACGTCCAAAAATCTATTAACACTGCTTTGGAAGAAGCATCACATTCCTTTTATGGTGATTGAATCAGCGAAACGAGAATACTGGGAACTTGCGAATTTCGATGGATTTGATGATTTATTAGTATTTACTCTTGGGGCAGAGGATGAAAATTCTGTACCTTTTCGGATAAACCCGTTTGAGAAAATTGGAAATATTCCACTACAAACACATATCGATTACCTGCTTTCTACATTTAAAGCGAGCTTTGAACTATATCCTCCGATGCCTTATGTATTAGAGACGGCGGTTTATCGAATTTATGAAGACTGTGGATGGGACGTTTTAGAAAATAAATGCATCCATCCTGTTCCGCAGTATCCAACACTAGAAAATTTGTATAACAAGATTGACATCATTGTGAACGATCTCGGTTATGACCAGCGTTTGAAATCGGATATTACGGCTGCTTTAAAAGCCAGGGTTCACTCTCTTCGTGTCGGTGGTAAAGGAGCTATGCTCGATACCCATTTTTCAATCAATATGGGGCAGTTATTGTCACGACCAGTTGTATTAGAATTGGAGGATATTGGTGATGACGATGTTAAAGCATTCGTGATGGGGATCGTACTTGTTCACTTATATGAGTATCGGAAAGACCTTTTGTCTAAACAGAAAGGATCAAGTAAAAAGTTTGATCATTTGATTTTAATTGAAGAGGCCCACCGATTACTAGCAAATGTCGGTCAAGGGGGTGAGGGTGCTAACCCACGCGCAAAGGCCGTAGAGTTTTTTACTAACTTGTTAGCCGAAATTCGCAGCTATGGTCAAGGTTTTTTCATTGCGGATCAGGTTCCAACAAAATTAGCACCCGATACATTGAAAAATACAAACTTAAAAATTGTTCACCGAATCGTCATGCAGGAGGATCGTGAATGCATGGGCCATTCAATGAATATGACCGAGGAACAAATGAATTATATAAGTACGTTAAAACGCGGATATGCAGCTGTGTATTCCGAAGGAGATGTACGGCCGAAATTAGTCAAAATGCCGCTAGTAAAAATTAGCACTGAAAAATCACGCAGTGAAATCATATCATACATGCAACAGTCTGTAAAAACAATGGTTCGAGACACCTTGAAACCCAAAAATGACGGAACGGTTTGTACTTTTTGCTTAGGGCAATGTGAACATCAGAACCATATGGAAGAGATCTATGATTTTATTAAAAAGAAAAATTGGGAATCTTTCGTCCTTGAAGAAGTTTCAAAATATCAATACAGTCCTTATGCGTTTGACCGTTTTTATGACCAGTTAGAAGAGGATGGTTATTTTGATTCCATCTCCTTTGAAACCAGACTTTGTACCACAAATCAAATAATTAGGCAAACAGGCATGAAAGAAAGCGATAAACGAAAGAAAATAGTCAATTATATGTATTACAAATTTCAAGAAGTGAAGAAATAGAGAGATCCTGCTTTTGGGCTAAAGACATATATAGTATTTTGTTTTTCTAGTGAATTGAAATAAGTATAAATGAGGCTGATTGACTTGGAAAACGAAAATTGGGGACACATAGAGGGAAGCCAAATCAATGATACTCCTGGGTACTCCGGAGAACTGGATACCACTCTTAATCGAGCTCCGTTTGAAGGTTTTCCGACGTATGAAACATTGGACCCAGAAGGTTTCAATGATACATCAGATGATTTATCCGAGAATGAAATCAACTTAGAACAAACTCCGTTTAAGGGTTTTCCAAATGAACGAACTGAATCAAGGGAAAGTCTGAAGGATGATCGTGCTGAGCGTTCGGATGGACCTGAGAAAAATGGGAGTCGATTACCGTACGAGAATTTTCGAGATGAAGCTTCTGCCCAACAGCGGATAGAGAAAACATTGCGGGGAAATATCGATTCAGGAGATCAAGCTATTGAAGGGGAAAATGTAACAAAGGATAATCTTATGGCAGATGAGAGACAAATTCCGCCTAAAATGGTACCAAATGTTGAGGTAGGTCAAGAAATGGCCCCAAAACCTCGAAACGTAAAAGACAGCATTAATGATTCGGAATCAGGTGGGAAATTAGAACCCATTACAGAAACGGAGAATATTGGAGAAAGCGAAACCATTCAGAAGGTAAATGACAGTCACAAAGAATTAGAAAACAAAGAAAATGATCATGGAAGTAAACCATTTGGACACTTTCCAGGTGATATTCCTAATCAAAATGAAACACAGCTAACGCAGAAAGGCAAGGAAAATAACCTAGAAGAAATAGGAGGAGAAGAAAAAACCGAACCAAACAAAATGTTGGAACCATTTTCCAATGATGATGTGGGGAAAGATGGAAGTAATAACATTGAAACGGTAAAGGAGACAATACAAGAGGAATTTAGTGAAGACAGCAAGGATACTATTTTAAGCAATACGGATCATCAACCATTAAAGGAAAATGAAAATATCGAAGATGCCAAGAGAAATGAATTTACGGATAAACATCATGAAAGCCAAGAGATTGGCGAACAAAATAGGGACGTCGATTCGGAAAAAGAAAAAGAACAAACGGATGTAGATGCTACAGATAGAAACGGTATCAACAATGGAATCCAAGATGACAGTTCGGAAATGGAAAATACAGTGGAAACAGGAGATGGAACTGAATCGAAACATGACAGTGAATTAAACGATCAATCACAAGAACGTAGCGAAGAAAATGGTCATTTAAATAAACCAGGAAACAAAAAAAATGACGGATTCAATTTTTTAACCATAAAAGAGTTTTTGAGTAAAAAGATAAATGATCCAAAATTCAAAGAGAGTATTCGGAGAAGTCTAGATAAATATGGGTGGTTATGGGAGAAAAATAAGGCATTCCCAATATATAGAAGGGAAATGAAAAAAAGGATTGTTGAACTTTCAGACTTTACAACTGAAAATCTAGTTAATATCATTGATAGCATCCTAAACACGGTTAACGATCTTGATCATAAAAAGGAGAAGAAGCAATACAATTCTTTGAAGGATAAAGTGATGAAGAAAAGACGGGACCCCAATTCAACTTTTACACTAGAGCAAGGTGGAAAAGGTAACAAACCTAGACTAAGAGAATATAAAAGGGCAGCAGGGTCCAATATATTTACATCTTTCGGGGAAGGTATCTCTGACACCGCAAAGCGTGCATCATCACAAAATATGAAACGGGTCGGAACTCATCCTTTATTTACAGGGGCGAAAATTCAAACTCACTCTGGCCGGGACTTCAAAAATAGAAATATAGCATATGACTATCAACAAGACTATATGAAAATACCGGTTGAATTAGCAAGTGATCCAAAAAAGGTTGTCCCCACTTTATGTAAAGGAATTGGATATAGGGCGGTCAATAGAAAGTCTCATCATGACAACCCTTTTACGGAATTATTAGAGCATCAAAAACTTTCCTTAAATGAACAACAATGGTCAGAATTTGGAAATGCAGTTGATCCTATTTGGGAGATACGGAATGGAGCACAGGTGCCAAAGGATTTATCAGAATTTGAAAATGTGTTAGGAAAAAAATCACCATACTCAAGACAACGTTTTAATGAGGAAATGTTTGCACTTGGTTCAAGTCTAATGCTTAGAGATGACGTTGCAGCCGATCAACCGAAAATCACAGACCGGGATAAACTCTTTTTCGTTGTCCGTGAATTAATGAAATATATATATAATCGCCTCAGGAATAAAGATCCAAGAAGCAAACTTGAGTTTATGAAGGATCTATATAAAAATGGAAAAAACATATAAAACCAGCTGGACGCTAAATGGACTTTGAAGACATGCGTACATGAGCAATGAGATGTTAAAGGATTGAATAGAAGGGGCTGATATTCTTGAAACCACCTAGAGATCCCTTTGAAAGTGGAGATCAGAACAATGAAAATGATGATAAACCAGAAATAATGGAGACAGAACAAAATAAACAACCATTTGAAAAACTGCCTAATAATGGGGAAATAAAAAATCCTCAACAAACAGAAAAAAGGGCCCATTTCATTTACCATACTGCTGAGCCAAAAGTAAATGGCGAAATCGAACAAACTAAGGAGACGGAAGAAGAAGTACTAGCAGAACCCACGAAGGAAAAAATAGATCCTAATACAAATGGAGAAGAACTCAAAAAGGAAAAAATAGATCCTGATATGAATGGAGAAGAAACCATCGTAAAAGTAGAAGATCCTCCCCATACAGAAATGAATTCTCATTTCAGTGAAAATAGAGAAAAGCCAGTAGAAAATGACAAAAACGAAAAAACAACATGGGGGCGAATTAAGGGATTTTTTCGTAAGCGGCCAAATGAAGTTGATGAGATGGATAACAACGATATTGGCATTAAATTTGGTGGATTTTCTATACAAAGTAATTTGAAAAATTTAAATGAATGGAAAAAACAAAGTCAAGAAGGGATAGGCGGTAGCATTTTCCTCAAAAAGAACATTGATGGTATAATCGAAGACATTAATCGAAAAAAGGAAGATACAAATTGGACTTGTTCGCTTAAAGGACACCTTGGAACTGGGTTTCAACTTGAGGAATTCAATAGATTAGAAGATACGGATATATTTATTTCATTTAGAAAAGGGATTTCCGATGTCGAGCAAGAAAAAACCAGTAAAAATGTACAAAAGATTAGCCAACATCCACTAGTAAAGGGAGTGAAATTTGATATTCTCCCTGACATTAAGACTTTGAGTAACAATGAGCAAAATCAAAAAATAATCGATAGTGACGCCTTAAGCTTTAAAAAAAATAATATTGGTGCAACATACGAACGTGAAAAAGATTGTATAACGATTCCTGTAGAGTATGCAAGTAATCCTGATCAATTAATTTTCTATACTGGACACGAAATTGGTCATAGGGTGACAAATGGCCCATTTTTTAAATTAGCGCGGAAACATGATTTCCCTTTTACAGACATACTGCAAGACCAGAGGATATCAATTAATGAACAACAATGGAAGGAATTGGACGATGATTTCGATGCATTATTGAAGTTACGTGAAAAAATCGCTACTCCAAATGAATTAGAACTTTTAGAAACAAAAGGTGCAAGAATGAATATAACACAGGAAGAACTTAACGCAGTTTTAGACAAGGGTGGTACAGTAGAAGTTTTACCAGCTGCAGACTTTAAGCGAAATAATGAAGAAAATAAAAATTTACCAGGACGACAGGTAGAACTATTGAAAAAAGGTGGTGAAGTAGTTGTTTTACCCAAGGATTTATTCCATTTAGAGTATCCCTTTAAAATTGAAGAGCATTTGGAAAAAAGTGGTCCGAGATCGGGTACTAAAGAGGAAAATTTTGCTGACGAGATGTATGCCGTATGCTCAGAATATATGTTGAGAGAAGACCTTGTACGTGAAAAACCACTCATTATAGATGGGAATAAACATCATTTTGCGGTTAGTCAATTTATAAAATATGTTAAAGGTAGTTTAAATGGTGATGATTCTAGAGATCTAAATACAGCTGTTAAAGATATTTTAGGTCAATTAATAGACATCGATGGAAAACAGCCTGAAATGACAGAATCTGCTTTGTTGTGGTGGGGTGTATCATCAGATCACGTCAATCACTTGAAAAAGAAAGAGATGATGATAAGAAGTTCCTTTGACGAAGCATATGAACTTTATGAAATTATGGAAGGTAAGCCTATCCCTGTAAATAAGATAGCTGGAGTATTTAGACTTACAGATGGAAAAGAACAAAGAATTACCTTTTGGGAAGCTCTGCACAAAGATCCTAAAATTGATTTGAAAAAAATGAGAGGAATCCAAGGTCACATTCAGAATAGTTCCGTACAGGACTTTCATAAATGGGTATCGTCGAATGAGTGCGCTAAACTATTTTTTAATAATAGTAGAGCATATTATTTCGAAGATGAAGATGTATATTTCATTTCAGAAGGGAATCATAGGGCTATATATGCGATCATGACAGGGGCCGATACCTATCATGTAACTGAAATACGTCATCATAAACTGAAGGAACAAAAAAAGATTGAATTTCAGCAAAGATATGGGGGTAAAATTGGACTTTTGAAATGGCTACCATCTCGCATTTCAAATTTTTACTTAAATTCGGCGAAAAATGACTGGGAATATACCCGCTTGCAAAAAATGATTAACGAGTCTACACAACAAAAAAAGAAGGACTAGGGAGTGGGGATTTCTGGAATTGATTTTAACTTAAACGAGTTTTTGGATTTTTCATAAAAAATTAGATATTCCGATTGCTGCTACGATCTTAGCTGTTGTATTAGGAGTTACTTCAGTCATTAGCTACATCTGATACAGGATTAATGATTTTCTTCGAAAGACCGATTTCTGGAGTACTCTCATTGGTGTTAGTTGTGTGATTCTAGTATTTCACTGCTTTGTTCAGCTTTCATTTTATTTTCACAGAAAAAAGCCAATTAGATTTTTATTGACTGGATAAGCTAGCCTGCAACTTTAATAACTCTAGCACCCCATGTGTTGCCACATACACTCTGGACATGTGGTGTGCGTTGATAAAATACACCCTACCCTCATCATGATTAATTTTCATTTAATAATGACTGCACTGAAATTGCACAGAATGTCTAGAAACAATGGAATGAAGAATCTATTTGCATAAATAAACATTAAGGTTTGGAATTACTGGACTTAATGGAATCCATTTATACAAAAACACTGTATGACAGATAGGGTAGAAAATTGACAGGGAAGGGGTCGTGGGTTCGAATCCCTCACAGGTCATCAGCTACCAAAGGCCTAAATCCTTGATAGAACAAGGATTTAGGCCTTTTTTTACTTTGTCTTTACTGATGAGTTTTGATCCACTTCAGGCACTTGCTCACATTTTGTTAACAGGACTTCTGAAGTGCGTTGTGGAAAATATCACCCACTTCATCTTCTTCGTTGGCATCATATGGGCGTAATGATTGAACTTGATTGTAGGATCCGAATGTCCTAAACGATTTTGTATCTTGACGATATCAACCCCTTCAGCAATCAAGATGATTTTAGCGTGCAACCTTGCAATAGTACACCTTAAAATATAGCTATGAATTGAATCATTCTCGTCACCAGATTTGTAAAGGAAAAAATGTTTTATTGTAGAAGGCCCAAATCTTATTGAAGGAATAGAGAATAAAATCAGTTTTATAAAAAAGGCTAACAGGAAACATTTCTTGGCGTCTCTACTGTTATTCTTACAGGTTGGACTATAAAGAACAATAAAAAAAGGGGGATATTTCCTTCCCGGAACCTCATAACATTAGAACTTTTTGGGTTCACTTCATATCGGGGCTTCTTTGTTTTATGCGTATATATGAACAGTAGGAATTCGTGTGAAAAACCAAATGATCGACGAAATCCAACAAGCTTGATATAAATTACTATAATGCAGATACGTACATGGGGAGAGTTGAAAGATAAAGGTCGAGTGATCATCACTTGACTCTATTCATGTTATTATAAGATATAACGGGTATTACCTGCGCATGTTTATTCTTTTATAGAAGCCCCGAATTGATGGCTCTCGTTAAGTAATGTTTCTCCTATTTTTATGATGCGTTAAGGGGCGGTATTTACCAAATTATATGCCCCCACATTTACGGAACTATTACATAGTAGGTGTAGGCACACAGTTTTGGTTTTTCTCATTTATTTATAGTTATTTTTTCAACTAAATCGAAGCCCTTTGTTTTTCTAAACATCATCTGATGTACAAAGTTATTCATTGAATCGGAACAATAAATGCTTTCAAAGTTCAATCCATTTAAGATTTCTCTATCTATCTTGATGGAAAGGATTAATATTCTTTCTTCGTAGCCAGTTACTGTGTTTAATTGATCATCATATGAATGAATAATGACAGTTTTTATTGGGAGTAATGCGAATAATTCTCTTGCAACTCGAAGAATACAACTACATAAATAATCTTGTTTAAGCTCAAAGTATCGAGTTTTGGTCATTTGCTTAATAGATACCCTTCCTGTCTTCGTTAATTTCTTTTCTTCTGTAGGTATGACGTTACTTGAATGAACATCAAATTCGACTTCCATATAAGATGGGGCGTCTGTCAAAAACTCAAAACCACTACCAAATTCACTTAAGTCTCTTAAGGGATTCATTTCTTCAATAACTCTGAAATATGTATCAATATCCCCAGCTAGGACGTTTTTAGCAAATTCGACAAGTTTTTCCCATTCCTTATATGCCTTCTCGTCTTCCACTTTAGCTTTCTTAATTTGCTTAGACAATTGACAATAAGATTTTTCCTCTCTTTTAAACAACCATTCGAAAAACTTAGGTTTATAATTTTCGTAATTTCGAATAGCTTCAATTTCTTTAGGGCCAGTTTCTCCAAGTTGATATGGTGGATTACTATTTAGTATATTAGCCCAATCTACATAATCGTCACACTCTTTATGGATAGATTTTACAAGCTCACATTGATTTTCAAATACATCCACTTCATATTTTGCGAGTTCTTTTTCTTGTTCACTACGTAATTGTTTTTGTTGAGTCTGTAAATTCCTCTGTGTTTGATAAGCTTTCGATTTATAAGACTTATCCGAAGTAGAAACATAGGAAAGACCTGTCCCTGGGATTCCAACACTACTTGTTCTTCTCCCATTACTGTTGATACTGTACCTTAATCCTTTTCCACCAAAGCTAAGACCTGTATTTTTGTTACTGACATTTAGACTAACCCCTGGGGCAATCTTAAAGCTTTTTCGAAACCGTAATCCCATCTGAATTCCTCCCTTTTGGTAAGTATCTATTACTCCATTATTTGTTATAATAGGAAATATGTATATCCAATTGCATATATTTCACAAAAAAACAAGATATTCGACCCAAGGTAAAAGTACGGATGTATAGTTTTCTATTTTAAGGAGGAGATTTCATGAGGAAACATTTTCAACTGTTTATAAGCAGTTTATGTTGCTTATTTCTTTTATTACCCTTAACAGTAAGCGCCCACTCTGGCAGAACAGATAGCAATGGTGGTCATAATTGCTCAGAGAAATCTGTAGCTAAAGGTCTTTGTTCAGGGTATCACTATCATAATGGAGGTGGTAGTAGTAGCGGAGGAGGCAGTAGTTCGAATTCAAGTTCGAGTTCAGGTTCATCTAGTAGCAATTCAACGAAATCTGCTCCTTCAAATCCAGCACCAGCACCTGTACCAAAAGTAGATGAAAACCAGGTGCGAGCCAATGAGCATTACAAAATCGCCAATGATTTATATAACAACGCCGATTACCAAGCAGCTATTATCGAACTTGAAAAGATTTATGAAATGAAAAAAAATGATAGTATGACAGACACTCTTGTTCAAAAATCCGTTTCAGCTATTTATAAATTGGCAGAAACTGCTATTAGAAAAGAGGATAATTCAACTGCTAAGGATCATTTGGCTTATATCCAAGGTTACCAGCGTTCTAGTGACCAAATTAAACAAAAAGCTAATACACTACTTGAACAAATCAAGGTAAATGAAGAAGTAGTATCGATACTATCCAAGGCTACAACTTCTAGGGATGAAAAAAATTATGAAAAAACTTTAACATTCATCCAAGAGGCACAGAAAATAAAAGACACAAAAGAAATCACAACTTTTTATAATGAAACGGTTGAAGCTTTAAACAATGATGCAGTGGCAGCTTATCAGAAAAAGCAATATAAACAGGCTAATAAATTTTACAAGTTATTGGTCAAAATTGCAGCTACTCCAAAATTAAAGTCTCAATATCAAACAACACTTCAGCAAATACAAGATGAACAGATAATACAAGAAAGCTTTGGGATTGATACGACAGATTTCGAAGGAAAGTCTCTCTTTAATCATATCATGGAAGAAGAAAATGAGACTCCTTATAGTGAAAACGTAGTGAATTTTCTTGAATCTTCCTTAGAAGAAGAGGAAAAAGATGCAATGAACTTTATTTTTAATGTTAACATCAAAGATTTATTTAAAGGTGGTCAAAAAGATGCAGCCTGAGACAAATTTAAAACGCAGAACCCCGATTTTCCAAAAAGCTTGGTTTATGTGGTTCTGGCTAATCGTTTTTCCTCCTGTTGGAATACTTCTTATGTGGAGGCAGGGGAGATTTACCAAAGTTAAACGGATTGTAGCAACATTGATAGCAACTGCATATTTTGTCTTTCCTATCATAGCGGTTATGACCACAACGCTACCACTTTACAATAATCAAAAGGAATTTTTAGTAGCATTCAATAAGGAAGTCAAAGAGTTGAAATTGCCTTATTCTTTAGAGAATGTAAAAAAAGAAGATGAAACCATTACCTCAAAATTAAATGATGATGTCACATTTATTGAAAATATTGATGATAATGGTGCAGTTCATGAGCTTATTATGGTCGGTCAAGGGGAAGGGACAGATATTGTACTTTCAATGGGGTTTTTAATTGGTATCACAAATCCCGATTTAAGTCAAAAAGATGTAGGGCAAGTCTTAAAGGATTTACGTTTGTTTGATGAAAGCTATAAATATCAAAAGAATGAAACGAACGTGGAGAAAAATAAGATTCGTTATAATTTAAAATACGATCAAGATGCAGGTGTGATTTTTAGTGTTTCAAAAGTGAATTAAGAGATACAGCTTACGGATAATTCCGTAGGCTTTTTTTGTTAGAATGATTCAATATTTAAAAGTTAGTTAATATAATCCAAACATTCGAGAGGGTGTTTTACTACTCTCATTTTATATTAGTTAATTATTAAAGTGAAAACTATGAAAAAAGCACTTGCTCATGTGAGTAGGGTAACCCTTTGTTCAATTCTCAAAAAATTCAATCTCGATTTCTTCCTTCAACTTTTTAGTACCTTCTTTGGTAATCCTTCATATTCCCACAGTCTATTTCTACGATTTTCGAGAGGTCAGACCAAGGAAACATTCAAAGAAACAGGTACTACACGCTTGGAACTACTTGAGAATCATACTACATTGAGTCTAGTAATTAACCACTCACTTTTGACGTTGATGAAAAGATTATTAATTATAATCCTTTTTATTAAGAAGAGCATGTTTAATACATGCTCTTACTTCTTTTCTTAATGTTATAGATTGTCATTCTTGTTACACCGGTTCTTTTACTGATATCAATAACAGATTCATTGCTATTTAACATTCGAACGATTTCACCATAAATTAATCGATCTTGAGCATTCTTAGCATGTTCATGATATTTAACAGGTCTGCCCTTGAATTTACCTTTTACCTTTGCAATTTCAATTCCTTCTTGCTGCGCTTCTCTAATTCGATTTCGTTCTTCTTCTACAGTCCAAGACATTACAGATAGAAAAATCTCCGAAATTAATTTTCCAATCCCTTTAATGTCTTTCCATTCTTTAATAATCTCATCTTTGTTCCTTCCAAAACGTGATAGATCTGAATCACTAATTCATCACCTTTTCTTAATTTGTTTTTCATGACTATGTAATTCGTACGGTCAAAGTCCTTTCCAGAAGCAACATCAATATAAATCTCTTCACAATCATTTTCTTCGAGCTCTTTTGTCTGCCTTTCAATGTTCTGTGTTTTTGAAGAAACCCTTGCATAGCCAATTGTAGAAGGTCATAAAGGCAAGAACATTTCAGGTATCTATAATTGCTTATTAATCAACCATATAACAAATTAATGTACTCACTTTTGTGTCTAATAAGTAGGGACCAAAAGTGAGTACATTCTTTATATGGAAGCCAAATAGTGATCCTTTTAAGCAGTTGCATGTTTCTACAAATTATCGAGTTCGACAAAGGATTCTGAAGAATAATGTAGAATATCTGACCTCTCAACAGAACTGACGACATTTTTGCTTAAGAAAAAATGTCCTGTCCCTTATTATGTCACTCTTGGTATAGTACTTTTGTTTTATGCAGGTATAGAACCAATAACAGCAAGAGTTACATCCTATGTTCAATTTTCAGAAAAGGAGAAATGTGGGATGATAAGGGTTAATCAGGTGATATTTCTGAATATTAAATAAACCCCTAGTTAATACTAGATTAGTTGAAAAATTTTAATAACCTGATGTTGAAAGACAGATCAGCGTATTAAATGTGAAGTTAAGTCTTCAGCACGAAACCTTCACATTTTTACAAATATATTAATCTACTATTTAGTAGAGGGGGAGAGGTTTAATGAGGAAAAGGAGAAAAAAAGCAAACAACAAAAGTAAGGTCGTAAAAATCTTAGCTGTATTTGCTCTATCATCTAGTTTTATTTTAGGTTCACTTGGATATGTATCAAATGCCACCAATGCAGCTGGTAATACGAATGTTGATAGTTTACTTGCTAATTTAACACCAGAACAAAGAGCAGCTCTTAACCAACTTTCAACAAAAGAAGAGACAGGTCTTCAAATTTCTTCAGATACAGATTTAAATTCTACGAAACAGACTTCTGTCATTATTGAGTTTGCAAATAAACCAGCAAAGGTTGCTAAGATTGAAGCGGCATCAGAAGGTCAACAACTATCAGATTCTGAAGCATCAAATTTAGTCGATCAAGATCATGAAAAATTTCAAAAAGATTTAGGACAAGTTTTAGCTGATAAAAATAGTAAAAAAGTAAATTATAAGATTAATCGCTCATATAAACGTGCATTTAATGGTGTTTCAATGAGTTTACCTGCTAACAAAATTAAAAGTCTATTAAAATCAAAAGCTGTCAAATCAGTTTGGAGTAACGAAACGTTTACGATTGATCCGCCTGTTCAAGGAAAAGATAATGATCAATTAAATGCAGATGAATTCAATATCGCAAATTATACTCCTTATGATGGATTAAACCGGTTACATGCAGAAGGCTATACCGGTAAAGGAATTAAGGTCGGTATTCTAGATACAGGTATTGATTATAACCATCCAGATTTAAAGGATGCTTATAAAGATGGATATGATTTTGTAGATGACGATAGTAATCCGATGGAAACGACCTATGCTGATTGGAAACAATCAGGTAAGCCAGAAATGAATGGATCGTCGGCTTATTATACTAATCATGGTACACATGTTGCTGGGATTATTGGAAGCCGTGGAGTAGCGAAGGATACTGAGTATACAACAGTTGGAGCAGCACCAGAAGCAGATATTTATGCTTACCGAGTGCTTGGACCATATGGCAGCGGACAAGCTGATGACATAATTGCAGCTGTCGATCGAGCTGTGAAGGATGATATGGATGTTATTAATATGTCACTAGGTAATTCACTTAATGATCCATTATATGCAACTTCAATTGCTGTAAACAATGCTGTATTAAGTGGAATAACAACCGTTGTTGCAGCGGGGAATAGTGGCGATAAAAATTATACGCTAGGTTCACCAGGTGCTGCAGCCTTAGCGTTATCTGTTGGTGCATCATCTGTTGCAATTGATATTTATCAATATGCAGGTGCACACAATGGGAAGAATTACAATTTAAGACAATTAGCAAAAAACTATAAAGATGATTTGTCTACATTAAAAGGAAAAACTCTCCAAATTGTTGATGTGGGGCTCGGAGATAACTATACAGGAAAAGACGTAAAAGGGAAATTTGTACTCATGGGCCGAGGAGTTTATACATTGGACTCTAAAATTGCGTATGCCAAGGAACAAGGTGCTGCTGGCGTTATCATGTATAATGATGAAGCAAACAAGGCCGAGGGTGCAATTCAGTCTTTTTTAGGTGAATCAGTTAATGCGATTCCTTCATTCTCTGTTTCAAATGAAGAAGGATTAACGATCTTGGAAGCATTAAAAACTGGTAAAACTGATTTCACATTTGGCGATTTTACTAAGATACAAACAGCATCCGATGAGTTAGCAACATTTAGCTCTAGAGGTCCTTCTCGAATAAATTATGACATTAAACCGGAAGTAACTGGACCAGGTGTTTCGATTCTTTCAACCGTCCCATTTTACGTAAACGATAAAATAGTAGATGGAACAAAACCGGAAGATTATAAATATGCATATAAGCGCTTATCAGGAACTTCAATGGCAACCCCTTATGTGGCAGGTGTTTCAGCATTATTATTACAATCGAATAAGGATCTTGAGCCTGCAGACATTAAATCAATTTTAATGAATACGGCTGATCCACTTTCAAAAGCTTATAGTGTATTTGAAATCGGTAGTGGTCGTGTTGATGCATATGAAGCACTTCATTCTAATGTCGAATTTGAAGTAGTCGATAAAACGCCTACAAATATCAATGGAAAACAAAAGTTAATCAAAGAATTAACGGGTGGAATCAGTTTTGGTTCATATGGATTTGATGACCAAGATATTCGTGATTCACGTAAGATTACATTGAAAAATAGAAGTGAAAAAGCAAAAACATTTAGTGTAAATGTTAAATTCCAAACAGGATTAAGAGGTTCCAAAGATGCAGCTCAAAATGGAGTGACCTTAACTGGTCCAACTTCAGTTAAATTAAACAGAATTAGTCAAAAATCAATTAAATTTGACTTAAACATTCCGAAAACAGCTGAAAAAGGAACATATGAGGGATATATCGTCTTTACAAATAATGCAGATCCAACTGAAACGTATCAAATTCCATTTGGTAGTCGTGTAGTAAATGAAGGTTTTGATACACTAAACATTGCTAATCCAATGTATTCTGGTGATATACGTTGGCCAGAACAAGCAGTTCCAGGCATGTCATTTAGTTTTTCAGTAAGATCACACATGAGATATATTGACGTGGTAGTCCAAGATGCAACAACTGGTGAAGATATTGGATACCTTGGAACTTTCAATGGTTTTGGAGTAAATGAAAACACAGTTTACAATATTGCATATGCATTTACAGGGGCTTATTTCCCATTCACTGGTGATCCGGAAAATCCGATTAGTAGTGAGCCTGTGATTGCAAAAACAGGTAATTATAAATTAAAAATGATTGGAACAAATGATCAAGGGAAAACATTCTCTAAATCAGCAGATTTTATGTATGAAAAGGGCGCACCAATTATGACTTCAAGCTTTGATAAGTTAGATCAAAAGGTTATTGAGTATAAAGATAGCCAATTTGATTCAAACGGTGAATATTTATATGACTTTAATATTAATTTAAATGATCCTGAGACAGATGAGGCAAAACAAGCAGGTTTTCCTGTTGATCAGTCAAATAATAAAATTTTATACCAATATGATAGTCCATATATGTCAAATCCAATAAACACTGATAAAAATGGAAATTACAATGATCAAATTTTAGTTAAAAAAAGAACGAAACCTTTAAAAGTTCAGTTTTATGCTTATGATGATGCAAGAAACTTTACTTCAGATGCTACGTCAATGCTAAGGGTAGCTTTTGTTTCTAATACTTACCCTTACTATTACTTAAAAGCAAATAAACAAGCCGCTTCTACCGGAGATACTATAAATTATTCTATTCGTTCGAATAATATTAAAAACCTAAAAACATCAAAGGTTACAATTCCAGTATTAAAAGACAATGGTGACTTAGCTACAATTAATAATGTTGTTGTAAGTGATGCAGTTAAGCAATATGGGGATGCACAAGTATCTGTAACATCAACATCTGATGATCTTTATACGAAATATACAATTACTTTTAACTATTTAGGAAATAAAGCATTACCAGAAGATATGCAATTAGTTAATTTCGATTTAAATACAGTTAAACATTATACGCCAAATACAAATTTCTCTGTCAACTGGTTTGACATGGAAATGACTGGAACTACAGTTGATCAATCAAATATAGTAACAAATAATGTATATACTAATATGGAAAGTGTTAAAATGCAAAACACATATTCAAGGATAGTGGGTAACTTGAATTTAGAAGGAACGACTGATCCTTTAACAGACCAAGCGAATTCCGCGTTAGATCAAACCAAAATTGGTGCAAAAGTAACTGTAACGTCATATGATGGTAAAACTGTTATTGAGGCACCAATACAAAACAAATATGGAAGATACATTGCAGATGGAATAAAAGCTGATAAAAATGCTTCTACATTAAAAGTAGATGTACCAGGTCATTTTACGATGTATAAATCGTTAGTACTATCTTATGACGTTCGAGGAGAAGCAATCGGAAATAGATTTGGTTCTGGACTTGCTCGAGCTAAAGCTGGGGATGCAAATAAAGATAATGTAATTGATATAATGGATGCATTATATCTACAAACAAATTGGGGAACAAATAAATCCGGTGCAGATTTGAACTTCGATGGAGTTGTTGATAAAAAGGATATGGATCTTCTTATTAAAAACTATGGATTACAAAATAGTACAGTTCCGAATGCACCTAAAGCGAAAACTTCGTATAAAGGTTCTACATTAGATACTGTGTTAATTAAGTTAGGATTAAAATAATCCTAAGCTAGTTTCTATAATCAAACGAAGAACCATTTTATGGATTACTACTGTAAATAGACAGTAATTGAATAGGATTTTAGTAGCCTTAGCCCTGTATTTTATTGGGTTAAGGTTTTTTAATTACTTTTGAAATCACTCTCTCTCCGTTTAAAAAGCATCAGTTCCATTTAATTATATACGATTGTATTGTTTATAATGTCCTCAATATTGTATCCCAAAACAGCTATAGGTTGAATTGGTGCGGTTTGAAGTGGATTAACCCCAATGTACTTAACTTTGTTTCCTCGTACACCAATCTTCATTTTATTCACTCCAATGCAAAAAATCTTGTTCTATTTATTATACAACTTAAATTTTACAAGAAAAACCGCATAAACAAAGGATTTTCATTTGTAAGTTTTAAGTGTAATCAAAATTTACCGGCTATAAATTGACTTAACTTACTTCAAATCAAGATCAGGTAACTTCTCCATTCCCTAAAACACGATCAAACCCACAAGCTGAAACATTCAACCCAAGTAATAAAACAAGACACCCATTAGAACCCTTTGAAAGTTCATTTATAAATCTCCTCTAAGTTTTATTATAATAATATTGCACCTTTTACAGTTTTGCTGGGAGATTCAAATTCATAGATTGCTATCAAGGTAGTTATGGCTAAACTTCTTGGACAATTCATTGAAATGGGACTGATACATATCCCTCTTCAATTCGGTTTCGTATTTCTAGATTGGTATAGAGAAACGCCTTAGATAAACCTGATACCTTCGCAACTCGGTTAAAGTTAATTTTAGCTTTTGTTTTTATAAGACGTTGTAAAACTTGGGAAAATGCTTTGATATACTTTGAGATTGCATCTAAAAGAATCCTCCGTCAAATAAAAAGAGATTTGAACTTTGGGTCATGGGGATGAAGTGTAGTTTACTTACACTTTTTGTACTATATAGTCTACAACAAAAGACCATGACATTTACAACATTTGATGAGCAGGCAAATAAAGAATCTAATAGTATACTAGTATTGTGCCTTCCCATTTAGGGTAATGGCACAGCCGGTGATTGGCTAGTGGGTATTTTGCCATTTTGCCAGTGCCGGTTTTTTGTTAGATAATGATAGATAATGATTCTTGCAAATAAAGGAAGGTGCCGTTTTGAAAAAGATAGATTCTATCACTAGGAGGGAACAAATAGCGAGTTTTTATCTATATTCTATTTCTTTTCTTGGTATGATTGCTGTTATAAATTCCATATTTAAAAGTGAAGTGCCTTCTGAATTCATAATCGTTTTGTTGTTAGCTGTGTTTATGGGGATTATTGAGTATTTTCCTATCCGTATTGGAAGAGGAGGTATTACACTCAGTCTTACGCTTATTTATCCAATGAATTGGGAGTTTGGTATACATATAACGGTTGTTGCTTGTGTATGTGTGATGGTTTTTACACATACTCTTCGCCGCTTACCAATACAAAGAACACTATTTAATTGCACCCAATTTGCTATTAGTATCACTTTGGCAGAATGGTTTTCCAACGAATGTATATCTTTTTTTATTACGGAGATGAACCTGCCAGTTTTATATGAAGAATTAATAAGCTTGCTTTTATTTACCGTATTTTTTTGCCTTTTCAATACCCTTCTATATGATCTTTTAATGGTGATTCTGCCTCAGCAATATCCACTAGAACAGTGGCACAAGAAAAATATATTTTTATTTTTGAGTGCCAGTTTTTGTTTATGTTACGCCTCTCTTATTTATATCTTAGAACATCGATATCGAGCGGAGTTGGATGGGATTACCATTCCGTTCTTCTTTTTCCCACTTGTAGCAATCTGCGCCATCAGCTCCTTCATGAGGCAAATACGGATTGAAAAAGAACGTTTATATAACCTTTTTACCATTACGACGGAGTTAAGTCACGGGCTGTCTGCCGGAAACTTAGATCAAATGAAACAATCACTTAAAGGATTCTTGGGAATACAGGCGTTTGCTTTATGGGTAAAAGATGAGGGGGATTGGCAGCTTCTATTAATGGATGGAAAAGTACATTCCAATATTTCAAGTTCTTCTGATATCCATCCAAATTTTGAAGAAATATCTAAAACCTTTGTTGTTACTGATTGGAAAACAGGTATGGCCCCGGGAGATGAAGTATTTGAAGATGTCATACGTTCCCTTGTCTACCTGCCTCTTATAGTAAATCATGAATTGGTAGGGGTGTTTATTGCAGGTAAAAGCAGGGGGGCGAGTTTTATTACCGAAGATATACAGTCCTTATCTACGTTTGCCAATCAATTGGGCAGCTTGCTGAAAACACGGTCCCTCGTCGCCGAACAAGAAAAACGAATGATTCTTGAAGAAAGAAATCGGCTTGCCCGGGAAATTCACGATGGAATTGCACAAGTATTAGCCGGGGTCATATTTCAGCTGGAATCAGCTCTGAGGCAGTCCGCAGATCAATCAGGAAACATGGAGCAAATGGTAGACAAAAGTATAAAAAAATTACGGAAGAGTTTAGGTGAAGTTCGCCATTCTATCTATGCTTTAAAGCCATATCCTACCCATAGGCTAGGGTTAAAACAAGCCATTGCAAATAAAATTCAATCGATAAAACAAGAAAATAATCTAGCGATTAAATATCATGAAAGAGGCCGTTCTCGAACACTCAGTTTCACAATAGAACGAGCCATCTTCGATACTTTACAGGAAAGCTTGCAAAATATAGTAAAACATGCAAAAGCGGACGAAGTTGACATTCTTCTAAGCTATCAACGTGAACATGTACTTTTAAAAGTAAAGGACAACGGGGTTGGCTTTTCCCTATTTGAATCCATGATTAAAACAAAGCATGAGCCCCATTATGGCATTTTACATATGAATGAACAAGCCGAACAGCTTGGTGCTACCCTTCAGATTGATAGTTTCACAGGAAAAGGTACAGAAATTACATTGTTGATTCCAGATTCAGAAGCAAGGGAGGAGTATCATGATTCAAATATTATTAGTAGATGATCATACGGTCTTGCGTGATGGAATTCGGAGTATATTGGATCTCGAATCAGACATCCGAGTCGTGGGAGAAGCCGTGTCCGGGGATGAGGTGTTGAAGAAAGTAGAGGAGTATGGACCTGATTGTATTTTGATGGACATCAATCTCCCAGGAAAAAATGGCATTGAGGTCACGTCCCTCGTGAAAAGTCAGTATCCGAATTGCCGCGTTCTTGTATTGACGATGTTTGAAGATGATGAATACTTAATGGAAGCACTTCGGGCTGGTGCAGATGGCTATTTATTGAAGGATTCGTCATCTGAACAAGTGGTAGCAGCGATTCGAATGGTGTCACAAGGAGATTCGGTTATTCATCCTCGAATGACGAAAAAGCTGATAACGTACCATCACCAGCAAACGAAATCAGAGCCAAACGAAAATATTTTGACTAAGCGTGAAAAAGAAATACTGTTTGAGTTGGCCAAAGGTCTTAGTAACAAAGAAATCGCTGAAGCCTTATTTATCAGTGATAAGACCGTCAAAATTCACATCAATAAGATTTTCAAAAAGCTGAATGTGAAAAGCCGTTCACAGGCAGTCATTTATGCCGTTCGAAATCAACTTGTTCCATTTTCATAAATCATAATCACTTAAAAGGTTAAAAGTACTGTTCAGTACCTTTATTATTTATCTTTAATAACAGATCTGGAGTAGTTCTTTAGTTATATATTGATCTAGAACCAATAGATGAAAAATTACTTCTTATGATTAATTTTCAGAAAAGTAGAAATGTGGGATGATGTATTAAATCTTAGTTTACTAGATTCATGAATTCATCTTTAAATGAATTGTTTATGAAGAACAAATGTTTAGAGAGTAAATAGCAATTATATAGGATAAGGGGATGCGGTATGAAGAGGAAAAAAATCAGTAAGATTCTTACAGGAACGCTAGCTGTTAGCATGTTATTATCTCAAGGCGCTCCGTATAATGTATTGGCGAAAAGCCCTTTTAAGCTGAATCCAGTTGAAAATGCGGAAGAGATCTTAGCGAGCCTGTCTGCAGAACAAAGAAAGGCATTAGAGCAATTAGAAACAAATACAACCTTTACCATTTCACCGGATATTGATGCAAATAGCACCGAATTAGTCAAAGTCATCGTCGAATTTGAACAGGCGCCGGCGAAAATTGAAGTGATGAAACAAGCAGCGAAAGGAAAGAAACTATCTTCTGCTGATGCGAATGAGAAAGTGAAAAAAGCTCACAAAGATTTTAAACAGCACGTGCAATCATTGAAATCCCAGAAAAACGTTACTAATTACAAAGTGGAAGATGTAAACATCACAAGAGAGTATACAAAGTCCCTCAACGGTGTAGCGATGACTCTGCCGGGTGTGGCAGTGGAGAATTTGCTGCAATCCGGAGTAGTTAAACGTATTTTTAAAGATTACGAGGTAAAAGTGGAACCGCCGGTAAAAACGAAAGAAACCATCGATCCGAAAATGGCGGACAGCATTCCGCAAATTGGCGTGGACAAACTACATTCCGAGAACATTACCGGTAAAGGGATTAAAGTCGGTGTTCTTGATACAGGTGTTGACTATAATCATCCTGACTTAAAAGATGCATATAAAGGTGGATATGATTTTATAGATAATGATGCAGATCCAATGGAAACAACATATGAGGATTGGATTAATGCTGGCAAGCCGGAATATCCTGGCTTAGTGTACTACACAAACCACGGGACACATGTCGCAGGGACGATTGCAGCTCAAAAGAAAAATAATGCGGATTATGCTGTGAAAGGAGTAGCACCTGAAGTAGATTTATATGCTTACAGAGTATTGGGACCTTTGGGAGGGGGAGATACAGCAGGAATCCTTGCTGGACTCGATCAAGCGATTACAGATGGCATGGACGTCATCAATATGTCGCTCGGCGCCGCGACGAACAATCCTTTATACGCCACTTCTGTCGCAGTAAATAATGCCATGCTTTCAGGTGTGGTGACCGTCGTTGCTGCGGGCAACTCCGGACCGAACGAAAAAACTCTAGGTTCCCCGGGAACGGCTGCTCTTGGTATATCAGTAGGGGCAAGCGATGCTTCGATGTCCATTCCAACATTTAATGGAAGCGCTTCCGCAGAGAAATTTGAAAATATGCAGCTCCTGGGCAAAGATTTTTCTAATAAGTTAGAAGATTTACAAGGACAATCCATACCAGTTGTATTTGCAGGACTTGGTAAAACAGCTGATTTTACAGAGAAAGATCTGAACGGAAAAATTGCGTTAATTCAGCGTGGGGAAATTACGTTTGATGAAAAAATAATAAATGCTAAAAATGCTGGGGCTAAAGCTGTTATCGTATATAACAATGCAGATGGACAAATACCTGCCTACTTAGGCGAGGTTGTGGGATATATTCCATCTTTCCGCCTGTCAAAAGCGGATGGTGAACGATTAAAGGCGCTAGGCGAAGGTTCTTTCACATTTGAAACGTTAAATAACACAAAAACGGAAGGCGATCATTTAGCAGATTTCAGCTCACGGGGACCGGTAAATGGAAATTATGATATTAAACCGGATGTAGTCGCTCCAGGTGTGTCGATATTCTCTACGACACCGGAATTCATCAACGATCCGCAGGACGGCATTAATTACGGGAATGCCTATGTGCGCTTGTCGGGTACATCGATGGCTTCGCCACACGTGGCAGGTGCAGCAGCACTGATTTTGCAGGAGCATCCTGAATATACTCCTTTCGATGTAAAATTGGCACTTATGAATACTTCGGATGATTTAAAAGGGGATAATTCTGTATACGAAGTGGGCGCAGGACGAATCGATGCCTATCAAGCGGTTCATACAGATACCTCCATCAAAGTATGGGATAAGACACAAAATATCGAGAATGGAAACGTCGTAGAAATTGATGAAGAAACAGGTTCCATTGTATTCGGCAAACATTATAAAAAAGATGATCAACCCATTAAAGCAAGTAAAAAAGTGACGGTTCAAAACAACAGCCAGAAAGAAAAAACTTTTACTCTAGAAGTGGAGTATCACGGTGGGCGTAAAGGGATTCAAGATGCAGTGAGTAACGGTGTTACAGTGGATGTGCCTTCATCGATTACAGTGGGAGGCGGCCAAATACAAGCGCTTGAGCCAAAAATGACGATACCAGCCAGCGCTGCGGAAGGAAGATATGAAGGGTATATTCATGTGACCAATGCCAACAATCCGACCGAAACCTATCAAATTCCATTTGCTGTCATGGTGACGGAAAAGGGATTTGCTTATCTGAAAACAACTAGACCATCCGTGACAAATACGACGGCTTTCTGGCAATATCATGATTCAGTTATCCATGGCATCATGAAGTTGAATAGCCCAATGAAAACCATGGATGTGCTTGTAAAAGACAGTAAAACAGGTAGAGCTGTAGGGTTCATAGGAACAGCGGACATGAGTAGATTATTAGTAGATGTAGAAACTTATTTTACTGGTGTATTCAGCGGTACAGTCTTTCCGTTTACAAATGATTCATCCAACCCAATCAGTGATGTTCCTATAAAGCTTCCAGATGGCGACTATATACTAGAAATGATTGCACATGATGCGGATGGGAAATCATATGTTTTTGAAAATCCGCTTATCGTGGACAATGTAGCACCAGAAGTGAACATGGATATAAAATCGGGTGTAATCGAAATCAATGATTCAATGTTTACAGTAGAAGATGGCCAAAAAGCATTGTGGCTGCATGGAACAGCTAAGGATGCGACAGTGAATCTATTACAATCTAAAGGGGTGAACGTCGATCAATCGTCCAATACTATGGGTTACTATGCAGGTGACGATACAAGAATAGCTGGGTACTTCCCGGTTCAAGCGAATGGAGACGTAAAAGTAGGAATTGAGGAGAGGGATATTGCAAAAAAACCTTTAAGATTTTGGTTGAGAACGTGGGATACTGCAACGGCAGTTGGTTACCAAAAGTATTTCTTCATGAAAGAAGGGACGGAATATACGACTACCAGTTATGACAAGAAAGAGTTTAAAGTCGGCGATAACATTACGATGACACTCAGCCTTAATAATGTGAAACAGCTTGTCTCCGGAGAATTTAATGTAGAATTCGACAAAGGCTTCTTCTCGTTTTCGAATGTGAAGCTGAACAAGGCAGTCCAACAATATGCAAAGGAAAAAGGCTTACAGGTATCACTCCATGAGCCAGTTGTGACGGAAGAAGGACCATACCTTAATAGTGTGAAAATCGGTGCTTCCATTACTGGAAATGCATTCAGAGGACTGGAAGGAGATATGCCGTTCCTCGATGTAACGATTAAAGTATTGAATGATGAAGTCTACGAAGATCTTCGTGGATTTGAGGTCAAGAAGGGGTCTTATAAGAAATCGGGACAAATAGCAGGCACTGCCATTCCTTTTTACGGCACTGAAGATTTTAAAATAATTCCTAAACATACAAAGTTGCTGGGTTACATCAAGCCGGAAGCATTTTTGGTAGGGAATCCAGGGAGTGAATTTTTGGAGAAAGGAGATTATTCAAAAATAGGAGCGCAAGTCTACGCTCTTTCCAGAAGCGGTAAAAAGTATAAAGGAACAATTAATAAAAATGCATCTTTCACAATCAATGATATTCCAGCTTCCGATCAGGTATATACAGCTGTTTTCGAAGTTGCGGGGCACCTTAAAGTGATGCAGAAGTTCATTCCTGGATATCATGATGCAAAAGGTGAGCTACGTGGGCAATATATTAGACTAAGTAATCAAAGAAGTATTGCAGGGGATGTGAATGGAGACAAAATGATTGATATACTCGATATCCGAAGTGTTGTTGATGCATACGGTACGAATGATGCATCCATCGTGCCGCAAGATATCAATCAAGACGGAGTGGTGAATGAGACAGATATTCGCTTCGTCGAGAAAAACTTCTTTACGAAGGGACCGGATGCGCCTGCTGATAAGCAGCCAAAAGCAACAATTGGCAAAAAAGGTCTGGAATACTTCCTGCGCCTGATCGGACTGGAGCCAAAGCAATAGCAAGAATAGAAAAGGGAGGAATGCAGAGCATTCCTCCCTTTTCTTTATAAAATAAGTAGAGCAGGGTTAAGAAAAGTTGATAAGTCCTCTTCTTTAGAAGATATGTACGGAGTACCAGATTTCTTCAACAAAAGGGCACCAACCCATCAGGTTAACGCTGCTAAGAAAGTTTAACTGAAGAAGAAATACAAAAACATCTATCAAAGGGTGGATGGATTGGAGCATTAATCCCAAGAGGCTTTATTGTAATCGATGTAGATATTCTAGAGCATGCTTCTTATCTTGTGGAGTTGCTAAGAGGAGAAAAAGTCCATCATCATCTAATCAAAACACCAAGGGGCTTTCAATTTATTTTTAAGGCAACTTCTAATGAGAACGTTCAAGTGAAAATGATTAGTCATTTCTTTTCGTCCATAGGGATTGTAGTAGACACTCGGGTTGGCACAACTAATAGTTTAATAGTGTTTCCGACTTATAACACAGAAGGTAGGTTCATATCCCAAATAACGGATTACCCCAATGAACTGCCTTGGTTCTTAAGACCAGTTTGGAATGCTGAAAAGACAAAAGGTTATGAGTTTTCAATTCCTATGCAAAATGGATCACGTAATCAATCGCTCTATGATTTTGGAAGAAGGTTGAAATCAACGGGAGTACCGATGGAGCAAGTTGAGAAAAGCATGCTATTAATCTACCAGTATTTCTGTATTGATAAAGACGCTAGCTACACTATAAATGATGTAAAGGCCTCTATTGCTAGTATTGGAAAACTAGAGTCTACTACAAGAAAAAAGCAGTTGGTACAATCAGAATCAAGCAACAATGACTTTGATAAAGTATCGGGATTTGTCATACCTGAGCCATATCGAATTAAGCATGATTCACTTTATAGAATAGAAGTGAAAAAGGTCTACGGAGAATTTCAAGACATTGAAGTCTTTGTGAGCAGGAATGTTCCATTCATAACTAAATACTTGGAACATATTGGAAAAAGCGAGATATATTATGAAATTAGTTGGCGTAACAAAGGAAAGGACTATAAGGAAACTGTTCCTGCGGGTATGTTAGCCTCAAGGCGTGAATTATTGGCACTTGCAGATAAAGGGTTAAGTTGCAATGATTCAAACTCTAAACACCTAATTGAATACTTTGATTTGTTCATAGGACTAAACGAAATACCGACAGTTAAAATGGTAAATAGGCTAGGGGATGTAAAGGGAAACTTCATACATCCCATTTCAACGAAAGATATACATATAGTTCCGGGAGATGGGGGGAACAACAACTAATAGAATCATTTAAGGTAAAAGGGACTGTTGAAAGTTGGATTGAAGATGTTTTTAACTTAGTGAAGGATCACCCAAAGGCAGTTTTCCCTTTACTAGCATCTTTTGCTTCGGTTATTTTACATGAGTTTGATATGAAGCCCATAGTTGTAGATGTATCAGGAGAATCTAGTAGTGGTAAAAGTGGTTTACTTCTACTCTGTGCATCAGTATGGGGGAGTCCTAAAGAGTATATTGGATCTTTTAACACAACTAAAGTGGCAGTTGAAAGAAGATCTGCATTCCTGAATTCTTATCCTCAGATACTTGATGATTCTAATGGAGTAAACGACATCAAAATGATTCAAACGATGATCTATCAGTTTGTGAATAACATAGGAAAGCTAAGAGGAAGTATCACAGGCAGCCAACACACCGCATCATGGAGATCCATTATGTTAACATCCGGTGAAAATGAAATCTTGGCCTATGCAGAAGCTCAAGGAGTAGCAGCAAGAGTAATTCCTATTACTAAGTTCTCATTTGAAGGTGAAGACAAAAGCTTTTCAGGAAAACTTTACACCTCATTTACTGACAATCATGGTGCTATTGGAATTGAGTTCTTAAATCGTTGGAAAGATAAACGAACTATTTATTTGCAGGAATTTGAAGAGTACAGAAAAATGTATTTGGAAAAATCAGTTGAGAATGATGTTGCTAGAAGAATTTCTCTTCATTACTCTTTTATAGTGTTTATTGGAAAAGTACTAAATGACCTTTTTAATCGTGAAGGATTAGATGTGGATCTAAACGCTCTGGAGGCACTTTTCTACAATATATCAAATGATAACAAGGCAGTTGATAGACCTTTATTAGAGCTGGAACAGTTACTTGAAGAAATTGATTCAAATCGTAACAGATTATATGTAGACTATGATCCTACTCAAACTTTTAGTGCTTTATATCACAATGGGGAATTGTATTTAACCCCTGCTTACATTAAAGAGAGTTTAGGGGTAAATGCAAAACAAATTCGATCTGCCTGGTTGAAGAGAAATGTCACAGTCACTTTTAAAAATAAGGACTTGGATGTCGATTACACAACTATTAATAAAAGAGGTAGGGCTCATAAAGGAATTTTAATCAATAAAGATATTATCAAAAAGTTGGGATTTGACTTCAGTACAAAAGAGTTTTGAAATAAAAAGGGTTACATGTGGATACACAATTTGTATTCTTTTGTAACCCTTTGAACGTTGATAGAGTAGTCTTTAAAGATATAAATACAAGATTACAAAAATTACAAATGTTATTAACTATTTATATAGGATTTGTTATTATTAGTGCTGCTAGTTTATAGGATATTACCGGTTTTTTTTGCTTGTATTTTTGTAATTTTATTTAAATATAGCAAAAATAGCGTTGATATATCAATGTTTTAAATGAATACAAAATAGTGAATTTCAGTCTGTTTTTATGTAACTGCAAGTAATTGGCCTCACGTAATTTGTATCCCGTAATCAGGTTTAAGAGATATGGGAGTACATAAAAGTGTAGAATTTCAATGATAATCCACACTTTCAGCAGTTAATACCTTTTCAATATAACCCACATGAACTTGCTTTACAATTGACTGAACAAGGGCCTTCTTTTCAGTGTCTTCTAGTTCAGACCAGTTTCTCTTGATGTCTATAAGTACATATTTGATGTCGGTTAAATCTGCGTGTACCTCTTCTTGGGGTTTAAAAGATTGTATTTGATTTTTTACTTCAACTTCTCTATTTCTTTCCTCATCCATCCTTGAACGGAAATCATCATCCGATATCATGTCACTACTCCATGCATACTGCCATTTTTTTTTTCACCTTCGATTTTATCTATTTCCTTTTGTAGTGATTCAATGTTAAATTGATTGTGTTGCTCATTCAATGTCTCTTCTCCAGTAGCTGCAATTTCATCTAATACGGAAGTAAAGCTTAATCTTTCAAGGTAGTATAAGAAAGCCCGTTCTAATCTAAATTCCGAGATACTTCTTGATCCATCACACTCACCACTTTTCACCCGCAGGCAACGATAATTTTTATATATCTTTTTCTGACCGTCTGCCAGGGGAGTGTATACCTTAGCCTACCATTGGTTGTCCACAGTTTAAGCATTTTAAACTACCAGAAAATATATATTCACTGGAAATGTGTTTAGGGGAGAGACTTTTTCTTCTCTCAATAGTTCTTTGAATTGCGTTATAGGTGTCCTTATCTATAATTGGTGGGACTGAATCTACAGCTAAAACATCACCCCATCTTATGGTTCCGCAATAGAGGGGATTCTTTAAAATCTGCATTAATGGCTTATCGTTCCACTGGTTTCCATCTCTAGTGGTAATTTCTCTTTCATTCAAATACTTACAAATTCGATTGGCCCCGTATCCCTTCAAATAAAGCTCTGTAATCAATTTAACGATAGGGGCTTCCTCTTCTTCATGGATGGACAGCTTACCGGCCTTTAAATCTAAGTTATAGCCGAATGGACGTGGTTCATGGCATACTTTCCTTGACGAACCTTTTCCTGTAATCCCATTCGTATTCGTTCACCTGTATTTTCACGTTCCCATTGAGCAAGTGCAGCTACTCCTAAGACAGAACGGGTGAGACGATCTAAACGGTAGACAAGGACACAATTAATATCACCATTTTTAATATCTTGCAGCATTTGTTGAAGCTGTGGCCGTTTCATGTCCTTAGCAGATATACCTTCATCGACATAGAATGCGGCATATCCCAATGCTGGGAGATACAATAGGCTTTCAATCACTGTTTTTGAGCGGAAATCGAATAGCTTTCGCTTGCATGTTCTTCGGTAGAAACTCGAATGTATACTGCAACTTTCATAATAAAGCCTCCTCAAGGGAATGTATGTTCGTTTTTTGTTGTAAAAAAAACTCTCGTAATTTAGAGAGTAATTTATTTTACTTAAAAAGGTCCTTTTCAATGAGAAGCCTTTTGAAATTTTTAAAAACAGTTTCACTAAAAGTGGGGATTGATTTCTCAAATTCTGAGTAAATTTCAGAAAAAGAAGATGGGTAAATTAATTGCTTATTATATCTTGCAAATGGCCCATCAGTTTCAAAAAGCATTCTATTTAAGGGAACTCGTTCGATAATCTTTTGTCCATGTTTACTTTTTAACATTTTAGGATTTATTGATAAGTAATAGCCGTTATCAACTATTCTTTCTAAAGTCGATAGCTTTCCACTATACCAGTGGAAAATGGCGTGTTTAACTTTATTCTGTATTAGGATTTCTAGTATCATGTCCTCAGTGTGTTTTGAATGTATAGAGTAAATCCTACCTTTATTAAATAAAGGTGATGTGATAAATTCAAACGATTTAATCTGCCTATTTTTAATATCTGCATGTTCATTTTGATAATCAAGCCCAACCTCACCAATATATCTAGTTTTAAGTACAAGTTTTTGAAATAGAGTTTCATTTAAAACATATTCACTTGAAACTTGAGGGTGATATCCTAAGCATAGCCGTACATATTTAAATCCTCCAAAAGATTTATAATGTTTTTCAAATAACTCTGGTAAGTTAGTCACAAACATTGCATATATACCTAAATTTTCATATTGCCAAGCAATTTTTTCGGGATCGGGATAGAAATCAATATGTACATGAGTATCGATTAGGGGCATATTTTTTCATGAACCTTTCGTATTCTTCAGAGAATCTAACAAACATTTCATTATTGTTAAATCTGAAGTTAGAATCTCCTCTATAATACTTGTCTCTTGTGTGAATTTCAAGGTGTGTTCGTTTTGTTTTAATTAAATCATAATAGTAATTAAAATAATCCAAATTGCTTGCATAATCCTTTCTATATACTTCTTCTTGTACATCTTTTATTTTTGTGCCATAAGAATATTCATATGTTACATCAAATTCTTCGTTATCATATGCAGAGAGTGATATTTTTCTTAAAAGACAGGGAATGCATATTCCGCATTGTCCAGAATGTTTACGATCAGGATGGGCTCTTCCTTGGCCGCAAGTAAACGTATTATTAATATTTTCTTTGAATCTTCTATCCATATCATTTATTATTTCACCTTTAGTTCTAAACATAAATGGATGATTAACTCTTATACTAATATTCAATTCTTCAAGTAATTGTCTATATAAATAGATTGTTTTAGGATGAGTTGTTTTTGTTGTATACCTATTTTTTATTTCTGGGTTGAGGGAAAGAATACCATTTTCATATAAGTAAACATCCTGAGATGAATTAAAATAAGATTTGGCAATTGCAAGAGCAAGGTAAAGTAAGGATCTAGTTGATTGAATGAAAAACTTCTTTTTTTTAAATGGTTTCTCTATTAATATTATTTCGGTTGTATCAATGAAAATTTCCTTGTAAAACTTTGCAACTTTTTCCTGGTTTGTTTTTTCTTCTCCCTTATTGATAAAACCAACGTAATCACTGCTAATGCCATTTATATAATTATGATAAGCTCCAGCAAAAGAGTCTAAACCTCCTGAAAAGAGAGTTACATCATTAGGATAGGGAGGTAATAGACTATTAGTATAGCTGCTGGGTTCAAAGTTTGTTTCTTGAAAATTCACTTTAAATGTATCTTCAGAAACCCACTTTGCCAAATTCTCTATTAAATGCGTAACTTTAGACCATATATGATAGTTAAATACTGGTATTGTCATTTCTATATAACGTGGTTTATCGTTGGTTTTAGGAGTATGAACATCTGTACAATAAATTGCACCCATCACAGTTACAAGATCAATGACTATTGTACTATTATTTTTATAATCATAGTTGATTTGATTTAACAAATTAAGATGTAGTTTGGAAAAGGAATCGAAATCTTCCATCAAAATTCACCAAAGCTTGCGTTGGATGTTTGCTTTGCAATTTCATCTAATACTTCATTTAAAGATATCTTTCTTTCTATAAATAAATTCACTTTTTCGTATACAGCGACATTCATTACTTGATTTGTAGCGTTTCTAACCATATTTTGTATAAGGTCATATTCTATCTCTTCGAAGATATCTTTTATATTGTCATTCAATTCCCCAAGCAATATTTGAAATACAATTTCATAGAATAAAATTTGGGCAAAAGAATAAACATCAAATTCATCAACCTCTAAGAATTTGCACATTACAATTTTTAAAGCTTTTTCAAGTATCTTTGACTCAATTACTATAGAGTTCTCTATTAGATCTAATATCATTTCAAGGAATTCTTGTTGAGTTATTGGGTCATTAATCAATTCTTTTTTTGTTTTACCTTTAAAACCACTTGATGATAATGAGAGAAATTGATTAGTAATAATTTTGATGGAATTATCAATTATATCCTCTTGGTCAAAATTTTCATTTAGTATTTTTTTAGATAAGATTTTTTTTGTTAATTCTGGTGCAGTATCATTTAAATTGGATAGCGGTTTATCCTTCAATAACTTTTTTATTTCGTTAGACAATTTCCTTTTTGATGTTCCCATTTCTGTTACCTCCCACGAAATATATGTTCTTTAAGTGTAAAAAAACAATGCCAGTTTCCTATTAATAACTTTAGTGCTTCCTTATAATAGGGAAGTTTTTTAATATATGGAAAAACATTATATGTTTATATTAACACCAAAATGCGACAAATGTACTTGGTTTTTCCAGAAGGGTAACAGTTAATTAACACACTGTGCTACTGATATCTAAGATTTAACTTATAAAAATGCAATACGCATGTAACAGCTATTGTGCTAATCTTCACATGTAAATACAAGAAATTCCATATTAATCTTGAATCGATAGATAAATAAAATATGTGAGAACTACTGGGTATTCTTCTACTAATAATAAAATGGTATATAATTTCTTTAAATTATTTAAAGGTGGGTTATTGATAATACCAAAGAAGAAACAATTAAGTTGGTAGGTTGAAGAAGAAAAAAGGCAATGAGAAAACAAATTGAAATGTTTGAGAAAGAATTACTTGGGGGTGAAGATCTGCTGAAAGCATAGACGAGTGGATTAATAAGCAGGCAACAGAAATTAGATGTATGAAAGAACTATACGAGATACAACAGGGGGAGAAGGAATAAGATGTTAGGAGCAATTCAGATTATCGCGTTTTTATTATTCGTAGTTTTTATCGTGAAAGGAATCATTGATATTTTTAGAAAGAAGAAATGGAGAAAATCGTTTTTATTCAGCTTAATTTCATTCGTAGTCTTTATGATTGCAATAATTAACGACCCGACATTAGATACAGAAACAGCTTCTAATGAAACGAAAACCAAATCATCACAGGAAGAGAAAAAGCAAGAAGAAAAGGCTGAGAAAAAAGATTCTGAAACAGCTAAAAAGGAAACGGAAAAGCCTTCCGAAAAAGCTACTACAACCGCTACAACTAAAACAGCTACTCCTAAAGCCGTACAGCATGGAGTCAAAGCGAAAGTGGTACGAGTCATTGATGGAGACACAATCGAAGTCCTCATGGATGGAAAGCAAGAACAAATCCGTATGTTATTAATCGACACACCTGAGACCAAGCACCCACAAAAGCCAGTCGAAAAGTTCGGTCCCGAAGCTTCTCAGTTTGCTACAGAAACATTAAAGAATAAAACGGTTGGGATTCAAGTAGGAAAAGAGAGAACCGATAAGTATGGCCGAGTATTAGCGTATGTTTGGGTAGGGGATACGACTTATCAAGAAATGGTATTGGAAAAAGGATTAGCCGCAACCGCTTACTTATATAACGATTTAACAATGCTCGATGAATTTCATAAGGCACAGTATATCGCTCGTAATAAAAAGATTGGAGTTTGGAGTATTCCAGGCTATGCTCACGTAGACCATGACCACGGTTTCCATTATGAAGAAGAGAAGAAAGCAAGCCAGCTCCCGCTCCAAAACCTAAACCTGCTTCGAAGCCAGCGCCTACTCCAGAGCCAGAGCCAGAGCCAGAACCACAAGCAGAGTTCTTCCAGAACTGCACCGACTTACGTACCAAATATCCAAATGGCGTACCATCCGACCATCCTGCTTATCAAGCGAAGATGGACCGAGACAAAGATAATTACGCTTGTGAACAATAAAAGGAGGTGAGTCGAAAGGGCTCGTCGCGCTGGCATTGTTTATACTGCGGCAGTACTTTATGCGAGATCCGATGTTCGTCGTTTGTCTGCTTTTGGTATTGTCGTATACGTTAATATTTATGTCGAGCATGATAGTTCTGCCGACGTTTCTGCAGACTGGTGCAGAACTATCTGTGTTCATCACCGGACTCATGATTTTCTTGATAATTTTTACGAAGAAAACTATCCAGCAATATACGAGTTAGAACAAAAAGCGTTTACAGATTGGTTTGGTCAATGTTGGAAAAAATCAGGTCGGGATATATTGAATTTACCATCGTTCTTTGTTTTCCATGACGATAATAAATCATATGAGTTAAAAAATAATCAATGGATTGATGATGAAGAAAAATGGTAATAAAAAAGCATGCCTATATATAGGCATGCTTTTTTATTATCGAAATAACAACATTAACGATTAACATAGCTTTTTTAAAAAAATCTCAAATTTGCAACCAAAGCTTTCAGATTTGGAAACAAAATTGAATACTGAAACAGCTAATCATCAGGCCACAAAGGAACAGTTAGCCATCAAAACAGCTGAATATGAAGCAAAGGTTAAAGAGCTTGCTGCAGCTAACAATACAATTAAAAACTTGAATGCTACACTTAAATATGTGGAAGAAAAGGCTGGACAAGCTGATAAATTAGTCGCAGAACTTGTAAAAGAAATTCAAAAGGCTAATCAAGAAGTGGAGAAACATGGCAAAGAGGTTGAAAAAGTTAAAACGAAAACTTAGGCTGCTGAACCGAGGAATAAAGAAGAAGTGGATGCAAGAGATCACTATAGGTTCTTTTTATTACACAGTTTTTCTAGTTTACATAACGTTTATTTTAGGCTCTATGTAAAGAGCTATTCTTAGCAATTATTACAGGCATTTAGCTACCATTTATTTAGCCTTACCAAGCGATAGAAGAAAAAGGCTGCGGAACTGCTAGGAGAGAGAAGAACCAATTATCGTGAAAAGGATTAAATGAAAAAGGAGAAGATTTTCTAGTCTTCTCCTTTTGTATGTGTGTAGAAATAAAAGTATACCATCTAAGCTAGCCTTCTCCTGCTAGTCAAGATATCGTCTTATTTCAGAAATTCCATTCAAGTAAGGTGCCTGAAGCCCGTGTTAACGGAATAAGGATAATGAATGGGGTTTTTACTTAGCCAATATTCAAAAATGGTTGCCATTTGATGAAGGGACAAGGGAGTATCAGTTAAAGCCAGTCTAACCCATTCATCAATCCACTTTGGAGTATAAAGGCTATGTAGAGCTAGAAATTCCGAAGGATGCCGTTGTCCTTTATCCATTCGTGGACTATTTATATGAAACATGGGGAATGGAAAACATACGATTGAGAGACAGGATCACACGATCCTACTCTTAATTCGGGCGGGGGAAAGGCCATTAACGACAAAGGGTTTCTTTGCGGATGATATCCTGCCATTTCTAATACAAGGATACATCTACAATGAAGAGCGTCACCTGATTTTTTGAAGTTCCTATCGAAAAACTAGTTTGGAATTACCCATTAATCTATTAGAAAGTATGACAGCGTTATCTGAACAAGAAGGAATCAGTATGAGTAAATGGATAGAGCAAAAATTATTATCGATACTAAAATGATTTTAAATGAAGAAATGAGTTATTGAGGTCTTTGTCTTTATATTATCTATCCAAGGTCATTGCCCATTCATTATATTCAGAGCTACTCAGAGGCTTCACTATTTCTTTGAATATTTTCACATCGAAATATACTAAAAAAAGAGACCATTTCATATCCTGGAAAGAAACTTGAAGTGGTCTCTTTGATTATTATTTTAATCTAGTTTTCTAAGTTCCAATAACTATATATTATCGGAACTTAGATATGTTGTGAGTAAAACTTACCCTAAGAAGAAGGTTTAAGAGTCTCTTAAAATAGTGTGTTTTTAAAAGCTTCTATATTAAATCGAAGGAACCATTCATTATCCATAAAACAAAAGTTAATTTCGCTGTAGAGCGAATCTCAGCATCAAAAATTAGACATATAAAGATAATCTTTTCCTAATGAAAGGTTTTTGAATAATGGATGAAATTTCAACTTGCATGGGTAAATCCGTTTATTAGAAAAAAAACCTGGGCACCAAAAAGGTGCCGAATGGGTGCCAAAAACGATATTATTTTATATTGTTGAGTGAATATTTTAGTGGGGAACAAATGTTTTATTGTATGCTTTAATTAAGGTTAGATTGTATGATGTTCTCATGTAAAACTCCACAATCTATGGGCGGCATGATGTTATAAAGTGATTTAAACCCTTGTATATCAGGGATATCGTTTGTAATAGTCTGTAATCACGATAAAAAATGACATTTAAATAAGCAAGAATCAAGGATGTTTCAAAAAAAATGAATAACTTTTGTGTAGCATCCTTTTTCTCTATTCCATTAAAGGGCCATTATCTTGAATAAGATAATGAATGAAAGAAATCGCAGTTATAAGTAGTTCAATTAACGGATAGTTAGATGAAGATGGAAGGTTTGTGCTAACCAGAATAGAAAATATTAGTAGCTCAATTAAAAGGCAGGATAGTGAAATGGGATCGTTTTGTCAACTAGAGAACCAATTGAAGCAATGCTCTATATGATGGAAAGATATGTGTGTTCTTAATAATCGAGTTGAAACATTCACAAAGAATAGAGGGATAGACTATGAATATTATTCGGGCTTGTGAAGCAGAAAGAAATATAAGAGATGAGATGAGTACAATCTTTGTAGACGGCTTCTATCAATGGCTGAATTATTTTTCAAAGGATAAAGCTAAACTTTACAAGACATTTGCCCATATTTTTAATACAGAGGTCTTCTATACGGCTGTAGTTGACGATAATATTGCGGCTATAGCCGCCTGCACTACAAACAATATACCTTCAGTAAGATTGAAATATAATGAATTTAGAAAGCATCTTGGCTTTTTCATGGGTAGTATTGCTTATGTAATTCTCAAAAAAGAATTTGTGAAAAAGCAATATCCCTTTCAATGCTTAAGAAAAATGGCCGTAAATGTCATCGGTATAAGAAGAAGACCGTCTTTGATATTCTAGGTGTTGTATACGAAAAGACGGTGAAACACAAACAAGCTGCCTAGTGAAAAAAATCATATTTTAATATAGGCTTCTTTGACATGTCTACTTTTCCAACGCTCTCTCGTTTTGAAACAAAGAGCATTTTGTATCTAGTCATTTACTTTGTTAGCTTGATGGGCATGTGGCGGTACCCCTAGATGCACAAATGGCTTCAATTCTCTAATGACTCATGATGCTTTTCTATTTATTGGGTATATGATACCAAAATTGACGGTTGCTCCTTCTTCCGCTATTTAGAGAAAAGTTTATATTGTCGAAATTTGAAGAAATAGTATTACATAAATCGGTTTCCGATCGGTGAAAATATCTTTTGGCAGGGAACTTTTGTTTCCTGCTCAATCGAAAGCGTTTGGGTATGACTGCTGCTAAAAGCCGAGAAATTTAACAAGATAAGGAATGATGACAATGATGCCAAGTCAAGACTTTCGAATCGGTCTAAAACGAGGGAATCAGGGTACGGGGGTAACCTGGTTACAAAACTTCCTTCATCGGTTCGGTTATTTGCAAGTAGAAAAGAAAGATGAAAGCTATTCGCTAGTAAGCGACTTATCCGCTTCTCGAGTGGCCATAAGTGCAACTGCAGTGCCGAGCCGGATAACGACGCCAATGATGACAGACTGTGCAGACTCTTCCAAAATCAGATTAATTGTTGTAAGCAATCGTGGGAGGGTGCTATGAATAATCTCGCGGTACTTTTGCTTTCCTGTAGCGATGTGCCGAGGGTCACTACGATCACGCGTGATGAGGTGCATCGACTCATTACCCACACGGCAGGCTTCGTTTTCGACCAATCCGGTGAGCGGGAACTACTGGAGTTTCGGGTCTTCGACTGGTGTACCTTGCAGATGACTGTACAGGAGTGGAGCAACTACGGGTTTGGCGTGGGAGACCGCGTCGTTCCCATGGTCCAGCAGATGTTGGGAGTCGATTTGACCCCATATGGCCACTTCGCACTGATCATCGATGTACCAGGGGCGAGCAGTGCCGCCTGGGCCCCGAACCGCAAGTATTTACATATGGCCGCAGCCAGCATGACGCCTGCCATACTCGGCCATGAAATCGGACATCTTTACAACGCCAATCACGCCAACCTTGATACTCCGGCTGGTCCGCAAGAGTATGGTGATGAGTTCTGCATCATGGGAGGGGAAGGCAACAAGTTCACCTTTGCCAACGCGTCTTTTAACAATTTACCCGATGGGCCAGGGATGTGTGCCTCCACCCTCACGGGCTGCGGTTGGTTAGATATGGGCCAGCCGAATGTAGGGGTCGATGTCGGTCATTCGCTTCTGTCGAGGCCGGGAGAAGTCCAAATCGAACTCAAAGCGCTGGACGGCGCACCTAAGCCGGGGTGGGGCGGACCGCCGATCGTAGCGTGGGCTGATGGATTGCATGTCCAGCGCCTGTACCTCGAGTACCGTTCTACCGCCACGTATTATGATAAGGGCTTAAAAGGCAGGGGGGCGCAAGTGGGGCCATTTGGTTCCATTGTCGCGCACCTAACAAGCGGAGCACCGCCGAATGTTTCGACCCTGAAGATAGCGGCATTTCCGGCAGTCGCTGGTACTAAATACTATCTGGAAGCTGGTGGTGTCCTAGTGACCGTGGTCGCAGTCGACGAGGCGCAAAGGACGGTCAAGCTGCATCTCAGTAATGAGTTGCTCCAGCCTTGGCGTTACGCCGCGATCTGGGAACAACGTAGCGGTCCTGCGTGGCATGCGAGGCACGGGCTGACATCGACCCAATACCAACAAGCGTTCGATCAGCTTGTCGGTGAAGGTTACCGGCTGGTTCAGGTCAGCGGCTATAGCATAAACGGCGAGGATCGCTATGCCGCGATCTGGGAACAACGTGGTGGTCCTGCGTGGCATGCGAGGCACGGGCTGACATCGGCCCAATACCAACAAGCGTTCGATCAGCTTGTCGGCGAAGGCTACCGGCTGGTTCAGGTCAGCGGCTATAGCATAAATGGCGAGGATCGCTATGCCGCGATCTGGGAACAACGTGGTGGTCCTGCGTGGCATGCGAGGCACGGGCTGACGTCGGTCCAATACCAACAAGTGTTCGATCAACTTGTCGGCGAAGGCTACCGGCTGGTTCAGGTCAGCGGCTATAGTATAAATGGCGAGGATCGCTATGCCGCGATCTGGGAACAACGTGGTGGTCCTGCGTGGCATGCGAGGCACGGGCTGACGTCGGCCCAATACCAACAAGTGTTCGATCAACTTGTCGGCGAAGGTTACCGGCTGGTTCAGGTCAGTGGCTATAACATAAACGGAGAGGATCGCTATGCCGCGATCTGGGAACAAAGTGCTGGCCCTGCGTGGCATGCGAGGCACGGGTTAAGGTCAGTCCAATACCAACAAGCGTTCGATCAACTTGTCGGTGAAGGTTACCGACTTGTCCAGGTCAGCGGCTATAGCATAGGAAGATGATTCTGGCCCAGGAGAGCTAATGCAGAACAAATTAGTGAAACTTTAAAACAACAAAATCGAACAATTGCTGGTAATTTATTAATTACGTTATTTGGGATATTTACTAAGAAAGATACATCCCCAATAGAAGAAAAAAACACCCTAGGTGCCAAAAAAAGTGCCGAATGGGTGCCGATACCGATATTTTTATATATTGTTGAGTGAATATTCTAGTGAGGAACAAATGTTTCATTGTGTGATTTAAATAAGGTTAGATTGTACGATGTTCTCATGTAATATCCTACAAACTATGGGCGGCATGATATAAGAAGGGCTTACGACCCTTGATATATACGGGTTTGTAAGATGAAGTTTAGTGAGAAATGCTAACTTTTTGCTAACCTTCGGATTTCGAAGCATTTTAATTTCACCAATTAGAGAAGACCTTTCGTAAGTTGACTGAACTTATGGGAGGTCTTTTCTTCGATATTTTTTGTCATATGAGCGTAAATGTTCATTGTTGTGTTTATATCGGAATGACCTACCTTTCCTGGATCTCTTTTACCCCTGCACCAGCTTCAATGAGAAGTGATGTATGAGTATGTCTAAAGCTGTGAAGGGTAATATGCTGGTCTACATCGATATGCTTCATTAGACGCTGTAAACGAAATACTACTTGCTTCATGACCCTTGAATGACCAGTGTTTTCTGCGAAGATGAATTCTTGATCGTCATATACCTAAACGTGGTTTCATGGTTGGTCCAAAAATGAATACTGTTACATGGAAACCCTAGGTTTATTATTTGTAATGTTACCCTAATTATTCCAGAAGAAGCCAAGAGATTACACCTGTTTCATAAGATATATAACAAGATGCTTTGGGATAATTTTATGTTTAACGGGCATTAATAAACGGTGTTATCGCTGAAAAAGCAAATTCCTATCTACGAGGTTGCCCATGAAACAAGCGCATAACCACACGTCTTAGTTAACGTGAGCAATAGACCATCTTGAGAGGAGTGCATCAAAATGACGCTCGAACTAGGCGACCATATTTGGTACTGGAATGGAAACATCTCATTTGACAAGAATATCCCGAGAGCCCTTTGGTTCCCGGGTTCGAATCCCAACGATCCAAACGATTACCAGGGCCATGGGAAGGAAATCTACAACTAACTTTTTGGGTTTACTTCAATGGACAGTTCACTATATTTTCATTCTCCGTGGTGGAGCAGAGCTTCATGGGTAGATAACGGGTGTTTGTGTTGAATAATGCATCCACATTTATTAAATAAGGATATGAAAAAAGGTGGTACCAGCTTTAGGCTAATTACCACCTTTTTATGTCTACGTTTTGGTCATGAAACATATAGAACGGGTATATTATTTCATTTTGTATTATATGTACAAATAAAAGAACCTAATAAATATGTCTTAAAGGCATGTATCGTCTACCAGTTCACAAAAACGTTAATTTTTTGTTTCAGGCTCTCAAACAATTGGGTTGGGGGCGTTTTTTTATTTTAAAATACCCTGTGGCCATGAAAAAAGCAAAGGGTGAACTGTTAGGATGGCAAGTTGAGCGGATAAAAGAGGAAGATTTGTTTTGTGAGAAAATGGAAGTTCAAAGGGGGGGCAGCTACAAACAAACATATAAAGCCTTCGTTGTTTAACAGATGGGAACAGGCATAATAATATTGAATTTGGCATTTCGGGGAAAGAACTTATCTAATTCAAAGAGATACGAAAAAATTAAGCACAGCAATCATTCAAATAGCTGTGCTTAAATTAATTTTAATTGTTAAATTGAATTTTGGTCTAGTTCAGTTATTTATTGTTCCAATTGCAAAATCCGATTGGTTAGATGTTCAACAATGCTTGTATTCGATAAAAAATTCATCTCATATAATCTCGATAAATAAAGCCTACCTCTTTGAAGAACTTGAGAAGACAAACACCGTTGTAATTTTTGGGAAAAAGGTTCAAATGCCTAGAAGCGAAAGACTCATGAAAAACACCATCCTTTCCTATTAATTTACAGAAAGAATAGCGTTTTTTTCGGGCTATTCATTTGCCTTAGCTTGAATGGGCATGGTGTACTACCCCAACTTTAGAATAAATCATATGTTGGCCAATGATTGATGTGCCCAATAATCGTCCACATCAGGTTGTCGAGGTCGGAGCGCATTCTTTCCAATTGTGTGTCGTTACGAGAGTTGACTAACACGGCCCAGCAATATTCGTGATGCGTCCGTACAAAGATAGAAGCCGAACCTGGTATATCTCCGTCGTGGAAATAATTCCCAGATGGATTGATAGCCCATCCCTTAGCGTAATTTGCAGGACTTCCATTTATTCTTGGTGCAGTTGTTGTTGTATACATCGTCTTTAGGGATTCTCTGTCCAGGATGTCTGGTTTAGAGGAGAAACGATCCACGCGAACGAGGAAACGAACGAGATCCGTTGCAGATGCAATCCAACCCCCATGCGAATCCATGCGGGACACCTTGATTGTGTAAGGATTCCAGTTGCTTTGCGGGTAATACACAACTTCGTTAGCTCGACGATCCGCAAGAGTGTCACCGGCAATATGCATATCCGTAATACCACAGGGTTCGAAGACGTATTGTCGAACAAAGTTAGCGTAAGAAATATCCGAAACTCGTTCAATCACACGACCGAGCAAACAATAACCGAAGTTGAGATAATCGAAGGTCTGTCCCGGTACATAAGTCAATGGTTCGTTATCAAGCATCCATGTGATAAGCTGGTGTTGATTTAAGTCGAGATGACGGAACATTGGATCGGCGGAACTTGGCCAGCCACTAGTGTGCTCAAGGAGATGTTGGACTGTAATTTTCTCGATATTGGGCCGGTATTGCTGAGTGCCATAGGTGGTTCCAAGGATACCATTGGAGCCGAAAACTGGAGTGTCAAGTTGAAGTTGGCCAGTTTCTACCAACTTGAAAATGGCTACAGCAGTGATTGGTTTTGAAATGCTTGCAATCCGAAAGAGATGACCTTTGTTTACCGGTTCGTTTGTGGCTAGATTTGTAACGCCATACCCACGGGCAAATACAAGGCGTCCCTGATAAGAAAGAGCTAGAGATGCACCGGGTACATGATGTGTATTCATGAATGTCTGAACAGTATTTTCAATAAACTGTTCGTCGGTATTTGATAACCCTGTATGAGTCATAGAAACACTCCCTTTAATGAAGAACTGAGGGCTTTGTACTTCTTGTAGCGTCCCTCAGCTCAATCGTAAAGCATATATGAAAAATAAATATTTCCACTATTACAAAGACTTAAGACACCTGAGCAAGCAGGATATATATTTCTGACAAGCAACACCAGAGCATTTCTTCCGCCTGTGTTTGTATTGCCTCCTTATACAATTTAGTTGAAGTTGCCAAAGAAGAGTCATTATCGGCAAAAACTTCATAGTACTTAAAGCATAGCATTATCCTGTCAATGACTATTAACGTTCAGGGTTAGGCGCAATGTACGCCATATTTTATTTAATTATTGTGTGCAACTTCCTACCGAGTCCCTAACACGGGAGGGAAACACCATCAACTTTGTGTGTAATGCCCTCCCAGAGGTCAAACCAACTCACGTAAGTAGTGTCAAGGAAGGTGTGTTGCCTGTATACACCATTCCATCCGCATTTGAACCAGACCATATCGTACTGAAAATCCCTCGTGTGGATAACACCACCATCCCGATTCTTGAAAATCAACGCCTGTCGGAGACCATCAGAATGGAATCCGTGAGAAGTGATGTAGTAATCAAGATACACCCGGACTTCATACCTGCCACTCGGGTTTTGATACTTCGTTGCAGTCACTCTCACGTCTTTTAATGTTGCAACCGGGTCAGGCCTGTTGCTATTATACAGATAGCCTTGAAAGGTCATGGACTTTGCATTCACCAGTATGTGATGATTGGCAAACATAGGCATACCCAAGATGCTGGAAATTTCAGGCGTAATCTCCACTTCCTTAATGATAGGTTTGGCTAAATCGGTCATCTCAAGAGTAACGGGATAGAACAATCGGTTTGCTTCGACCTCTGCTTGGTATTCCTTAGGATTACTTTCCATTGTTTTTCCTCCTTTTGTGTCACGTCTGCGATTCTGTACGAATAAAAACAGACAATGTTAGGGTCACCTGTTAAAAGACTAAGTATTATTCCAAATTTTGGTTTATCGAGTAGCACCCCTGTGACTATGCCTATTTTATGACTGAGAAAATGTCCTTACTTTCTTGTCGTTATTAAATTTGTGACGTTGCTCTAGAGGTAATCAAGTTTGCTGGATTTGAAAGTAATTATATTAGAGAAATAGGACATGATGAGGCTGATGAAATTTTAACCGAATTAGCAGAAAAAAAGATGAATCAGGAATTATTTTCTATGACTGATGATTATTCAAAGAAACAAATATTGGAAGAATGTAGAAGCGAATTAGAAGCAGAAATATAATACCGCTGTAAGATGAAACGTCCCTAAAAGAACACTTTGTCACTCCATATAATATTTAGGAGAGAAGGCGATGCGCTAGAAAGTTTATCGGCCAGTAGGAATACTGTTACATGGAAACCATAACAAGTCCAAAACAAGAACACTAAGACAGCCGTGCAGTATACTTGCACGGCTGTCTTAGTGGCTTTATAGATGATGCGATGCTTCAATAGAGAATGCCCGCTTTTCTTATTCAACAAACGGGCCATTATATTGAATAAGAGATTGAATAAAACTCCACTTTTTTATGCAATCATCAGGCCTTTTTCAGAAGCCGAAAACATTGATTTATCAACGATGTAAGAATCATACATAAACGATAAAAAACGATCAAAAGCCAATCCTTTATGTACCAAGGTATTGGCTTTTTAGCAACTTCTTTAAATGTATAATCACCCGACTAGCAATTAAAAAAGGCTCAAAGGGCCCTAGCATTCAAATAGCACTTCAAAATGCAGGATTCTCTCCAGGGGCCATTGATTCAGATTTTGGCTTGAAAACAGACCAGGCTGTAAGGTATTAAATAGACCATCATCTAAAGGTGGATGGAATAGTCGGAAAAGAAACATGGGCATTGTTACAGAAATATTCCACACCGACTCAAGGAGGACCTGTTACCCTCACTCCTCAAGTGCGAGAGCATACAGTTCAAAAAGGTGACAGCTGTTAATTATTAAAGTAAATGAGAAAGTGAGGATGAAAATAGAAGACTGAATATTTAAAATACGAACTCAACGCTTGAATAAATTTTAAAAGTCTTAGCACACTACAAAAAAAGGAGGAGTTATTTACATGAAACACGTTAAGGCTTTTGCGGTAAAATTTGTATCAAATCTTATCCTTTTGTCCATCATTCTCGGTTTATTTTTTGACATGGCATTTAGAAACATCTTTCTAATAACACTTGTTCTGTGTGCTGCAGCGTATTTCATTGGTGATTTACTGATTTTACCTAGAACAAACAATACTGTGGCAACAATTACTGATTTTGGCTTGGCATTTGTCGTCATCTGGTTGATGAGTGAGAACCTAACATACGGGGATGATGAGCTGATTATGTCGCTCATCGCTGCTATTGGTGTTGCATTATTTGAATACATGTTCCATCGTTACTTGTCCAACAACATTCTACCTGACAAATCGACAAGACAACGGCCAGCAAACACACTACAATACCAAACAGAAGCATCAAAAGAACTGACACCAGTCCTTTCAGACGTAATGACAGATATTACAAACGAAATAATTAGTGATGAGGACCTTATCAAGCAAGGGAAGCTGGAAAATACCGGTAACTGGCTATCTGAGGCAGACCCTGAAGAGCAACCTGAGCAAACCCCGGAATATCAAGGAGGTGATGAAAATACAAACAAAGAAGAAGAAGAAATAAAGGACGTTATCGAGCAAGGCTTGCTAGAAAATACAGGTAATAGACTATCTGAGGCAGACCCTGAAGAGCAACCTGAGCAAACCCCGGAATATCAAGGAAACGATGAAAATACAAACAAAGAAGATGAAGAAATAAAGGACGTAATCAAGCAAGGGTAGATGGAAAATACAGGTAATTAGTTATCTGAGGCAGACCCTGAAGAACAATCTGAGCAAAGAGCAAACCCTGAAATATCTAGGAGGCGAGGACTAATGGCATGTAAAATTTCGGCGCTCGGCGCGGTTATAACAGCAGAAATTGGCCAAACCGAAACACCGGTAGACAAGACAAAATACGGAAAGTGGTACGGGCAAGACGGTCAATATTGGTGTGATATGTTTCAAGCATGGTGTGCAAATCAAGTAGGGGCTACGGATATATGCGGTAAGTTTGCTTACACCCCGTACCATTCTGAGTTTTTTAAGAAGAAAGGCGCGTGGTATAGAACCCCGAAGAAAGGTGATTATGCATTCTTTCATAACGGCGAGCGCATTTGCCATATCGGATGGGTAGAGAAAGTAATTGATAGTAACACTGTGCAAACTATCGAGGGTAACACAGGAAGTAGTTCGAACGCTAATGGTGGACAAGTACTACGTCGCAAGCGTTCCATTAGCGGAACTCCAACGTGGAAGATTGTTGGCTTTGGACGCCCTGCATATTTGGATGAGGCTGCGGGAGGACCTGTTAACACCAATCCACAAATGCAAAAGTATACGGTTCAACCAAATGACAGCCTCTGGAAGATAGCAGAAACATATCAGGTAAATTTTGATGACTTAATAAAAGCAAATCCAGATATTCACGACCCAAACATACTTCCAGTTGGAAAAGTAATCAATTTACCAAATGCAAGAAGGCCTTTAAATGTCCCTCCCCAGGTGCATACGCATACGGTTCAACAAGGAGAGGACTTCTGGAAGATAGCAAAAACATATCAGGTAAATTTTGATGACTTAATAAAAGCAAATCCAGATATTCACGACCCAAACATACTTCAAGTTGGGCAAGTGATCAATCTACCAAATGCAAGAGGGCCTTTAAATGTCCCTCCCCAAGTGCATACGCATACGGTTCAACAAGGAGAGGACTTCTGGAAGATAGCAGAAAAATATCAAGTAAATTTTGAAGACTTAATAAAAGCAAATCCAGATATTCACAATCCAAACAATCTTCGAGTTGGAGAAGTGATTAATCTACCAAATGCTGCGGGAGGACCTGATAACACCAATCCACAAATGCAAAAGTATACGGTTCAACCAGGTGACAGTCTCTGGAAGATAGCAGAAATATATCAAGTAAATTTGGATGAGGTTAGAAAGGCAAATCCAGATATTCACGACCCAAACAATCTTCAAGTTGGAAAAATTATCAAAATACCCAATACCAGAGTGGGAGGCGGACCATCACCAGGCGGTGATAACTTTAAAAAAGTCTGGGAATTTTTTAAAGACTTAGGATTTTCAGATGAAGCTACTGCTGGTATTATGGGTAACTTACAACAGGAATCTGAAATGAACCCACGTGCAATACAACGTAATAGACGAACAAATAAGCCCGATTGGGATTGGCCTGGACGAGGACTTGCTCAGTGGGAGACTAAATATGCTAAAAGGTCAACTAGACATTCAGGACGTTGGGACACACTAGTGAAGTGGGCTCACTCACATGATTGGGATGAATGGGACTTATACACCCAACTTAAATTCATTTGGTGGGAGTTAACTGAAGACGATTATATTAAAAAACAAGTGAAAAACTATGTAGGTAATTTGGATAATTTCAAGAAAATTAAAAATATTGACAATGCAGTACTTAAGTGGGAGAGAATGTATGAAATAGCAGGTAATCCAGTTTTAGGTGACCGCAAAAAATATGCTGATGCCATTTACAAGCGATTTGCAAGAGTAAGGGTATGAGGGATAAGCAGCTGTTGTAGCTTCTGTCTTAAATTGGGATAAAACTCCAGGGTTTCCGAAAACGGTTCGAAATGTGATATATCAACCAGGTCAATGTTCTTTTGTCACTATGATAATATGAAAAATAATTTAAATTTTTAATTCTGTCTCAAAATTTAAGAATACTCGTTACAATGAGATTCAATAAAAAAACCTCTAAGGGAAAGAACTTAGAGGTTTTTTCTGAATACGACTGGTCCTGGACAATCGTATTCAGTGGTCAAAATAAGGAGTATCTATATTATATAATGAACAAGTGTGAAAGTTCTGTGAAATGACACGTGTAAGATATGTACTTTTTTTGAAAACTTTTATTCCGTCTCACTACAACAAGATTACTTTTCATTTTGAGACAGTGAATTTTATATTTTTACAACTTCCTATAATTTATCTTATGCAAACTTGATGAATTTCAAACTATGTGTGTGAAGTCTTACTCCCCTTTTCATCTTCAATATAAGAAAGTTACATCTACTACACTTGGTCCTTTACGGCCTTGATTCCATCCGCCTTCAAATTGATGAGCGAATAAAAGGACCTACTGGCGTTCAACTGCACATTTTATTGATATTAAAAAAAGAGCAAAACCCATTAAGAGTCTGCTCTTGTAATAATTATAAATGTCCTCGTTACCAGCTGGATGATAAGATTCTGGATTTATATGATCCCTTAATGTTGTTGGATTATTTCTGAAAGTGATAAAAGTAAAAGCGGGAAACCCTGAATTATCAATGTTTTTCCCGCTTTTTATCATTTTATATTTGAGTTACATATAATCATAAACAGAGTCATCAAAATAGAGCCAGTGATAATATTCAATCTGTGAATCTGTCATCCTGGAAATTTCTTTCTCATTGAATTTTTGTTGCTCAATTAATTTCTGCAATTTGGAATTTCTTTCTACTTGGCTCATTTTAAATCCTCCTTATAGTATGAGAAGTAACGAAGTATTTAAAAATTGAAAACGCTTTCTTTTTTTCTTATTTTTATTATATATCTCAATGTGAGATTAAACAAATATCAAATATAGATGAATTTTCAGGAAATAATATAGAAATGTTATTTATCTATCTACTTTGAAGCAGTTAAAGAGGCAAGGTCGAATTGCCAAAGCCTGATTTTTGTTAAGGATTAGGGATTTGATTCAATAAGTTGGACACAAAAAAGTGGGAATTATGCTGCTTTTAGAGTTTGACCAGCGAAAGCTTAGAGAGTCAGCGCAATTCAACCACACACTCTCTCAAGGTGAAAAAAGGAAAAGTAATGATTGCAAGGGCCCTCATGTCTTCACTGCGATTATTAATCTTAGATGAGCCTTGCAATGGACTGGATATTTACTCTAAAGAAGAGCTGTTAACATCTATTGAAGATATGACTGCTGCACCGAACGGCACAACCATTTTATATGTTACACATCATATTGAAGAAATTGTACCATCTATAACCCATGCTACGTTAATCAATTCGGGGAGCGTTATGGGTAAGGGAGAAAAAAGGGACGTTTTAATGCACAGCTAGATAATCTTTTATGTCCTGCATAGACGGAGGAGAGACTGCCACTACATCCTTTTTTCCACCCTTGCGTAATACATGTATTTGTTTTCCCTCGAAATCCAAGTCTCGTAGTCTTAAGTTTGATAACTCATTCACCCGGATGCTGCTTCCTATGAAGAGGGATAAGATCGCAAAATCACATTCCATTTTTTCAGATGGTTAGTTCAACAGAAATAAGGTTGCCGCAGGGAGTGGTAGGGAACAAAGTGATTGAACGTTTGTGGAATCCGAATGTGAGGTATAAAAATAGTTTTGCGTCACAAACTAAGTGAGTTAAAAAATTTATAGAGTGTAATCCAACGGTTGGCGCGATGCCAAAAGGAACACAGAGAAAGGAGAACTAATCATGATTAATAAAAAAGAGCCTATCACCGCACCCGAATTTGATCAAAATCAGCCACAGGGACAGCAAAAATTGGGTACAAGAATTTCCTGGAGCCCGGATATTTGTCTGGGAATTACAATAAAACCTGCAAATCTAAGCTGTACTGGAGATGCGACTCCTATTAATCAAAAACTTTTCAGTAGTGAATGCGGAGAAGTTAATGTATGTTACTCCGACTTCATTTTTGACATTTGGTACTATGTTGATATAAGTGAAACTCCTCGTCCCAATCCGTTTATCAAACCTAAACTAGCCCTTGATTTATTGTTTACAGATATAGACGGAGTTGTAAAATTTGAAAAACATGGATATGATCCGAATCCTAGCTATCAGGGCGCTGGCTATCCACTAAAGCCGAATTTCGGAACACGTTTTAGAATAATCTCAGACAAGGAAGGAAGGTTAGAGGTTAATCTAAAGCTACATGACAGTGACACCGGTAAAATTGTTCGTTATACCGATTCTATACTTTGTACAAGAAATTGTTCTTGATTAATTATGACACCGTATAGGCGGGCCCAAGGGTGCTTCTTCATCCAACCATATAGATTTCGCAATAATCACCTTCTAGAAGCAACTTTTTAGTTGGTCACATAAATAAAGGAAAGTTTCTTTAGATTTTTCGTAGTTATGTGGAGAATAAATCCTATGATTTTGGTTCATTGCCAAATAGGATGACCTTTTTAAGAAACTTCATAAATATATGTAAGCATCAGTTTAAGTAACGCCACCTGCGGAGATAACAAGAGTTTATACTTAATGGTAATGCAGATATTGCATTTGTCATGTTGCCACAGTTGCAGGATTCAGATTTAACCGTCCATTCGTTATTGGACGAACCTATTGTCCTTGTTGGAAGCCCTGACTGTTCACTGAATATTTTAGATAAAAGCTACGAAAATCAAAAGATAAGCGAGTGTTTGATTGTGAACGAGAAAGGATGCAGTTATAGAACGATGTTTGAAGAGTATCTTGGAGAACGGGGAATCGTACCTTCCCTTCACTATGCTTTATTATTTACTAACTGCCGAAAATTGGTTTTAAAGGAGAGTAAATCCATGTCAAATAATAAAAACAAAGAAGTAAAAAACCTAGAAGATCCACCCAACCCACAAAGTATAGAAGAAATTCAATCTAGGGATAAACTTAGTGAACCGAACCTTCCTATTGAGTTAATAGTTATGCTTGCAGGGGAGTCGAAACCCCAGGTAGAAGTAGATTTGGTTAAAACAGAAGAAATTAATGATACGAAAGATACATTTCAATATGAGGTAAAACTTTCTATTCAGAATCCAGCACTTGGGGTCCATGCCTTTCCCCCGCCGATGCAGATTGAGAAATTTATACCTAAAAGAGAACTAATGGTAGGTCAGACCGATGCATACATTCCTGATCATCTTCCATTCCGTCCTGTACCATGTTCTTTGCCAAAGGAACTGCATGTTAGGACTGTTTTTCCCCCAGATGATAGGAAAGTCTTCCAAGATACTGCGTATCCTTGGAGTACCATTGGTCGAGTAGAAACACCTAATGGTAAAGGCACTGGTGTCATGGTAGGACCTCGGCATCTGTTGACTGCAGCACATATGATTAAATGGAAAAGTGACGGTACAACCGATTGGTTGACTTTCGCTCCAGCTCTCTACGATACAAGTAAACCATTCGGTGAGTCGTTCGCTACAAAAGTTTACGTTCCGGAAGTAATAGTGGATCCAAATGATGGGATGACCGATGATGAATACAAACACGACTATGTAGTTGTAGTTCTTAACACGCGAATAGGAGACAAAACTGGATGGATGAATCACAAGATTTATTCTAAAAGTTGGAACGACCAACCTAACTTTATCCATGTTGGGTATCCTTGGGATCTGGCTGGCAATTATAGGCCTACGTATCAAAAAGATATTGCTCTAAAAGGCTCGTTCTGGGATAGTGAAGATCATATTCGGATTTTTCATAAGGCTGACACATATAAAGGACAGTCAGGTGGTCCCTTTTTCGGTTATTGGGATTCAAAACCACATGTAGTGGCAGTTCAAAGTGCGGGATTATCTGATGAAAATGTGGCCAGTGGTGGCGCACATATGGTTAATCTAATCCAAAGAGCCCTTGTTGATTACCCATAAGAAACAGATAAACTTGAGGTGAACTAGAGTGACAAATAATGCTCAAAACTAATTTTGGATATTAAGAAGAGTTTTAAGGGAGATTTACATGAAAGAATAAATCAATTTTAATGAAGAAGATTTGCTCTTGAGGTGGGTGGGAATCAGAAACAGTCAATATTTTAAGCATACCTGAACCACCCGATAAATACGTTTATATAATCCGCGCATATTATAAAGAATGGTTTGTTCAAGAGTGTAAATCAAAACTTTGTAGGGGTCTCTACCAAAAATTGTTATAACAAGCAAATTAAAATTTATAAGAAATCAGGAAAGGTAAAAGAGTGGGTTGCAGGTTTTAATGGTTTATCTGAATACTGTGTAGATGGTATTGAAGTTACAGAAAACAAAAAGCATTGTATCTATACCAAAAAATATGAGAGTCCAATTATTCTTAAATCCCGGATTCAATTCAAATGAACATATGATAAGTGAAACAATATTAACAAGGTTATCAGAAACATAAGATTTTTATGAAGGTAAATGTGACTGTGGGAATCGAATTGGCGAGAACATCTTTAAAAGAAGTAAAAATTTTAGGGAACATATTAATTATGCGAAAAAAAAGCAACCTTCTTTTTGATTTGGTTGCTTTTTCTTCGCATAATTCTTTATCAAGTTGATGTTCAATTTAAAGTAATAGAAACGGAAACATGTGTTTACAGTTAGTATGTATCAACAACCACCTGCTCATCAAGATATTCTTTTACATGAAAAAAATTAAGCATAAATAGTAACAGTAACAACAAATTAAGTGTGTCAAGAGATAATGTATAATGAATGAAAAAATGGAAAATTTCCAAAAAGATATCTAATCAAATCAGGAAAGTATATAGATGGAGGTAACAAGCGACTAGGAAGTTCAAAGGACTTATTTCTTGCTCTCCGAGAGCCAATCGAGTGGATCTCTTTGCACGTGCCGAGGATGGGGAGCTATGGTGGAGGACTTTAGTTGATTCCATATGAAGTGAGTGGGAATCACTTGGAGGTGAATAATTTAAATAGAAATAGCCCTCCGTTATGATTGAATTTTCACTAGTAAGGAGAGTTTTTCATTTAAGAATAAATTATTACTCAGTGCTATAAAAAGTACGAGCCCTTAGTTTAAACTACGCCTGTAGAAGCGGACGTATATCTAATCATAATTTTATCCATAGCAATTCCTTTGAATAATTCTTTGTCTTACCGAGATAATACAAAGTAATAAATCAAAAGAGGTGATATAATGTTTGAGCATAATGAGTTAAATCCGAATGAATCGGAGGCTCGTTCAGGCTGTTGCCCGGTAAATTATCATTACCCCACCGAAATGCTGGGAGAAAAATTTAGATATGGGCTTGAAAAAGACATAACAGTTGAACGTAATGCTACATTTAGAAAATGGTTCTTCATCCCTAACCTTCGTAGAGGATTTATTCAAGTGTATTTGGAACCTGAAGATACTCCTTATATTAAGGTTTCAAATTTAAACTTATTCGAAATAGAATTACGCCGAGATAGGGATTGGGATGTTCCTCCTCACCTAAGGAATAGTTATTCTGTTGAAATGACGGAAATAGAGGAGTTTGAGTCAGGTGAAGTGATAGAGATTCCACTTGATTGTGGTTGTGGGTATGAAGTGCAAGGGGATATTGAAATATTCGTTCCCGATTCAGTGGCACCACATACATTAGATGTCAAAATGGTTATTGATACAGGGGCTGGTTCAAATCAGAAAGTTCCTCTCAAATTAGTGATTATTTAGGGTAATACGAAACAAAATGACCTGAAAACGACCATTCCTTATTAAATAACATATTTAAAAAATTAAAGGAGATGTAAGAGTCAAAAAGATGCTTGTGAATTCGTGTAAGTGAAAGTAACTAGACCATCAATATTCGTTTTCTCGGTTAAGGATGCTGGAGTAGATGACGATTGGGATGTACAGAGAGCTAATTGAATATGGAATTATCGTAAATGGAGTGGCACCAGGAATGGTAGAAACGCCCTTTTATGAGAAATTTGCTCCAAACGATAATTGGATAATTGTCTAGAGCGAATGGCTTCAACTGTACCTATTAAACGAGCTGCAACACCTAATGGGGAAGTTTAGCTGGATGCCACTGAAAAGAACAACTACGAGATGAGATGCAATATTAGCAATAATCTTTTTATTCATTGTTGCTGTTTCAACCCTTAATGGATAAAACACTATCCTCTGTATAAACGACATCTTTAACTTAAGTTCGTCTTTAATGATTGCTGTATAGGCGCTTAAAAAACGTTCTCCGTTACTACGCCAAACAATTATTTGCTGTAAAGGCTGCTTAACCTTCATGTTTTTGGCATTACGAATACTTCGACCTAGTTCCACTATTTTCAGGATAGTTTGCATATCGGTCTCTACCTCAGAATTGATCATTGAATCGTTAGATTTTGGATAGTCTTGTAAAAGAGTGTGGTTAACCAGGGCGTGGGCGTTAAGGGAATTGAGGGTAAAAAAACATGCAGAAGGGAAAGCCCCCTCATAGCACTGATATAAGTGGCAAATTTCATGCATTGATCGATATGTAGATCTTCTGACATTACATAAATCAGTGCTTCAATAAAAGAATCTCCTGGCTATAAGCATCTATTCCGACAGTTCAGCAGGAAGAATTCACTAATCGACTCATCTATTATAACCGATTCATCTTTTCATAGGGTAAGAACAATCATTCCGCCAGTTAGGTCGACTAGTTCTTTTATCAGCTTTCAGACTTCTGATTCTGCAATCTCTTCTAACAGGAGCTTTGTTTTTCAGCGTATTTGGATTTCATAATGATATATTCCACTATTTTTTCAGGTCTGTAAAACAATGCAAGAAGTGGATTCTAAAAAATCGGGTCGCTGGTTTCACAGTCAGAATCACTAGTACAGGGAGAGTGAAAAACCATTTAAATTACCCCTCTCCACAATTGTGGAATCAAGGTTATCTTCCTTGGGCCAAAAATAAATATAAAATAATAAACGAAACTTATAAAACATTTGAACTTTGTAAACTATCAACCAAATAATAAAAACAATCAGTATGAACTTTATAAGCGGTCATTTAAAGCTAGAATTGAAACTAATACGAAACGTGCTCGAACTATTCTATTTCAATTCTTTAACCAGCAGCCACATTCCAACTAATGACTCATCGTTTACTGGTTCCGCACTATGAAGTGTAATAGCCATGATATGTTGGAAAATGGGAGTAGTTTGTACTGCATATATGTTTTTCACGAGTGCTACTTGAGATCTATTATCAATACTGAATCCTGCACTAATAAGCACATGATTTTCTTCGCCAATCAAACGAATGTCCACGTATTCATTACCTTTTATCCGAACACCATAGTCCCAATCCCAATAATACCGTTTGAAACCCTCCCTAAGAAACACTGTTGATGCTGTTTGATGATCTAAATCTATACGTCTATTGGCATGTAGCCTGTTCATCGTATTTGGCACTTGTTGCGAGGGATTCCCTGCATTTGTATGTGGCCATCCATTATGCATATAAAAGTTATTCATTGGATCAACTCCTACAATATTTTTGCTTTAGTTTTTGATAATATCTTATCTTATTCCGGATACAGTATAAATGAAGATTGTCTTCAGTAAATTGGGCTAGCAATCATCATTTCAACTAGCTGTTAATTGATACATGAATTCATGAACCCGTCCCAACAAGATATTTAACTACAAATATCGGAATAATGGAAAAGGTGGTTCTGATACTACTATTGATGACCACATTCTGACCACGTACAAATAAAACGTACATTATTTCGTTTCATTTTTTTATAAACAGATAATTTAACCATGATATGCAATGATAAATTTGCCGAAGATTTTTTATATTTCATGACTAAGAGAGTTAAGTTTTAGTAGAACAAGGTAACGAATTACAAAATCTCTGTCAGTTACGGCAAGCAATATTATTTATCTAACTCATATAAATTTAATGATGGTTCATATTGGGAATCATATTTAGAACTGAATAAGGGTAGAGAACATTGGACGTTTATACTGGGGAGCAACAGAGGTAAAAGCACCTTTCTTCCGGACAATCGCGCAGTGCTTGTCGAGCCAATTGTGAGCGGGCATTCAGATGATACTTTGACATGTGTCATTTTAATAACCCTGATGAGTATGAAATTAACCGTTAATTGTATGGTTATGGGGGAGTCTAGATTGAAAAAATTTGAACATAGTAATCCGTTACGAGGAAATTCTAACCGGAACAACGCGAGCTACGCCATCCGGAATTTGAAGAGTTAATGTGTTCCCCGGCCAATTATCGAAAATCCGAACTACAAAATTAAAAGGGAAAGTGGCACTTATTACAGGTTGCGGGCTGGAGCGACTACAGCTATCGCTTTTGTAAAAAAGCTGCCGACGTAGCCATTGCTTAGATAAATATAAGGATGCAAACCTGACAAAATGAGGATCGCCAACTCGGAGAACTTTGTTTATTAATTCGGGCGACTTGCTTACAGGATAAAAGACAGTGTATCGCTAGTGTAGGGCAAACTGTACAAACATTTGGGCGCCTGGGTAATGGATGAGTCTTGGCTTATGAACCGTTAGCCTAAGCTGTAGTCTTTTCAAACATTAAAAAGCCGCTATTTAAGCGACTTTTTAATGTCTACTTACTTATAAGACGCTTTAAAGGAGACAGTGAACAGGGGCTATAGTTCGACCGGTAATTAAGAAATTTAATTACGTTACGGAAATCTTCTCGTTCCTGGTAATCAAGTTGGGTTCTACCATTAGTTCGTCAACACTAAATCCAATGATTTTTGCTGCCACCACCATTCCCTTTTGACTGATGTCCCATAAGCTAATTCTATAAAGTAAACAACCGAGGAACATGACATTCCACAATTGGATCTGAAGACGGGGCATAAATGACGGCTAAACTAGCAATATTCCATAAGTAAAGCCAAGAAAGTCAGGAACTCGGATTTCCATTTTTTTAATCTATCCTTTATATTTCATTATCCTTTGCATACAACATCCTTATCTAACAAGGGTTTGGATTAAAACAGGGTCATGGTCGCTTGCACGGCCGTGCTCTTCCATAAAACCTGAGTTAATGTGGAGAATATCTACCTGCGTATTTGCAGCCATGTTATTAGATACAAGAATATGGTCAAGCACCTGGGCATTTCCTTGAAAGTTAAACGTATATCGTTCTTCTGCAGGAACCTTCTCAATCATATTCGTTAATTCATAACCTTTTAATGCTTTTAAAGGTTTTGAGAATTCAAAATCATTAAAGTCGCCTAATAATACAATTCTTGCATTCGAATCCTTCGATTGAACATCCTTGACAAAGGCATTGACGATATTGGCAATTTTCATCCGCTTAACTTCAGTTTTTAATATAGGGGGCTGTACTTTACCAAATAACGGCAGGTCCTCCTGTTTAGAATTAAAATGGTTTCCAACCACAATAACGCTTTTTCCATTAAATTCGAACTGTGCTGCTAATGGTTTACGGCTTGAATGGAAGGCAGGATTTGTTGGGTCAATACGACCAGGATTTAAAGTCAGCTTTCCATTTTTAAATCCTACTGCTTGTGTCGCAGTGCCTTTAGTACCTTCCATCAATGATACACGGTCTGAATTATAAAGAAATCCCACCCGAATATTTCCTGGAGTAAGACCCCCTTCGGCTTTGTCTTCTGGTGCAATATCTGTATAAGTGTATCTAAGACCTCCCAAAGTTTTAATTTTAGCGATTAATAGCGCTGCACTCTTGCTAGCATCGGTTGTTCCACTGTCTATTGGACCATCATTATCCTGTACCTCTATCAGTCCGATGATGTCCGGTTGCTTCATATTATTAACAATCGCGGCCGCCAGTCTGGTCACTTTCACATCATCTGTTTGAGTCGAAAAGTTCTCTATATTATAAGACGCAATGGTTAATTTTTCAGAATTAGGTGTAATGGACGTTATTTCACGTTGATTTGAACCTTGTACGAGTGTAGGCAATTCTTTTTTGGGACTTAATACTTTATAGTTACTAAAGTTATAACTGACAACACCTTTGATAGGTCTTGCAAAGCGATCTCCCATTTTAGCTACAAAGCTTTCGTCATTAATATCAAGGATGAGTCTTTCTGGGTTATAGTCATTTTCAGATATACGCAAACCGCCAGCTGATGTATTTGTCTCCATTGTTCCAGGAATTACAACAAGATCACCGTGTGTCTGAGGGGCCACAATTTTTGCATTATCTACTTGGACAAGCATTCCCTCTAAGCTTTCATAGAAGTCAATGCCATCTTCCTCAGGATCAAATACTGAGAAGCTGTCATTGTCAATTACCTCTGTAGGCGGAATACGGTCTTTACCGAGGACAACTGGTGCAGGGAGCTTCTGATGATTTGCTGTAACATGAATGGCGGTTGCGCTAATTTCTGTCACAGGGAGATCGGTTTCCAGTTTATACTTATTTCCATCTAATATCCATTCCTTAACTTGGCCGCTAACTTTTACGATATCCCCAACTTTAACTCCATGAGGCTTTTTATACACTAAAATTCCTTCAGCTGTTTTATCATTATTGTCAGGCTTTAATTCCTGCATATAGAAGTTTTTACTATCTGCTATATGAGTAACAATCCCTTCAATATCTGCTACATTTTGTCCTTCATATAGGGAGTAATGACCTTCTCCCTGGATGTCATGAATACGGATGTCATCCTTTTGAATGATGTATTTAAGTGAAGCCTTTGCGGTCTCATTATTATTAGCAAGGGCATCTGCAATCGAAATAATTTCGGCCGCCTTAGAAACATTGGTATTAGATAATGTAAAAAGACTAAAGATTATTATAAGAGTGAGTAATAGCTTTGAATGTTTTTTTTGACCTTTTCCCATAATTTTTATCTCCCTATTTAATTTTTTGTAAATCCATGCTTTCTAGTAGAAAGGAACGTGTTTTTATGTTTTGTCACACACTGCTTTCTTATACGCCCTCCATTCACACTCTACCAAAGTCAGATCAAAAGGGCTTGTCTGGAACGAAATCTCGTGTTGCTCTGAGTTGGAGTATAGTATGTGACGGATACCATATTGGTTAGTTATAATTCATGCTTTCGTCTTCATAATCGCAAATTTAAAAGGGTGCCTGCGTAACCATAGTGAGTGGTTCATAAAACACTTTCTTTTTATAATGGTAATGGAATGCTTCATGATTAAAGTCTGTACGCCTACAATAATGCTTTGTGTAAACATATCCTCTATATGTAGTTATTTTCATAATGGGATGTACTGCTATAAAACACAATGAACCACCTAGTTAATCGAATGCCTTGGGTAGTTATTTATTTTATACGAATCATCTTGTTACGTTTTTTTCAAAGAGCCTTAGTTGTTTTAATCCTTTTTGGAATTATTATTTCTTTTAATCTTAAAAGTGGATTACTTTGTTACTAAAAAAATACGATAAGCAAGTCAACACTAATTATTTGAATAGAAGTCATTAGATGAGAAAAGCTGAAGGGAAATCAGCTTAATAATTAAAAATAATGTACATCGCTGGGTTAGGATGGATGGAGCTTTCGGAAAGTTTGTTTTTATTTTAATTAATGTCAAAGCCGGTAATAACTTCACCAAATTGTCCGGTTAAAAAAGCCCTAGGTGAAGGAAAAGGAGTCTTAGGCCGGAGTGAAAATGGCAGGGAAGTATGGGGTTGGAGCAATAATGGTGTGGCGGTTAAGGCTGAGAGCAATTATAACACTGCCCTTATCATCACCCCAGGTACGAATAGGTACCCGTAATCATTAAACAGAGAGGGACAGGAGACATCATCAACGGCAGAGATAACAGCAATGCTGAAGACTTCCGAGTCCTTAATAGTGGTGACGTCTTTGCAAGCGGGACTGGGCTCACCTGTGATAAGAACTAAAAGAAGAATTTTTCGATCGTCAACCCGCTTGAAATTCTTGAAAACTTAGCAAGCATGCCAACCCAGTCTTGAAACTACAAAGAGGACTTGCCAAGTGTGCGTCACATTGGCCTGAATGCTCAAGGTTTCCAGGCGGCATTCGGACTAAATGGAAAGATTCTAATGTCATTAGTATTCCGTTAATTTTTAGGTTGTAATTTGGAGAATTAATGTCGCTGCTCTAATTGGGGAGTGTCGGTCGAGATCCACTGGATATAAAAGAATACATTCGTTCTAAATTTTCCAAGTAAGCGCAGCAAGGAAAAGGCCGGAAAATTTCGTAATGAGGTACAAGCAATTAGTTTGATAGCAATTCAAAAGACACAAAATGAATTTTGCTTCGCATAATAAGTGACAAAATCTATTTTTAAAATTAAAAATAGTGGGTACAGGTTCGGAGAGAGGATTTTGCTACACCTGATCGCATATAACGGTTTAAGAGTGAACCAAAAAAATAGACACTTCAGTTTATCTCATGGATAAAGGGGAAAAACGATGGTTTTGGATTAATATAGTTATGATAATCTATTCAGGTCACGGGATGGCATTACTGAATTACCAGATAATATTGACCTAATTCCTTTTCGCTTGGGGATAGGTGGAACAGGCCTTTTTAGAACAGAATGGACTGATGTAAAATATTATGGCTTGATATTGAGAAAGATCAAAATGAAATAATAAGAGTAGTGTCACGGTGGATAACAACTCCTCAAGCAGCGGATAGGTATCATTTTCATTTTAATTGGGAATCCCTTTCGGGTCTCTACGGATTGTTAGGAGGGCCATGGATGTGGGGAACCCCAATTATCTAATCTACGAGATCTGGTTGAGATTTTTCGGATACCCACTGTGACAGCTCTCTTTGTTGTTGTGTAGTGGAACTTTGAACGGGAGGCCGTTTTTCAATACGATTAAAACCCTGCCGGGTTTACCAAAATCGACCTAAGTAATCGTAAACAGAAGGGGATATTCTCGATTATAATCATTATTTCTAATAACCAGCTTGTCGTCCGTCACTTCGGTAGGAGCTTGAGTGGCGGGCGCACCGAATTCAATAATTCCCCCTACCATAAAATCACAAGCAGAGTCACCAGGGATCTCTAGCGCTTGACCTGCCCCAACCCTGTTTACTTCTTCAAAATAATATTCATAGCCTCCTTCAGGGTAGTCAGGGGGCGAATCTGGATCCGGGGTTACCGGCTTTAGGTGTCTTTCCCACAAGACTAATTCTTGGACGTGGATAAAGGAACTATCTCCTCAATGTATGCCATTATATATCCCGGCATAGGAAAATTAATCTGAAAATAATCCCAGACAGTTTCACCCGGTCTAGCTGTGACGCGCTTCTTAAGATTTAACCTTGGGTCTTCCCAAAGGTCTTTGAAAAACGAGCAGCTGTGTACTTCGCGTATGGAAGTCTCAGATTCACTTGACTCCATTTCATATTGATCAGACATAAAAACACCTCCTTTAAATATTTTAATAATGCCCTAAAAGATTAATTTAGATCTATGTATGAGCAGACCATTTTTTAGCAAATGCATAACATCTTGCTTTCATCAGCATTGAATTATTCCACTAGTCTGCCAAATGGCGACAGTTTGTAACATGGAACATTGATCGTAATATGTCAGCTTCAAAATTTTACTCAACGCCTGTAATTGTTTTTCGTTATTTTTTCGCCGGTGGAATTGAATGTTTGTTTAGTTTCAGGAAAACAAAAGAACAATTCAGGAAGTACCTGAATTGTTTCGTACTGAATTACAAGCAATTAGTTTATAGCAAAAGACACAAAATGAATTCCATTTTGTTAATACATTATGTATTAACCATTGACATGCCTATTTTGTTAATTTGTTTACTTCTTTCTTAGCTGAAAAAAATGGTCTTGATCTTTTTATAAAGTAACTATACTTTAGATTTTTACCTATTCTGGAATATATTTTTTATTTTTGAAATAAATTTAATATAGATCATTACGGGGCCTAGAACTTCTTTACATACACTATAATCTTTGGAAATTATCTATATCCAAAGAAGCGCTTATAGCAGTCCATGAAATAAATTTGAAATGGATGAAAGACACGTACAAATTGTAAAGATGCAGAGGAGAAGCTAGAAGTAAAAAAAATTAAACATGAGAAAAAAGTGTTCGTTGAAGAATCTTTCAAGGGGGATAAAGCCCATGGCGATGTTTTCGTTTGACACAGTTGCCGCACGCACGTTCGGGGGGGCTTGTTTGGTACTCGATAAGAACAGTAATCCTCATATTGCTTATGCTGGTGATCGTGGCCATCTGATGCTGACCACTAGGGACGTTAACGGTGGATGGATCTACGAGTTAGTGCCAGGAAAAGGACTCGTCGGTGGCCAAGACTCCCGGGTCTGCCTGCAAATCGACTCCGAGGGTAATCCGCACATAGCCTTTTATGATTATGACAGCGACCGTCTTATTTATAGGTTTAAACGTAACTACCTATGGGAAGAAACGCCTATCCCGACGAGCCGTTTTGGAGACCCACGTGGTGTCTCAGGCTTTGATTTTAGACTTCACTCGGGACGTATTAACCCCGAGCTTCGCGACACTCCATACTTCACTTTTCACGATTTGACGACGAACTCACTGGGCTTCACAAGAAAAGTCGCAGGGCAATTTAAGCGAATTTTGTTAATACCGGAAGACAACGTTTGGAACATCGGTAAGCACCCCTCAATGGTGTTTGAAGGTGATTATGAAACATTGTTAATTGCGTATATCGAGGAACTCGAGGATTATACGGCAAATCCGCCTCATACAAGAGTTCGCGTAACGAGAATTGACGACCCCTCTAAAGGCATTGTTGGCTTTACGTCGCTCCTTGAAAGTGGTCGATTCAAAATTGCGGGACCTACTTCCATAACAGGAGCCACTGAATGGTGTGTAGCCTATGACGACCAAACTAATCGCAAGCTGAAGGCATCAGTTTTCGACCTTAGTTTAACAGAGATTCACAATGAGATTGTAACGGACACTGTTTTTCCGGTTGTTCCTTCGGTGGCAAGGGATCCTATGATTAGGGGAGGTTATCGCATCGCTTTTAGCGACGCGACGAAAACAAGCTTAAATTAGCCTCGCGTGGCCGGTTCGGCGAATGGATCGTAGAGGTTGTGGATCCTGAAGGCGGTGACCTGCCATCCTTGGCTTATGATAATTTCAGCAATGCGCACATCGTATATACGGTAGGGAATACGAATACGCTGAAGTACGCCAAGGGGACGGGCGTTCGATTTATCTGATACATCCTAATTGCGTAGAAAGTGTCCAGAAGTGAATCTTGAGGAGTATTCATGACACAGTTTTACGTTTGAAACGGATTGACGGCCAGGTACCGTAGTTCTTATTTTAGCTGCATGACAAGTGTTAAAGTTCAAGCTGCCATACTTGGTGGCTTTTTGAAGGTGTAGGTTTGGATTTATCCATAGAGCACATTGAGATTAAGGGACAATGATGAGGAGCAGAAAATTATAAATAAATTCAAATAGCCGATAGGACGGTTTGGGGTCATGGAGGGGGTTTTCTTAAATCAGCCACCCCAAGGACTACCTTTGAGATTAGTGTCATCACAGGGAGAAAAGCCACCGAAACTTCAACTATATACACCTATGGTAATTTAAAGGATGAATTGAGCTACAATTAATGCAAAATGTAGTCCAACTCCAGTACCATTTAGGATTAATATTATTTAAAAAGATTTATAAGAGTTATATTTTGGTGGAACAAATCGACAGCAACTAAATTAAACCATAACATAAAATTTATTTAAATTGCATACCAATCGACAAGGCACCACCCTTCCTCTCGAGGTTTTACCTAACAAATCAAATAATCATTAACAAAAGATTAATTTTTTCTTTACCATGTTCAGTCTCTATAATTAACTTGGCACTTACTGAAGTTTGTGGTGTCGCCGTAGCGGGCGCAATGAATTTAATATATCCATGCACTTCGAAATCACACTCACAGTTACCTGGGATCTCTAGTACTTCACCAGCCCCAACCCGGGCTTTCTCATCCAAAACTAATTCATCTACATGGGGCCCATCTGGATCTGTTGAGGGACTCCAAACTTTTTTGTACAAGATTAATTTTTCGAGGATTATACATGAGTCATCTCCCTCAATGTGTGCAAGTATATATCCAGGAGAAGGGTAATTAATATAGAAAACATCCCCACCAGTTTCACCCGTTCTAGCTGTGACCTGTTCTTTAAGCCCGTACCTTGAGTATTCGCAACAGCCTTCTACTCTACGTGAGGAAACCTCCGATTTACTCAACTCTATCTCATATTGATCAGACAAAAAATACCCCCTTAAATTCGATTTCTTATATTATGCTTTTAAGGTAATCGATACTCCATGCATACGAGCGACTCTCGGCAAGTTTTTATGCCATCTTGCTTTCAATCAGATTTGAAATGTCCACTTTTATTTCTAGGGATTTACTGGAAGTTTCAACGTCACGGTAGCACTTCCTCCCTGGGCGACCATAGACCATTGTGGGATGGTATTATCACCCAGAGTTCTATGTTCTTCAGGTTGATCCTAGTAATGGAACCACGAACTGAAAAATTCACACGACCTGCAGAGGTCCCTTGTTGATCCTTAATGATCGCTGTCCTTGGAGAAATAGTAAATTAACTTATTCTCTTTATATTGTCCCGTCTAGACCACTTTATTTAGCTATAGTTATGGAAATTTCTGCTTACTTTCGCACAAACGTAAAAGATATTTTCTCAGCGGTACCTACTTACTTGTAAAAGAGTTTTGCTCACGGAGTAATTCATCCAGCAATGTTAACTTAACTCGATTAAGATTCCCCTGAACTGAAAGGTAGAGCCAGGCAGACTAGTGTAAAAAATGTATATTTTATTAATAACGTGAAATACTTGAAATACTTTAGAAAGTTGGGAGTAGCGTATATCCAAAGAATTTAGACTAATCGGTGTTTGCGAAAATCGTAGATACCTTCCCATGTTTATAAGGAGGACATTATGAAAATAGACATCATAGAAAGCAATCCTAGAAGATATAGGTCGATGGAGGAGTTTGGCAGGCGCGCCTTCGACAGGTCACACTCCTACTTCTTTTGCCTCAGTAGTGGAATGTGCTACGAGGAAAGTGTGGTAAACAAGAACGTGGGCTTTAGTAGAATTGAGGAGAAGCGCGTGCAGACCGGAAAGCCGCTTAAGAGCAGGACCCTATACAGAGCGGGGAGTTATGAGCATGCCTAGGAGGTTCAAAGGACTGATTGCCTGCTCTCCTAGTACCGATCGTGTAGACCTATTTTCGCGTGCCGAGGACGGTGAGCTATGGCACAAGACCTTAGCCGGTGTCACTTGGACTGCGTGGAAATCGCTCGGAGGGCAGGGTACTGTTGCGCCGGCGGTGACAGTCTCGGGGGACGGACGGATGGAGCTCTTTGCCATCAAGTCGAAGCCAGCTGGATCGGAGTGGGAACTCATGCACAGGCGCTACAACGGGACACAATGGTCAGGCTGGGTATCGTACGGGCGCCTTCGAACAGAAGTGCTTCCCGAGGACGTAGCACTCGCAGTCGCAACAACTGGTAACGATCAATTTGAAGTGATCTTTTCGGATCAACGTAAATACCTGTGGCACACTCGTTTGGGCGGTCAGCCGATTGCGGTAATCCAACAACCCGCCAAGATTGGCGGCCTATTTGCTTGCATGCAGATCGAGGCAGTCTCGGTGGATCCTGGTGTAGTAGATCTCTTCGTAAGGAACGCGGGTTTCAATAAGGCATTGAAGTGTAAACGCTTTAATGGTGGTTGGCAGGCGACACAGGATATCAATCATCCGGATTCCTTCCTCCATAGAGATCTCTTCGGATTGGCTGCCACATCTAAGCATCTATTTGTGGTGGGTAAGGACACCCACCTATGGAACCGTAAGCTCATAGACACGGAGCCAACGTGGGCGCCACTTGGGGGGCAACTTGGAGATCATCTAACCGCTGTCTCTCGCGGCTCGAAAGTCGATGTATTCGCGATTTGGAATGGCGTCGCGTTGTTACACCGGTGCTTTGATGGTGTACAGTCCAAGTGGTCCAATTGGAACGTCGTTGATATTTGGCCGGGCCCGATCCAGAGTTACAGCGTTCTGCGTCCGAAAGATCTCGTCAAGCTCGATGTTCACGGTGTAGGTCTTAAGGAGCGGGTGCGAGCTGATGGTATGGTAGAGCTCGTACCCGAGCAGGCAGACGCTCGGGTAATTGTGGAATTTCCACCTCAGCATATGGGAGAGGTGGTGGAGCCCAACACCATAGATGCTCGACTCGCCGGACCCTCTCGTCTCGCGTTCTCAGTCAACCAGTCGCAGTCGGTTCTGCTCTCGGTTTCGGGAATGCTTAACGCGCTAAAACAGCTGACCCTGCTGAAGACAGATCCGGCAAATCCACCAACGATGCCAGATTCGAATAAAACGGCTATTGAGCTTCCCTGGCGACTCATCATCTCTCCTCAGGAGAAGTCTAACTGCTCACATCGTGAACTCCCGGGAACCAGTCCGCAGGGAGTAACAGAGTTGTGGCATTTGCGTCTCTCGGGCCCAAGGGCCAGTGGTCGACTTTACGTACGACCTCTTGTTGCTCTGCCGGGTAATAACCTAGCAACCCCACTGAGTGCAAACCAGTTAAATGACATCGCTCGATTGGGGGGGGACCCAGCTAAGCAACCAGTCGCGGTTGATCGGCTCATCCTTAGCGCGTTGGGAGGATGGCTTTCGGCGACAGGCAACTGGCCTGAAATGGACTGGAGCCACGAGACGGCGATGGGACGAGACTACTTTGTTCGGGTGCTTACACGCGGTGCGCTGTTCCCTTTCGGGCACCAGGCGGTCTATGTGGAAGTTTCTGAACGGGGCTTCAAAGCTGGTGTGGCAGCATTGCGCAAGTTTAAATTTCTTATCATCACAGAGGCCGAGCGTGAATTCGGGATTGGCTACGGCGGCAAGCACGAACGCGAGTTTCCATTTCAGCACATAACAATCGAGCCAAGGGTGGTGCAGCTTGATGAATCCACCTCCGGAAATCTTTTCTGGCCGAAGAGGCGTGGCGGAGCTCCGGTCGAATTTTCAGTACGTGCACAGGCAGGACAGGAAGCTGTGAATCTGACCATGCCGCTTTTGTTCGTCAGTAAATTATACTCTGGGAACATTCAAACCATTAATGATGAGTATAACAGGGGGCCGTCCCGCCAGTTAGTGATACCGCCGCTTGTTGGACGAAGAATCCCGCTTGCCATGAAATCTCTGACTGAGCCTGTGGAAGGTGCAATACAAGAAGTGCACTCAATGACATTCGGTGGTACCGCATTTTCCAACGATACAGGCTTTTATCCGAAGGTGAAACAGCTCAAAGTTTCGTTACCGGCGATCCGTCAGCTGCTAGGCGAAAAGGATCCTATACCTGTTACGTTTTCCAACACTCTTGTCAACGCACTGCCAGGTCGAGAGCCGGACGTGCTACTTGACCTGATAGGCTCGAAGCTATTGTCTTTTGCGTCCGCAGGAGAGCTTACGGGTGCACTTGCTGCACCGGATTTCAATGTGAACCAAATCTCACGAACCAAAGGCCCGATTCTGGGTACAATGAACCCGAGCCCAAACGATCTGTTCGGCCCAGAAGCAAAGTTGCTTGGTGTCGTCAAGCTCCGTGACATCTTCTCGAGCATCACCACCCCGCCTACAGTGATATGGAAGGAAGTTGCCGGAGCCACTACGCCGACAGCGACTTTTAAGTGGAAGGAGAAACTTAAAAATAAGGTGATTGGCCCCTTTAAACCGGAAATCGGCTCGTATATCGACCTCCAGGCTGTTTCGGAGATTGTCGACGGAAAGCCAAAGATAACCACAACGGGGGTTTTGACAAACTTTACTTTGAATCTGATGGACGTTGTAAAGCTAGAATTCAATGAACTTCAATTCACTGCTCTTCCTGGTCAACTTCCTAGCATTAAGTTCAATATCAAGGAGGCTAAACTCCAAGGAATGCTCAAGTTTGTCCAGATGCTGCAGAGCCTACTGCCAAAAGTCGGACCTGGTGGACCTCACATCGATGTATCTCCCCAGGAAATCAAGGCTACGTATAAGGTAAGCGTTCCCACGCTGCCTTTGGGACCTGTTTTAACCCTACAGAACTTGGTCCTTGATACAGGCATTACACTGTCACTCAGTAATAAACCCTTCAGCGTAGATTTTGCGTTCGGTAAGAAGGAGCGCCCGTTCCTCGCGACAGTTTCGATGTTCGGCGGCGGGGGGTATTTGGAGCTGGGGGTCAGCGCTGACAAAGGCCTGGAACGCTTAGTCGGAGGACTCGAGTTCGGCGCGAGCGTTGCGATGAACTTTCTGGTCGCGAAGGGCGAGGTTCACGTGTTGGGCGGTATTGTCTTCACTGTGAAGAATAATTCTGTTGAGATCGCCGGCTACTTACGGATTGGCGGCAGTGTTGAAGTGCTGGGATTGGTGAGACTTTCTGTAGAGTTAACTGTCAGCCTCAACTACACAAAGTCTGAAAATGCACTGATCGGCTCTGCAAAATTGGTAGCAACAGTTGACCTTACATTCTGGTCGACCTCCGTTGAGTTGGAGTGTCATCACCGCATCGACGGCGCGTCGTTGCCGTTTGCTGCTGAGAAAGGCAGTGTAGACGCCATTGATCCGCACTCCTCATCAGTAGAGGCCGCTTTCGGACCACAGGGGGAGTCTCGTCCGTGGGAGACCTACTGTCGGGCATTTGCTTGGGAGCCTGCTGAAACGAGTTCAAGAAAATGAAAGTCAATAACAAATAGCTTAGGCTATAGTAAGTGTTAATGAAGAAATGACAGTTTACTTGAAAACAGACTTTTGCACCATAAAGGAGGAATACACTTTGAAAGCTTCTAACCCCCAACTTGAGCGCCAGTTCGTCTGGACCGCTATCCCAGCTGGCAGAGTGATAAATAGGCAGAAGGCGTTGGTATCAGTGCTCCTTACGCCCCGATTGCTGGGGCAGGGGACGCCTCTGACTCTGTCGAGCTTTGGCATGCAACTGTGGCCCGAACGCCTTGCCAAAATCAAGTTCAAGGCTGAAGTACAGGCACAGGAATCTGGACCCGTTAGTACTATCGAGGAGAGGGAGGTTCAACGAGTTCCCTACCTTTCCGCCGAGGAAAAGCAGATAAGCTTTTCCCTTAACGAGCAGCTCAGTGCGTGGAAAGCACTTTTTGGTGCTAATACGCTCGTTCGTCCATATGGGCAGAACTCCTATGTTGACCGCTCTCTTAAGACCTTCCCAGCGTCAAAGGCCGCAAAGGAGGTCAGCCAAGCGTATGGAGGGGCTGCGAGTACGCACCTTAAACATGGCTGTGATGACCCCAAACTCAATCCAGAGCTTCTAGCATCATTAAGAAGCCTGCGTGAAACGTGGGAATCAGGACTACAAACAACAGACGACGAGACGTGTGAGCTGGGACCCGATGCGTCGCCCCTTGCTCGTGCCTACGACTTCTATCGTCGAGAGTGTCATAAGGATTACACCATGCCTACAATGAATACCGATTCGGCGACCGCCGAGCCAGAGTTTCATGATATCGTCGCAAAGCTTGCTGACCACCCTCTTCTCCTGAGGGCGCTAGGTTTAATTATTGACCTCGAACTGCCGTATACAAAATTAGAAAATAACAAAATTCTCAGAATCATCCCTACTTGGCCGAATCCAGATTCCAACCCTACTCCGGGTTGGAATAACGCTAGGCACACTGACATACGTCCAAAAACAGGCTATGAGATAGACGAATCACGTTTTCATCCTAAATCGACTGAACGAATTCATCGTGGAATGCTTGCCCTCAAAGGTACTGACCTTGTCCCTTCTGCTAATCCACAGTGGGAGGTCGTACCGTTTGATGTGGACGGGGCCGTAATGAGGATGGTTGGCAGCGTAACGAACACTCCCGGTGATCAAGCGCTGCCCGCGCTGCGCTCATCAACAGGCTTTGCACTTGTTCAGCGTGACCGCGAAAAGATGCATAGAGACCGTGTGGAACGCTCTAAAAAGCTTGCCAGCGTTCAGGAGCTAGAAAAGGTCGTGCTCGATGCCGAGGACCTAATAGGCGGATACCGCCTTGATGTCCTGGATACAGGCAACTGGCGATCATTGTGCGAGCGGCGGGTCTGCTACAATATTGGAGATCTATCGATTGGAACCGGACCACGTGGGTTACTCGAAGAAGGGTACGTTCGGCCGATGTCGGCGACAACGGGTGCGGGCGCGGCTGATTCTCTGTATATACACGAGATAGGCCTCCGTTGGGATGGGTGGAGCCATGCGGTTCAGCGTCCGGATCGGAAAGTTGAAATGGGAAGGATGCCGCAACTGCCGGCGACCAATCCTCCGTTCAAGTCCAAGATTGAGATCGAGCCAGGATCACTTCCACGACTGCAATTCGGAAGGACGTACCGACTGCGTGTAAGAGTGGCTGATCTTGCGGGCAGCGGGCTGTATCTAAACGAGGTCAATCATGATGAGGAGCGGACGGAGGCCATTGCGCACCGCAGATTTGAGCCAATCCTTCCTCCTGAAGTGGTTCCCACGCGGAAGTATCAGGACGGCGAGGCACATGGGCGGCTGGTAATCCGCAGCGATCGCGGAGTATCGGTGGACGATTATGCCCGTAGGCATGGCTACCGCCCTTATGACCTACGGCACATCCTGGCACCAAAGTCATCCCTTGAGATGGCGATGCAACATCGGCGCACCTTTGACGGAGCATTAGGCGCGGAAGTTCACGTGGAAATTATAGAGCGTATGTTCGAAATAGCCAAGCGAGCTGACCGTGATTTACGGGATATACCAGGTGCCCGTCCGGTTGAAGAAGAGACGGGTCCTAACGGAGAATGCTATTTTGTGCTTCCAGAGCAATATGTTGATCTTCCATGGCTCTCCGACCCTATAACAAATGCCTTTACACTGAATATGGCGTCGCGTCCTCTGGCACAGTCAGAAAGCGAAGCACAAACCACCTGTCAGTCCAATACGTGTTTTTGGCAAGGAAACTGGCATAACCGTCAACCGGTTGCAATTCGGCTCGAGGCCGCGAAAATGGGCTGCAAGGTGACAGAGTCTACAGACCATCGTACACTCACATTCACCCTTGGTCCCGCCGAGGAATTGACGCTGGATATCTCTTCGTGTCTAATCTCGCAGGACGTCGACTTGTTGGGCATCCCGAAATGGATTGACGGCATTACCCCGGGCCAGATCGAACAAATCGCCCAAGGCAAGCATCGCATGATTACTCCGAAGAAGACCATTAAGTTCGTTCACGCCGTTCAACGACCGGTACACGATCCCTGTGGCCGACTTAAATCCAATCGAAATCTTGGGGAAACTATTTGCGTCCTTGGGACCAGCGAATTGAATATCCATACCGCAAGCACCGGGAGGATTGACATCCATGCATCATGGACTGACTATGAGGACAATCCCTCTTCACAGGAGCCCTTCCCCCGAAAACATGATGTACAAATAGGTTCCTATGACGTTCCTTACGGACCACTGAGGTTGCCGGAAATCCGTCAGGAGTTCGGGGACACACGTCGCCGTCGTGTCACCTATAACGTGACAGCCGTTTCTCGCTTTCAGGATTACTTTGATCACGTGACTGCTACGAATCCCAAGGCGTGCCTAGCCTATGGTCAGCTCGTGACCGATATACAGAGCTCGGCTCGCCCGCCTGCACCGAAGTTGCTCTATACCGTGCCGACTTTCCGCTGGGAACAGTCTGTCGACGGCATGAAACTGACACGGCTGCGTCAAGGCGGGGGACTGCGAGTCTTTTTCGAACGACCTTGGTTCTCATCTGGAGAGGACGAGGCATTGGGGGTGCTGGCGTGGGGGGCTAACTGGCAGCCACCACAGGACTTATCCTATGTCAGTGTCGCCGGCCGTGACCCGATTTGGCAGACAGGTGCTCCAAAGTTTGTCCTTACCAGCGATGACATAAACGCACCGGTAAACAAGCAAGAGTACCTGCAGGAGGGCGAGGGCAACCGGCGGCAGCCAGTCCAGGTGTATAAGGTCCAGTTTGACAAAGAGGGCAAGCGCTGGTACGTCGACATCGACCTAAAAAAGGTAGCGGACTCTTCGTACTTCCCATTCGTGCGTTTGGCCCTTGTCCGTTATCAAGAGAATTGCGTCCGTGAGGTGGATAGACTCTCAGCACCGATTCGAACTGAGCCCATCCAGCTTCCACCGCACCGACGCCTGGTTGTAACACGAACACCTGGGGGTGCGAACATCACGCTCGAAGGTCTAGGTCCAGCCGGTCCAAAAGCGAATCTCGTTCGCGCCGAAGTACAGGTCCTGGAATCGGGTTATCTAGCTGCCGCTCCGGACGAAGCTCGATCCGGTGTAGTTGAAGCAGAAATCGATCCTGAAGACATAATTGCCGGATGGACCACGGTATACGGAACGTCCGGTGCACTCGATCAAAGCCTCAGCCTGGACGTTCCCACAAGCGGCCAACGACCAATGAGACTTCTAGTGCAGGAATTCGAGACACATCCTCCTCACCTAAGTGATACTGGAGCACCGATCGAAGGAAAAGGCCGGCTGGTCTACACAGACACAGTGCCACTCGAAAACAGGGAAGCCTTTTTCAGTGAATAATCTAAATAAAAATAGCCCTCCTTTTTGATTGAATTTTCACTAGTAAGGAGGGTTTTTCATTTAAGAGTAAATTATAAATCAGTGCTATAAAAAGTTCGAGCCCCAGTTTAAAAAACTACGCTTGTATAAGCGGACGTATATCTAAAAAATTATTTTATTCAGCAATTATGGCTTCTATGAATAGACCTATTGTCTAAACAAGATAATATAAATAATAAATCAAAAGAGGTGATGTAATGTCTGATTATAATGAGTTAAATCCGAATGAATCGGTTGATCGTTTGGACTGTTGCCCGATAAATTATCATTACCCGACCGAAGCGGAATTTGGATATGGGCTTTCAGAAGATATAATAACAGTTGAACGAAATGTTACACTTAGAAAATGGATATTTATACCTAACCTTCATGGAGGATATATTCTAGTGTATTTGGAACCTGAAAATACTCCTTATATTAAGATATCACGTTTAACCTTATACGAAATAGAATTACTCCCAATCACGGATTGGGATGTTCCCGAACACCTAAAGAATGGATATTCTATTGAAAGGAAGAAAATAGCTAATTTTGAGTCAGGTGAAGTGATAGAGATTCCACTTGATTGTGGTTGTGGGTATGAAGTGCAAGGGGATATTGAAATATTCGTTCCCGATTCAGTGGCACCACATACATTAGATGTCAAAATGGTTATTGATAAAGGGGGGCCTGGTCCCAATATTGAAGTTCCTTTCCAATTAGAGATTAACTAGGGTAATACGACACAAATGACATCATGAAAAAAACGACCATTCCTTAAATGAAAAGACATGGAAACATGAGTCTATGTGCCGTTTGGACAACTAGAAAACAAATATCTCTTTCGTTGAGTCACAACTTAAAGTCAACATTGTATGGCAATGACAGAATCGTCATTTACTCGGAAAGAGCTCGAAACTAGGTACTTTAATCTATCGATTTATCTGAAATTGAGAAATTTCCCGTGCAAAATCAATCATTAAATACCCCATTTTCTTCGAAGCAGTTATGAGGCAATGATCAAATACAGGAAAGAATTAGGCTGGTGTTTCTTGTCAGAAATGTATATATCTGCTTTCTCAGGTGCTTTAAGCCTTTGTGAAAGTGGAAAGATTTATTTTTCATATATGCTTTACGATTGAGCTGAGGGATACCACAAGAAGTACAAAGCCCTCAGTTCTTCATTAAAAGGGAGTTTTTCTATGACTCATACAGGGCTATCAAATATCGACGAACAGTTTATTGAAAATACTGTTCAGACATTCATGAATACACACCATGTACCCGGAGCATCTCTAGCCCTCACTTATCAGGGACGCCTTGTATTTGCCCGTGGGTATGGCGTTACAAATCCAGCCACAAACGAACCGGTAAACAAAGGTCATCACTTTCGGATTGCAAGCGTTTCGAAACCAATCACTGCTGTAGCCATCTTCAAGTTGATAGAATCTGGCCAACTTCAACTTGACACTTCAGTTTTCGGCTCCAATGGTATCCTTGAACCACCTATGGCACTCAGCAATACCTGCCCAAAATCGAGAAAATTACAGTCCAACATCTCCTTGAGCACACGAGTGGCTGGCCAAGTTCCGCCGATCCAATGTTTGGTCATCTCGACTTAAATCAACACCAGCTTATCACATGGGTGCTTGATAACGAACCATTGACTTATGTACCGGGGAAGACCTTCGATTATCTCAACTTCGGTTATTGTTTGCTCGGTCGTGTGATTGAACGAATTTCAGGTATTTCTTATGCTAACTTTGTTCGACAATATGTTCTCGAACCCTGTGGTATTACGATATGCATATTGCCGGTGACACTCTTGCGGATCGTCGAGCTAACGAAGTTATGTATTACCCGCAAAGCAACTGGAATCCTTACACAATCAAGGTGTCCCGCATGGATTCGCATGGAGGTTGGATTGCATCTGCAACGGATCTCGTTCGTTTCCTCGTTCGCGTGGATCGTTTCCCCTCTAAACCAGACATCCTGGACAGAGAATCCCTAAAGACGATGTGTATACGACCACGACTGCACCAAGAATAAATGGAAGCCCTGCAAATTACGCTAAGGGATGGGCCATCAACCCTTCAGGGAATTATTTTCACGATGGAGACATACCAGGTTCGGCTTCTATCTTTGTACGGACGCATCACGGATATTGCTGGGCCGTGTTAGTCAACTCTCGTAACGACGCACAATTGGAAAGAATGCGCTCCAACCTCGACAACCTGATATGGACGATTATTCAGCGCATCAACGATTGGCCAACATATGATTTATTCTAAAGTTGGGGTAGTACCCCATGCCCATCAAGCTAAGGTAAATGAAATCCCGAAATCGAAAAAAAGAGCTATTCTTCTGTAAAATTAATAGGAAAGGATTGCGTTTTTCATGACGAATTGAACCTCTTTTCCCAAGAATTACAACGGTGTTTGTCTCCTCAGGTTCTTCAACAACCGGCTAAAGAGATAGGCTTTGTTCAAAGAAGCACTAAATTTCGTGATCAGGTGTTAGTTGCGTTATATGTATGGATTTCAACAAGGGGCGAGCACCTCTTTAATACATCTATGTAATCAACTCGAATAGTTGGTTTCGTTGGTTCGTCGTACAAATCTAATGAAAGTCCGATTTTCCCATTCGGAAATAGCATCTGTCACACGTTGTTGATTAGAAAGACTCGAATCAATTTGGAAAGGAATAATTCCGTTTGGCCATCGGTATTGATCACCGGTGATGCCTATGCCTTTAATCGATGAAAAATCTTCCATTTCCTCGAGAGGAGCCCTTAACCAACGATGAATTTTCCATTTCCTCAACAGTACCTAGTATTATATCGCCTTCAAAGATGGCAATACCGTCAACAACCGAATATTTTACTTCTCTGGGGCCTGATGGTAAATTGGTAATTCCTGTCCGTATTTCTCCACTTTTTTGATTGGTTTCACATAAATCATTACTCTTTATTTTCACTATATTACCTCCTTGTTGCCTTAATCTAAAAACACAACATTATCTTCCACAGAAATTTTCACGGTATGATATAAGACAGTAAATGTTTTTTGCATAATTCGACATATTTTAAACATCATGACGATCACTATGTGAACAATCGAGGGCTTCTTTTATTAGGAGAATTGCCTTTTGATACTGTTCATGAATGCTTAATTTTAAAAATTTAGTTGTCTGAAATGTAAAAAATTAGAAATGTAAGTATAATTACATTATTCAGTTAATTTGTTTTTTACACTAACCCTGATTACTAGAGGACATTGGTTATCGTCTATTAACGCAGCAACGGACCATGTAAACATTTTAAAAATATTGAACATGGGGAAAACCGTTTGTAAATGGCTTTAATACCTTAAGGAGGAGTAAAAGTGAGTCGAACGAAAAGTATCATTTCACTTAAAAATATTATCTGGAAGCGAAATGGAAAGCTGTTATTGAATGGGGTCTCATGGGAGGTCCAAAAAGGGGAACATTGGGCACTTCTAGGTCTAAATGGATCAGGGAAAACATCTCTTTTAAAAATGATTACAGGTTATCAATGGCCGAATAGTGGTGAAGTGTCCGTTTTAGGAAATCTTTTTGGAAAAACGAATATTCCTGAACTGCGGAAATCCATCGGCTGGGTCAGTTCCTCATTAGATCAGGAATATCAGTCACGCCCAAATGATACAGCACTTGAAGTAGTTTTAAGCGGAAAATTTGCTTCAATTGGATTATATGAGGAAATTACAGAGGATGATGTAAACAAAGCAAAAGCATTACTTGACCAATTCAGAATCAAATTTTTGTCTAACCAATTTATCCACACACTCTCTCAAGGTGAAAAAAGAAAAGTAATGATTGCAAGGGCCCTCATGTCTTCACCGCAATTATTAATCTTAGATGAACCTTGCAATGGACTGGATATTTACTCTAAAGAAGAGCTGTTAGCATCTATTGAAGATATGACTGCTGCACCGAACGGCCCAACCATTTTATATGTTACACATCATATTGAAGAAATCGTACCATCTATAACCCATGCTATGTTAATCAATTCGGGGAACGTTATGGATAAAGGAGAAAAAAGGGACGTATTAACCGAATCATTATTGGAAAAGACTTTTTGTGTCCCAGTCAAAGTAGAATGGGAGAATGAGCGTCCCTGGATCCGGATTAAATCCCTGTTATTTTCTGAGAAAAAATAAGCCTAGTATGCTGAAGAGTAAAGTTAAGCATTCGTAATCGATAGATTGCTTTCCATTGGAGGGCCTAATCAAATAACTTGATTTAGTGAGGCATAATAATAGTCGTTAGGACATCTTAATTATACCAATATGTAGAATGGTAGGTGTCTCTATAAGGGAGACGCAACCCTGTGTTACTCCATTAAATTGAGTTAAAGATGTTACATTAAAAGTCATAAAAAAACGCATAATAACGCTGGTTAGAAAGCATGTGTTAACTTACGTTAAACATGTTACAAATTAGTGGAAATATGGGCGGCATGATGTAATAAGGGGTTAAAACCTTGTTATATCAACGTCTAAAATGATAATATGCTATTCTTGTCCTCGTTTTTTAAAAACCACGGCAACCTGTGACAAAAAAGCTAACTATAGGAGAAGGTCTTTCATCAGTTTGCTAAACTGTTGGGAGGCCTTTTCTTCCATATTGGCTCATGTGAGCATAGATATTCATTGTAGTATTAATATCTGTATGTCCAAGTCGCTGTTGTATTTCTTTAATGCCAACTCCAGCTTCAATCAATAATGAAGTTTGCGAATGTCTAAATGAGTGTGGAGTAATGTTCTTTTCTATTTCTGTTTTTTTAAAAGCCTTTTTAGCCGGGTCTCAATAACTTTTTCATAATTGTGGATGCCCATTCTCTCAAGAAGGAGCCTGTTTTAAAAATTTGGCAACCATAGTATTTCTATATAATTACAGTTGGAAAGTGCGATAATTTGTACTACGGTTATCCCCATTAATCCTATTAAGCTATGTGACAACGGGTTTGGAATAGCAGAACTATTTGCTAGAGGTTTGTTGATTTTATGGCCACCTATTAAAGAGGCTGAAATATAAAAAGAAGGCCCAAATTAATTGAAAGTCTATCAGTTCAAATGCACCAATGAAAAAGGAGTTGACCCCGTAAGGCCAACCCCTTGCAAACCGTTATTTTATTGTAAGCGTTACAGAATTATAGTTTTTCCCATTACTAAGTGGATTGTAGTTTTTCTCAATGTTTCCTGCGGCGTCCACAGTGAAATAATTGATGGTTGTAGTCTTTTCAATTTTTAATGTTTCTGCAAATTCACGGGAGCCGCTTAATTTAATTTTAGCTGATTGGAAGGTTGGGCGGCTGCCGTCAAGCGTATAATAAATCGTGGCTGGCTCACTTGTTTCAATCTTAACATCAACCGGACCTGTGTAATTACCGTTTCCAGGTGTAGCTTTTGAGGAAGGCGGCTGATGGTCTTTTGCACTGTTGTAGGCTACTTTAATTAAGCCAATCAACCCATTGGCAAATTCCATTGCTTCTTCATGACCTTCTTCAAAGGCTGGCTGGAATCCAACTGCCTGCCATCTTTTCGTATCCTTATTCCATAAATCTGCCCCTACTTCGAAGTTCCAGGCATAAATCCCCTTTTCATACCATAGGTAGTCCGCAGAGTTACCTGCAGCAGAGTATAGTACGTCAGGAATTGGACCTGTACGACTAGGTAGAATGACCGTTCCGCGGTGGTCTTGAATATCATTTAAGATGTTATTAGAAGCTGCCCAGTAAAACGCTTCTTCACCAGCTGATGGGCGTGGCAGTGTTGTACGTTTTGAATCGTAAGCACCAGGGGACCACATGAAGTAGCCGCCATAACTATGAATATTCATTGCAAACTTAATATTTGGGTTTTTGTCAGCAAGCCAGACAAGGTTTCTTCCTTCAGGCTCAGAGTTTTCAGCTGGTCCAGCGTAAGTATCTCCCGTGCAACTTGTGCCTCCGCCAATATAGCCATCAAAAACGGAACCAACAGAATGGTTGCGGTTAAGGTCAACTCCCCAATTATTTCGGTACCCAGGATCAGAGGCAGTGGGACCACAGTGGTTGGTCATATTCTTACGCTGCATATTGTAATCATTTAAGCTGTAATTAGCACCATCAGGGTTTACTGAAGGTACAAGGAATATATCAAGATTATCAACAAGCTTTCTTGTCTCACTATCTTGATTATAGTTTCGCAGTAGTCTTTCCGCCGTTTCGATTGTTACGAGTGGGGTCACCCATTCACGGGCATGCTCCTGAGCATATCCAAGAACACCTGGTTTAGAACCGTCACGATGCTTGCCGATTCGGATCGCTTTTACTGTGAAAGGATCACGGGAAACGTCTGCCCCAGCTTTCAAGCCGTCAGTTAATATCGCAGCATTTGTAGTTGGTGCGACAACACCAGCACCAGTATTACCGCGGTATGTAGTCGCAGTGACAAGTTGGCTAGCATTCTCATTCAGTGCTTTAACCACTTGTGCGGCAGTACTTGTTGCCTTTCCTGACGAATCAGTAGCTAAATCTACTAAAATCTTGGTACCATCCACAGTCACTTTTAGTGGTGCATTATTGGTTCCCTGATTCTTGAATTCTACCGATACATCATTCCCGCCTTCATGTCCCCATGCTTTTGAGGAAACAACAACTGCGAGATTGGTCGTGCCGCCGATAGTTGCTTGGGCAAGACGTCTGTAACCATTTGTTTTATTTGGCATATCAATGATTTCTACCAAGTTCGGGAATTCTTTTGAAAGTTTTTCGGCACGTTCATATAATTCATTTGGTGCCATATAGTGGTCAACAAAATCCGTAACATAATCTGTTTTTGGATGTTTCGGCTCTTTCCCTAACCATTCAGTAATGGTGCTCGTAGCTGTTCCTCCAAGATTACTTTCAATTTTAACGGATGAAGGAATGGTGCTAACTGGTAAAAGCAAATAGTGATATAAATATTCACCGTAATCTACCAATCTAGAAAGTGTAGCAGATTTTTCCTCACCGTTCTCGGTCCAAGTTGCTTTAAGTGCTGTGCTAGCAGTCGCACCGGCGCTTGATTTTACTTCGAGATATAGGAAGGTGCCTGATTGATTGGTAAAATGGTTTGCCCTAAGGACTTTAAGTGTATCCTCGGAAGCTGCCAGACTGGCTTGCAGCTGGACAGTGGATTGCCGCTCTGCCACGCGTGTGCTCCATTGATTTTCGGTGATCAGGGTCTCTTTTACATTGATGCCGAAGGTCTTTAACATGGCAATTTCTGTTGGTGTGACAACGGCATCCACTTCATAGACTCCGTCGTGTGCTTCGATTCTGTGGGTAAGGTCAATTCCAAGCTCAAGAAGCTTGTCCTTTGCCTTATCATTTGGTACGACAAGTTGAACAATTGAGACCGATTCTTTCTTAGGAATCGGCTGGTCAGGTTGTTCGACCGCTGCAACCGGAATGCTTAGGCCTGTATAAAATGTAGAGAACCCTAGTCCGGTTATGGCAGTCATCACCACTAAATTCCGTTTCCATTTCTGCTTTTTCTGTTGTGTCAAAAACTGCACCCCCAAAATGCTAAAAATTTTAATACAAGCTTATTGTAAGTTGAATGTACTTAATATCTTGTCGTAAAATCAGAGGCAGTTAAAAATACAAAAATTTTATTGAGAAAATATAATCTATTTTAGAAGATTGAATTTTAGACTGTTTTTCCTATTTAAAAAGTACTGCGCCACCCGAAATCCAGTAATTACAGGAGTACAAAATTACTGGATTTTATTCCCTTATAATTCCTATAAACTGTATATTGGTAATCAACTGTTTTTATTGTTTAATATTGTTTAATATTGTTGCTGTTTGTTTAATTTTGTAAAAGGAAAGTTGTAATATATTTCATGTGAATTGCGGCTCTATTGTTAAAAACCATCAAATGCCTATCAACCTTTGTGCCAGTCCAACATTTAATAAAGAAACAAGAATTATTATGAATAGGAATGATGGGGAATGGCAAAAAGAAACCGAGGAAAATCAATCAGCTACTTGCCTTCAAATGGCAGAGGGAAATGCCCACTGTGTGAAAGAACAGGAGTAAAGCTTCTCTACCCGCACAAAACTGAAACATCCCAAACCATCAAAGTCTGCAAAAACTGCCGCCATAAATAAAAATCTCATAGTAAAAAATCACATTCAGCAAATGACCGTAAAAATTGAAACCATGGAAATGGTGGCTATTACTATGGTAAAAGTGCTACAAGCAAGTAACAACCGTTCAGAAGCAGAATCTGCTATTAATAAACCGAATATAGTCTATTACATGAGAATGCATGAGAATCTATTGAACTCTAGTAGATTACCATATATTCTCTTTTTTAGTATTACCCTGCCCTACCAGGGATTATTACATTTAATGATTGGGGGTGTTATATGACGAAGAATACAACATATCCAATTCATCACATTAAGGAGGTGAACTATGACACATAGCGAAGAATACGCTGTAATAATTGATCATGGAATCCTTGGTAAGTATAGTTAAAAAGTAATCTACTATGAAGAGGGTTTGGAATTACACATTGATCTATTAGAAAGTATGGCAGAGGTAGCTGAACAAGAAGGAATCAGTATGAGTAAGTGGAGCAAAAATTATCAGCCATACTTAGACTTTAAATGAAGACCTGATTTGAATGAGTTGTTTTTACCATTCATTATATACAGAGCAACTTCAGAGGCTTCAGTAAATTTGTTAAGGAAGGACATGCTTTACATTAACATAATGAATGATAAAAATATTTACATTCTTTAATTCAATAGATCCACATAATATCAGTAATTACTTCAGTTTTCCAATCTTATTTCATGGTTTCAATCATAGAACTTTACCTAACAACAAAGTTGCATCAAAAAACCATCTAGCTGAAAAATGCCACAAAAGTCCTTGCAAACAAGTATACAAGGACTTTTATAAATTACATAAAAGAAATAGCACCACTAATAATAGCTAATACTGTTAAGGTTAACGTTGTCAAGATGGCCCATTTGTATGCGAATTTCTGATATTCTCCAAGGTCTTTATCAACCATACCAACTAATAGAATGGTTGATGCAACAAGTGGACTCATTAAATGAGCGGGTTGTCCCAATATAGAAGCACGAGCAATTTCCAATGGGCTAATACCATAGGCTGATGCTGCTTCTGCAAGAATAGGGAGAACCCCAAAATAATAGGCATCATTCGATAAAACAAAAGTGAATGGCATACTTGTAATGCCAACAATGACAGGAAAAAACTGTCCTAATGAAGCAGGTATTATCGCAACCAGTCCATTAGCAATAGCATCAACCATTTTTGTACCGGAAAAGATTCCTGCAAATACTCCTGCCGCAAAAACTAATAGAACAACAATTAAAGCGTTTCCGGAATGTGCTAAGATACGTCTTTTTTGCATTTCCAGATTGGGGTAGTTAACCATTAAAGCAATAGCGAAACCGACCAAAAATAAAATGGGGGAAGGAACCAATCCCATAATAAGCATGACCATAATGCCTACCACAATTAATAAGTTAACCCACAAAAAACGGGGACGTTTAATGTCAATATGAGGAAATGTTTCAGTGGCTTCATTTTCAACAGTAGCAGCTATTTCATTTTTGAACTCTTCTATGTGTATTACACCAAGTCGTTTACGTTCTCTTTTCCCTAAAATAAATGCGACGAAAATAACCCAAAGAGCACCACCGAGCATGGTAGGAATAAGTGGAACAAAAAATTCGGATGCATCAAGTCCCAATACTGCTATTGCTCGGGTAGCAGGTCCTCCCCAGGGGGTCATACCACTCATAACACTTAAAGCCAGCATGGCTACAGTGGCTAAAACCAATGGATTCATACCGATTCGTTTATAAAGTGGATACATAGCTGAAACAGTAATGATATACGTTGTTGTACCGTCTCCATCTAGGGCCACAAGTAATGCAAGAATTGTGGTACCCATCGAAATTTTGACAGGATCTCCCTTGACAACTTCTAATAACTTTTTGATAAGTGGGTCAAATAAGCCCGTATCTATCATAATGCCAAAAAACAATATGGCGAATAATAATAGAGCTGCAGAAGGAGCGACTAGCTTAATGCCTTCCATCATCATAGTGCCAATTTTACTTCCAAAACCACCAACTCCTGCAAAAACGATCGGAACTAAAGTTAAAGCAACAATGGGTGATAAACGTTTGGACATAATTAAATAGGTAAAAACGGTAACCATGGAGATGCCTAAAATTGTAAGAAACATTATTAAATCCCCTCCCAAATATTGAATGCGCTTTCAATTGATCTCTGGATGACTAATAATTAATTTCGTGACTCTTCATAAAAAATTAACTGGTAGATTAATAAGTTTTACATTATGCTTATGCGCTTTTCTTTATTAAAGGTAATACAGGGAGAACAATAAGTTAAATACATATTTTTTTTGTGTTGGTATCAAAATAATTTATTCTTAAAAAAAGATTGGAGGGAGGAGAGCAAAGAAAGCCAAAGGATAAGTGATACAATAAAGAAATTTTTAAAAATTTAATGCTATTTTTTTAGTATTTAAAAAGAAGGTCATCATCTAAATATTGTGAATGATGACCTTCTTTTCTTTATTAATCAGACTTTTTCAGTGTCCTTGAGCAAAGCTCTCTCCTTTTTTAATTAACATTTAGTTTTAACGTTACTGTTCTTGTCTTTTTTTCTTAAACTTAATTTTAATACCAATCTTAGTAATGGAGGCACTACGGCATAAATAAAAGCCATCCGAAATAGTTGATAGCTGGTAACAGTAGATACATCAGCATTTACTTCTTGTGCAATGATTCCCATTTGATCCATTCCACCAGGGGCTAAACTTAAAAAACCCGTAATAGCCGATAAATCATAATACTGGGTCAGTAGAAAACTAAAAAACATTGTTGCGCAGATCAAAATCAGTCCGTTCATCAAAGCAAATAATAAGGTTTTTCTTTTGTTGTCAAGTTGTTCCGGTTTTAATAGTAAACCGATATAACCGCCAACCATAAATTGAGATATATCAAGAAGTGAAGGAGGAAGTGGTGGTCCCTGCAAACCAAAAAGGCCTACTGTCGCAACAGCGATTACTGGTCCTAAAAAGTAAGGAGCTGGTAATTTGAATATTTTACCTAATCTTGCTGCGAGAAAACAAATAAGGGCGAACAGAAAGATCAGAGGAAATAAATCACTCCACTCTGGAATAACGTTATCCATTATTTTAGAGGAATCATTGGCACGATTCGCTGCAAACAGGGGACTGATAATTAAAAGGGGAACTAAGAAAACCACCATTATCACTCTTGTAACATGGAAAAAGGTTACGGTCGTAATATCAATACCTTTCACTTCTTCTGCAAACACAACGATTTGTGACAAACCTCCAGGTATACTACTTGTTAAGGAGGTAGGATAGTCAATGCCGGAATATTTTGACATAACAAAAGCTGTACATACACACACAAGGACAATTAATGCTGTAAGGATCAACATTGAGGGAAGGTGACTAATCATATCAGACAGTGAGCTCTTGGTAAAAGAGATGCCAATTGAATAACCTACAATAATTAATCCAGTATTTCTCATCGAAACGGGCCAAATCAATTTAACGTTTTTGAAACGTGATGCAATTAATAGGGATGCCATTGGACCTAGAAGCCAGGGGATTGGCAACCTGATAAGAGAGAAAAGGCTGCCTCCAATAAAAGCAGTTAGAAGTGCAGCTGAAAATTGGATTGTCCTGCTTGCATCATTTAAATCCCACTTTTTCATGTTAATTCTCTTCCTTTGTACTAGTTTTATTTCGATTCGTCTTATTTCTATTGTTTAGAATCATTAAGAAAATCAATAAATGCTTTTACTTGTGCCAAATCCATAGTCACATCCCGATAAAAAACCCAAGTTTCTCTAAGCAAAAAGCTATTATCGCTTAATACAATGGGGAAAGTATACAGTGGTTCATCATCTTTAATACAGATTTCTGGTAAAATGGCATATCCTAAACCATTAAGAACCAGTTCCTTACATGTTTCAATCCGATCTACCTCCATTGAAATCTTAGGTGGTACCGCAAATGTTTCCTGCCACCAGTTTTCAATAGTATTTCTTAACGATTGGTCTGTCTGATAATTAACTCTAGGAAGAAAAGGAAGTTCTTTTAATTCAATTTTTTTACTGGAGGCAATGCAAATCTTTTCTTCTTGAAACAACACTTTATTTTCCTGCCATTTGTAAGGACCTCTAACGATTCCGAGGTGTGCTTCTTCTTTTTGAAGCATCTGATGAATTTGAGAACTCCATCCAGTTTTCAAACTGATTTCAACCTCTGGATATAGGGTTAGAAATTCTTTTAATAATACTGGTAGTTTATATCGGGCAAACAAGCCAGATACACCCAAGCGCAAAGTTCCTTTTACCTTTTTATCCAAATTTGAAATATGTTCTTTTGCAGCTCCTAATTGCTTACGCATATTTTTCGAATATTGTACGAGGTATTCCCCTTCAACTGTAAACTCGACACCTCTTTTGCCTCTAGAGATTAAATTTGTTTTGAACTCTTTTTCCAGCTGTTTTATACGATAGGATAAAGCTGGCTGAGAAATAAATAGTCGTTGTGCCGCCTTTGTTATATTTCTTTCTTCGTAAAGAGTAATTAAAATAAGCCAGTCTTTTTCATCCATAAAATTTTTCTCCTTTAACCATAAAAAATATTTATGGGTAATTATAAATAATGATAATTTATTTGATTTCTAAAAGTATAATACAACTATTGAAAAAAGAAATCTATCTTTTTATGTAATCAATAAACTCACTATAGTTTTGCGTTTCCAGCATTCTTTCATAAATTTTTTCTATGGCAATGAATAAAAAAACAATATTATTTTTATTCATTATTTTCACTTATTATTTACATGAAGCGTTATCACTACTTATCAGGAGGGGTAAAGATGTCAAATACACGAAATTATGATGTAGTTGTAGTAGGAGCAGGAAACGCAGCTTTATGTGCCGCAATCTCAGCAAAAGAGGGAGGTGCTAGAGTTCTTGTATTAGAACGAGGACCATTGGAAAAGCGTGGAGGGAACTCTTTCTTCACGGATGGAGCCATTCGTGTGGCATACAATAATTTAGACGCAATCAGAAAAGTAATACCTGAATTAACAGATGAAGAATCCGATTTAATTGTAATGCCTGAATACACGGAATCCGACTATTACAATGATTTAATGCGAGTAACAGGCGGGCAAAGTAATCCCGAATTAGCAAAACAGCTGGTTACTAAATCGTATGAAACAATTGCGTGGATGCGTGATCAGGGAATAAAATTTGAATTGAATTATGAAAATCAATCTTTCGTACAAGATGGCAAGCGCAATTTCTGGGGGGGACTGCCTATCAAAACGGAAGATAAAGGCGTGGGCTTAATGAGACAGCTCTTTGCGCGGACAGAAGAAATTGGCATTGACGTTTGGTACGATTCACGTGCTGTGGAGCTTGTATCAGAGCATAACGCAATAACCGGTGTCGTTGTTGAGAAGGATCATACAATGGTAACAGTTCAGACATCCGGTGTGATTTTGGCTTGTGGCGGCTTTGAAGCCAATAAGAAAATGAGAAGTGAAAATATTGGTGAAGAATGGGAAGCGGCTATTGTTCGTGGAACTGAGTTCAACACAGGAGACGGCATTTCCATGGCTATGGCAGTAGGGGCTCAAAAATTTGGGCAGTGGTCTGGATGTCATTCGATTGGGACAGATTATAATGCGCCAAAAGTAGGGGACTTCACGAAGCCAGGAGATATTTTTAAAAAGCATTCTTATCCGTACAGCGTCATGCTTAATAATGAAGGAAAACGGTTTGTTGATGAAGGAGCAGATTTGCGAAATTACACTTATGCCAAATACGGCCGTGAGGTATTAAAACAGCCTGGACATGTGGCATATCAAATTTATGATGCACAGGTACGCCCGATGCTGCGTAAAGAATATGACCTTGAAGAAGCAACTTTTTATAAAGCAGAAACGCTTGGAGAGTTGGCTAGTTTACTGCCAGTCAATCAAACACAATTTCTTAAAACGATCGAAGAGTATAACAGTGCCGTACAAGGTGGCGAGTATAGACCCGCAGAGAAAGATGGCAAAGGAACGAAAGGAATTACCCCTCCTAAATCCAACTGGGCACTTCGAATAGAGCAAGGTCCATTCTACGCTTTCCCTGTAACGTGCGGAATCACCTTCTCGTTCGGCGGTTTGCATGTAAATGCAACAGGTCATGTGTTAAACAAAGAAGAACAACCGATAAAAGGTCTCTTTGCGGCTGGTGAAATGATTGGGGGGATTTTTTATGAAAACTATCCTGGTGGATCCGGGTTAATGTCTGGAGCAGTCTTTGGAAAATTAGCTGGTTCATCCGCAGCCCACTATATTCAAGAAAAGGTTGAAGCGGTCAATAATCATTGAGTTTTTCCTTGCATAGTTAATTAGATAAGAATTTGTCCAAAAAATCTAGGGATACATTAAATAGAAGAATGAAAAACAGCCAAGGCTTAAAAAAGTTCTTGGCTGTTTGGTACTTCAAATATTAAAAGTCTTTATGCATTGACTAAAACTCATATCATATAGGGATATGAGTTTTAGAGTATAGCTTTAAGCGTCCTGATGGCCAGACAATATGATTTTTCTTCTATTTTAGCACCAGCTGAATCGATCAGATGGGCACTATCGCGCATGAAGTCAGCGCTGACTTATCAACAGTTACCAGATATCAACTATTTTGTATGATATATATTTATATAGCTGTTCTTCCTATGCTCCGATTGATGCTAAAATTGAGCCAGTGAAAAAGGATACCATTCAATAAATAATGGGTTGGTTAGTGGGTGTTTTTCCCTATAACAAGGATGATAGAAAACAATTAGTTTTCTTTTTGGTTAAATACCCAGTAACCATGAAAATTTGGATTCAGTATATCCTAACTTGTAGTATAAGGGTGAGCGCTCCCCCCGGAAAATTTTCATCTATTCTCAATCCTAGTTTATAATTGAATTTTGTAGGCATCGGTTAGTTGGAGATACATTATAGTCTGGGCTCTATTGAAAACTCACTTATACAAAACAAGGATCATTTAAGTAAACTATTTCGGAAAGAATTTTAGTGCCTTTCATATTTTTGAATAGTTCTTTCGCTTCTTTTTCTGTGTCAAATTCAAAAATTTTAATATTTCCTTTTAAAAAGACAGTGATGACCCACATTGAAAAGCCTCCAAGTGATAGATAATTTTTTTTGCTGTAATTTGCAAATCAATTCAAATCAAGCTAATTGATAGGAAAGCTCGTAATTTTTTTTCGTGTACACGTATCCCTCTAAAATGATTCTCGCTGTGCGTACCACTTTAATAGCGCGTATGTGTCCTGCCAAAAAATCAACTTTTGTTTCCATGATCCCTGCCGGGTGGGCTAATCGAAAAATTTCCTGTTTAATGTTCACCATCTCAGATAAAATCGTTTCCTGTAAGTAAGCTCCTGCAGTTGCACAGATGGCTCCTGTAATAGCAAGTGCTTGATGGGGCTTTTGCATCGACATCATTCTGATCATCAAATCCATCTCTGACGCTTTTCTTTCCGATCCATTTAGGTCTACGTAATCCATAGGAGGAGCAATTAGGGTCATTTTAGGAACAGCAGGAGATTTGACAGTTGCTGATTTCTTATCGGAAAATTGACACATTTCAGCTGCAATCGACCGGATTTCTTCTAGCTCATTTAATTTTTCCTGTGAATAATCAGTGGGCAATTCGCTTCCGTTTAGACCAATATCCTGTGCCCTTACAAAAACAAGTGGATTGGCAACATCAATGATTGAAACTTGAATAAGTCGATCCTTCGTTTTAATCATGTCAATTGGATTTCCTGTAGGGAATAGTTTTCCTGTAACTGCTCCTTCAGCACGAGTAAAAGAAAGATAGATAGGTGATCCTTTACCAGGCACGCCTGGAATTGAGCAGCTGCCTTCTTTTTTCACTTGTCCATTTTCAACCTCAACTTCTGCAATAATCAGTTTTTGTGTATTCGTGTTAAAAATTTTCACCGTTGTAACAGGTTCTTGTAAAGGGACTAATCCTTGCTCAATTGCGTAAGGTCCTACAGCAGATGAAATATTCCCACAATTTCCTTTAAAATCAACCATTTGATTATCGATGCTGATCTGCGCAAATGTATATTCCACATCGAATTCCGGTGATTCTGATTTTTTGATGATCGCTGCTTTACTTGTCAATGAATTCGCTCCTCCAAGACCATCGATCTGTCTCCGATCCGGACTGCCCATCACGTCAAGTAAGAAATCTTCCCAGAGTGAGCGATTCGAAGGCATATGTTCAAAGTTAAGGAACACACCTTTACTTGTCCCGCCGCGCATTACAACTACAGGTACTTTCATTGTATAACCACCTTTTCTCAAATCAATATTTATAGCACTACCGGTTCCTTTGAAAATATAGTATGATAAGTTCATTCATAAGTAAAATACATATTTTTTTAATAAAAATGATAAAAAAACTTATAATCAAAAGGCAGGAGATGGTTAAGTGGACGAAAAAGATTGGATTGCGATAAGGGTACTATATGAAGAAAAAAACATTAGCCGTGCCGCAGAGCGTTTATATATATCGCAGCCGGCGCTTACGTACCGGCTTAAAAATTTAGAAAAAGAATTTAGCACAAACCTATTTTTCAAAATAAAAGGAGGCATTGAGTTCACTTCAGAAGGGATACATTTAGCGGGCTATGCGGAAGAAATGGTGAAAAAGTTGCAAAAAACGAAAGATTATATGCTGAATATGAAAAAAGAGGTAAGAGGAACGTTAAGGCTTGGCGTTTCCAGCAACTTTGCCCAATATAAACTACCAGAAATATTGAAAAAGTTTTCAACACAATATCCTCATGTACAATTTAATGTGAATACAGGCTGGAGTACAGAAATCATGCATCTTCTAGATTCCTCTAGTGTTCAATTAGGCATTCTGCGTGGAAACTATGAATGGTATGGAATCAAATCGTTACTGCATAAAGAAAGACTTTGTTTAATTTCTAAGAAAGAGGTAGACTTGGATAATTTGCCAGAACTTCCATTTATAAATTATAAAACCGACAGTTCTTTAAAAAACTTAATAAATGGCTGGTGGCATGATAGATTCCCTGAGCCACCATTTGTAACCATGGAAACAGATCGGCAGGAGACGTGCAAAGAGATGGTCAAAAATGATCTTGGTGTTTCCATTCTGCCGGAAATATGCCTGCAGCCTTCAGATAACTTGCATACATACGGGTTATCCTACAAAAATGGGAAGCCGGTGTTAAGAAATACATGGTTAATGTATAACCAGGATTCATTAAAACTCTCTACTGTGAAAAACTTTATTGATTTCTTGAATAAAAATTCCAATCTTTAACGAAAAAGCACAATGAAATCATTGACAATTTCATTGTGCTTTTTCGATTTCTTATTTAATATAAAGTGGATTATAAGTTTTTTTTTCGAAAAAGTAAAAAAAATATGTATTTCACTTATTTGATGATATGAACTATTCTAAAAATAGAAAACAAAGCAACTGGGAAACAGAAGATATTATATAATATTTTTTAACTATTCAAACTTTTTCATTTGGTTTGTAAGCGGTTTCTTTAATAGGAGGGGATTTATATTCTTACGTTACTTGGAATTTCAATGGTCGTTGTCTTCACTTATTTAATCATGTCTAAACGGTTATCACCTGTTAATTCTCTAGTGGTCATTCCAATTATCTTTGCATTAATTGGCGGATTTGGTCCAGAGCTCGGAGATATGATGCTCGATGGAATAAAGGTTGTTGCACCTTCAGCTGCTTTGCTATTGTTCGCTATTTTGTTTTTCGGAGTTCTGATTGACGCTGGATTATTTGATCCACTCATTAAAACTATGTTAAAAATCGTAAAAGGGGATCCGGTAAAAATAGCGATAGGTACAGCAGTAATCGCAATGACCGTTGCCTTGGATGGTGATGGTACCACGACTCATATGATTACGATTTCCGCTATGCTGCCTCTTTACTTACGCCTTGGTATGAATCCACTTATTCTTGCCACTATTTCTATGCTGGCTGTAAGTATTATGAGTGGTATGACTCCTTGGGGAGGACCTGCAACAAGAGCAATAGCATCTTTAGGTCTCGATGCAAATGAATTCTTTGTTCCGATTATCCCAACACTATTCGCAGGTATTGCAGCTATTCTTTTTACCGCTTACGTACTTGGGAAAAAAGAGCGCAAACGGCTTGGTGTTGTTCATATTAAAGCTGCACCTGAAATGAAAGGAGCTCTAGCTGAAGCAGCGGTAGCTTCCGCCATACAAGACGATTTAAAGCGCCCTAAATTAATATGGGTCAATCTTTTTTTGACGCTCACGGTTATGGTCATTCTTGTAATGGGCTTAGTGCCGGTACCTGTGTTGTTTCTAATCGGATTTGTGCTTGCTTCAATCATTAATTACCCTAATCTAGAACAGCAAAAAGAGCGAATCGTGTCACATGCAGGAAATGCTATTACCGTCGTCACACTAGTATTTGCGGCTGGTATTTTCACAGGGATCTTTTCCGGAACGAAAATGGTAGATGCCATTGCAAATTCATTAGTGGCCATCATTCCGGATTCTTTAGGCTCTTTTTTACCGATGGTCGTTGCGTTCACCAGCATGCCATTTACGTTCGTTTTATCCAATGATGCTTACTACTTTGGTGTTTTGCCAATTCTTGCCGAAGCAGGAGAAGCTTATGGAGTGAGTCCTTTAGAAATTGCCAGAGCTTCCGTACTGGGCCAGCCTGTACATTTCTTAAGTCCACTCGTGGCCTCGACTCTTTTACTGGTAGGGATGGTAAAGACGGATATCGGGGAACTACAGCGGTATGCATTTAAATGGGCTCTAATTTGTTCATTAGTCCTTATCATTGTTGCTATCTTGACAGGGGCTATTATTTAAGTACAATGTTATCTAATAAATTCTTCGAACTTAAACAAAGTAGGGCTGTGCCAAAACCAATTATTATTAGTGGTTTTGGCACAGCCCATTCTTTTATTTAATTCCAGAAGTCTCGCCGCTAGCTTGAGTAATTATTTTTACGATTGTTTTCGCAAGGTTCATAACCGTGTATAGACGAGTATCATTTAAAAATTGCATGGTTGGCAGCGGATCTATATAATTGACCATTCCTGTAATATGATAATCTCCAACTTCCGGCAATACTTTTTTTAAAGCTTTCCCAGGGACAAGAGGTCCATCATTCAAAAAAACATAACCGACCTGGTTTTGATTCCCTAAACAAGCATCCACACTAAAAATAAGAGGCTTTTTGAATTGTTTTTTAATTTTTTTCAATGTGTCTTTTAAATTAAATGCATGAACGGGATTTTCCAAGGTACCATAAACACGATAAGGCACCGTATGCTCTTTAAGCATTGTCCCGACTAAAGGGCCTAATGAATCCCCAACTGATCGGTCTGAACCAATGCACAGAAAGATTACATCTTCATTTTGACAGCCAGAAGATTGAATAATCTCTTTGACTTTTAATGCTAAGCAGTTTATTTCTTCGCCTTTTGTTTCCACAGAACAAATTGCTCCTCTTCTTGTAAATTAGACTCATCTTAATTCCCCTTTGTCCTATTATACGAACAAAAAGGACATCCTGCATGTAAATATAAGCATATGCTTGAGAATGATAGTTAACACTCTGAAAAATGGCAGTAATTCAAAACATCCCCTTTAATTTATTTGGCGAGGAAGTGGGAGTTGGTTTACAACTAGAAAACGTAACGACTTAATTTTAAACTACAACCAAGTACACCAATATACAAAGTTAATTAACATAATCAGCGTTCTAGGAATCTATATTATTGATCTAGAGAGTAGGAGGGGAAGGCTCCTTTTTTATTATACGTTTTTTTAGATTAACTTATATTATACGCCCTTTGTAAAGACCTATATCCAGGTGAAAGGAAAATGGATGTATCAGTATCGTGCAGTAGAGTCCGTAGGAAGCACTGAAAACTAAGTTTTTATTAATGGATAACTTTGTTAAAATAATTTTTAAAACTAACCAATGTTCTTAGGGAGGAAACAAATGAAGGTAAAAAAAATACATCATGTCAATAATTTGTTCCGATTATGAAAATTAGGGTGTGATATCGTGAAGGAGACATAACGGTCAGATAGGCAGTCGTATAAATTGGATTTAATGGTCGGAGGGGAAATTTAGCTTGAATTGTTCTCATTTCCTGATAGCCCAAATCGTCCAGTTATCCTGAAGCAAGAGGGCTTAGACATCTTGCTTTTGAAGTGGAAGATATTAATCGAGCGATTGAAGATTTAGAAAAAGAAAACATTCCAGTCGAACCTATCCGTGTTGATGAGTTAACAGGAAAAAGGTTTACCTTTTTTTGTGATCCGGATGATTTGCCTCTTGAAATATATGGAAAGTAGTATTTGCAGTAGGGTTATGTATATTTTGATAAGAAAAGTCTTTCATCAAGGTGCCCTAAAACAAAATAGTACTCAAAACAAAAATGGAACTCATTTTGTGATTTCCATTTTTGTTTCTGTATTTTTTATGTAATAAATTCCGTATAATATATTAAGTTTTTATCAACCTAGTACAGTGGAATTTTTAATAATTGGATAAATGTGGTATTTGGTATCTTCTCCAATAAATGCTTTTCAAATATTCAATTTTAAAAGGTCGTAATTTGATATACTTCCTTTTTCATTGAGGTTATAAAAAAAATCATTTTTTGTTATTGATAGGTTTTTGTATGACCTAATCTATATATTCTTAGGCAGCAAGGCTCATTATCTTGTGAATTTTAAAGGAAGTCTTTTCACTCCAAAAACGAACGGACTTGGAATCGCCTCCAGCTCAGTCCCTTTTACACCTTCCAATTTTGCAAATGTACTTAATAGTGTCACGAGAGCTACTTCTGCTTCTAGACGTGCAAGCGGGGCACCTAAACAAAAATGAATACCAAACCCGAAACTCAAATGAGGATTTAATTTCCTTTCTAATGTGAACCGATTAGGCTCTGTAAACTTTTGTTCATCCCGGTTTGCCGAAGCGACCCAGCAAATTACTTGTTCCCCCTTTTGGATTGTTTTGCCCCCAACTTTGACTTGTTCCTTTGTAATACGGCCAATTGCCTGTATTGGAGGATAAAAGCGTAGTGTTTCTTCTACCAATTTTGGTATTAAAGGCAGATTTGTCCTGGCTTGTTCTTGAATGTTTTTATCTTCTGTCATATAGCGTACGGCATTTGTAATCAAATTAGTAGTTGTTTCATTTCCCGCAACTAATAATAAAACACAGAAAGATAGTACCTCTTCTTCTGTTAATTTTTCCCCATCAATTTTTGCTGCTAATAATAGCGAAATTAAATCTTCTTCAGGATTTACCTTTCTCTCTAAAATTATTTTTTTGAAATATTCTTTAAGAAACTCACTTCCTTCCTTACGTTTCTGTGCCATTCTTTGAAAGGCTTCATTTGAATTATCTTTGGCGCCTGCCACGAGAACATCAGAATAGGTTTTAAAAAGATCCCGATCCTTAGCAGGGACCCCCAATAATTCGGCAATTATTATGACAGGCAACGGACCAGCAAGGTTATGAACGAGATCCATAGTCCCCTTCTCATTAACTTGATCGAGAAGGTAAAGTGTCACCTCTTCGATTTTGTTTTTTAAATCCTTCACTGCTTTAGGAGTGAATGCCTTGTTCACTAAGTTTCTCATTTTTGTGTGTCTAGGAGGGTCCATTGTCAAAATGCTTCCTTGAAGAGTTCCAGACCCTCGTTCCGAAGAAAACAGTTTTGGATTTTTTAGAATATAATGAACGTCCTCATATCGAAACACATCCCAGCAGCTTCGGGCCTCGTCGTACCTTACAGGAGTTTTTTGTCGTAAACTATTAAAGATTGGAAAAGGAAATAATTGATCTGCGTTCGAAGCAATTTCGCTCATGGGGATGAGATTAGCATACTGCTCCACTGCGCTTGTTGAGTTACGTACTTGTGTCATGGTTTCATCTCTCCTTTTATTGTGACTAATATTCATACATAAACTAGTCATGAACCGGTTCATTAACTAAGATAACAAACTCATAATTTGGTTTCAATTGACATAATTTGTGATATTTTTCAATAAGAAGAAAGTAATAACTTTGAATATTTGACTCACCACCTATTGAAAAACTCTTTTGAGTTTCATAGCTTCTCGTTTAAGATCATACCGGTACCCCAAATGGTCGGAGGGGAATATCAGCCGGAATTGTTCTCATTTTCCTTACAGCCCAATTGTCCAACTTATCCTGAAGCAAGAGGGCTCAGGCATCTTGCCTTTGAAGTGGGTGATAGAATCAAGCGATTGAGGAGTTAGAAAAAGATTATTGACCCTACAATAAAAGGTGGAAAGGGGACAATATTTAGATAGTCATTCACTTCTCCATAATTTTCTTTTGCATTTCCAATAATCCCCCCAAGTTCCCAACAGGTCCACTTTATCAAAGTTGGGCTTCTTTTATTTTTCATGTACATAAAAAGGGCTGTTAGTAATCTATATAATCTATTAAGTACTATACTGATTTCCATGAAGCTTCATAGGATATAAAAAAGGAGGTACAAGCTATGAGAGAAAAAATAATTAACCCGGAAAATAACCGGGCTTCTTATCTTGATGATGGAGATGCGGTTTTTGAAAAAGGTGGTATGCAGCAAAACGCGCATTTTATCCAAGATACCTATTATAATATTATTTCAGTCCATGATTTCCTAATAATACCCAACCAGCATTGGACTCATCTTTACCCTGCTTACAAAGAAAAACTTAATTACCGAATAAATAAGTTTATTGAAATAATTTCAAATAGCAAATCCGTCTTATTTGTTAGATGGGGGGGCAGTTTCCGTTCGCGATGCAGTTGAATTACAATCCGTCTTGTCCGAAATGATACCGGGGAAATTTAATATCCTCTTCCTTGATCCAATAGTTGGGTTAAAAGGTGTTAATGAAAACGACTGGGGAATCAAAGGCATTTAAATACAGTGCAAGTACCCAGCGATGGTCCTAATGATGATACAATGTGGGATTATGTGTATAATGGGGTAACCTTAACAAAAACATATTCTAGTACTGACTTCGATTCTTATATTGCAATCTTTTTTAAATTGCTGAAGCATTAAGATTTTCCCTTTATTTCGCAGAAAATTGTATCTTAAGAGTTAAAGGCCACTCATTCATTCTAAATGAGTGTTTTTTCGTGCCGTAATCTACTCAATTATCTAAATTTTCAAAAAAATGCAATTGACCCAAAAGGGACAGCTGATTTAGAATTGATATGTATATGAAATTATGTTTTGTATATAAAAACTAAAATAGAGGAGGAATATTGTTAGTTAGTGAATGAAATGTTAAAAATATTTGATTTAGGGAGGTAAGTAATATGTTTAAGAATAAATTGGCGTTCGTTCTGCTTTGTTTGGTGTTAATAGTATCTGCATGCGGTCCAAGTGACGAAACAACTACAAAAAACAAAGGAAATTCAGGAGGAAAAGCGGTTAAGCTTACTTTTACGGAACCTGCACGATTATTGTCGGTTGCCCCATTGTATGTAGCAATAGAGCAAGGTTTTTTTGAAAAGGAAGGAATTGAAGCTGAGATTGTTTCTGGTGGTGGAGGAGCACAAGTAATTGCTTCAGTATTATCAGGTGAAGCTCAGTTTGCAGTCTCAGGTCCTCGAAGTATGTTTACTCCTCTTGACAAAGGTGAAGATTTATTGGCAATTCAATCTTTAAATTCTGCGCTAACCTATCAAATTACACTCTCTAAACAATATCAAAAGAAAAAGAATGTTTCTAAAGACTCATCACTTGAAGATAGAGTGGCTTCATTGAAAGGCGCAACTATTGGTACAAACCTTGTTGGAGATTCTGGAGACGTATACACCAGTCATTTAATGCAAATGCATGGAGTTGATCCCAATACTCTTAAAACCGTCAAATTAGCAGGAGATGGATCGAAGATTGGCGGTATGCAGGAGGGGATTGTTGACGGAGGAATAGCATCACCCCCAATGGGTTTACAAGCGGAAAGTAAAGATATAGGAGACATTGTAATCAATACAAGTGAAGAGCCAATGTATGGGAATATGGTCTGGGAAGCTGTATTTGCTAAAAAGGAATATTTAGAAGAAAACCACGAAACATCTTTGAAAGTAGTTCGGGCAATAGGGAAAGGTATGGAATTCACACGTAATAACCCAAGAGAGGCAGCCGAATCAATCGAATCTTATTTTGATGGAATTGATGTTGATATCCTAGAGGAATCACTAATCGGATTGAAAAACACTTTTAAAGGCTATGGAGAAATGAATCAAGAGGCTTGGGATAATGCCCAGGATCCATTAGTTGAATTTGGCAAGATATCAGGCGTTTCTACTAAACAGGATACAACTGAAGATGTTATTTGGACAAATAGTTATATAGAAGAGGCTTTTAAAAAATAATTAGAATGGAAAGGAGATGATAGGTAAGATGGAAAATGCACAACTGGAAAACTTTAAATTGTCTACTCGTTTTTTAGACGTTACTTACGTAAATAACAAAACTGGTGCAGAAGTGGTTGCCCTGCAGAATATAAATTTAAACATTAAAGATGGTGAATTTATATGTATTGTTGGACCGAGCGGCTGTGGAAAAACCACTTTTTTAAATACTGTAGTTGGATTGCTAAAGCCAAGTAAGGGAGAAATACTATTAGATCAGCAAAAAATTGATGGTCCCGGCAAGGACAGGGCAATGGTTTTTCAAAACCCGAGTCTATTACCTTGGAGAACTGTTTTGGAAAATGTTCTTTATGGAGTTGAACTGTTAAAGCAAATAACCGCAGAGAAAAAGAAAGAGGCTAAAGAATTTATTGAAATGGTCGGTTTAAAAGGTTATGAAAATCATTATCCACATGAATTGTCAGGTGGGATGCAGCAACGGGTAAACTTGGCTCGGGCATTAACGGTAAACCCATCATTAATATTATTGGATGAACCATTTTCGGCATTGGACGCACAAACTAGGGAATTTATGCAAGGTGAGTTACTTAGAATATGGGATGAGACAAAAAAGACAAGTCTTTTCATTACACACCAAATTGATGAAGCGGTATTTTTAGCTGATAGAGTTTTTGTTTTTGGGGCAAGACCAGGACGTGTAGTGGAGGTTGTTGATGTTGATATACCTAGACCAAGAGATCTCCATGTGAAGCGCAGCCCGGAATTTTTAGAGTTTGTAGATCATATTTGGTCCATTATTGAACAGGAGTCTTCTAAACAAGGTTTCGATAATAAAGAGAAATAATTAATATGAAAGGAGAACACTATGACGAAGGGTACGATAGAACTTACACAATCAAAGCACAAGATAAAAAAGGCGAAGAAAATGAAAAAAGAAAAAAAGTCATTTTTTATCAGTGTTGCTTCTGTTTTACTATTCCTGTTGCTTTGGGAAACTGCCTCTCAAAATGAATGGATAAATCCATTGTTCATAAGCTCACCAATTGAAATTGCACAAGCGGCAGTTTTAATGGTCCAAGAAGTTTCCTTTTGGGAAAATATGAAGGTAAGTGGTTACGAATTTGTTTCAGGCTTTGTTTTAGCCATACTTATTGGAATCCCAATAGGTGTGTTATCAGGTTGGAACTCTACCTTTAATGCAGTGGTTAACCCTTTCATTTCAGGATTATATGTAACTCCTAAAGTCGCCCTATTACCAGTGATCATCATTGCATTCGGAATCGGGCCAGCATCAAAAATTGTTATCGTATTTTTGATGGCCTTCTTTCCAATAGTGATGAGCGCTCAAAAAGCTATGTTAACATTAGATCAAAACTTAATAAAAGCAGCAAGGACATTTAGTGCAAGTGAATTTCAAATTTTTAAAACAATTGCATTGCCTTCGACGGTCCCATTCCTTTTAAACGGTATTCGCTTAGGTATAGGTCAAGGATTAATTGCAGTGGTTGTAGGTGAATTATTCGCTTCGACAGCTGGTATCGGATACCAATTGACAAGTAATGGTCAAAATCTACAAACAGATCGCATGTTTGTTGGCGTGTTAGTCATTACTATTACGGGAATCATTCTTACTTCATTATTAGGCATTATTGAAAGACGCTTTTCATCTTGGAAACCTGAAAATAGTTAATTAAATTAATTCTGTATCCAAACTCAATGAAAATCGAGTTTGTCCGCGGTTTGAACGTTGATTTCCATTCCAGGCACTCGCTTTCCGCGGGCGGTCCGGGAGCCTCCTCGGCGCTATTTGCGCCTGTGGGGTCTCCCTTGGCCTCGCTTTTCCCGCAGGAGTCTCGTACCTTCCATTCCAATCAAATAAGTATCCAAACTCAATGAAAATCGAGGTTGGATACAGTTTTTTTATTAAAAAACGTTCCAGTTGATTTCAGAAATCCGCTCCCTTTCCGCCGACTGCCTGCCAAGCCTCCTCGACGCAAGCGTCTGCGGTGTCTCGGCTAGCCAGTAATTCGGCAGGAGTGTCGCAAATTTCTTCAATCCAATAACGTATTCATAAAACAATAAAAAAACATAAAAATAGAGTTTGGCTACAGCTTTTTTATTTAAAAAACGTTCCAGTTGATTTCAGAAATCCGCTCCCTTTCCGCCGACTGCCTGCCAAACTTCCTCGACGCAAGCGTCTGCGGTGTCTCGGTTAGCCAGTAATTCGGCAGGAGTGTCGCAAATTTCTTCAATCCGATAAGGATTACAGTGAAAAAAATTTAGATAGAACCCCCAGGCACTCCCTTTCCGCAAGCAGTCCGCCCTCAGCGCAATTGCGCCTTCGGGGTCTCACTGGAAACGCTTATCCCGACGAGTCTCGCACATCCGCTCCAATCAACTTTGTTAGATAGAACTTTTTAGTTTAGCATGCTTTTCAAACCTGTCCATAAAGATTTCCTCTCCAAGCCTATCTGGTATTTACTTTGTCGGCGATGATTACTGGCAGATAGTACTTTAATTCGTTTTTTTTACTGTGACACTTCACAGCGAGATAGAAATTTTATTGAAGTTCTCACGTATCCATGATACCTTCAATTTATAGGGATGGTTGGGAGGAATAGGTTTTGAACACAAAGGCATTTTTATTGGCATCTATTACAGTTATTATTTGGGGATCTACATTCGCTGCTATTCGTGCAAGCTTACATGGCGGATATTCAGCCGGTCATTTGGTACTTGTTCGTTATCTTATAGCATCAGGAGTTTTTATCCTTTATGCTCTTTGGCCTGGGGTGAAATTTCGACTCCCGAAAAAAGAGGATTTGTTGAGGATTTCGATCCTTGCATTTATTGGCATTAGTATTTACCATATCGGGGTGACATTCGGGGAACAAACGGTTTCGGCGGGAACGGCTGGAATGCTGATCGGTTCAGCACCTGTCTTCATCGCGATCATAGCTGCGTTCGTTTTAAAAGAACGCCTCGGACTATACGGATGGATTGGTTTAGGAATTGGATTCACAGGGATCACCTTAATAACATTAGGTACCGCAGGACCTTCCCTGAATATTTCTGAAGGAGCTTTTTTAGTACTGATGTCAGCTATTGCTTCTGCGGTGTTTTTTGTTTTCCAAAAGCCACTGTTTAGCCGTTATAATCCGATTGAATTGACAGCTTACTTCACATGGATCGGTACAATACCCTTTTTTATATTTTTTCCTGGGCTATTTCAAGAAATTCAACATGCAACGATGGAAGGTCATTTATCAGCGGTTTTTGTTGGTATTTTCCCTGCGGCGATCGGTTATGTAACTTGGGCAGTCGCTTTATCATTAGGAAAAGCCAGTTCCGTTTCCAGTTTGTTGTACATTGAACCTGTGATTGCCATTTTCGTCGCTTGGGTTTGGCTGCAGGAAGTACCTAGTACCCTTTCAGTCATTGGCGGAAGTATTGCGATATTGGGGGTCCTTGTCGTTAATGGTTTCGGAAAGTATAAATCAGTGGTGAAAAAAGCAGCATGAAAACTAGAAAAAATAGCAGCATCCCAGATCATCATGAATGAACGTCTATCCTTCTTGGACGACTCAACACATAGGAGGGCATCCTAATAAAAGGAATTCACCCAGGTTGATGTGGTTAATCAGATACACCTGGGGAATTGGATTTTTCCGACCTGTACATTACCTGAAATTAAATCTATGTTTAAAGTCCCATTCCAATTTAAATGAATTATTTTCACCTGTTAAAAATTTATAATCGATATAGGACTTTTCTTTCCTAGTCATTCCGTCAACATATGGGGAATAAGTACGGAATAATAATACATTTTTCTTTTCATCAAATTCTACAAGTCTTAGCCAGCCATTTCCCCCTCGATAATTCGTTTGGTAGTTGACCAGCATTTGAATGACATCATTTCCTGCTGAGTTTTGTTTTACCCGATGCGCTATCCCATAAAAATGTCCATTAACCGTCATGAACACTTGATTATGGTTCTTTACAAGTTCATCCCATATCAGCCGGCCAATAGACGAATCGGCGGCAATGGTTTTACCATCTTTAACTTTCGGAAAAATAATATCATGTGAGACGAGGATTGTCGGTTTATCTTTATGCTGGTCCAGAACTTTTTTTGACCATTCCAGATCCTTATGCAAATTTTTCATATCCACTATCAAGATTAGATATTCATAACTTCCTGCCTTAGCGATTGCATATGAGCTATACCCAGAGGGAGCCGACCCCTTATAGTATTTTTTATTCATAAAACGCTGTGGCCCATAATGTGTTAAAAAAGGATCTCCGGCAGCATAGTCATGATTCCCAGCCGCCATCATATATGGAATTTCCTTTTTATCCAAAAGGGAAATGGCTCTGAGCGAATTTTGCCATTGTTTTTCTGAATCACTATCGACAATATCCCCAACAAATGTATTCATGATAATATTGTTCTTCTTGGTGTTATTGGATATCCAGTTCATTTGACTATTGAAAATCTCAGGATTTTGGCTTGAATATTTCTGGGTATCTGGAATAAAAAGGAAATTATAATTCTTCTTATTCGTTAGAATGGGGAAGGACTTGTTTGATCCTTCAAAGGGTTCATCGTCACGAGCATCCTGTACTAGCCATTCTTTTTCAGTTAATGCCTTATTGGCAATTCGTATTTCCTGGATATTCCCTGCGAAAAGCGCATCTAACTTATTTCCTAATTCTGTTGCACCGATATTCCAGCCTTTACCTTTTAATGCTGCTATACCTATGGCCCTTTCTGATTCTCCATAATCACTAACGCCATTTAAAGTTAGAGTCGTCGTGCTACCATCATTAACGATTGCCAAATGGTACCATTCACCAGCATTTAAAGAACGAGACCAATTGCTTACATTATAGTTCAAATTGGATGGATGGCTTGTCCAGTGCAATTTTTGATCACTGGATATAGATAAAGCAGAAAGGATTTTTTTCTCGCCTTCCATTTTATTAAGATCTGCCGCCTGTCCTTGTCTTGAAAAAAGCCCCATGCCACTTTTGGGTTTCCTTGGCATCTTAAATACAAATTCAATGGTAAAACCCCTATCGAAATTCTCTGAATTGATAGGTGCATCCCGTATGGTTTTAAAATACCTTCCTGCAGGGGCGTTTTCGTAATTGGCGAATTTCAAGCTATCAACTTTATCCAGAGCGTAATAATCTTCTTCAGACCATTTCAACATTTTTTTTAATTCGGGTAATGCAGGGTCACCTTTCGTCACTAACTCTAAATCATTTCCTTGTTTGGTTATATCTTCAATAATTAAATTACCTTTATCGATTGAACCGCTTTTAACATGTTGTTTTGTGAATTTCCAATTTGCAACGATACTGCTCCGATCATTTTCAGCAACGGAATTTAAAGAATCGGCTGACTTGGCAATACCAGGAACAATCATACATAAGAGTGAGAGACCTATTAATGCTTTTTTCATTCTCATAAACATCACCCCGTTACATTTTGATTAAGCGATATACATTTATCCTTTTTACTACCTGGATTAATTTGTAGCGTACTAAGCCAAGGTAGATTCCGTACAGCTGTAATATGGTATAGTTTGCTTATCTTCTCGGTAACTTATTAAGGATGAGTAAAAAAGTCTTGTTTCTACAAAACCCATTAGGGAATAAGTCCTAATTATTTGTTTAACTTGTTAAATCAAGATTTTCAATCGATAGAAATCAATAATATGAAGAGATGTAGTTTAAAGGATTTTGAACATCAGATGGGGAGTAGGAAAACAAGCATACTGGTAATTGGAGTTAATGGACAAAACGAAGAAAAAGCAAAAAAAGAGACAGCCATAAGCTGTCTTTTTTTTCACCATCTACAAATCCAAGTCCAACCAAATCCGGGAACCCATACTCTCCTACAGCGTGGAATCCATTGTCCGTGTTCCCAATGACCACCACCGTGACCGTCCCATTGACCGCCGCCATGATGACCATCACCGTGTCCGTCCCATTGACCGCCGCCATGACCACCACCGTGACCGCCACCGTGACCGTCCCATTGACCGCCGCCATGACCACCACCGTGACCGTCCCATTGACCGCCGCCCGGGCCAGGTATTCGTTCTCCATCTATATAATAATGCACATTATTAGGGTAATAAGCGTAATTATAATTATACATTCAAGAAATCCTCCTTTTTTTGTTTACCCTTTCAGACTATGTACAAAGGGTGGGAAGGGTCCTATATGGACAATGATGGACAACAAAACAGGGCTGCCTATTTATTGTTGTCAAAATAAAAGACAACAAATTAATGGCTGTTTATTAATGGCTGTTTTTTTTTCCCATATTGAATTTTAAACACTAATAGTGCTTGAGTTGTTTTGTTCAGCATTAAATCAGTAAAGGAACCGATGCCTTCTGATGACATGTTAAAAAGTGTTCCTGAAATGAAAGATGAAAATCGAAGGCCCATATTCATTTCAGCAGTAAAGGAAACAAAAAATTCTTTTAATGAAGGAAGTAAATAAAACGGGAAAAAGGCGTTTCTACAAAAGTAGGGACGCCTTTTAGTTATTAACATTAATTTTTAAGCAATAATGCGTTGATTATCGACTTTAATTAGGTAATGATTAAATAGTTAAATATGGAAATGGGAGTTTGGAGGAGGGAAATTGAATGGAGAAGGTATTTCCGGTTATTGAAACCAAACGATTGATATTAAGGGAAGTGACACTGGAAGATGCGGGTGACATGTTCAAATATCTATCTGATACAGATGTGGTGAAGCCAATGGGGTTAGATCCATTCGAGACAGTAAATGATGTATGGGATGAAATTAAGTGGTATGAATCTATATTCGAAAAAGGTTCGGGAATTAGATGGGGAATTACATTAAAAGATTCCGGTAAGGTTATAGGAAGTTGTGGTTTTCTGAATATGGTAACCAAACACCATCGTGCTGAAATTGGATATGAATTAACTAAAGAACAATGGGGAAAAGGCATTGCGAGTGAAACATTGGAAGCCGTTGTTATGTATGGTTATCGCCACTTTCACCTGGAAAGGATTGAAGCTTTAATTGAACCGGATAATCACCCATCCCAAAAACTTGTGGAAAAACAAGGATTTAGAAGAGAAGGACTTCTTAGGCATTATGAATTTACCCGTGGCAAATTCGATGATTTATACATGTACTCACTCATAAAAGAAGATCTTAACGGCATTTCCTTTTAATTAATTCATTGTGGAGATCGTTTAAGAAGCGGTCCCTGTTTGTCGACAAAAGTGGATTTCGGAATGCACTCATCCCGAAGCCCTTTTACGATTTTACTGAGGGGATGATTACCAATTGGGATTTTAGAGGTCTCATGCTGAAGACAAACTCAATGGAAAGCTTGAACTAAAATTTATGAATTTCACCCATAAAAAAACACTTTTACTTTTTAAGGGTTTGTAAATTTGAACGTTGATTTCCATTCCAGGCACTCGCTTTCCGCGGGCGGTCCGGGAGCCTCCTCGGCGCTCTTTGCGCCTGTGGGGTCTCCCTTGGCCTCGCTTTTCCCGCAGGAGTCTCGTACCTTCCATTCCAATCAACTAGAGTTATTTTACAATTTAGGTTGTTCATCCCAAACCATGTTTAAAACTAGTTTCCATTATGGGTTTTTACTGTTTTATGAAACACATATTAGATTGAAGATATTTACCCTTACTCCTGGAGAGTAACTGGCAGATACCAAAGTCACTTGCGGTTAGAACGTTTTTAAAACTGAAGTCATTATTTGCTTGTATAATCTCTTTCAACCTTACAAATTCGGGTGGTGTATGACGAGTACCAATCTTTCATACCTTTTTCTTGTGCCTTTTTGTGAGCGGCATTTTCCTTCCAAAGCTTTATGGCATCCAAGGACTTCCAATAGGATACGGTAATTCCTAACCCGTTTTGATCTCTCACGCTTTCGACTCCTAAATAGCCATCTTGTTGAGCGGCAAGTTCATCCATGAATTCAGCGGTTGAATTATAGCTTGCGGCATCCTTATCGCTTCTTTGCGAAGTGAAAATACAAGCGTAATAGGGAGGTTCGGGAGTATTTGCAAATAACATGAAATGATGCCTCCTTTTAACTTAATATTCAAAATAATACCACATAGGCGAGAATGAGGATAGTTGCCCGGTAAAGAGGTACCCAGCAAAGAAAACAAGGAGGTAAAAAGCAGTATATATCTCTGACACGGCAATTCTGCTAAAGGGATTTTATTCTGATTCACGAATATATATTACTTTGACGGTTTTACAAAAAAAGGAGATGGTCTTGTGTGCGGGATTCGTTAGCAACCATATAGAAAGAGATGCATTTTTACCGGAACAACGCGATATTCTTTTGGAAAATGCATTAAAAGATTTAACGGCAGATCCTGATGTTTTGGCTATTTACATAGCTGGTTCATTAGCAAAAGGAAACGATGATCACTACTCCGATATAGATTTGCACACTATTGTAATTCCAAAACGCAAAGCAGAATTTTTAAAGGGAAAAAGGGATAGAGCCAATAATTGGGGAGATGTTTCATTTCACGAAGACTGCAATCCTTATTCACCGTATGTCGTCACTCATTATAATACCTTTGTAAAAGTTGATAGCTGGTATCATGCACCTGAGGAAATTGTTCCCTCCATCTGGTTAAAAGAGGTAGAAGTCATCTATGATCCTTTTAATATTATGAGTCCTGTTATAAAAGAATCGGCAGAGAAAGTGTATAAACCTACACCTGATGAAGTTGAGCATTGGAGAGGAAAGCTGCTTGCATTTGTCCATGAAACCTACAGGGCCGTTATGAGAAGAGAAATGCTATATGCACTATCCAATCTTGATAGGATACGGTGGCTGATTGTGTCTGGTTGGTATATGGAAATGGAAGAGCATTTAGATGTTCCCTATGGAGTATGGACAAAAATTGAGGGTAATAGAAGTAAGTTAGCTGTAAAGCAGTTATCCCTGTTGGAAAGTTGGGATTGTGGCCGCAATTCAAATGAAATTATTAAAACGCTGAGACGTATGATCCCAGAATTCCTCAGACTAAATGAATACCTATGTACTCAATTGGGTGTCGAAACAAATGAATACCATATCAAAAGAATAATCGATATGGCTATCTGACACCTTTTACAATCGGTTATGGCACACTCTTTGTTCGCGTAAAATGTTTAATCACTTTTGGAGGGATGCCAAGTGGCAGAGTTGGTATATCATGTAGCCGTTTCACTGGATAATTTCATTGCCGACCAAGCAATGTTGGAAGGGGATATCAATCATTCTTTTTTCTTATTTGAAGGAGAGCATGTCCCGGACTTTTTATCCGATATCCAGCAATATGAAGCGGTGTTGATGGGAAGTAAAACATATGAATTTGGATTTCAATTCGGAGCCAAACCGGGTGAACCAGGTTATAAGGGTTGAAACATTATATATTCTCGAGTTCCCTTCAGTTTGAATCGAATGAGGAGGCAGAGCTTATCGAGGGAAACGCCGTTGCGTTTATTGAAAACCTCAAACAGCAAGGTGACGGAAAGCTATGGCTTTGCGGGGGCGGAGAACTGGCTGGATCGTTATTAAAACATAAACTCATTGATCAATTGGTGCTGAAAGTGAATCCAGTCATAATTGGTGAAGGCATCCCTCTTTTCGGCAGTGTTAAGCCAAGTCTAAAATTGGCTTTAGTTGAAATGAAACAATATCCAAACGGGGTGCTTAAACCTACATATAATATTAATTATGCGTAGGAACTTCATTCCCTAAATAAGTTGTACTTCTACTTAGCAGTGAGGGTTGTGTTACCGCAACCCTTTTCTAATGCAACAATCTTCTTTCGGAGGGAAATTTGCAGCATAAGGGCTTTTCTTATAATAAACTACCATAAATATTATTCTATTCAGATAGTTTGCCATATGCAACATAGTTATCTATCACTTACTTATATAAAGCGATACAAAAAGGTTGCTATAGACCCACCCATTTTTAAGTTGATATGATATTCAGGTACTTAATTGTGGGGGGAACTTGAATGGAAGAACAAAAATATAATGACCTCAAATTAGGCGAACGTGGTGCAATCATCAGTATTATTGCTTATATTTGTCTATCAATCATAAAGCTGGCTATCGGATACATAAGCGACTCAGCGGCTTTAAAAGCGGATGGGTTGAACAACACGACTGATATTATCGCGTCCCTTGCCGTACTGATCGGTTTAAGGCTAGCTCAAAGACCCCCAGATAAAGATCATGGTTATGGTCATTGGAAGAGTGAAACGATTGCATCAATGGTAGCTTCATTTATCATGTTTGCTGTTGGTGTACAAGTATTGATAGATGCTGCTGCCTCCATGCTTAAAGGTGGAGAGGAATCACCCGACATTATTGCCGGATATGTAGGTGTTTTATCAGCAATAGCTATGTATTTTGTATACCGATATAATAAAAAGCTTGCTATGAAAATTAACAGTAAAGCCGTTATGGCAGCTTCGAAAGATAATATTTCCGATGCTTGGGTAAGTATAGGAACAGCTATAGGGATTTTCGGATCCCAATTAAACATGCCATGGCTTGATCCCCTTACGGCCATCATTGTTGGATTATTAATATGCAAAACAGCCTGGGATATATTCAGTCAAGCCTCACATGAACTTTCTGACGGTTTTGATGAAAATAAAATTCATCTATATAAGGATGTAATTACAAATGTAGATGGAGTCAAGGGGATAAAAGAAATTAAAGGAAGAAATTACGGGAACAATGAAGTGATTGATGTTGTGATCCTTGTCAATTCCACCTTGGATATTAAAGAAGCACATGATATAGCGACACATGTAGAAAAAGTGATGATGAAAGATCATGGAGTGTATGATGTTCATGTCCATGTAGAGCCCAATTAACTTTCTCTTTCATTATGAATTAAAAAAAGGTCTAAATCTGCTTTACAAACATATGAATGATATGCAATCATTAATTCATTACATTGGAAGGAAAAGGTACCTTATACAATGAAGCAGTAATCTTATCAAATAAACAGTAAATCTGAATCAATTTCAATGGGTGTAATCGGTTAGTTATGTTCAATGTAAATAAGCCGTCACTTTGTTTGCTTACCGGATTTATCGGTAAGTAAAGTGAATTCATTTTTTCATTTGAACAAAATCTTTTTTAGATACCCATGTGAGATTTTTAATGATTATGTTTAGAGATGGGATTCGTCTGTTCGTTTATAGGTACTAATTCATATACAATTACTTTTTCTGATATCCAATCAGATGAGGTATATTTGGTTTATGTATATTAATTTAGTAACAGGCGATCTCTCTCTAGAAAAATGGGGGGGATTTTTTTATGTTATTTTTAAAAGCGAATGATTTAAAGAAAAGTTACGGAAGCCGTGAAGTTCTTTCTGTTGATACACTTCATCTTTACAGTCATGACCGTGTTGGTTTGGTTGGCAGGAATGGAGAAGGTAAAACGACCCTGCTTTCTATACTAGCGGGAGTGAGGGAACCCGATTCAGGTCATATCGAGAGCTATGGAACAGTCAGCTATATCCCGCAGATGGAAGAAACTGAACAAGAAATAAGCGGGGTATTAACGAGTATATGGAAACTGCCCGATGAGAATCAAGAAATCATAAGCGGCGGTGAACGAACCAGAAGAAAAATCGCCGCAGCCCTTTCTTCCAATGCGGATGTATTGATCGTGGATGAACCTACCAGCCATTTGGATATATTCGGAATTGAACAATTGGAAAAAGATTTAAAATCTTTTAATGGCGCTATTTTGCTTACTTCACATGATAAAGCATTCTTGAATCATCTTTGTACAACAATATGGGAAGTTGAGCAAGGCAAGGTAACGGTATATGAAGGGAATTACGAAGCGTATATAGAACAAAAGCAGGCAAAAACAGAAAAGGAAAATAAGCAATATGAAGAGTATACCCGCGAAAAGAACCGGTTGAAACAGGCTGCACAAAACCTCCAAGCCAAATCCGATTCAATTAGGAAAGCCCCTAAACGAATGGGTAATTCAGAAGCAAGGCTGCATAAACGGAGCTCGGGGAAACAGAAGGCGAAATTGAACCGTTCTGCTGAAGCGATCGAAACTCGAATCGAAAAATTAGCAAAAAGAGAAAAACCGAGGGAAGATCCCCCCATCATCTTTAATATTTCAGAATTTCCATCTTTGCATAGCAAAAGGGTCATTCGATTTAATGGCTGTTCCCTGAAAGTCGGGTCACGGGTGCTGAAACAACATATTTTCGGAGATGTCCCCTTAGCTTGCAGACTCGCCATCAATGGTCAAAATGGTTCAGGAAAAACGACATTATTGAAAAAGATAGTGGAAAGGCACCCAGATTTATATGTCGCGATGCCAGCAAAGATTGGATTTTTTGCCCAACAACAAGAAAATTTAAATGAAAGTAAAACGGTTCTCGAAAATATATTGGAGGACAGTCCCTACAATCAAGCCTTTATTCGTACACTTTTATCACGATTAGCTTTTAAAGGAAATGACGTTCACAAACAAGTATCACTTTTAAGCGGTGGGGAAAAAGTCAGGGCTTCCCTAGCAAAAGTTTTTTTGGGAAACTATAATGTACTGGTTTTGGATGAACCTACAAATTACCTGGATATTCATACTAAAGAGGCTTTAACAGAAGTGTTAAAAGCATATCCAGGAACGATCGTTTTTGTGACTCATGATCGTTCATTGATCCAATCGCTTGCAACACATTCACTTTCATTTGAAAAAGAACCCCCGAGAGTATGTGCTATAAATAAGGAATCAACAAAATCAGCCACTCGCAAGGATGGCCTTGAAGATAAACAGGCTGAGCTTCTTATGATTGAAGTGCAAATCATCGAGACACTTGGTAAACTGTCCAGTGTTATGAAGGAAGAGGAAAAAGCGGAATTGGATAGGGAATACCTCCAACTCTTGAACAAGAAAAAAGAGCTTGAAGAATAAGTGCAAACCATAAAAGGCCCTTCTCAATCGAGAGGGCCTTTATGATTTAGTTTATTTTACATTTATTAAAAGACCAATAAAAAGGATTAAAGTAAATTCATCCTGATTGGAGATCAAATGAAAATTTGATCATTAAATGGCTATGGGGAGCTAAGATTAAGGCAGCCATCGTTACTGTTGAAAAAGGTGTGTACTATATGTGGAAAGAGTACAGAGTCTAATATAAGTTCCAAAAGGCCAGAAATTTTTCTGTTGATAAGAATGCTGGCAAAGCCACTATTACTGATTTATTCCTGCAAAATCTAAGCCCCTTACTCATATGTGTAGGGGCTTTTTTATGTTTCAAGTACATTCACTTAACAAGTGCATATGATAATTTTAAAAACTGTGAAGGGTTGAGAAAAATGTACTATGCTCCTTATATCCATCCCTATCAATATCAAAATTCTTATTATGTTAATGAACCAATGTATAACCATTTAAGAAATCCTGATTATTGGAGTGTAAATAATGTTAACCATTTGGGCTTTTTACAATCATCAAATGGAAGAAATAATATTGAGGTAAAAGATTATGGACCAAAGCCATTTGTATTGAATATCAATGAGGGTACGAAACAAAACACAACCTACCGTACCGCCTTATGGACAGGAAAACATTTGCAAGTTACATTGATGAGTCTTAAAGTTGGTGAAGATATTGGTTTAGAAATTCACCCAAACGTTGACCAATTTTTACGTGTTGAACAAGGTCAAGGGGTTGTTCAAATGGGCAATAGAAAGGATAATTTAAACTTTGTAAGAAACGTCTATGATGATTATGCAATAATGATACCCGCTGGCACATGGCATAATGTAGCCAATACAGGTAATATTCCTCTAAAGCTTTACTCGATATATGCTCCTCCTAATCATCCATTTGGTACTGTTCATGTTACCAAAGCAGATGCAGTGACTGCAGAAGAAATGCAACGATTATGGCAATAGATCGCTTCAGGAATTAAATGTAAATATATAGAAAAAGAATGCAGATAGGGTTTTGACAGATTGGCTGACCCTTTTATTTTGTAAGGTGAACAATATCTCCACAAGGTTCCTCCATCTTTCAAAGCCCACCCTTATAGAGGGTCTTTTTTGTTTTTAATGATCAATACAAAAGAATAACGTGGATACCCTACACCTATTTTTACTGCGAAACATTGAAAAGTCCCTACTTGCTTTAAGTGGGGACATTTTTTTTGATTCCATAAAGATAATGTAGGTCAACGGCTCAAGAACTTTTAAAATTTACGGGCAACGCTTGATATTTGAGCTACCCGCCATTTTTAATTTTTAGCATTCAATATAGTCTCTTGGAAAATTAATATTGAATTCTTTTTGATTGTTTCCTAGCACTTTACTTATGAAGAAAATAATTATTTTTAATAAAATATATATTGTTCGAATGCCATCTCACTAACATCCTATGTTAATGAAAGTTCGACGGTCTCCAATATAAAGGGGGATTTGTGCCCCTACATAAACAACTGTTATTCGGCAGAGAACTTGCACTTGTTGTAGTGAAGGGTGATTGTATTACGATAAAAAAGGAATGCCAATTATTATAAGCATTCCTTTGCATTCAGATTTTGTTGCTGTTGCTCTCGTTTTCCGGTTTCTTTATGATTGCGTATGCTAGGTATCCTATTAAGCCCATAAATAATCCGGTGCCGACTACAATATAAATCATTGTAAACACTTTTCCTAATGTTGTCTGCGGTTCAAAGCTGGGATGCCCAACCGTGCTAAGAATAACAACACAGAAGTAAAGGGAATCAATCACAGTTAGACCTTCCTGCTTTACATAGAAAATCGTGCCGGAAAATAACATAACGAGGACCAAGACGAAAAGAACCTGGAAGTTCTTCAGTTTAAAAGCGGACCAGAGCGCTTTTAGAAAACGTTTCAAGGTGAGGATAAATGAAATCATTGGTAATCGAATTTCCTTTCGGTTCATTACATTTTAAGTAAAGTGAATGAGTAAATCCTGATATTCGAGCTTGATCAGTTAATCATTCTCCTATACAGGAATTCAGTTTAGATTGACAAAAAAACCTGTTTATTTTGATCTGGTTTGAACTAGAAGCGTTGGTAAACAATAGAAGGAGAAACTAAGTAAGAAGGGGGACAATCATGAAGCCACGTATTACTGTCATTACATTAGGTGTGGATGATTTGGAAAAATCGCTGGAATTCTATCGGGATGGCCTGGGATTTCAAACAAAAGGAATAGTGGGCAAAGAATTTGAGCATGGAGCCGTTGCCTTTTTGGACTTGCAAGAAGGCCTAAAGCTTGCCATATGGAATCGAAGGGATATAGCTCATGAGGCCAAGGTTCCTTTGTCTCCGGCAAGCCCTACTGAATTTACCCTTGGTCACAATGTAGGCAGTAAAGAGGAAGTGGATATTGTGTTGGAAAAAGCAAAAAAAGCTGGAGCGATCATAACCGATCCGGCACATGAAACTTTCTGGGGAGGATACTCTGCACACTTTCAAGACCCTGATGGACACCTTTGGGAAGTCGTTTGGAATCCGCAGTGGGATGGTGAATAGAATCATGATTAGAGATCATTTCGATACTCTAGTTTTATTCATTCCATGAAGATAAGAGTCTAGGGGAGACCGCGCAGGTTTAAAGGCGCCGAGGGCTGTCCGCCCACGAAAAGCGAGTGCCTGGAGTGAAAATCCAACGTTCAAATTATAAAAACCATAAAAAACTGTAGGCAAAATCGATTTTCATCAAGTTTGCCTACAGTATGAAACAAGTACTTTACCTAGGGGTTATGTGCTTGTTTTTTATTTATGAACTCTCTGCTTTTTGCAATCAATTCATTATTCTTTTCAATCGCTTCGTTATTACTGTATTTCACTTGATTAACGGTATCATTATCTTCCATGTATTCAAGCAACAAGTCTACCGCTTTATCCATCAGTCTTTCGATGGGGATACCTCTTTCTTCAGCCAAATTAGCGAGTCTATTATTCAAGTACGGATTGAGGGTAATGTTTATTGGTTTTCTCGTTTCAGAATTGATAGGCCGTTCCACCTTCAGTCTTTTAATCTATCATATACCTTTAATTGAGGGTTAACAAATATAGTGTAGGGAAATGTATATAGGCTTTGGTTCATCTTTGCACTCAATTCTGGAAGTGAAAAGTGATTTCAAAAAAGAAAGCAGGAAATTGGCAGTGATCAATTTTCCAGTTTTCTTTTTTTTGTGCACTTGGGGAGTCACGAGAAGGGTTTGCGCCACTTTTATCAACAGCGGATTTATAACTGCACTATGTATTCTTAGTTTCAAAGTCTATAAAACAAACTATATCTTCAATAAATATATTGACATAAAATATTATTTCTTATGCGAAAGCGCTACATATGGAAGTCATACTTGATGTTGCTCCAGCTGTTTTCGATAAGTTTGATATTAGCTATGATGATTTAAGTTTTTTCGCAGAAATGGGAGCTGACGGCGTTCGTCTGGATCTTGGATTCGATGGCTTGAAAGAAGCTAAAATGACATATAATCCTTATGGATTGAAAATCGAATTGAATATGAGTAATGATGTTGATTATTTATCGAACATTCTGACGCATCAGGGCAATAAAAATCAAATCATTGGCTGTCATAATTTCTATCCCAAAAAATTCACAGGTCTTCCTTACGACTTCTTCATCGCCTGCAGTAAACGGTTTAAAGAACATGGCATTCGTACAGCTGCATTCGTTACTTCACAAACCGGTGATATAGGTCCTTGGAGTATAAATGATGGATTATGCACATTAGAGCAGCACCGTGAACTTTCAATTGATGTACAAGCCAAGCATCTATGGGCAACTGGTTTAATTGATGATGTCATCATTGGGAATGCTTACGCGAGTGAAGAGGAACTAAGAATGCTGGGGGCCTTACAGCGTGACATGATCGAGTTGAAAGTGGAACTCCATTCGGATGCGTCACCAATTGAGCAAAAAGTTGTATTGGATGAATTACACCTTCGCCGTGGTGATATCAGCGAGTATATGGTCCGGTCAGTGGAGGTCCGAAAAAAATATGCGAATGAAGATTTTGCAGTCCGGGAAAGTATCCCGCAGCGCAAAGGGTCCGTTTTCATCGGCAATGATTCTTTTGGAAAATACAAAAGCGAACTTCAAGTCATCTTTAGGGATATGCCATTGGATGAACGTAAAAATGCAGTCGCCCATGTTGTAAAAGAGGAACTTTTTTTACTGGATTATATTAAACCATGGGGCACATTTAGATTGATTAAATAACCTGACCCTAATTTATAAGGAGGAATAATGATGAATATTTTATTATGCTGTTCTGCAGGTATGTCCACTAGTCTTTTGGTTAATAAGATGGAGAAAGCAGCGGTGGAAGAAGGATTGAGCGTGAAAATCCAGGCTGTTGCCACTATGGAAGTAAGAAACCATATAAATGAGGTGGATGTTATTCTTTTAGGCCCTCAAGTTCGGTATCAACTTAATGATATAAAGAAAATAGGGGATGAAAAAGGAATACCTGTAGATACGATAAATCCAATGCATTATGGAACTTGTAATGGCAAGGAAGTATTGCGTACGGCCCTCCAATTAATTTCAAAATAGCATACTATCAAAAGGAGTGGTAAAATGACGAAAACAAAAGAGGATCTATCAGAATTATCATTTCAATTAATTCTCCATAGCGGGAATGCCCGCAGTTGTGCAATGGAGGCCATTGCCTTGCAAAAACAAGGTAAATCAAGCGATGCCCAGGATAAATTAAAGGAAGCGGAACATGAGTTTGTTTCTGCACATAAAATCCAAACCGCATTGATTCAACAGGAAGTGAATGGTGAGAAATTCGATATTCCAATGCTCCTGATCCATGCTCAAGATCACTTGATGACTTCCATGACAACAAAAGATTTAGCGATAGAAATCGTGGAATTACACAAGAAAACACAAAAGAACTAACATATTCAGGAGGTTGCTGCGGCAGCCTTTTTCTTATGTTCATAACGTGTGAACTTCAACAAGAAGGCGGAGATATCCTCCTTCATGAACCTAAGTTAAATGAATATGGCAGATAAGGGTCACTCAAGATTAGGATTCTCCAAAAATTTAAATTATACTAGGTTCATGACAGTAGCAATAGATGCTGTCACTGATTAACGAAGGGTAGTCATGATAGAAAAACGAACAACTAATTAGCAAGCCCAATCATTTTATAAAAGGGGAGAAAAACATGCAAAGAGTCAGTCTAACTGATGAGCTTAGTCTTTCACGCATTGTACACGGTATGTGGAGATTGGCAGATTGGAGATTTTCTGCCGAGGATATCCTATCTCTTATTGAACACGGAATGGATCGGGGCGTCACTACATATGATCACGCCGATATATATGGAAGCTATACGTGTGAGGAGATTTTTGGGAACGCACTTTCATTAAAGCCTTCATTACGCGATAAAATGGAGATCGTTACAAAATGTGGAATCGTTCTTCAATCAGAAAACCGTCCTTCCCATAAAAGTCACCATTACGATACTAGTAAAACCCATATCATAAAGTCTGTTGAACAATCCCTTTTGAATCTTAAAACGGATTATATTGATTTATTACTTATCCATCGTCCGGATCCCCTGATGGACCCGGCGGAAACGGCTGAGGCGTTTAATCAATTAAAGGAATCAGGAAAGGTCCGGAACTTTGGAGTATCGAACTTCAAAAAACCGCAATGGGATATGCTCCAATCATATCTAGACTATCCGCTTGTGACGAATCAGCTGGAGCTTTCGGCATACAATCTTGAAAACTTCGAAGACGGAACCATGAACTTATGTCAGGAAATGGGCGTGGCGCCGATGGCATGGTCACCGCTTGCAGGAGGCAGCATATTTGAGGAATCGAATGAAAAGGCTGCCCGCTTAAGAAAAACGTTAGAAATCGTAAAAGAAGAAATCGGTGCCAATGGGATAGATGAAGTGATGTATGCCTGGCTGTTGAGACATCCTGCAAAAATCATTCCGATCGTTGGATCCGGTAAGAAAGAACGATTGGAAAGCGCCATTGATTCACTAAACCTAAGCATGGAAAAAGAGCAATGGTTTAACATTTTAACAAGCTCGATGGGACATGATATTCCGTAATAAACTGTACCGATTAACAAGAAACCTTGCCTTCATTAATGGGGACCTCCTTGAAGAGGTCCCCATTCTTAAATTGCAAACAGAGACGAGATGGACTTTCACTTTTCAACCATGATTTTTGGTGAATTTTTTTAGTACTAATAAGATTTTGCCATATAATAAAAATACTATTTGATTTTAGAGGTGAAACAACATGAAAATCGGGGTAATAGGCTCAAAGTATTTTGTTGGAATCCATATCAATCCACTTTCCCATGTTTCCCAAACCATTCATTTCCGTTCAATATGATATGTGGAAGAAAGCAGTCTATTAATAGAAAATGCGGGAAAACAGACCGATCTATTATCGTTTTCAGTTTCCATACCTTTTTTATGGATAGGAAAAGGTTAAAGGGAGCTTAATAGAAACTATTTATGTCCCATCTTCTGGACTTTCAGATAATTCTTGCTCCATACCTTCTATTTGACTTTCACTAACTGTGGTCTTGGTGAATTATAATAATCGTATTTTGCATCAAAACTCGTGTGACAGCCGTTTTTCCATTTCTGTTATTGAAGGGCGCGCAGGCATTTTCAATGATGGAACCTCCTGATCATTCAAGCCAGTAGCAATGATAATTACTATAATTTCATCTTTTAAGTTTTCATTAATAACAGAACCGAAAATCATATTTAACTCTGAGTCTGCCTCGGAAGTAACAATATTTGCTGCTTCTTGTACTTCATAAAGACTTATATTGGCGCCTGTTAGTTTCATTAGCACACCTTGAGCTCCGTCGATGGAAGTGTTAAGTAACGGACTGGAAATGGCTTTCTTTGCAGCTTCCGCAGCGCGATGTTTACCTGTTGCTCTGCCAATGCCTATTAAGGCAGACCCTTTATTGGACATGATTGTTTTCACGTCTGCAAAATCAATGTTGATTAAACCTGGTACAGCAATTAAATCCGATATACCTTGGATACTTTGGCGAATAACATTATCCGCTTCAAGAAATGCTTCAAGCATTGGTGTATTTTTATGTAAAATCTCTAATAAGCGATCGTTTGGAATGACAATTAATGTGTCCACTGCTTTCTTCATTAAGGAGATCCCTCCTGCTGCTTGTGTTGCACGCTTATTGCCCTCAAACGCAAACGGAAGTGTTACAACGCCAATGGTTAGTATGTCAAGCTCACGGGCAATTTGAGCAATGACAGGGGCAGCACCTGTTCCTATACCGCCGCCCATTCCGGCTGTAATGAGCACCATGTCTGTACCTTTTAATGCTTCTTGAATCTGCTCTTTGCTTTCTTTAACTGCTTGTTTACCTACCTCTGGATTTGCCCCTGATCCTAAACCTTTTGTCAATGTTGCACCGATTTGTATCTTGATCTCTGCTTTTGATAAATTAAGAGCTTGTGCATCTGTATTAACAGCTATAAATTCTACACCTTTAACTCCATGTTCGATCATACGGTTAACGGCGTTATTTCCTCCGCCGCCAATACCAATTACTTTAATGTTGACTGATGAGTTTACACTTGTAACAAACTCCATTTATAGGACCTCCTAGTCATTGAAATTACCTTATTTCAAATTATTCAAATAAATAGCGGAAACAACACTCATTCTTTTATTAGAAATGTTTTGTCTTTCTTATATTTAGATTTAGTTAAAGAAAAAGGCATTGTCGTTAGCAGTCCCGTAAAGGAGACTTCTACCGACAATGCCTTTCATTGAACCTTTCCATTCTTTGCTAAAGGTGGGTGGGTTCGATATCCTAAAAAGGTAATCTTTGTTTTAATTCTAAGGTAATTCCACTTTTAAATCAATATATATACATTATTATAAACAAATAGTATCCATGAAGATGGCGACGAACATCTCATTAGAATTATTTAAAGTGTGTAACCTAATAAGGTTAAAGATAATGATATCTTTAGGAGTTTTAAAAGGTGAAACTAACTGAGTTAAATTACCGTGCTGTATACCTTTAATTCATGAACAAGTAAAATAGATAAGCAAAGATGCACCACTGCATCTCATCTTTATTTTGTATACTTCCTACCTCTGCACTCTACACATATAGTATGTGGGAACATAGTTTACACCTTAAATGTTGTGAAAATTCAGGGGTGAAATGATTTTGATTCTTATTTTGAATAAACTAAAACAGACAGGAAAAAATTTATCCTGTCTGTTTTTTTTGCCTCTTAAATAACTACGGTGAAGCGTACCATAAGTAATATAATGAGGCTTTTACGCATATAAAGAAAAAACACTATGTTCTCTTATAGTCCATACAGCAAATCCTACCTCCGCTTATGCTTTTATTGTGAGATTTAAGAAAAATGATAGGTAGAAGGTGACAAACATGGAAGCGATCGTCCTAGCTGCTGGATATTCCAGCCGAGCGAATGCATTTAAAATGACTTTGCCGATGGGGCAAATGAGCGTGTTGGAGCAAACGATCTCTAAATTTGAAGGATTATGCAGCAGGGTCATCGTCGTAGCTGGATTTCAAGCGGAAATCATCCAAGAGGAAATTGTCAAAATCATCAGTGAAAATGCCTATTCATTTCAGATCAAGTTTGTTTATAATGAAAACTTTGACCAGGGAATGTTTCATTCCATTCAAAAGGGCTGTAACGAAGTGAATGCCCCAACCTTCTTTTTAACACCCGGCGATTGTCCGCTTGTAAAAAAAGAGACTGTTCAGCTACTAGCAAAACACAAAGGAAACGTGGTTATTCCCAGCTTTAACTATAAAGGCGGCCATCCCATTAAATTATCAAGCGAAGTGAAACAGAAAATTCTCGAAACCGATCCAGAAAGTAATTTGCGTGTGGTCCTGGACGGTTACGAAAAGCAATACATGAATGTAGATGATGCGGGAGTATTAATGGATGTTGATACACCGGAGGATTACCAAAAAGCCATTAATTATGATAATGCTTTAAATTTCTCGAAGTAAAAATAAAAATAAAAACTACGAAAATCTTGAATAGAAATGAATCATAAAAGATCATTCTCATTGATAAAATCATTGGAAGAGGTTTCTATTCAGAATATGTCCCATTAAAAAAATGAGTCGAAGGGTGTTGTTGCAATGAATCTCAAAGACATAAGCACCTCAGTGCCCAAAAAGGACCATAAAGGTAAAGTATCGGGCCAGTTGCCCTATATTAGTGACGTAAAAGTGGAAAATATGGTTTATGGTGTTTTGTATCGATCTCCAATTGCTTATGGAAAAATCATATCCATTCAATTACCTAATCTTCCGGAAGGGTATGAAGCTGTTGGAGCAGAGCATATCCCCGGACCGAATTATGTCAAAATTATCAAAGAAGATCAGCCCATTTTTGCCAATGAGTGGGTCAATTATATTGGTGAGCCAATTCTCATGCTCACGGGCAAAGACCTAAATATCCTGTACAGTTTGTTAAATGAAGTGAAGGTTGAATTTGAAGAACAACAGGCTATCTATACATTGGACGAAGCGATCAAGCAAAAATCAGAATCCTTAGTTTTGGCAAGCTATGAATTTGGGGAAAGCTTAGAAAACATTTCAGCTATCGAGCAGGGAGCCCATCAAATCATCGAAGAAGAATATGATACGGGTTATCAGGAGCATGTCTATCTAGAGCCGCAAGGAATGCTCGCCGTTTATAAGGATGATGAAATTGTCGTCCAGGGATCGATGCAATGTCTTTATTATATAAAAAATGCATTGCTAAGCGCATTAGCCTGTGGTGACGATGAAGTCAGGGTTGTTCAAAGCCCTACCGGCGGAGGTTTTGGCGGCAAAGAAGATTATCCTTCAATGATGGCTTGTCACGTAGCCGTTGCCGCAAGAGCAGTAAAAAAATCGGTAATGCTCGTGTTCGACCGTTCTGAGGATATGCTGGTAACGACGAAAAGGCATCCGGCTAAACTCAAATATCGGACGGCCCTTGATAAGGAAGGAAATATTTTAAGCATGTGTGTTGACCTCTTTCTCGATGGAGGGGCAAATGTTGGATTGAGCTCTGTCGTGCTGCAGCGCGCATTATTAAACAGTGCTGGTGTTTATAAAATTCCGCATTTTCATGCAAAAGGCTATGTCTTAAAAACCAATACCGTTCCGAACGGCGCCTTCAGAGGCTTTGGTGCTCCTCAAAGCTTTGCCGGAATCGAAAGTCATATTGGACATCTTAGTAAACTGGCAAAAATCGACCCGCTTGAATATAAACGAAAATACCTCGTCAAACAAGGAGATCCCACCATCACCAAAGGTAAATTCCGCGACCCGATATTAGTGGAAGATATGATTGAGGACGTACTCAACGTGTCAGAATACAATAAGAAAAAAGAAGACTTTCAGCGCTTAAATCAACAAAATCAGCGCTATAAAAAAGGGATAGGAACTTCGCTGTTCCTCCACGGCTGTGGATTTACTGGCAGTGGCGAAAGAGATCATATTAAAGCAAAGGTGAAACTGGTTAAATCAAAGGACGACCAGGTATCACTAAAAATCTCAAACTCTGATATGGGACAAGGTATTTTGACGACGTTGTGTAAAATTGTCGCCAAAGAACTTAACCTCCCGTTCGAAGATATTTCGTACCCTTATCCCGACACAAAAGAGGTTCCCGACTCGGGTCCGACCGTAGCTTCCAGGACGACGATGATTGTCGGAAAATTGCTTGAACGGGCCGCAAAAAAACTTAAGAATCAGTGGCAAACAGGGGTGGAACAGGAAGTGGTTGAGCACTATGTTCACCGTGAAATGATTCCTTGGGATGAGAAAACCTTCACTGGAGATGCGTACCCGGCTTATTCATGGGGCGTTAATATCGTTGAAGTAGAAGTTGATACGTTAACAGGTAATTTAAAGTTAGAAAAAGTATACGGCAATTATGAAGTTGGGAAGGTCATCGATGAACGGATTATGAAGGGCCAAATTGACGGTGGTTTGGCTCAAGGGCTAGCATACGGTTATCTGGAAAAGATGACGTCAAAACAAGGTAGAATCCAACAAAAAAGCATATCGGATTATGGACCGCCGACTTCCTTGGATATTGTTCCAATTGAAAGCAAGGTCTTTGATAACCCCTATGCTGATGGTCCATACGGGGCGAAGGGCGCAGGTGAATTGACTTTAATCGGAGGCGCTCCAGCAGTCCAAGCTGCGATTGAGGATGCCCTGCACACTTCTTTTCAGCAAATTCCGATTACACCGGAAGTCATTATTGAAAGTCTTTGGATGAGAGAAGGTGAAGAGGGTTGATTACATTCACACTAAATGGAAGAACGGTAGAAACTGACGCCCCTGCTACAGCAAGATTACTAGATTTATTAAGAGATGAGTTTGAGTTAATCGGAACAAAGGAAGGCTGTGGTGAAGGGGAGTGCGGAGCCTGCAGTGTTTTTGTGAATAACCTCCTGCAAAACAGCTGCCTTATTCCAATTGGCTCGATTGCTGGTGCCGATATTCAAACGATCGAAGGCATCATTGAAACGGAACAATTTAAAATTTTAGATGAAAGCTATTCCATAGCCGGGGGAGTGCAATGCGGCTATTGCATACCGGGAATGATTATGGCAAGTGCAGCTTTGTTATCTGAAAATCCTCATCCTTCAGAGGCAGAAATTCGTGAGGGCATCTCCGGAAATCTGTGCCGATGTACGGGCTACAATATGATTGTTGATGCGATTAACCTAGCAGCTAAAAAAGGTGATGGCTTATGATAGAGAAAATAACAGCGTATCGCTTCGAGCGTTTAGACGAAACTTTGAGCCAATTGAATAGAGAAGATTGTGCAATCATAGCCGGAGGCACCGATGTTATGGTCCTTCACAAAAGTAGAAGGGGAGTACCTCCAAAAATCCCTAAACCGATTGTTTTCATTAATCATCTTTCCGAATTAAAGCAGGTGTATCAACATCACAAGGATCTCCACATCGGGGCCTGCTGTACCTATAGTGAATTACTTGAAAATCCGTTGATTCCTTTTGCTTTAAAGAATGCAATTAAAACAATTGCTGCCCCGGCAATTAGAAACCGGGGAACATTAGGCGGTAATATATGCAACGCCTCTCCAGCCGGTGACATGCTTCCTTTATTATATGTATACAATGCAAAGCTTCTGTTGCGCTCCGTAAATGGTGATCGCATGGTCGCGATTAGCGATTTCATTCAAGGTCCACGACAGGTTCAACGCTTTCACAATGAAATGGTAACGGAGATTATTCTTCCGTTTGTATTAGGAGATTCACATGTCGTTTTCGAGAAAGTCGGCAACCGCAACGCAGATGCCATTGCCAAAGTATCGTTTGCGGGTTTCGTCCGGATAAGCAAAGGTCGAATCGATGACATTCGATTTGCCTTCGGGGCGGTCGGACCTACGATGGTTCGTTCCATTGATATTGAGAGGAAGCTGGTTGGAAAAACGATACCATTAGCCGATGCAGACATCGCTGAAATTGTGGCAGCCTTCGATAAGATCATTAGACCAATCGACGATCAACGCTCCACTGCGGCATACAGAAAAACCGTCGCGTTACATCTTTTACGTTATTTTCTTAGCATGAAGCAATATCAACCGAATTAATGTTTAAAGATAGGGGGGAGCTTTTCATGCAGCTGATGGAAAAAGTGGCCATGCTGACGCGTCAAAACGAAACCTTTGCTTTAGCCATGATTATTGAATCAAAGGGCTCGACTCCCAGGCATGTTGGAAAAATGATTATCTACCGGGATGGTACCATTGAAGGGACTGTCGGAGGGGGCTTGGCTGAACACTATGTGATCGAAGATAGTGTAAAGGCGATCCAAAATGGACAATCGAAAATCGTTGAATATAAATTGAATAAACATGCAAAAGACGGAATTCAGATGAATTGTGGCGGCACGTTACGGGTCTTTATTGAAGTCTATACAAGCAGGCCTGAACTCATTCTGGCTGGGGCCGGTCATTTAGGCCATGCGTTGGCAAAGCTAGCTGATTTCCTTGAATATCCTTATTGCATTGTCGATGATCGCGTTGGTTATTGTACAAAGGAACGCTTTCCGAATGCGGCAAACCTTTTTGTGAACGAGGATATTGGAAAGGCTTTGCTCGCAGCCAATCTAAATGAAAAATCATATGTGGTAATTGTTACAAAAGATTGTGATGATATTGTATTAAAAACGGCACTGCAATTTCCGATTGCATATGTTGGGATGGTAGCCAGTAAACGCAAGGTCATAAGCATATTTGAAAAGTTAAAAAGTGAAGGGGTCACGCAAGAACAGTTGGAGCAGGTCCATTCTCCAATAGGTTTGGAAATTGACTCGGAAACATCAGAAGAAATTGCCATCAGTATTATCGGTCAAATCATCAAATTAAGCAAGGAAAAAAAGCCTGTAAAGGTGAAACAATTAAATAGATAAGTAGAAGGTCAGATAAAGCAAAAATCAAAATGTCTAATAGATAATGGGGTCAGTCCCCACTGTGTTAAAGTATTAACTCAGTGGGACTGACCCTTTTTCTTTGATAAAAGCTAGAAGCAGGCCTTTGCTCTTAGAGTGGCCTTTTGTCGTTTTGATTAATTCATTAATATGGTAGAAATATTTTACTTTATATGCTACTACTATCATACTATACACAAAGGAAAACTCCTGGAGGGATTTTGTATGGGGATATTAGATGGACTTATGGGAAACGGGTTCTGGTGCAAAGATTACATCCATTGGAAAGAGGTTTATAGATTCCTATAGAATCAGCTATTATGCAGCCATTCCTAATAGTGATGAATGAACTTCACTTGATTTTGGACAGACTTGTTCTGTAAAGTAAGCTGTCCTTTTTTCATGATTGTATCGTGCATAACATAGTTTGAAATGATAGCTGATAGGCAGTGCAAGTATCCAAAAGCAAATATAACCTGAAGAAAAGAAGTGAATGAAATGGCTGAGCCTTTAAAGGATTTATATAATGAAACGTTCATTCGTGAATTCGGTGAAAAAGTAAAGGGTGTCCATCCGTCCTTCTCTACTGAATCGTTTATAGGGGAAGTAATTGATGAGCATTGGGACGAGAGGAAGTTAAAAGAACGAATAAGGCACATTTCCATTACTCTTGGAAAGTATCTTCCAAGTGATTATCAAGAGGCTTTGGATATTTTGTATCGGCTTGATAAGGATTGTGAGGGTTTTAGATATTTATTTTTCCCTGATTTTGTAGAGGTACATGGCTTGAATAAGAAAGATTGGCCGTTATCGCTAGATGCGTTGGAGCGTTTTACAGCAAGGTCATCCTCCGAGTTTGCAATCCGTGCTTTTATCTTGCTTGATCCCGTTTTAATGATCGAGAAGATGAAGGAATGGACCAATCATGATGATGAGCATGTCCGCAGGCTGGCTAGTGAGGGATGCAGGCCCAGGTTACCTTGGGGCCAATCTTTACCGATGTTCAAAACCGATCCGGCACCCGTCTTGGAATTACTTGAGAACCTGAAAAACGATCCGTCCCTATATGTTCGCAAAAGTGTGGCCAATAACTTGAATGATATTGCCAAAGATCATCCGAAAACCGTAATAGAAACAGCCAAGCGCTGGTATGAAAGCGGAGAACCCAACACGATTTGGATTATTCGACGGGGATGCAGGACCTTAGTTCGTCAAGCAGATCCAGAAGTCCTTTCTTTATTTGGATACACGGATATATTGAATAATCCGAATATCATTACAAACGCATTTATAAGAAATGAACCAGACTCGATTTTTATTGGGGAAACGAGTGAACTTCATTTCGGTTTTCAAGTTCAAGGAAAGAACACTGTGAAACTTCGCATCGAGTATGCCATCGATTTTGTGAAAGCAAATCAGAAAACTTCCCGTAAAATTTTCCTATTGGCAGATAGGGATTTCTCAGATGGTGAAGGAGTTGAAAGAGTGAGGATTCACAATTGGAAAGACCTGACGACACGTCGACATTACATGGGGATCCATCGAATATCACTCCTTGTGAACGGTGTGGAAGTTGCTGAAACTCAAGTCAAACTAAATGATGGATGATAAAGGTTATTGAAAAGCGGGGGAGAACTTAATTAACAGGAATACAGCAATTAAGGTTGACAAAAACGAGGAGTCTGAGCGTTCCTCGTTTATTATTTCATGATAGTGAAACATTGAAAAATTATGCTTTATCCACATTAAAAAGCAATCAAATCCAAAAGGTTGGATAGCTCCGATTGCTGCGCAAATTATTAATTAACAATGCCAGTAAAACGATTATCACGGCACCAGTTAAAACAGGAGTAAATAAATAACTCCAGCCATACTGGCCAAGCATGACTACAAGCGGGTCTGCTCCAGCTGGCGGGTGCGTCGTTTTTGTCAGCATCATCACCGCAATTGCTAATCCGACAGCCAAGCCGATTGCCCAAGGTTCATCGCCAAAAAAATGATAGGAAGCTAAACCTACGAATGTTGAAATAAAATGACCGCCTATAATATTCCGCGGTTGTGATAATGGTGCGTTCCACAGACCGAATGCCAGTACACAGCTGGCACCAAATGGAGCCATTAACCACACTGCTGATGTTATTTTTGTTAAGAGAATTAAGGCGAATATAGTGAAAAATCCCCCAATCAATCCCGTTATTGCGTCCTTTACATTTATTTGTAAAGGGCTTCTTCCTTTTCCCTTCATCTTCGATAAATAATGAATATGAAAATAGCGTTTTTCTTTATGCCTCGCGGCTGAAATACGGTCCAAAGTGAACCCTCCTTTTTTATATAATTAGACTTTACATGAAATGGACTAACCCGTCAAAATAATTTTTAGTGGTTAGTTTAAAAATCCAAAAATAGAAAAAAAGCCAACCCAGTGTGTTGACAAGAGGAGGTTCAGAATAGTTTCAACTCGAATCATTTTACTGTTTTATGAAATCCTAAATGGATGTGAAGAAATTAACTGGAACCGTTTTATAATGAATAAACTGCAGGCAACAAGCTTACTTCAAATTTGTCAGACAAACTTAATAAGGTGTGTATCTTCATTCATCATCAGATTTCCGGTGTTGAAATCTGGCTACCTTTTTCCTATTCCCACATATTTTCATTGAACACCATTTGCGTCTTCCGCTTTCATCGATAAATAACAGGACGCAATCATCATTCGAGCATCGCTTTAATGATGACAGCTTATTTTTTTCAATTAAAGTTAATGACTCGAAGGCAATATAAGATTGCAGGATATCTTCCGCTTCTCCAACAGGTATGGGAACCAGTTTTTGATCACTTAATTTATATGTGAAAGGCGATTTTTCGATTTTTTTTTCCAAATAGGCGATAAACCCATCAGGAATCGAATTCCCATCTGCTATTAATTCAAATTGTTTTCTTAAAATAGTACGCATTTCTAGAATGCTTGCAAATACTCGTTGAATTCTCTCTTTTATTATTGGGGAAAACTGATTATCCAAATATGAGTTATTCCCTTTTATTACAGTAAGCCAGTCCAGCATATCCCGTTCTGATAGTAATAAGTCTTTCCGTTGGCCACGACTGACCAGTTCCGTATTCACTAAATCCAGTGAAAGATTACCTGATATAAGTGGAAATTTATTAGTTTCAGACATAAGTTCATCTCCCATTTCCCTGCTAAATTCTAACCATTAAAATATAAATTGAGAGGTTATATCTTCATTATACATTATTTCTGAATTTTTCAGCTACTCGTCTAAAATCACGGGATAATATGAATGCTATTAAAATCCAAATGTGCAAGAACAGAATCGTAAATGAAAATCCATGATAATCAATTCTTTTAAAGTGGGGGAAAAAGTTCTTGACATATCCTGTACGTACAGGATAATATGAAAGCGTATACAGAACCTATACGTACAGGTTATAAAAACAACTATATTTTGCTTTCTAGGGAAAGGAAGTAGTGAAATGGGTAAATACACAGAACCAGCAAAGGATTTGCTCCAACATGTCGGAGGGAAAGAAAATATTGCGACGGTTACGCATTGTGCAACAAGAATGCGTTTTGCGTTGAAAGATCCCGCCAAGGCGGATGTAACGAATATCGAATCGATTAAGCTTGTGAAAGGAACTTTTACACAAGCTGGCCAGTTTCAGGTCATAATCGGGAACGAAGTATCATCGTTTTATAATGAATTCGTTTCCATAGCTGGACTTCAGGAAGCGTCAAAAGAAGATGTGAAAAATGCAGCAAAACAGAATATGAGCTGGCTGCAGCGTATGATTGCTCATCTTGCGGATATTTTCACCCCGCTGATTCCTGCCATAGTCGTTGGCGGACTCATTCTTGGATTCCGCAATATCATCGGGGATATTAAAATGTTCGATGACAGCACAAAGACCCTTGTGGATATTTCACAATTTTGGGGAGGGGTACACGCCTTCCTTTGGCTTATAGGTGAAGCTATTTTTCATTTTCTTCCTGTTGGGATTACATGGTCGATCTCGAAGAAAATGGGCACGACCCAAATTCTCGGCATCGTCCTTGGTTTGACCCTGGTTTCCCCACAGCTTCTTAATGCATATGCAGTGGCAAACACAAAGGCAAGTGATATACCTTTTTGGGATTTCGGTTTTGCCCAGGTCGATATGATCGGCTACCAGGCTCAAGTCATACCAGCGATACTTGCAGGGTTCGTCTTGGCGTATTTAGAACGGTTCTTGAGAGATAAAGTGCACAATTCCATTTCCATGATCGTCGTTCCATTTTTCGCGTTACTTCCAACTGTAATCATTGCCCATACCATTCTGGGGCCTATAGGCTGGAAAATCGGTTCTGTCATTTCTACGATTGTATATTCCGGATTGACTTCATCAGTTGGCTGGCTATTTGCTGCCGTTTTCGGCTTTGCCTATGCACCGCTTGTCATCACAGGCCTGCATCACATGACAAACGCAATCGATCTTCAGCTTATGAGTGAACTTGGCGGTACGAACCTATGGCCGATGATCGCGTTATCCAATATTGCACAAGGTACGGCAGTGCTAGCAATGATTTACATCAACAGAAAGGACCAGGAGGAGAGACAGGTTTCCATACCTGCCACGATTTCTTGTTATCTCGGTGTAACCGAGCCAGCCATGTTCGGCATTAACTTGAAATACGGCTTTCCGTTCTTAGCCGGTATGATCGGTTCACTTTTTGCAGGCATCGTTTCAGTCGGGTCTGGAGTGATGGCAAACTCAATCGGTGTTGGAGGGATCCCAGGTATCCTATCCATCCAGCCGCAGCATATGGGGATGTTTGCACTCGCGATGCTGGTTGCTTTCGTTGTGCCATTCATTTTGACTATAGCATTCTCCAAACGTCCTAAAATGAACTTGAAAACTAGAACGAAAACAACGAAATTAAATGCTTGATAACGCGGAGGGAGAAGCATTCTCCCTCTTTTTTACGATACTTACGAAAGATACATCGGGGATCGAAGAGGAGGAATCACAATGAAGGATTTTAAAAAAAGTACCATCTATCAAATTTATCCGAAATCATTTAAGGATTCGAACGGTGACGGCATCGGGGACATAAATGGTGTTATTGAAAAACTTGATTATCTGAATAAACTGGGAGTGGATTATATTTGGCTCACCCCTTTTTATCGTTCACCGCAAAATGATAATGGATATGATGTAGCCGATTATACATCCATTGATCCTGTTTTTGGGACGATGGATGATTTCGAAAGATTGGTGAAAGAAGCGAATTCGCGGGATATCCAAATCATGCTTGATATGGTATTCAACCATACATCAACAGAGCATGAATGGTTCCAAAAAGCATTGGCTGGAGATAAAGAATATAAGGACTATTATATTTTCAAGAAATCTAAAGATGGAGAGCCCCCTACCAATTGGATTTCGAAATTCGGGGGCCCTGCATGGGAATATGTAGCGGAACATGATGAATACTTCCTTCACTTGTTCGATCGGACACAAGCTGATCTAAACTGGGAAAATCCCAGAGTAAGGCAGGAGATCTTCAATGTAGTAAACTTCTGGATGAATAAAGGTGTCAAAGGATTCCGTTTGGACGTCATCAATCTTATTTCGAAACCTGACATCTATGAAAATGACAAAGCTGGAGATGGCCGATGTTTTTATACAGACGGTCCCAAGATTCATCAATTCCTCAAAGAAATGAATGAAGAAACTTTCGGGAAGGATGAAGAGGTGCTGACAGTAGGGGAAATGTCATCGACGACCATTGACCATTGCATCAAATATTCAGCTCCTGTTGAAAAGGAGCTGTCCATGGTATTCAGTTTCCATCATTTAAAGGTGGATTATAAGAACGGGGAAAAGTGGTCACTTGCAGATTTTGACTTCAGGCAGTTAAAGGAAATCTTAAGCAGCTGGCAATATGGGATGCAAGAAGGAAATGGGTGGAATGCCCTGTTCTGGTGCAACCATGACCAGCCGAGGATTGTATCCAGGTTCGGGAATGATCAAGAGTATCATAACGAATCTGCCAAGATGCTGGCAACAGCCATTCATATGTTTAGGGGAACCCCTTATATTTATCAAGGGGAGGAAATAGGGATGACCAACCCGAAGTTCAATGATATTGGACAATACCGGGATGTGGAATCGATTAATTATTATAATATTTTAAAAGAGGCAGGCAAGGATGAAAAGGAAATTATTGAAATCCTTCAAGCTAAATCCCGTGATAACTCGCGAACTCCCATGCAATGGGAAAATACGGAGCATGCAGGCTTTACAAAAGGGACTCCATGGATTGCGGTGCCTGATCATGCTAAAAACATCAACGCTGAACACGCACTGATGAATCAGGATTCCATTTTTCATCATTACCAAAAACTTATATTCTTACGCAAAAAACATGATATCATTGCATATGGGGATTATAAGGAAATTCTTGGCGACCATGACGCTTTGTTCGCTTATATACGCAGTTATGAAAACGAGAAACTTTTGGTCATCAATAACTTTTATGCAAAAGAAGCGTCCTTCGAAATACCAAATGATATTGACCTATCCGGGTACAACTCAGAGCTCCTGCTCTCAAACTATAACGATTCGAAAGAACTTGCAGGTGATTTTATCCTCCGTCCCTATGAATCGGTTGTCTATTTGTTGAAAAAGGACGAGTAAAGAGACTAAGAAAAATATATTGTGGTGATGAAATGAACAGCAAATATCTATCGCTATATGGTGATATCGTTTCAAAAATTGAAGAGGGAACCTTTCCGATAAATTCAAAGCTTCCTTCCGAAAGCAGCTTCATGGAAGAGTATGACATATCCAGGGATACTGTGAGAAAGTCCTTACAGTTGCTTGAACAAAATGGATATATCCATAAAATCAAAGGCAAGGGTTCATTTGTCTTGGATTTCAGCAAATTTAATTTTCCTGTAGCAGGGTTGATTTCCTATAAAGAAATGGTGGAAAAGTTGAATTTGCATTCCAAAACGATCATTCATAAGTTGGAGCTTGAGAACCCCGACTCAAATATGGCCAAGCTTCTAGACTTAACTGATGATGGTAAAGTATGGAAGGTTTTCCGGATTCGGCAAATCAATGGGAAGAAAATTATCCTGGACAAAGACTATTTCAAAAGCGAGTTCGTAAGCAACCTGTCAAAGGAAATTTGTGAGGATTCGATTTATGGATATATCGAAAAGGAACTTGGGCTACAGATTGGTTTTTCGAATAAGGAAATTACCGTGGAGCCATGCAGTGAAGAAGATAAACAATTATTGGACATTGAAGACTTCGATATGGTGGCAGTTGTGAAAAGTACGGTCCATTTAATCGATGGAAGCTTGTTTCAGTATAGCGAATCCAGGCATAGACCCGATAAATTCAAGTTCACGGACTTTGCACGGAGAACTTGGTGAAGTCTACTGATATTTTTGAATGAGCGGGGAAAGGAGGAGAGTCAAACTTAGTTTGATTCTCCTTCCGCTTGTTTGGAGGTATGGGAAGCATTTAGTAAAACCACTCCGCCAATTATTAATACTAAGCCGCCTAATGTAGTGATACTAAATGGCTCATTCCATAAAAGCACGCCTATCAATGCTGTTAAAGCTGTGCCTATTCCTGACCAAATGGCGTAAGCTAAGCTTAACGGAATTGTTTTAAGACATACAGATAAACTATAAAATGCTATACCAAATCCTATCATAACCCCAAATGTAGCGAATAAATGAGTGAAGCCTTCTGACAGCTTAAGCATGGTCGTACCAAATACTTCGCTTATGATTGAAATTCCTAAAGCTATGTATCCTTTCATATTGTTACCTCCGATTACTAAATTGTTAAGAAGTGCCTTCGCTAGAGAGTTTCAATACAACCACTCCGCCAATGATCAGGACTAAACCTAAAAATTTTTTCAGGTTAAAGCTTTCTTTATAAACGATAACTCCCACTAAAGCAGTTAAAGCTGTGCCTATTCCCGACCAAATGGCATAAGCCGTTCCAAGCGGGATGGTTATTAGAGATAACGATAGGCAATAAAAAGCCAAACCCATCCCAATAACCACACCAATGGAAGGGAATAACCTTTTAAACCCGTTTGATACTTTTAACATCGAACTGCCAAACACTTCACTTAGGATGGCAATTGCCAAAAATGCATAAGGATTCAAGATGAACTCCTCCTATATATATATTATTTACTATTTTTCAATCTCTTCCCCCAAGAATCTTAACATCTAAAGGACTCATATTAAACCCATACCCCCTATATTCAGTTACATATTTTCTGTCATGGAAGAAAATTTCCAGTTGCGCTCAATATTAGAATGAAAGTGATAAAATAAGCCGCTTCCTCCGACCGAAATCCTTGATAATAGTAAGTTAAGGATATCTTCTAATTCATCGGAATTAGGGAAAATAGAAGAAACGCAAAGCATCAAGTCAATCAGAGGTGAGGCGGGGTTAAGTGTATCACTGGAAGTTTTTTTATTGGATGCCTTAAAAGCGATAAAAGAAAACGAGGTAAAGCTAAGTTTTGGCGGTCCAATGAGACCTGTCTTAACGAGCCAAGCGATAATTCCTCCTATCGTCATCTTATATCACCAGTGAGAACATACTGAGGAACAAAGCCTAAGAAACGAATAACGGGGGGAACGGCAACAGCCTATTACTTCAGGTGGAAGATATGGTAACGGTCAATCACCAAGAAAAAGAGATCCAGTAAAATCTGGACCCATTATATTCATAGTAATAGAAAAAAGGTCTTCATTCTTGGTGTAAGGCCGGCAACTTGATTTCGAAGGTAAAGGTAGAACCTTTCATCTAGCCAGACGTATCCGCCCATAAATTGAATGGAAAAACCTGTCGACAGTCTGAAGAACCTCTGTAAAGACATGGTTTATTTTAAGATATACCTCGATAGAATATATAATATCCTTGTGATCCACCAATAGCAAAATACTCACTATTGGTTTGTTAAGGATGTATTTTTCCTATGTCCAGTTAGGAACGCTCCAAGAAGGAAACCTTGACCGCCAATTGTTTTTCCTATAAACGGGGAGGTTTCACTTATTGGCGCAAGAAGTGGAATTGTACATCCAAAAATTTCATATACGATGATCTTGAGATAGAGAAGGATCTACTGCTAAACGCAAGTAGGGATTAAGCTGAAGTTTTCCCAGAAGAAGATGCGCTTCATGTGTTTTTTTCAGTGTCCCTGAATGAAATAAGTGCACTTTTATCCTGCAAAAGCAATCCCCTAAGGCAATTAACATCGAAATCTAATGATTATCCTCTATTAAAATCAACTATTAAACTATTACACTTTCATATATCTTTCATATACTATCATATCTTTTTATAGTAAGGGGGAAGAAAGAATGCAATCACCTTGTATCTTAGAAGCTAATGGTCAATTCTTTTTAGTCACTGAAATTGATGACGTAGCTACACTTAGAATCCGTATTTCATCTATATTAGCCACAACTTTAATAGGTTTAGGATTCCCAGTCTGCGGCGAATAGATCATTTTCCCACTATTCTAGGTATCCCACTATAGTGCATACTCTTTAGTTAATATAATCAGATGTTATCGGCAAGTGAAAAGGGGTCTTTTTTATGAAGACCCTTCAGTTTGTAGACAAAAGGGGTTCGGAAATAAAAAATTCTGAACCCCTTTTGAATTTTCCTCAGAATTTCGCCTAAAATTAAGAGATTGGGGCTCTACGAGCCCACTATGTTAGGCCATTTTTGGACCTCGACATGTCCAATTGGCCATCTAATGGCAGCCTCCATTTTACGAACCAAATGGTTCGGGGCACCAGTTGATCTAAAGTAATCATTTCAAGTCGATCTCGCTGAATAGAATCATGTTTAGAAAGTATCCTCATTAATACTTCTATTTTAATACAAAAATGAATCTAGGCAAAAGCGTTCTATCTAAAAGGTAAGACAAAGTTGATTGGAGCGGGTGTTCGAGACTCCTGCTTAGAAAAGCGCGTCTAGGGGAGACCCCGCAGGCGAAAGCCGAGGGCCGACCGCCCGCGGAAAACGAGTGCCCTACGTTCCAATCAACGTCCAAATTGTACAAGCCATAAAAGTAGACAAACTCGATTTTCATCGAGTTTGTCCACAATCTGAAGGGATCTTCTTTATGAAGACCCCTTTTTACTGCTTATTCAACTAAAGACCCTTAAATTAAAGCTTAACAAAAGTCTTTGGTTAATCCTGCATGATTATATGGCTCCGTTTTAAGGTATACCCCTGTGAAAAGATCAACGGAATATCATCCATATTGGAGTTTAAACAATGTTCCCTAGTGCGAAATAGGTAATCACTTTTAGCGTGTACTAGCAACCCTATAAAACACGTATATCGAATGTACAAAATTAAACCGTGCAGGAAGGAAAGGGTCGCGCTTTTAAGTGGTAAAGCTCATGATCCTTATCCCGCTTTCAAGAAGGAAGGATCGTGTTTTATCGTGCTTGAACTCACATATTCAACTATTACATATGCAATGACATTTAGAAGACTTTCTCCGTAATATTTTATTCGCTCATAACCGTTTCCGATACCTTTTTCACTTGGCTGACGTTATCCTATGAAAATAGGATTCCTTATAGTAAGTACAATTCATAGATTGCCTTAAGAAAGCCAGCGGCAGACAAGTTTGGCTTTCGGATAAGCCGTAAGCGTTTCATCAGAAGCTCCATCTGCTTTAATAAGATTAATGTTCCTTCATTTAGGCAAATTGTCTGTGATCCATTGCCAGCAGCTTGTGGTGGCGAAGCGTTTGAAGTAACTAAAGTTGGTTTGGTGGAACTGATGTTTTGGAATAAATTTATCAGATAGTGGCTAGGAGTGTACTTTTGGAATGTAGACGTTGCTTGATTGTAATATAGTATAGGCAGGGGGGATAATTATGTATGTAAGTCAATCCAGGGATCATGAAGTAATTGCAAAATTAAATCGAAATGTTCACAATCTGCATGCAAAACTATATATCCTAAGTATTTTAAGGAATATAATTATAAAGTAATGAAAGAAACTTTTAAAAATTTGGTTGAAAATGATAATTTTGTTTTTCTAGTTTTAAAAGAACATGAAGTGCCAATTGGTTACGCATGGATTGAAATTAAAAACTATCCTGAAAGTGCTTTTAAAAATGAGTATAAATCAGTATATGTGCATCAGCTTAGTATCGTTGAAGGTCAAACCCATAAAGGTTACGGTAAAAAACTAATGAATGAGGTCTATGTTATTGCTAAAAAGAATGATATAGATTTAATAGAACTGGATTATTGGTTTGAAAACATGGCAGCAAAAGAGTTTTATAAGAAACAAAATTTTAAAAAGTATAGGGAGTTTGCATTCAGACAGTTGTAAATCCTTTGTAACTCAATTCAAGAGGTTGAAGGAATTAATAAAAACCCCAATTCGGGGTTTTTTTAATTAATATCTTAACATTCTCCTCGAATAACTGGGGGGTTGAGGTACTCCGCAAACAAAACTTTGTGAATAACACTCTTTTACGATACTTCGGGTATGCGGTATATAGGTGTTGAAGTGTTTATTCACGGTTGTTGTATGTGTCGGGTGAAAAACCGGAATAACAGTGTTAATGACATTGGTTTTAACATATTGCTTGGTCGGGGAGGTTTGAGATGGATTATATTGAGTGGGCATTCTGTTAGGTGGGCAATATTGTGGTGGACATTGACCGCCTTTCGGATGCCCCCAGGGCTTATTATACATGTAAACACCTCCTGGGATTTTTTTGAAAGTCATTATTAGTTTATGAAAATAAATGATAAAGGGACTGGTATAAATGCCTTTATCAAAAATTACGGGCATATCAGATCCTTCAATCATTTTAAAAAAAATGAATAAACATTAATTTACCGAATTCGGTTAATCGCTGCACGAACAAATGACTTGTGTCTTTTCCGCCAGGTATTTTCCTTGCTTTTTTCCAAGCCCCATTCGGGAAATGTAGATAACCGCAATGCGGCAAATAATTGCCAGAAGGGTAGGTTTGTAAAATTCACCTCTGGCATCATGAATTTATATCGATTGGTGAAGTCATTCATCGCTTGCATTCCAAAATGATATAAAATTTCGAGTTGACTATTGGCAAGGTCAGTCAAAGGGTCCCCTAAACCTGAGTCTTCCCAATCAATTATGGAAACTAGTTTATCCTCTTTCCATAATATATTTCCTGGCCAATAATCACCATGAAGGATCACTTCCTTATTCATGGAGGGTAGCGGCATGGAGGATTTCAGTAAATCTCTAATCAAGCTCAAATTTAATGTTTTGTCCAGGATTACCCTATCTTTATTATTTAACATCTCGACATATGTATTTTCCAGTTTAGGCATGAATGATAAAGATAGATCTGCACAATTAACACGATGGATTTTTGCTAGATTGATTGCCAATTGCAAGATATGATCATTAAGATTTGAGGGGGTGAATTCTGACTTACCCTCAATAAACTCGATAACTATGCATGGCTTGGAAAATATCTCGCAGGATTGCTCAAAGTAATATGGCATTGGTACAGGCAAACCGGCAGCTTTCAATATCCCTAAGAGCTTGTGTTCAAATGAAGCAATATTTGGATTCCGTTTCAAGTCATTATCACCATGCTGACGAACGATCATTTTTACGATCCGCCCTGACGATTGTAATATTTCCAGTCCTGTCACATTTGCAGAAATTCCGCCCATTAATTTCCATGCGCGAATTAGCTTGTTTCCTTGATCCACCTTTATAACTAATTGTTCAAACTTATCATATTCATTTATCATACAATCTCTCCTTTTAGAATCCCTACAATGTTTAGGAATGAAAGTTCACATTATCATTTTCTATAGCTTTCGTAAAAAATTCAAAGATTCCATTTAGCAATTTTTATAAATGATACCAATAGCTTGTCACACACGTTAATTAATCTAAACAAAGTGAGGTGTGCTGACATTGAAATTAGAAAAATATAAAGTGGAAACTACGAAAGGGACGCTACAATATAATATTAGTGGAAACGGCAAACCAAATATAGTTTTGATTAACGGTGGTTCTGGACCGGTAGAGGGTTGGATGAAAATACTGCCGGCAATTTCGGAGTCATCATCAGTATTTTCCTATAATCGTTTTGGTGTTGCTGGCAGCGATAAACTTAAGGTAAGCCAAGACGGGTTAAATATTGTTAACACTTTACGTGAAGCATTAACAAGAGTGGGATTTGAACCTCCATTCTTATTGGTTGGACATTCGCTAGGCGCCTATATGTTAAGTTATATGCTCGCCTTAACCCGAAGGAAGTAGCGGGACTTGTTTATTTAGAATCCAGTACCACGAAAGGTATCAGCCTTAATGAATATCAAGGCCAGGCAGTAAAAACCATTAATAAAATGTTCAAAGCGTTTGATTCCTTGTCTTCACATAAACAATTCAGTGAAGTAAATTTTGTGAAAAAACGATTAATCAAATCCATCTAACTGATACATTTCCCGAAATACCTGTACTTTGTCATTACTGGTGGACAAGAAAATCGAATGATGCCAGAGGAAGCTCGAAAAAAAACGACTTGAGAATCAATTGGAATTATTTTCATTGACAAGAAACAGCAAACACATTGTCGCTGAAAAGAGTGGACATTTTCCGCAATTATCAGAACCGACTATAGTGATTGACTCAATTAAAGAGTGTGCAGATGCAATTAATAAAACAAACCAAAAACCGATAAAGTTGTGTTAATGTTGACTTTTTTAAATATCTCTCAATCTTCTTGCTCCTTAGATTATAGATTGCTTATTCTCCAAAAATTCCTGATGCGAAAGTAAAAAAATAGAGAAAGTCTTTTTCAAAGAATTCCCCACCATTGGGCGAATGTCATCATAGAATGCCACTTCATCTTTAGGGGGTGTTTTTTTTTTGAGAACGGCAGAATTTCTTTAATCCGATAGTTATGTGTACAAGCATTTGTTAATACGTAACATAAGATTAATAGAGGTGATAGAAATGGTGAAAGTATTTATTGATCCCGGCCATGGCGGTACGGATCCAGGCTCGGTCGGGAATGGATTGAGAGAAAAGGATTTAACTTTATACATTGCAACTCGAATCAAAGACATCTTATTGATAGAATATAATAATGTTTCTGTGAAAATGAGCAGGACCCAAGATACCTACCCCTCCTTAAACGATCGTACGAATGCAGCGAACGCGTGGGGAGCTGACTTTTTTCTCTCCATCCACATTAATGCCGGCGGAGGAACCGGGTACGAGGATTACATTTATACGTCTACTAACCAGATAACGAAAGCGTATCAAGATCATATTCATTCAGAGGTCATGAAGCTTATCAACATCCAGGACAGAGGACAAAAAACAGGAGATTTACATGTACTCCGTGAAACGGACATGCCTGCACTCCTGACTGAAAATGGATTTATCGATAATGTAAATGACGCAGCAAAGTTGAAAACGTCATCCTTTATCGAATCACTGGCTCGCGGACATGTAAACGGTTTAGTTAAATGCTTCAATCTAACTAAGAAAAGTACAGCTGTATACCACACTGTCGTTAGTGGGGATACAGTATATTCCTTAAGCAATTCTTATGGCAGTACGGTTCAGCAAATTAAAGATTGGAACGGTCTTGACAGTCAGTACACCATTACGGTTAACCAGAAATTGCGGGTGAAATGAATAATTAATAATTATTTATAATTTCCAGAAGCACACCACGCAGTAAGCCCTTCTCAAAAAGAGAGGGGCCTTTTTGATTCAGGAATATGCATGTAATGAAAAACTCTACATTCTGCCGTCCTGATTCGGTCCTTCCGTATGTAAGGTATGCCTTTTTTTATGGGCTGACACAAATTTAATGGATTTTATGTAAAGACAAATAAAAGAACAATACTAAAAAGCACAAACCATGATGGCTTGTACCAAAAATGCAACAGCAATTGAGTTGATAAACTGAAAGAATGAATCTATGTACAGCTGCTCATTATTCATTTATTTTACTTTCTTTCCGTAAGAAACCCACGGGTTGGATATTAATCGTATATTTTGATGGCTTGAACCACTTTTCCTAAAATACGGACTCTATCATTTTTTATGTTATAGGTTTTTTCTTCATAAAAAGGATCCGTGCTGCAGGGAGTGAGTATGATGTTTTCTTCATTGATTCTCACTTTTTTGACCGTAGCATCATGTCCATTTACCAAGACCACTCCAATTTTCCCGTTATCAAGGTAGGTTGTTTTTTCAACGAGAATCAATGATCCGTCTCTGAATTCTTTATTCATGCTATTGCCATTCACTCTAAGGAAAAAATATTCTTTATCCGATTTAAGCATCGAATTTAATGTCGGCATATACGCTTCTATATATTCGTTGGTGAAATTAGGCTCTCCAGCGGGGATATTTCCGTAGACACCAATTAATCTTACATTTTTTTCATTTAGGAATTCCATTCCAGGATTATTTCTAACGATAGGCGCTCCTTCAATGAGGTGGGATAGCGGTATTTCAAAACAAGTGGACATCATGCTCAATTTATCCATTAAAGGTTTATTCCGTCCGGATTCCCAAGCTGATACTGCCGTAGGAGCTACTTTTAATACTTTTGCCAAATCTTCTTGTGTCATTTTTCTTTCTTTTCTTAACATTTTAATCCGTTCACCAATGTGCATATTTCTTCACCTCTTACTTGAATATACACTATGAGTGAAAGTGAGTAAACGAAAAGTGCGTGAATTTTGCGAAAAAATGTTGGTAACTATACTTCAAGTGTGATATTATTTTTTTAGATAGGGGGTGACAAGATATGACAAGCGTTAAGTTCACACTTAAACAAGCCAGGAAGTATAAAGGATTAACTCAAGATGAAATGGCTAAAGTGCTGAAGATGGCCAAGAGGACTTACATTGACTATGAGCAATATAAGATTCCTTTGCGAATCGATAAGGCTTATTTATTTGCTGAATGTGTAGGATTCTCAATTGACGATATCATTTTTTTTGACCCTGACCTACACTTTAAATGTAGTTGAAGCTTCAATTGAACCAGCATTTCCTCAACAGAGTGGACATTTGAATCCATACAATCCTGACTTCCATAGGACAAGATTCAAGTAACGATGGAAAGGGGGGAACAAAGAGGAAAGGGAAAATAATTCTTTTGAATTTGCATAGGAGCTGCTGACACTAGAACATTTGTAAAATACGTGTATGGAGTAAAAGGTGTACAAATCTAATCTTCTTGCAAATATACGATTGCTACTGAGATTCCAATAATGACAGCCAATTGCTGTTAAAGAAAATTATTTACTTAATGTATAGGGCGGACTTCTGAACACCATGAATAGGAGCAAATGGACAATGGCAAATTCGAAGGAAAAGTTAACCTGGATGAACAAGCCCTTATCCTATGCAGGATAAGGGCTGTTCTCTATTTTCGTGAATTGGCAGCATTCCGTTTTCCCCAAAGCACGTCTTCATAAAATGAAAAAGACCACATACATAAATGAATGGAAGGCAAATCTTCATACTTTTTCTCTATTATCAATGAAACTTCTTCTAGTTTTTTTCTCCCATCTTTATGAAGATAGCAGGTAATGGTATGCAAAAGTACAATTATATACTAATGAAGGCTAATGAAGGCTTTGGAAGCTGGGCATTGATAATTGGATGAGTTCAAAAAAATTCCAGATGATATTGGAGGAGATAACCCTTGAAAAGGAATGTAATCAATTATGTCGTTTTTCTTGTCCTCATTCTAACCATATTATTTATGGCAAAGCCAGACATTTCCTCAGCAGGAAAATTGAAACCGCCCTCCGAAACTTTCAGTCCAGGGGATTGGTTTCTTGGAAGTATTCCTCCCAATCTTGATACAAACAAACCACCGATCGTGTTTGTTCAAGGGAAAAACGGCAGTTCAACCAGCTGGTATGGCGAAACGGAATATCATGGTGTCAATGATATGTATACCAAAGCGTATGAAGCTGGCTACCAAACGGTTTTTGTTCAGCTTCATGATTCAGCTGGAAATGGGTCAGTGAGCCAATATGCCAATGGAAGGCTTTTAGCTCAAATGCTTTCAGAAATCAGTAACCATTTCGGGGGCAAAAAAGTAAATATTATAGCTCACAGCAAAGGGGGCCCAGACACACAAGCGGCTCTAGTCCACTATGGAGCACACCAATATGTTGGAAGGGTGATCACTTTAGCTTCCCCACATCATGGTTCTCACTTAGCTGATTTGGCTTATAGCTGGTATGCGGGCTGGCTTGGTTCCTTATTAGGTCAAAAAGATGAGGGAACTTATTCTTTACAAGTTGGTAAAATGGCTGAATTTCGTTCTGTCACGGATAACCATATCAACTCTCGTAAAAACTTGTATTTCACTGTGGCAGGTATGAACAGAGGCCCGGTACTATCAGCCTTATCAATGGGGGGACAATATTTATCATCATATGGGGAAAATGATGGACTGGTGAATGTATGGAGTACAAAAATACCCTATGCAACACATTTATTTACGGATCCCAACTTTGATCACGACAATATTCGAGTTGGCTCAGCTGTATTTTCAAGAATTGAACCCTATTTAAAAAGCACATCCACCGCTGGGATTCCTGCATATCATGTCAATTATAAAGAACGAGTTGAAGATGATGTCATTACAACAGCACTCGCTCAAACCGTTCTGGGTGATGTCCTGAAACAAAATGTCTGGGTCGAACAAAGCTTCCATGTAAATGAAGCTGCCCCAGGTAATATAAGCATATATACAGCCTCAAATGATGTCGAGGTTGAATTGATTTCTCCATCCAATAAAAAGTATTCACCTTCCTTAAAGGTTCATTCAGCCAAAAATGAAACTTCCTTTTTTAATGGTGCAACCATCCAATCATTCTACAGAAATAACCTTGAAATTGGTGACTGGAAAGTACGAATGAAGACTAAATCGCCAAAAGACGCCTTCCTGTTCACAGCACAATTTAACGAAAAGAATCCCATTACATTAAGTATGGCTGGTAAAGTTAAGCAAAAAGATGCAAAATTTTTAATAAAGAATCCAATGAATGATAAAAAAAGACCAATCAGTACAACATTTTTGGTTCATCTGATAGATGAAACCGGTAATGAAATTAGTGAAAAAAACTCAATTAAGGCAATGGATACTGAAAATTTTACTGGCACCCTTCCAGAAGTACCTAAGTCAGGTGTTTATAATGTAACAATAGATGTTAAGGAAAAAAATGTGGATGGTACTGAAAGAACCCGGACGCTGATTCGTTCGGTCTATATTGAGAAATAGCGAAATGCCTTCTCTTAGTTGAGGAGGCATTATTTTGATGGTAGGGGTAACTAAGGAGATGGTAATTCAGCCAATGGAAACAGCCAGGTCGTAATTACTTATTGAAGTATTAATTCAACGGGTCTCTGATGGATATGGTTGGAATTTTGTTATCGGGGGAAAATAAATATATGTATTTTTTTCCCTGCACTTGAAAATGCTTGTCAACAAGTGCAGATTCAACAGTGAAATGACTTGGCCGATCTAAACCTTATTAAAGTGGGGATTTTAAATCCTCTTTTTTTTATTTCAATGAGCTTTTTACCAAAGTACATATTACCAGAAAGGCGATAGTATAACTTTCATCCCTTATAAGGGATGTATAAATTCCCATGAAACTAGATTCTATTAAAAAATATTTCAATATCTACTCTTCCATATGCATATTGAGAGAATTCTGGACATAAATTAAACAAACAAAAAAAGCGCGGGAAGCGCTTTTAGTGTATTTGTCTATATAAGCCTATTACTTTTCCAAGTATCGAAACATCTCGTAAAATAATTGGTTCCATATTTGAGTTCTCAGGCTGAAGCCTTATGTAATCCGGTTCCTTAAAGAATCGTTTTACAGTGGCTTCATCATCTTCAGTCATCGCCACGACGATATCTCCATTATTGGCACTGCTTTGTTGTTTCACGATGACATAATCTCCATCATGAATTCCTGCTTCTATCATACTTTCACCCATGATTTCCAGCATGAATACATGGTCATCATGTGGAACCATGCTTTCGGGAAGCGGAAAGTATTCTTCAATGTTCTCAATGGCCGTTATCGGCATGCCCGCTGTTACTTTTCCAAGTAACGGCACGTTCACGACATTGACTTTGGGAATATTGTTCGCTTCCTCCAAATTCATTATTTCAATGGCCCTTGGCTTGGTTGGGTCACGTCTAATAAGGCCTTTACTTTCCAGGCGGGATAAATGTCCGTGTACTGTTGAACTTGATGCAAGTCCCACTGCTTCGCCAATCTCCCGTACGGAAGGCGGATACCCTTTTTGGCGGACCTCTTCTTTAATGAAATCAAGAATATCTTGCTGCCGTTTTGATAGTTTTGTCATTTGTGCACCTCTTCCCCAATGTTCTTTGCTACATTATAGCATGGCCCCCATCTCTATACAAACATAAGTTCGAATTTGTTGTTGACTGAAACAAACGTTCGTATTATAATTTGATCATAACATACGAACGAACATTCGCTCTGGAGGGATTATTATGAAAAAATTATACAAAAATTATATTTATACGATTCTATTAGCGGGATCAGTATTCATCTTTTCAATTTTATTCTCTTGTACATTGAACAATGATCAAAAAAAGGATTTCCTTTCTATAGAAGTAAGCGAGGGTGACACCCTATGGGGAATTGCCGAAGAATATGAAGAATCAAATTTGACAAAAAAAGAATTCATTGGTTGGATAGAAGAGAATAATGGAGTCAGTGCGGATTCGATAAAGCCTGGACAAGTCATTGTCATACCGGTTAAAGGGGAAGAACTTGTCCAGAATTTGGCCAGTGAGCAGTAAGTAGTAAAGGTAGGGTATTATGAAGGCGGTAATCTATTGTAGGGTCAGCACCGAAAAAGAGTCACAGGAAACATCATTGGCAAGGCAGGAAGATGAATTAGTCAAATTGGCTGAAAAGATGGATGTGGAAGTTGTCTCCATTATAAAAGAACAGGCAAGTGGTTATGAGTTGAATCGGGATGGCATTTTTGACATGCTCGAACTATTTAAAACCAAAGAAGCTGAAGTGCTATTAATCCAGGATGAAACAAGACTGGGAAGAGGGAATGCCAAAATAGCCCTTTTCCATGTCATCCTTAAAGAAGATGTGAAAATTTATACTCTCTCACACGATGGGGAGCTGGAGTTATCGGATTCGGATGCCATGGTCATTCAGATAGTGGGCATTGTAGAAGAATATCAAAGGAAACTACATAATCTTAAAATAAAGCGCGGAATGATGAGAGCCGTTGAAAAAGGGTACCGTCCTCAAAAAAATCTTCAGAATCAAAGGAATTCCACTGGAAGGGACCGTATGGAGATTCCTATTGAAGAAATTATTAAACTGCGTGCCAATGGGTTAACATTCTCAGAAATCGCAGCCACATTAAGGGGCTTTGGATACAATGTATCTAAAGCTACTGTGAACAGGCGTTTTCTCGAACATCAAATGAATACAAAGGAAAGTAAATCATAGAACTTGTAATTTCGCTTTTTTTTTAATACCATGACAATATCCGCAGATTATGAAGGAGCGAAATTATGTTATCAAAAGAAAAAATAGCCCGTATAAATGAACTTTCTAAAAAGGCAAAGGGTGAAGGCTTGACGGAAGTTGAAGCGAAAGAGCAAACCCAATTGAGAAGTGAGTATTTGGAAACATTCAGAAAATCCATGTCCGACACGTTGGAGCATGTGAAAGTCGTGGATCCAGAGGGTAATGACGTCACTCCTCAAAAGATAAAAAATATAAAAGAAAAACGAAATTTACATTAATGCTTGGATTCTTCTGATGGAATATTCCATTTGAGGATTCTTTGGCATTTTGGAGTAAAAAGAGAGTGCATTCATGTATGTATTCTCCTATTTAGTTTAATCTAAATAGGTGACTTCTTATTCCTAGAAAATTGTAATATTGGGGCATTAAATAGTGATTTTAGTTGTGATATTATGCTTGTCACTATAATATAAAGAGGTACATTACAGGAAGGGATGTTTTTACAATATGTTAGATAAATTAGATGCACTTTCTATCAATACGATTCGTACATTATCAATTGATGCAATTGAAAAGGCTAATTCCGGCCATCCAGGTATGCCAATGGGGGCAGCGCCAATGGCGTATAAACTATGGACCGAATATATGAACCATAACCCGAAAAATCCAGATTGGTTTAATAGAGATCGCTTTGTTCTTTCAGCTGGACATGGTTCTATGCTGTTATACAGCCTTCTTCATTTATCGGGCTATGGCTTATCTATCGATGATTTGAAAAGCTTCCGTCAATGGGGCAGTAAAACTCCAGGACATCCTGAATTCGGACATACGGCGGGTGTGGATGCAACTACCGGGCCGCTTGGACAAGGTATCGCAATGGCAGTCGGAATGGCAATGGCTGAACGTCACTTGGCAGAAAGCTATAACCGCGATTCTTATAATGTGGTCGATCATTATACATATAGCATTTGTGGAGATGGAGATTTAATGGAAGGTGTTTCTGCAGAAGCCGCTTCATTAGCTGGACATCTACAACTGGGAAGACTTGTTGTTTTATATGATTCTAATGATATTTCCCTTGACGGCGACTTAAGTCAATCATTTAGTGAAAGCGTAGCAGACCGGTTCAAATCTTATGGATGGCAATATATCCGCGTTGAGGATGGCAATGATCTTCAGGAAATTGCTAAAGCGATTGAAGAAGCGAAAACCGACGAAGCACGCCCAACATTAATCGAAGTGAAAACGGTTATCGGTTACGGTTCACCAAATCGTTCAGGTAAATCTGCCGTTCACGGCGCTCCGCTTGGTGCAGATGAGCTTAAATTGACAAAAGAAGCATACAAATGGACATTCGAAGAGGACTTCCATGTACCTGAAGAAGTGTATTCACACTTCAATGAAGCTGTTGTTGATGCAGGAGCTCAAAAAGAAGAAGCTTGGAATGAATTGTTTAAAAATTACAAAGAAGCACATCCTGAGTTAGCACAGCAATTAGAGCTTGCAATTAAAGGTGAACTGCCTGCTGAATGGGATCAGGAAATTCCAGTCTATGAAGAAGGTAAGACATTAGCTTCCCGTGCTTCAAGTGGGGAAGTACTGAATGCGATCGCCAAAAAGGTCCCTAGCTTCATTGGGGGTTCTGCGGATTTAGCCGGGTCTAATAATACTGCCATCAAAGGTGAGACAGATCTATTACCTGGTAATTACAGTGGCCGTAATATATGGTTCGGTGTACGTGAATTCGCTATGGGTGCGGCTTTAAATGGAATGGCACTTCATGGTGGCTTAAAAGTATATGGAGGAACATTCTTCGTATTCTCTGATTATCTACGTCCTGCCATAAGAATGGCAGCACTGATGGGACTGCCTGTTAATTATGTGTTCACCCATGACAGCATTGCTGTAGGGGAAGACGGACCGACTCATGAGCCAATCGAACAATTAGCATCATTGCGCGCAATGCCTAACCTAGGGGTAATCCGTCCAGCTGATGGCAATGAAACGGCAGCAGCCTGGAAAGTGGCTATGGAGTCTACAAATAAACCAACTGCTCTTGTACTGACTCGTCAAGGATTGCCAACAATAAAAGGCACTTCCGAAACTGCGTATGAAGGTGTTTCAAAAGGTGCTTACATCATCTCTGCTTCTAAGAAAGAAGTAGCCGATGCATTACTTCTTGCGACTGGTTCCGAAGTGAACTTGGCTGTGGAAGCACAGGAAGCTTTAGCGAACGAAGGAATTGATGTTGCGGTAATCAGCATGCCATCATGGGACCGATTTGAAACTCAATCAAAAGAATATAAACAAAGCGTAATCAATCCGGCAGTGAAAAAACGTTTAGCTATCGAAGTGGCTTCCCCGTTTGGCTGGGATCGTTATGCAGGTGATGAGGGTGAAATATTAGCCATCAATCATTTTGGAGCTTCTGCACCAGGCGGTAAAATCATGGAGGAATTCGGTTTCTCTGTAGAAAATGTAGTTGCTCTTGTTAAAGAAATGCTTAAATAACAATAATGCGGAACTGACACCAACTAGATTGGTGTCAGTTTTTTTATCAAAAGAGTCCTATTATATATTGAATGTGCTTCTATACTAAAGGAAATCTTCCATTCGACAAAAAAAGAAGAAAATTTCTCCAGCAAACAACATATCTTTTTTGTTTGTCAATATATAATGAGAATAAATAAATTTCGTTTAAATGTGTCAGTTAAAGGGGAAAGTCATCAATAGTGGAAAATAGTGGACAGGGTGCTGGTGGTTAGATGTTTCGTTCCAAAATAGGAAAGCTAGGAGGCATTGGCTGATGAGAACCTATCAAATTTATTTAATCGAAGATGAATTTGCCCATCATTATTATGGAAGAGAAAAGCTATTTTTCAATTTGTTTTTGGAATATATTCAAGCAAGGGGCAGACTAAAGAGTATTTTGCAAAAACAAATCGAATATGTCACCAAAAAAGTCCCGATTATCCAGTTGCAGTTAGCTATTGAACAACGTTTGCAAAAAAAGATGAATTATTGGACTCAAAATGGAAAATACTATTTAGAAAAAACAAACGGATCAAGTAAAGCCGTTTTAATCATTCAGAATGATTCCATTACTCTTGAAGCTGAAGGAGACTATGAAGCGGAAACGGCTTTCTTTGAAAGTATTCGAAAATATGAAGCGAGTTTTCTGGCCATTGATTTTGAACATGAAAAATACGGTTGGTTAAAACCGATAAAAGAAAGAAAATTTGTCTAAATGGGGGACTTTTCGGTAGCGGGTATTGTATAATAACCTTTGGTCTAGTACACTGATGTTAGACAACATGAAGGAGGAAATAGTATGTGGGTTTACATTCTAGTTGGCGTACTGGCATTGATTGCTGGAGTAGTGCTGGGATTTTTCATCGCTCGTAAATACATGATGGATTACTTAAAGAAAAATCCGCCAATTAACGAACAAATGTTGAAAATGATGATGATGCAAATGGGTATGAAACCATCCCAAAAGAAAATTAATCAAATGATGAGCGCCATGAATAAACAACAAACAAAATAAGATAGCATGAAACCTTGATATATCAATGTTCTTGGAAGATTGGATGCAAAATTTTATATAATATCGAAATGGATTTAGTCTGAATCCTTCTACCGATTTTATATAAAATTTTGGTTTATCTTTCATTTTTGTTTCTTAAGCCATCTTTTCTGAATGAATGATTCAGAAAAGGTAGTTTTTGTTTTGGAACGGTAAGGTAAGTCCTCAATCTATGTGAGGGCTTTTTTATTTGGAAAGTAAATTCGCCAAAAAATTATACTTGTCCACACTTTCTATCAAAAGATGCATATATAGTATTAAGGAGGGTGGTTAGAATGATAAATGATTTTGTAAAAAAAAGTAAGGTATGTTTTCCTATGTGTGAGCTTAAATTTGAACACAAATGTAAATTTAAAGACAACAAATGGGAATCAAAATTCAAATTGAAATCTAAATGTAAAAAATAATAAATCTTTTCTATTAATCTTTTTATTTAAGCGCTAAACCATTAATGAGTTAGTGATTATAAAAATTGATTAAAGTAATCATCCGAGTAATCGGTGTTTTTTATTTGAATGTTTGTAAATAGAAAAACCATTCATGAAGAAAGAATGGATTCGTTGTCAATTTAGTGTATCTATAATTAAGGGATAAATATTATCACCAAGTCTTACTTTAAGGCTCATTAACTTGGGCAATATTAAAAGCGTAAAGTGGGGATTTCACTGCAATACTAAATTGATCAAATATAATGGAGGAAGCTGTTGAGGTTTTTGAGTTGACTTTATCAACTGTAAATATTAATATTACAGTAATCTCCTTGAGGAGGATACGTAAAGTGAATAGTGATTTTACAATAGCTGTGCATAGTTTGGTCTATTTAGCTTATCTACCAGATCATATGGCAAGCAGTGAGTCCATCGCAGAAAACGTTTGTACAAATTCGGCTAGGATTCGGAAAATGATGAGCAGCTTAAGAAAAAAGGGATTTGTTAAGACTAAAGAAGGTGTGGGCGGAGGCTATATTCTAGACTGTAACCCTGAAGAGGTAAGTTTGGCGGATATTTATATAGCGGTCTCACATGGAACCCTGAAACCAAAGTGGTGTACAGGTGATCCGGAGAAAAAATGTGTCATATCTTCAAATACCCAGGTAGTCATGGATCAAATATTTGATGAAGCTGAATTATATTTTGAAAAATATTTAGAAGATATAACTCTCAGCACATTTTTGGAAAAAATTAAACAATGTCCGTGATATTGATTTAGTTTTTTCTTTGCACAAAATGTATATTTTATTAATACAGTTAATAACTATAGTTTTAATATTAAATGAACATAAAAGGGGTGCTAAGGAAATGGTTGAAAACAATCTGTTCAAAAATGGGGATTGGGTACAGGGAAAATCAAGAGATGGGGAACTTATCCATGGTTTCGTTGAAAACGTAAGCGATAATCGAGAAATCGTTAAAGTGAATGTAGTTGAAAGTGACAATGAAAAAGCGGTTGGGAAATCGATTTGGATTCCGAGTAAATGGACTGAAAAACTGCCGGATCTAGAAGTCAGTAACGAAGCTCATCTTTTGGCCTTAATTGATTTGGCTTTACTTTCTAAAGATGAAACATGGTTTATGGAGTTATCCGGTAAATTGGAATCCATCAAAATCCACCCGAAAATAACTGCCCGGAAATCAGAGGTTCAAATCCCGGGAAATAGAATCGCAAAACTCGATTTTAAATAGTGTGAGTAAAGATCATTAATATTTCGGATAATACAAGGAGGAAATGATCATGACAATAGAACATGTTACAGATGATAATTTTGCTAGTGAAATCAAGGAAGGCTTAGTATTGGTTGACTTTTGGGCCCCATGGTGCGGTCCGTGTAAAATGATTGCCCCAGTACTTACTGAAATAGATGAGGAAATGGGTAATCAGGTTAAGATCGTTAAACTTAATGTGGATGAAAATTCAGATACGACGAGCCAATATGGAGTGATGGGAATTCCAGCTCTTATTCTATTCAAAGATGGAGAAAAGGTAGATCAAGCTATTGGCTTCCAGCCAAAAGAAGCCATTTCGGCATTAATCGCAAAGTATGCATGATTATAATCATAATACGCGGATGATATTTAATTAAGGACTTATACCAACCAACAGGGTGGGTAACTAAATGGAGGATTGCTAAATGAATTCTAAATATACACCATTATTTGAATCGTTCAATTTAGGAAAGAAATTAGAAGTGAAAAATCGATTGGTGATGGCACCTATGACAAATTTCTCTTCTAATCCTGACGGGACTGTAACCGACGCCGAAGTTAACTATTATGAACGTCGGTCAAGCGGGGTCGGCATGGTTATAACGGCATGTACTTACGTGACGGCTAATGGCAAAGGTTTTCACGGGGAATTTGGCGGAGATCAGGATGAATTGATACCTAGTCTAAGTCGTTTGGCATCAGCGATTAAAGCGAAAGGGGCAAAGGCAATTCTCCAAATCTTTCATGGCGGCCGAGAGGTTCCACCCGAATTGGTAAATGGTGATGTTGTCAGTGCAAGCAACATCCCATCGGAAGGTGAAGGGAAAGCAGTTCCACGTCCACTATCTGAAAAGGAAATAGAATCGATCATTCTTGACTTTGGTGAAACCACCAGACGTGCCATTGAAGCGGGATTTGACGGTGTCGAGATTCACGGTGCAAATGGTTACTTGCTACAGCAATTCTTTTCGCCGCATTCGAACCGTCGTGAAGACGAGTGGGGCGGTTCTCTTGAAAGGCGCCTGACTTTTCCATTAGCGGTTGTGGATGAAGTGAAAAAGGCGGTTGCCAACCATGCCAAGGATCCGTTCATCGTAGGTTACCGTTTTTCACCGGAAGAACCGGAAACACCAGGAATCACAATGGATGATACACTTGCATTAATTGATGGGCTTGTAACAAAGGATCTGGATTATCTTCATGTTTCATTAATGGATTTCTGGTCGAAAGCAAGACGGGGAACCGACGTTGACCGACCTCGGATAGAGATCATTAAAGAACGTATCGGAGAACAAGTTCCATTAATTGGTGTTGGTTCCATCTATACAGCAGATGATGCGATCAAAGCACTGCAATCGGGGGTTCCATTAATTGCATTAGGGCGTGAAATCATAATTGATCCTGAATGGGTACAAAAAGTGGAACAAGGCAGAGAAGATGAAATCGTGACCAAAATAAACAAAGAAAATCAGCAGCAGCTTGATATTCCAGACCCATTATGGCAAGCGATCATCCACTCTCCAGGATGGTTTCCGGGGATTGAATAAAAGTTCGTAAAAGTACTGATTTGGTTATATAACCCGGTTAAGAAACACATATATAAGTGTTCTTATCCGGGTTTTTATGTATGGAAAAGTCATTTATATGAATGAGAATCTAAATAGTGATTTTAAATTGAGTCCGAATGAATAACTGAGCATTCTATTTCTAAGCTGATTCGGAAATAAAACAGGGGAAAGTTTAGAGTTTTTATTTACTAGCACTTAAGCCTCAACCGCAGATGCACTTGGGAATTTTGGGCTTTCTTTACGGAACGCGTGGAAAAGGTAGGAAGGACGCTAGATAACACCATAAAAACAACCATTAATTAAAGGCTGTTTTTATGGTGTTATCTTCTTTTTAACAGAATAGCTAATATCAAAGATATTTGTAGAGCAATGATAAGTAAAAGAGACAACATATAATCACTATCTAAAGATGCATCATAGCTAAAGATAAAAAATAAAATTACTGATATGACTAGAATGAAAATGAAATTAATAATGACTTGCATCATGGGCCCCCCCTTCTAACAACAGATCAATAAGACAGCGTCAATGCATATGACCTTGTATCTGTAGCTGTTGTTGGTGTAATAGATAAACCGGCAGGATAAACTGACACAGAAGGTGTACCAGCAATTCTTCTATGACCATATGATATTTGTAAAAGGTCAATTTCAAGAGGAACCAAAAGTCTCGGAAACAAAGGCAGAAAATAAAAAGAAACTTAAACCCGACAACGCTTCATCTCAAGCTCATACACCTGTTCCGAAACAAAAAGTAACTTCAGCAACCATAGGCGCTGTGGGAGATATTTTAATTCACGATAGGGTGTATATACCCGCCCGCAAGTCAAACGGCTCGTATGACTTTAATCCGATGTTCCGATTTGTTAAGCCCTATCTGGGGAAAACGAATATTACGGTGGCTAATCAGGAAACGATGATTGGCGGGAAAGAAATAGGGCTTTCCTCATATCCTTCCTTTAATTCACCAGTAGAGGTGGGAGATGCTCTAAAGGCAAACGGGGTTGATTTCGTGACAATCGCCAATAACCATACACTTGACCGAGGAGAAAAGGCCATTTTGAATGCGCTTAACCACTGGATCAGTATTGGGATGCCTTATACAGGAGCTTATCAATCGTCTGAAGACCAGAAGATCATTCGAATATTAAAAAGAAACGATATTACCTTTTTTGTTTCTCAGTAGCCGGTGGACCGCATATTCCTCCTAATAAGGTAAACACTATTCACCATGTTCCAGTTAAACGGCTTGAACCAACAGACGAACATAATAGGTTGCTGCGGCAACCTTTTTCTTACGGAACTAACGGGGCAGGTTAGTTTAAGATAAACCATGCAAACATAATTAAAAAGAAAAAAGCTAAGACGCACGGCACTTAGCTTTTTGTTAATTTCTTATATTTTTTCCCCCACTCGCCCATACTGTCCAATAGGGGAATAAAACTTTTACCTATAGGTGTGAGCGAGTATTCTACTTTTGGAGGGACTTCTTTATATACTTCTCTGTGAACCATTTGATCTTCTTCCAATTCTCTCAACTGACGTGTCAATATTCCTTTTGAAATATCAGGTAACAGCCTTTGAAGTTCATTAAATCTTCTTGTTTGTCTGCTTAAATGCCATAAGATGACGAGTTTCCATTTGCCTGCGATTATATCTTGAGTTTCTGTAACTGGACAAACCTCTATTTGGTCCTCTGGAGGTTCACCGAACATACTTCGTGCCATAATGAATGCCTCTCTTTCTTAATGGTACTATTTTTGTGACTATGTTATAAAAAAATGACTACTTATAAAAAAATGTCTAATACTATAATATTAGATTACGATTAATAATCCAATCAAAAGATATTAAATACCTGGAGGTTATTTTAAATGAAACATCTTGTTGTTTATGCACATCCATACGCTGACAGCTTAAATCACTCTATCATGGAAACAACAGTCAATGAATTAAAGAAAAGTGGTCACGAAGTTGTTGTCCGTGATTTATATGCACTTGATTTTCAACCTGTACTGAAACCAGAAGATACAGCAGCTATGAAAGCAGGAAAAACTCCTGATGATATTAAAACGGAACAAGAATTTATTGCTGAAGCAGACGTAATAACATTTATTTACCCTATTTGGTGGACAGGTCTTCCAGCTATTCTTAAAGGATATGTAGACCGAGTATTTGCATTTGGGTTTGCTTATTCTGCTGGACCAGAAGGTGTAATTAAATTATTAGAAGGTAAAAAAGGTTTTATCATCAATACACATGGTACTCCTAATGAGGTTTACGATGAAATTGGTATGACAGCAGGTTTGAAAGTCACTTCTGACATTGGAATATGGGATTTTACTGGAATTGAACCTGTGGGCCATTTACTATTCGGAAGTATTGGATACCTTGATGAAGAAGCATATAAAGGTATATTAAAGAAAATTGAAGATACAATTAATTCCCATTTCTCATAGGCACATACAAATATTAGAAATGACTACTCATAACTGGGTAGTCTTATATTATTTTTGAAAGGTTCTTATTCCACTAATGGGTGCGTTAGTTAAGTAGGTATGGCGGCTTTGTCAGCCTTTTGATAATTGCCTCCAGAAACAGCTGAAGGCATGGCGAATTCCATTCTATCTGCTCCCTTATGGTCAGCAAAGAAGGCGAGTGTGAGCTTGGTTTTACAGACATTTGGGTAGTTCCATAGAAGAAGGAAAAAGCTTATGTGAGTTTATCCATATACAAAAACGGGGATATGTTACTAAACGATAAAGAGGAGGAGACATTTTATGAAACTCGAAGTTTTATGTAACGTGGAGAATTGTACGTACTGGGCCGAGGGGAATCAATGTGTTGCCGACTCCATTTATGTCGTGGGCCTTGATAACAATGACGCTGACAATGTTGAGGAAACGGCATGTAAAACCTTTGAACATCGCAAACAATAATGGAATACAGAATGGACCGGGCGGCTGATGCCGCCCGGTTTTTTATTTCGAGAAATAGGAACAGTCCCCTATCTGTATGCAGTCATACCGGGTTCCTTTCCCATTTTTAATGGGGACTGTTCCCTTAAAAATAATTTAATTAGAACGACTATGAAAGAGGGATATACCTTGAAAATCAATTTAAAAACTTTATTAAATTAATAAACAAAATAATTTTATTAAAGCAAGTATCTATATTAGCGGGATATAATGTTGGACGTAATGATAATGTTCTAGTCTAGGCAATCAATAGTCATTCCAACTATTAAAAAGGAAGGGCAGATAAATAAAAATTATCTGCTCTTTTTTAATTTATCCTCTATTTGAACTAACATGTGAACTAATGTACTTACACTAAAGGGTGCGTTAGCGCCATAAGAAGGTTGCCACATGGTGGCCTTAGGATGAGAAAAGTGACAATAGCTGATTAAATCGGTCTTATAATAGGTGAATAAAGAATATAATTAGACTTCAGATAGGGGTGAAAATAAAAATGAAACCAGATGAAACAGAAGAGTTTATTTTACTAAATCAGATTGTTGTAACGGAAGAGTTTTTAAATTCCAATCCGAGTGTTGAAAAAACACTACAAGTTTTAAATCATGTTAAACGGACAGGCTGCTTAGATGAACCCATTATGATAAATAGGGATACAAAAGATCCTTAGGGACGGTTACAGACGCTATATTGCAGCCCAAAAGGTGGGGATGGAATTAGTCCCCATTATTTATGAAAAATAAGCTTTTACATAATCAAAAATAGAAAAATGGAAGAAAACCCCTATAATCAAAATTTTTTGGGGGGGTATCCTATAAGTTCGTTTAGTTTAAACCAGAACCATCCAGCAATCACTGAACAGCTAAACGTAAACCTACCTGAAAGTAAAACATTATTTTTAAAGTCAAAAACACTACTTTTTTTAAAAATTTAATGCTGAGAAACGCTCTACAAATAAATTAACTAACTTTAGATTTATAATTACCTATTCGATTCAAATTAGAGAAATAAGATTATTTAAGGAAGTACTTATGTAATATATAATTAGTTTTGTTATTGAAAACATATAAAACAATTATCTGTCTAATAGATATATTATTGGAACTACTTAACTTAATATTTGAATATTCTGAAAATGGTGGTATAATAGAAAAAAGGTCAAGGAGTTGGTTTCCTATGGAAAAGAATTTGGCTAATACACCACCACAACCTGAAATAAACGTTAAGGATTCTGAATTTGCTGAAATGGTGTTAAACAAAGCTCTTCTTAATTTCCGAAAAGAGCAAATCCGAAAAGAGATTGACCAGTCATTACAGAATCAAAACAAAGAAGAATTCCTACGATTAACAGAGGAATTGAAAAACATTTCTTAATATGTTGTTTATAAAATGAACTAATCATATTTGTAACTTTAAGAAGTACACCAAAACGCCAACCCATATCTATGGATTGGCGTTTATGATTTTTATCGATTAAGCACGATATTATAAATAAGTTATTATTTATTCCAAAACTCGTCCTTTTTTGAACACATCACTGTTCGATTTGAAAAGGACGTTTTTTATTGCCTTCTCCTTCAGCTTCCAATTCAATAGCAATATTATGAAGGTCCCTAACAGAACGGGCCAAGCGGTCAATTTTAGTAACGACTAATTTATCACCTTTTCTTAATGCTTTTCTTGCATTGTCTAAATCCTGGCGATCTGTTTTCTTTCCACTTTCTTTTTCCATATATATTATTTCGCAACCATATTCTATTAATTGTTCAATTTGGCTTTCAAGCGACTGTCCAACTGTCGATACCCTTGCATATCCAACTTTCATTTGCTCATACCCTTTTTTTTCCTAAAGTTATATATCTTCTATACTTTTAATTACAGACTATCTTTTAGACATAAACAAGAACAAAAAGAGGAATATGTAACTTTTGGATATATCTTGCGCGTGTTTTAAGTGATAATTTGCACATCCAACTTTTAACCCCAGCTACCTTCTTATGAGAAGTTTAGCTGGGGTTCTTCATTAATTATGTCCAATCACTAAGCTATTTCGTGCAGCCTATACTACTTCGGTGGTAATGGATGTAAGGTGATTGATTTCGAGGATACGTTCAATTTGAGAAATAGACGGTAAAGTTACCGTTTATGACTTTTGGCAGATCTTTCTTTAGTGGTATGAACGATTGTTTTGTAAAAATGGATTTACTTTAAGTACTCATTGGTGTTAGCTTGATGGGTATGTGTCTGTACCCCTATAAGAGATACATCTTTTTTCGATGGATATTTGATTTATAGTTTGAATAAAAAGTGTTAACGTTTACATTTTTGCAAATTGAAGTTGCAATAAGATGTACTAAACTATTAGAATATTGCGAATTATAATGAAACTATGAAAGGAGTTACTATCATGAAAGAACGGACTCAACGAGTACTTACCAGGTTTTTGACAGTAAATACCTTTTTGACATGTGAGGATTTAAGTAAAGAGTTCAATATTAGCGAGCGTACTTTTCGAAACGAATTGGTCCTGATTAATAAATATCTGGCAGAGAATAATTATCCATCAATTACGACGACAAGAGGAAAAGGGTTGAAGTTAGACCTAACTGATGTGGATCGCGAAAAGCTCCTGTCCAAAATTGGTGATGACAGAGAAACAGATTATTATCGGCCCAATGAACGTTTTCTTGCCTTACTTTTAGATATTGCCGATACCACTAGAACGACAATGCTCTTTAAAATGGAAGAAAAACTGCAGGTATCGAAAAGTACATTGGATGAGGATATGAGAAGACTTCGTCAGTTTTTAAAGGAATATGGGATTTCTGTAGTGAGTTTAACGAAGCAAGGTATTGTATTAAAAGGCGATGAACGCTCAATACGCACTATGTTATACGATGTGATTAACAGTATGACAGATATTGCTAAACTAATGGAGTACCGAGATATAGATACAGTAAATACTTTTACAGATCAATTTGTTCGATTATTTGGATACAAATGCATTAAGGGTCATTGGAGAACATTATGACGAAGTCTTTGAAAAGTCCAGAGTGGAGATTAATCATGTATACCGGAATCAAAGCATTCTTTTTTTAGGTATATGGGTAAGGCGGTTGCAAGAAGGAAATACCCTTAGGGAATTAGCCAAAGTTAGAGCCGAAATAAAAGAAGATCCTGTCAGAAATTTTGTCGATTCCATCTGTATGGAGTTTGGTTTATATCCATCATTAAATGAAATTAAATATACTACTTTTACAATCGAATCGTTTAATCCAAAAGATATGAATAATTCATTCGATTGGGTTACCGCACAAATTATTAACTATTCAATTAATTGAGCATGTAGAAAAAGTAACCAGAATCCCCTTTTCTCAGAGAGAAGAAGATTTGTATGAAGGTTTGTATAGGCATATCACAGGGTTATTAAGCAGGGTGAAGAACGATTTACAGGTATTTAATCCGTTGAAAGACACTATTAAGGAGTCCTATGCCGAGATTTATCAGGCAGTCACTTGCTTTAGTAAGCAAATAGAGGACTACATCAAAAAAAATTATCAGAAGATGAGATCGGGTTTTTGACCGTTTATTTTTCAACGTCTGCCAGCCAGATTAAGCAGAAAGAACAATATGTTTATCAGGCAGTTGTGCTTTGTAATCATGGGGTTTCAACTGGAAAGCTTTTGGCTGCGAATTTGAAAGAGCATTTCAATATCGAGATTGTTGCAATATTGAGTTCGTATGAATTAGCTTTTATTGACAAGCTGGATGTTGATTTAGTTTTTACGACCATTTCAATTGATTATCCAAGAAAACCTGTATTATTGCTTAATCCAATATAAAGAGAAAGTGACAAGAAGGAAATTAAAGTTTTTTTACTCAAAAATAAGAAAAAGAGAAGGATCGTTTCCAATAAGTTAGATGCTACACAGCTAATGCAGGATATTTAGACATGATATTTCAAATTAGGAACTATTGTTTTCAATCCAAGATTTTCTTTTGTATTAACATAAAGAATAGGATTCGATGGTACTCTATAATTTAATGGCATTATTCCAACTCCTTTGTGAAAATTACTGTACAAGAGTGATGCTTAGGGAGTTTGCATTTTAATATTGAAACCATCTAATTTAAATATGGGACAACCTATTTAAACTATACTCGAAGTAACTATCACTCAGTTATAAGCTTTGATAACCACTAGAAAAATTTCTTAATAATGGGGAAAAGTAAAAACACGGAGTGGTTATAGCCAACTCCGTGTTTTTCATAATATAGGGATTATAAAACCCAAGCTTCCTTAAAATAGAAAGGAATCAAGAGAGTATGGGCCAGCTCCGGTTAGCGCAACGCCAATCGCCACTGCAAGAATGGCAAGATTATATTCATAACCGTTTTGAGTTGCCCAGTAGCCATTTGCTCCATGGACTTTAACGATCGCAACGAGCATTGTAAGTGCAATTAATATACCTGCAAAGGGTGTAAGGAGACCTAAAGCAAATAACGCTCCGCCTATAAGTTCAGATAGACCGGCAAATATGGCCATGGTAATTCCTGGCTTCATCCCAATTGAATCAAACCAGCCTCCTGTGCCTTTCAAGCCATGACCGCCAAACCACCCAAATAATTTTTGAGCTCCATGTCCAACAAACGATAACCCTATTACTATGCGTATAACTAATAAACCAATACCAATCATTTATGATTCCTCCTAGAGTTTATTTTGAATTTAGATATCTTTAATTCGAGATTTATGTTTAAAAAAAATAAAGTGATATTATCTCGAGTTAATTTATCTTTAATTAAAGATAATATTTTTTGATTGATTTGTCAAACACAATTTTTATCATTTAAATTTAAAATGATTGCTTTAGAAAAAGGAACGAGGATAGGTGAGGGTTTTCCAGGTTGAATTTGAAAATAAATATATTTAGGTAGAAACAAGCATTCCTTTTATTTGTAAGGGATATCTCTTAAACGAATGCCTCCTGCTACATACATCTTACACATGAATTTCACACTGTTACTCGTGAATTTAGCTGAATTACTCATAAATTTGTGCTATTTACTCGTAAATTTAGCTGTTGCCCTCGTAAATATTGCGTTTACTCGTGAATTTACACGATTTACTCGTGAATTCGCTCTATTTATTCGTGAGTTTAGCTGATTTACTCGTGAATTCTTTGCATTTACTCGTGATCATTATATACGGAAATCAATTGAGGCCGCCGACTTGGAAGTACAGTTAAGAAATTGATTAAGAACCGGCCGCCATTACTTAAGGTGTTTAGATAATCGAAAAATACTCATATGTGGTGTATAGAGTGCTGCAACGAGGATTAATAACGTACACAACCGGGTGTCACATTGGGGTAGGAAGTGGTCCGGACGGTTCTTCCATCTTAGCTGGATCTCCTGCTGTTCTAGTTGTGACAACCTATCCTCCGACATCCCGATGCAAAATGATTCTTATGCATTATTTTAAATGGAAAAACAGGCAATGCCCATGGCGGTTGCCTGTTTTCTTATATTGCAAAGGTCATGCCTAAGTATCCTAATTGAGAAAGAAGGTAAAAAGGGGAGATTGACAGCAAAATAAATCATATAATAACTTATGTGGTTATCAATGGGAGATGTACTGGATTAAAAATTTGTACCGGTTTTATAAAAAAGTTCATTATATTTATTTAGTAACTGATCAAGTTGCTGGCTATATTCAACGGCAACATGAGAGTTTAAACCATCTTTAGCGACAATTTTGATAAGTTCATTTCTCTTTATTTCAATCTGTTCGAGAAATTCATTCTTTTTAGCCATTATATTTCCTTTCTGGCCCCAACATTTATTTCAAGGTACCCTTAATTTATGTGTTCGTTGTAAAATCTGTATGAATATAACAATTATATCGGCTTGGACTAATGAATTCAAATAAGTTAACTTAGCCTGTCGCCCATCCAGTTATAAGCTATTGGTTGTCATGAAATATTCACAGTTCCATAAATGTATTTTTTTATCTTATTTGTTACAATGTTTATAGGTTGACATACATAGGAGTGAGCTTATTTGAATGATATTAATATGTTTTTAGCTTTTGGGGCGGGATTTCTGAGTTTTATTTCGCCTTGCTGCTTACCGCTATATCCGGCCTTTTTATCTTATATCACTGGTATGAGTGTAGGTGAAATCAAATCCGAGAACGCCATGCTCCAAAGAAGAAGCATGCTGCATACTTTATTCTTCCTTCTTGGGTTTTCCCTGGTTTTTATTGCAATTGGTTTTAGCACTTCATACTTAGGTTCTTTTTTCTCGGATTACAAAGAATTAATTCGTCAGATTGGTGCTATCCTGATTATCATTTTTGGTTTATTCATTGTAGGAATCTTTCAGCCGAAATCTTTGATGAAAGACAGTCGTTTTGAATTCAAGAATCGACCTAGCGGATATATAGGTTCCATTCTTATCGGACTGGCCTTCGCCGCTGGATGGACTCCTTGTGCAGGTCCGTTGTTAGGTGCTGTCATTTCATTGGGTGCAACGAATCCAAGTGCTGCCATGAGCTATATGACTGCCTATATTTTAGGATTTGCCATCCCGTTCTTCATATTATCCTTCTTTGTCGGAAAGTTGAAATGGATCAAAAAGTACAGCCAATACATCATGAAGATTGGCGGATATTTGATGATTATAATGGGTGTAGTTTTATTTTTTGATTGGATGACCAAAATAATTGCAGTCCTGTCTAGACTATTCGGTGGCTTTACAGGTTTTTAGTCCATAATAAGTTAATTTTTCAATATTATTCTAATTGAGGCCAGCTATTAGGTCTTATGGTGCCCAATTCGTTGATTTTCGGTATAAGTCAGTCACTAAGTGGTTGATGAAGGCGGGATTGGGCGGTAAGCATTGAATATTATATAGAAATTAAATCCTGATCTAAGAAATTAAGAAGGAACTTCAGGCAGCGATGTTCATAATGCAAAAATGGTTGACGAAGTCTATAGAAGCCGGGACCAAGGTTTTATCGTCAAGCCTTTTGTCGAGGCGGGAATTGGAAGCATCATCAATAGCGGGCTTAATTAATAAACACCTCCTTGTTTATCTTAAATAGGTACTATATACTTTGTTTATAAATTGAAGTCATATATAATTTTTAATGGTACTTACCTATTATTAGTTAAAAGGGATGGTTAAGAGATGATATATATATCAACAGGTATAGCGATTGTGATGGCTATAGGTGTTTTCATATTACGGATGAAGGAAACGAAAAAACCAGTGAATGAAAAGAAAATCATTTTACCGCCGCTGTTTATGAGTACCGGTGCCTTGATGTTTATTTTCCCGATGTTCAGGGTCACTCGATACGAATTGTTGGAGGCTCTTGTTGCAGGAATGCTATTTTCCATCTTATTGATCAAAACATCTAAATTTGAAGTTAGAGATGAAAAAATTTATATTCTGCGCTCTAAAGCGTTCATATTCATATTGATTGGTCTCATGGTGATTCGACTGGTGGCAAAGCTGATGCTGGGAAGCACGATTGAAATCGGTGTATTGAGCGGAATGTTTTTCTTACTTGCTTTTGCGATGATCGTTCCGTGGAGAATTGCCATGCTTTACCAATATAAGAAAGTTAAAGCAGCCAGTTTCGGCGGAGGCAGTATGGTTTGATAATCAAAGGAATAATCTACAAAACCTGAGTCGTTATTCATGATGACTCGGGTTTTTCATTTGCATGGGAACTTCATTAGAAAAAAATCAATCCAAAAACCTAGTAATTTCATCCGAATTATATTATATTAGTATTATTATTATTTTACTTAAGGAGGAAACGGTACATGTTACAAATGATTGTGTTAGGGATTATTTGTGGTTTACTGCTGGGATTTGTGCTTCAAAGAGGCCGTTTCTGTGTTGTTGGTGCATATCGTGATTTGATTTTAGCTAAAGATGGACGGATGTTTTTGGCTACATTTGTTGTTATAGCGATACAAAGTATTGGAGTTTATGCATTGAAGGACACAGGGGTCATTCAGTTTGGAAATGATGGTTTTCCATGGCTGGGAACCATTGTGGGTGGCTTTATTTTTGGTATTGGTATGGTTCTGGCAGGAGGTTGCGCGACTGGAACATGGTATCGTGCCGGAGAGGGCATGATCGGAAGTTGGGTTGCCCTTTTTGGATATATGCTAGGGGCAGCAATGACGAAATATGGTGTATGGAAAGTGGCAGGGGATAATCTGTTATCTTATCGTACAAATGATACGTATATTCATGAAACGTTAAATGTTTCGCCTTGGGTTCTCGTTATTATTGTGACACTCTTGGTTGGCATATTGGTGATTCGTGAATTGAGAAAACCGAAACTTCCAATCTTTAAAATGAAACCGAAAAAAACGGGATTGGCCCACATCTTATTCGAGAAACGCTGGCATCCTTTTGTGACAGCATTATTGGTCGGCCTTATTGCAATCATGGCTTGGCCGCTGAGTGCAATGACAGGGAGGATGTTCGGACTTGGAATTACAGCGCCTTCCGCGAACATTTTAACTTTCCTTATCACCGGAGATGATGCGTTAATCGATTGGGGCACGTTTTTAGTAGTAGGCATTTTCCTAGGTTCTTTCATCGCTGCCAAAGGGAGCGGGGAATTCCGTTGGCGTTTGCCAGATATGAAAACGTTACGTAATAATGCAATTGGCGGTGTAACCATGGGATTCGGTGCAAGTGTTGCCGGGGGATGCACAATCGGAAATGGCCTGGTGAATTCGGCGTTATTTGCTTGGCAAGGTTGGATTGCGATTGTCTTTTTCCTGCTGGGTACATGGGTAGCAACATATTTCACGATCATCCGTAAGCAAAAGCAGGCAGCCGCCGCATCCGAAGCGGCTTAAGATATGAGTCAAAAACTTTTTAATCAAGGAGTGGAATATAAATGGCAAAAGTATTGGAAACGACTGGAATGGTGTGTCCATTCCCTTTAGTGGAAGCAAAAGAAGCGATCGCGGACATGGCAAAAGGTGAGGAATTGATCATTAATTTCGATTGCACACAAGCAACGGAGAGCATTCCGCGTTGGGCTGCTACAGAAGGTCATGAAATCACCGAGTTCGAGCAAATCGATGGCGCTAAATGGCGTATAATCGTTAAAAAGGGAAAGTAAATTGATTTGAAGAAAACGTGCTCAGGTTTCCTGTGCACGTTTTTTCATTTTTTCAAGGTTGAATAATTGGCGCTGAGAGTTTCTAGTGATAACATGTCTTTAACCACTTTATTAAGGAGATGTTGATAATGGTTGACGAGGTCATTTTAAACAATGTTCCGCTGCAAGTTACGGATTTTCTTTTTGAAACTGTAAAGGATTCTGAAGGTAAGGAAATCAGAAAAGTCAGTTTCAATTTCAAGGTCACACATAGTGAATATCATGATATTACTACACTTCTTTATCAGATGGTTTTTGATTTAAAGATTCCACAGTCAAACGAGGAGTTTCGTGCAGAGATTTTTAACTATGCAACTTCGGTCACGAATCTATATGAAGAAAATGCGGTAGGGGATTTTTCACTCGTCCTGCTGGAAGTGAACGGTCAAGAATGATTGCATTGCCAGTCTTGTAAAGATATGGGTTACTGTCTATAATAATAGTGACGATCATTCTATACATATGAGGTGGTACTTTGCTTAGCGGATGGTTTTTATGGTTCATTCTATTTTGGGTAGCCCTTTTAATTATATTGATGAGCATAGGTGGCTTTTTCATGTTTCGAAAGTTCCTGAAAAGATTTCCAAAAGAAGATGGGAAATCCGATATGGATTGGGAAGAATACTATTTGGATCAAACAAAGCACTTATGGTCAAAGCAGCAAAAGGAATTACTGGAAGATTTAGTGAGTCCTGTGCCAGAACTTTTTCGTGATGTTGCACGTCATAAGATTGCGGGAAAAATCGGGGAGTTGGCGCTAAAGGAAAAAGCGGGCGATATTACGGAAGATTTAGTGATACGCGGCTATATCATTGCCACACCAAAGCGGGACCATAAATTTTTGCAAAAAAAATTAGCTGAAAGAAAGGTGAATATGGGTCCATATGAACATTTATTCAGCTAATGATGAAAAAAGCAGACTCATTTGGAGTCTGCTTCAGTTTGTAGACAAAAGGCGTTCAGAATAAAAAAATTTCGAACCCCTTTTAAAATTCCCTTTTTAATTTTGGCCAAAGGTTAAGAGATTTGGGCTCTTCGAGCCACTAGGTTATGCTATTTTAGGACCTTGTCATGTCCACATGGCAATCTTCTTTAAATTAATGGCAGTGAAAGTAAGCAGCGCTTGCATCGACAATCTTTTAAGTCCCCTTAAAGTAGTCCAACGCATACCTTGCTTTTCTTTTGCATCCGCGAATACACACTTAATCGTCGTATGGAACGAATAGCGAAGGTATATTGAATGAATGTCAGTTTAACTAAAATAACTGGATCATTACTTCGGCGTCCTACCTCTGAATACATATCTTTCACCAAGTCATAAAAGAAAGTGAAGTTAATGGAAGCCTCCATTTTACGAACCAAATGGTTCGGCGGCACCAGTTGATCAAAAGTAATCATTTCAAGTTGTTCTCGTTGAATAGAATGATGTTTCGAAAGCATCCTGATCACCTCAAGTTTTAATAGATTTATTTTAAAACAAAAAAGACTGTAGGCAAAAGGAGTTTGGTATTATCCCCTTCAGGTAGACAGAGAAAAAAGAGAACATGATAAAATGTTCTTAACTGTCAATCTGGAGGGGGTTTTTTGTATGGCAAAAAAGGGGCAAACGTTTCAAGTGTATACAGAAGAATTAAAGAGAGAAGTGGTTCGTCTGAAAGTGGAGGAAGGTTGGTCATATCGCCAGATTCGTGAGCGTTTTGGTATTAAAAGTGATGCACAGATAGCGAGTTGGGTGAAGAAAGTGCAGAATAACGAGTCTTTTGAAGATCAACGTGGTGTATGGAACCGTAAGAATTTTTCTAGTGTCGAAGAGGAAAATGCCTATCTAAAAGCGCAGGTGGATTATTTAAAAAAGCGCAATCCAAATCTACATGGGAAGGAATGGTCCTGAAAGCCGAAAGGTTTCAAATAATCGATGGTTTGAGGAAAACGTACCCACTTTCGTGGCTATTAAAAATCGCTGAAGTTTCAAAGGCTGGATACTACAAATGGCGGAAGACACATTCTACTCGTTCTTTGCGACTTGAGAAAAATTTATGGATAAAAGAACATATTTTAGCCATCCATAAGCTACACCCCTACTACGGATATAAACGGATGACTGGAGCTTTGTTCAGAGAAGGAATCGTTGTAAACCACAAGCGTGTTCGTCGATTGATGAGAGAGTTGGGGGTCCAATCTGTCATTCGGAAGAAACGCCCTTTCTACGGTCGAAGAGGGTCAGTTGTATTTCATAATGTCTTAAATCGTGAATTCTACGCAGAGATGAGGTTTCATAAGTTAGTAACAGATATAACCTATGTACGGATTGGAGACACGTTTGTCTACCTTTCTGCCGTTTTAGATTTGTATAATAATGAAATTGTTGCATGGGAAGTTTCTACACGAAATGATCTTGAATTGGTTCATAATACGCTAAACCAGCTAAGGGACAAGCCGATTAGCAAGGGGGCTCTCCTGCACTCAGATCAAGGATTCCAATATACGACGAAATCATATGAAAATCAGGTGAAGGAACTCGGCATTCGAGGAAGCCACTCTCGTCGAGGCAATTGTCACGACAACGCGTGTATAGAAAGCTTCTTCTCACATTTAAAAACAGAAAAGTTATATTTAAAATGTCCAAAAACAGCAGAGCAAGCTTATCTAGCTATTCAAGAGTATATAGAGTATTTACAATACGGCTCGCTTTCAAGAGAAATTCAACGGCCTTTCCCCAATTGAATATCGAGAAAAGGCCGCAGCTTAAAAAATACTCTTTTTTTTATTGTCTACTTGACAGGGTTATGTGCAGTTCTATCCAAATTTTTAAACATAGTTGATTGGAGCGGGTGTGCGAGACTCCTGCGGGAATAGCGAGTCTAAAGGAGACCCCACAGGCGCGAGTGCGCCGAGGAGGCTCCCGGACCGCCCGCGGAAGGCGAGTGCCTGAAGTGGAAATCAACGTCAAAATTTGTACAAGCAAAAAAAATGTAGACAAACTCGATTTTCATCGCGTTTGTCTAAATTCAGAAGCAGACTCATTTGGAGTCTGCTTTTTTCATTTTGAATCATGCAAAAGAATGGAGCTGCGTGGTAAAAATTAGAACGTTTGTACCCAAACCATGCTATTCGTTAAATTTTTGATATAATAATAGTAAGTAAAATTTAGGACGGAGTGAAACTATGAAATTTATCCATACGGCTGATTGGCATTTAGGTAAAATCGTTCACGGGGTACATATGACAGATGACCAAAGGCATGCGCTCTTGCAATTCATAGAAATTGTCGAAGAGGAAAAACCGGATGCGGTTGTGATTGCCGGTGATTTATATGATCGTTCCGTTCCGCCGACTGAAGCGGTGGAGCTTCTTGATGAAATCCTTTATACGATTAATGTGAAAATGAATACACCGATCGTTGCGATATCGGGAAACCATGATTCTGCGGAAAGACTCGCATTCGGTTCATCATGGTATCGTCATAGTCAGTTATACATTCATGGGAAATTGACAAAAACATGTGAGCCGGTTCGCATCAAGGGCGTGAACTTTTATTGTGTTCCTTATGCAGAACCTGGGACGGTCCGCCATCTTTTTGAAGATGATAGTATCCATTCCCATCAAGAAGCAATGAAGCGGGTAACCGGAACGATAGCCGAGAATTTCAATAGTGATGAGCCGAATGTCTTCGTAGGACATGCTTTTGTATTAGGCGGAAAAACGAGCGATTCGGAAAGGGTCTTGTCGGTAGGTGGTTCTGGCTGTGTCTCATCCGACTTATTCGATGCGTTCGATTATACGGCACTTGGGCATTTACATAGCCCAGACGCGATACGTCATCCTAAGGTGTTTTACTCTGGATCACTATTAAAATATTCTTTTTCCGAGTCCAAGCAGAATAAGTCGCTTTCCATCGTCGATATGCAAGAAGATGGAAGCTTTGATATTCGTTATCGTTCTTTGGCACCCAAGTTCGATATGAGGGAAATATCCGGGGTTATGGAAGAGTTGCTTGATCCCGCTTTCTATCAATCGCAAAAAAGGGATGACTATTTGAAAATAACACTAAATGATGAGGGTGCACTCATCGATCCTATTAACCGCTTGCGTCAGATTTATCCGAACGTACTTCATCTGGAGCGAAAGTGGGATTTGACCGACCTTAGGAGGAAAAATTCCTTCACTTCTGTAAAAGATGAACGGAAATCAGAATTGGACCTGTTTGAAACGTTTTATCAAGAAATGACAGATAGGGACTTTGATTCACAAAAGCAGGATTTGATGGTTTCGGTAATTGAAGCTGTTAAGAAAGAGGAGGCTTTGAAATGAGACCGGATATTTTAACGATGCAGGCATTCGGACCATATGCAGGAAGCGAAACCATTGACTTTAATTCCCTTGGGGAACGGACCATGTTTGTCATCTCTGGAAAGACAGGCTCAGGGAAAACAACGATATTTGATGGGATTAGTTTTGCGATATATGGAAAAGCCAGCGGTGAAGATCGGAGCGGGCAAGATTTACGAAGTCAGTTTGCCGAAGATGATCTGTTGACTGAAGTATCATTACAATTTATCCTGCGTGGAAAAACGTATTTGGTGACCCGGTCGCCACAGCAGGAACGGAAGAAAAAAGCAGGTGAAGGAACAACTACGGTTGGAGCAAAGGCTGAATTATATGAGGTTTTGCCTGAAGGAAAAAAATTGCTGGGTGCGAATGTAAGGGAAGTTGAAGAAAAAATAAAAGTACTCATTGGACTTGATGCGAACCAATTCCGGCAAATCCTGATGATTCCACAAAATGAATTCCGAAAACTGTTAACTTCCGACAGCAAGGATAAAGAACAGATTCTCCAGAAATTATTTCATACTGAACTTTATAAACGAATAGAAGAAAAATTAAAAGAAGAGGCTTCCATCCTAAGAAAGCAAAGCGAAAAAAGTGCTCAGCGGCGAATTGAATTGATGAAAGGCATCCATCCTGGAAATCATGAAGAGCTGCAGGCGCAATTGCAAGGGGAAGAGCCTAATGAACAGCAGGTTTTACCGTTGTTACAGGGAGTCATTTTGCAAGCAACAGAAAAAAATGAATATATAAATAACCAAATACAGGAAAAGCAAAAAGCTCGTGATCAAGTAAATCAAGAGCTTTCAAAAGCTGTCGATTTATTAAATCGATTTTCGGAAAAAGATAAACTTCGAAAAGAAAAAGAGGCCCTTGAAGCAAAGCTGCCAGAAATGGAACAAGTGAAAGTCCAAATGAAAATGGCACACAAAGCGGCTTCACTTGAAAAGCAGGAACAATACTATTTGCGAATTGGCAAACAAGTGCAAGATGCGAATGCCGAACTTCAAAAGTTAAGCGAGCAGTCCGAGAAGTTACGAACTGAGCGCATTGAGAAGCAGGATTGCTATGATAAGGAAATGTTGAAGGAAAATGAAAGAGAGCAGGCAGTCCGAGCTGTTCATCAGCTTGAGCAGGTAAAAGAGGCTGTCATGACTTTTTCAAGCTTAAAAGCACAGGTTACCTTAGATGAAAAAGAGTGGCAAACTTGTAAACGACTTCGTGAAAAAACTGTTTCGGAACATATGTCGGTCGAAGCGGAAGCTGAGAAAGTCGCTCAAGAAAAAACAGAAGCGGAAAAAGCGGCTGTTCTTTATCGTGATCAGGAAATTGAAGCAGAAAGAAATCATTCAGCTTTATCGAAAATTAAAAAGCTTCAAGAAGTTCTTTATGAAATCCAGAATACGAAACGAGTGCTGGATGAAAAGAATAATCGGTTCCAGGAGTTACAAAGAATACAAAATCAGGAGAAGGAAAAACTGGAAACCCTGAACCGAAACTGGCGATCAGGCCAAGCGGGTATGCTTGCTTTCATGCTGCACTCTGGAGAAAATTGTCCTGTGTGCGGTTCACAAAGTCATCCAAAACCAGCACAGATGCATGAGCATATGCCGACGGATTTTGAACTGAAAGAGCAAGAAAACAAGCTGAAAACGGCGGAACAACAAAAAAGCCAAGCTGAAAGTGAATATTATCAAGCGAAATCCAAATATGACGCACTGTTAGAGTCTTCACAAGAGAAGCTAAGTGACTTACAAAATGACATGCCGGAGTTTAGGAATGAAGATATTAATGAGCATTTGCTGCAGTTTGTACAAAAAGGAAAAGTGCTGCAAGAACAGCTAAAAGAATTGATGCGGAAAAAGTCAGTATTAAATGATCAGGAAAAAAGGTTGCTGGATTTAAAAGAGAAAGCGTCCGAGCTAAAGGAAAATCTGATCTCTTTAGAGAGAAAAGAGGACCAAGGGAAAACCAGGTATATTGAAAACTCTACAAAACTAACAGGATTAACGGATTCCCTGCCAGACGGAATACGGACAGAGGAAGAATATAATGCAGCTTATCTAATGGCAGTAAATACGCAGAAACGCTTACAAATTGCCTTGGAAGATGCACAAAAAAACCTTCAACTGGTGAAGGAAAGAGAATCGGCCATCAGTGCGAAAAAAGAATCCCTAAGTGGAAATATCGAGGCTTTAAATACAGAATTGAAAGAGGAGCGGGAAAAGTTAATTGCGGATATGACCAATCAAGGTTTTTCCAATTATAAAGAATATACGGCAGCAAAAATATCGGAAGCAGCTCTTGGAAATTTGGAGGACCAAGTTCAGCAGTATAATCAAAATTGGCAAAGTGTTTTAAGTCTGTTTCATGATTTGGAAATGAAATTAAAAGATGTGACCAAACCGGATCTTGAAGGATTGAAAAAGACATTCGATTTCATAGATGAAGAATTGGGGTCGTTACGCCAAAAACAGAATGAGTTGCAGGCTGAAAAACGGACTAACGAAGAAATCCAAAGGAAATTGGCGCAAATTAGGGAAGAACAGAAAAGTTTGGATGAAAGGTACAGTATCGTCGGTCATCTGTCTGAGATTTCCAAAGGTCAAAACTCCTTTAAAATAACTTTTGAACGTTATGTACTGGCAGCCTTTTTAGATGATATCTTAAAAGAAGCCAATTCAAGGCTGCTGAAAATGACAAGCGGAAGATATCAGTTATTGCGAAAGCTTGATCCTACACGAAGGAATATCCAGAGCGGTCTGGAGTTATCTGTGTATGATCAATATACAGGACAAGAGAGGCATGTCAAAACCCTTTCGGGAGGAGAGAGCTTTAAGGCTTCCCTTGCACTTGCCTTGGGTCTTGCAGATGTTGTCCAGCAGAATGCTGGCGGAATTTCACTTGAAACGATGTTCATCGATGAAGGTTTCGGTACGCTCGACCCTGAATCTCTTGATCATGCAATTGAAGCATTAATGGATATACAAAGCACCGGGAGATTGGTAGGGATAATATCCCATGTCCCGGAATTGAAAGAAAGAATCGATGCACAGCTTCAAGTCATTTCGACACAAAAAGGAAGTCGGACGTCCTTTTATTTTGCTGGTTAATCAAGAAAAAAGAATGGCTAAGGGGGAAGTGGTCCCTAGGCCATTCTTTTTATTTTTATGAACGAACTACTCAATGTTAATATCTTCAGCTGTTTTTCCGGGGGAAAACTTATGGATGCGAATCACCAATATCGGATTCGAGAATTCAGCGGTAATTCTTCGTGAGCAAATCGAAAAAGGGAAAGGGATCTTTCTCTGTGTGGGTAGCTTATCTTCTTTTTTTTCAAGAAATGGCTTATGAGTATCGTCAACGATGATCGATAGCTCATTATCACTTAGGCATACTTTAATATCTTTCACATCATGATCTTCCAAAACCGCTTCCACCATATACTCATCGTCACTTTCGTATATATCAATTGAAAAAAGTTGATGATCCAACGCACAAGTTTCCGGATCCAGAAAAAAACTTTTTACCCATTCATCAAACTTTTCAACCTCAGTCATTTGCGATCCATGTTGATTGTCTTGCATGTTGATACCCCCGGTTTTCCTTTGAGGTATTATATGATGGAGCATGAAGAATGGTGATTGGAAAAGTGAAATTGAAGATAATAAAAGATTCCGGGAAATTGGTTCGAAAAATGTAAAAAGCAACCAATGCAAAGGGACGATGTGTATGCGGGTATTAAAAAGCAGAACAAGTTATAAAAGAAAGGGTCATAAGTCCTTCTAAAAGAGTGGATTTTTTAGAAGGATTGTAACTTTATAAGTACAAATAAGGCTTATAAAGCATGTAACTTGTTAAACTAAGGGCTATCTCAACTCATCCCAATATAAAAAGACATACTCTGGTTCATGCTCTTTTTTTAACTCATCAACACTTGCTATTATTTCTAAAGTTTTCTTTTTATTCGTACGTAAAGTATTACTAGCGTTCTGTTTTAAACCCTTTTCATCCATGATATACACTCTCCTTTTTAGCATAGTTTGTGTCCTGCCCCTCTTCTTATTCTTGTTTTTGCAAGGAATGTAATCAGTTGAAATATTCAAAATAAAAGAAGGGAAATGGAATGTATTGTAAAAATCAGCTTACATAGTTCACTCTAATATGTATGTCTTATGCTGCTTTGTTCATTTCACACGTGCAAATAGAGGCTAAAGGAAACAAACATTAAAAAGATTCTTGTTTGTATAAGAGAACATATTGTGAAACATTTCACTTAAAGTAACGGGGCAGGTTAGTTATGTTGAATTAAATGCTTAAGCCGCCATTTTGTTTGGCGGTTTTCTGTTGCCAATAAAAATAAATATTTTTTGTAACAAAATTGACTTGAATCGGATATATAGACGAAAGGAGGAAAAGGATTGGGAGAACTAGATGAAATTTATAGCAATTATGCTGAAGAAGTTTTTAAATATCTAATGTGTCTTTGTCACAACTCAGATTTATCAGAAGAACTAACACAAGAAACCTTCTATCAAGCTGTAAAATCCATTGATAGATATAATGGTGAATGTAAAATGTCAAAAATGTCAGTTTGGCTTTGTCAAATAGCGAAGCACTCCTATTATAAGCATCTTGAACGTAATAAGAAACAACAAAGACATATGCTTCAAGATGACGCAATACATACTTCTCCTGAAGCTGAACTTATTTATTCGGAAGACAAAATTGCCCTCAACAGAAGTGACTGAAAAAGAAGAAAAACAACTTCTTACCATTTTTAAAAAGTATAATAAAAAACTTAATTTGTTAGCTGTTTTACCAGCAGCAGATATAGAAGATTGTTTACAAGAAAATGCTTCTGTAAAACAGAAACCTACAACGATCTATCCTATTGAGTACAATAAAGCTGCCATCGTCATTGGGAACGAGGGGATACTTAGGAAGAATGAGCCTATTACCCCTAGTGGTTACCATTTAGGAACTGTTGTTAATTAGTGATGTCTCTCAATAGTCTGTTCGTACGAACTTTTATATTCATATTGAATGATCCATCGATTATTTTAGTGCGTCCCAGTTGATTAATTTAAAGATGAAACACGTAGGGTGTTTTTTTGTATTCATTAACAAGAGGGTTTCAAGAGGAAAATGTTATTAGAGATTCTTATTTTACGAATTAAATGTTGACACTAAAGAAAAATAGCAGTATGATAATGAAGTCGCCTAATTAATGAGCGATTTTAAAAAAAGAAATACTTCGTAGAAGTTGACAACTATTCAACGTTATATTAAGATGAATTAGTTGAAAAAAACCTTCAACAAATTGCTCTTTGAAAACTGAACAAAACAAAGCGCCAACGTTAAATTATAAGTGAGCACACACTATCAAAAAAGCAAATGAGCAAGTCAAACATTTCTTCGGAGAGTTTGATCCTGGCTCAGGACGAACGCTGGCGGCGTGCCTAATACATGCAAGTCGAGCGAATCGATGGGAGCTTGCTCCCTGAGATTAGCGGCGGACGGGTGAGTAACACGTGGGCAACCTGCCTATAAGACTGGGATAACTTCGGGAAACCGGAGCTAATACCGGATACGTTCTTTTCTCGCATGAGAGAAGATGGAAAGACGGTTTACGCTGTCACTTATAGATGGGCCCGCGGCGCATTAGCTAGTTGGTGAGGTAATGGCTCACCAAGGCGACGATGCGTAGCCGACCTGAGAGGGTGATCGGCCACACTGGGACTGAGACACGGCCCAGACTCCTACGGGAGGCAGCAGTAGGGAATCTTCCGCAATGGACGAAAGTCTGACGGAGCAACGCCGCGTGAACGAAGAAGGCCTTCGGGTCGTAAAGTTCTGTTGTTAGGGAAGAACAAGTACCAGAGTAACTGCTGGTACCTTGACGGTACCTAACCAGAAAGCCACGGCTAACTACGTGCCAGCAGCCGCGGTAATACGTAGGTGGCAAGCGTTGTCCGGAATTATTGGGCGTAAAGCGCGCGCAGGTGGTTCCTTAAGTCTGATGTGAAAGCCCACGGCTCAACCGTGGAGGGTCATTGGAAACTGGGGAACTTGAGTGCAGAAGAGGAAAGTGGAATTCCAAGTGTAGCGGTGAAATGCGTAGAGATTTGGAGGAACACCAGTGGCGAAGGCGACT
>NZ_JBBOOF010000001.1:4665000-5395435 GCF_038002945.1 Peribacillus sp. FSL R5-0717
GTCCAAGCAGTTAGGCCGGAAACGAGGCAAATCCCGTTTCCATTAAGGCGGAGCTGTGATGGCGAGGGAAATATAGTACCGAAGTTCCTGATTCCACGCTGCCAAGAAAAGCCTCTAGTGAGATGTAAGGTGCCCGTACCGCAAACCGACACAGGTAGGCGAGGAGAGAATCCTAAGGTGTGCGAGAGAACTCTCGTTAAGGAACTCGGCAAAATGACCCCGTAACTTCGGGAGAAGGGGTGCTTTTTAGGGTGAATAGCCCAGAAAAGCCGCAGTGAATAGGCCCAGGCGACTGTTTAGCAAAAACACAGGTCTCTGCGAAGCCGCAAGGCGAAGTATAGGGGCTGACACCTGCCCGGTGCTGGAAGGTTAAGGGGAGAGGTTAGCGCAAGCGAAGCTTTGAACCGAAGCCCCAGTAAACGGCGGCCGTAACTATAACGGTCCTAAGGTAGCGAAATTCCTTGTCGGGTAAGTTCCGACCCGCACGAAAGGTGTAACGATCTGGGCACTGTCTCAACGAGAGACTCGGTGAAATTATAGTACCTGTGAAGATGCAGGTTACCCGCGACAGGACGGAAAGACCCCGTGGAGCTTTACTGCAGCCTGATATTGAATTTTGGTACAGCTTGTACAGGATAGGTAGGAGCCTGAGAAGCCGGAGCGCCAGCTTCGGTGGAGGCGTTGGTGGGATACTACCCTGGCTGTATTGAAATTCTAACCCGCGCCCCTTATCGGGGTGGGAGACAGTGTCAGGTGGGCAGTTTGACTGGGGCGGTCGCCTCCTAAAGAGTAACGGAGGCGCCCAAAGGTTCCCTCAGAATGGTTGGAAATCATTCGTAGAGTGTAAAGGCACAAGGGAGCTTGACTGCGAGACCTACAAGTCGAGCAGGGACGAAAGTCGGGCTTAGTGATCCGGTGGTTCCGCATGGAAGGGCCATCGCTCAACGGATAAAAGCTACCCCGGGGATAACAGGCTTATCTCCCCCAAGAGTCCACATCGACGGGGAGGTTTGGCACCTCGATGTCGGCTCATCGCATCCTGGGGCTGTAGTCGGTCCCAAGGGTTGGGCTGTTCGCCCATTAAAGCGGTACGCGAGCTGGGTTCAGAACGTCGTGAGACAGTTCGGTCCCTATCCGTCGCGGGCGCAGGAAATTTGAGAGGAGCTGTCCTTAGTACGAGAGGACCGGGATGGACGCACCGCTGGTGTACCAGTTGTCTTGCCAAAGGCATAGCTGGGTAGCTACGTGCGGACGGGATAAGTGCTGAAAGCATCTAAGCATGAAGCCCCCCTCAAGATGAGATTTCCCATGGCGCAAGCTAGTAAGATCCCTGAAAGATGATCAGGTTGATAGGTCAGAGGTGGAAGCATGGTGACATGTGGAGCTGACTGATACTAATAGATCGAGGACTTAACCAACGCTTTTAAAAAAATGAAATACCTTCTTATTATCTAGTTTTGAAGGAACAACGTTCCTTTTATGTTTGGTGGCGATAGCGAAGAGGTCACACCCGTTCCCATTCCGAACACGGCAGTTAAGCTCTTCAGCGCCGATGGTAGTTGGGGGTTTCCCCCTGTGAGAGTAGGACGCCGCCAAGCAATGTTTATCACATCAATTAGGATTCATAAACCCGTATAAACAGGTTCAAATCCTATCTACGTATCTAAACCTTAGGATTATCCTAAGGTTTTTTTGTATAAATTCCACAATTCGTTGGAAAGGCTTATTAATAGCATGATTTTGGTAGGGGGCTTCTCGAATGACCAGTAAAGAAGAAATCCTGGACAATAAACAAATTCTTCATTCTTTTGCGAAATGGTTAATGGGTCAAAATAAATCCGATGGTACGATTAAAACCTATGTGGGAGTCATCTCCCAGTTTCTTCAATGGTTTAAAGATGAGGCGGAAGAGATTGAAAAATTCCACGTCCAAACCTATTTAGACGATATGGAACAGTCAAACAAGAGTGGAGGAACGATTGAAAAACATTATTCAGCCATTACCATGTTTTCCAGGTTCCTTGATAAACCCGAAATCGTCCTCAACATCGATCGTAAAGCAAAGGAAAAGAAAGAAGATCCGCCAAAAGCCCTGAACATGCTTGAGCAAGCTGCTCTCCTAAAAGAAATCGAGGCCTCTGGGCATTTCAGGAATATTGCTATTGTCTACACAATGATTCATACGGGTATCAGGGTGTCCGAACTTTGTGATTTGAACCATAGTGACATTCAAAAAGAGGGAGAAAGGCAATATATCCTCATTCGGGATTCAAAAGGTGATATAGACAGGAAGATTCCACTCTCCATGACTGCTAGTGAAAAGATCAAGGCATACAAGGAATTTTTAAATATGGAAACGGAAGCCATCTTCATATCCAGTGTGAATCAACGCATAACGCCAAGGTCCGTGCAATATATGTTGACTAAATATAATACGACTCCCCATAGGCTGCGGAATACGTTTTGCCAAACATTAATCGATAAGGGGATAGACCTTCAAACCGTTTCAAAATTGATGGGGCATAAAGATTTGAACATGACCAAACGTTATATAGGAGAAGGAAAAGAAGAATTGGAATCAGCCATTGAAAATACTTTTGATAATTTGTAGGATTGGGAATACTTAACGATATACAAGAAGTTTTCCTTCATAAGTTCCAATAGCACGGGGAATTTAATGCTGATGATTTAAAAATAGCATTTCTTTTATAGTTGTAGGCCTTTTAAAGGACAGATTAAAATGACTAGGAATTTTTAAGGCGAAGATCTCTTTTGGTGAATGCCACCCAAAACAACCCTTTGGTAGCCAAGAGGGTTAATTAGAAGGAATTTATTCTTTACCTAGGGTAGACTAGAAAACATCATTGGACTTCTTATTCTACAATTTAGGGTTGCAGGGTAGTTTCTCTTAGTAGTTTCTCGGCTTCAATTATACAAGCACCCTTGTCATGTAGGTATTCAAGTGAGATACTCCTTTTTAATGCTGTTTGTTCAATTAATCTAATTTCATGCTGCATAGCACCAGACAAGATTCCATTTTCAATGTTCTTATTTATTTCATAATAAAATCCTGCCAATAATTCTAACGGTAATTCATCGTAAAGGGAACTTTTTTTGATCTTCATAAAGTACCTCCTCATTCTACAATAAAACTAACATACATATTTGTAATAAAAACATAAGGGATCTTAAGGGGAGCTTTTAAGCTAGGGAAACCCTGAATTTGATCGAATACAGAGTTTTTTTTGTATTTGAATAATATGATTGATGAATCACTGTTTCCTATTCGGAAGAAGCTATTCTTTTTATGTACTGTTCCGGGTATTGGCCCCACCTACGCCAGATACTATGACGGCCACGCATGCCATCCAACCTATTATCATCATAAAAGAAAGCGCTTACATTGTCAAGAATTTCATTTGGAAATTCGAGCAAAAACCTCTTGGTATGATAAAAGGGTGACAGGCTGATAGGATGAAGGGGCTGAAATTAACAAAATCAGCAGATTTATTATTTTAATAATATCCAAAAAAGAAAATGTTGTATTTCACAAAAATGGTTGAGCGCCGTTTAAAGCTAAAAAATTTCCGAAATGGTCTGTATAGCATTGTTACACCCGTTCGTAAAAGTTAGAAAAACATTTACGAACGCTTTTGATAGAATAAGAGAGAGAAAAGTAGATGAAGGAGTAAAAAAATGGATGTCCGTAAATTTGGATACATAAGAATGAGTAGCAAAGATCAAAATGAAGGACGACAACTTCAGGCCATGTTGGATAATGTTCTTAAAGAACGTGATATCTAGGTCTTTACAGGATGGTCCGATCGATTGAACCAGTTGTGTGGCTTTGATGATTTCTTGGATTCAGCGGTGGCAAAAAAGTCTACGAACGCGCAAAATCTAAAAATCCAGGAATGGAAAGGGAGCTATAGATTTTTTTTATAACCGTAGGTCAATAAAATTCGAAAAGTCTATAACACGATTTGTGAGTAGGTATAATCTATAATATGGTAAAAGTCAACTTTTCAATATCGTTAGTAAAGATCTGAGTTTGTTTAAATTCAAAAATGAATTATGGGCATTTCGATGAATCCCCTATAGAAAGGCATTATTTGTGAATAAAATTCATTAATGAATTGACTGAAGTTAATAATAAGCGATTTTACATTAAATTGGGTCTTGGCATGCTAGTTGCATAATAATAGTTATAAATCAAACATGCACGATATGAAATTCGTTTATGTGCGGAGGGATAAATGGTGCGAAAAACAATAAATAAACCATGGGAGCAATGGTATGTTGAAAGAATGAAATCTATGAAGCTACCGGATATATCCGTCTATTCACTGCTTGATATAACAGCGAGTAAGTTTCCACACCATACAGCCATCATTTATGAAGACCAGTCCATGGATTATAAGAATCTAAAAATGCAGGTAGACAAACTTGCAGGTAAATGGAGAGAAATGGGCTTTGTTAAAGGTGAACGGATTGGACTGATGATGGCCAACCACCCTTATTTCATAATCAGTTATTATGCTGCCCAGGCACTGGGTCTGTTGGTTGTACAAATTAATCCCATGTATAAACCGCGGGAACTATTGCAAATATTAATAGACTCGGATACCAAGAATATTGTATTTGACCAAACGGCCGCAAATACAATCGAAGAAACGAAGGCGATATATGAATTTGATGTATGCATTGATACGGAAAATGATCAAAATGGCTCCTATTCCCTTAAAACGATGATTGAAACAGGGGATGCGATTAAGAAGCCCGTAGTGATAATCCCGCATGAAGATACGGCAGTCATCCAATATACTGGCGGCACCACTGGGAAGATGAAGGGTGTCATGCTTACTCACCATAATTTAACCTCCAATGTCGTGCAGAGCTTTGAAATGTATGGTGATTCCCTGAAACCTGGCGAAGAAATCGTTTTGGCAGCTACGCCTCTTTACCATGTTTATGCCATGACGAGCGCAATGAATCTAGGTATCTATATTGGAGCTGCCATCCTCTTATTTCCTAAATTTGAACTTGAAGATGTACTTGCAAAAATAAAAAAGTACCGTCCGACTTTCTTTCCAGGAGTTCCAAAGATGTATAACGCTTTCGTCAATCATCCAGGAATTGAAAACTATGGACTGAATTGTTTAAAAAGTTGTTCTTGTGGATCGGCGCCCCTGCCGGTTGAAGTAATAAAGCGATTTGAGGGGCTGACCGGTGCCAAAATCGGAGAGGGTTTCGGTTTGTCTGAGGCTTCACCTTCCACTCATCGTAATCCGCCTTTCGGAAAAAGGAAAATAGGAAGCATTGGCATCCCTTTTCCAGGCACGGACTGTATGATCATTGACGATGAAAATAATGAAGTGCCTAACACATGCGTCGGGGAGTTGCTCATAAAAGGCCCGCAAATCATGAAGGGTTATTGGAATAACGAAGCCGAAACCAAAAAGGCCTTACAGAATGATTGGCTATATACTGGCGATCTTGCTGTGATGGATGACGAAGGATATTTCTATATCGTCGGCAGGAAAAAAGAAATGATCATCGTCGGCGGATTCAATATTTACCCGCAGGAGGTAGAAGGGGTTCTGTATGAACATCCGGCCATTAAAGAGGCAGCTGTGGTCGGCATCCCACATAAAGAAAAAGGAGAAATAGTGAAAGCATTCATCGTACCTAAAGAAAGCGCTTCCGTGGATCTTGAAGAAATAGAAGGATATTGCTATTCCCAATTGACGCCTTATAAAGTACCAAAAGTATTTGAATTAAGAAAAGAACTTCCGCGTAATACAGTGGGTAAACTATTAAAAAGATTGTTAGTTAAGGAGGAATTAGAAAAGGGTTGAAAGTGGGGGAGCGTGATTTCAACCATCTAAGTTGAACCTTACGTTGGTTGGTATGCCATTGTAAACAAAAATAAAGAAGAGGAGGGATTCATATGCGTTGGGTTGTTCTCATTCTATTATTCTTTGGAGCCGTCATCAATTTTGCAGATAAATCGATCGTGGGCCTCGCAGCTGTTCCCATCATGAAGGAATTCAATCTGACCTATGCAGAGTGGGGGCTTGTTGGAAGCAGTTATTATTGGCTTTACCCAGTAACAGGGATTTTTGGGGCAGCATGGGCTGATCGGCTGGGGGCTAAAAAAGTGCTGGGGTTCATCATGCTGACATGGACCGTTTTGCAATTCGGCGTTTTAGCCATCACCGCTCTTCCGTTATTAATTCTATACAGGATTTTACTTGGCGCATTCGAAGGGCCTTATAGCCCAATTGCTTACAGTCATGCCGATAAGTGGTTTCCGCCGAAGCTGAAAGGTTTTGCCAATTCGGTGGTTGTTGGAGGAGGGACCGTTGGCGCGATGATCGTGGCACCGATCCTCGTATCCTTAATTACGATATTCGGCTGGAAGGTTGCTTTTGCCGCCCTTGGTGCAGCAAGCCTTGTTTGGTTCTTCCTCTTTCAATTTTTAACAAAGGAAAACCCAGTTGAAGTATACGAAAACGTCCAAAAGAAAAAGAAGCAAAAACTGGAAAAAATAAAAGTGAAAGACTTTTTGTTGCTACTGGCCTCGCCAACTGCTTTGTTTACTACGCTCGCTTATTTTTCAACGTATATTTTAGTTGTTTGGTTTTCCGTTTGGCTCCCGATTTATTTAGTGGAAGCCGTAAAAATGACTCCAGGTCAAATGGGAACCAGCGTTGCGATAATCGGAGTCGTTTCCGTATGTATTTATATGGGTGTTTCGATGGCGTCCGATTATTTATTCAAGAAGAATCAGAATTGGCGATCATCAAGGGTATTCGTCGTTGCGGGCGCCATGATTCTTGGTGCATTGTTCTTTTCCTCAATCATGATATTTCAAAATCCAATCTGGGTGATAGTCGCCATGTGTTTAGCAAAGGGTCTTACATACGCCATTTTACCAATTGGACCAACGATCATGATCAATGAAATGCAGGAGCGGGGGGGATTGATGACAAGCATCTTAACATCATCAGGAAATCTAGCGGGCATTATTGCACCTCTATTAACTGGCTATATCATAAGTTTTGCTGGAGGAAATCAACTATTGGGCTATAACCTATCGATATTGTTCATGGCCATCCTTGTCCTGGCTTTTGGCATCCTGTTTGCGATATTCGTTAAACCGGCCGGGAAACTTAAAAATAAAAGTTCGGATAACTTTGACCTTAAGTCTTCATAAGCAGGCCGAACCTGCTTACATTCAATGAAACTGGTGAAATGAAGTCATGCCATCAAATAATGGCGTGAATAAAAGGAAAAGGAGCGGATTGGACATGAATAGAGAAGCCGTCATAGTTTCTGCAGTTCGAACAGCAATTGGAAAACAGGGAGGTGCACTTGCATCTGTTCCTGCCCACGTATTTGGAGCAGAAGTGATGAAAGAAGCCTTGAAACGAGCGAATGTAGAACCTCGTATGGTAGATGATGTAATCATGGGGAATGTGTTAAGCGGGGGTGGAAACATTGCCAGGTTAACTGCACTGGAAACGGGCCTCTCGATTCATCTTCCGGGTCTGACTGTCGACCGACAATGCGGCTCGGGAATAAATGCTGTCAACTTGGCTGCACAAGCGATCAGGGCTGGCGAAGGCGATGTCTATATCGCCGGTGGGGTCGAGAGCATGAGCAGGGCGCCATACTTGATGGACCGACCGGAAAAACCATATAGTGCTAAGCCGCCGCAGTTCAGAAAGTCCAGGTTGTCCCCTAAAGAGATTGGCGATCCCCCGATGGGAATCACGGCTGAAAACTTAGCGGGAAAATATGAGGTCAGCAGGGAAGAACAAGATGCCTTTGCTCTACAAAGCCAAATAAATATGGTCAGAGCCGTGGAAGAGGGCCGGTTCAATGAACAAATTGTGCCTATTCACATTCCCGTCAGAAAAGGTGACGATATCGAATTTAAATTGGATGAACATCCTCGACCGCAAATAACGAAAGAAGGGCTAGCCAAATTATCGCCTGCATTTCTAGAAGGCGGGTCCGTGACTGCAGGCAATAGTTCGGGATTGAATGATGCCGCATCAGCATTGGTCATCATGTCGAGGGAAAAAGCGGTTGAATTGGGGATTAAGCCTTTAGCGACGATCAGGGCACAGGCAGTTGCAGGGGTAGATCCAAATTATATGGGAATAGGACCTGTTCCCGCTATAAGAAAGGTAATGGAGAAATCAGGACTTTCCTTAAATGAAATGGACATCATTGAGTTTAATGAAGCATTCGCCGCTCAAGTCATTGCTTGTAATCGGGAGCTTGATATGAATCTAGCAAAAGTGAATGTGAACGGGGGAGCCATTGCACATGGACACCCACTAGGTGCGACGGGTGCCATCCTCATTACTAAAGCGGTTCATGAATTGAAGCGTTCTGCCGGAAGGTTCGCCCTTATTACAGCATGCATTGGAGGCGGACAGGGAATTGCTACGATAATTGAACGTGAAGGCTGATTTTATATGTGTGTTTACAAAAAAACAATCAATTTAGCACAGCATTCAGACCTAAATGCCCTACTTGTCGATGGCTACTATACATGAACAGAACTAAGGAGGAATAAACTCATGACAATCACTTTAACCAAGGAAATGCAGCAAATGAAGGAAATGATCCGTAATTTTGTTGAAAGGGAAGTGGAGCCCTTCGCCATACAAATTGAAGAAGAAGATGCCATCCCAGAGCATTTGGTGGAAAAAGCGAAAGACCTTGGCTTATTCGGGATAAGCATTCCCGAACAATACGGTGGAATTGGCTTAAATGCGGTGGGAAAGGCTACCGTTTTAGAGCAGTTAGGAAGGACCCATAATGGTTTCGTTTCATTAATAAGCGCTCACACCGGGATTGGCAGTACAGGTCTGGTTAAGCTGGCATCCGAGCATTTGAAAAATAAATACTTGCCTGAAATGGCAGCAGGCACGAAAATTGGCGCCTTTGCTTTATCTGAACCCGAAGCGGGATCGGATGCAACCAATTTGGCAACGAGTGCAGAAAAGAAGGGTGATTACTGGGTGATGAACGGGACGAAACATTTCATCACGAATGGGCCGATAGCTGATGTTTATACCGTATTTGCTTTAACGGATAAAGATAAAGGGGCAAAGGGAGGGATTACCGCTTTTTTAGTGGAAAGAGACTTTCCTGGTTTGACTGTCGGCAAAAAGGACAAAAAAATGGGATTAAGAGGATCATATACCTCACAGGTCATTTTTGAAGATTGTATCATACCTGAAGAAAATGTAATCGGCGAAGTTGGAATGGGATATATTTCTGCACTTAAAATTTTAGGTGAAGGGCGAGTAGGATTGGCTGCAAGAGCAGTGGGTTCAAGCGGGAAATTAATTGAATTATCAGCCAAATATGCCAAAGAGCGCATCCAATTCGGTAAACCGATCGCCGACAACCAAGCGATTCAATGGATGCTTGCTGATATGGCAACCGAAACGGAAGCCGCAAGAGCATTGACGATGATGGCGGCACAAAAGATTGATGAAGGAAAAAAAGTGATCAAGGAAGCTTCAATGGCCAAACTGTTCGCTTCTGACGTCTTTAATCGGGTGGCGGATAAAGCGGTACAAATTCATGGCGGGATGGGATATATGGCTGAATATCCAGTAGAACGTTTTTATCGGGATGCCCGCATAACGAAGATCTATGAAGGAACGAATGAAATCCAACGTTTAATCATTGCAAGAAATGTCTTGGAAGAGTGCTGAATGTTTACTGTTTTGCTCGGGCAGGTAGTCTTTTGCCCAAGTATCTGGAGTTTCAAGGGGGAGGAACGAAATGGGAGAAGATATCGTGATCGTGAGTGCTGTACGAACACCAATTGGTAGGTACGGTGGAGCATTTAAAGAGATTAGTTCCGGTCATTTGGCTAGCATTGCCATTAAAGAAGCGATCAAGCGGGCAAATATTGCAGCGGAACAAGTGGATGAAGTCATTTTCGGGGAGGTAAGGCAAACGACCGAATCCTCGAATGTCGCGAGGGTGGCAGCATTGCGATCAGGGATTCCCGATTCTGTACCGGCTTTTACGGTAAACCGGTTATGTGCATCTGGAATGCAAGCCATCACCTCAGCAGCACAGCAGATAAGCTCAGGTCAAGCAAATATAGTCGTTGCCGGGGGTACGGAAAGCATGAGCCGGGCACCGCTTTATCTAAGAAGTGCCCGTTTTGGGGGAGACAGGACCCAACTAGTTGATTCCAATACTGAAGCTGGGCAGCAGCCTCAAGAAATTTATGGGAAAAGTTTGGGGATGGGAATCACCGCTGAAAATGTCGCACAGCGATACAACATTTCCAGGGAAGAACAGGATGCCTTTTCAGTGGAAAGTCAACGAAGAGCGGCGCAAGCTATGGAAGAAGGAAGGTTCAAAGATGAAATCGTTCCTGTCCAGGTATCTGACAGGAAGAGTACGGTTATCATTGAAACGGATGAATATCCACGCCCCGATACCACAATGGAAAAGCTTGCGAGCTTAAAACCGGTATTCAGGGAAAACGGAACCGTCACTGCAGGGAATGCTTGTGGCCGTAATGACGGGGCAGCTGCATTGGTGTTAATGAAGGCCAGTGAAGCGGAACGGTTGCAAGTACAGCCAATCGCAAAGATCGTCGATTGGGCGACTGCCGGAGTTTCTCCTGAAGTGATGGGAATTGGTCCAGTACCAGCCGTTGGAAAACTTATGGAGCGCACCGGGAAAAAAGTTGAAGAAATTGGACTTTTCGAATTAAATGAAGCGTTCGCTTCACAAGCATTGGCAGTAATCAGGGATTTATCGTTAGATGAAAACAAGGTGAATGTAAACGGAGGCGCCATTGCACTTGGACACCCAGTCGGATCGACGGGCGCAAGGATCGTGACAACGCTAATACATGAACTGATTCGCAGAAAAGAAAAATATGGAGTTGCTACACTTTGTGTAGGCGGCGGCCAGGGAATGGCAATCATGATTGAAACGATATAGTCCAACGTTAAAGGAGCGGAAACCCCATACGTTTCTGCTCCTTTCCGTATATAATTTGAATCGCGCATAAGTGAGGGGGAGGAAGATTGCCTGTTGAAGTGGAGGATATACGGAATCAATTCGAAAGTAGTGCATTCTTTTCGCATATTGGGTTTGAAATCATTCGGTTTGAAGAAGGAAATGTAACGATAAAGCTAAACATTGAAGAACATTTACTTAATGTCAATGGAACACTGCACGGGGGCATTCATGCCACTATGCTGGATACCATCCTAGGAATGGTGACTCGTTCCGTTACCAAATCTAAAGTCGTGACGACAAGTTTAACAGTACATTATTTAGCCAGCATATCAAGCGGGGAACTGTTTGCGGAAGCAAAAGTCCTGCAAAAAGGATACAAAATTGCCTTTACTGAAGGCGAAATAAAAGATGCTGAAGGCAACATCATTGCTAAGGGCACAGGAATTTTTAAAATCATTCGCGATAAATGAGGCAAGGATAATCAAATTGGCTGACAAGTGACTATGCTCCATTTTAATAGTAAAAAATGAGGTGTGAAAAATTTGACTAGAACTTGGCATCGATTTTATCCGAAAGAAACCCCAGCAGAAATTGACATTCCAGTATTGTCCTTATATGGACTCCTTGAACGTTCGGCCCGACTTTACCCAACCTGCAAGGCCGTAATAGATGGGGATCGGGAGATGACATATATGGAATTAAAGGATGCCGCAGATCGTTTTGCTGTGAATTTAGACAACCGTGGATTTCAAAAAGACGATCGTATAGCAATCATGCTGCCAAATTGTCTAGAATATATCATTGCCTATTATGCCACCCATCGTTTGGGAGGTATGGTCGTTCAAGTGAACCCACTGTATAAGTCGATTGAATTGGACTATATATTACGGGATTCCGGAGCCAATTGGTTCATTGGGCGGGAGGTACAACGGGAAATATTAGCGCTAACAAGTTTTTCTGAAAGGTTAACGTTCATATCTGCCGAGCAATTAATGGAAACTGGAACGGGTATATCAAGGAAAGATAAGGAACTTCCTGTTCTGGACATCGACCCAAAGGAAGTTGTGGCTGTTCTTCAATATACAGGGGGAACTACAGGGAAATCAAAAGGGGTCATGCTCACGCATTTTAATTTGATCTCGAATGTATTTCAAGATTTTGCTTTCACGGCTCATGCCCTTCAACTCCAAAGTCCTGGCGAACGGATGCTTGGATTGACCCCATTATTCCATGTCTTTGGTAATGGACGATTGAATAGTGCCATATATGCCGGATCAACTTATATCACATTAGAGAAATTTGAAATAGATAAGGTGGTAGATTTGATTCGAACACATCGGCCAACCATTTTTCCTGGTGTCCCGACCATGTATATTGCTTTATTGAATCACCCGGATTTGACGGCGGACGATTTATGCTGCTTTAAGTACTGCAGCTGTGGTTCTGCGCCGCTCCCGATAGAAATCATTCAACAGTTCGAAAAAAAATTACGGGTTACAATATTAGAAGGATTCGGGATGTCGGAAACTTCCCCCACTACACACCGTAATCCAGTCATAGGACAGCAAAAACAAGGAAGTATCGGAATTCCATATCCAAATACCGATGCTAAAATTGTCGATTTGAAAACAGGCGTTGATGAATTGCAAGCAGGAGAAAGAGGCGAACTGATCATTAAAGGTCCGCAAGTAATGAAGGGATATTGGGAAAATCCAGAGGAAACCGCAACAGCTTTGCGGGATGGATGGCTTTACACTGGGGATATCGCGACGATGGATGAAGAGGGATATTTCTATATCGTAGGCAGGAAGAAAGATATGATCATTGCAAGCGGTTATAATGTATATCCAATCGAAGTCGAAGATATTATTTATCAGCATCCAGCCGTGAAAGAGACATGTGTATATGGAGTACCGGATTCATATCGTGGGGAAACGGTAAGAGCGGCCATAGTTTTAAAGAATGGCAAGTCAGTCACGGAGCAGGAAATCAGGGAGTTTTGCGTGCAGCGACTGGCCAGATATAAAGTGCCGCGAAGTTTTGAGTTCAGGGAGCAATTGCCAAAATCAGCTGTCGGGAAAATATTGCGCAGAATTTTAATGGAGGAAGCACAGAGCCCTACTGCCGGGGGCAGATAAGCATAGCAGTTATCGTAAGGGAGCTCAGATGAAACCCTAAATAAGGGAAACCTTTATTCGAGGTTCCCCTTATTTAGGATTTATAGACGATAAATCTACTTTCCTTTTAGGGGAATTTCAAATGAAGTCCCATCCACCAATAATTCATGAGACTCACCATCCGCTATATCATCGGTAGTGAATGAAAAGGAATCGAGCCGATCTAATTTTGCCTCTGGATCAACCAATAAACCAATTGTGCCTTTTCTTAATTCTCCTGATTGGTAATCTAATCGACTTACTTTTTTTGTCCCCATAAAAGTATCCCCGGAATGGATGAAATTTTTAGAAGGCACATCATATGTAAGATCATCATTGAAAGTAACATTTTCCATGCTGAAGAACTGAAGTTCCTTCGAATCTTTATTTTCAACAGATTAAGCTATCTCTAGATAAGAAACCTGTTCATCGATATTCGTTTTAGACAACGCCGCCCGTTGATCGATTTCCTCCATGGATAAATTCTCTTTATAATATATCGAATAGGCCTTTTCAAAACTCAATCCCGTATAGGACTTGAGTTCCTCTTTTGCTTCATCTGTGAGTGAAGATAATTGAATCCTGCGGATATCCTTGACTGTGATGACCATCGGTGCCAATTCAAAAGCCTCATTAATAGACTTCGTTTCTAGTAATCTGAAGGTTCCCCAATTTTTTTGGCGAACCTTATCCCCGACTTTTTCAAGATGGATCCCGCCATATTCATCAACCTCAGGAATTTTGGATTCCTTGGCTTCCGCATTTTCCCCTTTTTCAGTTTTATCGCTCTTGAAATAATTTAAGGCAATCACACTTAAACAAATAAGCAATAATCCAACCATTGCTGAAATGATCCAACTTTTACGAATACTTCATCACTCCTTGTCTTAAACCATTGATGTCAAAGAATAATATACCATTTTTTTTGCAAAAGAAGGAAAGGGGAGTGCCTGAAGATTGATCCTTATGATTACTAGAACATGTTCATCCAAATGATTCGAAGTTCCCTGGCCATGATAATGATTTCTCAGCTACAGTACAAGCCGTTTTATAAAAGATTCATATCATATTTATAACGAAGGGGAAATCTTGAAAAACTGAGAACATTCTTTTATTCTTTTATAGTTTTCTCATCCCTGGAGACCTCTCTAGTAACAAATTTTAAAAAAAGGAGACGTTTAGGGAATGTTGTGGCCAATTAACAATGGTAAGGAAAGGTTACATCAGCCAAATAAAAGTGCAATGCTGTCCATGCAAGAGATAAAAGCCATTGAGTCCTGGATATCTCAAATAGGGATATTCCAAATATATATAACCGCTGGACAATTAGTATCTACTGCCAGAAAAACGCTCAAGTTCAAGTATAAAATAATCGGGCATGGTTTTAACCGGGTTGTCTATGATTTAAATAATGGCTATATTTTAAAAATTGCATTGTCACAAGTAGGACTAATAAGCAATGCAAATGAAGCCTATATATACAATAACTGTAATGAGGAAGTCAAAAAGTATTTATGTCCAGTTAAGGAGTATGGGACGGGCTGGATAATCATGAAGAAGGTGGACACGAAAGTGCCGTTTGCGATCAAGGAATATACGAAACTGATCAAGTTGGAATTAAAATTCCTGAGGCACGGTATTATCCCAATAGATTTGCGTTTAGATAATGTCGGATATAACGAGAATGATGAAATGGTCGTCATTGATTACGGTCTATTCACCATGGATCTCAAAAGCCCCGTGCTGCGATGGCTTGTTTGATGAGGTGTCTATCCAAAGAAAATATAAAATTGATTTACAATGAGGTGATTAGGCGAAGCGGTGAATCTTGTGCTCTCTTGATTTTATCGAATAGTCTAAATGAAAGAAGCATGTTACGAAGGGTTTTTTTGTGCAACATGCTTTTTTTATGGTTTAAAGGATCATAACTGATGACACAACGCTAGCCACTTTTTTATCATTTTGAAATAAATCTGCAAGTACATAAGCTGTTTTTTTTCCGATTCGGTCTACTTTTGCTTCAACTTGTACTTCTCCTAATCTTACAGGTCGATGAAAGGTAGTATGTAAATCAATGGATGCGAAGGATTGTCCGATGCTTAATTTAGATGATATCGCATAAGCCATCATAATATCTGCGGCAGAAGTGACAAATCCACCCATTGCTACACCAATTCCGTTAATAAACTTTTCATCAACTTTCCATACACCTCGCGCAATTCCATCCTGGGCATAATTTGCTTCAATCTGTAACGTTAGATCACAATTCGGAGGTTGTTTCCCCTCTGTAATAACTTGTAAAAGCTCGTTTCCTTTAGATGGTTCCCCCATTAAAATGCCCCCCTTGAATAAGTTGAAACTACAGAATATTCTAACATATATCTTAGTGTCAATGAAGTTATTGATTTTACAAATAAAGTAATTAGAGACCCGAACCAAGAAATGTAATTTGGTGGTGGACTTGATTTCCACCCCAGGCACTCACTTTCCGCGGGCGGTCTGGGGAGCTTCCTCGGCTGCCGCCCGCGGGTTCTCCCCTAGACACGTTTTTCCCGCAGGGGTCTCGCACACCCGTTCCAATCAACTTGTATAAAAAATTCAGATGAAACCCTTTTGTTTAAAAAAGTGGTTCGGGAATGGTCACACCCCCAACCAATAAATGTAATTGGGTGGTGGATCTGATTTCCACTCCAGTTACTCGCTTTCCGCGGGCGGTCGGGGAGCCTCCTCGGCTTCGGCCTGCGGGGTCTCCCCTAGACACGTTTTTCCCGCAGGAGTCTCGCACACCCGTTCCAATCAACTTGTATAAAAATTCAGATGAAACCCTTTTGTCTAAAAAGTGGTTCGGAAATGGTCACACCCCCAACCAAGAAATGTAATTGGGTGGTGGATTTGATTTCCACTTCAGGCACTCGCTTTCCGCGGGCGGGCGGGAGCCTCCTCGGCCGCGCCTGCGGGGTCTCCCATGCCACGCTTTCCCCGCAGGAGTCTCGTACCTTTCGTTCCAATCAACTTTGTGTTTTAAAAGAAAAAATTGTAGGCTGCTCTATTCGGAACCAAGTTTAGACTAGTTTATACTTTAAGTTTTTCAGAGTAATCCTCATAGGATGGAAGAAAATTGCGGAACTCCTGCCGAAATCCTGTCTGGCCTAGACCCCACAGGCGCTTGCTTTGATGCGGCTTGGCATACAGTTGGCGGAAAGGGAGCGGATTTCAGAAATCACCGGGAACGTCCATTAAGAAAAAACTCCAGGCTAGCCTCATCCCGAATTATTTTTAACTAGATAATCCTTCAAGTTTTTTTACTGTAATAAATAATGGATGGAAGAAAATTGCGACACTCCTGCCGAAATACTGTCTAGCCTAGACCCCACAGGCGCTTGCGTCAAGGAGGCTCGGCAGACAGTCGGCGGATAGGGAGCGGATTTCTGAAATCAACTGGAATATTATTTTATAAAAAACTGTAGGGAAGTTCGAAGTTGGTAATTGTCAAAAAAATCAAAAACTTCTTCTTTTTCTAATTAAATTGTGATAGTGTATAAAAAAGAGAAGTATTACCTTCATCATAATTTTGAAAAGAAGTATTTAATTCATCAGAAAGGAGTGATATGGTGGAACATCTTCCATTTAAATTATTAGTAAAAGACAAATTTGACCATCTATCGGCAGGTCAAAAAAAAGTTGCCGCTTATCTGATTGAAAATTTGGATGAAGCCGCCTTTAAAACGGCATTTCAAATTGGTAGGGAAGCGGAGGTTAGTGAAACAACGGTCATTCGGTTTTCGTATTCATTGGGATTTGAAGGGTTTAGTAAAATGCAGTCGAGGATTCAAAAACAGCTGCTGCACCAAAATCAAATAGACTTATCGAATACTGATTCCATTCTCCACATTGATGACAAGCAAGATCCCTTTACAAAAGTGATAGAAAACGAAGTTCATATTTTAAGACATCTATTAGATCATACGAACGTTCAGGATATATGGAAAGCAGTCGATGTTCTGATCCAGGCTGACCAAATATTGATTGCCGGACATCGGGTTTCCCATGCTGCCGCCTATTGGTTCTCCTATACGCTAAGTTCATTAAGGGAAAATGTAAGTTTATGTTCACCTACAGGAGACTTCTATGAAAAGTTTTGTAATCTCACAAATAAGTCTGCATTAGTTGTTTTTTCCTTTCCAAGATATGCAAATGAAACATTAAAAGTTGCTGAGTGTGCCAAAGAACAAGGAGTTTGTTTAATTTCAGTTACAGACCGCCTTCTGTCACCAGTTGGACGCATCTCCGATATTTCTCTGACAACTGAAGAAAACGCAGAAACCGGAACCAATTCAATCGCTTCCGTTATTAGCTTGTTGGACTTGGTCATTGCAGGCATCCATCAAAAAGACGCAAAACGGATATATACCCATCAGCAAAAATTAGAAAGACTATATTCAAGTTATGAGGTGTTTAATGAATGAGTTTTTAATAAAGTTAAAATTCATGTAAAGGAGGAGAGGCATCATTATGGACCCGATTCAATATATTGATCAGCATCAAGAAACATTGATGAAGTCCTACCATCACTTGCATTCTTTGGCTGAGCCAAGCTGGCAGGAAGAAAGAACGTCTTGCTATATTTTAAAATGTCTTAGGGAAGCGGGCATCACCGTAAAAACATTTCAGGGCCATTATGGAATCATTGCCGAGATCCCAGGCATTTCAAAAAAGGTTGTGGCATTAAGGGCTGATATGGATGCGCTTGTTCAGGAAGTAGATGGAGTTGTTAAGGCCAATCATTCATGTGGACACGACGCACATAGCACAATGGTTTTATATACAGCATTGGCCATTGCCTCCAGCGGAATCCGGCCTAAACAAACTTTCCGATTTATATTTCAGCCTGCAGAAGAAAAAGGGGAAGGCGCTCTTCAAATGATCAATGATGGTGCGTTGGAGAATGTTACATATTTATTCGGGGTACATGTAAGACCAAGTACGGAGGTTCCTTATATGAAGGCTTCCCCCGTCATTGTCCATGGCTCAGCCGAAACAATAAGGGGTACAATCAAAGGCCTTCAGGCTCATGCATCCCGTCCGAAAGATGGAATAAATGTAATTGAAGCAGCAGCTTTGCTTGTCCAAAAATTACAGCAGATTAATCTGGAAACCGAAATTCCTTATTCCATCAAAATGACTCAATTTGAAACAAACAATAAAGCATCAAACGTTATCCCGGAAACAGCTGTCTTTGCTATTGATGCCAGAGCACAGTCAAATGATGTAATGAATGAACTAAATCGCTTAACAAAGGAAGCTTTTGAACAAACAATGGAACAAACTGAAACATCGATCTCCTGGTCCGCGGAAGAATTTGTCCCAGCTGCGACCTTGAATGAAAAGGCGATAAAGCTGGCTGAGGCCGCAATTGCAGATATCCTTGGGATGGAAAATGTCGTTTCAGTCTGTGTTTCTCAAGGAGGAGAGGATTTTCATTTTTATACAGCCGAAAATCCTGATATAACTGCAACCATGATAGGGTTAGGCTGCGATCTAACGCCTGGTCTGCACCATCCGGATATGAAGTTTAATTTACAAGCACTTATTTATGGAACGAAAATACTAATTAACACAGTCATGATGGCGGCAGAATAGTAAAATTTTTCACTTAAAAAATTAATGAAGGGGTGTTTTATGGAAAATACCGCACAAACATCACATACCGGGGACCAAACAGCAGCTGATGAAAAACAACTGGAGCGAAAACTCAAACCAAGGCATCTTTCGATGATTGCAATCGGCGGCACCATTGGAACGGGGCTATTTTTAGCGAGCGGTTCCATTATTCATACTGCGGGTCCTGGAGGAGCTGTGGCTGCCTATATTATTGCCGGGATCATGGTTTACTTTCTGATGACAAGCTTAGCCGAAATGGCTGCCCTTATTCCTATTACAGGCTCTTTTAGTACCTATACATCAAGGTTTGTTGATCCTGCATTGGGATTTGCGATTGGGTGGAACTATTGGTATAACAATGCAATCGTAGTCGCACTGGAATTAGCAGCTTCCTCCCTGATAATGAAATATTGGCTTCCTTCTGTTCCGGGCATCATTTGGAGCGCATCATTTCTTGCAGTCATATTTGGCCTTAATATTTTATCGGTAAAAGGATATGGAGAATCAGAATTCTGGTTTGCCATTATAAAGGTTTTGACGATTATCATTTTTATTGCAGTAGGTTTATTAATGATTGTAGGAATCATGGGAGGGGATGCCGTAGGTTTTGAAAATATCACCAAAGGGGAGGCACCGTTTAAAGGAGGCTTTTTATCTATTATAAGTGTCTTTATGGTGGTAGGATTTGCCTTTCAAGGTACCGAGTTAGTAGGAATTGCGGCCGGCGAGAGTGAAAACCCGAGAAAAAATATACCAAAGGCCATTAAGCAAATCTTCTGGAGACTCCTCTTGTTTTATGTATTGGCGATAATTGTGATTGGATTTTTAATAAGCTATAATGATCCGCGTTTGTTAAGCTCGGATATTGAAGATATTGCGGTAAGTCCCTTCACTCTAGTTTTTCAAAACGCTGGGCTTGCCATAGCTGCATCCGTTATGAATGTGGTCATTCTTACTTCCGTTCTTTCTGCAGGCAATTCGGCCATGTACGGAGCTTCTCGCGTGCTTTGGGTGCTGGCGAAAGAAGGCAAAGCCCCTTCGTTTCTAAAAAAAGTGAATTCAGGCGGCATTCCAGTGAACGCTGTGTACTTTTCTACCATCGTTGGGATGGCAGCTTTCCTGACCTCTCTTTTCGGTGAAGGCACGATTTATACTTGGTTATTGAACGCTGCAGGATTATCCGGTTTTTTATCCTGGTTAGGAATTTCGATTACACATTATCGTTTCCGGAAGGCATATATTGCACAAGGTAGAGATTTGAAAGATTTGCCTTATATATCAAAATGGTATCCATTCGGTCCGATATTAGCCACACTTTTATGTGTTACGGCAATCCTGGGACAAAATTACTCTGCATTTTTCGGTCCTGATATTGATTGGTATGGAATTTTAATTTCCTATATTGGGCTTCCTTTATTTTTCCTGGCTTTTCTAGGTTATAAAATCGTAAAGAGAACAAAAATGACTCCATTGCAAGAGGCCGATTTCAGTAAAGCGGAATAACCTCTTTTGTAAAAAAGCAGGAAAGTATTTTTTATTAAGAAAGACCATTTACATGATAGCTCCAGTGCCTCGTTAGACATGCAGTCAGATGTGGACTATCTTGTCATCTTATGTTGTCAATAAGGGCACTTGTGCTATACCTAGGAGGTTGACCATGACGAATACACATGAAATTGCAATTCGTTCTCTTCACCGAATTGAAGAACTGGAGGACGTAAGAAAGCTAGAGTCCAGCATTTGGGGAGAAACCGACTCAATCCCCGCACACCAAACCTTAACAGCCGTGAAAAACGGCGGTTTGGTTATAGGAGCTTATTGGGAAGGAAAGCTGATTGGATTTCAATACAGTTTTCCGGGATTCAATGGGCAATCAGCCTATCTTTGTTCACATATACTAGGAATTGATGAGCAATTTCGCAACAAAGGTATAGGCGAGAAGTTAAAGTTAGCACAACGTGAGGAAGCGCTAAAGCTCGGCTATTCCCTTATTACCTGGACATACGATCCTTTGGAAAGTGTTAATGGGTATTTAAATATAGCCAAGCTCGGTGGGGTATGCTCCACATATATCGCAAACTGCTATGGTGAAATGGAAGATCTTTTAAACAGCGGAATTCCTTCTGACCGCTTTCTTGTCGAATGGCATATTGATAAAAAAGAGACAACGGTTTCTAGCGGACAGGGAATGCCGCTGGACTTTGTGATGGAAAACTCGCTTATTCAATGGGATACCATTGAAAAGGGATTGCCAGTTCCATCGTTCACTCGCCCGCTGCCTGAACAAGAATGTGAAACAGCTTTTGTTGCCCTTCCAAAGGACTTCCGAACAATAAGAGTCACAAATATTCAAGCGGCCAATGAGTGGCGGATGAAAACCAGGGACATATTTACCGGACTATTTCAGCAAGGATGGCAGGTAACAGGTTTTATGAAGAATTCCATGACGGAAATTCCCGTTCAGTTTTATATGCTATCAAGGAAATGAACTAGAAGAATATATATAATGTTTAGTAAACTCTGGCTGTGTAAGCCTATTAATAAAAAATTTGTAAGACTGTGTTCTTTAACAGTTTTATCACAAAAGGAGAATTTCTAAGTGAAAATTAAACAGGTTATTCTAAGGCATCTTAAGCTAGACTTGCTTGAACCTTTTACAACTAGCTTTGGGACGGAATACGATAGGGATTTTATTCTTGTCGAAGCCATAAGCGATGATGGCATTTCCGGTTGGGCTGAATCGGTTGCGATGCTCGACCCCCTGTATAATGAAGAGACCTTAAAAACAAACTGGCATATTCTAGAAGACTATCTAATACCAATAATCCTAAAAAATGAAATCAAGCATCCTGATGAAATTTCCGAAAAATACTTCACCCATATTCGCGGAAATTATATGGCAAAAGCCGCTTTAGAGGGTGCCGTTTGGGATTTGTATGCTAAAAAGCAAGGTGCTTCTCTTTCAAATGTGTTAGGTGGAACAAAAAAGAAAATTGAAGTGGGGGTAAGCATCGGAATAAAGGATTCGATCGATTCGACTCTGGATATAATTGAAGCTCGTCTCGGTGAAGGCTATAAACGTTTTAAACTAAAAATCAAACCGGGCTGGGATGTTGAATTAATAGACAAGGTACGAAAAGTATATCCTGAAATCCCGCTCATGGCCGATGCAAATTCAGCTTATACCTTAAAAGATATAGACCGGTTATCCGCCTTGGATGATTTTAATTTAATGATGATTGAGCAGCCGCTTGCCTATAATGATATCATTGACCATGCAGATTTACAGTCAAGGTTAAAAACACCTATTTGCCTGGATGAAAGCATACACTCATTAGAGGATGCCAGGAAAGCTATTAAATTGGGCAGCTGTAAAATTATTAATATCAAGATTGGCCGTGTCGGAGGTTTGACTGAATCTAAGAAAATCCATGATATATGCCTTGAACATGGCATTCCGCTATGGTGTGGAGGTATGCTGGAATCAGGCATTGGAAGAGCTCATAATATTGCAATCACTTCACTGCCGAACTTCACTCTTCCCGGTGATACCGCAGCTTCCTCCCTCTATTGGGCAGAAGATATCACTGACCCTGAAGTTACAGTGGAAAACGGAATGATCAGTGTTCCAGAATTGCCTGGAATCGGCTATGAACCAAGCATGGAAAAAATCAAAAAGTATACTATACACAGTCAAACCTATCATTTAAGTGAGAATGTTGCTAGAAACGCCTAGGCTGCTACAACATTGCATAAAGGCATGATTCCCGAAAAAGGGAGCATGCCTTTTTTATATATAATCCATTTTCCATTCAAAATATATTGTAATTCGACTATCTGCCATGTATGGTGTTATGAAATGCAGATTAGCTTTTCTTATATCCTTTAAAAAGTTATCATAATAGAGTCTTTGTACATTGTATATATACACATTTATGATACAAAACTGCATGTATAGAAAAAAGGGGTGAGACGATGCGAAATTTACATACTATCTGTGCCGTAATAACCGTCTACCTTTTCTTTTTTTACTGTTTCTTTCCTTCAGCAGCCCATTCGGAAGCCCAAAAAGTGATACGGGTTGCAGGGGATAATAACTTTCCACCTTTTGAATACTTGAGCGATTCGGGTGTTTATACCGGTTTTAATGTGGATATAATGAACGCCATTTCTATCGAGACTGGCATTAGGTTCGAATACTATCCCATGCCATGGAACGAGGCAGTACAAGCTATGCGCTCTGGAAAAGTGGATGCGATTCAAGGCATGAAGTACAATCAAGAACGTGAAGAGTTTTATGATTTTTCAGCTCCGTATTTCACAAGTTCACAAGGGATTTTTGTGTTGAAAGAAAACATGTATATCCGAAAAATCGAAGATCTTAAAGGCCGGAAAGTAGCTGTACAAAAAGGAGATGTTGCAAGCGGTCTATTAAGTAAAGTCGATCGTTTGCAATTGGTGGAAACTAATAATCAACAAGAAGCCGTTCAGTCGCTTATCGACGGTAAAGTGGATGCTTTCATTGGAAATCGGATTACGGGTCAATATTTTTTACAGAAAAATGAGCAGCAATCACTCATTAAGATTGTCGGTGAGCCACTTGACACCACAAATTATGCTGTAGCCGTTATGCCGAAAAACAAAGAGTTGCTGACACTATTCAATCAGGCCATTTCTCAAATCAAGAAAGATGGAACGTATGAAAAGATAGAGAAAAAGTGGTTCGGCGAATATATCCTGCCAAATACTCAACGGCTCCGTAAAACGCTGTTGTATTTGGAAATTGGTCTTATTCTTACCTTCATTGTGATTTCTCTCATCTTATGGTGGAATCTCAGTCTTAAACGAGAAGTGGCTAAGCGAACCGAGCAAATTGAGCACGTGAATAAAGACTTGGAAGAGAAGATGCTGCTTCTTGAGGAAAACATCAACTTTCAGCAGCAAGTATTAAACAGTGCCTACAGTTCGCTTATTACACTGAATCAGCAAGGTCTTGTATCGATGATTAATGTTAGGGCCATGGAATATTTGGAGGTGGACGGTAATGTTGTTGGAAAACGTTTTCAGGATCTGCCAACTGCCCGTTTCATCCCGGAAAAGGAGATTAAGGCTGCATTAGAGAAAAAGAGAGTTTTCTTGCAAAAGGAAACGGTATGGTCTCATTATGCGAGCAAAAAAAGGCATATAACTTACAGCATGTATCCAATTCAGACTATTGGGGGAGAAAGTGTAGGTGCGGTGTTGAATTTTTTCGATAGTACGGAACAAAAACAACTGGAGAGAAAAGTGGCTCAGGATGACCGTTTGCGTTCATTGGGTCAACTCGTGGCGGGTATCGCTCATGAAATAAGAAATCCGTTAACATCCATCCTTACCTATACGCAATTGCTGCCGAAAAAATTTGCAAGCGCAGATTTCCGAACGTTCTTTTCCGAACAGGTCACTAGTGAAATTACCCGACTTAATACATTGATTAACGATTTGCTCGATTATGCCCGCCCTAAAAAATCAGAGCCTGTCACATTTTCGCTGAATGAGGCCATGGCAGGGATTGAGCTATTGCTAAAGCCGAAAATCAAAGAAAAAAACCTGAGCATTGTTCGAGAGTTCGCTGGAGACATTCAGGCAACTGCAGATACACAGCAGATCAAACAAGTACTGGTGAACGTCATTCTCAATGCCATACAGGCGTCCAATACAGGGGGAACACTTATTTTTCGGGCATACTATCGGGATGTGTTCACTGTCGTTGAAGTCGAGGATGAAGGAATTGGGATTTCGGAAGAAGACATTGATAAGATCTTTGAACCGTTTTACACCAGGAAACCCAACGGGGTCGGGCTAGGACTTTCTATTACGTATCAGCTTGTCAAAGAAAACGATGGCATTATCGAGACAAGAAGTGAAGTAGGAAAGGGAACAGTAGTGACCATTTGTTTAAAGCATTAATACAGAAAGGGTGAAAACGATGCACGATATCATGATTATTGATGATGAGCCAACCATATGTCAGTCACTTACGTTTGCATTGGAAGACCAGTATCACGTTTATTCGTTTACAGACCCACGTGAAGCGCTTCCGCTTTTCGAAAGGGTAGAAATTGCCATCGTTTTGCTGGATTTAAAAATCGGGGGATATAATGGGATGGAAGTGTTAGAAGAAATCAAACGCCTCTCCCCCTCGACTGTTGTCATTATGATGACGGCCTACGGCACCATTCCTTCTTCCGTGGAAGCAATGCGTAAGGGGGCGTTTTCATATGCGACAAAGCCGCTTCATATTGATGAATTGGAAGTGCTGATGCAAAAAGCAGAAGAAGTGTACACCCTTCAGTCCAAAGTGAAATGGCTTAGTGAAGAATTGGATAAGGTGGCAGGTGTGAACGGCCTCATCGGTGAAAGCTTGGCCATGCGCAAAATATTCTCCCTCATCGAAAAAGTGAAGGATATCGATTCCAACATTCTCATAGAAGGGGAAAGTGGAACCGGTAAAGAAGTCGTCGCCAGAACCATCCATAATCAAAGCAAGCGCAGAAACAAAAAGTTTCAGGCTATTAATTGTGCCGCCATTCCGACTCACCTGTTGGAATCAGAATTATTTGGATACGAAAAGGGCGCATTTACAGGGGCGACACAGCGAAAATATGGACTTTTTGTGCTGGCGGAAGGAGGAACAATTTTTCTTGACGAAATCGGTGAGATGGATTTGGCACTGCAGGGGAAAATATTGCGCGTTCTACAAGAGAGAAAGGTAATGCCCGTTGGCGGGATAGAAGAAGTCAGCATCGATGTCCGGATCATTGCAGCGACAAACAGAGACTTGGTTTTAGAAGTAAAAGAGAATCGATTTCGTGAAGATTTATATTACAGATTAAATGTGATTCCGATTCACCTTCCGGCTTTACGTGAACGAAAAGAGGATATTCCTTTGCTGTTGGAATTTTTCATTGCAAAAATCAGTGATAGAATGGGAAAACCTGTAGAAGGAATTTCCCATGAAGCGCTGCAGCTTTTACAGCAATATGACTTTCCAGGAAATATTCGTGAACTGCAGAACGTGATTGAAAGAGCAATAGCGCTTACGAATGATTCTTACATACAGAAAGCCGATTTACCTTCCGACATCCAAAAGAGCTCGCGCCCATTTTTCGGCAATACCCTAATCCCCGTATATGTCGGCGAACCGCTTGAAGAAATCGAAAAAAGAGTGATACTTCATAACCTTGCCGCTTTTAACGGTCATCAAAGGAAGACAGCGCAAACAATTGGCATCGGGGAGAGGACATTGCGGGACAAGTTGAAGAAATATCGGGAAGAAAAGTAGGCGGAAATTGCCGAGCGGCAATTTTCGCCTACTTTTTATTTTGAATATATCTGAATTTTCCACTGTTTTTATGGAAATGAACCTGGCATGAAACTTGCTTAATAAAATTGTTGTAAAACCATTAAGCAGAATGGAGGGAACATAGATATACAACATAATGGTCTACAGAGCTGGACTGGAAGTTACAGTGCGGCGAAAGCGGGGATGTGCAAAATGCATCAGGCAGGATAAGTCAATGGCCTATCCAAATTTAACGAAAACAAAAGGACAAGCCATTGAACCAGAGCTTTTATAACAGTACATCCCGAAATTTATTGGCGATTGCAAATATGAAGTATTTTTATTTATGGGGAGGAAAAATAAATGTATGCGTTACCAAATATGGATTTATGGAAAGGCAGAACAGATAGTCTAATAGATAAAGATGAATTTAGAATTCATCAAATAGTTAAAGATAATCAAACAACATCAGCAAATAATACATGTGGAATAATAGGGTTCTCTTGTGAAGAAGGCGTACGCAGGAATAAAGGAAGACTTGGAAGCAAAGAAGCTCCCAATGAAATACGTAAATCTTTATCATCTCTATCTTGGCACGGCCAATCAGCAGATAGCCTAGTTGATTTCGGAAATATCATTTGTGAAAATCAACAGTTAGAAGCAGCTCAAGCTGAATTGGGAAGCCACGTAGAGAAAATATTATCTAAAAATATGTTTCCTGTTATTTTGGGGGGCGGACATGAAACCTTTTATGGTCATTATCTAGGAATTAGGTCGAGTGTTGGACCCAATGCCAAAATAGGCATTCTTAACATTGATGCTCATTTTGACTTACGCTCTTATGAAGATATAACTTCTTCTGGAACGATGTTTAAACAAATATTAGATAATGATCATCAAGCTAGTTATTTGCCAATTGGCATTCAACGTTATGGAAATACTAAAAAATTATTTGACACTGCAACTACACTTGGTTGCTCTTGGATATTGGAAGAAGAATTAGTAGATGAAAATTCTGAAGAAAATGAAAATAAAATTCTGAATTTTATAAATCAACATGATTATATTATATTGACACTTTGTATGGATGTTATAAACGCTTCTGAAGCACCGGGTGTGAGTGCCCCTTCCTCATTTGGTCTTTCAGGAAAAATGGTTAGGCAATTAATTCGTAAGATTACTTCACATACGAAAACTATTTCATTTGATATCTGTGAAGTGAATCCATCATTAGATTGTGATAATCGGACTGTCAAACTAGCTGCAAACCTAATAAATGAAGTATTCATGTGTGTGGAGAGGAGATAAGCAATATGAACATCGAGATTAATCAAACGATCACTATTTTTTTAGCGATACTGCTTTTAGCACTAGGCGGGATTATCGTTAAGAATGTCAAATTATTTAGACACTTTTGCATCCCTGCACCCGTTGTTGGGGGATTACTTTTTGCAATCGTCGCTACAAGTCTTAAAACCTTTTTAAACATAACCATTTCATTGGATACGACACTCCAGGGATTATTCATGTTAACATTTTTTACGTCCGTTGGATTGGGTGCCAGTTTCCAATTAGTAAAAGTCGGCGGTAAATTATTATTAATATATTGGTTGTTATGTGGGTTTCTGGCATTTGCTCAAAATTTAATCGGCATTTCTTTAGCACCCGTTTTTGGGATTGATCCATTGATAGGCATGATGGCAGGAGCAATTTCCATGGAAGGCGGCATAGGTGCAGCTACAGCATTTGGCGGTACGATTGAATCGCTGGGCATTCAATCTGCCCAAGCAATTGGAATAGCAGCAGCTACATTAGGATTAGTGTTTGGTGGATTAGTTGGAGGTCCCACTGTAAAGTATTTAATTAATAAACACAAATTAACACCAAGTAAAGAGGATATTGAAATTCAAGAAAAGAAAGAAATGGAAGACAAAATAGAATTAAATGTAGCTTCATTTATGAAACAAGTGTTAATACTGACATTTTGTATGGCTTTAGGTTCATATCTAGGAGAGTTATTTTCGGCAAAGACAGGTTATGTTTTACCGAACTATGTTGGAGCAATGATAGTGGCTGTAATAGTTCGGAATATTATAGATAAAATAAACGGGAAAATTATCGAAATGCCTAGTATTAATTTTATTGGAGATATCACTTTAGGTATTTTCTTATCTATGGCATTAATGAGTATAAAATTATGGGAAGTTGCTGACCTTGCTTTACCAATTATTTTAATTGTAGTGATACAAGTAATTTTCATCATCCTTTTAAGTATATTCATCATGTTTCGCTTTCTTGGCAAAAACTACGATGCGGCAGTTATGGTTGGAGGATTCATCGGACATGGTATAGGGGCTACACCAAATGCTATGGCAAATATGTCAACAATCACTGCGAAATATGGACCTTCAAGTAAAGCATATTTAATCGTTCCGATAGTCGGTGCATTTCTTATTGATGTTTTTGCCATGCCCATCATCATTATAAGTATTAATCTATTTAAATGATAATTTGTCATTAAATAAGGAATCAAAAAATATAGTGTTACCGAATGTTTTTGGGAATGCCAAAACATTCGGTATTGATTTTTTTATTCCGAAATTGCCCATATAGTAGGTAATTCACAATGGTTTTTCTGTATGATTATTAATGCACCGGAACCCTATCAATTTCGCATCATCTACATGTATGTATCGTATCGTTTCACAGCCTGATTTAGTAAGAATGCTGCTGTGAAGATCAGAGGTCAGTGGAATTAAGCTCTGTTATTAATTTCTGTTAATGATATCCATCCTGGCCTAAATTGAATTGTACTGAAAAAATGTAATAATTAAAGGGGAGAAAATCATTGTCATTTTCACTAAAAATAATAAAGAAAAGTGAACAAATAACCAGTCTTTGGTCAGGTGGTAAAACAACTCAACTAGCCATTTATCCTGAAGAAGCTGATTACTCGAAGCGTGATTTCAAATGGCGGATAAGCACAGCAGAAGTCGAGGTGGACGAATCCTTATTTACTCACCTTCCAGGCATTCAGAGAATCATCATGATCCTTGATGGCGAAATGTCGCTGCAACATCAGGGAAAGCCCAGTGTGCATTTAAGCCCATTTGAACAGGATCGGTTTGATGGAGGCTGGACAACCCGAAGTATTGGGAAGGTCACTGACTTTAATTTGATGTTAGCGGAAGGATGTGAAGGTGACATCAGCACGATTCATATGAATGATGGAACCCATGCTGAAGTGTTGGATAATCGGGATTCTTCGAAAAGAACTGACGCCTTCTATTGTTTTAAAGGAAGGAGTAGAATGAATATTGATGAAAAAGAGACAATTGTTTTAGAGCAAGGTGACTTAATAACCTTAAACAGAGATCATACCTCCAACAATTTAAATATAAAGTTATCAAATCACGATGACGACTCTACTGCAACAATTATTAAGGTAAGTATTTTTTATTGATAGAGAAATTCTGGGGTCCCAAAGCATCCTTCTCCTATATAAATCCGAGTTCATTGCGCCGCAATTTACTTAATGATATTTTTTATTAATTAACAGAAATGTCCTTTGTCGGCTAAGTTTGTATCAAAAAGGGTTCCGTCTGAAGCTTTAAACATAGTTGATTGGAGAGGGGTGCGAGACTCCTGCGGGAATAGCGAGTCCAAGGGAGACCCCACAGGCGCAAGTGCGCCGAGGGCGGACCGCTCTCGGAAAGCGAGTACCCTACGTTCCAATCAACGTCCAAATTTGTCTACAGTCTGAGCCGTCAATAAACGGCTTTTTCTTTTTGATATTTAAAGGAGATAAAGTGTCTGTTTTAAGATTAAAATTATTTTGATATATCCAATCCTTGATTATTCGGGAAAATTTGGTGTGTGAAATTGAAATTAAAACACTTACATTTCCTATTATCTGTGTATAATTACCTGGAAATATGAAATTATCTTTAAATTCAGATGATTCAGTGTTATTATTTTATAAGAATATTCAAACTATTAAATGAGAAGGTGAGGGAACTCATATGTCACAGATGTTGGCTTTGGTTATCGTAATTCTGATTTTATTTGTAGGAGACATAGTGGCGGTTCGAACAAAAGCCTGGGTACCTTCCGTTTTCATTTCGGCGATCCTATTTCTATGTGGTTATTGGACATTCTTCCCGCAAGACATCGTTTCAATAGCAGGTGTTCCACCGGTAGTGGCAACCATGATGATGTACTTATTGATCACGAATATGGGAACATTGCTTTCAATAAGGGAATTGGTGAATCAATGGAAGACGATTGTCATCTCCTTATCAGGTATTCTTGGCATTGTTGCACTATTATTCGGAATTGGCATCTTTATTTTTGATTTGCAAACTGTCCTTGTAGCGGTTCCACCATTAGTGGGAGGTATGGTTTCTTCAATAATCATGTCAGAAGGAGCGGCAGATGCAGGACTTACGAGCTTGTCCGTTTTTGCCATTGTTATTTATGTCATGCAAGGCTTCGCCGGATATCCTTTAACGTCAATTGTCTTGAAGAAAGAAGGGAAGAAGCTTTTGGGGCAATATCGCAATGGAAAGTTAACGGTAAAAAAGGATGAAACTGCAGCCGCTGCAGAAGGCATGACGGAACTTAGGCTGTTTAAGAAACTTCCTGAAAAATATAATACGGAGTATTTCAAATTTTTAAGACTTGCAGTTGTTGCCTTACTTGCTTACCTTGTTTCGAGTGGATTAGAGCCGATTATATCTATAAATGCATTTGTTCTTTGCTTACTATTCGGGGTTATCGGAAAAAGTATCGGTTTCTTGGAAAGACAGACACTGCAAAAAGCAAATGGATTTGGATTTGCCATCATGGCCCTTATGCTTTTCGTCTTTGATGGATTGAAAAATGCAACACCAAGTATGATGATGGAGATTCTTTACCCACTTGTTGTTTGCATTATCTTAGCTGTGATTGGTATGTATATATTCTCATTCATAGCAGGGAAATTGTTAAAAGTCAGCAAAGAAATGGCCTTTGCTGTATCTTTAACTGCATTATACGGATTTCCAGCTGATTACATTATCACCAATGAAGTCGTCAATTCATTAACAAAAGACGAAAATGAAAAAGAAGCATTGCTAAGCCATATGCTGCCGCCGATGCTTGTTGGCGGATTTATATCGGTAACAATCGTATCTGTTATTTTGGCAGGAATATTCGTACAATTCTTGTAAAATAGGAGGGATTCTAAGTGAGGCTTAGCGAACGTATAGAAAAGCAAATAAATGATTTGAGCGAATTTACATCAACACCCGGAGAAGGGACTACCCGGCTTACGTATAGCAAGGAAGACTTGCTTACACGTAATTATATAAAAAATAAAATGATGGAATACGGCCTGACAGTAAAGGAAGATGGATTTGGAAATATTTTTGGAAAGCTTGATGGTACTTTAAAAGATGCACCGAGCGTTCTGTTAGGTTCACATTTTGATTCCGTACCAAATGGCGGTGCGTATGACGGACCAGCCGGTGTAATTGTCGCACTTGAAGTGGCTGCCCTATTTGCAGAAAATCAATTAACACCTAAATATCCATTAGAAATCGTTGCCCTGATTGAAGAAGAAGGAGCTCGTTTTGGCGGAGGGCTAATGGGGTCGAGAGGAATAGTGGGAACGCTTAGTGAGGAAAGTTTTAAAAATTTAAAGGATAAAGATGGTATCACCACAATTGAAGCGATGTCAAAAATTGGACTGGATTTCACTCTTCCGAAAAGAAGAAATCCCAATAGCATTAAAGCATTTCTCGAATTGCATATAGAACAAGGTCCAATCCTTGAAGAGAAGAATATCCCCATTGGTGTTGTAGAAGCTATTGTTGGTTTAACCCAATTTGAAGTAACCATTGAAGGAAAGGCAGGACATGCAGGCACAACCCCAATGGATCGCCGTACGGACGCATTGGTTGCTGCCGCTCAAATTATTTCTCAATTACCGAGCTTTGCAATTGAGGAAGGAGAAGGAACGGTTATAACGACAGGGCGACTAGATGTTTTACCAAATGGAGCAAACGTCATACCGAATAAAGTGGTATTTTCGGTAGATATTCGATCAAGCAAGGAAGAACATATTAACAATGTCATCAGGCGGATGAAAGAATTAATCGAATCCTATCAGGTACAGGGGATCCATTCAACGGCGGAACAGCTGTTGTATATGCCGCCAAAGATATTGAGTAATGAGATTAAGGATTTATTAAAAGATAAAAGTTCAGATTTGGAAATTCCATACTGTTCCATTGATAGTGGTGCAGGTCATGATGCGATGGTTTTTTCCGATGTGACTGATGTGGGCATGCTTTTTGTTCCAAGTAAAGCAGGACTAAGTCATTGTCCAGAGGAATGGTCTGATGCACGTCATTTGGCAAATGGAGTGCAAATATTTTACGAAGTGGCTAAATGTTTAACGGAGGTGGAATAAGAATGATTAATCAAACGATAAAAGAAGCGATTCAAAATTATAGTGATGAATTAACAGAAATACGTAGAAAACTTCATAGCGAACCTGAGTTATCATGGGAAGAAGAAAATACAACTGCCTTTGTTTGTGACTACCTTGAAAAATTAGGAATTACTTATCGAAAAGCAGAACCAACAGGTGTCATTGCAGAAATTAAAGGCGGTAAGGCTGGAAAGACCGTCGCATTAAGAGCAGATATGGACGCCCTTTCTGTAGAAGAACTAAATAAAGACTTGCCGTATGCTTCAAAGGAAGAAGGGAAAATGCATGCATGTGGTCATGATGCACACACATCCATGCTATTAATTGCAGCGAAGGCACTAAACGAAATAAAAGAAGAATTACCTGGGAATGTGCGCTTAATATTTCAACCAGCCGAAGAAGTGGCAACAGGTGCAAGGGAAATGGTTAAACAGGGGGCCGTTGAAGGTGTTGATAATGTTTTTGGCATACATATTTGGTCGCAAATGCCAACAAATAAAGTCGCTTGCACTCAAGGACCTTCATTCGCTTCAGCAGATATCTTTACTGTAACCTTTAAAGGAAGAGGGGGACATGGTGCAATGCCGCAGGACTGTATCGATGCTACTATTATCGCCTCTTCATTCGTCATGAACGTACAGTCTGTCGTATCAAGAACGGTCGACCCCCAAAATCCCGCTGTTTTGACAGTTGGAAAAATGGTCGTTGGCACACGTTTTAATGTCATTGCAGAAAATGCCGTCATTGAAGGGACTGTCCGTTGTTTTGATTCTAAAACACGTGACCATATTGAAAAGCAGCTCCAGATTTATGCTGAAAATGTTGCGAACATTTACGGTGCGACCGCAAAGGTTGATTACTACCGTGGCACGCAAGCTGTCATTAATGATGAATATAGTGCCAAATTAGTGCAAAAGGTGGCCTCACAAGCTTTTGGCGAAGACGCAATATATTATGAAAAGCCAACAATGGGGGGAGAAGACTTTAGCTTCTATTTAGATGAAGTACCCGGAAGCTTCGCTTTAGTGGGATCAGGAAACGCTGAAAAGGATACGGAATGGGCGCATCATCACGGGAAATTCAACATCGACGAGGATGCCCTTGCTACCGGTTCAGAACTTTATGCCCAATATGCATGGGCGTATTTGAACGAATAATTGACAAGGGATACGGAAATCAATAAAAGGTGTTTGAAAGCCAGAAGGCCGCCAATTGGCGGCCTTCTGGCGTTAAGGGTTAAATTTTACTACAAGGGCTTTGCAAACAGTCAAAAAGGGAATGGATTTTACCATTCCTTTTTGTTTTCCATTAACAAGGAATGAAACAACAAAGATATCTTATGTCGAAATTAAAATGAGAAATCAATTAATTACCTCGAAAAACTTAAAAAAACTTAAAATAATGCAGATTTTATTGCTATTAAAATTAAGTAGACTTATAATTGAATCTATAGGGTGACATCATGTAACTGGAGCAGTGACTATTTCAACAGATATGAATGGATTGAAATTGTAAAAAATAAATCCAAAAACACCACTAGAAGAGATATGAAAGATTGCAAGAAAAGAGTAAATCCAATCAAATACCGGGCTGGATGCCTCTTGTTCTCCAATGAAGTTTATAATCATGATCATCTTAAAATACAAACGTACTAGAGGAGGATTTCACAGGTGAATCAGGAAAAAGAAGGTTTGTCCCGCAGAAAGTTTATAGGTAACGTCTGTAAAATTGGAAGCGCTTCCGCTGTTCTCGGTGTCACGGACACGGTGGGATTATTTATGCCTGAGACGGCAAGTGCGGATGCTGAGAGGAAGGCTGGCCATAACACCAAAAAACCAGGAAAGAACAGTTCCTACATGTTGATGAATGTTAGATTGGAAAGTGGATACAAGTATAAAAATGGCCAGGTCGTCGCAACCGAAACCGTATTGAGGAACCTCCATATTGTAAAAGGCATCATTACCAGAATACTAGATACCAAGTCCCCTTATGGAAAAGGTGTCGATTGCTACGACGCGAAAGGCATGCTGCTACTTCCTTCTTTTAGAGATATGCATATTCATTTGGATAAAACCTTTTATGGCGGTCCTTGGAGAGCGGCTGCGACGAGGAAAAATGGCATTTTTGACATGATTACCTTGGAGCAGACACTGCTGCTGGAGCTTCTTCCAACAGCTCAGGAGCGTGCGGAGAAATTAATTGAACTAATTCTTGGCTATGGCTCAACTTATGTCAGAAGCCATTGCAACATCGATCCAGTCGTTGGCTTGAAAAATCTTGAAAAGCTAAATCTGGCCTTAGCGAACTATTCAGATAAAATATCACATGAAATCGTTGGATTTCCTCAACATGGCCTACTTCGTTCAAATTCTCAGGGATTGATACGCGAAGCCATGCAGCTCGGAGTTACACATGTTGGCGGACTTGATCCAACCTTAGTTGACGGGGATATGGAAAAATCGTTGCAAACGATGGTACAGATCGCGGTTGACTACAAAGCAGGTATTGATATTCACCTTCATGAAGGTGGCGAAACGGGTTTGAAGGCAATACGTCGATTGGCTGATATGACTGAGGAAGCGGGTCTGCAGGGAAAAGTGACGATCAGTCATGCGTTTTCGCTCGCTTCGTTAGGGGATGGCGCCGACGTAGAAATGGCAAAGCGTCTTGCATCCCTGGGTATTTCCATTGCCTCAACCGTTCCAATCGGCAAAGAAGTAATGCCGATTCCGCTCCTTCAGAAGCATAAGGTGAACGTCATGCTAGGTAATGATAGTATTACGGATCACTGGTCACCATTCGGGATTGGAGATACGCTGCAAAAGGCACATCTCGCCTCAGATTTGTACGGATGGTCAAACGAATACAACCTGTCTCGCTCACTTTCCCTTGCTACCGGTGGTATTACACCGTTAGACGAGGCTGGCAAGCAAATATGGCCAAAGGTAGGCGATGCCGCGACCGCTGTACTCATTCCAGCAAGCTGCTCGGCCGAAGCCGTAGCCCGACTGCCTATGCGTGCTGCCGTATTGCATAAGGGAACTCTCTCTTCGGGTTCTCTGGATAGCGTGAAGCCTAAGCTTCATACCAATTAAAAGGGTATGACAATGTTAATGAACCTTGGTAATAAAGAATTGGGATAGGTTCGATGAGCACATTAACGTTTAACGTTTTTAAGGAAATACAAAATATGAATACCGATGGGGGAAGTTATGCTACAAAATATTGGAATACCAGGATTGATGCTAATTTTAGTGATTGCCCTTATTATTTTCGGCCCTTCAAAGTTACCGGAAATCGGAAGGGCGTTTGGCTCAACATTAAGAGAATTTAAAAAGTCTACCAGAGACCTTGTAGCAGATGACACTAATGCAGATGTGACCAATAAGAAAGAAAGCTAATCAAATAAATGAAGAGGGGATGTAGGATCTGTCTTACATCTTTTTTTCCTGGAGTGATGAAGTTGGAAAATCAAAAAAAAACGAGCATGATTCAGCACCTTGAGGAGTTACGTAAACGTATTATTATCACGTTAGTCGTTTTCACGCTGTTCCTCGTGCTGACATTTATATATGTTCAAGATATTTATAATGTAATAGTTAAAGACTTGCCGTTTAAGCTAGCCCTGTTAGGACCGAGTGATATCATACTCGTTTATTTAATTATTGCCACCGTCGTTGCCATCGCGGCTACTATACCGGTTGCTGCTCACCAAACTTGGCTGTTTGTACGTCCAGCGTTAACAGCAAAAGAACGCAAGGTTACTAGCGCTTATATTCCAGCTCTATTTATTCTATTCATATTAGGAATCAGTTTTGGTTACTTTATTTTATTTCCTATTGTCCTAAATTTTTTAATGTCTCTATCAAACGGCATGTTTACTACTTTCTTTACAACGGAGAAATATTTCCGGTTTATGCTTCATATGACATTGCCTTTTGGATTTCTGTTTGAAATGCCCGTTGTTATCATGTTTCTAACAAGTTTAGGAATTATAAATCCATACCGTTTGCAAAAAATCAGGAAATATTCTTACTTTATTTTAATAGTTATTTCAATTTTGATTACTCCACCAGACTTTCTATCAGATATCCTAGTTACAATACCTTTATTACTCTTATATGAAAGCAGTGTCAGCTTATCTAAATTCGTATATAATCGACATCAAAGGGAAAAAGAAAGTAAAAAAGAGATGTATGAACCTGTCTAAAAAGGGACTTGCACCAAGACAGTAGCATCTCCATTTTAAGGTTGATTTTTTTTCATGCCCGGAAAATATCCTTCCAATGGTCGGGATCTATAATTTGATGGGCAAACCGTCATGTTTAATCCCTGGTTAATATCTCCGATTTGGAATTCTGTTAAAAATATATTGATAATGTCTTCAGTATTAACTAATAATCTACCCTCAAAAGCTTAATTATCCTTAAAATAATTCATGTTTCTTTGTGATTAAACTTGGATTAACTTATAATTAAATGTACGAGGTGAGATCATGCTACAGGATGAACGACTAGACGCCATTGTTCAATATTTAAACGAACACGAACGGATTGATATAGAAACAATTTGTAAAATAAATAATGTATCTAAAGATACTGCCAGAAGAGACTTAATCAATTTAGAAGAGATGAGGAAAATCATTCGAATACGGGGTGGGGCGAAAAAGGCTTTGCTTTCCAATGAAGTCCATAATTATGGTGAGCGCATGAACATGGCATCGGAAGCTAAAGGCAAGATAGGAAAATTTGCAGCTTCTTTGATAAACAACGGGGATCATCTTATTTTGGATGCCTCTACAACAGTTCAATTTTTAGCTAAATATTTAACGAGCCGGAACAACACTGTCGTGACTAATTCTATTAACATTGCCAGTGTATTAAGCCAGAGGGAAGATATAAAAGTTAATTTATTAGGCGGAACATTAAGCACTAGACACCAAGCCATTTATGGTTCAAGAGCCATTAGGGATATACAAGATTATAAGGTGAATAAATGCATCATTGGTACTTGCGGTATATCTGCTGAAGGACTGTCTACATCCATCGAGGAAGAAGGTCTCCTCGTTCACGAAATGATTAAGCGTTCTGACCAGGTCATTGTGATTGCAGATTCAACGAAGTTTAATAAAACTTTTTTTCAAAAGGTATGTGACTTAAACTCCGTTGATATAGTGATTACAGACAAAGAAGTACCAAAAAACATGCAGGAAATCTTAAATAAACATGTGGTAGAAGTGATTGTGGTTCCAGGTCATGAAAGAGACGAGTAATACTTTTATGGGTTCGATATACTGCTAATTATATTAAACTCATAACAGCGGTTAATAATGCTTAAATTGAGGATATACAATATAGTGTTGAACGAAAAGCAACAAGATATGTTTGTGAATCACGTTGAAAAAATATTCATGAAAAGGAGCGCCCAAGAGGTGCTCTTTTTTTAGTCGATTCCTTACAGTAGAGGAGATCGACTTTTCAGATTGGGATTTTCTTAGCATATAATATTTCCGAGATGGGCGGGATAGCATTGTTGCTATTGTCTGTAAAAGTCACGAACGGCTCATTTTTTTATAAGCGTTATGCAGAAATTAAAATTCATTTTTTAATTTCTGGGGTATCATCTTGTTCTTTCCACGATGTTATATAATTTCTATTTTTGGTGTTAAAAGTAATGATCAATTCTATTGATTATTTGTAATTAATCGTCTTTTTCCATTTTCAGATAGAGATAAAGTGCATTTGAAAAATAAATTATCCCTCGGACGATATAATTTGATGGTTACTAAAAAGGCCTTCATTGTACTAATTAAACCAGAAAATATATTAGTTGATTAATATGGTCAATGAAATATGTTATTTAACCTGACATGCTAATTGCTTTTTTTTCCATTACCAATTATATTTAAAAATACCTTCTATATAAGTCTGTCTAAATTTCAGGAAAGAGTTTTTGATTGAAGTGTTTAGTTATAAAGGAAAAATGATTGGGGAAATATGTGAGGCAATGGTCCAGAAAGGTAAAAAATTATACTAGTCCTCTTTGGTTAAAGAAATTTATAAACAAAGGTGGGGATGAGATGGGCTTGTTAGGTAGAGTGGTTTTTTTAAAAAGATTAAGAGACGAACTGTTTGAAAAAAGAAAACAAGGAGTCACTGACCTTCAAATTGATGAAATTGACAAGCAAATACGGAAGATTAATATAGAGATACAGAATATGAGGAAGATGATGGAATAATTATTTTCTTATTTTAAATTTACCCGACTTGAACGATTTTTACCATCCGAATTTTTTAAATGGGGCGGCTCTACAAGAAAGTATGGACGCTTTTTCTTATTGAACATAATTCGTGTGGTAGCACTACAGATTGTACAGTAAGGAGTTTTAACCGCCTCCTTACATGTTACGTATCGCTGCGGCATTAAATGATGCGCTAACGACTACCTGTATGACTCATGCTTCGCTTGAATTCGGTAGGTTCCTCTACCATTTATAGCTACTGCCGCTATATCGAACGAGCCGAAAGCCGTGAGATTAAGGCATTAGTAGAATATTTTTATACAAAACCATTTAAGATAAAAACCAACTTCATGACTTAATCTAAGGGTTTTTTCTTCAATTAGTAGGGAGTTGCATGGGCAGCTCTTTTTTTAGGTGCTAAAGAGGCAGGTTAGTTCGGGGCATGGATGGTGATACTGTTAAGTGGTTTGATCATACAATTAAGATAGTAATTCGAAGGGGAGGATTAAAATGATTATTGATTGCCATTTTCATGTGGATGAAACAATGTTGACTCTAGAAAAAATGATAGAGGGTATGGATAAAAATGATGTAACCAAAACAGCGCTAATTGCCCCCATGAATGGAACAATGTTTGAATTGGATAGCATTTTTCAACAAGGTTTACAACACTTATTCCGTTTTCTAATTCTAAATGTACCTCAAATTGGGCTTGGAATTTATGATGGTCTAGTAAAGGATGGATATTTGAAACTTTATGGAAATTCATACAAGATTTTCACCAAGCCGGACAATGATATTGTTGCTACTGCAATTGATCGATTTCCAGACCGGTTTCTAGGCTGGGTAGCAGTTAACCCTATGATACATGTATCAGTGGAAGAGGTAGAATTATATCTTAATAAACCTGGTTTTATTGGAGTGAAAGCTCATCCATTCATGCATGAATATAATATTAAGGCACTTGATCCAGTTGCAGCTATGTGTGAAACAAAAGGTATACCTATGATTATTCATCTATCTTCAGAACCAGACTCCTATAAGTACTTACCTGAAAATTACCCTGAACTTAAATTAATTTATGCTCACGCCGGTCTTCCTTTTTGGAAAAAACTATGGAACTACGTCAAGAATCAACCTAATGTATTTGTTGATACCTCAAGTGATTATCTTAATCCATCTATTGTAAAGAACGCAGTTGATTCTTTAGGATATCGTAAAGTTCTTTATGGCTGCGACGGACCATATGGAATGAAAAAATTTAATGAATATGACTATTTGACAAAGAAATGTTGGGTTGATTCACTTCAAATTCCTGATAACCAAAAGGAATATATACTTGGAAAAAACTTTTTAGCATTGATTGATTAATTCAAAACACTATCAATAGATCAGTTAGCAAGTGGGGTAAGGAAGTTCCCTTTTCATTGTGAATGTAGAGATTAACTGAAAATTATCAGTTAAACTCTACATCGGGTTCTTTCCGTTAGTTTGCTATGCAATTTTTAAATTGCTGTTCTAACTCATCTTTATTTAAGTCCTTTCCAATAAAAACAAGTTCACTTAGTCTTGTTTCACTGTCTTTCCATTTCCGATCTGGCCTTCCTGAAAATAACATATGAAGTCCCTGGAATACTATTCGTTGTTGGATTCCTTGTATATGAAGAATTCCCTTATACCGTAATAAATCTTCCCCTTTTTCTTGAACGAGGTAACTCATCCATTCATTTATCTTATCGAAATCGAGTGGCTTTTCTTCACGAAAGGCAATCGATGATACCTTATCATCATGATGGTGATGGTGATGATCTTCTAAGAAATGAGGGTCAATTTCTAGCTTGCGATTCACATCGAACGTATTAATTCCTAAAATATCTCTTAAATTAATATTGCAATTTTGAGCATGCATTCTCTTAGCTGCAGGATTCATGTTGGTAAGTCTTCGCTCCAACGTATTCAGGTCGTCACCAGATACTAAATCCGTTTTATTTAGAATAATCACATCAGCGAAAGCAATTTGCTCTTGTGCCTCATCATGACTATCCAAATGCTTTGTAACATGCTTGCTATCCACGACAGTGACAATACTGTCCACTTCGAATTTTTCGGATAGTAATTCATCCATAAAAAAGGTCTGGGCAACAGGTGCCGGATCAGCTAAACCCGTTGTCTCAATCAAAACACGATTGAATTTTGTCTGCCCCTGTTCACTTGAAAAAACCAGAGTTCGTAGGATGCGAATTAAATCCCCACGAACCGTACAACAGATGCAACCATTGTTCATTTCCAAGATCTCCTCATCAGCATCAACTACTAACTGGTTGTCTATTCCAACTTCTCCATACTCATTAACGATAACCGCGATCTTTTGATTGTGCTTTTCTGTTAGGATCCGATTTAAAAGCGTTGTTTTACCTGCACCTAAATAGCCAGTCAGAATGGTGACCGGGATTTTGTTTGTTTCTATCAAAGTCATATTTTTTCTCTCCATTTATTTTATTTTTGATACTTTAATTACTTTTTCCTTGTCTTTTGTTACCCCGGCAACGACTCCTTCTGCGCGTTTAAAACCGTCCCCAAGGAATGAGTGGCTTACTTTTTCTGTATAATCCTCATTAGCAAGGAGTGAATCGACGAAGGGGGAGGCATCCTCAGGTTTTAAATTTTTATACCAAGTTCCTTTCGGATAGGCGATGACAACGCACTTATCATGGCATCTTCCATTACAACGTGTGCGAGTTGTGTGAATGGTGTCGTCTACCTGTCGGTCTGAGATTTCTTTACGAATTGCTTGAGTCAGTTCCTCTGATCCGACCTCAGTACAGCTGCTACCATTACAAATGAGTACATGATGCTTCGTATTACTTAAATTCCATGTGGCCATATTTAATTTTCCCTCCAGTTAAATCGTAATAATTACGATTTAAAATCAATTATTGTCTCATTTTTAACTTTCTAAACGACTAAATTCACTAAATTACCGAGTAAGCATTTTTAGTAGAGCTATATCCTTAAAGGATGTTTTTACCAACTGGAGTTTTGATGCTTAGAAGTAAACCTTTTTGTATTAACTCCCGAAAGGCGATTCTAAACATCTTAATCTTTCTTATATCCTTAAGGTCTTCCTGTAAACTAGAAACGATTAAGCAATCGAGTAGGGGATGAGACTACTTTTCGCTTTTAATTCCTTTTTCAGGTCAAGCGTAATTTTCAACTAATATCAGGGGTTGCTTCACTTTTTCCACCTTCTATTTATTTGCCAATTGGATTTCTCCTTTCTCATATAAATATTGTATGATTGCGCAAAGCGTAATCATTACGATTTGAATGATGTTATTTTACCCCTTTTTTAAGCCGTCTGCAAATACTAAAACGTTCAGCAAAAGTTAATGTTCCAAGGACATGCTATTTTTCTCTGAATTTTTGAGTGTTTTCTGTAGGTAGCAGTGATCTAATCCATCCCCAATAAACACTAGAATATTGTTTACCTTTAAATCTGATTTTGTATGGAAGGGATGCCATAAGAATTGATATACCCTTTAATTCGATAAATGGAGCCAGGCATTGTTCTTAAGAAGTCTTCTTGTTAATAGGGTGAAGGTAGGGAGCAGGGATGGCACCATTGTATATCATTCTTACTTTGTTCTTTACTTTATTCACTATATGAGCAGGATACCCCATCATCGCAGTCGAACACCATAGAGTATGAAGAAGTATGATGAGAAGTATGAAGAGAATCTGAATAGGAGGGTGAGTATGCAGAATCATGAGCTGGAACAAGTCATAAAAAATGCGGACAGGGCAATAAATAATGAGGATTTCGATCATTTAATGGAGTTCTATTCAGAGGATGCGACTTTAGTTGTCAAACCTGGAACAGTCGCAAAAGGGACGAGGAAATTCGCCGGGCATTCATTGCTATCGCTGAATACTTTAAATCATAGTTTAATCGTCAATCAAGAAAAGGTGGCAATAATCGAAACAGGTGATACGGCATTGGTTGTGGCACAAGCCCAGCTAAGTGCCAATCAAAAGGAAGATTCCGAATTCTCTATGGAAAGAACCGCGACATATGTATTTAAAAAAGATTCCACCGATACATGGCGCTGTATAATCGACAACTCTTATGGTGCTGAAATAATTGAAGAATTGAAGTAATAAGTGAAAGCTGCCGTATTTGGTGGCTTTTTATCTTTTACAACTAGATTACATCTGTATGTAAAAAATTGCCTATGTATAGAAGTGATGATGAAATGAAGAAATGATTGTACCCAATAATAAGAACAACGGCTACAATCAATACATAAATTTACGACAAAACAAGAAGACGAGATCCTTAAGATATCGCCGCCTCATTTACCACGGGTTAATATTCCTCAATGGTCGCTTATTTTAAAGCTGATAAACTTCTGCTCCATCATTTCTTGCATCGCATATTTGACGCCTTCCCGGCCAACACCGCTGTCCTTCCAGCCGCCATAAGGCATATTATCAATTCGGTAAGTTGGGATATCATTGATTACGACTCCACCTGTTTCCAAGCGTTCCGCCGCATAAAAAGCTCGTTCTATACTCGGAGTCATCACTCCTGAGTTCAATCCGTAACGCGAATCATTTGCATCATTGATGGCATCATCCAGTGTATCGAAAGGGAAAATGCAGACAATCGGACCAAATACTTCGAAACGAAATACCTTTGAGTCACGATTTACATTGGTTAAAACGGTAGGCAATAGTACATTGCCTTCCACTGTACCGCCGCACTCAATTTTTGCTCCTTCCTGTACTGCCTCATCAATCCAACTTTGTAACCGCTCCAATGATTTTTTTGAAATCACCGCTGTAATATTTGTATTTTCCTCGAGAGGTGAACCGATGACAAGCTGTTTTGTGGTACTGACGAAACGATCTAAAAATTGTTGGTATAGTGATTTGTGGACATAAATCCGTTGAATCGAGATGCACACCTGCCCATTATTCGTAAATGAACCCATTACACTTCTTTGAATAATTTGATCGATGTCGACTCCTTCATCAATGATGAAAGGGGAATTGGACCCGAGTTCAAGTGTAAGCTTACGGAAGCCTGCCTGCTGCTGGATAAGGTGTCCGACCTCAACACTGCCTGTGAACGTCACTTTTTTTACATGTGGATGGGTCGTCAAGGCTTCACTTAAAACATCGCCTTTGCCAGGTATGATGTTCAATACTCCATCTGGCAATCCGGCTTCTTTAAAAATATCGGCAAGAACCAGTGCACTCAATGGGGTTTGTTCGGCAGGTTTTAACACAATCGAATTTCCAGCGGCAATAGCTGGACCCACTTTATGGGCAACCAGATTAAAGGGAAAATTAAATGGGGTAATCGCGGTGACGACGCCAATCGGGGTGCGAACCGTGAATCCAAAACGGTTTACCCCACCAATTGCCGCATCCATCGGGATTTGTTCTCCATAATTGTTCTTAGATGCTTCTGCAGCGAAACGATAGGTCTGAACCGTACGATTCATTTCTTCACGAGCATTTCGAATCGTTTTCGCCGCCTCCAGAGAAATGATTCTTGCAAGTTCTTCACTGCGTTCTTCCATGATTGCTGCAGCTTTAAATAAAATTTCTGCTCGTGCATGAGCCGGGTAGGATCGGTATTTCTGAAAAGCAGCATTTGCCTCAACAATCGCTTCAATGGCATCCGCTGGTTCAGCCTGTCCGATTTGTGCAATTTCTTCGTTTGAATGGGGATTATATAATGGCTCATATGATTTAGCCTCCCGCCATTTACCACCGATCCACAATTGCCACTTTTTCTTCATCTGAAATCCCTCCAATAATATCTGCCTTTATAATTTACAAATATAATCACCTAGTGTTTTCGAGAGCTTTACATTTTCCGAATAATCGACATCCACATCAATCAAGACAATTTCCTGACTCGAAAGCGCTTCTTCTAATGCAGGTAGCAATTCATCGGAGTGGGTTACTTTCACACCTTTAACCCCAAAACTTTTTGCGAACCCTAAAAAGTCTGGATCTGTAAATTCAATCGCATTCGTACGATCAAATTTATTCAATTGTTTCCACTCAATTAGGCCGTATTTAGAATCATGGAAAATGACTATCACGAAGGCAAGACCTAGACGTTTTGCCGTTGCTAATTCAACTCCATTCATCAGGAAGCCACCATCCCCTGTAACCGCAATGACAGGTTTATCAGGCTTTGCCAATTTGGCTGCAATCGCACCGGGAATGGCAATTCCCATCGATGCAAAGCCATTTGAAATGATCGTGTGGTTTGGGATTTCCGGCTGATACATCCGGGCAATCCATAATTTATGGGCACCCACATCCGAAATGACAATGGCATTACCCTTTTCCGCCCTTTTCAAATCGGCAATGATTCGCTGAGGGATGATAGGGCTTCCTGATACATCATCCGAAGAATGAAATTTTTCAATGATTTGGGACCTTAACCTTTTCACCTCTGGCCAAAGTTCTTTTTTTGCTACACCAGTCGTCAAGGCTTCAAGTGCCTCCGTAACGTTCCCGATCAATTCTGCTTGAACGGGGTAATAAGCATCAATCTCGGCAGGTCGAGCATCAATATGAACAATCGGATTCATTGCCTCATCGTTCCAATACTTTGGCAAATACTCGACGAAATCATACCCGACGGTGATAATAAGATCGGCCAAATCAAATCCGCATAGAACATAATCCCTTGCTTGCATCCCTACTGTAAAAAGGGACAATGGATGGTCGGAAGGTAAAACTCCTTTAGCCATGAATGAATTCACAACGGGAATTTGCTTCTCTTCTGCAAATTTCCGCAAAACCTCAGAAGCTCCATCGCGGATCACGCCATTACCAGCTAGAATGATAGGCTTTTTAGCGCGATTTATTAATTCGAAGGCTTTTTTGATTTCTTCCTCTGCTGGGCGGGATCTAGGCATTGGTGTAACCGGAAGAGGTTCCCCTTCTGTATCCATCATCGCCACATCTTCCGGAAGTTCTATATGAACAGCTCCCGGCTTTTCAATGACAGCCGTTTTAAATGCTTTACGGATAATTTCCGGAATCGTATGCGGCACCTTAATTTGTTGATTCCATTTCGTTACTTCCTCGAAAACGCCAATAATGTCCACATATTGATGCGACTCTTTATGAATGCGATCAAGGCCCGCCTGACCTGTAATCGCGACAACAGGGGAATAATCCAGATAAGCACTTCCTATCCCTGTCAATAAATTGGTTGCACCCGGTCCCAATGTGCCCAAGCAGACGCCTGGCTTTCCAGTTAGCCGGCCATAGATGTCTGCCATAAAAGCTGCAGCTTGTTCATGATGAACCAAGATAAATTCAATATCAGAGCTTATTAGAGAATCAATAAGATCCGTATTTTCCTCACCAGGTATACCAAAAATATATTGTACCCCTTCATTCTCTAAACATCTTACAAACAAATCAGATGCCTTCAAATTATTCCCTCCTCGACCATTTCAATTTCTTTCCTTATATGTTGGCTTTGCCCCCAAGAAATTATGTACTTGCTTGTATTAAAAACCATTTCGAGCATTTGCGTCTCTAAACTAGGAGGGGGAATATGGAAGTCGGAATGGTTTCGTGAAAAAAAAACATTTCTGCAGTTTGATAAAAAGTGCTTAAGCATGGTATAAGTGTAAAGGAAGCAGGGACATTCTGCTTTTTAATTTTGGGATAAGGGGTTAGCCTGGTAACCCATAATGAAAGGATTGGAATTTTAATATGATAGATAATTTTTGGCGTGATCTACCACGACCTTTTTTTATACTGGCACCAATGGAAGATGTGACGGATGTAGTTTTTCGCCATGTAGTGAGTGAAGCAGCCAGACCTGATGTATTTTTTACAGAGTTTACAAACACGGAGAGTTATTGTCACCCAGAGGGCATCCGCAGTGTGCGTGGGCGTTTGACTTTTACAGAGGACGAACAACCAATTGTAGCCCATATATGGGGGGATAAGCCTGAATACTTTCGGCAAATGAGCATAGGTATGGCGGAACTGGGCTTTCGGGGTGTGGATATCAATATGGGCTGTCCTGTACCTAATGTGACACAGAATGGAAAGGGAAGTGGCCTTATCCGTCGTCCAGAAGTTGCAGCAGAATTAATACAAGCAGCAAAAGCTGGAGGATTGCCTGTAAGTGTAAAGACAAGGCTAGGTTACACAGATATAGACGAATGGCACGACTGGCTAACACACATACTGAAACAGGACATTGTTAATCTTTCCATTCATTTGCGTACAAGAAATGAAATGAGTAAAGTAGATGCTCATTGGGAACTAATCCCGGAGATTAAGAAACTTCGTGACCAAGTGGCACCAGATACGCTCTTGACGATCAATGGGGATATCCCTGACCGTCAAACTGGCTTAAAGCTCGCTCATCAATACGGTATTGATGGGGTTATGATTGGGCGTGGTATTTTCAATAATCCATTTGCCTTTGAAAAGGAGACGAAAGATCATAGCAGTAAGGAATTGCTTGATCTCTTAAGGTTGCATCTGGATCTCCATGATAAATATTCAAAATTGGAGCTACGTTCGTTCAAGGCTCTTCATCGCTTTTTTAAGATATATGTCCGTGGGTTTCGAGGGGCAAGTGAATTAAGAAATCAATTAATGAACACTAAGTCAACAGATGAAGCGCGTGCTTTGCTCGAAAACTTTGGGTCAAATAATCTCGATGGAGTGGGGGAACTGTAGAAATGTCCCCATTCATGGTAAAAGTGAAGTAGGACGTTTAACTGTTTTGCCCCAAAAGCTTTTTACTAAGCTGTTAATTGAATAATGTGAAGGCGGTATTGAACCGCACTCAATCCCGCCAATTCTTGCTTTCTATGTTTGTTATTATAGTAATCTATATTGGGTTATGACAAATAAAAGCAAGTTACCGGGGACATGCAAAAAACAAAGATGAACCTAAGGCTCAAATCCTTGTAATAACAGGGGTTTGGGCTTTTTTATTTTGTCCAACTAGATGCGCGTTTTGTTCAACATTAGTGATTTGCTCACATTTTTGCGGGGACTTCTTAGGGCGGTTGTAGAAAAAATCAGCCACTTCATCATCATATGGGCTAATGCTCTTAAGAGATGCTAGGTTTCGAATGTCCTATATATTTCGTTTTTTTGCATCTCGAAATATTAAAAATTAACAATGAATTATGCAATACTGAATTTTTTATTCTAATACGCATGATGATATTGCTGATTTTAATAATAGTTAGCCGGTATAACAGTATTTTAAAATTTGGAATGGGACTTGCATAGTGAATATAGAAAATTCAAAAAAGAAAGGGGGCGAGAGAAATATATTTTTCAAATAACGAAGGTATTTTTGTTTAAACTGGTCTGACCGGTCGGATATCTAAAGCTATGGAGTTGAAATTAAAGATGGCAATTGTAAGTGAAACTGTTCAAAAATTTTTATGTGATTTTATTCTCAAGAATAATCTTACAAGTGGTGACCTGCTTCCGTCTGAAAGAGAACTGGCTAAACTATTAGAAGTAAGCAGATCTTCTGTAAGAGAGGCATTGCAATCACTTTTTGAAAAAGAAATTATTGAAAAAAAAATAGGAAAGGGGGTGTATGTTAAGAAAAGTTTACATCCCAATGACAAGGCGTTTTCTAGCACGTTCGAAGTATCTGTCAATATCGATAATTCTCTAGACTTATTAGAACTTCGCAAAGTGATTGAAGCTGAAATCGCATATTTGGCTGCAAAAAGGATAAAGCCGAATGAAATCAATATCCTTGAACAATCGCTTGTCGATTTAGAAGTTTGTATTAAAATGGGATCTTCCATTATCGTTCCCGATCTTGTATTTCATAGAACGCTTGCAAGATCAACAAACAACCAAGTGATTATTGATATGTACAATAATATTTCTGAATTCTTCAAAAAAGTAAGGATTGAAATGGCAACTTATGATGATCCAAAAACAGCACTTTACTACCATCAACAGATCTTGAAGGCGGTAAAAAAAGGAGATTCAGATAGAAGTTCTAAATTAATGAAAGAACATATTGAAGATGTGAAAAGCCATTATATCAAAATGGTAGAGGAGTATAAGAGCGTCCAAAACCCATACACCTGATACCAATAATAGGGGGAATTATATTGAGAGCTAAAGCCACCGTTACTTCTGGTTTAATTCAAGAAGAGTCGAATTTTAAGAGAGTTCTAACCCTTCCTTCCCTTGTATTTTACGGTCTTGCTTATTTAATTCCTACAACAATTTTTGATATGTATGGAATTGTATCGAATATAACTCACGGAATGTTTTCTTTAACTCACGCGTTAACCGCAATTGCTATACTGTTTACAGCATTTAGTTATGGCAGCATGGTTGCCGCTTTCCCAGTCTCAGGTTCTGCATACACGTATGCCCAACAGGCGATAAATCCATATATTGGTTTTTTAACAGGTTGGACTGTTATGATGGATTATCTTCTTGTACCTATGCTATCTTACGTTATTGCTGCTAATTATATGAATGCGATTTTCCCTGAAATACCTAATTGGATATGGATCCTCGGATTAACTGTCCTTGTGACAACGATTAGTTATGTTGGCATTAACGTTACTGCCAAAGTAAACAATATAATTGTTTTGGTTCAGCTCTCCATTATAGCTATTGTAACGATTTTCTTAATTAAATTTATTTCCCAAGGTGGAGGAATGGGATCCTTTTTCTCCTGGGATGTATTTGTAAACTCTAGTGAGTTTGCTAAACCCGAAGTAGGATGGGGAGTCATTTTTACTGGTGCGTCCATACTTGTACTATCATATTTTGGTTTTGATGCTGTAACGATGGTAGCGGAAGAAGCTATAAATCCGAGAGTTAATGTTCCAAGAGCGGTATTAATCATTTGTGCGGGTGCGGGGCTTTTATTTACAACTGTATCTTACTTAATGCTGTTAGCCTGGCCTGCTGGCTGGAGTGAATTCACAGATGTAAATACGGGGGCACTTGAATTATTTAAAAAGATTGGATTAGGTATCCTTGCAGTTATCTATCCTTTTTTCACCTTGATTGGAGCCATAGCGGGTCCTTTAGCTGCACAAACCTCTTGTTCCCGTATGCTTTGTAAAATGGGTGGCGACAGAATTATACCGAAGTTTTTTGGCTACATTCATCCTAAAAAAGCTACTCCAACAAATAGTATTTTATTTATTGGGTCTCTTAGCTTAACTGCTTTATTTCTTGACGTAAAAACAGTCATTTCTTTAGTAAACTTTGGCGCACTGTTTGGCTGTACCTTCGTAAATATATCTGTAATATTCTATTATTTTATTAAGCAGAAAAAACGTAAAGGGATAAACATTGTACGATATTTGTTATTCCCTTCTATCGGAGCATTAATCACGCTCTTCTTTTTATACAAATTGGATATGTATGCAAAGACTGCAGGTTTAATTTGGTTGACAGTTGGAGTTATTTACTTAGGACTCAATACAAATTTCTTCAAAAAACTTCCACCGGAATTAAATATGAATGAAATGAAAGGATGATGCTTTAATGACACAATCTTATTGGTTAGCAAATGTATTACTTGAAAGCGGTTTCACTCGTAAGGATGGCATGGTTACAAAAACAATTACAGAAAACTGTCATATCCTTGTTGAAGAAGGAAAATTCACGAGAATAATCCCAGCTCATGAGAATTTACCTGTTGGGTTACCAGTTCAGGATACGGGTGGACTGCTTATACTGCCTGGTTTTCAGGATATGCATATTCATCTGGATAAAACATACTATGGAGGTAAATGGAAAGCATGTACCCCATTTGTGGATGTATTTGGCCGAATGAAAGAAGAAGAAGACATGCTTCCGTCACTTCTTCCTGTCACGGAAGAAAGGGCGAAGAAGATTTTGGAGCTGCTTTTACAGAATGGAGTAACCCACATACGGGCTCAGTGTAATGTTGACCCTATAATTGGGTTGAAAAACATGGAAGCAGTTTTACGGGCGTTAAAATCATACGATGGACAGCTTTCTTACGAGTTAGTTGCTTTTCCTCAGCACGGACTCTTGCGAAGTAATTCCGTTCCACTTGTAAGGGAAGCATTGCAAATGGGGGCCACTGCTGCAGGGGGATTGGATCCGGCCATAGTAGATGAAAATATTGAAGCTTCATTACATGCACTCATAGATCTTGCAGTTGAAGCGGATGCAGATATAGATTTGCATTTACATGAACCTGGTCACCTGGGAATTTATACGATGAAACGATTGGCTAAATTTACAGAAGAAACAGGCTGGCAGGGAAGAGTTACAATTGGACATGCGTTTGGACTCGGGGATGTTCCAGTTGAAGTGGCAGCAGATGCAGCGGAAACTTTAGCTCAAGCGGGTATTTCAATCGCTTCTACTGTACCTATCGATATTCCCACAATTCCAATCCCGCTGCTTCATGAAAAGGGTATAAATGTCTCGCTTGTAAATGACAGTATAACGGATCATTGGGACCCATTCGGCACAGGGGACGTGCTTTACAAAGCTAGTCTGATGGCTGAACGTTTCGCTTGGATTGATGAGTGGTCATTAGGACGGGCCCTTGGTTTTATTACTGGCGGGAAAACACCTCTTAATTCAGAGGGGGAGCGAGTTTGGCCGACTATTGGTGATAATGCGGATGCTGTTTTTGTGGAAGCTAGTTGTTCAGCAGAAGCAGTTGCAAGACGTGCAAGGCGCCATGGGGTTATGCACAAAGGGAAAATTGTTTCAGGTTCAATCAATCAATTCTTAAAAAAAAATTAATATAAAAAAACGCTATTCTTTTTGTAGAAATATACAGAAAGTATGGCGTTTTTTATGAATTTTTCTGTTTTCACGAAATGAATCTTTATTTTCAAGAACTTCACGCACGCCTATTTTTCTCTAACGTCTCTGCTAAAGAAGTTGAATTTGTTCAAAGTATATATCAAACGAAAAAATTCTCTATGGAAAGAACCGCGACAATCGACAACTCTTATGGTGCTGAAATAATTGAAGTGATAAGTGAAAGATGCGTATATGGTGGCTTTTTATTTTTAATTGTTATAACTTGCTTATAAATATGAAAAAACTAGGAGGGATGGTTGATGATGTTTAATTTAATAAGCAATTGAAGCTAATAAGAGTATTTGTATGCATGTTAGATTCAATAGACAGCTCATAACTCTATTTGTCATAAAAATAATTTTCCATGTAAAAAAATTTTAACACATTTTCTGTTTTAATAGATCCTTGCTATGACAATTTGGAGATTTCCCTTTTATTTTCTCCATTTTTCTTATCCTAATGTTCAAATTCCAATCTGGCACGCTGCTTGCAATTACTAGTAACGAAAGCTAATTAAAATTATTGGAGGTAGGGGCATGATAGAGCGTCAAATTCAATTTTATAGTGAAGGTTACAAATTAGAGGGCACAGTGTATCTTCCAGACGATTATAAAAAAGGAGAAAAAAGACCGGCTATTATTCCGAATTCTGGATATCAAGGGTTTAATGAATTTTATCCAAAGTTATTTGCGAAAAATTTAACAGCGGCAGGTTATGTCTGCTTAGGATTTGATTATCGGAGCTTCGCAAAAAGTGAAGGTGAAGAAGGTCGCGTTATTTTGGATGAGCAGGTAGAAGATATTCAAAATGCGATAACATTCCTCTCCCTCCAGGAAGAAGTAGATTCAGATAGAATAGGATTAATAGGTTGGGGTATGGGCGGTTCGAATGTGGTCCGTGTGGCCGCAAGAGACAAACGGGTTAAGGCAGTTGCAGCACTAAATGGTTTTTATAATGGCCAAAGATGGTTACGCTCTATTCATTCCTATGTTGAATGGAATGAAATCTTGAAAACGGTTGAAACAGATCGAGAACAACGGGTATTAACTGGGAAGTCCCAACTTGCAAGTACGTTTATTCATTATCCGCTTGATCCGGCCACAGCGGATTATGTTGAAAAGGAACTGGCCGTTCTTTCTCCATTTGGTAAGCAGACAGTATTGCAGTTTACAGACTCAATAATTAGCATGAACGCAGAATTAGAAGTGAAAAATGTAACGGTGCCGCTTTTCATTGCCCATGGAAAAGATAACTTATTACATCCACTTGATGAGGCAAATGAACTGTACGAAGCAGCAAATGAACCGAAAAAACTTTATATAATAAATGGTAAGCATAATGATTTCATGTATCATGAGCATGAAGTTTTCCAAGATTTAATTGAAACGCTTAAAGCTTTCTTTGGTGAAATTCTAATAAAAAAGGAAGAAAATATTAAAGTCATCCAAATGCAAGGGTAAAATAGATAATCGCGTGACAGGTGGCAAATTATTTTGTCATCTGTCTTTTTAAATTTTGAATCAAAAGGAGCAATTTTATGAAAAATAAGCATCCTTTCAAAGCAGCTATTATTGAGTTTAATCCACTATTAAATCAATTGGACAACAATATTGATCATTTGCTTGAGGCGGTAACAGAAGCAGCAAAAAATGGAGCCAAATTGATTGTCACACCGGAAATGGCTACAACAGGCTATCATTACGAGAATCGTCAGTCTATACTTCCATTTGCAGATACAATCCCGGGGAAAACCACTAAACGTTTTGAAGAAGTCGCAAAATTTTACGATACACATATTATCATAGGAATGGCGGAGGTAGATGAAGAAGACGGACTTTGCTATAATTCGGCTGCGCTTGTGGGTCCTATGGGATATATCGGAAAATACAGGAAAGTGCATCAATGGGCAACAGAAGATAGCTGGGCACATTGGGGGGACATGGGCATTCCGGTATACGAAACGTCTATTGGGAGGATTGCAGTCATTATTTGTATGGATTCAAGCTATTTTGAATCGGCCCGGATCGTTGCTGTGAAGGGAGCGGATATTCTTTGCTTTCCGACGAATTCAACAGGTGGATCGCTTTCGATGCTGCAGGCATGGGCTGAAATGAACGGTCTGTACGTCATAGGTGCGAATCGTTCCAATACTGAAACCGATTACCATATGATCGGTGCAAGTGCCATTTGGTCACCTTTAGGTAGGAAACTTGCTGAAACCCCATACGTAGAAAAAAGTCACGCGAGAGATGAGACAGTCATTTTATATGCGGATATTGACCCTGCTTTATATGAAAATCCCGCAAAAAAAAGAATGGAAAAACGAAAGCCAGACCTATATTCTGATTTAATGTTGCATGTCGGACCTTGGGAGTATAAAAAATCACCATCAGAGCAAATGGATACCGGGACTTATGAAAAAAAGACTTCTTCTGCTTTATTGCAGTATGAACCGGTAATAGGAGATAAAAAAGAAAATCTTAAGAAAATAAAAAAGCTCCTGGCGGATGCTAGCTTCAAGGCAAAAAAACAAAAGAGCTTGTTATCACTAGTTATTTGCCCGGAACTTTCCTTAACAGGTCCCGTTAATTCACTTAGCCCTGAGGAAATCCGGAAACTTGCTGAACCCATATATGGAGAAACCATAAGAGAAATGAGAATGCTTTCAACTGAATATCAAATTAATATCATTTTTGGTATGATAGAGGAAGAAGAGAATCTCCTTTATAATACAGTAGTTCTTCTGACGCCAGCTGACAATATAGTTACTAAAGCCCGTAAAATTCATTTGTCAGAATCGGACGAACGCTGGGCCTCTGCCGGTTGGGAATTGGTTGTAGCAAATGTAACGGATATAGGGCGTGTGGGCCTAATAGTCGGTTGTGATGCTGCATATCCTGAGGTAGCGGGCATTATTGCCGTAAAACGTGCCGATTTTATTACCATCCCCTCATGCTGGCATGGTGAATTTGGTGCAACACTGGCGCTTCCAGAAAAAATAATGGAAAATAAGTTTCCGATAAATTCGATGACGACATGGGACGCCACGGCAAGATTTTCGCAAGCAAAAACACTCATTGCGAATTTTATTGGTTCAGATATCGATTGTAAAGGTGGGAGTGCCCTTTATACACCTGATCCGATTTATGGAAGTGACTTGCCCGTAGTTGCCTCTTCTCACAGTGAAGAGGCATTGATAGTGGCTAATTCTAAAATGGAACATAATTGGTGGTTTGATCAACATAAGCTATTACTATCAAGAAGGCCGATTTTTTATAGGGAACTGGTAAAGAAGTTACAATTGTAAGCGCTTCGAATCGTTAGTAAACTTAATAATAGGTAACAATTAAAAGTGAGGGTGTTAAGAAGCACACATAAAAAGCACTTTAATAACAATGTATAAAGTGCTTTTTTCATTTCTCACATATCGAGGTTTTGTAAATGAAAGTATTTCAATCACGGCTAATGAAGCGTTATGTAACTATTGTTTTAGTTGTCATTTTGTTTGTACTGGCCTCTCTTTATTTGATTGCCGTACATGTAATGAATGGATCTGTACGGTCACAAATGGAATATCGAGATGAACTTATAGCCAAAACCCTTGGCAACCAAACAGAGAATATCTTCAAAAATTCAATTTCCGATATGCGACAGATATCGCCCATTGTTACAAATATTGATAACAAAGCAGAGAATGCTTTTCATGTAGAAATAGAGACGATCTTGGCACAGGATCCACTTTATCTGTTCATAGAAGTATATAAAGAGGATAAGTTGAACCTACGTATTCCGAATGTTCCATTTTCTGATTTTATAGAAAATGGTTCTATTTTAAAAAGGCTCACCTGGAGTCAGACAAGCTATATTTCAAATATGATGGAACTGCCTGACGGCCGCAAGACCATTGCGATTGCATATCCATCCATTAATGAAAAGGGAGAATTTAAGGGGAGCGTTGTAGCTTATATAAATTTAAACGTTTTATCAGAACACCTTCAAAAATTTGCAATCGGGAAGGAGGGAGTGAATGCAATAATTGACCGTAATGGAACAATTATTGCACATACCGACCAAAGTTATATTGGCAAATCCATTCGGAATCATGAGGTTGGGATTCATCTTCAAAAAGAAGATTTTGATGTTTGGAATGGCGAGATTTTTAACAAAGAAATGGCCATTGCGTATCGGCCCATTCTCTTGGGTGATATTAGTTTGATTGTGGGAGAACCAATTAAACAAGCACTAATGCCTGCAAAAGTGGTCCAAAGTTTACTTTTACAAGGTTTTTCCATCGTTTTCATTATCGCAATAGGACTTGCTATGTTCAGTGCATCAAGAGTGATTCTTCCTGTCACGACTCTCATCAAGCATGTACAAGAATATAAAGTAGGTAAGCGGAAAGCATTCGTTAAAGTGAAAACAAATGATGAAATTGAGGAATTATCGATTGTTTTATCAGAGATGGCAACGGAATTGAGGGAAAAAGAAAGAAGTATGTTTTATATCCTGGAGTCCATTCCATATTGTGTTATTACTACGGACAAGGATGGTAGGATTATGACCTTTAATAAAGGAGCAGAAGATTTAATGCTTTATAGCCGGGAAGAAGTATTAAATCAGCTTATTTTTAATTTGCCGATAAAGCATGATATACAAAAGTTCGTTCTTTTAAAAACGTTTAATGCAGGGAAGTCTTTTGAAGAAGTCGAAAGCTATATTATTGATAAAGAAAAGGGATTTCATGATGTCCGTATCTATGCATCACTTCTTAAAGGAGAACAAGATGAGTACATCGGCGCCATTCTTGTCATTCGTGATGTAAGTGAAGTGAAGAAGCTTGAAGAATACTTAAAACAAAGTGAACGGCTAGCATCACTTGGCGAGCTCACTGCTGGGATTGCCCATGAAATAAAAAATCCTTTAAGTATTATTCAGGTTGCTGCTGAAACAATTCGCCTACAAATAGAAGATGAATTTAAAGAAAAAGAAGTGATTGATGAATTGACAGGAGATATTTTAACAGCATCTGATCGCATGAACAAACTGTTAACTGATTTTCTGAAGCTAACAAAAGATGATGAATATAACAATCATGTTCTGACAGATTTGGTTATGATTACTGATGAATTGCTAAATTTATTAAGAAGAAAATTTAATGATGCAAACATTATGGTCACAACCGAATACAATTCTAGTAAAGCTCCCGTTTTGGGGGACCGGCATAAATTGACTCAATTGCTTTTAAATATATTTTTGAACAGTATTCAAGCGATAAAAGATGAGGGTAATATTCATGTTGCGCTTAAAGAGAAAGGGGCATATTGGCAGCTTTCCATTTCGGATACCGGAGAAGGCATTAGGAAAGAAAAATTAAACTGGGTCTTCAATCCGTTTTATTCCACGAAACCAGAGGGAACAGGTTTAGGTTTATCTATTGCTCACGAAATTATAGTTCAACATGGTGGGAAGATATGGGCGGAAAGCGTATTCTCTCAAGGAACCACAATACATATTGAAATACTAAAACATGAGGAGAATGAATATGAAGAGCATTCTGTTTGTGGATGATGAAATTAGACTTTTGCGTGTTCTATCATTGTCATTTCGCAAGAAGGGATATGAAGTAATTCTTGCTGCCAATGGACAAGAAGCACGAAGAAGAATGAAAGAAGACGGCCCCAACCTTGTTTTCCTCGATTTAAATCTTCCAGATGCAAATGGTTTGGAACTTTTAGAGGAATTCATGGCACTCTATCCTCAAAAGGTATTTGTCATCATGACGGCTTATGGCGATATAGAAAGCGCTGTATCCGCTATAAGGGCAGGTGCATTTGATTATTTAGAAAAACCAGCAAAACTAGAGGAAATAGAACTTGTTATTAACAGAGCTTATACACTACTTGAAGTGAAACAAGAGAATATCCAACTGAAAAGTCAGTTAAACAAACTTGAATCTATAGAGGGCTTTATTAGTATAAGCAAGCAAATGAAGCAGATTTACGAATTAATTGAACGTGTGTCCGCCACAGATGCAACGGTTCTTCTTCATGGGGAAAGCGGAACAGGAAAAAGTATGATCGCCAAGATGATTCATTCCTTAAGTGATCGCAATAACGGTCAATTCATTGCTGTAAACTGCGCTGCTATCCCTGAAAATTTACTAGAAAGCGAGATTTTCGGTTATGAAAAGGGTGCATTTACCGGTGCCACAGCAAGTCGTGCAGGGAAATTTGAAGCAGCACAAAATGGTACTATCTTCTTGGATGAAATTGGAGAAGTGCCACTTACGCTTCAAGCTAAGCTTCTTCAAGTCGTTCAGGAGAAATCCTTCATGCGTCTTGGTAGCAATCAATTAAAACAAGTAGACGTTCGAATTATTTCTGCAACAAATCGTAATTTGAAACAAATGGTACAAGAGGGGAATTTCCGCGAAGATTTGTATTATCGCTTGAATATTATAGATATGCATATTCCGGCACTTAGAGAAAGAAAAGAAGATGTTCCCCTTCTGGTTGGGGAATTTTTGGAGAAGCACTGTAAAAAAATGAAGAAAAATTTTCGAGTGTCACCTCAGCTTATGAATATATTGAAAGCATATGAATGGCCAGGAAATGTTCGGGAGCTTCAAAATGCCGTTGAGCGAGCAGCAGTTTTATGTAAGGAGGAAGACTTGTCGTTACAAGATTTCCCTTCTGAAATTAGGGGATCTAGTGAAATGAATGCAGAGTTTCCGTCTATCGTTTCCTTTAATAAAAAGAGAACGCTTCCAGAACAAATGGAAGACATTGAACGGCAATTTATATTGTCTGCGGTTGAAGAGAACGATGGCCAAATTGCCGCAGCAGCCAGAGAGCTGGGAATTTCAAGACAGCGGCTATTTTACAAGATAAATAAGTATCATGAACAAATGAATAAGTCATCTGAAGAAATTAAGCAAAAAAAGGAAGAATTATTTTAATTCTCCTTTTTTTTTCGTTTTCATATGTTTTTGGCAATCCTCAAAGTTTGTAAAAGTATTTTTTCAAAGCGAAAAATTTTTTTACAAAATATATCAAAAAGATATGTGGAAATTGAAAAAAAGCCCATATATAGTTGGCATGTTACTTGCATTAATTTATTAAAGAATTAACTTTTAAAAAGGAGTGGCATAGATGGATTTTCATCCGTTATTAGAAGGTGCAATAGAGTTACATTGCCATACGTATCCTAGTATTTTCCCAAGAAAGCAGACTGATTGGGAATTTATAGAAGACTTAAAAAAAGCTAAAATGGCAGGTGCCGTATTAAAAGCACATGAGGCATCCACTGTGGACCGCACGACATTAATCCGTTTAAAAGAGCCAGATCTTCTTGTTTACGGTGGACTTGTTTTAAATGAATTTACAGGTGGCTTATCACCCAAAGCGGTTGATGCAGCAATAAGGCAAGGTGCAAAAATAATTTGGATGCCGACTATTTCAGCAAATCAGCATTGTTGTAATTTTGCCAAAAAAAAGACCCGTTTTTTCAATAGTGAACGAAGCCTGCCCATTGAAGAAGGTTTAACTATTTTTGATGAGAATAGACAGATAAAACCAGAAGTCATTGAAATTCTGGAACTTATCAGTGAAGCAAATATCACCCTTGCAACAGGTCATCTATCGGAAGAAGAAGTCTCTGTGTTAATTGACGCAGCCAATGAACATCATATCGACAAGATCCTAATTCAGCATGCAGATCTAGGCATTGCCCCAGTATCAATAGAAAAGCAAAAAGAGTTTGCCAAAAAAGGCGCTATAATCGAGAAATGCTATTTAGCCTGCGGTGAGGATTTTCAAGATTTAACGATAGCACAAATGGCTAAGTCAATACGGGATATCGGTCCAGCGTCATGTGTGCTTGTAACAGATTATGGCCAAGAACACAATATTCCGCCAATAGAAGCATTAAGTCGCTTTGTCAGTGCAATGATCGAAGAAGGTATAACAGAAACCGAGATTGAAAGGATGATCGTTCATAATCCAAAGCAGCTTTTAGATATTGAAAAGTGAGGATGACAAGTGATGAAAGAGCAGCTATTAAGGTTTATTTATACCATCGTTCCAAAAGAAAGGGTACTGACAGATTTAGCAGAACTTTATTCTTACAGCTTTGATGCATCATTCGGCGAATACTTGCCGGAAATCGTTATTCAACCAAAAAATAAAGTAGAAGTTGCTGACTTGGTCAAGCTTGCAAACGAATTTAAAATTCCTGTTTATCCTAGAGGAGCGGCTACCTCCTTAAGCGGGGGTTCCCTTGCTGTTGAAGGAGGCATGATTCTAGATATGTCACAATTTGAAAAAAAACTTGTGATTGACCGTGAAAATTTACTGGCAATCTCCTCACCAAGTGTAATTACAAGTGACATACAACAAAAGGCAGAAGAGGTAGGCTTATTTTATCCACCGGACCCAAGCAGTTCCCATGTTTCAACAATTGGAGGGAATTTGTTGGAAAATTCAAGTGGTCCAAAAGGCTTGAAATATGGTACTACGAAGGAATATGTAATTGGTTTAGAAGTTGTTACACCAACTGGAGAAATTATTCGCACAGGAGGTCGAACGGTTAAAAATGTGACTGGCTACGATTTAACAAGACTCATAGTTGGATCGGAAGGCACACTGGGAATTGTAACAGAAGCCATTTTGCGTCTAATACCAAAGCCGCTTGCAAGAAAAACACTTTTAGCTTCATTTGTACGAATTGCTGATTCGGGGCATGCCATAACAAAAATATTATCAAATGGAATATTACCAAGTGCGATGGAATTGATGGATAATGCATGTATTCGTGCGGTTGAAAATTACTCACCAGCAGGTTTGCCCATTGAGGCGGAAGCCATCGTCATTATTGAAGTGGACGGCCATCCAGCGGCAATCGATGAAGAAATAAAAAAATGTGAAGATATCTGTCTTTTACAAGGGGCGACTAGTGTCAAAGTGGCGAAAACAGATGCTGAGCGTGATGAGATTTGGAAAGCGCGTAAAATGGTTTCTCCAGCTATTACACAAATGGGACCAACCAAAATTTCGGAAGATGCGACAGTACCAAGAAGTCAAATCCCCGAGATGATTGAAAAGCTTTATCAAATTCGTGAGAAATATCAGTTGAACCTAGTTGTTTTTGGTCACGCGGGGGACGGTAACCTCCATCCCAATATTATTACCGACAAGAGAAATATCGAAGAAATGAAACGTGTCGAAGATGCAGTAAGTGAAATTTTTGAAGCTGCCATCAAACTTGGCGGTACGCTTTCAGGGGAACATGGGATTGGGATATTAAAATCTCCTTATATGGAATTAGAGCTTGGGTCAGATGGATTGCTAATGATGAAAAAAATTAAAGATGCATGGGATCCAAACTCTATATTAAACCCAGGAAAAATATTTCCACAGCCTGGAAAACTAAAGGTGGAATTAACATGAATAAAGCACCTCACGAAAAGAAATTAGCAATTACAGATAAGTTTACTCAAAAATTGCGTGATCTTTCGTATGAAGCAACCAATCAATGTGTGCAATGCGGATATTGTCTTCCTGCTTGTCCAACCTATGAATCTATGGGGAAAGAATCACAATCACCTCGCGGACGAATTAACCTGGTTAAAATGGCTGCAGAGGGAAAAATCGATCTTCAAAAAGATCTAGCTGAGCCAATTGACCTTTGTCTTGGTTGCAGAGCCTGTGAAGTAGCGTGCCCGGTTAATGTACCATACGGACAAATTTATGAGGCAGCTAAAGAAGTCATAACAGAACATCAAAAGCATGAACATCATAAAAAGCAAAAAAATAAACCTAAGATTCAAACAAAAGTGGTCGATTTTACGCTGACCAGTTTATTTCCGCATCGCAATCGTCTTCGTACATTAGGCAATCTAACGTGGCTATATCAAAAAACAAAAATAAATAAAGTGGTGCAAAAAACAAAAATGATTAACAAAGTGTCAGAGTCGATGGGACAGTTTGAAAAGATCCTGCCGGAGCTCGAAGCACCAATCAAACGATATAAATACGGACAAAAATTTCCAGCATTAGGCGAGACACAAGCAGTAATTGCCTTTTTTCCGGGATGCATCATGGACGCTATCATGTCAAAGATTAATAGGCTAACAATTGAACTGCTTCAAGTAATTGGCTGTGAAGTGATTATTCCGAAAAATCAAAAATGTTGCGGTGCACTTCATTCCCATCAAGGAATGAAAGATGAGGCTGTAAAACTCGCAAAAGCAAATATAGAAGCATTTGAAGCATCCGGTGCCGATTATTATGTCAATAACGCTGGAGGCTGCGGAGCGATGCTTAGTGAGTATAATCACCTTTTTGGACAAGAATCTGAATGGAAAAAGCGCAGTGAAGCATTTGTAGGGAAATCAAAAGATATTACCGAAATTCTGGTGAAATTTGGTCCTCTCCCGTTTAAAAAAGAATGGGTTGGTATTATTACGTATCAAGATTCTTGCCATTTGAGAAATGTCCAGGGAGTATTTCAAGAACCTAGGCAGCTTCTTAGATCCATACCAGGGGCAAGTTATATGGAGATGGAGGGAAGTGACCGTTGCTGTGCATCTGGCGGTATTTATAATTTAATGAATTTTGATGAATCGATGAAAATATTAGACGAAAAGATGTATAAGGCGGGAAAAACAAAAGCAAAAACAATAGTTACAACAAATCCGGGGTGCCTGCTCCAAATGAAGCTAGGTGTAGAGAGAAGCGGTACAAGAGATGTGGATGCTAAACACATTGTGGAAATTTTAGCAGAAGCTTGTTTAATTAAGTAGGAAAACATTTATAGAAGTGACATTAGACCATATTAAAAAGCAATTTATTTTTACACAACTAAAAAAAAGTGACCTGAACTATGCAAGACTATTAAGTCAGAATCGAATCATTTAAATTAAAGGAGGGTAAAAAAGTGGATTTATTGGACTTTATCGGGTCGAACTGGGGAGAGCTTTTAGCAATGACATGGGAGCACATCCAATTAGTTGGATTAGCAGTTGGTGTAGCCATATTACTCGGTGTTCCATTTGGAGTTTATATTACACAGCATGAAAAGTTATCAAATCTTGTACTGGCAGTAGCAGGCATTATTATGACGATACCAAGTATTGCACTGTTCGGTATCATGATTCCGATTTTATCTATCATTAATCAAGGGATTGGGTTTTTACCAGCGTTTATCGCATTGGTCTTGTACTCGCAGCTTCCAATCATCCGTAATACATTCATCGCTGTTAAAAATGTAGATCCCAATATGCGCGACGCTGCAATAGGAATGGGAATGACGGCATGGCAACGTCTTTTAAAAGTTGAAATCCCAATTGCCCTTCCAGTAATTATGGCAGGAATTAGAATGGCCGTTGTATTAACGATTGGAATTGGGGCAATTGCTGCCTATATCGGTGCGGGTGGACTTGGGGTATATATCGCAAGAGGAATATCCACAAGTTACACAGAGATGGTTCAAGCTGGAGCCATTGCCGTTTCAATATTAGCGATCGCTGCTGACTATTTACTAGGTCTGGTACAAAAACGAGTTTCGCCCAAAAAAGCTCATATAGGATAAGAAAGGGGATGACTTATGATTACATTTAAAAATGTGTCGAAGGTATACAAAAGCTCTGGAAAATCGGTGAAGGCAGTAGATAATGTAAATATGACAATTGAAAAAGGAGAAATTTGTGTATTTCTTGGTCCCTCAGGTTGTGGGAAAACAACTCTTTTACGAATGGTTAATCGTTTGGTTTCTATCACAGAGGGGACTATTGAAGTCGGAGGAAAAGATATTTACTCATTGGATCCAATCGAATTGAGACGTTCAATCGGTTATGTAATTCAACAAAATGGTTTGTTTCCGAATATGACAATTGAACAAAACATTAATGTTGTACCAAAGATGCTGGATTGGAACGAAGGGGAAATGAAAAAACGATACAAAGAATTAATGGAGATGATGGGGTTAAACCATGAGGAATACCGAAAGCGTTATCCTTGGGAATTATCAGGCGGACAGCAACAGCGTATTGGAGTGGCAAGGGCGCTGGCGGCAGACCCGCCAGTTATGTTGATGGATGAACCATTTGGGGCACTAGATCCGATTATTCGCGATAGGTTGCAAAATGAATTTTTACGAATTCAAAAAGATGTAAAGAAAACGATCTTATTTATTAGTCACGATATCGATGAGGCTTTGTGTCTTGGGGATAAAATTGCTATATTTAACGATGGTCAAATCATGCAGTATGGAACACCGGATGAGATTTTGTCTAATCCCAAAAATGATTTTGTGAACAATTTTATTGGAAGTGATCGTGAAATTAAACGTTTACAACTATTAACGGTCAGGGATCTATTAAATAAAGCGAAAAAGGTAAATCGAAAAATGAATATGAAAATTGAATCTAGCGAATATGTGGTTAATATTGATACAGATCTTCGAACAGCACTGTCTCTATTATTATCATCACCAAAAGGGGAAGCTGTGATTTTGGATCATAAAGGACAGCCAAGCGGAGTATTAGGTATTGGTGACTTTGAAGTTTTGACAGGTGTTCACCCTTCGAAATTAAAGTCAATAATTCAATAAGGTGGGTGTCTTAATGAAGGAAATAAACAAGATAGAAATATTGATTCGTGCTTTGTTATTGTTGATTATTGTTGCACTGCTAGCTTATGCTCTCCAATCAGGTGCATTTCAATATATAAAAGATAACTCTGATGAACTTCTTCATTTAGCTGGACAGCACATGAAATTGGTGGCGCTTTCATCCATGGCAGCCATTCTTGTGGCCGTGCCGCTTGGGATTTTTATTACGAGACCTCAGTTTAAAAAATTTGAATTTATTGTAGTTAATTTTGCGAATATCGGACAAACGGTGCCAAGTATAGCCATTTTAGCGCTGGTCATGAGTTACCTAGGTTTAGGCTGGAAAACCGCGGTATTTGCGCTGTGGTTCAGCTCACTTCTTCCAATTTTACGGAATACGATTGCTGGAATTCAATCGGTTCCTCCATCGATCATTGATGCTGGAACAGGAATGGGTATGACGCAAAAACTCATTCTTTTCAAGCTTGAACTCCCAAATGCGTCATATGCAATTCTTGCAGGCATTCGTACAGCAACCGTTATTAATGTGGGATCAGCCGCACTTGCTTTCTTAATTGGAGGTGGTGGGTTGGGTGACCTTATATTCACCGGAATCTCACTTTACGATCCAGGCATAATGCTCGCAGGTGCCATGCCGGTTATCTTTTTGGCCATTGCTATTGATTTCTTATTAGGGAAAATTGAAGTAGCCACCACTCCCAGAGGATTGCAAAGAAAAGCTGATTTAATTTAAGACAATAAAGGGGGAAGTAAAAATGAGAAAGTTTAGCATGTTATTTTGTGTCGCACTTCTTGCCTGTATGCTTACAGCATGCAGTTCTTCGGAGTCTAATGCCGGTTCAAATGAAAATAAAGGGAAAATTACAGTGGGCGGAAAGGATTTTACTGAACAGCACATTTTGACACAAATTACTTCTATTTATTTGAAAGAAAAAGGATACAAAGTTGATGAAGCAAGTAGTATGGGCAGTACAGTGGCACGTTCCGCGCTTGAAAATGGTCAGCTCGATGTGTACTGGGAGTATACGGGTACGGCACTGATGGTTTATTTAAAGGAACCTGTTGAAACTGATCCCGAAAAGGCATATGAAAAAGTAAAAGAAATCGACAAAAAGAATAAACTTGAATGGTTAAATAAATCCGAATTTAATAACACATATGCTATTTTAATGCGCGAGGATTATGCAAAAGAATTAGGAATCAAATCCATATCAGATCTAGCTGATATTGTGAATCAAGATTCTAGTAAATTAAAATTTGGATCGAACTCTGAGTTCTATGCGCGAAAAGATGGAATGAAAGGTTTAGAGAAAAAATATAATTTCTCTTTACCAGCTAAAAATGTTGTCAAAATGGATACAGGACTTCTATATAACTCTTTAAAAGAAGGCCAGGTTGATGTAGCGGTAGGTTTTGCGACAGATGGACGCATTGAAGGTTTTAAACTTGTTGTGTTAGAAGATGATAGTCAGTTTTTTCCGGCATATAATGGAGCCCCGGTCATTCGTCAAGAAGTATTAAAGAAAAATCCGGAATTAAGAGATCTTCTTAATGCACTTTCAGATAAGTTAGATTCAGATACAATGAAGAATTTAAATTATCTTGTTGATATTAAACATGAAGATATTAATGAAGTGGCTAAAACATGGCTGGATGAACAGGGAATGCTAGATTGAGATGAAAGCTAATAATTCGCTCATCACCTATATTGAATTGAATCTGAGTCGATTCAGAGTTTGGACAGAGACACACTAACTTCACTCAAAGAAGCCCTAGCAGACATAATCGCTTGTATCATTGCAGGCCGCAATACGAGAGCAGCAGAGATTTCAAAAGAATTTGCTGTTTCGCAGTGGGGGATGGGAAACAGCTCGGTTTTCCTGTTCCCAGAAAGATTAACTCCTGCCGGGGCAGCTTTTGTCAATGCGACAATGGCAAATGCCCTAGATTTAGATGATGGTCATCGTCTCACAAAAGGACATCCCGGCGCTGTCATTTTCCCCGCTGTGCTCGCCGTTGCAGAAGATAATAATATAAGCGGAGAAGAGTTTTTGACGGCACTCCTTATAGGCTATGAAGTGGGTATTCGTGCGGGTATTGGCGCACACCTGATGAGGCCGGATTATCACTGCACTGGTTCATGGGGGCTGTCGGAGCTGCAGCAGGTGTTTCGTACATTTTAGGACTTAAGGGAAGAACTATTGATCACTCACTGGGCAATGCAGAATATTTCGGTGCTTATTCTCCAATGATGCGTTGCATCGAACATCCTTCCATGTTAAAGGACGGGGTTAATTGGGGATGTATAGCTGGGCTAAGTGCAGCTTATTTGGTAAAAGCAGGCTATACAGGGATTCCATCACTATTTACATTGGAAGAAGCAGAAGGACTTACAAACGATTTAGGAGAAAGTTATCGCGTAAATGAACTATATTATAAGCCGTATGCATGCTGTCGGTGGGCACAGCCAGCTATTGAAGCCATTAGGGAAATTCAAAGTAGAAATATACTAATATCCGAAAATATTAAAAAAATAGTAATTCATACATTTACAGAATCTGCAGCATTATCGAAAGAATATCCAGAAACTACAGAGGAAGCACAGTATAATTTACTTTTTCCTGTTGCAGCATTTCTTTCTTACGGTGAAGTGGGACCAATACAAGTACTAGAACATCTGAATGATCCAATTATTCTTAGCATGATGGACAAGATTACAGTAGTAGTGGATCAAAAACTTAACGAAGCATTTCCTGAAAGGGCATTAAGTATGGTTAAAATAGTAATGCAGGATGGTGACACTTATCAATCCGATATTATACAAGCAAGAGGAGACTATGATTATCCGTTAAACGCTGAAGAAAAAGAGAAGTTTTTCTGGCTGACAACTCCAATTCTAGGAAAAGAATCTGCGAAAAGTTTATTAGAATCCATTCAAAGCCTTGAACATATGAAAAGTATTCGAAAGCTTATACCTACCATAGAGGCATAGGGTAAATAAAAAATAGTAGTGCAAACCAAGGGATAGGTTTGCACTACTATTTTTTTACTATAAGTGGTGGAGTCAGTATGAACCTTCAAATAAATAGTCATTATGAAATCTAGTTAATAATAGTAGACGATGCCATCTTATATCCAAAGGCAGGATAGACATTATGCGGTTCAAGAGATTAATTTTCTAGAGGGAGATTAGATCGGCAATTTCATAAGTTTTCAGAAACATCTATATCAAGACAAGTTTTTCATCACCCCAGTTAAAACGAGTTTGAAGAATTCTCCTCAAAGCTTGATGCTAAACTTTATTAGTTAGTTTAACTCTAGCTTGACAATATACCCCCATCCGTATAATATAAACTCACAAAGTTAAGAACGCAAAAACTCACGAGTAAAACGTGCAAACTCACGAGTAAAATACGATTTAATTGGCTAGGCGCTTATAATCTAAGCACGATAAGGTTGATTATGCCTATTGAAATGTTTTAATAAAGATCTTACTTGAAAACATTTATGTCATTGCTGCTAATAAACTGGAAGTGAACTTGGGGCTGCACTTCTTAACGGAAAAGGAGATTAGCTATTGTTGTAAATAGATGGGAGGCGGAGTATGGAGTTTGATAAAAGTGTCATTAATCGGTTGAAGCGGATTGAAGGACAAATCAAGGGTGTTCTTGGAATGATGGAGCAGGGAAAAGATTGCAGAGAAATCGTCACTCAGTTGTCGGCTACTCGAAGTGCCATCGATAGGTCCATGGGTGTTATCGTAAGTGCCAATCTTGAGCAATGCGTTCGGGAAAACGTCGAGAATGGAGAGGGCACTGATCATCTAGTCAAGGAAGCGGTTAATTTACTGATAAAAAGCAGGTAAAAGAATTGACCTGAACTGTTGAAAAAGGAGTGTTATTCATGTCTTATATTTTACAAGTGGATTTTAAAATGGAGGGACCTTTCGGCAACGAAATGGTAAAAGAATTTACAGATTTAGCAAAAAGCATTAATAGTGAAGAAGGCTTAATCTGGAAGATTTGGACCGAAGATAGTGAGGCAAAGGAAGCAGGCGGCATTTATCTGTTTGAAACGAAGGAATCCGCATGTAAGTACTTGACGATGCATACAGCTCGGTTATATGGGTTTGGTATAGAGAAGGTTAATGGAAAAATTTTCGAAGTGAATGAAGGGCTGACTTCAATCAATCATGGACCAGGCAAATAAAGATAACCATTTATTTTAGTGAAGTGGGTTGACGCACTTTATTTTTTAGCATAATATATACCCCGTTGGGTATATAAGTGTAAAAAAGAAATTTCGATCAGGGGGAAGCATAATGACTGAAAAGAAAAAAACGACGATCATTTTATTTAGTGGTGATTATGATAAGGCAATGGCTGCTTATATCATTGCAAATGGGGCGGCGGCTTACGATCATGAAGTGACCATTTTCCATACGTTCTGGGGATTGAATGCTTTAAGGAAGGATAAGCCGATTTCATTAAAAAAAGGATTTCTTGAAAAAATGTTTGCGAAAATGATGCCGCGTGGTTCTGATAAAATGGGTCTATCCAACATGAACTTTGCTGGGATGGGTCCCAAAATGATCAAACACGTGATGAAAAAGCATAACGCCATGTCACTCCCAAATTTAATTGAGTTGGCCCAAGAACAGGAAATTAAACTGATAGCCTGTACGATGACAATGGATTTATTGGGTTTACAGCAAGAGGAGCTATTGGATGGAATTGAGTATACAGGTGTTGCGGCATATTTAGCTGAAGCAGAGGATGGAAATGTAAACTTATTTATATAAATTTTGGTACCGGAGGGATGGGTCCATTGGGAACTATATTTAACCTCATCATATTAGGTTTCATTGTTTGGTTTTTATATCAGCGCTTTGTCCCTGTAAAGGAGATAAAAAATATAAATGCGGCAGAGCTAAAAGCTGTGTTGAAAAATAGAGGAAATAAGCAATTGATTGATGTCCGTACTCCTAATGAATATAGGGGCAATCACATAAAGGACTTTAAAAACATTCCTTTAAACGAACTTGGCAAAAGGGCACAGGAACTGTCAAAAGATAAAGAAGTGATTGTAATCTGCCAAAGCGGGATGAGGAGCAGTAATGCGAGTAAAGCATTGAAAAAACTTGGATTTAAAGAAGTCACCAACGTAAAAGGCGGCATGAGTTCTTGGCGCGAATAAAAGGAGGTTCTTATAAAGGTGAAAAAAATATTACCGAATGAAGTGACCACATTATTGAAGGGGAACTCCCCAGTCCACATCATTGATGTACGGGAGGCGGATGAAGTAAAAGCAGGGAAAATACCAAATGCTGTGAACATCCCGTTGGGTCTGGTGGAATTTAAAATGCAGGATTTGGATAAATCAAAAGTGTATATCATGGTTTGCCGGTCAGGGGGCAGAAGTTCTAGGGCAGCACAGTTACTTGAGGATCATGGATATAAAGTGTTGAACATGATGGGTGGTATGAATGAATGGGAAGGTCCCACAGAAAAATTTTAAATTCGAATATACCCCCATACCTATAATAGAAGGAGGAAATAAAATGATAAAAACAAATTCCGTTTTGGATGCAAAAGGTTTAGCCTGTCCAATGCCAATCGTAAAAACGAAAAAAGCCATGAATAACCTGGAAGCGGGGGAAGTACTGGAAGTTCAAGCAACTGATAAAGGGTCAACCGCCGATATGAAAGCCTGGGCGGAAAGTTCAGGTCACCAATACTTGGGTACGGTTGAAGAAGGAACGACACTAAAACATTATCTTCGGAAAGCAAGCGGAGAAGAAACAGAAGTGAAGAAGCATGAAAAAATCATTTCCAATGAAGAACTGCTGCAAGTAATGGAAGAAAAAAGAAATGTGGTCATCCTGGATGTACGAGAATCCGCAGAATATGCTTTTAATCACATTCCAGGAGCAAGATCCCTTCCAATGGGTGAATTGGAACAACGTATGGGTGAACTGGATATAGAGTCAGAGATTTTCGTGATTTGCCGCACAGGCAGCCGGAGTGATCTTGCTGCACAAAAACTGACCGGTGCTGGATTTGAACAGGTATTCAATGTTGTACCCGGCATGAGCCAATGGAACGGTCCTTCCCAAAAATCTGTGAATGAATGAAAACTATAAAATGGAGGAATAGATCATGACTAACAAAGTAGCCATAATCGCAAGTAATGGTGGTTTATTTGATGCATATAAAGTGTTTAACATCGCAACGGCAGCGGCAGCAACAGATCAAGAAGTGGCCATTTTCTTTACTTTCGAAGGTTTGAACTTAATTCATAAAGACGCGAATGGAAAACTTCCTCTGCCTGAGGGTAAGGAGCATTTTGCCGAAGGGTTTAAAAAGACCAATGTTCCTTCCATTCCTGAGTTAGTTACTATGGCACAGGAAATGGACGTCAAGTTTATTGGGTGTCAAATGACCATGGACGTATTGGGCATTGAAAAAGAAGCTTTCGTTGATGGTATCGAAGTAGGTGGAGCGGTCACATTTTTGGAGTTCGCGAAAGATGCTGATGTTACATTAACCTTTTAATGAAGGAAAAATTTTTTGAAAACACAAATACCACAGGGGGTATATGGTATGACTTTTAAGCAAATGACAGCTGCTGAAGTTTCAAAGAAAGTAATCAATAAAACCGACTTATTTATTTTGGATGTTCGAAATGAAAGTGACTTTAATGATTGGAAAATTGAAGGGCAGAATTTCGAATTCCTTAATATCCCTTACTTTGATCTACTGGATGGCGTGGAAGAAATTCTCGATCAAATCCCGGCCAATAAAGAAATCCTGGTAGTATGTGCAAAGGAAGGCTCATCCGTCATGGTAGCTGAAATGTTATCTGAAGCTGGATTGGATGTTTTTTATTTAATGGGTGGCATGAAAGCATGGAGTGAACACTTGGAACCAGTGAGGATAGGCGAATTGACAAATGGCGCCGAAATTTATCAATTTGTTCGACTTGGTAAAGGCTGTTTATCTTACATGGTCGTTTCCAATGGGGAAGCAGCCGTTATTGATTCCACAAGAATGATAGATGCCTATCTTGATTTCGCAGATGATATCGGGGTTAAGATTACACATGTTCTGGATACTCACTTACATGCCGATCACATTTCAGGTGGAAGACGAATCGCGGAAGCAACAAATGCAGCTTACTGGCTGCCGCCAAAAGATGCGGCTGAAGTAACTTTTGAATATCAGCCATTAGAAAGCGGGAACGTGATAACGATCGGTCATACAGCGATTGATATCCAAGCATTATACTCCCCGGGACATACCATTGGATCAACTTCATTTGTGGTGGATCAAAAATACTTGCTAAGCGGGGATATCTTATTCATCGATTCCATTGGCAGACCGGACTTAGCTGGTTTGGCTGAGGATTGGGTAGGGGACTTGAGAGAAACACTGTATACACGTTATAAAGAATTATCAGACGGGTTAATTGTATTGCCATCACATTTCATGATCATTGATGAATTGAATGAAGATGGAAGTGTCGCTAAAAAGTTGGGTTCGTTATTTGTTGAAAATCACGGATTGAACATAGCGGATGAAACGGAATTCAGAGAGCTGGTAACAGGTAATTTACCGCCTCAGCCAAACGCCTATCAAGAAATTCGCGAAACCAATATGGGGAAAATCGAACCCGATGATGAAAAACAGCGCGAAATGGAAATTGGACCAAATCGCTGTGCGGTTCGCTAATACCGATAAAAATAGAAACCAAGAAAATAGGAGAGATGAAATATGAATGCAGATAAAGTGCTAGATGCTAAGGGACTGGCATGTCCAATGCCAATCGTCAAAACGAGAAAAGCGATGAATGATTTGCAAACCGGGCAAGTGCTGGAAATACATGTAACCGATAAAGGAGCTAAAGCAGACTTAGCCGCTTGGTCAAAATCCAGTGGCCATGAGCTGATGGAAACAGCAGAAGAAAATGATATACTGAAATTTTGGATCAGAAAAGGTTGATAAAGAGAGAGGGAGGGGAACCATTTGGTTTCCCTTCTTTTAAGGGAGGCACTTACAATGGATATAACCTTTATCATTACCATCTTTTTGATTGGTTTTATAGGTTCATACGTTTCAGGGATGCTCGGCATCGGCGGTTCGATAATAAATTATCCAATGCTGCTGTTTATTCCCCCAATCTTTGGTTTAGCGCCATTTAGTGCCCATGATGTGACAGGCATAAGCGCTGTACAAGTCTTATTCGCCTCCATCGGAGGTATATGGAGCTATCGTAATAGCGGACATTTAAATAAAACGCTTATTCTCTATATGGGGATCAGTGTGTTGATCGGAAGCGTGGTTGGAAGTGTTGGATCACAAACGATGTCGGAAAACGGAGTGAATATCGTCTATGGCATCTTGGCGTTGATAGCGGCTGTCATGATGTTCATTCCGAAGAAAGGGATAGATGATATTCCTGTGGATCAAGTTACCTTTAATAAATGGCTTGCGGCCATCCTGGCATTAATCGTTGGTTTAGGCGCCGGGATAGTCGGTGCCGGAGGGGGCTTTCTATTAGTTCCCATCATGCTTATCGTTTTAAGAATTCCAACAAGGGTCACGATTGCGTCTTCATTGGCAATCACATTCATTTCATCCATTGGTGCAACAGCAGGGAAAATATCAACGGGTCAAGTTGACTTCTATCCGGCGTTGATCATGGTTGTAGCTAGCTTAATAGCCTCTCCGATTGGGGCAATGGCCGGTAAAAAAATGAATGTAAAAGTGCTGCAAGTCATACTGGCTCTATTGATTTTAGCGACGGCTGTAAAAACTTGGGCGGAGATCATGTCTTGAGTTTTGACACGGAAGGGAGCAGATGTGAAAAATTTCTATCGTTAAAGAAGTGTTCACAATAGGCCACACTAATGGTTACTTTTCCTCCATCACTTTTTTTTCTTGTACGGACTTTGTTAATAGAAAAAGCTGACTGTTGAAAGTCAGCTTTTCCTTATGCGGCCGTTTATAAATAATTAAAAGATTACCGCTAAAATAAACCAAACAATCATCAATAATTGAAGTAATACTTTGGCTAAGCTGCCGCCTAAAAAACCGATGATAGTTGCAAACCCAACTTTAGTAGCCTTCATTATATCTTTTTGAATGATTAATTCCGAAATGAGGACTGCTAAAAATGGTACGAGAATTATTCCAAAAGGAGGAAAGACAAATGAACCAACAATCGTGGCAATAGCTGCTATTGTCTCGGATGTTTTTGACCCACCATACTTTTTAACAAAATAACTGTTTGCGATAATGTCTGCCGCGATTAATACACCGCTCAACACAACCATACTGATCCAGAACCATAACGATAACTCATCAGGATTAACCAGGAATTGATAAACTGCAAATCCTCCCCAAATGGCAACTACCGAAGGAATAATAGGATAGACAATTCCTACAAAACTTAAAGCAAATAAGACGATCGTTAATCCCCACCATAAAATATCCAATGAAACTCCACCTTTTCATACTTACTTATAATATATCTACTAAATTATATTTCTATTTAGGGACAAACACCATTTATTCTTTTTTTGTATATTCGAATCCCTCACAGGTCATCAACTACCAAGGGATCAAATCTTGATATCACAGGGGTTTGGGTCTTTTTTTATTTTGGCTAACGGGATGCGTTTAGATAAACGTTAATTTAATGAGCTATGACACTGCATGGAGGACTAGGGGTACTGGTTAGTAAGTAGAGGAGGGAAAAACAATGAATCCAGTTGTTGGTCTGGATGTGGCAAAAGGAGAAATTCTTTAGGTGAAGATGAAGAATAAAACCAGTAAAAAACTCCAAGCAATAACAACACTGGTAACGCAACTATGTAGTATTTTTTCATATACCAATCTTCTCCTAATTAAAAGAGATATGCAATGAGCATATCTCTTCATTATTTTTCTACTACCAATTACCAATATGCCTTAGTTTGACCAGTAATAGTTTTATACCCTTTCAGTTTAAAAATATGGGTACCAATAGCCCAATCATTTAAGGAGTATATTGTTCCGTTTATAGCTTTAACAATATAGTCCGCCTTTTTAGCACTTTCAGATTTTGAGTTGATTAAGATCCATCTCCATTATACGTTTTAGCTTGTGCGTATATATAATCCTGCAACCTGTTCGCAAGGTGTAAACGGATCCTTCTAACTAAAAAAAGGTGTATAGAAATGTATTTAATTGTCGAAATAATCTAATATCATTGGTGATTGTTATAGGTTAATATTAAATAATATGGTAATTTACCGCATATAAAATGGGCGTCCGTTTAAACAACAAGGCTCAATTGAATGCAGCCGGTGGAGGGATTTTTGTGGGTATAGCTATCGAAGAAAAACCGTCATTCCTGTGTGCTAATTTTGAAGATGGAGTATTAATAGAAAAGGTCCGGCAAGGAAATATGGAGGCACTAGAAGTTCTGATGAAAAAATATCAATCTTTTGTAAAGATTAAGGCTAACAGATACTTCTTAATTGGGGCAGATAGAGAAGATATTATCCAAGAGGGGATGATAGGATTGTTCAAAGCCATCAGGGATTTTAATGGCGAGAAACAATCTTATTTTAAAGCGTTTGCAGAACTATGTATCACGAGGCAGATTATTACAGCCATCAAGGCAGCTACTCGTCAAAAACATACTCCGTTAAATTCTTCTATTTCGCTTGATATGCCTATATATGAAGAAAATCCGGATCATACTCTTATGGAAGTAATGACAGACACCGTTATTTCTGATCCCGTTGCGATATTGATAGATAAAGAATCTGCTGATGACTTGGAATTAAAATTATCTGAGGTTCTAAGTCCGTTAGAAAAGAAGGTTTTGGCTTATTACTTAGAGGACCTTACTTATATAGAAATGTCTGATAAATTAAATACTCACGCCAAGTCTATAGATAATGCGTTGCAGAGAGTGAAGAGAAAATTGGAGAGTTTATTGGAACTTAGAAATAGACACTCAATAGAAGGCACATTCAATAGATAAAAGAGCCATTTACTATTAAGTTGATCTTTTGGCCAAAGGGTTTTTAACCCTTTGGCTTTATGTGTTTGAAAAACCTTAGTTGTATTTAATAGTGAAATTAAAAATACAACAAACACCGGTATGGAAAGAAAGGCACTGATGTTAACAGAAAGATTAAAACGATTATTCTCTCAATAAGCAAGTGGAATAGATTATGCCATTCTGCTAGCACCAATCCTTTAATTGGCTACTTAATTTCTCTATCTTACCTATATGGAGAACTTATTTTTTATAGGTACCCATCCGTTATTTACAAATATAGCCAAGTTAAGTAATATAGAATAACATCGTTGTTATACTTTTATGTATTATGGCGTTTTTCTTTACCAAAGAAGGAACAAAAAGAATTCTCAAATTTAGAAGATTTTTCTAAAATGGTTTTAGAATCCTGATAAAGATGCATGGGCTAACTAAAACGATAGAAATGAAAGTGAACAACTCAGATGGTGGAAGCTTTGAGAACAAACAGCATGCAAGCAGCTATTATGGATGCTTAAATACGAGAACTATATAAACACTCTGAACTTTATGATGATAAAAAAGACCTACTATCCGTACCGTTGATTTGAGCCACACAGTTATTGCGGAAAACAAGAAGCATATTGAATTCGATGAAGATTCCGAACAAAAACCAAAAGAAGTTGGAACCTTTAAACTAGGTGAAAAGGTATATGTAGTAGGTCATATCATAACATTAACAAATGTACATTACACAAAGGAAAGAAACGAATTTGAAGAAACACAGCCCAAAGAAGTATTGGGATTTGATATTGAATACCAAAATGGTACAAAAGAAGAACAAGTAGTTGGCGCAGGAGATTTTGAAGTGTATGACAGCAAAGGTGAAAAGATGGAGGTATATCCTCTCGATACATTAACCGAGAGTGTTCAAGCTGGTAAGCACGTTAACGGACCTGCTGCTTTCGGAGTAACCGGTAATGCACCTTATGAAATCTTTTACACAGATTATACTACGGGTAGCAAAGCAAAACGGATTATGGAAGTGAAATAATCGTTTTCATGTTCATTTTTTGAAGCAGAAATTTTAGGCAAAAGGGTACTCACAACAATGGTGAGTACCTTTTTTTGTAATGCCTTTTATGTTTCAATCTTCTATATAAAAATATCAATGCATTGTTCTACAGTTGTTGCAGAGGCTAACTGTTTTGCTTTTGTAGCCAATACATCTGCCGGTTCTGTATCGAGAATAACACCAAATAAGTTTTCTATTTCATCCAAGCTTTTTTCTAAACGGGTAGAGATGATTGAAATCGCTATTTCTTTGACAAGTCTGTGTTCAGCCATGTTAATACTCACTTGAATCACCCCTTCTAATAAACTTAAATACCTATATTCGATTATCCAAGTGTTAATTCCTTTTAAGAAAAGAATATGTCGAAAAATAAATCGACACCAGTTACTTAATAATTGGCTATGTAAAAGCTATTGATTGTTTTTGAGTAGTCCTGTAGTCAATTTTGGTATCCTGATTGCATCAAAATAAAAGGGTTAATCTGATATGACTGTGGTGACTATACTGACAGTGCTTCATTAAGCGATAGGAAAAGTGAATATATATTTGGGGTGTTGTCTCGCTATTTCATTACTCAAATACCGCACAGGAACTGCACAAGACTGTCGCTTTCTCTTACAAATGTATGGATTTTATTTTTGGTTGTTATGTGCATTTTTGTCCGTCCTACAATCATCAAACTCATCGGCTGATTTTTTCTGCAAGCTTCACTGTGTGCGAATAGATATCAAGCGTGATTCCACTATATCAAGTCTTTGCCTTTCCTCTTCCAAAAATTCAGTGGATTTTGGTGGAATTAATCGGTGTAACTAGTTTGTCATAGTGTATCTCTTATATTTACAAACGATTAATAAGCTTTAATATTCTGAATCGGTCTTTTTATGACAAAATCCTTAGTTTTTTCTCCATTTTTGACTAATACCATCAATTTCCGCCCTTTACATGTTATAAATGCCGTAATAACCTCCTTTATTTACCGTGACTTTTGGTTTATCTTTCATGCAAAGGAATAAAATCACATGAGTTTAACAGAGCATTTAAAATGGTCTGTTAATTTTGAGGGTAGGGTTTGCTATAAGGAATATAGCATCCCTCAAAAAAGATTTTTTGGAGGTAATGTTGATGAAATCTGGCAATAGTGGTTTAAACAGACGTAATTTCTTAAAAGTGGGCGGAATGAGTACTTTAGCATTAACACTTGGTTCAACTGGGGTATTCTCTCTTGCGGGAGCTACAAAAGGATTTGCAGCGGATTCCAGCAATCCAACAAGTGGATTTGGTGGCTATGGCCCATTAGTAAAAGATCCAAATGGAGTTCTTGATCTGCCAAGGGGATTTCATTACAAAATGCTTTCAAAAACTGGTGATATCATGCCTAATGGTGACCTTGTCCCATCTGCTCACGATGGAATGGCTGCCTATAAAGGGGAAAAGGGTACAACCATTCTTGTAAGAAACCATGAAAATGGGACAAATTCAGATTACCCTGTAAACGGGAAAAAACCTTGGAGCGCTGGTGCTGCCGGCGGCACAACCACAATAATCGTTGGACAAAATAACAAGGTCATTGATCAGTATGTATCAAGTTCAGGTACGATCCGTAACTGTGCGGGTGGAGCTACGACTTGGGGGACCTGGTTAACAATGGAAGAAACTCGAGATATGGGACATGGCTTTGTATTTGAAGTGAATCCGCTTGACCCTGAAAACGAAATGTCAAGAACACCGATCCGTGATATGGGTTATTTCTCCCATGAAGCTGGGCATGTTGACCCTTCAACAGGAATTTGGTATTTAACCGAAGACGCAAGTCCAAGCTTCTTATACCGTTTTACACCACATGACCGTAGTCAAAAGCTAGGTTCTCTGCAAAAGGGAGGTATCCTTGAAGCAGCTGCGATTGATGAATTGTCAGCTGCAGCTGCAAGTCAATTTAATACTGGACAAAAATTCGGGGTTGTTTGGAAAAAATTAAATCCTGAAATTGCACAGCAAGATGCTAAGGATAAAGGCTGTATTCAGTTTAGCCGCTTAGAAGGGGCTTATTTTTCTGAAGGTACTTTATGGTTTGATGATACAAGTGCAGGTTCATCACGCCTTGGCCGTGTTTATCGCTACACGCCAGCGACAAACAACTTAGAATTATTCTATGAGTCTACTGATAAAAATGATTTAGAAGCACCGGATAACATTACGATCACTCCTTGGGGAGATCTTTGGATCGCCGAAGATGGCGGCGGCAATGACCGTATCGTCGGATTAACTCCTGAAGGAAATATTTATACTTTCGCTGAGAATATGATGAACGGTTCTGAATTTGCTGGCCCTACATTTTCTCCAGATGGAAATACTTTCTTTGTGAATATGCAAACACCAGGTATCACCTTTGCGATTTGGGGACCATTTGCACGCAGAAATTCTACCCGTAGACGAGCTATGAACCAGGCTTTGCCGCCAGGAAGTCTTGCTCCTGTTGTTTCGGATAAACTTACTGCATTCGCAGAAGAACAAGGCATGTCTATATTAGAAGCAGCAGCTTTAGAGCGTCATGGCATGCCAATTTTATAAGTGATGATCTCATTTTTTGAGTACTAACAAACCATCATGGAATAGGGGGTGAGAAGTTTGTTATCCAGTATCGGCATCCCTGGTTTAATTCTCATTCTAGTCATAGCGTTAATCATTTTTGGCCCTTCTAAATTACCCGAAATTGGAAGGTCATTTGGAAACACATTAAAGGAATTTAAAAAATCGACAAATGATTTGATCAGCAATGAAAAAGAAGAAAAAACTAACTTTGAAGAAAAAAACATCGAATAGCTCTTGAGAAATCGAAAAGACTGGAAACTAAATAACTATTTTTATCATTTAATAGAGTAAATGCATGGAGGAAATAGTATGAATATAATAAGGAAGATTTATTTGAAGGGCTGCTTTTCGCTGGCGATGGCTGCCGCTTTTGCCGCAATTCCCGATACGGCAGATGCGGAGGAAAAGCTCAAGGAGGGAGAGAGGTTTGAACTCACCATTCTCCAGACAAATGACTTTCATGGTCATTTGGATGACATCGTCACGCTGGTTGAAGGAACCGTTCATCACAATTCTGTTGCGAAGTATGCCACCATCATTGAAAGTGTACGCAATGAAGAGGAGAATGTGCTTCTCGTCGATGGCGGGGATGTCTTCCTGCGCGGCGAGTTTCAAGCGGGTCAAGGAGAGTTGGAGACGTCCCTGTTGAAAGCTTTGGACTATGATGCAATGGCTCTCGGAAACAACGACTTCCGCGTATACCCTGCCGGGGAGGGCACACCGGAAAGCCGTTATGAACAGTTAAAGGATTACCATCGCAACGTAAATTTCCCCATCCTTACTGGAAATGTCATTGATAGGGAAACAGGAAAGTACATACAGAATGTCAAGCCTTGGAAGAGTTTTACTTTCTCAGGCGTTAAAGTCGGGATGATCGGCCTTACTTCGATGAAGCCGGAAATTCGCGGTTGGGATGATGTTGCAGACCTCGATTTCATCGAACCGGTTGAAGCGTTGAATGCGTTGCTTCCTGAAGTGAGTGAGAAGTCAGACGTAAACATTGTCCTTTCGCATGCTGGAAATCCCGAAGACCACAAGCTGGCTCAGGTTCCCGGAGTTTCGGCGGTAATTGGGGCAGATACACACAAGGTCATCGAAACTCCCGAATATGAATTCAACGGAGAGGTGATGGTGCCAATTACTCAAGCTGGCGGAGAACAAGAACATTATTTGGGCCGGCTTAATTTGACTTTTGAAGTCGTTGACGCCAAAATGACTTTGGTCGAATCCGATGGATTTCTCTACGACGTCACAAATGTTCCGGCTGATCCGGAGATACAAGCGATTATAGACGATTATCGTGCAGATTTGAAAGCGCAATAATCATCTTCATAGTGCTATGAGGGAGGGACAAAGCGAGGTTATTCGCTTTGTCCTTTCTAAATTAACGATAAAGTAAATACTGGAAGGGGGTGTACAAGTCGTTGAAAACTAATTGACTGGCGCCTTTTTAATTTTTGCTCACCCGCCATTTCCACTGACGGGAGTTGAACTTAGTGTAGAGTTTATCTGTTTAGTTTAGCTTAATTCCACTAATTAATGTGCTAAAAAGGATCGTTAGGGAACAAAGCATTTTTATGTCATTGAGATTGCCAAGATTTTCACTTAAATTACCATTAAATTCCTTTTTTTATTTACTAAAATCGTTATAAAGAGTACTAATGAGTTTTTCATTTTATAGCTATAAATTGATTTTAAACAATTCTCGATATCCATAAACAACCAGTTATTTTTTTACCGCTAATGGTCATTATAAATAAAGAAGAAGGGGCTACTGATTACGTATGATTCGCATCATATAGTAAATGAGGTGTTAGTTAAAGACGTTTAACTTAACTACTGATAGCTTCATTAAAAAATCGATTCGAGCAAGGAGATGGTTCTCTTGCACGTAAAAGCAGAAAACTCATTCAATAATTGTCATTTATGCTTTGAAAGTTGATGAAACTTTTAAGATATAGGGGATGGTTGCTTTGGATGGTAAACTCTAGTCAGATACCAGTTCTTACTCTAATGTAGATGAGGTGTTTATCGCAGAGAATTTATGCTGATTCGAAATGAAGCAAACCCCTTTTTCAGGCAGGGTGCAACGTTCCGTTGCATCCTGTTTTTATGTATTTACTTATTATCCAGACGTGAGCAATTTTATTATTCCCTTATACTCGTATGTGTTTTCATTTTACGGTAACCTGTGATGTTATAAATCAAATTCCATTTCAAACCTATTCATGGGTAAAAACAATTTCATAAAAAACAATCAGTCATTCATTTTTACTATCTTTTAAATGACCGGAACGTACGACTTTAGTTTTTAAATATTTTTCATTAAACTCGGAAATGTCTCCCCATAACGGAACTCTGCCTGCAACATTGGCACCTGAGTTTTGAAGAGCTTCTAATTTTCTCGGATTGTTGGTGATAAGGGTCACTGGATTAGAGCGCAGTTTTTTTAACACCCGAATGGCATCATCATAGTTGCGTGCATCATCCACAAATCCAAGTTCCAAATTAGCTTCCACCGTATCCAATCCTTTTTCTTGCAGAACATAAGCCATGGCTTTACTAAATAATCCGATGCCTCTTCCTTCGTGATTGGCTAAATAAAATAAAGCCCCGGATCCTTGAGTTGCAATCATCTTCATAGCCTGCTTTAATTGAAAGCCACAATCACAGCGTTTGCTTCCGAATATATCGCCAGTATGACAAATACTATGCATCCGGATAAGGGCATCGGAGGAGCTTTGAAAATCTCCATACAGTAACACACTGGATTGCTGCATTTCCGCTAAGTTGGAAGAGGCTAAAGTTTCAATGATCTTATCTATATTATAAGTACCGTCACCACAAAAATGACCCGCCATATTCTCACATCGTAACCAGCAATACCACTGGAATATAATTGTTTCGCCCTCTAAGTTTACAGGTAATTTGATTGGGCCGACTAAATAAATGGATGTTTCATCACTTTTAATAACGTTAATTTTATCTTCTAATATCAAAGCCACTTTTTCATTAATCATATAAACTTCCTCCCGAAACTAAGATAACGTTTACTAGTTCATTTCATATTGTACCCAAAAAAGTCCACAAATTTACCAATGCAAAAGAAAGGCGTAAAAGTCCTTTTTTAGTGATGGAAAACTTGATTTCCGTATAATCCAAAATTTAACAATAACAACCTCAATAACGCAAAATTATTGTTTTTACCCACTATTTTACATTTAATTTATTTTCAATAGTTAGATAGTGAAATTTGTTTACTTAATTTACATATAAGCGAAGGATAAAAAGGTTTTTTGGTTCTTGGTGATAGTTGAAAATGGAAAACCTTTCCGTTAACATATAATTAGAATCATATAATAGGAGGTTGCGCATTGGTTTTACACATTAAAGAAGTTACGAAAAAATTCGGGGATTTCACAGCAGTCAACAAGCTTGATTTAACTATTCCCGAAAAAGAAATGTTCGGCTTTTTAGGCGGGAATGGAGCGGGGAAAACGACCACGTTCCGGATGATACTCGGCCTGCTTGACCCTACTGAAGGGGAAGTTGGCTGGGATGGGAAGAAAATCGATTATACGACCAGTTCAATGATTGGCTATCTTCCTGAGGAACGCGGACTATATCCAAAACTGAAGGTGCGCGATCAAATTGTTTATTTGGCTAGATTAAGAGGGATGAACAAACGCGATGCTTTGAGAGAATTGGAGTATTGGCTGGATCGCTTTATGGTGCCCGATTATATCGATAAGCGAGTTGAAGAGCTTTCAAAGGGAAATCAACAAAAAATTCAGCTGATCGCATCCATGATCCATAAACCTGAATTGCTAATCCTAGACGAACCCTTCAGCGGACTGGATCCAGTGAATGTCGAAATCCTTAAGAAAGCGGTCATTGACTTAAGGGACAGCGGCACGACGATCGTTTTCTCGAGCCATCGCATGGAGCATGTCGAAGAGATGTGTGAGCATCTTTGCATCATGCATAAGGGTTCACCTGTTGTGGCTGGAAAGTTAAAAGAAATCAAGCGTTCTTTCGGTAAAAAGAATGTCTCAATTAAAGCGGATTTTGATCTATCTTTCTTGGATCATTATGCAGGTGTAACAAAAGTCAAGAACACGATGGAAGGGAAAGTTCTTCAAGTAACTGGTGAAGATGTGGCTGAGGGCATGCTACGTGATCTTGTTCCAAGAGGTTTCGTCCGGAAATTCGAATTGGAAGAACCATCGCTGACGGATATTTTCATTGAAAAAGTAGGTGCCGTCTATGAATAAATTTTGGATTGTCCTTTCCCATACATACCTATCAAAATTAAAGACGAAATCCTTTATCATTTCTACAATCATTATGATGGCACTGATTCTCGTTCTTTCGAATCTTTCGAATCTTATTGATAAATTCGACAGTGATGAACAGGAAAAGGTTGCCGTAATCGATCAGACTGAAGGCGGTTTATTTGATTCTTATAAAAATGCGGTAGCAGGTGTGAACGATGACCTATCGATAATATCCGCCCAGGATGAAAAGGAAGCGGAGGAAATGGTCAGCGCGGAAGAAATCGTTGGGTATTTATTAATCCAAAAGGATAAAACTCTCGGCTTCAAGGGAACGTACAAAGCGAATCAAATTTCAGATTCTGCGGTAAGTAATGATTTACTATTAGCGCTTACTCAATTGAAGGGTCAAATAACGGCGAAGGAATTGAATTTGACAGAGCAGCAAATCGCTCAGTTGAATACGCCGCCAGCATTTGATACGATTGCTCTTCAGAAAAATGCAAAAACGGAAGAGGATCTCAATCAAGCACGCGGTCTCGTGTATGTGCTCCTATTCGTGATTTACTTCGGTGTGTTGATGTATGCAACGATGATTGCAATGGAAGTGGCTACTGAGAAAACATCACGAGTCATGGAAATCCTGATTTCAAGTGTCCCGCCAGTCACACAAATGTTTGCCAAAATAATGGGTGTTGCTTTACTTAGTCTTACTCAAATGATTTTATTTTTTGGGGTGGGCTATTTCTCGATTAAACAAAACTTGACAGGTATGGATGAAGGATTCTTTTCATTTTTCGGTTTCGGCAGCACAGATATCTCAACGATCATTTATGCAATCATCTTCGCTTTGCTTGGGTATTTTCTGTACGCGACTCTTGCAGCATGCCTTGGATCCGTTGTCAGCAAAATTGAAGATGTCCAGCAAATGATTTCACCGATGACCATGTTAGTTGTCATCGCCTTCATGATTGCAATGTTTGGACTGGGGAATCCTTCAGCCAGTTATATTACGATCACATCATTCATTCCATTTTTCACGCCGATGATCATGTTCTTGCGCGTAGGGATGCTTGAAGTTCCATTCTGGGAAATCGCCATCAGCATAGGAGTGTTGATCTTAACGATTGTTTTACTTGGAATAATCGGAGCAAAAATCTATCGTGGTGGAGTCTTGATGTACGGTAGCTCAAAATCATTGAAAAGCATCAAGAATGCCCTGCAATTATCCAAGAAAAATTAACATGAAACCTGGATCTTTCATCCTGTTGGAGGGGTTCAGGTTTTATTAAGTTAATAATATAGGAACGAAAAGTAGCATAGATATAAGAAAACATAAATATATTCCCTTTATGCAACCACGATTAGGAGTGAATTATTATGAGCAATCTGGTAACGTTGACGATAGTTTCAGAAGCGTTTCTCTTGTTGTCCTTCATCATTATTATTTTATCAACAAGGAGCCCGAAAAAGAATGTTCTCTGGGTCATCCTGTTCATCATTGGAGCTGCACCGCTTTTATATTTAGCCATAGATCATGTGAAAAACGATTATATGGACGCAAATATCGGATTGGGTCTTGCCTTTATGTATACCTGGTTATACAGTGCAGTTGCTTTTATCATTGCCATCATTCTTTTAGTGAAAAAGAAAAGGAATATTAATATTTCAAAAGAACTGTGATAATCACAAATTGGAATCTTAAATTGAATGAAAATAAAAACGCTGAGGATACATGAACTATACCCCGGATAACGGATACACATAAAAAAGTGGCCCTTATCTGGGGTTTTTGTATGTTTCAATAGGATGGTCCCGGCACAATACCGGGACCACCTGTTAGCCGCATAGGCGCTTTTTTATACTGGCCGAAAAATGGGGCCCAGTTACTGGGGTTGTGTCTTTTTATTTAAAAGTAGATGGAGAAATAAGCCCTTCTGTTATCTTGAAGCTCCTTTTTTATATTATTAATACTTACATACAAATTAAAATTTTTAATTTTATTTAATTATAATTAATGAGTATACTAAAAATGTAGTAATAGTTTAAATATTCAAAATAGTTGGCATTCAAAGCCTCCTATGTGAGGAAAGGGGTGGAATTCATTTAATGAGTTATAACTTAAACGAAAATCTAAAAAGAAGCGCAAGTAATTTCCCAGAAAGTATCGCTTACATCTATGGAGATCAAAGTGTTACTTATCAAGAACTAAACCAGAAGGTGGATCAATTGGCTGCTGGTCTGTATGTAAAAGGAATCAGAAAGGGAGATGGAGTGGCTCTTATTTTAGGAAATAGCCCTGAATTTCTCATTGCCTACTACGGTATTTTACGGCTTGGTGCATTTGTTGTTCCGATCAATCCTTTGTATACCCAAGGGGAAATCAACTACTTATTAGACAATTGCCAAGCCAAAGCGGTCATTACTCATGTATCTGTAGAGCCGAAGTTATCAGAAGTAAAAAAGCATTTGAAAACTCTGAAGCTTATCGTTTATACCGAAGCCGAGGATCAGGAATCGACATGGGAGCATCTCATGGAAACAAGCAATGATGTTTGTGGAAGCACTTACATTGATGATGAGGATCTTGCAGTCATTCTATACACATCAGGTACAACGGGGAAACCAAAGGGTGCAATGTTGACGCATCGGAACTTGGTGTCAAATGCGGACTCCATCTCAAAATTACTAGAACTCGATGTTAAAGATCGTGTCTTAGCTGTTCTGCCAATGTTCCATGTATTCTGTATGACAATTTGTTTGAATGCGCCAATTGCTTGTGGGGCAACCGTTCTCATCCAGCCTAGATTCAGCCCTCATGACGTGGTCAGCACCATTCAAGATAAAAAGGCAACCGTGTTTGCTGGAGTACCTACGATGTACAGTTTTATCAATCAATTACCTGAAGCGATTGCAAAGGATTGCCAATCTATTCGCATATGTATCTCTGGAGGTGCCTCGATTTCGGTAGAGCTTCTGCATAAATTTGAAAAAAAGTTTAATGTTTCTATCTTGGAAGGATATGGGCTTTCGGAAACTGCTCCTCTCGTGGCTATTAATCCTTTAAAAGGAACTCGCAAACCAGGTTCTATCGGCTTGAATATTCCAGCTGTCCACAGCAAAGTTGTAGATGAGTTCGGAAAAGAATTGCCAAGAGGAGAAGTCGGAGAATTAGTTGTTCAAGGTCCAAATGTAATGAGGGGTTATTTGGGGATGCCGGAGGCTACTTCAGCTGCTTTTAACGACGGGTGGTTTTACACTGGTGATCTGGCAACAATGGATGAAGAAGGATACATCTTCATTGTTGACCGCAAAAAGGACATTATTATTGTTGGAGGCTACAATGTATATCCTCGTGAAGTGGAGGAAGTCTTGTATCAACATCCTGCTGTGGTAGAGGCGGCCGTAATCGGAGTTCCAGATGGGGAATACGGAGAAAGTGTTAAAGCTTTTGTCGTAGTTAAGGATGAGCAGATCACCATGAATGACATTATTCAATTTTGTCAGGATAAGCTGGTGAAGTATAAGCTTCCTAAACGAGTAGAATTTTTAAAAGAACTGCCTAAGAACTCAACAGGAAAGATTTTGCGCAGAGAATTGAGAGAATTGACTGAAGTGAAGTAAGAAATGAACCAACTTATAAAAGGGGGATTAATTATGTCAACTATTTTAAAGGAAAAAGTAAAAGGGCAGGTAGCATGGAAAGGCACTGACCTGGCTAAAGATGATTCATGGGTTTATTATTTATCTGAAAAAACGGTTGCCTCTCTTGAGAACGCTTTAGTTCATGTTAAACAAAAGGGTTTAAAAGCACCTGATTTTAACAAAGAGGATTTTCCGATTCCTGATATATATGAAGAAATCATATACTTTGTTGAAGAGCTGGAGAATGGGAAAGGGTTCCTATTAATTCGTGGATTACCTATTGAAAGGTATACAGATGAAGATGTAAGCATCATTTACTGGGGTCTGGGACTTCACATGGGCATTCCGGTATCGCAAAACGCGAATGGTGACCTCTTAGGGCACGTCAAAGATCAAGGTTTTAGCTTAGAAAATTCTAATGTACGTGGTTACCAAACGAAACTGCATCTTCCATTTCATGCTGATGGATCTGATGTTGTTGGATTATTAAGCCTGCGAAAAGGGAAATCTGGAGGGCACAGCAGTATCATAAGTTCGATGACTGTTTACAATGAAATTTTGGAGAAGAACCCGGAATATCTAGGAGTTCTCTGTCGTCCATTTTTCTTTGATCGCCGTGGAGAGGAAGCTCCGGGAGAACCTCCAGTATTTAAATCATCAATCTTTAATTATTATGATGGTAAACTGAGCTGTAGATATGTCCGGTTATTTATCGAATCAGCACAAGCAAAGACTGGCATCCAATTGTCAAAAGTGGAAATTGAAGCATTAGACTTACTGGATTCCCTCCTTCATGATGAGAATTTGCATTATAACATGATGTTGGAGCCGGGGGATATGCAGTTCGTCAATAATTATACGATTCTGCACTCACGTACTCAATACGAAGACTATGAGGAGCCGGAACGCAAACGTCATCTTTTAAGATTGTGGCTCACAATGCCAAATGGTCGGGAAATTTCCCCTGAATTCGCGATGTTTATTGATGAGAATACGGGTAAACCAGGTCGCGGCGGTGTACCGCAACGTAAAACAACATCTGGCGGTATTGTAGAAACCCTGAAGTGATTTTTATAAAACGTTTAGTAAGAACGAGTGGGACACCTTTTAAGAACTCAGAAAAAGGTGTTCCTTATATAGTAAAACGTGGGGGATTTACATGACAAGCACTCCAAAATATTCTTGGATTATCTTATTATTTCTTGTTCTTAGCGGGATGATCAACCAAGTGGATAAAATAATTATTGGCTTGGTTTCAGTTCCTTTAATGAAAGAGTTACATTTAAGTCCAACGCAATGGGGAGTCGTAGGAAGTTCTTTCTTTTGGTTCTTTACCTTCTCATCTATTATTCTTGGCGGCATGGCAGATTCAAAAAACACGAAAAAAATGTTAACTTGGATGTCCGTGATTTGGTTGATAGTTCAATTTGTTACCCCTTTCGTTAGCAGTTTATCTATGCTTTTGTTAACCAGAATGATTTTGGGAGCTGGTGAAGGTCCTGCCCCCGCTCTATCCACGGCAATCATGGGGAAATGGTTCCCGAAACATAGGCACGGCATCGGCTTTGGTGCGGTTCTATTGGGAACGACAGGGGGATCTGCGATCGCTTCACCATTATTAATCTCCTTGATTGATCATTATGGATGGAGATCTGCATTTATAGTGATGGGTATTCTGGGACTGATTGTGCTGGTTTTATGGATGATTTTCGGTAAAGAAAGTCCTCAAGAAATCGGCTGTCCGTCGATACAGCATAAGGAACAGCAATCATCCAGCCTCTCTAAAGTTTCTTGGAGTCAGTTTCTTCCGCATCTGATATCTAAAAATTTTATTCTGATCGTTCTGTGCGGGGGGTGTGCCTATTGGTTATTGTCCGTACAAGCGGTATGGCTTCCGGCCTATTTCACCAAAATTCAACATTTTAATGGTCAAACATTAAAATTAGCCGTGTCTTTACCTTTTCTTTTTGCTGCCTTTTTCCAATTAGGATTTGCCATTCTATCAGATCGGCTCTATCGTAAAACCGGAGATATTCGTAAAGCACGAATAAATCTTGCCGGCATAACGATGATGTTATCCGCTTTATGCTTATACCTAGCAAATGCCGTGAATTCCACGGCGATGTCCATATTGTTCTTCACCCTTGCTCCGGGTTTTGCGTATGTCATTCTTTCACTAGCACCCGCAATATTGATGGAGTTTTTTTCTCCCCAGAATATTGGAAAGGCACAAGGGACGTTCATTGCACTTGCGAGTACGACAAGTATTATCGCTCCACTCGTATTTGGCTATTTTATTCAAAATGCGGAGACTGAAGCTATCGGATATGGATACGCATTTCAAATTTCTTCTTTAGGGATGCTAATTATCGGATTATTGTTTTGGATCGGTGTACGTCCCGCAAAGGAAAGCCACACAATAATTGAAACAGATGAGCAAGCGAGTATTTAAGTGATATAAACGTAGATTGAACGATTCTTGGTAAAGTTATATTGATCTAACTTAATAATAAGTTACAAATCATATTTCATTTAATTATTAATAATAAGTGTACCATGAATGATGAATTCAAAATACTTTGTCAATTAAATGATATAAAGGAGGAATAAGCATGTCAGGTATTTTAAAGGAAAAAATTCAAGGGCCTTCAGCGTGGAAAGGTATCGAACTAGCAAAAGATGATTCATGGATTTATTATTTGTCGGAGAAAACCCTTGCTGCCCTTGACAAGGCTGTTATACATGTTCAACAAAAAGGGTTAAAGGCACCCAATTTTAACAAGGAGGATTTCCCAGTTCCTGATCTCGCTGATGAAATTGATTATTTTGTTGACGAGCTGGAGAATGGGAGAGGATTTCTATTGATTCGTGGGTTACCAATGGATCAATATACCGACGATGAAGCTAGTATCATTTACTGGGGCCTTGGACTTCACCTGGGCCTACCGATCATTCAAGGAAAAAAGGGTGAACTCTTAGGGCATATTAAAAATATGGGTAAAGACTTTAATGATAATACAACAGTAAGAGGTTACCAAACGAATGTACGCCTAGACTATCACACAGATCTCGCTGATGTTGTCGGATTATTATGTCTTCGTAAAGCGAAATATGGCGGTTTAAGCAGTATCGCTAGTGCGATGTCTATCTATAATGAAGTTCTGGAAAAACACCCGGAGTACCTTGAAATTCTCTATCGTCCATTCGCCCATGATCTTCGCGGCGAAGAAGCACCAGGTCAATCCCCAGTAGTTCCATCACCGATCTTTAGCTATTACGATGGTAAATTAAGCTGCAGATATATGCGTCAATATGTCGAATCAGCGCAAACGAAAACAGGTATCTCTTTGTCGAAAGAGGAAATCGAAGCATTTAATTTTATAGATTCCCTTACTGCTGATGAAAACTTTCATATTGATATGATGATGGAACCGGGTGATATGCAATTCGTTAATAATTATACCGTTTTTCATTCACGTACACTATTTGTAGATTATGAAGAAGATGACCGAAAACGTCATTTATTAAGATTGTGGCTCATGATGCCAAATGGCAGAAAAATTGCTCCAGGTTTCGAGTTTTATATAGGAGGAGCACCTGTAATTAGATAAAAATCGGTGGTAATAATAATCACCAATATTTCTTGTATGGTGATTTTATTCAACGAAAAGGATGAATAAAATCACCATTTTCTGTTTTTATTTTGAAAGTTAATTTGAGAGTTTCGTGACTGGAATAATGGTTTCGCATATAGACTGGGTAATTAAAAAATAACCTGAAGTGGGGATGATGTTTTTGGCAAGTCTAGATCCGCAAGCAGAAAAATATTTACAAGCATTTAATCAGCTTCCTTCCATTCATACGATGGATCATAAGTCAGTAAGAGAGATGCTTTCTACAGCGCCGCGTTCTGCTGTAAAACTGGAACCGCTTTCAAAAGTTGAGGAATTCATGATTCCGGTAAGCAATGATGAAACAATTAAATGCAGGGTATATATACCGGAAGGGCAAGGTCCTTTCCCTCTATTTATTTACTACCATGGTGGAGGATGGGTTCTAGGAGACATTGAATCATCGGATGCTAGCTGCCGAATGATAGCGAATCGAACGGAAAGTATCGTTGTATCCGTAAACTATCGTCTTTCTCCAGAGTATAAGTTTCCGACTCCAGTAGAAGACGCCTATTCCGCATTGCAATGGGTTTTTGAAAATGGGCCTTCATTTAACGGAGAAGTTTCTCGATTGGTAGTTGGAGGGGATAGCGTAGGTGGAAATCTAGCGACTGTAATTACGATGATGGCTAGAAACAAAAAAGGTCCAAACATCGCTGCACAGGTCTTAGTCTATCCTGCGACAAATCTTGAGTTCAATACGGAATCCCATCGAACCTTTGCAAAAGGATTTGGTCTTGATCGCGAACAGTTGATTTGGTTCCGTGATCATTATTTAAGGAATAGTGAGGACAGGTGTAATGAGTATGCTTCCCCCTTGGTAGCTCAAGATTTAAGTGGTCTCCCGCCTGCAATTATTATTACAGCGGAAAATGATGTGCTTCGGGATGAAGGAATGGCCTATGCTGAACGTCTGAAAGATTTTGGTGTTCAAGTTGAATATGAATGTGAACCCGGGATGGTCCACGGATTTTTTGTACAAATGGATATTTTCTCAAAGAACATAGAATTGACTGTTTCTAGGATCGAGAAGTTCTTGAGTTCCTTAAAATATAAAATTGGGACAGATTGAAAGAAAATGTTTTAAATGAAGCGAGCCTCAGAATTTAGTGAGGCTCGCTTTTTAAAATAACCTATTTAATTTTACTAACGAAACAGTAACAATCGTAACCCTAGGCATTTAGTAATAAACGGTATTTCCAATTCCACCGGTTACCGAAATGACATCGCCAGTTATGGATGCCGCCAAAGGTGAGGCTAGGAAGGTAACGACATAAGCAATTTCCTCTGGTGTAATCAAGCGGCCGAGGGCATTCATTGATGCTGCCTGGCGTATAGCTTCCTCATTAGTGACACGGCCTCTAAACGTTTCAGTATCGACAATCCCTGGATAAACTGCATTGACAGTAATTTCGTGCTTTCCTAATTCTAATGATGCGGATTTTGTCATATGGACAACAGACGCATTACGAGGTCCGGAACTAAAATAATTACCGCCTATTCTAGCTGCCAGACCACTTATATTGATAATACGTCCCCAATTATTTTGAATCATATAAGGTGCAACAGCTCGGATACATCGAAAATAGCCCAAATACTTTTCCTCAAAATCTTTCAGGATAAGTTCATCTTTAATGCTGTTAAATTCCTCTGGTTCATGGCCTCCAACACGGGCTCCACTGTTGATTAAAATATCAATGCTTCCCATTTCTGCTGCTGATTTTTCAACTAAATTTAGGATAGAGTCAGGATCATTAGTATCTGCCACGATTGGATAAATACTTCTGTTGGTTTCTTTGGCCAATTCGTCTGCTGCATTCTTTAGTGAAGATTCGTTTCTTGAACAAATCGTACAATCTACACCTTCCAAAGCCAACTGACGGGCAATAGCTTTGCCAATACCCCTGCTTCCTCCAACGATAAGTGCTTTTTTTCCAGATAATTTTAAGTCCATAGTTCAACCTCCTGTTTCGAATTAACTTGTATTAGACTCCGCTTGAAAGTTATTTATGAGAATAGTTAATCATTTCTATCTTTGATTCTACCTATAAATGATAATTATATAAAATTAAAAATTTTAAATTGCAGTTAAGTTTTATTAATATAATGATAGGCATTGTACGATTTCCATGTACAAGGGCATCGCATTTTCCATTTATTAGTAAAGGTGATATACAGATTAAATTTTTTAATTTTATTTTACTGAAAATTATGAATATAATTAATGAAATAACAATTATAACAGTCAGAAGTTATTTAGAGCGCTTTCATGGAGGTGAAGGGGGGGACAAGGAACATCATTTATTAAGCAATGATTGTTTGTATAAGGATCTGAAAGTTAGTGGCAGTCGCTGTTGAAGTAGGAAAAACAGCCCAAACTTTTTCATTGGTTAAAATTGCAATAGAAAACGAAGGAGGGTTCTCAGTGCAATCTATTTTAAAGGAAAAAATTCAAGGACCAGTAGCTTGGAAAGGTATTGATTTAGCAAAAAATGATTCATGGATTTATTATTTGTCAGAGAAAACGATCGCAAATCTTGAAAGCGCTTTATTTTATGTAAAACAAAAAGGGTTAAAGGCACCTGATTTTAACAAGGAGGACTTTCCAATTCCGGATCTCTTTGACGAAATAGCCTATTTTATAAACGAGCTGGAAAATGGGAGAGGTTTTCTATTAATTCGTGGCTTACCAATAGAAAAGTATACAGATGAAGAAGCCAGCATCATATACTGGGGTCTCGGAGTCCACCTGGGCATCCCGGTAACGCAAAACGCAAAAGGTGATCTATTAGGGCATGTTGTTGACCAAGGTCTCGATATTAATGATTCAAATGTACGTGGTTACCAAACGAATGCTCATCTTCCCTTTCACCCTGATGGATCTGACGTAGTCGGATTATTGTGTCTTCGAAAAGCTAAAGCTGGCGGTTACAGTAGTATCGTTAGTTCCATCGCGGTTTACAATGAAATACTGGATAGGTACCCAGAGTATCTTGGAATTCTCTATCTTCCATATTTCCTGGATCGTCGTGGTGAGGAAACACCAGGTGAATCTCCTGTTTATTCATCACCAGTCTTTAGTTATTACGAAGGTAAATTAAGCTGCAGATATAACCGCGGATATGTCGAATCGGCACAGGCGAAAACAGGGAGATACTTGTCAAAAGTTGAAACTGAAGCATATGACTTAATGGATTCCCTCCTATATGATGAAAACATGCATATTGATATGATGATGGAACCGGGTGATATGCAATTTGTTAATAATTATACTGTTCTTCATTCACGTACTGTATATGAAGACTTTGAAGAACCTGAACGCAAACGTCATTTATTAAGATTATGGCTTACGATGCCAAATGGGCGAGAAATTGCGCCAGACTTCGCGATGTTCATTGATGAGAAAACTGGTAAAGCGGGTCGCGGCGGTATTCCGGTACGCGACAAAACAGCTGGAGGTATTGTAGATAAAATGAGGTAATGGGATTAATAAATATAAAGAGTTTAGACAAGGTTAAACACGCAAGATTTACCTTTATAAACTTTTAAAACACCATTGATTCATGTTAACGGAATAGAAGGGGAGATTATTAATTTGAAAACACCTAAATATTCTTGGATCATATTATTAATTCTTGTAGCTTCAGGTATGATCAACCAGGTTGATAAAATTATCATTGGTTTGGTCTCTGTTCCTCTAATGAAAGAATTACATTTAAGTCCTTCACAATGGGGAATTGTCGGGAGTTCGTTTTTTTGGTTCTTTACCTTTTCATCTTTCATTCTAGGGGGAATGGCCGATTCAAGAAATACGAAAAAAATGTTTACTTGGATTTCGTTTATCTGGTTGATTGTTCAATTTACCACTCCTTTTGTTTCCAGTCTGTCGCTGCTAGTTTTAACAAGAATGGTCTTGGGAGCAGGAGAAGGTCCTGCAGTTGCTATATCAACTTCAATAATAGGAAAGTGGTTTCCTAAACATAGACATGGTATAGGCTTTGGTGCTGTTCTCTTTGGGGCAACAATCGGGCCCGCGATTGCTTCGCCATTATTAATCTCCTTGATCAATGGATATGGATGGAGATCTGCTTTTATAGCAATGGGAATTGTTGGACTAGTGGTGCTAGTTTTATGGTTGATTCTTGGAAAAGAAAGCCCAAAAGAAATTGGTTCGTATACTTTTGATCAAGAAGATAAGCACTCAATAATTTCTTCTAATGTTTCTTGGCGTCAATTTCTTCCGTATCTATTATCTAAAAATTTTATTTTTATCGTTTTGTGTGCAGGCTGTGCCTATTGGTTATTGTCCGTTCAAGCGGTATGGTTTCCTGCATATTTTACCGAAATTAAACGTTTTGATGGAAAAATGTTAAAACTTGCAGTGTCTTTACCTTTTCTTTCTGCTGCCCTTTGTCAAATTGTCTTTGCCTTGTTATCGGATTGGCTTTATCGCAAAACAGGAGATATTCGTAAAGCACGAATAAATGTTGCAGGGATTACGATGGTGTTATCCGCTATTTGTTTATTTCTTGCAAATGCCTTTAATTCTAGTTCTATTTCCATTCTATTCTTCATCCTTGCTCCGGGTTTTGCAATTGTTATTCTTTCACTCGCACCCGCCATATTAATGGAATTATTTTCACCCAAAAACATTGGAAAGGCTCAAGGGACCTATGTGGCCCTATCAAGTTCAACAAGCATTATTGCTCCACTCATATTCGGGTATTTTATCCAGTATGCTGGAACAGAGGCAATTGGATATGGTTATGGCTTCCAAGTAACTTCTTTGGTTATGTTCGTAATCGGATTATTGTTTTGGGCCATTGTCCGTCCTGTGAACCAAAACCAGATAAAACCTGAGGAACAAGTTATTGTATAGAATAGGTGAATCAAGGAGGGAAATAAACTATGTGTAAAAATGAAAAGGCCGTTTCTGAGATGGACTGTTGTGTATTGTGTCGTGAAGAATTAGCTATTATGGAGCGAAATCGCAGCAAGTGCTGGAGTTGTCAGGATAAGATAACCGAGACTTACGCTGATGATCATATCGAAGTGGAGGAATGATAATTCAGTAGTTTCGTAACAGGATTTGAACTATACCCCCGATAATGGACACACATAAAAAGTGTCCCTTATCCGGGTTTTTTTGTTCAATAGGTTTAAAGAGTATGGAAGCAGGATTTCCATGAGAAAGAATATATATACTCTGAATTTCAGATTAAAGAACTTAAAAAGAATCTTACTATCATAAGTGCTTCAGAGCGGGCTATCTCCTAAAATCATGAATTTAAAACAAAAGCTGTTAAGGGATGTAATAAGGGGAAATACCCCTCTCGAATTTTCTTTGAACATGGATTTACTTTCGAAATAATTGGTAAGGAACAACCTAAGTGTTGTCTACATCAAATGGTATGATACCTTTGAAAGGGTTTGGTGAGGGAGGCTTTTCTTACGGAACACAGTGGAAAAGGAAGTATAAGTCGCCCTTCTTCCAGTCCACTGTTTGCAGAGGGTCAACTTAAGAATGCCGAAGCGTGAATCAAATTCCTTGAAGCAGAAAATGAGTTTCAAAAAATGGCCAAAAGGCTACTATTAAAAGGTAGAGAGGTAACACTGCTAATTTCTGTTAGGGTAGAGATAGATTTTAAAAAAGAGAAGCTTTTCGCCACCTTGAGACGAAGAGCCTTCTCTTTTTTTCTTTTTTAATTCTTAATGATTTCTGATTTTAAATAATGAATATATTTGTTGGCAAAACTGGACAAATGCTTATTCTCTGAACGAACTAATCCTAAAGAAATATTTACAGTCGGGTGATACACCAAATCAATTGGAACGATATCGCCATTAATGATAAGGGGATAGTTTTTCATTACGAAATCAGGCGCAAATGTAATTGCCAAATTTTCATTGACGGCTTGGAGAACTCCATCCATATTATTTGATGTAAATAAGATTTTCAAGGGCTTATATTTATGAAAGAATTCTTGTACAAAATACTGCATAAATTCACCCTTATATGTCACGAGAGTTTGATCAAGTATATCATGCGGAGTTATAGTACCAAGGATGGCTATGGGAGAATGCTTAGAAACATATACTTTCTGCTTCCCTTCGATTAATGCTTCAAAAGCTATTCCTTCCATGTTTATGTTCAAATCACGTGAATACGTAATCAGTCCAATGTCAGTCTTGTGCTGTCGAACATCTTCAATTACAGCAGATCCACTTTTATCGGAAACCTCCAAATTTACGTACGGATAATCATGTCTAAATGATGCTATCGCTTTTACCAGGAACGTCATCAGTCCAGGTAATGACGAAATTTTTAGTTCCCCCACTTCCGTGGAATTCAATAAGTTAGCAGTCTCTTTTATTTCCTCAAGTTTTTTTTGTATTTCATAGGCGAGTTTCAGAATGATTCTTCCTTCATCGGTTGGGACAGCGCCGTGTCCCCGTGACCGCTTAAGAACTTTAATCCCCAACTCCTTTTCCAAGTTGGTTATGGACTGGCTGATGTTGGATTGAGTCACATGTAGATTCTGTGCTGCAATAGACAGAGAATTGTATTTTGCGACTTCTACGATATATAGTAATTGTTCAATATTCATGACTGTTCTCCTTTTTTAATATTAGTAAAACTTACTTACCACATTAAAATCTTTAATTTTATTTAATTATAATTTATTAGTATAATCAATATCAATAATATTTTAAAATCTTTGAATATTCAAAAAAACAAGGGGGAACTAGAATGTCATTGAACCAATTGTTTGATTTAAATGGTAAGACAGCAATCGTGACCGGAGGCGGCAGCGGGTTAGGTCGTGTAATGGCACTGGCGTTGGCAGAAGCCGGAGCAAACGTTGTTGTATGTTCACGGCGTTTAGAGGTTTGCAAAGCAGTTGTAAAGGAAATTGAGGCGTTAGGAAGACAGGCACTTGGTCTATCATTGGATGTCACGGATCGGGAATCTGTCGTTCAAGGTGTAGAGAAAGCGATTTCTTATTTTGGGAAAATCGAAATTTTAGTCAACAGCAGCGGAACAGTTTTTGAGTCTCCTGCTACTGATATGCCTTTAGAACAATGGCAAGCTATGCTGGATACAAATGTGACAGGAACATTCTTGATGTGTCAGGCAGTTGGAAAACATATGATTAATAACGAATACGGTAAAATCATTAATATTTCTTCTAGTATCGGCTTTAAAGGAGTTGACCCGGAAGCTGTGGATTCTGTCGGATATACAACCAGTAAGGGTGCAGTCATGACTTTAACGAAGGATCTAGCAGTTAAGTGGGGCCGACATGGGGTGTATGTAAATTCAATTGCTCCTGGAGTTTTCACTACAGGAATGAATAACCCAGAAATACCGGGAACACTTGTACACAAAGCAGGTCCTTTCATTGCCTCACAAGTTCCTGTTAGAAGATTAGGTAGTGACAATGATTTGGTAGGTGCACTCCTATACTTTGCTTCAGCAGCATCTGATTATTGTACTGGACATATTTTGACTCTTGATGGTGGACTTGGGGCTAAGTAAATTTCATTTGGTTGCGTAAATTAACCATACTTAATTGCAATTAAAAAATAACGATTTTACTTAATTGATAATTATGAATATACTGAATTTAATAAATATCAATTGAAAGAGGGGATTTTAAGTGAGTAATTTAAAAGATGTAAAAGAAGTGGAAGTATTTCATGCAGGTAATGTTAGTGTAGATGAATTACCTTGGGTTCCATATTTTGGAGATGCGAAATTTAAATTGCTAAAAGCCAACCCTGTTACAGGACAGACGGTTACGTTATTAAGTGTTCCTGCGAAAATGCAGCTTCCTGCCCATTTCCATCCTGGAACAGTGATTGTGTATACCGTCCAAGGGACTTGGAGATATCTCGAGGAGCCTTGGATCTCCAAACCTGGTGACATGGTTTATGAGCCTGCAGGCTCCAAACATACGCCGATAGCTGTAGGGGATGAAGATGTTATCACCTTCAATATTGTAGAAGGAACATTGGACTATTTGGGTGAAGAAGGAGAAATTGTTGCCAGAGACAATTGGGAAACATTCCTGAAAAGATACTATGAACATTGCGCGGCTGAAGGAATTGAACCTATTGATGTGACTAAATTTTGATAGTTGGATTTATAAAAAAAGGAGAAGCCCGGCGTCCAAATGACGAAGAGGCTTCTCTTTTTTCTGGGCTATCTCTTTTGATATTAATAAGAATAATTTATATATTAAAAATTTTAATTTTATTTAATTAAAACTTATAAGTATAATCATTAGTATAAAATATTTTAAAAATTTTTAATATTCTAATTTAATAGATAATAACGTTAGGAGGAATAATGATAAATGTCAGCAGAGACGGTTTTGATTACTGGTGCTACAAAAGGGATTGGATATGAATTCACAAAAGTTTTTGCAGAGCAATGTTACAACTTGGTATTAGTTGCCAGAGATTCGGTGTTGTTGGACCAACAAGCCGAGAGTTTAAAAAAGGAATATGGCGTGCAAGTGAATACTTTTGCCGGCGATTTAAGCAGTTATACAACGGTAGGGGGCTTGTATCGATACTTGAAAAGCGAAGGAATCGACATTGATATTTTGATTAATAATGCTGGAGCTGGCGGATTAGGGTTGATGACGGAATTGGATATTCAAAAAGAAATGGAATACCTGCAGCTCAACATGATCTCTCTCACTTATTTGACTAGACTTATTGCGGATGACATGGTGAAACGAAAGCAAGGTAAAATTTTAAACGTTGCTTCAACAGCAGCCTTTCAGCCAACCCCACGGATGTCGATGTATGGGGCCAGCAAATCTTACGTCTTATTCTTTACGGAAGCAATTGCGGAAGAACTTAAAGGAACCGGAGTTCAAGCTTCTGTATTATGTCCCCCTTCAACCAAAACGCCGCTTACGCAAGGGTTGGCTTCAACAAGAACAAAAATTTTCATTAAGAACTTAATAGAACCTCAAGTTGTTGCCAAGTGCGGATATGAAGGGTTAATGAAGAATAAAACTGTCATCATTCCAGGCTTTAAAAATAAACTCATGGCTAAATCTGTGGGATTGCTGCCAAGGAAATGGGTAACCATCTATTCCCGAAAGCTTATCGAACAAAAAGTGTAAAGAGCATTAAAGTCCTATACTTGACAAGGTTTGGAGCTTTTAAAAGTAGTATCTTTATAGATTTACGATGATAAAGGCTTACATAGTATTTCAGAAGAAATCATGTTTGGAATAATAAAATCAAAAAAGGGGACTATTAATGAATTTTTTATTATCTAAGGAACATCAGATGATGCAAAAAGCGGTGCGAGAGTTTTCTCTAAACGAATGTGAACCTACTGCTGCTCAACGTGATGAAGAGGAATATTTTGATATCAAGATCTGGCACAAGATGGCGGAACTTGGTTTATGCGGCATACCTTGGCCAGAAGAGTACGGAGGTGCAGGTGCCGATTATTTGAGTTATGTGATAACGGTGGAGGAATTGTCTCGAGTGGACGCTTCAATTGGGACCGCACTTTCCGCACATACATCGTTAGCCGGATGGCCGGTTTACAAGTTTGGAACGGAACATCAAAAGCAAAAATATTTACGGGCAATGGCGGAAGGAAAAAACATGGGTGCGTATTGCTTGACGGAATCTGGATCCGGATCTGATGCCAGTGGAATGAGAACAACAGCCGTTCAAGACGGAGATGAATGGGTCTTGAACGGATCGAAGATCTTTATCACCAACGGAGGCTATGCCGACACTTATATCGTTTTCGCACAGTCCAACCCGGCACTAAAGCATAAAGGCATATCTGCGTTTATTGTGGAAAAGGGCTTCCCAGGTTTCTCGGTAGGAAAGAAGGAAAAAAAGCTAGGAATTCGCTCTTCCGCCACGACAGAGGTCATTTTTGAGGACTGCCGCGTTCCTAAGGACAATCTTTTAGGCCAAGTGGGTGAAGGGTTCCAGATTGCCATGATGACTCTCGACGGGGGGAGGAACGGAATCGCATCCCAAGCTGTTGGAATCGCTCAAGGAGCATTTGATAAAGCTGTCGCATTTGCAAAGGATCGCGTCCAATTTGGAAAACCGATTAGCTCACTTCAGGCTATTCAATTCAAATTAGCCGATATGGCCACAAAGATTGAAGCTGCCCGTTTATTGACATATCAGGCAGCTTGGCGTGAGGATCAAGGAGTTCCTTACGGACTTCACTCTGCCATGTCCAAACTTTTTGCTGGAGACACCGCCATGGAAGTTGCGGTGGAGGCTGTTCAAGTATTCGGAGGATATGGATACACAAGGGAATACCCTGTAGAACGATATATGAGAGATGCTAAAATCACCCAAATCTATGAAGGGACTCAAGAGATTCAGCGTCTTGTTATTGCCGGAAATCTGCTTAAAGCATAGAAAAAACTCAAAATGAACCAATTAAAAACCTGCAAATGGGCTTGCAAACATGAAAGGTTTACTTGTGCGCGAGTTAGGGCCTTGCAGCATGGCAGTGTAAAAAGGAAAAATCAAAGAATTGGCGATTGCAATAGTGGATGATAACCCAATTTTCTAACAAATAGGAGTCATTCTGGTTATGATGGTATTCCTGTTCCGATCACTTTCTTTTTCAAATCATTATTACCATTGCGGTTATGGCTTTCAAGAGAAAAGAGGTAAAGAAAAGGGGCTGATAAAGTGGGTGAAGTATAGACGAAAAACAGTGAAGGTGACTTAAAAGTCTTTGGGATTTTTGAAGCGGTTTTGCCATGAAGCGATTTGTAAATCCAATCTTATAGCTTGTTGCCGACCCGAATTGATGGAACACAACCTCTTCAGGAATTGGCGGATATTCAGGTGCCGAATACTGAGATTATTCTCTTCAAATCGGACAGACTTGAAAAGTCGTAAACCCTGATTTGTCCATTGCTTGCGGAATTTCAGGTGCCACTAAGCATTTAGCCGGGGTGTCTGACTCTAAAGTTGGGGATTTGTTTGGTGATCCAGCTTCTAACGAAAGAAATTAAAAAAGTACTAGTATTCTCTTAAACAGATCCGGGATAAAACATGTATTACTCCTGATTAAGAAGTGAATCTCTTCTCAATAAAAATTCTGCTATCAATGGAATAATTGATAGACAACACTTTTGGAAAGGAAACTGGATATGTTTAAAAAGGTTCTTATTGCTAATCGAGGAGAAATTGCTGTCCGTGTCATTAGGGCGTGTAAGGAAATGGGGATATCTACGGTTGCTGTGTATTCTGAAGCAGATCGTGAAGCTTTGCATGTACGTCTAGCAGATGAAGCCTATTGCATTGGACCACACCTTTCATCCAAGAGCTACTTGAATATGACCAATTTGTTAATGGTTGCTCAAGTATCACATGCAGACGCTATCCATCCGGGCTACGGATTTTTAGCAGAAAGTGCGGAGTTTGCCAATACATGTATTGAAAACGATATCATTTTTATAGGACCATCACCTGAGGCAATCAGTAAGATGGGGGCGAAAGCGGTGGCGAGAGAAACAATGGAAGCCGCTGGCGTACCAATTGTTCCAGGTACGGATGGGATTATTGAAGATATTGAGGAAGCTGAGTTTATAGCAAGAAGTATCGGGTATCCCGTTATTGTTAAAGCCACTGCTGGTGGTGGTGGAAAAGGGATGCGGGTCGCTGAATGCGAGGAAGAATTAAAAAAAGCAATTTCAATGGCGCAGCAAGAAGCAGCTACTGCTTTTGGTAATGCAGGTGTTTATTTAGAAAAGTACATTGAAGAGCCTCGACACATTGAAATCCAAATTATGGGTGATTCCTTTGGCAATGTCGTGCATTTAGGGGAACGTGATTGCTCAATCCAGAGACGTCATCAAAAGCTAATTGAAGAAGCGCCATCCCCTGCACTTGATGAAGAACTAAGGACGAAAATGGGTGAGGCGGCATTAAAAGCCGCGAAGGCCGTACAATATTCAGGTGCAGGGACGATTGAATTCTTACTAGATAAACATAAAAACTTTTACTTTATGGAAATGAATACCCGTATTCAAGTTGAACACCCAGTTACAGAACTTATAACAGGAGTAGACTTAATCAAAGAACAATTACTAGTTGCCTCAGGTCATAGGCTATCTGTCAAACAAGAAGATATTCATATCAATGGCTGGGCCATCGAATGCCGGATTAATGCCGAAAATCCTGATAAAAACTTTATGCCATCCCCTGGGAAAATTCGATTATACCTACCTCCAGGTGGATTTGGAATCCGAGTCGATAGCGCAGTTTATCCAGAATATACGATCTCACCATTTTATGATTCGATGATTGCCAAATTAATCGTACATGGAAAGAATCGGGAAGAAGCAATTGCAAGGATGAAGCGAGCCTTAAGCGAGTTCGTAATTGAAGGAATTGATACAACAATCGCTTTCCACCTTCGCTTATTAGAACATCCGGATTTTAAAGCTGGTAATTTTAACACGAAATTTTTAGAGATGAATGATTTAACGGTTTCCACTAAGTAATGGAGCAAAAACATTTTTTGTAATTGTTGATGAGAATGACCGGATAATCGGGACTGAGAAATCTGAAATGAGTAAGAAAAAATAACAGAAAATTTTAATTATAGAAGGAGTTTTTATTATGTTTAAAATGAATGACATTAAAGAATTAATTCGGGCAGTGGACCGTTCTTCAATTGGAGAATTAACGATTAAAGGTGAAAATGAGCAGCAAATATCGATTAGTAAACAAGTGAATGTCGGACAAGTAACGCTTATCGAAGAAACACAAGTCCCAGCGACTATTCCTGTTGCACCTGTGAAAGTGGAAGCCGCCCCCATTCAAAAACAGGAAGGAATACAAACACCATCGACAACTACTGAGGAAACATCGGTTCATAAAATTACTTCCCCAATGGTGGGAACATTTTATGCGGCTCCATCACCTGATTCTGATGTCTATGTAAGAGTGGGTGATCAAATAAAGGAAGACACAGTGCTATGTATTGTGGAAGCCATGAAGCTTATGAATGAGCTGGAAGCGGAGGTTAGTGGTGAAATTGTTGAAATCTTTGTGGAAAGCGGTCAGGTTGTTGAATATGGTCAGCCCTTGTTCCTCGTAAAAACAGCATAAGCAATAAAATTTAAACATGATAGGAGAGGACTCACAGCATGGATATGTTCGATAAAATTGAGATCATGGAAGAACGACGGGAAAAAGTGATGCTGGGGGGCGGTTATACACGGATTGATGCCCAGCATGAACGCGGGAAGCTCACTGCTAGAGAGCGTATCGATATATTAGTGGATGAAGGGACATTTGTTGAAATAAACCCATTCATAGAAAATCGCGGCCTTGAATATGGACCAAGTGAGGCTCCTGGAGAAGGGGTTATTACAGGATACGGTAAGGTTGGTGGGTGCCTCATTTTCCTTTTTGCTCAAGATTTTACTGTTTTTGGCGGAGCCCTTGGCGAAATGCATGCGACGAAGATTACCAAAATCATGGATTTAGCAGCGGAGAATGGAGCACCTATAGTCGGGTTAAATGACTCAGGTGGAGCACGAATTCAAGAAGGTGTTTTATCACTAGACGGATATGGACACATTTTCTATCGAAACTCCATTTATTCAGGCGTAATCCCACAAATATCCGTGATTATGGGACCCTGTGCCGGGGGGGCTGTTTATTCTCCTGCGATTACAGATTTCGTTTTCATGGTAGAAAAAACAAGTCAAATGTTTATTACAGGTCCAAAGGTGATTGAGTCGGTAACGGGAGCAAAAATTAATAGTGAGGATCTAGGTGGCGCGTCCGTTCATTCCAAAATAAGTGGAAATGCCCATTTTACTGGACCAACAGAAGAAGATGTATTAAACCAAGTCAGGAGATTAATTGGCTACTTGCCATCAAACTATGAAGAAAAGCCACCTTACAAAGAGCCAGTAAATAAAATTCCTTTAGATGAAAGAATCGATGAACTTCTTGATGTTGTCCCGATTGATGGAACGAAGGTTTATGACGTGCGTAAGGTGATTCATTTAATTGTCGATGATCAAAATTTCATGGAAGTTCAGCCGAAATTCGCTAAAAACATTGTCGTTGGCTTTGGCCGTATAAACGGTGATACAGTCGGTATTATCGCAAATAATCCGAAGATGATGGCTGGTGGCCTTGATATTGATTCATCTGACAAATGTGCTCGCTTTATCCGATTCTGTGATTGCTTTAAGATTCCCTTAATTACATTTGAAGACGTGAGTGGGTTTATCCCAGGAATTCAACAAGAGCATGGCGGGATAATCCGGCATGGAGCGAAAATTTTATATGCCTATTCGGAAGCTTTGGTTCCCAAAATTACCGTGATTCTTCGAAAAGCATATGGTGGGGCTTACGTTGCCTTAAACAGTAAAGCAATCGGGGCAGACTTAGTATTTGCTTGGCCTAATGCAGAAATTGCGGTTATGGGACCAGCTGGAGCGGCCAATATCATTTTTGCAAAAGAGATTAGTGAAAGTACAGATCCGGAGGCCTTTAGGCAAGAAAAAATAAATGAATATCGCGAACGCTTTGCCAATCCTTACGTCGCATCAGCTAATGGCATTGTTGATGATGTAATTGACCCGAGGGATACGAGAAAAAGTATCGCTAGTGCATTGGAAATGCTAAAAAACAAGAAAAAAGCATTACCTAAGAAAAGGCATGGAAATATCCCTTTATAAACCTTTTCTTAAATAGGTTATGAACTACCTATATTAATAGAAGAAAAACGTGTAAAGACGACAAATGAAAAAAACGCTTACCGTTAAATGGTTTAGAAGGGAGAGAGCGATAGCATGGTGATTGATGCTTACCGCAAATTAAAATGGATAAAAAATTAGTGGACCAATTTTCAGAATTTGAGATCCCAAGTTATGAACAGTGGCGTGACCTAACAGAAAAATCTTTAAAAGGAGCTTCTTTTGAAAAAAGACTCATTACAGAAACATATGAAGGAATTTTACTTCAGCCGATGTATCGAAAGGAGGATGCCGCCAATCTTCCCTTTCTGCAGTCTTTGCCAGATATGGCTCCTTTTACTCGCGGCACTAAAACGCTTATAGATGGATGGGAAATCAATCAGGAAATCAATGTTGGAATTCCCACTTCTTTTAATAAAGTAGCACGGCATGACCTTAGCAAGGGTCAAACCTCATTAAATATTGTCCTTGATACACCAACGAAACGTGGAATAAATGCGAGTGAAGCTACTTCAGAAGTAGGGAAAGCAGGACTATCGATTTCAGGGGTAACCGATATAGCCGATGCACTAAAAGATATTGACTTTGGAAATGTTCCTATTCACGTAGGCGCCGGGGCAAATTCATTGCCAATCCTTGCTTTGATTATTGCTCATCTGGAACAGTCCGGACGACAAGTGGAGGAATTACATGGGTGTATAGGAATGGATCCAGTCGCGGAACTGGTAGAAAATGGAACATTGGCTTACGAGTTGGAAGATTGTTATACATTGATGGCCGACATAACAAAATGGGCAAATGAGAATACCCCCCATTTACAAACAGTTATGATTCATGGAAATGTCTATCATGACGGTGGAAGCAGTGCGGTTGAAGAATTGGCTTTTTCATTATCAACAGGTGTCGAATATTTACAAGCACTAACTTCCCAAGGAATTGATATAAATAAAGCCGCCAGCAGTATTCGTTTTTCCTTCTCAATCGGTTCCGGTTATTTTATGGAAATTGCCAAACTTCGGGCCGCAAGAACTCTTTGGGCCAGAATTGTAGAAACGTTTGGTGGGAATGAAGAAGCCCAGAAGATGACGATGCATGCACGAACATCTGCATGGACAAAAACTGTTTTTGATCCCTATGTGAATATGCTGCGTGCTACAACAGAAGCATTTTCTGCAGCAGTCGGTGGAGCTGACAGCATTCATGTTAGTTGCTTTGATGAAGCGATTCAAAAGTCTACCGCTTTTTCGCGACGAATTGCACGGAATGCCTCCATTATTTTAAAAGAAGAAGCTCATATTGCGCAGACAATCGATCCAGCCGGTGGCTCTTGGTACGTAGAGGTACTGACAAATGAGGTGGCCAAAAAGGCATGGGAACTTTTCCAGGAAACAGAGCGAAAAGGTGGGATTATCCAGACATTAATAAAAGAATTCCCACAAAATGTGGTTCAACAAACAGCTTCAAAGCGAGTGAGGAACATCGCTCACCGAAAAGATATTTTCGTTGGCACCAATATGTATGTGAATTTGGCAGAAAAAGGGGTAGATTGGTTAGCGTTAAATGAAACGCCGCAAATTAATGATCATATTAATCAAGTAGTTGGCCGAGCACATATATCGGTAGGGAGTTTATCCGTAAGCACAAATAAAACAGAGACCGCGATCCAAGCAGCAAAACAAGGTGCATCGTTAGGTGAAATAGCCAAAGCAACAGGTAGGAAGTCAGAAGCTGCGGTTTGCGTTAAAGCAATCAAGCCAACCAGAGGTGCACTTCAGTTTGAAGAACTTCGTCAATCCATTGATGAAATGGCACAGAAAACTGGAAAACGACCGATTATATTTCTAGCAAACTTAGGACCTATTTCAGATCATAAAGTGCGAGCAGATTTTGCTGCTGGATTTTTTGAAGTAGGTGGTTTCGATGTTATTCAAAACAATGGATTTGGTTCTATAAAAGAAGCAGCCGAGGCAGTCGTTGCGTCCAAGGCAGATTTTGTAATCATTTGTGGAAAAGATGAAGACTATCAACAAGCTGCCATTCCACTTGCAATGTCTATTAAAAAAACAGATGCACAAATAACCGTATTATTAGCAGGAAAGCCTAGCGAAGTAGATGAAGTCAGATTTAAAGAGGCTGGAATAACTGAATTTGTACATGTTGGCTCCAATTGCTATGAAATATTAAGTCAACTTCTACATAAGAAAGGAGTGGCTGTTTCATGACAAAACCAGATTTTACCCAAGTAGCATATTCAGATGAAATAGAAGGAGAATTTAGCGAGTGGAGTAAACATGCCGAGAAACTTTCTGGTATGCATTTTGATAATTTAGCTTTTCCGACTTATGAAAAAATTGATGTTAAACCTCTTTACACAAATATGGACACAATAGGAATGAATCATTTGGATTATATGGCAGGGATCGCACCATTCTTTCGAGGTCCCTACCTAGCTATGTATAAATCACAACCTTGGACGGTTCGTCAATATGCTGGCTTTTCTACGGCGGAAGAAAGTAATGCGTTTTACCGCAGAAACTTAGCTGCAGGACAAAAAGGGCTTTCGATCGCCTTTGATTTAGCTACACATCGTGGGTATGATTCGGATCATCCTAGAGTCGTTGGCGATGTGGGTAAAGCCGGCGTTGCTGTTGATTCCATACTGGACATGAAGATTTTGTTTGATGGAATTCCATTAGACCAAATGTCTGTTTCAATGACGATGAACGGAGCTGTCCTGCCAATCATGGCTTTTTACATCGTGGCAGCTGAAGAACAAGGAGTACCCCAAGAGAAGCTTTCAGGAACAATACAAAATGATATATTAAAAGAATATATGGTTCGTAATACGTACATTTATCCTCCAGAACCGTCAATGAAAATAATAGCAGATATCTTTGAATACACATCCAAGCATATGCCGAAATTTAATTCAATTAGCATCTCCGGTTATCATATGCAAGAAGCGGGGGCTACGGCTGATATAGAGTTGGGCTATACCCTTGCAGATGGATTAGAGTATGTCAGAACGGGTTTAAAAGCAGGGATTGATATTGATCGATTTGCTCCACGTCTTTCCTTCTTCTGGGCGATCGGAATGAATTACTATATGGAAGTGGCTAAAATGCGCGCAGCTCGTTTAATTTGGGCGAAGCTAATGAAAAGGTTTTACCCGAAAAATGAAAAGTCGTTAGCACTTCGAGCCCATTCGCAAACATCTGGATGGAGCTTAACAGAGCAAGACCCATTCAATAATGTTTCACGTACCTGTATTGAAGCGTTGGCTGCTGCTCTTGGTCATACACAATCCCTGCATACGAACGCACTGGATGAGGCGATTGCCTTACCAACCGATTTTTCTGCCCGAATAGCTCGAAATACCCAATTATACCTTCAGGATGAAACGGGGTTAACCAACGTATTGGACCCATGGGGCGGCTCCTATTACGTAGAGTCACTTACGGCTGAATTACTTGAAAAAGCCTGGGAACATATTGAAGAAATCGAAGCGCTTGGCGGAATGGCAAAAGCTATTGAAACAGGCCTGCCAAAGATGAGAATTGAAGAAGCGGCTGCTAGAAGACAGGCGCATATTGATTTTGGTAGAGAATCGATCATTGGAGTGAATAAATACCGTTTAGAAAAAGAGGATCCGCTTGAGATATTAGATATTGATAATACTGCTGTCCGTGAAGCGCAAATTCGCCGCTTAGAACAGCTCCGGGCGGAAAGAGATAAAGCAAAGGTAGAGGCAGCACTTCAAGCGATTACAAAAGCGGCTGAAACTGGAGAAGGCAACCTCTTAGAGCTAGCGGTAAATGCAGCTCGCGCTAGAGCGAGCCTAGGAGAAATTTCGAATGCATACGAACAAGTAGTAGGGAGACATAAAGCAATTATTCGTTCTATTAGCGGAGTGTACAGTGCAGAGTTTGGGGAAGAGGAACAAGTGAAAATTGTCCGTGAAATGTCCGATCAATTTGAAGAGAATGAAGGCCGGCGCCCCCGGATTATGATTGCAAAGATGGGACAGGACGGACATGACCGTGGAGCTAAAGTGATTTCGACTGCATTTGCAGACCTTGGTTTTGATGTTGATATCGGTCCCTTATTCCAAACCCCAGAGGAAGCAGCCTTACAGGCCGTGGAAAATGATGTACATGTTCTAGGGATGAGCTCACTTGCTGCTGGTCATAAAACATTACTTCCTCAAGTCGTGGAAGAGCTGAAGCGTTTAGGGCGTGGTGATATAGTCGTCGTGATCGGTGGTGTCATTCCATTTCAAGATTACGATTATTTACGAGAAAAGGGAGCGGCTGCCATTTTTGGACCAGGAACGGTTATCCCGATTGCCGCACAACAGGTAATAGAAGAATTAAATCGTCGTCTCGGATTGGTTACTTAAATGACAGAAAAAGAAAGCATTCAATCCAAGCAACTCTTATCGCCAAGCCGAAGACACCTTACGGCTGATGATTATGTGCAGGGTGTGATGAATGGAAATCGTGCAATTATTGCTCAAGCGATCACCTTAGTTGAAAGCAATTTACCCAAACACATGGAAATGGCACAAAAAGTGCTGAAAGAACTGATTCCATATACAGGGAAATCAATTCGAATCGGCTTTACAGGTGTTCCTGGGGCTGGTAAGAGCACGTTAATTGAATCCTTCGGTATGATGCTCTGTGAGCAAAATCACCGTGTAGCGGTATTAGCCGTTGATCCAACTAGCAGTGTATCTAGAGGAAGTATTCTAGGTGACAAAACTCGAATGGAACATCTTTCTCGCCACCCACATGCATATGTTCGACCGTCACCGTCAAGTGGGACCTTAGGTGGGGTCACTAGAAAAAGCCGTGAAACCCTTCTTATTTGTGAGGCAGCAGGGTATGACGTAATAATCGTCGAAACCGTCGGAGTCGGCCAAAGTGAAATAACCGTCCGGTCCATGGTGGATTTTTTCCTAGTTATTATGCTGACTGGTGCAGGGGATGAGCTACAAGGAATGAAAAAAGGGGTGATGGAATTAGCTGATGCAATTTTCATTAATAAAGCGGATGGCGAAAACAAACAAGCTGCCATGAATGCAAAGGTGGAATACAATCGCCTCCTTCATTTCTTACAGCCAATTACCGAGGGGTGGGAAACCAAAGCATTTACTGTGTCTGCCTTAACAGGGGAAGGCGTATCTCACATTTGGAAGGTCATTCAGCAATATAAACAAGTTACCAGTAGGAATGGATTCTTTGGAAAAAGAAGAAAAGAACAAATGATTGACTGGGTTCATTCTATGATAGAAGACCAATTAAAGGCGAGATTTTATGGTAATCCATCGATGAAAAAAAACTTGACTAAAATGGAAGGATTGCTTTTTAACGGCCATACTTCTCCCACACTCGCAGTCCAACAATTATTCAACATTTATGATGAAAATGGCTAGGAAAAAGAAGGAATGGGTACGCAATCAATTGTACTCCTGCAACATTTATTTTGACGGTTAAAGTTAATTAACGGAACATTTAAAATATACAATATACCGTTGATTAATATCATGTCCGAACAATGGTATAAAGTCAGAAGGTAAAATAAAAATGGAAAAGATGTATTCGGTCCATCAAATCGAATCAAACAACCTTCAATAAAGGAGAATGAATAATGAGTCATGTTTATATTTTAGGTGGAGCCAGGACGCCATTCGGGAGTTTTGGAGGGGTATTAAAGGATGTTTCTGCCATCAATCTTGGAGTTATCGCAAGTAAAGGAGCCATTGAAAAAAGTAATATTTCAGTTGATGAGGTTGAGCATGTTTTTGCAGGGAATGTGATACATACTTCGAAAAATGCCTCCTACCTATCCAGGCATATTGCTTTGAAAGCTGGGGTTCCAATCGAGAGCCCCGCTTTAACTCTAAATCGTTTATGCGGTTCTGGATTGCAAGCGATCGTATCGGCAGCTCAGTCGATTATTTTAAAGGAAGCTGATGTCGCCTTAGCACTGGGCACCGAAAATATGAGCCAATCTCCCCACGTATTACGAGATGTCCGCTTTGGTACGGGTTTACAGGCTCCACAAATGGACGACATGCTTTGGGAGACTTTGAGCGATGAATATATAGGGTGTGGGATGGGAGTAACAGCGGAAACTCTTGCTGAAAAATATGAACTAACCCGAGACGATCAAGATAGTTTGGCTGTCCAATCACACCAAAAATCAGCAAAGGCCCAGCTGACGGGGCGATTTCAACAAGAGATTTCCCCTGTTACGATATTCACCAAAAAAGGAAAGGAAATAACCATTTTAGAAGATGAACATATTCGCCATAATGCTACAATTGAAGCATTGGCGAAACTGAAACCAGCCTTTAAAAAGGATGGGACCGTAACGGCAGGTAATGCCAGTGGTATAAATGATGGGGCAGCTGCCTTAATACTTGGAAGTGAATCCTTCCTACAAAAAAATCACGATGTGAAACCACTGGCAAGAATCATATCCTGGGGGATTGCGGGGGTAGACCCAAATATTATGGGCATTGGACCAGTTCCTGCTAGTCAATTAGCTTTACGGAAAGCAGGACTCAATATTGAAGATATCGATTTGTTTGAAATCAATGAAGCATTCTCTGCCCAGTATCTTGCAGTAGAGAGAGAGCTTGGATTGAAACGGGAAAAAGTAAACGTCAATGGCGGAGCAATCGCATTAGGTCATCCAGTTGGGGCCAGTGGAGCTAGAATTATATATTCATTGGCCCTAGAGTTAAGGAATCGAGGAAAGAAATTTGGACTAGCCTCCCTCTGTATTGGAGGAGGACAAGGAATCTCAGTAATCATTGAGGCTCTATGAACATTACGACAAAAGCGCTATAAAAACTTACAAACTTGCTGGCGGTACATTTTTTATTCTTGTTTAACCACTTTACAGTTCAATCAAAAGTAAAAAATGCGGAATGAAACTAATAGCCTAAATCTATTTGTAAAAATAATGTAAGTCTAAATCATGAACTATGATTATTGAAGACTAAAGGACCATCTGAGATGGTCCTTTAATCGTGTAGGCATACCATTATCCAAAGGATCCTGTTGCAAATATGACCTGTTAGAAACATAGAATCTCATTATCCTTTCATCTGCGAATTTTGAGGCTGCTCCAAATAATTTATGTATGAATTGTAGCTGTAAACTATTCATAACCATCACTCGTTTTATTTTATTCACGCAACTGAAAGGATGTCATACAAGTATGGATAAGACTCTTTAAAATCATATAAAAACTCATCAGATATATATCACATTTAACTGTTTTTTGGAAATATTTAACATAAGCGACTCGTCCTGAGTAGCCTTACTTATAAATATACTTAAAAATTTGGATCTATAGTGAGTTGTTGAATCTTGCCTTACTAATAATGGGTTTTAAATTAAAACGGATACCCATTTAATCCTGTGCCGAAAAGATCGAATTCAGGATCTTTTGACTGAGCTATTGGAGGGGCGTCGGATCGCCCATTAGGAGAGTTGATAGCAGCTTCACCTTCAACTGACTCTACAGAGGTTTCATCATTCTCTTTATACAATGGGTTTTCAATCATACTCATAGTCATCTCCTTTTTTATCAGATTAATGAAATTATTTAATTCACTAAATATTTTAATTTTTATGCTAAAAAATATGACGACGGGATGCTGTGAAATGACCTGTTAAGACCTTGTATGCAACAAACAAGGAGTTACTCCCACTATCGAAGGTATACTTCAAGAAATCATGGTAAAGTTTAATTCAAAAAATAGTGAAATAGCATTTGAATTTGAGTTAGTTGGGCAAAACCATACAGATATTATTCAAAATTCCCAACAAGGAAAATTACGATATTGCTATGATCCATGCATCTATAATGAGTTAAAAAAAGAGAAAAATATTCGGTTTGAACATATTCTGACGTATATGTATTGCAGTGTGTAAAAATTCACACTTTTATTCTTTGTTAAAGACTAATATACGATAACGATGATAAAAGAACTGATGTAATAATAATGGCAATAAGTGGACGTATTGCTTTTGTCCGTAATTCATTCAGGCAAATATTTAATCCTAAGCCAGTCATTGACATTGTTAACATAAATGATGTGAAGTCTGAAATATAAGACATCAATTTTTGTGATACCATTACCTTATTACCAATGATATAGCTTCCCACGAAACTCATAACGATAAAGCCAATTAAAAACCATGGAAACTCGAATCTTGCCTCCCCTTCTATTTTTCCTTTCTTTTTCATCCAAAGCATGAGGATAAAGCAAACCGGAATTAATAGGAATACTCGTGTAAGTTTGGCAAGTAATGCGTGAGCAAGAGCATCCTGTCCTGCCGGGGCAGCAGCTAGTGCAACATGGCCTATCTCGTGCAGGCTGATTCCAACCCAATTTCCGTAGTTAATAGGACCAATTGATAAAAATGGATATATTAACGTATAGATTATTGAAAACACTGTGCCGACTAATGCGATGATGCCTACTCCCATAGCCGTATCTTCATCTTTTGCTTTTATAATTGGCGATACGGCCGCGATGGCAGCAGCACCACAAATGCCTGTGCCGACACTTAATAATAAAGAAAGATTAAAATCTGCCTTCAGCCATTTTGCAATGATCATAAGAACAGCAATTGAAAAAATGATCGTTATTGTCCCTCTTAGCAATAGGGGGAAACCCTGATGAAATATCACAATCATGTTAAGCTTTAAACCATAAAGTATGATGGCAAATCTCAATAGTATTTTTGATGAAAATTGAATACCAGTACGTAATTTTTGTGGATATCCAAAAACCTGTCTGTAAACCACAGCAAGTAAAATGGCACACGCAAGAGGACCAATATGATTTAGACCTGGCAACGCCGCCAAAATAAAACCTAACACAGCTATGATCAATGTAAAACCAATTCCAGAAATCAAAGAACCATTTACCTTTTTTTCCACTTTTTTTAGCTTATTTGGACTGGGAGTTATTAACGCTTTTTGTTCCAATGTTTTTCAACTCCTTATTTGGATTATTTATAATTTATCGTAACTAATGTTTTACAATAAGGAAAATAAATGATTATTATAGTTATAATAAGTAAATACGATGGTGAGGAAGGGAACATATGGATCAACTATTATCTGTATTTATATCTGTAGCTGATAAAAGAAACTTTTCCAGAGCAGCGGAAGAGCTTCATTTGACTCAGCCTGCAGTCAGCCAGCAAATTCAACAGTTGGAAAAACATGTAGGGGCAAAATTACTTCTGCGAACAAACAAATCTGTCCAGCTAACTAAAGCAGGAGAAATAGTCTATTTACATGCTAAAGAAATAACAGGTTTATATAAACGAATGTCAATGTTAGTTAATGAATTAAATAACGAGCCAACAGGACCATTAAAAATTGGTGCGAGCTATACCTTTGGAGAGTATGTATTACCACATATACTTGCAAGAATGAAAAACCTATTTCCTAATATCTTCCCTTCGGTACAGATTGGCAACACAAGGGATATAGCCAAGGCAATCATAAGTCATGAGATTGATGTAGGAATTGTAGAGGGGGAAATTTCTCTTCGAAATATATATATAAAATCGGTTTCCACCGACAAAATGTATATCGTGGCAGGGGGGAAATATCCAATTTATTTCAATAAGGAAGTTACACGGAGACAGGTGGAACAAGAGAATTGGATTGTCCGAGAAGAAGGTTCTGGTACAAGAGAGGCAACAGAAACATTATTTCAATCTTTACAAATACGTCCTTCCAAGCTAATGGAGTTCGGCAGCACACAACTTATAAAAGAAGCAGTTGAAGCCGGGCTTGGCATTAGTTACTTATCTGAACTTACTGTAAAAAAAGAAAGAATGCTTGGTACCATTCAAGTATTAAATGTAAAAGGGACACCGATAAAAAGAAATTTTTCAGTTATAACAGAATCTGAGGAATTGCATACGAAATCTATGAACTTATTTATTGAATTAATAGAAAAATATCTAAAGAACCAATTATTGCAATAGATCTATTTGATATATTAACAAAAATATAAAAACCCCGGTTAAGGACACACATAAAAAAGTGTCCCTTATCCGGGTTTTTTTATGTTTCAATAGGTAGAATGAGAATGGAATGAAAGAAGGAGAATCAATTTTAGTAAGATAATATTGTTACATTGGTATCTCACCTGAGGAAGTATTAAAGGCATAACAAGATGGTTTATATGAAGAAATATTAAGGTCATGTTCCGACGGGGAATCAGTTGGTTAATGTAAATACAGCGTAACGTTATATTATACATTGGACTTCGATTGATGGCTATATTGCAAATGAGGATGATATATTAGAGTGGTTAGGATCAACAGAAGTAGAAGGAGATTCTGGCTACAATTCAATCCTCGAAAGAATAGACACCGTTGTTATGAGAAAAGGAACTTATGATGTCATTCGTGGATTTGATATGGATTATCCTTAAAATGGTTATAAAAATCATATTTTCTAAATCTGTTAGTGGATCAGATGAATATGCTTCATTTATTAATGAAGATGTCAAAACCTACATAAAAAAAGATGATACCACACAGAGATTGAAGAAATTTGCGACACTCCTGCCGAAATGACTGGCTAGCCGAGCCCCTGCGAGACTTGGCAGATAGGGAGCAGGCTCTGAGCTTAAGAATAAAAAATGATAAAAATACAGATAGTAATAAATGATGCACATAAATCTTTCTCTTTGCATAGGGTAGGAGGGTATGGTATATTTAATTTTGAGGAGGGATGGGCAAATGGATGAAATGATGAATGGGCAAGATGCGGTGAATGAAGAAGAATGCTGTACGACCTCTTCCCACGGCCGAAAGAGTCATCACTCAGAAGCAGTAAAAAAGAACTTAACGACCAGGTTAAATCGGATTGAAGGTCAAATTCGCGGTATAAAGGGTCTTATTGAAAAAGATACGTACTGTGATGATGTGATCACCCAAATAGCAGCTACACAAAGCGCGATGAATAGTGTGGCCAAGATTTTATTGGAAGGCCATCTAAGGAATTGTGTGGTGGAACGCCTGAATGAAGGGGATACAGAGGTTATAGATGAAGTGCTTGTAACGATACAAAAATTAATGAAAAAATAAAGGAGCAGTGGATAAAATGGAAAATGTAACATTGAATGTTAGTGGAATGTCTTGTGGTCATTGTGTGAATGCAGTTGAAGGGAATGTAGCCAAACTTACAGGTGTTGAAAGCGTAAAGGTGCATTTGGATGCAGGAAAAGTAGATGTAGCGTTTGACAAGGAAAAAGTATCACTTGAGAAAATAAAAGAAACAATCGATGATCAAGGCTACGATGTCGAGTAAGTTATAAGAGTGCTGTTAAGCACTTTTTTTTACAAAGAAATATACCCCATAGTGGTATAGGGAGGCGGGATGAAGTGAGCAGCCAAATAAAAGAAACAAGTTTACAGATTTCTGGAATGACTTGCGCTGCCTGTGCAAACCGAATTGAAAAAGGGTTAAACAAAATGGAAGGCGTTGAGGAAGCCACCGTTAATTTGGCACTTGAGAAATCGGTTATTAAATATGATTCGGAAAAAGTAAGCAACCAGGACTTTGAAAAGAAAATTCAAGATCTTGGCTATGCTGTAGTAAAAGAGAAAAAGGAATTTACGATTACTGGCATGACCTGTGCTGCCTGTGCTAACCGAATAGAAAAAGGGTTAAATAAGATGGATGGGGTGAGCATGGCTAATGTCAATCTAGCGCTTGAAAATGCGACCGTCGAATATGATCCTTCCCAAGCTTCCCCAATTGATATCATTCAACGGGTTGAGAAGCTGGGGTATGGGGCGATCATCAAGGAAGATAAAGTGGAATCCGTGAATTTCCGTCAAAAAGAAATACAAAAACAAAAGAATACATTCATCTTTTCGGTCATTTTATCTTTTCCATTGTTATGGGCGATGGTAAGCCATTTTAGTTTTACTTCGTTTATCTATATGCCTGATTTCCTCATGAATCCTTGGGTGCAGATGGCATTCGCAACCCCCGTTCAATTTTTGATTGGAAAGCAGTTCTATGTTGGAGCTTATAAAGCCTTGAGAAATAAAAGTGCCAATATGGATGTATTAGTCGCGATGGGAACATCCGCTGCCTATTTTTACAGTGTTTATCAGGCAATCATCTCGATGGGGTCGCATCACAATACGGCACAACTTTATTTCGAAACTAGTTCGATTCTTATCACCCTCATTCTATTGGGGAAGCTGTTTGAAGCAAAAGCAAAAGGACGTTCTTCCGAGGCCATCAAAAAATTGATGGGGCTTCAGGCCAAAACGGCATTGGTTTTAAGAAATGGGGAGGAACGGGAAATACCACTTGAAGAAGTCATCGTAGGGGATACGATTTTGGTGAAGCCGGGTGAGAAGATCCCTGTCGATGGCAAGGTAATCGAGGGGAACTCTGCCGTCGATGAATCCATGTTAACGGGTGAGAGCATTCCGGTCGATAAAACAAACGGTGATACTGTTATAGGTTCAACATTGAATAAGAATGGGTTTATCAAAATGAAAGCGACGAAAATAGGAAGGGATACAGCTCTTTCCCAAATCATCAAAGTCGTCGAAGATGCTCAAGGTTCGAAAGCGCCGATTCAACGGCTTGCTGACCAAATTTCCGGTGTTTTCGTTCCCATTGTTGTCGGAATCGCTCTTTTAACTTTTCTGGTTTGGATGATTTGGGTTAACCCTGGAGAATTCACACCTGCTTTTGAAGCGATGATTGCAGTGCTAGTCATAGCCTGCCCATGTGCTTTAGGCCTGGCCACTCCCACCTCTATCATGGCAGGGTCTGGAAGGGCTGCCGAATTCGGCATCTTATTTAAAGGCGGGGAACATCTGGAAACCACCCACCATATCGATACGGTCATCTTGGATAAAACGGGAACGGTAACGAATGGTACCCCTGTGTTGACAGATGTCCTCATTGAGAATGGTATGGAGGAAGAACAGTTTTTATCATTAATCGGTGCAGCTGAAAAACAATCTGAACACCCTCTTGCTCAATCAATCGTTCAAGGAATTCAAGCAAGACAGCTTTCACTTGCAGCGGTTGAGGAATTTGAAGCGATGCCTGGATACGGGATTAGAGCTGTGGCGGATCAAAAAGTGATATTCATCGGAACCCGTAAATTGATGAAGCAAAATAACGTGGATATCACTAAGGCGCTAACAGCGATGGAAGAATTTGAAGAGCAAGGGAAGACTGCAATGCTCGCTAGCATTGAAGGGGAATATGCCGGACTCATTGCTGTTGCGGATACGATAAAAGAAAGCTCGCTTGAGGCGATTAAAAGGTTAAAAGCAATGGATATCCAGGTCATCATGATAACCGGGGATAATCAAAGAACAGCAAATGCCATCGGACATCAAGTTGGCATTGACCATGTAATCGCAGAAGTCCTACCTGAAGGGAAAGCCGAAGAAGTGAAAAAACTGCAGGCCGCCGGTAAAACAGTGGCAATGGTCGGCGATGGGATAAATGATGCGCCCGCGCTGGCACTAGCCGATATAGGAATGGCAATAGGAACCGGGACGGACATAGCCATGGAAGCTGCCGATATCACTTTGATCCGGGGTGATTTGAACAGTATTGCAGATGCCATCCTCATGAGCAGGAAGACGATGAAAAACATCAAACAAAACCTATTCTGGGCTTTTGCCTATAATGTAATCGGAATACCAATTGCGGCCATCGGATTTCTTGCCCCGTGGTTAGCGGGTGCTGCCATGGCCTTCAGTTCAGTGTCAGTCGTATTGAATGCACTTCGGCTTCAACGGATAAAGCTTTAAAGATCATGTAACATATATAGAAGGCAGTTGTACTGACTGCATATACCATTCTACGGGCGTATGAATTATAATCATCCAAATAAAGCCGATGATTCCTTGGCAAGAGGATCATCGGCTTTCATCTGGAATGAGCGGCAATGTTACTGCAACTCTTATAGGTTGTCAAACAGCTTATTTTAAACAGTAAAAAACATAATCTGTAGGTGTGCCATTTTCGCCTTGTTGATGGAGCATCGCTGATACATTACCGCGATGATAGGTTCCATGATTCACTACATGATGGATGAGGTCGGCAAGTACAAACTCACAAGCCCCCATTTTCGGATGTTCGGTTACAATGGTCCGTTCAAGATCAGGCTGCGAAGTAAGGAAATTGTCGTAATCCTTTGCAAGTTCATCATATGAGGATTCCAGTTCATTTAATGTGATTCCTTCCACTTCTTTCCGCCGCTGTTCAACTTTCTTAAAAGTTTCTTGAACTGTGCTTCCTTTCATTATCTCCAACCAGGTAATATCTGTTGCGTAAAGGTGAACAAGGACTTCCTTGACTGATGGAAAGACACTTTTTATCGTGTCTTCATAGACTCCTTCCGGTAATTGTTTTAGTTTTTGGAACACTTGCTGATTAGCCCAAACATGGTAATCATACATTTTCTTGGCACGGTTATTTTCCATTTTTTCACTCCTTCAATTGTTACATATCCTTTTCGACATCATTTAAAGAATTCCTTTATCAAAGGCTGCTTCCTAATCTGATAATTTGTCCATGCAAATGCTTCGTTTTCTACATACCATGATAATAGATGCTATCCTACTATTGTTATTACGTTTGATTGCCATCAAAGAGTCCAGGAGTGTGAAAATTCACTTTATTTTCAAATGTTGTTAATATGATAGTAACTCTTATCGAGAGGTGGAAAAAAATGAGAGCAGATGCTGTTTTTGAAGGTGGGGGGGTCAGGGGAATTGCTTTTATTGGGGCAATTCAAGCAATGGAAGAGGAAAATGTCGAATGGGAAAGACTTGCTGGGACATCAGCAGGAGCAATAATAGCTGCTCTTTTGGCTAGTGGCTATAAAAGCCATGAAATTAGAAAACAGTTTAGTGAAATCAATTACTCAAAGATTCGAGGCAGGACAATTCTGAATCGAATTCCCATTTTGGGCTTCTTTTTGGAACTCATGGTTCATCTTGGGATTTACAAAAACGATTATTTGGAGACATGGGTGGATTCACTTCTTTCAGAAAAAGGGATAAAGACATTCGCGGATCTTCCAGATGGAAAGTTGAAGATCATTGCTTCTGATGTTTCGAATGGAAAGATGCTTATTTTGCCAGATGATTTGGACCGCTATGGTATGTCTCCTGCTGATTTAAAAGTTTCAACTGCCGTAATGATGAGTGCCTCCTTACCATTTTTCTTCCGTCCGGTTATTTGGAAATCAAAAGACCGGAAAAAATCCTACATTTTAGATGGTGGTTTACTTAGTAACTTCCCGATATGGATATTTGATACCGACAATCCTCGTTTTCCAACATTCGGATTCCATTTTGTGAAAGATGAAGTTAACATAGGCGGGGTTATCCCAACGCCCATCCACCTTTTCAAAAATATATTTAAAACGATGCTCCAAGCCCATGATTTACGACATATGAACGAAGAAACGATTGAACGCACGATTCAAATTCCTGTTGGCGGCATCAATGCAACGGATTTTGAACTGAATGAGGAAGAAATCAACTTTCTCTATAAATCAGGCTATACTTCTGCAAAAGAATTTTTGTCGAATTGGGATTTTGAACAATATAAGGTCAAACGCTTGCAAAGAGTCAAAAAAGAGTAGGAGAAACTCCTCTATCATTCGGTCCAAAAGGGGGAAAGAGGGGACAAGGAGCTGCTACAACGGCTCTTTTTCTTATTGAATGAACGAACCAATCGTTTAATTCAAAAGCAATAAGTGGAATTACAATCATAAAAAATTAATATAATATATTATTTTATAATTATCTAAATGAATAAACGGAAAACAAAGAATAAAAGAAGAAAACAAAGTTGGAATAAAGATTATGAAATTCAATGAATAGATCCTCAAGGAGAAGTAGTTGGCGTATCTCAATGCACTGTGAGGAGCGGAGAATGAGACAAAAAATATAGATGTAGTGAGAAAGAATGGGATCTTCGTTAAACATCCCGGCTTTCATTAGGGTTAGTAAGTCAAATAGAAAAGTGGATACAGTTGCGCCAAGCGAACAATTAATATCCCACTTATCTGGTAGATTTCAGCTGCCTTAACAGGTACGTCTATGGTCGGCCCACATGTATCAGGAGCGCTTGCTTTTCTTATAGAAAAATAATAAAAGCTTAACCGTCGTTTAACGTTGTCTGAGATTTATGAGAGATAGAATGGGCTCTCAACCATCCCGGCAGCAAAGCTAGAGATAGAAATGAAATGGATTGTGGGATAAAGTCTGTTAAGATTTTACTACTAAAAAAAACGTCTATCAATTTTCCCCACTTGGCATATAACATTTACTAGGAATATAATCCTGAAAATAAGAATAAAGATTGACATTCACACATCCTCATAATACGATACTTTACAGAATAATAGGAATTATCTTTTTATTTTTTTGTTATAAAACCAAAACTTAGTTTTATATTATAAAACAAAAACCTCCTTGTATATACATATTCTCCAAGAGTGAACTGGGCTTTTTCTTATTTTGGAAGCGCTGCCAATTTAGGCGTTTTATATAACAAGGGGGGATAAGGTATGGAAGCAAGAATGGAAACAAAGCAAGAAAAGCCATTAAATTTTGGCCGGAAATTTCGCTGGACAGTCGTCATCTGGTTATTGATTGGGGGAATAATCAACTATCTAGATCGTGCCAATCTCTCCATTGCAGCTCCCGAAATGATGAAGGAACTCGGGCTAAGCGTGACCGAAATCGGGTTATTAGGAACCTTTTTTTCTTGGAGTTATGCATTAATGCAGCTTCCTTCAGGCTGGCTGATCGATCGGTTCGGGACCAAAAAGGTGTATACAATCGCGCTTATTTGGTGGAGTGGTGCGACCATTTTAACGGGAGCCGTTCATAAAATGGGTTCATTTATTGCTGCAAGGATTTTACTTGGAGTGGGTGAAGCACCGTGTTTTCCTACAATGGCTAAGATTACATCGTATTGGTTCCCAAAAAAGGAACGCGGCCTGGCAACTGGAATTTGGGATTCTTCTTCCAAATGGGGACCTGCCATTGCACCGCCACTTCTCGTTTTCATTATGGTGACTTTTGGGTGGAGAGCGTTGTTTTATATTACGGGTGTAATAGGCATCATTTTCGCGATCGGTTTTGTTATTTTTTATAAAAATCCTGAAAAAAGCCAAAAACTTTCCGAGGAGGAATTTGAATACATTAAGTCGGAAGGTGGTGGAGTGGAGCAAGGCATTCAATCATCAAAAATAAAATGGGGTTCGTTATTTAAATATCGAAGCGTATGGGGGATGATTCTAGGCTTCTTCTGTACCATCTGGATCTGGAATATTTTCCTTGTATTCCTTCCCCTTTATTTGTTTGATGTCCATCATGTCTCACTTAAAGAAATGGGTATATATGCTGGTATTCCTTGGCTTGGCGGAATCTTTGGCAATATTTTCGGAGGATATCTTACTAAAAAATGGGTCGACAAGGGAATTACTACACCTATTAAAGCAAAGCGTGCCTTAATTAGTATATGTGCCATCTTGGCCGCTATTGTTGTGTGTGCAGTTCCACTTGTTAAAGGGCTCGCTATTACCTTACTTTTACTGACCCTTGCTCTTTGTTTTATTTCTGCCATTACAGGCAGCGCATGGGCACTCGCCGGCGACATTGCCCCTCCTTCTATGGTTGCTTCCGTAGGAGCAATTCAGAATTTTGGCGGTTATTTTGGTGGAGCCTTTTCCCCTGTTGTGGCAGGCATGATAGTGGATACAACTGGTTCTTACTCTCTCGCCTTTATATCTGGCGGTTTAATCGCCGGATGCGCAGCAATCTGCTATTGGTTTATTGTAAAACATCCTATTCAAGAATAGTATTATCGAGGAGGAAATAAATTGAAGCCAAAAGTGTATATAGCAAGACCAGTACCGGCCGAGGTAGAGGCATTTATTTCGAAGTATTGCCAGTATGAAAAATGGAACGGCCCTGAACCCATTACCAGAAGCCAACTGTTAAAGCAAATTTCTGATGCGGAGGGACTGCTCATCACAGGAGAAAAAATAGATGATGAATTTCTGGACCATGCACCACGTCTAAAGGCTGTCAGCAATATCTCGGTAGGCTACAACAACTTTGATCTGGAGGCAATGAAAAAGAGAAGCATAATCGGTACTAATACACCTGGTGTTCTCGATGAAACTGTGGCCGATTTAGCTTTAGCCTTAATGCTCTCAGCAGCCCGTCGTATTCCGGAAATGGACAAGCTTGTAAAGGATGGCAAGTGGGGAAATAAAAGCGATGAACTCCTCTTTGGCGTTGATGTTCATGGAAAAACATTGGGCATCATCGGTATGGGGAGGATTGGGGAATCTATTGCAAGACGAGCCAAATTCGGTTTTAACATGGAAGTTTTGTATCATAATCGGCGAAGGAAATCCGAAGTGGAGGAAACGCTCAGTACAACCTATTCTTCTTTAGATCACCTTTTACGGGAATCAGATTTCGTTCTATTAATGGTCCCTTATACTCCGGAGACGAGGCATCTTATGGGACGGGAGCAGTTCGCACTGATGAAAAAATCAGCGATCTTTATCAATACATCCCGGGGTCAGACGGTGGACGAAAAGGCCCTCATAGAAGCACTGCGAAATAAGGAAATTCTTGCAGGCGGTTTGGATGTATTTGAAAAGGAACCCATTTCGCATGACAATCCGCTTTTAGCCATGCCTAACGTGGTAACCCTGCCCCATATAGGTTCAGCAACTCATCAAACACGATTTGATATGGCCATGCTTGCGGCGAAGAACCTCGTTGCAGTTGTTACAGGAAGGGAGATAAGCAATGTTGTCCCTGAATTGAAAGGATTTCAGTCACTAAAATAGTAATGAATCATTAACACAGCGGTAATATTAGGTTGACCCATTTAAAAGAATCTTTGATAAAAAAGGCATCCATTCATTTTGGATGCTTTTTAATTAGGAAGAGTGATGATGTTAACAATTACTCTAATGATTTAGCGGATATTACATAAAAATTAGACCACGAGTCCAAGAAAAATATAAGAAGTAAGAGAAGCATGAACTACACATGATGGTTCCATGAAGTATTAGTAGAAAAATCAATCAGGCTTCATTCCGCTTTTTAGACATATTCTAAATCATTTGGTTCTTTTTCATTTGTAAGTAAATTCAACAGTTCATCTAGTTCCTGGCTTTTATGTAATGTTTTTGGGGCAGTAAATCCATAAATCAATCCGGTGGTTATTAGTTCTTTCCTCAATATCTCAATTTTTTCAAATAATGCTTCCATACTCTCCAATGCCGAATCCTCAAGTGCTTTCTTTTTTTGTTATGAAACTATTATTACATAAATTAGGATGTTTTTAAATTAAAAGTGAGTATTCACTTATAAAATTATTACTGAAGTATTATTAGCCCGATTTCAGAAAACCATGATGATTTCTAAACCTTCCTTTGAATCAAGGTTTCCTTACTGCGGTGGGATCCAACCAAGTGATGGCGATCTTTCTTTTATTCCATTATTTCGCTGGCTTGTTTAGGCTTTTATAGTTTTAAAGGTTTATTGTAAAAATAGCCCATGGAAGTTATTTGTAACGATTAAATAAATGATTCGTTAAGAGAACTAGGCTGAAAGACTGTCGTTATATGTAAAAGTTTGTAGGGCTATGTAAATGCATGAGTGAATCAAAACTCTTTTTGTATTCAATGGGTATCATAAGACCTGCCTAAAAATCCCTAATTTATTGATTTATTGATTTACACATCTTCATACCCCTTTAAAAATGGCCTTCTATACTTGAACCAGATTCAAATAATAGGAGGGAAAGATCAATGAATAATGAAAGAGCAATGGATGATTTAATTAAGAATTGGAGCGAATTAGGTAAGAATATGGACCGCCGAAATTTTATCCAGGGAGCGAGTAAGCTTGCCGGACTTTCATTAGGTCTTGCTCTTGCCCAATCAATGGGCGGGATTGAAGTGAATGCTGCCCCGAAATTCAGTGATTATCCATTTACTCTCGGTGTAGCTTCAGGAGATCCGCTCTCGGACAGTGTCGTTTTATGGACAAGGTTGGCACCGGATCCGTTGAATGGAGGAGGAATGCCAAAAGAAGCCATTTCGGTTAAATGGGAAGTGGCAAAGGACGAGAATTTCAGAAAGATTGTCCAGCAAGGCAAGGAAATAGCCAGGCCTGAACTTGGCCACTCCGTACATGTGGAAGTAAGCGGGTTAAAACCTGATAAAGTCTATTTTTACCGTTTTAAAAGCGGTGGGGAAGTAAGTCAGACTGGGAAAACGAAAACACTTCCGCCAATAGGTTCAAGTGTTTCGAGCTTGTCATTCGCGTTTGTTTCATGCCAGCAATTTGAGCATGGTTATTATACGGCCTATAAACATTTGGCAAAGGAAGATCTGGATATTGTCTTCCACCTTGGCGATTATATATATGAATATGGACCAAATGAATATGTTTCTTCTACAGGTAATGTCCGTGTACATAGTGGACCAGAGATCATTACACTTGAAGATTATCGGAATAGATACGCACAATATCGCTCTGATACCCATTTAAAAGCGGCACATGCAGCTTTCCCATGGGTCGTGACTTGGGATGATCATGAAGTTGAAAACAATTATGCAAATGTCATCCCGGAAAAAGGACAATCGGTAGAAGCTTTCATCAAGAGAAGGGCCGCCGCTTATCAGGCTTACTATGAGCACATGCCCCTTCGTAAATCATCTTTGCCTAAGGGAGCGGATATGAGGTTATACCGAAATTTCACATATGGCGACCTGGCCTCTTTCTTTGTATTGGATTCACGTCAATACCGGGATGATCAGGCAAACGGTGATGGAAGTTCACCGCAAACGCCTGAGTCACTTGATCCGAAACGGACATTACTAGGTCCAGAGCAGGAACAGTGGCTAACTGACAATCTATCAAAATCAAAAACGAAGTGGAATGTTCTGCCACAGCAGATTTTCTTTGCACAACGGAATTATGGAACACCAACCGCCCCAAAATTCAGTATGGATTCCTGGGATGGTTACCCGGCAGCACGCGATCGCTTAATTGATGTAATCAAAAGCAACAACCTGGAAAATCTGGTCGTATTGACCGGTGATGTACATGCGAGCTGGGCCGCCAATTTAAAGGCGGATTTCGATGATCCAAATTCAAAGATTTTCGGAGTGGAGTTTGTCGGCACTTCGATCACATCTGGTGGAAATGGTGCGGATAAGCGTGCGGACACGGATAAAATACTAAGTCAGAATCCGCATATAAAGTTCTTTAATGATTACAGGGGATATGTCCGGTGCAAAGTAACACCAGAACAATGGAAGGCGGATTACCGTGTAGTCCCATTCGTGACAGAACCAGGTGCGGATATATCGACAAGAGCATCCTTTGTTTTTGATAAGGATCAAACAGGGCTGCGAAAGGTTGCATCAGCAGCGGTTATGGAAGGTGTACAAAAAACGAACGAAGTCGAGGAGGATCGGACACGTGCCCATAATCGCGCACATGAAAAACAAAGAATGAAAAGTCAGGGGAAAGTGACTAATTGATAGGGAATCCTTATGATGCTTGACAGGAATGTAGCGAAGAAAAATGAGAAGAACAGAGGAGTGAGTAGGAATGCTTTCAAATATAGGAATACCCGGTTTGGTGATTGTCCTTGTGATTGCACTGATTATTTTTGGACCGTCCAAACTTCCGGAAATAGGCCGTGCATTTGGCCGGACATTATCCGAATTCAAAAGTGCAACCAAAGGATTGGTGAATGATACAGAAAAAGAAGAAGAAAATGAGAATAAAGCTGCATTAAGAGCTGTTAAAAAAGAGGGATGAAGTAAATGAGATAGAGCGGGCGGAAAGACTCGCCTGCTTCTTTTCATGAGAAAGGTTAGAGGGGACGCTATTTGCAAAATGGCAAATAATATGTCTAAAAAGGGGGAGTGAAAGTGGAGAGTAAGGATTTACACGTTATTGAGCATATGGAGGAACTCCGAAGCAGAATCATTAAAACACTGATAGGCTTTGTGGCCTTTTTCATAATGAGCTTCATATTCGTACAGGATATTTATAATTTACTTATTAAAGATTTGGAAGGAAAGCTTGCCGTGCTCGGGCCGAGTGAGGTCCTATGGGTATATATGATTATCGCTGGGGTTTGCGCAATTGCTGCAACGATTCCGCTTGCAGCCTATCAGTTATGGCGCTTTGTGGCTCCAGCTTTGAAACCGGAAGAGAGAAGGGTTACATTTCGCTTCATACCCGGACTGTTCATTCTATTCATCACAGGTATCTCATTTGGATATTTTGTGTTGTTTCCAATAGTTCTGGGTTTCCTAACTTCCCTATCGGCCGGGCAGTTCGAGATGATGTTCACTGCGGAAAAGTATTTTCGTTTCATGATTAATTTGATCTTACCTTTCGGGATTTTATTCGAGATGCCGCTTGTGGTCATGTTCCTGACCAGATTAGGCATCATCAATCCAGCAGTGTTGAAAAAGTCTCGCAAGATTTCTTATTTCGTCCTGGTCATCATCTCGATCCTGATTACGCCTCCAGATATAATTTCGGACATTTTGGTTATCGTCCCTTTACTTGTGCTTTATGAAGTGAGTGTCCAGCTGTCCAATATGGTTTATCGTAAAAGGCTAATGAAGGCTGAGTCAGCATTATCCGTGACATGAAAAGGATAATCACAGCCTATTGAAAGTAACATTTCTTGGGAAATAATTAATGGAACAATAAAAAGTTGAGGGGCCCCCTCAGCTTTTTATTGTGGGATAATACTTTTTGGGAATGATTAGGGGGATGCTTTTGCATTTACCTTTGCCTTCTAACCAATATGATTATGTAAGGGGACGAAGTTTTAACCTGTAAAAGCCTTCTATTTGTCCAATCCTGTGGAATTTAAATTATTTAAATCAAAGTTTTTGTCAACTAATCACAAGTTACATAGGTTGAATATAAACTCTGCAATGTCTAAATGATTATGTAGGACCATGAACATCTTCTAGTTTTAAGGGGGTGTTTTATTTTTTTTATTTAGAAGGAAAGAGGATTCTGGTTAGCGAATAATTGTAATCACTTGAATTGAAAAATGCATTCTTTGTAATAACATTCCAAAATATCGAAAGGTGAAAGGTTCGAATCTTATTATCGTTCAAGTATAAATATATATTTAGGGGGGAGAGCATTATCAAAATATCGAACAGGATGGTGAGAATGTATGAAGGATTTATTGAAAATTATCGCAGGAAACATTTCCATGACCTTTGCCTATGCTTATTTAATCGTCCCCAATGAAATCATCAATGGAGGGGTAACTAGCTCGGCATTATTATTGAATGCATTATTGGGCTATAACATTGCCATGCTCGCCAATTTGGTTACAGGAATACTGTTAATCATTTGTTTAGTGTTTCTAGGGAAAGAGTACTTTTTTAAGTCGATCGTAAGTTCCCTTAGCTATATGGTTTTTTTTAATTTTTTTTATTCATTGAACTTTCATTTTGATATGAATATCGTTTTAGTGATTTTCATTTCGTCGATTTTTATATCGATAGGATATTATTTATGTATAACTGCAAATGCCTCCACTGTTGGCTTTGACGTGATCGCCTTAATTTTACATCACAAAAATGAAAAAATAGATATTGCTGCGACAATACGGATTATTAATCTTATCGTACTGATATTGGGCCTTCTGGTTTATGGTTATGCATCGATTGTTAAGGGAATTGCTTTTACATTGCTTTTTTCATATCTTTTAAAGAAAATGCTGGATAGGAAGCAGAAGGCAGTAACGTCAGCTACGGAAAGTGTGTTGGATGAAACACCAAAGGTAAATGAAGTAAAATAACTAAAATTGCAGACTTAATGGACATCGTTTTTTATATGAAAATGTTCATTTTGTTATCTAAATATTCTGATTTTTAAATTGACTTTAAAAAAATCAGAGTGTATTATACACATAGAAAGTGGTACTAACATCATGACGTAGTGATGTTAGATTCGCTTCGTTTTCCAAAATAGCCTTAAGGAAGGAGGACTAGTAATATAGAATCTTAAGTTCATAGCGTCATACCCTGTGTTGTTTTTAAAATGCCATGTTTCCAGTTCCCACTATCTTTGTGAAAGTGTAAAGGACAGGCAGCTGAAAAGCCTGCTTTACATTCAAGTAGCGATTATCTTAGTTGATTCCCCAAATTATTGAAAGTTGGTGGAGGGTATGAAACATCAACAGGAAGAACTGAAACCAGGTCTGAAACAAAGACATTTAACGATGATATCTTTGAGTGGTGTCATAGGCGCTGGTTTATTCGTAGGAAGCGGTATCATTATTGGTCAAACGGGCCCCGGGGCGATATTATCATATGTTTTGGCAGGCTTGATCGTTGTTTTAGTCATGAGGATGCTTGGGGAAATGGCCACAGTGAATCCTAATACTGGATCTTTTGCGGTTTATGCAAGAGAAGGGATAGGTGAATGGGCCGGTTTTACAACAGGTTGGTTATATTGGTTCTTTTGGGTTATCGTAATTGCTTTGGAAGCAACGGCCGGAGCAGCAATCATTCACAGCTGGCTTCCTTCCGTTCCCGTCTGGGTCATAAGTCTATCATTGATCATCCTATTGAAAATGACGAATATTTTTTCCGTGAAATCGTTTGGTGAGTTCGAATACTGGTTTTCAATCATTAAAATAATCAGTATCATACTATTCTTGTGCCTGGGGGTGGCAGTGATATTAGGGTTTATCCCAACGATAAAACCACCTGGCACTTCCAATCTTTTAAACTTTGGCGGGTTTATTCCAAATGGTCTAAGTTCTGTGCTTGTTGGTGTTGCAATCGTTTTTCATGCATTTGTTGGAGTGGAGATACCAGCGATTGCCGCGGGTGAAACCAGTGATCCGGTCAAATCAGTTAGAAGTGCATTGAATAGTGTGGTTTGGCGAATCCTGATTTTCTATATCGGGTCCATCGCCATACTGGTGACGCTATTACCTTGGAATTCGGCTTCTTTGCTGAAAAGTCCATTTGTCGCCGTACTTGAAATGCTGGGAATCCCTTCTGCTGCCCTGATCATGAATATAGTGATTCTCATTGCATTGCTATCCTGTTTGAATTCGGGATTATATACGAGTTCACGCATGTTATTTTCACTTGCACAAAAGGGTGACGCCCCAAAGCTATTTTCTAAAGTGAGCAAGAACGGTGTCCCTATATTTGCTGTAGTCGGCTCTACTATATTCGCCTTTATCAGCACCATTTTCAGTTATGTTTCACCAGATAAAATCTTTTTCTTTTTAGTGAATTCCTCGGGGGGAGTCGGAATTCTTGTTTATCTGGCCATTGCGGTTTCCCATCTCCGATTAAGGAAGAGAATGGAGAAGGAGAATCCTGGAATATTCAAGATCAAGATGTGGTTATTCCCGTATTTGACTTATGCAACCATCATTTCCATGATTTCAGTGTTAATATTAATGGCTTTTATCGATTCGCAGCGTCCGCAGTTCATATTTACCATGCTATTTAGCTTGATCGTTATTTGTTCATTCTTTTTCATTCGGCGAAAAAAAGCGAAGTATTTGGAGAATGAATTAAATATTGCTTCTGGTTCCCCTAATTCTGAAAAGTTTTAGCTTTGACTCTACCCCATTGGTTTAATTTAAGGTTACTTCTATGGAATTCCTCAGACAAAATTCTTCAATTCACTAATCAGCTAGAATATGATTCCCATAGAAAAAGAGAATTGTGCCAATAAGTGCTTGGTGCCATCTGTCTTTTAAATCATGAAGGAGGGGGTATATTGAATGGTTTCCGTGAAATAACCAGTGGAGTTGTCCTTGGAGCCATATTGCTGTCAGGCTGCAGCAATTCAGCTGAACCGGACGAGGCTCAACAAGAAAAAAGTCCAATCATGAATGAAAATCCGGAATCAAATACGGGTGAAACCCAAAATCCGGAGGTCATTAAAAAAGGTGTCGGCGATGTGATTCAATCCATAAAAGAATTGGAATCAGAATTAAGTGCGGAAGCGGATCCAGAGAGAATTCAAGAAATGGGAAAAGATATGAGTTCTATTTGGGATTCGATAGAAAAGCAAGTGGAAGATGAATACCCGGATTGGTATGAAAGGATTGAGAAAAACCTTTACCCATTAATTGGGGAGTCAGGGAATCCAGAAAAGGACCTTGAAAAGATTAAACGACTCTCTGAAGCTACAAAGGAAGATTTACAGTTATTTTTGGAAGAAGTTAATTGAATTCTCTTTATACCCTGGTTTAGCAAGTTTGGTGATTTTGGAGGAGGTAAGATGAGGAGGGGAGCATAGATTGGAAAGGGCAAAAGAATGCAAAGAGGTTCAAGCAGTGATATTCGATTGGGCAGGAACGACGGTGGATTATGGTTGTTTTGCACCGGTTCAAGCATTTGTCGAGATATTCAGGATAAGGGGGATTGATATTACCATTAAGGAAGCAAGGGAACCTATGGGTTTATTGAAAATGGATCATATTATGGAACTCCTGAAAATGAAACGAATCTCTAATTTGTGGAGTGCTAAATTCGGGAAAGAACCGGACGAAAGAGATCTAAATTCATTATATAAAGACTTTGAGGCTTTGCTTTTTAAAGTTCTAAAGGATAATGCCAAGCCAATACCCGGTGTAATTGAATTAGTCAGCCGTTTAAGGCAGCAAGGAATAAAAATCGGTTCGACAACGGGGTATACTCGTGAAATGATTGATGTTGTTAAAGAAGAGGCGGAAAAATGGGGCTATCAACCCGATTCCATCGTTGCGTCCACCGAAGTGCCTACAGGTAGGCCTGCTCCTTGGATGTGCTTTAAGACGGCGATGAATCTCCAAGTGTATCCACTCAGCAAAATCGTTAAAGTGGGTGATACGATCAGTGACATCAAAGAAGGAATTTCTGCGGGAATGTGGACTGTTGCCGTATTGAAGGGCGGCAGTGAAATCGGACTTTCAGAAGCAGAAATCAGTGAAATGGACCCTTATGATCTGCAAAAACGGATGAAGCATGCAGAAAACCGTTTTTTAAATGCAGGTGCCGATTTCGTAATTGATGAAATAGGTGATTTATTGGAGATCATCGATAGAATCAACTACAGATTGACTGAAAAAAAGGATATATTTATTGGTTAAAAAAGAGTCAAATACATGTGTTAGTGCCTATGCTGGACAGAGATTTTAAATTAATTCGAAATATTCAAATTATTTATTGACTGTTACGTATAATGGTAGTATTATACATCTTATAACTGGTACGGACGTCGCAACGTCATTATCAGAAATAAATTTTAATTAAGGAGAATGTGCTATGGTCGAAACAAAAATGTTAAGAGGTACGAAAGTAAAAATGACACCAAGTGAAGCCATCGTTGAGACATTAGTGGCCGAGGGAGTTAAACATATCTCGGGAATTTTGGGATCTGCTTTCATGGATATGCTTGATTTATTGCCAACTGCAGGCATTCGTTTCATTGGTGTCCGCCATGAACAAAGTGCAGCACATATGGAAGATGCTTATTGTCGTGTCTCTGGTGTTGCAGGAGTTGTCATCGGGCAAAACGGACCAGGAATGACGAATATGGTCACCTCTGTCGCAGCGGCCAATCAAGCTCATACTCCAATGGTGGTCATATCACCTTCAGCTGGTACACCAACAGTTGGATGGGATGGTTTTCAGGAATGCGATCAGGTTTCCATCTTCAAGGCAATCACGAAAGAAACAGTTAGAGTGACACACCCAGGCAGGGTCGCTGATTGCCTAAGGACAGCGTTTCGGATTGCCTATGCCGAGAGGGGACCGGTTTTATTCGATATCCCTCGTGATTACTTCTATGGTGAAGTGGAAGATCAAATACTTCAACCACATCAATATCGCGTGGATGAAAGGGGCTGCGGGTCTTCTGAATCCTTGGATAGAGCGGCAGAAATTTTAGCCGAGGCACAGTATCCGGTGATCATTTCCGGTAGGGGAACGGTTGATTCAGATGGCATTGAGGAAATTAAGAATATGGCAGAATATTTAACGGCTCCGGTAGCTGTCTCATATATGCATAATGATGCTTTTCCTGCCGATCATCCATTGTCAGTCGGCCCAATCGGTTACATGGGTTCAAAGGCTGCGATGAATACACTTAAGAAAGCGGACGTCATATTGGCGATAGGCACAAGATTATCGGTATTTGGAACGTTACCATGCTATGACATTGATTATTTCCCTAAAGATGCGCAAATCATCCAAATTGATATTAACCCAAGACAAATAGCGAGGACGCACCCTGTGGAAGTGGGGATCATCGGAGATGCCCGCGAAGCGAGTCGTGAAATCTTGAAACGGTTGAAGGCTAATAAACCAAACCTAAAACAAGAAAAAGAGCGGATAGTAGAAGTTACGAATGAAAAACAAAAATGGGAAGAAGAATTGGTGAATCTTGCGATGATCGATGGAACCCCGATCAATCCGCGTCGGGCCCTATTGGAATTGACAAAAGTGTTGCCTGAAAATGCCATCGTTACTACAGATATCGGTAATGTATCTTCAACTGCAAACGCTTACTTGAAATTCAATCAGGGACGCAGGCATATCGCTGCGCTTACATTCGGGAATACTGGATTTGCTTACCCATCCGCACTTGGTGCCAAATTAGCTGAGCCAAATACGCCTGTTATAGCCATTGTTGGAGATGGCGCGTGGGGCATGAGCTTACATGAAGTGAGTACGGCCGTGGAAGAAAACATACCGGTCATAGCATGTGTCTTCAATAATAATGCTTGGTGCGCTGAGAAAAAGAATCAGGTCGATTTTTATAATAACCGCTTTGTAGGCGCGGATATCCAAAATCCTGATTTTGCAGAAGTTGCCCGATCAATGGGTGCTGTAGGCATTAGGGTGGAAAAAGCAGACGAGTTAGGCGCTGTCATTGAAAAAGCAATAAAGTCAAACAAACCGACTGTCATTGATATACAAGTGGATGGAACACAATTGGCTCCGCCATTTAGAAAGGATGCATTAAAAATGCCTACTAGATTATTAGAAAAATATTCTCATTTAGATCATAAAAACTGGGATAAATAAAAAAAGGTGATAGGACAGCTGCGATGACTTGACGAACGGTTTGGGTCATCGCACCATCACCAATTCGCTTTAAAAGGTCTGTAACAGCATGGGAACTTAACTTAGTTGCATTCGATGAAAAATAAGGGGGTTTCAAAAGTGAAGATGGAAACTGAAACGAAAGACCTTGTTCAAATGGATAAAGACCATTTATGGCATGCGATGCATCGCTATAATGAAAAGGATGCTCCCATGATGGCTACAGAAGGATCCGGCTCATGGTTCACAGATGCTAAAGGGGATAAATATTTAGATGGTGTTTCCGGTTTATGGTGCTTGAACCTTGGTCACGGACGAAAAGAGATTGCCCAGGCAGCCTATGAACAAATGATTAACTTATCTTACTTCCCTTTAACATTAAGTCATAGGCCGGCAATCGAATTATCTGCAAAAATAAGTGAACATTTAAAGGGCCCTTATACAACTTTTTTTACGAACAGTGGCTCTGAGGCGAATGAGACAGCTTTTAAAATAGCCAGGCAATATCATTCCCAAAATGGAAATCAGGGTAAATACAAGTTCATCTCAAGGTATAGAGCTTATCATGGCAATACTTTTGGCGCGCTCAGCGCAACTGCACAGGCTAATCGGAGAGTGAAATATGATCCGGCGGTTCCGGGTTTCCTGCATGTTCCACCCCCGTACAGTTATCGAAGCCCGTTTGGGGAAAACGTTGAAAACTCCGATTTGCTTGCAGCTGAATATATCGATCAGGTCATTAACTTTGAAGGAGCTGAAACGGTAGCGGGCGTTATCCTTGAACCATTCATCTCTGGTGGCGGGGTCCTTATTCCTTCAAAAGAATACTTAACGAGGGTTTCGGAAATCTGTAAGAAGCATGATGTTCTATTAATTGTGGATGAAGTGGTTTCAGGTTTTGGAAGAACCGGAAAAATGTTTGGGTTCATGCACTCAGATGGGGTTCAACCGGATATTGTTACGATGGCAAAGGGTTTGACCAGCGGTTATCTTCCACTTGGGGCAACGGCAGTGAATTCCAGGATTTATGAGAAGTTCAAAGACAACGGAAATTTAAATCATTTCAGGCATGTGTCAACATATGGAGGCCACCCTGCATCTTGCGCAGTTGCGCTAAAGAACATTGAAATCTTGGAAAATGAAAACATCGTTCAACGAGTATCTGAACTTAGTGAATCGACACTAAGCGCGCTCTTTGAATTGACAGCCCTGGATAAAGTAGGGGAGGTTCGGGGAGTTGGGTTTTTATATGGCATTGAATTAGTGGAAGATAAAAAGACAAAAACGCCTGTTTCCGAAGAGTTCATGGGTAAAATAATCGGGACTTGCAAGGCAAAGGGTCTTATCATCGGACGCAATGGTGATACGGTTCCTGGATATGGTAATGTACTCATCATTGCACCGCCTTTAACTTCGACCATTGAAGATTTACGCTTTGTCATAGAAACGGTTAAATCGGTTTTATGTGAATTATGCTAATCAAAAAGATGATTAGCTTTAGGGTGCTATCTATATAGAAGAAAAAAATGAAGATGGGCATGATATGTCTAGCTGATTTGACATCCATGTCCATTTTTTCATATTGAGTCTAACAGTGTGGGAAAACTGGGGAATCCAAAACAGGAGGAAATATGCAATCACAACAAAGGTTATTGGTGGTTCTGGCACATCCCGATGATGAGTCATTCCTGTGTGGGGGAACCATTGCTAAAATGTCTGAGCGAGGTGTTCAGATAACTTTACTATGTGCGACAAAAGGCGAAATGGGCAGACGAATGGGAAATCCCATTGTAACAACAAGGGAGGCATTGCCAGGACTAAGGGTGGAGGAGTTAAAAAGAGCTTGTGAAGAATTGGGGATCAGTGATTTGCGATTTTTAAACGTAAGGGATAAAATGATTGAATTTGAAAGCCTCGATTTATTGGCCGAGAGAATCGTAAAGGTGATTCGTGAAGTTCAACCGGATGCACTAGTTACATTCCATGAGAAATACGGCGGGCATCCAGACCATTGTGCGATTGGCCGTGCTGCTGCATTTGCTTTCTTAAACTCCGGTGATCCCGATTTTTATCCAGATCCAGTATTTCCAGCTTTTAAGGTTCATAGTTTGTACTTTGTCCTTTGGCATGCCTTTTATGATGAATGGTTAAAGGAAAACGGACTGGGCAGTATCACAGAAGTCAATATAGCAGGGACTTTAAAGAAAAAGATCCGTGCCTTAAGGTCACATCGTTCCCAGACTTTAGCGGTTCCTGAATTGTGGACGAATCAAAATCCAAGCTTGCCTTTTTTAAAGGAATCCGAGTATTTTATCAAAGGGAATTCACTTCCTAATCTAGAAGAAACCGATTTTTTTCAAACGATTGAAAGGATGGGATGATTTAGTTTATCTGGAAAGGGGGAAGGAATGTATGGAATTAGAAAAATATGAGCCACTGGAAGAAGCACCTCAGGCACAGCAAAACCCACTTCAAAATAAGGTGCTTTTGTGGCTGAGCGGTATCGCATTCACCTTTTTCATTGCCATCTTAGGATTGGGGCTGTCGAAGATTTCGGGATTCGATCGAATCGGTCCACTTGCATGCTCGATCATCATTGCCGTGATTTATCGTCAAATTGCGGGATATCCAGAAAAGTTCCGGACGGGAATCGAATTTTCCGCAAAAAAACTATTGCGTTTTGCCATTATTTTATACGGGTTGAAATTAAATATCGATGTGATTTTCAATCAGGGACTGCCATTATTGGTACGTGACATAGGGACAGTAACATTTGCCATAGTCGTGATGGTCCTGATTGCAAAGTGGATTAAGGCAGATGCTTCCATTTCCCTTCTTCTTGCTGTAGGAACCGGGATATGCGGTGCAGCAGCCATCGCGGCAATATCTCCAATCGTGAAAGCGAAGGAAGAGGATACAGCCATAGGCGTCGGGATAATCGCTTTAATGGGAACTCTTTTCTCCATTGTTTATACACTTTTACGTCCGATCCTTCCAATATCTGCTTTGGATTATGGAATCTGGTCAGGGATCAGTCTTCATGAAATCGCCCATGTTGCTTTGGCAGGAGCACCGGCTGGTGAAGATGCGCTAGCGATTGCACTCCTCGCCAAATTGGGACGTGTCTTTTTACTAATTCCTTTATGTTTCATTTTTATGTATTGGATGAAAAAGAGAACATCCGGGAAAATGGGCCATGATGCCAAAATTGATTTTCCATGGTTCCTCGTGGGTTTTATAATCATGAGCCTAATAGGAAGTTATGTGTTTGGAAGTTTTATTACGGTTTCACCTCTCATAATGGATGGCATTTCCAAAGCGACCACATTTATATTGACTATGGCCATGATTGGTCTTGGACTGAATGTTAGCCTGCAGGCACTGAGAACAAAAGCCATGCGTCCTCTTTTAGCCATGACCATTACCTCTTTGCTGCTTTCCATAATTTCGTACTTTATCATTTAATATATAAGCTTTCATATATGCCTGAAATGTGATGAAGGTTGCATATAGGATAAGCCCTGAATACATAGAGCTATTCAGGTTTTTTTTATTTACTCGAAGAAAAACGGTATTTGAACGCTGGAAACTCAACATAATCCTAATTTAAGGGAAAAAATGAACGCTGGCATGTTTGAATATTATAACTATTTGGTTTACAATATAAGAACTGATACGAACATTACGATGTCTTTTTCTGTTTGGAGGAAATTTTATGGAGCTAGACTTTAAAAATCCAATCCCTTTACATGCTCAATTGAAAACCATATTGGAAAATCAGATTTTGGAAGGTTATTATAAAGACAAAATCCCGAGTGAAAGGGAACTGATGGATATGTATTCTGTCAGCAGGAGCACTGTACGGGAAGCCGTTTCCATCCTGGTTCGTGAGGGAATATTGGAAAAGAGACATGGGAAGGGAACGTTCGTCTCCCTTAAACCTGTGCAAGAATGGCTTAAGATGATAAGTTTTACGGAAACCACTAAAAGCATGGGGATTAAACTACTAGATCATGGCCGTGTAATTACACCTGAAAATATAGCTGATGCAAATGGGTTTGAGGATGAATCTTACCATATTAAAAGGCTGCGGTTACAGGGGGATGTCCCAATAGCCATTGAATTGCATTATTATTCTTTGGACCTAGGAAAAAAATTGACGAAATTCGATTTAAGTACAACCGTATTGTATGATGCACTCGAAGGTGAATTAAACATTGACTTTTGTGAAGCGGAACAAATCATAACCTGCGGCTTTCCAACAAAAGAAGATGCAGAACATTTGGGTATAGCCGAAACGATGTGCTTACTGATTACAGAACGAATGATTTTTGATTCTGATGGTAACTTAGTAGAATATTATAAAGGGTTATTCCGGTCGGATATGTATTCATTCGCAATGAAAATGTCCCGGAAGAATTGAATTCCATATAAAGTGACCTAAGCCTTTCTAAGAGAGTTGAGAGGCCTAGGTCATTTTCAAATCTACCGGGATCCAATAATACGATTTTTATTGGAGAGTATGCCGATGTTAATAGCATAGGCATGTTTAAAATAACCTATTGTTATATTCAAATTATTTACTTATCTCAAGAGCTAAAGGATCAAGGCTTGCCCACCGTTTTCAGCCGTTCGGTTTTGAGGGCTTGCCATCCTCCATTTTAGCCGAAATAAGCCCAAGGGCAACTCCCAGCAACGCACCTGCTCCCACTTCCACAGGCTGATGTCCGAGCAGTTCATTCAGTTCCTTCTCACGCTCAACATACTCAAAGCTCGGAAACTCTCCGGAAAATTTGGCCATATTATCTTCAAGATCATTCACGAGCTTAGCGATTTCACCTGTATGGCGGCGAATCCCCTGAGCATCATACATCACAATCACGCCAAACACTGTCGCAAGCGATGTTTCCGTATGCAGCCATCCTTTATTTGCTGCTACATACGCTGCCAGGGCGGCCACCCCCGCAGAGTGCGAACTGGGCATGCCACCCGTTGAGAAAGCCTGCTTCGAGTCCCACTTTCCCGTCAGCTTATAATGCGTTAAAATTTTCAGCCCTTGCGCAATGCCAATCGCCGACAGCGCCGTTAAAATTCCCCGATTCATCTTTTCCATGAGCAACTCCTCCACTCCAGACCAGTCCAACCCAACCTAATCCGGGAATTTATCTTCCCTCTTTTGATACCCCAAAAATATTTTTTATATGCAGCAGTTCCATGATGAATGAATCATGATATCACTTTTTGCTGGGTCCGAGTTCAGCTGAAGCATCATATCCGAGGTGGGTTCAGGCTTATTTTTTTCGGAAAAGGTCACTATTTCATAATAATATTTATAGGATGGGAACCTTAAGGAAAATATATAACGGAAGATAATTAACATGGTTTTAAGGTGGAAATGGAATGAACAAGATCAAGGATATGAATCCGAAAGAGTTAAAAAAGATCATGACGGTAACCGAGAGAATGTCTTTCACAAAAAATTTCAGGTCCGCTACTGCAGAAGAATGGTTCGTATTCATACCAGGCTTCAATGATCCAGGTACAGGGGGAGCTGCTGGAAAGGCTATCGTTCACTACAACCTATATGGAAACAAAGATATGTTCATTAACACAACGGTCATACTGGATGACCCTGTTTTATTTGAGGAAGAAAATTTTCAGCTGGTTTACTCTATTTGTGATGAACTTATAAATCGTCTAGTGGGATACGCTGATACTTTACTGTCCGTACACGCAGGTTCCAATTCTTATAATGCCGAGTACAAACGATAATATCGTAAGATAACAAGGAGGGAAAACGGTGAAACATAATCTTGTTCAGTCAATAGTCGAACAATCAGTCATGCTTACAAGTAAAGCAGATTGGGATAAGCTCATTCAACATGTTCATAATGCAAAATTTGTTTTGCTGGGTGAGGCATCACATGGGACATCCGAGTTTTACACGGCCCGAGTTGAAATAACAAAAAAGCTGATTCAAGAAAAAAGGTTCACCTTTGTAGCCGTTGAAGGCGATTGGCCCGCATGCCAGGCAATAAATAGGTATGTTAAAGGCTATGACCTAGTGACTAAATCCGCAAAGGATGTGCTAAAAAGTTTTGACCGCTGGCCGACCTGGATGTGGGCAAACGAGGAAATGATCGACCTGATTGAATGGATGAAAGAATACAATGAGTCTGGGCAAAATCAAACGAAAGTTGGATTTTATGGAATAGATATCTACAGTCTTTGGGAATCCATGGATGAAGTTATCCGTTACTTAAAACAAATTGATTCAACTGACCTTGAAGCTGCCAGACAGGCGTTCACTTGTTTTGAGCCATTCAATCGGAATAACGAGGAGTACGCAGTTTCTGCAGGTATTTTTTCGGAAGACTGTATAGAGGAAGTAGCCAAATTACTGACGACTATTCAACGAAAAAAAGAAAAATACCCCCATCACGAAGAATTGAATTTGAATCTTCAAGTGAATGCATTGGTAGCATACAATGCCGAAAATTATTACAGGACCATGGTCGTCCATGATGATAAATCATGGAATATTCGAGATATGCATATGGTTGATGCACTTAATGAAATTATGGATTTTTACGGCTCTGAAGGCAAGGCGATTGTATGGGAACATAATACCCATGTTGGTGACGCCAGCGCTACTGATATGAAAGATTCCGGGATGATTAATGTCGGCCAGGTCATTCGAGAGCAAAACCCGACTGAAGATGTATTTATCACAGGTTTCGGAACCTACAGAGGAACTGTCATAGCAGCAGAGGAGTGGGGCGTGGATTTCGAAATTAAAACAGTACCCCCGGCAATGAAGGGAAGTTGGGAGGAGGCGATGCACCTTTCGGGGGCTTATGATAAGTTGCTAATTTTCACTGATGAAAATCGTCAGCTATTCCAAGGGAGGATTGGACATCGGGCGATTGGGGTTGTATACAGACCGGAATATGAACAATATGGTAACTATGTACCTTCTGTGATGTCAGATAGATATGATGCTTTTATTTATATTGATGAAACCCAGGCCCTTCACCCGCTCGTTCAAGAAAAAGCACCCGTTATGTAATAAAGACGAAGCCGTTTATAACATTTCGTGTTATAAACGGCTTCGTCTTTTTGTTCGTGCTTATTCTTAATGCTACCCAATGTTGGAGATATTAGCGCGACGGAAACCAAATTTATTGGTTTGATCATTTCTATTTTTATTTGAGATTAATGAAAATCTAATGAATCGTTATGTGCAAAGCGATTTAATTTTTAAATTAAAAACCATTTCATAAATAATGGTTCAGTTAGACAAAAGGGTTCTTTCTAAAAGTAAAACAAAGTTGATTGGAACGGAGGGTACGAGACTCCTGCGGGAAAAGCGCGTCCAGGGGAGACCCCGCAGGCGAAAGGCGCCGAGGAGGCTCCCGGACCGACCGCGGAAAGCGCGTGCCAGGAGTGGAAATCAACGTTCAAATTATACAATCCCCTAAAAAAATCAATTTTCACTGATTTTGTCTACAGTCTGAAACCATTCTATAAGATGGTTTTTATCTTGATATCTATTTAAGGATGGACTGTTTTTTTTATATAAACTGCCAATTAATAATATGAAGTAATTAAGAATCGGGCCTCCTAAACAGATGGTTAATAAAGTTCCGATACCTATTGGTCCACTGTAAGTGATTGCCAAAACCAAGAAGAAAGATAAATGAATGTTTTTGAATATAGTGTATTCATTCCAGTTTGTTAATGTTTGTTTTACTCACATTTAACACTTATTCGTTAACCAGTTCCTTTATCATTAATAGATGTGGACCGCCATCTTCCATAAAGACATCGGATGAAGTCCGATAGCCGAGTTTTTTATAAAAGCCCTCTGCCTGTGTTTGCCCATGTAATTTAACCTGAGTAATACCTTGTTCCTTTGCAATTTCTTCCAACGTTTTAAGTATTATTTTCCCGAGACCAAATTTACGGTAAGGCTCCAAGATGCAAATTCTCTCCAATTTACCTAACCCATCAACAACTCTCAATCTTCCAGTTCCGACTGGCTTTTCATTATAATAGACTAATATGTGTTCAGATAAAGCATTAAGTGTATCAAATTCATCAAATTCAAATTCTAATGGGAAACCTTGTTCCTCGACAAATACTTCTTTTCTGATATGAAAGGCCATTTTTAAATCATTTTCAGTAGTTATTCTTTTTGAATCCAATGTTCTTCATCCCTTTTCTAGATTTATATAAAAAGACTAGTCATAAAGAATGTATATCCTTTTTAAGTATAATTTTATCCTATTGATCCCAATTCTACAAAGAAACTTTATAACCATGTAGGCTGGTGGGCAGAAAGTAGTGAAGAAAATATTTTAAAGATGTTGGATTCAAGTATTGCTATTGGAGTATGGCATTACTATGCACAACTAGCTTCAATGGGATTAATTATTAGTGAAGGAACACAACCTTCTGAAGGTGGTCAAGCTTATTTATGGTCACCAGGTATTTATAACAAGGAACAAGTCGAAGGTTGGAAAAAGGTTACGGATGCTGTGCATGGCGTTGTGGCTACATGTACATTCAATTAATGCATGCTGGTCGTATGTCTCATCCTGACAATACACCTCAACACCGCCAACCAGTTGATCCTTCTGCCAATGCGCCTGGTGTACCAATGTTTACAAAAGCGGGTATGCAAAATGCACCTGTACCTCGTGAATTATCTGTAGAAGAAATTCAAACAACAATCGATGATTTCCGAAAAGCAGTAGCTTGTGCTATTGAGGCAAGAGCAGACGGTGTTGAAATTCATGTTGCTAACGGTTATTTAGTTCATCAATTTATTTCAGAAAATGCCAATACACGTACAGATGAATATGGTGGATAAATTGAAAATCGTGCTCGCTTTGCCATTGAAGCCGCAGCTGCGGTTGCAGATGAAATCGGTGCAGATCGTACAGGATTCCGTATTTCTCCGGGAAAACTAGACTATGTGGGAATTGATGAAGGTGAAAACGGCCTGGATGTATATCGATATCTAATTCCTGAATTAGCAAAATTAAATTTAGCTTAATTACATGTTCTGCACTTAGGAAATGACGATTTCTTAAAAGAAGTTCGCGATATGTGGCCAAATTCATTACTAGTAAACCGTTCTGGTCGCCCTCTTGAAAAGATTGATGAAGACATTGAAGTAAACCTTGCGATGTAGCACCGGTTGGCGCTTGGGCATTAGCAAACCCAGATTTAGTTGCACGCTTAAAAAGCTTTTGTACCACTAAATGAACCAGATCGTACAACATTCTTCAGTGGCGATAGTAAAGGATATACTGATTACCCATTTTATAAATAATTAATTCTTTGATTCTAGATTTGAGTGCTTAACTGAAACAAGAACTGTTATCCATACAGTTCTTGTTTTGATTTCATCGACATCCGGTTTCCTAAGCAATGTCTTCACAACATGAATTGCTTTGCCTTTCAATTGGCGAACAGGGGTTGGTATCACAATTATATTAAATTGATTTTTCTTTCATTCCACTTTCATTACTCCTTCTTTTTCCAAATAACGGTGTTGTTACACTCTTGGTATCCCACAATATGTCTCTATCCCCAATTGTCTTTCTCAATTCTTCAACTGCTATAGGTTAAGATGGATTCTTATCAACTGTCACGACACGAGGCTCAGAAATATGAAAAGTCTGTAAAGCTTCTTTGAAGAATAGCTTTGCAGACTTGTGGTTACTTGTTTTGCTTAGGTGAAAATCGATGGTATTGCCTTTCGAATCGACAGCACGTTAAGGTACATCCATTGACTTTTTACTTTGATATATGTTTCATCGACTCTCCAATAGTCATTGGTTTGCTTGAGATGACGACGGATTCGTTTGTCATGATGATCATGTTTCCATTCAAATAAATTTCGCTTTTCCATACTAATCACGCACCTTTTTAGAGTAATAGTATCAGTATGTCCAAGATTTAGAGATTACTTGCAATAATCTTGAAGTTTTCGTACCAGAACTATTTTAGCTAAAAGGGAGCTGTCTCATCCGTGAACTAGCCTACTTTTCGGACAGCCTCTTTTTGTGTGCTATTTTTTCGTACTAGCCAAATACATTAGCATGTGGAATTTTTCGTTTATTACATGATAATCAAAAAAAGATCCTGGATCTGTACAGAAACCGATATTTTCACATTGCGTAATTTGAAATCCGTTGACTGATATATTTTCTTCTATGTATTTTGGATATAAAATATGCTCGTGGGAATTTGGATATAAGGCTGAAATATTTTTCAAGGATGTGGCTGAGCTATCATAATAGGAGTACCCGCCGACAATTGTTGAACTGCTATGGAAATAGTTTTTTAGAACATGAATTGGGAACTGCGGATTGAGCAGTGAAAAATCATTTGCTGTAAAACTATCCAAAAAAACATCTATGCTAAGCGGTTTCAATGGAAGATTTAAATCAGAATTCAAAATATAAAGGACATTTGGCTTCGGATTCATACGCTCAATTCTTTTTCTAACCTTCTTGAGCATCGCAAGCGAATAGCCACTGAATACATAGGATGCGCTCGTTTCAATAACATCGATATATTTGGGTAGTGACACAAAAGCGTCAACGTTTGTTTCCACGATTAACTTGTTTTTTAAATCTACATTTTGTAGAACTTTCTGAAACCAAAAATTACTTTTTTCAAATAAGTTAATCATTTTGGGATTGATCTCTTTAATCGTTTCTTTATCGTAAAAATAAGATGGATAAGGAGACGTCTCGTACAAGTTCGCGGTAATGATAATACCTTCCTCGATAACTGCCTCGTATCCACAGGTACAAGTTAAACTCCCGGTTTGAATGTAGACTTTTTTAATCGTTATATCTTTCATTTCAAGTGGAATGTGGCACTTCGGACAATATAGCAGATTTACAAAGGAAAGTGGGATCCCTGTAAAATTCTCTTCTTTGGATGAAGGAGAGCTGGTTTGAACCGCCTTTTCAATCAATTGGATAGCTTTTGAAATGTCTTCTTTTTTCTTGGTCAGCGAGTTTTTTTTATCAATGAGTATGTTGTTGTAGTAGTCGATATCCTCATGGTCAGAGAAGTTTGTAACACGCCGATACGATAAAATTTGTTGAATCTCTAGCAGTGTAAACTGAAATTTTTTTAGCTCAGTAATAAAAGCCATGTCGTCTAGACACAATTGGTTCATTTGATACTGGGTGTTTTTTTTGTCTGGTATTAATAATCCCTGTTCAATGTAATAACGAACGGTATCGGTCGTAACATGAAAAAGCTTTGCAAATGGTCCAATTTTCATAGATGCCCCCCCAATGAAGAAAGTGGAGTTACTCCACTTTCTTACGAAAATGAATTCAAAAAACTCTCAAATGGCTATTGACATGGAGGAAACTCCTAATCATATGATGGGCTAAATAAGTGTGAATATTGCGAAAAAAATTTGACTGTATTATAGCATACATGTCACAAAAGGAGAAGAACTAGCTATGGATAAGATGGATCGAATGGATGCTCTCTCATTGTGGGCAGCGACTGCAAACAGCTATGAAAAAGAAAAGCTTCTTGAAGGAAATGAAGAGGCGGATGTTGTCATTATTGGCGCAGGTTTCACAGGTCTTTCTTCTGCTTATCATTTGCAAAAATTAGGGAAGAGTGTCATTGTCCTTGAGCAAGAAACGATCGGATATGGCGCCAGCGGTCGTAACGGCGGGATGGTATTGCCAGGCTATAAGCCAACGGTGCAGGAGCTTGCCAAAAAGTATGGTGTCGACGAGGCGAGACAGCTTAACGATCTCTCCCTGTTTAGTGTTGAACTGGTTAAAAAAATCATTGACGAGCATCAAATCAACTGTAACTTTAGAAAGACAGGTCACATTGTGGCGGCTTACAAAGTCAAGCATTTTGAAGGATTGAAACATGAAAGCGAATACTTAAACAAAAATTTCGGGTACGAATCAAGCGTGCTAGATCGAAGTCAGTTGCATCAAGAGATTGATTCCCCACTTTATTATGGCTGCTTAGTCGACAACTCGAGTTACTCGTTCCAGCCACTGAACTATGCAATTGGTTTGGGAGAAGCAGCTAAATCGATTGGTGCAAAAATCTTTGAGCATTCGAAAGCACTATCTATTGAGTACGGTCAAAACAGTGTGAAAGTTGTAACAGAAAAAGGTACTGTTACTGCGAAAGACATTATTGTCGCTACAGATGGTTACTCCGGAAAAATCATGAATGAATTGAACAAAGGCGTACTGCCAATATCGGCACGTATTATCGCTACTGAACAGCTTCCAGAATCACTGTTGAGTACCGTCATTCCTAAAGATCGCATGGTTTTTGATACAAGCAATTTCCTTTACTATTTCCGACGTACACCAGATAATCGGATCGTATTTGGCGGTGGCGATATTCGTCCAAACTTAGGCGATACCGTTTATCAAAGTGTTTACGATGCCATGGCTAAAATAATGCCAAAACTAGCAGGAAGCAAGATTGATTTCCGTTGGGGTGGTTTTATCGGGGTTACAATTGATACGTTCCCGGTCATCGGCAGATCCAAAGAAGGAGCATATTTCGCAACGGGTTATACGGGCCACGGCGCTTCCCTCTCGACATTGTTTGGTAAGTTATTGGCACAATGGATCGTTACGGGGAGTGCAGGTGGTTATCGATTTGAAAAGGAACGCCTCAAATCATTCCCGTTCTATAATCAGAAAACTATGCTGGTAAATCTAGCACATATTGGTTTCAAACTGAAAGATATTATTGCGTAAAGGAGACTTGTTTATGAAAATTAACATGTTCATTGACGGGAAATGGGTAGAAGCGATATCCGGTGCTAGACGAAACATTATCAATCCTGCAACCGGAGAGATGATCGCAACGTCTGCTGATGGATCAGCAGACGATACGAAGATTGCAATCAAGGCGGCTCGTAAAGCGTTTGACAGCGGGATCTGGTCGAATTTATCAGCTAATGAAAGAGCTGACTATCTCTATAAGATTGCAGACCGTCTTGAAGAGAAGGCAGCTGAAATTGCACGTTTAGAAACTGCAAATAACGGTAAGGTTATTCGCGCAACCACTTATGCGGATATTCCGGTATCGATTCAATGCTTCCGATATTATGCTGACTTGATCAAAAGCATGAAAAAGGAATCTTACACTCGTGCTGATTCTTCGGAAACAATTATTATTCATGAACCGATTGGTGTTTGTGGACTTATTGTACCTTGGAACTTCCCGCTTATGTTAGCTGTTTGGCAAATTGCTCCTGCACTCGCCGGAGGAAATACAATTGTACTTAAGCCTGCTGAGGTCACTCCTGTAAGCGTATTCAAATTATTTGAAATTATCGAAGAGATTGGACTTCCAGCCGGAGTGGCAAACTTGGTATTGGGACCTGGATCAAAAGTTGGGAATGAGCTTGCCGAGAGCCATGATGTTGACAAAGTTGCCTTTACCGGCGGAACAAAAACAGGCCAAAGCATTATGCGCGCAGCTGCGGGCAATATGAAAAAAATCACACTTGAACTGGGTGGTAAATCTCCACTTATTGTGTTCGACGATGTGGATTTTGAAACTGCAGTCGAGAATGCGATGTTTGGTATTTTCCACAATGCTGGGCAAGTTTGTTCAGCTGCATCTCGTTTGCTTGTACAGGAGTCGATTTACGATAAGTTTGTTGAAAGATTGGCCGAGCGTGCAAGCAAAATTGTAGTTGGCAACGGGGAAAGCGAAAACATTGAAATGGGAGCCCTCACAAACGAGTCTCATATGAATGAAGTTTTGCATTACATCAAGAGCGGAATCGAAGAGGGTGCAAAATTAGTTTGTGGTGGTAAGCGCTTAACAGAAAATGGGCTTGATCGAGGATTTTTTATTGCGCCAACGATCTTTGCTGACGTAAATGCGAATATGCGTATTGTTAAGGAAGAGATCTTTGGTCCTGTCCTTGTTGTACAGAAATTTATAAATGAGGAAGATGCCATCCAAAAAGCGAATGATTCCATTTATGGATTAGCAGGTGCTGTATTTACTGAAGATATGGATCGAGCAAAACGTGTCATTAGTAAATTGCGTGCGGGAATTACTTGGATTAATAGTTATCATCTCGCTTATGTTGAAGGTCCATGGGGAGGATATAAGCAAAGTGGAATCGGCCGAGCGCTAGGTGCTGCTGGGCTGGAGCACTTTATGGAAACGAAGCAAATCAATATCCACCAGCATGCCAAGCCTGTAGGTTGGTATGCGAATTAATTGAGCTTAACTTACATCAATTATTTATAGGGGGACATGCTCATGGAAATAGCAGGCAACGGTCCGTCATCGAAGAAAGAGCAAGTAGATGTAATGAATAAGCCAGCGTATAATTCAGTGCTGGGAACCAAAAGTATTCCGTTACTATATTTACGATTTGCTTTGGCAGGAATTATGGCTAATGCGATTCTAGGGATTGCAGCGGTTGTCGATGGCTATTTCGTCAGTGGCTTTCAGGAGCGGGAAGTCGAAGGGATTGGTATTGGATTTACGGTAATGGTTATTACCCGTATGCTTGGCGTTCTTTTGGGTGTGGGAGCCGGAGCGGTCATTTCACTTCGACTTGGTAAAGGGAAAATCGAGGAAGCTAGAGGTATTATGGGACAAACATTATGGTTTACTCTTTTCTTCTCCATTTTGCTAGCTGTATTTGGAGTGGTATTTGAAAATCAAATTATGACCTTATTCGGAGCAAGTGATGAAGCGCTTCCATATGCGGTGAAATATAGCCGACTACTCTGGATTTCATTGCCATTAACGATATTGGCCGTTGTATTAAGTGTTTTGACAAATATCGATGAAAAACCTGTATTATCAATGAACTGTTGGTTAGTCGCAGCAGTTGTTGGTGGGATTACAGAATGGATTATGGTAACGAAGTATGAGATGGGGATGATGGGTTCCTCATGGGCCAATACGATTTCGCAATCGATTCCTGTTTTCCTGATTTTTTATTTCTGGTTTGGTAAAACAAAACTTAAGCCAAAAATGAAAGATATGATGATTAATCTCAAGTCCATCGGTGAAGTGGCTTGGACGGGCTTTGCATCTTTCTCGAGTCTGTTCATGATGTTTTTTGCCATTATTTTCTTCAACAACATGCTGCAAAGCTACGGTGGTGGGCTGCACGTTGCCGCTTTCACGATTCAAAACGGTTACATTACAAATATGCTCGCCTTAGCAGCGCTCGGTGGGATGACAGGACTTCAACCGATCATTAGTTATAATTACGGTGCATGCAACCTTGATCGTGTTAAACAAGCAATTAAGATGGGACTCATTTTTACGGTTGCCTTCTTTATGATAGTGACAGCTATACTAATCATTTTTGCAGATCCAATTGTGTCATTTTTTTCCGTTGGTAATCCTGAATTGCAGAAACTGGGGATTTGGACGACAGTTGTATTCAATTCTTTGTTTACGCTTAATGCAGTCAGCTTGCTTATCTCCGGTTATTTCGAAGCACAAGAGAGAAACTGGACCGCAACGTTTATTAGTGTTAGCAAAATGCTGTTGTTCATGTTCCCGTTTCTATTTATTTTCCCGAAATTCTGGGGTGTAGAAGGTATATGGTACGCAGCTCCTGCTGCAGAAATTCCAGGCCTTCTCATTGCCATATACTTTATGAAAAAAGAGTTCAAACGTTTAAATGATACAAATGTTAAGACAGTACGTTTATAAAACCTATTCCTTCAAAATTACCTATAAGAAAGAGAGAGGATCATCATGTTTTTTGCGAAAAAACTTACGGCAGAAGAAGCACAACAACTAGGTATTGACACGTGGGAACCATGGGTAGGTGAACCGGATAAAGGAACGTGGCATTTAGAAGAACAGGAAGTTTTCTTTGTGACAGACGGTGAAGTGTTTATTACTGTTGATGGAGAAAAGTATCATATTACAAAGGACTGGGTCGTTTCCTTGGCTAAGGACCTTGTCTGTGAATGGGATTGTCCAGTATTTTTGAAAAAGAATTATAAAATGAACCATGAGATCAAACTGAAATAATTTGAAATGGGGAGTGGGTAAATGCTAAGCAGATGACTGCTCCTGTTGTCAATATTTATACTAGATGTTGACGAAATGTAGTGAAATTAAAGTGAATAAAATTTACATACCGTCTGATGAATGCGCTTTCCTTAAAAGGTGCAATAAATACATACGGCGGTTATCTAAAAATAGGAGGTTTCACCATGGCAGTACCGAAAAATGTACAAACGTTGAAAAATTATATTGGCGGACAATGGATAGAATCCACAAGTAAACAAGTTGAAGATGTACCAAATCCAGCAACAGGAGAGATCATTGCTCGTGTACCGCTTTCGACTAGAAAAGATTTAGATAGAGCTGTTACAACTGCTAATTAAGCATTCAAAACATGGAGGAAGGCGCTGTACCTCGACGTGCTCGTATTCTATTTCGCTATCAACAATTATTAGTTGAAAACTGGGATGAATTAGCTAAACTCGTTACGCTAGAAAACGGAAAAAGTTATTGAAAAAGGTAAAAAAAGTCATCAATGCTTGTAAAGAAAAAGGTTTAATTATTGGTAAAAATGGTGACACTGTTGCAGGTTACAATAATATTTTGCAGCTTTCTCCTCCATTAAGCATCACAGAAGAAGACTTTACTTTTATTGTTAAAACAATAAAAGAATGTTTATCTCAACTTTAACTAATTATTGATAAAGAAATAGCATGCTGAGAGATATAGCTTTTAATACTGAACTGATCACTCTAAAAGAGTAATTACGAAAGGGATGAGTTTATGAAAGCTGATGTTGTATTGATAAATGGAGAAGTTATTACAGTAGACCAAAAGAATACAGTAGTCGAAGCTGTAGCAATAAAAGATAATCGTATCGCGGTTGTTGGTTCAAATCAGGAGGTTAAGAGTTTTATAGGAGAAAAAACGGATGTAATTGACCTGCAAGGAAAAACTCTTCTTCCTGGATTCATTGATTCTCATATTCACCTCATTTTTTATGGGGTGAATCAGTTGGCGGTAAGTTGTAAAGCTGAACATATCGATTCTATCGAGGCTTTGTTAGATGACCTGAAAAAGAAAGCCTTAGAAACTCCTAAAGGTGAATGGATACGTGCTTGGGGCTTTAATGAAACCGCTGTGAAGGAAAAGCGCTATCCAACAATCGCTGAGCTGGATGAAATTTCAGTTGAACACCCCATTATTGTATCCCGGACTTGCAACCATATAAGCGTGGTGAACAGCAAAGCATTAGCAATTGCGCAAATTAACGAGAACACACCGGATCCTAATGGGGGAGTTATTGAAAAGAACCAGACAGGAAGGCTTACAGGAAAGTTAATTGAAGCAGCAAATATGGGTATGAACGAGGTTGCGAGTTATACAGAAAGTGAACTGATGAAGGCTGTGAAAATTGCATCAGATCATTTCGTTGCAGCGGGCATTACAAGTATACATGAGGCAGGTGGAAATGGTCCTGAGAGTTACCGTTTACTTCAACAAGCTGTGAAGAGTAAGGATATTCGTGTCCGAATATATGCAATGATATGTCAGGTAAATAATTCCCATGAATTTGTTAAGAAAATGGTCGAAGCTGGTGTACTAACTGGTACCGGAGATGAGAGATTCAAAGTTGGACCAGTTAAATTGTTTACAGATGGAAGTAGCACCGGGCCTACAATTGCAACCCGTGAGTCGTACACCAGTGACTCTAACAATTATGGCATTCTTTATTATAGTGAGGAAGAAATCTACCAGGTTTTAGGTGAAGCACATAAAAAAGGCTATCAAATCACTGTACATGCACAAGGTGATAAAGCCATTGAAATGTATTTAAATTGTGTAGAAAAGGCGTTGGAGGAATCACCAAGAAAAAACCATCGTCATCGGATTGAGCACGCGGGAATTTCTTCACCAGATTTACAAGAGAGAATGAAAAAACTCGAGATGGTTCCTATTCCAAATCCCCCATTTCCATATGAATTCGGAGAGATATATGTCCAACACTATGGTGATCGTGTTAATCACATGTACGCTGTTCGTGATTTTATTGATTGTGGCATCATGGCAGCAGGTGGATCGGACGCGCCAGTTACTGACTATAATCCTTTATTAGGGATTCATGTTGCTGTCAATAGAAAAAGCCAGTCTGGAATGGAGTTTGGTGCTGATCAATCTATAAGCGTATTGGAAGCTATTAAACTATACACCTGGAATGGTGCTTATGCGAGTTTTGAAGAAGAGATAAAAGGAAGCATAGAGGTAGGAAAGTTGGCGGATCTAGTTATATTAAATGACAGCATTTTAAGTGTCAACCCAAACCAAATTAAAGATTTAATAGTAGAAACAACTATTATTGATGGTGAAATTATCTATCAAGAAGAACAATCACTGAAAATTTAATATTTCATAGTTTGTATAAAAATGAAAAAAGGATGGTGTTTTTATGAATGCAAATCTAGTATTTATCAATGGTGAAGTTATTACATAAGTCAGACTAAACTCAATAGTAGAATCTGAAGCAATAAAGGATAATCGAATAATTGGGATCGGTTCAAATTTAGAAATGAAGAATTTCATTGGGGAGAAGACTGAAGTCATTAACTTAGCAGGCAAATCCCTTCTTCCTGGATTTATTGATTCTCACACACACCTGGTTTTATATGGGGGGTTTCAGTTGAATATCAGTTGTAAAGAAAGTCACATCGACTCTGTTGCAGCTTTGTTGAATGAGCTTAAGATAAAATCGTTGGAAACCCCAAAAGGTGAATGGATTAGAGCTTGGGGGTTTAATGAAACTACAATAAAGGAAATGCGGTATCCAACGATTGCGAATATTTATCTGTCGTAAAGAAGGTAGCTAAGAATGCAAAAATGGAAATATATAAAATGGCGATACTTTTTGGTAACATCCAATCAGTTACTCTAAATTAGAAAAATAAACAGTAAGCCTGATTCTTCAAGTAAAATATACGGATGGTTGGAGGGGTAAAATGGAAACAATAGGTGTTCAAGATCAAGATCCTAAAGTACTTGAAAATAGGGAATTAGGTAGCAAAAACATTAGTAGTTTATTTTATCGTTATATTACTTTCGCTATTTTAGGTAACGTTTTTTTGGTATTACCTTCATTTATAGATGGGAATATCCTAGGTCAGTTGGGACCAGAAAAAATGGCAGGTGTTGGTATTGGTATAACAATTCTAGTCCTTTCTCGTGCTATAGGTACGTTTATTGGAGTTGGTACCGGGGCTGTTGCTGCTCTAAGATTAGGGGCAGGAAAAGTTGAGGAAGCAAGAGGTATAGCAGGTCAATTAATATGGTTTGGTGTTATTTTGTCGACGGTTATAGGCATACTAGGTTATATCAATAATGAATCCATTATGCGTTTTTTTGGGGCGAATGATATGACACTACCATTTGCAATGCAATTTGGGGAATACATTTGGATTGCTTTTCCTTTTCAAGTCTTAGCACTTATTCTTGGTATTCTTACTATTCTTGATGATCGCCCTGCACTAAGTATGATAAGTTGGCTAGGTGGTGGAATTTTAGCTGCCATTATTGAACTAATACTTTATCATAAATTCCATTTTGGGGTAGCAGCTTCTGCTTGGGCTGGAAGTATCGGTCCAGCGGTTCCAAGTCTGTTGATACTTTATTTTATATTTAGTAAGTCTTTATTAAAACCTAAACTTAAAGATATTAGAATCAAGTTGAATACTCTTAAAGAAGTAAGTGCTACAGGTTTTCCAACATTCTCAATTCAAATAACTATGTTTATCTCTATTATTTTTATTAATAATTTATTAGTTTCGTTAGGGGGTGAGTTACATGTATCTGCTTTTACAATACAAAATGTATATATAACCAATTTTCTTATGTTTGTAGTTATAGGAATAACGACTGGGATTCAACCATTAATTAGTTATAATTACGGTGCTAAACTTTATGAACGAGTAAATAAAATTACTTCATTAGGAATGAAATTCACTTTCATAATTACTTTATTTTTAACCTTATTAATATATTTCTTTACTGATTCAATAGTTAATTTTTTTACCGGTGGAGACCCAGCTTTTCAAAAACTTGGTGTATGGTCAACTAGAGTGTTTAACGTAACTTTCCCTCTTGCAGCAATCGTCTTATTTATATCATGTTACTTTCAATCAATTGAACAAACTACAAAAGCAACCTTTATAGCGATAGGGAGATCTTTTCTTTTTTTGATACCATTGTTCTATATTCTTCCAAAATTATTTGGGGTAAATGGTGTATGGTACTCAATTCCCGTTGCAGACATACTCGCATTTTCAATAGCTATTTATTTTATGTATAGAGAGTTTCATAGATTAAATCAACTTAAACAAATCGATTATAAAAGTACAAAAGAAATTTCAAACTGAACTAGCTATATATTTATCTGAATATACAGAATAAAACATTTTAATTGGAGGAAAGAATGATGAATACTAAAAAAGCAGATATTGTTGTTTCGAGTAATGCAGTTTTTACAGGACTCACCAATGAACCTGAGTCAGCTTCGATTGCAATAGTAAACAATAAAATTATAGCGATAGGATCTAATGAGGAGATTGATATTTATATAGGAAAGGATACAAAAGTATATTCCTTCGAAGATCAATTAATTATGCCTGGATTTCATGATTTTCATTTACACATTATGGCTGGAAGTATACAGATGGATAGTATTAGTTTAATAGATGCGAAATCTGAAGAAGAGGCTGCAGAAATGGTTCGTCAATTTGCTGAGACAAGACCTGAGGCTCCTTGGATTATAGGCCATTCTTGGTTTCATGGAAATTGGAAAAATAAACAGTTACCGTCTGTTTCTTCACTAGATCGTATGCTTCCAGATAGACCAGTTATTCTAAGCCATGCAGAAGGTCATTATGCTTGGGTAAACAGTAATGCTCTGGAAATAATGGGGATTAATAGCGATACTCCAAATCCGTCATTTGGTGAAATTGCTAAGGATGAGAATGGTGAATTGACAGGAATACTCTACGAGAATGCAGTGGATTTAGTTTTGAAAGGTGCATATGATTTTTCACGAGAAACGAAGGCACAAATGGTTAAAAATTTCCTTCAGATGGCTGCTGAGTTGGGTGTTACATCAGTAAATGATCTGTATGCTCCATTTAGTGATATCATTGATGATTATGAATTATTTAAAGAATTAGAGGATACAGGAGAATTAACAGCTCGAATTCATATTTTTCCAGCTTTAAACGGTGATATAACACGCGCTAAACAGTTGAGAGAGGCTTATAGATCGGAGATGCTGCAATTTTCCGGACTAAAACAATTTATCGATGGAGTTATTTCTGGATACACAGCTTTTTTACTAGAACCTTATTCGGACAAACCTGAAACAAGAGGAAGTACAGCTTTTCCACCGGAATTGATAAAAGAGTGGGTATTAGAAGCTGATCATGAAGGTTTTAGAATTCGATTCCATGCAATTGGTGATGGAAGTGTTCGCTTAGCGCTAGATGCATTTGAAGATGCAAAGAAAATAAATGGTGTAAGAGACTCCCGACATACTATTGAGCATATTGAAACCATTCACCCAGACGATATTAGTCGTTTTCAACAACTAGGTGTCATTGCTTCAATGCAACCTTTTCATTTTGTTGGAGGGGAAGAGGTAAAAGAGCTGTTTAATTCCCGATTAGGGGAAGAAAGAAATGAATTTACTGCTGCGGTGAATACTCTGAAAAATGCTGGAGCGAAATTAGCATTTGGTAGCGACTTTCCAATTGTGCCACTGAATCCTTTGTTGGAAATATATGGTGCTGTAACAAGATCTTGTAGTATGGATTCTCAGGAAAATGTATGGAATATAGATGAACGAATTTCGCTTTCAGATGCTATAAAGGCTTATACGTATGGTCCAGCGTATGGAGCGTTTAGAGAGAAAGAGCTTGGCACATTAGAAGTTGGTAAACTTGCAGATATTATAGTGTTAGATAGAAATTTATTCGAAGTACCAGAGAAGGAAATTTTAGAGGCCAAAGTAGGAATGACTATTATAAACGGAAACATCGTTTTTGAACAAAAATTTAAAAAAGACTACTTTCTGAATGAAGATGGACTTACCTCTGTCAAGTAGACAGCTATAAAAAAGACTATGCAGCCATCGAACAAGTTTGCCTCAAACCCAGATATTTTAAAAAGAAGCATTGTAATTTATTAAAAACGTAAAAAGATTTTCTAATATCATGACCCAAGCCCCACCTTTAAGGTGGGGTATTCTATATAGGTAAGGAGTATTCTAATGAAATGAAAGTCTTGTAAAAAACATTATAGAAAAGAGAACGACATTATAGTGACAGATACAAGGGGGGTATGAAGCATTCAAGTATAATTCATGTTGCCGAGACGAGTTGTAGTGAAATTAGAATTGTTTTTTGTGTAGGACTACTTTAAATTTGCCTGAGGAGGCTACGGAGATATGGAATTAATTAAAGAAATTCAGTTGGATAGCAAAGAAGTAGAAGAAGCCATTACCGAATATTTAAAAAAAGAGGGATTCAAGACTATCTCCTTCAAATTCAAGTCAACAAACGTCTTGCGCTTGCCGTATCCTATTAGTGCCTCTATCGTTGTGGAAGATTTCGATTAACAAATTCGTCAAAAAAATAGCCTTTGCTTTAGGGAGCAAAGGCTATTCAATATTAGGGGACGACTTTTGGAGTTCATTGTCTCAACGTCGTGGTCCTTTTAATCTCGAATGTTTTGGTAGAATTTCAAAACTATTCCTATTGATTTAGTCAATATCCACATTAAATTCTGTATCTTAATTTACAATAGCAATTTCGTAATTGGGGTCTTGGTAGCAACAGCGTAATGTTGTCGATCTCAAATCTGCTTCCCTTGCGTTGCTGCTGTCACGATTACAGTTCGCCCCGTATTACTGATTAATGGCATTTTTCTCTATATCCACTTTTCCACTTACGACATTTAATCCTTTTTGTTTCAGCGATAGGATAACCGCACAAGCAAGAATCGCTAATGCACCAATTACGAACATTCCGTTTGAAAGGGCTAACTGTCCGAATATCATCGGGCCCAAAAAGCCTCCTAAACTCGCAAATGCATTAACAGTTGCAATGCCGGCTGGGGCGGTAGATTCTGTAAAGAACAGTGTCATAAAAGAGAAGAAAGCACCTACAAATCCATACAATCCAATAGCAGCAAAGGAAATCATTACAATCATCATCGTTGCACTATTGGCAAACTCGACCTATTGGTCGAGCATCTCGATTTGCTCTGTTAAAAAATCAATATGCTTTAAAATGGTTATTAACATGAGGCGTTGATGCGAATTGATATAACTAACCTTTAAGGGCTAGTTCTAGTTCATCTTTCTTCTTTTTCATTGTGCGTCGAGCAAAGTTTGCTAGTTTTTCAGAATTTTCTTCACATTCGGCAATTGCGTTAAGCAGGTCTCCAGTTGAAACACCCATAATGTCTGAAACCACAGAACCTAGCTTAATATTTGCGCCCTCTAACACTTTTTGGATGCGATTATGTTGTCTTGAAAGATTACGAAGATTTAAGAGATTTAAGAGTTGTATCCCTCGTTTTTTATAAGGCTTCTTTTTATCCAAGAACGCTTGAACCTGACTTTCACCTTTCGCTACATCCAGACCAACCACTGGATTCCTTTTTTATCTCCTCCAAAAACATATTATTGCCGGTAACCCTGCAGTATCATAGCTTCGCTTGTTATACGAGATCTTGGTCCCAACCAGCCAAATCAAGTTTAAGCAAGTAGGGGGCGAACTGTTTAGTTGACGGGGGCTAAGCCCCACGGGCAGGAACGTTCTACCCCAGCTACCGTTAACATATATCGATATAAAAACTGTTCAACCAGAAATATCTGGCTGACCTTATAATACGAAGGTGCAGGATAGTTCAAGAGTGCGTTTGAACTTTGTTCAACAATTGGGCCAAATAATTGAATAATATCTTAAAATAAAACTGGATATTTATTTTGATCTGAAGTTAAGTTGAATTTGGATTCATTCATCATGACTTGTTCTTCAATTGTATAAGTCAGAATGTATCATGCAATTAACGATGCTTGGGAATTAAATAAATGTAGTAACTCTCTATTTTATTTGGTATATTTTTAAATAATTATCGTAAAGGAATGACCTAAATGAAATTAATTAAACGATTTATTTTAAACCGTCCTGCTGAAAAGCGACTTGCATATTTTTATGGTATGGTTGCAACGGATGAACAGGTGTGGTTACTACGCGAAAAAAATGGCGACTTATTACTATTAGAGGATGATGGAGACTATCCATTTTTACTACCTGTTTGGCCAAGCCGAAGCTTTGCTGAAATGAAGGCTGCCAATTTAGATGAGTCATACGAAGCGTTCAACATGCCACTTTCGAATTTTTTAGACGATTTACTAGTTGATGTTGAAAATGACGGTGGTGCCACAGCAATTTTCCCAAGTGAAAACGATACAACTATTCAAAAACGTGATGAAATTAAGGAAATGATTTGCAATTTATAGTAAGTAGGAGCTCCTCACATTAAATTGGAAAATAAATAAGTAAGACAAGATCGTACATTCATTTTATATGATTTATAAGAATAAAACCGCATTTAGACCAATAACAGAGAAGCCTATCATAATTAGGTTAATTCTTTGGTAGAAATTGAATATGTTATTCAACAAACGGGCGTGATTCTTTAATAAGAATCGCTTTTCTTAATGAACTACCATGAAAATAAGTTTCTTTAAAAATGAAAAATGACAATACTTAAGAAAACCCTGCTCAATCGTTTAAGAGGAGAGCGTTAAATAATTAGTCTATAGGTTAGGGTTGACTGGATTAAGGTCAGTATCAGTATTGACACTTCCTAACCATTTTCATTCTTTGTGGTGAATCGCCGATTTTTGCGATTCATGGATGGCTAACGGGCCATATTGTGGAATAAATCAATGTGAAATTCTAGAGGATTTGAAATAATTGTTATTAAATGAAAAGGGGGGTTAGATGAGCTGATGAAAACAATCTCTAATTTTTTTTATAACAGAATATGAAGGAGGCATAAAGAGTGACTATTATGAGAGGCTATTTATTCATCATGTATGGTATGTTTCTAGGTTCTATAGTTGGTGCCACGGCCTGGTTATTTTTATCTTTGGTAAATGTTGGGATTTGGTTTATTTGGGACTATGTGCCTGAAGAATTAGCATCACCAACTTATTACACAATTTGTGTAACAACGATTGGTGGTATTCTTATTGGACTGGCACAGAAGTACTTAGGTACATACCCGCGTTTAATGCCAGAGGTAATGTCTGAATATAAGAAGACGGGTAGAATTGAGTACCGTTTTGTGCATCAATCTACGTTAACGGCTATGATCGCTTTAATATTTGGCGCAAGCCTAGGACCGGAAGCAGCACTCGTTGGGATTATAGGTGGACTTTGTACGTGGATCGGGGATCGCTTTACATATAATTTAAAAGGAGTACGAGAACTAACAGAAGCCGGGATAGGTGCTACTTTAAGCGTTATTTTTAATGCTCCGCTATTTGGTTACTTAGCCCCAAGTGAAAATGAAAAAGACCGAATTACTGAAATTTCTAAAAGAAATAAGACTATTTTATATCTTGCTACTACTTTTGCTGGTTTTCTTGTTTTTATATGGCTTAGTAAGTTAGATAATCGTGGATCCTTTATTGTTAATTTCGAGAAAGGGATTTTTGCACTCAATGAGTGGATTGCCTTTCTTCCCCTTGTTTGTATAGGAGCTGGTTTTGGTTATTTTTATTTCAAAATAGAATATATATTGGAAAAAGTGGTGCATCCTTTTAAAGAATATAAACTGACATTAGGGATTATAGGTGGTATTCTTTTAGGGATTGTAGGAACTTTATTCCCATATACAATGTTTTCAGGAGCTCACGAATTAGAAGAATTAGTGCATGAGTGGACAGAAATATCATTTTGGCTGCTGCTTATTGTGGGCATTTTAAAAATATGTACAACGGCATTTTGTTTAACTACAGGTTGGCGTGGTGGACATCTTTTTCCGATTATATTTGCTGGAACAAGTATAGGATATGCCATCGCTACTGTTGTACCGCTGGATGCAACTGCTTCTGTAGCGCTTGTGACGACCGCTATTTTAAGCTACGCATTGCAGAAACCAATCGCTGCTACAGTATTATTACTGATGTTCTTCCCAATTAATTTATTATTACCAATGCTTGGCGCAGCGTTCATTGGTAATGCGTTTCCACTCCCTAATCATATGCGAATAAATAACGATTCTGTCGCAAATGCAGAATAGCTGGATAAAAAGTAGTTGCTATTAATTTAACAACACACATAAAATTAATATAGTCATATGGACACTCTCTCCTTACAATACAAACAATCAAGTTATTCTATTTCATTTTACTGGTGAGGTTAATAGTGGTTCGTTAAATCTTGAAGAAGATGAAATTTTAGACAGTAGATGGATTAAGGTGAATGACCTTGTGGAATTTGATAATGAAGAACTACGTGAACCAAGGGTACTAAAGCAAATAATAGATGACTTATTAAAAGAGAAGGTACATTCTATTAGTATTTATAATGAACAACTAAGTAAATAATTCTTATTAAGCTAACAGGTTCTTTACTTCATTACCAGCAGTTGATCAGTAGCTCCTATTCTTATGCAACTACCATGTCTCAATCGTTAAAAAAAAAGAGGAGAGCGTTAATTAGGGTTGATTAAGGTCAGTATCAGTATTGACACTTCCTAACCATTTTCATTCTTTGCGATTCATGATGGCTAACGGGGCAGCATTAGTTGAATAAGAAGGGGCATTATTTTATTGAATAAATAAAGGTTTTTTTATAATAAATCTCGAAAACCCTCTTAGTAAATTTGCAATTTAGGATGTCATAATATCTGAATGGATCATGGAGGAAGAGATGAAGAAAGTAATAAACATGATTAATCCAAGTTCGAGAATGGATGGAGTATCGTTACTTGAATTGAAAAAAACAGAAAAAGCACTTGGTGCTATTTTTCCAGATGAATACAAGGAACTTTTTTTAGAAGCGAATGGAGTAAAATTTGGTGATTGGACGTTGTTCCCTATTCAAACCAATCAACAATCATCATTAACAATTGATATTGTAAAACAAAATCGAGAGAAAAGACCGAAAAATGTACCGAGTGATATGATTTGTATTGGTGAAAATATCAATGGTACTAAACTTTGCTACCGTATTAGAAAAAGATTTATGCAGGAACTAATCTTTCTTTGGAATGATAAAACTGGGATAAGCGATTGTAAAGCATCCACATTAAGCCAATTTATTGATTGGTATGTGCCGAAAGTGAATACTAATAAGCCCAAAACAGTTGGTACTTTTACAGTAGAAAGTGGAAAGTTAATTGTTTCTGATCCATGTTATCAGGTAGATGAGGAAGAAGACCTGCAAATCATACTTACAAATGTGAAAAATGGGAAATGGACAGCTTGCATATCTTTTACCCCTGAAGAAGTGGTTGAAAGTTTACTCGTATTTTATGGAGAAAAGAAACCAAGTGGAAAATGGCATTGTTTCGAAAAGCTGATTGGAGTTGACTCTGCACAAGCTGGAATTTTTGATCTTAAAACATTTGGTAGAGACGATGCCATCCAATTTGAAGTGGAAAATGTCCATGACATAGAGATTGATGAAGTTGGATTAAAATATTATGTTGCATGTTCTGATATGGTTGCTTCAGATGCACAGGGGGGAGTTGTCCCAGGCGGTGCGGTTTCAATGTCTGGTTATGGTGACGGAATGTACAAAGTGAAAGTAAAATATAACATTTCAAAAGAGGTTGTTGGAGTGATGATTGACTTTGGAGATGAGGAATAATGCTATTCACCAACAAACAGTAAGTACACTTGTTCTTAATCAACTAACGGGTGCTTTAGCTGAAAATGGAGCTGTCTTTAAGGCAGCTTTTTCTTTATGCAACTAACGGGGCAGTTTAGCATTCCTGTAGATTATTAAAAAAAAATAGAGCCTCTCAGTAAGATACGAGTATAGAGTCCAATCTAACTCAGAGTCTTAAGGAGGAAGCCCTACTATGAATTTTAAAATGCAAGACAAACAAAATCAACTAATAGGAAGAATTTCCGATCCACACCTTATTGTTGGTGTGGATATCGCTCAGCAACTACACGTTGCAAGACAGTTAACTTCCGTGGAATTGTAGTTGGAGACCCTCTTACATTTGAAAATGAAGAAGGGTTCCTTAAACTATTAACATGGATTCAATCTTTAAAAAGGTTAAAAAACTTAGATGCAGAATAGTAGGTATGGAGCCTACAGGCCATTACTGGATTAACCTTTCAAAATGGTTATATAACCAAAACATTGAGGTTGTAACAGTCAATCCCCACTTAGTAAAAAGGACTAAAAAGAATCGTGATAATACCCAATCTAAGAGTGATAAAAAAAGATGCGCTCATTATCGCGGATATGGTCAAAAACGGCTACTATTCCTTATTCACCATCATCAGAATCCTTTGAGAAGCTTAGAGTTCTAATGTCTAATCGTGATGTGATTGTTAAACGTCTCGTGATGTCTATTAATCAAGTAAATCGATGGGTGGATGTGGTCTTTCCTGAACTCAGACAAGTGTTTAAAGATGTAACGTGCAAAGGGGCGATCTCAACCCTTCGTTTATTTACTACACCGGATGAAATATCTTCACTAGAAACAATAGATGTCATGAGGGGTTGGAAGTCTTTAATGAAACGACAACCGGAACAATTTGATTTCTCAACTGACATCTTCCAGCCGATCCAAGCTGTATATGTAAAAACACTTTTAAAAACAGCAGGGGATCAGGTACCAATCTTACGCGAGATTGAATTACCATATCGTCATGAAGAATTAGAAATCATATAAAAAGTAGGAGCAGGCCGTAATGGTTCTGCTATTTATTTTTATTAAAATTATCTCTCTTCATTATTTCAATTTTTTCACTTAGCTTAGAACTATCTATTCCTCTGCGAACTGCAGTTTCAATAACAATATAAAGAATAAGCATTCCAATTAACCATAAAAATATCGCTAATCCTATAGGCATTTAAAACTCCCCTTAAATGTATATGCCATAAACTGTTGCTATAAAATTTTTAGTCCTTCCGGAACCATTTACGAATCCATTTGGCAGGAATGACAACCAATACAGCAATTACAATGAGAGCTACTTTAAGTATAAAAAATCGTTCATCTAAAGGTATCAAAATATTTCTTCCACATGTATGACGTATTTTTTATTTTGTGCAGAATGTAATTCAGTTTGCATTTCCGTGTGTTTATCTATTGGCATCTAAACTCCCCCTTAATTATTTTATTTTATTCTAACATGAGGCCATGGGTTATTATGTAACTTTTTGTCAAATATTCCAGGGTGAAATACATAAAAAAATGGGGGGAATTAGTAGGGGTATATGTGAACAAATGGTGAAATATAATGCGTTATTAAGGAGTGGTAGGTTGAAAAATGGCAAGACAGAATTCGCTGGGATCAAACTAAAACAGGAAAAAGTATAGAGACATTTAGCTCTGGTTATGGTATTGCTACCATGTCCGTTAGATTTGAAGCCAAAGGTACAGGTGTAGGAGACACTGTTGAAGCCACTTCAAGATATGGTCACACATATAACGAAACATCAATATCAGATGTGACTTTTAATAATTCAGTATTGGCTTCACCTATAATAAATCATCTGGAAGATGGTCCGATACAGAGAACTGGCCAATTAAATTGAGGCAAAAAAGAAGGGAGCAAACCATTATGGTTATGCTCCTTTTTATTTGGTATGTATTATTCATCATAATGACACTTACCATCTTCCCAAACCCCACCATAATGAACACATTTTCCAGGCGAACCATCATCCAGCCCACTTTCACTTTGGTAAGGCTCTTTTTCGGGAATTAGAAAACTAAACCAATGAAAACCACTGCAATTAACAAACCTAAAAACCCGCCAAGTACCACCTTATCAAGGGTACCAGTAACAATTTCTTGTTTCATTTCTATCTCTTTAAGCTGGGAATTCCCTGTTAAAACAAAAGCCCGAATTGAAGTAAAAACCAATAATAAAAATGCAATGACTACATAACTCATAAAGTATCTTTTTCTCCTTATTCTAAGCTGTTTTTCTATGATTATGGACCATACTCATACTATATTTTAGCTAATTGAAATCTTGTAAAAGGCAATATATCTTCTATATCATCAAGTTCCTTTAATGTAGTAATCTCAGTGGATTCATCAAACTGACTATGATACCACTGAAGAGAAGAGGTATTAAAAAGGTATTCGATCCTCACCATCAATCGGTATACCTTTATAAATATGCTGTTTGCTATTAGATTCCAGGTCATAGCTTTTAGAAATTTGAATCTTCGCAAAATCATCTGTACATTCTTCTGCTATATCGTGTTCAGACATTATGTAGTTTAATATAATAGAGCTGCCGTCGGGCTGCATGTATGTTTCTATAATCATAGGTCCCTCATTTTCTTTAATGCTTCTCTGGTACTTGGTTCTGCAACTGCAGGAAGTTCCTTAAGTGCTAGTATGCTAGTATATTCTTCGTCCACCCGTACATTTATAATTGGATCAAGTGCCTTTTGCATGTCCTTAACAAGCAGATTAGGAAAGAACAAACATTCATAATCTTCTATATTAAAGGTTTCTAAAGGAATTAAAACAGTCTCTTTATGATTAATCCATCTACTAGGGAAAAGGAGGTCACCTTTTTTAATGAGGATAGCATTATAAAAACAACGGTACTTTTGAATCCGATTGGTAAAAAGTTATACCGCACTTCATCAATTTCCTGGTTGAATACTCGTTTACCTTCTAATAAAAACTACATAAATGCCAGCTGATCCTTTGTAGCCTGGTGGTTAGCTGTTTCAGTATTTAATTTTGTTTATATGGCGACGATTTATTTACTTAAATCTGACATTTGATTATTTAGTTCAGTAATTTTATTGTTTAGTGCTACTTTTGGAGCTTCTAGATCAGATATTGAAGCATTTGCTAATCCTATTTCATGATTAGCATTATTTTTTAGTTCATTAATCTTCTCTTTAAATGTTCCTTCGTTTTCTTTGAATTGCCCTAAGCGATTTCCAAAATCTTCAACATCCTTTGTGGCGTCATCCAGAATAGGAGATCCTGTGAATGTTATTCCTAAGCTCCACTAATCCAATTGTTGATCCTCCGATAAAATAATTTTTGTTGTAAATACAACAAAAAAGTCAGGGGCTTTTTGTAAGAAGGGAATACTCCGTGAAATTGGAATGATAGCAAGGGCATTGGACTCTATAAGTAATATCGAATTTAAAGAATTTGACCTTACAAAAGGGCAGTATTTGTATCTTGTTCGAATATGTGAAAACCCAGGTATCATTCAGGAAAAGTTAGCAGAAATGATAAAGGTTGACCGAACGACAGCAGCTCGTGCCATTAAAAAACTTGAAATACAAGGGTTAATCGAGAAGAAAAATGATGAGGAAAACAAAAAAATTAAAAAGCTATATGCAACCGATAAAGGTGAAAAGGTCTATCCTTTTTTGAAAAAAGAAGGGGAGTATACTGACAAGGTTGCGTTATCTGGATTTTCTTTGGACGAAGCGGAAACGATGCTTCATCTTCTTCAAAGAGTCAGAAAAAATATTGAGGTAGATTGGGAATTTGTGAAAAAGGGAAATAAAAGGGGGTATTGATACATTATAAGAAAGAGGCTCGATTCCGTTTCGGAATCGAGCCTCTTTCTAATTATCCAGCTACATTTTCAGTGAACTGACTATTGTATAGCTCTGCGTAGAAACCATTCTCCCTTAAAAGGTCTGAATGCGTTCCTTTCTCTATTACTTTTCCTTGTTCCATAACAAGAATCAAATCTGCATCCTTAATTGTTGAGAGACGATGGGCAATGACAAAGCTGGTTCGTCCTTCCATCAGTCGGCTCATGGCCTTTTGGATAAAGACTTCTGTCCGAGTGTCCACACTAGACGTCGCTTCATCCAATATCATGATTGGCGGATCTGCTAGAACAGCCCGGGCGATTGTCAAAAGCTGCTTTTGGCCTTGTGAGATGTTCGAAGCTTCTTCGTTTAAGATTGTCTCATAACCATCTGGCAGTGTCCGAATGAAATGGTCGGCATGTGCCGTCCGAGCAGCTGCAAAAATTTCTTCATCAGTTGCTCCATTTTTGCCATAAGCGATATTTTCTTTAATCGTACCATTAAAGAGCCAGGTATCTTGAAGTACCATACCAAAATTCTTTCGAAGATCATTACGTGACATATTCCGTGTATCAAGACCATCAATCGTAATCTTTCCGCCATTGAGTTCATAAAATCTCATCAAGAGATTTATCATGGTCGTTTTTCCAGCACCAGTCGGTCCAACAATTGCGACCGTCTGTCCAGGCAAGACATCGATGTTCATATCTTCAATTAACATTCCTTCCCCATATCCAAAGTCCACATGTTCAAAAGAGACAGCACCATTTGCCCTTTTTATATTAACTGTGGTTTGTTCTTTCATTTCCTCTTCTTCATCAAGTAGTTCAAAAACACGCTCAGCGGCTGCAACCGTCGACTGAATAATGTTAGCGATGTTAGCCGTTTGTGTGATTGGCTGGGTGAACTGCTTTGAATATGTGATGAATGCTTGAATGTCACCAATTGAAATCGAACGTTGCGTTACCAATATTCCGCCGACAACGCTGATGAGGACATAGCTCAAATTTCCGATAAAGAACATTACGGGCATGATGATACCCGATATAAACTGGGCTTTGCTTCCCGCTTTATACAATTCTTCATTAACTTCAGTAAACTGGGCACTCGCCTTTTTTTCATATCCGAATGCTTTAATGACTTGATGGCCGGTATATATTTCTTCAATGTGACCATTTAATTGTCCGAGTTTACGCTGTTGATCGGCAAAATGTTTTTGGGATCTTTTTAAAATAGGCCGGATTGCAAATATTGACAAAGGTAAGCTGATTATCGAGATTAATGTCAATAATGGGCTTATCGAAAGCATCATGATGATAATTCCCACAATCGTTACGATTGATGTGATGAATTGCGTTAAGCTTTGCTGAAGGGTGCTCCCGATTGTATCAATATCATTTGTCATTCGGCTAAGTGTTTCACCGTTTGGACGTCCTTCAAAATATTTGAGTGGGAGTTTCTCGAGCTTTTTGTTCACATCTTCTCGAAGGTCATAAACCGTGTCTTGTGCAACACTTGACATAATGTATTGTTGTACATAGCTGAAAAGGCTGCTTAAAGCATAAAGTCCGGCAAGGAGTAGAAGAATCTGGCCAATTTTATCAAAGTTAATAGCTGCTCCTGGTATTCCCTGGAATTTCCCGTAAGCTCCTTCGAATAATTCTGTAATTGCATTTCCCATGATCTTCGGTCCTACAATCATAAAAATCGTACTCATGATTGCAGCTAAGAACACGGAAATCAATCTGTTGCGCCTCGGTTTTAGATAGGTCAATAGACGTTTTAGTGTTCCTTTAAAATCTTTTGCTTTTTGACCCATCATCATCATGTTACCGCCACCAGGGCCATGCCCGACCTGACCGCCGCCTTGAGGTTTTTTTTGATTACTCATGCAATTTCCTCCTCTGTGAGCTGTGATAAGGCAATTTCACGGTAAATGTGGTTTGTGCTAAGCAACTCTTGGTGTGTTCCTATGCCTACAATGCGGCCTTCGTCTAGCACAATGATTCGGTCAGCGTCAACGACGGTACTGACACGCTGTGCAACGAGTAGTACCGTCGAATTTTTCGTTTCATCTTTCAGGGCTGCGCGAAGGTTGGCATCCGTCTTGTAGTCCAGTGCAGAAAAACTATCATCGAATATATAAATATCCGGTTTTCGAATGAGTGCCCTTGCAATCGAAAGCCGTTGTTTTTGCCCTCCTGATAGGTTTGAACCGCCTTGATCGATTTCTGACTCATAGCCGCCTTTCATATTGCTGATAAAATCCTCCGCCTGTGCGATCCGAGCCGCATGCTCAACTTCATCTTGTGTGGCTGTTTGTTTTCCAAAGCGAATGTTTTCAGAGATAGTACCTGTAAAGAGGGAGGCCTTTTGTGGTACAAAGCCAATTTTTGAACGGACTTCATCTTGTGATGACTTACGAATATCAACACCATTGACGCGAATCGTTCCGCTTGAAATATCATAGAAGCGAGGGATCAAATTGACAAGAGTCGTTTTCCCGGAACCTGTTCCACCGATTATTGCGGTTATTTCACCAGGATTTGCAGAAAAACTAATATCCGATAATGCAGGTTCTTCTGCTCCTGGGTAACTGAACGTAACATGTTCAAATTCAAGGGTACCGTGTACACGATCTGCCTTTTCTGTCCCCTCATCCAGGAATGAAGGTTTCATGTCAAGGACTTCGTTTATCCTTGTTGCCGACACGGAAGCTCGTGGAACCATAACGAACATCATGGAAGCCATAACGAGAGCGAACATAATTTGCATAACATATTGGATAAATGCCATTAAGTCCCCGATCTGCATACCGCCGTTATCAATACGGACTCCACCAAACCAAATGATACCAACAACCGTCAAGTTCATGACAAGCATCATTACAGGCATCATGAAGGCCATGATTTTATTGACTTTGATTGAGACATCCGTTAATTCTTTATTCGCTTTCTTTAGACGTTCTTTCTCTTGTATTTCACGATTGAAGGCACGAATGACGCGAATGCCAGTTAAATTTTCTCGTAATACAAGGTTCAACCGGTCTAATCGTTTTTGAACCGTTTGAAAGAGCGGCACACCTTTATATAGAATAAGCAAGATTGACCCAATCAAAAAAGGCATTGTGACAACAATGACAAGTGATAATTTTGCATCCATGGATACAGCCATGATTACTCCGCCGATTAACATGATAGGTGCACTGATAACCATACGAAGCATCATGATAACCACTTGCTGGACTTGTGTTATATCATTGGTCGTACGTGTAATCAATGACGCCGTACCGACTTCATCAAATTCTTGTAACGAAAATTTTTCAACGTGATTAAAGACCTTCAGGCGGAGGTCGCGTCCCATTCCCATTGCCGCTTTGGACGAATAGTAACTTGCGATTATGGATGCACAAGCGCCAAGTGCGGAAACCAACAGCATAAAACCGCCGATTTTCCAAATATAAGAAGTGTCTCCTCGAACAACGCCTTTGTCAATAATATCAGCCATTAATGTAGGCAAAAAGAGGTCCGACATGGACTGAATAAAAACCAGACCGATAACTGCTAAAATAATCCACTTATAAACGGATAAATTTTTCAGTATTTTTATCATTTTGTACACTCTCCCTGTTCGGTTGCTTGTGCTTCTAAAAAGTTTGTAATTTGAAGATGTGTTTTTAGCAACTCCTCAAACTGTTCTTCGGAAAGCATTTCAATGGCGGTTTGAAAGACTTGGTGAATGCTTCCTTCGTGAAAATGAATCGTTTTTAATAAATTTTCGCCCTTATCGGTGATTGACAATTGAATCTCACGCCGGTTGCCCTCCACAGGCTCACGATGGAGCAAACCTCCGCGAACCAGACCATCGACCGCTTGGCTCAAGGTGCTTTTTGGAAGAAATGTTTTCTCCCCGACATTTTTCTGGGAGGTCTCTTTGTAAAGGGTAATGGTCATCAAAATGGAATATTGAGGAACTGTTAATCCATTTTCTGCGGCTGTCTTTTGAACGAACCGCATGATATTTTTCTGTACGTTCCAAAATGAACGCAATAGTTGTACGGAACGCATTAATTGTTTTTCATTCTCCACTCAACATCACCATTCTTTCTGTATTGAACTGTTCCATTTCGAACATTTAATTTTATGAATCATTTTAATTTACAGCTATTCTTCCGCTTAGTCAACAAATAAATAACTTCAACACCCCGGCTTTTATCTAGTTTTGGTGCTTATATGGAAATGAGTTAAAGTCAGGTCAGGCCAAAACTGATAAACCCATAGTGTTTTTGTTAAAGAAAGGTTTTCTCGTGAAAACAACGATACAAAGTGAAATTAACTTGAAAATGTGAGATGAAAAGTGGTAGGATAATATTGCATTGAGTTAGTACCAGGTAATAATAGTAGATGATAACGCATTTGAGGGTGTTAAATGGCAAGCATGCATACATAAAAGAGCTTTCCCTTCCTTAGATACATAAGGATATAAGTTTGCGAGACAAACAAACAGCTAATAAGAAAGGTTAGTAATTTGTGATATAAAGACCCATATTTATATTGGGTGACAGCGTGAGGAGAACATTCTGGTTTTAACAGAAAACCGTTTTAATTATTAGGAGGGATGATGACATATGGTTGAAAACCGCCATCTACAGGCAGGTCTGAGTGATGAGCAGGTGCTTGAGATGTATAGAATTATGTTGTTGGCAAGAAGAGTGGATGAACGGATGTGGCTGTTGAACAGATCTGGAAAAATTCCATTTGTCGTTTCTTGTCAAGGGCAAGAAGCAGCTCAAGTGGGTGCAGCATTTGCGTTGAATCGTGAAAATGATTATGTCCTTCCTTATTATAGGGATCTAGGAGTGGTGCTCGCGTTTGGGATGACCGCCAGGGATTTAATGTTATCCAGTTTTGCCAAGGCAGAAGATCCAAATTCAGGCGGACGTCAAATGCCTGGGCATTTTGGGCAAAAAAAGAATCGAATCGTGACGGGATCTTCCCCGGTTACGACTCAAGTGCCACATGCAGTGGGGATTGCACTCGCTGCAAAAATGGAAGGAAAAGATATTGTTTCATTCGTTACATTCGGTGAGGGTTCATCAAACCAAGGTGATTTTCATGAAGGAGCGAATTTCGCAGGTGTACATAAACTTCCGGTCATCTTGATGTGCGAAAATAATCAGTATGCCATTTCCGTCCCTATTGAAAAGCAATTGGCTTGCGGGAAAGTGTCCGACCGGGCCATTGGTTACGGCATGCCAGGGGTGACGGTTGATGGAAATGATCCGATCGAAGTATACCGGGTGGTGAAAGAAGCTGCTGAGAGAGGAAGGCGTGGTGAGGGCCCAAGCTTAATCGAAACGGTTTCATACAGGCTTACACCACATTCAAGCGATGATGATGATAGTCAATACAGGTCGCCTGAGGAAGTATCGGAGGCAAAAAAAATAGATTCAATCATTACTTTTGGTGCCTATTTAAAAGCAGTGGGAATCATGGATGATCAAATGGAGAAAAAATTGAACGAGGAAATAATGCAAGTTGTGAACGAAGCGACGGATTATGCGGAAAATGCTCCATTTGCAAATGAAGACACGCTCTCAAAATACGTTTATGCAGAAAGGTAAGGAGGAAAGAAGATGGCAGTGATATCTTATATAGATGCCGTGATAATGGCGATGCGGGAAGAAATGGAACGTGATTCCCGTGTATTTGTATTAGGTGAGGACGTAGGGGTAAAGGGCGGCGTATTTAAAGCGACTTCAGGGTTATACGAACAATTCGGTGAACAGCGTGTCATTGATACACCGCTTGCTGAATCCGCAATCGCAGGAGTCGGCATCGGCGCGGCCATGTATGGAATGAGGCCGATTGCGGAAATGCAATTCGCTGATTTCATCATGCCAGCCATCAACCAAATCATTTCGGAAGCTGCAAAAATCCGTTATCGCTCCAATAATGACTGGCATTGTCCTATCGTCATCAGAGCTCCATACGGCGGAGGTGTACATGGGGCGTTATACCATTCACAATCCGTTGAAGCCATTTTTGCGAATCAACCGGGACTTAAAATTGTCATGCCCTCTACACCCTATGACGTGAAAGGATTATTGAAAGCTGCCATTCGCGATGATGACCCGGTCCTTTTCTTTGAACATAAAAGAGCCTATCGCCTAATTAAAGAAGAAGTGCCGGATGATGATTATGTTTTACCGATTGGTAAAGCGGATGTAAAACGTGAAGGCGAGGACGTTACAGTGATCACTTATGGCCTTTGTGTTCATTTTGCGCTTCAGGCAGCTGAAAGGCTTGCCAGTGATGGCATATCCGTTCATATACTTGATTTACGTACCGTTTATCCATTAGATCAAGAAGCCATAATGGAAGCTGCATCTAAAACAGGAAAAGTCCTATTGATTACTGAAGATAATAAGGAAGGAAGCATCATTAGTGAAGTATCGGCGATCATTGCAGAAAACTGCCTCTTCGATCTTGATGCCCCAATCATGAGACTCGCTGGCCCGGATGTTCCTGCCATGCCATATTCACCATCATTAGAGAAATCATTCATGGTGAATCCTGAAAAAGTGGAAAAGGCACTGCGGGACCTGGTTGCCTATTAAATGGTCTGCATGGAGGAACGAACCTTTCACATCAGTTAAAATTTCTGTTTATATTGGGATTGGTTTTAATAATCAACGTAAGTCTAGCAACTATAAAAAAGTTGCCAGGCTTTTTTTTCGCTGAATAATAATATATAGAGAATAATATTTCGTTGGATTACTATAGATAGAGCATATAAAACTTAGTGATTTGTAAATATATATTATATATAGAATGCGTGGTATCATATGGATGAATAATGGACAATAATCCAATTTTAAACTATTAGATATGGTGTTTGAAAGTACATATTATGGACTTGTAATTGTTAAAGTCACGCAAAAATTCAATATACTAGTAATGGGTATTGTAATTTTTGATGTTGAATGCAGGACAGTGATTGGCAAATATTGAAAGTGGCAAGGGGGGAGATCATGTTTAGATTATACGGGGCTTTAATCGGTCTTAGTTTGATATGGGGTTTATCGTTTGTTTTTATGAAGTGGCTGCTACCGCCAGCGGGCATTTGGGGGATTGTATTTCTTCGCTGTTTGGCTGGTGCTGTTGTTCTGCTTCCCATCTTATGGTGGAAGCGCAGGGAAATCAATTGGAAATTGCCGTGGGAAGCACTGGTCGTTGTCGGAATCTTCAATTGTGGATTAGCATGGGGATTAATACCTTTAAGTGAAACGGAGATTAACAGCAGCACGGCATCGATTCTAAATGCAACCACTCCGATCTGGACGGGGATCATCGGATTTATCATTTTTTCATACGTTCTAACCGCCCGACAATGGATGGGCATTCTAATTGGTTTCTTCGGAATTCTAGTATTGATGGATTTTCAAATCGGTCAGCTTTTCGGAAAGGAATTCATCGGGATTGGGACAATGCTGCTAGCGTCCATCTGTTATGGTTTTGCCGGTCATTTTACGAAAAGATTTCTTTCCAGTACCAGCATATTGATCATTACGATGTTTACGCTGCTCACGGGTGCCGTTATCGGTTTGATCGGGATGCTACTAACAGAGCCTTTTAAGCCAGTGATGCTGATGGAGCCGCTGACGATTTTCGCCATAGTCGGACTTGGGTGCTTTGGCTCTGGGGTCGGCCAGCTGATCTATTTCTACATCAATAAAAATGGCAGCCCTGAGTTAGCAGCATCTGTTACATACCTTATTCCTGCAACCGCTATGGTTTGGGGGTATATCCTGCTTGGAGAAGCGATTAATCCTAATGTAATCATTGGCCTGCTGATTATTTTTGCAGGAGTTTATCTTTCCTCTAAGAGGTCAAAAGAAAATGATGGCACAAACTCTTCATCTGGAAAACAAGCGGATATTCATCACGTAAAATAAGTAATCAAAACGAAATAGCCCTCACGTAAAGAGTTTGCTTTATGTTGGGGGCTTTCGTATGGGAACACATTAATAGTTTTACTTCATTTTTGCCAAAGACCGCTAGTTAAGCTATAGGCAGTAACCCATATACAGAACGGTCTATATTTTAAGGAAAATTGACTGTATTTTTTTGTCCTGTAATTATTTCGACATTGAGATATATTGATTTGAGACAATGTTATTGACAGTGGATGGTATTCATGATAAATTACCTTTAAATAAAGATATATTAATTCAAGATAATAAGAAATACCTAATCAAACCCCTATAATGAATAGCCACTCTTTTTGAAGGAAAAATATAGGGGATTAAGGAAATCGTTAAGTATCCAAAAATTGAATCGTTTTAATGGGAGGAATAATGTATGAATGGTTTAAAAGGTATACACCACGTAACGGCCATAACAAGTAGTGCTGAAAAAAATTATGAATTTTTCACAAATATATTAGGCATGCGTTTAGTTAAGAAAACCGTTAACCAAGATGATATCCAAACCTATCACCTGTTTTTTGCCGACGATGTTGGCGGTGCGGGTACTGACATGACATTCTTCGATTTTCCTGGAATTCCAAAAGGGGTGCATGGGACTAATGAGATCTCAAAAACATCCTTCCGTGTACCGACTGATGCGGCATTGGAGTATTGGGTTAAACGCTTTGACCGATTAGAGGTAAAGAATACAGGAATCCAAGAACAATTTGGTAAAAAGATCATTTCATTTGTGGATTTTGATGATCAGCAATATCAATTGATCTCAGATGAAAATAATGAAGGGGTTGCAGCTGGAATCCCTTGGCAAAAAGGGCCGATTCCTCTGGAATACGCTATTACAGGATTAGGACCAATTTTCATTCGGATCGCTAATTTCGATTACTTTAAAGAAATGATGGAAAAAGTCCTATTATTCAAAGAAATAGACAAGGAAGGATCATTTCACCTATTTGAGGTAGGGGAAGGCGGGAATGGTGCACAAGTGATCGTCGAGCATAATTCGATCCTCCCTCAGGCACGGCAGGGTTTTGGGACTGTTCACCATACAGCCTTCCGTGTTGAAGACCGTTCCGTTCTGGAAGAATGGATCAAACGAATGGAAAGCTTCCAATTTCATACGTCCGGTTATGTCGATCGTCACTTCTTTGAGTCGCTTTACGTAAGAGTGGCGCCGCAAATTTTATTCGAGTTTGCCACGGATGGTCCTGGATTCATGGGGGATGAGCCGTATGAAACGCTTGGGGAAAAGTTATCTTTACCACCGTTCTTGGAACCGAAAAGGGATCAAATCGAAAAGTTGGTCCGTCCCATTGATACAGTAAGAAGCACCAAGGAATACATTAAAGAATAATTGCGAATGATATATTGGTTTATGCCCATACTAAAATAGGTAGAAATAAAAAATGGAATAATCATTTGAAATAGAAAAAATGTTCCGGAGGAATGAATCATGACAAAAGATTTTTACACAGCCATTAAAGAGAGACGTTCATATTATGGAATCAATAAAGAAGTCCAAGTATCGGATGAGAAAATTAAAGAAATAGTTGAATTTGCGGTAAAACACACGCCATCGGCTTTTAATTCCCAATCCTCCCGCCTTGTTGTTTTGACAGGATCGGCACATGATAAATTATGGGATATTACGACGCAGGCATTAAGGAAAGCGGTTGGTGAGGGAGATTTCTCTGGCACTCAACAAAAAATGGATTCCTTCAAAGCGGGATATGGGTCAATATTATTCTTTGAAGATGAATCTGTAGTGAAATCACTTCAAGAACAATTTGCAACGTATGCCGATAACTTCCCAATCTGGTCACAACAAACATCAGGCATGCATCAATTAGTTGTTTGGACGGCACTTGAATCAGAAGGATTGGGAGCAACTTTACAGCATTATAATCCTCTAATTGATGATGAAGTGAAAAAAGAATGGAATGTTCCAAGCAATTGGAAATTGATTGCGCAAATGCCATTTGGAAATCCAACAGCTCAACCGGGTGATAAAGAATTCAAACCACTTGAGGATCGTATCAAATTTTATAAATAAAACTTTGTTGAGAGCCAATTCTAATTGGCTCTTTTTTGTTTGTGCTCATTTTTTCAGTTTTACAATAAGAAAAAATATTTTCACTATTTTTGTTTATTGCCGTGTGTGGAAAGTGACTATACCTTATGTAAAAGTTTTATAAGTAATAATTCTCCTTTTTATTCAATTCATTGAAAATAAGAGCTATTCCTTGCTCAAGTTTTTGTATATTTGTATTGGACACGTTTAGTTTTAATATTTTTTCCTGGTGAAAGCCATCTATATAATTTTGCCCCATCGTCTCTACCAGTACTTGTTGATTCTGTAAGTTATTGATGAGGTGAGTACTATTTAAACGATGAGGCAGTACGATATGAGCGTTCATACATATGGATGCTGGGCGATAAAAGCCTGGAGCAGAGTACTTTTCTAGAGCATCATATAGCATGTTTGCACGCAATGAATAGGAAAGTCGCACTTTGTTTCTATGGTGTTTAAACATATCGCTTTTTATGTAGATTTCCAAGGCTGCTTGTGAAATCATGGAACTATCAATATCAGCTGTTCTTTTATATAGTTGGAAGCTGTCCGTTAATGGTTTAGGCAATACGGCAACACCTATGCGTAATCCTGGAAACATTATTTTTGAGAAGCTTTTTAAATAAATGACCATGTTATCGGTATCCTCGGAAAAAATAGGGTCTACCTTCATATTTTCTTCGAAATCTGCTAAATAATCATCTTCTACAATATAGACTCCATACTTTACTGCAAGTTTTAGTATCTCCACTCTTTCCATTTTAGAATAAGAAGTCCCTAACGGATTATGAAAACGAGGCATCGTATAAAAGAATTTGATTTCCTGATCACTAAAAATCCGTTCTAACTCCCCTAAATCAATACCTTCTGCTGTTCGTTCGATTCCTAGCACGGAAATCTTGTACGCTTTCAATTGCTCCACAAATAGATGATAACTAGGCTGCTCAACAAGTATATGAGTACGTTCATTTGGAAAGGGGATTAACGTTAATAAGGAAAGTGCTTGCTGCACGCCAGAAGTAATGAAAATCTGTTCTTCTTTTGCGAAAACCTGATACTGCTCTAATTGTTTTTGTATCACTTTAATTAAAGAGGGCAGTCCTTTTGGAGTGCCATAGATAAACAATTCTTGCTGATAGGTATCGATGGCTTTGTTAATGCAATGTTGAAAGTCATGATACGGAAATTGATGCCAAGCGGGAGCGGAGGTAACAAAGTCGATGTCCTTTGTGGGTTCGCATTTACCATCAAATTCTTTTTGTACGACATAATATCCGCTTTTAGGAACGGCGTAGATTAAATGCCTCTTTTCCAATTCTTGCAGGGCTTTCAGGACTGTACTTTTACTACATTGATGTTGACCGCTTAATTGACGGATAGATGGGAGTTTAAAGCCCGCTTTGAGCCGTCCATTCTGGATGAGAGATTCAAATTCATTAAACAAAGCTACGTATTTTAGCATGATTACCTCCTAAAACTGTACCGTTACAGATGCTTCATATTTGTATTGTATCGTAGTGGAACTTTTAATACGATACTAACAACCGGCCGGGTGTTGAAAAGGAGGATTACTCAATATGCCAGAAAATAAAAAAGCCTATCTTGCGGCGATACTTTATGCCATTATTATTGGATTTTCATTTTTCTTTACAAAAATATCATTAATGGAAGCTAGTCCGCTAGATACATTGGCACATCGATTTACGATGGCTTTCTTGATCGCCATAATTATTAAGCTATTAAGGAGGACATCAGTGAAAATGAGTGCAAAGGATTCTGTGAAAATTCTTCCGTTGGTGTTCCTTTATCCAATTTTATTTTTTACATTTCAAGTGTTTGGTCTCATTTATACCTCATCTTCAGAAGCGGGTATTATCCAAGCGACCATACCAATTTTTACGTTATTATCAGCTTCATTATTTTTGAAAGAATACGCAGGTAGAGCTCAGAAATTTTTTCTTTATTTATCTGTTACGGGGGTTATCTTTATCTTTGTCATGAATGACTTGCAACATGCGGCTCACAGTTGGAAAGGAACGATCCTGATCTTATTATCCTCGATTGCTGCCGCTCTTTATAATGTGATAGCGAGGAAGGTAACAAAGCAATATTCACTATTTGCGTTAACGTATGTGATGACTTTCTTTGGTTTTGTGACTTTTAATAGTATGGCCGTCATTAACCATATAATTAACCATTCCATCAGCAGCTTTTTATTACCCTTCACAAGTAGTGCATTCCTCATTTCAATCGTATATCTTGGGGTATTATCGTCTTTGCTTACTGCTTTTTTATCAAACTATTCATTATCTATATTACCAGCATCTAAAATGAGCGTTTTTAGTAATTTAGCGACATTGATTACGATAATGGCAGGGGTGATTTTCTTACATGAATCGATTCATTATTATCATGTAATAGGTGCAATGATCATTCTTGCTGGGGTAATCGGCACGAATTATTTTGGTGGAATTCAATCCAAGCATAATAGTAAGACTTTCGCCGACCCATTGCCAAAAAGGGAGGTAAAGTAATGAATAAATATGTATTGTTACTCTTGATTAGTGGTATATGGGGATCTCAATTTTTCTTTATTGCATTAGTCATAGAAAATGTTGGGGTTATTACATTATCAGCCATCAAAGCATGCATCGGCGGTATCTGTTTACTCTTCTTTGGTTTGTTTTTATCAAAAGAAGAGCGAAAAGTACCCAGGGGTTATTATAAATGGTATATTATCATTGCTTTTTTCGAGGTTGTACTCCCATTCGTTTTTATTGCACAAGGCCAGAAATCGGTGCCTAGCAGCATCGCAGCGGTGCTGATTGGAATGGTTCCCATCTTTACCATCCTTTTTTTACTAGCATTTTTCAAAAGAAAAAGCACAAGGCCGCAGATTACAAGTATCCTATTCGGATTTGCAGGTATTGTCTTCCTTTCCTGGCCGACACAAGGAATCCAAGACCTTTCTAACAGTATTCAGGGGAACATCCTCCTGATATTGGCTGCTATGAGTTTTGGATTATCATTGACTTTCATGGAGAAATTAAACGAAGGTTCTTCCGTCATTCATATGAGAAATGTATTACTGATTGCCAGTGCATTGCTCATACCCATATCCCTTTTGTTTGAGCAATCTTTCAAATTGGATATAGCACGATCTCAATCCATCTACTTAGCGATTTTAGGCATTTTCCATGCAGGGGTTGTTTATGCATTATTTAATAGGTTGATTCGGCAAGAAGGCGCATTATTTACTTCATATAGTAATTATATAGTGCCAGTCATCGGAATGATTTTAGGGTTTTTCTTTTTACATGAAGCGTTGTCCATTCATCAATTGATTGGAATGGGTATAATAATGATGTCATTGGTTTTTTTAGACGAAAAAATAATTATCAAATTGAAAAGAAAGTAGTATTTCATTATATGTGCTAATGTCCGTTATCTTTAATTGTACTAATATATTCGTATATATAACGAAACCAAATTGAAAAATGGGCAGAAGGATTAAAATTTTTTTGTAGGATCATTTTTAGTTTTTTGATCAACAAATGATTATATAGTAAAACAAGCATCTGCTGAGGTTAGCAGATGCTTTTCTTAAGGGGTAACTGATTTATTGGCTCTTACCATAATAAAGGCTTATATTTTTAGTCTTTCTGTATTAGATTGTGATGTATTTTTCTCCATCTTCATTATAATAAACCCACTCCAGGCAAACATAAGGGAGGCTATGTAAAAGATGCTGCCGATCGTTAAAAAGTCGACTAAATATCCGGTTGCAATCACCGCAGCTGCAGCACCGACGGATGTCCAAACATGGTAGTTCCCGATTTCCGCACCCGCTGTTTTCTTCGTTACATATCTTGCCAGTACCGTTTTTTCAGTGTTTTTTTGTACTGCCCCAAGTACTCCCATAATGATTTGCAGTAGATAGACATGCCAAATTTCATATGCGAGAGGAAAGGCAAGCAGGATAAGTGCCATCCCCCATGAATAGATAATGAGAAATGCTTTGTCACCTGTTTTGTCAGTGAATTTTCCGATTAAAGGATAGCTAAGCGCTGCAGTCAATGAGAATATTCCATATGCCCACCCGAATTGCGAATAACTGGTGCCTACATTTTTGATTAGCAAAATATAAAAGGGGAAAATCATGCTGGCAGCCATTCCAACAGTGCCTTGGTAAAAAACAAAACGTTTATAATTCATGGATGATACTCCTCATAGAAAAGATTCATGAAGCGATTATCAGGATCATATTTCTTCTTTAATCGAAAGAATTCCTCAGTACGCGGATACGCTTCAAATAATTGTGTCTTGGTTGGATACCCATAATAGGGCAGATAGTAGCTGCCGTTATGGTCAAGCGTCGCATCGATCATGTTACGGATGACCCTTCCTGTATTATCCTTGCTTTCGTCATCTGTCCCTTGATTGATGAGCATCACTAAAGCGAACATATCATCCTTGGCATAGGACATGAGTGATTCATCATTATGTTCCACATAACGAATTGTGATATTTAATAAATTAAAATCTTTCTCATCAGATAAGGTTCTTTTTAAGTCATCGATATAATCAGCAAATTGATCAATCGGAACGAAGTATTCTTGCAGCACTTCCGTTTTGGTGGGGTTGCTGTAATCCATGAATGCTGAATCCGACCGCATCACATTATTCCTCGAAACCAAGTTGCCATCAATATTGGCCGTGTAGGCTTTTTGAGTTTCCCAAAACCTGTTTTTACCCCAGTCATTATAACGTGAGAGGCTAAGAAAGAATTTAGGAACGGCAATGATCGTTTCCCGTTTGAGAGTATCGTAGTCAGATAGCCTTGTTTGGTCATTTGTCCTATAATAATCCGTTACATACATTTCATCCAAATAGGAGCCAGGAGCAACAGATATTCTTGCAAGATGCATTTTAACATCATCGTTTTGAAGAACTTCTCTTTTAAAGTACGACGTATATTCATCATAATGAAGTGATTTAGTTTTAATGTTATAAAGTTCGTCATCGGTAAGGTGGATTGTTACATCGAGTATGACTCCAAATAATCCATACCCGCCAATAACCGTATGGAAGAGCTCTGAATTTTCTTCGCGGCTCACTGTTAGGATTTGTCCTTTTGCGTCAAGCAATCTAAAAGATTCCACGGTTTCTATCAAGGCATGATGACGGATATCCCGGCCATGGACATTAACGCTCAAAGAACCGCCAATGGTAAAAATGTTTTGAGATTGACTGACCTTCAGTGCAAGTCCATATGGGTTGATGTATTCCTGAAGAGCAGCCCAGGTTGCTCCGCTTTGGACCGTGATGCGTTTTTCTTTTACATCCAAATCAAGTATTTTATCATAGTTTTTCATATCGAGGAGGATCCCGTTTGGATATAATGTCTGCCCTCCTTGGCTATGCTGCATTCCGGCAATGGAAATGGGATCATCGTTTTTTTCGGCATCCAAAACTACTTTTTTGATTTCTTCTTCACTATCTTCTGCCTTTATCACTTTCATTTTAACTGGCATCAGACGGCTTATATCTTTGGCAATAGGGTGGTCAAGCTTGAAATTAAAAGCCTGCAGCGATAATCCAAATAATAGTGCATATAGGGTGATAAATAAAAATCGTTTCATGATATCTGGAATTCTACTCCTCGTTTACTTTGTTTGACACTTAATTGAAATAAAGAAAATGTATGAACCTTATATATTAATGGAGTTTCCCTAACTATTCAGTAAGGTTGGGGTTAATATTGAATTAAATGTCAAATTTTTAAAAATGAATCTTTTGATTTATGTATTAGTTCTTGGTTTTCAGCCCATTAATGATTGTTTTGGTTAGCGGTATGGATAGTGATTCCAAGCTTTGTTCTGAGTTGTTTAATCCCCAATGATAGATGATTCCCATCAGGCTTTGGATGATAAGTTGTGAAATTTCGTTAACTGATTGGTCAGTGCCAATGTCGTTTTGTTCTTTCGCCTCTTCAATTAATGAACGAATGATTTTGAAGAGTGAGCGGTTTGAATTTAAAAAGTAAGTATGTTCTTTCGAATCTAAAGCGGAACTGTAAATCACTTTCATTAAATCTTTGCCCATTTCTACTTCCAGAAAACGCATCAATTTGCGAATGAAAATAAACAATTTCTCGGTAGCGTCCATATCGACTGGGAACGAACGGAAGACTTCGCGATAGTAATCATCGACTTCTATGAATCTCACTAAAAAAATGTCCGATTTCGCTGAAAAGTGTTGGTAAAATGACCCTTTTGATGTGCCGCTTTTTTTCACGATTTCGTCAACGGTAACTTTATCGTAACCTTTTTCGCTAAATAGCTTTAGAGATATTTGTAAAATTTTTTCACGAGTCTTTTTTCCCCTAAGTTGTTTCTTTCTGGGTTCAATCATAAAAAACCTCCAAATGATAATTGACAGAATATTCCTATATAGTTTAATATCAGACTACAGTCTAGTTAAATGATTGCTGGTCTATTTAATCTAACGTAGATCATGAATAATCACAACGCTATTTTAAATGGTTTTCGCGCATTCGGAAAGCGCTTACAATAATTTGGGGTCAAGTATGGGGAAGGTTAATTCATTTTAAATAGGAGGTTTTTAAGGATTCCTATACAATCGGTTACTGTCTTGCCGAAAGGCTTATTCCTCTTTAGCCCTGAGTATATGGATTGTATTTATAATATTGTTGGATTCAGTATATGTAAATGAAGGGTGGTGGTTTTCAGGATAAATTGAGAGCTAGGAATGAACCAGAGTGTCGGGAAGCTGGAAAAGAGTTGTAGTAAACTTTTTTGGGAAATAGTAGCATGAAAAGGGAGGAAATAATCTTGAATCATTCCAGTGGTGAAATAGAGAAACGAACGATCAGTAAGACGATGAAACGCATTCTTCCATTTATCCTGCTTTTGTATATCATTGCTTACTTGGACAGGGTCAATTTAGGCTATGCTGCTTTACAAATGAATGCAGAATTAGCCTTATCCGCTGAAGTTTTTGGATTGCTTTCTGGTATTTTCTTCATCGGCTATTTCTTTTTTGAAGTTCCTAGCAACATGATCATGAATAAAGTGGGAGCTCGGATATGGATTGCCCGTATAATGATTTCGTGGGGGCTTGTGGTAATATTAACAGGTTTTGCACAAACAACGATGCATTTATATATTCTCCGTTTTTTATTAGGTGTTGCCGAAGCTGGTTTTTTCCCTGGTATAATTTTGTATTTAACTTATTGGTTCAGGGCCCGCGAAAGAGGGCGGGCAACAGCGGTTTTGCTTTTAGCCCTACCGATTGGCGGATTGATTGGTGCGCCTGTGTCGACATGGATTCTTGACAATATTTCCTGGTTCGGTATGGCAGGGTGGAGATGGATGTTCATTCTTGAAGGCATTCCGGCCATTATTATAGGAATTGTTGTTGTTTTTTATTTAACTAATAGACCGTCTAACGCTAAATGGTTATCAAAGGAAGAAAGTGATTGGTTAGAAGGCGAATTGAGTGCGGAAAGAAAAGTTAGCTCGAAAATAAATAAAGTCACGAAGCTTGATATGCTGAAGGATTCGAAAATCTGGAAATTGGCCCTTTTTTATTTTGCAGGATACACATCCATCTATGGATTGTCATTCTGGATGCCAACCATCATAAAATCTTTATCGGAAAACGCAACAACTAATTTAGAAATAGGCTGGTTAGCGATGATTCCATCGTTAGTCGGTATACCTGCCGTTATGTTTGTAGGCTGGAATTCAGATCGGACCAATGAACATAAAACACATTTGCTCGTTTGCCTCATGATAGCGGTTGTTGGATTTATCGGGTGCGGCTTTTCAAGTAGTGTTTTTATGATGGTGCTTATGTTAACGATTACATCTTTCGGGTTATACGGGTTCAGTGGATGTTTCTTTGCCTATATGACATTTTTCTTCACTGAGTCCACTGCCCCAGTTGGAATAGCCATTGTCAATTCATTGGCGGCTTTAGGCGGTTTTGTAGGACCGATGATTCTCGGAACTGTTGCCTTTACTCAAGGGATGTTTATTTTATCTGGATTACTTATAATAGGTGTCATCACCCTATTATCATTAAAATTGACGGATGCTTCAAATGAAAACATAGGTAAAGAAGTTGAAGTCAATATTAATCGATTATAAAGGTTCTAAATGCATTGAAGATTAAAAGGGATAAAAAAAGAAACATCATTGGAAATCACAGATTTCCATGATGTTTCTTTTTTTATTTAGGCTGTTTTCACATACTTTGTTGCTATTTACCAAGTAGTGAGGTGTGGTTGATTTCCCCTCCAGATGCTCGCTTTCCGCGGGGCGGGCGGTGAGCCTCCTCGGCGTAAACGCCTGTGGGGTCTCACCTGTCCCGCTGCTCCCGCAGGAGTCTCGCACTTCCGCTCCAATCAACCTTAAATAGTTTCGTTTTAAAAACAACAATCTTTACGGAAAGAGCCTTTATTTAAGCACATATATATGGGGTGAAAATACTAGTTGAGCATGTCATAGTTTAATCTAAATCGCAGGTTCTGCCTAATAAGACTTGTTTGTAGTTTTCGGCGGGATTAGAATGGAGATGAGATGAAAGTGCTTTCGAAAAGATCAGGGATCCCTTTTCTATTCATGTGCTGACTTCATATTTCTTCATTAGGGGGATAACAGCAGAAATGAGGTGATGATGTGGAAATTCATTTGGTGGCAAAAGATGAGATTGAGGCTCAAGGAATTCGTTGGATCGTGGAGTCCCACCTAACGGGAGTTAGACTGATCTTATGGAAAACGATTGAAGAATTCGAAAAGGGCATACGCAATCAGCAACCTGAATTCGTTATTTTGGATATGGATATTTGGACGGATGAAAGTGAGGCGATGGGTGTTTCGTTAAAGCGGAGGGGAATTCGATGGTTAGGGATTTCATCTGAGCGAATCTTTCAAACGGCTTATCGAGCCTTACGTTTTCGTGCTGAAGATGTTTTATTCCGTCCTTTTTCTTCGGCAGATTTGGTAAAACATATCCAACAATTACGTTTTCAATTGAGGAATGGTCCAGGTCTTATCTCCTCAAACACCATGGATGATGAGAATGCTCTGGATATTGGGTATCCAGATTTCTTCTTGACCGACCGGAAGCATGAAAGCCGAATAACCATGGTCGCTTTTTTGACACCTGATAATAGGACCCTTCCATTAGTTTATGATGAACTGCAACGATATTCTTTTACTGGGAAGAATCAAATCTTCGCTTTATCGGATTTTATTTTATGTGTCCAGGAAACAAAGGAAATGGAGATATATAAGGAAGAGTATCAGGCTTTCCTTGCCCATTGGAAAGAAAGAATGGATGAGCCCCTTGCCATCATAATAAAGGCGGCAACTTCAGATGAGTCTTTAAAAAGGATGTATCAGCAAACTCGTGAATTTACGAGACAAATCTTTTTCGATGGATATGATATCATCTTAGCCGAAAGTCAACAGACTTCGCCGCGAGAGATGGATCCATTCCTCACTCCTCTTGAACAAAGACTATGGATAGAAATGCTTGAACGACGCGATGCGAAGGCCATCAGGAACTGGATTGAGCGTGAATTCCTTACTTTTGATCGACCATACCCCGACCCGGAAATCGTTCGTATCCGCCTTACAAGTGTACTCGCACAGATTCGTAGGCATATGAAATCATACAACTTGCAAAATGCTTCCCTGGAAGCAATATACTATGAGGTATTTCAGCAAATTGTACATAAACCTGTCATCCATCAAATAGTAAAAGAGCTGCATGCGTTCACCACCCATATGCTTCTGCAGGATCATGGACAATTACAGGAAGGGGCACGCACACTTAGCGAAAAAGCAAGGGAGCTGATCGAGTCCAACTATTGGGACGCACAGTGGAATCTAGCGAGTTGTGCAGATACTCTGCGTATCAATAAAAGCACACTCAGCCGTCGTTTTGCGGCTGAATCCGGCGAGTCTTTTCGAAATACGCTGCATCAAGTTCGAATTAGGGAAGCTAAACGTTTATTAAAGGAAACGGATTTATCATTGGAGGAAATCTCACAATTGGCCGGCTATTCACATCAAACTTATTTCAATGCCAAATTCAAACTGCTTGAAGGTTGTACACCATCAGCATATCGGTCTGGATTATAAAAAAGGACGATTCAATAAAATGAATCGTCCTTTTTTATTTATTTCATAACAATGTAATTAATGAGATTATTCATAAAATAATAAAGTTAACTACAAAAGGTTGAAACAAATTATAAAATAATCATTAAACTATAATTAATTATTCTGAATTTTTCTTATAGAATGAATATATAACAAAAACAAGGGGGAAATGAAAATGAACACGATTACAAATAAGGTTATCCGTTATACTGGAACAGAATTGCATACTAAAGGATGGCAACAAGAAGCAGTGCTTAGAATGCTTATGAATAATTTGGATCCCGAAGTTGCTGAACGTCCAGAAGATTTGGTGGTATACGGAGGGATTGGGAAAGCAGCTCGTAACTGGGAATGCTTTGATGCAATCGTCAAATCACTAAAAGAGCTTGAAGAAGATGAAACTTTACTTGTCCAATCAGGGAAACCGGTGGCCATTTTTAAAACGCATACGGATGCACCACGTGTCCTGCTTGCAAATTCAAATATCGTCCCTGCATACGCGAACTGGGAAACATTCCATGAACTTGATAAAAAGGGATTGATGATGTATGGGCAGATGACAGCTGGCAGCTGGATATATATCGGATCTCAAGGGATCGTACAAGGTACATACGAGACCTTTGCCGAGCTTGCAAAACAACATTTTAATAACTCGTTAAAAGGCACCATCACTCTAACGGCAGGTTTAGGCGGAATGGGAGGGGCACAGCCGCTGGCAGTTACGATGAACGGTGGAGTCTGTATCGGGATCGATGTAGATGAGACAAGAATTGACAGGAGGATTGAGACTCGTTATACCGATGTGAAAACGGATTCATTGGATGAAGCCATTCGTTTAGCGAATGAAGCTAAACTTGCAGGGAAAGCATTATCGATTGGTTTGATTGGGAATGCTTCAGATATTCTTCCGGAAATGATCGCAAGGAACTTCATTCCTGATGTCTTGACTGATCAAACTTCGGCCCATGATCCGCTAAATGGATATACTCCTTCAGGCCTGTCAATGGTGGAGGCTGCAGAATTACGGAATGCAAATCCAGAAGAGTATATTAAACTCTCTAAAGCTTCAATGGCCAAACATGTAAGGGCGATGCTTGAAATGATGGAAAAAGGAGCTGTGACGTTTGATTATGGCAACAATATCCGTCAAGTTGCGAAAGATGAAGGGGTAGAGAATGCTTTTGACTTCCCGGGCTTCGTTCCAGCTTATATCCGTCCACAATTCTGTGAAGGTAAAGGTCCATTCCGTTGGGTCGCTTTATCTGGAGATCCAGAAGATATTTATAAAACAGACCAAGCCATTTTACGTGAATTCGCTGATAATGAACATCTATGTAACTGGATTAGAATGGCTCAAGACAAAATCCAGTTCCAAGGTCTTCCTTCCCGTATTTGCTGGCTTGGTTATGGGGAGCGCGCCCGTTTTGGTAAAATCCTCAATGATATGGTTGCAAGCGGTGAATTGAAGGCCCCGATCGTGATTGGGCGTGACCATTTGGATTCTGGCTCTGTCGCTTCGCCGAATCGTGAAACGGAAGCCATGAAGGATGGTTCCGATGTAGTGGCTGACTGGCCAATCTTAAATGCAATGGTGAATGCTGTGGGCGGTGCAACCTGGGTTTCCGTACATCATGGTGGCGGCGTAGGAATGGGTTACTCCATGCATGCAGGCGTTGTAATTGTGGCAGATGGCACAAAAGAAGCAGCAGCCAGGATTGAGCGAGTGTTGACAACGGACCCTGGGATGGGTGTAGTACGCCATGTTGATGCAGGATATGAACTTGCAGAGGAAACAGCCCGTGAAAGAGGTATTAATATCCCGATGCTTGATAAAGGAATTGATAAAAAATGACAAAGCCAATTTGGATAAAACATGCCGCTCAGCTTGCTACCCTTACCTCTGAAAGGAAAGGTCCGCGTTCCAAAGAGGCAATGTCGGAGCTTGGTTTGATAGAGGATGGAAGTATATGGATGGAATCAGGGCTGATCCAAGCTGTCGGGACAACCAAGGAATTGGAAAAACTCTATGCTGATAGAATGCATGAAGCTGAAGTCTTTGATGCAACTGGCCATTTGGTGACACCTGGGTTAGTTGATCCACATACGCATGTTGTATATGGCGGGAGTCGGGAACGTGAATTTGAAATGCGTCTTGAAGGCGCAACATATATGGACATTATGAACGCAGGTGGGGGCATTCATGCTACCACCCGCATGACAAGGGAAGCAAGTGAAGAAGAATTGATGGAGCAAACCACGCGACGACTTGATTCATTTCTCGCTCATGGCGTGACTACAGTAGAAGGTAAAAGCGGCTATGGAATGAATTTGGAAACCGAATTAAAGCAGTTGCGGGTGATGAAGAAGCTACAGGAAGAGCATCCGATTGATCTGGTTCCTACTTTTATGGGAGCCCATGCGGTTCCAAAGGATTATAAAGGCCGCGAGGATGAATTTGTCGATCATCTGATTAATGATATGCTTCCAATCGTCTCTGAAGAAAAGCTTGCAGAATTCAATGATGTCTTTTGTGAAAAGGGGGTTTTTACCCCTGAACAATCAGAGCGGATTTTAAAGGCGGGGAAAAAGTACGGCTTGATCCCTAAAATTCATGCTGATGAAATTGAGCCATACGGTGGAGCTGAATTAGCTGCGAAGATAGGAGCCATTTCAGCTGAGCATTTGTTAAAAGCTTCCGATGAGGGGATTACTGCTATGGCGAAGTCAGGCACGATTGCTTGCTTGCTTCCAGCCACTGCCTTGTATTTACGGGAAGAAGCGGCCCCTGGACGACGAATGGTTGATGAAGGTGTGGCTGTTGCCATTTCGACCGATTGCAATCCCGGATCTTCACCGACGACATCCATGCCGCTTGTCATGAATCTGGCATGCATTTCGATGCGGCTTACCCCTGCAGAAGCTCTTACGGCGGCGACATACAATGCTGCTTGTGCAATCAACAGGGAAGAAAGGGTCGGATCCCTTGAAGTCGGAAAACAAGCGGATGTCGTTTTATGGAATGTTGAAAACTATCAGGAGTTGCAATATTTATTTGGGGTTAACCATGTTAAGACAGTATGGAAAAACGGTGTTCAAGTTGTGAATGATAGAGTGAAGTCTGATTCCAAAAGCCTTACGGGCCTTTAAAAATCAGTATTCTCAATCAATGTCTACCCATTCCATCCGCTGGGGAAAATTCAGGGGATGGAATGGGCTTTTAGAAGTATTAACAAATGTAATGGTGTTGCATAGTAGGATGGTGGTTTATCATCCTACTCATTTTCAGCATTAAACACTTTACCACTTTACAGTGAGATTAAATGAAAGTGTTTTAAGGAATTCGTGGAAATGAATCTTCCATGTGGAGGGAATTTTATGTGGATAATCACTATCCATTCGAAAAAAGGCATAAAAATGTTTGAATTTAGCACAGAAAATGAAGCAAGGGATAGATTTGAGGTAATGGAAGGCTGTAAAATCCTTAGTGAAGTCATTTATTTCAATGATAGAAATTAAAAGGTAGAATGATTTTGATATAGTTTATAAAAAGAGTATATTTCAAAATATTCTTTGCTCAATTTTTTTATAGTATTAAGCTTAATCGTTCCATTCAATTTCAGCGCTACTCACGGGGTGTTACAGTTCTAGTGTTTTTTTTGAATCAATATATCTAATAAATCAAAATATGGAGGGGATTCTTTGAACGAACAAAAATTCACGATTGACGATGCCCCATTTAATAGGTTTCATTTTCGAATTGCAGGACTTACATTCGGTTCTAGCTTTTGTGATGGCTATTCTCTAGGAATCATTGCGATGGCCCTGACAGTATTCGGGCCTCAGATGAATATGAATTCATTGTGGACAGGGCTGATCGGCAGCTCTGCTTTAATCGGTCTGTTTGCGGGATCTTTAATACTTGGAAGACTTTCTGACCGTGTAGGCCGACAGAAAATCTTTCTCGTAAACTTTTTACTCATCACGGTAGCTACCATTTTACAATTTTTTGTTAGCAGCCCGGAAGAGCTTTTTATTTTACGGTTGCTGATTGGTTTTGGACTTGGAGGGGATTACGCTGTAGGTACGACTTTGCTTGCCGAGTTTTCTCCCAAAAAATATCGCTCCTCGCTCCTCGCGTCTATAAACGTAGTGTGGACGCTTGGATATGTTGCATCAAACTTTGTTGGTCATTACTTGGGCCAGGTTGGTTCAGACTCATGGCGTTGGATGCTTGTCAGCGCAGCCATTCCGGCAATTGTGGTTTTAATCTTAAGAATAGGAACGCCTGAATCACCAAGGTGGCTTGTCAGCATGGGGCGTGTCGAAGAAGCTCGCCAGATCGTAAAAAAACACCTTGGAGCGAACGTTGAAATGGGAGAAACGGCGACTGGCACAGAAAGTCAAAAGACTCTTGGGTTTCGTGGGCTTTTCAGTAAAAGGCTTCGTAAGCGGTTGGCTTTTGGTGGAATATTCAAATTGACTCTTGTTATTCCATACTTTGCCATTTACACGTTCCTGCCTTCCATCCTAAGTACAATGGGGTTTGAACAGAACTTTTTTGCCGATACCATGTTAAATCTATTCTTGCTTGTTGGGGCAATTATTGGTCTTTGGCTGCTAGCAAAATTTTCTCGTAGAGGATTTACCATCGGGGCCTTCACGATACTTACTGTTTCATTGTTTTCACTCAGCTTCTTACACAATGGTTCTCAATTCTTAATGTTGGTAGCCTTCTTGATTTTTACTTTTTTCATGTCAGCAGCATCGAACCTTACACTAGTATACCCAGCAGAGCTTTTTCCAACTGAAATCCGTGGCTCGGGAATAGGTATGGTTACGGCAATTAGTCGGATTGGTTCTGCGATTGGAACATTTCTGCTGCCTGTTTCTTTAAGTTCATTCGGATTAAGTGCCTCAATGGCAGGAATGGCAGCCATTCTGCTGGTGGGCTTGATCGTATCGATAGCCTGGGCACCTGAAACGAAGAATCTTTCATTACATGAAGCAAGTGACCCATTGCTAGAAACGGAGAATTCTCCGAAAGGAACCGAAATTCCCTTTACAAAAAATGAAAAAATAACATAAGATAACTTCCAGTAAATAAATGAGAAGGACCAAAACTTTTTTCTCCTTCTTGATAAGTCATAGGAGAGGAGATGTATAGGGATGACAACTGCCGATTGTTTACAACCGAAGAATATTAAAGAGGTTGTACTAGGTGATGGTGAAATCTCGATCGAAGAGGTAATTGCCGTTGCAAGATATGGGGCGATGGTTTCCTTTACACAAACATATTGTGATAGGGTGAATAAATCACGTAGCTTAATAGACAAGTTTTTAGATGAAAATCGATTGATTTATGGTGTAACTACGGGTTTTGGCAGTAATATGACCGAGGTGATTTCTCCAAAGGACGCAGAAACCCTTCAACGGAACATTGTTCGTTCACATGCCGTTTCTGTTGGGGAAACTCTTGAAAAAGAAGTCGTAAGGGCCATTCAGTTGATGATACTAGTGAATTTAGGCCAAGGGTATTCAGGAGTTCGTTTACAGGTATTAAATCTAATTGCTTCACTATTAAATCACGATATCATTCCGTTTGTTCCAGGTGATGGGTCAGTGGGGTATCTTTCTCCAGAAGCTCACATGGCCTTAGTGGTGATGGGTGAAGGGAAGGCATGGTATGAAGATGAGCTCATACCTGGCATGGAAGCTTTAAGGAAAGCGGGATTAGCACCTATTACGTTAGGTGCTAAAGAAGGATTGGCACTTACAAGCGGGACTACTTCCGTCACCGCGATGGCTGTCCTGGCTTTATACAATAGCATTCAGGCGGCGAAAACCGCTGACATTACGGGAGCTATGTCCTTAGAAGTGCTGAAAGGTACTATAAAAGCATTTGATCCTCGTCCCCACTCATTGAAAAAGCATGAGGAACAGGCTAAGACAGCCAGAAATGTATCAAGGATTCTTGAAGGCAGCCAAATCATTGATACATACAAGGAACATAGATTACAAGATGCACTTAGCTTACGATGCATTCCACAAGTCCATGGAGCCATAAAAAGAGTATTGAAAGACGCTGCTGTATCAATCGAGAATGAAATGAACTCTGTAAGTGACAATCCTCTGATTTTTCCTGAAGAGGAAGATGGAATTGGCCTGATGGCTGGGAATTTTGATGGTTCATTTGTTGGGATTTATGCGGATGCGATATCCATAGCGTTAGCAAACTTAGCAAAAATAACAGAACGCAGAATAGATCGGCTTGTAAACCATCACCTTAGTGAATTACCTAATTTCTTAGTGGTTAATCCAGGTTTAAATAGCGGCTACATGATTCCGCAATATACAGCTGCCGGGCTATTAAATGAAATCAGGGTGCTCTCGCATCCAGCGACAATAGATAATATCCCTACATGTGCAAATCAAGAAGACGTGATAAGTTTTGCCTATTTTGCTTCGAGGAAAGCATATCGGATTTCGAAGAAACTTGAATATATTTTAGCCATTGAACTGATGACGGCAACACAAGCAATGGATTTTCATCTACCTTTGAAACCGTCACCGGTTACGGAGGAGGTATATCATTTAGTTCGGAGCGAAGTCCCGATGGTTGAAGAAGATCGCTTTTTTCATCCTGACATTGAAGCGATTTATAGGCAAATTCATGAAGGGGAAATAGTGAAGCTCGTTGAAAGGGCGATCGGGGAAATAGAGTTCTAAAACCATGTGGAAGCTGATTTACTTTATTTTATAAGGTAAAATGGCTTCCTTTTTTTAAAATGAAGGACCATATTTAAAGGAGGAGGGATGAAAGATGCATTATGATGTAATTGTAATTGGAGCTGGATCCATGGGAATGTCTTCAGGTTATTATTTATCAAAAAAAGGACAAAAAGTATTATTATTGGATTCCTTTGCTCCTCCTCATAATAAGGGGAGCCATCACGGGGCAACAAGAATTATTAGACATGCTTATGGTGAAGGCAGGGAGTATGTTTCTTTGGCACTTAAATCACAAAAGCTTTGGGGTGAATTGGAAAGAATTTCGGGTCAACAATTATTTCTTCCAACGGGGGTCCTGAATGCTGGAAGCCAAAATTCCACTTTCATTAAACAAGTGAAAGCAGGATCAAAGGAATATGGTTTACCTATGAAAATATTGGATTACCATGAAATTCATGATAGGTGGCCAGGAATAACACTGCCGGAAGACTACATTGGGTGCTATGAATCGACTTCGGGCGTGTTGAAAAGTGAAGAGTGCTTAAGGGCGTATCAACAACTTGCGAAATCCCATGGTGCCGACATCATTGTAAACAGTGAAGTAAGGAAGATAGTCGCTCATGGTAACGGGGTCACGGTTATAACGGATGAACAGACATTCCACTCGGAGTCTTTAGTGGTTACAGTTGGGGCATGGGCACCGAAAATATTGGCGATGTTAGATTTGAATCTCCCGCTGGAACCCATCAGAAAAACATTTGCCTGGTTTCATGCAAATGAAAAATTATATAATCATAATGATTTTCCGGCTTTTACTTTTGATACTTCAGTTGGTACATATTATGGCTTTCCTAGTATAAATGGTTCTGGGCTGAAAATAGGGAGACATGATGGAGGACAGCGGATCAATCCTGATGGCTGTATCAAGGGTTTTGGTGAATTGGATGAGGATGAGGGCGATTTGATGAGGTTTTTAGGGCAATATATGCCTGCTGATCAAAAAATGAAATATGGGAAAACTTGCATCTATACCATGACCCCTGATGAGCATTTTATAGTGGATAAACATCCTTATTATCCACATATTGCTATAGCGGCAGGTTTCTCAGGACACGGTTTTAAATTCAGTAGTGTCATGGGAGAAATTTTGAGTGACTTGATTATCTCTGGAACGACCAAGGAAGATATTTCATTGTTTTCGATTAACCGATTTTGAATTAATAGACTACAAACTTAAAAGCTGTAATCATGGCCGTTGCTTCCTTTCAAAGGAAACAACGGCTTTTTTGTATCAAACTGTAATGTTAGGTTTTCTAACAAAATATTGTCGAAATAATTAAAATATGCTAGAATGAGAATATTCCGAAATATGAAACTTGGGTTCCGAATTTCGGAACATGTGTATTATTTTGATTGAAAGAGGACTTACATATTTTTATGGTTTACTAAAATTTCCGTTATTAAAGGAGAGGGTAGTATGAACAAGGTTGATTTGAATTGTGATTTAGGAGAAAGTTTTGGCGCTTACCGGATGGGTAATGATCAAGAGATTTTAGATTATGTAACATCTGTTAATGTAGCTTGTGGATTCCACGCTGGTGATCCGACAGTCATGAGAAAAACGGTTCAGCTTGCTTTAGGGAAAGAAGTCAAAATCGGAGCCCACCCAGGTTTACAGGATTTAATAGGATTTGGCAGGCGCAATATGAATATTTCTCCACAGGAAGCTTATGATATTGTCGTCTATCAAATTGGAGCATTAAATGGCTTCCTGCAATCCGAAGGCGGAAGTATGCAGCATGTGAAACCGCATGGGGCTTTGTACAATATGGCCGCAAAGAACAAGGAGTTATCCATGGCCATTGCCGAAGCGGTATATAAAGTGAATCCCGAGCTTATCTTATTTGGTTTGTCGGGCAGTGAATTAATACGCGCCGGACAGGCTATCGGATTGCAAACAGGGAGTGAAGTATTTGCCGATCGCACCTACCAACATGATGGTTCATTGACTTCCCGATTGGGAAAGGACGCACTGATTGAAAACGATGATGTTGCGGTTGCCCAAGTCATTCGCATGGTGAAGGAAGGGAAGGTACTGTCCCAGCAAGGCTCAGATGTGGCTTTAAAAGCAGATACCATCTGTATTCACGGGGACGGGGCACATGCTTTATCCTTTGCACGGCATGTTAGGGAATCTTTGCAATTATCTGAAATAACAGTCAAATCCTTTTCTTGAAAAAACTAAACAATCAGGAGGAAGATTCCAATGGAGCCAATCAAAAATACAACAGCACAGAAAAAGAATTTGACTAAGCCAAAAACGAACCGCACTTTATTGTTAGGTGCAGCATTCCTAATGGCAACATCGGCAATAGGACCAGGTTTTTTAATGCAAACGACTGTTTATACCCAAAGTCTTGCGGCAAGTTTCGGTTTCGTTATCCTTATTTCGGTCATTCTTGATATATTTGCCCAAACCAATGTATGGCGGATTATTGCTGTATCCGAAAAGCGGGGTCAAGAGATTGCAAACATGGTCCTTCCTGGGCTGGGTTATGTACTGGCAGCACTGATCGTCATGGGCGGGCTGGCATTTAATATTGGAAATATCGCAGGAGCCGGATTAGGTCTGAATGCGATGACGGGAATATCCCCAACTACGGGGGCGGCAATAAGCGCAGTCATCGCCGTACTGATTTTTGTAGTGAAAGAAGCAGGGAAAGCGATGGACCGTTTTACGCAAATCGCTGGATTTTTCATGATTTGTTTGATGATTTACGTTGCTTGGACAACCTCTCCTCCTGTAGGGGAAGCGGTAGTGAAGACCTTTGTCCCTGATAAAATCGATATTATCGCCATCGTTACATTAGTGGGCGGATCCGTTGGCGGCTACATTACTTTTGCGGGGGGCCATCGTCTATTGGATGCAGGCGTGAAGGGCGTTGACTCATTACCTCAGGTCACGAAGAGCTCGGTAATGGGGATCCTCATAACGACTGTCATGCGCGTTGCCTTATTTCTGGCAGTACTTGGTGTTGTATCGAAAGGTTTACAAATTAATCCGGATAACCCTGCAGCATCCGTTTTTCAGCTCGCTGCCGGTGATATAGGATATAAAATCTTTGGTGTCGTCATGTGGGCTGCAGCGATCACGTCTGTTGTTGGAGCGGCCTATACTTCGGTTTCATTTATCAGAACTTTCAGCGAAAAGATAAATAATAAGGCAAACTGGATAATCATTGGCTTTATAGCGGTATCGACCATTTGCTTTCTATTGATTGGTCAACCGGTTAAGGTATTGCTTATAGTTGGTGCCATTAATGGACTGATTTTACCAATTGCTCTTGGAACATTGCTTATTGCCGCATATAAGAAAAATATTGTGGGTGATTATAAGCATCCTTTATGGTTAACGATTTCCGGTGTATTCGTGGTAGTCATCATGGCGTTGATGGGCGTATATACATTAATGAAACAACTGCCAGCACTTTTTTAATGATTAATGAATGAAAATCCAATAAATAAAAGTGGAAGTGGCGTGCCAGTTTGTCACTTTCTGCCACTTTGTAATAGGAGATGAATACTAATGATCGACCTTTCTCAAGCTACCCCGGCTGAGTTGCGTTCAATGATTCGAAACAACGAATTGATAAAACCGACCGCTGGCATGGCTAACGGTTATGCACAAGCGAACTTAGCCATCTTAAAAAAAGAGCATGCTTTTGATTTCTTATTATTCTGTCAGCGTAACCCTAAATCCTGTCCATTGCTGGATGTTACGGAAATTGGTTCACCCATTCCCGCATTTGCAGCGAGGTCTGGGGATATCCGCACCGATATTCCGAAATATAGGGTATATAAATATGGAGAATTAGTAGAAGAAGTAACGGATATCTCAAACTACTGGGAAGAGGATATGGTTGGATTTTTAATTGGGTGCAGCTTTACATTCGAACACGCCCTTTTAAACAATGATATATCGGTTCGTCATATTGAAGAGGGATGCAATGTACCAATGTATAAAACCAATATCCCTTGTATTGAAGCAGGGATTTTTCATGGGAAAATGGTGGCTAGCATGAGGCCGATTCCACAAAAGGATGTGGTGAGGGCAGCTCAAGTGACATCGCGGTTTCCGGCCGTTCATGGCGCTCCAATCCATATTGGCGACCCTGAAGTGATCGGTGTTTCCGGCATTCAGCATCCGGATTTTGGTGATCCAGTAACGATTCGTGAAGGGGAAGTCCCAGTATTTTGGGCATGTGGTGTAACACCTCAATCCATTGCTATGGAGACTAAACCGGAGATCATGATCACGCATGCACCTGGACATATGTTCATAACGGACATTCGTGATGAAAAATTAGGAGTTTTATAACTGACAGAAAGAGATGATTCCTATGCCGGAAAAGCTTTTGAAAAAAACTGCATGTACACTTTCTCCATTAGGCGATTCCGCAATCGTGATAACATTCGGGAATGGAATGGAATACAGCGTTCACAAAAAAATAAAATTGGTAAAGGATTTGCTGGAAGACGAACCGTTTGCAGGGTTTATAGAATGTGTACCGGCTTATACCAATTTGACGGTTTTTTATGATCCACTCGTTATTTATAAGAATCAAAATAAAAGTAATGGTAATGAAACCACATCTCCCTTTGAAGTGGTCCGTTCCATCTTGGAAATGAAATTACAGGATTTAAAAGAAGATAAGAAACTGATACATCGAACGGTTACCATTCCCGTGTGCTATGGGAATGAATATGGACCCGATTTGGAATATGTTGCCCGCTATAATGATTTGACTACTGATGAAGTCATTCATATTCATTCAACCGGTGAATATTTGGCTTATATGATCGGGTTCGCACCGGGTTTCCCGTTTCTTGGCGGACTTTCAGAGAACATCGCGACACCTAGGCGATCCTCTCCCCGAATGGCCATTCCGGCAGGGGCAGTAGGGATTGCCGGTATGCAAACGGGAGTATATCCCATATCAACGCCTGGTGGATGGCAATTGATCGGACAAACGCCAACCAAACTATTTTTACCAAATGTAAATCCTCCAAGTCTATTACAAGCAGGGGACATTGTGAAGTTCCATCCGATTACGGATCAAGAATATAAAGAAATGATTCTTAAGGAGGGGATACAGTGAGCCTGCGCGTAATCAAACCAGGATTATTGACCAGTATACAGGATCTTGGAAGAAAAGGATTCAAGCAACATGGGGTGATTGTAAGCGGGGCGATGGATGCACATTCTTTACGAATTGCCAATATGTTGGTTGGCAATGAAGAAGGAGAAGCGGCCTTGGAAATTACATTAATGGGTCCGACCATTAAAGTAGAGAAAAATTGCCTGATTTCGATAACAGGTGGAAATTTATCACCTACACTTGATAATAAGGTGGTACCGATGTGGAAGCCCCTTCTTGTGAAAAATGGATCGATTCTTCGATTTGAAGGGTGTAAATCAGGTTGCAGGGCGTACTTAACTGTAGCGGGAGGCTTTGCTATTCCTGAAATTATGGAGAGTAAAAGCACATATCTAAGGGCTGGGATTGGCGGTTATATGGGGAGGGCATTAAAGGCTGACGATGTCTTGCAGTTTAATGAACCTTCGAAGAATCTTGATGATCGAACGTTCAAAGGTTCATTTTCCTTCCCAAAGTGGTTTGTCAATGAGAAGGAGTTCATGCCAGGAGGAAAACCTCACATCCGTTTCATCGATGGAAGCCAATATGAATATTTCACAGATTCAAGTAAAGATAGTTTTGTAGAGAGGTTATTTAAAGTTTCCAATCAATCCGACCGCATGGGATATAGAATATCGGGCCCTGCACTGAAATTAAAGGATAATGGGGAGTTATTATCTGAAGCGGTTACAAATGGGTCCGTTCAGGTTCCTCCAGATGGAAATCCGATCATCCTCCTTTCAGATAGCCAAACAACGGGCGGATATCCTAAGATAGCTCAGGTGATTACGGCGGATTTACCAATTATCGCTCAGGTTAAACCAGGGGAATCGATTCAGTTCTCACGGGTGAATTTAAAGGAGGCTGAACGGCTGTTCCTTCAAAAAGAACGGCAATTGAAGGAATTGAAAGTTTCAATTTCATTGGCCTTGAAAAAATGGCTGGATATATAATGCTTCAACAATTAACGCAAAAGACGAGAAAGTACTCTTAAAGGGTGCTTTCTTCAGACTGTAGACAACCTCGATGAAAATCGAGGTTGTCTACATTTTTTTATAGCTTGTACAACTTGACGTTGTGTGGAAAGTAAGGCTCGTTTTCCGCGGGCGCGGGAGCCTTCTCGGCTTTCGCCTGCGGGGTCTCCCCTGGACACGCTTTTCCCGCTGGAGTCTCGAACACCCGCTCCAATCAATTTTGTTTTAAAATAGGTCTATTAAAACTTGAGGTGAAGAGGATGCTTTCTAAACATGATTCTATTCAGCGAGATCAACTTGAAATGATTACTTTAGATCAACTGGTGCCACCGAACCATATTGGTTGGTAAAATTGAGGCTTCCTTGGCTTCACTTTCATTTATGACTTGGTGAAAGATATGTATTCAGAGGTAGGACGCCCAATTATTGATCCTGTTATTTTTCATTCATTATACCTTCGATATTCGTTCTATGTGTAAAACGATTGAAGAAGCTGAAACACATATGGATTACCGTTGAACTTATGTCTGCAAACTGGAGAAAGTACTCTTAAAGAGTGCTTTCTTTTTTGTTTCATTAAACAAAGTTCATGATAAAGAAGGTCCCTTTCTTCCACTATGTCTAATAATGTTTTCCAAAACCGGTTTGCAATTCGTAAGTGAGGAGAAGTTGACATGCATTTTTTCTCCAAAAAAATCTTGAAACCCAACATCCTCATACGTACTTATTTACATTATTACCCCAATCCCAAATAAGAAGTTATGAAATTAGAGTGAAGGAAATATGGACTAATCACCATTCTGACGTCTGAATTTCTGTTTATTTTCAAAAGTTAAGGGGATTTTTCCAAAAGGATGGGGAAGTTCCCCGATATCGAACAATCAGACAAGATCTTACAATAAGGGTATGGTAATTGTTTGTAATGAGGAGGAATAATAATGCAGGCAAAAGTCGCCGTAAATCAAAAAACAGGAAAATCGATTGATGATGCTTTTGCATCACATTTTGCAAAGTCTATGTTTCTAGCAGTTTGCGGACTTGTATTCTTATCGTTTATAGGTACGAGAATGTTTACACACGTGGATTTAAACCTTTATGGCTATATGGTGGGGACGTTTATTTTTATTGGGGGTTTCTTTTACAGATTTATCGCTTGGGGGGAAAGGCCGCCAACAAAGGTTTTTATAAAAAAAGGAATCAAAATTCTCTTAAGAAGATCAACGCCAAAAACAACAGTTGAACATTTAGCAACATACAATTTCATTTGGAACAGGGGAATTTACCGATGGACTCAGCACGTTCTTATGGGCTGGGGCTGCATTCTTTCCTGCTTCGTGACCTTTCCTCTAGTATTTGGATGGATGTACTTCACAATGGACGAGAACGGTTACTACAACATCATCGCAATGGGGATCCAAGTAATGACAGTGCCAGCTGATGGGCTCATTGCGAAGTTATCATATAACGCACTGAACATAACAGCAGTGATGGTCATTTCCGGAGTATGCATGGCCCTTTATCGCCGTTTGAAAAATATGCAGGCAAGGGCAGAGCAACAATTCATGTATGACTTCCTTCCATTATTCATGCTGTTATTGGTCAGCGTTACAGGATTGGCACTAACGTTCATGAACATTTTTATGCATGGTGCAGGACAGCCGGCCATGTCACTGATTCACCAATGGTCAGTCATCATTACATTGATTTATCTTCCGTTTGGAAAACTTGCGCACATACCTTTCCGCCCAATGAGTGTATTTGCAAGAAACTACAGAGAACATTATGCGGAACAATCCATGAAAGGATGCAAAGTATGCGGTAATGAGTTTATTTCAACAGAACAATCAAAAGATGTCATAGAGGTACTCGGCAGGAATGATATAGAATTCCAAGCGAAAGAAGGCCACCATCTCGCTGAAATGTGCCTTCCTTGTCGAAGAAAATACAGGATTGCCCAATTTTCCGGGTTCCCCATCCATGAAGTAAAAGTTAAGGAGGCAAACCAGGATGCAAAAGGATAAGTTTTTTAAAGCAGAAAGTAATGTGGTACACCCGAATGAAACATTGGTCAAAACCCATTGTGCTTATTGCGGAATGCAGTGCGGAATGAATTTAAGGGTAAATGTAGCGACGAATAAAATCATTGGGGTTGAACCCCGTTATGACTGGCCTGTAACCGTAGGGAAAATGTGTCCAAAAGGGGTTACAGCTTACCAGCAGACGAATCATGATGATCGTATTTTAAAACCGCTTATTCGTGATGATGCTTCATTAAAGGGAACAAAGGAAGGTTTCCGTGAAGCAAGCTGGAATGAGGCGTATGATTTAATCGCAAATAAGTTCAGGGAACTTCAAGTTAAATATGGAAAAGATTCATTATCCGTTTTCAGCGGGGTATCAATGACAAATGAAAAATGCTATTTAACAGGGAAATTTGCACGTGTGGCTCTTGGAACTCGTTACATTGATTATAATGGCCGATTTTGCATGTCGAGTGCAGCCGGGGGATTCCTTCGTTCTTTTGGAGTTGATAGAGGTTCAACATTACCTTGGACTGATCTTCATGAAACAGATTGCTTATTTATTGCAGGAAGCAACACAGCAGAATGCCATCCAACTTCTATGTTCCGTGTTTGGAACGTACAAGAAAGAGGAGGGTACATTATCGTGGCAGATCCCCGTGAAACTCCTATTGCGAGAAGAGCAGATGTTCATCTTGACTTGAAACCGGGAACGGATCTTGCCCTTGCTAATGGAATCTTAAATCTATTAATTCAAAACGGTTATGCTGATGAAGAATTCATTAATAATCATACGAACGGGTTTGAAGAAACAAAAGAACTTGTAAAAGAATTTACACCGGAATATACGAGTGAGCTTACAGGTGTGGCATCGAAAAAAATCATTCGTGCAGCAGAAATTTATGGGAAATCACCAAATGCAGTTGTCATGTTCGCACGTGGAATCGAACAGCAGCATAAGGGTGTCGACAATGTATCTGGATATACAAACTTGGCGCTTGTGACAGGTAAAATCGGACGGCCAAAGTCTGGTGTAGCGACATTCACCGGTCAAGGAAACGGGCAAGGGGGACGGGAGCATGGCCAGAAAGCCGATTTATTGCCAGGATACCGTAAAATTACAAACCCTGAACATGTAGCAGAAGTTTGTAAAGTATGGAAAATCACTCCTGAAGAAATGCCCCAGCCGGGTGTATCTGCATATGAAATGTTTGAGTTGATGGAACAAAAAACGATTCGCGGACTGTATCTGCTATGTTCTAATCCTGCAGTATCTGCTCCGAATTTGAATTTCGTCAGAACTGCGATGAAAAATCTTGATTTTATGGTGTGTTCGGATTTCTATCTTTCTGAATCAGCGGAGTTTGCGGATGTGATCCTGCCATCTGTAACGTGGTCAGAAGATGAAGGAACTGTTACAAACCTTGAAGGAAGAATTATTAAGATAAATAAGGCACAAGAACCAATCGGTGAATCTAAGCCCGACTGGCAAATACAAGTAGAGCTTGCAGAACGTCTTGGGAGAGGAAGATATTTTTCCCATTTGATAACGGCAAAAGATGTGGCAGATGAATTCAGACTGGCCAGTAAAGGCGGAAATGCCGATTATTACGGCGCTACATGGGATAAGATCGACAAACAGGACGGAGTTTTTTGGCCTTGTAAGGATGAAAATGATATGGGAACGCCGCATATGTTCCTGGATAAAAAATTCTATCACGCAGACGGGAAAGCGAAAATTTGTGCGCTTCCTTACCGTCCCCCTGCTGAAGAGCCAGATGAAAAATATCCACTCCGTTTAACAACCGGTCGTGTCGTTTACCACTACTTATCTGGAAACCAGACGAGAAGAATCCAGTTCCTGCGTGATATGTGCCCGGAGCCATACGTCGAAGTGCATCCGGAAACAGCAAAAAAATACAATATGGACCATGAGGATAAGGTCCGCCTGTACACCCGGAGAGGCGAGGCAATTTATAAAGTGAAAATTACAGCGGCAATTCGTAAGGACACTGTATTTGTTCCATACCACTTTGGGCACGAGCAATCTATCAACCTATTAACGATTGCAGCACTTGACCCAATATCCCGTATGCCGGAGTTTAAGGTCTGTGCGGCTCAAATGGAAAAAGTCGAAATGAAGAAGGTGCAATAAATGAAAAAGAGGCTCTATTTAGAACTTGAAAACTGCATAGGATGCCGGTCATGCCTTGCTGCTTGTACACAATGCGGAGGTCATGAAGAGCGGAACAGGAACTACGTTTATGATGTAAACCCTCTAGTCAATCGGCAGACGATGCCTCTTATGTGCCTCCATTGTGTGAATCCGGCCTGTGCAAGAAGTTGTCCTGCCCAGGCAATCCAAATACATGAGACAGGGGCCGTCTTATCAGCTCTAGTTGAAAAATGTATTGGCTGCCAAAACTGTACGATCGCTTGTCCGTATGGAATACCAAAATTTGACACAGAGCAAAACTTAATGTATAAATGCGATTTATGTATTGACCGGACAAAAAACGGTATCCCGCCAATGTGTGCAAGTGTTTGTCCATCCAACACACTTCAGTGGCTCACCGATGAGGAAATTGGAAATAGAAAAAAACAATTTAATCTAGATAATGGAAAATGGGTGAGTAGCCTGCCTTATCTTGAAAGTGAAACGAACGTTAAGGTAAATTTGCCTGGTATTTTACAAGGAATTGAAAAGCTATTTTAGGAGGGATTTATATGCCGTCGGATAAAAATAATAAAATCCCCTTTAATGAAGATAATTACACCCATAATATTGAACGGGATAATGAAAGAAAGCTCGACAGACGAGGGTTCATGAAAACACTAGTGGGAGCTGCAGGAGTATTCGCGATTTCATCCCTTCCTTGGGGGGCGATTGCGGCTAAAGAATTGATGGGTCTTGGGGAAAAGGAGTATCCTCACAAAAAAATAACTAATGTAAGCGGACTTCCAATTGGTGACGCAGTGGAGTTTAAATTTCCAGGGGAGCATGATGATGCCATTTTGATCAGATTGTCTGAAACGAAATACGTAGCATACCAAAATGCATGCACACATCTTCGTTGCCCGGTATTTTGGGTGAAAGAAGAAGGTGAAATGATCTGTCCTTGCCATCATGGGAAATTTGATGTTGAAACAGGTGCTCCAACTGCCGGACCTCCAAGGAGGCCCCTGCCTGAAATTCAAGTGAAAGTTGAAAATGGCGCAGTATACGCTGTAAGGGTGAAGCGTTATGAAGTTTAAGTACATCGGTGTCGCGTTGCTTTGTGCTTTCTTGATGATGAATATTGTATTTACCCAATTTATGGTTCACCAATTTTATTATGAAAATTATATAAAAGTACTAATATTTGGGGGATTAAACATAGTGGTGTTTCCCTTAGCGTTATTTACTTATAAAAAAACGAAAAACGAAAAGGCGTGAATCAAATGAACAGTGAAACATACTTTGATTTTTGTTTTGTAAAAGAAGCAACTGGAAATTTTGCTGCTGAAATCGATAAGCTCCTTTCAGACCTTTTTAAAGATGTCCGTCTTAACTGGTATTTAGATGAAAAGTCAATAGATGGGGCCGATATTGTAGTTGCCGAAGTAAAGGGAATGAGCAATTGGGAGTCTGTAGTGGAAACGATTGAATTTATCGAGAATCATGCAGAAGATACATTCTGGGAATATTTGCAGGGTTTTCAAATGAATGTATACAGTGCAAAGAGAGGGTGCAATACATGTGGGACACATTAATTTGGACGGTTTACAATCATTAGTCTCGGAAAAAGCCAGAGTGGCAATATTGGATGATGATGGGCAGGATAAAGCGCCTTTTGTTACTAAAACGATAGATAAGGTGGAGATTTGTCCTGACATGACCCATCTACGCATTTATTTTGATCACCTGAATTTTTTCGCTGTTCCCCTGACATGCAATATGGCTCGAAATAAAAATGAGTGGTCAGCTTTTGACGCAAACACGGGTTTACAATATGTAATTAGAAGAGAGAGTGAATAGAATGATTAAGAAAATACAGCTTCCATTACAGACTTTAAACTTAGTAGTCGGATTTATGGTATGGGTATTAATTTCTTCCCTGATGCCCTTTATTAAAGAAGATATTGCTATACCGGAGAGTCAGCTTGCCCTGGTGACAGCCGTTCCTGTTATTTTGGGATCTGTACTTCGTATCCCCCTTGGCTTTTACGCCAATCAGTTCGGAGCCAGGAAAATTTTCCTGATTAGCTTTATGTTACTATTGTTCCCTGTTTATTATATCAGCATTGCCGATTCCCTTGTCGATTTGTTGATTGGAGGACTTTTCCTTGGTATTGGAGGAGCCGTATTCTCTGTTGGAGTAACCTCTTTACCTAAGTATTATCCAAAGGAACGTCATGGCTTTATAAATGGAATTTACGGTGCAGGAAACCTTGGCACGGCAGTATCGGCATTTGCAGCACCCGTTGTAGCTGAGAATTTTGGTTGGTCAACAACTGTACAGCTTTATCTTGTGATCTTGGCGGTCTTTATCGCAGGTAACTTTCTGTTAGGGGATAAAAAAGAGCTGAAAGTAAAAACACCGCTTTTAGAACAAGTGAAGAGTGTCTACAAAAATGAAAAACTATGGCTGCTAAGTTTATTTTACTTTATAACATTCGGTTCTTTTGTTGCATTTACTATCTATCTGCCAAATTTTCTTGTAGCTAACTTTGGATTGGATAAGGTTGATGCCGGTCTAAGGACAGCAGGCTTTATTGTTCTTGCTACCCTTATGAGACCAATTGGCGGATGGCTTGCAGATCGTTTTCATTTCCTCATTTTGCTCATGTTCGTTTTTGGAGTGTATACAGTTTCAGCGATGATCCTATCCTTTGCTCCATCAATTGGCTGGTACACTATTGGCTGTTTGAGTATTGCCCTATGTGCCGGAATGGGAAATGGTGTTATTTTTAAACTGGTGCCGATGTATTTCCAAAAGCAGGCTGGTATTGTGAATGGGATCGTTTCCGCTATGGGCGGTTTGGGTGGTTTTTTTCCGCCATTAATTTTATCCTTGTTATTCAATATCACAGGCCATTATGCAATCGGGTTCATGGCGTTGTCAGAAGTTGCCCTTGCAAGTTTGATTTTAGTTGTTTGGATGTATTTCCAAGGCAAAATGGGGCTTGCCAAAGAAGTGATCGATCATACAATAGAAGGGATTCTAATTACCGATACCACCGGTAAGATCATTTCAGTAAACCCGTCGTTTTGCAGTATTACGGGTTATCAGGAAAATGAAGTAATTGGTAAGAACCCTAGTATACTTAAGTCGGGTAAACAGTCTCGAACTTTTTATGAGGATTTGTGGAAATCCATTGAGATAAATGGATTTTGGCAAGGTGAAATCTGGAATAGCCGAAAGGATGGACAGCAATATCTGCAATGGCTGACCATTAGTTCGATAAAGAATGATGCGGGGGATGTCGTTCAATATGCAGGTATGTTTAGTGACATTTCAAGTCATAGAGTGAAAAAAGCATAAAATGAACTGCGCGCATTAAATTATTGGATTTGAAGGCTGAATTGGAGTTTTCAAGAACTAGAAGTTCTAATGCTAGGTTTCAGGTGGGAAAAAAGGTATACGTCAGTTTTCTCACCACTCTGCCGAAAGTGTAATGGGGGAGCATGCCGCATTTTGCATCGCCAATAATCAGCGACAATTGAAAAAGGAGGGTGGGAATGAATACTCAGCCACTTAAAAAAAACATCAGTTCTTATATCATACAAACACATGAAGAAGAGATTAAAAGAATTGCGATGGAGCTTCATGAAGGTGTGGGGCAGTCCCTTTCCAGTCTCTTTTCCGGAATGCAGCTCATTGAAACGGCAATCGAACAGCCTGCCATGAGAATTTATGCAGGTGATATGAAACAGCTATTGGAGAAGGCAATTAAAGAGATCAGGCTTTTGGCTGTAGAATTGCATCCTCCTACCCTTACGACTTTTGGGCTTATTTCAGCTATTAAAAGCTACATGAAAATATACACCTCAACCTATGGTATTGAGGTTGAGATGGAGAATCTGGGAATTGAATCGCAAATCTCTGATAGAGAGAGCATTACACTTTTCAGGGTCTGCCAAGAAGCATTGGTGAATATAGCGAGGTATGCTGATACAACAAAAGCAAGTATACTATTCAAATGGGAAAAAAGCATGTTATTAATTATGATAAAAGATTCAGGGAAAGGATTTGAGGTTGAAGCCGCCATGAATAAGCTGAGCGGGCTTGCCGCCATGTGTGAAAGAATGCATTTGATTGGCGGGAATTGTACCATTTTTTCAAAAATAGATCATGGGACTTCTATAGAGATTTCTCTGCCATTATATTAAAATGCTAAACAAGGGGTTTGCGAATTGTGCAATCCCCCTTGTTGTTTCATATAACGATACAAACACGAACAAAGCTAGGGGGAGCTTCTTTGATAAAAATTTTGCTTTGCGATGATCACGCCGTTGTAAGAATGGGCTTAAAGATGCTACTAAACAATCATCCTGATATGGAAGTCATTGGGGAAGCTTCAGAGGGGAATGAAGGAATACAACGAGCACTAGAGCTTCAGCCTAATGTGGTAGTCATGGATTTAAGCATGCCACATGGAAAAGATGGCTTATCGGCTACTTCAGAACTGAAGAAACTCATGCCCGAGGTAGCCATATTGATACTTACCATGCATGATGATGATGAATATTTGTTCAGAACCATTCAAGCCGGGGCTTCAGGCTGTATTTTAAAAAGTGCGCCCCATGAAGAACTATTGGTAGCCATCCGATCTTTATCAAACGGAAATGCTTACCTTCATCCATCTGCAACAAAAAGGGTAATGGAAGAATATTTAGGCAGTGTGAAGCAGGGAACCGCTGATTCTATCAATCTGTTGTCTGACCGTGAAAAAGAGGTACTTACGTTGATTGCGAAAGGGTTTTCCAATAAAGAAATTGCCGGACAGCTTGTCATAAGCGTGAAAACGGTTGAAAGCCATAAAGGAAACCTAATGGAAAAGCTCAAGATGAAAACAAGGCATGAACTTGTTGCATTCGCTTTAAAAAAGGGGTTATTAGGGTATGGAATTTAACTTGGACAGTAAATCGAAAGAGGAACAACCATTTAAAAAAGCGTGTGAATATGTATTAGATGAAATGAACGGTGATTTTGTAGGACTTGCCTTACAAAACAGAAAAGGTCCTGATATAAGCTGGCATTATGCCGCCGGCAACAGAAATGATAAGTACAAAAGGATAACTGTTCGATATGGAAAAGGAATTGCAGGCAGGGTCATATCAACGGGGACGCCGATGAAGATTGAGGGTTTCCCCAATAATATCCACGGCAAAGCTTTAGATTATCCCATCATGCTTGCGGAAAATCTCCGTTGCGCCTTCGCGGTTCCGATTCAATTTAAAGGTGTTCCCAAAGGGGTATTATTAGTAGGTAAACGAACAGTTCAGCCCATTTCTGAAAGTGACCAGCATAAGATCCTTGATGCAGCGAAAAAACTGGAAAAGGAATTGAACAGCTTAATTTAACATGGCAACAAGGAGGATTATGTATGGACTTGAATAAACATTTGGAAATGGAAAAAGGGGTTACGCCTGGATCCAGCGATGCGACAATCCTTGTCAATGAATCTGGAGTCATCTCTTTTGCGAATCAACAGGTATATGACAACTTTGGTTATGAACATCATGAATTGAACGGGGAAAAGCTTCTGAATCTTATACCAGGGGCAAACCTGCAACACAGCGGGGCAGGGGAGATTATCCACCAGTTGGGGATCCACCGGGATGGTCATGCTTTTTCGCTTTTTTTCAGGGTGAACTCCTTTCAGCTTGCGAAAGAGCTTTATTACTTAATTGTAGTCCATAAAGTGAAAGACCAATCACGGATTAACCAGCAGCAATCCTATCCGATCAATGAACTGGTTGATTTAATTTACGCACTTGATGAATCAACGATTGTTGCATTTACTGATGAAAAGGGCAAGATAATAAACTTTAATAAGAAATTTTGTGAGGTATCCAAATATTCAGCAACAGAGCTTATCGGGAAGGACCACCGAATTATCAATTCAGGTCATCATTCAAAGGAATTTATGCAAGAGCTTTGGCGGACAATTTCATCAGGAAGAGTTTGGCGGGGTGAAATCAAGAATAAAGCGAAGGATGGAACTCATTATTGGGTCGATACCACAATTGTCCCTTTCTTAAATGAAAAAGGGAACCCATATAAATACCTGGCAATTCGCAAGGAAATTACCGAATATAAACGAGTTTTAGAGGAATTGGGGAAATTCGTAAATAAAATGGCCGATTTCCAATTTGCTTTGGATGCTTCCTCAATTGTAGCAATAACCGATCAAAGAGGGACGATTAAATATGTCAATGATCAATTTTGCCGGATTTCAAAGTTTTCAAAAGAAGAGCTGATCGGACAGGATCATCGAATCATTAACTCGGGATTTCATTCGAAAGAGTTTTTCAACAATCTTTGGAAAACAATATCATCAGGGGAAGTATGGAAAGGCGAGATTAAAAATAAGACCAAGGATAATACTTATTATTGGGTGGATACGACAATCGTTCCATTTCTTGATGAGTTCCAGAAACCTTATCAATATTTAGCGATTCGTTATGAAGTGACCCAGCGTAAGCTTGCGGAAGAAGAGATTCAGAAAATGACCGGTAAAATCATTGATGTGCAGGAAGAAGAAAGAAAACGCATTTCCCGAGAGCTTCATGATGATATCGGACAAAACTTATACAGCCACCTCATAACGATTAACAGACTTCAGACAGAAATGGATCATCCCCTGTTAGATCAAATGCAAGATGAAGCGACCGAAATTATCGAATCACTCCGGCATCTATCCTGGGAATTAAGGCCATCGGTACTTGATGATCTTGGACTGTTCCCTGCCATACGCTCTTTAGTGGCGCAATTTTTAGAGCATCATCATATCAAGGTCCATTTTGAATGCTATTTGAACTGCCGTCTGAATGCAAACAAAGAAATTACCATTTACCGTATTATTCAAGAGGCACTAACAAATATTAGGAAATATGCCTATACCGAGGAAGCTACAGTGACGATCCAGGAAATAGAGGAAGAAGTTCGTGTAGAAATAGAAGATCAAGGAAAGGGCTTTGATATCGAAAAAGTTACCCGAGGAGTAGGCTTATTCAGTATGGAGGAAAGAGCCAGAGTTTGCGGCGGAAACCTTATCCTTCATTCTCGTGAAGGGAAAGGGACAAAAGTAACATTGAAAATGCCTTTGTAGTGGATGGGCTTTCGTAATGATCAAGTAACTTAATCCGCTAAACGCTTTAGCATTTCACATTATTACTCGTTCCATGGGCTTCGGGATGATAAAATGATTCGATCAAATTTAAAAAAATGCCGGTTAATCAAATGAGAATACAAACAGAGCATTTCGAAAAACAATCAATACGGTTATTTTCATTACATCCTTTCTTCCATGTTTTATAATAGAATGATAGTTAAGGAAAACATGTATCATGAAAGGAGACATTGTATGCAGGCACATAACAAAACGGTCGTGAAATCCATGCAAATCCTAACCCTTTTCATAAATCATCCAAAACTGACCTTTAATGAAATGATGGAACTTTCCAATTTGCCGAAAACGTCGTTACACCGTATGGTGGGATCTTTGGAGGAAATGGGGTTTTTGACAAAGGACGAGGATGGCCGCTATTCACTTGGATTGATATTCCTGCAGTTTGGTCAACTGGTAGGGGAGCGTTTGGATATCAGGTCAATCGCCTATCCGATCATGAAAGACCTACGGGATGATGTTGAAGAAGCAGTGAATTTAATTGTAAGGGATAAGGATGAAGCGATGTATATTGAAAAGGTGGACACCCTGCAGCCAGTTCGACTTTATACATCCATTGGAAGGCGTTCGCCATTGTACGCTGGCGATTCTCGAATCATCCTAGCGTTTTTGCCAGAAGAAGAGCGTGAAAATTATTTGGAAAACATCCAATTAAAACCAATCGCCATGGGAACGATTACGGATAAAACTAAACTCCGTCATGCAATGGATGAAGCGAGATCAAATGGGTACACGATAACTTCATCAGAACTGGAGGATTATACAAAAGCGGTGAGTGCACCGATACTCAATGGTAAAGGTGAAATAGTAGCCGGTATTAGTGTCGCTGGGATTGAAGCACGATTTCAGGAAGATCGCTTGCCTGAATTGATTGACAAAGTAACGAAAGCTGCCAAAGCCATTTCCGTGAAACTTGGTTCTCGAACACATTAATGAAAATAGTAAAGTCATTTCATTTTCGGAATATATTTTTCTTAAATAAGAAAACTTATTTAAGATAGTCGTTTCCTGCATTCTACATAGAGGAAGTAAAGCCACCGCTTATGGTGGTTTTTTGTCATGTCACATGCCCAGTTGAACCAAAACGAAAAGGTGAACCATTAGGGGTTCACCTTTCAGACTGTAGACAAACTCGATGAAAATCGAGTTTGTCTACTTTTATGGCTTTTACAATTTGGACGTTGATTGGAACGAAGGGCATCGCTTTCCGCGGGCGGTCGGGGAGCCTCCTCGGCTTTCGCCTGCGGGGTCTCCCCTAGACGCGCTTTTCCCGCAGGAGTCACGTACCTTCCGTTCCAATCAACTTTGTCTTACCTTTTAGATAAAATCAAACAAGATCGTGAAAACCATGGAAAAAAGCCTTTTCCACCAGATAAATTTGATAAAGAAGAGACCAAAGAGATTAAAGAAAGTATAACGGATTCTGAGAGTTGCAACTATGTGAAAGATGAACGAACAAAACAGTTTGCCTATTCATACCACGCGGCAGCAGACCGCAACGGTTTTGTATTGGGAACGATTGTAACACCTGGAAATACACATGACAGTCAGATCTTAGAGCCACTAGTTGAACAAGTGATTGAGAAAGTTGGAAAACCGGAAGCCGTTGCCGCAGATGGAGCTTATAAAACACCAGCGATTACAAGCTACCTATTTAACAAAGAAATCATACCGGCTTTACCTTATACATGTCCTCGCACCAAAGAAGGATTTTTCCGCAAACAGGACTATGTATTCGATGAACATTTTGATTGTTACCCTTGCCCTTCGGGCGAAACTTTAAAGTACTCAACAACTAATAAAGAGGGCTATCGCGAGTACAAATCGCCAAAACAAATTTGTACAACATGCTCATTTTTATCTCGGTGTACAGAAAGCAAAGACTGTCAAAAAGTGGTGCCCCGGCATATCTGGCAAACACATGTGGAAGAAGCAGATCATCTGCGTCATCATCAAGATGTAAAACCTATATATGCAAAACGTAAAGAAACGATTGAGCGTGTATTCGCAGATGCAAAAGAAAAGCATGGTATGCGTTGGACTACTTTAAGGGGACTTAAAAAATTGTCAATGCAGGCGATGCTTACTTTCGCTGCCATTAATTTAAAGAAGATGGCCAATTGGACATGGCGAGGTCCAAAAATGGCCTAACATGTGGGCTCGTAGAGTCGCAATCTCTTAACTTTAGGCGGAAATTCAAAGGGAATTTCAAAAGGGGTTCAGAATTTTTTAATTCCGAACCCCTTTTGTCTACAAACTGAAAGGTGACCCATTAGGGGTTCACCTTTTCCTATATCGTAATACTTTATCGCAAGATTGTTAGTCAGCCATTAAATACGCACAAAGTGTGATTGATTTATATTTCTTGGCACCCCGATGTCAGCCATTGTAAGTAAACCTGGTTTACGGAGGGCATCAATTTGCTTAGCGGTATTGATGATCATTGCTGCGGTTGCAGTATCTCCAAAGATGCCATTTGGAACAATCAACCTTTGGGTTTCGTTCCCCTCAATAACGATTTCATCTTCCTGTTTAATACCTGCAGACATCGTTAAATCCAAGGAAATTTCCTTTCCGTCCACAGTCTTGCCTGTGGAAATTTGATGGAGCCCCATAACATCCCCTCGTTTTAAGGCAGTTAGCGGAACGGTCATATTTTCGCTTGCAATCGTTGGTTCAATGGTATTGATAACATTTGAAAGTTCCCAATTCAGCCCATAAGCGATTAACCTTACAGACTCCTCAAGACCTACATGCCCAATTTCATTCCGTTGGGCCAAAAATTCAAACTCTTCTCTGGTCATACCGATTCCGACCTTTTTTTGTAAAGGGAGGCGCCTTTTCGAAACATCCACTTTACGGATGACCTTAATTTGGTTAACAGTGGTCAATACTGTTGTAAAAGAAATGGCCATAGTATCCATGATATACCCTGGATTGATTCCGGTCCCGATGACACTAAGTCCTTTTGCTTTAGCATAATCATCTATTTCCTTTGAAAGTAAAGGGTAGCGATGCCAAGGGAAGGAAAGCTGTTCACAGGTGGAAACCACTGAAAAACCGTGATCTAGCAGCTCTTTGATTTGGGGCCATACTTGTTGTGCATTGGAACCGGTTGCATGTAAGGCGATAGGGTGGTCAGCTTCAGTATTTACGTCCTGGATATGGGGAACTACACACTTGTTCGTTTCCTTTTCATCGATCAGGAAGCCAATATCTTTCCCTACCTTATCGGGGTCAATATCGACAACACCGATAATAGATTGAGGATTCGTTTGATAAGCACTGCGTAGAATTTCAATTCCGATGGGACCAAGCCCGAATACTGCGAATTCAGAATATTGGATAGTCATTCATCTCTCATCCTTTCAAATAACTTATAACAAAATGCTAACATTGAATGATAAATAATAAAAATAGTTAATTTTTATATATTTATAAAGAATGGTTATAAAAGAAAGACGGCAACCGAATGAGCGGAAGAAGAATCATTCTTCAATTTTGGGTTTACCTATCTAAGGAAACGTTGGTTGGCGGTTCACGAATTGTATGCCTTATTCACCTCAAGCTGCAGCATAAGGTGGGGTGATGGACAGAAAACCGTCATACTATTCCCGGTTAAAACTCTTTATTTGAACGGAACTAGACTAAGAAGCGCTTCAGTCACATGATGGACATTTTATTGCTGCAAATCATGATGTTTCAAATAATTATGGAGATGCATTACCTAAGGTACGAGGATTTGCAGAAACATTAGCTGGTTTTATGTGATAGATGGGTAAGGTATTGTTTCGGGTTGTTTTCATCGAAACTCCACCTTATCTAGTTTTGTATATAAAACTATTTTTTTTCTGCTGAAAAATATTATTCGGAATATTATTGACTATTAAGAAAATTCAATATAACATTAAATATCGGTAACGATGTTTTTTATATGAAACAAAAGTTGCTGCTATCTTTTGAAAGGGGGAGTTGGTGAAGTTTGATAGCATGATAGCCATTTTGTATCGAAAATCATGAAAGCGCCTTCAAACGAGCCTATTATAAGGGGGAAATAACATGTTACAAGGTCAAAAAAGATGGTTGTACATTGCGATTCCTATTTTTTTCTTCTGGTTTTTCGGTCAGATTGATAAAGTAGGTATCTCTGTTATCCAAACCGATCCGGGATTTTTAAGTGATCTTGGTCTGACTGGCCCGGATAAAAATGCGAAAATTGGCTTGATCTCCTTTATATTCATGATTTCATACTCCTGTTCCAACATTTTTTGGGGTGTTATTATCGACAAGTTAGGGGCGCGGAAAACAGCGGTTTTAGGTTTACTGGTATGGACTGCGACAATGGTCATGGGAGGGCTGTCCACCTCATACGAAATGTTTTTAATTAGTAGGGTCATCCTCGGAATCGGGGAAGGCATGATGATCCCGATATCGGGTAAATTCATATCGAATTGGTTTAATAAAAGAGAGCTTGGAAGGGCACAGTCATTCTGGATTACTGGAAACTACCTTGGCCCGGCAGTGGGTACCGTTATGCTCATCCTCATTATTTCAACATTTCATTGGCAGGCCGCGTTCTTTGCTCTTGCCGCCTTTAACTTGTTTATAAATATTCCAATGTTCCTGTATTTGGCTCGTAATACGCCTGAAGAACATCCATGCATGAGTAAAGAGGAAGTCTCCTATATTCGCCAAAAGGACGAAATGCATGATGTGCAGTTGAAGCAATTCTTCGCAAAGGATTATCGTTATTGGATTGTCTGGTTTGGCAATTTGATGTCGTCCTTTCTGTTCTTTGGAATCAGTATTTGGCTTCCTACCTATCTTGTGGAGGCCAAAGGCTTTGAAAGAGATGCAATGACTGGGATTACCTCATTATCATGGCTATTCGCGCTAGGATTTGTCCTGGCTGGCGGATTTCTGGCGGACAAAACGAAACGCCCGAGCTTGCTTGCGACGATTCTTTTCATACTAACAGCTGTATTTTTGACAATCGCTGTCATTGCACCTAGTCCTATTATGGCCGGGGTTTCAATGGGGCTCGCCATGGGAACTCAGGGGGGAATGTTTCATCTAACCAATTTCTTCATCATCAAATTTTCAACACCTGAAACAGCGGGACGCGCGGCCGGTTTAATGGGATTCACGAATATTATGGGTGGATTTTCAAGCTATATCATGGGGTGGAGCCGCGATATGTCTGGCGGTGATTTTGGTCCCTCCATTGCCATGCTGATAGTAGCAGCCACTCTGGGGTTTGTCGCGTACTTGTTTATGATTAAACAAGAAGTTGCCGAAAATCACCTAAGTAATACAACAGGAAACAAAGTAACTTTATAGAGAGCAAAAAAAAGTAATATCATACGTTTTTTAGAAAGGGTCTCTCAGTAAGAAGGGACGCTAGGTTCTTACTGAGAACCACAATAAATCTTGAATACTCATTGACGTGTACACAGGAATAAGGATGAACACAGCTTGATATAGTACAAGGCACATATTCCCGAACGATGGTTTCAGTTTTTTTTACAGCTCACATTGACAATGAAGCGATTACATTTTAGAATTGTTTATATAAAAAAACATAGTTTTATATATAAAACGTTTATTGGGGTTATGTCCTCGCTACAAGACCGTATATTTGAACTGTAACCGATCTTTGGATAACCGTTCATTATGTTTGAAAGAAATCAGAAGGGGTGGAGACAATGGGCATGGCCTTAAAAGATAAAGTCGTTTTGATTACAGGGGGAGCTTCTGGAATAGGAGAAGCTGTCACACGCCGTTTTATACAAGAAGGAGCAAAAGTGAGCATTATCGGCCGCTCTAAAGAGACATTAGCGAAAATGAAAGGAGAATTTGGTGAAAATATCCTTACTTATCAGGGAGATGTAAGCAAATACCAAGATAATGAGCAAGCGGTCCAAGCTACTGTTGAGCAATTCGGAAAGTTAGATGTTTTCGTTGCGAATGCAGGCGTGTTCGATGGATTTGCCAAATTTGCCGATGTGACTCCCGAGGCGCTTTCCGAAGCGTATGATTTCCTATTCAATATTAACGTAAAAGGCTCTTTTTTCGGAGCTAAAGCTGCTCTTGAAGAACTGAAAAAAACGAATGGCAATATTATTTTTACCGTGTCCGGTGCAAGTTTTTATCCAGATGGCGGCGGTGTTTGGTATACAGCGAGCAAACACGCCCAAATTGGATTGATGCGCCAGCTTGCGTTCGAACTATCGCCTTCCATCCGGGTAAATGCCGTAGCCCCAGGGGGTACATTGACAGCACTCACGGTGATTCCACCGCTGCGTCCATTTGTGAAAATCGTCGATAATGATACGAAAGCAAGCAGCATTAAAAAACGGAATATTCTTCAACTTGCCCAGATGCCGGAAGATCACGTTGCGGCTTATGTACTGTTAGCTTCTGACGAATCACGCGCAATCACCGGTGAAGTCATTTCCAGCGACGGTGGATTGTCAGTGCGGGGCCTTGGCTAAGCTGGAGAGGTATTTGAATACGTTAGCTGAATTGTAAGACGGGAAAGGAAGCACTTTCTTTATAGGGTTTCAAGCAAAATATAAAAATAGTAAATCATTCTCTAATTTAAGAAAGTTATACAGTTTGGGGGCTTTAAGAGTTAGAGACTTACCTTTAGAAGGGGACTGATCGTATGCCATTCGTAAAAGTAGAAGATTTAAGCATTCATTATGAAATAGAAGGTAATGGAGAACCTCTAGTATTATTACATGGTATGAGCAATAATTCACAGTCATGGAAGGAACAAATCCAGGAATTAAAGGAGCATTATACAGTAATCGCATGGGATGCTCCGGGTTATGGGAAAAGCTCAGATCCAGCAGAAGAATATAGACATTTTAAAGAGTTCGCACGTATTCTGAACGGCATGCTAGATCAGCTAAAGCTGGAAAAAATCCATCTGCTCGGCCATTCAATGGGAGCGGCAATTGCGATAGAGTACTGTAGCCTGTACCCTAATAAGGTTAATAAACTCATATTAGCAGATTCGACAAGGGGGGCTGCTGCTCTATCACCAGAAGAGAACGAGACGAAATTGAAAAATCGATTATTTTCAATTGAAAACCTTTCTACAAAGGAGATAGCGGAAAAGAGGATACAAGCACTGCTATCTCCCCATGCTTCAGAAAATGTCCATACACGAGTCAAAGAGATTATGACACAGATAAGACCGGCAGGATATCGATCGGTAGCATATTCACTTTATCATCTAAATCAAATGAGTATGTTATCTCATATAGCTGTTCCTGTTCTTGTGATTTGTGGTGAGTTGGATACTGTAACTCCCATTAAGGAATCAGAAGCCATTCATGAAAAGCTAATAAACTCCCGGCTAGTGATTATTCCAGATGGCGGTCATTTGTGTTACCAGGAAAATCCAAGGAAGTTTAATTCGAGCATTTTGGAGTTTTTGAAAGATATTGAGTAGGAAAAGGCTTCTACAAATACTTTAGTAAAACCAGGGCCTAGATTAGAGAGAGGAATGAATAGGAAAAATGGCTAATTATACAATCGTTGATAAAGAAACGTGTATTGCTTGCGGAGCTTGTGGTGCTTCAGCTCCGGATATTTTTGATTATGATGAAGAAGGGATTGCGTTCGTTATATTGGATAATAATGTTGGGGCAGCGATTATACCTGATGAACTCGAGGAAGATATGATAGATGCTTTAGAAGGATGTCCAACAGATTCTATAAAAGTGGCTCATACATCCTTTGATGGTAACCCTAATAAATTTGAATAATAATTTCAGGTGCGTTTGTGTCCAGTAGCTTTATAGATTTTTAATGTGGTGACATATCCAGATTGTCTTTGAAAGGGTGGATATTCAATTGCTTTTATCCATCATTTCTGAAACAAAGGAAAAGGAAGAATTACTTGTGGAAACATTACAAGTTTATCGCTTACAACCAGTAAATCACGTTCAGTATGAACAACCAACCTAGAAGAACAAGGAGTGATTGCATTGACAGAAGAAAAGAAGGTCTATGACATAACTATTATTGGCGGCGGCCCAGTTGGCTTGTTTACTGCGTTCTATGGCGGAATGAGGCAAGCGAAGGTGAAAATCCTCGAAAGTCTTCCTCAACTGGGTGGACAGCTTTCGGCTCTTTATCCCGAAAAATTCATTTATGATATAGCTGGTTTTCCAAAAGTAAGGGCGCAGGAATTGATAGAGAATTTAATAGAACAAATGAAAGTACTCGAACCAACAATTTGTCTTGAAGAAGCAGTTGAACAAATGGAAAAGCAAGCAGACGGAACATTTAAGATCACTACAAACCTTGATACTCATTTCTCTAAATCAGTGATCATTACTGCTGGAAATGGAGCCTTTCAGCCTCGTAAACTAGAATTGGAAGATTCAACACAGTTCGAGGATAAGAATTTGCATTATTTCGTGAATGATATGAACCGTTTTAAAGGAAGAAAAGTGGCGATTCTGGGCGGTGGGGATTCTGCTGTTGATTGGGCCCTTATGTTAGAGCCGATTGCTGAAAGGGTAACATTGATACACAGAAGAGATAAATTCCGTGCACATGAGCATAGTGTAGAAAAATTAGTGAATTCCTCTGTTGAGGTCAAAACACCTTATATTCCCTCCGAATTGGTAGGAACAGATCACATTACGCAAATAGTTTTAGAACACACTAAGACTCAACAAAAAGAAGTTGTTGACGTAGATGATTTAATTATTAATTACGGCTTTGTCTCTTCTCTTGGAGCGATTAAAGAATGGGGTCTAAACATCAATAAAAATGCAATTATCGTTAATTCCAAGCAAGAAACAAATATTTCAGGCATATACGCAGCCGGGGATATTTGTACGTATGATGGAAAGGTTAAATTAATTGCTTCCGGATTCGGTGAAGGTCCTACGGCAGTTAATAATGCCAAAGCCTATATTGATCCTTTGGCGAAAGTTCAGCCGCTCCATAGTACTTCATTATTTGGATGACCTCTTTCTAACAACAAGACTTTTCTGAAGACTAAAGTACATAGGCTGGGTCCCTAAGATAAAAGTGATGGATAGGGGGTCTCGATTTTCCAGGTTAAAATCGAAAAAAAGTTAAGTTTGATATATTCGAGGCTTTACATGTTTTGTTACTTAACAAGGGAACAGGTTAATATGACTGTTATAATTAAAAGTCGAATTCCTCAACAGTTAGGAATTCGACTTTTTAGATTGGTTTAAGTATCGCCCCTATAGCGATTTTTCACAATATTAATGCGAGACGTGAAAATTTTTCGAAATCTGGTATCCTGTCTAAACTCATTCAAATGTCCCTTTTATCAACGGAATACCCTTATCTACCATAACTTGTCCTTTTGCCATTACAGTGACAATTGCAAAAGTTTCCTTTTGCAATAGCACAATATCAGCATCATTGCCGGTTTGGATACTGCCCTTGGTTGATAGTTTCAGCACTTGTGCGGGATTCGTGGTGATGACCTTCAGTGCCGTTTCAAGTGGGATTCCTTCTTCTAAAACAGAATCACGTACTTCGTGATATAGCGAAGATACTTTTCCTACTTGAAGGCCTGCATACTCCCCATGGTTGTTGAAAAATGGAAGACTTGCCTGGCCGTCTGAGGAGAAGGTGATTTGTTCTACCGGAATCCCTTCTTCCAGCATTATGCGCAAGGCAATGCTGCATTTTACTTCGCCATCATCCAGAAACTGAGGAATGGTGCTTGTTGTAAAGTCTACGAACCCGCCCCGTTTTGCGTAATTGATTCCCGCCTTGAATAATTTTTCATTTCGGTTGATATGTGTCGGATGGAGCTGTCGAATCGGAATGTTGGTTTTATCAGCGATTGCATGTAACAACGAGAGCTCGCCATCACCGTCTCCTACATGAACTTCTAAAATACCTGCTTTTCCTGACAGAATACCCCCGTTACGTGCGGCTGCGACGATTTTGGTCAATTCCTCAAAAGTGGGCTCTGATGATCTATGGTCGGAGATGGCAATTTCCCCGACACCGATGATTTTGTCAATGAAAATAAGGTCATCTTCAATTTTTCCTGTCAATGTTTTTACTGGCACTTGGTAGGAGCCTGTATGAATGAAACAGGAAATACCCTCTTCTTCAAGTGCCCGGGCCTTGGCAAGCAGGCTTTCCATTCTACGCGTAGTTCCGTCCGTACCAAGCAATCCGACAAGCGTTGTAATACCTGAGGTCGTAATGTCCGTAAGCATCAGCTCAGGGGTGCGGGTTTTGAATCCTCCCTCACCTCCTCCGCCAATAATATGAACATGTGAATCTATGAAACCTGGAACAACTAAAAGATTGGTCGCATCAATGATATGGATAGGAGCAAAGTTGTCAGGAATCTCGATTCTGTCATCTATGAATGCAATTTTTTCATCTGTAATCAAAATGTCTTTCCGTCCTAAGTAATTGGGTGAGTATATCTCGCCATTTTTAATTAAAGTAAGCAATGCGTTTTTCCTCCTGTAATGAATTAGTGATTTTTATCAAAATGGGCCATATCCGATGAAGTGAGCCGTTATGACGGCTATTAATCCAATGAGATATTGAATAAGTACCAGTGGCAGAATCCACTTCGCCCATTTTGTCCAAGGTATGCCTGCAATTGCCAAGCCCGCCATTAAGGTGGTAGCGGTTGGGAAAATCATATTTCCGATTCCGTCCGCAAAAGAGAAAGTCAACACCGCAGTTTGGCGTGTAATATCCAATAAGTCTGCGAGCGGAATCATAATTGGCATGGTCAACATCGCATGACCGGTTCCGGATGCTAGAATAAAATGAATAAGAGTTTGGAAGCTGTACATGCCGGCAACACTTAAATAGGCCGGAATATGCTGGATAGCTTCAGATACTTGATGCAGCATAGGGTCGACGATATGCCCATCATTCAATACAACAAGAATGGCGCGTGATACGCCAATAATCAAAGCACCGCCTAGCAAGGCGGCAGATCCATTGGTAAAGGAGTTGACAATTTGATCCGCGGACAATTTACCGAATATTCCAATTACTATTGTCAAAACAATGAATAAGGCTGTAATTTCTGTAATGTACCATTGGAATTTGATGACACCAAATGCCAACACGATATAGTTAATTAAAAAAGAGATTAAGATGAATTTATGTCTTGCAGTTAATTTCGCACTTGATTGGAGCAGTTTTTTTGCTTCTTCCTTTGTATATTTTCCGTAGATTCCTATAGAAGGATTTTTCTTGACCTTCATAGCATAACGATAGATATAAAGAACGGAAACAAGGTAGACGATAATAAATAAGATAAGGCGTAACCCTATTCCTGAGAACATCGGCAATTCAGCAATTCCTTGTGCAAGTCCTACAGTGAAGGGATTCATGATAGCAGTTGTGAACCCTGACAATGCCCCAACTATGACGATGGCAGTACCTGTAATTGTATCGAATCCCAGGGCCAACGCCAGCGGAATGATAAGAGGAAGGTAAGCTAGTGTTTCTTCTGCCATTCCCATTAAGGAGCCTCCTACAGCAAAAAATAGCATCACGACAGGAATTAATAGCTTTTCACGTGTCGCCAACTTCCGGGCCATTGTGGCGATGAGCACATCAACCGTCCCTGTAGCTCTTAAAACACCGAAAAACCCTCCAATAATCAATAAGAAAAAGATAATATTGCCGGCTTCAACCATGCCTGTGTGAATAGCTTTTATCATATCGAACAATTCCACCGGTGCAGATTCTATCCATTTGAAAGAATTGGCGTCAACAGTAGTCCGTCCATCTGCTTCAATCCGTGTATATTCCCCGGCAGGCAAAATGTAAGTAAATAGAGTTGCTATTGCGAGAATGCAGAGCAGCAATACAAAAACATTGATTTTTCTCTCTTTTTCTCCCGCTGTTTCAAGCGAAACAGCCTTCTCTTCTACCTGGCTCATAAGTGTCTCTCCTTCGTATTTAAAATAAGTACATGGAACTAATACGCTAACAAAAATTTTCCAGCCTATCGACTATCATCTGTTTTTCTAGTATTCTGCTGTTTCCCTCCTTTTCAAATCCATGGGCACGTCAACTCAATCACGGCAACTCAATCACAACAACTAAATATATAAGCAAATTCTGTGCCAATACGGGGTAATTGATTTTAATGAGAACTTATTGGGTGGATCGAAGTTAAAGGTCATTATTGGTTCTTTTTGGTGATATAATAAAACCAATTAAAGACAGGTAGGTGCTTTTATGTCAAAATCCTCACTTACACTTATAGCGGGAAGCTCAAAAACAAAGGAAGCCTTGCAGGAGCAACTGGAACAACTGCTTGGAGACTACGTTCATGTCAACAGCCATGCTACCGATGAGGGAATACCTCGTTCTTTGGGAGAGGGAATTATCTTGTATTCATCAGATGCAGCTTATGAAAAGAAAATGGGAATGGATGACGTAAATGCCCAGAAAATAATTGTGGGAAAGAGAACTGTTAATCATGAATACATTGACAAGCTATTAAGAATACCAGAGGGTTCGACAGTGCTTTTGGTGAATGATGATGACGATGCAACTATAAGTCTTATTGAATCCTTATATCAGCTTGGTGTCGATCATGTTCAATTTATCCCTTTCAGGAAGGGGATTTTATTTTATGAGAATGTCCAAATAGCTGTATCGCCAGGAGAAACTCATCTGTGCCCCTCTTACATAAAAGAAGTAATCGATATAGGCGTGCGTCTTTTTGATATAACAACAATTCTGGAAGTTGTAGAATGCTGTGGTTTACACAAGGATATATCCTCTAAGATTTCTGAAAGGTATATTAGTAATATAATTGAATTACAACGTAAGCTGTTACATGCGGAGTGGGATGCCAAGCAGATGAGTGATCATATCCAAAATGTGTTGTGTACTGTCGATGACGGAATATTGGTCGTTAACGAGGAAGGGCTGATAACGGTATTCAATGACCAACTTGCGGCATTGTTCCAGGTTGATGCAAAAGATGAGGTTAATCAGTATCTAGAGCATGTAATGAATCGCCGTGATATTATCGATTTCATCATGGAAAGTAATGATCAAAGTAAGTTCTTCAACATATACGGCGTGGATGTCGTGATTTTCCGGTTGCAAATGATGAAAGAAAATACAATTGTCGCAACCTTCAAAAGTGTACATCAAGCCTTTGAAATAGAAAAGACTGCACAAAGAGAAATGCGCAATCAAGGATTTTATTCAAAATACTGCTTTGACGATATTATCGGCGAGAATGAAGTAATGAAAGAGCGTAAGCAGATTGCCAAAAAGCTTGCCTTGTCGGAGCATCCGATTTTGATTCAGGGAGAGACGGGTACAGGAAAAGAGCTGTTTGCTCATGCGATTCATGAGCATTCATTGCGAAAGAACGGGCCATTTCTAGCGGTTAACTGTAGTGCTTTAACAGAAACTTTACTTGAAAGTGAATTGTTCGGCTACGAAGAAGGGGCATTTACAGGAGCGCAAAGGGGAGGAAAGAAAGGACTGTTTGAAATGGCGGATAAAGGGACTATCTTTTTGGATGAAATTGGTGACATAAGTCTCACAGTTCAATCCCATCTGCTTCGAGTTCTTCAGGAGGGGGAAATCCGCAGAATTGGCGGCAAGAGAATCATTCCCGTTAATGTCAGGGTGATTACCGCGACGAATAAAAATCTTCATGATAAAATGCGGGACGGTTCATTCAGAACAGACTTGTTTTACCGGCTGAATGTGCTCAATCTTTACATACCGTCACTCAAAGAGAGAAGAGCGGATATTCCACTTTTGGTAAAGCACCTCATCACAAAAAGCGGGAAGTGGGTAAAAGTAGAGGAAGACGTACTGGATTATTTCATGCAATATGAATGGCCCGGCAACATACGGGAACTTAAAAGTACAATCGATTACATGTTGACGGTTTGTGAGGGGAATGTCGTGACGAAAAGTGACCTTCCGTTCATGCACGGGAATAAGGAAGACAGTGTGACGGCTGATTATCCCGTCTGTGAAAGTGTGTTGGAAAATCAGGAGCGCGCTTTCATCTTGGAAGTAATTAAGCAATACAACGATAAAGGAAAAGCGGCAAGCAGAGAACTGATTTCCAGTCAAAGTAAAGAATCGGACTTTGTCTTGTCCCCTCAGCAGATTCGTCGCCGTTTGGATATTTTAGAAATCGAAGGGTTTGTCGTCAAAGGCAGAGGAAGGGCCGGCACTAAGATTACCGCTGAAGGAATAGAGTATTTATATTTTCTGAAGTCAAAGCATGCTATGCATTGATATACTTAGTCACTACCGATAAGGGGAGTTTGCTAATTTAAGGTTTTCATAAGTTATAAAAGGGGGAACGCCCCATCGCCAAAAAGAAGTTTAAAAGGTGAAAAGATCCTATATTAATAGCCCCGTTTCTCGGTGTCATAAAAGAGAAATGGGGCTTTTTAACACCGATAAGTATCATTCATTTTACTATAATTACCTCGCTTCACAGCAATTACCCAACCAAGAATCTTACATATTGTTAAAATCATCATCATTTTCAAGCGTTTTCAAAATATGCTTAGTCAGAATGGAGGCATCCGTGTTTTTCCATACTGCCGATATCGAACTGGTTAATTCCGAGTTATCGATGTTCAAGGCTTTTACTTGGCTTTTTCCCAACAAACTCACCATATCTTCCGGCATGAGGGCTACGCCTAAGTTATTGGATATTAGATTGGCAATCGTCAGTAATTCAGAGCCTTTACATAATTCTTTAGGTGAAAATCCAGCCGTCAGACAAGCCTTTTCCAAAAGGAATTGAAGGGAATGCGCTTGAACGGCATCATAATGGATAAAAGGTTCGTCTTTTGCTTCGTATAAATGTATGGCCTCTTTTTGGGCTAGTGGATGCTCCATGGAGACGACTAATTGTAAAGGGAACTTCATGAATTCAATCATGCTTAATCCTTCATTGGCGATGATGTCACTGTGAATGGGCGTTCGGATGAAACCGATGTGATAATTTTGTTGGTTTACGAGTTTTACTGCTCTTGAAGATGTTGTTTCATGCACGTAAAACTCTGTTTCCGGGTATTGCCCCACGATCTTTTTCAATAACTTTGGGATATATATACTAGCTGCAGAGGGTACGGTAGCAATCTTTAGTTTAGGCTTGGGGATGGTTTTGTTTTCAACTATGTAATTCACTGTTTTCTCGATATCTTCAAAGGAAGGCGCAAGCTTTTTATAGATGTATTCTCCTTCTTCCGTCAATGTAATTTTTCTTGTCGTTCGATTCAATAATTTAAAGCCTAATTGTTTTTCGAGGGATAAAATCTGTTGGCTAAGTCCGGGCTGGGATATATGCAGGGTTTTGGAAGCCTCACTGAAACTAAGATGGTTAGAAACCTCTATGAAATAGCGGAGGGATAGGTAATTCAAACAATCACCCACTTCAATTGGATTTGAGTATACAAGGCTAAAGAAAGGGGGAATCCCTAATATTCCCTCGCAAAAAAAAGCTGGATATAAAATTTAAGGTTAGAAGATCATTTTATAATATAGACTTATAAGTTTATAACAATAATATATTTCTAAAATGGAAGAGTCAATATTATCCTTAAAGAAAGGAAGAATAGGTAATAAAAGGTAGAATATTACTATTGGATAGCGGATTTTCCTTGTTTTTAATAGGTGTTTATACATATTTGTGCTTGTTATTCTGATTTCTTTAAAAAAATTCAAATCAATTACTAGTCCTTTTTGATTATATGTCTGATTTTGTAAAAAAAGGGAAAGTGAGGCGGTCGGTAGAATAATAACACTATCATCTCTTGCGGATGAAGAAAACATATGAGGGGGGAATTTTATGAAAAGATTTCATAAGTGCTTTTTATTGGTCATGATTTTGACGGTCACCGGTATTATCACAGCTTGTAAAGACAGCAATGAAGGTGCTTCAGGCAGCGGTAACCAAAACTTGAGTCTGTTGACTGGTGGAACGGGTGGTACATATTATCCGCTTGGAGGACAAATTGGAAAAATCATTTCCGATAAAACAAAAGCGAACATAACACCTCAGACATCTGGCGCCTCCGCCGAAAATATGGAAACGTTAAGGGCTGGAGAGGCTGAAATCGCTTTTTCGCAAACGGATATCGCGGCATATGCACTTGAAGGAACAGAAATGTTCGACGGGAACCCCATTGGCAATATTATGGCGATCAGCTCTTTATATCCTGAAACTGTTCAAATTGTAACGACTGCAAAAAGCGGAATTAAATCAATCGAGGATTTAAAAGGTAAAAAGGTATCAGTAGGCGCACCGGGTTCTGGTGCTTACATCAATGCCATGCAAATCCTGGAGATTCATGGGTTGTCTGAAAAGGATATTAAAGGGCAGAATCTATCTTTCGATGAGTCGGCGGAAGGAATCCAAGCAGGCAATATTGACGCAGCCTTCATTACGGCAGGCACGCCTACTGGTGCAGTTGAAGCGCTATCCGTCCAAAATGATATTTTGGTTCTGCCTATTGCAGATGACAAAATTCAAGCATTGGTTAAAAAGTACCCATACTATGCTGAAGATACAATTCCTAGTGGTACGTACAAAATCAAATCCGAGGTGAAAACAGTTGCTGTTAAAGCGATGTTAGTGGTCACTAAGGATCTTGATGAAGATTTAGTTTATGAAATGACTAAAGCAGTTTATGACAACACTGATCAAATCACACATGCAAAAGGCAAGTTCATTACAGCAAAGACTGCACTTGAAGGATTAGGGGAAATGGAAGTTCATCCTGGAGCAGCAAAATACTTTAAAGAAAAAGGTGTTTCCAAGTAATGCAATTGGGTCGGTAGCTCGCTTTATGTGGCCTATCGGCTTCGTTTTTTCTGAAATGTGAAACTGGTTATGAAAGGGGTGTCTATGAAATTCAAGAGATTCATGGCTTTTGGTACACCTTTGCTCATCGCTTTTTTATTCTTTTTTCCGTATAAGCATGTAATAGCCTTTTCATACGAGGACCAAGGGGAATTAGTCGCATACTTTCCTTTGGAAAAAGAAAAGGAATTCAAGATTAAGTATACACACTCCATCCACCTCACAGATGTTTTGGAATCATATCGGTTATCGGATAAGCAAATCGAACAAACCGAACTTGCCTATGATGATTTTGCGGTCGGTATGCCTTCCAATGCAGAGGGTGAGGAAGTATTCGAAGAAAAAGACGGTACCTACTTCATAAAAAATATGCAACGCACTTTCACCTATATAGATTTACGGGTAGGACAAGTTAAAGCCAACCATCGATTAATATATGATGAAAAAACATACACATTGGCAGACTTCATTAAACCAGGGACATGGGTGAGAATTTCTTCGGAAAGAATTTCATTATGGGAACAGTTGAAGGGAGTGAAGATTAGTGGCTGATAATGAAAAAATGAAATATTTAACCGAAGCAGAACAACAGGAATTATTGGAAAAATATGACCCAGAGGCCGGAACTAGAAAATTAACAGGTGTCTTGGGCCACATTGCATTTTTTGGACTTTTAGCTTTTTCGTTATTCCAATTATATACAGCCATTTTTGGCGTTTTTACAGCACAAATCCAACGGACGATACATTTAGGGTTTGCACTCTCCTTAGTATTTTTACTATTTCCTGCAAACCGAAAGAAGGGTCAAAAAGGAAAATTTCAAATTGCCTGGTACGATATCATATTAGCGATCCTTAGTATTGGGGTAGGTGCATATTGGCCCTTATTTTTCGAAGATATCGTCATGAATGTAGGACGTTTGGGCGTATTGGATTTTGCAGTCGGTTTAATGGCCATTCTGCTGGTTTTGGAAGCGACCAGGCGTGCAGTTGGCCTTCCTATCATGGTCATTGCTTTATTATTCATTTTCTATGGGGTTTTTGGACCGTATATGCCAGGATTCCTTGCTCATCGCGGTTTGACCCTGGAGCGACTGGTGCAAACGATGTTCTTCTCGACAGAGGGCATTTTGGGTACTCCGTTAGCGGTGTCATCGACATTCATCTTCCTATTTCTACTGTTTGGATCTTTTCTGGTCCGAACAGGCGTCGGTCAATACTTTAATGATCTCTCTACCGCAATTGCCGGCAGACGGATAGGGGGACCTGCGAAGGTTGCGATTTTTTCAAGTGCTCTTCAAGGAACGATTAGCGGGAGCTCTGTGGCTAATGTTGTCACATCAGGAGCTTTTACGATACCGATGATGAAAAATCTTGGATATAAGAAGGAATTTGCCGGGGCAGTGGAGGCGGCTGCTTCGACAGGCGGTCAATTGATGCCTCCGGTAATGGGGGCAGCGGCATTCTTAATGGTTGAGTTCATTGGGAATGGAATAACGTATTGGGATATAGCAAAGGCGGCTGCGATTCCAGCTATCCTTTATTTTTCAGGAATTTGGATCATGACCCATTTTGAAGCGAAACGACTTGGGCTGCGTGGGTTAACGCAAGAAGAGATGCCGAGTAAAAAGGAAGTGTTCGGCAAGTTTTATTTACTAATACCGATTCTTGCCATTATCATTTTGCTCATGGCTAATATCACGGTAACACATGCAGCACTGTATTCCATCGCCATCTCGGTTCTTGTAGGTTTCATAAACAAGGATGTCCGCATGAAATTCATCGATATCATCTATGCATTGGTGGATGGGGCCCGAACAGCTCTTGCAGTGGCCGCTGCAACAGCAGCAGCAGGCATTATTGTCGGTATCGTCACGAAAACTGGGCTAGGACTTAAGCTTGCTAATGGCTTGATTGATTTATCTGGTGGATATTTGATTCCAACACTGATGCTAACTATGGTAGCGGCACTTATATTAGGTATGGGTTCACCTACGACTGCTAATTATGTAATCACCTCGACGATTGCAGCGCCTGCGATAATTTTGCTTGGTGTTCCTGATCTATCTGCACATTTATTCGTTTTCTATTTTGGCATTATAGCAGATATAACTCCTCCAGTTGCTTTAGCGGCATTTGCAGCGGCAGGGGTAGCGGGAGGCGAGCCGATAAAAACGGGGATTGAGTCATCGAAACTTGCCATCGCTGCATTCATCATTCCATATATTTTTGTTCTCTCCCCGCAAATGCTAATGATCGATACAACATGGATGGAGGTTGCGTGGGTAGTACTTACTGCAATGGCAGGTATGATTGCAATTGGGGCGGGTGTCATAGGTTACTGGATGAGGGGAATGAACTGGTTAGAAAGAGTCCTCGCCGTAATCGTAGGTTTACTATTGATCTACCCTGAAACGGTATCGGACATCATTGGGATATCCGCTTTTATCGTGTTGCTGGCTTTACAATATCTTTGGAAAAATGACAATCACGACAGCTCCAAGATCTTGGAAAATAACCAAAGTATTGAGAAAAGTTGACCCTGCGAATATCAATCCGGAAGTAAAGGGTATAGCTTAACCATTCGGGGGGGGTGATTTTTTGAAGTGAAGCATCATTGGGAATGCAACGAAAATGGGAATGTGCAGACTGTTTTTTATCGAGACAACCAGCATATTCCTACAAGAGAATTCTGCTCGTATATCCACTTGCCTTATGATAAAACCCAATTTGTTTTATTTTGAAAGGAGACTAATTCATGAAATTTTTAAAAAGTTTTATTTTAGTTACTTTCAGTTTCTTTTGTATGATCACACCGGCTTTTGCAAGTGTTCCTGGAGTGGATGGGTCAATGGGAAAGGGTTTTACAAATGGAATCGTATCAGTTTCTCATCCGTTAGCAGCTGAAGCGGGTATAGAGATACTAAAACAAGGCGGAAATGCAGTCGATGCAGCGGCAGCCATTCAATTATCGTTAAATGTGGTTGAACCAATGATGTCTGGAATCGGCGGCGGTGGTTTTATCATGATTTATAATAAAAAGGAAAATAAAATAACGATGATCGAAAATCGCGAAATGGCACCTCAAAATGTTACGCCTAAACTTTTTTTAGATGAAAAGGGAAAACCTATTCCTTTTAGTAAGCGGCATACATCCGGGAAAGCGGTTGCAGTTCCTGGGACTCTTATGGGGGTGGAGACTTCTCTTGAGAAATATGGAACATTGAAATTATCACAAGTCATAGGCCCGGCCATTAAACAAGCTGAAGAAGGGGTAAAAGTCAATTGGGCAACAGCGCAATATATCGATGAAAATGTAACAAAGCTTAAAAATAACCAATCGGCTGCAAAAGTTTTTGTACCAGACGGAAAGCCGTTGGAAGAGGGAGACACCCTCGTTCAGCCAGATCTGGCAAAGACTCTTAAATTAATAAAAAAACAAGGTTCTGACGTTTTTTATAAAGGTGAAATCGGGGAAGCGCTTACCGAAGAAGTTCAAAAGCGTGAAGGAACGATGACAACTGAGGATTTGGAAAACTATGAAGTGAAGGAAAGAGAGCCGATTAAATCGGAATATAGGGGATTTGAAGTGGTAGGGGCAGCTTCACCAAGCTCAGGCAGTTTGACTGTTCTGCAAATCCTAGAGCTTATGGAAGGATACGATGTGCAAAAGATGGGGGCCAACTCACCTGAGTATCTTCATCACCTAACCGAAGCCATGCATCTTGCTTTTGCCGATCGCGCTGCCTATATGGCGGATGAAGATTTTTATGATGTACCAACAGAGGGACTATTAGATGAAGATTATATTAAAGAAAGAAGAAAACTCATCAATCCAAATAGATCAACAGCTGATGTCAAAGCGGGCGATCCATGGAAGTATGAGGGCAAAGAACCCACTGCAATGAAGATGGTAAAAGAAGAGAAAACCCCAATCGGACAAACGACTCACTTTTCTGTAATGGATAAGTGGGGGAATATGGTTGCTTATACGACTACAATCGAGCAAGTATTCGGATCTGGTATCATGGTACCAGATTATGGGTTCATGCTAAATAATGAAATGACGGATTTTGATGCCACACCGGGTGGAGTTAACCAGGTGGAACCAGGAAAAAGACCAAGAAGCAGTATGTCCCCGACCTTCGTATTAAAAGATGGAAATCCCTTCATGGCGATTGGTTCACCAGGAGGAGCGACGATAATCGCATCGGTATCTGAAACGATCATGAACGTGCTTGATCATAAAATGCTCATTCAAGATGCCATATATGCGCCACGTATTTATTCTGCTGGTTATCCGACAGTAAGATGGGAACCGGGAATTGAACAAAATACAAGGCTTGAGTTAATGGCTAAAGGCCATGTTTATGAAGAAAAACCGCAACATATCGGAAATGTGCAAGCAGTTATTTATGATTATGAAAAGGGAAAAATGTATGGAGGAGCCGATAATACGAGAGAAGGAACTGTTCAAGGTGTGTATAATGTTTCCCATAAATCGAAAAAGCCGAAAGAAATAAAAGAAGAAAAAAAGGGACCGTTTACCTTAAAAGTGAATGGAGCCGTTTATCCTTATACAGCTGATCAAATGAAACTGATCGATGAAAAACCCTATATCCAATCAGATAAATTGCTACTAGGTTTGGGTGTAATCCAAACAGGGGATTTAGAAACATTTAAACCAGATAAAAAATCGTATCTACCTGTGTTAGGAGTAGCGAAATCATTAGGGTATAAAACAAAATGGAACGAAAAAGACAAAGAGGCACTATTGGAAAAAGATCCGGCGGATATTGAAGATCCGGACGAAGATGGCAGTGTCACGAATTGATTGCTTTTCTAATTCCGCTCGGGAACTTGATTACTAAATGAACCTAAACTTGACAACCCCGGAATTCTCTATGTTAAGAGAGGTCTGGGGTTGTTTTTTAGTCATATGAAATAGTAGAGAGGTAGTCAGCCAGTTGAACGAAGGTTCCTGAAAAGCCCTCCTGAACCGTTTTCTCCTCGGTTGGGGATACAGGTGCCCCAATCACCGTAAGTATTGTTTTACCTCCATGCTCGGTGAATGAAAAGTATTGAGAGTTTCCAATGGTCGGTTGTCATTAAAAGGAGCACGTACGATGTTACCCATTTCATCAGAAAAGAAAGAGGTGTAAACGAGTTTATCTGGGGCATTTACTTCATGATAAACAAATTTGACCCAGATTACATTACCATCAGGAGATGTCTGGCTGTAATGGAAAACACCTTCCTGGCGAAGCTCAAACTTAGAAATATCAAAAGCCCATCCTTTTGGGCCCCACCAGTTCTGCAGATGTTCTGATTCGGTAAAAGCCTTAAATACAAGCTCGCGAGGAGCATTGAAACTGCGGGGGATTTCGGTTTTTGGAAAAATTATTTCAGTTAATGTTCCAAGCTGTCGAGTCTTTCTTCCCATATTTCACAATACTGTTCAAACCAAATGTTTAATCCTAAAGGGCTCTGGGCGAAGCTTGTAAATTCGACGAATTGCTTCCGTATAAATTCCACTACTCCTGATTTATGAAGCCCGCTTATATATTTGGATGACAATGGATGCCGAATCTGAAGTCGTTCTGCATATTTTCCCGCGGTGAGTTTGGCTCTGCAAGAGCACTTAATAATGTAGTATTCATCTTTACCCCGCGATTTATTAGAATGATAGTCCTTTGGGTGAGATATAAACAAACAGGAATATTCCCGTCAAATAATATTGAAGAAATGTATTGTTGTCCTACACGAGGCGGTACCAAAAATATCCTTCCCCTAAAATGAAAAAATGAGCGCTGATCCTTGTTCCGGGATAGTGCCGCATTATAAGTTTTGTTGAAATCAAGTTCTATATTTGGAAACCGTTTACCATGCTGTTCGTCGAGAATATAACAATGCTATTTTTGTGCATAATGATATAGGTTTAAGTTCTATTATAAAAAAGAACGATCGGAAGTTTTAATTGAAAACAGAACTAATGTTCGTGTATGCTTGTAACGATGATAATCTTGGTACCGGTTATTATTAAGGAATCCAATCTCGATTCAAAGGAGAATGAAAATGATTAAACCATATTTAATGTTTAACAGAGAATGTGAAGAGGCTTTCAAATTGTATATCGAGGCTTTTGGCGGGGAACTTATTGCTATGCAAAAATATAGTGAGATCCCATCAAGTCCAGACTTTCCTGTTGAAGAGAGTGATAAAGACCTGGTTCTTTACTCACAAATAAGATTAACAGAAGATGGAATTATAATGGGTTCTGATTCAAATCGTGAATTGAATGATAGTGACAAAGTGGTTGTAAGTGTGGAGCTTAACTCCGAGGAACAAGCTAGAAAGGCATGGAATACATTAATAGAAGAGGGATCTATACATATGGATCTTCATGAAACATTCTTTGCGAAACTTCACGGTTCGTTGAAGGATAAATTTGGTGTTTCATGGATGTTTACTGTCAATTAAAACTATTCTTGAATCTAAACCAGAAGACATCCTTCTAAAGTCGTTACTATTATTTGGGAAGGTAAAAATTTTAAAAATCCTCATTAATGCTCGGACGCTTTAATGGATTATCTAAAAAATCCCGATTTCTTAATACTAAGAAACCGGGATTTTTACTATTGGAGTTTATTAAGGTTGTACATCCGTATTTTCCCTTAAGCTGCAATAAATGCTTGGATATTTGGAAATCATTTATGTGAGTTGTCTTGTAAAATGGGGTTTTCTGACTTTGTATTTACTACAATTTTGGTCATGATAATACATTGAAAAAAATGAAAAACTGTGTTAAATTTATATAGATACACCAATTTAGCATTTTGTATAAATTATACCCTATTATAACTATACAACATAATTTCCTTCTCAGTCAATCCTTATTTTTATTTTTTTAAAGGAGTGTTTGATAGGAACATGGAACTTCAGTAGGAGCAAGAACGACTGGACAGCGTTAATGGTTGATCACATGAACAATTTTTGTCATATGATTGTCTTGGTATTAAGCGATAAATGGGAGGGAAAGAAATGAAACCATATGTACTGGAGTTTCGGGAGATCGATAAAACGAAACAAATGGTGGTCGGTGGCAAAGGGATGAATTTGGGCGAATGCTCGAAGATTGATGGAATTCTTGTACCAGAAGGATTTTGTGTTACTACTGAGGCATTTAAAAGAGTCATTGGGGAAAATGATGAGCTTCATCAATTACTCGATCAGCTTGCAGTTCAAAAAGTGGACGAACGAAAAAGAATAAGTGAAATTAGCAGGAAGATTCGTGATCTGATTGAGGGTATCGAGATCGACAAGGGGATCGAAAAAGATATCGACCGATGTCTCTTAATTTTTGGCTTCGAGCATGCATATGCTGTTCGTTCTAGCGCTACTGCCGAAGATCTTCCATTTGCCTCCTTTGCAGGTCAACAGGATACCTATCTAAACATCAAAGGAAAAGATGCAATTTTACAACATATTAGTAAGTGCTGGGCATCACTATTTACTGATCGTGCTGTGATTTACCGAATGCAAAACGGATTTGACCATCGCAAGGTTTATCTGTCTGTTGTTATTCAAAGGATGATTTTTCCACAAGCTTCCGGAATACTATTTACAGCTGATCCAGTTTCCTCAAACCGCAAGGTGCTTTCGATCGATGCTAGCTTTGGGCTGGGTGAGGCACTTGTCTCTGGCTTAGTGTCTGCGGACTATTATAAAGTGCAAGAAGGTAGGATTGTGGAGAAGAAGATTTCTGCCAAAAAGTTGGCTATATATGCACGAAAAGAAGGCGGGACGGTGGAAAAGGAAATTGAGCCGGGGCAGCAGGTTTTATCGACCCTGTCAGATGAGCAAGTGTTGGGGCTTGAAAGGATCGGCAGAAAGCTTGAAGCGCATTTTGGCTGTCCGCAAGATATCGAATGGTGTTTGGTTGATGATACATTTTATATTGTCCAGAGCCGTCCAATTACTACTTTATACCCCATCCCAGAAGCGAATGATCAAGAGAATCACGTTTATGTATCTGTCGGTCATCAACAAATGATGACTGACGCCATGAAACCATTGGGATTATCTTTTTGGCTGTTAACGACTCCTGCACCCATGCGTATAGCTGGCGGAAGGTTGTTTGTAGATGTCACACATATGGTGACTTCACCTGACAGCAGAAAAATGTTAGTAGAGGCCATGGGACAACACGATCCGCTCATGAAAGATGCACTCATTAACATAATAGAGCGAGGGGATTTCATAAAATCCGTACCAAATGATAAGCAAGAACAGAATTCCGGTAAAAGCAATAAAAGTGTGCCGTCTGGACATTCTAGTGCACAAATTGAAAACGACCCGACAATCGTTTCTGATTTGATTAACCGTAGTCAAACATCGATAGAAGAATTAAAACAAAACATCCAAACGAAATCAGGATCGGATTTATTTGATTTCATTCTGGAAGATATCCAGATATTAAAGAAGATTTTATTTGACCCACAAAGTTCAGCTGTGTTTATGGCTGCGATAGATGCATCATCATGGATCAATGAAAAAATGAATAAGTGGTTAGGTGAAAAAAACGCAGCCGACACGCTTTCTCAATCTGTACCAAACAATATTACTTCAGAAATGGGTCTGGCGCTAATGGATGTCGCAGATGTGATACGTCCTTATCCAGAAGTAATTGATTATCTACAACAAGTAAAAGATGATAATTTTATGGATGAACTGGTTAAGTTTGATGGTGGTCAGGAAACCCAGGATGCCATCTATGATTATCTCGGCAAATACGGAATGCGATGTGCTGGAGAAATCGATATTACTAAAACTCGTTGGAGCGAAAAGCCAACTACACTTGTCCCCGTAATTCTTAGTAATATCAAAAACTTTGAGCCTAATGCTAGCAATCGAAAATTTGAGCAAGGGCGACAGGAAGCTTTGAAAAAAGAACAAGAGCTATTAGAACGATTGAAAAAATTACCGGATGGTGAACAAAAAGCCAAAGAAACAAAACGAATGATCAGCCTAATCCGAAATTTCATCGGTTATCGGGAATATCCAAAATACGGAATGGTTAACCGCTACTTCGTTTATAAGCTGGCTTTACTGAAGGAAGCCGAACAACTCGTGCAAGCCAACGTTATTCATGAAAAAGAAGATATATATTATCTCACTTTTGAAGAACTTCACGAAGTCGTACGCACAAATAAACTAGATTACCAGATGATCAGCAAACGAAAAGACGAGTACAAATTATATGAAAAACTAACTCCACCACGTGTTATCACGTCTGATGGTGAAATCATTGTAGGGGAATATAAACGAGACAATCTCATGGCCGAAGCTATTGTAGGCCTATCGGTTTCTTCCGGAGTAATAGAGGGCAGAGCGCGCGTCATCTTAAACATGGAAGATGCAGATCTAGAAGATGGAGATATACTGGTTACAACCTTCACCGATCCTAGCTGGACACCATTATTTGTATCCATAAAAGGACTCGTCACCGAAGTTGGCGGGCTGATGACCCATGGAGCAGTCATCGCACGTGAATATGGCTTACCTGCCGTTGTCGGTGTGGTAAATGCCACCAAGCTTATAAAAGATGGGCAACGTATTCGAGTAAATGGAACAGAAGGTTATATAGAAATACTATAATTCATTATATTTCAATCATAAAGAAGATCATTCGAATTAGGAGAATCATTGAAATAATGATGCTTTGCGGATTTTGGCAAAACCCCCTGTCACTAGGTCATATAAGGGGCCAGTAACTGAAAATTGATATTAAAGTTTAGTAAGGACATTTTGAGATCGAGCCTTCTGTTAAAGGTCGCTTTTATATGATGCCAAAGCCCAATTTCTCGCGTACAACACGGGGGAATTGGGCTTTTTGTGGATTTTATTTATAGGCAAAATCGATAATCCCTTGCTAAATCTAATGGCTTGAGCAGCAATGTCAAACGGATACGAGGAAGATATTCTCCAACAGATATATCTGTCAATATCATAAATTACGCTGAAAGCGGCTATACCTTCTATAGAAATATTAAATTTTTGTATTGGTAATTATACATTATCTCCATTATAATTTTTAAGAAAGATATTTCGGAATTTTTAAAATAAAGGAGAAATTATGTATACTCAACCGACTTTAAAATATTGGAATGGAAGAATTGATTCCCAAACTGACCTCGACAGCTTCAGATACCACCAAAGAGTGCGCTTGGCACCGATTTCGGAATTAGCCACCTCTTCCAATGCATCACGAACTTTTGGACTGATTGGCTTTAAATGTGATGAAGGCGTCAAAAGGAATAAAGGCAGGGTTGGTGCTGCCGAGGGTCCTGATCATATTAGGCAATCGTTGGCAAAATTACCTTGTCATTTACCTTCCCAAACCGAGCTGGTGGATGCTGGCGATGTAATATGTGAAAGTACAGAGATGGAAGCCGCCCAATCTCAACTGGGATCAGCTGTTGCCCGGATTTTGGAGAGTAAAGCGATTCCTATCATACTTGGGGGAGGACACGAAACCCTGTATGGCCATTATCTTGGGATTAGGAAATCCATTGGACCAAAAGCTAGACTGGGGATTATTAATATTGACGCTCACTTTGATATGAGGCCTTATGAAAAAGAAACTTCATCAGGCACGATGTTTAAGCAGATTTTGGACGAAGATCAAAGTTGTGGCTATTTATGTGTCGGAATTCAGAAGCAGGGGAATACGAAGGCACTGTTTGAAACTGCCGAGAGGAGTAAGGTTGACTACATATTGGAAGAAGATTTGTCATTATACGAAATGGATGAAACGAAGCGGAGGATAAATGAATTCGCTAAGGAAAATGACTATATCATGCTTACATTATGTACGGATGTAATTGATTCAGCCTACGCACCTGGGGTAAGTGCACCATCGCCGTTTGGACTGGATCCGAAATTGGTCCGTGCCATTATTAGGCATATCGTATCGAATGAAAAGATCCTCTCATTTGATATCTCTGAAGTGAACCCTTCATTGGACGAAAATAATAAGACCGTTACATTGGCAGGGCATTTAATAAATGAGGTTTTGCTGCATTTTAAATAATGGACATGGGATGGCGGCAACTCCAATTCGGTCTTCCCAGAAAGAGGGTTTCTATTCGTATCCACTGTTGGGGCTTTCCTTAATGTTATCTTCAATATTGAAGCGAAAAACCTTTAAAGCCCCCAGACTGTCCATGAATCATTCATGGACAGTTTTTTGCGCCTCCTTCACAAGGATTCATGGTCCTTGGCATTGCTTCGTTCGACTAACCATTTAAAGTATAAAGGCGTGTGGATTTTCCATGCCTCTGCTACGTTCAATACTGATACTTGTGGGTTTTTGGTTTATAATAACAACCATCTAGCCTTTTGAGGAGGGATTCCATGAATGAATATAAAGTAACGGTGAGGAATGGCAGTACCTTAATTTTGTCGGAAATCATTAAAGCAGAAGATGAAAGAGAAGTCCTTGGCACTCTTTTGATTTCCAGCGAATTATTTAATCAACCATTTACTGATATCAGGATTTTAGAAAGCTGATTTGTGCCTGCCCATTCCATTTGATACACTGTAATAAATCTTAATACGGTGGCGATATTATGTGTGGACGTTTCACTCTTTTCACTGACATAGAAGAAATAAAAGAACGGTTTGATATTCAAGGGTCATTTGATGAGGAATACCAATTCAGCTACAATATTGCTCCCTCCCAATCCGTGCTCTCCGTCATTAATGACGGGGTAAGGAACCGGCTTGGATATCTTCGGTGGGGACTCATTCCTTTCTGGGGAAAAGACGAAAAAGCGGGCTACAAAATGATCAATGCCAGAGCGGAAACCATTGCTGAGAAAGCAAGCTTCAGGAATGCGTATAAGAAGAAGAGATGCTTGATAATCGCTGACTCTTTTTATGAATGGAAGAAGACACCAGAAAGAAAAATACCGATGCGGATAAAAATGAAGAATCATGCTCCATTTGGAATGGCCGGTCTCTGGGAATCCTGGAAATCTCCTGAGGGCATCAGCATCTATTCGTGCTCTGTTATAACAACTGTGCCAAATGAGCTAATGACCAGCATTCATGACCGCATGCCTGTCATTCTAAAACCAGAAGATGAAAAAGATTGGTTGAATCCTTCCATTAATGATCCTGCATATCTGCAACAGTATTTAAAATCATTCGATTCGGAACAGATGGAAGCATTTGAAGTATCGACTGATGTGAACTCGACTAAAAATAATTCACCTAACCTAATCCAACAAATTTGCTGAGAGGTCATTAGACCTCTCAGAATGTAGACAACTCGATGAAGATCGAGTCTGTCTACATTTTTTTTTTGGTTTTTACAATTTGACGTTGCCTCCAGGCACTCGCTTTTCCCCGAGGAGTCTCGCACACCTGCTCCAATCAACTTAGATCTCTTTATAAACAGTAAGGAGTGCATGTGAAACACTTTGAAAATTAACCCTTGCGAAAATAGACAAAATGCTGTACTGTTATATTTGCTTTTCAAAACGACTTTCGATGTCACGAACTCAGGCAAGTTTCCAGCGTGGTACTTTTCTGGCAGGCATCGTAATTTTTGATAAAATTATATAATGTAATCTTCTTATCAAGAGAGACGGAGGGACTGGCCCGAAGATGTCTCGGCAGCGGACTTAAATGGAGTGCTGTGCCAAATCCAGCAGGCTGATTTTTGCCTGAAAGATAAGGAGGGTGTTTTTTATAAATTAAAAGACCTCTTCTTGTTGTTAAATAGAAGGGGTCTTTTTTATGCCAGTTTTATTTGCTACAGCTCAATGACTGGAAAATCAGGTAGGTTCAAATTGGAGTTATTTGCGAAAACTGTTAATAGAATAAGAGCTGTGACACATGTCGCGGGAAAAATAAAAAGAGGTGTACATCATGAGTGCAAACAATAAAGGGAATCCATGGGCATTGATCCCATTTGTCGTATTTTTAATTTTATTTATTGGGTCTGGAATCATCACTAAAGATTTTTATTCATTTCCGGTGATTGTAGCGATTTCCATTGCATCGGCAGCTGCATTGGCGATGAATCGGAAAGAGACATTCAATCAAAAAGTTGATATCTTCTGTAAAGGTGCCGGTGACGCCAATATCATGTTAATGGTTATCATTTTCCTTTTGGCCGGCGCTTTTTCGGAAGTTGCCAATGGCATGGGGGCAGTTGAATCAACAGTGAATCTTGCCTTAGCTGTTTTTCCGCAAAACCTATTAATGGTAGGGATTTTCATCATCGCTTGTTTTATTTCTCTATCCATGGGGACAAGCATGGGCACGATTGTTGCCTTGGCACCTATCGGGGTAGGGATTAGTGAACAAACTGATATTTCACTTGCCCTTTCAATGGCGGCCGTTATTGGTGGTGCGATGTTTGGGGATAACCTTTCATTCATTTCAGATACGACAATCGCTGCTGTCCGAACTCAGGGAACGAAAATGAAAGATAAGTTTAAAGTGAATTTTTTCATCGTTTTACCTGCAGCCATCATCACATGTGCCATCCTAGGAATTTTAACGATGGGTGAACAAGCTGACATTTCCCAACAGTCTTATGATTGGGTGAAGATTCTTCCATATCTTTGCGTATTGGTCACTGCATTGGCAGGAGTCAATGTGTTCTTGGTCCTTTCCATCGGAATCGTATTTGCCGGAGTCATCGGCTTGGCTGATGGTAGTTATCAACCGTTGGGTGTCATTCAAAAAGTTGGAGAAGGAATGGCGGGAATGTATGAAATCTCCTTCCTTGCCATTTTAATTGCAGGTATGGTAGCTGTAATCAAACATAATGGTGGCATCGACTATTTACTCCACCTAGTGACCCGAAATAGCAAATCGAAAAAAGGAGCGGAATTCAGCATTGCGGGGCTTGTTGGTTTAACGAACCTTTCAACGGCAAATAACACGATTTCGATTATCATTGCCGGGCCACTTGCCAAAAATATTGCTGAAAAGTATGGGATTGATCCAAGGAAATCGGCGAGCGTCCTTGACATTTTTGCATGTTGTATCCAAGGGTTGATCCCATATGGAGCACAACTGCTTGTTGCAGCAGGAGTAGCAAAGATTTCTCCGTTAAGCATCTTGCCGTATTCATATTACCCAATCCTGATTGGACTTTGTGGCGTCATTGCCATCCTGATTGGTTTTCCACGGTTTCAGCCGGGAAATGATGAAATGAAGAAACGTACCTCTTAAAAAGAGAATACAATAATATTAAAACACCCTGAATCATTGGATTCTGGGTGTTTTCTGTATGGTAAATACATAAACATAATAAAGTTTTCTCACACTTTTCAATTTTTTTGCTTAATTCCGGTCCAAATTAATGATGGTTGTGTGTGAGACACCTGTCATGAATAGAGGACAACACCTACTAAACCGGAAAGAATAATTATATAGGCTGGATGCCAGCGTAATTTCATTAGGGCAAATAACGATAAACCAAAAACGATTAATAAGCTTATCGTATGCCATGAAACGTTCACGGCTATCATATGATTGGAAAGTGCTAAACTGATCGCTGCAAAGATGATCAAACTAGTGACAATCGGTCTTAATCCATAAAACATGGATTGAACAACTGGATAATGATTCAATTTGCTGAAAAATGTGGCTATAACGGTTACGATTATAATGGCAGGAAGCAAGATTCCTAGAGCAGATGATATGGCTCCTGCTAACCCAGCAGTGGAATAGCCAACGAGAATGGCACTATTGGCGGTTACAGGTCCTGGGGACATCCCGGAAATGGCGATTATATCGGTGAATTCCTGCGTAGTCATCCATCCATGCTGTGAGACTTCCGATTCTATTACGGGAATCATGGCGTATCCGCCTCCGAAAGATACAAAGCCGATAATAAAGAAGGTGCTAAACAACTCCCACAATTCCATCATTCCATCACATGCTTTCTTAAAAATTAGTTAGTCCCTATTTTGTGTTACCTATATGCCAGCACCCATGAAAGGTTCGAAATCATTTTCTTCTATTTTCCTATCTTTTTTGTCCATCTTGACATCGTAACCTAATTTTCTCTTAATGGAGATGGTCACAATACCGGCTAGGGCTCCTGCTAATATAACCATCACAGGGTGAAGAAAGTAGAGGACGGGAATTCCTGCTATTAAGATACAGAAAGTTGATTTGTCTACAACTGCGGTTTTTCCTATCTTGATAGCCGCATAGGCGATGATGGCTACTATGGAAGCTCTGATCGATATGAATGCGGATTCTACCTTCGGATTATCCTGAATGAAAAAATACACAATGCCCAGGAGCAGAACAATTAAAAAGGTAGGTAATGAAACACCGATCATGGCTGCCATTGCCCCCTTCATTCCGGCAATTCGATGGCCGATAAAGGTGGCGGAGTTAATGGCGACAGCTCCCGGTACGGACTGAGATAAAGCAAAAACATCAGTAACTTCTTCGCTTTTCATCCATTTTCTCTTTTCGACCACTTCATTTTCGATTAAAGGGATCATCGCAAACCCGCCTCCGAATGTGACAGGTGCTATTTTAAAAAAGGTCCAAAATAATTGGAATAGAGTTTTCCATTGTCCTTTCATTGACATCAGTCACTTCCTTTGCATGCTTTGTTTAATTCTTATCATTAACATATCAAAGAAAAAGGGCTGGGTAAATTGCAACAAAATCATCGGGTATAACAAAACGTTATACCCAGAAGATTTATCCGTTTTATAAAGAATGCCGCCAAAAATTGAATAGCCTTAGAATGTATCTCACTATTTTCATTTCACCATTTACCTAATGATGCTATCATTTTAATAAACTATCTAAAAACATGGAGGTCGTTTTCTTGAAATTGGAAAATCTGAAAATGTTTTGTTTAGTGGTGGATGAAGGAAGTATAAGCCAGGCAGCGAGGTTAAGTTTCTTATCACAGCCCGCTGTAACACGGCAGATCCATCAACTGGAAAATTATTATAACACTTTGTTATTCGACCGTGAGGAAGGAAGGCTGAGAGTTACAGAAGCAGGAAAGCTGTTATACCCTTTTGCTAAAGCCATAGTAAATGACTTCAACCATTCAAAAGAAGTGATTCAGCAATCGACGGGGAAGTACAATGCAAATCTCATAGTAGGGGCTTCCTTGACTATCGGCGAGTATTTGTTGCCGAGCTTGCTTGGGAGATTCAAAAAACAACAGCCAGAAATAAAAGTGACATTGACGATTAAAAATACTCCCCGGGTTCTGGAGGATCTTTCAAACGATGTCATTGATTTGGCCTTGGTGGAAGGACTTGTGGAAAACACCGATTTTATTGTAGACAAGTTCGCCGAAGACGAATTGATATTGGTATGTCCATCCGACCACACATGGAAAGACAGAAAAGAAATTCAGCTAGAGGAATTGGGAAATGAAAGGATGATTTGGCGTGAATCCATTTCCGGAACACGGCTTATCGTAGAAAATATGCTACGGGAGCATGGGGTTTTAGAAAAAATTGAAAGCTACATGGAGATTGGCAGTACACAAGCGATAAAAAGTGCGGTTGAAGCCGGACTTGGAATCAGCATTTTGCCAAGGCTGACAGTGGCCAGAGAATTGGAGCAAGGCTTTTTGCGGGAAGTGGATATATACAGAATAAATATGGCAAGAAATTTATGGCTAGTCAGGAAAAACAAGCGTTTTAATAAAATAGGGGTGTCTAAATTTGTTGATTTTCTTCAATAAGGATGGACGCTGCCTTTGTTCACTCATACAATTGGCAGCGTTTTCAGTTTCGTGATTAACGGCGTGGCCCCGGCAGCTAGCAAAAGTCATGGTAAATTGAAAATACAGCATTGATTATAAAAGCTCACTCTATCGGGAAGGGCATTTTGGTTGTTCAGTCTTCGGTTAGACAAACAAAGGGATTAATGGGCATAATAAAAGATATAATGATGGTTCGGAGATGATATAGCGTGGAGTTAAAGGAAATAAAGAAGCTCGCCGAAGAATTAAATGAAAGCGGTAAACAGCAACTTGTATATTTCTTGCAGTCTCGACCGAAACCGATGTTGCTCCTATTCGTGCAATTGATGAAATCCAGGTACAAAAGCATAAAGCTAGTCTTGTCTGGCCACATTGCGACAGCCATTTTGTTGTGCGATTTGGTAAATACGTTATCAAAACATGTGCTGGAGAGGTGAAACAGCAGCGTTACAGCTGTAAAGCCTGCCATCAAACCTTCAACGACCTCACAAACACGCCCCTTCAACGCATCAGAAGACCACATAAATCTAAACGGGCAGTTTTGTTGAACAAGTTGTAAATTTAACATTTTAAAGTAAGAGCATTTCTTTGTAATGAGAAGTGCTTTTTATTTTTGTCAAAATTAAAAGGATATTTCAATAACAATAATAATATAAATAAAAACAATATAAATTTACTGTTATACGATAAATAATATGCTAAAATCAAGTTGTCATTAAATAGGTGAGGTGTTTTAAATGAATGTTAAACAAGGTTCAACGACTTTCTTAAAGGTAATTATTTTTCTGGCTGGAATTGCAATGCTTGCTTTGTGTATCTGGTTGCCTGACATAGCGGTTAGAGATGCAAGGGTACATCCAGATACGGCTTACTTCCTAATCCCCTTTTTAGTATGTGCATACGGATTCTCTATTGCGTTTTCTGTTGCGTTGTATCAAGCATATAAACTATTAACCTACATCGAAAAGAACAATGCTTTCTCTGAATTATCCCTTAAATCTTTGAAGATTATAAAGAAATGTACTTTTACAGTCATTTTCCTCATTTTGTTAGGAATAGTAAGCTTAAGGGTGCTTGCTAAAGTTACAAGTAGTGATGATGCAGCGGGTCCTACATCATTATGTCTAATGGGTATTTTAGCAACAAGTATCATCGCAGCCATTGTGGACGCACTTCAAAAGCCATTAAAAAATGCCCTAGATATAATGTCAAAAAATGAATGATTAACGGATATGTAAGACTTTGGATTGTCAGCCAGGTGATTTTTGGAGTACAAAAGCGATGAAGACACTAATTAAAAACAAACACGGGGACGATAGCTCAAAGAACCGCCTTTTCAACAAGGCGGTTTCCTTATGGTCAAATATCAACATTAGAATTTAACATTGCCTTTATATAAATAAAATTGAAGTTACTATTAGAAATAGTAAATATACTTAATGGCAAATTAATTATAAGATAAATTCATATTATTCAAAAAAATCTAAGAAAGATACTTTAACATTCGGAATAGATACAAGATATCTACTTAGAAAGGGGTATGAAATGTCCAAAATATCTTTTATTAAAGGAGTTGTAACCGTTCCCATTGTTTTTGTTTTACTGGCAGGTTCTTCTGTTACAAATGCTGCTTCAGATGAGCCAATGCCGGCAACAGATGCAACAATCTCAGCAAATAAGGCTTTTTATGAACAGTTGAATTTTACAGACAAGGAAGATTTCAAGAATGCACATAAAGGATTTATAGCGCCTTTGAATATGAATCCCATTAAAAATTCAAAAGGTGACGTGGTATGGGATAGTAATCGATATTCATTCATCAAAGAAGATCAGCCGGCAAGCTTTACTGTAAACCCAAGCTTGTGGAGGCAAGCTCAGTTACAAAATATAACAGGCTTATTTAAAGTGGTGGATGGCGTTTATCAAGTTCGGGGCCAGGATTTATCAGTACTTACCATTGTGGAAGGAAAAACAGGATTAATAGTTTTGGATACACTTTCTACAATTGAAACGGCCAAAGCAGCCATGGGGCTTTATTTTGAACATCGGCCTAAATCCCCAGTAAGTGCAATTGTTATTAGTCACAGTCATGCGGATCACTTTGGTGGTATAAAAGGCATTGCTCAATATGCTGAAAATCCAGCTAAAGTGCCGATTATTGTCCCAGCAGGTTTTAACGATGAAGCGCTAAGTGAAAACATTCTTTTAGGCAATATAATGTCTCGCCGTGCAGGTTATATGTTTGGAAATCTCTTACCCGCAAGTGAAAGGGGATTTGTTACTTCTGGTATTGGCCCAGGATTAAGTAACGGAACTTTTAGCTATTTACCTCCAACAATGGAAGTGAAGGATGATATTCAAACGGTGGAAATAGACGGAATTACATTTAAATTTTTATTGACGCCGGATTCGGAAGCTCCATCTGAAATGCATTATTATATCAATGATTACAAAACTTTAGTGGTAGCGGAAAACACCGGACACACGTTACATAATATTTATACATTAAGGGGAGCTAAAACCAGAGATACTTTAAAATGGGTGAAAGCACTTGATGAAACAGTTGATTTGTTCGGAAACGAAGATATAGATGCTATGGTTACGGCCCATACATGGCCCATATGGGGAAGGGACAATGTTTTGGAGCAGTTGGAGAGTCAGCGTGATTTATACAAATATATTCATGACCAAACCATACGATTAGCTAATTTTGGTCTCACACCTGACGAAATCGCGGAAAAGTTAAAGCTTCCTGAAAAGTTGGATAAAGTCTGGGCCAATCGGGGGTATTACGGAACATTGAAACATAACGTAAAGGCGGTGTACAACTTTTATTTAGGATATTTCAACGGTAATCCATCCGACTTGGATCCATTACCACAAGAGGAATCGGGCGCTAAATATGTACAATATATGGGTGGGGAAAAGAAGGTCATTAAACAGGCAAAACTTGATTATAAAATAGGGGAATATCGCTGGGTGGCTCAAGTCTTAAAGCATGTCGTCATGGCCAACCCGAAAAATACAGAAGCAAAAAATTTACTGGCTAAAGCTTATGAGCAATTAGGATACACAGCAGAATCTTCTGTGTGGCGTAATTTCTATCTTACTGGCGCAGACGAGTTAAGGAATGGTGTGGCAGACTCAAAGGGAAGTGGCGGAATGATGAATCTCGATACGCTGCTCAATATGCCAATGGATGATTTCCTGAAATTCTTGTCCATTAAGTTAAACGAAATGAAAGCGGAAAATAAAAATATGACTTTCAATTTGACATTTACAGATTCGAAAACCAATTACACGATCGATCTGAATAATTCTGTATTGAACTTCAAAAAAGGGAAAATGGCGTCCAACCCTGATGCAGCATTAACATTAGATAAAATGACCTTCTATCAGATTGCTCTAGGACGTGAAGATTTATCCAAAATGGAAGCAGCCGGTAAAGTTGCCATTTCCGGTGATAAAAAACAGTTTAAAGATTTCCTGACTTTGCTGGATCAATTCCAACCTAAGGTTAATATCGTAACTCCGTGATAATCAAACACTTCATATTCTAAAAACAAGGATGGATCGGTTACCCACGAGTCTACTTAGCAGTCTCGTGGGTTTGAATGTATTAATTAATCCTGAAGGCATCCTGTTTCGTTTTTAATTTTTTATAAAACGCTCCTAATAGTTACAGAACAAGTTTTGTAATTCGAAAGGAATTGTAAGCGCTTCCTGTGAGGCTGAGGTTTTGTGAAAATATAAAAAAATGGAGTGATGGGGAATGCAGTTATATGCAAGTAAGAAACGAAAAATAATGATTAGCGGCCTTTTATTTGTTGGAATGATTTTAAGTTTTTTTGATCGCGTTGCCATAAATGTCGGGATTATTCCTATTGCAGAAGAGTTTCATCTCACTACGTCCCAGACAGGTATTTTAATTAGTATATTTTTTGTTAGCTACTCACTCATGCAACCGCTTGGTGGATGGATGACCGATAAGTATGGCGCCAGGGTCATGGTTACTGTTTCTTTGTTTAGTTGGTCCTTGTTCACTGTAATGACTGGGTTTGCTTGGTCATTTATGTCTTTATTATTCATCCGTTTTCTGTTCGGGTTAGGTGAAGGGCCTTTCTATCCTGCCAGTATGTCCACTATAAGAGATAACTTCCCGGAAGAAGAACGGGGCCGGGCAAATTCGTTTTTCCTGTCTGCCCAAAATATTGGCGGGATATTAGGTACTGCACTTGCTGCTTCAATGGTGGTGGCATTCGGTTGGCGGGGCATGTTTACCATTGCCGGAATTCTAGGGATATTGGCTTCTTTCGGAATTTGGTTCATTCTCAAGCCTCAAGGAAATCAAGAGGTTAAAAAAGACAAACCGAAACAAAAAAAGGTTGCTCTGAAACTGCTATTTAAAATCGAAAATATTTGGAAACTCATAACATTCAAGTTTATATCAAATATTATCAACTATGGTTTGATCACTTGGATGCCTATATATTTGGTTAAAGAAAAAGGAGTGGATTTAATAGCCGCCGGAGGTTTATTGGCAATCCCTTATATTTTTGGTTTCTTGATGTTTAATGTAAGCGGGTGGCTTCTGGATAAACATATGGCTAACCGGGAGAAGTATCTTGCCGCTGCAGGCGCTTTATTATCGGCAATTTTTCTTTTTTTAATGTCTAACGCCACGTCTATAGGACTTATCATCACGTATCTCACCCTCAACTCCGTAGCACTGTCTTTCTTTGGAACCGTTCTATATACGATCATCATAAAATACTCACCAAAGGAACTGACGGGCTCTGCCTCCGGACTCGTAACTTTCGCCGGTCAAATTGCAGGTGCTGTTTCTCCTTTAGCCCTCGGTTTGATTATCAGTCTGTTTAATGGCTCCTATAATGCCGCTTTCCTGTTTTTGGTGATAATAGCGTTATTGGGAACGATTGTTGCCGTATCAATTAAAAATAATCAGGCACAACCCGCTAAAGAATACGAAAAAACATCTACCATTGTATAAAACTGGATTCTCCTTTTGAGGATAAAGCTTGAGGTATTCTGATTCCACTTCTCTAAAATTGAAAGGGCTTTCTGTTCGAGGTATGATAGTAGTAATAGGCTAGAAGGAGAATAAACCATGAATATAGAACAATTGGAATATATCATTAAGGTAGCCGAGGTTAACTCGATTTCCACGGCATCAGAAAGCCTCCATATCTCTCAATCTGGAATCAGTATGGCCATTACGAGTTTGGAGAAGGAATTAGGTATAAAAATCTTCAAGAGGTCAAGGTTAGGAACCATACCTACAGAAGACGGAAAGGAAATCATCCAGAAAGCTCTTGAAGTATTAAGCAAATTGGAAGAAATAAGAGACAGTGCCCAAATACATTCAGATACGATGGAAAAAGAGTTGCGCCTTTCATCAACACAAGGTTTATTTCTAACGGTTTTGCCTAAATCCTTGGCCTTATTTAAGAAGAAGTATCCCGAGGTGAAAATTGTCATTGAAGAAAAAGGGGGACTAGAGATAACCGAAGAAGTACGGAATGGTAAGATAGACATCGGGCTATTGAATATCCCAAAGGTTAAACCAAAAGAAATTGAGTTGGAATTCCAACCTTTGATGGAAGCAAAAGTGATTGTGATGGTCAGTAAGAACTCACCTTTAGTTAACCGTAAAAGCATAACCCCACGAGAGCTTATGGACCAAAATTTGGTCATTTACAATGGACCAAGAATGAAGTCGTTCATTAAAGGTTTTTTTGATCATTACGGTGAGATGAATATTTTGTTTTTCACAAATAATACAGAGATCATCAAAAAAACCGTCGCTGAGGGATTAGCGATTGCCTTTTCTTATGATATTGGAGTTAACAGCGACCCCTATTTCCTAAGCGGGGAGCTTGTGGCCATTCCTTTGGTGGAGATGGAAAATAATACAATGGAATTCGGTTACGTTTGCTCTAAGAAGCAGTATTTTTCAAAAGCTGCCAGGGAGTTTATAAAATGTCTCGAATTCTACACCACTCTTAAATATTAGTTTCCTATGATGATAGGGAACTAATATTTTTTTATTTACATCAATATTATTTATATTTATATCATATATCCTTATTTTACTTAAATATTATTTACATTTAAAATTGATTTTATAACATTTCAAATATTTAAAAAGTAAGACGAAAATAAAAATCGAAAGGGGAAACATATGGTTACGACCCAGGAAGAGAAATTAGAGGTACTTCAAACAAAGTTGCAGGATTTCATCCAAAATGAATTGCTTCCATATGAACAGGAGCATGGCTTGAACGCTGAAGAGGATATTCCGATGGAAGCCATAAAATGGGCAAGGAAAAGATCCAGGGAATTGGGCTTTTACGGAATTAACCTCCCTGAAAAATATGGCGGACAAGAAGTAAGCTTAAAAGGATTATGCATGTTCAAGGAAGAATTGGCACGTTCCGGAGCGGTTTTATGGGGGCAGGTTATAGGGGAGATTGGCGGGCCGCTAAGAATTGGTCAGATGTTGGAAAGTTTTACACCGGAGCAAATAGAAAAATATGTGATGCCCGTTGTGACGGGAGAAGTGAGTTGCTGCTTTGCCCTTACAGAACCAAATGCCGGGTCGGATGCATTCGCTATCGAAACAACAGCCGTTAAAGACGGAAATGATTATATATTAAGCGGAAAGAAACATTTTATCAGTGCGGCCCCCTATGCTGATTTCGCCATTGTCATAGCGAAAGAATCCCGGAAAGGAGAAAAAGAAAGGATCACTGCTTTCCTAGTTGATAAAAAAACACCACAACATCCAGGGTTTGAACTAGGAGACATTCAAGTTCCCCTATCAGGAGAACGCATACATGCCGAATTGAATTTCAATCAATGTCGAGTGCCTGCCGCCAATATAATCGGAGAACCAGGAAAAGGGTTGCTGCTCGGATTGAAAAGAATAAACACAAATCGTGCTTCCCATGCCGCCGGCTTTATCGGAATGGCTCAACACCTTCTCGATTTATCTATTGAACATGCCAAAACGCGAGTCCAGTATGGCCGGCCCATCGGTGACTTCCAGGCAATTCAGCATATGCTCGCAGATATGGCGACGGAAATCTATGCAGCAAAATGCATGGTCTATGATGTGGTTGATAAAATTGATCAGGGAAAAGAGGATCGGGCCGGTACGTCCATGGCCAAGCTGTTTGCTTCAGAGGTCAATAGCCATGTGGCTGACAAGGCCATCCAAATCTTTGGCTCCAAAGGCTTGGTAAAAGGGCATCCAGTAGAAAAAATGTACAGGAGTGCACGGATGTATCGGATTCTGAGCGGAACCTCAGAGATTCAAAAAAATACAATTGCCAAAGCACTATTAAAAGGGTGAAAACTTTTTCGGGGGAGGAAAAAATTCATGCTGCATAAGTTGACATTTCAGTCACTGTTGAATAAAGGAATGAAACGATTCGGCGAACTGCCGGCTATTACCTTGTTGCCAAACGGAGAAACGATAACCTACGACGAGTTATGGAAGAAAACAGAACGTATCACTTCTTATTTACTGCGTTTAGGTGCAGGAAGGGGCGTCCGCATAGCGACCATCATTCCAAACAGTTTGGAAAGTGTGATGTTTGGTTTAGCCGTCCAGCAATGCGGGGCTACCTTGGTGCCATTAAGTGAAAAACTCGGAAAACGAGAAATACAATTCATTTTAAAGGAAGCAAAACCAGAAGTGGTCATAATTACTACACAGACACACTTTGACACCTTCTTAGAGTATTTGGAAGAAATGAAGAAGGAGGATGTCCATATTATTGGGCTCCCTGGCTTTAATAGTAATTATCCGGAGGAGTTTGAACTGTTTAAATGCCCTGGTGAAATAAATAATTTAGACTTGCCAATAGCTGAAGAAGATGACATTGCCCTTCTGTCCTATACAGGCGGGACAACGGGTACACCCAAAGGCGTCATGCATTCCCAGAAAGGACTCGGCGCCGCGATACTTTCTGCAGCTATCGAAGACCCGCTGGACGACCGGGACCGGTTATTGCTAAGTACGCCCATTGTGCATTCAGCCGGTTCATTACTTTGGAGATCCCTTGTTTCGGGCGTCCATGTTTATGTGATGGGCTCATTCGACGCTGCAGCATTCATACAGGCGATAAAGGAACATGAAATCACGACGACATTCATGGTTCCGACCATGTTATACAGGCTTCTTGATCAGACCAAGAAGATGGAATATGATATGAGCTCCATGCGCAATATCTTCTATGGTGCGTCACCGATTTCACAGAAGCGCCTTAAAGAAGCTTTTGAAGTATTCGGGCCTATCATGCGCCAGCAATACGGCATGACAGAATGTAATATTGTCATTTCAAGACTATCGAAGAGCGCTCATGTATGGGCTTATCATAATAATCCGGAAGTTTTGAAAAGCTGTGGAAAACCGTGCATTCTTACCGAAGTTCGACTGATTGATGAGAATGGAAATGATGTAAAACCAACCGAGTTTGGAGAAATCATCGTAAAGTCCCCAGCCATGATGGTTGGATATTATCAAAGACCGGATCTTACTCGTGAATACATCCGTGATGGCTGGTTCTACACGGGGGATATTGGTAAATGGGATGAAAGCGGTTACCTTTATATTGTAGATAGGAAGAAAGATATGATCATTACAGGCGGGATGAACGTATATTCCTCAGAAGTGGAGCGAGTGGTGAACCAGCACCCTTCTGTTGCATTAAGCGCATGCATAGGCGTCCCCCATCCAGATTGGGGAGAAGTAGTGTGTGTCGTGATAGCATTGCATGAAGGATTGAGCTGTACTAGTGAGGAATTAATTGATTTCTGCAAACAAAGGACCTCTAAGTATATGGTTCCTAAAATTGCCTATTTTCTTGATAAGTTCCCATTAACGCCGATTGGAAAAATAGATAAAAAAGAATTAAGAAAGATGTTTTCACAAGGTATTCTAACCATTTAGGAGAGGCAGAACAAGTGTATCATAACAGACTTAATTTCAACATTGATACCTACAGAAAACTAGAAAATATAAGATAGACACAAATTATTTTAAGTTACATCATAATTCATACATGAATAGGGAATTTAGGTATATATTCCTAAAAGAGTATTTTCGCACCAGAATCCTTAATAATAAAAAAGACGACTCCAATTTTATGAAAATAAATTGGAGTCTTCTTTTTTACTACTAAATTAAATACCACTAAAAAACGAAAATTTTTCAGTGGCCTCAATTTTTTCAAGTGTGTATTTTGATTTTAACTTTTAGATCCAGTTTGATGATTTAATTTTTTAACTCCTTCTTGAAGGGCTGGCAAGTAGATTTCTAATAATTTCTTTTTATCTGTTCGGATGACCTGGGTAGAAACATTTACTGCGGCTATCGTTGCCCCCTGCCAATTGATAATGGGCATTGAAATGGAGCGGAGTCCTTCCTCTAGCTCTTCATCACCTAACGCATAACCCCGTGACCTGGTCATGGCCAGGTCTTCCTCGAATTTTTCATAAGTTGTGATTGTATTTTGGGTAAAGGCTTCGATATTGGTGATTCCCCAAATTTTTTTCCTCTCGTTTTCGGGTAACCAGGCAACAAGTGCTTTTCCTAATGAGGTTGCATAATAAGGCAACCTTGAACCGACCTTCAAGTTTGCCCCGACGATCCTTTTAGCTGCATTCACTCTGGAAACATAGACAACTTCCGCACCATCCAGAATGGCCAGGTTTGTTGATTCCTTTACAGTGGCAGAGATAGATTCCAAGATTGGTTGAGCAAGATCCGGTAAATTCAATGTTTGTAAATAATGGACCGCTAAATCCAAAACCTTAGGGCTGAGTTGAAATCTATTGTCTTCCATTAACCTTATATAACCAAGGTCGACAAGGGTTAATGCAAAGCGTCTAACTGTCGCTTTATTAATGCCTGTCCGCTCTGCAAGTTCCCGAAGCGAAAGACTAGCAGAACTTGAATCAAAAGCTTTTAACACTTCAAATCCTTTTGCGACTGATTGGACGAAATAAGATGATTGTTCCGTTTCATTATTCATCTCGAACTTCCTCCTAAAAATAATGAAAATTTATAGTGAATTATCAGCCTAATTGTTAGAAAAAACAAACAATTAGGTTGACTTCTTAACAAAAGATAATTATGATTATCCCAAGATGCACTATATGTACAATATATACGTATAGTGTACACTTATGATCGCAATTATACAACTCTTATTTTTAATTTTTTCAAAGAATATGTAAGGGATTACATTACGTGGAAGAGGAGGCTTTAAGCTACGTTGAATAAAATCATTACTGCATCAGAAGCTGTTTCGTATATAAAAGATGGAGACACCGTTGCTGTAGGAGGTTTTGGGTTGGTAGGATGCCCTCTTAACTTGGTGGAAGCAATGGCTGAACATCCAGTTTCCGATTTAACAATCATTAGCAATAACCTAGGGGAACCCGGAGGAAAAGGTCTAGGTAAGATTCTACTCCAAAATAAAATAAAAAAAGGGATAGGTTCATATTTTACGAGTAATATGGATGCCGTCCGTTACGTCAAGCAAGGTATGTTGGAAGTGGAGCTGGTTCCGCAAGGGACATTAGGAGAAAGGTTACGAGCAGCAGGTGCAGGTATAGGTGGATTTTATACTCGCACGTCAGCGGGGACACTTATAGGAGAAAATAAAGAATCACGCGTAATTAATGGAAAAGAATATGTTTTAGAGTTACCGTTATTTGCTGATGTGGCTTTAGTGAAGGCTAAAAAAGCAGATAGGTTGGGTAATTTAATCTATTCAAAAACAGCTCGGAACTTTAACCCTGATATGGCTAGTGCAGCAAAAATAACTATAGTTGAAGTGGAGGAGATTGTTGAAATGGGCAAGATATCTCCCGAGGAAATCATAACGCCTCATTTGTTCGTGGATTTTATAGTGGAAAGGAGAAATTGACCGAAGATGTCGACACTTACTATTAAAGAAATGATAGCCAAAAGGGTTGCTATGGAAATAAAAGAGGGAACAATCGTCAATTTAGGGATCGGCATTCCGACCATGGTTGCTAACTATATACCCGAAAATAAATCCGTATACCTTCATACGGAAAATGGGCTCCTTGGAGTAGGTCCTTCGCCAGAGAAAGGGAAGGAAGACCCTGAAATCATAAATGCCGGGAAATTACCGGTCACCGCACAAAAAGGTGCTGCTTATTTTTCATCCTCCGAATCATTTGCGATGATTCGCGGCGGACATATTGATACAGTCGTTTTAGGAGCCCTTCAAGTCAGTGAAACAGGAGATTTAGCAAACTGGGCTGTACCGGGAAAGGATATTTTAGGAGTTGGTGGAGCAATGGATTTAGTCGTGGGTGCAAAGGAAGTCATCATTGCAACTCAGCATTGCACCAAAGAGGGCAATCCGAAAATTGTCAATCACTGCGATATTCCACTAACAGCCCAGGGTGTTGTATCGACATTAATATCTGAATATGCAGTTTTTCGATTTAAAGATAATGAAATGATTTTAGAAGAGTTAGACAAGGGGTGTACGATAGAGAAATTAAAAGAAATCACACCTGCAAATTTTATAATTTCACCAAGTTTGAAAGCGTATTCAGTCGAATGAATTAACAATCCGGAGGTATTATAATGGATCATGAATTTGTAATTGTTAGCGCAAACCGTACAGCCATTGGTAGAGTTGGCGGACGATTAAAAGAGGTGCCGGCTGGAAATCTAGCTGCAACAACCATTAAAGATGCGATTGAGCGTGCTGGGCTAGAACCTGAGCAGATCAATGAAGTGATTTTTGGTGAGGTACGGCAGTCCACTGAATCATCTAATCTAGCACGTGTTGCTGCATTAAGAGCCGGTATTCCCCATGAGGCCTCTGCTTTCACAGTAAACCGACTATGTGCTTCAGGCATTCAGGCTGTTGTATCGGGGGTTCAGCACTTAGCATTTAATCCGGATGATATTGTTGTTGCCGGCGGAGCGGAAAATATGAGTAGAGCCCCCATTTATTTAAGAAATTCACGATATGGAGAAGGAAATCCTTACCTTGTTGATTCTAATCTTGAAAATGGCCAGCAGCCAATCGAAGTTTTTGGAAAAGACTTAGGTATGGGGGTTACAGCTGAAAACGTTGCGGAAAAATATAATATTTCCCGTAAGGATCAGGATGCATTTGCTTTGGAAAGCCAGAATCGGGCAAAATTAGCAATTGAGTCTGAATCCTTTAAATCGCAAATTGTTCCGATTGAAATAAAAACTAGAAAAAACACATCGATTTTCCAAATAGACGAGCACCCAAGAGACACAACCTTAGAAAAATTAACCCAATTGAAACCAGTCTTTAAAAAGGATGGAACTGTCACAGCGGGTAATGCCTGTGGTCGAAATGATGGAGCGAGTTCCTTAGTCTTAATGACTCGAGAAAAGGCTTCCAACATAGGTGTCAAACCCATTGCCAAAATCATTAACTGGTCTACAGCCGGTGTCGATCCACGATATATGGGAATCGGTCCCGTTCCCGCTATCGAAAAACTTTTGAAAAAAACTGGTCTGAAGGGTGAGGATATTGGGCTGTTTGAATTGAATGAGGCTTTCGCTTCGCAATCACTTGCCGTGATACGTGAAGCGAAGCTAGATCCGGATAAAATCAATGTCAATGGTGGGGCTATCGCATTAGGTCATCCATTAGGGGCAACTGGAGCGATAATCATAACGAAATTAATTCATGAAATGCAAAAACGACAAGAAAGATACGGGATAGCGACTCTATGTATTGGCGGAGGTCAGGGCATGGCTATTTTATTAGAATTAGCCTAAGACGATTCTAAATGAATGAACTACATTAAATAAATATATTTTGGACATTTACGATCTGAGGAGGCATTACATGGAGACAGAACTTAATAAGCCACAGCTCAAAATTCCACCAGCTACGATGGGGGAAAAATTAAGACAGGTTGGACCAGGTATAGTTGTCGCTGCCACAGGTGTGGGAACTGCCGATTTGATAACATCTATCGTTATTGGAACGTCTTTTGGAATGACCTTTGTATGGGCCATTATTGTCGGTGCAATTTTGAAATACTTTTTAAATGAAGGTGTAGGACGCTGGTATTTGGCAACTGGACAAACCATGATTGATGGCTGGCATTCATTAGGGAAATGGGCAACAGGTTATTTTGGTATCTACTCAGTCATTTGGGGATTTATCTATGGAGCAGCTGCAGCATCGACTTCAGCATTGGCCATGCACGCCATGTTTCCAATCATGCCGCTTTGGGCTTGGGCTATCGTCCATTCGATTCTAGGCTTCGGTCTCGTTTGGACAGGCCGTTATCTGCTGTTTGAACGTGTAATGACAGTTTTAATAGGTGTTATGTTTGTAACGATTATCGGTACAGCGATTCTTTTCCTACCTAGCTTAGGAGATTTCGCAATCGGATTCGTTCCTAGAGTTCCAGAAGGCTCATTCATTTTAATGCTAGGCTTGATTGGTGGAGTTGGTGGAACAATCACTATGGCTTCCTATGGTTATTGGTTAAGTGAAAAAAGCTGGAGTGGAAAAGGTTGGATTTCCATGATGAGAACAGATACCAAGGTTGCCTATACATTAACAGCTATTTTTACATTGGCTGCATTGATAATCGGTGCTCAATTTCTTGCGGGTACAGGTGTCAGCATCCGTGATGATCAAGGGCTTATCCAACTTGCCGAAATGCTTGGGGCGGAGTTTGGCACACCTATGCGTTGGTTATTCTTAATTGCATTTTGGTCTGCAGCTTTCTCTTCCTTACTTGGAGTTTGGAATGGGGTTCCGTATCTTTTTGCTGATTTTGTCAAAACGATACGCAAGAAAAAGGCTCCAGGAAAACAGGCTGTATCAGAAACGGAACCTGCTTATCGTGCCTATCTAACCTGGCTGACATTCCCTCCGATGATTTTGTTTTATTTCGGAAAACCCGTCGAGTTAATCATCATATATGGAGCTTTAGGGGCATTATTTATGCCATTCCTGGCGATCTCCCTGATTTTATTATTAAATTCGAAAAAGGTAGATAAAGAGTTTAGGAACAAAGCGGTTCCTAATTTGGTTTTAACGGCTTGTCTCATCATGTTCGTCTATTTAGGGGTTAACGAACTTATTGAAATTTTTACGAAATAATAGGTAAAGGCTGTGGGGAATCTTCTTCCTGATAGCCTTTATTTTTCCCTTTCGCTGGTCAGTCTCACTTTCATACGAAGTTTTTTTACCCCCAAATCTCTTTTTCGCTGCCCCGTAAAAAGCATATGTGCTTTACACCTTCACGGAAAAGCTGATGGTCATCGAAAATAATTATATTAAAGAAGGATTTCTAGCAAAGATATTCAATCCAAAAGTAGCTGTGTTTTTAAGTTTTTTACCCTAATTTATATCCAGCAGACAAGCACTTAGCTTTTACTTTAGAGTTTGGAATGGTATTTCTTTTATATGCCATTAATTAAAGAATTATATGCCTTCATGTAAAATGAAAAATTGAGAAAATCGATGGAGATGTTCTGTGTTCATTCCTTTAATGAAATATGGATCTATGATTTAGTGCATTTAACGGTAGTTTAAAATGGAGTTGCATTTTTTAGGCAGAAGGAATAGACTTGAATAAAATTTAATGTTACGGGAGTCTGTGGAATCAGGCTGAGAGTATGACTAACTGTTGTAGACCGTTTGAACCTGTTGGGTAATGCCAGCGTAGGGATTGTGACTAGAGGACCACTATGCACTTTGCTTACGCAAAGTGCTTTTTTATTTTCTATGAAAGGATGTATTCGAGATGAATCAACAGCAAGTCATAACCAATAATATTGTTCGCTATATGCAAAATGCATCAGACGAGGCATTCAATGAACAGGCCTTACAATTATTTTCTTATCAATACGATCATAATCTTCCCTACCGAACCTTTTGTTTTCAAAAAGGAAAGACACCAAGGGTAGTTAAGACATGGAGGGACATTCCGGCCGTTCCGATTAATGCTTTTAAAGAAGTCACGCTAAGCTCCATAGATCCCTCTGAAACAGAAGCGGTTTTTATGACGAGCGGAACTACAAAAGGAATTAAGGGCAAACATTATCATCCTACTTTGGAGGTGTTTGATAAGTCCATGATTTTAAATTTCAGGAAAAGATTTATGAAGGAAACGGAGAAAATACGCATGGGGATTCTTTTTCCAACCGAAATAGAAATGCCTAATTCTTCATTAGCTCGCTACTTGGGTCTTGGAATGCGTGAATTCGGTACGAAGGATAGCCACTATCTATTAAATGAAAGTGGAATTGATATGGACCGCTTGCTGGAGTACCTTGGGCATGCGGAAAAAACTGGGGAGCCTTATGCCCTTTTAGGCGCGAGTTTTAGTTTCGTACATATGATCGAAGAATTAGAACGAATGGGAAAGACCTTTAGTTTACCAAAGGGAAGTAAAATCCTTGATACGGGAGGATATAAAAATCAATCTAAGGAATTGGGTTTGGATGAATTCTATCATATGCTTTCAACTCACTTGGGTGTAGACCGGTCTGAATGCATAAATATGTATGGGATGACGGAGCTAAGCACGCAATTTTATGATGACGGTAACGAGACTGTTCCTCCTGTAAAATCGGGTCCGCATTGGATAAGGACTAGAGTGATCAATCCTTTAAGTGGGGAAGAGGTCCAAAAGGGCGAGCGTGGAGTACTTGTTCATTGTGATTTAGCTAATTTTAATTCGGTCACTACCATCCTAACAGAAGATTTAGGGGTCGAGGTGGATGGTGGTTTTCTTTTATTAGGAAGAGTGCAGGGAACAGAGGCAAAGGGTTGTTCCATAGCGGTGGATGAGTTTTTAAAAGCTGCAAAGGGCGTTTCGGAATGAACGAGATTGCAGGATATATACCGGATATAGGGGATGAAGATTTTACAAAAAGGGTTTTAGTATTTAAGAGAAAGAATGAAGAAGTGGAAGTGGAGATTCCCCTTCTTACGATAGAACAGATGAATAAGGTTATAGAAAAAGTTAAAAGGGCGAGTGTTGAGATATTAAAGGCATTTACGACGGTGGAAATCATGGACATTATTGACAAAGCGATTGATAGATTACTGGATCGTCGTTCACCGTACCGTCAAAAGGCTGAACAGCTCCTGCCGATTATTACAGGGTATGATGAGGAAATAGTTCGTCTTGGTCTTACTATTTATTTGAAAAAATTCCGTAAACATGAACTCCAACGCTTTGTTGTTGAAGATTTAGGAAATCCCCTGATGCTTGATGACTTTCAACCTCGAATCAAAGGCGGGTTCTCTAAGGCAGTAGGGCCAAATCTAATCACCCATATTTGGTCGGGGAATGTCCCAGGTCTTCCTTTGTGGAGCTTCATCTCCGCCTTGCTTACCAAGTCAGGAAACATTGGGAAGGTCTCAAGTGCAGAGCCTTTGTTTGCGGGCTTGTTTGCCCGTTTGTTAGTGGAAATTGAACCTAAATTAGCGGATTGTTTTGCCATTGTTTGGTGGAAAGGGGGCGATGAAGAGCGGGAAACATGCATATTGGAACAAAGTGACGTTGTAGTAGGGTACGGCGGCAATGCTTCGCTTCAGTCTCTTCAAAGCCGAACGCCAATAACCACCAGATTTTTGGCTTATGGCCATAAAATCAGTTTTGGGTTGATCTCTCGCTTTAGCCTGGATTCACAAAAAGCTTTTGAAACTGCACGTCAAGCGGCACTTGATGTCATCCGTTATGATCAGCAAGGCTGCTACTCTCCCCATATTTTTTATGTCCAACATGGCGGCAATGTTTCGCCAAAAGAATTTGCGAGATATCTTGCACATGAACTTGAAAACATGGAAAAAAGATATCCTCGGCGGATCCTTTCAATGGAAGAGTCTGCAGCACTGGCATCGTGGCGTCAAAGAGAAGAGATGAGTGTTTTTTATGATTCCCAAAAAGAGGTATTGGGAAATGTAGCACATGATTGGACCGTCGTATACGAAGAAAAGGGCATTTCTTTCACTCCAAGTAGTTTGAATCGAGTGATAAAAGTGATTGCCTTTGAAAAAATAGGGGACCTGATTCCTTCCATTGAGCCTCACCGTTCTTACCTCCAAACCGTTGGTATAGCTGCAAACCCAAGAGAACTTTTTCATTGGGCCGAGTTATTGGGGGGAATTGGTGTAACGAGGTTAACGGCTTTGGGCAGTATGACGTCTCCCGAAGCTGGATGGCATCATGATGGCCGCTTTAATTTACTAGATTTGATCAACATGGTAGATATAGAGTCCTCTGCTGTAGTGGACAGTGAAAGATTTGCCCCTTATGTTGATTAGGAGGTAGTGGAATGGGGTTTTTGACAGTTAATGATGTGACATACAGCTATCAGGGCAAAAGGTCAGTTATCAATCGTGTAAGCTGGGAAATAGAAAAAGGGGAGTTTCATTGTTTGCTAGGGAAGAGTGGGTGCGGGAAAACGACGTTATTAAAGCTGGCAGCAGGCTTACTGCAGGTGGATGCTGGAGTTATTTCCCTGAATGGGGACATTGTAATCAAGCCGTCTCCAGAAGCCGGATTTGTCTTTCAATCCCCAACCCTTTTAGAGTGGAAAACTGTAATGGATAACGTTCTGTTGCCCGTTTCCCTTAGGGGGAAAGTGACGGTAAAGGATAAAGAGTATGCGATGAAGTTATTGGACACTGTTGGGTTAGCAGACTATCTTCAAAGTTTCCCGGCACAATTATCAGGAGGTCAGCAGAGTCGTGTAGCCATTGCAAGGGCACTTGTTGAACAGCCGTCCATGATGTTCTTAGACGAACCATTTGCTGCATTGGACGCGATTACAAGAGAAGAATTACAGGACGACCTTTTAAAGATATGTAAACAGCAAAATACGACAGTCCTTTTTATAACACATGATATTTCAGAAGCTGTTTATCTCTCAGACAAGATAGCGGTAATGGATCAAGGAAGCATTGTCTATGATACAGCTGTCAATCTTGCAAAGCCGCGAACGGTAGAAATGAGGTACAGCTCGTATTTTAATGAACTTTGCCTCAAGATCCACCAGGTTATGGGGGGAGCACGGATATGAAACGATTTCCTATATACTCCGTAATCCTTTTAATGCTTTTGCTATTTTTATGGGATCTAGCAGCAAGGTCCATGTCGGAGCTAGTCCTGCCGACACCTATTGTGATTTTCCAAACTCTTTTTGAAGGCATAATCGGCGGATACTTTACTCCGCATATTATCCGAACCACATCAGAGGTGTTGCTGGGACTGTTTTTTGGAGGGGTAATCGGATTTGTGGCAGGCATTATTTTGGGCGAGGTGCCTTTTTTACGGAAGCTCTTATTTCCTTACATTATTGCCAGTCAAGCCGTTCCGAAGCTTGCTTTAGCCCCTCTTTTTATCCTTTGGTTTGGATTTGGAATGACCTCTAAAGTGGTGATTACGGCACTGATCTGTTTTTTTCCTATTTTGGAGAATACGGTGATGGCCATAAAGTATACGGATACGCAGAAGCTGGAACTGTTCAAAATGCTTGGTGCATCACGCTGGCAAACCTTGATCCATTTAAAGATACCTGCCGGGATGCCTGGGATTATAGCAGGGCTTCGAGTAGCGGTCGTTTTGGCAATTGTAGGTGCGGTTGTTGGAGAGTTTATCGGCGGAAGTGACGGATTAGGAGCGGTGATCATCGCTTCACAGGGAATGATGGATACACCATTGATGTTCGCGAGCTTGATATTGTTAACGGCCATGGGAATGGTTCTATATCAGGCAGTGCAACTTATGGAAAAGAAATGGGTCAAACGATTTATAAAGGAGACGGAGAAAAAATGAAATCAAAAATTATGCTAATGGGTTTATTATTTTTGATAGCAATAATTACAAGCGCTTGTGGAGCGAAGGAAGAGGCAACCAAGGAAGCAGGCTCAGAGAAAATACAGCAGGTCAGAGTAGCGAATTGGAGTAAGCCGATAACTGAGCAAACGAATTTATTGGTGGATGAGAAAAAACACTTTTTCAAGGATAAAGGATTGGACGTTTCGGTTATTCCAGGAGAAGGTGGCGGGGATGCCATTAAAAATATTGTTTCTGGACAAGCTGACATTGCGTTTACAGATCCCGGCTCTCTTTTCTTTGCATTAGACAAAGGGGAAAAGCTGAAAGTGATTTATAATATCTATCCCCAAAATGTGTTTAACATTGTATCGCTTAAAGACAAAAAAATAAATAAGCCACAGGATCTTAAAGGGAAAACAATTGGTGTATATAGTTTAACAAGCGGGACGCGTCAAAATTTATTGGTACTTTTGCATCAGGCTGGACTTTCGGAAAACGATGTAAAAATCGTGGAGACGGGATTGTTGAATTTTGCTCCTTTGATGCAGGGAAAGGTGGATGCAACAGCAGCAACGGATACTGGATTAGCCGTTGCTAAACAAAAAGGATTGGATGAAGTAAATGTCATGGAAGTAAAAGATTATTTGAATGTGCCTAGCGATGTATTTGTTGTCACAGAAAAGACGTATGATGAAAAGAAAGACGTTCTGAAAGAATTTTTGGAGGCTTATAGTAGCAGTGCACAGTGGATGATCAAAAATCCGGAGGAAGCCGCTAAACTAGCATCTGAATATGCCATTGATGGAAAAGATGAACAACAAAACTTGAAAATTATTAATTTGAGAAATATTTCGAGTGTATCCTCTGAGGGGACTGATAGTAAGGGGCTAGGGGTACTTGATACATCGGTTTTGCAAAAAGGGGCAGATGCGTATCTGCAATTAGGACTAATTGAAAATAGCATCGATATGAAAGAGGCAGTGCGTGACGATCTTCTTCCTAACAAAACGGAGGAGAAAAAATGAAAAAATTTCAGGGGAAAGTAGTACTGGTGACGGGAGCTAGCCGAGGAATTGGAGCTAGTATTGCCCGTGCCTTTGCGAGAGAAGGGGCACTGGTTATCATCAACTACCTGCAAAATCACGAGGCCGCTGAACAGGTTGCCGTGGATTGTACTAAACTGGGCGGTGAAGGATGGGCTATACAGGGTGATGTCACTTCTGAATCGTCCGTCAAACAGATGATCGAACAAGTTTTGGAAGCGGGGAAAATTGATGTTCTCGTGAATAATGCCTTCAAGTCTTACATTTTTGATGCTGACAATCGAAAAATGTCATGGGAGCTAACATGGGAAGATTATCAGGCGCAAATTGATGGGGCTTTACGCTCGACACATTATATGTGTCAGGCAGTCTTACCCATTATGAAAAAACAGAGCAATGGCAGCATCATCAATATGATCAGCAATTTAGTTCAAAGGCCGATTGTACCTTACCATGAATATACGACAGCAAAAAGTGGACTTATGGGGTACAGCCGTAATTTAGCTGCAGAGCTCGGGGCTTTTGGAATCAGGGTCAATTGTGTGGCTCCGGGGCTTGTCTATCCAACGGATACAAGCAAGGATACAAAAGAAGAGTTGAAGGACCTCATCATATCCCAAACTCCACTCCGCAGAATTGCAGCACCAGAAGATGTAGCAGGACCCGTGTTGTTCCTGGCATCAGATTGGAGTCAGTTTATGACAGGGCAAACTTTATTTGTAGATGGCGGGCTTGTGATGTGACAACAAGATAATCATTAAATCACTACTTGGTAAGTAAATATACATTTCATTTACTTCATTTATTTAACCAAATCTTCAAATATTATGCTGTCGTTGAGCAAGAGGGGGGAGATTATCTGTGAGCTTTCCTGATCTAGAGAATTGCTTTACAGATGGTGAGACAGTATCTCAGGCTGTATTAATGGCTGAGGATGTAAATGGTAAAATGCAGAGCTTATGAAGGAGATACATAATAGCTCCAAGTAAGGCAGATGTATTTAATGTTCTGAAGGAGGTAATTTATAGGGAGGCTGTTTAAGTCTCTCTTTTTGTTTGGAATTTGGGAGCTGAAATGCTCCTTTTTTTATAGTCTCTGCCTACTGATTTTACGAGAGGCACAGCAAAATCTTTTTTGTTTTTCAATTTAAATAGTACCCGCTTAGTATTTTATAATGATGGTGATAAAAATAGAAAATAACTTCCGTTGGGAATGAATGTTAAATGAAGGGAGGAAGTATGATTATTATCTAAAGGAAATAATACTGAAATATTATATTTTTCGATTGATTCCACCAATTCATGAATGAAAAATATTGTGTGTTAGGATATAATATATTATTGTATTGGAGATTCAGTGTGGGATTTCCTTTTTTTATGGGTTTTATTTGTTTATCTCCCCAATGAACCGGGAAATAAATTATGGTTGTATATGTTTTTATAATAATATTAAAGTTAAGTAGAGGGGTTTGGTTTAATGGAGATGTTAGAAAAATTTATTAGTGGGACAAATGATGTGTTATGGTCTTCCATATTGATCATTATGTTGGTTGGATTGGGCCTTTATTTTACTGTCCGCACGAAGTTTGTCCAATTCAGAATGGTAGGGGAAATGTTCAGGCTTTTGGGAGAAGGGGCTGCTGCGGATAAAAAAGGTGTAACATCCTTTCAGGCATTTTGCATAAGCACGGCATCGCGGGTAGGAACGGGTAACCTTGCAGGTGTTGCCATCGCGATCACGACGGGCGGACCTGGAGCCGTTTTCTGGATGTGGTTAATAGCATTGATCGGATCTGCTTCCGCATTCATTGAAAGTACACTTGCTCAAATCTATAAAGTCAAGGATGGGGATGCATTCCGCGGCGGTCCTGCTTATTATATGGAAAAGGCATTGAATGCCCGTTGGATGGGCATCACTTTCGCCGTGTTGATTTCGCTTACATTTGGATTGGCTTTCAACTCGGTACAAGCCAATACGATTACAAGCGCATTCAATGAATCGTTTGGGATTGAAAAGTGGGTTACGGCAATCATCTTGGCTATGGTCACGGCTGTCATCATTTTTGGCGGGATCAAAATGGTTGCAAAAGTCTCTGAAGTCATCGTTCCGATCATGGCAGGAGCCTATGTAATAGTGGCTTTGATTATCATCATCATGAACATTACCGAGTTACCTGGTGTTTTTGCTTTGATCTTTGAAAGTGCATTCGATGGAATAAAAGAAGTGGCTGGCGGAGTACTGGGAGCTGCCATGATGCAGGGAATCAAGCGCGGCCTATTTTCAAATGAAGCCGGGATGGGTAGTGCGCCAAATGCTGGTGCAACGGCTGATGTCAGTCATCCCGTCAAACAAGGGCTCATTCAGTCTCTAGGTGTTTTTGTCGATACGCTCATCATTTGCAGTTCGACAGCCTTCATCATTTTGTTTTCCGGTCTTTATACATCGAAGGAAACGGACGGTATCGTCCTTACCCAAAATGCCCTCGGAACGGCATTGGGATCTTGGGCAGGTATTTTCCTTGCCATTATCGTACTTTTATTCGCCTTTAGTTCCATTGTGGGCAACTATTATTATGGAGAGTCGAACATCGGCTTCATCAATGAAAATAAGGTTTGGCTGAATGTCTATCGTGTCGCAGTCGTAGGAATGGTGATATTCGGTTCGCTTGCCTCACTGGATTTTGTTTGGGGACTGGCTGACTTGCTTATGGCCCTTATGGCCATTATCAACCTGATTGCCATAGCATTACTAGGGAAAATTGCTTTTGCTGCACTGGCGGATTATCAAAAGCAAAAGAAAAGTGGGAAAAATCCAGTTTTCCATGTGAACAATATTAAAGGTTTGAAGAATGTGGAATGTTGGGGTGACCCATCCGATAATGTAGATGTGAAAAAGGAAGCCTAAGTACTCATTAAGCTTACAAGTAAGTCCTTGAAAGGGGATTTTACTTGTAAGCTTTTTTCGTCTTTTCCCTCCTTTTTTCATCATTATTGAATATTGCTTCGTTTTTTACACAAAATACCTTTGTCTTTAATACTGCAATGATAATTTAAAAACTAGGAGTGAAAAAAATGGATAGGAAGCAATCAAAAAATGAATCTTCAGAAGTTGCCGGGAGAATATATGATGTCAGCGATTATAAACGGGAAGATCCTTTATCTTCTGGACTGGCTCGAACCCACGAACAAGTCTCGGATACTTATGCGGAAGGCGAGATAAAGGCAGTCATTGATGATGTAAACGGAAGAGATATTGAGATTAAAAAAGAAAAGGAAGAAAAGTAATATTGAGGTTTTTGTTTTTGAACAAGGATTATCGCTGATATTTTAAAGATATATCGGGTCCCCTAGCTTCTGGAAAGATGAAACAGAAGTTAGGGGATCTTAATTAATAAATTTTTTCTGTTTCCAAGTTTTGAAGCAATTCTTCCTTCGTTCTTGGGAAAAGGTCCCTTTCTGCAAGATTCCTTGTTTGAAGAAGGGCTTGAAACATTTCAAAAACCCACGGTTTCTCCAGATGTGCCTGCAGCAAAACGTCTTCATCATGGAAAACGGAAACAGGGTCCCCTTGGTATATGACCTTGCCATCGTTCATGACAACGATTTCATCAGCCCATTGGTAAGCAAAATTAACATCATGAGTTGAGAGGATTATCGTTTTGTCAGGGTGGTGGATACTGTCCAGCAGATTCATGATCTGTCTTGAGAAATAAGGATCCAATCCAGCGGTAGGCTCGTCCAGGAGCCAGACATCGGGCTCCATGGCAAGTACCCCTGCGATGGCGACCCGTTTTTTTTGCCCAAGGCTCAAAAAATGGGTAGGTCTATCTTTTAGTTCGGTTACTTCCGTTTCAGCCATTGCCCAATTTACTTTCTCCTGCACTGTAATTCTATCCCATCCTAAATTCATTGGTCCAAACGATATATCCTGTTGTACATTAGCGGAAAAGAGCTGAGAGTCGGGATCTTGAAAAACGATACCGACTTGCTTTCGTAATGATAATAATGCTCTACGGTCATATTTCATTTTCTTGCCCTTAAATCTGATCTTTCCTGCAGTAGGTTGTAATAGACCATTTAAATGGAGGAATAAAGTCGATTTGCCAGCACCATTATTGCCTAATAATGCAATTTTTTTACCTTGTTGGATCGTTAACGAAAGTCCTTTTAAAGCGAAGGTTCCATCTGCGAATTGATGGGTGAGGCCTTCTATATGAAAAATATGCTCGTCCATTGTTGGGTTGCCTCCAATTTACAAATATCCATTAATAAGGATTAAGCTTCCTAGTATGACAATCGCAATCAGCCAATTGCGTGAGGAATAGGTGTAAGTATCCTCGATATAGGAAAGGTTCTCCTGATAGCCTCTTGCGTTCATGGCCATCGTCAACTGTCCAGAGCGCTGCAATACTCCTAAAAATAATGATGAAATTAGTAATCCGAGAGATCGAATGCCTTTCCTAAAGGAACCATACCCCAGCCGTGAAGCTTGTGATTGGTGAATGGCCAAAGCCGTATCTAAAAAAATAAAGATGAATCGATAGGTCAATTCTATTAAATCGACCAATAACGAAGGCACTTTAAGTTTTCGCAGCACGGATAGGATGACGGTAATGGGTGTAGTTAAGGTAAGGAAATATAAACAGCTGATGCTGCAGAATACGACAGTGATCAAATTGGCCACCGTACCAAAGCTGTCATCGCTGATGAATATTTGCCAATTCCCGATCTTCCAGGACCACCATATATTCGAAATCGAAGTGAATTTACTAGTGAAAGAAAAAAGGATGGTAATGGTTCCTGATAGTATAAAAAATCCTGGTAATAGAAGTAATTTAAGATAATAAGAAAGCGGGATTTTTGCCGCGAAAATGATTAAAGCACTCATCACCGTAAAAGTGATGAGCGAAACGGCCATATCCCTTACCGTTAACGAAAACAGCAAAAGAGAGAGTGCAAAAACCATCTTTTCCAACGGATGTACATCCTTTAGCCCATTGAAATAGGCATATTTATCAATGAGTAACATGCTTCGATTTTTCGGCCAATTCTTGTTTGGTTTGCTTATTCCTTTGTCTCATCACACCAATGAAGTATCCAATGAAACCGGCTCCGATTGCAGCTTGAAGCGCAAATAATAAGCTTTCGGTTTCTGCACCTGGCGGCTCCCAAATACTGTTGAACCATGGCTTGTATTCCGGATGGATCTTAGTGATGGCTTCCTCAGCTTCGCCGTCGGCACCGCCAAATTCCGTTCCTTGTTGGGTGATTAATGGTAAGGTTGCAAGAATGACAACCAGGAAAAGCAGCAGTAAACTTTTTTTCATTTTAACGGGCCTCCTTAGATAAAACTCGCAGCAATTTCAATTCGCCTAGATTGTATTTTTTCAAGAAATTCATTACGACGACTGTCAATAACCCCTCACTGATGGCCAAGGGAATTTGGGTCAGGGCAAAAATCCCTGCAAATTTAACGAAAGAGGCCATGAATCCTCCTACTTCGGATGGGAAAGCAAGAGCAAGTTGAACGGAAGTTACCACATAGGTGCCCAAATCACCAAAAGCAGCTGCCAAGAATACGGCAAGTGAAAAAGACCATCCCAATTTAGTTGCGCCCTTGAAGACAAAGTAAGCAATGAAGGGTCCGCAGACGGCCATGGAGAATGCATTGGCCCCTAATGTCGTCAATCCTCCGTGTGCCAGTAAAACAGCTTGAAATAACAGAACGATGGAGCCGACTACACTCATGGCCAATGGTCCGAATAGTATGGAACCTAAACCAACTCCGGTAGGGTGCGAAGAACTTCCCGTAACGGAAGGAATCTTTAGGGCCGATAATATAAATACAAATGCGCCCGATAGGCCAAGTATCATTTTTGTTTCTGGGTTTTCCCTTACTTTGGACCTAATGGACCGGTAACCCAAGATTAAAAATGGAAGCGTCACGGCCCACCAGAATATAGCCCATTCTATGGGTAAAAAGCCCTCCATGATATGCATGGCCAATGCCCGTTTCGGGACAAAAAGCAGTAAAATGACAAAATAAATAATTTTCCAATTGGTTCTTTTCATTCTTTCTCCTTTCAACACTTTTAATTATTCTGATCAATCTTGAGAAGAAAAGCGGCGCCCAAACTAAAAAGCACTTCTCTCAAAGGAAAGAAGTGCGTAATGAACAGGAATTTTGCAGCATGAACCAACCATGGGCCATTTTGCCTGATCCGCACGCCCATCCTCGTAGGCTGAAACAGTTTCACGCTTCATGGCAGGTCTCCTGGCTTTGGTTCATCATCCCATTACATCCTTCCCATCTCATTTGACAGTGGATTAAAGTTAACGTAATGGAAATTCCCTTTACAGTGGCGGGACCGCTCCGGATTTTCACCGGCTTCCCTTTTAAGCTGAATTTCGAGAAATTCAACACCATGAAACTTATGTAATTATTTAGAAAATTCTCGTATAGTGTACCATAAAGAAATAATTCCAGCTACACTATCTTTTTTTTGGGCCGAATTTTGTTGCGAGGAAAGGATTGTAACTGGTTTTACACGTTTAAACTTTTCTAAACAGTCGGAATAAACTATTGAATTTTGACAAAGTTGTTATATGATAGATTAAGTTAGTTGGAAATGTATAATAAAACCAAATATTTCATTTTAAAAGTGCCCTTGTGTGAATAAGCAAGGGATAATAGGGAAATCGGTGAAAATCCGATGCAGCCCCCGCTACTGTAAACGCTGATGAAATTGTCGATAGCCACTGGCAAGATGCCGGGAAGGGACAAAGTAAAATGAAGCGTAAGCCAGGAAACCTGCTTTTAAAATTGTATGATACTTTTCGGAGGGAAAGGTAGAAGGACTATGACGATTTTGGGAGGATTTGGCATGCTTGCCTTTGGCTTCTCATTCATATAGTTTTTTTAAAACCTTGACTCTTATGTTAAGGTTTTTTATTTTGCCTTTTCCCTGAACTCAGGAGGAAGAAGATGACTACTTGGAACTTGACGGGTACAAATACGCATCTGTTGATTTGTAATGGGAGCAGCTGCATGAAAAAGGGCGGGGAAGAAGTAACCCAAGCGATTCGTGATGAAATTGCTTCAAAAGGACTGGATCTGAAAATCCATACAACGAGGACACGCTGTAACGGAAGATGTAAGGATGCCTGCGTTGTGATTGCCTATCCCCAAGGAAACTGGTATCGAGTGGAAACGCCTGATTTCGGTCGGCAGATCGTCAGTAATCTCGATGATGGTGACTTTGTTCCACAGATGATCTATCAGTACAATGACGGGGAAATGACCCCTAATCCAGATTTTCCTGCTCATACGGGTATTTCAAAGAACAAAGCGTAAAAGGAGATGTCTTAATGAGTACAAACGGTAAATTATTCGTCGTGGGCTTTGGGCCCGGGAATTTTGAACACATTACCAAACGTGCCGTCGAAGCCCTTCAAGAAAGTGACTACATCATTGGTTATAAAACTTATGTTGAACTCATTCAGGGACTGCTAACAGATCAAACGATCATTAGTACGGGGATGACTGAAGAGGTATCACGTGCACAGGAAGCAGTGAAACAAGCGGAGCTGGGAAAGAAAGTGGCGGTGATTTCCAGTGGGGATGCCGGAGTTTACGGGATGGCAGGGTTGGTTTATGAAGTATTGATTGAAAAAGGCTGGAAAGAAGAAACTGGAGTGGGCATTGAAGTCATTCCTGGCATTTCTGCAATCAACTCATGTGCGTCTTTACTTGGGGCGCCCGTCATGCACGATTCGTGTACGATCAGCCTCAGTGATCATTTAACTCCTTGGGAACTGATCGCTAAAAGGGTTGAAGCAGCTGCAATGGCAGACTTTGTCATTGCACTTTATAATCCGCGCAGCGGCAGGCGGACCCGGCAAATTGTTGAAACACAGAAGATTCTCCTTCGCTACCGCTCGCCGGATACACCTGTAGGGTTGGTGAAAAGTGCTTATCGCGATAGGCAGGATATTGTCATAACCAATTTGCAGGATATGTTGAATCACGATATTGGAATGTTGACAACCGTCATTATCGGTAATTCATCCACCTTTTTATATGACGACAAAATCATCACACCAAGAGGCTATCAGAGAAAATATACGCTGAATTCGGAAAAGCAAACATTGAAGCCGCATCAGCGACTGCAAAAAGAAGCGGAACCGTGGGCATTAGATCAAGAAGCCTTAACAGAGTCCGCTGGAGGAGTTGGATTACTTACAAAAGCACCAGAAAAGAAGCCAGCTTCCTTTGAAATGGCAATGGAGGCCCTGTCAAGAGTCAAGGGTCAAGCCGTTAAGCAGTCCATTCAGCCGATTGTTCAGCAAAAAATGGAGTCGGTATTCGAACTTGCCGTTAGTCCAGGTGTGGCGAATAAACAATTCACTCCCAAACAAATGATGACACTTGCGGAAGTTGTCGGGGAAAAGGGAACGATGGAGTATACGCCAAATCATAAAATCGTCTTAAAGATCCCGACAATGGATCCGGAAGTCATTACAGGGAAATTGCAATCAGCAAACTTTCTTTTGTCGCCGATTGGGGATGTACTGACTTTAAAAGCCTGTGATTTCTGTGATGGTGAAAAAGCGGAATCCATTCCTTATGCGGACGAAATACACCGGGTGCTTGGCGGAATGAGCATGCCCAAGGAACTGAACATCGGTTTTAATGGGTGTGGGATGGCTTGTTATAGTGCTGTGATGGATGATATCGGGATTGTCTTCCGAAAAGGGAAGTTCGACTTATTTCTTGGAGCTAAACCGGTTGGAAGAACAGCCCATCCGGGTCAGCCGGTAGCGGAAGGCATTGAACCGGAACAGCTTGTAGAACTGATCACGGACATTGTCGGCGAGTATAAGCAAAATGCCCATCCAAATGAGCGGCTTTTTAAATACTTCAAACGTTCGAAAAAGATACAGAATTTTTCATATCAGGACATCGCTCCCAAAATAAACATAGAGCCTGCGCCTTGTGAAGACTAATCAAGAGGGGGAAAGTAAATGAAAGCAGTTTTGTTCGTAGGACACGGAAGCCGGTTGGCTTCGGGAAATGAAGAAGTCCGTCATTTTATTGAAAATATGATTCCGGCAATGGACGGGCGTTTCCTAGTGGAAACGTGCTTCTTGGAATTTGCGGCACCGAATATATCCAAAGGAATCGATAATTGTGTAAAACGAGGGGCTACTGAAGTTATCGTCATACCGATCATTTTGTTGCATGCAGGACATTCGAAATTACATATCCCAGCTGAAATAGAGGATGGGAAAACAAAGTATCCAGAAGTGAAATTCACATACGGCCAAACGATCGGGGTCCACCATGATGTATTGACGATCCTGACAGACCGTCTTGAGGAAGCGGGATTCGATACGACCTCTGAACATTCTGAGACAGCGATATTGCTAATTGGCCGAGGCGGCAGTGATGCTGATGCCAATAGTGATATATATAAAATTTCACGATTATTATGGGAAAAATTAAGCGTTAAATGGGTCGAAACAGCCTTCATGGGTGTAACGGACCCTCACGTGGATGAAGGTATTGAACGATGCATCCGATTAGGGGCAAAAAAAATTGTGATGCTGCCATATTTCCTCTTCACTGGGGTGTTGATGGAAAGAATGGAGGATATGCTGAAAGGCTATCAAGAGCAATATCATGATCGAGAATTCATATTGGCAAAGTATTTTGGATATCACCCAACCTTACAGAACATTCTGCAAGAACGAGTAATTGAAGCCAGTGAAGGCAAATCAAGCGGGGCGCGTGATTTGGAAAACTATCGTAAACATGTCGAGGAACATGGACATGCTCACCATCATCACCATCACGACCACGATCATGATCACCATCACGACCATGATCATCACCACGATCACGACCATGATCATCACCACGATCATGATGGGCAAGCGGTGGGGACATCAAAATGATTTTGTTCTTGGCGGGTACAAGTGATGCAAGGGAATTAGCGATTGAGATGCAGCAGGTGGGGTACAAGGTTTTGGCAACTGTTGTAACCGAATCGGCTGCTAAGAGTTTGCAGGATGCAGGGATATCCACCCGGATTGGCCGATTATCTGCAGAAGATATGACATCTTTAATCTCTGCAAAAGGTTTTCAGGCTGTAGTCGATGCAAGTCACCCATTTGCCGAAGAAGCATCCAAAAACGCCCTTAACGGAGCAAAGGCAGCAAATGTTCCTTATATTCGTTATGAGCGTGAAAGTCAACGGTTTCAGAATGATAAATTGATAGTTGTCCGTGATTATGAGGAAGCTGCCAAGCTTGCCGCAGAAAAACGGGGAGTCATCATGCTCACGACCGGAAGTAAAACCCTAGCCGTGTTTGCAAAAGAATTGGTGGGGCTCGAGAATACCAGAGTCATAGCGAGAATGCTGCCACGCATGGACAATATGGAAAAATGTGCACAGCTGGGCATTGAACAAAAAAATATCGTTGCGATTCAAGGTCCATTTTCCAAAGAATTAAATAAAGCTCTATATGAACAATATGGGGTCACATTGATGATAACGAAAGAAAGCGGCAAGGTCGGTGCGGTTGATGAGAAATTGGAAGCCGCGTTGGAATGTGGAATAGAGACGATCATGATATCACGACCTGATGTTGACTATCAAAATGTTCATTTCAGTTTTGATCATGTCATTGCCGAGTTGAATAAACAGCTAATTGAAAAATAGGAGGAATGCAAGATGGATTTTAAAACAGATTTTAAACCACTAACGGTAGACCCTGACAAAATATATGATTATAGCTTTTCAATCATTGCTGAAGAAATGGGCAATCATGATTTTTCTGAAGATGAATGGAAGATCGTCCGCAGGGTCATTCATGCTTCAGCGGATTTTGAATTGGGAAGAAGTGTCATCATCCACCCAAATGCCATTCAAGCTGGTGTGGAAGCCATTCGCAAAGGAAGGCATGTCATTGCTGATGTGCAAATGATCGAGAGCGGCACAGGCAAAAAAAGATTTCAAAAACACGGCGGGGACGTTCATTGCTATATTTCAGATCCGGATGTGATGGTCGAAGCAAAACGTTTGAATACGACAAGGGCAATCATTTCGATGCAAAAAGCTGTAAAGGAAAATGAAGGGGGCATTTATGCCATTGGCAATGCACCTACCGCTTTACTTGAGCTCATTCGCCTCATTAAAGAAGGGATTGCAAAACCGGACTTAATCATTGGAATGCCTGTTGGGTTTGTTTCTGCAGCAGAATCGAAAGAGGAACTCGCTAAGATCACTGAAGTTCCATTCATTACGAATATTGGCCGAAAAGGTGGAAGTACTGTCACTGTTGCCGCATTGAACGCGATTTCCCTTTTAGCTGATAGTTAAAAAACATGGAAAAGAAGGTGAAAAAAGACCCCTCACAAATGCGTCATGGATATACGACGGGAGCATGTTCGACCGCCGTGACCAAAGCGGCATTGACTGCATTGATCACGGGGGATGCACTAGAGGAGGCAACGATTTCCTTGCCAATTGGCCGAGATGCCACTTTCACTATTGAGAAATATGAAATATCGGAAAATGCGGTTAGTGCAGAAACGGTTAAAGATGCCGGAGATGATCCCGATGCCACACATCTGGCCCATATTATCTCTACTGTCAGCTGGTCCGATGCACCTGGGATTATCTTGGATGGAGGGACCGGAGTTGGTCGTGTGACCAAACCCGGGCTTCCCGTTCCTGTAGGGGAAGCGGCTATTAATCCTGTACCGCGCAAAATGATTTTAACCACTGTGCAGCAAACATTGGAAGAATTTAAGATCAATAGAGGAGTGAAAGTCGTCATCTCTGTACCTGCAGGTGAAGAAATAGCGAAAAAGACATTAAATGGCCGCTTGGGGATTGTGGGAGGCATTTCCATTTTGGGAACAAGGGGCACTGTCGTCCCTTTTTCCAGTTCCGCCTATATGGCAAGTATCGTCCAGGCTATCAGTGTCGCCAAAGCGAGTGGGTGTGAGCATCTAGTCTTAACGACTGGCGGGCGCAGTGAAAAGTATGCAATGGGTCTTCTTCCAGACTTACCTGAGGAAGCCTTTATTGAAATGGGTGATTTTGTGGGCTTCTCACTTAAGCAATGTAAGAGGCAGGGAATTAAAAAGGTATCACTGGTCGGCATGATGGGTAAATTCTCCAAAGTGGCCCAAGGTGTGATGATGGTGCATTCAAAAAGTGCCCCGGTCGACTTTGGTTTTCTATCGGAAATAGCCCAAAGCGTCGGAGCTGAAGATGATCTTGTTCTTGAAATCAAGAATGCAAACACAGCGTCACAAGTCGGGGATATGATGTCAGCCATTAATAACTTTGACTTTTTTAATAAACTATGTGAATCCTGCTGTCACTCTGCCATTAACCAGGTGAAGGGCGGCATTGAAATGGAAACGGCGATTTATTCGTTGAAAGGACAATTACTGGGAAGGGCTGTTGGAATTGAGTCAATCGATTAAATTAATTGGGATAGGGGATAACGGTCAGGAAAGCTTACTGCCTCAATATGCCCAATGGATAGAAGAAAGTGAAGTGCTGGTCGGAGGTGAACGGATCTTATCCTTCTTTCCGAACTATTCTGGCAAGAAGATTGTCATAAAGGGCGGCTTGAAAAAGGTCGTGGAGCAACTGCAGGATGAAACTCGTCCAACGGTTGTCTTAGCTTCCGGTGACCCACTGTTTTATGGAATGGGAGGCTATCTTTCCAGCAAAATCAACATGGAGGTTTACCCATATTTCAGTTCGATTCAGCTTGCTTTCGCAAAAATGGGGGAAAGCTGGCAAGATGCCTTTCTCGTCAGCATTCATGGCCGCAGTATGAAAGGGCTGGCCCAAAGAATTGATGGGAAAGCGAAAGTGGCCTTACTTACAGACAGTGAAAATAGTCCTAATCAACTGGCTAAATATCTCCTTTCATTCAGAATGACTGAATACCGGGCATTTGTGGCTGAAAACCTTCAAGGAGAAGCCGAAGAATCTGGCTGGTATGAACTAGATGAAATGACGGAGCGGGAATTCTCTCCCTTGAATGTCGTCATTTTGAAAAGAAAATCAGAAGGTCCAAGCTGGTCCTTGGGGATAGAGGATGAAGAATTTTCGCAGCGTAAGCCGGACAAAGGCCTCATAACCAAAAAGGAAATTCGAGTATTGAGTCTGCATGCGTTGAAGCTAAGGGAAAACAGCATAGTTTGGGATGTTGGGACGTGTACGGGCTCAATGGCAATTGAAGCGGCCAAGCTTGCATCCGAAGGCCAAATCTTCGCAATTGAAAAAAATGAGCCTGATTTAGAAAACTGTTATCAAAACCAACGTAAATTCCGTACCGATATAACGGCGATTCATGGAAAAGCCCCGCAGGGATTGGAAACTTTTCCGGATCCTGATGCAATCTTCATTGGCGGTACCGGCGGCGAAATGGCAGAGCTGATCAATACTTGCTGCAAACGGCTTAAAGTTGGCGGCAGGATCGTTCTGAATGCTGCGACGATCGAGAATCTTTACCGGGCTAATGAGGCATTTGCTGAAGCTGGTTTTCACACTTCCATCATGCATGCGCAAATCTCCAGAAGTAAGCCAATATTGGGAATGAACAGATTTGTACCTCTTAATCCGGTTTATATCATTACTGCACAACGAAAGGAAGACATGAATGAGTAATCTTGGTACATTATATGGCCTTGGCGTGGGCCCGGGCGATCCAGAGCTAATTACAGTAAAGGCATTTCGCGTGATTCAGGAATCTCCGGTCATTGCGTATCCAAAAAAAAGAAAAGGGAGTAAAAGCTACGCCCATCGCATTGTTGAAGTTTACATTCGTCCTGAAGAGAAGGAGATGCTGGGCCTTGTTTTTCCGATGACGAAAGATCAAGCCATCTTGGATCGGGAATGGAATGGAACGGTTGAAAAGGTTTGGCAAAAATTAAATGAAGGAAAAGATGTAGCTTTCGTTACGGAAGGCGATCCGCTTTTATATAGTACGTTCATACATATGATGAAATTGATGCAGGAGTTGCATCCTGAAGTCGAAATCAAGACGGTCCCGGGCATTTCTTCCTTTAATGGATCAGCGTCAAGGCTGGGCATCGCTTTGGCTGATGGTGATGATCATGTTGCGATAGTTCCTGCAAGGGATGATTATGAAGCGATGAAGAAGGCGATCGAAGATCATGATGCCGTGGTGTTCATCAAAGTGGCAAAGGTCATCGATTTAATGATTTCCGTTTTAAAAGATTTGGACTTACTTGAAAAGGCCTCGGTCGTAACCAAAGTCACTTCCGATGAAGAAGTGATTTGGAAAGTGAGTGAATTGGAAGGACTTGAACTAGAATACTTAACATTGATGGTGGTGAGAAAATGAAGATATATATTGTAGGGGCCGGCCCGGGTGATCCGGATTTGATTACTGTAAAAGGATTGAACATTCTCCAAACGGCCGATGTGATTTTATATACGGATTCATTAGTGAATGAAGAATTGATTGCTAAGGCAAAACCTGATGCTGAGGTGCTAAAAACGGCTGGAATGCATTTGGAAGAAATTGTTGGCATCATGGTCGATCGTGTTAAAGCAGGAAAGATGGTTGCCAGAATCCATACAGGGGATCCTGCCATGTACGGTGCAATCATGGAACAAATTGTCCTATTGAAGAAAGAGGGTATTGGTTATGAGGTGATCCCTGGAGTGAGTTCGGTATTCGCCTCAGCAGCAGCAATAGGAGCAGAGCTGACTATCCCTGATTTAACCCAGACACTCATATTAACGAGGGCTGAAGGACGTACGCCTGTTCCGGAATTTGAAAAATTACGTGATTTGGCTAGTCATCATTGTACGATTGCCCTTTTCTTGAGTGCGACCTTGACAAAAAAAATCGTTAAAGAACTTCAGGAAGCAGGTTGGAAGGATGAAACACCGGTCGCAGTCATTCAACGGGCAACATGGCCGGACCAAAAAATTGTCCGTACCACATTAGTGAACTTAGATGAAGCCATGCGTCAAAACGGTATTCGCAAGCACGCGATGATTTTGGCTGGATGGGCTTTGGACCCTGACATCCATGATAAAGATGAATACCGTTCCAAACTATATGATGCGAGTTTCACCCACGGTTTCAGAAAAGGTGTTAAACCATGATCATTGAATTGAAAGAAGCGGAACTTGCTCCCATTAAACGGTCCCATACTTATGCGATCGTAGCGATTACAAAGCATGGTGTCGAGCTGGCACGAAAATTACATACCGTTTTTTCGAATTCCGATCTATATTACATGAGCAAGTTTGAAAAAGGGGACGAAGAGCATAAACAGATCCAGCTTTTTTCAGGCAGTGTCCGTATGCTATTGCCAGCTTTGTTCAAGGAATATAAAGGAATCATACTAATTATTTCTCTCGGGGCAGTAGTCAGGATGATTGCACCAATTTTGAAGGATAAGAAAACGGATCCAGGTGTCGTAGTCATTGATGATAAAGGGGAAAATGTTATCAGTGTACTTTCAGGGCATCTGGGTGGGGCAAATGAACTGACAAAGGAAGTGGCTGCAGCGCTTGATGCAAGAGCCATAATCACGACGGCTTCGGATGTACAAAAAACGATTCCTGTCGACTTATTCGGCCAGCGCTTCGGCTGGATTTGGGATTCAGCAGAAAAATTGACGCCAGTAAGTGCGTCCGTTGTAAATGAAGAGCATGTTGCCGTTATACAGGAATCAGGTGAACGGAACTGGTGGCATTATGATACGGCTTTACCTGAACGAATTATCGTATACCCATCCATTGAAGAAGCGCTTCGAGCAAAGCCGCAAGCTGCTCTGGTCGTGACTCACCGCATGCTTAAGCAGTCGGAAAAGAGGATCCTTGAAAATGGAATCGTATATCGTCCAAAGGTCATCGCTCTCGGTATCGGGTGCAATAGGGGAACGGCGGCTGCTGAAATTGAGCAGGTGATTGCAGAAACACTAGCCGAATTATCATTTTCATTAAAAAGCGTTAAGGTTATCTGTACAATTTCCTTAAAGAAAGACGAACTCGGCTTGATTGAAGTAGTTGAAAAATACGGCTGGGAATTCGTGCATTATGAACCCGAAGAGCTTAATCAAGCCAAAATCGAGGCGCCATCGGATACAGTGTTTAAATACACGGGTGCATATGGTGTGAGTGAACCGGCTGTAAGGATTTATACCAAAGCTGAACAATTGGAGCTTGTTAAGAAAAAATCGGGAAACGTAACCATATCGGTTGGGATCATTCCTTTTTAAGGAGGAAGAAACAAATATGAACGATAGAAGACTGGTAATTGCGGGTACCGGAAGCGGGGTCGGAAAAACGACATTGACCATCGGAATCATGGCAGCCCTCCAGAAGAAAGGCTATACCGTTCAAGGGTTCAAATGTGGTCCTGACTATATTGATCCTACTTATCATACTGCAGTTACAGGAAGGGTTTCACGCAATCTTGACAGTTGGATGTTCGAACATGACACTGTCCGGGAAATTCTTAACAAAGCAGGTACCGGAGCTGATATATCGATCATCGAAGGGGTCATGGGCTTCTTCGATGGCAAAAGTCCGTTAGCCAATACAGGATCGACGGCCGAAATCGGCATCATCACGCAAAGCCCTGTCCTGTTGGTAGTCAATTGTGCCAGCATGGCTCGGAGTGCAGCTGCCATCGTAAAGGGATTTCAGGACTTTTCGACCGGTCCTAACATCATTGGGGTCATTGCCAATCAAGTGGGAAGTGTAGGCCATTACAAAATCGTCAAATCAGCCATTGAGCAAGAATGCGATGTACCGGTGCTCGGATATATGAAGCGGGAATTGGATATTGATATTCCAAGCCGTCATTTAGGTTTAATTCCTGCGATTGAACGCGGGGAACTAAATCCGTTTTTCGATAAGCTTGCACAGTTGGTCATGGAAACGATTGATATCGATCAGTTGTACCGTTTGTCCAAGACAAATCCCGTTTCCAGTGGGAACTCAAATATATTTCAACATCAAAATGAAAGTGACGTGTGCATTGCTGTCGCAAAAGATGCAGCCTTCAATTTTTATTATCAGGAAAATCTTGAATTACTTGAAACGTTTGGGGCGAACATCAAATATTTTTCTCCTTTAAAAGGGGAAGAAGTTCCATTGGATGCCGATGGTTTATACCTTGGAGGGGGTTTTCCTGAGGAATTTGCAGCTGAACTTTCCGGTAACGTGGATGCTATCAAATCCATCAGAAGCACCATAGAAAAGGGGATGCCGACTCTTGCGGAATGTGGCGGTTTCATGTTTTTGAGCAAATCGATTGAAACAACTTCCGGAGAAACGCATCAGATGGCAGGAATGATACCGGGCAGGATTAAAATGCAGAAAAAGCTTGCAGCACTCGGGTATCGTGAAATAACAGGAACTCCAGGCAATTTTTTGATCAACGAAATGGAGCAGGCAAAAGGTCATGAATTCCACTACTCGACATTTGAAGCGGATGCTGATCTTACACATGCTTATGAAGCCAAAGGCAGATTCGGTTCGAAACAAGAGGGGTGTGTATTGGACAACCTTGTTGCTGGGTATACCCACTTTCATTTTGCTTCCAATCCAACACTTGCAAAGAACTGGATCGATGCTTGCTTAAAACAAAAAAACAGATCTGCCCATGAAACTATCAACTAGTAAAAGGTATTTTTTGAAGCTTAAGAGGAGGCGCGAGCATGAAACCGGGAAAAGTTCATCTGGTCGGTGCGGGTCCCGGAGATCCGAAATTGATTACGGTATATGGACTGGAATGTATCCAAAAGGCGGATGTCATTGCATATGACAGGCTTGTCAATCCAGAACTATTAAACTATGCAAAAGAAGATGCAGAACTGGTGTATTGCGGGAAATCACCAGGGAAACATCATCTCATTCAAAATGAAATACATGAACTTTTAGTGGAAAAAGCTTTACAGGGGAAAAACGTCACCCGTCTGAAGGGTGGAGATCCGTTTGTCTTCGGGCGGGGCGGTGAGGAAGCGGAGATACTGGCAGCTAACGGGATTGAATATGATATCGTCCCAGGAATCACAGCGGGAATCGCAGCACCGGCTTATGCGGGCATCCCGGTAACCCACCGTGAACATGCCTCAAGTTATGCCATTGTGACAGGCCATGGCCGTGATTACAAGGGGCAGGATAACCTGAATTGGCAGGCATTGGCTCAAGGGATTGATACCATTGCCTTTTATATGGGAATTGGTAATATGCCGTTCATCTGTGAAAAATTGATGGAGCATGGCAGGGATGGTAAAACGCCAGTGGCCGTCATTGAATGGGGCACGACAGATAAACAAAGGACGATCACCGGTACTTTGAGTTCGATTTCTTCGAAGGCTGTAAAAGAAGAAATTCAAAATCCGTCAATCTTTCTAGTAGGGGATGTCGTCCATTTAAGAGAAAAAATCCAATGGTTTGAAAGAGTGATTGAAACAGAGTCCATTATGGAAGGGAATGAGTTGGAATGTCCATCATTCAAGAATTGAAGGAACGCCGGGCGATAAGGAATTACGAAGAAAAAGAAGTCGAAGATCAAAAAATCAGGCAGTTATTGGAAGCGGCTACGTATGCCCCTAACGACCGATTGCGTGAACCTTGGAGTTTTTATGTAATCAAGGGGGAAGCGAAGCACCGGTATGAAAGTTTGGCAGAAAGGTATCTGCATGAGCGCTTCCCTACCAAACCCAAATTAATTGAAAGTTCACTGGAAGTTGTTAAGACGACACCGCTCATCATTGTCGTGACTTCTGATATTTTGCCGGATGATCCAGATTCATCCGAAGACAATGTATTCGCGTCTTGTTGCGCTGTCCATTCGATGTGGCTTGCCGCAAAAGAGCTAGGTCTTGGATTCGTTTGGCGGACTAGAGGAGTGGGTCTTGTCAGGGATGAACGCCTGCACGAATTTATCGGCTCACCGGATAACAAAAAAGTGATCGGCACCATTTTTGTTGGATACCCTAAAGGAGATCAACCGGTTCCTGCTACTAAAAGGACTTCATACATAGAAAAAACAGTTTGGTTATGAGGGTAGGTGAGTGAGTGGCACGCAGAGGATTAATGCTTATTTATACCGGAAACGGGAAGGGCAAGACGACTGCCTCATTAGGGGTGACTTTAAGGGCAATCGGCAGAGGAATGAATGTCAAATACCTTCAGTTCATAAAATCTCCAGAGCGTACATACGGGGAAGCATTGGCATTGGGAAAATTAGGAGTTAAAATGGAACAGCTAGGTATTGGTTTCACATGGACCAAAACCCCGGAAGAGCATCGCAATGCATTGGCGTTAGCTTGGGAAAAGGTGAAACTGGCCCTTGCTGATCCGGGCATTGATTTACTTGTTTTGGATGAGCTCAACAATGCTTTAGCCATTTCCAAATTCCCGATTGATGATGTCTTGCCATTGGCTGAAGTCATCGATGCAATTCGAAATCGCCCCGCTCATATGCATATAGTCATTACCGGCAGGGACGCCAAGCCAGAGCTTATGGAAATGGCGGATTTGGTTTCATCGATTGAGGCGACCAAGCATTATTATGACGAAGGTATCGGTGCAGTCAAAGGATTAGAGTTTTAGGGGGTGAGCGTAATGAAGGCACGATCCATCATGATACAAGGGACGTCATCCGATGTAGGGAAAAGTTTGATTTGTACGGCGTTTTGCCGGGTGTTTTCCAATAAAGGATTACGTGTCGTCCCTTTCAAATCACAAAACATGGCTTTGAATTCTTATGTAACCTTGGATGGCGGTGAAATCGGACGGGCTCAGGGAGTACAGGCGGAAGCAGCACGGATAACGGCAACGACTGATATGAATCCGATATTACTGAAACCAAAGCAGGATATGGTTTCGGAAGTGATCGTTCATGGAAAACATTTTCTTGATATGAATGCAAAAAGCTATCGGTCCCAATTTGTCCAGGAAGCCATGCCCATCATCCGTAAATCGGTGGAAAAACTACAAGATGAATATGACATCATAGTACTCGAAGGGGCAGGAAGTCCTGCTGAAATTAACCTTAAGGACCGGGATATTGCAAATATGCGAATGGCTAAACTCACAGATGCGGCTGTCATTTTAGTGGCCGATATTGATCGTGGTGGAGTATTTGCGTCCATTATCGGGACACTTGCCTTATTGGATCAAGGAGAACGAGATAGTGTAAAGGGGATCATCATCAATAAATTTCGTGGCATGCGTGAATTGTTGGACGATGGCATTGAATGGGTGGAAAAGGAAACCGGGATTCCGGTCCTCGGGGTGCTGCCCTATCTAGATGTGAATATTGAAGCGGAAGATTCACTTGCCCTCTCTTCCTTACGTTTTAAAAAGCCTAAAAAGGCTGAGTTTCCGATCGATGTAGCCGTCCTGAGATTTCCGCGGATCTCCAACTTTACAGATGTGGATCCTTTTTTCGATGAACCCGGAGTAGGTGTCCGACTTGTTAGCAGTGTCCATGAGTTAGGTAATCCCGATCTGCTAATTTTGCCGGGTACAAAAAACACGATGGAAGATTTAGAGTGGTTGAAACGTATGGGATTTGATCGGGCCATCGATGAACGGCGGAAACAAGGAACGATGATCTTCGGCATATGCGGCGGTTTTCAAATGCTAGGGACTAAACTTTTCGATCCTGATGCTATCGAGGGTGATGGTGAGAACGCAGAAGGGCTTTCGCTTCTTCCGGTGGAAACCGTCTTTCAAGCAGAAAAGAAGACGGTACAAATGGAAGGTGTCCTTTCTGCTGGGATAATGGAAAGTCAAATGAATCTTAACGGTTTCGAAATACATTTAGGCAGAACGACATTGAAGTCACAAGTAAGGCCCTTTCTATTATTGAAGGATGGAAGAGAGGATGGAGCCATTTCCAATGACAACCAAGTTATGGGAACATATCTCCATGGAATATTCCATAATCGCTTGTTCACTAGATTACTGGTTAACCAAATTCGACGGAACAAGGGGTTGGATGAAGTGAAGGAAAACGTTCAAAGCGACTCGGAGCGCAGGGAGGAAGCGTATAACCTCTTGGCTTCCCATCTGGAAGAAAACATTGATATGGATACCATCTATCAATGGCTGCAGCTCGAAACTGCAGAAAGTTGAACAAGAGTCAGACCGTGCTTAGTATGTTGATCAAGGCCCTTTTATCTGCAAGAAAGATCAATTTTGAGCTGCAATTCCTTTTATTTAGCCATAATAAGTGACAGAGGCATACAAGATATGTTATGTTGTCTTCTCTACATATTTTATACAAAATAAAAGGATGAGGTGTTCATATGAATAAAACAGAATTAGTGAGCAGTGTTGCAGCACAAGCTGAACTGACAAAAGACGAAGCAAAAAAAGTAGTGGATGCATTGTTTGAAACAATCACGGCTACACTTGCTAAAGATGAAAAAATCCAATTAGTTGGTTTTGGTACATTTGAAGTGCGTGACCGTGCTGCCCGTACAGGAAGAAACCCGCAAACTGGCGAAGAAATACAAATTGCAGCTAGTAAAGTACCTGCTTTTAAAGCAGGTAAGGAATTAAAAGAAGCTGTAAAATAAAAGGTGAACGAAGAAAAAACCTGGCGATGAAATATGCGCCAGGTTTTTTGTTTACTGACTGATCCGAAAAACAGATAATATATACGGAATGTAACACAGAAATGGAAAAGATAAAAAATCGAATTTGTCATCTATTCGTATGTTGTAAGAGCCATTTGGAGTTTCATTAATTGAAGGGATTAGGGCGTTCCCATGACCAACAATGAAAAAAGCCGAATCCATGAAGCGGTAATGGACTGTAACACAAATGAAAAAAAATTATAGTACTTATTAATAAGGTTTATACTGTGACTATGTTAGGCTAAATGAATAACAGGCTTTAAAACCAAAATAAAAGAGGTGAAAGAAATGCTGAAGAAAATAATGAAAAAAATCAAACAGCTTTCCCAAGGCAGCAGTGAGCGAAGACATGGGCATTATCGCCGAGGCAGCAGCAGCAGCCGGGGGTACAAAAGGTATCCCATGAGTGGAAGTGACCGCTACAAGAGAAAAGGGCGGGGCAGCAGCAGCTAATTCCAATTCTTTGACTTCAATACAGCCTGCAGGTCCATTAAGATATCTTTAATATCTGAGTAAGGTTCTTGGATGCTTAATAACCTTTTCAGTATATGCACGGTTTCTTTTTCTAACGAAAGCTCTTCTGTCCAAGGAAGTGCTTTTTTACTTTTGGAAGCGTACGTCGTATAAAGTACATATAGAAGTATTTCCCCCAAGTCGTAAAAATCCTGCCTTTTCAGCTGCAAAATGGATTCTTTAGCGAGGTTGTCCGAATTGATCATCTTGGACAAACCAAAGTCTATCAAAATGGGCTGATGGTTCTTAAGTAGAATATTCGGTATACGTAAATCTTGATGCAAAATGTCATGCTCATGTAGATAACATACTAAATCGACCAGCTTATACAGAAAATATAAAGACTCTTTCTCATTGAACGTTAATTGATTCGAGAAAATATGGTCTTCTAAATTATTCCCTTCTATGAAATCCATCACAAAATAAACATTTCCATCTTGCGAAAATTTCTCGTGAAATTTAGGGATATTTCTGTGGTTTAACATTCGTAATATGGAAATTTCATTTTCAAACTGTTTCAGCTCTTTTTTGCTGCGGCGTTTACTTTTCCGGAGCTGTTTGATCACTATATTTTCATTCATTTTCAAATCATTGCAACGATAAACAATACCGTAGCTTCCTGTTCCGATTACAGCTTTTACCTCGTAGCGGTAATTCAAAACCACTCCTTTTTTTAAAGGTATATCCACAAAAAATTGGTATAACTTTCTAAATGTACGCAAAATTGAAACTTTCCTCACCACTTTCATCTATTCAAGTCAAGAACAAAAAAAGGCCGTTATTAATTAAGCCGGAAATATGAATGAACATGGATAGTTTAACACTGATTTTTGATAATGCGGTAATGAAAGTCATTTCTTCGGGGAGATCTTTTGATAGTTCACAATTAAAAATAAATTTTTCATATAATTTCACATTATGAAATTATATGGTTTTTAAAAATATTAAGTTTACTATAATGAATTCATAATAAAAGAGTAGGAGGTGATGAGATGGATGGGCGCGAGTTGAGAAATTCTTTGGTAAATTCCCAACCGGCGTCACAATAGTGAGCTGGTTTGATGGTAGTGTTCAAAAGGGCATCACTGTGAATTCATTAAATTCACGAGTAAAATTGCAAAACTCACGAGTGAACTGCTGAATTCACGAGTCAAGTGGCCAATTCACGAGTAAAGCAGCTGAATTTACGAGTAAACCGGCCAAATTCACGAGTAAAACAGCAGAATTCACGAGTAAACCGTCAAAACTCACGAGTAAACTACTAACTGAGCTCCCTTTGATCAAATTCTTTGAAGGCTACGGGAAATGAGGGTATGGAAGATTGAAAGTTTAGTAACCCTAAATCAAGAAAACTTTTCTAATACGTTTGACAATTGGATTTATCGTGTTAATATAAAGGCAAATGAATTTAATATACAATTTGTACCACTAGGGGTGCTTTATAGGTAAAAGTTGATTTTTTACCCACAAAAGCTGAGATTGAAGTATGACTTTAAGACCCTTAGAACCTGATCTGGTTTATACCAGCGTAGGGAAGTGGGGTCTGGAACTATACATTTCTGTATTATTTCTTGTACAACCACTTTCTTTACGTTTAAGAAAGTGGTTTTTTGTTTGCAAAAAAAGGGGTGATAAGTGTTTTTTCCGTAACGTTCAATGAAAAAATACAATTTGGAGGTAATGGACATGAAGTTTTCAGAGGAGATCCGTAAGGAAGTTGATCACATTTGGGAAGCTAGTTTTAATCATCCGTTTGTTGCAGGAATAGGAGATGGCACATTGCCATTGGAGTGTTTCCGTTTTTATGTCATGCAAGATGCCTATTATTTATCTCATTTTGCTAGAGTTCAAGCCTTAGGGGCAGTCAAAGCTACAGATTTACATACAACAAGCAGGCTTGCCGGCCATGCACAAGGAACATATGAAGCGGAGTTGAAACTTCATGAGAATTTTTCCGAGAGATTAGGCATCACAAAAGAAGAACGGGAAAATTTCAAGCCTGCCCCGACTGCCTATGCTTATACTTCCCATATGTATCGTGCGGCATATTCGGGACATTTAGGAGATGTTATTGCAGCTATCTTGCCGTGTTACTGGCTGTATTATGAGATAGGTGAAAAGCTGCAAGGGTGCATGCCCGAAGAGCCGATTTATCAAGAATGGATAGCGGCTTACGGAGGAGAGTGGTTCCGCACTTTGGTGGAAGAACAAATTGCGAGGCTGGATGAGATAGCTGAAAAAGTAACTGAAGAAGATAAGGCGAGAATGAAAGAGCATTTTATTCTCAGCAGCCAATATGAATACTCATTTTGGGAAATGGCTTATCGTTTAGAGACATGGCCCGTTCATAAGGAAACATTAGAAGTATAAAAGGAGAATGAAACAATGAAAAAAGGATTGAAATTAACGGATATACTAGTCACGATCGTGATTGCGGTAGCATTTGGAATCGTTTATATCCTTTGGGGTTCGATTTATTATTCCGTTAAACCCTTAGGATTACATCTGGATCAACTTATTTATGGAATGTGGTTTATAGCTGGCCCTGTCGCCTTTTTCATTTTACGGAAACCGGGTGTGGCACTTTTGGCGGAGATAGCTGCAGCTTCCGGGGAATTCTTTCTAGGTTCCCCATGGGGGCTGACTGTACTGTTATATGGAGTGGTCCAAGGTTTGTTCGCGGAACTGGTGTTCATGGGGTTCAAATATAAAAAATTTAATATGCCGGTGGCCGTTTTAGCTGCGATGGCTTCCTGCCTGGCATCAGTTATCATGGATTTTGCATACGGGGAAATAGGTGCTCTTTCTACTTGGAATCTATCGTTATTCATGATAGCGAGGTTTGTGGGTTCCATATTCTTTGCAGGTGTGACCGCTTATTATCTAGTTAAAGTCCTGGAAGCAACAGGGGTAACTAATCTTGTGCGTCCGGTTTCCAATAAAGATTATGCAGAACTTGATTAAAAGAAGAGGTTGAGGGCCATGGAACCAATCGTTTCTGTTGAAAAGTTAAGAATGAAATTTCCCGGTGATGAATCTTTGATATTCAAGGACCTATCACTATCGTTTGATCAAGGAGAAAAAGTGCTATTGTTGGGACCATCAGGATGTGGTAAGTCCACTCTGTTGCAAGTGTTAAGCGGATTGATTCCGAATTCCATCGAAGTCCCGATGAAAGCGGAGAAATTGAAATGCCCTTCTTCATGGGGGTATGTTTTTCAAGACCCTGATAGCCAGTTTTGCATGCCATTTGCCGATGAGGAAATTGCCTTTGTCCTTGAGAATCTTTCCGTTCCTAAAGAAGAAATGAAAGAGAAAATTGAAAATCAAATCCGTAATGTAGGATTGAACCTAGGGCATACAAGTATAGAAACATTATCAGGCGGGATGAAACAGCGTCTGGCAATCGCTTCAGTATTGGCCCTTGAACCAGAAGTGCTATTTTTAGATGAACCGTCAGCCATGCTTGATCCGGAAGGAACGAAAGAAATCTGGGACTTGTTGAAGGAAGTCGGAAAAGACAAAACGGTTATTATCGTCGAACATAAAATTGACCATGTTTTAGAATTCATCGAACGAATCGTGCTTTTAAACGATGACGGTCAAATCATAGCTGATGGTCCAAGAGACACCATTCTTTCCCAATATAAAAATGAAATGAGAGAACATGGAATTTGGTTCCCTGGTGTTTGGGATGAATATATACAGAAGTATGCACCCACTAGAAAACACCAATTTACAGATGGTTTACCTCTTATGGATGTGCAAGGATTTAGCGGTTTTCGGAATAAAGAGGAAAAAATCAAGGTTGAAGAGCTGAAGGTACATTCAGGAGAATGGATTGTGATCAGGGGAGAAAATGGCGCGGGCAAGAGTACACTTTTGCATGCATTGATGCAGTTCATAAAAACGAAAGGTACGTATGAATTATTGGGGAACCCCATTAAAATGGTGAAAAATCCAACGGATCATATGACGTTTGTCTTTCAAAATCCTGAGTTTCAGTTCGTTGCAAATACTGTATATGAAGAGATTGCTTATTCATTGCGTATTGATAAAAGGCCGCAACAAGAAATAGATGAGAGAGTCCGCTCATTGCTTAAAGTGTTCCGCCTTGAGGCACATCGGGATAAACATCCGTTTCAATTATCAATGGGTCAAAAGCGTCGCTTAAGCGTAGCAGCATCAATCGTAATCGACAAAAAAATCATTCTCCTGGATGAGCCGACATTTGGCCAAGATTCGAAAAATACCTTTGCATTATTGGAATGGTTCGAGGAATATCGAAGGCGCGGAATAACCGTGATCATGGTAACTCATGACGAACATATTTCAAAAAACTTTGCAACCAGGATCTGGACGGTTAAGGGCGGAAACGTAATAAGTGATAAAAACATCGCGCAAGCCGGATTTGTCGAGACCAAAGTTAAAAGGAGTGTCATGTAGATGAATGTTTCAAACGCAGAAACATGGCTCCATGGAATTAATCCAAGCCTTAAACTTGGTGTACTGATTGTATTATGCATCGTGGCGTTATTCATTCATGACCTGAATTATATGATGAACATCACCATTGGCGTATTGATATTATTTTTGTTTTTTACCGGGCATTCGATAAAACGCATCCTGCTTTTGTCGATTCCCTTTTGTTTCATTTTTATATCCACCTCTTCTGCAATGATATTATTCGGGCAAGGTGAGACGCTTTGGGTTGAGTGGGGCCTCATATCGATTACGGAAGAAAGTTTCATGAGGGGATTACTGGTAGGCTTTCGAGCTTTGTTCTTTGCGGCCCTTGGTTTAACTTTTTCCTTAACGACGAGACCAGTGAACTTGTTTTATTCGTTAATGCAGCAAGTTAAGCTTAAACCGAAATATGCCTATAGTTTCATGGCGGCATTAAGGCTGATTCCCATCATGATGGAGGAGTTCCAAACGATACGAAACGCGATGAAGGTACGCGGTTTCGAAAGAGGAAAAGGGATAAGGTCGGTATATTTTAAAATGAAAGCCTATTCCATCCCGTTGTTATCCGGAAGCATCAGACGTGCTCACCGAATCGCGGTTGCGATGGAGGCAAAGCGATTTACAGACACTCGGGATCGAACATACTATTATGAATTTGGTTTTTCAAAAATGGACCATGGTTTCATTCTGTATTTTATCATCCTGCTGTTGGCCGGCTTTTACCTATCGATTCAATTCCCGTTAGTATCTATTTGATTTTTATGAGATTGTAACTTTACTAGTTGGGGGTTCTAGTATGAATGCACATGAATTGCATATAATTTCCACTGGGAAACAGCCAATTGAAAAGTTTGTGGAAATCGCTTCAAACATTCAGGAACATGTTGATTTCTTTTATCTAAGGGAAAAGCATAGGAGTGCTTCGGAACTCTTTCGAGCAGTGAGGCTATTACATGATAATAAGATTCCGCTTTCTAAGATCATCATTAATGACCGGGTGGATGTAGCCTGGGTACACAAAGTATTTGGTGTGCAATTGGCTTTTCATAGCTTAGATGCAGAAGTCGTAAAAGGAGCTTTTCCAGGGATGAATGTTGGCTGTTCGATCCATTCCATGGATGAAGCGAAAGCCGCATTCAGCAAAGGGGCCGATTACGCGATTTATGGACATGTTTTTGAAACGGCTTCAAAAATTGGCCTTCCTCCTAGGGGAGTTGAGGAGCTTCATGCAATCACAAGAAATGTCGATCTTCCGATAATTGCGATAGGAGGAATAACACCTTTCAATTGCCAAGACGTGCTGGATGCGGGGGCACACGGAATTGCGGTCATGTCAGGTGTGCTTGAAGCTGAAAATCCGATTGAAGCCGTTAAAGAATACGCGAAGTCTTTGGGAAAGGAGACATAATATGAATTCCATATATGATGCAATCATTGTTGGGGGAGGAGTAATAGGTGGATCCATTGCCTTTCAATTAGCCAAGCGGGGTAAACAGGTTCTTTTATTGGAAAAAGACAGACTTGCCAGTAAAGCATCCAATGCTGCAGCCGGGATGTTAGGAGCACAATCCGAGTTAGATCCTGATAATCCCCTTTTTACAATGGCAAGTCGAAGCAGGGCGATGTTTCCTGCACTGGCGGAAGAATTAAAAGACATAAGTGGAATAGACATCGAATTAGTGAATAAGGGCATGTATAAGGTGGCGCTATCGAGTGATCAAGTAGCCGAGTTGAAGAACATGATCAAAGTCCAGCAAAATGCCGGACTTGAGGCTGAATGGCTATCGACTGCCGAAATAAGGAAAACGGAACCGCTTTTATCGGATGAGATTAAAGGAGCCATGTTCATTCCGAATGATGGACAAGTTTCAGCCACAAGACTGTCGCTCGCTTTTACTGAATCTGCAGCTGCCCTTGGTGTGGATATAAAGGAATTTGTTCATGTCTCCGATTTGGTTACGGAAAACGGATGTGTAACGGGAGTTGTCACGGACATAGGTAGATTTTCAAGTGAAAATGTCATCGTGGCAGGTGGCGCTTGGAGTGCTTTCCTCCTAGAAAAATCAGGGATCATACTCGACAGCTATCCAGTAAAGGGAGAGTGCTTTTCCGTTCTGACCGATCGTCCATTGCTTGAAAAGACAATTTTCTCACATGGCTGCTATCTTGTGCCCAAAGTTGGCGGAAGAATCATTGTCGGGGCAACGGTTAAAGCGAACACTTTCGATCAAAAGGTAAGTCTCGAGGGGATTTCTACATTAATAGAAAGAGCAACGCAATTGCTTCCGGCGATTAAAGGAACCGAATTGGAAAAGACATGGGCAGGTATACGCCCCCAAACTGGGGACGGCTTACCGTACTTTGGTGAACATCCGGCATGCAAAGGACTTTTCATTGCAACGGGGCACTATAGGAATGGCATCTTGCTTTCTCCAATTACAGGTGTACTTATAGCGGATATTTTGGAAAGGAAGGCAAATCCCGAATGGTCCCCTTTTCGATTGGACCGTTCGAAACAGCCCCTTTTTTCTTGATGGAGGTGGATGAATTGGAATTGATTATTAACGGGGAAAAGATACGGATTCCTGCTGAAGAATCAACAGTTACAGGGCTTTTACAACACTTTAATCTACATCAAAAAGTAGTGATCGTTGAATTGAATGATGAAATATTAGCAAAAGAAAGTCTAAGTGAAACACTTTTGTCAAATGGAGACAAGGTAGAGATTGTACATTTTGTAGGAGGCGGATGATATGTTAAAGATTGGTTCTTATGAATTTTCTTCAAGATTATTATTAGGTACTGGGAAATATCCAAATTTTGATGTTCAAAAACAATCAGTGGAGGTTTCGGAGACGGAAATATTAACATTCGCGGTCCGGAGAATGAACATTTTTGAAGCCAGTCAGCCCAATTTTTTGGAAAAGCTTGATTTGAAGAAATACACACTCCTTCCCAATACGGCAGGAGCTAAAACAGCCAAAGAAGCAGTGCGCATAGCCCAGCTTGCAAAGGCATCTGGCTTATGTGACATGATTAAGGTTGAAGTCATAGGCTGTCAAAAAACACTGCTGCCTGACCCGATTGAAACATTGAAAGCTGCTGAAGAATTAGTGAAACTGGGATTCACCGTATTACCTTATACTTCGGATGATGTCTTGCTCGCTAAACGCCTGGAAGAAGTGGGGTGCCATGCAATCATGCCCGGAGCTTCACCAATTGGCTCTGGTCAAGGCATTATAAACCCGCTGAACTTACGGTTCATCATGGAACAATCAGAGGTGCCGGTAATTGTTGATGCAGGGATCGGAACACCCTCTGATGCAGCGATCGCCATGGAATTGGGGGCGGATGGCGTATTACTTAACACTGCTGTTTCTGGGGCGAAAGACCCAGTCAAAATGGCGAGAGCAATGAAACTTGCCATTGAGGCAGGGCGATTGGGGTATGAAGCAGGAAGAATCGAAAAAAATGATTACGCGATTGCAAGCAGCCCAGTTGAAGGATTGAGCATTGGATGAATGAGCGTTATTCACGTCAAGAACTTTTTGGTCCTATTGGGGAAGAAGGGCAAATGAAAATTCGCCAAAAACACGTTTTGGTGATTGGAGCGGGTGCTCTCGGTACGGGAACTGCGGAAGGCCTTGTTCGGGCCGGAGTTGGGAAACTCACCATTGTTGACAGGGATTATGTAGAGTGGAGCAACCTTCAAAGACAACAGCTTTATTGTGAAGATGATGCACAAAAAAGAATACCGAAAGCAGTGGCAGCGAAGAATCGCCTGAATGCGCTAAATTCGGATGTAATCGTAAAATCACATGTGGCGGATGTTTCGGTTGATGAATTGGCGAAGCTTGTTGAAGGCGTGGATTTGATATTGGATGCCACTGATAATTTCGATACAAGGATGCTTATTAACGATACTGCACAAAAATATAAAATCCCCTGGATTTACGGTGCCTGTGTAGGGAGTTATGGGATAAGTTACACGGTGATCCCAGAGAAGACACCATGTTTGAATTGTTTGCTGGAAACGGTCCCGATTGGAGGACTGACTTGTGATACGGCGGGAATCATCAGTCCTGCCGTTCAAACGGTCGTTGCCCATCAAATGGCGGAAGCTTTAAAAATCCTTGTCGAAGATCACGAATCGCTGCGAAACAAAATCGTTTCATTTGATCTTTGGAAAAATGAACATTCATCGATAAATGTAGCGAAATTAAAAAAGGATACTTGTTTGTCATGTGGGTCAAATCGAACGTATCCCCACCTCTCTTATTCAAATCGAACAAAGACCGCCGTTTTATGCGGTAGGGATTCCGTCCAAATCAGGCCGGCAATGAAGGTTGAAAGAGACTTAGCGGAACTCGAAAATAATCTTATCGCACAAGGTGGTAAGATCGACAGGAATCCTTATTTACTTTCATTTACCATTGGAGCCCATCGGTTGGTCGTTTTTAAAGACGGGCGGGCGTTGATTCATGGAACAAAAGATATTGCAGAAGCAAAAACGTTATATCATCGTTATTTTGGCTGAAATGGAATGGCACCGACTTGCAATTCACGTTTATACCCGTGAAAGAGTGCCAAAAAAAAGGTGCCCTTATAATAGGAAGGTATCGAACATTTTTCCAATGTGGCTTATTTGCTTCTGAAATATAAAACGAAAGCGGTGTCTGCCTTTTTGGGGCGGCACCGCTTTGTTATGGAACGATTATTTAAGCAGCTTACATATCATGACTGCTATTATGCTTCTGACGGGAGTGCTGCCTGTTTTTCACCTTATGAGAACCGCTTAACGGTGCTGGTTGACCTGGGTTATTTCCTTTAGGAGCATTTTTTCGCATATCTTTACCATCGTTTTTGTTCATGTTCGATCCCTCCTATCTCTTAAGATAATCAGTCCGTGAAATTTTATTCACATACATATATTTGCAAACCTCGTACATGCTATGGATGGACACCATATTTAAGGAGCTGAATCCAAATGCAGGATAAACAAGATAAGCGAAGGTCTTTTCAGGAAGCCCAGCAAAGTTATCAACAAGTATTTGATGTATACTCATCCATTGAGAAAAACGCACCGAATTACGGAACGGAATTGAAACATGTGAAGCAGGAAGTGAACGAGGCCTATCAACAAATACAATCTGCTTTAGTCACCGCTTCCGAACATCAGAAAGAACAATTGAAAAAATTCGAACAGGATATCCAGGCAATCGTCAATGAGGTCAATTCTGAGGACTATTGAGTGACAGGTTCTTTCGTCATGAGTCCATGCGCATTAGTCTTGGGTTTTGCGCGTTTTACTTGTGCGTTAATTGATTTTAGAAAGGAATAGGCTTTTTGAAAAATGCAGGACATCTGCCATTTCAAAAAGCCTATCCTATTTAAAGTCTAAAAATGAGGGGAATCATTGGTTTTTCTTTCTTTTTTTATTGTTTTGCCTTTGCATTTCCGATAATGGCGGTTCATTTCCCAGTTCATCATTGTATCCAGCCCCATTACCTTGCGCTTTTGCTGCATTCATACCTGGTATAACATGATTTGCCTTTTGTTTTGTCATTTCGACACCTCCACCCATAGAATGTGATAATGTCGAATGATTATGTATGAAGTGTCAATATGTTTTGATGGAATAATTTATCAGGCCGCAAATAGGGGGATTTTCAAGAAAGTGCATATCAGCAAGTCTTCTTAAATGCACTTTAATATGTGGGGGATTTTTTTCTATAAGAGAAACTTATCAAAAACAATAACTTTCTTGTTATTTACTTATACTCATTTCTATATTAGTATTAAGTTGAAGGAAGAGTTAGGGTGGGAGAAGAGAGAGAAAATTCGACAAACTAACTTTTTTACTTATATTTATAGTAAACATGGTTTCAGTGAACCAGGTTTTACTTTCATGTGCAGAATACGTTCTGACAGTTTAATAGGGGGTAATATTCATGACGAAAAATGACGTATACCAAGCGCGTAAGTCCTTTGAAATTGATGGGCAACGCTACAACTACTACAGCCTAGACGCTATTGAAAAAGCAGGGGATGGCCAAGTATCACGCCTTCCATATTCCATTAAAGTATTACTTGAAGCGGTCCTTCGCCAAGTAGACGGAAGAGTAATCACAAAAGAACATGTTGCGAACCTTGCTAAATGGGGAACAAGCGAGCAACAAGATATAGATGTTCCGTTCAAGCCTTCACGTGTAATCCTACAAGATTTCACTGGTGTTCCAGTTGTTGTTGATTTAGCTTCTTTACGTAATGCTTTCGCGGCACTTGGTGGAGATCCTGACAAAATCAACCCGGAAATCCCGGTTGACCTTGTAATTGACCACTCTGTACAAGTTGATAAAGCAGGTACAATGGATTCCCTAGATGCCAATATGGATCTTGAATTCGAACGTAATGCAGAGCGTTACCAGTTCCTAAGCTGGGCTCAAAAATCATTCAACAACTATCGTGCAGTTCCACCGGCAACTGGTATCGTTCACCAAGTTAACCTAGAGTACCTTGCGAACGTGGTTCATGCTGTTGAAACTCCAAACGGAGACTTCGAAGTATTCCCTGATTCTGTTTTCGGTACAGATTCACATACTACAATGATCAACGGTATTGGTGTTCTTGGTTGGGGTGTCGGCGGTATCGAAGCAGAAGCAGGCATGCTTGGACAGCCATCTTACTTCCCGGTTCCAAAAGTCGTTGGTGTTAAACTGACTGGCCAACTTCCTAAAGGTACAACAGCTACTGACCTTGCATTGAAAGTAACACAAGTTCTTCGTGCACACGGCGTAGTTGGTAAATTTGTTGAGTTTTACGGCCCAGGAGTAGGATACCTTCCACTTGCTGACCGTGCAACAATCGCTAACATGGCTCCTGAATACGGTGCTACAGTTGGTTTCTTCCCTGTTGATGCAGAAGCGATCGATTACATGCGCTTAACAGGCCGTGATGAAAAACAAATTAAAGTGGTTGAATCATACTGCAAAGAAAATGGTTTGTTCTACTCTCCTGAAAACGAAGATCCAGCATACAATGATGTTGTGGAAATCGACCTTTCAGCAATTGAACCAAACCTTTCAGGCCCTAAACGCCCGCAAGATTTGATTCCACTTTCTCAAATGAAAAAATCTTTCCATGACGCGATCAATGCACCTATGGGCAACCAAGGTTTTGGCATGGACAATTCTGAATTGGATAAAGAAGTAACTGTTAAATTTGCCGATGGCAAAGAAACGGTAATGAAAACAGGTGCGATTGCAATTGCTGCAATCACTAGCTGTACAAACACTTCTAACCCGTACGTAATGCTTGGAGCGGGTCTTATTGCTAAAAAAGCAGTTGAGAAAGGCTTGACTGTTCCGGATTATGTAAAAACATCATTGGCACCAGGTTCTAAAGTTGTTACTGGTTACCTTCGTGATGCAGGTCTTCAACCATACCTTGATCAATTAGGATTCAACGTAGTTGGTTACGGCTGTACAACATGTATCGGTAACTCAGGTCCATTGGCTGACGAAATCGAAGCAGCTGTTGCTGAAGCTGATCTACTAGTAACTTCAGTACTTTCTGGTAACCGTAACTTTGAAGGTCGTATTCACCCACTAGTGAAAGCAAACTATCTTGCTTCACCTACTTTGGTTGTAGCTTATGCTCTTGCTGGAACTGTGGACTTCGATCTTAACAATGATTCTCTTGGTAAAGACAAAGATGGTAACGATGTATATCTTGCTGATATTTGGCCATCACAAGAAGAAGTTAACGCTGCTGTTAAAGCGACAGTTACACCGGAATTATTCCGTAAAGAATACGAAACAGTATTCAACGATAACAAACGTTGGAATGAAATCCAAACAAGCAACGAAGCGATTTATGCTTTCGATTCTAAATCGACTTACATTCAAAATCCTCCATTCTTTGAAGGATTATCACCAGAACCGGGTTCAGTTAACCCACTTTCCGGCTTGCGTGTAGTTGGTAAATTCGGCGACTCAGTAACAACTGACCATATTTCCCCTGCAGGTGCAATCGGTAAAGATACACCAGCTGGTATCTATCTTCGCGAAAACGGTGTGAAACCGCGTGACTTTAACTCTTACGGTTCTCGTCGTGGTAACCATGAAGCGATGATGCGCGGAACATTCGCAAACATCCGTATCCGTAACCAAGTTGCTCCAGGTACAGAAGGTGGTTACACTACTTACTGGCCAACAGGCGATGTAATGGCTATCTATGATGCTTGTATGAAATACAAAGCTGATGGAACAGGTCTTGCAGTAATCGCTGGTAAAGACTATGGTATGGGAAGCTCTCGTGACTGGGCTGCGAAAGGTACTAACCTTCTTGGCATCAAAACAGTCATCGCTGAAAGCTTTGAACGTATTCACCGTTCTAACCTTGCATTAATGGGTGTTCTTCCACTTCAATTCAAAGAAGGCGAAAACGCTGAAACGCTTGGATTGACTGGTAAAGAAGCAATCGCAGTTAAAATCGACGAAACGGTTAAACCGCGTGATATCGTAACAGTTACAGCTACTGATGAAGCTGGAAACGTAAAAGAATTTGATGTACTTGTTCGTTTCGATTCCGAAATCGAAATCGACTACTACCGTCACGGTGGTATCCTTCAAATGGTATTACGTAATAAATTAAAAGGCTAATTTCAGCATTTAGGAAGCGGTAAACCTATTATAGGTTTACCGCTTTTTTTGTGTCAGGTTTATGAAACAATGAGATATCATGATATGATTTATAGGAATTGCACTTTTCCGCATACCCTTTTATTGTTAAGATGGAATAGGGAAGTTGTTCTAATTCTGGAAATGGACTAATATTTTTATTGTAATGGGACTAGGAGGACGAGTATGCTTAAAAAAATTATTGCTTCGGTGGCCTTACTATCACTTATTACTGTAGCGATCGTGCAGGCGATGGATAATGACTCGAAGGGAAATGACGAAAAAGATGCTTTGGGCGGATTGAAAATTGGAGCTAAAGCACCGAATTTCTCCCTGAAAACTTTGGATGGTAAACAAGTTGAATTATCGGATTATGAGGGAAAAAAGGTAATGCTGAATTTTTGGGCAACGTGGTGTCCGCCTTGCAAGAAGGAAATGCCGGATATGGAGAAATACACACAACAAGCGGGTGATGATGTCGTCGTACTTGCAGTCAATATTGACCCTGAAAATGATGTACAAGCATTTGTGGAGGATAATGGAATTACTTTTACCATACCGCTGGATAGTCAAAGTGCAAAAAATCCAGTGAATGAGCGCTACAAAATTCTTAGCATACCGACAACTTACTTCATCGACAAAAAAGGCATTATCAGGAATAAGGTAATTTCGGCCATGACCTTAAAAGATATGGAACGAAATATAAATAGTATGCAGTAGGGTAATCTTATGAAGTTTGAAGTGAATTGCGACACACTCCTGCCGAAAACCCCGGTTTCTGAAAACAAGGAACGTTTTTTATTACAAGACGGAACCTTATGAGGTTCCGTTTTTATGTATGTTAACAAAGTTGTCAAACTTTTATGGAAAAATCAAAAAAATTAAAAAATTATGGTTAAAGTTTATGAAAAAAGGGTTAAAGTAAAAGTGGAGATATGGAATTTTTATCAGGTTAAAAATCTGATAATTATGACAATTAAAGGGATGGAAACCATATAGTCATAATTTTACGTTAATTTGGCAATGCTGAATTGTATATTAAAAATAAGTAGGTGAAAAGCATGAAGAAAAGAAAAAGGACATTTGAAGAATTAATTAAAGAAAATAAAAGGGAATTATTGATGGACGTTAAACAAATGGAAAGACTTGAAGAACGTCTTGAAAAAAAACATATGCAAAAGGCTGAATAGTCTTTGCTTAAAAAGAGTCAGTGCCATGAGGTCCCTTCAAGGTGCTGGCTCTTTTTTCATAACTATTTCAAAAACTGGCATTCATGAATTTCCTCTTTTTTATCCATGATAAGAGAAGGAGGCGATAGAATGGGTAATCCAAAAAAAGATTCCAAACACTTTAGACCGAGCCATCAAGGAACACAGCCAATAGCAGCGGGCGGGAACAACGGTAAGAAAATGCAGGACAAATCAGGCAAACATGCTCAGGTCATTCAAACTAAAGGCGAGTAATCAAGGGACAAGGTTATAAAGTAATCGTAATAATATTATGTGAATAAATAATATGAGGTGAAAATAATGGGCACAAATAAGCACAATCCGGATAATCGTTTGGATAATGTTGAAAAAATTCAAGATGCAATAGAAAATACGGAAGAAAATATAATCGCTGCAAATGAAACGTTATCATTTTCTTCAGGGGAAGAAAAGCAGGCAATTCAGGATAAAAATGAACGAAGAAGAAAGAGCATTGATGGAATGAAGGAAGAAATGCAAGATGAGCAGGAAGCACGGGAAAGCGGTTATAGTAACGATAATATGTAAACAACTAGGTAAAGGGGAGAAAGAGATGAGAAATCTTTCTCCCCTTTCATTTTAGGTTCAATGAAGGGAAACAGTCTATAAAGACAGCTTAAATGAAATTTGCACAATTGTTATGGTAAAATGTTTATTGCAAGAGAAATGAAAGTGGGGAAACAAAATGTTCATAGCTGAAAACGAAATTGAAGTGCGGTATGCAGAGACAGATCAAATGGGTGTTGTTTACCATGCGAATTATTTAATATGGATGGAACTAGGCAGGACAAAATTGATAAATGATTTAGGGTTTTATTATGCTGATATGGAAGCGGATGGCATCCTCTCTCCTGTAATGGATATTCAAGCTTCGTATAAAACGCCTGTTAGATATGGTGATAAGGTGAAAATTAAAACCTGGATTGAAAAATATGACGGTTTACGCGTCGTTTATGGGTATGAGATCGTTAATGGGAAAAATGAAGTGGCGGCTACAGGTCATTCTTCCCACGTTTGCGTTAAAAAGGAGAGCTTCCGCCCAATATCCATTAAACGCATGTATCCTGAATGGCATGAGGCCTATGAGAAAAATAAAAAGCAGGATGAATTGGTTTAATTACAATTATTGAGGTGATCAAAAATGGCTTTTGGGATTAAACGGGTAGACATCGTAGCCTGGAAGCAGAAAATCGATCAAGGCCAAATAGCTTTTTTAACTCATTATTGGCTGGATGACCGATTTCCCGGTTGCAAGACGGTAACAAAAGTCGGATGCAAGGATTTAAGGCGTTTAGCGGAGTGGGGCAAGCAATACGGGCTAAAAAAAGAGTGGATTCATCACAGGAAGGATGGCTATTCTCATTTTGATCTTTTAGGGGATAAACAAGCGGAAATTCTTAGGGCGGAAGATATTGAAGAGCGCCTTCTCGATTGAACAAGAAAAAACAGCAGTTTACACCGCTGCTTTATTTTCAAGCACTCTTTTCATATTGAAATTCTGGTTCAGTCAGTTTTTCATTAAAAGTAATAAGTAAATCGTGGCCATCAAAGTACCATAAATCTTTTTCTTCTACATAAAAATTAATCTCGTTCATAGTCGTTGCGGCCGCTGCATTTTCCGGTTCTTCTTGCATGATACCTAATGAAAAGCCGCTTTGGACGGTACTATGCCCGCCATATCTTACATAAAAGCGCAAATGAGAGCCTTCTTGAAGCCCCAGTTCATCAATATACCACTTAGCTGCTTGATCGGAAATGGTCAGTTTCATACTCATTCTCCTTCCTAGAGGTTCGTTATTTAAGTATAAAGTAATTATACGGTAGATGCGAATAATGTGCGTTTAAGAAAGGAAATAACAATGGATATTATATACAATATTTGTTTCATAACTCGAAAAAGATCCAACGAAGTCGAAGTGTTGATGCTATTTCGCCGAAAGGATCCCAATCGGCATAAATGGAATGGCATAGGCGGGAAAATAGAAAAAGGTGAAACCATCGATGAATCGATGGAACGCGAAATTCTTGAAGAAACTGGATTGAAAGTAAGGGGGATGAGCTTTCGAGGAATCGTGACATGGAATGAAACAGGTGGAATGTATGTTTACAGAGCTGAAGATGCAGGGGGAGGGCTATCTGCCTGTGATGAAGGGGAACTTGCCTGGAAGCCATTTCAATGGGTTATGGAGGCAAGTGAAGTTGTGTCCAACATAAAGTATTACCTGAAAGATATATTACAGGATGAACCACCACAAGAATTTGCATGTACCTATGAAAATGAACAATTAATATCAGTCAAAAAGAAGCCTCTGAATGATATGGCAAAAGAATTGACTTTCAATTGAAAACCGCCCATTTGCGGTTTTTTTTTCCTTTTTGATTCCTGAGCCAAAGCGGCGGGGGAATATTCGGAATATTGATATATTTATGAGTTAAGCAAGCCTCTGAAATTATATATTGTTAGGATAAAACGAAATCCATCTAATTAATTTCCTCATAAAGTCGGGGCTTGTAAAAGGAAATCCGGAAATGGTATTGCCCGTAAGATCGTTTCGTACCCATATGAGCACACACAAAAATAGCTGCAGATTCCTGCAGCTATTTTGTATTGCCTTTTTCTTTTGCTTCAGCCTCGGCAAGCTTTTTCAGCAAGACTGGTGTAGGCATATGCATGATTTGCTCTAAAGGCAAGTTTAGTGACTTGGATAACTTTAATGCAGTTTCCGGTGATATTTGCAATGGTTTCATGGCACTTTCTCCTATCGATATGTAATAACTAGTTCCAGTGTAGCCCCTGTTCAACAATTATTCAATCCTTACTTGACTCTTTCCACTAAACGAATTCCAAACGATTTATTCGTTTGGAAGTTAATGTAGAAATGTATCAGGCCCTTTTACCTTGACAAAAGAATCGTGTGGAGTCCAGAATGAAATATAAATAGACTAAAAGAATCACTTTTTTTGAGGGTAACTTGACTTAATTTCAATTAAACAGGTATAAAGAATCGCATTTTGTTGTCGGGTATAATGGATTAACTTTGTCGCGATTTACAAAATCCGGGGAGTGGGATATGGGGATTTTCATAAAAGTAAAGCGCTGGTTTCAAAAAGCAAATGAAACAGATGGCATATTGGATGTAAGCAGTGAACAGGTGAAACTTCAGGTTAATATTATCGATTTAACGGAATACGATTTAAAGCTGATCAATATTTTAGAAAGGCAATTGAACCCCCGGGTCGAGGGAGTTGTTGATGCCTTTTATCAAAATTCTGCAGGTTCCTGAATTGAAAGAGATTATAACGGTGCACAGCACAGTGGGAAGATTGAGAAAAACGTTAATTACTCATATGTTATCTTTATTCATGCTGTAATTGACGATGATTTTGTTAAATTGAGGACAAAGTGGCGAAGACTCATTATTGTATAGGCTTACAGCCCCGGTGGTATTCACCCGGTTTTCAAAATGTAAAGAATCACTTGCAAAGAATCGTCTTTGAACAAACCAAGAATGAAGATGAGCAGCGGCCTTAATATCAGTGATAGGATAGATACTCAATCTCGAATAGCAATTAGTGAAAAGGTTTCGAGGCATGCCTTACAAATGAATTGTAGAATGGAAGATAGGCCCTTGCATACGGGCCTATCTTCACATGGTAATGCACATGTTCTTATAACCATTTTACTTTAGGTTCAGTTTTATCGATAATCCGCTTGATGTTTGCGCGATGACGGTAAAAAATGAAGATCGTTATTAAACTGATTACAATAATGAGCGGCAAATCTTTAATATGAAAAACTAAACTGTAGATGAGAGCAAGTAGACAAGCAATCATGGATGAAAGCGAGACATATTTGGATATGTATAAGGATATAAAGAAAATGATGACGGCAAAGACAAAAAACCATGGTTCATAAGCAAGAATGACACCAGCAGAAGTTGCCACGGCTTTTCCGCCCCGAAAGTTTGCAAAAATGGGAAACATATGACCGACTACCGCAATAACTCCGGCTAGCAATAAATGCATTTCCACGCCTAGCATATACGGCAGATAAGTTGCTAGGGTACCCTTAAGTATATCCATGATAGTAACGGTTAGTCCTGCCTTGACACCAAGTGTCCTGAAGGTATTTGTCCCGCCTAGATTTTTACTGCCATGCTCCCGGATGTCGATTTTGTAAAATGTTTTACCGATTATTAAACCGGACGGAATCGAACCGATCAGGTAGGCAGCCAGTATAGTGATAAATGTAAGCATTCTATTACCCTTTCTTTAAGAAAAATCTTCTTTTTTTATCACGTTTAAGGAAGATTGTTCCCTTTTTCAAAAATAAACGTGTAGAAATAGCTAAAAACAGCCCTGAAATACCTGTTAAGCTTCTCTTATTGTAACATTTTCGTGACAAAATGGTACGGCTGTCCAAAAAAAATCCACTAAAAAAATGAATTTTCCTTGATGGACCTACATCTTTTGATATACGTTAAGTTCATGAACGGTAAAAGGTTTAGACTTCCTTATTTTCGTAAATATATAATGAACGATGCCTCCTTGTATAAATTGTTACAATACGTGGTAGTCTGTATGGACATAAGAAAGTTAAGTGAGTCATGCCTTTTCTAAACTTATTCTTTCTTGTATAATGATTTTTCTTAATAATGGTAATAAACAGCTTTTCTCTGTAAAATACTTTTGTTAGGAATACTCTTTAATCAAATATTACATTTTATTATAAAAGGGGATTGAAAAGAATGATAGAAAATCCAAGCAGGGAAGAAATGGGAAAGATGTTGAAAAAATCGAAGCGCATCGCTGTCGTCGGTTTATCTGATAACCCTGAGCGCACATCTTATATGGTATCGAAGGCCATGCAGGATAGCGGATATGAAATCATCCCGGTAAACCCTGCTGTAGCTGAAGTGCTGGGTGTAAAGGCAGTAAAAGCCCTGAAAGATATTGAAGGGCGCGTCGATATCGTCAATGTTTTCCGCCGTTCAGAATTCCTTCCGGAGATAGCCAAGGAATTTGCAGAAATCGATGCAGATATCTTTTGGGCGCAGCTAGGAGTGGAAAATGAAGAAGCCTATAATTTTTTGAAAGAAAAAGGACATACTGTCATCATGAATCGATGTATAAAAGTCGAACACGCCCTTACTAAGTAAAATGAAGAGCGGAACTTCCGCTCTTTTTTTAAGGTATCGCTTTATTTCTGGAGAAAAACTGAAAGGCAGCCATAGCGGGCATTGAGCGGTCGGGCAAAATTAAGCCATTAAAGCTTAATTTGATTTAAATATAAAAGTATATTTGCCAAATGAAAATTTACCGCTACAATTAGAATGGTAGCTATGATACGTTTTGTTCCATACAAATGTGCTAACGCTAATAAAAAGGACAAAAAAATAGAACACTTGTTCTTTGTTCGTGAAAGTATTATACTTGTTATAATGATTATAACGTATTAATGGATTTGTTAAGCTAGTGAGTCATTTCATTGCAGTATGATTTGGCCCGGAAATTGTGTTTAGTAAGGAAAGGGGAATTTCTGTGGCAAAGAAAGTAAAAACAATCGAGTACAATGATGATGCAATTCAGGTACTGGAAGGACTCGAAGCGGTCAGAAAACGTCCCGGTATGTATATCGGCAGTACTGATGCACGCGGACTTCATCATTTAGTGTACGAGATTGTAGATAACTCCGTAGATGAGGCTTTAGCTGGATATGGAGACCAAATTAGTGTGAAAATACATAAAGATAACAGTGTAAGTGTATCCGATAAAGGGCGAGGAATGCCTATTGGCATGCATAAATTAGGTAAACCGACGCCTGAGGTCATTTTAACGATTCTTCATGCTGGAGGTAAATTTGGACAAGGCGGATATAAAACGAGTGGAGGCCTTCATGGAGTCGGTGCTTCGGTCGTTAACGCGTTGTCTGAATGGCTTGTCGTGACAATCAAGAGGGACGGGTTCATATACGAACAACGTTTTTTCAATGGCGGAAAGCCAGAAACCACACTGGAGAAAATCGGCAAAACAAATCAAGCTGGGACCAAAATCCACTTCAAGCCCGATCCTAAAATATTTTCGGTGACGACTTTTAATTATGAGATCCTGTGTGAGCGCCTTCGCGAATCAGCTTTTCTTTTAAAAGGCATGAAGATAGAATTGACGGATGAGCGTAACGACCATAATGAAATTTTTCACTATGAAAATGGCATTGAAGCGTTTGTTGATTATTTAAATGAAGAGAAAGAGACACTCCATAGTGTAGTCAGCTTAGAAGGGGAACAAAATGGGATCGAAGTCGAACTTGCCTTTCAATTCAACGATGGTTATTCAGAAAATATTCTAAGCTTCGTGAATAACGTTCGTACAAAAGACGGAGGCACCCATGAGATTGGTGCAAAAACGGCCATGACACGGGCATTCAATGATTATGCCAGAAAAATGGGGCTATTAAAGGAAAAAGATAAAAACCTCGAAGGTACCGATATACGTGAAGGCTTGTCTTCAATCATTTCAGTGCGCATCCCTGAAGAACTTCTTCAATTCGAAGGACAAACCAAAAGCAAACTTGGAACCAGCGAAGCCCGTTCTGCAGTCGATTCCATCGTATCAGAGCACCTAGCCTACTTTTTTGAAGAAGATCCGACCACAAGTACCCTATTGGTTAAAAAAGCGATTAAAGCGTTCCAGGCAAGGGAAGCGGCACGAAAAGCCCGTGAAGACGCAAGGAGCGGGAAGAAACGGAAAAAATCCGATGCCATCCTTTCCGGGAAATTAACACCGGCCCAATCGAAAAATCCCGAACGTAATGAATTGTATCTTGTAGAAGGTGACTCTGCTGGGGGATCGGCTAAACAAGGGCGGGATCGCCGTTTCCAAGCAGTTCTACCTTTGCGGGGTAAAGTTATCAATACGGAAAAGGCAAAACTGGCGGATATTTTTAAAAACGAGGAAATAAATACGATCATCCATGCCATCGGCGGAGGTGTCGGGGCGGAGTTCAATACGCCGGACACTAACTATGATAAAGTGATCATCATGACTGATGCCGATACGGATGGGGCCCATATCCAAGTGCTGCTGCTGACTTTCTTTTACCGATATATGAAGCCGTTAATAGAGTCAGGAAAGGTATACATTGCCTTGCCCCCTTTATATAAAGTGAGCAAAGGGACAGGGAAGAAAGAAGTCATTGAATATGCTTGGAGCGATGAGGAGCTCCAGGGAGCGATAGACAAGGTGGGGAAAGGCTATATGATTCAGCGCTATAAAGGGCTGGGTGAGATGAATGCCGATCAATTATGGGATACCACCATGAACCCGGAAACAAGGACATTGATACGTGTGAAGATCGATGATGGAGCACGTGCAGAAAGACGTGTGACAACTTTGATGGGAGATAAGGTTGAACCGCGTCGTAAGTGGATTGAAGCCAATGTCGCTTTTGGTCTCGAAGAGGAATCGAATATTTTAGATAATGAAAATATGTCGATTGAAGAGGAGGTCATTAACGATGGTATTTGAAGAAACGTTTCGGGATTTGCCGCTTGAAGAGGTAATTGGTGACCGCTTCGGCCGTTATAGTAAATATATTATCCAAGATCGGGCACTTCCTGATGCAAGGGACGGCTTAAAACCGGTGCAGCGCAGGATATTGTATGCGATGCATGTCGAAGGAAACACTCAGGAAAAAGGATTCAGGAAATCCGCAAAAACGGTCGGTAATGTAATCGGTAACTATCACCCTCACGGAGATTCATCCGTTTATGAGGCAATGGTTCGGATGAGCCAAGACTGGAAGCTGCGGAAGGTCATGGTCCAAATGCACGGAAACAATGGTAGCATTGATGGTGATCCGCCTGCTGCGATGCGGTATACGGAAGCGAGGCTTTCATCGATTGCCTCCGAGATGCTGCGGGATATTGAAAAAAGGACGGTCGATTTTGTACCGAACTTTGATGATACTTCTGAAGAGCCCATTGTTTTGCCTGCAATGTTCCCTAACCTGCTTGTAAACGGCTCTACAGGAATTTCAGCCGGCTATGCCACTGAAATCCCGCCACATCAACTAGGTGAAGTCATTGATGCTGCCATTATGCGAATCGATAAGCCGGAAGCGACAGTCGCTGATTTAATGACTGTCATTAAAGGGCCGGATTTTCCTACTGGTGGTATCATTCAAGGAATTGAGGGCATTCGTAAGGCCTATGAAACAGGTAAAGGGAAAATAATCATTCGCGGGTTGGCGGAAGTGGAAACGATTCGGGGCGGCAAACAGCAAATCGTCATCACTGAAATCCCATATGAAGTCAATAAAGCAAACCTTGTTAAGAAAATGGATGAATTCCGTCTAGACCGGAAAGTGGAAGGTATCGCCGAAGTTAGGGATGAGACCGACCGTACAGGACTGCGCATTGTCATCGAACTGAAAAAAGAAGCAGATGCAAATGGAGTCCTGCATTATTTATATAAAAATTCCGATCTCCAAATTGCCTACAATTTCAATATGGTTGCAATTTATAAAAAGCGGCCAACATTGATGAGCCTGCCTAAAATGCTCGATGCTTATATCGAACACCGTAAAGAGGTAATCGTGAACCGTTCACGTTATGAGCTGCAAAAGGCACATGACAGGGCACATATCGTCGATGGATTAGTGAAAGCTTTATCCATATTAGATGAAGTCATCGCTGTCATCCGGGCATCTAAAGACAAACGGAACGCTAAAGATAACCTCATAGCTAAATTTGCTTTTACAGAAGCGCAAGCTGAAGCCATTGTCTCCTTGCAGTTATATAGGCTGACAAATACGGATATTACAGCACTTGAAGCAGAGGCAGCGGAATTGAAGGACAAAATTGAAGAATTGACAAAGATTCTTGGCAGTGAAAAGGTTCTTCTTCAAGTAATTAAAAAAGAACTTCGATTCATTAAAAAGGGCTTTGATGACGGACGGCGTTCCAAAATCGAAAAAGAAATTGAAGAAATCAAAATAAATCTTGAAGTCTTGATTGCGAGTGAAGACGTAATGGTTACCGTGACGAAAGAAGGCTATGTCAAACGGACATCGTTACGATCTTATGCAGCGTCAGGAGGGCTTGATTTTGGCATGAAGGATTCCGATCGCCTGCTCCAGAGGCTGGAGATGAATACAACTGATGTCCTGTTGCTGTTCACATCCAAAGGGAACTACCTCTATTGTCCAGTTCATCAGCTGCCTGATATTCGCTGGAAGGAAACCGGACAGCATATCGCTAACATCATTCCAATCGACAGGGAAGAGCAAATCATAAAAGCGATTCCAATCAAAGATTTTACCATGCCGGAATTCTTAGTTTTCATCACGAAAAATGGTATGGTGAAAAAGACAGAATTAGCTTCCTATAAAGCTCAGCGTCATTCAAAACCGCTGGTGGGTGTCAATTTAAAAGGTGATGATGAACTGGTCGATGTCCATCATACGAATGGACAGGCTGACCTTTTCCTAGTCACTCATAATGGCTATGGTTTATGGTTTGATGAAGAAGAAGTAAGTGTTGTCGGTGTCCGGGCAGCAGGAGTCAAAGGGATTAACTTGAAAGAAAATGACTATGTCATTGGCGGAAAAGTTTTGGCCAAGGATAGTAAAGAATCGATCTTTATCGTTACACAGCGTGGGGCCATTAAGAAAATGAAATTAACCGAGTTTGAAAAAACGAGCCGGGCAAAACGCGGAGTCGTGCTCTTAAGGGAATTGAAATCGAATCCTCATAGGGTCATTGGTTTCGATATCATTAACAAAACCGACAGTCTATTCATTCTTTCCGAAAAGGGAACCATTGAAACGATTCATGCCGCTTCATTAAAAAATCATGATCGATATACGAATGGATCATTTGTTTTTGATGAAACGGTTAGTGGAAAAGCGAAAGAATTATGGAAAATATCATTGGAAGATGACACCGCCATGGAGCAGTGAATCATTTTTTTGAACGGGATGCTGACCTTGATCAGCATCCCGTTTTATTTTCCTGAAAATGATCAGTATATCCACAGGCCAGCACTACAGTTGGGTCATTATACGAAAGCAATTTCTTAATTCAAAAATGAGTTATTGAGTCAAATTTAAATCCTAGTATTATGAACCTGGAATTATTAAGAACGCAGCAAATAATTCAATTTTGAATTTTAGCATTAACTGAATCAACGTATCAAAACGATTTATTTTTGGCACACTCCTTGCATATTGTTAGTATGACTTCTTTATTTTTGAATGAAGAAAGGGGAGGACAAATGGATAGACCATGGATAAAGCATATCCCGTCCGGAAATCCAATAGAGATTGATATTCCTGAAATTTCATTGACAGAACTATTTTTTCAATCAGTCGAACAGTATTCGGATAATACAGCGGTAACGTTCATGGAGAAAAGGTATACATATTCAGAGTTGGGGAAGTTAGTGAAAAAATGTGCCCGCTTGCTTGCTGATGAAGGGATTGGAAAGGGAGATCGTGTGGCTATCATGCTTCCTAATTGTCCCCAATATCCAATTGGTTTTTTTGGAACTCTTTTGAATGGAGCCATTGTTGTCCAAATCAATCCAATGTATAAGGCGAACGAATTAATGCATGTCCTGAAAGATTCAGGTGCAAGGCACATCATTGTACTCGACGATTTATTGCCCATAGTTGAAGCTGTCATAGCTGAAACCGATGTTGAAAAGGTGTTGAGCGTGTCGCTGGAAAAGGGCAAATGTGAAATGACAAAAAAACTGCTATCTGTTACAGAGGCGGATTTCACTGTGGAGATTGAACCTGCTAGAGATGTCGCCGTCCTCCAATATACTGGAGGAACGACAGGGCGTTCTAAAGGCGCGATGCTAACCCATCGTAATATCGTAGCCAATACGCTGCAAAGTGCAGCCACTTCAAGAATCAATACTCAAAAGGGGAAGGAAAGGGTACTGGGCGTTTCCCCATTATTTCATGTTTACGGCATGACTTCAGGGATGAACCTGACGTTTTATAATGGCGGGGAATTAATTCTTGTATCCCGATTTCAGGTAACGGAGATCGTCGATATTATCACTAATCTTAAACCGACTATTTTTCCAGGGGTACCGACGATGTATATTGCTTTATTACAATATTACCAGTCCCATCCATTTGATTTGCATACTTTGACATCTTGCGTTTCGGGTTCGTCACCATTGCCATTGAATGTATTGTCAAGGTTTAACGAACTTAGTGGAACAAAGATTGCTGAGGGCTATGGACTGTCCGAGGCGTCACCAGTCACGCACCGGAATCCAGTCAGCGGCCTGCAAAAACCAGGAAGTATCGGGATTCCGATACAAAATACGGATGCCGCCATAATTGACAGCATTACAGGAGAGCCAGCCCTCTTGGTTGATACACCAGGTGAATTGGTCATAAAGGGTCCACAGGTAATGAAAGGTTATTGGGGCATGCCTGAAGAGACGAAGAAGACGATTCAAAACGGATGGCTGCATACCGGTGATATGGCCAAGATGGATGAAGATGGCTTCTTTTACATTGTGGGACGGAAGAAAGAGATGATCATCGCAGGCGGATTCAATATTTATCCAATTGAAATTGAAGATATACTATACAGCCACCCTAAGGTTCTGGAAGCCGCCGTCTTTGGCGTTCCCGATCAATATCGCGGTGAAACGGTACATGCAGCGGTAGTTCTAAAACCAAGTGAAAGAATAACTGAAAACGAATTGAAGGATTATTGCCGAAAGCAGCTCGCTGCCTTCAAGGTCCCAAAAGCAATCACATTTGAAAGTGAACTTCCGAAGACGGCGGTCGGTAAAATTTTAAAACGTAAGCTTCAAGAAAAACATATCGCTCACTCGAACTAGATATGAAAGCGTTAACAACCAATTCGCAGATAAAGGGGAATGCAAATGGACTTTCGCTTAGATGAAGACATCCTGCTACTTAAAGAAAATATACGCCAGTTTATCGAAGAACAAATCGATCCATTTTCCATGCAGATAGAGGATGAAGATCATATCCCGGAATCCATCATAAATTTATCGAAGGAAATCGGGCTATTCGGACTTAGTATCCCGGAAAGGTATGGCGGACTCGGAATCGGGATGGTGGGAAAATGTGCTTTATATGAGGAAATCGGCAAAACACATAATGGATATACCACTCTGATTGGGGCCCACACCGGTATAGGGACGGTAGGGATAGTTGAAATGGGCAATGAAATGCAAAAGGAAAAATATCTACCAGATATGGCAAGCGGTAATAGAATTGGCGCTTTTGCTTTAACTGAGCCTGCAGCGGGGTCCCATGCTACGAATCTCAAAATGACGGCGGTCAAAAATGGCGATAAATATATTTTAAATGGTACCAAGCATTATATAACGAATGCAGATGTAGCAGATATTTTTACAGTTATGGCCGTTACGGACAAAGATAAAGGGGCGAAAGGGATCACCTCATTCATAGTAGAAAAGGATTTTCCGGGTTTTAGAGTTGGTAGCCTGGAAAGGAAGATGGGTCTTCGAGGCTCCCATTCGGCCGAATTGTTTTTTGAAGATTGCGAGGTTCCTGCTGAAAATGTACTGGGGGACGTCGGCCAAGGGTATGTAAATGCCTTGAAAATCCTTGCAAATGGCCGGGCAGGCCTTGCTGCCCGTAATTTGGGGTCCTGTCAATACCTGCTCGATCTTTCTACCAAATATGCCACAGAACGTGAACAATTCAATGTCCCGATCATTGATCATCAAGCCGTGTCCCATATGATTGCCGAGATGGCAATGGAAATAGAAGCACTTCGCTCATTCACATACAGGGTCGCATGGATGGTCGATCAGAAAGAAAAAATCATTAAAGAAGCGGCCATGCTTAAGTTGTATGGTTCGGAAGTATATAATCGTATCGCTGATAAGGCCGTACAGATTCATGGCGGGATGGGATACATGAAGGATTATCCAGTTGAACGTTTTTATCGGGATGCCCGAATCACTAGAATATATGAAGGCACGTCCGAAATCCAAAAGAATATCATTACCGGGCAATTAAAGAGAAAATATCAAAACTAGTTTAATTGGAAAGCGGAGGGGTTAAAATGGATTTACGACTAACAGATGAACAAAAAATGGTGCAAAAAACAATACGCAAGTTCGTGGAAAATGAATTGATTCCATTGGAAAATGAAGTGCTTCGCAATGAAATGGCAGGAAAACCTAGTTTACCAGAGGGGACATTGAAAGATTTACAGGAAAAAGCAAAAAAAGCCGGTTTTTGGGGCATCAATACCCCGGAGGAATATGGCGGGGCAGACCTAGGTCAGCTCATGATGGCAATTGTCTTGATGGAAGTGTCAAAAACGTTTGTACCATTCAGCTTTGGAGGCTCGGCTGATAACATCCTTTATTATGCAAATGATGAACAGAAACAGAAATATCTGATCCCTACTATTAATGGTGAGAAAAAGTCCTGTTTTGCCATGACGGAGCCGGGGGCTGGGTCCGATACGCGAAATATTAAAATGACGGCAGTGAAAGAAGGGAATGAATGGGTGCTTAACGGAGAAAAAACATTCATCACTGGAGGAAATGATGCCGATTTCGTCATGGTCATTGCAGTAACTGACAAAGAACGTCATCAAGCAACCGGGACGGAAGGGGTAACCTGTTTCATTGTAGACCGTGATATGGGCTGGAGATCAGAATATATCAATACGATGGGAGAATGGGGACCGGCCGGTTTAGTTTTTGATAATGTCAGGGTACCCCAAGAAAACATCTTAGGGGAAGTGCATGGCGGTTATAAACTAGGCTTGGAATGGATTGGGTTTGCAAGATGGATCGTGGGCGCACGTGCTGTCGGTTCTGCAGAAAGATTGCTGCAAATGGCTATAGAATACGCTAAAGAACGAGTAACTTTTGGTAAACCGATCGCTGAGCGCCAGGCCATTCAATGGCAGATAGCTGATTCGGCCGTAGAAATTGAAGCTGCTAGATGGCTTGTATTGAATGCGGCTTTTACACTTGATAATGGAGAAGACAACCGCCATTTAGCTTCAATGGCTAAACTCTATGGAGCCAATATGGGGAATCGGGTCGTTGATCGTGTATTGCAGATTCACGGTGGCATGGGCTATACGAAGGAGCTTCCCATCGAACGTTGGTACCGCGAGGCAAGGCTTTGGAGGATTTATGATGGTACGGATGAAATACAGCGTATGATCATTTCCCGAAATTTGATTAAGGGACATGTTAAAGTAGGGCAATTTTTATAATAGATTAGGAGGAGACGATTATGACAGGGAGATTTTTAGGGAAAACGGCATTAGTTACAGGTGGAAGCAGGGGGATTGGCCGGGCGATCGTCGAACTATTTGCCAGTGAAGGCGCAAACGTAGCGATTATCGATATCAACGAAGAGGTTTTGACAGCAACAGGAAATGAACTAAGGGATAAGGGTTATACCATTTTTACCGAAGTGGCCAACGTGGTCAATCCAGAAGAGGTGGAAGCATCGATAAAAGAAATAGCCGACACATTCGGATCGCTTGATATTCTCGTGAATAATGCTGGGGTCATCCGGGATAATTTACTTTTTAAAATGACCGATTCAGATTGGCAGACGGTAATGGATGTGCATTTAAAAGGTACTTTCAATGCAGTACGTGCCGCCCAGAAGCATATGGTTGAAAATAAGTACGGAAGAATCATCAATATATCATCCACTTCGGCCCTTGGGAACCGCGGGCAGGCTAATTATTCAGCCGCAAAAGCTGGGCTTCAGGGGTTAACAAAAACACTGGCGATTGAACTTGGCAAATATGGGATAACGGCTAATTCAGTCGCACCAGGCTTTATCGAAACCGAAATGACGAAAGAAACAGCTAGGCGGGTGGGAGTGAGTTTTGAACAATTCATCCAGGATAGGGCAAACAGTATTCCAGTTGCCAGAAGCGGTTTGCCAAGTGATATTGCTCATGCTGTTGCATTCTTTGCCGATGAGGCATCCTCATTCATTAGCGGGCAGGTTTTATATGTTGCGGGGGGTCCAAAAAATTAAGGGAAAAGGCGGGATGTTATGTTCAACGAAAGTATTGGAAAACGATCCAACCCCGTTAAAAATATAGTTGAACGGGGAGCCGTTAAAAAATTCGCATTATCGATTGGTGATCCCCACCCGATTTTCATTGATGAAGAAACAGGCAGGCAATCAAGGTACGGTACGAATATTGCTCCACCAACTTTTCCAAGGGTCTTTGATTTTGGGACGATTGAAAGCTTAAATCTCCCGAATAAAGGCTTGATTCACGGTGAGCAGGTTTATCGCTATAACAGGCCGCTTAAGGTAGGGGAAGAAATCACCTGTTATACGGAAGTGAAAGACTATTATGAGAAAAAAGGGAACCAAGGGGAAATGGGATTTCTAGCCTTTAAAAATTATGGGACGGATGAAAATGGGGAAATTGTCTTCACTGCTGAACAGCTTGTCATTTTAAATGAAACGATCAGAAGGATGGTGATGAGTAAGTGACGACATTAACCGAACTTCATATTGGTGACTCGTTACATTCTATCGAGCTTGCACCTGTAACACGACTGGACCTCATTAAATATGCCGGCGCATCAGGTGATTTCAATCCCATTCATACCATTGATGAGGAAGCAAAAAATGCTGGTCTTCCAGGTATCATCGCACATGGAATGTGGACGATGGGAAACCTTGCAAAGCTATTCAGTAATCTTTATGAAATTGGATTTATCGAAGAATACAAGATTCGTTTCAAGGGCATGGTTTTCTTGAATGATGTCATAACTCTTCAAGCGGATCTAAAAGAAAAAAATGGGAATAGATATTTTTTCAACGTAGCGGCCACTAACCAGTCAGGTAAGGAAGCGATCAGTGGAGAGGTTATTTTTAAGACTTACTGAGGTAAAGTAGTGATGAAAATTATTTCATCACTACTTTTTTTAGGAGCGAAATTCGACAATTTTAAAGGAGTTTCGAAAATTATCCAGAATTGTACTTAAAAAGAATTCTTTTTGCGGCGGTGAGGTGAATAGTAATGAATCAAGTGAAACAGGATTCTCAGCTTAATTTGCTCAAAGAGTGGACCTTTCCTGCACTAGTTGTGGATTCTGCAAATCGGATTAAGGATTGGGGAAACTATTTTAATCAATTGTTAAGCCAGGATGATAATAATACATTAACCGAACAATTCGATGAGTGGCAATTTCTCGATAATAAAAGGCTTGCAGCTGCAAGGCTGCATGATAAACGGTATTTATTTTTATTAATGAAACAAATGGATGCTGACAATATTCTTTATATAGGCAGGGAAACGGAATTTTTGGATGATTTACTGATTGATGCTCATGCGACGGATAAATTGAATCGCGCACTCGATGCAATAATCGAAAATTCCTATGATGGAATATACATCACCGATCAAGATGGAATCACGCTTTATACCAATTCGGCAATTGAACGGATCACAGGCATACCAAAAGAGTACTATATCGGCAAATCTGTGGACCAATTGATTAAACGCGGCATACTGAATGCGTCGGTGACTCATAAGGTAGTGAAGCTGAGACGAACGGTATCAGTCGTACAGGATAATTTTGCGGGAAAGGAAACATTGATAACTGGGAGTCCCGTTTTTAATGCAGAAGGGGAAATAGAGCAAGTCGTTACGAATATAAGGGATTTATCTGATTTAAATGAACTGATGCATGAGTTGACGAAAGCTAATGAACTGAATAATCAATATAAGCAGGAAATTGAGAAACTGCGGAAGATAACGAGCAAAGATGGAGTCGTATTCGTCAGTGATAAAATGAAAATGATTTATGAGATAGCAGAAAGAATATCGGATATTGATGCGACAGTACTCATACTGGGAGAAACGGGGGTTGGAAAGGATGTCCTTGCCCGCAATATCTATAATCGGAGCATCCGGTCTAAAAAAGGAGACTTCATCAAAATAAATTGCGGGGCAATTCCCGCTGATTTATTGGAATCCGAGCTCTTTGGATATGAAGGAGGGGCATTTACCGGAGCCAATCAAAAAGGAAAACCAGGGATGTTTGAGCTTGCAGAGAGTGGTATCCTATTCCTTGATGAAGTCGGTGAGCTTCCCCTGCAACTTCAGGTGAAGCTGCTCCGGGCCCTTCAGGAAAGGGAGATTCAAAGAATCGGAGGTACAAAACCAAAGAAAATCGATGTTCGCATAATAGCAGCCACGAACCGAAATCTTTCGGAAATGGTCAAATCGGGTGATTTTCGTGAAGACCTCTTTTATAGGTTGAATGTCATTCCGATTACGATTCCTCCTCTAAGGGAAAGAAGAGAGGATATCTTGGCATTGACTGACTTGTTTTTAACAAAAGCAAACGAACAATATAAATTCTCAAAAGAAATAGATTCGCGGTTGAAGGAATATTTTTATCAACATGATTGGCCAGGAAATGTCCGTGAATTGATTAATATTGTGGAAAGGCTCGTCGTGCTGACGGATAATCGAATATTATCGATTAACGACCTTCCGGAAGAATATCAGCCGGAAAATCGGAATCAACCGAACCTCAATGCTACCTTAACTTTAAAAGAAGCGGTGGAAAGAGCCGAAAAGGAAATTTTGACGAAAGCGGCTCAAACCTACCAAACTACATATGAAATAGCAGAAGCCCTGGAATCCAGTCAGGCAACAATCGTGAGGAAACTTAAAAAATATCGATTAAAGGTCAGTGGAAAAGAATAGATGAGTTTGAACTGTACCTCCCAATGTTAGAAAAATGGGAGGTACAGTTTTTTTGACTGATTATACGAGAGGCGAAAATTCAATAAAAAAATATAAATTGAATGTGAACCAAAGACGAAAAGATAAAATAGAATGGAGCAGCGGTGTCCAACCTAGATTCACCAGATGTAAACACCTTTGGCTAGAGGACGATCTTACTGAGAAACCAGTCTGCTCGATCAACAAATTTATTAAAGTTCCGATGAATAGGAGGAAAAGCCAATTTATACAGGTGAGGAAGAATATGTAAAGTTACAGAATTAATTTATCAACACTGATTTTCGCTCGAACCTTCAGAATGTCAGAGACAAACAGGGGAATTTATCAATAAGATATCTGATTAAAACCTATTCAATATATTGATTTAAATGGGTTTATTAAAGCTTTAAAACTTGGTAAGCGATTGAAAATCATGTATATTGTTTTTATACACATACAAGGGTAGTGGATCATTTTAATTGGAAAATATATATAAAGAACCAGCTTCACAGTTCAGCCTAATTATTTTTCAAGTAAATCACTAGAAGGGAGATATAGAATTTGGACTCACTCCAGTTAATTGAATATGACATAGCCCTGCTTGTACGTCTAACAACATCCCCCAGTAGACAAATAGGCAACCTAGATCGATCCGAGTTTTTATTGCTCAGTGAATTGGATAAGCATGGGCCACTAGGCATTAATGAATTGTCAGACCAATTGAGACTGAATGTGTCTACCGCAAGTCGCCAGGTTGCCGCTATGGAGTCAAAGGAATTCATTCGCCGTTATCCAGATCCGAAAAACGGACGAATCAGCTTAATTGTCATGACGAAAGAAGGGCAAGAAATATTACATAATGCTCAGAAGTCTCGTCAAGAAAGATTATCCGATATTCTTAAAGACTGGTCAGAGGAAGATTTAACCGTTCTTCAGAGGAATTTAACACGTTTGAATCAGGATATTAAGAACTGGAAACAAAGATAATCCGAATTTTGATAAGCAGAACCAGTAATGTTTATTACATATTTTAATGAACCTTTTCATGAAAAAGCCTAATTCAAATGTTCTTATTTGAATTAGGCTTTTTCATTTTTCCGTGTTATAGGTTAGTTTGGGTAATATTTTTTTATTGCTATATTTTATATATATTGTATAATACAAATTGCAAATAGCAAGTTTGGGTATGTTGCATGTTTAACTGCTCAATATGAATGGATGGTGAAGACTTTTTTCTTTTAAAAATATTAAGGAATGGAATTTGACATTCAAAATTAGCTTAGAAAGAAAGGGGGAATTATATGAATTCACAAAATAATGTATTGAGTGGCGAGATAAAGAAACCCCTCTTGCCGGAATATGTGCTCATTTCTCTATTAACGTTATTTTCATTTGGGCCTCAATACTTTACAAGTCTTTCCTACATCTTGAATCAAATGGTTATTCAAAATGGACTTAACTTAAGTACACACGTTATGTTACTTCCATCCATTTGCTCAAATTTGGCTTTTTCGTTAGGTCTCCCATTTGGACGTATCCTTCCCATGAAATATGGAATAAGAAAAATTTATCTTACTTTCATTTTCATATTCCTTGGTGGAACGATCATCAATATTCTATGCTGGGGGATCATTCCGCTTACCATTGGCAGATCACTCCAAGGTTTAGGGGCAGGTGTATTGTTTCTGACAATCCTACCGCTTAGTTTAAGGTCTTACCCAAACAAGGTGCGGAATCTGTTTATATTGTTTGCGATAGGTGGTTTATTTGGTTGCAGCGCGGTAGGTGCATTTGTTGGATCCTTATCTTTAAGTATTTCAGAGTGGCGATGGATATTCTTGTTAAATATTCTCTCATCCCTCATTTGCCTTGTAATAGGGTTCAGGATATTACCCAAAACGAAGCCAGAGTTAAACTCAGGAACGACGAAACATAACATGAAAGGAATTTTCTTATTCACTTTATTAATATTGGACTTGATTTTCCCGCTGTATAACTTACAAGAACACGGCTTTACATCAAATCAGGTTTGGCCATTTTTTGTGATTGCTCTTCTATTGGCGTTATTGTTCATAGCGGTTGATTTTGATGCTGTTGATCCCTTTATTCCAATCCGATCATTGTGGTCAGCAAAAACAGTTTCAGGAACAATTATGGCTTTAACTGCTCATATTGCTCTTATCGTCGCGATTGCAGGAGCTAATGGGTTTTTGCTTAACATTCTTGATCCTCCATTCATATACCTTACGTATTTTTATTTGTGGTTTTTTGTTGGCTTTTTGGCGTCTGGCATCATCTGTACTTTGCTGTATGACAAATGGGGTGCAGGCAGGCTGGGAATGGTAGGATCCATCATCATCATAATGATCAGTATTCAATGGAAATCAATGGGAACCGAGGTTTCTTTAACGGCAATAAATGTTCAAATGGCTTGTATAGGCGTAGGCGTAAGCATGGTGCTATTATCAGGGGCATTGGGAACAGCACTAGCAGGTGACATTCACAAGGCAGTACTACGGTCATCATCCCTGCATTCAATGAGAAATTTATTTGGTTCAATTGCTGGACCAGTACTAGGATGGTTCGCTTATCGAATGCATGCGATTCACTATGAAGATGTTCGAGGGGAAATATCTCTATTGAATCCCGAAACTAACTCAGAGATGGCCGGATTGGTCCGCAATTATATCAATAATGGACATACACTGACAGAGGCAAAAAGCATGGCTTATTATTCAATGGTTGAGAATAGTCAAAAAGGTGCGCTTCTAGGTGCTTACCATGATTTATTTACCATTCTCCTGGTATTAGGCATAATCATGTTGTTAGCTTCCATCGGAAAGGCTGTAACGGGCAAAGGAAGGTCGCTAGTGCAGAAAGAGCAGCACATTTTACTTCCAGCACCATTGGAAAAAACGAATAAAAAGGGGAAATACGTATGAGTAAAGGTCGTTTAATAATTGCCAATATTTTAGGTATTCTTGTTGTAATTGCTTTGCTAGCAGGCGGTGCCTACTTTTATTATCAAAATGAGAACTTTGTTAAAACCGATGATGCGAAGGTTTCTGTAGACATGGTTCAAATTGTAGCACCAGCTTCTGGTATGCTCAAAGATTGGAATATTAAAGAGGGTAAAGCTGTTACAAAAGGAAAGGCAATAGGAACAATTGATGAAGAAGGTCAAGACGTTTCCATAAAGTCTACCATGGAGGGAACGATTATTAAAAATGGAGCCGGAAATGACCAGCTAGTACAAGGTGGCCAAGTGCTAGCCCAAGCTGCAGACCTCAAGCATTTATACATTACAGCTAACATCAAGGAAACCGATTTAAAGGATATTGAAAAAGGCGATTCAGTGGATATAAACGTAGATGGCGATACCGACATAACTTTCGAAGGAAAAGTTGAAGAAATCGGCTATGCTACTAAATCTGTATTTTCGTCTTTACCAGAGTCGAATACGGGAAATTTCACAAAGGTCACTCAAAAAGTTTCTGTTAAAATCTCAATTATGAATCCATCTGCCAAAGTACTTCCTGGTATGAATGCTAAAGTTAAAATCTCGTTGTAGATGAAAATTCGCATCAATGCAACCAAGAGGAGTGGGAAATTTTATGAAAATCTATGTAGTCTATGATAGTGAAGGTGAACATACAAAGGCACTGGCATATTCAATAGCGGAAGGGGCTCAAGAAGTGTATGGTGCAGAAGTGCATATAGATCATGTGGATCAGGCAGATGTATATAAGCTATCAGAAATGGATGCGATTGTATGGGGATGTCCTGGACATTTCGGGACGATTAGCTCTGGATTAAAAGCTTGGATAGATAAATTAGGGTTCTTATGGGCAGAAGGTAAGCTGATAAACAAAATTGGTGCTGTATTTTGTACGACTGCTACCGTCCATGGAGGATTAGAAGCAACGATGCTTAACCTCATTACTCCAATGCTTCACCAAGGGATGATTATCGTCGGCTTACCTGGTAATGTTCCAGAAAATGCTTTATATGGATCTTATTACGGGGTAGGGGTGTCCTGTCCTGTTGATAGTACAGATTTGCTTCCTAAGCAAGCCAAAGAGTTAGGAAGAGCTTTAGGAAAACGTGTAGCGGTAGTCACACAAACTCTAACACATGTACAGTAAGGGGTTGGTCAGATGGTGACCATTATTGCTTGCATAGGATTGGCTATGGCTGTTATTGGGGGATTGTTCAAGATGAATTTCAGGTCAACTTCAAAAGAAGAGATGGCACGTGAAACGGTCATAAACGAAATTGGTAAGGAAGCCATCCATTCACCTGACAAATCTGAATTGGTTCCAGAGGAGACTCTAACTGCTTTTGTTGGGCAGGTTAAACACATGAACGATCAGGCCTACCGCCAAGCCCTTCAATGTTTCCAGGATACGACGCAGGAAGATTTAAACATCAAGGGATTGGCTATGAAGGATGAAGAATATAGAAAAGCATTAAAAACCATGAATTGTAAGCGTGACAATGAAAAAAACGGAGAAGTGTAGAAAAATTCCTAAGGATGAACTAACTCTAAAAAGTGAGGTAACATTAAATCGTGTGTTAAGTACAACTGCAAGGTAACGGTTCTTAGACGACCCATTTGATCGGTAAGAGATTAGAGGATTAACAATAATTTACTAGCTGATCTCCGTGGTAAAAGCTGATAAGGAAATCTTGACGAAAGCGGCTTAAACCTACCAAATTACCATGAAATTGGAGTAGCGCTTGATTCCTCATGCAACAATTGTGAAGAAACTTAAAAAATATCGAGGTCGTGTAAATGATAGGTAAGTATGAGCAGCACCTCCAATTTTGGATATTATCCAAAATTGGAGGTGCTGTCTTTTTGACTGAATTCCTAATTATATTTACGCGTTTTTGGGGATGACGGGCTTTATTACCTTAGGAAATTATTGGTTAGGTTGCATTTTTTTACATTATTACCTGCCTGCTAATGTGTGAAATGATGGAAGTTATAAACGGGATTTTTTGGTTCCTTTCCATTTTAATTTTTTTGATTCAGAAATGATTTTTTCAGTCAATAGTGAATGAAGGACATCCCGTATGGAACCGATACTTTTGAGATTTTACAATTCAATAATGAATTCACAGATTGGTTAATAGCCTTATTGAAGGTGATTTAATGTTTGGCACGGCACTTGCATTATTATCTGGAAATTAATCTGGATCTGGAAATTAATCTGGAAATTATTCTGCGGAATGATTCTCCTATGGAAGGTGCGAGGTGAAAGGGGTGAAAAAACCAGACGGCCACCATGTATAAACCGTCATTAAACAGAAAATGGAATCATCGGCTTCCCCTAAATACAGCTTGTCTGCACGATCGTTACGCCAAAAAAATGAAAGCGCTAACAATGAATGCCTAAGCTTTTTCTATAGGCGGAGAATAAAGGGAATTAAAGCTTATTGGCCATTCCCGAGATGTTGATGCTATAGGAGAGTATGTGAAAATGTTTTTTAATACAGATGTGTGCTTTTAAAATATGGACAGGATTGTGAGCCAGGAACAGCAAAGTGAAATTCATTAATTTTCAAGGAGGAAATAAATGGAAATTTTGATCCAGCAGCTTTTTAATGGTTTGACGATTGGCAGCGTATATAGTCTCGTTGCACTGGGATTGACGCTAGTATATGGAATTTTGCATATTCCGAACTTTGCACACGGTGCCCTATATATGTTGGGAGGATATATCACGTTGTCAATGATGACATTATATGGGGTCAATTACTGGATGGCCATGTTCGTATCCATTATCGTTGTTGGTTTGTTGGGAGTCCTTTTGGAACGTTTCGTGTTCCGCCTGTTAAGGGAGGCACCTCCGTTGCACGATAAGATTGCAGCCATCGGCATTCTCCTTTTTCTTGAAGCTTTTGCCCAATTTGTCTGGGGTGCCGACTTCCATACTATGACTTCGCCATATGGTCAAGTCGTCAATATCCTGGGACTGACGTTCACACTTCAGCGATTATTGATCATCGTGTCAGCTATTGCAGTGATGGTTTTACTTTACCTTTTCCTAAAGAAAACTTATGCCGGTTCGACGATAATTGCAATGTCCCAAAGCCGTGAAGGGGCGTCATTAGTAGGGATCAACATTAATAAAGTCGCGATGCTTACCTTCATGATATCGGGGGGATTAGCAGCCATAGCTTCATCCCTTGCATCACCGATTAATCTTGTTTTTCCCGGCATGGGGCATTTAGTCATCCTAAAAGCCTTCGTCATTATCATATTGGGTGGGATGGGCAGCATCCCGGGGGCGATCGTAGGTGGATATATCCTAGGTTTCAGTGAGAGCCTGGGTGCAACTTACATTTCAAATGATTATAAAGACATCATTGCATTCATACTTTTAGTCATCATATTAACGGTGAAACCAACAGGTCTTTTTGCAAAGGGGGAGAGGTAGTGTGAGGATATTAACGAAAAGAAATGGGATTATCGCTCTTATCATCTTTGCTTTTTCATTCCCCTATATCGCGCAAAACGATTATTATCTCCATATGCTGACACTTTCGTTCATCTGGGCGATAGCTGTTTATGGAATCAATTTATTAGCAGGCTATACTGGGTATCTCTCGCTTGCACATGCTGGATTTTTTGCGATTGGAGCATATTCTCTTGGCCTGCTCACAGTAAAAGCGGGAATGAACTTTTGGCTGGCACTAATATGTGCATGTTTAATCACATGTGTCATTGGGTTTTTAATCGGTTTGATTGCTCTGAGGACAAAGGAACACTTTTTCGCGATTTATACCCTATGTGTGGGTTACATCATATATCTGGTGATCGATAAATGGGAGGGACTTACAGAGGGGGTTAGGGGATTGATCGGGATCCCTGCTCCCGGGAATATAGGGCCGATCACATTCGATACTGCAGCATCCCAATATTATCTCGTTCTCATTTTCCTGCTTGCAGTGATTTTAATCGTGTATCGAATTATACGCTCGTTGACCGGCAGAACGTATATGGCGATCAGGAACAGCGAGGAACTTGCACAAACGATTGGTATATCCACAATGAAGAATAAGTTAACCGCATTTGTCCTATCCACATTCTTCGCAGGTTTGGCAGGTGCCTTGTATGCTTCATTCATCCGTTTCATTGGACCTGATATCGGATCAACTGCCATCATGTTCGATCTATTGATGTATTTATTGGTTGGTGGAATCGGCACACTTTCAGGTCCATTGGTAGGAACATTATTATTAGTAATCCTGTCGCAGAATCTGCAATTCCTTCAAGAATATCGAATGTTGATATTCGGACCATTACTTACGGTGATCATTATTTTTTATCCGCGCGGAATCGCAGGGGCCTTCTTTGATTGGCAAAAAAAGCGAAAAGATAATGCGCTGTCAGGGGTTAGGGGCGAATTGCACATAAAAGCTGAGGAGGGATGAATTTGCTAATCGAAACTAAGGATTTGACAAAGCGTTTCGGAGGCTTGGCGGCCGTCAATAATGTGGATTTTTCAATTGAAAAAGGTAGAATCAATGCAATAATCGGGCCAAATGGTGCAGGGAAATCCACTTTTTTTAACTTGATCAGTGGCTTTCATCGACCGACTTCCGGGACGGTCCTTTTTAAAGGGATTGATATCACCAAACTTCCTGCCAATGAAATAGCGGGGCTCGGAATTTCAAGAACCTTTCAAACGACAAGCCTTTTCGATCAATCGACCGTGTTGGATAATGTCATTGTCGGTCATAGACTGCGAACAAAATCCAATTTGGTGGATGCCATTCTAAGAACAAAACGTTTAAAACGGGAGGAAGCGGCTTGCAGGGATAAGGCTATGGAGGTGCTTGATATTGTCGGATTAACGGAATCGGCTGACAGAATGGTCTCGAGCATCTCGCAGGAGGAAAAGAAACGGACAGCCATTGCCCTAGCCCTAGCGACAGAACCGGAAATCATCTTTCTTGATGAACCTGCTGCGGGAATCAACCCGGATGAAACGGAAGGCTTGACAGAACTGATTAAAAAATTGAATCGATCGGGACTGACCGTTTGTTTAATCGAGCACAAAATGCATATGATCATGAACTTGGCAGACCACATCATGGTCCTTAATTACGGAGAAAAAATTGCCGAGGGCACTCCTAAGGAAATCCGCGGAAATGAAGCGGTCATTAAAGCCTATTTGGGAGGGAGTGCCAGTGCTTAAGTTAACAGATGTCGCCGTGAATTATGGAAGTTTCACTGCGATAAACCATGTGAATATCGAAGTTGCTGAGGGAGAAATCGTTGTTTTGCTAGGAGCTAATGGGGCAGGAAAAAGCACGACTTTTCGTTCCATAAGCGGAATCAGTAAGCTTTCCAAGGGGGAAATCCATTTTCAAGGCATGCCGATAGGGGGACGTGCCCCGGATAAGAATGTTCTGGAGGGGATCGTTCAGTGTGCCGAAGGACGTAAACTGTTTCCACAGATGACCGTTCAGGAAAATCTGCGGATGGGTGCCTATGTGCATCGAAAGAAAAAAGCGGAGATCAAGGATTCCTTGGAATACGTCTATCACTTATTCCCGATTTTAAAAGAAAAGCATCATGATGAAGCGGGAAGCCTGAGCGGCGGCCAACAGCAAATGCTCGCAATTGGAAGGGCTTTGATGTCAAAACCGAAATTGTTGATGCTTGATGAGCCTTCGGTGGGACTCGCTCCACTCATTGTCGAACAAATGTTTCAAGTCATTGAAGAAATAAACCGCGAAGGAATCACGGTTCTGCTTGCTGAACAAAACGCGAATGCTGCCCTAAGCATTGCAGATAAAGGATATGTTTTTGAAAATGGGGAAATTGTCGTTCAAGGGACAGCAAGTGAGTTATTAGCCAATGATGAAGTAAGGAAAGCGTATATTGGGGCCTGAATAAATTGAATGGGGGATTTTTATGAAAAAACTGAAAGTATTATTTGTCTTTCTCCTGCTAACCATCACTGTTTTGACCGGGTGCAATAAAGGGGATAGCCCTGTGTCCAGCAGTGGCAGTAAAGGAAAAAATGACAATGTCGTAAACATCGGTTTTAGCGGTCCTTTAAGCGGGGCAGCAGCGTTATATGGGAAACGGACATTGAATGGTGTCGAAATGGCCGTCAATGAAATTAATGATGCTGGTGGTTTTGAAGTAGATGGTAAGAAATACACGTTGAACTTAGTATCGTTGGACGATAAATACTTACCTAATGAAACAGGGTCGAATGCTAAACGTTTAATTCAGGAATATGATACGCCGATCATATTCACGCCTCACAGCGGAGGCGTGCTGGCACTTCAGGTTTTTAATGAACAAGAGGAATTCATCATTGGTGCATATACGAGTGAACCGGCAGTGACCGAGAGCGGAAATTCATTAACTGTTCGAATCCCACCGAATTACGAGGGATATATCGAGCCTTTTACAACATATGCTATGGAACATTTCGGCAAGAAAATTGCCGCTTTGCCAACATCTTCACAATACGGTAAGGACTGGACGGAAGCCGTGCTCCCACATTGGGAAAAGCAAGGCGGAAAAGTCGTTTATAATTCTTCGATTGATTTCGCCAAAGAAACCGATTTCTTTACGATTGTCACAAATGCCTTGAAAAAAGATCCTGATGTGCTATTCATCGGTGGAGCTTCGGAACCTACGGCAAAAGTGGCAAAGCAAGCTCGGGAGCTGGGATTTAAAGGCGGTTTCATCATCATGGATCAAGCGAAGCTGGATCAAATGAAGCCGATTGCAGGTTCATATGAAACATTGGAAGGCTCGATTGGCGTTCTGCCATTGATGGATTCAGATGAAGAAGCAGTGCCTGCATTCGTCGAGAAATATCAAAAGAATTATAAGGAAGATCCAAGCTCCGAAGTAGGATTGAATTATATCGCGATGTATGCGTTTGTGGAAGCGATGAAATCTGCAGGCAGCGTTGATGATGCCAAGGCCATCCGTAAACATATGCAAGACGGGCTTTCAAATATTGGGCCAGATCAAAAGATTTACGATATTCCCTCGATAGATGAAAATGGAGGATTTGCATCAACTATTGTCGTCGGTGCAGTAGAAAACGGGAAAGTAGTCCCTATCCGTTAAGGAGTGCAGGTGTCCCGGGTCTGTAGTAATATACTAGTTTAGCATTTTGCAAAATTGCGTGTATCGTTCCTAATATGGTGACGGTACACGTTTTTTTTTTTGAAAAAATTCACACTAAAAATAGTAGGCTCCTATGGGTAAATTAAGCCACTCTGAAAGGGATAGATACAAGTCCGCCAGCATCGAGTTTTGAAGAACGGAGATTGCCGGTTAACAAATTTTACAAAAATATCTTGTCTCCAAGTAATGAAAACGCTATCATTGAATATAATATGAAATATAATTTCATTATTTTCTATTAAAAAATGAAATTATATTTAAGTGATTGTTTATAGGAGGATTTAATAGTCTATGGAAGAACATTTGCGTTCATTAACGACTGAATTACGGAACGAAAAGACGATGAATATCGACAGTGTCAATACAATGGACATCATTTCTGCAATCAATAAAGAAGATTTTAAAGTGGCAGCAGCAGTTCAGGAGGTATTGCCAGAGATTGAAATGTCAGTTGAATGGGCTTGCGAATCGTTAAAAAAAGGAGGGAGACTCATATACATCGGAGCAGGAACAAGCGGAAGGCTCGGAGTGCTGGATGCTGTGGAATGTCCCCCGACTTTCAGCACTCCGCCTGATAGGGTGCTGGGAATAATCGCAGGAGGGGAAAAGGCATTTGTTCGGGCTGTTGAAGGGGCAGAGGATAAAGAAGAGTTTGGGGAAAGTGACCTGATTGACGTGGCGCTTACAGCAAATGATACGGTTATTGGCATTGCGGCAAGCGGGCGCACTCCTTATGTGAAGGGCGCTTTACGTTATGCAAGAAAGGTCGGGGCTAAAGCGGTCGCTTTATCATGCAATAATAACGCGAGCATCACGAAAGAAGCTGATATAGGGATTGAAGTGGTGGTCGGGCCGGAAGTGTTAACAGGATCCACGAGAATGAAAGCGGCAACCGCACATAAAATGGTACTCAATATGATTTCAACGGCAACCATGATCCGATTGGGCAAAGTCTATGAAAATCTGATGGTCGATGTAAATGTCAGTAATCAAAAATTGAAGGCCCGTGCAGTAAACATCATAGAAACAGTAACGAATGCTGACTATGATCAAGCTTTGAAAACGCTCGAAAAGGCAAATAATCAAGTTAAGCCAGCGATTGTCATGATAAAAACGGCAACAGATTATGAAAAAGCTATGGAGTTACTGGAAAAAACGGGTGGAGATGTCAGGAAAGCCATCTCGATCTATGTAGATTAGGAGGGAAGCAATGGCTACAGGAGGATTATCCATCATACAGACGATGTTGAGCAAGCTGCCGCAATCAGAACAAAAACTAGCGGAATATATTCTACAAAATCCTCATGAAGTTGTGAACAGCACTGTACAGGAATTAAGTACGTCTGCCCAAACAAGCGGGGCTGCTGTTATTAGGTTGTGTAAATCGCTTGGAATAAAAGGATTTCAAGATCTGAAAATAAGGATTGCTGGAGATTTGATGAAGACGGTTGAACAGGGCTACCGGGATATCGAGCCTTCCGAATCACTGTACCGGATTGTGGAGAAAACAACGAGTAATTCGATTCAGACCATCCGGGACACATCTGAAATAATCGATCATGATAATCTCAAACATGCCATGACGCTGATGCTGAATGCAAAAACCGTCCACTTTTGCGGTGTGGGTGCTTCGAATATAGTTGCTGCGGATGCTCAGCAAAAATTACTTCGCATCAATAAAGGAACAACGGCTTTTACAGATATGCATTTAGTTGCAACCCTGATTGCAAATGCTGATGAGAATGACATCGTTTTTGCCATTTCATTCTCTGGGGAAACACCTGAAGTTGTCAATATATTGAAGCTGGCAAAGGAACGTGGGGTCAAGACAATCGGGCTGACCCATTATGGCCAAACAACGGTATCTTCTTTGTGTGATGCCACATTGTTTACATCCTATTCGAATGAAGCACCATTTCGAAGTGCAGCAACATCCTCACGATTGGCGCAATTATATATGATTGACATTTTGTTTTTGGGGATGGCATCAGAGCAGTATGAAGAAACTGTCCAATATATCGATAACACCAGGTCTGCCATTAAATCGATGACAGATCGATATAAATGATTAATCCGAGATTTGACAAAGGGGGCTTATGAATGGGTAAGGGGGATAAGTACGCCAGTTTAGCAGAAGAGTTATTGGGGAAATTAGGTGGGGCATCTAATGTTGCCGATGCTGCACATTGTATGACGAGACTGAGGATATTGCCAATCGATCGTTCGAAAGTAAAAATGGAAGATATAAAAAATACGGAAGGCGTTTTTGGCGTCATTGAAGAGGAAACGATACAAATCGTCCTCGGGCCAGGCGTGGTGAACAAGGTTCATACAGAATTTGAAAAGCTTCTGGGGGAAGCTTCTGGTGATTTGAACTTAAAAGAAGTGGCCTCGAAGAATAAATCAGAGATTGATAGGAAAAACGCAAAACCGTTTAGACTTTTTTTACGCAGGATTGCAAGTATTTTCATCCCTTTAATTCCCGCCTTAGTGGCATCAGGTTTGATTACCGGTATTACAAAGGCAATCGTTCAAGCGGGCTGGCTTGCAGCAGAATCACAATTAGCGATCATTTTAACCGTTATCGGATCCGGTCTGTTTGCCTACTTGGGGATTTTGGTTGGGACCAATGCTGCAAAAGAATACGGCGGATCACCTGCACTTGGTGCCCTTGCGGGTATCTTGGTCATAAATCCGGCCGTCGGCGACATTTCATTGTTCGGTGAAAATTTGCTCCCTGGCCGCGGTGGGTTGATAGGAGTACTCTTTGCAGCTATTTTCATAGCCTTGGTGGAAAAACAGGTCAGGAAATTCATTCCTCAATCACTGGATATCATTTTGACGCCAACCATCGCTTTACTCATTACCGGGATTGTCACTTACATTGTATTTATGCCGGTAGGAGGGTTTTTATCGGATGCCATTACGAATGGATTATTGAATGTATTGGATTTCGGCGGTGTTGTAGCTGGATTCGTGCTTGGGGCGGCCTTCCTCCCTCTCGTCATTACTGGTTTACACCAAGGTTTAACACCTGTCCATCTAGAATTGATAAATTCGATTGGTGATGATCCACTGCTTCCCATTTTGGCGATGGGTGGCGCGGGCCAAGTGGGAGCAGCATTTGCCATCTATATGAAAACGAAGAAAGCTAGTTTGAAGAGGGCTATCGGAGGAGGGCTTCCTTCAGGAATGCTAGGTATTGGTGAACCCCTTATATTTGGAGTGACCCTGCCATTGGGCCGGCCCTTCTTAACTGCATGTTTAGGTGCAGGAGTAGGCGGAGCATTCCAAGCTCAATTCGGGATCGCCACGTCGTCCATCGGTGTGTCCGGACTGCCGCTTACCTTTCTAGTTCATCCAAACCAAATCGCCCTGTTCCTTGCGGGGTTGTTCATTTCCTATATAGCAGGGTTTATTTTTACGTACCTGTTTGGATTTAAAGATGAAATGGCGGTTGAATTTAAGTGATCGGAATTTCTTTTTATCTACAGGACCCGCATGCAGAAACACAAATTATACATGCTGCTAACCTAGGAGTGAAGAGAGCATTTACCTCGCTCCATATTCCTGAAGAAAAGGGAGACCTCGTGAAGAGGATGATAGCGCTTTTAAAGCTTGCAGAGGACTATGGAATGGAAATCCATGCAGATGTCTCATTAAATACGCTTGATCATTTGGGGATTAATAAATTTACGGATTTATGGCCATTAGGTATTAAAGGGATTCGCCTTGATGATGGGTTCGATAAAGAAACGGTCATATCTTTATCTAAGGTGTTTTCACTCTCACTAAATGCAAGTACGTTGAATGAAGATGAACTTTTAGCCGTGCTTGGGGGTGGAGTGGAACCGGAAAGTCTGATAGCTTGGCACAACTTTTATCCAAGGCCAGAAACGGGCCTTGAAGAAGAGTTCTTTCATGAACAAAATAGAATGTTCAAGAAATACGGCATACCGATCTTCGCTTTCATCCCGGGTGCAGGAAGTAAACGCGGTCCTCTTCATGAGGGTCTTCCAACGCTTGAAAAACACAGGTTGATGAATCCTTACGCCGCCGGAATTGAGCTGATCCAGCATGTGGAAGGAGTTTACGTTGGAGATCAAGGAACGGAGGGTAATTTGCTTGAGAATCTAACCGCATATGAAAATCTGAACATTCCGACTATTAGGACTTTTGCAAAGCGGTCAGTATAAATTGAGGCCAGATGTTTCTCATGATGTTTTCCGGCTGCAGAATACCTGGGTCACCGCAAATGTTGAGCCGAGTAATACAGCTGCACGAAGCCTTGGATCCATAACGATGGACAATGATGCTTATGGAAGGTATCGGGGAGAGGTTCAAATTTGCAAAAGAGACCTAGGGGCAGACCACCGAGTCAACGTTATAGGAAGAGTTATAGAAGAAGATATTCCCTTGCTCTCCCTTCTAAAGCCTGGTCAAACAATAAAACTTAAAATTGAGTAAACAATTGGACTCAAAGAATCCAGGGATAAATGGATACATTTCATGAAGGCTTTTTAAAGAGGCGGCTGCTGGGATTCCCGATGCTGCCTTGATTTCTTTATAGGATCTATATAGTTCATTTCCATTCATTTTACCCCTTCATGGCAGTGGTTTGGAATTGTTGCTAACAGAACTAAAAAGAATACAAGGGAGGAAGCCTGAATGATAAAAAGGATATGTGCCCCAGCTGGAATCGCATTATGTTTGGTTTTGTCCATTATGGGAGGGAATGCGACGGCAAAGGGATACGAGAATGAAAAAACGGTTTCAGATATACAGGAAATCGTAGAAAACATGACAATCGATGAAAAAGTCGGTCAAATGCTCATGCCGGATTTTCGTAATTGGCAAAAACAAGGAGAAACAAAGGCGACCGGATTTATTGAAATGAACTCGGAAGTTGCAAGCATCATCAAAAAATATCATCTGGGCGGTGTGATTCTGTTTGCTGAGAATGTAGTCGATACCGAACAAACGGTTCGTCTCACGGATGGTTTGCAGATGACAAGCCCGGACCTTCCGCTGTTAATAACGATTGATCAGGAAGGAGGAATCGTAACTCGTCTTCAAACTGGAACGAACCTTCCTGGTAATATGGCACTTGGTGCAGCCAGAAAAGAGAGTTACGCTTATCAATCTGGAGAAATTATTGGTAAGGAACTGTCGGCACTTGGCATAAATGTCAATTTCGGACCGTCTGTCGATGTCAATAATAATCCCGGAAATCCTGTTATTGGCGTTCGTTCCTTCAGTTCCGATCCGGACCTTGTATCAAAGCTTGGCATTCAGATGATAAAAGGATTGCAAAATCAGAACATGATAGCGACGACCAAGCATTTCCCTGGCCATGGAGATACAGCAGTCGACAGTCATTATGGTCTTCCCCTTGTTTCTCATGATAAAGAGCGATTGCGCTCCATCGAGCTGCTTCCTTTCCAAAGAGCCATCGATGCTGGAGTTGATATGATGATGACTGCACATGTTCAATTTCCTGCATTCGATGACACTACCTATATCAGTAAAAAAGACGGTCAAGAAATTATGATTCCTGCAACGCTGTCACAAAAGGTCATCACGGGTCTATTACGTGAAGAAATGGGATTTGACGGTGTTGTGGTTACAGATGCTTTGAATATGAAAGCCATCGCGGACAACTTTGGACAGGAAGAAGCTGTGGTCCTTGCCCTGAAATCTGGTGTTGATATTGCTTTGATGCCGGCACAGGTTAATTCGCTTCAAATGGAAAAGAATCTATCCTCTGTATTCAATGCATTGAAGGTAGCAGTGGCAAGCGGGGAAATTCCACTAAATCAAGTCAATCAATCTGTAACGAGGATACTTGAACTAAAAGTGAAAAGAGGGATACTAAACCCGGAAAATACTCCGATAGATAAAAAAATCGAAAACGCGCTTCAAGTGGTCGGTAACAAAGATCATTTGAAAAAAGAAAGGAAAATGGCGGAAGATGCCATCACTCTGTTGAAAAATGAACACAAAACATTGCCTTTCAAGCCTAAGAAAAATGATAAAGTTTTAATTCTTGCTCCTTTTGATGACCAAGTTGAATCCATGTCCAGGAGCATCAGCGAATTAGCTGATAAAAAGAAAATAAAGAAAGTCCAAATAACGGGTATGAGTTTTTCAGGAAAGTCATTTACAGATCAAGTGGCCAGACTCATTGATGAATCGGATTTTGTCATAACTGGTTCCTATATTGTCAAAAACGATCCGGCTGTCAATGATGGAGTGATAGATGACAGCATTCAAGATTCGTCGAAGTGGGCAACAGCCTTCCCTAGAGCGGTCATGAATCATGCCAAGAAAAAAGACAAAGAATTTGTTTTAATGAGTTTAAGAAACCCTTATGATGTTGCAAACTTTGAAGAAGCGAAGGCGATTCTTGCTGTTTACGGGTTTAAAGGGTATTCGAATGGGCGTTATAGACAGCCAAATATCCCGGCAGGCATCTCGACCATTTTTGGAGAATCAAGACCAAAAGGCACGTTGCCGGTCGATATACCTTCAGTAACTAAGCCCTCTGAAAGCCTTTATAAATATGGATATGGATTAGATATTAAATCTGGAAGACCCATTAAAAATTAAGGAGAGAAGCAATTTGAAAAGAATGATAATCCTATTTGCCATTTGCATGCTTTCTTTCGGCATCGTTTCCTCAAAAAGTGTAACAGCTGTTAAAGAGAAGAAAAAACAAAAGGTCAGTCCTGGCATTGAAGTTCTTTTAAAAGAAGAAAAGAACGTTTTAAGCGGAAAGAAAGTCGGCTTGATTACGAATCCAACTGGCATCGACTCTAAATTAACCAGCATGGTCGATCTCCTTCATGATGATCCGGATATTAACTTAACGGCTTTATTTGGTCCTGAACATGGAGTGCGTGGAGATGCGCAAGCTGGTGCAAGCGTTGAATATTATATTGATGAAAAAACAGGATTGCCCGTTTATAGTTTATATGGCAAAACGAAAAAACCAACGCCTGAAATGTTAAAGGATGTTGAGGTCCTTGTTTTTGATATCCAGGATGTCGGAACACGCTATTACACTTATATTTACACGATGGCTTATGCAATGGAAGCAGCCAAAGAAAATGATATCCCCTTTATCGTGCTGGACCGGCCGAACCCACAAGGCGGAGAGTCGGTAGATGGGCCGGTCCTTGAACCTGAATTCTCATCGTTTGTTGGGTTGTATCCAATCCCGCTTAAGCATGGGATGACGGTTGGGGAACTCGCGACTTTGTTCAATAAGGAATTTAAAATTGGAGCAGATCTCAAGGTCATCAAGATGAAAGGCTGGAAGCGAGATATGGATTATGACGATACTGGTCTCCCTTTTGTCTTGCCGTCACCGAATATGCCGACAGTTTCCACTACTTTCGTATATCCGGCTACAGGCTTGATCGAGGGAACGAATGTCTCGGAAGGCAGAGGAACGACCAAACCATTCGAGTTGATAGGTGCTCCTTATATAAACGGTGATGAGCTTGCTGGGAAATTAAATGCATTAAGGTTACCCGGTGTAAAATTCAGGGCAGCGTCCTTTACACCTACATTTTCAAAACATGCAGGTAAACTTAGCCACGGAGTGGAAATTTATATAACGGATAGAGAAGTGTTCAAGGCTGTCCCTACTGGACTTCACATCATCAAGACCATTCAGGATCTATATCCCGGTGATTTCGAATTCCTTGCAGCCAACAATTTCAATTTATTGATTGGCAATGGCTGGATAATGTCTAGAATTAAAGAAGGTTCAACAGTAAATGAAATCTTGAAAGAATATCAAGTAAAGCAGGATGCCTTTAAAAAGGTTCGCAAAAATTACTTGCTCTATAAATAAGTGAAAAAAGAAAAGTCCGGGTTGGACTTTTCTTTTTTTTATGGGCTTTCGAAGGAGGAGTAAATCGCTAAGACTTTATTCCTGAATATAGTCAAATTTATAAATGAAATGAAGTTCTAAAATGGAAGGAACCGTTGTCTAATAGAATATGGGGTTTGCCCTAAATCAGTAATTGTCAGGAGGAAAGCGGAATGAAAAAATATCTTCAAAAAATAGGGCGTTCCTTGATGCTGCCAGTAGCCGTATTGCCGGCAGCCGCCATTTTAATGGGGATCGGTTACTGGATAGATCCAGCAGGATGGGGAGCGGGAAGTCCGTTAGCAGCTTTCTTAATCAAAGCAGGTTCTTCGATCATTGACAATATGGCTATCTTGTTTGCCGTTGGAGTGGCGTTGGGAATGTCGAAAGGAAAAGATGGAGCTGCCGCTTTGAGTGGGCTGGTAGCCTATCTAGTCGTAACGACATTGCTTTCCACGGACTCGGTGGCGATGCTGCAAGGAATCGATGTAAAAGATGTAAATCCAGCATTTCTGAAAATAGAAAATGCATTTGTCGGAATCCTCTCGGGTCTTATAGCGGCAGCTATGTTTAATCGGTTCAGTAAGGTCGAACTGCCGGATGCATTCGCTTTCTTTAGCGGTAAACGCCTTGTTCCAATCCTTACTGCGGTTGCCATGTTACTGGTTTCCCTAATATTATTCTTCGTATGGCCACTCATCTACTCCTGGTTAGTTATATTTGGGGAAGGAATAAGTGAATTAGGTGCCGCTGGAGCAGGACTCTATGGGTTCTTCAATCGGCTTTTGATACCAACTGGTTTACATCATGCGTTAAACTCCGTATTCTGGTTCGATGTAATCGGTCTTAACGATATCGGTAAATTCTGGGCTGGAACGGGAATAAAAGGAACCACAGGCATGTATCAAGCCGGCTTTTTTCCCGTCATGATGTTCGGTTTACCGGCAGCGGCTCTTGCCATGTACCATTCGGCAAAATCACGGAAGAAAAAACAAGTGGCCTCATTAATGCTCGCAGCCGGCTTCGCTTCATTTTTCACTGGCGTTACTGAACCTTTGGAATTTGCTTTCATGTTTGTTGCACCAGCCCTATTCGTTGTGCATGCCTTATTAACAGGAATATCGTTGGCTATTGCTGCGACTTTCCAATGGACAGCAGGGTTCGGTTTTAGTGCAGGATTTATTGACTTTGTTTTAAGCTCAAGATTGCCAATGGCAAATGAACCTTATATGCTGCTTCTTCAAGGACTGGCTTTTGCAGTCATCTACTATTTCTTATTCCGATTCTTGATAACTAGGTTCAATTTAATGACTCCCGGCAGAGAAGAGGATACAGAAGATGAGCTTGATGGCGGAGGAGCGATTGCAGAAGCAGACAGCGGTCAAGGCGGGAATAATGAGAGTAAATTCTTTGGAATGGCTTCCGCTATTTATGAGGGATTAGGCGGAGACGCTAACGTAACATCTGTAGATAACTGTGTTACCCGATTAAGGGTGGAAGTGGAAAATATGGGAGCTGTCGATCAGAATAAAATCAAATCAGCAGGGGTTGCCGGAATCAATATTGTGGGTCCCCAAAGCATTCAAGTCATCGTAGGGACACAGGTGCAATTTATAGCTGATGAAATAGAAAAGATCAGGCGGCAATAGATCTGGTTAAACTGCAGTTTGCCTTTTAATAAAAAAATCTACGATCAGAATAATAATTTCTGATCGTAGAGATTGTGGTAAAGTACTGATTTTTAAAGCGCGAAAGATTTACTTAATAAACTTGCTCTTAAAATAGAATAAAACGAATCAATGTTCTATAATATATAAGGGTATTGAATGAAGGATTTGCCATGAAGCATAGAGAAATAGTAAAGGAGCTCGTCCGCCAATCATTGATACATCGGTGATGAAGGCTGTATACATACATAACAACCTAAAAACACGATTGTATAGGGTATTAAGATACTGAGCAAGCGATATCTTATGAATTTTTTCTGCCTTTTAATATAAGGGAGGTTCCGGTCATGTATAAACAAAAAACCAATGAGACGGACAGTAGTGTCATTGAGTTCATCGAAAACGTCGATAATCCGAAAAAACGGGAAGATGCCTACGAATTGTTGAATGTTTTTACCGAAACGACAGGTTATGAGGCAAAGATGTGGGGACCTAGCATAATTGGGTTCGGAACCTATCATTATAAATATGAATCCGGTCACGAAGGCGATGCCCCACTGGTAGGCTTTTCACCTCGAAAAGCAAAAATCAGTTTATACTTTGCTCCAGGGGACAAAAAAAGAGAAGAATTGTTACAGGTATTTGGAAAACACACTTCCGGAAAAGCGTGTGTTTACATCAATAAAGTGGAAGATATCGATATTAATGTATTGAAAGAATTGATTAATCAATCTGTCAAGTTTTTGAGAGATACATACCCGGACAATGAAATATAATAAAATGTTTGTTTAAGAGGAACAAGAAAGCGAGTGGGATTGAAAATGAGAAAAATTAAAGTGGGTATAGTTGGGTACGGATTGTCAGGAGCTACTTTCCACGCGCCATTACTAAGTGTTTTAGAGCAGTTTCAAATAGTGAAAGTTGTGAGCTCCAATAAGGAAAAAGTCCAAAAAGATTTGAAAGATGTGGAAGTGGTAGGCAGCTTAGAGGAAATTCTTGAAGACCCGTCCATTGATTTGGCTGTTATTACGACACCGAGTGGTTTGCATTATGAAATGGCCAAGCAAAGCTTGTTAGCCGGGAAGCATGTCATTCTCGAAAAGCCGATGGTTGTGGAAGCTTGGGAGGCGGAGGAGCTCATCAAGATTGCCGAGGAAAAGAATCTTGTTTTAAGTGTCTATCATAACCGGAGATGGGATAATGACTTTTTGACCGTGAAAAAACTTATGGATGATGGAGTGCTTGGGGAAATCAATACATACCAAGTCCATTATGATCGATACCGGCCTGTGGTCAGGGATAGATGGAGGGAAAAACCGGGCCCGGGATCAGGCATGCTTTATGATCTAGGATCACATCTCATCGATCAAGCACTTCATTTGTTTGGATTGCCGCAATTCGTTTCGGCAGATGTATTTTCCCAAAAAGAAAATGCAGAAACGGATGATTATTTCCATGTGATATTAGGATATGAAAAGCTGAGGATTATCTTGCATTCGGGCTCAATCGTTCCGTATAATGGACCGCGGTATCAGGTGCATGGAAGTAAAGGATCATTTATCAAATACGGTCTTGATTGCCAAGAGGCTGACTTAAGTGAGGGGAAAAAACCAATTGATGACTCTTGGGGTGCAGATGATCCCGAATTCTATGGTAAGCTGGTTACGGTTGAAGGAGAAAATGAGATACATGAAACCATTGAAACACTGCATGGTTCTTATTTAACGTATTACCAGGCAGTTGCCGATAGTATATTGAGCGGGAAAAAAGCTCCAGTCACTGCCCAAGAGGGGTTAGCGGTCATTAAAATCATTGATGCGGCTTTTGAAAGCAGTAAAGGAAAGAAAGCCATTTATATTAAATGAAATTAATTTCCCTTTATAACAATATGAAATGAGAAAACTGAATGATAAGCGGCCTTATTCTAAAAATAAGGTCGCTTCAAAATGTAGACAAACTCGATGAAAGTCGAGTTTGTCTACATTTTTTTATGGCTTGTACAATTTGGACGTTGATTGGAACGTAGGGCATTCGCTTTCCGTGGGCGGTCGGGGAGCCTCCTCGGCTTTCGCCTGCGGGGTCTCCCCTGAACGCGTTTTTCCCGCAGGAGTCTCGTACCTTCCGCTTCAATCAACTTTTTTATTTTGTTGAAATAAAAGCTTCAACTTTAGGAAAGAATGGAGCAAATACACGTGAATCCGAGTGTTACGGAAGATTTTGAGCAGTTTCCGCAAGAAAATGGAGCAGAGTATCCGAGAGTTGGGGACGTTACTCGTGAAATTGACGCATTTACTCGTGAATTGGGAGCAAATACTCGTGAATACAAATATTACGCATGATTTGGAGCTAAATCCGTATGAAATAGGAGCGAATATTCGAGATTTGGAAGCGTTACTCGTGAATTAGAGCCATTTACTCGTGAATTCAGAACAAATACTCGTGAAATTGACGCATTTACTCGTGATTTTGAAGCAAATACTCGTGAATTCGAGTGATACGCAAAAATATGAGAAGTTACCGTATGAAATTGGAGCTAGTTCTCAAGAGATTGAAGTGTTACTCGTTATTAAACTGTTTTAGAGGATTTCAATTAAAAGAAGAATGGATAAAAAAATCATAATGAAAACCCCCGGATAGCGGATGCTACTCGGGGGTTTCGTTAAGGAATAAATTTTGAAATGCCATTTAAGCTCTAAGATAAGGCCTTTGCATGAAGAGATCGCTTTTGCCAAGCCATAGTAATCATTAAAGTAATGAATAAGAGGATAAGACCCAACATGAACGGATAGGTAATGTGGACATCATACATCATTCCCGCAAGTGTTGGTCCAAGCACATTTCCGATGCTCATATACGCATTATTCATACCCATTGCAAAACCTTGCTCATTCCCTGCCATCTTGGAAATCAGTGTGTTAAGAACTGGACGTAAGATGGAAGTGGAAAGGAAGATGATAAGTGAAATAAAAAAGAAAATCAGGTAATTTGATGCAAAAAGTGATAGGAGGAAACCGATGGCTGCAACACTGATAAAGATATTCAGCACATTCACTTCCCCGAAACGCTGTACGATCCGATCGACGACAAACAATTGAACTATTACACTGACGATACCGGTGGCTGTTACCATGACGGCGATGTCCTTAGGAGTCGAATTGAATTGATTATCAAGATAAAGACCAATTACAGATTCATACGCCATTAAGCCAAAGCTCATTACAAGCGTAATGATGAGCGGGATGAAATAAGGCTTTTTCACGGATAAAGTGATTTTCCGAAGCATCGTTTCAGTTTTTGCATCCATGGATTGAGTAACCTGTGCCGTTTCGCTTTCTTTTAAAACAAAAATCGAAAATACGACTGCAGATAGGGATACAAGCGCAGAAATCAAAAAGGGAAACTTCAAGCCAAAGTCAGCTAAAAAACCTCCAATTCCTGGACCGACTACAATTCCCAGGGACATGGCGGCAGATACTAAACTATTGCCTTTAGCGCGTTGATCAAATGTGGTGATATCGGCAACATAAGCAAAAATTGCGGGTATAAGCAAAGCTGCCCCGATTCCGCCAATGATCCGTGAAGCATATAATAACCAAATGGAATTGACTGCATAAAAAATGAACATGGATAATGTCAAACCGACCAATCCATAAATAATCATTTTTCTGCGCCCGAATTGGTCAGTCCATTTTCCGGCAATTGGCGAAAAGATAAGTTGTGCACCTGCGAAAATGGCAATCATTAGGCCAGCGGCGGTTCCGCCTTGATTAATGGAGGCCAGGTATGCTGGTAAAATGGGGATGATGATCCCGAAACTTCCTATTGCGATAAACATATTGATCATGAGGATAATGATCTTTTTGCGTTGTTCTGCTGACATGGACAGCCTCTCTCTCTCTTTAAAAATCAATAACCAATTTAATTCGCATGGTTAATTTTTTGATACGTTAATTATGTTATAGTTTTAGATAGATAGTGTCAATAAGAAAGGATTGTCAAACATGCATTCAAGTGAATTGTATAATTTACATCTAGAGATCAGGGAACTAAGCAGCCTATCACAGGAATTGGTGGAACCGTTACTGGTTAAATATGATTTAACTTCTGTACAGTATCGCGCATTGCAATTAATAGTCTTGAATGAATCCATAGCGGTTAAAGATGTTTCGAATCATTTGAAAATTAAACCTGCAGCAGGAACTGCACTAATTGATCGGCTTGAACGGAAGAAATTGATTGAGAGGGTACACAGTGAGGATGATCGGCGGGTCGTTTTTATCCAATCCACCGAAAATGGAAGGAATACCTATCATTCCATCAATAAGTGTTTTACCAAAACCTTTCGTGATTTTTATAGCGTCCTGAATGAAGAGGAAACGGAACGACTCAAACAAATCGTTGGGAAACTTACCGAACATCTGTCGGCATGCATAGATAATAAAATATAATCTTCCTGACGTGTATAGTTTCCATTATAATAGAAAGAAGAAGCACTATATTATTAAAGCAGTGAATTTCACTGTTTTTAGAAGACTAATTATCAGAATAATTAAAAAATATTTGGATTTTTCATTTCAAAGCGGATAGGCCATTCAAAAATCTTTAAATGGAAATCCATTAAAGAAGATATGACGGCTGCAAAATGAATATGTATTAAAAGGATACGAAGTTTTTTCTCAGGATCCATCATGACGAACCAAGCAGGGTGCTGTATATAGTGAATCCGGAAAGAAGGAGATGGTAAAAATGTTTTCCCCATTAACTCCAATTGATTGGAAGCGCAGGGCAGTAAAATATTATCCTCATAAAGTGGCAGTCATCGATGAAGAGAAAAAGTTTACATATAAGGAATTCGGGCAGCGAACAGATCAACTTTCCAAAGCTTTGTATTCTTCGGGAATTGAAAAAGGTGACCATATTGCAGTTATGTTGCCAAATACGCATTATATGTTGGAATGTTTTTATGGCATTTGTCAAATGGGAGCGGTAATGGTCCCTTTGAATTACAGGCTTGCTGCAGAGGATTTGGAATATATCATCAAGCATAGCGATTCAAAAATGTTGATAGTCGATGAAGAATTCACCGCTCCAGTCGAAAAGATCATTACTAAACTTTCCTTGGAAAAGATCATCATCGTGCCTGTTGAAGGATATGAAACCACTTTACCTGGAATAGATTATGAGAATTTCATTTTGCATGCAAATGATGATGGACTGCCAGAGGTTAAAATCGAAGAAAATCAACTTTTGACTATAAATTACACGAGTGGAACGACTTCAAAACCAAAAGGGGTCATGTTAACTCATCGCGGGAATTACATGAACGCCGCTAATTTCATTTATCACCTAGGGGTGAAGCATGACGATGTATACTTACATACATTGCCAATGTTTCACGCTAATGGCTGGGGAGGGGTATGGTCGGTAACGGCTACTGGCGGGACTCATGTTTGTTTAAGGAAAGTCGATCCCCCTCTTATCCTCAAATTATTCGCCCGTCATAATATTACATTGTTATGTGGAGCGCCTACTGTCGTCAATATGCTGGTAAATGACCCTAAAGCAAAAGAAACAAATATCAAAGTGCATCCAAGGATGGCAACGGCAGGTGCTCCTCCAGCACCAGCGCTTATACAAAAGGCACAAGATATCCTTGGTTTGAATATGATCCACGTATATGGATTAACAGAAACTTCCCCATTCATCCTATATAACGAGTGGAAGGATGAGTTTGAAGCTAAATCGGCGGACGAACAAGCAATAATAAAGGCAAGACAAGGGATTGAATTGGTTTTCAATGGGGAAACGATGGTAGTCAATAAAGAAGGGAAAGAAGTCGCTAGGGATGGAAAGGAACTGGGGGAAATCATTACTCGCGGCAATGTTGTAATGGAAGGATATTATAAGGATCCGGAAAAGACGGCCGAAGCAATTAGGGATGGCTGGTTTCATACCGGGGATCTGGCAATTACCTATCCTGATGGGTATATTGAGATACAAGACAGGGCTAAGGATTTAATCATTTCCGGCGGGGAAAATATTTCTTCAACAGAGGTAGAAGGGGTATTGTATAAACATCCAGATGTTTTGGAGGCTGCGGTCATTGCCATTCCAGACGATAAATGGGGAGAAACGCCTAAGGCAATCATTGTGCTGCAGCCAAATGCAAAAGTGACGGAAAATGAGATCATTACCTTTTGCCGCTCAAAAATGGCTCACTTTAAAGCACCGACAAAAGTTGAATTCGTAGAGTCTTTACCGAAAACGGCAACAGGTAAGCTACAAAAATACCGATTGAGGGAAATCCATTGGAAAGGATCGAAAAAGGTAAATTAACGGCTTTCATAGGAACGGGATATATATATTAAGTGAATGTCATGAAAAGGAAAAACGAATGAAGTACGGAAATTAACAAGACCAAGAATGCTTTTAAATAAGCATTCTTGGTTTTTATATTATGGAAAGCAACATTTCCACTGTAATATTAGGAGCAGGAAGGGTTAATTAACGAGGGCTTCTAAATGAAAGATTTGACTTAGTGTAATATATATACGTTATTTTAGATATACTTGGTTTTTTACACTAGCATAGACAGATACATGATAAGCGTGTTTTCCGGAATAATATGCTGCTATTAAACTATTAGGACTGCCAGCAAGTGCTGATGCCAGTGCAGTAGCTACTCCTGCTGGTGCGGTTGGGCCACCCGCAAACACAAGAGTACTTACGATGCTTAACCATGTTGTTCCCTTTTGATGAGTCTTTACCACTTTCCTAATTGGGTATTTGTTAGTTTAGCCTGATGAGCAATAGGTTTGCTCATTTCAATGATGCTTGCTGTTGGTTGTATTTGTATAACATCATCCCTAATTAATTTGACTTCCACAATGGGGTTGACTGTTGATGAAGGTATTGTTTCATTTTTCTCTTCGGCCAATGTATAGTTTTAAAACAGTAATAATTGTACTTATTTCTATATGTCTAGGTTTTATAATCAGGATGTCCTCAATAATAATAGCTGATCGAAGTTTATTTTCTATGTACAATATAGACCTATTAATTTTATTTATAGCGATAATTGGATTAATTATATGGTTGAATAAAAAGAAAAAAAGGATATAATTATTCAGTTTGGAGACAAAAGGGGTTCTATAGCGAGTGTCTTGGAGGAACCGTTCAAACCCTTTAAACCCATTAGTCTTTATTCTGATTTAGAGTAAGTTTTTTAATAAAAGCATTATTTCCGGATAATTAGAGTAAAAACTTTCATCAATGGATTTTGTGAATTCGTGAAAAAAGGCGGGAAGAAAAACAGATTGTTTTTCTTCCCGCCTTTTTTCATGGGTAGCATGAAAAATTTTTAAAAAACTAATGAGATTATATTATATGAAGAAACTAAGAAGCACAAAGAAAAAATAGCCTTGATCTTATAAAAATTCTGTAAATTTAAATCAAACATTATAACGTTATATTGATTAGTTCAACAAAATATGATAATCTATTTTTGTAAAGAGAAATTAATGAATTCATATACAATTCAGTGTAACCGTATACAAAGTACTTTCAATCGATAGGATGTACCGAAAAGGATGAGGGAAATGACAGATACGTTAGTTCTGAAGAATGTAAAAATGGTAGAGGGTAAAGCAGCGGATATCATCCTGGAAAATGGGATGATTAAGGAAATTGCACGACCCGGAACTGCAACAGGAGATAAGATAATAGATTATGATCAAAAGGTTTTTGTTTCGAGCGGTTGGATTGATATGCATGTACATGCTTTTCCGGAATTCGATCCTTATGGTGATGAGGTTGATGAGATTGGATATAAAACTGGTGTAACAACGGTCATAGATGCGGGAAGCACGGGGGCAGATAGGATAACCGATCTTGTTAGAAGTTGTGAAAATTCCAAAACGAATGTTTTCGCCTTTCTGAATATTTCGCGGATTGGATTGAAAAGGGTTGATGAGTTATCGGATATTTCATGGCTGGACGAAGGGGAATTAATGAAGGCAATTTCCAAGTACGGGGATTTTGTCGTTGGACTTAAAGCGAGAATAAGTAAAAGTGTAGTTGGTCCAAATGGTATAGAGCCATTAAAAATCGCTAGGAAGTTCTCGGCTGAAACGGGTTTACCATTAATGGTTCATATCGGTTCAGGGCCGCCTGATATTAAGGAAGTCCTTCAATTACTTGAGGAAAAGGACATTATTACTCATTTTCTAAATGGTAAAGCGAATAATTTATTTGATGAAAGAGAAGAGCCGCTACCTGAGTTGATTAAGGCGATTGAACGTGGTGTACATTTGGATGTAGGTCATGGAACGGCAAGCTTTTCTTTTAAAACTGCAGAAATGGCTAAAAAGCGGGGAATCGGCTTCAATACGATCAGTACGGATATATATCGGAAAAACAGAGAGAATGGGCCAGTTTTTAATATGGCAAATGTGCTTACAAAAATTTTGTACCTCGGTTATCCATTAAAAGAAGTAATAGATGCGGTTACGGTCAATGCAGCAGCTTGGTTGAATAAACCAGAGCTTGGAAGGGTTTCAGCTGGGGATATTGCGAACCTGACTTTATTCTCGATCGAGAATGAGCCGACCCTTTTATTGGATTCCGAAGGCGAAAAAAGGATGGCAGAAAAAAGAGTTGTTGTAAAAGGAGTGGTTATAAATGGAGAATTCATTGAATGCTAAATACGGTTTGAAAAGAGTCATCAATGCAAGCGGAAGAATGAGCATATTGGGAGTCTCTGCCCCAACTGACACAGTGATGGACGCGATGAAAAAAGGTGGGCAAAATTATGTTGAAATTTCTGATTTAGTCGATAAGTCAGGCCAGCATATAGCGAATTTGCTTCATTCTGAAGCAGCTGTGGTCGTAAACTCAGCATCAAGCGGAATTGCGCTTTCAGTAGCGGCAATCGTTACTGAAGGAAACAGAAGGAAAAGCGAAAGGCTTCATCAAGATCGTATTCAAAAGAATGAAATCATCATGCTGAAAGGCCATAACGTTCAGTATGGAGCACCGGTTGAAACCATGATTTATCTTGGCGGCGGAAAATTGGTTGAAGTTGGATATGCAAATGAAGGGAAAGCAGAACATATTGCGGAGGCCATAAATGAAAATACTTCCGCTATTTTATATGTGAAATCGCACCATGCTGTCCAGAAAAATATGATATCGGTCGAAGAAGCATGGGAAGTGGCCAAAACGAATAATATCCCTCTGATTGTCGATGCAGCAGCGGAAGAAGATTTGGAAAAATATGTACAATTCTCCGACCTGGCGATTTATAGTGGTTCAAAAGCCATTGAAGGACCCACATCCGGTATCGTTGCTGGCAGAAAAAAATATATCGAATGGGTAAAGGTTCAATTGCACTGTATAGGAAGGAGCATGAAGGTTGGAAAGGAAACGACCTTTGGTCTGCTTCAGGCATTGGATGAGTATTTTGTCAAGACGGATAATAGCGAAAAAGAAAAAGCTAGTTTACAAGTTCTCACATCACTTGACTCGATTGATGGCGTAAAAGTAACGATAGTTCAGGATGAAGCCGGACGTGCCATATATAGAGCACGTATTTCCATAAATCCTTTGATAACGGAAACGACGGCGAAAGAAGTGAACGAGCAGCTCAAAAATGGGGATATCGCCATTTATACACGGGATTATGGGATAAGGCAAGGCTTTTTCGATATAGATCCGCGTCCATTGCAAGGTGATGATATAAATGTTATTGAATCACGATTAAGAACCATATTAGGAGGAAAACAAGGATGACAAACATAAACAAACGGTTATTGAATGATCGTGTAGCCTTAAATGTACTTGCAAATAGTGTGGAAAATGCAGTGGAAGTCTTTGAAGCAGCTGAAGGACATGTATTGGTGGGTGTACTCTCAAAGGATTATCCAACTGTCGAAGCAGGTGTTACAGCAATGAAAGAATACGGGGAAGCCATTGATGAAGCCGTTTCAATTGGATTGGGCGCAGGCGATAATAGACAGGCTGCAGTTGTCGCAGAAATAGCAAAATACTATCCAGGCAGTCATATTAACCAGGTTTTTCCGGCTGTTGGTGCTACGAGGGCCAATTTAGGCGAGAAGGATAGCTGGATAAATTCACTTGTTTCTCCAACTGGGAAAGTCGGTTATGTGAATATCTCCACTGGTCCAGTAAGTGCAGGCGCAAGTGAAACTGCCATTGTGCCAATCAAAGCTGCCATTGCGCTCGTTCGCGATATGGGAGGAAATGCTTTGAAATATTTCCCTATGAAAGGGCTGAAGCATGAAGATGAATATCGTGCTGTAGCAAAAGCTTGTGGTGAAGAGGGATTTGCTTTGGAACCAACAGGTGGAATCGACTTAAATAATTTCGAGACTATATTAGAAATTGCATTAGAAGCAAAAGTGCCTAAAGTCATTCCCCACGTATATTCTTCCATCATTGATGAAGCGACTGGTAAAACGAATGGGGAGGATGTACGGAAATTATTGGCCATGACAAAAAAATTGGTTGAAAAATATGCCTAAAAGGATTGTGGCATTCGGGGAAGTAATGATGCGTTTGCAGGTACCAGGGCATGAATTGCTATCACAGGCTAACACGCTGCAATACTCCTTTTCAGGCACGGGAGTAAATGTGGCTTCTGCGATGACAAAACTTGGACATGATGGGTATCTTGTGACAATGTTACCGGATAACCCCCTTGGTGATTCAGCAATTTCAGCTTTGCAGGGCTTAGGAATCGGCAGGAACTACATCTCTAGAGGCGGCAAATATATGGGGATGTACTTTTTGGAAAATGGATTTGGACAGCGGGCGAGCCGTGTCACATATTCCAATCGACTGGAAAGCAGTTTTAATACTGCCACCTTATCCGATTATGATATGGATATGATTTCGGAAAAGACGGATATCATCCATTTTTGCGGAATCACGCTTGCAATGGCGGAAAATGTACGGGAAAGCATGAAGGTGCTGGCTAGAAAAGTCAAAGAAAAGGGCGGTACAGTCTGTTTCGACTGCAATTACCGACCTTCCTTATGGGAGGGTGGTTACGCTGACGCAAAGCCTCATTATGAGGAAATGCTTTCTTTGGCTGATATCGTCATGATGAATGAAAAAGACGCCCTTTATATTTTAGGAATGAAGTCAGAAGGTTCCACAAGGGAAGAACAGCTTGTTGAGTTGATCCCTGAAGTGGCCAAGCGATTCAAAATTCAATCGATAGCGGGGACACACCGTTCGATCAACAGTGATAATAGCCATACGTTGAGGGGGTATATATACAAAGAAGAAACATTTTACTTTTCCGATATCCTATCATTTTCCGTATATGATAGAATAGGTTCAGGCGATGCTTACACCAGTGGAATCTTACATGGCGAATTGCTGGGATATTCCCCTGAAAAGACAGTACGATTTGCTGTTGTATCAGGAATGCTGGCATGTACTGTCGTTGGAGATACTCCTTTGGCAACCGAAAAGGAGATACTCTCGGCAATGGAAGGTAAAATGGAAGATATTAAAAGATAAGGCAGGAGATTAGGAATGAATGTGAACAGGAAAAATGGACCGATGTATTTACAGATAAAAGAAATATTAAAGGATCGTATTTTACATGGGGTTTATGCCATCGACACAAACATTCCCTCCGAGCCTCTTTTGGAAGAAGAATTTAACGTAAGTAAGGTTACTGTCCGTAATGCAATCAAAGAACTCGTGCAAGAGGGGTATGTTGAAAAGAAAAGCGGCAAAGGCACTAGAGTCATAGCTAATGGTTCGATTGTCAAACTTTCCAAAGGGAAACGTTTCACAGAGCTGTTGGTGGAGGAAGGGCACTCCATTTTAAAAAAGGTGTTAAACATAAGTCAGATTGACCTTTCTTCAGACTCTAAGCTGCATTCTTTATTTGGTGCCCGTTGCATTAGTATCGAACGGATATATTTATTGGACAATGAACCATATATTTACTTTACACATTATATTTCACTTGATTTAAACCAAGAAGAGATAAAAGAGGTCCAAATCAATTCTTTGTACCGCTTTTTGGAAGAGCAAAACGTCAAACTTGAAACATTCAGAGATGAGTTTGCCGTTGCTATCGCTCCGGATCACATTTGCGAAACACTGAAAATCGAAAAAAATAGTCCAGTACTAAAGAGGATTAGGATTTCCAGTGATGGGGACGGAAATGTTACGGAATACAGTGAAGGATATTACAACACGGCTAAACAGAACTACATTGTGACATATAACGAGCCGGTACAATAATCCCATTTATTGTATTGGTTTGAATGTAAGCGATTTCTTGGGAATGGGGAGAATATATGGAACTATATTTATTAGGAATCACGCTGATAGCAATCGTAATCGTCATTTTGGGGGTATCATTGTGGAAATGGCATGCGTTCATCAGCCTGACTGTTGCCAGTTTATTTTTAGCGATTTTTTCCGGACTGCCAATGGACAAGATCGTTGGAGCTTATGAAACGGGTGTCGGAGCGGTCCTTGGGCACCTTATTGGAATATTGGCATTAGGGACCATCCTAGGAAAGATGATGTCCGACTCTGGAGCTGGAATGCAGGTTGCTGACTTTTTCATTAATAAATTCGGTGTGAAAAACCTGCCATGGGCCATGCTTTTATCTGGTTTCATTATCGGCATTCCGGTATTTTTCGAGGTTGGTTTAGTAATATTGCTTCCTTTGGTCATTTCCATTCGTAAATCAACCAAAGTGAACATCTTGTTAATTGGCATTCCAGTACTTGCTGGTTTATCGATCGTACATGGGCTGGTGCCTCCGCATCCTGGAGCCATGACAGCTATTGGAATTTATAATGCTAACATGGGGCAGGTACTTCTGTACTCATTGATCATCGCATTCCCGACGGCTGTAATTGCGGGACCGCTATTCGCAAAATGGATTCATAAACGGGTTATTCCTGTTGGAGAACCGGAATTGATCCGTGTCGAAACAAAGTCAAGTGGATTACCCGGCACTGGAGTATCGTTCTTCATCATCCTTTTGCCAGTATTGTTGATGGTTTTAACGGTAGTGGCGCCTTATCTGCCGCTACCGGGTTCGATTGAAAAATTCTTATTGTTTATCGGAAGTCCAGTGATCGCCCTATTAATCTCCTGTTTTGCAGCTTACTATTTCTTGGGCTACAGACAGGGAATGGACAAATCACTAATTAAAAAGTTGACGGAAGAATGCTTATTGCCATTAGCATCCATAATTCTAATTATCGGTGCTGGCGGAGGGTTCAAGCAAATTTTAATTGATAGTGGCGTAGGGACTGCAATCGCTTCCATGTCTGAAGAAATTTCTTTATCACCGATCGTTCTTGCATTCCTTGTGGCCGGTTTGATTCGGATTGCCACAGGTTCTGCAACCGTCGCTTTGACCACGGCAGCAGGGATCGTTTCACCGGTCGTTGCCAATATGACGGGTGTAAATCTAGAATTGCTCGTAATTGCCACGGGAGCAGGCTCACTCATGTTCTCCCATGTTAATGACGCCGGTTTCTGGTTAGTAAAAGAATACATGGGACTAACCGTTAAAGAAACTTTCAAAACTTGGACAGTGATGGAAACATTACTTTCCTTCGTTGCATTCGGTTTGGTTTTAATTTTCGATATATTCATTTAATTAAAATGGAATTCTGCAATGTCTGATTAAGTAACATTTACCTCCGTGAACTGTCTTGGGGTGACAGATCACGGAGGCTTTTATTTATTTATGAACATACTGGGGTGGGGAGAAATGACCGGCTGTATTTTTATGGATTGGTCGTTGCGGAATAAAACAGTAACAAAATTCATCCACAATCGGAAGTAGTTAGTCTAGTGACAAGGGTGTAGCTTCATCCAGGAGACGTTTGTTTGGCTCCTCGAAGATATAAGTCCTGACAGAGACTTCTATATTGCAAGATTGACAGCTTCCCGTTTACATATTCATTCTGAATATAGTCCAATAAATCATTGGCATGGTTAGGTTTTTGACGTTTTTCCTGAATATAATGGAGAATTAAAACTTCTATATTCACACACTCACCTTACTTGACAAGTATTTTTTTCCATAAATAATATAACATGGGCATTCAAAAAAATATCATTTTTTGAATATTTTAACTATCGACATATTTATACAAATAAAGGAGTGGTTCGGAGTAACCGGTGGGGAATTTTATCGGGAAATCCAAAAAAGAGCGATGTTATTTCGACTTACTTTTAAGTCGGCACAAGAAAAACCCCTGATAATTCAAGGGTTGGAGGTATAAAACTGATTTTACAAGGACTTCATGCTTGTATCTTTTGTACATGTATAGGTGATAAGCGCAGTTCTGCGGATTCTCTCTTAATGGAGAATAAATAAGCTGCCAAGCCTAAGAGGGCTGTAAAAATCAGCATGGCGATCGATGAACTGAAGTCCCCGCCAGACAAGTCACGAAGCCATCCCATGATATAGCTCGAAAAGCCGCCCATGATATTCGTGAATCCAATTAGACCTGCGGCTCGTCCTGCCGTTTCAGGTGTTGAGTATTTTACCATGAGCATATTGCTTATGTGGAACACACCGCCTTGACATCCCATTGCCAGTCCCATACATAGTCCGGCCAAAATAGGGTTGGGGATGAAGACTGCTACAGTCAAAAAGACAGCCGTCAATGAAAATAGAATCGTGGCCATCAAACTTGGACGTCTGGTTTTGTCAGCCAGAAAACCGCATGCCAAGACAAATCCTAAAGCGAATAGCCAGGAAAGTGAAGTAATGCTCGACATTCCTTCCTTTTCAAACCCTTTTGCTTCAATGAGATATGTAGGAAGCCAAATGCTGATTCCGAAAAATAAGAAGGAGCATACGAGCATACCGAACCAAACGATCCAGAAACGATAATCTTGGGCGAAACTTTTCTTATTCTCTGAATGGGCGGTTTCTTTTATTTCATCATCCGTTTGGCGAATGAATGCCAATTCATCTTTACTTATACGGGGGTGTTCTTCTGGTGTATTCCTCGTCATTAAGATGAACATCGGGATATTTATAAATAAGTTGAAAGCTGCAAGCATAAAGAAAGCTGCTTGCCAGTGAAGTAAAGATATCACAAGCACCAAAACAACGGCTCCCATTGCCGGTCCTAAATAGTTTCCGGTAAGCCAAGATGCCTGGGCCCTCCCCAGTTCGCGTTTATTAAACCAGTTAGAAATGAGCTTTCCGGAAACCGGAATCATCATCCCTTCACCAAAACCAAGAATGATCCTGCTAATTAAAAATATTTCATATGAATTTGCCAGTCCTGACATAATCATCGTGATTGTCCAAACGAATAAACCGGCGATGGCTGTTTTTCGGGCACCCAATTTATCAATGATGAAGCCCCAAAAAAGATTTGAAACTCCATAAGCAATGGTGAATACAAAAGATAGAAGACCGATCTTTGCATTTTTGTCAGCACCTGTCATACCGAGTGCATGCAAGAATTCTGGATCTGTTTGAATGATGGAAATGCCAACCTTATCAATTTGTCCGAAAAACCAAAAGAAAAAAATTGGTACGGCAATATACAACCATCTTTTTTGCCCATTTAACATAATACCATCTCCCTATCGCTTTTTAACATTCCTTAAAACGCTTACATTTGAGAATAAGTGTTTTAAAGTTATCCCTTTAGAAAGGTACTAGTTTGTTTTGATTTTTCCCGCCTTTCTTTAAAATTTTGATAGAAAAAAGAAACAGATGTGTTTTGTAAGGAAAACAAAGTTTTACTTTCTTAACGATAAATTAAAATAATTTGATTGTCAATTTAATATTTTGACTATTTTATATTTTTAGATTATAAGCGCTTTCGGTTATAAATCGAACTTTGTTTCATCCTATTGAGTAGATGGGAGCTCTATCAACCAGGACTTTAAATGGAAGTAATACTGATTCTTTGTGTCCAAAAAACAAATTATTTACAAATTATTAAAAATTCTGACTTGTTGATATTGAATTTAAAATCAGGAAAATCTATAATTCATTTATATTGTTTTGTATATGAAATGCTTAATATGGAAAATTTCGCGATTTGACAGAGAATATCGATGTATGAAAATTCTTTATTTGTTTTTACTGCTGTAATTGGTTATATTTGGTCATATAACAACGAGCTTTTCTATTGAAACGTCAATTATGCTAGGCCTTCCAAATAGTTTTATATATGTAAATATGCTTTAATTGACACATAAACACTATTCTATTTATACATGAAGAGTAAAGGATTGTGAGGTAGTAATGGTTGCCAATTTGCGGTACTGATTCTTTAACAGGAATAGGGATAATGAATAGCGTTCGAAGACACCAGCTCGGTTAAAAGTTCCCGGCTTTTACTAGCCGTTTTCCGGAAGCGATGAAAGCGTTGAGTATATCTGATATGACTCATAGACCAGCTGTTGTTAGCAGGAAAGAAAGTAAACGGAAACTTCTGAATTGATTACAATCCATCGAAATATGATTGGAAGAACTTGCAAAGTAAAGGCCGGTGCGCGCTACTGGCGCCAAAGTACCTTTCTAGTTAAGGAAGCAAAAGAAAAATAGGCAACCATTGAAGTATGCATCATAAACATTCACCAAAAGAACGATCAGAAAAAAATGTATATATATGTTGCAAGTTCTTCTTTCTAGGTATGAAGAAAGCTTTACTGAACGGGTTATAGTCAGGGAAAATGAGATTTATTCACAACGGGGGGAATACTTGAATGGCAAGCGAAGAAAAAGAGAAAGAGAAATATAGTGCTAATTCATTGGTTAGGGGCTTGGAAATCATTAAGCTCTTTAATGAAGTACAGCCGAGCTTGTCTCTTTCAGAAATAGCAAAACAACTGGGAGTAAGCAGAACAGTACCATATCGTTTATTATTCACATTACAAAATATTGGTTACTTGTCTCAGGATGAACATACCAAACGTTATAGTTTAACTCCTAAAGTTCTTGAATTGGGGTTCAGCTATTTGAATAGCTTGAAATTCCAGGAAATTGTCCAACCTTATATGGAGACCTTGCGTGATGAAATCGGAGCCTCCTGCCATCTTTCCATTTTGGATGGACAGGAAGTTGTTTATGTTGGAAGTGCCCCGATCAGAGGTGTATCCGCTGTCAATGTGAACATAGGGTTGCGGCTGCCGGCACATGCTTTGGCCAATGGAAAATTACTTTTGGCATATCAACCGAAAGAATTGCTCATGCAAATGTTCAAAATATCGAACCTTACTCCTTATACAGACAAAACACTCACCGCGCCTGGTGAATTTCAAAAACAGCTGGATTCGATTCGGCAAAATGGTTATTCGATGACAAGCGGGGAATTCCACCCTGGCATCCGTTCGGTTGCCGCCCCAATCTTTGATAGGACTGGGAAAGTATTGGCTGCCTTGAATGTCGTGGCAACAGAGTCTGCTTATCAAGAGGATTTCATCGATAAAATTGCCTTGCCGAAACTGTTGGAAGTTTCTCGTCAGTTATCCGTTTATATGGGATACAGCGGGGTTAAGCCTTATCAACACGAAGATGTCTGAACGATTTAAAATCGATTAATAAGTGAATAGTCTCTTTCGAAAGTGTGGATCTCCCATTAGGGAAATCCACACTTTTTTGTGTTAAGAAAAGCAAATCGTTACAAGTTTATCCCATAGTGATGAACGTTCGGATTATAAAAATAGTTTTAAATATTCTAAAAATTCATTGACAATGAAGCGGTTTCATTTTAGACTTAATTCATAGACAAAACAATGTTTTGCTTATGAAACATAATTCGGTTTAGAAACAACAAATAAGGGAGGAATTTTAAAATGACAAAAGAAACTTTTTCAGTGAAGGATTTTGAAAAAAAATATGTTGCCCGATTGAAAGACCGTACTCTTGATTGGAATGTCTTGAAGTTCCAAGAAGAAATTGATCCCGCTTATAGACGCGCACAGATGAGATATATCGGACGTGGTGCCACTGCCAATAACGATACGAATGTAATTGCAGGTGAACATTTCACTTTAAGTACGATGGTACTTCCTCCGGGATGTATCGGTCCTTTGCACCTTCATGACGATGTTGAAGAAGTGTTTTTCATTCTTGAGGGTGAAGTCACGGCATTAATTCAAGAGGACAGCTACAGTGAAGTGCATGAAATCAAATTAAGTGCGAGAGACTGCATAAGCAGCCCGCCGGGGGTTTATCGGGGAATTAGGAATGACGGGGATGTAGAGGCGCGCATGCTAGTGATGCTTGGTGCAGTGAAGCCTAACTTACCGACATATCCTGAAGGCAGTGAACTGGAAGAACTGCGTAAACAACGCTCTAAAGAAAGAGAAGCCATCATTAAAGATTGACCATTTAGCCGAAAGGGCACCTGCATTATGAAAATTAATGAGGCGCCCTTTTCGATTAGATTGTTAAATATGGCCAATGCGAATGATCAAAAGGGCAATCTAAATTATGGGAGGTATAAAAAATGCTTGGGATTACTCATTTACGGCATATAAGCATGATTACTCCGAATTTCGACGATCAAGCAGAGTTTTATGAAAAGGTTTGGGGTCTGGATAGGGTGGATGTTCCGGAAGAGGAGAATACGGTTTATTTCCGGGGGGCTGGACCGGAACATCATATTCTTAGCCTCCACAAGGGAGAAAAACGTGGATTGCACCATATAGCTTTTGGCATGGTCGATAAAAATGCGGTGGACCGTGCAGCAGGGATATTACAATCGAAGGGCGTTCGAATTATTGAACCGCCTGGATATTTGGATGAAGCAGGTGCCGGTTATGGCCTGCGGTTTATTGATCCGGAAAACCGCGTGATCGAGCTTTCGGCTTGGGTGGAAGTGCAAACGTCTATTTGGAGCAAGAAAAATGTTGATCCAGTGAAATTGAATCATGTTGTAATGAACACGAAGAACTTAGATATGATCGTTGAGTTTTATACGGATGTCCTTGGTTTTAAAGTCACTGATTGGAGTGAGCATCAAATGTCATTCCTCCGGTGCAACAGAAAGCATCACTCCATCGCCTTCAATCAAGATGAGCATGCGTCAGTCAATCATATCGCATACGAAGTCGATTCCGTGGATGAATTGATGCGAGGAATAAGCAATGTCCGAAAAGCGGGCTTGTCAGAACTTTGGGGACCTGGACGTCATGGGCCGGGAGACAATATTTTCTGTTATTTTCAAGACCCAGGCGGTTTTGTAATGGAGTATACATGTTATCTGGAAACGATCGAAGATGAATCTGAGTGGAGAGCACGTGTATGGAAACGGGTACCGCATTTAATGGATCAGTGGGGGATTGCAGGGCCGCCGAAACCTGAAGCGCGCAAAGCAATGGGAGGAGATCCCGATCCAGGCTGGGTTGATTCTCATATAGAAGGTTCTGTCATGGCGAAAAAATGAGGAGGAGTTTGATTTCCTCTCATGATTCTTTTGCGTAGTTAGCTTCTTGTTGATTAAAGGACAGCATTTGAGGAAAATGGCTTTGAAAAGGAGTGAAGAGAGTGGATTTAGGATTGCAAGGAAAAGTGGCTGTTATTATGGGCGGCACGTCGGGAGTGGGTTTAAAAACAGCAGAAATGTTTTTAGCTGAAGGAGCGAAAGTGGCTATTTGCGGCAGAAGTGCTGAACGTATGGAAAGTGCACAAAGTCAATTGCTCTCATTTGGTGAAAAGGAAGATATTTTTGCATCAACATGTGATGTCACCTCAAAATCGGATGTGGATTCTTTCATTAATGGTACCGCTGAGAGGTTTGGCGGAATCGATATTTTGGTGAATGCAGCCGGTCAAAGCGTGATGGGTCACTTTTTTGACATAACGGATGAGCAGTGGGAAGAACAGATTCAGTTAAAGTTTTTTGCCATCATATATGCCGTTCGTGCTTCGCATCCTCATTTAGTGAAAAGGGGAGGAGGGCGGATCATTAATATTAATGCAACGCTTGCCAAAGAACCTGAACGTCATATGGTAGCGACTGCAGCAGCAAGGGCTGGCCTCCTTAATTTAAGCAAAACCTTGTCCCAGGAATTGGCCTTTGACAATATATTGGTGAATTCAGTGAGTCTTGGATTGATCCGGACCGATCAATGGGAGCGAAGAAGGTTGAAAAATGCGCCTGATATGGACCCTGAAGAGTATTACGGGGACCTAGCGAAAAAACGGAATATCCCTCTCGGCCGCGTAGGGGAAGCGGAAGAAGTGGCCAGTGTCATTGTTTTCCTTGCTTCAGACAAAGCAAGTTATGTAGCGGGTTCGACGATTGAGACGGCAGGAGCGATCGGAAAGGCAATATAAATATATTACTGAAAAAGGTAGGATAACGCGATGAAAATACAAGAAGAAATAGAGTTTACGACCGCCGATTCCATCGTAAAGGAGCTTGTTCAAGCAGGTGTGGAAGTTGTTTTCGGGATTGTCAGCATTCACAATATGCCCATCTATGATGCAATTCTTAGGGAAGGGAGCATCAAACTCATTTGTTCACGCGGTGAGAGCGGTGCCGTTAATATGGCTGATGGATATGCACGCGCCACCGGGAAATTGGGTGTAGTGATTACCAGTACTGGAACAGGGGCAGGAAATGCAGCTGGTTCACTAGTGGAAGCTTGGGCAGCAGGTGTCCCCCTTCTTCATCTAACAGGTGAGGTGGCTTCTTCTTATCTTGGTACAGGCAAAGGATACATACATGAGTGTAAAGACCAGCTTTCAATGATGAGCGGAGCTTGTAAAAATGCAGTGAGGCTTAGAAACCCTGACCAAACCGCAGCAGTAGTAAGGAAGGCAATCCAAGAAGCTTTAACTGCACCTACGGGTCCGGTTACATTGGAAATTCCAATTGACTATCAATCGGTGATCATAGAGGATCTTTCACTCGAAGGGCTACGAACTTCACCCTCTGAAACAAATTCAATGCCAATTATTCCTGAACTAGCCGTTCAAAAAATGGTAAGCGCAAGCCGACCTGTCATATGGGCCGGTGGTGGAGTCATCAGTGCCAATGCTTCGCAAGAGCTGCAAAAATTGGCGGAAATCCTTGGTGCAGCGGTAATAACCAGTCAGTCAGGAAAAGGTTCGATTCCAGAAAACCATGAACAATGCATCGGACATTTTGCGGCATATGAAACTACAAAAGAGTTTTTAAGAAATGCAGATTTATTGATTAGCGTAGGTGTAAGGTTTAGGGGGAATGAAACATCCAACTGGAAAGTGCCGGTGCCACAAGAACATATAGCGATCGATGCGGATTGGCAGGCCATTAACCGGAACTATAAAGCCACGTTAGGTTTGGTTGGCGATGCAAAAGATATGCTTGCTGCCATCATTCAAAAGCTTGAAGAACGTTCAGTTCATGCAGAGCCATCTTATTTACAAGAAGTTCTTTCACTTAGAAATGAAGTGCGCGCTCAACTCAGGGAAACGCTTGGACCGTATGAGCAATTTGTAGATGGCATGAGGGAGATATTACCAGAGGATACCATTCTAGTTCGTGATGTGACCGTACAGGCAAATGTTTGGGGTAGCCGTTTATTTGAAATCTATGAACCGAGAACATCGATTCATGCATCAGGCGGCGGAATTGGTCAAGGTCTTCCAACAGCAATCGGTGCCCAAATGGGATGTCAAAATAAAACCGTCGTTCTTATGGCTGGAGATGGTGGGTTTATGGTGAACGTCGGGGAAATGGTTACGGCAGCCGAAGAAAACTTACCAGTTATCATCGTATTGTTCGATGACTCAGGCTATGGAGTTCTTCGCAATATTCAAACAGCCGCATATGGTCGGCAGGTAGCAGTGGACTTATTGAGCCCTGATTTTGTGAAACTGGCTGAGTCCATGCATTTTGATGCAGTGCGTATTGGTTCTGGAGATGAGTTCATATCCGAACTGAAAAAGGCCAAGGAAAGACGTAAACCTTCAATGATCGTCGTTGATATGGAAGCTGTGGGGCCAATGGCCAAACCATTTGGCGGACCACCGGGAGCTGCGGAAGCATTCAAGCCCAAAAAACTATAAGGAGGATTGAGAATGATTTCGACATACCCATTTGTTTCAGGAAAATATCTAGTTAATGGAGAATGGATAGAATTACCGGAAAAAGTCGATGTTGTAAATCCGGCAAATACATCGGAAGTAGTTGGCCAGGTGGCAAAATGCTCTGAAGAAATCGTGAATGGCGCTATTGAAGCGGCAGAAAATGCTTTTGAAACGTGGTCTCGCTCTGATATCGGGGAACGGGCAAACAGGATGAAAACTGCGGCAGAAGAACTATCAAAAGTTATCGAGGAAAATGTTACAGTATTTGTACGCGAGAATGGCAAAACACTTGTTGAAGCTAAAAAGGATTTACTGCGCTGTGTTGAAGTAATGAAGGGCTGTGCAGCAGAGTTACTTGATTGGTGGAAGCCTGAAGTACTTCCAGGAAAACAAAAAGTCCAAATCCGAAGAAGGGCAAGAGGTGTCACGGCAATAATCACACCGTGGAATTCTCCGATGATATTAACATTTAAAAGGGTCATACCTGCTGTCTTGGCAGGCAATGCCGTTGTCGTAAAACCTGCAACGAATTGTCCCTTAACGATCATGACCTGTTTAAAAGTAGTTGCTGAACATTTTCCTCCAGGAGTCATCAATATAGTCTCAGGATCAGGAAAAGCAATTGGCGACACACTATGTTCCGATTCACGCGTAAGGACATTGGCGTTTGTCGGAAGCACGGAAACCGGGAAAGATATCATGCAGAAATCAGCTGGAAATCTGCAAAAAGTATATATGGAACTTGGCGGCAATGATCCTGCCATCATCTTGGAAGATGCCAATATGGACGAAGCGGCTATCAAACGTTTGAGGATGGGGATTTTACGAGCGGCGGGTCAGGTTTGTTCTGCTGTAAAAAGAGTGTACGTCCAAGAATCACGATATGATGAAGTTGTGGAGAAGCTGACCAAAGAGTTCAGCCGGATGGTGATCGGTGATGGAATTCAGCCTGATGTAACCATGGGTCCATTGAATAATAAAGCACAATATGACTTTGTGAATGGCTTGATCAAACGTACCGCTAAGTCTGGAGGAAATATAATCACAACCGGCATTCAGCTGAATCCGGAAACTTGGGATAAAGGTTATTATATGCTTCCTTCCATTATTACTGGCGTCGATCAGCAGAGCGAATTGGTTCGAGTGGAACAATTCGGACCGATCATTCCAATTTTACCTTTCAATGATATCGATGAAGCTGTAAAATTAGCGAATGATAGTGAGTTTGCGCTGCGTGCATCTGTTTGGACCGAGAATGAAGATATCGCTGTCGAAATGGCAGATCGCCTTGAAGCTGGTGCGGTATTCCATAATAATCATACCGTTTTCAGCGACTTGGCTCTGGACTTCCCTGGCTTAAAAGAAAGCGGTGTTTCGCGGGAAACAAGACATTGCGGGTTGGAATTCTTTGCGGACTCATACGGGTTTGCTGATTGAGGAAGGATGAAACTACATGAAGTTAGGTTTAATCGGGTGCGGTAATATCGGAAAATTTCTGCTTCAGGCCATTAATAACGACGGGCTTCTTCCAGGTGGAAGAATCGTTGCGATTTATGCCCGCCGTGAAGAAGTTGCGGCACAATTAGCTGAAGAATTCAGGACACAGCCATATCGTGATGTCGACGAACTCCTTAAATCCGATGTAGATTTAGTCATAGAGGCTGCAACGATAGAAGCAGCTGAAGAGTATGCATTGAAAGTGCTTAAAAGCAGGAAGGATCTCTTGCTAAGCAGCATTGGCGTGATGGCGAATTCCGCCTTTGAAGAACAATCAAACCAGATTTGTAAATTGAATAACGTGAATATTCTCCTTCCGTCTGGTGCGATTGGAGGTCTAGATGTACTTAAATCGGCAAAAGCGGTGAATGGCCTTGAATCTGTTTGCATCACCACAAGAAAACCGCCAAACGCATTGCCGGCAGGGTCTTCAGTGACAGAAGAAACGGTATTATTTGAAGGAACTGCTGCAGAAGCGATCAAGCTGTTTCCGAGAAACATTAATGTTGCGATTGTGCTGTCTATGGCTGGTCTTGGATCAGAAAAGACGAAAGTGAAAATCATTGCCGATCCAAAAGTGTTAAAAAACAATCACCTGATAGAAGCGTCAGGTTCGTTCGGGAAACTGAAACTGGAAGTGGAAAATGATCCGATGCCAAATAACCCGAAAACGAGTTATCTAGCGGCATTAAGCGTTTTGGCGACTCTGCAAAACAAGGAAAAAAGCGTTCAGATCGGGTAATGCATAATGATGTAAAGCTTGGAAGGGAGAGAAAAAGTATGCTTAAAACTGAAAAATCCTTAGAAGAAATGTCGAAACAGCAAGTTGTTGACTATTTGACCGAAACGGTTAAACCAGAGGAAGGCATTATACCTGCATACCTCCTTGGAGACCCAAAGGTTTATGATATAGAACATGAAAAAGTGTTTTTGAAAACATGGGTTTTTATCGGCCATGATTCTGAAGTACCGAACAAAGGAGACTTCATGACCCGTGAACTTGCTGGCTACTCGCTCATCATTACTCGTGATGCTGAAGGGGAAATCAGGGCGTTTTATAATATGTGCACCCATCGCGGAATGAAACTATGCCGTGCAGATAAAGGGAACAAGTCATTATTTACGTGCCCCTACCATGGGTTCAATTTTAAAAACACTGGTGAACTCGTAGGAGTGCCATTACAAAAGGACATATATGGGGGCAACCTTGACCGCTCGGAAATGGGCCTTCACAAAGTAAAGCTTGAATCCTATAAAGGTCTTTTATTTGGAACTTGGAATGAAGATGCTGAGCCGCTTGAAGAGTTCCTTGGCGACATTAAATGGTATTTGGATATCCTTGTAGGACGTGCAGAAATGGAAGTAATCGGAGTTCCGCAAAGATTCGTTGTTAATTCCAACTGGAAAGTTGGTTCCGATAACTTTGTTGGTGATTCCTATCACACGATGGTCACACACGGATCCATTGCCAAACTGGGCATGGTGCCCAATGCTACCTATTCAAAGCGCGGTTTTCAAATCCATACGGATAACGGACATGGACTAAACTTAGGGACTCCTAATCCTGACTTCGCTTTCCCGGAAGAATTGAAAGATGAATTTAAAACTAATTTGTCAGAAGAACAATATGGAGTGTTATCAAACTTAAAGAATATGATTGGGAATGTCTTCCCTAACCTATCATTTTTAATATCCCATACAAAAATCAAAGACCAATTCATCTCCAACACTTCAATAAGGATGTGGCGGCCAATCGGTCACAATAAAATGGAAGTGATTGCTTGGATGCTCGTGGAAAAGAACGCCTCCCAAGATTGGAAAGATAGATCAAGAGATTCATTTATCTTGACCTTTAGTCCATCCGGTATTTTCGAACAGGATGATACGGAAGTTTTTACTGATATCACTGAAGCAGCCCAAGGCCCAATGCCTTTCCTAAAGAATCTAACCTACAATTATACAATGGGTCTTCATCGTAAACCAGTTGATTTTATAGGTCCTGGTGTTGCTTACGATGATAAATTCACTGAAGCGAGCCAAAGGAATTTTTACAAGTACTGGCTTGAATTGATGACGAAATGATAAGCGGGAGGGGGAACGGAAATGAATGTGGAGAAAATGTTGCTCAAATGTCAATTTGAACAGTGGCTGTATGATGAAGCTCAATTACTGGATGATATTGAATTTGATGATTGGTTCGATTTAATGCATTCGAGCTTACGTTATCAAATGCCTGTACGTGTTAATAAAGAAGGGGTGGAACGCCCGGATTATTCAACAGACATGTTTACATTTAATGATGATATTGAGCTGCTTAAACTGCGTGTGGATCGTTTGAAAACGGATTATGCTTGGGCGGAAATACCGCCATCAAGAACACGGCGTTTTGTCTCAAATGTACGTGTTAAAGACTATGTTGAAGGTGAAAAGGCAGTCGTCAAGAGCTACCTGCTCATCTATCGTAGCCGCAGCACGGATATTCAACATGATCTGATTTCGGGGGAACGAAATGATGAATTCATTTTCGAAGAAGGTAAATGGAAACTTTCCAAACGAATATTCATTGTTGATCAATCAACGATAAATACTAGAAATCTTGCTATCTTCGTATAATATTGACTTGGTTAAAAAGAGGAGGCTGGTTACAATGGCAATGGCGTTAAAGGATAAAGTAGTGCTGATTACCGGTGGCAATTCAGGTATCGGGGAGGCTGTCACTAGACGTTTCATACAAGAAGGGGCAAAAGTCAGCATCATCGGCCGCTCGATAGAAACGCTAAAGAAAATGAAAGCGGAATTTGGTGAAGAGATTCTCATTAACCAAGGCGATGTAAGCAAATATGAAGACAATGAGAGGGCTGTCCAGGCCACTGTCGAGCAATTTGGAAAACTGGATGTTTTCGTTGCCAATGCAGGAGTCTTTGATGGATTTGCTAAATTTGCCGACGTAACTCCCGATGCACTTTCCGATGCATATGATTTTCTGATCGATATTAACGTAAAAGGATCATTCTTCGGTGCTAAAGCCGCTCTTGAAGAACTGCAAAAATCGAATGGAAATATTATTTTCACCGTATCCGGTGCCAGTTTTTATCCGGATGGCGGCGGGGTGTGGTACACAGCAAGCAAGCATGCCCAAATAGGGCTGATGCGCCAGCTTGCCTTTGAACTCGCTCCTAACATCAGGGTGAATGCTGTAGCGCCTGGTGGCACACTGACAGCATTATCGGTCATACCTCCCCTACGTCCATTCGTTAAAATGGTGGATAATGAAACGAAGGCAAATAGCATAAAAAAAAGAAACCCTCTTCAGCTTGCACAGCTGCCCGAAGATCATGTAGCTGCATATGTACTATTGGCATCAGACGCAGCGCGTGCTATTACCGGTGAAGTCATCTCCAGTGATGGAGGATTGTCCGTTCGCGGACTGGGTTGAGTTCATAATAAAATAAACTATGGGAAGTAGGTTTATTAGTATGGCTGAATCACTATTGGGCAATAGGAATATTAATCAACTCGCATTTGTTGTAAAAGATATTGAAGCTGCTAATCTAGCTTTCACAAGACTGCTGGGCATTAAGAAGGCAGAACCATTTCTAACTGGTGACAGTTCTGTTTCGAAAGTCACTTTTAGAGGTGTACCAACGGAATCGCAATCCAAACTGGCTTTTCTGAATACACCGACCGTCCAATTTGAACTAATAGAACCCGATAAAAATCCAGGAACCATGCGTGAGTTCCTGGATGAAGTAGGTGAAGGGATCCACCATATAGCTTTTGATGTGGACTCTATCCAAAAGAGGCTGCCAATCATGGAGAAAAATGGTTACCCAGCTTTGCAAACGGGTGAATTCACTTCAAGTGACGGCCGATATGTATATGTGGATACACTAGATGATCACAAAACGTTAGTTGAACTGCTTGAAAGTGCGGAGCCAAGAGTAACGGCATGGGAAAGACCGGAAGATGACAGCATAGAGCCGCTACTAGGGACTAACAAAGTGGAACAGCTTGCGTTTGTTGTCAAAGACATTGATGCGGCTGCAGATGCATATAGTAAGTTGTTGGGTGTTGAAAAACCTCCCATCATCCATTCTGGTTCATCCGATATTACAAACGTGATTTACAAAGGGAAGCCCACTGAAGGCAAATCAAAATATATGTTCATCAATACTCCGTTAATTCAAATTGAATTGATCGAGCCGGGCGAATCACCCAGTACGTGGAAAGATCATCTAGAAACATATGGTGAGGGTGTTCACCATATCTCTTTTTTCGTTAAAGACATGGAGGCTAAAATGAAGATGCTGGTAGAAATGGGCTATCCGGTCATACAGACAGGAAACTTTTTTAACGGAAAAGGCCGGTATGCCTATATGGATACAAAAGCGACCTTTAAAGTGATTATTGAATTGCTGGAACGTTACGATGAGTAAACAAGTAACCACTGCTCATCAAAAGGTGTATGATGATTGTCCGGGTAATTGGAACTTACATAATTAGGAATAAGAACCCCAGGGGTCATTCAATCGAAAAACCTAGCCATTTTCCCACCTAATCAGCTGATTAACTACCAAGAAGCGCAACCATAAAAAGCATACAAGGCAATGGTCGGGAAGGGTACTTCAACCATGGCCTTGTACGGTTCGAATAAAAAAGTGAAGAATGTAACATCAATATGATCGTATTGACCTTTATTGCTTTTTCTACAACTTTGTCACGAATGGCCTGGATTAACTGTAAGTGCTCTTTGTTTCGTTCCTCATACCAAGATTTATCCACCAATGTAATTCCTCATTACGGGCCGATAAAAAGGATTCGAAAGGAAACCATGATGAATCTGTAGTTTTTTGGAGAAAGTTATTTCTCGAGTTGGAATATAATAAGCGGTGAAATTCGATGTTTGTACGACTTGCCGCTATTCGGTCATTTTTATTTATTTCTTGTTGCAGTTTATCTGTTGCCCATACCAGTTTTTTTAACTCCTCTTCCGTAATTCCTTCACAAGCTTTTTGCTTAGAATGGTTTTCGAGCATTACTGATTTCCAATTATTGCTGCTAAAGTTCAATGTCCACATTGGATATGACCATCCCTATGGACAGGTTTAACCTGTAGCAAATTTTCCTATTCCAATTTCCCAAAAGCTTTACAAACGGTGTACGGCTACAATTGATTTGCTGGGCGATATCATCTTCCGTTAAACGGTCTCCGGGCAATAATACGCTTCAATGATTGCATTTTTAATAACAAAAAATATAGCTTCCCTTAAGGGCTTAGAATAATAATGTTCTATTTAATTTGAATATATAGATAATGATTGGTTTCCATGGCGCTCTTTTCTATAAATATACAAGTATATTTATTTAAAAAATGAGTGATGTCCATTTCAATGCTTCATACTTTTTATTAATACAATTCAATGGGATGGATGACACTATTACTACGAAAGACGCTCACTAGGCAATCGGACCTTTGGCAAGATAAAAAATTCCAGGTAGCCCTTATATATGCTGTAACTGGGAAGCTGCCTGATACTTTTTGGGAAAAAAGGTGGTCATAGAAAAAACGGAAGCACTAATAGTAGGTTTTGATATCATTTTGCCCTGACGAATGATGTATATGAAAATTCTTTTTTACAGATAACCATGCTAGAAGGGAGATTCATGTTGCTCGATTACATAAAGATGCTATGATTGAAATCGAAGCTTATTTTAAACGAAAGAGAATATCAGATTGATATTTTCTTTCTTTAATATACATAGAGGAAGCAGGAGGAGTTATTAATGAACTTAGCACAATTTCCCAGGAAACGATATACACCGACATATACACCAGTTGAGAGACTGGATCATTTTTCTGAAGTTCTTGTGGGCCCATCCATTTACGTTAAACGAGACGATATGCTTGGTCTGACGGCAGGCGGAAATAAAACAAGGAAACTGGAATTCCTTGTTGCCGATGCATTGGACAAAGGCGCGGATACATTGATTACATGTGGAGGCATTCAATCAAATCATTGCCGCTTGACACTAGCTGCTGCGGTTAAAGAGAAAATGAAATGCATCCTTGTGTTGGAAGAGGGCCTTTCAAATTCTGAACCGGATTTTAACGGTAACTATTTTCTCTACCATTTATTAGGCGCTGAACAAATCAAAGTAGTGCCTAATGGAGCTGACTTAATGCAAGAAATGCAAAAAGTGGCTAAAGAGGTGACAGAGAAAGGGCATCAACCTTACATCATCCCGGTTGGGGGATCGAATGTCATTGGTGCGACGGGATACGTTGCATGTGCTCAGGAGATCTTGGCCCAGTCCTTTGAGCAAGGAATTGATTTGAAAGCAGTTATTTGTGTAAGCGGCAGTGGAGGAATGCATGCTGGTTTGGTGGCAGGATTTCATGGAAATCACAGTGGAGTATCGGTAATTGGAATAAACGTAAGCAGAGGGAAAGCTGAACAAGAAGAGAAAGTTTTTCAGCTTGTTAAGGAAACTTTAACACATATCGGCATTCCGAATTCACTTCCTCGTGAGGCTGTTACGTGTTTTGATGAGTATGTCGGCCCGGGTTATGCTTTGCCTACACCTGAAATGGTGGAAGCAGTCAAGCTAATGGCAAGAACGGAAGGGATACTGCTGGATCCGGTATATACGGGGAAAGCGGCAGCGGGACTCATCGATTTAATACAAAAAGGCACCTTTAAGCCGGAGGATAACATTCTATTTGTTCACTCTGGCGGTGCTTCATCGCTATACGCCAATACGTCTCTCTTTAATTGAGATTTTACTAACCAACTGGTTCACCGGCACCAGCTGGTTGGTCTAAAGTAATCATTTCAAGTTGATCTCGTTGAATAGAATGATGTTTCGAAAGCATCCTCATTACCTCAAGTTTTTAATAGATCTATTTTAAAACAAGGCTCTTTTCGTAAAGATTGATGTTTTTAAAATGAAACTACTTAAGGGTGATTGGAGCGGAATTGTGAGACTCCTGCGGGAGCAGCGGGACAGGTGAGACCCCACAGGCGTTTACGCCGAGGAGGCTCACCGCCCGCCCCGCGGAAAGCGAGCATCTGGAGGGGAAATCAACCACAACTCACTACCTGGTAAATAGCAACAAAGTATGTGAAAACAGCCTAAAACAAAAAAGACTGTAGGGAAAAGTGTTCTATCTAAAAGGTAAAGTTATTGGAACGGAAGGTACGAGACTCCTTCGGGAAAAGCGCGCCCCACAGGCGAAAGCCGAGGGCGGACCGCCCGCGGAAAGCGAATGCCCTACGTTCCCAATCAACATCCAAATTGTGCAAGACATAAAAAAGGACAACTCGATTTTGAGTTTGTCTACAGTCTGAGAGGATTCTACAGTTGTAGAATCCTCCTTTAATAATGATGTTACTTTTCGATTAAAGACGTCGTATGATCAAAAACAACTTTCCCATCAACGATCGTTAGCTGTACCTTTGTATTGGGAATTTCTTCTACTGGTATTTCAAAGAGATTTCGTTCTAATACTACGATATCAGCAAGTTTTCCCACTTCTAATGTTCCCAATTCCTTCTCCCTAAAGGAACCATAAGCTGATCCGGCTGTATAAGCTTTCAATGCTTCGGAAAGTGTGATGCGCTCATGTGGATGCCATACCGTTTTTCCGCTGCTGTCGATTCTCGTTACTGCCCGATAGATTTGCAGAAGCGGATCAAGGGTATCGATTGGGAAGTCCGTTCCGAATGCCAATTTCGCTCCGGCTTCTTGCAGTGTATTAATCGAGAAAACATACTTTTCTCGTTCTGTACCAATCCGCTCGGTATAAACACCTCTTTCAGACATCGCAAAGTGATCCGGCTGCATTGAAGCGGTCACGCCTAGCTCTTTGAAACGATGAATATCATCAGGGTGGATCACTTCAATGTGTTCAACGGAATGACGCGAATCTCGTTTACCGTTTGTCTTTTGCGCTTCCTCATAGGCATCTAAAGCAAGGCGAATCGCTCCGTCGCCAATTGCATGAAAACGAATGCAGAAGCCTTCTTTATCAGCATCAGCGACCCATTTTTTGATTGTTTCAGGAGGGAACGATGATTCACCTCGTGTATTCGGTTGATCAGCATAAGGTTCAAGTAAATAAGCGGTACGGGCTGTAATGACGCCATCGATAAATTGTTTAAGTCCTGACACACGAAGTTTGTCCGATTGATACGTATCTCGTAATTTTTTGACACGTTCAAGATTGCCATTTAAAGCTGGCCATAAATGAATACGGGCAGTTAAATCTCCATTGTCTTCAAATTCTTTGAAAACATCATAATCATTAAGCATTTCCAATGCTTCGATTGCAAATAAGTCGTGGACGGATGTTACTCCTAAACCAGCCGCATGAGTGAGGAAATTCGTGAAAAGTTCTCTCTTTTGTTCTTTTGTAAAATCATAGGCATGGAGGATAACCGCGTCCATTGCTTTTTCGTATAAAAGTCCATTAGGTTCCCCATTTTCGTCTTTTCCAATCATTCCATACGAAGGGTTTTCCGTATGACGGGTAATATTAGCGATTTCAAGTGCCTTTGAATTTACCCATGCGTAATGACCTTCGGCGTGAAACATAAGCACCGGACGGTCGGGGAGAATGCGGTCCAATGAAGACCGATTCGGTAATTGCTGCGTATCCCAATATCCTGCATCCCATGAAGTCCCGATTATCCAAGGATCTTGCGGGCGCGATTCGGCAAATTCACGAATCATTTCCAACGCTTCTTCTTCTGAACGGGATGGGAATAAATTGGCACTATTCATCGAAACAGCCCCATCCATCATGTGAAGATGGAAATCATGAAAACCCGGTAGAATTAATTGGTCATTAAATTGATGGATTTTGGTATTCTCGCCTGAATAAGGTTTAACCTCCTCTTCAGAACCAACCGCAATGATTTTATTGTCCTTAATCGCAATTGAGGCGGGCTCCGGTTGATCAGAAAGTCCTGTAAATACAGCATTACTTGAAATAATTACATCAGCTAGTTGTTGATTCATTATCTATCATTCCTTTCAATTCTATAGAATAGCTTCTATTATTAAGCCTGTTCAATGGCAAGCTCAGGAGGCGGCTGTCTAAACATTTTTGTAAGGTTAAGAAGGTACACAAATCCGATCGCAAACCAAGTTCCTCCCAGTATTAACGAATAGATGTCTAACTTTATCCAAAAGAAACCTGTAAGAGAAGCACCAATTAACGGAATGATAAGGTACCGAATGGCCCCCATTAAGGAACGCTGCTTTTTTCGGAAATAATAGTGAGCGATAACCGAAAGATTAACGAAAGTAAAAGCGAATAATGCACCAAAATTTATAAGAGATACGGCAGTTGTAAGGCTTAAGAAAAGTGCGCTTAGAGCAACGCCTCCTATAATTAATATGTTGAAGACAGGTGTACGATATTTAGGAGAAAGATATCCAAATATTTTGGCAGGAAGTACACGTTCACGTCCCATTGCAAATAAAATACGTGAAGCACTTGTTCCTGACGCAATAGCTGATGAAAAACTTGACATGATTCCTTCAGCAAGCATATAACTTATCAAAAAGTTCCCCCCGATATACATTGCAATTTCCATATAGGCAGCTTCCGGGGCATTAAATGATTGGTAGTCTGGCCAGACAAGCTGTAAAAAGTACGAACCGATAAAATAATATAATCCACCAATGATCGTTACAAGATAAATGGCCCTAGGTATGGATTTTCGCGGGTTTTTCGTTTCTTCAGAAAGAGTTGTTACTGCATCAAACCCTAAAAAGGAAAAGCATAAAATAGGGATGATGGATAGGAAGCCTGACATATTTATATTTGAATCAATAAACGGGAGGATCGAAAAAAGCGTACCTGCACCTTGACCATTTAAAAGCCCCTTTATTGAAAAAATGGTGAACAACGCAAGTGTTCCGAATTGCAAGAATAGAAGCCCCATATTAAGCTTAGCCGCTACCTTAATACCGAGAATATTTATAATCGTAACCGTGACGATAAAGAGAATAATCCAGACGTACATAGGAATTATAGGGAAATAGGCTTTCATTGCAATTCCTAACAATAGAGCACTGATCATTGGACTGAACATATAATCCAGTATAATGGTCCAACCTACGAGAAAACCAATGTGAGGACTTAGGGATTTTTGCGTAAACGTATAGGCTGCACCCGCATTTGGAAAGGCTTTGACCATTTGCGCATAGCTGTAGGCTGTAAATAGCATAACGATAAAGGCAACGATATAAGCAGTAGTGATCATCCCGTTCGTGCTATGAACAGCAACTCCATATGTTGAAAACAAAGTAGTTGGGGCCATAAAGGCCAAACCAAAAAACACAACATATTTTAATGGAAGTGAACGTTTAAGAGTTGGTGAGTTTGAATTATTCATATATCAGTCCCCCTATTTAAATGGCTGCATCATAGTCATTCTTTATTCCAATACCATACTGATTCTGCAAAGCAGACCGATCTCCATGCCCAACTTTTCTATAGTTTTTATTTTCCATAGGGTGGTCTATTTTGGTATTGAATTTCTAAAAATAATAAGTTGCATTTTAAGTAAACGTTTGATGACAAAGATGTACATCCGCTAGTTGATCTCTTATTCCGAATCGTTTACTTTATCTTACTAAAGAACCGGCATAATCATAAACTACTTGACCATCAACCATTGTTAACAGTACCTTTATATCTGGTATTTCTTTCACAAGCACTTCAAAGAGATTTCGTTCCAAGACGATAATATCAGCAAGTTTACCTGCTTCCAATGTCCCTAATTCCTGCTCTCTAAATGTACCGTAGGCTGGGCCACTGGTATAAGCTTTCAATGCTTCGGCAAGTGTGATGCACTCATGTGGATGCCATACCGTTTTTCCGCTGCTGTCGATTCTCGTTACCGCACGATAAATTTGGAGGAGCGGATTCAAAATATCAATTGGGAAGTCCGTTCCAAAAGCCAGTTTCGCACCGTTTTTTTGCAAAGTATTAATCGAGAAGACATACTTTTCTCGTTCAGCACCAATTTGTTCGGTGTAAACACCTCTTTCAGACATCGCTAAGTGATCTGGCTGCATTGAGACCATAACACCCAGCTCACTAAAACGATGAATATCATCTGGATGAATAACTTCAATGTGTTCAACGGAATGTCGTGAATCTCGTTTACCATTTGTCTTTTGCGCTTCCTCATAGGCATCTAAGGCAAGACGGATTGCTCCATCTCCAATCGCATGAAAACGAATGCTGAAGCCCTCTTTATCTGCAGCAACGACCCATTTTTTGATCGTTTCAGGAGGGAAAGACGTCTCACCGCGTGTTTCTGGTTGATCCGCATAAGGCTCGAGTAGATAAGCTGTACGGGCGGTAATGACACCATCGATAAATTGTTTAAGTCCCGACACACGGAGTTTATCCGATTGATATGTCTCTCGCAATTGTTTGGAGTGCCCAAGATCGCCATGTAATGCAGGCCATAAATGAATCCGCGTTGTTAATTTACCGTTGTCTTCGAATTCTTTGAAAACTTCTAGTGATTCTATTGTCTTTAAACCATGTAAGTCATTGACAGCAGTCACCCCTAAGCTTGCTGCGTGTGCCAAGAAATTGGAGAAGATTTCATTTTTTTGTGAATTTGAAAAATTAAAGGCATGGCGGATAACCGCATCCATTGCTTTTTCATATAAAATACCATTGGGTTCGCCATTTTCATCTTTTCCTATAATGCCATAGAAAGGATTTTCCGAATGACGAGTAATATTAGCAATCTCCAAAGCTTTTGTATTCACCCATGCATAATGGCCTTCAGCGTGAAACATGAGTGCCGGACGGTCTGGAAGAATATGATCCAATGAATGGCGAGTCGGTAATTGTTGTGTATCCCAATAACCTGCATCCCAAGTAAATCCGATTACCCATTGATTTTCCGGTTTTGATTTAGCGAATTCGCCAATCATTTCCACCGCTTCATCTTCTGAGCGAGCGGCGAACAGATTGACACTATTGAGGGCAACGGCACCTTGCATGATATGAAGGTGGAAATCATGGAATCCCGGCATAATTAATTGGTCTTTAAACTGATAGATTTTCGTGTGCTCACCTGCGCAGTGTTTAATTTCTTCCTCAGTACCAATCGCAACAATTTTGTTGTCCTTAATTGCAATGGAGGCGGGTTCAGGTTGGTCGGAAAGACCTGTAAATACAGTATTACTTGAAATAATTACGTCAGCTACTTGTTGACTCATCATCAATCATTCCCTTCTTTTTTAGCTTTATTATTAAGCTTCCTCAAAGGCAAGCTCAGGAGGCGGCTGCCTGAACATTTTCGTTAAGTTTAATAGATAAATAAATCCAATAAGAAGCCAAGTTCCACCTAGTATTAGTGAATGTTTATCTAGATTTATGAAAAACAATCCAATTAGTGCTGCACCAGTAAGCGGGATAATCAAATATTGAATCGTTCCTTTAAAAGAGCTCTGTTTCTTTTGGAGAAAATAGTAAGAAACAACCGAAAGATTCACAAAGAAAAAGGCAAATAACGCACCAAAACTAATAAGAGATACAGCTGTTGTTAGATTTAAGAAAAGAGCGCTTAATGCAATCCCGCCAATGAGTAAAATATTGAACACAGGTGTCCGGTATTTCGGTGATAGATAGCCGAAGATTTTTTTCGGCAATACATTTTCCCTTCCCATCGCATACAAAATACGAGAGGCGCTCGTTCCCGATGCCACGGCTGAAGCTGTGGTGGAAGTTAGCCCCACTGCCACAAAGAAGCTCACAAAAATGTTTCCGCCGATATACATCGCGATCTCTAAATAGGCGGATTCAGGGTTAGTGAAAGAATGGAACTCCGGAAAAATTAGTTGTGCAAAATAAGAACTTGTGATAAATAAAAATCCGCCAATCATCGTTATGAAATAGATCGCTTTTGGCAACGTTCTCGTAGGATCCTTCGTCTCCTCTGACAGAGTAGTTACTGCATCAAAGCCTAAAAAGCTAAAACAAAGAATTGGGATAACAGATAGGAGAGACGGTGCACTAATTTCAGGATCATAAAAGGGAACGGTGGAAAATAATGTCCCTGTTCCTTTTCCTTCAAGAAGACCTTTAATGGACAAAATAAAAAATAGTGCAAACAATAAAAATTGTAAGGAAAGCATATACGTATTAAGTTTCGCTGCTAATTTAATGCCAAGGATGTTGACAGCAGTAATAATCACAATAAATAAAATGATCCAAACAAACATCGGAATGGATGGAAAATAAGCTTTCAATGAAATTCCGACGATTAGGGCGCTGATCATCGGGCTAAATATATAATCAATGATGATTGTCCAACCAACGATAAACCCTATATGTGGACTTATAGATTTTTGCGTAAACGTATATGCTGCTCCTGCTTTTGGGAACGCTTTCGCTAATTGGGCATAGCTATAAGCTGTAAATAACATGACAACTAAAGCAATGGCATAAGCCGTTGGCATCATCCCGCTGGTGCTGTCTACAGCAACCCCATAAGTTGAGAAAAACGTTTTTGGAGCCATGAAAGCCAATCCGAAAAAGACGACATACTTCAAAGTAAGAGTACGTTTAAGAGTTGGTGAATTCGTATTTTCCATTAATCAATCCTCCTTGTGAATTTTTTACTAACAATCGTACACATTCATTAATGTGCACATAGTGAATAAGCGGATTATTTAATTTAAAATTCAGTAAATTCAGTCAATGGAAAGATTATTTGTCTGGATTCATTTAAGGATAACCAATATAAATAGTAACTACTTGTAAATGGATACAACTTGAGCTCTGACTGAATGCTTTTAACCATTTTTTCATAATTGCCTGTCCTCCAATCGGCCGCACAGAGGAGTTGGTAAAGAAGAGTAGCATAATGCAAGGAACAACATGGCCTTGTCTTTTTGATTTCACACTTTTTAATAAAAGGTATCACTCCTTAGAACAAAATGATTTTTCAAAATAATGGTTTGCTGTTTTCATTTAGGAATGCATCACTCCATTCAAAATGTATAAATCCATTATAAAGTCTCGTCTAACACGAGAGTAAACAGCTTCGATACAAAAAAACAGCCTTCGAAATGATAATACTTTCATTTCGAAGGCTGTTTACTTGTTACTTTTTCTTGAATCGGAATTTGTATTTCATAATAAGCTTCATCATATTGATCGGTCAGAGAAACGTCAACCTGCATAATTCGAAAGGCGTCACCGGTAATAATATAGTCATGAGTATCGCAATAATGGAGTAGCTTTTTTAGCTGGGTTAGCATTTTCTCCCTTATAAGTCCTCCATAATAGGAACATAAAAATAGCCCTTTTTCAATTTTTTTGGTAGGTTGCTCTGACTCCTCACCCTGAACAAGAATGAATGATTGAGATTGATAGTCACTTAGGTTAGCGGAAAAGTCAGATGATTGACGAATTTCATCAAAATACTCTTTCTTGATGAAATCTCCAAATTTATTGCTGGCCAAAGCAGGAATGATTCCACCAATCTTGTTTTCGAGCTCCAAATATCCAAAATAAAGATTTTCTGTATCCGCCCAACTTACCGATCTGTCTAGCTGGATGTATTCCCGTTCTTCAAATTGTTTTATCACGATATCCGAATTCCTGTAACTGTTTGTGAAATGTTCAATATTGTATAATCGTGTCATCAAAATATTATGGATACCTTGCAATTTCTTAATTTCTTCCTGTATATTAGCCATTGATTTTTGAAGTGATTGAACCGACTTTTTGACATTGCGATCCGTAAGAAACTGCTTGATTTCTTCTAAGGAAAACCCGATGCTCCTTAACTCTTTGATCGTTCCGAGAACCTCATACTGGGAAATGGAGTAATAACGATAGCCAGTTTCGGGGTCAATATGAAAAGGCTTTAGCAATCCAATTTTATCGTAATGGCGCAACGTATCTACGGTTACACCTCGCAACTTCGCCATTTCTCCTATACTAAGCTTATTTTGCATGGCTTTTCTCCTAACCAAATACTGAATTTATATATATTAATAACATGATTTCCCCCTATTATAAAGTAGCGATTCCTGTTGTGTATAGCTAGTGGCAGGAATATTTGTAGAGCACCGCATTCATAAAATTGCAGTCACAAACTTACACGTCCAGTATTCGATTTAATCAGGGTTAACCATTTCAGCTCTTGAAATGGGTATACTTTTTTGGACTTAAAGGATCAAAATGCAGAAGAGGTTCAACAGTTTTTCTTTAAAACTTGTAACCAAAACTTCCAGGCGTCCAGTACAAAGCAAAAGCAATGGTTTTCTAATTAGAATGGATATTATTTATTGCATGTTTAATAAGGAATTTGTAATGAGGGAACATATGTTTTATAATGTACTTTAAGTAATTATCCATCGAAATAGGGGAGGTATTATATGTATATTTCAATTTCAGATTTTATTAAAGAATGGAATAAAGAAGCCATACTCACTCAAAATGTCTTGGATAGTTTGACTGATGAATCCTTAGAACAACAAGTTTATCCTGAAGGTCGCACTTTAGGAAGAATTGTGTGGCATTTCACGACGAATATTCCAGATTATCTAGCTCATTTCGGGTTAAAGATAGACCGGATAGAAAGTTCGGAAAACGTTCCAACTTCAGCCCGCGAAATTGCCATCACTTTTAAAAATGTAAGTTCTCATGCAGCCAAAATTATTGAACAACAATGGACAGACGAATCCCTGGGACAAATACAAGAAGCGTTCGGAAGACAGGAAACAAATTCTTCCATCCTTATGGGGCTAATCAAGCATATTGTTCATCATCGCGGACAAGTTACGGTTCTGATGCGTCAAGCAGGAATTAAACCTTCTGGGGTTTATGGACCGCCAAAAGAAGATTGGATTCATTTAGGTGTTGAAAATCCACCGCTTTAAGGACTTATGAATGCTTAAGTTAGGATCTTCTACATACCGGGACATTGGTGAATAATTAAATCCAGTACTCCATTTTATGACTGAGTTAATAATATGTTTTAGCATCCTTTGAAGGGTGCTTTTTTATTTTGCGAAAGAAGGGTTTAAATGAAATCAGCTAATTTATTAGAGACGATGTTTTAAACGCAACCCTTATTTTTCCATCTAAAGCTAATGAAGGTAGGATAGATTCGTTCTTCTCCTTTTGGTTAGGCTCTATTAAATCATTAGTGCAGAATAGTTCTTTAAGATTATTATTATCATCATGCTATTTGTAAGCCGCCATATGCTGAACCCCCGCCATAATTACCACAACCACCGGCACAACTATATCCGTCAATGATCAGGAGTTAAACAAAACGACTATAATGAAAAAATCTTTACCAAATCAATTAAAGCTGACTGAAAGTTTCTAGTTATAAATATCTGGATTTTGTTGAAAAATGTCGTTATTTGCGAATATCATTATCGTCATTTCTGAGATATTATAATATTGAATGCACTTTAATACATTGAAGTAATAATGCATTCTTTATATCGGGGCTCAATTAAGTGAGTGGGGGAAAATAAATGAGTGTAATCATCGAGAAGAAACAAATGGAAAACTATACTCATATGGAAGATGTAATGTTGGTAGGGAAAATCCATAATGGTGATGAGGATGCACTGGACTTTTTAATCAATAAATACAGATGTGTCGTTCAATCAAATGCATTGAAGTATTTTTTAACGGGTGGAGATAAGGAAGACGTCTTTCAGGAAGGGATGATTGGGCTATATAAGGCCATTCGAGACTACAAAAATTGCAAAAAGGCGTCTTTCAGATCATTTGCGGAACTGTGCATTACAAGACAAATCATAACGGCCGTTAAAGCGGCGATTCGCCAAAAGCATTCTCCCTTAAATAATTATGTTTCATTGTATATGCCTATCCAACAAGGGGAGTCGGAACAGGGTCTAATTGATCTAATCCCTGAACAGAGACAAAATGACCCAGTCACGATCTTAATAAAATCAGAAGAAATTTGTGATATTGAGCTAATTTTAACCGAAGTCCTTAGTGAGTTGGAAAGCAGTGTTGTGGACTTGTACCTGGAAGGAAAAACTTATTTAGAAATATCAAAGGAACTGAATGTTCAAAAAAAGACGATCGATAATGCACTTCAGCGGGTAAAAAGGAAGCTGGAGCGGCACCTCGAGTCCAGAAGAGTGGAAGAATAATAACAATTATTCTTTAAACTTTCGGTCATTATTAATTTGTAAAATAACATTGAAACAAATAATAGAATAGATAAAAGTACTTATTAAAGCATTTTCCTGGTAATGGAGCAGTTAGTGCAGTGCTATCCTATGGGAAATAAAATCCCTCTAGTTATCCTGCCGATAAAAAATTCTCTGAGTATAACCAAAAAAAGCCCACTGATACACATGGGCTTTTTACTATGTTCATTTTTTAATTCACTCTCTTCAATTGGAGATTATACCTCAATGTTTCATCTTCTGAATATAATTTGTATCCAAGTCCGTCACTGTAATTAAGGAAGACTTTATCTGGAAGATGCTTTTTAGACTCACTTGATATTAATATGGGGACCCCAGTAATTATGAATCTCTCATCATCTTCGTTCTTATTATCGATTTTCAATTCATGTTCCACATAAATTGAACAGCTTCCAACATAAATGGCTTCGATACGAACCCCTTCATTCTCTTTATAATTCATTTTTAATAGTTGTTCAATCGCTGCTTCTTTAATCTCAATATCCATGAAACCCGCTCCCCTATCATTTTTTATCTATACAATTCTCTATTCATTCGTATACCCAATTGTTTATAAGTTAATGTGCATAAGAATGTTTATTAAGTATAATAAAGCCGATATTCCCGATCATTTGGCTTATGTTGTTTAATAAAATCACAAATAAGTTCAAACACCATGTGTCTGTAACTCCATCTTTGGAATAGCTTTCTTTGCAATGATCATCCTATCGGCTTTGTTTTCATGGGCCACTTTTTGTTTAATTCAGTTATAAAAGTCTTTACATTTTTTTTATCTTTCATAATGGGGGAATAGACATAAGAAAGTGTCCTGTTAAAGGATTCATCTTTTACCTGAATGATAGAAATGATCTTATTTTGTACATCCCTTTCAATGACACTTCGGGAAAGCAGGGCCAGCCCTGAGCCGTTTTTTATAAGTGTTTCTTTAATTCCTTGATTGCTGCTTATCGTGAGTATCGATTTAATTTTCAAACCATTTGAACGTATGACATGGTTCAGGTATTCTCGTGTACCAGATCCAACTTCCCTCGTTACCCATGCTTGGTCATGTAAATCAGTAATCTCCACATCGTCTTTATTAGCAAGTTCATGATTGTTAGAAGACACAATGAATAGCTCATCTTGCATGAATGGGTGAACAGAAAGCTCTTTTTCATTAGTTTGACCTTCGATTAAACCAATATCCACTTTGTATAGCCGAACGGCTTGAACGATTTCTTCCGTGTTCCCAATTATCACTTGAAGTTCAAGTTCAGGATATTCCTCTTGAAGGTCGATGAGTAAAGAAGGAAGGATATACTCTCCTATTGTAAAACTTGCACCTATCTTTAATTCGCCCTTGATGGACCTATCGTGTTCCTGTATGTCTTGTCTGGTCTGTTCATAGATTGTGATCATTTGCTTCGCCCGGTCGTAAAGAATTTCTCCCGTTAAGGTGACTTTCAAAAATTTAGGAGAACGGAGGAATAATTTGGTTTGGAACTCTTCTTCTAATTTTTTAATATGCAAACTAACACTTGGTTGCGACATAAGAAGAATTTCTGCTGTTTTTGTAAAATTCTTGACTTCCACAAGGGTCACAAATGTTTTTAGAGCATCATAGTACATAGAAATTTCTCCTTATTATTAATATTCTTAATAGTTATAATAAATTATATATATTTTACTAATGATGTACCTTCCAGTAAAGTTTTAATGAGAAACTTATTTTAGGAAGAGTATAGGCTGGGAAAGCTATTGTCCTTTGTTGCGTGCTATGAACCTATATAACTGTATTTTTCATTTTTTTTGCAGTTAAAACCGACTTGGTCTATAGGAGTAAACGAGTTAATTAATTTATGGATCGAAATAAAATATTTAAACCCACTCGTTATACATAATAATCAACTAAGATAAGTTAATATCCCTTTGTGAGGTGGAAATCGTGCAACTTCAGGTAAGTAACAGTCCCTTTAATCAAGAGCAAGCAGAGCTCCTTAACAGCCTGCTGCCAAGCTTGACCGAAACACAAAAAATTTGGTTGAGCGGTTATCTGACTGCATCTTTGTCAGTTTCGAACACAAGTTCAGCCGACGCCCCGGTATTGGAAGCTCAAAGCGGCGGGAAGACAATATCAAAAGAAGTGACCATCCTGTATGGTTCACAGACGGGCAATGCTCAAGGGCTGGCAGAAAATGCGGCGAGTAAGCTTGAGGGTAATGGCTTTCAGGTTACCATTTCATCCATGAGTGACTTTAAAGTCAACAATTTGAAAAAAATCGAAAATCTTCTGATTGCCGTTAGCACGCATGGAGAAGGTGATCCGCCGGATAATACATTGTCTTTCCATGAGTATCTTCATGGCAGGAGGGCACCAAGCCTTGAGGGTCTCCGCTATTCGGTATTGGCGCTTGGGGACAGCTCATATGAGTTTTTCTGTGAAACGGGAAAACAATTCGATAAACGCTTGGAGGAACTTGGGGGGACACGGTTATTTCCGCGAATGGACTGTGACCTTGATTATGATGAGCCTGCTTCCGAATGGCTGGAAGGAGTCATTTCCAGTTTAAGTGAAGGGCAAGTCAGTTCTGCTGCTGCAGTTCCCGAAGCAAAAGCTTCTGTAGGTGAACAAACTTCTTATTCGAGAAAGAATCCGTTTAAAGCGGAAGTGTTGGAAAACATAAATTTGAACGGACGTGGCTCCAATAAAGAAACTCATCATCTTGAGTTATCTCTTGAGGGCTCAGGCCTTACATTCGAACCTGGTGACAGCCTTGGCATTTATCCGAAAAACGATTCGGATTTAGTGGATATGCTTCTTATGGAACTGGATTGGGATCCTGAAGAAACCGTGAAGGTCAATAAGCAGGGGGAACTTCGTCAGCTTAGGGAATCGCTCATCTCCGACTTTGAAATAACGGTATTGACCAAATCGCTCATTGAACAAGCGGCACAGCTTTCTGGTAATGAGGATTTAAAGGAGCTTTTAAAGCCTGGTAATGAAGAACGGTTAAAAGAATATCGAGAAGGCCGTGATTTGCTTGATTTTGTCCGTGATTTTGGTTCATGGGGTGAATCGGCGCAAGAGTTTGTATCGATACTTCGGAAAATGCCAGCCCGTCTGTATTCGATTGCGAGTAGTTTGTCCGCCTATCCGGATGAAGTGCATTTGACAATCGGAGCTGTCAGGTATGAAAGTCATGGTCGGGAAAGAAAAGGGGTCTGCTCAATTTTATGTGCGGACAGATTACAGCCAGGGGACTTGCTGCCCATTTACATTCAGCATAACCAGAACTTTAAGCAGCCAAAGAACCCAGATACGCCAATTATCATGGTTGGACCGGGAACGGGCATTGCCCCGTTTAGATCCTTTATCCAGGATCGCGAAGAAACGGAAGCGAAAGGGAAAACGTGGCTCTTTTTCGGAGATCAGCATTTCGTGACGGATTTCCTTTATCAAACTGAATGGCAAAAGTGGTTGAAAACAGGTGTACTTACGAAAATGGATGTGGCCTTTTCCCGCGATACGGATGAAAAGGTGTATGTTCAAGACCGGATGCGCGAGCAAAGCGGGGAATTATACGAATGGCTTCAAAAAGGAGCAGTTGTATACATTTGCGGTGACGAGAAAAACATGGCACATGATGTCCATAATACGCTTATTGAGATCATTGAAAAAGAAGGCAATATGAGCCATGCTGATGCGCAAGCTTATCTAGAAGATATGCAACAGAATAAACGCTATCAACGTGATGTGTATTGAAATTTAGAAGAAAAGGAGATTACAACATGGTGAACCCACTATTGAAAGCACCAGCAGGCCCGCCAAGTGATGTTGAGCAAATTAAAGAGAGAAGCGATTATTTGCGAGGTACACTTGGAAAAGTGATGCAGGATCGGATTAGCGCCGGTATTCCGGATGATGACAATCGACTGATGAAACATCACGGCAGCTATTTGCAGGACGATCGGGATCTGCGTAATGAGCGTCAAAAACAAAAACTGGAGCCTGCCTATCAATTTATGTTGCGTGTTCGCATGGCCGGCGGGGTTGCACAGCCTTCTCAATGGCTTGTTATGGATGACCTTGCCCAGAAATACGGTAACGGAACCTTGAAATTGACAACAAGGCAGACGTTTCAAATGCATGGTATTTTAAAATGGAATATGAAAAAAACCATTCAGGAAATCCATGCTTCCATGTTGGATACAATCGCTGCATGTGGAGATGTAAACCGAAACGTAATGTGCAATTCGATTCCATTTCAATCCGAAATCCATTCCGAAGTATATGAATGGTCGAAAAAATTGAGTGATTATCTATTGCCGCGTACAAGGGCGTACCATGAAATCTGGCTGGATGAAGAAAAAGTTGTCGCTACTCCGGAATTGGAGGAAGTCGAACCAATGTACGGAAAGCTTTATTTGCCAAGAAAGTTTAAAATAGGCATTGCGGTCCCGCCATCCAATGACATTGATGTCTACTCCCAGGATCTTGGCTTCATAGCAATTGTTGAAAATGGAAAACTTGTTGGCTTTAATGTGGCGATCGGCGGCGGTATGGGAATGACCCATGGTGACAAGGCGACATATCCTCAACTAGCCAAGGTAATCGGCTTTTGCCAGCAAGACAAAATACTGGATGTGGCTGAAAAAATCATTACGATTCAGCGTGATTACGGAAACCGGTCCGTAAGGAAAAATGCCCGGTTCAAGTATACGGTAGACAGGCTTGGGCTTGAACCGGTAAAAGCTGAACTGGAAAATCGTCTAGGATGGAAGCTGGAGGAAGCGAGAACTTACCATTTTGATAATAATGGCGACCGCTATGGATGGGTAAAAGGCATGCAGGGTAAATGGCATTTTACACTATTTGTCGAGGGTGGCCGAATTGCCGATATTAATGATTACAAGCTGATGACCGGTTTGCGCGAAATCGCAAAGATCCATACGGGTGATTTCCGATTGACTGCCAATCAAAACCTGATCATTGCAGAAGTGTCAAGCCAGAAAAAGGAAAAAATCATAGAATTGCTTGAAACATACGGTTTGACGGATGGTGCACATCATTCTGCTCTCAGACGCAGCTCGATTGCATGCGTGGCGCTTCCGACATGCGGGTTGGCAATGGCCGAAGCAGAGCGTTATTTGCCGGTTCTGATTGATAAAATCGAGGCCATCGTTGATGAAAACGGCTTGAGGAATGAAGAAATCACGATACGCATGACTGGTTGCCCGAACGGCTGTGCCCGGCACGCACTCGGTGAAATTGGCTTTATCGGTAAGGCACCTGGTAAATATAATATGTATCTCGGTGCTGCTTTCGACGGAAGCCGATTAAGTAAAATGTACCGCGAAAACATTGGTGAAGAAGAGATATTGAAAGAGTTGCGTGTACTTCTTTCCCGTTATGCAAAAGAACGTCAGCAAGGAGAGCATTTTGGCGACTTCGTCATTAATGCTGGCATTATTAAAGAAGTGACGGATGGAACGAATTTTCATGATTGATTAAAACAAATGAGAGACAGGAATGACTTCCTGTCTCTTTTTGTAGACAAAAGGGGTTCTATCTGTATTTTAAAACAAAGTTGATGGAACGGAAGGTACGGGACCCCTGCAGGAAAAGCAAGTCCAGGGGGGACCCCGCAGGCGCAAGGGCGCCGAGGACGGACCCGCCTGAGGAAAGCGATTGCCCTACGTTCCAATCAACGTTCGAATTGTACAGTCTGTGAGACAGGAATAATTTCCTGTCTCTTTTGGTATTCAAAGGCTTTCCAGAGTGGCTGGAACATCGATATGTTGAATCGTGACCATACTCATCTATCGTCTATTTATTTGCCTTGCTGTTATTTTTATAGGCTACTTCTGCTTCAATCTCAATGAGATAATCCGGTGAAACCAGACTTTGCACCCCTACAGTGGAACGGGCTGTTTTCACTGGATTTTCCTTTGTATTAAAGAAAAGAGCGTAAGCATCGAACCAACCTTGATAGTCTGGTGTATTTCCCTTGTTTGGATCTGGCGCGACATACACACGCAGATAGATTACATCAGCGAGGGAAAGTCCTTTTGTTTTCAAATCTGCTTTTAATTTCTCTAAGATTCCGATTGCCTGCTTTTCTGTATTGCCATATCTCTCATAAGTGGTTTTTCCATCCTTGTTTAAAAGAGGTGCAACTGTTCCGCTAAACAATAACCAGTTATAACTTTGAGGCGCAGCAACTGAACTGGAAATCACAGAAGTAGGGGACCCAAAAAAGGTCACTTTATCCGATTTCAATTCATCTTGTTCGTTACCTGCGGAAGTGAATGAGTTTCCTTGGATTAAACAAATACTTAATACTAAGGCAGTGATGATTGATTTCATAGGTGTTTTCATATTTTACAGCTCCTGTTATTTATGTAACGACGATAGGTAGATAATCAGATTCATTTTTTCCCGCTAACCACAATTCTTGCTGTTTCAAAAGCATCTGCCAGCCATGCAGGTAAATAATTGAGCTGTTCAACAGCAATTTAATATGAATGTAGTTTTTCCAATCTGATGAAGATTTCTAAATGGCATATCGACAATTCATCATTCTGAGACCCCGGTTTGGATGATGTTAACTTTGGTTTCTATATTAATGTCCATTGTCGGATAAATATTTTTCCAATGTTCATAGGTCAATTTTTTATTTTTGGCGTGATATTTTTCCTTCAGCCCAATCGGATCAAGGGATTTTTTCTGAAAATCTTTCATAAGACGGTTTGCTTGCCTGGTTATATCAGCTTCCATTTCCTTTTCAATTTTTTTTATCATCTTTCTATTGGTAAGGTTTTCACTGCGCATGGATTCCTTGATTTGTCCTTTAATTTTGATCTTGATCGTGATCGAGGGATTTCTCTCTGAGCTGAATACCTCATAACTTGAACCGCTTCGGATACTTTCCACAACAATATCGCTTTTTTTCTTGTCTTTTAATTTGAATTTGTATATTCCCCGCCTATGATGTTGAACTAATGTTTTAAAGATGAACATATCATCCGTGGGGACTGTGCTGACCATCTTATTTTCATGAAATAGGGCGGCTCCAGAAACCGAAACTTCATTATTGATTAATTTAAATAAAGGAAGATAGGAATCGCCGCCATCTTCCAGAGAGTTTCCTAAAAAAAGATGGAGGTTAGTATCCGGTCCATTACCTGTTTCAATTTGTTGATTGATCAAACCTGATAAAAAAATTCCAATATTCACATTCGTATTTGGTGGTTTCGAATTTATGACATTCTTGACCTTTCCTTCAACGATGGCCAAAATGACCCTGTTTCCAAGTTGTGGTTCACGATAGAGATAATCGGTCAGTTCTGTCATTCCGATTTCCCGAACCATTTTCTCACTGAATAAAATGATGCGTGTCTGTCCAAGCAATACCGGCTTATTCGCTTTTTTGGAAACGACAGCCTGGACATCACTTGTTGTCGTCGATGTTCCGCTTAAGATTTGATATTTACCCATCTTGTCCTGTTCGAAGATAGGGATGACGAACATTCCTTCGATATTATCATTCTTGAGTATATCGTAGCCAATGGCCTGGGACATATTGACTTCATCCACCACTCTTGGCTGGGCACAGCTGCAAAGGAGGGGCAAAGCCAAGATAACAAGAAATAATTTTCTCATATACGTTTCCTCAGTTTCTTTATATAGATGATGACCAAAAGAAGAGGCAAGTATAAAGCAATAAAGAGTACGCCGTATGGATCGATTATTTTATTCAATATATAGAGGGAATCGATATCAAAAACAAATATATTGGTAAGCAGGATAATAATCGATATCCCCCATAATGGATACTTTTGCTGAACATTGAACAAGCGCTTGAGACCTCGGCTTGCTGCCCAAAAGGCGATGGTCATGTTAGGTATGATAATGATGGCCCACCAAGAAACATCTATATATTCAAATCGCTGGATAAAGGGCAATTCGACAATGCTGGTCATTGACAGTGTTGGCCATATAGTCAATTCCAACTGTTTTTGTGAATAAAAAACAAGTGAAACCAAATAAACGAATACGGTTATTAAGGTTGTCGATAAGGCCCCCCAATGGGCATATTTTTGTGAAGTTTTGGCATTTTTGATGAACGGATAATACATCACGATCATTTCAAAACCAAGCAGCGTCAATGAAGTACTTCTGGTTCCTTTCAATATGTCCAATAGAGCGTGGTGGAAAACAGGAAGCAAATTGGTGAATTCAGAGTATTTCATGGCATAGAATAGGACAAATAAAAGCCAGTATGTCAAAATGACGCTTAAAAAGGCGATACCTGTAATAGTTCGGAATCCTCCCGTATGAATATAATAAATCAAAACCAGGAAGACCACTGCAAACGCCCAAGATGGGACTTCTTCAAACATCCATACATGTATGACATTTATATAGCTAATCATGACATCCATCCCAATGATCAAAAAGTAAAGAACGAATAATAGGCTGAAGAAATTCCCTATCCATTTCCCGAATGCTTGATTATTTGCAGTAATGATATCGCCTGGAACGATACTGAAGATTTTATATATGACCCAAATCATTATATGAACGATCAGGCCGGCCAGAAGGATCGAAATCCAGCCGTCCGTTCCCGTTGTCTTCGCTAAAACTCTTTGAAAACTCAAAACGCCTACTCCTGTTTGCATGGAATGCACTAAAAAAAACACATAGAACGGTGACACTTTATACTTTTCATTAACTCCAGCTTGGTTCATATGGGACCCTCATTTAGATCATTCATTAAAATCATTTTTTTTGATTCTTGCTTTTTTGGGCTGTGGCTGTCGGGCTATATCATCTGGACGTAAATTTACAGGCCGCGATTTGAAAAGATTGAAAGGAAGCCGAACAAAGCTGTCTTTCCAATCTTGCATGCGGAATGGGTATATCGGTTCGAGGTACGGGTGTCCCATAGAAGTTAATTTGATAAGGTGGGTCATCAAAAACACGGCTGCTATGGTAATGCCCAGCAGCCCCCAAATTTGGGCCCCGATTAAGAAGGGGAACCGCAGCAGCCGTATGGCATTACCCATTTTATAAATGGGAGTAACAAATGATGCCAATGCCGAGAGGGCAACGATGATCAATAAGATATTACTGGTCAAACCAGCAACAACGGCTGCTTGACCGATAACGATACCGCCGACGATACCTAATGTCTGGCCTACCTTTGTTGGCAGCCTGGCAGCCGCTTCCCGTAATAACTCAATGGAGATCTCCAGGAATAATGCTTCGATCAATGGCTGAAAAGGTATTAAGTTCCTGGACGTGACGATCGTTTCCAAAAGATCTTTAGGAATCAGTTCATAATGATAGGTAAGCACGGCTACATAAATGGGAGTGGCAAAAATCGAAAAAGCGACCGCGAATATTCTTAATAAACGGAAAGCGGATGCCGGAATCCACGGCATATTATAATCTTCCATGGTGATGAAGTATTCCAACAAAATGGTTGGAGTAATAAGTGCAGAGGACGACCTATCGATTAACAGGGCTACCTTGCCTTCAGCCAATGCACTTGCGATGCGGTCAGGCCTTTCCGTATTTAGAAAAAGGGGAAACAAGGTATTTGAATTATCATATAGCATTTGCGCGAGATAGGACCCGTCCAATATTTCATCAAACTCTACGTCATTGATCCTTTGGATAACATTATCAACATTTTCCTGATCAACGATCCCTTCTATCGATAAAACGGCCACTTTCGTTTTAGACAAGGATCCCACAGTCATTTCACTTACTTGCAATCCAGGGACAGGAAGCCTTTTTCTGACTAAATTCAGATTGATATCAAGATCCTCGACAAATGCTTCTTGAGCACTTATGATGCCAAATTCAAGTTCAGGTTTCTCAACTTGTCTCCCCTGTTGGGCCGCAACATTGATTAATAGGCATTCATCAAGATTTCCATCTAAACGAAGTGCAATTTCGCCTCTCATGATCCTGTCTTCAATTACAACCTTGGTACTGGTGATTAGTGTATTCTCAATAGGAACGTTTTCTTTTATTTGCTCCAAATTTATCGTTTCCAGAGTCGGTATGACAGAAAGAACACTTTCATGAAGTACCTGTGCATCAATCAACGAGCGATAAAAAGAGACCCAATAGCCTACGCCATTATATGTTCCTTGATGGTTAATGAAATCATTGGATGAAGATAGGGTATTGAATAGGTCCCTTACTTCCGAAACGTTATTTAATTCTTCATTTTTTTCGTTTGGTTGATTTGGCTTTTTTTTGAACGTTCTGCGGTTAAACAATGTTGTCACCTCTGCACTAAAGCTTATAATCCTAGCATTTGCAATTTAATTACAAATTAACCATTTTGGATGCTAATGTCGCTCGCTTCAGAAAGGAAATTCATTAAATAAATTGGTGTAAAAGCTGCCTTCATTTCCTGTCGCATAAAAATATTGTAAATAGCGGAAACTGAGAATATAAAAACCCCATTTAACCAAAGGAGTTCACCATGAAAAGTAAACCCTTGCATATTAAATTGGATCAAAAGCAGGAAGAATTGAAATCTGAATTGGATATGCAGGATGATGTAGTATTTAAACAGATATTCATTCCCGGTTATGAAGTTTCGGGATTATTCGTATTTGTCAATGGAACGATGGACTATCCTGCATTCAATGAGATAGTCCTGGATCTATCGGCTGCCCAGGTTGAAACTAGGCATCCGGTTTCTATCGAACAGCTGGTCATTTCCAAAATCTGTTCAGTCAGGGAACAGGATGATGTTGAAACATATGAAACAGCCAAAGAGCATATTTTTGACGGAAAAACGCTTTTATTTATAGATGGAATTGTAAATGGTTATGTCTTGAATCTGAAAAAGGAAAAAGTTCGTACACTGGGTGAACCTTCAACAGAGAGGGTTGTCAGGGGACCGAAGCTTGGGTTTATCGAAAGTCTTCAAGAAAATATCGGCTTGATAAGGCAATATTCGAACCATCCCAACCTTATCGTCCAACAACAGAAGTTCGGGACGATGGAAAAACGGGAAGTTGCATTGATCTATTATGAAGGAAAAGCTAGCGATTCTTTGCTAAAAGAAGTGAATAAACGGATAAATGAAGTGAAAGCTACTGATCTCCAAGACTCGGGGATGCTTGAGGAATTAATTGAAGATACAGCGTTAACCCCTTTCCCGCAAATCCAAAATACGGAGCGTCCAGATAAAGTATTGGCTGCATTGCAGGAGGGAAGGGTGGTCATCATGGTTGACGGATCGCCATTTGCTTTGATGGCACCAACGACGATCACGATGCTGCTGCAGTCACCGGATGATTATTATGAAAGGTGGGTAGCGGGTTCTTTTTTACGTATACTTCGCTATTTATCTTTATTTGTTACCGTATTTCTTTCAGGGATTTATATATCCTTGGTTTCGTTCAACCCTGGATTGCTTCCGTCAGAACTGGCGATGACAATTGCGGGTACAAGGGAGAACGTGCCATTTCCGCCGTTTGTTGAAGCCATCATCATGGAAGTAACGATTGAACTCCTTCGCGAAGCAGGTATTCGGCTCCCATCGCCCATTGGTCAAACGGTTGGATTGGTTGGCGGGGTCATTATTGGACAAGCGGCAGTTCAAGCCAATATTGTAAGTTCCCTCATGGTCATAATCGTTTCGATCACGACGATTACCTCTTTTACGGTCCCGCAATATAGCTTTGGACTGGCGTTCAGGGCATTAAGGTTCGGGGCGATGATTTTTGCCGCCGTTTTAGGTTTATACGGAACTACATTATTCTTTATCATTGTTATCAGTCATTTGTCAAAATTGACGAGTTTCCAAGAACCTTATTTTCAACCAATGGATTTTATCGGTGAAAAGACCTGGAGGGATGCGTTCCTGAGGTTACCGAAGCGGAAAAAAGGGGGGGATTCTTATGAGCCTGTCCGACGGCAAAATTCTTAGTGGCGAATTGGCTGCGATCATTTCATGCAGCATGTTAGGAATTGGAATGCTGACCCTTCCAAGGACGTTAACGGAAAAAATCCATTCGACCGATGGATGGATCGTCTTGATCTTAAATGGGATTGCTATTGCCCTTTTGTTATGCTTATTGGTTGTTCTGTTAAAAAAACATAAGGTCGCTGACTATTACACGTACATGGAGGAGGCCTATGGAAAATGGCTCTCCAAACTTATTGGGTTGGTTGTGGTGGTGTACTTTATAGGCGTGGCCAGCTTTGAAGTTCTTGCGATGAGTGAAATGGTCCGGTTTTATTTGTTGGAGGAAACACCAGTTGAAATCGTGATACTTTCCATGATTTTAGCGAGTGTCCATCTTTTGACAGGCAAAATAAAAGCCATAGCAAAGGCTTGTGTCTTCTTTCTTCCTTTGACAATCGTCATCGTCTTGCTCATTTATTTGTTCAGTCTCAGGATTGTAGAGTTAAGAAACCTCCAGCCTGTTCTTGCGAAAGGATTTCTACCAGTCATGAAAGGAATGGGCTCCGGAACTTTGTCTTTTTTTGGAATTGAACTTTTCATCTTTTTGTTTGGCGTCGTTAAAAATCAAAACAAGATAAAAAGTGGCGTTTTAATCGGTTTTTTCATCCCGCTGATTTTATATGTGATTACATATGTATTGGTCGTAGCTACGCTGACCGTCCCGGAAGTCGAAGCGGTTACTTTGCCAACCATTTCTTTTGTTCAGTCCTTTGAAGTAACAGGGATATTTTTAGAGCGTATGGAGCTATTTCTCTTAATCACTTGGATTCTTCAGTTTTTTTTAACACATGCAATTTACTTTTACTTTGCAGCAGAAGGAATGACAAAAATATTTAGCAATTCATATACAACGAACCTTATTGTCTTGGTTCCCGTCGTTTTTCTTCTGGCCAAAATCCCTAAAGATATAACTGGAATTTTAAAAATGAGCGATTTGCTTGGATATCTATTTCCGGTTATATTGATTGGCTTACCAATTATTACATTCGTAATCGTTCAATTGAAAAGGAGTAGAAGAAGCGGATGAAAAGATTATGGTTGATCTTGCTTATTCCTTTACTTACAGGCTGTTGGGACAGTGAAAATATTGAAGAGTTATCCCTTGTAGTTGGAGTGGGGATCGATAAAAGCAAAAAGGATGACGAAATCATGTTAACACAGCAAATTCTGGTGCCTCCAGGAAATAGTGTTCAGGAGAATCAGGCCCAACTAAAATATAAAAATGTTACCGTCAGTGCCAAAACACTTCATGAAGCAATTAGGGATTCTTTACTCATTACCAATACGGTATTAACCAATCATCAGCGTATCATCCTCATTAATGAAGATGTATTAAGGAAAATCCCGATGGAAGCGATCATTAATCAGTCAATACGCGATAATAATACAAGGAGAAGCTGTCATGTTTATTTAACGAAGAGACCGACGAAAGAAATTTTGGGACGATCCGAAGAAGGGGAGATTCCCTCGAATGTAATCTATGAATTGAAAGATAATGAGCACAGAACGAATAAGATACTTCCGCCTTTAACACTGGGCAAAGCATCCTCAAATTTACAGTCAGATGGAAGCTTTGCCATTCAGGCCGTTGATATTAGGGGTGGGAAATTAATTTTGGCGGGTGCAGGGGTGATCAACAATTCAAAGTTGGTCGGGGTCATGAATGATGAAGATATTGCTGCATTAAATTGGCTGAACGGAGAGGTAAAGGGTGGAGTAATCGAAGCGGTCCAACACGGTAAGCCTTTAAGTGTCGAAGTGATCAATAGGACAAGGAGGAAAATCACTACGGAATTGAATGGTGATCATTTGACGATCAATATTGAGGTCGGGTACACAGCAAGACTTTCGGAAGATTGGTATGGTAAGGAGAATTCTTTTGAAAAAGCCTATTTAAAAGAGGTTGAGCGTATTGCCGAGGATGAAGTGAAAAAGGATGTCAAGAAAATCGTATACAAATTACAGCATGATTATAAAACAGGGGTAGCAGGATTGTATCGTTATGTGCAAAATCAGCATCCAAAGTTTTGGGAGAAAAATAAGAATAAATGGGACGAAGTTTTCAGTAAAGCCGATATTAATTATGAAGTGGACTTAAGGATCGTAGACTTCGGTTCAAAAGGTGGGATAAAGTGAATGGGCATAAGAATGAAAACCTTCCAAATGGAAGGTTTTTTCAGACTGTAGACAAACTAGATGAAAATCGAGTTTGTCTATTTTTATGGCTTGTACAATTTGAACGTTGATTGGAACGTAGGGCACTCGCTTTCCGCGGGCGGGCGGCCCTCGGCTTTCGCCTGCGGGGTCTCCCCTAGACGCGCTTTTCTAAGCAGGAGTCTCGTACACCCGCTCCAATCAACATTGTCTTACCTTTTAGTTAGAACACTTTTGCCTGGAGTCATTTTTGTTTTAAAATAGAAGTATTAAAACTTGAGGTGATGAGGATGCTTTCTAAACATGATTCTATTCAGCGAGATTAACTGAAATGATTACTTTAGATCAACTGGTGCCACCGAACCATTTGGTTCGTAAAATGGAGGCTGCCATTGTCTTCACTTTCATTTATGACTTGGTGAAAGATATGTATTCAGATTTAGGACGCCCAAGTATTGATCCAGTTATTTTAGTTAAACTGACTTTCATTCAATATACCTTCGGTATTCGTTCCATGCGTAAAACGATTGAAGAAGTTGAAACCAATATGGCTTACCGTTGGTTCTTAGGCTATGGTTTCCATGATAAAGTACCTCCTACTCCACGTTCGGGAAAAATTATGAGCGACGCTTTAAAGATACAGACCTGTTTGAACAGATTTTATATCGCATTTTAATGACAGCTGCTAATAAAAAGTTAATAAGTGCTGTACACGTTTTCGCGGATTCCACACATGTGAAAGCCAGTGCGAATAAACGGAAATTTGAAAAGAAAATCGTTCGTAATGAAACACGAGCGTATCAAGGACGTCTTCAAGAAGAAATCAATCAAGATCGTGAAAACCATGGAAAAAAGCCTTTTCCACCAGATAAATTTGATAAAGAAGAGACTAAAGAGATTAAAAAGAAAGTATAACGGATTCTGAGAGTGAGAGTGGCTACTATGTGAAAGATGAACTAACAAAACAGTTTGCCTATTCATTCCACGCGACCGCAACGGTTTTGTATTGGGAACGATTGTAACACCTGGAAATATACATGACAGTCAGATCTTAGAGCCACTAGTTGAACAAATGATTGAGCAAGTTGGAAAACCGGAAGCCGTTGCTGCAAATGCAGCTTATAAAACACCAGCGATTACAAGCTACCTATTTAACAAAGAAATCATACCGGCTTTACCTTATACACGTCCTCGCATCAAAGAAGGATTTTTCCGCAAACAAGACTATGTATACGATGAACATTTTGATTGTTGCCTTTGCCCTTCGGGCGAAACTTTAAAATACTCAACAACAAATAAAGAGGGTTATCGTGAGTACAAATCGCCAAAACAAATTTGTACAACATGCTCATTTTTATCTCGGTGTACAGAAAGCAAAGCCTGTCAAAAAGTGGTGACCCGGCATATCTGGCAAACACATGTGGAAGAAGCAGATCATCTACGTCATCATCAAGATGTAAAACCTATATATGCAAAACGTAAAGAAACGATTGAGTGTGTATTCGCAGATGCAAAAGAAAAGCATGGTATGCGTTGGACTACTTTAAGGGGACTTAAAAAATTGTCAATGCAGGAGATGCTTACTTTCGCTGCCATTAATTTAAAGAAGATGGCCAATTGGACAAGGCGCGGTCCAAAAATGGCCTAACATGTGGGCTCGTAGAGCCGCAATCTCTTAACTTTAGGCGAAAATTCAAAGGGAATTTCAAAAGGGGTTCAGAATTTTTTAATTCCGAACCCCTTTTGTCTACAAACTGTAAAAAACTTCCAAATGGGAGGTTTTTTGTCAGTGTTCTTTGTTGATGAGGTTACTTAATAGCCAAGGAAATGGTCCATTCAAGGGCCACCGAAAGTTCTAGGCAGATTTGTCACTTCATGTGCAACCCTGATTCCGGATTGAATGGCTCCTTCAATCCATGCTGGTACGGTTGATGTATGCTCTCCAGCGAAGTGGACCCTTCCTTCAGGAGTTGGGATGTATGGAAACAAGTCCGTTTCCTGACCAGGCTTAAACATAGAGAAAGCGCCGTAGGAATACTGATTCAATGTCCAGCTATAAGAAGCTCCTGATAAAAAATGATCATATACTTGATTACCATGGATCACTGCCAAATTTTTCAATGCGTGTTGTATGCGATCTTTTTCTGGTAGGATATCCCATAAAGTGGCATCATCTTCCCATGTATAACTTGCTAAGATGAGACCGGATTCACTCTGGTTGCTCGTTTGGCTGGGATAATAAGAAAATCTAATAGGTAAATCTGTCGTCAATTTACCGCCGAAGATTCCTTCCTTTTCCCAAAACCTATGTGTGAATTGAAGTCCAATTTTTGTGGAAGCAGCATAATGGAGTTCCCTTATTGCCTTCCATTTATTATGGGAAAAGGAATTCCGGGGTTCAATATCTATAAATTGCAGCAATTGAAGAGGGATCGTCACGATGGCAAGATCACCGGTAACCGTTAAGGGGTTTTGACTTTGAGTATGTTTGGAATGGATGGTGACTTGATTATCATGTTGGATGATCTTTGTCACTTCATATCTGAAGATTAAATTATCCTTCAATTCCGGTAGAAAGGCATAAGGAAGCCGGTCGTTTCCTCCTTCGATTGAAAAAAATTTCACGTCTGGATTAAAGAGCGGCATAAGCTCCCGAAGTATGGCCGGAAAAGAAAGTTCCGGGAATCCCTCTAAACCCATCAGGACTTTGATGCTTTCAATCGCCCCTGTAGATAGACTGATTCCGACTGGATTATACTGCAAAAAGAAGCTCATGGAGTATTTATCAAACTCTTTAATGACAATTTCCCAATTTCTACGCGGGTTTTGAATGATGAAGTCAGTCACAGGCTTGATTGCCATGTTAAGTAATTCTTCAGCTGTTTTACCCCTTTCATGGGGAGCTACAGGATACCTCAGTATATCCGGGTTCTGTTGATATATGGCAGCGGTCGTCTTGATTCCATTGGCATAAATGGGATCATTAGGAGTCGCATTCACAAAGGTGTTGACTCGTAAACCATACTTCTTGATGTATTCAGCAACTAAGTAATGATAATTGGGAATGCGCATGGCACCGGCTTCAAGGTAGGAACCTTCTAAAAATGGCTCCCGTATGGTCAAAACACGCCCTCCGACCCTCCCGGTTGCTTCCAATATCGTAACATCGTGCCCCGCTTGTTTTAAAAGGGATGCTGCAACCAATCCAGACATGCCTGCACCAATGATAATGATTTTTTTGGGGATTGGGGTAGGCCCCAGGCCATTTTTGATCACAGCCAGCATTTGTTCGGGTGATAACGGATCTTTGGAAAAGGACAAAATGTTTTTCTCCTCTCTTGTTACACTTTCTATATGGGATTTACGCTATCTTATTCCGATTGGGTCACCATTTATGAAGGATATTCAATAATTTGTCATCTAAAGGCTTAGTAACAAATTTTTTAGTGCATTGGTGAATTCCACGTAATATATATACCAAAAATAACCTCGGTAGAATATATAGTAAACAATCATCCAAAAACATCATTAAGTGAATACCGAGCTTCTGCAAAACCTATGAAAAATTAGTTTGTGGAATATTATTAAATATTTTCCTTTACAGAGGAGATACTACCAAGAGACAAAGGGTAGAAAGGAAGACAGTATGGATCATATACAAATGGCCCGCGCAATGTTCGGGACGAATATGGCTGTACATATCATATTTGCAACGATTGGCGTCGGGTTGCCGATGATGATGTTGGCAGCTGAATTGATGTATCAAAGGACAAAGGATTTACAGTATGTCGTCATGGCTAAACGCTGGACCAAAACATTAGGGGTTTTACTTGGGGTCGGGATTCCGACTGGTACGATTGCGGGTGTGCAGCTGTCACTATTATGGCCTGGGTTCATGGAAGTGATAGGACGTGTCATGGCGCTTCCATTCCAAATCGAGATTTATGCATTCATGGTTGAAGCGCTATTCATGTCAATCTATGTGTATGCTGCTGAAAAAATCAAGCCATGGGCCCGAATCGTGAGTTTATTCTTTGTTGCATTCGGAGCATTGGCTTCGGCTGTTTTGATTTCGAATGTCCATGCTTTTGAAGGGACACCTGCTGGGTTCCGGTTTGAAAATGGGGAAATCGTCGATGTCGATCCTTGGGCGGCATTTTTTAACCCAAGTTTCTTGGTGACGGCAGGTCATACGGCCCTGACTGCTTATACTACAGGCGCTTTTGTCGTGGCGTCCGTCGCAGCCTATAAGATGCTGAAAAATAAATATGGCACTGCTGAATTTAATTTTCACCAAAAAGCACTGAGGCTCAGTATTGTCTTGGGCTTGGTTTTTTCGTTTTTGACGGCATTGAACGGTCATGCGACTACGCAGCATTTATATAGGGAACAGCCGGAAAAACTGGCAGCGGCAGAAGGGTTGTTTGAAACACAGGACCATGCCGGACTTACCTTGTTCGGTTATACCGATAGGGAAGCTCAGGAAGTGAAGTATGGGATTGAATTTCCATGGTTATTAAGCTTTCTATCTGGTAATAGCTTTGATACGGTTGTGACCGGTTTGAATGATTTTCCGGAAGAGTATTGGCCGCCGCTTTATGTCCATATCTTATTCAATGCCATGGTCATGATTGGTTCAGGCTTAATCGCGTTGGCACTGTTTGCATTGGTATGGAATAAATGGCTGAAAAAGGAGACATATCCGAAATGGATTCTTTGGCTGTTTGTTGCATCAGGGCCGCTTTCGGTGATTTCGATAGAATGCGGTTGGATTTTTGCCTGTACCGGCAGACAGCCTTGGACGATATACAGGATGCTGACAACGGAGGATTCAGTCACTTCGTACGAAAACCTTGGATTCTTATTCACGATGTTCATTATTGTATATATCATTTTATGCGTTTCTGTCGTGTTTACACTTTTGTATTATTACAAACGTCATTCCGTAATGGATGATATATATAAAGCAGAACAGAAAGGTGTAAGACTTTTCGATTCGAATTCATAAAAGGGGGGAAGGCGAATGAGTGATGCTCTTCTTGCAATAACACTGGTCTGGGGTTTTATTTTTCTTTATGCCATCATGGCCTCTATGGATTTTGGCGCGGGCTTCTGGGCAATGACTTACATTAAAAAGGAAGAGACGAATGCTACCAAGATAGCGAATAGCTATTTATCACCAACTTGGGAAGTGACGAATACTTTTGTGGTTGGTCTTGTCATTGCGATTTACAGTTTATTCCCAGGTGCGGTATTCCCGATTGGGGTAGCCTTGATCGTTCCAGCGAGCCTGATATTGGTTCTGCTATGTATTAGGAGTGCTTTCTTGGTTTTCTCGCATAGCGTTGACAAATATGAAAAAGCGTTAACGTATATCTCAGGATTGACGGGATTGATCATACCGGGGCTATTAATCAGCGTATTGCCAATCACTCATCTTGGGTTTGTCGAAGGTGTGAGAGGAAATGAAGAATTGAATTTATCTAAACTTTTCACGAGCCCGAATGAGTATGCATTTGTGGGATTCGGCATTATGAGCACGCTTTTTTTATCTTCTTTGCTCCTGTCCGATTACTCAAAACAGGCCGACGAAATGAAAGCATACAAAATATATCGCAGGGATGCAATGATAACGGGACCGCTTATGTTGGTCATGGCTCTGTTGGTCATGCTCACGTTAAGAAACGAAGCGAATTGGATTTACCAAGGAATGATGAAAAACTCTGCATTGTTATTCATCTCGCTCATTTTTTTCATCATTAGCGGGATAGCACTGTACCTACCCTATTTTTCTAAGCAGGAGGTTAAAGGGATGCCACGCCTCGCTGTCATTGCGATTATCATACAGTATTTAATCAGCAGTTATGTTTATGGTATCGCTCATTTACCTTATATCATCTATCCAAATGTCACGATTCTATCAGGATTTACCGATCCAACCTCATTCCGGGCCGTGTTTGCCACGTATATCGTGGGCTTTGCAATATTAGTACCAGGGTTCTATTATTTCTGGTCCATCTTCATGAAAGATCAGCGTCGAAAGTTCAAACGGCGACAAATGTCAAATTAGTTCATCTTTGAAAAGAGAGGTTATCACTATGAAAAAGTTAGATCTGCTAAAATATGCGGTTTTAGTCATCTCACTATTTTTGAGCTATCAAGCGGTTGAAGCGCATGATAAAAATTTTCAGGTGGATGGCACATATATTTCAACTAAAAGAGATGTAACAGGTGACCAGAAAATAGACATCATCCAGGTTCAGGGACTGCCTTATGAGGAAGGTAGTAAGTTTCTGAAAAAAATTGAGTTAAGTGTGGAAAGCAATCGCCGTACAATCGACGTCCCGCTTGAAGCTGGGTATAATCCAGATCTAAAGGTTGCCGACTTGAATGATGATGGGGTCCAGGATGTATTGGTTACGGTTTTGATGGAAGGTAGAGAGCGGTTGATATCCAGTTACGCCTATACATTCAAGGATGGAAAAGTGAAGGAGCTTGAAGTACCGCCATCCGTTCCTGTAATGGCACAATTTCTTGACGGATACAAAGCGGAAATCATTATTGAAGGTCAAAAACCTGTGGTGATGGATGTCAGTTCCAGAAAACAAGCTTATGATAAATTGGGCATTTATCAAAATGGAAAACTAAATGAACCGACAGAGCTTTTGGTTGATCCATACTCTTCACTGGATTTCAAGACCGTTTTTGGAAAAGGAAAAGCGCTTATCGGAATCCAAAATGTAAAAGGGTCCGATGAGCGTGATCCGATACTGGAGATCAAATCAGTGTGGAAATATAATAATGGATGGCAGCTTGTAAAAGCCCAAGTTAAACCGGTCAAGGGTAGTAAATGACATGGTATCGACTGCTTCTTAAATAAACTGGATTGACGGCTCTTGGTTTTGAGGGCTGTTTTTTTGTTGATAATTAAAAATTGACAATTTTTAATTATTTGGTAAAATCTAAATAAATCCAGTTTATACATAATCAAGCTCTTTATTCTGGATGGAATGTAAGCGGATACAAAGGGGGTGCAGTCTTACGGAGTTAAAAGAAAAAATAATTGAAACATCGTTGACGCTCTTCGATCAGCATGGTTTTCATGGTGTCTCCGTCAACGAAATCGTTAAGGCATGCGGAACTAGCAAAGGTGGTTTTTATCACCATTTCTCTTCCAAAGATGAACTCTTATTTGTCATCCATAATTACTTTATTTCATATGTTTTAATAAAAGCACAGGAAGCCATTTCAGAAAGTACCCATCCAACAGAAAAAATGCAAAAGATCATTCAATCATTTGTTAAAGTTTTTGACCTCTATAAACCACACATCTCAGTTTTCTATCAAGAAAGCATTTACTTAAAACCACCTTATGTTGAAGCAATCAAAAAAAAGCGTCAAACGTATAAAGAAATCATTTTTTCCGTTATCAAAGAAGGTATTGACAAGGGAGTATTCCGCAGCGAATTGCCAGTGGAAATTACCGGAATGTCAATTCTGGGCATGGTGAACTGGTCCTACAAATGGTACAAAAGGGACGGCGGAAAAACGATCGACGAAATCGGTGATATTTACGTGGATTTAATTCTGAATGCCCTATTGATAGATAAACAAAAAGAAGCGGAAATCACCCAGCCATTTTTACTGAAGAACCAAGTTGTTGTGGATTGAACAATCAACTTGATTTGTACAGACCAACTAGTCGGTCTCAATAGAAAGGGGAATGAACATATGGATTTTTCACTTACAAAAGAACAGCAGATGATTAAGGAAATGGTAAGGGAATTTGCTGAAAAGGAAATTAAACCGATTGCGATAGAGTTGGACGCAAAGTCCATGTTTGCGGAGGATGTATTCAAAAAAATGGGGAAACTCGGGTTGCTTGGAATTCCGTTTCCTGAAGAATATGGCGGTTCGGGCGGAGATACGATTTCGTATGCCATTGCAGTTGAAGAGATTGGCAAGGCGTGCGGGGGAACCGGCTTAAGTTATGCCGCAGCCGTTTCGCTCGGGGCAAGTCCAATTTACTATTTTGGAACCGAAGAACAGAAGCAAAAATATCTGGTTCCAATCACGACCGGTGAAACCCTGGCAGCTTTCGGGTTGACAGAGCCTAATGCGGGTTCCGATGCTGGCGGTACGAGAACGACTGCCGTGTTGGATGGTGATGAATATGTGATTAATGGCGAAAAAACATGGATAACAAATGCCAGCTATTCAAGAACGGTTACTGTCACTGCTGTATCGGGAAAAGATTCAAAGGGCAAAAACATCATCTCGGCATTCATCGTGCCAACCGATACCCAAGGGCTGACGATCAACAGCAATTATGAAAAAATGGGAGTCCGGGCTTCCAATACTTGTGAAATCATTCTGGATAATGTTCGGGTGCCAAAGGAAAATTTATTGGGAGATCCGGACAAAGGGTTCAAACAATTCCTATTCACGCTTGATGGAGGACGGATTTCCATTGCAGCTTTGGCCGTCGGTATCGCTCAGGCTGCCTTTGACAGAGCTTTAGCTTTTTCAAAAGAGCGCATTCAATTCGGTAAAACCATATCAAATTTCCAGGCCATTCAATTCAAGCTTGCAGATATGGCGATGGAAATCGAATTGGCGAGGAATATGGTATATAAGGCTGCATGGTTAAAAGACAATAAAAAACCTTTTGCAAAGGAAGCGGCATACGCCAAGCTCTTTGCTAGTGAGACCTCGTTTCGCGCCAGCAATCAAGCGATTCAAATACACGGCGGCTCTGGTTACATGCGTGAATATGAAGTGGAACGCTATTTAAGAGATGCTAAGTTATTGGAAATTGGTGAAGGTACATCCGAAATTCAAAGACTCGTTATCGCCAGGCAATTAGGCTGTTAATCTTTACGGAACGTAAAATGAACTTGATGCTTGGGGTTCATTTGGGTGAAAAGCAGATGTTATCTATTCAGCAAAAAGCGTTCATTCTTACCTTTATTTGATTAGGAGGAGTTTGATGTCTGATTTGCTAGATGTTACGATCGGGAAATTGCTTGAAAGGACAGCTCAACAATACGGTGGTAATGAAGCAGTTGTGTACCATGAACTAGGCCTGCGCCATTCTTATCGCGAATTTGAAAAGATTTGCCGAAAGGCTGCCAGGGGGTTCATGTCACTGGATATTAAAAAAGGGGAACATATCGCCATTTGGGCATCCAATAAACCGGAATGGCTTATATCCCAATTTTCCACCGCGAAAATGGGCGGGGTGCTGGTGACGGTCAATACTAATTACCGCACAAGTGAACTGGAATACCTGCTTAAGCAATCCGATTCGACGACGATCATCCTGATGGAACAATATAAGGATCATTCATATATAGATACGCTGTACGAAATCGTACCTGAATTGAAAAATGCAGAACCAGGAAAATTACAATCTGAGAAACTGCCAAAATTAAAAAATATCATCGTTTTAGGTGAAAAACGTTATCCCGGAACGTTTTCATGGGATGAAGTCATTAGCGGAGGCGAATCCGTTTCGGAGGAATCGCTCGACATGAGAATGGAGGAATTGGCTCCAGGTGATGTGATTAACATGCAATATACATCAGGGACGACAGGATTTCCAAAAGGAGTGATGCTGACGCATTCCAACTTGGTCAATAACGGATTGAATGTCGCAGAGTGCATGAAGCTGACCGAAGCCGACCGGCTATGCATCCCGGTTCCGTTTTTTCATTGTTTCGGCTGTTCCCTTGGTACGATGGCATCTGTTTCAGTTGGGGCAACAATGGTGCCGATTGTGGAATTTAATCCACGCGTTGTCCTTCAGACAGTTGAAGCCGAAAAATGTACTGGGCTTCATGGTGTACCGACGATGTTCATTGCTGAACTTAATCTCGATGACTTTGACCAGTATGATTTAAGCTCGTTACGGACTGGTATCATGGCAGGCTCGACATGTCCGATTGAAGTCATGAAAAGCGTGGTGAATAAGATGGGCATCACGGAAATCACGATTACTTATGGTCAAACGGAATCTTCTCCAGGAATTACGATGACAAGAACGGACGATCCGATCGAACTTCGTGTTTCTTCAGTGGGAAGGGCTTTGCCGAAAGTGGAAGTGAAAATTGTCGATCCGGCGACAGGGGAGGAAGTCCCGCGGGGCATGCAGGGTGAACTCTGTTCGAGGGGATACCATGTAATGAAGGGTTATTATAATAACCCGGAAGCCACTGAGCAGGCGATTGACACGGAAGGCTGGCTTCATACGGGAGATTTGGCAGTGATGGATGAGAGGGGTTATTGCAAGATTACTGGCCGGCTGAAAGATATGATCATTCGCGGAGGGGAAAATATTTATCCCCGTGAGATTGAAGAATTCCTCTACCAACACCCTGCAATTGTCGATGTCCAGATACTGGGCGTTCCAGATCAGAAATATGGGGAAGAGGTAGCCGCATGGATCATTTTGAAAGCAGGAGAAACCCTTACGGAGAAAGAATTGATAGAGTATTGCAAAGGGAAAATATCTTTTCATAAAATTCCGCGTTACATTCAATTTACCGATGCTTATCCAATGACTGCATCCGGAAAAATCCAAAAGTATAAGCTTCGGCAGCAAACTCTTGACCTACTAACGGAACGCACTAAATAAGGAGGATATCGAATGATTCGAAAAATTCTTATCGCAAACAGGGGAGAAATAGCATCACGCATTATTCGTACATGCAAGAAGCTGGGAATACTTACTGTCGCAGTCCATTCGGAAGCAGATTCGGATTCGCCTTTTGTGGGATTGGCGGATGAGGCATATTTATTGGGTGGTCCGAGAGTGCAGGAAAGCTATTTAAACGTCAATAAGATTTTGGAAATAGCCAAGGAAACCGGAGCGGAGGCCATTCATCCTGGATATGGTTTTCTTAGTGAAAATGCAGATTTCGCACGTTCATGCGAAGAAGCCGGCTTGATATTCATTGGTCCCAAACCAGAGATCATCCAGCAAATGGGCAATAAAGTCGAGGCGAGGAAAAAGATGGAGCAAGCAGGACTTCCATTGGTGCCTGGATTTTCACGTCCGTTAATTGATAGTGCAGAAGCGGCAGCCGTTGCCGAAAAGATTGGCTATCCAGTCATGTTAAAAGCAGCAGCAGGCGGCGGGGGAATCGGCATGCAGGCCGTTGCTAATGAAGATGAACTAACCAAAGCCTTCGAAGGGAATCAAAAACGTGCCCAATTATTTTTTGGCAATGGAGATATGTTCATAGAAAAATTGATTGAGAAGCCTCGTCATATCGAAATTCAGGTATTGGCGGATTCCTTTGGGAATGCTGTTTACTTATGGGAAAGGGAATGCTCCGTTCAAAGGCGCCACCAGAAGGTCGTGGAAGAGGCTCCATCTTCTTTCCTTGACGAAGAAACAAGAAACAGGATGGGAATGGCTGCAGTGAAAGCGGTAAAATCCATCGGTTATAGCAATGCGGGCACACTCGAATTTTTAGTAGATGCAGATAAAAACTTTTATTTCTTGGAAATGAATACACGCCTTCAGGTAGAGCATCCTGTCACTGAAGAAATTACGGGACTGGACTTAGTCGAACAGCAAATTAAAATTGCATCGGGCAACAAATTGGATTTCACCCAAAGTGAGATTAAACAGAACGGACATTCCATTGAAGTCCGCATTTATGCTGAAGATCCGAAAACCTTTTATCCGGCACCGGGGAGGATCACCACCATGGAACTTCCGGAAGGTGAAGGGATCCGTCATGAATTGGCCGTTCATGGAACTTCGGTCGTATCCCACTTTTATGATCCGATGATCGCCAAATTGGTGGTGAGCGGCGACTCGAGGGATAATGCGATTGAGAGATTAAGAGAAGCGCTGGCAAGCTATAAAATCGAAGGGATTAAAACAAACCTTCCTTTGCTGATGGAAATAATTTCTCATGAGGCTTTTTCCAAAGGAAATACGACTACGGATTTCATTGCGAAATATATTCAAAAATTGACTGTATAACTTAAAACATAATGATCGGGAGGAAAATAAAATGGCAGAATTAAAGGCAAGCATGGCAGGAAGCGTTTGGAAAATCGTAGCAAATGAGGGGCAAAGTGTAACCGACGGACAGGATATCATTATCTTGGAATCGATGAAAATGGAAATCCCCATTGCAGCCGAGGAAGCTGGCACCATAAAAGAACTAAAAGTGAATGAAGGGGATTTCGTAAATGAAGGCGACGTTTTGGCCGTCATTGAATAAAGGGACGGAGGGGTATGATGAATTGGCCTGAAAAAGTGACAATTAAGGAAGTTGGACCCCGTGACGGGCTGCAAAATGAAAAGGTCATAATACCTGCACAAAGCAAAATGGAGTGGATCGATCAGCTCTCTGATACAGGATTATCTTATATAGAAGTGACTTCATTCGTACACCCAAAGTGGATTCCCCAATTGAGTGATGCCGTCCTGGTGGCTAAGGGAATAAAGCGCAAGCCTGGTATCACTTATGCGGCCCTTGTTCCGAATCAAAGGGGACTGGAGTCGGCCCTTGACGCCAATATCGATGATATTTCCGTGTTCATGTCATCCAGTGAAACGCATAATCTAAAAAATATCAATAAGTCGATTTCCGATACCTTTCCAATATTGAAGGATGTCATCAGGACAGCAGCAAATAGCGGGAAAACGGTCAGGGGCTATGTTTCAACCGTTTTCGGCTGTCCGTATGAAGGGGAGGTTTCGACTGATCAGGTTTTCCGTGTTTGTGATCAACTTTTTGAATATGGCATCGATGAAGTCTCGTTGGGTGATACCATTGGGGTCGCATCTCCAAGACAGGTTGCACTGTTCCTTGAACAGGCTGTAAAAAGATATGATATGAGCCAAATTGCCCTCCATTTTCATGATACAAGGGGAATGGCACTCGCAAATATCCTTGAATCACTAAATTATGGTATTGACACTTTCGACTCTTCGCTCGGAGGTTTAGGGGGATGCCCGTATGCACCAGGAGCGAGCGGAAATGTGGCTACGGATGACCTGGTTCATATGCTACATAAAATGGGGATTGACACAGGAATCAATCCCGAAAAGCTATTGAAGGCTGCGGCCATGGTGCAAAGCTTTTTGGAAAAACCATTGCCTAGCCATCAGATGGCTGTAAATAACGCACAATAAGCGAAATCGAGGTGAATGTATGACTTCATTAGTTGATATAAGGTATGAAGAAAAGGGAATAGCCCTCGTGACCTTGAATCGGCCGGATGCTGCTAATGCTTTATCCACAGAATTGCTTCATTGCTTAATCGAAGGGCTGGATGGATTGAAGAGAGATTCCAATTTACGAACAGTCATTATAACGGGAGCAGGTGAAAAGGCGTTTTGTGCAGGTGCGGATCTTAAGGAAAGAGCGGGTATGAATGATGATAAAGTCAAGGAGACAGTCAAGTTGATCGGAGACACGATTACGGCTGTAGAAAACCTTCCAGTACCGGTCATTGCTGCGATCAACGGTTCGGCTTTTGGCGGTGGGCTGGAATTGGCACTCGCTTGTGATATACGCATCGCATCGGAAACGGCAAAGGTGGGGCTGACTGAAACGTCATTAGGCATCATCCCTGGTGCAGGCGGTACACAGCGACTGCCTCGGATAGTCGGAATGCCGACAGCGAAAGAACTGATTTATACGGCAAGGAGATTGGATGCAAAAACGGCACATGCCTTGAAAATCATCAGTCATGTATATTCACCCCAACATTTACTTGAGGAAGCGAAAAAATTGGCTAAGGAGATTGCGGTCAATGCCCCATTAGCACTCAGGGCTGCAAAAGCGGCGATCAATCAAGGGGCTGAAACCGACTTGAAAACAGGATTGCAAATTGAAAATGACTGCTATCAGACAACTTTAAAAACCCTTGACCGACTGGAGGGTCTGTCAGCATTCAAGGAAAAACGCAAACCGGTATATAAGGGCCAATGATTTCTATTGAAGGAGGAACAGGGATGGTAACGACGGATAAACTAACCGAAACGGTTGAAACGATTAAAAAAGGCGGTTTAGAAAAGTATCATCAAAAAAACGCTGAAAAAGGAAAGCTTTTCGTACGTGAACGTCTAGAGCTGCTTTTCGATGAAGGGGTAGAAATAGAGGACGCTTTCTTTGCCAATTGTGCAAGTGTTGGTCTGCCTGCTGATGGTGTGGTTACGGGCATCGGAAAAATCAATGGTCAAAGGGTCTGTGTCATGGCCAATGATTCGACTGTGAAAGCTGGATCCTGGGGAGCAAGGACCGTCGAGAAAATCATTCGCATTCAGGAAACAGCCGAAAAGTTACAGCTGCCCCTTCTTTATTTAGTCGATTCTGCCGGGGCACGAATTACGGATCAAGTAGAAATGTTTCCGGGCCGCCGTGGAGCTGGCCGCATCTTTTACAACCAAGTGAAGCTATCAGGAAAAGTCCCGCAAATTTGTCTATTGTTCGGTCCGTCTGCCGCCGGCGGGGCATATATTCCAGCTTTTTGTGATATTGTCGTAATGGTTGATGGCAATGCATCCATGTATTTAGGTTCACCGAGAATGGCAGAAATGGTCATTGGCGAAAAAGTGAGCGAAGAGGAAATGGGCGGGGCGAAAATGCATTGTTCCGTTTCAGGATGCGGCGATGTACTTGTCAAGTCGGAAGAAGAATCGATCGCGTTTGCGCGCAGGTACTTAAGCTATTTTCCAGGAAATTATCAAGAAAGACCTAAAAGCGTAAAACCTGAGCTGCCTGCGGATTTCGAAAAAACTTTGGAAGAACTGATTCCTAAAAATCAGAATGCAGCCTTCAATATGTACGACCTGATCGATAGGGTTATAGACAGGCAATCATTTTGTGAAATCAAGAAGCTATTTGCCCCTGAATTAATCACTGGGCTTGCAAGGTTAAATGGACAAACGATAGGGATCATAGCCAATCAGCCGCGAGTCAAGGGCGGCGTCCTGTTTCATGATTCAGCTGATAAGGCTGCCAAGTTCATCAACTTATGTGATGCTTTCCATATACCGCTGTTATTCCTGGTGGATATTCCAGGATTCATGATTGGAACGAAGGTCGAACGGGCAGGAATCATTCGCCATGGTGCGAAAATGATCTCGGCCATGAGTGAAGCCACTGTTCCCAAGATTTCCGTCATCGTCCGTAAAGCTTATGGTGCCGGACTATATGCGATGGCCGGTCCCGCCTTTGAACCGGACTGCGTTCTTGCCTTACCGACGGCATTGATAGCGGTCATGGGAGCTGAAGCTGCGGTCAATGCAGTCTATGCCAATAAAATCAATGCGATGGAACCAGAAGAACGCCCTGAATTCATTGAACAGAAGCGCAATGAGTATAATGAAGATATCGATATTTACCGCTTAGCCTCTGAAATGATCGTTGATGGCATCATCCAGCCGAATGACCTGCGTGATGAATTGAGCGCGCGGTTTGAAGCGTATAGCAGTAAGCAATTGACATTTACCGATCGTAAGCATGGGGTCTATCCCGTATAAAGTATTCCATGGAAAAAGCCCGGTTCATCATGACCGGGCTTTTTTCATGGAATAAAATGAATGATTATTTAAATAATTAGAAAATTTTTCTGTTTTAGAGTTGCTAAATCACACAAGGAAGAGTACTATAATTAGTAATTAAAGATTTACTAATTACTTAATTCCATACTTAGTGAAAGAAAGTGAGAGTTGCCATGGCTCAGCAGGAAATAAAGAAATATATTACTCCAGATGGATACACAGCAGATATTGCAATTTTTACTATTACTACAAAGAAAACGGCAGAGAAAGCCCCTCCTGAAATGTTTTTGAAGCTATTATTGATTAAACGTGCCTCAAAAGATAAGGAAGGAAGCCCCAATGTTGAAGGAGATAAATGGGCTTTACCCGGAGGCTTTGTCAATGCCTCCGAGACTGCCTATGAAGCAGCCAAACGAGAATTGAAAGAAGAAACGGGCGTAGCTGGATTCCATGTCAAGCATTTCGGGGTTTATGACCGCCCGGGGCGCGATCCCAGGGGATGGATCATATCCAATGCTTTTTATGCAATTGTCCAGGAAGAGTTTCTTCATCAAAGAAAAGCGAATGATGACGCAGCTGAGGTTGAATTGTTCACGATTCAGGAAGCCTTACAATTAGATCTTGCATTTGATCATTATACAATTATTAACGATGCGATGAATGTATTGAAAAAAGAAATGGTGCAAACGACGATAGCCCAAAAATTCCTGCCGGATGAATTTACACTTTCTGAACTGCAACGGGTTTTGCTGACAGCCAGAGATGATGCAAAAATCAGTGCAGACTCCCTTTTTTATGCAAAGGCCCCGAAGCTTCCGTTTTTGGAGAAAGTATTGGATGAAAAGGGAATGCAAAAGAAAACGAAACGTAATTCGTATCGGCCTTCACAGCTTTACCGGTTTAATGCAGAGGTTGTCATGGACTCTATTTACTATTAAGGGGGAATTGGTGAAATGGGAAAAAAGGCATTGATCAATATAGATTATACGTATGACTTCGTGGCAGACGGGGGTTCATTGACCTGCGGGAAGCCAGGTCAGGATATCGAGAAGGAACTTGTCAGTATAACCAAGGAATTTATCAAACAAGGCGAATATACGGTATTCGCTATTGATTTACATGAAGAAGGAGACCGCTTACATCCCGAATCGAATTTGTTTCCACCGCATAATATTAGCGGTACAATGGGTAGAGACCTATACGGGGCGTTAAAAGAGGAATATGAAACAAATAAAAATCAAAAGAATGTTCATTATATAGATAAAACACGTTATTCGGCCTTTGCAGGAACGGACCTTGATATCCGCCTGCGGGAACGTCACATTACCGATGTATATTTAGTCGGAGTTTGTACAGATATTTGCATTTTACATACGGCAATCGACGCTTATAATTTAGGCTATAAAATTTTTGTATATGAACATGCAGTGGCCTCGTTCAATGATGCCGGTCACCATTGGGCGCTTGGACATTTTAAAGGGTCTCTTGGAGCAACCATTCTATAATTTCGATTCAAGCAACAGAATAGAAGGGAAGCGAATGCTTCTCTTTTGGGAGGAACTTATCCATGGAAAAAAAATACAACGATGACAGTTACGCATTACACACTGACCTATACCAAATTAATATGGCCCAAACTTATTGGCAGGACAAAACACATAACCGCAAGGCAGTTTTCGAGATATTTTTCAGAAAGCTTCCATTTAATAGCGGATATGCGATCTTTGCAGGACTTGAAAAAATTGTCCATTACCTTCAAAACTTTTCCTTCTCGGAAAGTGATATCGACTATTTAAAAAATGATCTGCACTATGATGAAGAATTTTTGAAATATTTGAAGAACATCCGTTTCACGGGAGAGATCCGCTGCATGAAAGAGGGGGAACTCGTCTTCGGCAATGAACCGATATTACGGGTGGAAGCACCGCTTGGTGAGGCTCAACTCATAGAAACTGCGTTGCTTAACATTGTGAACTATCACACACTCGTGGCAACAAAGGCATCACGCATCAAGCAGGTCATCGGTGAAGAATCTGCCCTAGAATTCGGTTCAAGGCGGGCGCAAGAAATGGATGCCGCAATTTGGGGAGCGAGAGCGGCCTATATTGCTGGCTTTGATTCCACTAGTAATGTACGTGCTGGAAAGCTGTTCGGCATTCCGGTTTCAGGGACGCATGCACATTCCATGATCCAAGCTTATAAAGATGAATATACGGCTTTTCATAAATATGCTGTTTCCCATAAAGACTGTGTATTCTTGGTTGATACGTATGATACATTGCGTTCTGGCATCCCGAATGCAATCCGTGTTGCCAAGGAATTGGGTGATAAAATCAATTTCATTGGCGTCCGTCTTGACAGTGGTGATTTAGCTTACTTATCAAAAGAAGCAAGACGTATGCTTGATGCTGCAGGATTCCATGATGCGAAGATTGTCGCTTCCAATGACCTGGATGAATATACAATCATCAATCTGAAACAACAAGGAGCAAGAATTGACATTTGGGGCATCGGAACCAAATTGATTACGGCTTATGACCAGCCAGCGCTGGGTGCTGTTTATAAAATGGTTTCAATAGAGGGAGAAGATGGGAATATGAGAGATACCATCAAAATTTCTTCTAACCCTGAAAAGGTCACGACACCTGGCTTAAAACGAGTATATCGAATCATCAATAAAGTGAACCATCATGCTGAAGGTGATTATTTGGCGATGGAATATGAGAAGCCGCAGGAGCAGGAAAAATTAAAAATGTTTCATCCTGTCCATACATTCCTAAGTAAATTCGTCACGGATTTTGATGCGGTTGATCTGCATGTGGATATTTTCAAGGATGGAAGTTTGATTTATGAATTGCCGACCATAGATGAAATCAAGGCCTTCACGCAAAAAAATCTTCAAGTATTATGGCCGGAGTACCTTCGTGCCCTTAATCCTGAAGAATATCCGGTAGATCTAAGTCAGGATTGTTGGGATAATAAAATGAGGAATATAGATGAAGTTAAAGCCAAAGTAGAAAGAATGCTAACGAAATGACCAATCTATTTTATTAGAAAGCGGGGAAATGCCAATGCGTCCATTACAAAAAGAAATCGTAAAAAAATTACTTGTCCAACCAACGATCGATCCCGAAGCCGAATTCAGGAAAAGTGTTGATCTATTAAAAGGGTATATGAAGAAAAATACGTTTCTGAAAAGCTTTGTACTTGGAATTTCCGGAGGTCAAGATTCAACACTGGCGGGCTATATTGCCCAAACCGCTGTCAATGAATTAAATGAAGAAACGAATGGCAGCGACTATAAGTTTGTTGCTGTAAGCTTGCCATATGGAGTGCAGGCAGATGAAGATGATAGGCAGCTGGCTTTAAAATTCATTAAGCCAAGCCAAACGGTTACAGTCAACATCAAGGAAGCGGTGGATGCATCTGTCAAAGCTGTGGAAGAAGCAGTTTCTGAAAAGCTATCGAATTTCTTAAGAGGAAATGTTAAAGCACGAGAGCGAATGAAGGTGCAATATGATTTAGCCGGGCTGTATAAAGGCGTTGTGCTTGGTACGGATCATGCAGCTGAAGCAATTACAGGTTTCTTTACGAAACATGGTGATGGTGCAGCGGATATCATTCCTTTATACCGTTTAAATAAAAGGCAAGGAAAAGAAATCTTGAAATTTGTCGGTGCTCCTGAGCGCCTTTATACGAAAATACCAACGGCCGATTTAGAAGATGACAAACCGTTACTTCCTGATGAAGTGGCTTTAGGCGTTAGCTATGATGAAATCGATGATTATCTTGAAGGCAAGGAAATCAGAACGGAAGCAGCTGAAATCATCGAAGGATGGTATACTAAAACCGAACATAAACGCAATGAAGCCATCAATGTTTATGATACTTGGTGGAAATAACGAGTGAAATCTAAGATACGTTATCCCGCATCACATAAGATGCGGGTTTTTTTGCAAGACCTAACAAGCACCTTTGCCAACACATCAATAATGAAAATTTTACCAGAAAAGGGTGACTCTACATATGGACATATCCAAGAATATTGAAGCAACGAGAAAGGAAATTGAATTTCTCGGGTGTAATCAGTGTGAAAGCGGGAGATGATCTGATCCATAGCTCAGCGCATGGCTATTCCAATCGAGCGGATGAAATCATGAATACGACCGAAACAAGGTTCGGTATTGCTTCCGGTTGTAAACTGTTTACCGCGATAGCCATTTGCCAATTAATACAAAAAGGAAAACTTAGGTTCGATTCTAAACTTAAAGACTGTGTTCGGATCATGTTTCCTGATTTCAATCAAAATGTGACCATACAGCACCTCTTAACACACACTTCGGGCATCCCTGATTACTTTGATCAAGAAGTGATGGATGATTTTGAGGAGCTATGGCAGAATAATCCGATGTACCATGTAAAAGGATTAAAGGATTTCCTGCCAATGTTTCAAAATGAGGTGATGATGTTTCAACCCGGGGAAAGGTTCCATTACAATAATGCAGGCTATATTTTATTAGGATTGATTGTTGAGGAACTAACTGGACTTGAATTTACCGAATATATCGACAAGAACATCTTTCTGCCTTGTGAAATGAAAAATTCCGGTTATTTTTCCATGGATCAGCTACCTAAAAATACTGCATTAGGGTACATACACGAAGAAAATGGAGTATGGAGAACCAACGTTTATTCCCTTCCCATCAAAGGCAGTGCGGATGGAGGGGCGTATATTACCACATCAGATATGTTCAGGTTTTGGGAGGGGTTATTTTCCAATAAGTTACTGAATCAAGAATATACCGATCTCTTATTGGAAACCCATATTGCTATAGAAGATGATGGGGAATACTATGGCTATGGTATATGGATCCGTAAAAAAAATGACGCGATTTTCAAATACCATCTTATGGGGTATGACCCGGGGGTAAGTTTCAATTCTGCGGTATATCCGGCAAAGCGATTGAGAACCGTCATTGCTTCAAATAAAGGCAGGGGTCCATACCATGTTACTAGGGCGCTCGAGAAAGAAGTATAAAAATAAATGGAACCTTTCCACTAATGGAGGGTTCCATTGTTTATAGTCAATCTGAATTCATTCAAGTATTTTTAAGAAAGGGACGAATTCGCTTTCAATTGGTTCCAGGAATTTCTGGAATTTCAAGGGAAGAACCCCTTCTGTACCCTTATTCAAGAACGAATCTTTAATGATGCGGCATATCAATTTTTTATTGTCGGAAATCTTTAAGGAGGTAGCATTCTTAGGTTTCAAGGCTTTTCCAAACAAAGAATTTGTATATTTAAATATCTTGAAGTAGAGTATATTTAATATACTTTATTTTATCCGGTATTTTCCGATGGAGGTTCTTTTTACATTATGAAGGCAAGATATGAACTAGCGAACATGAACTTAACAGTAAGCAATGTGACTTTACGTAATGCTGCGGATAGCTATGTCCTCTTGAAAGCTGCAGATGATCAAAATAATGAAATCACGATCAAGCTTTCTCACGAACAAGCGGAATTCCTGGAAGCGGAATTAAGGGAAGTAAATCGCCGCCGCAGGGAAAATAGTTCTGATATTACAGGAAATGATCAGGAACGTATTAATGACGACGATTCTTTTAATCTGTTCAGCGTTGATTTATTCAATGAAAATGAATCGAAGTAATCCTCAAATCATATTTGCTTCTCTGTAACCTTGCTTTCGATTTATGATGATGCTGCAGAGAATCTATCATTCCCGCCAATACAAAACCCGAATTTCCATTTATTGAAAGGCATTAGGAATGTTTTAAGCAAGCTGACCTATCGTTACCTTTATTTTGATTGCTTGAAAAAATTCTTCACCAATAGGAATAGGGATGATATTACAGCAAAAACCATGAAAAATACGATGAACCCCCATAGGCCTATCGCCGCATCTTGAAACTCCATATTTCCTCTGCTGGTAAGGGCTTGCTGTATCTCTATGGCAAATACTAAAACAACCATGACTGTAAAGGTATAAAGGAAAGAGAGTATCGTTATCCCAAAACGCATCCGGGCAATTAAATTAGATAAAAATAACACGAACAAAAATATGATGATACCGATGATTCCCATTATCCAAAAATGTAAATCTTTGTCCGTTGCATTTGAATTTAATGTGTCACTTACAAAGAATAGGATGAAATCGTGAAGATTATTGACGATTTCAGCTAATATCTGGATGATTTCTTTCATTTCTCACACCTCCAATCCTTAGATTATAGCAGGTTATAAATCTATATAGAAGAGGGAAGGTCCTCGAGGCTATCAGACTGACCTTCGGTGGAAGTAATGGGAAATCATAAACATGCTTGGAAACGAAAAAAAAACATATATGAATGAAGAAATCAGTTCATGTAACGGCTGCTAAACAAAATACATAGAAAAATAAAGTAATTCATGGAAAGCAGGAGTGCCTATTTCCAATGTTTTAACATCTTAGCGATCTAAACCATAATTGTTTTAATCGGAATGCTAGTAAATAATATTTTTACTTAATGATTTCATGGTTGGAGGAGAAAGGTATGAATGATATACATAATCATGTGTTAACAGTAATTGATTTTATGAAAACCGGACACAAAACATGCTTTGTGAAGGTCATCGGTTTTGATGCTGAATCCGGACAGGATTTTGAAGGTGAAGTTAAATTTGTCGGTGATTTGCCTTTTGGTGATTTGATACATCCCGAACGGTCACATTTATCCTCCTCTTGCAGGGAATTTGTTCGGGATGACTTGCTGCATAGATACAGTCAAGGACAGTTTGAATGAAGTGTTTGAAATTTTTTATAGAGAATTCAAGGGGTTTACTTGTTTAAAATTGGTAAAATGCCGGGTATAAAGAATATGGTATGTAGGAACTTTTTTATGCCAAACTTCTCTTTCAACTGACAAAATAGCATATTTATCCCTATTTAACTCTCGGACTTTAATCCTTATAATGTTAAATAAGAAAAATATGACAGTTAGTGTAGGATTATACTGTTTCTGAGGTGAGTTTCATGGTATATGCAGATATTTTGAGTAATATACACTCTGCTATCTCCAGTAAAAAAGCTGATTTAAATGTGAAAATTGAACGATTAGAAAATGCAAAAAACGATATTATAAAAGAACAAAGCATGTGTCTTAACGAGATTAGGAAAATAAAAGAGCCTGAGCTTGGTGGCAGCTGGACAGGTAACCGTTCGGATCACTTTCAGGATGCCCGTCAGGATGCCTATAATGTGATGTTCAGTATCATTCATGACGATTATGATGATTACCAATGGAAAATCGAAGCGATGATTACAAAGCTGAATGCAGAGAATACGCTTCTGAGCATAGCGGGGAATATAGCACAAGAAGCCGACTCCCTTTTGAGCAAAGGCGAAGAGGCATTTGAGCAGCTGGAAAGTAAAATATCCGATTTAAAAAGGCGGTTGTTTTAATGACGACAATCAAACTGAATCATCCTGCCGTAACGAAGCAAGTCGATCAGGTGAAGACGGCACTTGGTACAGTCACGCTTGGAAATTTGCCGGCAGGCGAGCTTGGCAACAATAAATTGGAATTCACCTCGAAATGGATCGATCGCGAAACGAACCTGGAGAAGGTCTTTGAGCAATATATCAAAATCGTCCAGAAAAATGTGGAAGATACCCGTGCCAACATTGACTTATTAAAAGAACAGGATGAAGCCATCGCCCATACGTCTTCACATGGGTATCAGCGATGAAGATATATGAAGCCGAGACATTGACGGCCGCAACCAAGTCGCGCGCCAAGCAATATGAAGAACTAAAGAAGGAAGTCACAGCCCTGAAAAAGGAATTTCAGGGCATTGTCGGCCTGGATGACGAGTTCCAGGGAGCCGGTGCTACCGCCATCAAAAGCTTCTATGAAGCACAAATCGAGGTGGCGGACGCCTGGATGGAATTATTCACGACCCAGATCAGTTTTTTGGAAGGCATACCGGCCAATCTGGAAGAGGCGGATCTCTCCGGAAATACGGTGGTAGAGGTCCCCTTTTTAGATGGTGAAGTCTCAAACGGCATCAGCCAAGCGAAGTCGCTTGTCGATGAACAAGCAAACGATCTCCAAAGGATCCTGAACAGCATTGACGATATCCTATCTCTTGATATGTTCGACCAAAAGGACTTTAATGAAAAAATCACGCTGGCCGGGCACAGGCTGGATGACACCGTGACAAAGGTCGAGAATGTCGACCGGCAACTGGTCGAGGAATATGATGTGTCCATCGGGCAGGAAAACGTGGCCGTTGGCCTCTTCCGTGCCTTGCTTGATGCCACCAAGCAGGACGGCAACATTTCGCCGATGACATTCAACGAATCGGCATTCAAGAGTAGTGACGTTTATCAAGTAAAGGATGAAGTCGCCGGTCAGATGAAAGACTATCAAACCTTCAAAAAGGAACAAGCAGAAGCCCGGAAAATCGAACAGGAAATGGAAGAACTCGAAAATCGACCATGGTACGAAAAAGCCTGGGATACGACAAAAACCTTTACAGGGGAATTCACGGGATATTATGATTCAATCAGGGCCTCGACCGGAGTCGATCCAGTAACGGGCCGCAAGCTGTCCGATGCCGAACGAATCGCGGCCGGCGCCATGGCCGCCGCTGGATTCATCCCCGTCGTCGGCTGGGCCGGACGGGCCATCAAAGGCGGCAGCGCCATCTACAAAACGGCCAAAGGACTCAATGCAGCAGACCACGCACTAGATGCCTATAAAACGACAAAAGGCTTTAGCCTCCTCCAGAAAACCGAATACGGGATATACGGGCTCCTCGCAGCCAACGGCCTCGGTGAAGCGGCCACCGGCAAAGACATGTTCGGCAACCAGCTAACCAAGGAACAGCGCCAGAACGGACTGTTAATGGCACTCGGAATCGGTGGTGTGGCTGGTGCGGCGAAGGTCGTCGATAAAGTAGCAAGTGGTACAAAGTTCGTCCCTTACAGCAAGGAGTTTGCGCAAAAGCAGGTTCAGAAGGTTCAAGCTACAATAACAGACATAGCGAGATCAGGAAAAACCACGTTAAAAAATATAGGTGACGAACTAGGCAAAAAAGAAATACCTAAACGGATAAGTATGGAACAAGTTTCCCTCGCAGGAGGACCAAACCTTCCCCAAATTGTAATGGAAAAACAGACAATTAAGGAAGCCTATCAGAAATTCACGGTGAAGGATAAAAAAGTAGAGGGTGTTTCAGGGGAGAGTGTTCCTAAGGGGACGGAAGTTCCACCTGCCTTTAGACAAACTGAATTTGCTAGTTCGTATGAAGCGAGGCTTAATCAGACACCTGCATTAGAGAATTCGAAGGTTGAATTTGAGGGAATAAGGGGTGAATCTAAGGGAATACTTAAGCCGCCACCGGACCGTCAATTAAAACAAATTTTAGATGAAGTTGGGATTGATGGCATCCAATATAAAAATGCTGTTCCTGATTTTTCACCGACAGCAAAAGCACAAGTTGAAATCAACTATATGCTTGGAGGAAAAGGAACTTATGGAGGGAAAGCCAGAAGAGCTAATTTTGTTCAATCAGACCAAAAATTAGCTGATCAACTTAATAATTCACCTGAATTAGCAAGCCAATTTGGGATGGAGTCTGGTAAAATTAGTGCAAGAGATATAAAGAAATATCGAGAAAATAATAAATTAACATGGCATGAATTAAATGATGTTAAAACAATGCAACTTGTGCCAACAAAAATAAATAGTGAATTCGGACATCTGGGTGGTGTAGGAGAAATAAATGCAGGAGCTTTTATACCTGGAGGGTTTGCTAATAAACAAAAAGAGGAGATCTTAAAATGACTATAAACGACCCAATTTTTGGTGAACTTGAATATGAGTATGGTTGGGCTAAGGATACCACTATTCATTTTTTTGGTAAAGAAAAAGAGATATCTTTGATGGTAGATGGCGAAGAAGATGGAAAGTTTGATGAAGAGCAGTATATGGCATATCAAGCATTAATGCAAAAATGGGAGGATTTACAGCTAAGTTTATTGCAATCAATTTTAGACTATTACAAACAAAAGCGACATGAACTAGGTTATGATATTGGATTAAATGAAAATTATCCATTAGTTGAAACAACAAATCAAATACTAGAAATGATAACTTTAGATGGAATTGTTGTTCCTTATGCGGATATTTTTGAGGGGCGAGATATTGGAATTACATTTAATTGTACATGGGATATAGAAAATGGATTAGGGCTTCGTCTATTAAATGAAAAAATAATTGAAGTAGGTTACCAGGACGTTGCAATATAAAATCGGCTGTAAAAAGTAAAGACTCATGATGGTTGTACCATCAAAGAGCATTACGGCAATGATAGATAGAAAAAGAAGTATGAGCTTAGGTGATATGACATTTTACTGGGCGATGAATATAAACACATGAATTGTATATTAAACTAACGAACTCGTACAAATTCGTAAGTTTTAACGTAGTATTTGTCACGACATATAAAAGTTGTCCTACTGTTACTATGAAACTTACAATTTAATGTTACTTAAAAACAAATGAACTTAAAGCGCTTGATTGTCAACTAAAGGCAACGAGTGCTTTTTAGCGTTATAGCGTTAAAAAATAAAAGAGCATAATACACTAGATTTAAATTTTTATTGTCGTGTATATAGACTGTAATGACTGTGACAGTGTATGAGTAGAGAAAAAAATGAAACGAGTTTAATAAAGAAATGCCTACTGAGATAAAATTACATTATAATGTGAAACAAAACAGTTTAAAAGGTCAATACAAATATGATTTAGTATATTCTAATTATGACGAACTATTGCCTGATGATATCTTTGATATATGGTTCGAAGATGTGAAACAAAGGAATTTGTAAATAAGACCTTGATTGGCTTTTGCCTTTCAAGGCTTTTTTGCCTTAATTGTTTTAAGGTTAAAGTAATCACATTAATATGGATTAAAATCGGGTTGGGAGTGTACGCAAGTGGTTGGATAAAGTGACATGAAAAGTAAAGCAATCAAATAATAACGGAGTCGATCCAGTAACAGGGCGCAAGCTGTCCAGCAGACCACGCACTAGATGCCTATAAAACGACAAAAGGCTTTAGCCTCCTCCAGAAAACCGAATACGGGATATACGGGCTCCTCGCAGCCAACGGCCTCGGTGAAGCAGCCACAGGCAAAGACATGATCGGCAACCAACTGACCGAGGAACAGCGCCAGAACGGGCTGTTGATGGCACTCGGAATCGGCGGTGTGGCTGGTGCGGCGAAGGTCGCCGATAAAGTAGCAAGTGGTACAAGGTTTGTCCCTTACAGCAAGGAATTTACGCAAAAGCAGGTTCAGAAGGTTCAAGCCTTCGGCAGGGAAATCGGTAAAGTGAAAGTGCCTCTCCGTATAAGGGTCGAAGAATTAGCGACGGTGTATGGAAATAACTATAAACATGTCACATTTGATAAAACGACGATTAAGGATATCGTGCAGAAGTTTGCGGTGAAGAGTGATGGTGATAAGGGTACAGGCAAAGTAGTGCTTGCAAAGGGCTCCATTGAAATTACAAAAGTGGAGTATGGAAAGCATTATACAAGAGAGCGAATGAAGAAAGTTTTAAAACCGAATATTGAATATACATCCCCTGGTGGTCATGTATATAAAACAGACGAAAAGGGTGGATAACAAGTGTAGAAGGTTCTCTCGACTTAGGCAGTGGTAAACGAAACAATTATGCTCAGCGGATTGCTGGAAGGGAAGACCGCTTGCCAGATGATCAAGGGGGCCACTTAATCGCCAGCATATTTAAAGGATCTGGTCATCTAGACAACCTTGTTCCTATGAATGCAAACCTGAATATGGGAGAATGGAAAAAACTTGAAATATCTTGGGCAAAAGCTTTAGACAGTAATCCTCCTAAAACAGTAGAAGTGAAAATATATCCTGTGTATGAGGGAAATTCAACTCGACCTACAAGTTTCGACATAGAGTATAAAATTTACGATGGCCGTTGGGATTTAAGAACATTCGAAAATAGAGCAGGGGGATAAAAAATGAATGAATCAAAACTAAATGAATATTACCTGAAAATAGCTCAAACTGTAAATGGGATGATTCCAGAAGAATGGAGTAAAGTAATTTTGTATGGAGAAGTTAATGAGGGGACAGGGACTGCGTTCTTTTTCTATCAGCCTATTATTAATGATAAACTCATATATAGTCACGATATCCCTGAATTACATAGTATTAGTAGAATAGAGTATAGAGAAACATGGCGGAGGTTAATAAAGGTTTTAAAAGAATTATTAGATGAATTTAAAGATAATAATCAAGAACAATGGACCAATTTATCTTTTACTTTAGAAAGTACAGGAAAATTTAAGGTTGACTATGATTATGAAGATTTATCAGATGCAGATGATCACGAAAGAAGGGTTATTTGGGAATATACTCGTTTGGGTCTTTTACCTGAAACTGAATATGATAAGAGTATTTTAGAAGACTACCTCAAGAAAGACTAGTGGAGGATAAGAAAAGCTTGTTTTTTTGTATGACCTTAACGGTAAAGTTTAGGTCTTTTCATTTGATATGAATATCAGTTGGATTTAGCACTTGATTGCCTTTTAGGCAAAAGTGCTTTTTGTTTTTTCGAAGATACAAGTATAAAACACATAAAAGAAGGAATTCTCATTTAAAGAATTCCTTCTTTGCATACTATTTGTTAAGAAATGATTTTTCGAAAAATTCTAGAAGATGCTCTAGAGTGATTGGATCACTGTAAGTGGATGCTTTACTATTTATTTCAAATATACGATCGTTCTTAACTGCAGGTATATTTTTCCACGTTTCGGTCTCCACAAATGAATTAACTACGTCCGGGTTTTTACTAAAGATAATATAATCTCCAGTATATTCAGGAAGCACTTCAGATGAGAGGACATAAATGCCGGATTTAAGTGCCTTTTCTTTTACTTTTTCAGGCATTTTCAAGTCCATTGCTTGATACAATATTTCTGTTCCGCGTGCATAATTATTTCCAAATACATAAAACTCTTTAGCATCATTTTCAATGACAGAAACGGTTGCATCTTCACCAATTTTTGCACGTATCGCTTTTCCTGCTGTTTCTGCACGCGTTTCGAAATCATTAACCCATTCTTTTGCTTCCTTTTCTTTGTTTAAAAGTTTTCCAATCTCTATTTGCTGTGATAAATAATCTAATTTCCCCCAAGTGAATACAACAGTCGGAGCAATTTCATTTAGCTTTCCGATATTTTTCATCTCGGATCCCGCTATGATTAAATCCGGTTCCAGTTCAATGATTTTCTCCAGGTCATCTTCTGAAACGACTTCCACGCCCTTAAGTCTATCTTGAAAAAGGGGATTCATATTAGTCCATTGATCTATTCCAACAATATTACCTTCTAAAGCCAATACATTAGGTCCATTGGAGAGAGCTATTATTCTTTTTGGGTTTTTAGGAATCTCAACAGGGCCAGTTTCTGATTGATATGTAATTGTTTCTGATTTTGTCTTGGAATCATTATTTTCGTTCGCTTTCTCGTTGTTCCCACAGGCACTAAGGATAAGCACGAACAAGAGCAGGAAGGGTATGAATAGCTTTTTCATTTTGATTTTCTCCTTACTGATATAGTGTAGGTTAAAAATATACTAAAAAATGTCTAATTAATAATGATATTCATTTTCAATGACTACATCAACATATTAATAGGAATGATAATCATTGTCAATAACTTTCGCCAGATTGCTAAACTCCGTGAACTAAACCGTCACCCCTGCTAGTATTGTGTTTTTCTTCGTAAACCAAGTCTAGTAGTTAAGGTGGATAGCACATTCAACCGGATGCCGCATCCTAAGAAGAGGGATAAAATAGCTCGGTTCGTGTCATAATTTTCCGCATGCGTCGTTAAATACTTGATATTGAGGTTTTTTCGATTAACTATTATTAAAATAATGACAAGTAGTTGTTTACATAACTATATTATGGTTTAATCGTTGAGAAATCATATATGTTTGAACGAAAATAATGATGCGAAGATCGTTTATTCCTGGCCATAAAACTGGGGGAGGTTTTAGTTTGCTTCCACATACATTGGAAATTGTCCAGAATCATGATGAATTGATTTGCATTCAGTCTAAACTTTTAGCAACTTGTCCACACCTTCCATCGGTCCATGCATATACAATAGTAAGGAGGGTGTTAGGATGGAGATAAACTGTTGTTATGAAGAAAAATGTTTTGAAAACAATGACCCAAGTACAGTATGGTTTCCTGGAAAGCGTTGTAAATGTAAGTGCAAATGCAAAAAAAACAAGCGCCGTCATTAATCACTAAATGAATGACTGGACATAAGTTGTTCAACAGAGGCAGGCCCAGCGGCTGCCTTTTTTATTTGGACATGCGTGATATATATTAGTGGAATTGCGCTGAAATATATAAAGGTGAAAAAACACTCAACCATTATGGCAGAGTGTTTTTAAGCATGGGATATAGAAAATAAAAGTTCATTGAACTAAAGTTAATCCCTATACGAACTCCCAAGAAATTGAACAGTAACTTGGATTAGTTATGTAGCAGATAGCACAACCCCGATGTTTTATTTTAGTTTAACTAAAATAAGACATTGGTCATCTTTACGTTGGAGAGTGTCCTCTTCATATCTAAGCGTTTGTATAACTTCCTCCTTAATTGTGGATAAAGGGGCAGTGGAATAGGTCTTTAACAATGAGCATAAACGGTCTGAACCTATAGGTTCTTCAACTCCATCTGTATAAAGGCACAGCATACTTTCCTTATTGTATGTAATGGTATTTGTTTTAAAAAGTATATCTTCAAACATCCCGAGTGGCGGCCGATTAGAACGCAACTCATATTGTTTTCCGTTTATTTCCTGTAAAAGAACGGATGGATGGCCTGCATTTATATAATTAATTTCTCTCTTATCAGTATCGATTAAAAGGTAGACGGCAGTGCAGTAATGAGATGATTTACTTGTGTTTTTGAATAAAGAATGGAGATGGTCATCTAATTCTTTCATCACCGTTTTCACTTCCGAACCTTTTAAAATTAATCTTTCAAATATGGAATGTAGTGACATGGTTATTAGGGCAGAAGAAAGCCCATGCCCCATCACATCAAGTAGGATAAGGCCATACCGCTGGGCGTCAATTTGGTAAAAACCATATATATCACCCGATAATTGATTGGAGCCTTTATAATACGCTTGAATTTCAAGATGTTCATTAATAATAGGAACTGGCAATAGTGTCTCTTGTATCTTTTTTGCAAGACCCAGTTCTCTTTCTGTATCTACTTTGAATTTTTCATTTTTTTCGTTCAATTCAATCAGCTTATTCTTTTGCATTTTCATCGTTTCATGAGCAATCTCTAAATCAGCATAAGCCTTATTCCTAGCATTTAGTGCGGTCTCTGCCTCTTTTTTCGCTATAAGAAGCTCATTTTCTAATTCGTTTCTTTTTCGCATTGGAATCACCACACACTCAATAATGGTTCTTCCATCTCGTTCTCTTTGAACAGCGTTGAGTAACACAGGTATTTCTTCATCATCTACAGACTTTAAGGATATATATATTTCCTCAATCTGATTTTCTAATTTAATCAGAGGAACCAGATAAAGCTGATGAAAGAGTATAGCTGAAGCCGAGAGGATATAATTAATAGGCTGCCCTTGCAATTGATCGAGATTATACCCCAATAATTTAAGTAAGGTTTGATTAACGGATAAAATATCATCTTCTTCTGATAAAGTTAAATATCCGCAGGGTGCCTCATTTAGTTGTTCATTCACAAAAATTCACACCCATCTCTATCTATAAATCGTTTGTCGGAAATTCATCCAAAAACTGTCGAATTAAGAATATCGTCTCTTCTGGATGACTCATATGTGGACAGTGTCCTGTTGCTTTCATCATCTTCAATGTACTATCGGGAAGATGCTTATGAATATATTCACCTACTGCTGACGGAGCAATAACATCTTTGGAACATTGCAAAATGAGTGATGGTACTTTTACTTTTGCTAAATCTTTACGGTTGTCTGCAAAAAAGGTAACCTCCGCAAATTGTCGTGCGATAATGGGATCAGTAGAACAAAAACGATTCTCTAAATCCCGTTTAAGCTCTGGGCGATCTGGATTACTCATGACCGTTCCCGCAAAAGCGGTTGCCCAGCCTATGTAATTTTTGTCCATCATATCAATCAATCCTAAAAGTTGTTCTTTCTCGAACCCCCCGTAATAATCATTAGGGAGATTAAGGTAGCAAGGGGAAGGACCAACCAGGACAAGTTTAGAAAAATATTCAGGATGTTTAATGGATGCCAGCATCCCAATCACACATCCAACAGAGTGTCCAACAAATATAGCATCTTTTAGGTCTAATGCCGAACAAACATCAAGTACGTCTTGTGCATACCCATCAAGAGTACTGTATCTTTCCACATTATATGCCTGTATATCTGAATTACCTGATCCAACATAGTCAAATAGAATAATATGGTATTCATCTTCGAAATCTTTTGCAACTGATTGCCAGACATTTTGATCACAACCAAAACCTGGTGCAAATATCATTGGTCGTGTACCTCTTCCTCTAATCTTTACATTATTACGCAATAAAATATTGGGATTCATGATTGGCTCCTTCATTTAGAAGATATACTCACTATATGGTAACACTAACCTTATTGGAATTAAAGAATTACACTTTAGCTGAAAATTGAGCTTGAACAGGAATGAGGAGAGTGGTATACACTTGGCGGAGTTTCAAGACTTTTGGAAACTCTCGGTCTTTCGTATACAGGTACCTCTTATACCTGGAAAAGGTCGACAAAGTTCCTTGATAATATGGAAAGCCTTATTATAAAAAGGGATCATGTATTGAATAACTACGATGGATTTTTTGATTAGATCGCCAAGAAATATATGGTTATATTTTAATAGAAAAAATAGGGGTTTTTATTATGGGTAACTTAAATTTCACCCTTTTTCTGAACCAAATCCTTGAATATTGTTTTACCCCTATCTGATCCTAATAACTAGCTTCAGTTTTTTTTCGCAAAATAATTATTGAAATAATAAATCGTTATCGGACGCCTTCTTTGTTTTTCCTGTATAATAATGCTATATTTTACATTTGGGAGAAATTATTCATGGACGAAGCCAGCAGTTTAATAGGGCTTTTTGCAATCATACCGATTTTGTTTTATTTGGGACTTATTGTTTTAAGTGTTTATTTCATTATTAAGATCATAAAATTCATCAATGCAAAGACAAGATTAGATCAAGAAAGAAATGAAAAGCTGGATGAATTGATAAAAGTCATTGGAAAATATAAGGAAGATCAGAATAAGCCACTTTAATATAAAGGCCCTTTTCGTAAAGATTGTTGTTTTTAAAACGAAACTATTTTAGGTTGATTGGAGCGGAAGTGCGAGACTCCTGCGGGAGCACCGCCCGCCCCGCGGAAAGCGAGCACCTGGAGGGGAAATCAACCACACTGCACTACTTCGTAAATAGCAACAAAGTATGCGAAAACAGCCAATATAAAAAAGCACAATTCCATTAGGGGTTGTGCTTTTTTTATTTAAGAACGATGAAAGCTTACTAGATCCACATAAAAAGGGCGATTTTTTTGTAACGTCAAGGTAGCTGTACAAGCATTTCCTAATTAGCACCATAACATATTAGGAGGTGATTGAATTGACAGTTAAATTAGAAACTTTATTGGATCGTTCAGAAAAGAATATGGGCAGCGGAATTCATCCAGTCGTAAAAGAATCAGCTTTGGAAATGGTTAAACGGGCATACCAGGAAGGCATTTTCGTGCAAATCAGCGCAGGTTATCGTTCTATGGAAGAGCAAGCAAAGCTATATGGTCAAGGTCGCCTAGGTTATATATACGATGGTAAAAATTATAGTGATTTATCGAAGCCGAGAGTGACCAACGCGATGCCAGGTCAATCTTACCATAACTATGGACTAGCCATTGATTATTTCATAGTCAGCGATGATGGAAAGAATGGCATATGGACAGTTGATGCAAAATGGAGACGGGTAGCGGCTATTGGTAAATCCTTGGGCTTTGCATGGGGCGGGGATTGGTCAAGCTTTAAAGATTATCCGCACTTGGATATGACGGGCGGACTGACTTATTCTGAGTTAAATGCGGGAACAAAGCCTAGACTGATATCAAAAGTGAATGGAACCACTCCACCACCTACACAAGTCGAATCCGAAGTCATTGTAAAAGATACACCAGCAAAGGACAGCGGCAACCAAACTATCAAGTCCATTCAGAGGACATTAAATAGCAGATATAGAACAAAAATAGATGTTGATGGATATTATGGTCCCAATACTAAAAAAGCGCTGATCAAGGGTTTTCAAACCGAATTGAATAAACAATATGGTGCAAAGATTAAGGTTGATGGAATATGGGGACCCCAAACAAAAGCGGCTTCACCTAATGTTAGGGAAGGGGCCGAAGGGAATATCACCTATATCCTTCAAGCTGCACTTTATTTGGAAGGACATAATCCACATGGCATGGATGGTATCTTTGGAAGCGGAACGGAAATAGCTGTGAAGGCATTTCAAAGGGCCAATGGATTATCTGCAGACGGCATCGCCGGTGAAAATACCTTTGCAAAACTATTTGGATGATATTTGAAATGGAATAGAACTATATTGCTTAAAATTAGCTTAGCAAAAAAGCCCTATGAGGGCTTTTTTTTATGAATGAAAAACTAGCAGTCATTTTAAAAGTAAATATCCCAATCGTTTAGGAATCGAAGTATAAGAAACGTAAGAATACATACGGGGGACAAGAAATGTAACCGCATTTACGAAATGAAAGTACTTTAATGCGGAATGCTTTTTGACTTTAATCATTAAATAGAAGAATGATGAAGTTGCGATCAATGGGCATAACAAGCCAAGATCAGTTAAAATTCTTGAAATTGGGTGGTTCATAACACTAAGTCCAATAAGGAATGAAGCAAGGCAGATGACATTGATAACCGACAAGATGGTTGGTATTAACAACAAGTTCTTTTTTACTGTTTCCATAAATTTCACCTCCTAGGAGATGACCCCACACATATCTTATAATATTCACGATTATCCAGCAAAACTTTTGATTAACTGTATACAAAGACAAAATACTCAAATTTATCCATTCACAAATCTGAATTGTAATATTTATCGAGTATTTATGCTCATTTTTGTTCACTTAAAATTGACTGAAATATAATAGTTTTTTTAATTTTCCATCACATTTAGACAATAAAGTTAAAGGAGGACATAACTTTATTGGAGGAAAAAATGAAAAAAATATGGAAAAAGCCAATTTTGCCTATCGCCTCTATTAGTCTGGCATCTGTGATGTTTGTAAATGCCATTCCCGAAACTCCAGTTCAAGCAAAATTGAATGTTCAATCACAAGTGCAAATGAAAAATCATTTACTTCCGCTTGGAACCCCAAATTTGCAGGAGAAAAGAACTTCCATGAATCTAGCACCAGGAGTGAAGTATACCAAAATCAATCGTGGTGAAACATCTTCTAAAGACTTTTACACAGTGGATGTGGCATTTGTAGAAACACAAAAGCAGGCAAAGATATTGTTGGGAAGTTTAAAGAAAGACGGTTTCAAAAATGCTCATATCATAAAAGAATCGGATCGGGCCGTGGATGACCGGAAAAAGGGACCGCTTGGGTACATTGTTCGCATCGGTCAATATCAGCTAGAAGCAGATGCAGCCGAAATGAAAAACAAGTTATCTGAAAAGGGATATTCTGGACTTCGGACTGTGTATACGGGTGAAGACGGAGAGAAAACAACAGGACCATGGGTAGTGAACGTCCTTGAAGTGGATCAGGATCGATTTCATGGGCATGTGGTGCCTGAATTAGCAAATGATGCAGTGACAGGAAAAGAAACATTGACCAAAATCGCTGATAGAAATGATGCCATTGCAGGAGTTAATGCAGGATACTTTGTTATGGGAGAGAAGGATGGAACACCAGGCGATCTTGCCGGTATATTCGCAAGCAAAGGTCAACTTGTCAGTGAAGCTATAAATGGACGTTCAGCTCTGATTTTATCTTCTGCTGAAGGGAAGGCAAACATTGCATCTGTGTCCACGTCAATTCAGGCTACTTCATCTGATGGGGCGGTTAGGGAAGTGGATGGATTGAATCGGAAGCCAGGATTAATCCGCAATTGTGGCGGTGTTGGAGGAGATACGACAACAGAACGGGCAAAACATGATTTTACTTGTAAGGATGAAAGTGAACTTATCCAATATACGTCCGTATTTGGAGAAAAGACAGAATCGGGCGACGGTATGGAAGTGGTAGTAAATCATGCAGGGGTAGTGGCGGAAATCCGTAACAAGCGTGGGGGAGACATTCCAAGCAGTGGTTCCGTTCTTGCGGGAACGGGGGAGGCGGCAGAGTGGCTTCGTGACCATGCCCGACAAGGAATGAAGATTCAAGTGAAAAGTAAAATCATCGGGGATGGAAGGCAATTAAAGTTAAACCAAACTACAAGTATGATTAATGGAGGTCCTCGATTATTGGAAAACGGAGAAATTTCCATTAATGCCGTAGAGGAAGGCTTTCACTGGGAAGAAGATCCAGGCTTTTATTATCGTTTTGGGGAACGCCGTAATCCAAGGACGCTAGCAGGGATCAAAGAGAATGGCAATCTATTATTTGTCACCATTGATGGACGCGCACCAGGATGGAGCGTGGGGGCTAATTTTGAAGAAAGTGCGAAAGTCATGAAGTCATTAGGGGCAGTCGATGCCATCAATCTTGACGGCGGCGGATCGACGACCATGACAGTTGGGGATGACCGAGTCACAAGACCATCTGATGCAGCAGGTGAACGCCCGATTGCCGACGGTATTCTGTTAGTAGAATAGATGGGCAGGAATTATCGTCTTCATTCATCGTTTTGGTTAAAGCGGGTCGTCGTGAAAAAATCTCTTCAGTTATGTTTCTGAAGAGATTTTTTTCTGTGATATTTTGAAATAATTTAATATAGGGAATTGGAAATACTTTCAGCAGTTTTTAACAATAAAGAGATATGTTGTTCCATCGATTCCTTATGCCAGCGAAAGAAAGGACCGGAAATGGAGATAGCTCCAATGACTTTTCCTTTAGCACCGAAAACTGGTGCTGATAATGCAGCTACATTCTTCGTGATTTCTTCCTCATTAATTGAGTAACGAGTATTACTATAATTCCCAATTGTTGTTGTAGCATTTTTCTTTCTTCCTCTGGAAGGAGGTTTAATACTTGTGTCTGTAACCCTTCGCTTAGAAATGCCAAAATTACCCGTCCGCTTGAGCCGAGCTGTAGCGGAATTATTGCCAACACCTGCCCTTCTGCTAATTTCCTGATTACTTACATGTTCAATTACACACATCCTAACCATGTTTGTTAACATATAAAACCCAACGGTTTTCTGTGTTTCGTCTCTTAATTTAATCAATGGTGGATCGATTATCGAGACAAAAGGTACATCGGTTATAAGTTTATTTGCATAATCGATAAACACCGTGCCAAGTGAATATTTTTTAGAATCTGCATCTTGGAATACCAAACCGTCCATTTTCAAAGTAGTCAGCAGACGATGAGTGATAGGGGGAGAAATATTAAGGCTTTCACTAATATGACAATGATGCATGTTCGAGATGAATGTATTAATAAATAGTTCTTCCCATAAAAGAGACCGTCAATGACGATCTCTTTTTTCTCCATTTTAGCTGTGGAAGTTCCTTTTTAAATCTTCATTCAAGATTAGTTACAAAACTCGCTTATAATCTGGTTCTTCATTTCTTCTATCGGAAATCCCTGTTGATAGGTGGATATCATCAACATAATTCCTTGTAGCACAGATGAAAAATATAACGATCGTTTCCTTGGTTCCGTTTCACTCATACTTTCAAATATTTTACATTGAAACTCAAATTGTCTAGCATTTCCTTCAATTATGAGATGACTGTATTTTATCAACTCTTCATCTGATTCTGGCTGAGTTTGAAGGTGTAGATAGAACCGATGGACTTCTGGATTTTGGTGGATATTATCTATGGCACCATTGATTATATGTTCAAGCTGTTCACGAGGTGTATTTAAGGTGAAAGCTTCTTCCATGACCTCCACCACCTCCTTGATTCTGGCCTCGACCATTTCAGAAAGCAGTTCTTCTTTTCCTTTATAATAGTTATAGAGTAACCCTTTCGAAATGCCCGCCTGCTTAGCAATATCACTTATGGAAGTAGCGTAATAGCCTTGTTTTATAAATAACTCCATGGCTGCAGCGCGAATTTTTTCTTTGGATGCTTGGCGAATACGGTCATTCTCTTCGGGTGTACGTGGCATTTTATCTTCAATCCTCCATAAAAGCAGTGAATTCTTGATATAAAATTTCAGAATGGGTGAGGGGCAGCATATGATCGGCATCCTCTATTTCGATGAAACGGATGTTTGGTACCTTTCGGAAACAATCGGCAACCCGGAAATTATCTGCCAAGTCCTTTTTGCCGATAAAAAATAAAGTTTCGGTGTTCAATTCTTCTAATCGTTCCATTGCCGGCGGCCGCGGCCATATCATGCAGAAATCAGCGGGCCACTTAAGCATACGCCCGAAATGATGCCTGAGCATTTTGACAGTGAGATCTTTGTGCGGACTATCGATAACAACTTGGTATGTTGGTGAATGAAGGGCAAGCTCTAACATCTTATCTATATTGGGGGCACTTTCCAATATCTTGTTATGATATTGTTCAAACTCATTTGAATAGGGAAAACCAGTTAAAGAAGGAGCAATTAATACAAGTTTCGATACCCTTTCTGGATAATTAAGGGCTAAATCAGTGGCAATCTGTCCGCCCATGGAATGACCTATAATCGTTGCCTGAGTAAGTTCCAGGTAATCCATTAGTGCCAATACATCCTCTACATAGTTTGCATGTTTTATGGGGGATGGGGATTTTCCGGCACCACGGCCATCAAAAACGATCACTTTGTAATTTTTAGTTAAAAGAGATGCTAAAAATGTCCATTGCCTCAAATCAACACCACCACCATGAATAAGAACAACAGGAAGACCCTTGCCATTAACCTCGAAATGTAAATCCAATGCAACCCCTCCTTTTTCATCACTGAATTTTCAGATTTATTTTATTATTGAATGAACGTTTAGTCAATATAAAACTAAGATATTATTTTCCATTCCGCAAAATAGCGATAATCAATAGTAAATCCGAAGGCTTCAGCTTTACATCTCCTCAGGTTTCTTAGGCAGTCTTTGTGTTGAGTAAAAAATGATGTATAATGAACACGTTTTCAACACTTTGAAAAAGAGGGTACGAATAGTATGGAAATCATTTTAAATATATTACAGAAACCAGAAACGGATAATGAAATACTCTTTATAGGAAATACCGAAGATGAGATTTCGTTTGTGAATAGTAAAATCAAATTGTTTGGTGAAGGAAATCGGTTAATTATTGAACGTGGAGCGGAATTTAAAGATGCGACGCTAAGTTTTAATGGCAACAACTCGCTCATGATCATTGGGAAATCCAAACGCAATGCAACGATAAGAGTCAATGTTTGGAATGACAATACATTTTTCCTAGGTCGCAACTATTCATTTAATGGAGCAGCGAGATTTATTCTCTCTGAGCAAAAGAATCTGTTCATCGGTGATGATAATATGTTTTCAAGTGGTGTAGTCGTTCGTTTGGCAGATCCACATTTGATCTACGATGGAACAACTCGAAAACGGATTAACCCAACAAAAAGTGTGTACTTAGGTGACCACATTTGGATTGGGCAGGACGTCATGATTCTTAAAGGAGTAGAAGTTGGTACAGGTTCAATTTTAGGTGCAAAGTCACTTGTGACAAAATCGCTCCCATCAAATGTATCAGCTGCAGGAAGTCCTGCACGTGTGGTGCGGAAAAATGTTTTTTGGGCACGTCCGTCTGTCCATGCATATTCTGAAAAAGAAACAGCAGAATCACAAAAATTCCCGGATGGGCGTTTTGTCTTTAAGTCAAAAGGCTCAACAGCAAAACATTTTGCAAAAATTGAAGAACAGTTAAATACCGCAACTTCTGTAGAGGAGAAGACTGACATATTAACGCCTTATCTTGATGTAACAAGTAAGAATCGTTTCTTTCTTCCTGTGCCTCCTGAGAAAAAGAAAACATTTCTCGATAGAACCTTTCGCAAAGGAAGTAAGAAGTAGATGATTGAATTATTCCAGATTAATTTTAGAAAATTCCAAGTGATAGCTCAGAATGATGGTACAGGAATAATTGTAAGTTTTTTTAAAAATGCATTAAAGTTGTTTCTTATTGTCTTTTTTAGGGGTATTCCTTTTCTACAAAGGAGAATTAGCAATGGGAACAAGGGAAGAAGGAACAGCTGAATAACTTATCGTTTAGTTATACATTAAAAGACAGTAAGCAAAGATTAACTCACTGTCTTTTTTGATTAATTATAAATGAGAAAAATGCTGAAAAATTAGCAGCAAAGTTAAAGAAAAAGGGATACTCGTAAATATTGTAAAAGGATAAAAACATAGCCCTTACTCTAATCGAGTAGGGGCATTTTTGTATAGTTAAGCAAATTGTTTGGCTACATTAATTATTTCATTTTTATAATTTTGTATGTCATTTACTGATTCAATTTTGATACTCGTTTTCATTTCGTCATTTAGTTGAATGTATTTATTACTTGAATTAAAGCCTAAACGACATATCCATTTTCTAATATTGTCATCAAGTAATACATTAAAATAGCTACGATTATCACGATAATAAATTCTAGTTGGTTCAAATTCTTCCCTTAAAATTAACTTTATTAGTACATAACCCTCTATTTCTTCTTCAGTGGTAGTAATTTCTTCAACAGCAGCGGCTATGGTTTCTTGTTGTAGCTCAATAACTTCACTTTCAACAAAAGTATCGGACTTCTTGCTTTCTGCTGTATCTGAATTTAACGCTTGTTGTAACTTGTCATTTACTTTTTCATTTACAAATTGATTTAATGATTTTTTTACGATGTCTTTAAAGTTGTCGAGTACCTTTTTAGTTTTGATTCCCTGATAAACCTCATTAATTATAAGTCTAACAAATTCATCTGAAGGTTCTTCCCATTGTTTAGAAAGAAATTGCTTAATTTCATTCGTGTATTTTAAATCAGAAGCAGTAGTTAATACATTTATTACATCGAAATCAGATTTTTTAAATTTACTAATTTCATTTATTTGGGTATCACGTAAATCAAGCATATTAAAAACAAAGAAAGGTTTTTGATCCATTTTATTTGGCTCTTCCAAGTCGGTAAAGAATTTATATTCAATACCATTTGTCAATATTGCAAACTTTGCTTGAGTAGTCCCGAAATATCTAAATAATTGAGAATCATGTTTTCCTAACTTTTCATTAACACTTTTAGCTTCAATTAGAATAACAGGTTCTCCAGCCTGCATGATAGCATAGTCAATTTTTTCGCCTTTTTTAATGCCCACATCTGCAATAAATTCTGGGACTAGTTCTTCAGGATTGAAAATATCATATCCCAGTGCCTGAATTAAAGGCATGATTAAAGATGTTTTAGTAGCCTCTTCAGTTTGAACATTCCCTTTAATTCGTTCGATACGGCTAGCTAATGATTTCATTTGCTGAATAAAATCTTCCACAATAACCACTCCTATAATTATGAATTTATTCCTCTTGGTTCCCCCACTGATAAAGATCAGTGATATTAACATCCAGTAGTTTTGCTAATTCATAAGCTTTATCTATAGTTGGATATGTTTTACCTGTAGACCAATTTGAAAGTGTATTTGCTGTGATTCCCAATTCTTTTTGAATGAATTCACGTTTGTATTTGGAAGTCCTCAGTAAAATACCTATTTTACTTTTAACCATTTTATACACCTCTATAAACAATTCTACAGAATCTTTCCAAATTCTTTGATAAATAAAAACAAATCAAAAGATTGAAATTTTCACATTTTTTTTGGATAGACAGGGAATATTTCGCTCCAAAAACAAGAGAACAAATAGACTTTGGACTAACTCTTTTTGAGGACGAAAAACCTAAAAATGCAGAAGAGGCTATAAAAGAGATTGTTGGTGCGGTTGATGGTGTTTTAGCAAGAAATCAAGATTGGCATGATTTTCATAAAGAAATGATTTTCCAGGTTGAACCGAATAGTAAAGAGGACATATCATTTCTTTTAGAGTTATCTATATATGAGCAAAAATCAATGGATTTGTATAAAAGAGAAATGTATACGAATCTTTAAATAACATGCTAGTTTATATACAAACATATCAAAAGCAGCTTAATGAAATAGATGAGGCTTGGTATACCCAGGTTGCAGCTAGTCTAATATATCCATTAGATCCTGTTCGTTCAAATGATCAGAAATATTAGCTAAGGACAAATCATTAAAGGTACTAAAGCCACGTCATAAATACCTTGCAAAGAATACAAAGGTCAAGGGAAGACAAGCAGGAATTATAAAGTAGTGGATATCTAACTATGTAATGGCACTGATGTCTTAATAGCCATTGAGGATTTATTAACTAACTTTGTCTATTCATCACATATTGACAGTTTGAAGAAAGTGTTTATAAAATTGGACAGTTTCTTGGATGCCAAAGACCAGAGGAAGAAGATGGAGATGGACCAGATAATTTATGGAGATTTGAGGAGGATACTAATGTAATAATCGAAGCAAAATCTCAAAGAAACGGTCTTGAAATATCTAGAAGTGACATAGAACAGTTACTTCATTCATTTAGTGGCATAACGATAAATATGGTTTGCATCAAAGATATATTCCGATATTACTTCATAAAGGAATTGCATCGATGAACAATGCTCATCCTTCTGAAGATTCACGGGTAATGCAGATGACAAAACTTGAAGAATTTAAAAGTACTATTATAAAGTTTGGAGAGGTGTTATCAAGAAAGCTCCCATCTGAATGGACTGAGGGAGAAATTCATCAGCAACTAGCATGTTTTAAACTAACTTATGTAACAATAATTGATAAGTACACTAAGGCACTAAGATAAAGCCAAATGATAGCTATAAAGCAACGGTGTAAACAGACTGATAGTTTCATTTGTACAGGGCAACCAAGAGAAAGGGAATACTATTCAGTAAGTACAAGGCAGGGTGAAACCCTGTCTATTCTTTATTTTAACATTACTAATCAGGTGCTATTTAATCGTGTTACTATTGTTTAAACATCTTCAAAGTAAAAAGAAAAACGACAAGCTTAAGATTATCGTATTTTTGTATCTTTAGCTACGGAGGCTTGAATCTGCCTCTTGCACAGCGTTGAACCAAGTAAACACCATGTTCCCTAAAATTCCACATGTTGCTGAATTTATGGTAAATAGAATTTATGGTAAATAGAATTGATTGTATTAGATTACGTGTAGATTTTATACGCATCACCCGAAAATGTAACAAGAGAAAGCAGTATGAAGAAAATCAGGAATGGGGAAATATGGTTGAAACCTGCGCAACTAAAGATACAAAGTGGTTAGTGTTTTATGTAATCATATCGTATAACCTGAGTATATTCCAGATTTTTGTAATATCAAAAGGAAGGTTCTTGATCTATTAAGTATTCAAAATGAATGTTTAATAACAGGAAGTGGGTGAGGGGGTAATTTCCACATTATTTGCCCCTGCATCTATGAGAATTGTACATAGTAGGTATACTCACACATCACGATTTTTCAAACCGAGTGTGTGACTTCGAACGAGGTCTATTTAGTTTATCCTCTACTAAACACCCTTTTATCGAAGGCAAAATAGATAATAGTACAATTAAAAAATTATAAGTATTGTAAAATAGAGGAAGTTAAGCGAAATACAGTTCCGAGAATTAGAATAAATTTAGTGGGAGTGATATGGATGAAGAATCTAATACAAAAGATAAAAGACTCTGATATTGGAGTTTGGTTAAGCGTTGCTGCGGTTGTTGGTTATGGCATTTATTACATATACGGTACTTCATTTAATCAATATTATGGATTGCCTAAGAATTTTCTTGAGCTTAAAATGGAGAATTTGGCTTTTGTAATTGTGCTTGTTGTATTTGCAATAGGCTTTTTGTTTGTGATACCGGAGTATAGTAGGCTCATTTTTGAGACCTTTCCTTTCTTAAGTGTTAGGAAGAAAAAGATTAAAACGTTTTTTGAAAATCTCTCTTTAATTTTTTTCCTTATTCCTCTAGGAATGTATCTATTTGGTCTGCTAAAGCCTATAGAATTAATCCCTTTTTTAATACTAATTGTAGTAGTTGTGAAATTTGATATACCTTCTCCAAAGTTGGCTATCGGTCTATGTATCTTAATAGTAGGAGGTTGGATTATTATGTATGGTAGTAATAGTGCTGCTGAAAAAGAAGATTATCTAATTATGGAAAGTACTAATGATCAGAATTTTGTTGTTATTAATACCTATAAAGACAAATTTATTATTGCTCCTGTTAACTTGGAAAAAAAAGAAATAACACCAAAGTTTCAATTCATAGAAATTAAGTCAGATATAGATGATAAAGTGGAGTTCTCATTAGTACATACTGGTAAGTTGAAAGTGAAAAAGGTAACAGGAGAAAAACAAAATAACGATAAATGAATTCCTTTTATTTGGGGAAAATGAGGCATTAGTTTTCTTGCAAAATCTTCATAACAACTTTTCAATTAATAAAAAAAGACAGCCCAAACTAGGTAAAATCCGCTTTTTCACACAGTTCTTTCAATTAATGAAATATCGATTTTATTATTTTTCGAAATAAGAGAAGTTATTAACCCAAACTTCTTTTATCAAACAAAAAACCAAACCCGTAAATTAAATGAGTTTGGTTTTATGTTATTTAATCGGTACATTTAATACATGGAAATCTTTGTACCATTTAAAAAATTCTCTGTAATATCATTATAATAATCGCAAGGTTGATTGTGAAAATGCTTTAAGGCTTCTGCTAGATAATGTGTTAGCAGTTTGATTCATTCTAAATAATCCGTCTTCAACAAAAATATCGCCTTTTTCAAAAGCAGCGTCACAACCGAAAAAACATAAAGGGCAGACAATATTTGAATTAGTTTTTCCTCTTTAGATGTGAATTTACGTTTTTTAATATGAGCTATAACTAAGTAACTAACAGGAGATTTTTTTTACAACATGCACATTTTGAGGTTTTACGGTTGCCGAAAGGAATTTAACACAAGATACTTAGTTCTAAACGTCCTTGAGCTGTTGCATTGGATTTAGGCTTTGTTTTTCTTCTAGAGCGAGTAAATCTTCTAGTAACTTTTTTTCATCAATTGAGTCCGATTCTTCTAATAAAATGTATTCAGATTCAATAATTTCAAAAGCAAGTAATAGTTGAAGAGACTTTTCACGATCTTTTTGGTCACAAATATTTTTTAAACGTTAAATTTCGGGGTCAAAAATGTGGTCACAAAAATGCTTTCAATCGTAGATATATCAATACTTCTAGCATTCAGAAAACATCTAAAAAACAATTAAAATACCCCTTACTCCCCAACACTTTTCTTATTAATCCGCTCCACAATCTCCATCAAATCATCCGGTCTGTGAAATTCAATCGGCGAAACTCCTTTATCGAACTCTATTGTGTCAGCTTCTATCATAAAACATACTACACTATAACTAAATCGAACTTTTATTGGTGTACGGGTACTGCATTGATTGCACCATCTATTGCAAACTCTTGGGGAGTCCTGCACTTCCAATCGGGAACTGCTTCAGCTCTACAAATAGCATTCCCTTACCACGGTTCTACAGGTTCAATTATGTTAAGGCGTACCGTTTCAGACATGACCACATGGACAGCTTGGAGAGCGATGTAACAAACAGTCGGAAGAAACTATGCGGTAGGTTAGGAATTCTATTATTCAAAGTTATTTTTCCTGATTTAATATTAGAGTATAATAGTAATAAATGAATAATAAAAAGGTGTGATTTTTCTGACGGAAGCACTAAAAAAGCAGCATAGAAAGTTACCTCGTTTGATAATTATCCAACGGATCATTCTTATTACAATTGGTGCTTTGCTAATGGCCACTGGATTGGAAATCTTTTTAATTCCCAATCATGTAATTGATGGAGGCATTACAGGCATTTCCATTATGCTTTCTCACGTTACCGGTATAAAACTGGGAATCTTTCTATTCCTTTTGAACCTACCATTTGTATATCTGGGATATAAACAGTTTGGAAAAACCTTTGCTATATCTACTATATATGGGATTATAATGCTTTCCATTTTTGCGACATATTTTCATCCTATCCCTCCCTTCACTGAAGATATCCTTCTTGCTACAATTTTTGGCGGAATTTTTTTAGGTATAGGTGTGGGAATAGTAATTCGTAACGGTGGTGCTCTTGATGGTACAGAAATACTTTCGATTGTAATAAGTAAAAAAGTGCCTTTTTCTGTTGGTGAAATTGTTATGTTCATCAATCTATTTATACTTGGTTCTGCCGGATTCGTTTACACATGGGATAGGGCTATGTATTCAATCTTAGCTTATGTAATAGCTGCTAAAGCCATTGACATTGTTATTACTGGAATGGAAGAAACAAAGTCAGTGTGGATAATTAGCGATGAAGCAAAAGAGATGGGTGATGCAATCAATAGTCGCTTAGGACGTGGTGTGACATACTTACATGGTGAGGGTGCTTTTACTGGAGAAGACAAGAAGGTTATCTTCTGTGTAATTACCAGACTTGAAGAATCCAAGTTAACTACAATTGTTGAAGAAATCGACCCTTCATCTTTCTTAGCAATGGCAAATATTGCGGAGGTACGGGGTGGACGGTTCAAGAAGAGAGATATTCATTAATATTAACCACACAGGAAGCGCTCATAACTTGAGTGCTTTTTTTGCATACTTTTTTAACAGGATCGGAATAATTTGTAGTAAAAAACATTGGAGAATAAAATGCATTTTGTATTTACTGCGCTTTTTTTATTAGCAGGGATTAAATGGGGCAATTGGATTATTATCCGACCATCTTATTCTTTATTATTGGTGATCTTCTATATAGTCGTTTACTCTATAACCATCAACTGTGGGCTTATCAAGAAATACTTTAAGTGTTTTGGAAACATTAAGTCTGAAATTTTATTATTAACAAAATCCAAACCGTCCCAAAAGGGTGGCTTTTTATTATGTAATGAGGGATGGAAACATAAGAAAAACTAGACATCTACTTTAACCAAGTGATGACTTATTCTTTTTTAGAATGTAATACATAGAAAAGGCACTTAACCTAATTGGTCGAGTGCTTTTTGTGTCTTTTTTAATACTTCTTTATTTTTATTAATGAAAACTTTATTTCTTAATATCATTTCTTTATTATTAAGCTCATTATTTAGTTCGGTAGTATTGTTCAGTTTCTCCAGAAGTGAGACTATTGATGGCATTGCTAATAATTCATGGAAAGCTATGTTTGTTTTAATAGATAAGATTTTTAGCTCAGTAAGTTGACGAGGAGATAAAAAAGACTCAAATGGTTGCCTTTCATTTATTTCCATAATTGTATCCTCCATATGATGTGAATTATTAAATTGTAATTTAATTATAAAATAGATAAGTTCAATAAATGTATTAATCATGTAAAGATTTGATGAATTGTAGAAGGTTGGATAAAATTAGGGTAATATCCTGTTAATATGGTAAAAAATTTATGACGCAAAAGAATTATTAGAGAAGGAAAATACTTAAACAAGACGATCAGCGTTCAAAAATGCTTTAAAACTTGTATTTGGGGCTGTTGTTGGGATGACTGTTGCTACTTTTATAGTTCAAGACTTGTATAAAATTAGGAACTTATTTCGCTTGGCACAAATGGGGTAAAAAGAAGCCTAAAGTTAAAAAGGCTTGTAAAGCACTAGGATACTGGTAAAATATCCGAAACTAAGGGGGAAACACATTGTTTGACATACCTGACTTTTCGAGAATAAATATGCTGAAATTATCGTTACATTCTTTGCTTTTATGCATTTTATTAAGCTTAGTTTGTTTAATTATCAACGATGTTTTTTCAATTATCGTTGATAAAAGAATTAATTTAAATTTATTTTTCATTCCAATAATCATGGTCTTTTGGGTTTTGATAGCAGTTAAAAAACCAACATACCAAAAATGATTTCTGGATAGGAGTCTGGGCAAAATGCTCAGGCTTTTTTTATTTGTCTAAATAAGGATGTGTTAACCGTGAATCTATTCATGCATAGATGATCCGTATGACAGAAGGCGAGAGACTAATTTAAATTGGCGGGTATGGATAATCATAATTACTATTGGCTGAAATGTACGGATCGATAGTTAAGTGTATGTAGGATTAAGAAGTTAAGGACATGATGAGTATACAACTACTTAAGCTATGCAGTAAGTGTGGTGAGGTAATAGAGCATGGTAATGGTGCGGTACGATGGGGGATGAGTGAAAAAATACATAGCCTGCGAGGAAATGGCTATTTTGTAAATGAACCTAACTACGAATTAATGGCTAAGGCGTTTACGGAACTATACTTTAGTTTTACTAAAGGTGGATCTGGAGATGTAGAATTCGACAAATTAGGCACGATAGCTTTATTTTCTGCATTGGCAAATGATGAAGAAGGGAAACAAATGGAATTAGATAAAATGAGAGCTCATGTTAAAAGACTTAAGAATGAAAAAAGAAATAGATAAAGTCTTGTCGTGGTCATCTAGTTTACCCTCTGCATGCAGAGTACCGATAAAAAGGGAAGCAAACAAAACATAGCCCCCAAATACACCATCCATGTAGTATTTGGGGGCTACTTGACGTTTACCTTTATAGCGAATTTACTTAAAATAAGGAACCTTTTTCAAAGCAACACAAACTGGGACGGCAACGATAATTCCTAATATATTTTGAACGAGATCTCCAGGTATCGAAGCTAAAGGTGCAATCCAATTACCGTATAGAATCCCTTCACCAATATAATAAACAGCTATCATAAATGGAATTGAAACGATTGTTGCTATTACATTGAAAGCAATGCTAGTACCGTTGCGACCCTTTGACCAAGCGATTTTACCAACTATATATCCTTGCAAACCACGCGCCACAATGGTGATAGGTGCCCACAATGCCCACCCTCCAACTATATCAAATAACCCCATTCCTATCGCACCAGCAAGAGCTGCTTTTTTAGGACCAAATAAAATAGATGCAATAAAAAGCATAGCTGTTCCTAGATGAACTAACCCTCCATTTGCGGCAATTGGCAGTTTAATATTCAAAAAGAATGTAGATACGAACACAAGTGCAATCAACATTGCGGTAATAATTAAATCCATAGTTTTTTGACTTGACCTTGAATAACTTTGTGTATTTTGCATATCTGTAAACCTTCCTAACTAGAATTTTCCTATGATTTTAGCAAAAGACTGGTGTCTATAAAAGTGTCAATTTATTAAAAAACTATGAGGTCAGTTGAAAAAAATACAGATATTATACGTATTGAAAAGAGAGAGGAGATGACTGTTTTTAGCTGATTTATGATAAGATAAATAAAGTTTAAAGTGGATAGGCCATATGGAGGTTATTATGAAAAAAGTTGCTGTACTACAGGATTTATCATCTTTTGGAAAATGTTCATTAACAGCTGCAATTCCGGTTCTTTCGGTCATGGGCGTGCAGGCATGCCCTTTACCAACGGCCATATTGACTGCGCAAACCGGATATCCAAGTTTTTTTTGTGAAGATTTTACATCCAAAATGAAAAACTTCATAGAAGAATGGAGCAAGCTTAATGTAACCTTTGATGGAATCTATACCGGCTTCGTTACTGGTGAAGAGCAAATTAATAATATTTTCCATTTTTTAGATAAATTTTATACAAAAGAAACCATTTTACTTGTTGATCCAGTAATGGGGGATATAGGAGAAGTCTATAAACTTTTTACCGATGCATTACTGGTACTTATGAGAGAACTGGTGAAGCGTGCAGATGTCATTACACCAAATGTTACAGAGTGCTGTTTATTAACCGGATTGTCTTATGAAAAGCTGCATAGCTATTCTAACGAAGAGGACTATATTAAAGCGATAGAAGAAGCAGGGAATATGTTGCAGCAAGAAACGGGAGCTCAGGTTATCATCACTGGAATGAATCCACCGTCAGCAGATTCAGAGAAGCAGTTTATCGGAAATATGTATTTGGACGGAAGTAGAACCTTTTATAGTGCGACGCAGTATAACGGTGAAAGCTATTCAGGTACTGGTGATTTATTTGCATCTGTGATTATGGGAAGCATGATGCGTGGAGAGAACCTAGAAAAATCCGTACAGCTCGCAGTGGCATTCCTGACAGAGGCTATCAATGATTCCTCCTTGGAGCAAATTCCTAAAGTAGAAGGAGTTAACTTCGAAAAATATTTACGAATGTTATTATGAATGCTTTAAAAAATGGAAAAAATAGAGTAACAAAAGCTCGGCTTTTTGACTAACCGAGCTTTTTGTATAAATCAAATAGTACTTATATTTTGCCGAGTATTGTAAAAAATCACTTAAATAATAAGGAAACTTTCTATTTACCTCACAACAGCCAGTATTTATGTTCGTTAAAGTTTGAAAATATTTAACTTCCATAGACCTTTACAAAGATTAAGAAAAATTACTTGAAGAAAAAACAATATTATCTACAATCGAGGAATTAGAAGCTCTATTTCCTGATAAGGATAGATCAGAAATTATAAAGAAAATGCGCCAATTAGGTTGCTTAGAATTAAAAAACGCAAAAATTCCATGGAAACAGGAAATTTATTGTAAAGGATATTATTATCACTAGCTTTTCTTTCTTTATTAATTCCCCTTAACTGAGCTGAGGTATATTCTTTAGCTTTTCGATTATGTAGCTGGAACTGGCGAAGTGTTTACATACAATGTAGAAACATCAGAGGGTGTGGTTCAATGGCATGAAGAACACTTTCCTTATGATTCTCCAGTTGACTTCATCTGTGAATACAGGGTGATCAACTAATGAATAACAGATATCTTCCTTCCATTACTCTCGCCAATGATGTCCTCCAAGAAATTATCACAGCCACTGAGTTAGAGATTACCGAGTTAAAGAAGTAACTTGATAAATATACGATAGGAAAGGTAATAAAGAAGCTGCAAAAGTCACGGTGGAAGTGTTATTCGCTACAATGAGGAAGCTAACTTCTTATGAGAAAATGCAAAAGAATCTTCCTAAACGTGGCAGGCAAGGGGAAATTTATAACTTTGAAATACCAGAACGTGAAGTTGTATGAAAACAAGTTCTATAAGAAAAGAGCCTAAGTAGCAGTATTTACTTAGGCTCATGATCAGCATGCATTTCTAAAAAATATATTTAACTTCTTAATTGAAAATAGGACTTAGAAAAAATAAACAAACTGGAGAAACTACTAACAAAAGTTAGTAGTTAGATTTAAGAGTATTAAAAGTATTTTAAGGTCTAAAATTGATCACATACTGCTCACATTTTTGCTCACAAAACTCGGACTATTTATCAACTTTTATTTATGATTTTTTCGATTAGTAGTTGCAAATCATCCGGCCTATGAAATTCAATCGGCGACACGCCTTTATCGAACTCTATTGTATTGGATTCTATCATCAATACATACTTCCCATTAATCTTTCCTAAATGGATGCTTTCGCCAAAATCGGCTAATAGTCCTTTTATGGATGTACTGCCAAGCTTCATACGCAGTTCGGCTTCAGGTGTATGCTCGACAATCTGGGCTGTGGCTTCGACGACTTGGTGCGTTTCAAGGCGTTCCTGGATTTCGCGTTTATCGCTTGTTTCCCAGATTTCCAGGTCCTGTTCAAACTTCTGCAGTTCGTCACTGTTTTCTTCCAATTGTGCGGATACATGTTCATGGACCATATGGATGACCTGGTTTTTCATGATTTCCGGCATCGATTCGCCATATTCGACGAATTTCAAGAAGTCCTCGAAGTAGCGGGCATGTGAGGCCTGGTGGATCTTCAGTTCGCCTTCTTCGACCATACCTTCTTCGGGCATGTATGGGTATTGGATGGATTTCATATTTTTAGTGGTGATTGCCATTTCAACGTGCCTAATCAAGGTCCGTTCATCCGAAATGGAAGCAACTTTCGGCTCAAAATCACATTTTAGTAAGAAAACGAATGGTTCATCAAGATATTTCGTTAATTTTGCCGATGCGATTATGAAGACACCGCCACGGACGGCACTTGTATCAATATAAGACCGCGTGAATTGTTCGTTTTCCTCTTGGAATTCCTGTTTTGTTTTTGCATATCGAACACGGTTAAATACATTGTAATTAGGGTTGGAATCAAGTGCATGTCCTTCTTCGACAATAAAAGAACCAATTTTCGTCGGTATTTGTTCGGTTTTTGGATGACGGTCGACTTTCCGTTTGGAAATCTTCATCAATTCCCCATCCAAAAAATCCTTTAGAGGACTTTCTTCGTATTCTTCAGTATCAAGAGTTTGGAAATGTTTAAAACGCTTATCAGCCTGATCGCCTTTTCCTTCGACTTGGATTAAATAAAAAGACAGATAGGTAATTGCAAAATCCATGAATGTCACCTTCTTCAATTATTAAGCATAATTCCCGTACTTTTTTTAAGACTTAATAAGTATAGTAATGTACTTTGATTCCGTCAAACTATTGGTGCATGAATGATCAGAATAATATTGGAGTATTATTTCATAATAATATATATACAAAATATCGAATGATCCAATATTGGATTAAAAATATTAGAACTTATACAAGAAAAAATTAATTGAAATACTCCAATAGCTCACTTTATTGATATTAAAATAATGAATTGTTCATCCTTATTTGTTAAATATTGATATTCCTGTTGAATATTAAGGCTTCCCTTCCAAATAAAATCCAAAAAACAGAATTTTACAATAATAAATCATTGACGAAGGAAGGGGTAATACGTATAATTTGAAAGTCAGACAATTCAGGAATTGTAGAAATTTGTCGAAATTTCTTCGATATAAATGGTAAGTGAATTTATTTGTCTGTAGTTTTCAGAATAGTTTATAAAATTTACGGAGGAAAAAACATGAGTATTTTTAGGAAGAAGTCCATTGAGGACTTGTTGAAAAACGCAGGTTCCGGCGGTAAGGGATTGAAACGGGAACTGGGGGTTTGGGATTTAACGATGCTAGGAATCGGAGCGATTATTGGGACAGGCATATTTGTATTAACAGGTACTGGTGCAGTGAATGCTGGTCCTGCACTTTCATTATCTTTCGTCATTGCAGGGCTTGCCTGTTTATTCGCTGCACTTTCTTATGCAGAATTTGCAGCTTCCGTGCCGGTATCCGGTTCGACTTATACGTATGCTTATGCAACTTTAGGTGAATTCGCCGCTTGGATAATCGGATGGGATTTAATTCTTGAATACTTATTGGCTGTTAGTGCCGTATCAGCCGGGTGGTCGGGCTATTTCCAATCATTTTTAAGTGGATTCGGAATTAACTTTCCAGAGAAATTGACGGCAGCACCGGGTTCGGTCGGAGGTGTCACGACTTATATGAACTTGCCGGCCTTTTTGATCGTCATGGCGATTACCTTTTTGATTTCCATAGGTACGAAACAAACGACCAGAATCAATAATATAATGGTCGTTATTAAAGTGTTGGTAGTGTTGTTGTTCATCGTTTCTTCTATTTATTATGTGAAGCCGGAAAACTGGCAGCCTTTCATGCCATTTGGTATCGATGGAGTATTTTCAACTGCCGCCTTAATGTTCTTTGCCTTCATCGGCTTTGATGCAGTTGCATCTGCTGCTGAAGAAACAAGAAATCCAGGAAAGAATTTACCACGCGGAATCCTTGGATCTTTGGTCATTTGTGTTGTGCTTTATATGGTCGTAAGTTTAATCATGACAGGTGTGGTACCGTATGCGCAATTCAGCAAGGCACTTGATCACCCGATTTCTTTGGTCTTGCAAAGCGCAGGACAAAATTGGGTTGCAGGAATCATCGATCTAGGTGCCTTCCTCGGAATGACAACGGTGATTTTGGTAATGTTGTATGGCCAAACGCGAATTATGTTTGCGATGTCACGTGATGGGCTGATGCCAAAATCCTTATCAAAACTTCATAAAAAATATAAAACACCTTATGCAGCTTCATGGATATTTGGTATGATAGCGGCCCTATTGGGAGCATTCATACCTCTTGGTGAATTGGCAGAGTTGGTCAACATTGGAACATTGACTGCTTTTACGATGATTTCCGTAGCGGTTATCGTTTTACGTAAAACAAGACCGGATATGAAACGAGCTTTTTATTGTCCGGCAGTACCGCTCGTTCCTGGCCTGGCAATCGTTTTTTGTGTATTCTTGATGATTCAGCTAGGGAGTCATACATGGATAAGGTTTTTAATCTGGATGGCTATCGGAGTAGTCATTTACTTCGCTTATTCCCGTAAGCATTCCAATCTTAACCAGCAGGAAAAAGATCATTGAAAAAGACACTTTTTGAGCGTTTCAGTTTAACGACTAAAATGAAACCTTGGTTATCCTTCATGTTTTTTTGTTTTTCGCTAGCCAGTTATTCAGTAGGAGGTCGCGAGCATATTCAAGTGTTCGAAATGAATCCAACCTACAGTTTTTTCATAAAAATATATTCCGGTTGATTGGAACGGAAGGTACGAGACTCCTACGGGAAAAGAGCGTCCAAGGGAGACCACACAGGCGCCAAGAGCGCCGAGGAGGCTCCCGGACCGCCCTCGGAAAGCGAGTGCCTGAAGTGGAAATCAACGTTCATATTCTACACTCTCTCAAAAAGTATACGATCTGAGACACTCTCTGGAGTGTCTTTTTTGTTTGGACATATATCGTTCATAAGTATTATGTGAAAGAAGAAAATTTCTCAAAGCGAATTAAGATTAACAGACTTTATGTCGAAATAGTATATATGGGTTAAAAAATGGGGGGCAATTCAATCATGAAAAGAATATGGAGAAATAAACAAAAGATAGATTCTATAGACTATAGGCAATATAAAGAACACGTCGGTATCAATATTAGGGAATATCCGAGCGTATTGAATCAAGTGGACATGATTCATTTGACCATCGAGGATTTGTGTATAATTCGTTCTTTACAGGAACAAGTGAAGGGACATTTGACACAAATTGTAGGGAACTTTTATAAAAATTTAGAAAATGAACCCTCTTTAATGAAAATCATTAAGGACAATGGTTCTGTTGATAGGTTGAAAAAGACACTGCATCGTCATATGTTCGAAAGTTTAGCGGAACCATTGATGATGCGTATATTAAACAGCGTTATATTATCGCACAAGTACATGTGCGAATTGGACTTCAGCCAAAATGGTATATGAGTGCATTTCAGGATTTATTGCCATCATTGATCATTCATGTGATTTCCAACATAAAAAATATTGAGCAATATCAAGATAACATTCTGGCTGTCACTAAAATTTTTAATTTAGAGCAGCAAATAGTTTTAGAGGCATATGAACTTGAAAATGAGAAGATTCGCCAAAAAGACTTAGCAGAAAAAGTGACGATGAAACTACAGGTCAATCATAATGCAGAGGAATTGGCAGCAATCAGTCAAGAGACCAGTTCAGCAACTCAATTAATGGCAAATAAGGTAGGGGAAATTCATGATTCCACCCAAAAGGGGTCCGAGATTGCCATACATGCAGAGGGAAAGTCAAATGAGGGAGTCGAACTGTTACAGGGATTAGAGAAAAGATTGGTGAAAACGCAGGAGCAAATGACGATCATTTCAAAAGATATGGAGCAGCTTTCCAATACTTCAAAGGAAATTGAACGAATTGTCACGATCATCACTTCAATTGCCGAGCAAACTAATTTGTTGGCGTTGAACGCAGCGATCGAAGCGGCAAGAGCTGGTGAAAATGGTAAAGGATTTGCGGTTGTGGCAGGTGAGGTAAGGAAGCTATCGAAAAATACCAAGGACTCGGTATCTGAAGTAGTGAAATTGGTTAATGGAATCGCTCATTTTACCAACGTCATGAACACGTCAATTTCCATGGTTAGCGGGGAAATTACTAAAGGCACGAAACAAGGAAAAGAAACGGGCATATTTTTTACTGATATAGCAAAGGCCATGCTTTCTGTAAAAGAGCAGAATATTAAGATCACCAAGGAAATGACAGAGCTGAATGAAATATTCGATGAAATTAATGAAGCGTTCAATCAAGTGGCCGTTTCCTCGGATCAATTGACTCAATTGACAATGAACTTGTAATGAAGTTGAACGGTTTTGCAGAACAGCTCTATGGGCTCATTTATATTTTAATAAACAACTTGATAGAATATATCTAAAAAGCCACAAAGCTGTCTATAGAATATGAACAAACTATAAATAGGGATTTAAATCACTTCCCAATGGATGCCGTTAACAGGCTGCTCAATAAATCACTTGATAAAATATAAGTTTAATGTTATATTGATAAAGCGATGAGCTAATTTGTGTAAGTCGAAGAACAAGCTTTTAGCTAAACGTCGGGATGTGGCCTGACGGTTCTGCGCCACAAACGCATCAAAGACGCCTGCTGCGTGCAGGCGTCTTTTTCATTTTATCGTTTCTTTTTTTGCAGCTTGTACGTCATCTTTGAATTCCTCTTGTATTTCTTCTGTTATTCCCTTGGTTGCATCTTTAAATTCCCTAAGTGAGGTGCCGACTGCCCGTCCGATTTGAGGCAGCTTGTTCGGTCCAAAAACAATTAAAGCTAAAAGAAGGATTAAAATTAAACCGGGAAAACCAATGTTTGATAGCATAATCAGTCACTCCAATCAAATCTATTAGTTAATATTATAGACCCCTTCCATGTATTTGCAAATGGTATTTAGAATATATTATAGTGTTGAACATCCGATGATTTTTGGAAGACAAACGCTTTCAATTCCGTCTCCATTTTATCTTGCACATTCTATCTTAAAATATTTACTTACCCAAGTATGATATTCCCTGAAATGATATCAATGAAAGTGGGGGACGGATAGTGTAATCAGAGAACCATTTGACGTTTTGGGCATGAAACTAATTTGGCTGCACCAGCTTAATGTCCGGCATGAAATTTTTTTGTTGCATGGGAATGATTAAACTTGCAAGTTTGAAGATATTTCGGTATTATAACTATACAAGCTGCGTTGTTCGTAATGATAATTAAGTTTTAACCTTTAAGCTGTAATAGGGAGTTTTATATTGAAACAGGAATGTTATGCCTCGTCACTGACTTGGACAACAGGATTGCTTCTGCAAACACCCACTTTGAGGAGTGGTGGTTTAAAACTTTCTTACTTGAATACGGCAATAGCGGCTTACTACTTTAATAATTAGAAACCAGTCCGATAAGGGACTGGTTTTTTGTCGTTTTATGGTTTGGAACGTTGAAGATCCGTATAAAAAAGATGATATCCAGAAATTGCGAATACCATGTTAGTAACCGGGTTATGTGAAGGCTTCAAGAATAATGAATAATATGTGAAAGTTTTTATTGAAATATCAGATAATTAGCATTTATAATAACAATTAGATAACTCGGTTCACTATTTGTATAAAAATATGTGAGTCGAATATTTTTTGAATGATTACGTAAGCGCTATCATTTGGATGGAATTATTGCAGTCACCTAGAGAGGAGAAAGATTTTATGGCTAAAATTAATACGACCGAGGTAATTAGCAACAGTAAATTTAATCGCTTTCATTTAGGATTGCTGGCATGGTGTTTTATCATTATCCTTTTTGACGGCTATGACCTTGTCGTTTACGGAACAGTCGTCCCGTTATTGACAGAGGAATGGAACCTTACTTCCGTGGAAGCTGGGGCCATGGGCAGCTACGGTCTATTTGGAATGTTGTTCGGGGCCATCTTCTTTGGTACATTAGCAGATCGGATAGGCAGGAAAAACGTAATCGCGATTACACTTATTTTATTTAGTTTATTTACGCTTTTATGTGGATTTGCGGATACGCCTACGATGTTTTCGACTTTCCGATTCCTGGCGGGGTTAGGGCTTGGGGGCATCATGCCGAACGTCATTGCCTTATTGACGGATTATGCACCGAAAACGATGCGGAGCATGGTCGTTTCAATCGTTTTGTGCGGTTACTCATTCGGGGGGATGCTTGCGCCGATACTGGGTATCCTGGTTATGCCGACACTGGGGTGGGAATCAATATTCTGGTTTGCCGGAATACCATTGTTGTTTTTACCCTTCATGATGAAACGATTACCAGAGGCTTCGACCCATCTGATCAGAGTCAACAAAAAGGAAGAACTGATCAGAATATTATCCAAGGTAAGTCCGGAAAGTGAATTCGACATCAAGGACGAACTTGTGGAAGTGAAAAAAACAGAAGCCAATATGCCGATTGTTGGATTGTTTAAGGATTCCCGAACTCTTAGCACATTGATGTTCTGGATCGCCTTTTTCATGTGCTTATTGATGGTATATGGATTGAATACATGGCTTCCAAAGCTAATGATCGAGGCAGGGTATGCGTTGAATTCAAGCTTAGGTTTCTTGATCGTCCTTCAAGGCGGTGCTATCGTAGGCACGCTTATCATCGCTAAACTTTGTGATCGTTATGGTTCCAAGAAAATGCTTGTGCCGATGTATGCGCTTGGTGCTGTAAGTTTGACGCTATTGGGAATGGGAGGAAGCTCATTTGTGATTTACACTTTGGTAGCGATTGCAGGAGCCTGTACCATTGGTGCCCAAAACCTTGTACAAGCCTATGTTTCCCAGTACTATCCGCCGAATATTAGATCGACTGCCCTAGGGGTGGCATCTGGTATCGGAAGGATTGGCGGTATGCTCGGGCCCATACTCGGTGGATTTTTATTATCCATCTCGCTGCCCATCCAATTGAATTTCATCGCCTTCGCCATTCCGGGTCTCATTGCTGCAGTTGCCTTATCATTCGTTCCAGTGAAAATGGCTTATTATAAACATGATCACTCGGAACCAACTGAAGAAATGGGCGTAGAAGCCAATAAAATGAACGTCTTGTGAACTATAGGCATGAAATGCAGTGCTTGGATACCCATGCTGTCATTTCATGCCTATTTTTTTTAGTCTTTTTTGCCATAAATGAAATGGAAAATTGACAAGAAATAACGTAAAGGTTTTCCAGAAATTGTTTGGCGTAGCCTGCTTTTGAGAAAAGTTACTTAAATGTTCATAATTTCGCAATATGAGTCACTCTTACTTTAAAGAATAAATGTTAGAATGATGGTACGGATAATTAATTCTCCCTTGAAGTGGAGCGAACTAGAAATTAATCTCATCTTTTGTGAGGAGTCAATACTTTGAAAATTTTAAAACATGTAATTTTTTGGTTATGCATTATAGGGACATTATTCTCTATGATTTATTTCTTTGTAGCAGACATTCCGTTATATGTTAAATTGTTAGGCGGAGCCATCATCCTTTATCTTGGTTATGATCTAATAACAGAATCAAGGAAAAGAAAGCGTAAAGATGTCTTGGAAGCTTAAAACTATATTAGGTAAAAGCCCTCTTTTGCTAAGAGGGCCCAGACTGTAGTCAAACTTGAACTGCCCCGTAAATGTTAGACACCAAACTAACATTTACGGGGTGTTTTTTTATGGCTAATTTTTCTGCCGAACAGAAAATTTTCATTACACGACTTTACCTTGAAGGAAAGCACAGCTATATGGATCTTCAAAAAATATGTGAAGTTGCGTATCAAATGATTCAAGGATGGGTTCGTTTATACCAAATTCAAGGAGCCGATGGATTTAAGAAATCCTATACAAGTTATTCTATGGAGTTTAAAATGGATGTACTTAATTATATGAATGAAACGGGTATATCTTCTTACGACGCAGCCGCTAGGTTTAATATTTCATCTCCAGCGCTAATTCGGACGTGGAGAATAAATGTTAATGCCTATGGATTAGATGCCCTAATTTCTAAGAAAAAGGGGAGACCATCCATGAAAAAAGATATCAATCCATCCAAACAAATTGAAGGTTCGGTTAAAGAGCTTGAAGAACGAATTAAACAACTGGAAATGGAGAATGCGTATTTAAAAAAGTTAAATACTTTAGTTCAAATGCAGGAAAAATTACAACCCAAATCAAAGCGCAAGTAATTTATGAACTAAAGTCCATTTATGAGGTTGTGGCCTTAATTAAAGTCGCTGATATTCCACGTAGCACGTACTATTATTGGGAAAAACGCTTGAATCGAGAAGATAAGTATTCGAAGGTAAAAGCCACTATTCAGTCTATCTATCATGAACATAAAGGACGTTACGGTTATCGTCGTATCACAAAAGAGTTAAAAAAATATGGGTTTTCTCACAATCCAAAGACCATCAACCGCCTCATGAATGAAATGGGCGTAAAATGTTTAGTCCGTATGAAAAAGTATCGTTCGTATAAGGGGCGTGTTGGTCGAATTGCCCCCCATATTTTACAACGTGATTTTCAAGCTGAGAAAATGAATCAAAAATGGGTAACAGACGTAACGGAATTTCATTTATTTGGGGAGAAACGTTACCTATCCCCTATCCTTGATTTATGTAATGGTGAAATTATTGCCTACAAAGTGATGAAACGCCCTGTTTATAAACTTGTTGGAGATATGTTAGATGAGGCGATTAAACACCTAAAACCAGAAGATACGGTCATCCTCCATTCGGATCAAGGGTGGCATTATCAAATGAAGAAGTATCAAAAAACCTTAAAAGATTCCCGCATTATACAAAGCATGTCCCGTAAGGGAAATTGTTTAGATAACGCCTGAGTCCGATAGAATACCGAACTCAGGTCTTAGAAGCTGCTTAAATTATATGTCTAACTTTATTGGGTCAGATCATATGCCCTTTAATTCTTTTACTGTCTAGGGCCCCATATAATGACTGAAACACCGATCAAACAGATTACAGCTCCAATCCAATCATATAAATCAGGGGTTTTCTTATCGATGCCCCACCCCCATAAAACAGAAAGAACAATGAAAACCCCGCCATATGCAGCATATACACGGCCAAAGGTAGGGAACGTTTGAAATGTTGCAATGATGCCGTATAACACCAACCCGAAACCTCCGGCTAAACCTAGAAAAATGGATTTACCTTCTCTTAACCAAAGCCAAATAAGGTAACCGCCGCCAATTTCCGCCAGACCAGCCATAACGAAAATTACAATAGTAACCAACATATATGTATACCTCGCTTCCTCGTTGAAATTTTATCATAGATGAACGGTAAATGATCATACTTTACAGTGTTGTTAGTAAAAAAGAAGCGGATGCCAATTTCTCAGGTGAAGATGTCCGGGAAGGTAGCAATGGGCAGAACCTATTCATTCGGGAATCTTCAGAAATCTAGAAGTATTGAAACTGGGCATCACCGTTAAGGCATGAATATGATTCTTCATAAAAGAGATATTGTTATCATGTTGTTTGTGCTGATTTGGTGTCCTTCTATCTGTTGTGTTAGATGGGGTTAACATTGCTGGCGCCGAGCTTGATGCTGAACTTGATCAACACAGCCTATTATGGTTTTGGGCAATTCTTGCCCGGATTATTATCGATTTTCTTTTTCCGCTCCATAAGACCTGCAGGTATTTTGCAGCGGGCCTCATTGCAGGGGATCTGTTCGCCATAGGAATGCATCTGGCTCAGATGAATTTCTTGAATATTAATATAGGCTTAATTGCTTTATTGATAAACTTCACAGTTGCTTATGCCATCAGTATGTATTTGAAAAGAAAACAGAAAGCCCAGACCGCTTTTGAAGAACCAATTGCCTGCAATAGTATTGAATTAGAAGAAACCTATCCAAAAAACTCTGTCATTGTCGATTAATATTTCTTACGATAAGATGCATTCAGATTTAATTCAACCATACATTATTGTAATAGGCTTAAATTCGTTAAATATCCAGAAAAAGACCAGTTTTTTTACCTCTAACTTGGGTTGCAATACAGATGCAAAGGGTACTATACCTAAATAGGAATATAGTAATCTAGTTGAGGAGTTGCAGCCATGAAATCCCGATCATTTGCATACATGTTAGCGCTATTTCATTCAAGTATTGTCGGCCTATCTTTTTTATTCACGAAAATGGCGATTGCTGAATCGAATCCGCTTGATACTTTGGCGTTCCGGTTCACGATTTCTTTCGCCATAATTTTATTCCTGGTCGCCGTAAAAGTCATAAAGGTGAACTATTCTTGGGAGTCGGTTAAAAATCTTGTACCGCTTTCCCTATTATTCCCAACTCTTTTCTTTGCCTTTCAAACTTTCGGACTTAAGTATTCGCAATCCACCGATGCTGGAATTCTGTCAGCCGTCACTCCAATTCTAACATTGATGATAGCTGGATACTTCCTTAAGGAGAAAACATCTTTATATCAAAAACTTTCGATTGTCTTGTCGGTAGTTGGGGTCATTTTTATTTTTGTGATGAAAGGGAGCAGCATCAATTTTTCTGACATGCTTGGGATGGTATTGATCCTGCTATCCTGTATTGCAACTGCTTGTTATACAACGATGACCCGTTCACTTGCCAGGAACCATACACCAGGTGAAATGTCCTTTTTCATGATGGGAACAGGCTTTGTCATTTTTAATGCAGCTGCACTCGTTAACCATTTAAAACAAGGTACGATGGCGGAATTCTTTACACCATGGTCGAGCATGGAATTCATCAGTTCCATTTTGTATTTGGGAATATTGGCTTCATTGGTCACTTCATTATTATCCAATACGATTTTATCAAAAATAAAAGCGTCGCAAATGAGTGTGTTTGCCAATCTTTCCACTGTTGTCACGATTGCGGCAGGAGCTCTCATTCTAAATGAAAAGCTTACGATCTATGATATATTGGGTTCGATACTAATCATTTTAGGTGTAATAGGCACGAATTATTTTGGCGTGAAGAGAGAGCATTCAATAAAAGTGAATCTTGAGTATAATGAAGGGAAATTGTAAATGAAAAAGGTCCATCCCAATATGGATGGACCTTTCGACTGTAGACAAACTCGATGAAAATCGAGTTTGTCTACAGTTTTTTTTGCTTGTATAAATTTGGACGTTGATTGGAACGTAGGGCACTCGCTTTCCGCGGGCGGTCAGTAAGCCTCCTCGGCTTTCGCCTGCGGGTTATCCCCTAGACGCGCTTTTCATGCAGGAGTCTCGTACACCCGTTCCAATCAACTTAGATATAACATTTAGATAGAAACCAGACCTGAGGGGGGAAGGTATTGCTTTGGGTCATTTGGTTCGGGAACATCATTTGATGAATGATACGTTTTCCGAACCCCTTTTTTCATTTCCACCATCTTGTTTGAGGGAAATCCGTCGAACCAAGCACTACCGGTTCGCCTATTTGAGGTGTGCAGACCTGGACACCCAGGTCATTGGCCGCTTTTGTTACCCGTTCTATCGGATCTGTCCAGTCATGAAAAGACAATGTGAAACCTGCCCAATGAATGGGGATCATCCGTTTTCCTTGTACATCGATGTGTGCTTGAACAGTTTCTTCCGGAATCATATGGATGGTTGACCAACGTTCATCATATTGGCCGCATTCCATTAAAGTTAAATCAAATGGACCGTATTTTTCGCCGATTTCTTTAAAATGGCTGCCATAACCACTATCGCCGCTGAAATATACCTTTTCTTGTTTTCCTTTAATTATCCAAGAACACCAAAGTGTCGTATTGCCATCGCCTAAACTTCTACCAGAAAAATGCCTTGCAGGTGTACAAATAAATTGCAAGTCCTTGAATGAGGCTTCATCCCACCAATTATGTTCCTGAATCAGTTCTTGTTTAACACCCCATCTTTCTAGATGTCCACCGACACCGAGTGGGACAATGAACTGGTTGACCTTATCTTTTAATTTCTTTATCGAGAAATAATCCAAATGATCGTAGTGATCATGTGAAAGCAGGACGGCATCGATAGGAGGAAGCATATCGATATCAAAAGGCAGCTCCCCGCTAAAGCGCTTGTTCCCGAACCATGGAAAGGGAGTGGGTGCTTTGCCAAACATGGGATCCACTAAAATGGTTTTCCCATCTAACTCCAACATGAATGCAGAATGACCAAACCAGGTGATTTTATTGGAATTCTTAGAAGCGGGTTCTTTTGTTCCAATTACAATGGGACTGTCGGGCCTCCTCTTTGGATTAGGTTTTATGAAATCACGTAAAATGGAACCAGTATGCTTAAGACTCATCGCTTGACTGGCAGGAATCTGATTTTGGAATTTCCCTTTGGCAAAATTCTCTTTAGTAGTGAAACTTTTTACCTTTTCTTTGTTTGTCCGTCTTCCAAGCGGAGGATAGAGGTTAAGGAAAAGTAACAAGAGTATAAAAGTAGAAATGAGGATCTTAATAATTTTCATCATGATAGCTTCCTCCAATAGTAATCATAGCTTATATTAATACATATCATATCATAGAATTTATACGGTTATTTACTATGATGTCCCACAATATAAATGATAAAGATATCTGTAAAATCACATTGCGTGGAGTGTTTTTTCTTGTGGCAAATGTTTAAGTTTCACCCGTCTCAGGCAGGGAATAGAGGTATATATAATGAATAATATAGAGGACGGGATAAGGAATGTAGCAGCTGAAGGGTAGGGGGATAAATCGATTGTTAATGTTTTTCAGAGTCTTTGTATGGGTAGTATTTATTGCATTATTAGCTTATGTCATTCTTTCTTGGAAATATAAAGAGAAGGTTAGTAAAAGGATTGAAGCGATTCGAAAAACCTGGTATATCATTTTTATACTGGGAGCACTGATTTATTGGAATTTCTATCCGATGAGCATTTTTAATGAGTGGGAAAATTTCTTGATCATGGCTATCGTATTCATCCTGATTGATATGTTTGTGTTCTTGAGCATGTATATATCGAAGATTGGCGATAACGAGCTATCCTATGCAACAAAAGCCGTTGCGGAAAGTGATAAACTATTAACGGATAATAGGGAAAAGGTCAAGAATATGTTCCATCTCCTAAAGAAAGAAGGAATACCTGAGTATTATCAAACGAATAAGGAATACTTGGCTTATTTGAGCATTCTCCTTCAAGCATATGCAGCAAAGGAAGGGATGAACGTGAAAATCCTTCCTTTCAAAACCGAACAGGACAAGCAGTCGGTGATAAATGGGGTTCCGAACTTGAATGGCAGTACCATTCGTGCTACATTGGAAAGAGAAGATACGTATTATAATGATGAAGAAAAAATGGCTCTGCAGCCTGTTAGTATTTTGATGGAACCCTATATCCTTGACGTTAAATCAGAAAGCTTCGTTTCAGAAGTCGATTGTTTATTGATAGCATTATTAATCATGATGTTCGATATGGTCATAAAACAAAAACCAGGTGGTGAAGGATAAATGAGCATTTATGATAAAGCCGGCAACGACGTGTCAGTTGCCGTAATCAAACCACAGGTTAAAATACCCGATGTAGGTTTAAGTCCCCACACTAAAAAAGTGATGAAACAGAACGAACGCATCATTCTGAAACAAAAAGAAAAAGCCGCACGCCTCAGCCGGTTAAAAAATGTTTTATAAGAAGGAAGGTTTTCCTTTCCTTATGATATTTAATGGTTAACCCGCATATACTATTCAAAATCAAAGAATAGGAAGGGGCTTTCAGAATATGAACAAAAAGCCCGAGAGAGTTAACATCCCGGTCCCCTCCGCTTCACCATCCGAGAAACGGATACATAAGGCAAATGCCGACCTGCTCAAGCTTTTGCAAAGGCTGAAAGCGAAACGTTGGATTTTTTTAAGGTGAAAGAAGGCCAGTCTCCTAAGGAGAACTGGTTTTTTTATTTTTTACATGATCACTCAGGGTGGAAGTATTGAATATTTTTCCGTCCAGACTCTTTGGCCATATACATGGAACGGTCCGCTTTTTTCAAAAGTGAGTCCATTTCCGTACCATGATGAGGATAAAAGCTAATCCCTATGCTAGCTGATATAAAATGATCATTTCCATTAATGGTAATGGGCATGGTGGATAAACTGTTCAATAATAATTCAGCGTTTTGCTGAGTGCTTTTCATTAAATCCTCACAATGCGAAGGATTTAATAATACAATGAATTCATCACCACCGATTCGAGCCACCTGACTGCCTTCGGGGACGGTTTGCAAAAAACATTCGGCAGCCTTTTTGATGACGCCGTCACCAGTATCATGTCCAAAGGAATCATTAAAAAATTTAAAATGGTCAAGATCGATGTAAAGAAGGGCCATTTCATCGTTCGTTTTATCTTGATGATAATCAAAATAATTATAAATGAAGTTCCGATTATAAAGACCTGATAAAGGATCCCTGATAATCCCTTTTTCAAGATTGATGGCATGACTAATCAAAGCTGCCATAGACTTAATGAGGGTTAGGTCATATTCTTTAAAAACATGAGGATTAATGTCGAATGCACATAATGTCCCAATGATTTCATCCTCATTTATAAGGGGAGCTCCCATAAAACACCCATTCCCGATAAACCTCGTTGCAGGGTGGTTACTAGTCAATTCATGTTTCCCCAAATTCGGGATAACAAGTGGTTCCAAGCCATTCTCAACAACTAATTTACAATAAGCCATATTATAAGGAAGGATGTCACCTTCACAAATTAACTTTGCATTTCTATTGAAGGACTTGATCATGAAACTCTGGATGGGATTCACTATAGAAAGGAAAAATGTATTGACCTCAATGGTTTGAGCTAATAGTGCTAATACTTCTTTAGCGATGGAATCAAAATTTTTATAATAGTTGATATCTTGCTGAATCATTCTCAGACTCCTTTTTTTATCTATATTCTTTTTAGGGTTTTCTGATGATATTCCTTATACACAAAGCAAAGACACAAAAGCATAATCTGAATATCGTGACAGTTGCTCGGATTTACTCTAAACTCAATTAAGGGGTTGGAATTGTATTATGGATGAATCATGTAATCGGGAAAGTTGAAAAATGGACCTTTACTTTATTTTCGGCTTTTTTTTATTATCATTAAATTCTCCTGATTATAAAACGATTCTGGCCAAGGCTGGGTATCTCTTCATAATCCATAAATTCTAATCAGTATTTATAGCATTATACTGTAAATGAAATGGTGAGGGTAACTTTAATGTGCATATTTGGCATATTTTTGATATTTACCTTGGGAAGTAAAGCAACCTGACATTTTTGCATCCTCTCATGATAACGGAGCTCATGAATTTAAATGATAAAACGAATGTAACAAGCTCATTTTAAACAAAAATTTGGGGAGGATAAAAGGAAGTAATCAAGTACATATTGGATAATTCAAAAGGGGATCACTATGGGAAAATTAGAAAGTATATATCCTATTGCTATAGAGAATACAAAAGAAAAAATCATCCAGGATATTGATTTTTATTTAGAGAATCAAGAGACAATGCCTTCTTATTCAGCATATATATCAGACAGGACGACTTTTATTGAGCAAATTTGGATTAATGTTTGGATAAATAAAGCATCAAATGATGTGCCCAGAAAGGAAAAAAAGGCTTTTTTAAGCGAAAGGGGATTTGTAACGGAAGGTTCAGACCATAAGCTGATCAATAGCATGTTCCGGAACGAATTAAAGAAGTATCGCCCATTTGATGGCTTAACGTGGATTAAAAAAACCTTTGCCGACAATCAAGAGGATTGGGAGAAGAGATATAAAAATGCAAGGGAGAAATTCTTTAGGCGACAAGAAGAGCAGCGGCTTGCCAAACAGCGTTGGAAAATACGCGCAAGGCTGCAAGAAGAAGCCAATTCATTTTTCGAAAATAACTCACTTCTTTTATATTTACATGTCAGGTATTATATTGCCGGTATTATGGCAAAAGATCTGAAGAATAAGCCTAAATTCCAATATGTCGATCCGTACTTGCTTGAAGAACAATTAGTTGAAGAGGGCGGTTTTCAAGCTGCCGAATACCTAATGGTCACTGACTTTTTCGAAGAGCTGACAGGCGATATCCATTCGTTAATCGGTTGGGGCCGGAACCGTTATGAATATGAAAATTACTACTACAGGTATGAAAGGTTAGTTTCGGATTTCATAATGAAATTAGCCCCTGACAAATACTTGAACCATCTATCTGCCGCCCTGCATCATGATTTTTTGGAGTCATATGGGGAAAGGCTGACGGACGATGCCCTTCAAGGTATACTAAGCGATGAATTGGCCGATTTGTCTCAGTCCTGTTTTGATGAGCTTCAGGAAGAATACCTTTCTGATTTACTGAAGCTTGAAGGAATTCCTTTTAATGAAATATTGCACGAAGAAATATTTGAAAAAGACGTGGAGAACAGAGAAAGAAGAAAAGCTGAAGTATTGGCAGAAGAAGCCAGGAAGCGGGCAGAAGAGCAAAGGATGATCGATGACATCATGGGTAAGGCCTATACTCCATCATTAGGAAAAAAAGTTAGATATGTTTTGCATATAGGTGAGACCAATACAGGGAAGACGCATAAGGCCCTGGAAAAAATGAAACAAGCGGAAAGCGGTATGTACCTGGCTCCACTTAGACTGCTTGCACTGGAAGTGTTTGATAAATTAAATGCGGATGGTGTACCTTGCTCATTAAAAACCGGTGAAGAAGAAAAGGCTATTGAGGGTGCGAAACATGTCTCCAGTACCGTTGAAATGTTTCATGAAAAAGACTACCATGAAGTAATCGTCATAGATGAAGCCCAAATGATTGCCGATAAAGATCGAGGCTTTTCTTGGTTTAGGGCAATTACGCAAGCTAATGCGAATGAAGTACACATAATCGGGAGCAATAATATCAAAAAGATGCTTCTGAACCTTCTGAATGAAGCAGATTTAGAACTTCACGAATACAGACGGGAAATACCGCTTGAGGTGGAACAAAGGGAGTTTGGACTGAAGTATACCAAAAAAGGGGATGCCCTCATTTGTTTTTCTAGAAGGCAGGTACTGGAAACAGCATCCCGGCTTAAAGAGAGTGGACATAATGTCAGCATGATATACGGCAGTATGCCTCCTGAAAATAGAAAACGGCAAATAGAATTATTCAATCGCGGTGAAACATCAGTTGTCGTTGCCACCGATGCGATTGGAATGGGATTGAACTTGCCAATACGCCGCATCGTCTTTCTTGAAAATGAAAAATTCGACGGGACACGAAGAAGAAGATTGACTTCTCAAGAAATCAAGCAAATCGCAGGCCGGGCGGGTAGAAAAGGGATTTATGACACGGGGAAGGTAGCATTTACAGCAGAAATCAATATCATGAATAAGTTGCTTGAACAGGTAGATGAGCCAGTTCAAACCTTCACGATCGCCCCAACCTCTGCTGTATTTGAACGTTTTCAAAAATATTACCGGAACCTGGGGACATTTTTCGAAATGTGGGAGAGGTTTGAGCCTCCTAAAGGCACGAAAAAGGCTTCGCTATCGGAAGAAAGGGAGCTTTACGAACTGATACGGGATACAGAAATCGAAGCTCGTTTTTCTTTAATGGATTTATATGGTTTCCTGCATATTCCTTTTTCGGCAAAAGAACCAAGTCTGATCAGACAGTGGCTGGAAACGGTCGAAGCGATTGCCGAGAACAGTGACCTTCCTGAACCGATCATCAAGACAAGGAATCTTGAGGAATTGGAGCTATCTTATAAAGCGATAGGTCTTCATCTTTTATTTTTATATCGGATGGGTAAGCGTACGGAAGCTGTTTATTGGGAGCGTATCCGTGAAGAAATCAGTGATGGCGTTCATGATCAGTTAAAAGATGAAATGTTGAATTATCAAAAAAAATGCAAGCGCTGTGGAAAAAGGCTGCCTGATGACTCACGTTTTCAAATATGTGACGCTTGTTATCATAGAGGGATTAGAAAGACGCACAGATTCAATTAAACGAATTCTTTTGACAATAACCCGAATACATTGCATTCGGGTTATTGGTGTTTGCATAAATCACTTAGTCGTTCGTTTCAGTTTAGCAATAAACGCTGCTTGCTGCTTCATTCGTTTATCCGCTTTCTTGTCATGCACCACTAGGATTGCATGAATTAATCCAGGGACATAAAAAAATAGTGTGAGGACCAAATTAAGCACAGCCTGAATGGGTTTACCGGCCAATAAAACCGCTAATGGAGGGAAAAGAATCGCAATTAAATAAAGAATGGTGAACACTCTCCAATATAATGTTTTTTAACTGACTTCGGTTTGTTTCTCTTAATGGTTACTTTACTTTAAATGAGCAGCAATTTGGTTACTGATGTTCCATTTTCCTGATGATTCCCCTTGTTATCGCCTTGATAAATATATGCTCAAGAGCCCGATTCATACCTACTGAGCAATCTGGCTCAAAGAAGCAGTCTTTTACCCCGATATAACAGGAGGGACATGGTTATTCATCATCGTTTTTGCTGCCATCGGTCAACGTGTCGCGTTTTTGTGTTAGAATAATCAGAATACTAACTGACGAAAGCGGGAGATTTATGAAAAAAAAGATAGGCTGTTTGCATGCACACTATACAAATATAGAATACATAGAAAACGCATTCTCGAAATTCGATATTGAATGGCTTCATTTTGTAGATCCGGGATTGATGCAACGGGTGTCAACGGATGAAAATTTTAATTATTCGGATGCTCAAAAAAAGGTTAAACAACAGGTCGAATGGATTGCCGAATGTAAAGTGGATGCCATCCTGATAACTTGTACAAACTATATTGCTTTATTAGACGAAGAACAACTATCTTTACCCATGCCCATCATTAAAATCGATGAACCATATTTTGAGCAAATTTGCCAATCGCAGCAGCCGCAAATGATATTATTCACGAACCCTGCCACTGTTGAAGGAACAGTCAAACGTTTAACTGCACATGCTGAAAAATATGGGACTGTGGATTTTGAAGTCATCATTATCGACGATGCTTTTGAATTCATTATGCAGGGATTGGGAGAAAGATATAATCAGGAAATCATGAATTACTTATCCCAGTTTAAAAACGAAAATAGACGGCTGTCTGTAGCTCAGCTATCAATGGTCGAAGCGGCAAGGAGATATGAACTTCAGACAGGACAGACAGTTTTAAATCCATTGCATGCATTGGTTGATTCCATGATCGATCAATTAGAACTAAGTTCCTTGAGTGGCGTTTGAATACGAGGTTGTATGGTGCCCATGAACGGAATGATTGTTAAACTCAAAAAATGTCTTTGGGTATGAAAAAAATCATGCATGATCTGGTTTATCACAATGCACGGATTTCAGACGACAAGCTCTAAAAAAAGCGAGTTTGACTGCCGTTTTTTATTTAAAAACCGTTTCAGTTGATATCAGAAATCCATTCCCTTTCCGCCTACTGTCTGCAAAGCCGCATCAAAGCGGCTGCGGTGTCCCGGCTAGCCAGTAATTCTACAGGAGTGTCGCAAATTTGTTCAATCAAATAAAGATTATAGTAAAAAACATGATGAAGGATAATCTAGTCTTATTATATATTTTAGGTAGAACCCCATTCTACAAACTGAAATCCCTATGCAGGGATTTTTTTATGCCTTTGTACGGATTTGTTCTCGTATGTTTTCTAGTTCTTCGAGGGATAGATCCGTCAGCGAATTTTTAATTTCTTCTTCGACCCGTTTTCGGTCTAGCTCCCTATATTCGCTCCACCAATCTCGCAGCCCTTCGGTGTTTTCGAGAAGATACTCTATATCTATTTCTTCTTGCTCATCATCTGATAAATATCGCATGACTGCACCTAATAATCGATTGAGTTTAGCTACTTCACTTTCCTTATCAGGTGAAGCGGGGGTATCTTTCACTTCTAAATCATCTTTAGCAGGAACATTCCGAGGTGTCATAATATCCTCCTGTTTTTAATACTAGTGTGCCTAAAAAGGGCGATTTTCAATAGATGTTTTTCGTATTTGTTGAAATTTCTTGGTAAATAAATTTCGACAAATACCTCGTTAGAATATATAAGAAATATCATCATCCTTTAATAAGTTCAAAAAGTAGTCAGTTGGTAAGGGGGAAGGATAATAAATGGGGTACGGAATTAATAAATTCTGAACCCCTTTTGAAGTTTCCTCTGAATTTCGCCTAAAGTTATGAGATTGGGGATCTAATGTTAGGCCATTTTTGGACCTCGCCATGTTCAATTGGCCATCTTCTTTAAATTTAATGGCAGCCTCCTTTTTACGAACCAAATTGTTCGGTGGCACAAGTTGATCTAAAGTAATCATTTCAAGCTGATCTCGCTGAATGGAATCATGTTTAGAAGGCATCCTCATCACCTCAGGTTTTAATAAAAACAAAACTCACTCCAGGCAACAGTGTTCTATCTAAAAGGTAAGACAAAGTTGATTAGAGCGGGTGTACGAGACTCCTGCTTAGAAAAGCGCGTCTAGGGGAGACCCCGCAGGCGAAAGCCGAGGGCCGACCGCCCGCGGAAAGCGAGCCTTACGTTTCAATCAACGTCCAAATTGTACAAGCCATAAAAATGGACAACCTCGATTTTCATCGAATTTGTCTATAGTCTGAAAGGAATAGCTAATGCTATCCTTACATCAGCGACTATTTTTCTGCATTCTTCTGCGCATCACAAACAAGCCTCGGCACATTTTTGACACTGTTCATGATCGTGTTTTTTGCATTCATTTCCGCAGCTTTCACAAATCTTGACACAAACTTTAGCCAACTCTGAAATAAACGGGGTTCCTCTCCCTATCGCCTGTGCTAAAAAAGAGCAAATATCCGCTCATTCCCGATCCAAGCGAAGGCTTTCCAGCATCATGTTTACATGTTCTTCTTTTAAGCATGCGTCGTAACAATGATTACACGCCCTTACTATTATCCATTAAACTATCCTTTAAACTTCTTTTGGGGAAAGGTAAATGGTTCTTTAAAACTGATCGGACAAGTAATGGACTATAGGGAATGAATGAAAGGGACAATGCATAAATTTAAATGAAAGGAGTGGATATATGAAAATGTTCATTAAATTAAGTGTTGCCAGTGTCTCCGGAGCCGTCGTGTATTTGATATATAATGTCAACCAGACGCTGCGTAAAGGAATGGGAACGCTCGAAGAGACAAATAAGACACTGGAAGAGGTAAGAAATGCCGTCCATGGATTAACGCAAGAGTCCAAACAACTGATCCACTCGGCCAATCAAATTACTGCGGATGTAAAAGGGAAGATGGAAAATGTAGATCCATTGCTGGAATCCGCTCAAGATGTTGGGGAAATGATTCATAATGTAACCAATACCATGAAAGAAGCCAGTTTGGAAGGCCGCCCCAAGGATTTAACCACACCGTCAGCTCCTCCAACTCGAACTAAAGCTGGGGGGGTTCAAATAAAACTCAAATAGAATCATCATTTATCTTTAAAAACAGGCACCCCGGGTTTCACTAACCTATTAAAAGCAATCGTTTCTACTATTTAATTCAGAGGGGGAACTTTATCTTGATTATTCAATATAGTGTGGCTGCAATAGCTTTAGCCTTCATTTGGTTGGTCGTATTTTTGATAAGTACACTTCAAAAGGGAATGGTCACGATAGGGGAAGCCAATCACACATTGGTTGAAGTGCGAAATGCCATCCACGATTTATCCGGCGAATCGAAACAACTATTGCAAACTGCAAATGAAATCACCGACGATGTAAAAACTAAAATGAAAACGGTCGAACCATTATTGGATTCTGCTCAGGACGTTGGTGAAGCGATACATTCAGTTACAAACTCTGTTAAAAAAGCCACTAACGGCTTCCGGACAGAGTTTTCCCCGAAAAAAATCAATGCTATCAAACCCAAAAGCCAAATTAGATAAAAAAGAAAAAAATAAAAATGAAAGACACTGCCGGGTTTTGGAGTGTCTTTTTTGATGGTATGTATAATAGCTGTATTCTTATGCCTCATATGGATATTGTTAGTGGTTTATTTCTATAAGACCCATTTCTCTCATACAGATCTCTTAACACCCTGTATGAGAATATGGAACAAACATAAATTTTCTATGTTTTGTATGGATTATAGGACAAGCAATTATTTTTCTGTCTTGTCACCTGTAGAGTGACCGGATGTTTTTGAATCACTGGAATGCTTGACGCCTTTACTAACATATGGTTTGGCGCTTTTTTTCTTGTTGGCACTTGTTTTCCAACGATTCCAGCCCTTCTTGCCCGTTCCGGTGCCCGTACCTTTACCCGTTCCGCTCTTAGCCTTAGCTTTACTCATGAAATCACTCCATTACTATTGTATGGTTAGTTTAAACCATTTTACTTGATTATTACCCAAGTATGTTGAAATATACAGTAACGAAGGTGATATGTACAGGGAAAGGCTCAATATTTTTAATCTAAATCTTTATAAACCAATAACAGTAAGGTTTTTGCCGTGCGGAACTTGCTTTTGGCTTCACTTTATCGATATCGATCTTGATTTCGTCAGTAAGATGCTTATGCCGATTTTTTTGCAAATGGTCAAGTAGTGCATGAAGGTTAATAATACCGCACCAGTGTTCATTCCTAAAATGATTCCTCCCATATTAAGAGAAGCCTGTGACCCTAGGATATACATCATTAAAAAGGCAACAATATGGGACCATACGGTATGGATGAAAGCATCTTTCACTAAACCCAGGCCGATGAGATAGGCTTGCATGGGAATGACAAAAAAATGAAAAAGGAAGTAAGGACATAATAATTTTAAATAGTATGCGGCAGAAGTTGAAGAAAAAAAGAGGGAGGTCAAAGGTTCCGCAAAGAAATAAATGAAAAACACGGCCGGAACTCCATACAATACGGTGAAAGACATCGATTTTTGCAATAAAACCCTCAATTTTTCTTTATCCTGCCTCTTGTATGCATTCGAAACATTCGGAATGAGCATGATCATTAAGGAATGCGCGATAAAGGCTGGAAAGAAGCCGATCGTCATTGCAACTCCAGTAAGCATCCCAAAATGCTCCGTAGCCACTACCGCACCGAATCCTGCCGAGAGAAGGGCAGTGTGGATCAAAAAAGGTTGGATGGCATTTGTTATCGCATGAAAGATCCTTAACCCCATGGTGGGCAGAGAAACCGCCAATAACTTTCGCCGTGCAAGTTTACCGGTTGTCCGTGAGTTCGTACCGCGCCTCATGATCCGCATTTGAAGAATCAAAAGGTTGATCAAGTAAAGAAAAACGAGGAACTCACTGCCAATCAAAACAAAAAAGGCCATCAATAATGACTTTTCCTGGTTAAAATGAAATAAGTTAAAGATGAGGAAAAGCAAGCCGAATTGAATGATATCTTTTAAAAAGTTGGAAAAGGCAATCTTCCCCATTTGCTGGACACCCATGAAATAGCCTCTTGCAATCGACGAAAAGGCAACTATTGGGATCAGTGTGATGAGCAGCCATTTAATATAGGGATGGTATTTGTCCATTATGGATGAGAAGGAAAGTATGAAAGGCATGACTACACACATTACCAATACGACGACTGCAGCCATCTTAAGTGCATGAATGATAAGATTATAATGCATGGCCTGTTTATTTTCCGCAACGAATTTTGAGATGGAAATATGTAATTCAAGGCTGGCGATCACATATATCAAAAAGAAAATTGGCAATATGGACATATAAAGCCCCATGCCCTCTTCGTGTAATTCCCTGGCTAGGAGCATGTTCACTAAAAATTCGATACATTCTCCAAAAAACGCTGCGACAATCAAGATGAGCGTTCCTTTATAAAAAGATTTCATGTTGGTCCACTCCTAACAAGGTGTTTGTATAAAGATATGAGACATGCCATGGAATATTCATGAGGAACTGCAGATCACGGCTATACAAAATGCGATTATGCCTATGGCAATCCTTATTAATCGCTGTTGAAAGATAAAAAATTAAATAAGGGTAAGCTCGGGAAATGGAATGAAATCGATTTGGTTATAATCATTTCTAATGGTAAAATCATTAGCCATGACATTCATCAAAAGGCTTCATACGGTGATATTCCAATCGAGGTTTTTTTTGCCATGGTTCCTTTGGTCGAAAGTGTCAGAAGAACATAAGAGTGGGACACGAATTTCGCTTTGAAATTCATGCTTTATTTTGCTATCCTTTAGCAGAGGGGATGATCAATATGAAATTCACATCTATTAGTCAATCAAATATAGATGAATTGTGCATTGCGTTTGAAAGTTGTCTTACGAAACATGACATTACATTTAAATATGTAGATATGACGGAAGATAACGGAATCATATCGTTTATTTTTTGTGATGACCCGGAAAATGCGAGATCGGTCGACATGGAAAGTGAACGCTTCATTGGATTGGACACCGATTACATAGCCAAGGAAATTTTAGAGCCAATCCTGCCTAAATTAAAGGAATTTGCACAATATAAAATCATCGATTAAGATGATTTTTTTGTTTTGATATTTGTTTTTATTGCCCAGATGGAGCTTGAAATTTAACTTCCTATTTATATACAGGGGTGGTTAGGGGAACTAAAAAAGCTGGAAAGCGGTTTACCATTGGGTAGCTGGCAGGAATGGTGACTAAATAAAAGAAATACCCTGGGTGTGTAAACATCCAGGGTATTTCTTCTTTGAAAAGCAATCTTGATGGATTGTAAAATCGCTTTTCACCACTTACTATACTTCTCAGCGTTCTGGATTAAATGACCATTTTTTTACCGGCATTTAATTCAACTTCCTGCTTGGGAGTTTCAATTTTCTTGATTTTCTTCACTCTAAAGTGATAAACCGCATAACATCCAAGAAAGAATGCTCCCCCGCAATAAAGCGCCATTCGCTGCTCAGGAACAAATGCTAAACTGATCATGACGATGCAGTTTGTTATTAATGCAAGTATGGGGATGAATGGGTATAGCGGAACTTTAAATTTCAGATCTTCTATCTTGCCGCCTTGGCGGGTATAGGATCTTCTAAAAGCAAGAAGACTAGCTGAAATGGCAATCCAGCCAATTTGTGCACCTAACCCTGCAAGGGAGAGAAGAAAGACAAATATTGTGTCCGCAGCTACAACACTTGAAAGTAATGACAAACCGGCAATCGCGAGTGTGATGAGCAGGGCATTGAGCGGAATCCCTCTCTTATTCACCAAACCGAGCTTCGGACTTGCCATACCTTCCCTTGAAAGCGAGTAGAGCATACGTGTCGCAGCATAAAGACCGGAGTTCGCCACTGACAAAAGTGCTGTAAGAATGATGAAGTTCATGATGTCAGCAGCATACGGAACTCCGAGACTATCAAGTACAACAACGAATGGACTTTCTGAGATACCGGCTTTTTCCCTTGGAATCAGCGCCGAAAGTACAGTGACAGAAAGAACAAAGAAGAAAAGGGTTCTCCAAACGGTTTGTTTGATGGATTTTGGTATGACCTTTTCCGGGTTTTCACTTTCTCCTGCGGCTATTCCGATTAATTCAGTGCCCTGGAAGGAAAAGTTCACTGTAATCATTGTGATTAGCAGGGCCGATATCCCATTGGGGAAAAGACCCTCAGCGAAAAAGTTGGAGAAAAATGGAGCTTCTTGTCCACCTTTCATATCAATCAAACCAAACATAGCTGCACCGCCAACGATGATGAAAAGAATGATGGCCAATACTTTTATGCTGGAAAAAACAAACTCCGATTCGCCAAATGCCTTTGCTGATAAGGCGTTTAGTGAAAAGATGAGAAAAGCAAAGATTGCACACCACATCCATACGGGTGATTCAGGAAACCATCTTTGCATTAGCTGTCCTGCTGCCAGAAACTCTAAGGCAACTGTAACGGCCCAACCTAACCAGTATAGCCATCCGATGGCAAACCCGGTTCCAGGACCGATGAACTTAGTCGCATATGTTTGAAACGAACCGGAAACAGGCATGGCAACGGATAGTTCACCTAGGCAAAGCATCGTTAAATACATGATGAAGCCGCCGACTATGTAAGAGAGGATGGCACCGAAGGCTCCTGCTTCATGAATGGTATAGCCTGAACCGATGAAAAAGCCCGTACCAATACATCCCCCTATTGAAATCATAAATAAATGTCTTGCTTTCATGCTCCGTTTTAATTCATTTGGTTGATTTTCTGCTGTTTTCATTGAAAAACTCCTTTACCTGATGGGTGCAAACGGTTTCATTTATGCTGGGACGTTATTAGGGAATTTGTGTTCTTACAAGTCTAATACTTTTGATTTTGATTCTTAGATGATGTCGAATTCCCTCCGAAAAGAGATTACTTCTGCATTAAAAAAGCATGATTCAATGAACATAGGTACCTATGCAGAATTTATTTCGAAAGCGCCGCTTAATAAAGAAAGAGAAGCCAAGCGTCAGGAAACTAGGGATGTAAATTGATTCATGTCGATCATCCGCCAATGGGAAGAAGCTCATAAACGAAGTATGGGCTTTTCCCTATGGAGCATCACTTTAACGAACTCTCTATCTTTCTATCAAAAACAAAGTGTCCGATTATTTAACATGAGCCAATAAATCAGGAGTGATATGATCTTCCGCTCCATATAATAATTTTTCCCCAAGCAATGAGCCCATTAATGCGACAGCTACTTCAGCCGTTTTATTATGCTCGTCCAATATTGGGTTTATCTCAACAAACTCTGCTGATGTAATGATATTAGCTTCAGCTAGCATTTCCATGGCAAGATGGCTTTCACGGTAGCTAATGCCTCCCATTACAGGCGTACCGACCCCAGGTGCATCATCTGGATCAAGACCATCAAGGTCAAGTGATAAATGTACAAGATCCGTACGTTCTTTCAGATAGGCGATTGATTCTTCCATCACTTTTGTCATACCCATTCTATCAATCTCATGCATCGTATAGACTTTAATTCCTTTTTCCCTGATTAACTCTTTCTCACCTTGGTCTAAAGAACGGGCACCAATGATGACAATGTTCTCTGGTTTGACCTTTGGAGAATATCCGCCGATGTTAGTCAGTACAGGGTGGCCAAGACCCAAACTTACGGCTAGGGACATACCGTGTATGTTTCCTGATGGGGAAGTTTCGGCAGTATTTAAATCTCCATGTGCATCATACCATATTACCCCTAAGTTTTCAGTATGCTTCGCTAAACCGGCTAATGTCCCGATAGCAATGCTGTGATCTCCCCCTAAAACTAAAGGAAAACGATTTGCTTGGATGACTTCATCCACTTTTTGACTCAATTTTTCATTACCTTCTGCTACATCCTGCAGATTCTTTAAATTTGTGTCACTATCACTTTGTGCTCTTTCCTGTATTTCTACTTTAATATCACCTTCATCACGGACAGTATAGCCAATGTTTTCAAGTCTTTCACTTAATCCTGCATATCTGATGGCACTAGGCCCCATATCCACTCCTCTTCTAGTTTGACCAAGATCCATTGGCACACCAATGATTGAAATTTGCTTTTTCATATGTAATTCCTCCTTCGATTTTTCTACCCTAGTATAAGGGTAAAAGGATAGATGACTCAACTCGACATTTTTTTGAATATTTATACGATTGAAAAAAGGGTAAAAGTCCTGGGTTTAAATTCCTATTATTGATTATTTATGAATAGGATACATTACCATGTGGGGTATGAAGGGAATTGGCTGAATCCCTTTGAAATCTGCGATTGTTAAGATTTTTATTCCAGGAATGGAAGTGATAGCGTTACCAATCGGAATAGGTGGCCGAAGGAAGATTCTGAAGATATTGAATATATTATACTGGTTACATTTATTCATCAAAATGAGCGGTTTCACCTAAAATGCATGGAAGGATTTTTCATTTTTATATTAAAAAAATTTTTTTGACGTGAGAATAAAGAACTTTTTTTCTAATGTGGTTAACCGCGAGAAACGATTCATTACAAAAAATAGGATAGATTACTAGAGGAAAGTGCCATTTTGAAGGGTTTGTTTCACATATACAAAAAAGGTAAAGAGTGGCTGCCCTTTACCTTCCTGTTAAAATATAAGTTGGTTTAAAACCTTTTATGCCATTCCTCATTTAGGTAGATCAGACGAATCAGAGGAAGGTAGTGGGAAATTAAGTGGAGTCTGCCCCGCTTTAATAAGCAACCATTAAGATATATGAATGCTCATATTTTGATGAGAAAGGGATTATTTTAGAATAGCGTTGGTAACGCTTTCAAAATTACTTGACATACTTAATCACAACTACTATTCTAAATGTACCAAATTGAATAAGCGAATGACAGTTGTGGGAGAGTGCAATGCGACACAAGCCACCGAAGGAGCAAGTTCCAAAAAGACCCTTGGAACAAATCTCTCAGGTAGATGGAACCACAACTGGACGCACCTCTGGAGAGCGCGTATAAACAAGTACGCCACCAAAGGGGAAAGGTTCTATTTAAAATGGAGCTAAACTCTCAGGTAAAAGGACAGAGAAGGGTAGAGAACGCTACGTTACCCTTTTCTGTCCTTTTTTGCGTGCAAAAAAGGTAGTAAATCATACTGTTTTTAATAAACTTCATAGAAAAGTAGATGTAGCGGGAAAGAGATTTTAGTATCTCGAACCGTATTAAAATTCAGAATAATCAAAAAAGACTAGGGGGAAAATAAAATGAGTTTAAAACAAAATGATTTAACCATTTTTGAAGCGATTGAGAAGGAAGGACAACGTCAACATCAAACCCTGGAATTAATTGCATCAGAAAACTTCGTTAGCCCAGATGTATTAGAGGCAATGGGAAGTGTGATGACAAATAAATATGCAGAAGGTTATCCAGGAAAGCGCTATTATGGTGGATGTGAATTTGTCGATGTGGCAGAACAAGCAGCTATTGAGCGCTTAACAAAACTTTTTGGTGCAAAATATGCAAATGTTCAGCCTCACTCAGGTGCACAAGCCAATTTCGCAGTTTTTTTCGCACTGCTGCAGCCTGGTGATAAAGTGATGGGAATGAACCTTTCACATGGTGGCCATTTAACTCATGGAAGTCCAGTCAGCGTTTCAGGAAAATGGTTTGAAGTTGTGTCCTACGGAGTTAAAGAAGATACTCAACTAATTGATTATGATGAGTTGGAAGCTATCGCAAAGAAAGAAAAACCTAAATTGATTATTGCAGGGACAAGTGCCTATCCAAGAACGATTAATTTTGCACGATTTAGAGAAATTGCCGATCAAGTTGGTGCAAAACTTATGGTGGATATGGCTCATATAGCCGGGCTGGTAGCAGCTGGTCTTCACCCGTCCCCAATCCCATATGCAGATGTTGTGACAAGTACAACTCATAAAACATTGAGAGGACCGCGGGGGGGGATCATTTTAACGAACGATGAAGAAATTATCAAAGCGATTAATAAATCCGTGTTCCCAGGAATTCAAGGCGGCCCACTCATGCATATCATTGCAGCAAAAGCGGTTGCTTTCAACGAGGCTTTACAACCAAGCTTTAAGGATTATGCGAAACAAGTCATTGAAAATGCTGCAACACTTGGCGAAACATTAAAAAATGAAGGTGCAGCCCTTGTTTCTGGTGGAACTGATAATCATATTGTCCTTTTAGATTTGCGTCCTTGGAATTTAACAGGGAAAGAAGCAGAGAAACTATTAGAAGAAGCGGGCATTACCGTTAATAAAAATACGATTCCCTATGATCCAGAAAAGCCATTTGTTACGAGCGGTATCCGAATGGGAACAGCAGCTTTAACAACTCGAGGCATGAAGGAAGAAGAAATGGTGAAAATTGGCGAAGTGATTGCAACTGTTCTAAAGAGTAAAGGGAATAAAGACGTTCTTCAGAAAGCAAGAGAAACAACCAAAGGGATTTGTGATGTTTATCCGTTATTTCAACAGCCAATTACTGTGTAAATGAGGTAATTAAAGTCATGTATAAGGTATAGGAAATGGTATGCCAAGGACCCTTCGAGAAACGTCTTTTGGAGGCCTGGCGATGAAAGAAACCGGTAAACAGGAAAAGAACATCTATTTTGAAAAAAACATAATTGGGGGTAAATCATGGGTACTGAAACAGCATTAAAGCAAACACCGCTTTTTGAAGTATATAAAAAATACGGAGCAAAAGTTATTGATTTTGGTGGCTGGGCTCTGCCAGTTCAATTTACCAGCATTTTAGAAGAGCATGAAGCTGTTCGAACAGAAGCAGGACTTTTTGATGTTTCTCATATGGGAGAAGTACTTGTGGAAGGGAAAGATGCCGAGAGTTATATTAATTACCTTGTTACAAACGATGTAACAAAACTTAGCATCAATCAAGCACAGTATACCGCAATGTGCTATCCAGATGGCGGAACGGTCGATGATTTATTAGTTTATAAATTAGGGAATGAAAAATATTTACTCGTTATTAATGCCGCAAACATTGAGAAAGATTACGAATGGATGAAGCAGCATGTAAAAGGAGAGATGACGATCCAAAATATTTCGGAAGACATCGCTCAGCTTGCCATCCAAGGTCCAAAGGCAGAAAGCATTTTGCAAAAGTTAACGGAAATAGATTTATCAGAAATTGGCTCTTTTAAATTCGCCCAACATGTCAACATCTCCGAGATTACCGACATACTTGTATCCCGTACAGGTTACACAGGAGAAAATGGATATGAACTTTATTTAGCAGCAGACAAAGCGGTAGTACTCTGGGAAAAGCTCTTAGAAGCAGGAACCACGAATGGATTACAACCATGTGGACTTGGTGCACGGGACACGCTTCGACTTGAAGCACGTCTTGCACTCTATGGACAGGAACTCAGTAACGATATCAGCCCGCTTGAAGCAGGAATCGGCTTTGTCGTAAAGACGAACAAAGAAAGTGACTTTATCGGAAAATCTGCTCTTACAGAACAAAAAGAAGCTGGATTAAAACGAAAATTAGTAGGGATTGAAGTAACAGGCAGAGGGATTCCGCGTCATGGTTACAAGGTAATTTCTAAAGGTGGAGAGGAAATAGGTATTGTTACATCCGGAACACAATCACCATCTTTGAAGAAAAGCTTAGGTCTTGCCTTGGTATCAGCCGACCAAGCTGAAGTGGGGGCGCCGATAAAAGTGGAAATTCGTAATAAACTGATTGAAGCCGTTATTGTTAATGCACCATTCTACAAAAGATAAGTGGAAATATTTTAATAGAGTTATCGTGTAGTTTTAAGTCGAATTCGGTTACTTTGCATGCAGCCCGAAATCGACAACCTGCTATGAGTAAATTATCTAAAATATATTCTGAATTATGGCAATAGTAAAAAAGAAAAGGGGAAAATACAATGACGAAAGTAATATCAAGTTTACGATATAGCAAAGAACATGAGTGGGTGCAACAATTAGAAGGAAATCGTGTACGTATTGGAATCTCTGATTATGCACAAAAGGCGTTAGGTGATATCGTCTTTGTTGAAAATCCAGCGATTGATGATGAAGTAAATGTCAATGAATCGATGGGAACGATCGAGTCAGTTAAAGCAGTTTCCGAACTTTACTCACCTGTTTCAGGTATGGTAGTTACTGTAAACGAAGAGTTAGAAGGCGCTCCAGAGACGATTAACGAGCATCCATTTGAAGCAGGGTGGTTAGTCGAAGTAGAAATGTCCAATCCAGAAGAATTAGATTCACTTCTAAACGAAGAAGAATATCAAGCATTTACTAATGAAGGAGAGGAATAATATGACAGCCACTTATAGATACCTCCCTGATACGAAACAGGACCAAGAGGAAATGCTCAAATTTTTAAATATTTCTTCTATAGATGAGTTATTTGAAGATATTCCAGCTGAAATTAGCCTGCAGGATGAGCTAAACATTCCAGAGGCGGTTCCTGAACCGCTTCTTTTGAAAAAAATGAATCAGCTTGCTACAAAAAACAAAAATGCAAATCATTACCCAACTTTCCTAGGTGCGGGTACATATGATCACTATATTCCAAGTGTGGTAAATCATATGATTTCACGTTCCGAATTTTACACAGCTTATACACCCTACCAACCGGAAATCAGTCAAGGTGAATTACAAGCAATTTTTGAATTTCAAACGATGGTTTGTGAGTTGACAGGAATGGATGTGGCTAACTCTTCCATGTACGATGGTTTTACATCGCTTGCAGAAGCTGCATCACTTGCCGTTGCATCTACAAGACGTTCAAAAGTACTTGTATCCAAAGCGGTACATCCTGAATCCCGAGCTATTTTACATACAGTAGCCGGAGGTCCGGGATACACAGCTGAGGAAGTAAATCTTGCTGATGAGGTTACAGATTTAGGGAAGCTGCAAGAACAAATCGATAAGGAAACTGCTGCCGTAATTGTTCAATATCCAAATTTCTTCGGTTCCATTGAGGATTTAAACGCAATTAAGAAAATTGCGGAAGAAAAAGGTGCCCTTTTAATAGTAAGCTCCAATCCACTTGCACTAGCACTCTTGCAGGCTCCTGGGAAACTTGGGGCAGATATTGTGATCGGTGATATGCAGCCATTAGGAATCCCGATGTCCTTTGGCGGTCCACACTGCGGCTATTTTGCGGTAAGTAAGAAACTCATGCGCAAAATCCCAGGACGTATTGTAGGGCAAACAGCAGATGAAAAAGGACAACGTGGATTTGTGTTAACACTGCAAGCGCGTGAACAGCATATTCGCCGTGATAAAGCCTCATCCAATATTTGTTCCAACCAGGCATTAAATGCTCTTGCCTCCTCTATTTGTATGGCATCACTTGGAAAGCAAGGGATTCGTCAAATGGCACAGCTAAATATTGAGAAAGCTGATTACATGGCGAAAACTTTAAAACAGAAGGGCTTTACCATAATCAATGAAGCACCATTCTTCAATGAGTTTGTTGTCGGGCTTCCTCTACCGGTAAAGGAAGTCAATGCAAAACTTCTTAAGGCGGGTATTATCGGTGGATTTGATTTAGAAAGTGATTACGGATTTGGAAATCAAATGCTGCTAGCTGTGACTGAGCAGCGAACTAAAGAAGAAATTGACCAATTTGTTGATGCTTTGGAGGCGATTGTAAATGGTTGAATATAATGAGTTAATTTTTGAAATAAGTCGTCCAGGACGTGTAGGTTCAAGTATTCCGGATAGTGACGTTGACTATGTTGATATAAATAACAAATTTCCAAAGCATTTAATTCGTGACGAACCGGCGGAGCTCCCAGAAGTATCAGAGTTGCAGCTTGTCCGCCATTACACCGCGCTTTCTAATAAAAACCATGGGATCGATAATGGATTCTATCCATTGGGTTCTTGTACCATGAAGTACAATCCGAAAATAAATGAAGATGTGGCACGTCTGGAAGGCTTTAGCCGCATTCATCCATATCAGCCCGTTGAAACAGTACAGGGTGCATTAGAAGTTTTATATGAATTACAAGAAGAGCTAGCTGTCATTACAGGAATGGATGCTGTAACTTTACAGCCATCTGCAGGGGCTCAAGGGGAATGGACAGGTTTAATGATGGTTAAGGCGTATCATGCTCAAAAAGGTGAAACCAGAACGAAAGTACTTGTTCCAGACTCCGCGCACGGTACAAATCCTGCAAGTGCAAGTGTTGCTGGTTTTCAAACGATCACGATCCCATCCGATAAAAATGGATTAGTTGACCTAAAAGAATTAAAGAAGCATGTGGGACCTGATACAGCTGCGCTAATGTTGACGAATCCGAATACCCTTGGACTTTTTGAAAAAGAAATTGTGGAAATCGCCCAGGTTGTCCATGAAGCAGGGGGCCTATTATATTATGACGGAGCGAATGCCAATGCCATTTTAGGTAAAACAACACCAGGTCAAATGGGCTTTGACATCGTGCACTTAAATCTTCACAAAACATTTACGACGCCTCATGGAGGTGGCGGTCCAGGGGCAGGCCCTGTCGGTGTGAAACAGAAACTTACTCCTTACTTGCCAGTACCGCGCATAGAAAAAGAAGGTGATAAATATTTACTGAAGGCTAATTATCCGCACTCTATCGGAAGGGTAAAAGGGTATTATGGAAACTTCGGAATTCTCTTGCGGGCCTATACTTATATTCGCACGATGGGGCCTGAAGGGCTGCGCCAAGTATCTGAAAGTGCCGTGCTTCATGCTAATTACCTTCGTAAAAGATTAGAGCCATATTTTAAAGCGCCATATTTACAAATTTGCAAGCATGAATTTGTTCTATCCGGATCTAGGCAGAAAAAGCTAGGTGTAAGAACGCTTGATATGGCAAAACGTCTGCTAGATTTCGGCTACCATCCGCCGACCATCTATTTCCCGTTAAATGTTGAGGAATGTTTGATGATTGAACCGACAGAAACAGAGTCGAAGGAAACACTCGATGCTTTTGCGGATGTAATGATTCAAATTGCCAAAGAAGTGGAAGAAAACCCAGGGGTTGTTTTAGACGCACCACATACTACGGTCATTGGGCGATTGGATGAGGTCCAAGCAGCTAGACAACCAATCTTGCGTTATTCCAAAGAGAAAGTAGTAGAGGAAGAAAAGGTAAAGTCATAAATAAATGCTTGAACATGGACCACCAGGGATGAAAATAAAAAGAAGAATCTCATTATTTCATTCATGGTGGTTTCATATAAACGTGTGTAAAAAGGATGACAAAAAGAGCCAAGAAGTGCAAGGAGAAATAGTCTTGAGAACCAAAAAGTCATAGGAACGGAGAAACTCAATCGTTTTTTTTATAGGACTATTGAACAACCTCTTTAAAGCTAAAATTACATCTGCTCATAGGAGTGAGAAATAAAATGTCCATCAGTAATCTTCGTAAACCAGAATGGCTTAAAATTAAATTAAATACGAATGACCAATATACGGGCTTAAAGAAAATGATGCGTGAAAAAAAGCTTCATACTGTTTGTGAAGAAGCAAGATGTCCCAACATTCATGAATGCTGGGCGGTCAGAAAAACGGCAACTTTCATGATTTTAGGAAGTGTATGTACGCGAGCTTGCAGGTTCTGTGCAGTTCAAACAGGGCTACCATCAGAACTAGATTGGGAAGAGCCCGGACGTGTCGCAGGATCAGTAGAGCAAATGGGCTTAAAGCATGTTGTGATTACCGCTGTTGCTCGTGATGATTTAAAAGACGGCGGAGCAGAGGTATTTGCGGAAACTGTAAAGGCAGTGAGGCGGCAAAATCCATTTTGCAGCATTGAAGTTCTCCCCTCTGATCTGAATGGGGAATATGACAACTTAAAAACATTGATGGATACAAGGCCAGACATTTTGAATCACAACATTGAAACAGTAAAGCGCTTATCTCCAAAAGTTCGTGCACGTGCAACATATGAACGTTCACTAGAGTTTTTAAGGCGGGCAAAGCAAATGAATTCCACTATCCCGACGAAATCAAGCATTATGATTGGTCTAGGAGAAACAAAAGAAGAGATTATGGAAACGATGGATGATCTTCGTGCTAATGAAGTGGACATTATGACTATTGGTCAATATTTACAGCCGACTAAACGACATTTGAAGGTCGAAAAATATTGGAGTCCAGAAGAGTTTGAAGAATTGAAAAACATTGCCATGTCAAAAGGGTTTAGTCATTGCGAAGCCGGTCCGCTTGTTCGCTCCTCCTATCATGCAGATGAACAAGTCCGTGCAACTAAGGCTAATGCGTAATCATTTTTCAATAATCCATTAAGAAAGGGGAGAATCAGATGATAACAGAGGCATCCATGAATAAACTGAAGGAAATGACACGTAAGGATGCGCAAATTCCTCGCAATGATGCTGCTATAGCCGGCGGCTGCGGGATGTCGGTGAAGTTCTCCCTCTATTGGACGAGCCCCGTAGAAACGATGCAATTATTGAATATGAGGGAGTTCAGCTTAGATTAGATCATTTTACAAAACGCTATTTAGATGAAGAGACACAAATTGATTATTTAGAATTATTGTTGGAGAAAACTTTGCATCCAGTACATGTGCCATTGAAATAAATTAATGAATCGTCACGGCTTACCTATTAATAGAATAGATCGTGTTTAATAAGTTGTTTTTCTTACTCTATCCATAAATCCATGGTTATGAAAACAAAAGGGGGATGTATTAGGTGAATCAAGAATATGACGTTGTTATCATTGGCGGCGGCACCGGTGGATATATTGCGGCCATTCGTGCGTCTCAATTAGGATTAAAAACGGCGGTCGTGGAACAAGGTAAACTTGGTGGAACATGCCTTCATGCAGGTTGTATTCCAAGTAAAGCATTATTAAGAAGTGCAGAGGTATATTCGAATGCAAAGAACGCTGAAAAATACGGTGTTATTGCACCGGAAGTAGGACTGGACTTCTCAAAAGTACAGGCCAGGAAAGAAGAAATTACTGAACGCTTATTTAAAGGTGTACAACATTTAATGAAAAAAGGGAAAATAGATGTGTTTGAAGGGAAAGGGAGTATTTTACAGTCAAGAGATGTTTTAGTGAGATTTAATAATGATGAACGGGAAACAATATTAAACTCTCGAAATATTTTAATAGCTACAGGATCTCGTCCAAGGACATTACCCGGCCTAGAAGCAGATAGCGGATATGTGATGACATCGGATGAAGCTCTACAAATGAAAGAGCTCCCAAATTCCATCATTATTGTCGGCGGCGGTGTTATTGGAATAGAATGGGCTTCGATGCTTATTGACTTTGGATTAGAAGTAACTGTGATAGAGTATGCCAATCGCATTTTACCGACAGAAGATAAAGATATTTCAAAGGAAGTACAGCGACTAATGAAGAAAAAAGGTGTGAAAATCGTAACAGGGGCAAAGGTGCTTCCAGAATCGTTAGAAAAAGGTGAGGGTGTCTCTATTAAGGCGGAATATAAAGGGAAAGACACGACATTTTCAGCAGAAAAATTATTAGTATCTGTCGGAAGATTACCAAATATAGAAGGCATTCACCTTGAAAATACGAAAGTTGAAGCTGAACGTGTTATTCAAACAAATGAGTATTATCAAACGACTGAGCCAAACATTTATGCAATTGGAGATGTAATTGGAGGATTGCAGCTTGCCCATGTTGCTTCACATGAAGGAATCATCGCAATTGAACATATGGCAGGAGAAAACCCTGTGCCACTTGATCTATCGCTTGTTTCAAAATGCATATATAGTAGCCCGGAGATAGCTAGTGTTGGACTAACAGAAGAGGATGCGAAGGAGAAAGGATATCAAGTAAAAACAGGAAAATTCTCCTTCCGTGCGATTGGAAAGGCTCTTGTTTTTGGTGAATCAGACGGTTTTGTCAAACTCGTTGTTGAAAAAGAGTCTAGTAAGTTGTTAGGAGCGCATATGGTTGGGCCTCATGTAACCGATATGATCTCAGAAGCGGGTCTTGCACGAGTATTAAATGCAACAGCTATGGATATTGCGCATACGATACACCCTCATCCTACATTAGCGGAAGCAATTGGGGAAGCTGCCCTAGCTGTATATGGTAAGGAAATACACGCCTAGCTAAAAAAATTGTAGATATGAAGGTGTGAAAGGAAAAACGTCTGTCAGTAATTTTTAAGGTTCTATCGCCCGCCCTCACTGTAGTTCATGACGGCTAGAATTGAAATTGTAGTTACAGTATTGTTCGGACACCGAAAGAGGTTGTGTTTAGCCATCATTCTGAATTCGAACGCTTTTTACAATTTTTACGTACAACTCTAAAGGATGGTGAGAGTCAACATTGTATAAAGAAGTGAATGTTAACCGTGCTAAATTATTAATATCTTGTCCAGAGAAGCCAGGTATTATCTCGGCTGTATCTAACCTTTTATTAGAAAGCAAAGCAAATGTTGTTCATTTTGACCAACATACGACGGATCCACAAGCAGGTATGTTTTTTATGAGGATCGAATTTGATTTAAACGATGTTGATGCTTCCTATGCAAAACTTGAGGAGGACTTACATGTGCTGGCTCAGGCTTATGCGATGGAATGGAGCTTAAGTGGTAATAAGAAAAGAAAACGAATGGCCATCTTTGTATCCAAAATGGATCACTGCCTTATGGAGCTTATATGGCGTTGGAAATCAAATGAACTTCCAGTAGAAATCCCGATGGTGATCAGTAATCATCCTGATTTTAAAAAAATAGTAGAAAGTTATGATATCCCTTATTACCATATTCCTTTAACTCATGAAACGAAGCAACAGGCAGAACAGAAAGCGCTAGAACTACTGAAAGGGAAAGTAGACTTTATTGCCTTGGCTAGATATATGCAAATTCTTTCCCCTACATTTATATCGGAGTTTCCAAATCAAATTGTTAACATACATCATTCTTTCTTACCGGCGTTTGTCGGAGCAAATCCTTATGCGAGAGCCTATAATCGTGGTGTTAAGTTAATTGGAGCAACTGCTCATTATGTTACGAATGATCTTGATGAAGGACCCATTATTCAGCAAGATGTAAAGCGGGTTAATCATAGACATACAATAGAAGAATTAAAGGTTGCCGGAAGTCATGTGGAAAGACAAGTTCTTGCCCAAGCTGTTTCCTGGCATATTGAAGATAAAGTTATTATTCATGGTAATAAAACAATCGTGTTTGATTGAGTACAATATTAAGATGCTTCAAAGATAGGGATAAACAAAAATTTTAAAGTTAATTGAGTAACTTATTATATTTTTTCAATATTTTCAAAGATTTTTCTACTAATTCTATTAGAACAAACAAAATACTCGACCTTGTGAGTATTTTGTTATACCTCAAACGGGACACCAGTACTAGTTATACCTATTCCTATATTAATACCCACATGTCCATCTCTATTATAATTGAATCAATTTCATAAAAAGTTTTTCTTTCGTGAGAGTTACAGAATTTTAGTCTACATTAAAAAAACGATTAACAGCTTGATTCATTTTGTGCATTTGTTGATTGAGGAGATCTACTGCTAATTTCGGAGGATTATAAATATAAACAAGCCTGGTAAGATTGAACTGAACTTTGGCTTTTTCGTCTGCGATAACGGACATTTTTAGTTGAAAGAATTCTTTTAAATAGGCATTGACGCGTTCAACGGCCGTTCTCTGCTTGTAAAACTTTTTCCATGCTTCTGACCCATAATGCAACCGGGAAGGCGACACCAATCGCAGGGTTGGCAGTTATGTACAGTTTCAATGATCCTGTAAAAGTGACGATCACTGCTGGGATATGTGCATTTGTTGGAGCAGGGGTAGGTTTCCTTGGCTCAATAGTGTTCAGAATTAAAAGATTAGAACTGTTTCACAAATAAGGGGGAATGAAAAAAAAAAAGCAGCAATTGAAAGACGGCTAAACAAATTTTTTTGCCAGAAAAGGGGCATTACACAATGAAATACAGATCTGCATTCGATATAATCGGTCCCGTCATGATTGGGCCTTCAAGTTCACATACAGCAGGAGCTGCCAGAATTGGCAGAGTAGCAAGGACATTATTCGGAAAGCAACCGAAGAAAGCGATTATTTCTTTATATGGTTCTTTTGCAAAAACATACAGGGGACACGGTACGGATGTTGCTGTCGTAGGCGGGATCTTGGATTTCGATACGGATGATGAACGTATCCCTGCCTCTTTAACGATAGCGGAAGAAGCCGGTATGGACGTTTCCTTTACAATCGAGGGTACTTTGATGGATCATCCTAATACAGTCAAGATCAGACTGTTCGACGAGGATAAGGAATTGGAACTGGTTGGGATCTCGATTGGCGGCGGAACGATAGAAATAACGGAGCTGAATACGTTCAAGCTTAAATTGTCAGGTGAAAACCCAGCCATTTTAGTCGTGCATAACGATGTGTTTGGAATCATATCTTCCGTTTCGACAGTATTGGCTAATCATGAGATTAACGTTGGACATATGGAAGTTTCACGAAAAGAAAAAGGTCAAATGGCCCTTATGGTGATTGAAGTGGATCAGAAAATCAAGGGCGATGTCATGAAGGAAATTGAAGGTCTGGAAAACGTGTCGCAAGTTATAAGGATGGTTGAATGATCATCATTAAAAGTGTGGGCATAGATATGGAGGTAAAAACATGTTCCGAAATGTAGCAGAGTTGGTTGAACTTGCTGAAAGTAAAAATGTAAAAATCGCGGAAATCATGATTTTACAAGAAATGGAGTTCTTAAGTTTGTCGAGAGAACAGATCATCGAAAAGATGGACAGGAATTTGACTGTGATGGAACAAGCGGTGGAAAGAGGTCTGAAAGGAGTGCAATCCGTTACAGGCCTAACGGGCGGAGATGCCGTTCTTTTACAAAATTATATCAAGACGGGCAAGGCGCTCGCAGGCAATTTATTATTGGATGCCGTCAGTAAAGCTGTTGCGACGAACGAAGTGAATGCAGCAATGGGGATGATATGTGCCACACCAACTGCCGGTTCTGCGGGCGTGGTTCCCGGTACGTTATTTGCCGTAAAAGAAAAACTAAACCCGACCCGGGCGGAGATGATTGATTTTCTTTTCACTTCCGCTGCCTTCGGATTCGTGGTTGCAAACAACGCTTCCATTTCTGGAGCAGCTGGAGGCTGCCAAGCAGAAGTGGGTTCAGCAAGTGGAATGGCGGCAGCCGCGATTGTAGAACTGGCCGGCGGTACACCAAGTCAAGCCGCAGAAGCGATGGCAATCACATTGAAAAATATGCTTGGATTGGTTTGTGATCCAGTGGCAGGTTTGGTTGAAGTTCCTTGTGTGAAACGTAACGCAATGGGGGCATCCAACGCGATAACGGCAGCTGATATGGCACTTGCAGGCATTACGAGCCGCATTCCATGTGACGAAGTGATCGATGCCATGTATAAAATTGGCTTGACCATGCCAGTTGCACTACGTGAAACGGCAGAGGGCGGTCTAGCTGCCACTCCGACAGGACGTAAATTGGCAGCAGAAATATTCGGTTCATTTAAATAAACCTATACCTTGAGCTCAGTTATGAAATCACGTCCTCAAAAGTTTGCTCTGTCTTATGCAATGAATCACTGAAACGGAAGGTTAAGAAATTAGAAGTTGATAACAAACAACTTAGAGAGCAATTGAAAGTGGCATACGCAGAGGTATATAAAAAACTTTAATTAATGTCGAGAACACGATACTCTCCTTCCCTGCTTGTTCATAAAAGGGCCATTTAATTGAATAAGTGTATTTTGGAATAAAGCTACGCTGCTTTGAAAAAACTCTGTATATAAGCGTGCATTTGTTATACAAGAAGTAAAAGGGTGATACATATTATACATGACTAATATGTATCACCCCTTTTTGTAACTTTGTAGGTTCTTCGCTGCTCTAAACCTCGATAGCCAGACCCCCAGCACGAGCAGCAGCTAATGCTCAGGCAACTCCAGCAAGACCAAAAGCTTCAATAGCGGTATGTGAAAGAGAGTGTGGTGGAGCACTGAGAGGTGCACCAGCGAAGTGCACAATGTCTTTCGTCTAAACTATACACATAAACATTTGTCCTGCGCAAATAGGTCAGATCTTTTGAACGGGAACTTGAATTTCAAAGGTAATCTCGTTTGGTTTATCTGTGATTGTAATATCAATATGCATAATTTGCAGCGCATCGCCGATAATTTGATAACCACCTTCATCTAGATAATCAATTATTTTACTCAAGCTTTCGCTTCGGTTCGATAATAATTCTCCGTTATAACGGATGCACGCAAACAACCCTGCCGGAATGATCCTTTGGTACTCTTTTGGTATTTTTTCTTTACTATTCGCCACAACAAAAATGACGGATGGTTCTTCAAAACGTTTAGATTTAAGATCTGCTTCCTGGATGAGAATACCTAGTCTGTTGCTAGCCAGAATCGGTGTCTTCTCAGCAAGCATATTTTCTAACCTTATAACTCCATAACAGAGCTCTAAATTATTATTGATTTTTTCATTCAATGTAATTAATTTTCTGCGTCCTATTTTGTGGAACATGACCGTTTGTAGTTCCTTTTCTCTTGATATATGATCCAAATATACAATTTTTTTCTGGATATTTTCTTCCAAGTCAGTTAATTCTTTAAGCTTTGAAACAAGATCTGCGTGTTTGACTTTAAGAATGTCTAAAGACTTACTGAAATTACGTTCATTGAAATAATCCTTTATTTCGTCAGTACTCATTCCAAGTTGCCGTAATTCTTTAATGGTTCCTAAAACCTCGTACTGGAAAATAGAATAGTAGCGATATCCCGAATGTGAATCGATATATTGCGGCTTGAATAAGTTAATCCGATCATAATGGCGCAAGGCCTCCGTAGTCATCCCTCGTAACTTTGCCATCTCACCAATAGTTAATTTTTCTTTCAGTTTAATCGCCTCCTTAAAAAATATAATACAGGTGTTGACCTTTGTGTAACAACAACCTTTATAATCAAAATACAAAATAATTTAAATCTTCTGAGTATTCTTTATAAATGTGAGGGAGCTGATTATGAAACGGAAAAAACTTGCTAGAACACTTACTTTGTCACAGGTTGTTTTTTTAGGGATTGCTTGGAATAACCCCATGGTATTTTTTAATACCTATGGAATAGCTGCCGTAACCTCACATGGTGTAATTACGGGTGCGTATAGTATTGCATTTCTAGCAATATTCTTTACAGCGCTCAGCTATGGAAAGATGGCAAAGGCATACCCTATCTCAGGTTCAGCTTATACATTTACTCAAAAATCTATTAATCCTAAAGTTGGGTTTATTGTTGGTTGGACAATTATGCTTGATTATATGTTAACACCTATGGTGACGTGTTTGATGTCCACTGTCTTTTTAAGTGCAGTGTTTCCAGGGATTCCACATTATGTGTGGATTTTTCTTTTAACTACTATCATAGTTGTACCGAGCATACTAGGGGTAAAGACATCAGCATCCGCAAGTAAAATTTTCGTTATTGCTCAAATCATTTTCGTTTGCTTTTTCTGGATATTAACCGTCAAAAATTTATTAGATGGAGTAGGGACAGGCACTCTTTTCTCGATTAAACCATTATTCAATTCAGAGGTTCCCGTTTCAGTAATCTTAGCAGGATCTTCAATTCTTTGTTTTAGTTTTCTTGGATTTGACTCACTTACTACCTTGTCAGAGGAAACAATCAATCCTGAAAAAACCATCCCAAGAGCTATTATCATAATGTTGCTGTTTATAGGAGTTTTGTATATTGGCTCTTCCTACTTAGCACAATTGGTCTATCCGGGCTTTTCATTTGAAAACACTGATTCAGCAGCCATGGAAATCGCTATACTAGTTGGAGGAAACCTATTCAAATCATTATTTATTACTGCGGTAATTATTGGTAACTTTTCTTCAGGCGTTGCTTCAATTACGAGCGCATCACGTGTGTTATATGCAATGGGCCGGGATTCTGTATTGCCTAAGCAATTTGATTATATTCATCCCAAATTTAAAACACCGTCACACGGTATTATCGTGATAGGTATAATTTCTTTACTAGGTGTCGTGTTAACTCTGGAGCAAGTCATCAAGTTTATCAATTTTGGAGGGCTCATTGCTTTTACATCTGTTAATCTATCTGTCATCGCCCATTATTTTATAAGAAATCAGAAACGTTCTTTTAACGACTGCATAAGTTATTTATTTTTACCGCTCATGGGTGCAGCATTTACTATGTGGTTATGGTCACATCTAGAAATGGAGGCATTGATCCTTGGAGGCATCTGGGTGGTATGTGGCTTAGCATATCTTCTTAATATGACAAAATTTTTTCGCAAGCCTCTTCCTGAGTTTAATTTTGAAGAAGAGATCATTCCTCAAGAGGTAGAAGATATGAATGAAAAAGTTCTTTCCCAAAAGGTAGAAGACTTTTAATCCGTTTTTTACACTGAAGTAAGTATATGTAACTAAAGGAGGTGGGAATATTTTGAAAATAAACAAAAATGAAAGCGCTACCTATTTTTAAAGCGAGATCGTTAAAGTAAGAATAACGAACAGGAGGTTTTTTCAAATTGTTGAAGCTGAAAAAGTTTATAAACGGTGAGTGGATGGATTCTTTAAGTAAACAGAAGACTAATGTTGTAAACCCCGCAAACGGCAAGATTATTGCAGAGGCTCCCAGCGGAAATGCAGAAGATGCCCGGATGGCCATTGATGCGGCACGAACCGCATTTGATTCCGGGATTTGGTCAGACCTGCCGGCTTCGGAACGGGCTTCCTATTTATTTAAAATAGCAGAGAAAATTGAAGAACATGCATCTGAGCTTAGCCAACTTGAAACAGCCAATACCGGAAAACCTCTTAAAGAAGCAGAGTTTGACATTGCGGATGCAGCGGATTGTTTTCGTTATTACGCCGGTTTAGTCACTAAACCGGACGGCCAAACGTATCCTGTTTCAGGTCCTGTACAGGCCATGGTTGTTCGAGAGCCGGTAGGAGTATGTGGACTGATCGCTCCGTGGAATTTCCCTTTACTGACGGGAGCTTGGAAAATAGCCCCTGCCCTTGCTGCAGGAAATACGATTGTATTTAAAACATCCGAGGTCACTCCGATTACGACTACTAAATTATTTGAGATTATCGAAGAAGTTGGCATACCAGATGGCGTTGCAAATCTAGTTATGGGTGGTGGTGCAATAGTAGGAAATGAACTAGCGGAAAGCGATAAAGTTGATATGGTTTCGTTCACTGGCAGTACATCGACAGGCAGAAGCATCATGAAAGCAGCAGCTGGAAATATTAAAAACATTGCACTCGAATTAGGCGGCAAGTCACCTAACATCGTTTTTGCCGACGCAGACTTTGAGACAGCCGTGGATTATGCTTTATATGGTATTTTTGTAAACGCCGGCCAAATTTGTAATGCAGGATCGCGTTTGCTGCTTGAAGAGAGCATTCACGACAAGTTTATCGATAGACTGATAGAGAAAGCGAAAAAGATCCGGGTCGGCCCTGGTGATCAACCGTCTACACAAATGGGTGCCCTTGTCAGTGAAGCACATATGAATAAGGTACTCCAATATATTCAACTTGGCATAGAGGAAGGGGCGACATTAGCCTGCGGCGGCAAGCGTATCACAAGCAATGGACTTGAAATGGGCTATTTTGTTGAGCCGACGATATTTGTTGATACCAAACCGGACATGAGAATTGTTCAGGAAGAAATATTCGGACCAGTACTTACCGTGCAAAAATTTAAAGATGAAGCGGAAGCCATCCAGCTTGCCAATGATACTCCATACGGCCTCGCAGCAGGTGTGTTTTCACAAGACGGCGCGAAGGCTTTAAGAGTGACTAAGAAAATAAGAGCCGGAATTACGTGGATTAATGCTTATAATCTAGCCTACAATGAAGCACCGTGGGGAGGCTACAAACAGAGTGGAATTGGCCGTGGGTTAGGAACTTTTGGTTTGGATGAGTTTAGTGAGGTAAAACAAATCAACATTAATTTAGAAGTGGAGCCAACCAAGTGGTTTGATCATTAATGGAGAAGTAGATATAAAAGAGTAAAGGAGTAAAAGAGAGTGAGTCACTGTACTATTACACTGTTTGAAAAATTGAAAGGGGACATTAATGATGATCTGGGATTTTAATTTCAATCTTCCTACTTCTATAGAGTTTGGGAACGGAAAAGTTAAAAATATTGGGAAAAGAGCAAAAGAGCTAGGAGGAAAAAAGGCACTTCTAATTACCGATAAAGGATTGGCGCAAACTGGAATTTTACAAAGGGTTACCGATTCGTTAGACCAAGAAGGTGTCAATTATATTGTTTTTGATGAAATTACTCCTAATCCAAAAGATGTAGATTGCCATAGAGCCTATCAACAATTTAAAGACGAGGAAATAGATCTTTTGATAGGTCTTGGCGGCGGAAGTTCGATGGATACAGCAAAAGCAATTGGTACACTTTTAACCCATGGAGGAGAGCTTAGAGATCGTTACGGTTTTAATTTACTAGAGAGAGAAATCACTCCGCTTATTTGTATTCCTACAACTTCAGGTACTGGAAGTGAGGTTACAACAGGTTCTGTCATTACAGATACAGTTACAAAACAGAAAGAGGCTATACTTGACATTAGACTGGCTCCGAAACTAGCAATTTTGGATCCAGAATTAACTCTAACTCTGCCTAAATCTATTACTGCTGCTACCGGAATGGATGCACTTACACACGCTATAGAGGCTTATACCAGCAATATTGCTGAACCAATTTCAGATGCTCTCAGTCTTTATTCAATTGAATTAATTGCTAAGTACCTTCCGTTAGCTGTAGAAAATGGGAACGACTTAGAAGGACGGAAAAATATGCTTGTAGCTAGTTTAATTGCAGGCATGGCATTTAATCACGCGGATCTTGGTGCTGTACATGCTATGGCTGAACCACTCGGCGGTCTTTATGATACTCCACATGGGGTAGCAAATTCTATCTTTCTTCCACATGTGTTTGAATTTAATATTCCTTCAAACCCTGAAAAGCATGCAATTGTAGCTGAAAAACTTGGAGCAAATAAAGAAGGTAAAACAATTGAGGAAACTGCCTATGAAGGTGTTGTATTGTTAAAAGAGCTTGCTCGTAAAATTGGCATTCCTGATTTTCGAGATTTAAATAATGTCAATCCTGTAGATTTCCCATTCCTTGCTGAAGGGGCAGCAGTTCATTTGTGTACACAGACGAATTCAAGAAAAGTGACACGCGAAGATTATTTGGCATTATTCCAAAAGACTTATGAGGCGAAAAACACAACATTAATTTAACTATATAGATCGATTTAGAAAATTTGACATGACCAATTCTAAATGTTCCTCGATGGAATGAAGATGTGTCGAGTTATTAAGTGTTAATGTGGATTAAGAGTTTTTGAATCGGTGGTCAGCTTGATAGGAGTTTTAATTGGGCGGCCACCATGGCTTACATAAAAACTGGAGGTGTTTTTACAGTGTTAAATCTGAAAATGTTCATAAACGGTGAATGGATGGATTCTTTAAGTAAACAAAAGAGTCATGTTGTAAACCCTGCAAACGGCAAGGTCATTGCAGAGGCTCCCAAAGGAAATGCAGAAGATACCCGAATGGCCATTGATGCGGCGCGAACCGCATTTGATTCCGGAGTTTGGTCAGATCTGCCAGCTTCAGAACGTGCTTCCTACCTATTTAAAATAGCGGAGACCCTTGAAGAACGTGCATCTGAGCTTAGCCAGCTTGAAACAGCGAATACCGGAAAACCTCTTAGAGAAGCGGAATTTGACATTGCGGATGCAGTGGATTGTTTTCGATATTATGCCGGTTTAGTCACTAAACCCGATGGACAAACTTACCCGGTTTCCGGTCCTGTACAGGCTATGGTTGTTCGGGAGCCGGTAGGGGTATGTGGACTAATCGCTCCATGGAATTTCCCTTTACTGACAGGAGCCTGGAAAATTGCCCCTTCCCTTGCTGCAGGAAATACGATTGTGTTTAAACCAGCTGGGATCACTCCGATTACGACTGTTAAATTATTTGAGATTATCCAAGAAGTCGGCATACCGGATGGCGTTGCCAACCTAGTTATGGGCGGCGGGGGAACAGTAGGAAATGAACTAGCGGAAAGCGATAAAGTCGATATGGTTTCGTTCACTGGCAGCACAGAAACAGGCAGAAACATCATGAAAACAGCAGCTGGAAATATTAAAAACATTGCTCTCGAATTAGGAGGCAAGTCACCTAATATTGTTTTCGCTGATGCAGATTTTGAAACAGCCGTGGATTATGCTTTATATGGAATTTTTGTAAATTCCGGCCAAGTTTGTAATGCAGGATCTCGTTTACTGCTTGAAGAGAGCATTCATGACAAGTTTATCGAGAGACTGGTAGAGAAGGCGAAAAAAATCCGGGTCGGCCCTGGCGATCAACCGTCTACAGAAATGGGGGCGCTTGTCAGTGAAGATCATATGAATGAGGTGCTCAACTATATTCAACTAGGTATAGAAGAAGGGGCGAAACTAGCCTGCGGAGGCAAGCGTATCACAAGCGATGGGCTTGAAAATGGTTATTTTGTTGAGCCGACGATATTTGTTGACACTAAACCTGACATGAGAATTGTTCAGGAAGAAATATTCGGTCCGGTACTGACTGTGCAAAAGTTTAAAGATGAAGCAGAAGCCATCCAGCTTGCGAATGATACCCCATATGGCCTCGTAGCAGGTGTATTTTCACAAGACGGTGCGATGGCTTTACGAGTGATTAAGAAAATAAGAGCCGGAATTACGTGGGTTAATGCTTACAATCTAGCTTACAATGAAGCACCGTGGGGAGGCTATAAGCAGAGTGGAATTGGCCGGGGATTAGGAACTTTTGGTTTAGATGAGTTTAGTGAGGTAAAACAAATCAACATTAATTTAGAAGTTGAACCAACCAAGTGGTTTGATCATTAGAAATTTAGAAGTAGAGATAAACGAGTAAAAAGAAAGCGAATAATGCTTATATCGAAGGAATTTTTGACTAATAATAGAGGATACATTTTTTTGAATTCACCAATATATTAAACTTTTCAAATATTAATTCTAAAGATGGGCTTTAACAGAAAGAAAGCTGTCAGCCTAATTGATTATTTTACGAGTAAAAATCCAGTTCATCAAGATTTGTCTTTTTTAAGACCTAATAAGACAAGAATGGTATTTTGATATTTTTTACTTTGTATGAATTATTTCCCTTACACTCTTTCTTTGTGGCGTTTACTAAGGAGAATCGATAATTAGAAAATATGTTGGTTCCTGCTACACAATTCCGTTTTGCCTAGTTTTATAGGGTGGCATGAAGCTTGCATATGTTAACGAGAAAGTAATTCAAGTGGGAGGCAAAGTACATGTCGAATGAAAAACAACATCTTAATTTACCTTTTACCGGAATCTGTACTTTCGGGAAATATCCCGTATGTCCTGATCTAGACCAGCTAGATGCAGATGTAGCTGTAATTGGAGTTCCAAATGATATGGGAACACAATGGAAGTCAGGCGCAAGAATGGGCCCAAGAGGAATTCGTGAAGGCTCTACATTATATAGTTTCGGGTTAGATGGAGCCTATGATATTGAAAATGATATCATGTATCTTGGCCCGAAATGGAAAGTTGTTGATTGCGGTGATGTAGACATGGTACATGGGGATATGATGCAATCCCATGATAATACGGAAGAAGCCATTAGAAAAATCGTTTCAAAAGGTGCAATGCCGGTTGTTTTAGGTGGAGATCATTCCATTACAATTCCAGTAGGAAAGGGCTTGGATGAACTCGGGCCGTTTCATGTGATCCAGATTGATGCGCATTTAGACTGGGCAGATCACCGTTCAGGAATGCGGGTTGGACATGGAAGTTGCATCCGCCGCTTATCTGAAATGAATCATGTTCAAAAGATTTTCCAATTGGGCATTCGTGGAATCAGCAGCAGTAAAAAAGAAGATGTCGATGCTGCCAGAGAATACGGAAGTGTCATCTTGTCTCCCCGCCAAATGAGAAAGATGGGATTTGAACAGGTTCTGGAACTTATTCCAGCAGGTGAAAAATATTATATTACCATGGACATTGATGGCCTCGACCCATCGATCGCCCCTGCGACAGGCACACCTTCTCCTGGAGGCCTGCTTTATGATGAAGTCAACGAATTACTCCATGGAATTGCAAAAAGAGGAGAAGTTATCGGTTTTGATATGGTAGAAGTAGCTACTCCTTACGATCATACGGGAATAACTGGCCAAGTGGCAGCGCGCCTCTCATTAGACTTGCTTAGTTATGTTTTAAAAGAAAAAGAGAAAAAACAGGCTGCAATCAGCGATTATAAAGAGCAGAACTTCATAAAGAAGCATTAGTCTGTTAAAATGAAGCGTTTGCTGATATAAAGTGATTTTCCTCCGTTTTATCATAGAATTTTTAGGGAATCAGAGAGCTTTTCCAATGTCTGATAGACAATCCCCAACTTGAGTGAGACTTCTAGATAAGTGAAAAGCGATGATTTCTCGTGTAACAACGTCTTTGAACAAGAAAGATAAGCTGGTTGTCCAGAACCATAATAAACGTAAATAATAACTATAAGGAGAACTTTCCTCGGTTCTCCTTGGTTAAAATTCCTGTTTAAGTGGTTTGGAACGGCCTTATGCTCATGAGTGGCTATTATAGGGTTTCGGTTGACGAATTGTGGTTTTATGATTGAACTTATGCATGAGCCTCCGAATCTTTTTATGGTACATCGTGAAAAAATAATTATTCTCTAAAATCATTTTGATGGTGAGTGCACCTGCTTTTTTCCTCTTGGCCTCAAATATTTCCTTAAAAAGTTCATAATCCTGCCAATCTTTCTTCTCTTGAGTAAATCGAATCCTTTCAGCATGTATCCAAGCATAATATCCTGCGACTGACTTCGGCTATTTCACAAAAATAACGGACCATATTCGTAATATTATATTGCCGAGTGATTTGTTTAATTAACGTAAACTTTTCATTCGTTGTCATTTTCTTTTCTTCTATGCCTGCCTTTCGAGTTCGTCTAGCTTTTTTAGTAATTCAAGTTCTGCCTCTAAATATTTAATACGAGCTACAGCCTTTTTTAACTGATCTTCCTGTGAATACTCCTTGGATTTTGGTCTTCCTGCACTTCCTTTTCCACAAAGGAAGTGTTTTGGTCCTTTGATTTTAAGAAGAGAAACCTATACCTGAAGGCATGCAAATATGGCAAGTTAGATATCTCAAGAATATAGTAGAACAAGATTACCGTTTTATTTAGAAGCATGTTTGCTCTTTGTTAGGGTTCAAATCATTTCATACAGCTAATTATATACTCAGTGGCATCGAAGTGATGTATTACAAATCGTTTAGGGTTATAACCCTTACAGATAATCCCAGTTAAATTATTTTTAAAATTCAAATTCCTACTAAAAAAGCTTGACCTTTGTGCAACGCAAAGGCTTATATTATATCTATCACTCTAAAAAAAAGGTATCACTGGGTGAGAAAAAATTTGATTTTGTCTATACGTCAGGTTCCTGATCGACGTCGGAGGACCAGCCGCCAATGAACTATCGTTTGTTGTGATGTATCATTAAATAGTGAATATAGACAGATTTAATCGAATTTTCAATTCTGTATGATCCGATAGAATTAACAACCGAAGCAGTGCCATTTGTTTAGAGTTCATCTATCTTTTGTCTGATCATATAAATAAAAATATAGAAAGGAAAAGAAATCGAATATGGAATTATGGTTTACAGAAAAACAAACCGATTCTTTTGGTATTACAGCAAGAGTTAACAAAAACCTTCACTCCGAGAAAACAGAGTATCAACAATTGGACATGATTCAAACCGAAGAATTCGGTAATATGCTTCTACTTGATGGAATGGTTATGACCACCGAAAAGGATGAATTTGTCTATCATGAGATGATTGTTCATGTTCCATTATATACTCATCCAAATCCACAAAAGGTGCTCGTTGTTGGTGGCGGTGATGGGGGAACGATTCGGGAGGTATTGAAACACCCAAGCGTTACCAATGTTGTTCAAGTTGAAATCGATGAGAAAGTAGTGGAATATTCAAAGCAGTATTTACCCAATATCGCCTCTGAGTACAGGAACCCGCGCGTAGAGCTTAGTGTAGGTGATGGCTTTATGCATATTCTAAATAGTGAAGATGAATATGACGTCATTTTGGTCGATTCCACCGAGCCTGTAGGGCCAGCTGCTAATTTATTTACTAAAGGGTTTTATGCGGGAATATCAAAGGCATTAAAGGAAAACGGTATCTTCGTAGCCCAGACAGATAATCCTTGGTTTAAAGGGGATCTGATACGAGATGCGATTCATGATACAAAAGAGATTTTCCCGATTACTCGCCTCTATACTTGTAATATTCCAACATATCCGAGTGGATTGTGGACATTTACGCTTGGAGCGAAGACACATGATCCACTGGATGTAAATGTCTCTCGTTTCTTTGATCTTGACACAAAGTATTACACTCCTGAATTGCATAAAGCATCATTTGTTCTCCCTAAATTTGTTCAGAATTTGTGTAAATAGTGTTTTAGAGTAGTAATTATTTGGGTGTGGTGCAAAGATTGTAATCGTCTAAAAGAGGCACATAATATCTTAGTAGAATCTAGTTTACAAAAATTGATTGATGAATTCTTTCTGATTTTGGACAGACTGATCCTTTGTTCCGTAGGACTTTCTGGAACTGACATGGTTGTTGCACATGAGATAATGAAAATGGCTGAAAAATAAACAGTGATTTGAAATACCACAACCTATATGATTTAATAACTCCATAATTGGACGTGTTTCTTTAATAATGTTCGCTTTCCTAATGGACTAACGGGTGCGTTAGTTGAACAAAGAAGACGAATGATAATTAACAAAACGGTATGGCAATTTCTAAATCATTTACTTTTTTACCATTATTTCTCACATATCCGATAATTTAAAAAAGGAGTTACCTCTTCTGTTTGGTAGTGATTTCTCGACAATCTCATTATGCCAAGAATGAGGTGTTTTTCACATTTAAAGAGCGCTTTGTCAAGGGTCAAATGAATCCGTGAGGATTCCAACTAAATAGAAAGATTAGGGGAGTATAGCATGGGGATACCTACACTATTATTAAACGCATTCATTATTATTATTTGTATTCTCTGCTATCAAGTATTTTGGTTAGATAAAGATGGAAAAGAAACACGTAATGATCTATATATTTCCCTCCTTTCATCAATTGCTATTATTCTTTGCATGACGTTTCCCTTTAATTTTCAATCCGGATATATTTATGATTTAAGGCTTATTCCTATCCTTTTAGTCTTTCTCTATGGCGGTTTTAGAAGTTTTATTATTATCACCTTTGTATATCTTTCTTACCGCTTTTACTTAGGAGGAAATGGCTTTTTCCCATCAGTTGTTGTATATATCATGACCATTACCATTACTTTGATGTTTCATTATTTTCTACCTACTTATTTAAAGAAAAGAAAAATATTGTTCAGCACACTGCTTATTTTCATTTGCACTAGTTCCTTTTCTGCCTTTGCTATAATGAACCAAATGAGGATAAATGATAAAGTCGAAACTTCTTTTATCCAATTTTTATCCAATTTTATAGTAATCAATATCCTTACGGGATTGTTATCTATTTATTTAATTGAAGGTATGATTGAAAAGTTTAAAATGAAAGAAAAAATTCAACGTGCAGAAAAATTTTATGCGATAAGTGAAATGGCCGCTTCTATTGCCCACGAGATTCGTAATCCACTGACTACGGTATATGGATTTATGCAGTTGTTTAGTAAAAATGAAATCTTAGAAACATATAAGGATGAATATTTGCAAGTCATGCTAATGGAGTTAGAAAAGACACAACTCATTATTGAGGATTATATGTCCTTAGCAAAACCACAAATTTGCTTGAAAGAATCTTTAGATATTAGCCAAATCGTCCAACAGGTAATAAATGCACTATCACCGATGGCCCTATTACATAATGTTGAAGTTAAAACAAGTAATAAAGATCCTCTTTATATAAATGCCAACGCCGATAAAATAAAACGTTGTTTAATTAATATTGCTATAAATGGTATTGAAGCTATGGTTCATGGAGGAATATTGCAAATCAATGTAAAAAAGATGAAGAATAATGTTGTGATTAATATTATTGATTCAGGGATTGGTATGTCCCCTGAGGAGATAAAGCGAATCGCCATGCCGTTTTATTCTACAAAAGAGAAGGGAACTGGACTCGGCACTATGATTTCATACGGTATTATTAAAGAATTAAACGGGGATATAGAAATAAAAAGCGAAAAAGGGACGGGAACATGTTTTTCTATTATTATACCTTCTTTATAAAAGAGCCCAACATGGCGAGGGACCCTCAAAATGAGAGACTTATAAAAACACTATTCTTTCCTATTATTTTTCAGAAAGAATAGAGTTTTTTTCGTTTTGGGGATACTGAAAACGAGTTTCATTCATCAATGACAGGACTAATTAATGTGAATGGGCGTACAGCCCACATTTTAAGGAAAATATACGCTAAGCGAATTTAAGTATAAAGCGAGCCATCTTTTTATTTTAAGAAAAAAGATGGCTTGCTTTATGCTTAATATTTACTCCACTATCCATAGCAAAAAAACTTTACAAAATGAAAATATCCATAACTATTTTCACGTATCTTTATTTTTTCATAGGCAACTGTATAATTGGCCATGCCAAATCCATGTTTGTTCATCACATAAGCATAACCTAGCTTTTCATCTAACCTAGAATTCTCCTATATTTATGATGGTTCAGGTAATATTCTTGAAGAAAATAGCAAACAAAGAGTATCAAGTTTTAGTTATGACGAAAATAGTCAACTAATTCAAGAGGTACTACCAAATGGCACGATAAATAAATATAGCTACGATGAAGTTGGGAATCGCAAAGAAAACACTCGCGGTGAAAAAACGGATAAATTTACGTATAACACAGCTAATCAGATTACTACTAAAAATGACATGGTATATAAATATGATGCTGACGGTAATTTAACTCAAGATGAACATTTTAAATATGAGTACAATGCGCTTGGCTATCAAACTAGAGTCAACAGAACAGGTATTTAATGACGCTAATGGATTGGGGATAAAATGTGTTACATTCGGTGCGGATAATGAAATCCTATTGATTTTTTGAGTGGTTAAGCTATACTAGTCACCACTTTTCAAAAGCTTTTTAATGCTAGGTCAGTGTTTGGTATAGTTGGGGATGCCTCTCGACCTGTGATTAATATTAGCACATTAGTTATTGATGATGCACATGCAGCTTTAAATAAAGCTAGAGAGGTTTTCTCATTAATTTAAATCCACCAGCAGTGGCACACCTTTGGTACTAATATATTCTACAATCATATTTCCATGTTCAAGAACTTTATCTTTTTTAAGGCCATTGATCATTTCGTTAAAGCGGTCTTCATCTGCATCCTGTTTCTTACGTGAAAGGGTAATCCGGATGGTAGGGGAAACTTCGTAATCTTTATAGCTGGCTGGCTTATTCGGATCAATGTTCAATTCTTTACCGATCCCCTCATCAAAGACCAAGAGTAATTGATTATAATCGCCTATTTCTTCTTGAATCTTCTCCCAATCTTCACTTTCTGCAATATTTTCCATTTCCTTGGATATCAACACGTCACCCAGTTCTTTTTCAACATATGGCCTGATTTCCTTCTCTGCATCATCTTGCCATTTATCAGATAGGAATGTATCCTCCATTTCCCCTGTTTCATCATTAAAGAAAACAAGAAAATGCGTACCATATTTTTCATGTTTCACTTTAGCTGCGTATTCAAAATAGCCCCGGTTTCCCATATTGTCGTATAGGACATCATATATTTCGGTTCCTTCATCAAAAGTTTCCTCTAAGTATCTTTCAGCTTTATCCCGGATCTTCTTTTCTTCATCGGGATCTGCTTTCATGTTCTGTGTGAATGAAAACAAAAGGATTACAACACCGACCAAGATGATTGAAAAAACACCTAATAAAGTAAGTAAAATCTTCTTTGTTTTGCTCAAGGAACACCCTCCTGTAATCACTGCTACTTTAAAACAATTCCCATATTATTCTAACATCATTATCGCTCATTTTACTATGGAAATTGAGCCTATCTTTTCCCCAGCGCGAAATCTAAATTACCTGCCCTCCAAAAGATCGGGATACTTTGTTACAATAAATAAATCCTTAGTACCCTAAAGGGAGAGATTGACTTGGAAACCTATCAAAGAAAAATGAACCATAATCGGGATGAATACAGAAAGTTACGGTGGAAACAGCATCGTATACAAGTTACAGGTTTATTCGCTGCCGTTTTTTCGAAAAAAGCGTTCGTAGATAAAGTGGCTATCGTCGGAGCAGGCAATTGCGATGATTTGGATATAGAGTATCTGGCAACTAAATGCAACTCCATATACCTATTTGATATTGATATGGAAAGTATGGAAAAGGGTACGGCAAATTTGCCTGAACGGACCCGGGAGAAAATTCAACTTATTGAAATTGATGTAACAGGCCTCGATAAAGTGGATTTTGATCACCACCTATCTTCCATGCTGAATCGTGGTGAAACGGCAAAGGGAATTATTCGGTATTTAAAGGATACCGAGAATCGGTTAGGTCAGCTTTCTGAACGTGTTTTTGCTAATTATTATAATGATTTTGATATCTTGGCAACTTCCGCCATTTATACTCAACTATTTTATAATTGGGCCATGGAGCTTCTTTCCGATCATGCAAACCACTATCAGAAAAAAGATGCAGAAGAGATTAAGAATGGAATTTTGGATGTAAGGGATGAGATCGTTCGTACAGTGAATCACTCTATATCTAAATGTACCAAGCAAAATGGATTCTGTATTACATGGACTGATATCTTAAAAATCGAACCTGAGTATATGGATACCATTAACGAAGGGCTGAATGCCATCTTTGCATTGGCCTCGAACGTTGGTTATGGGGCAGCCTTGATAGGAGTAAAAACGTTTATTGAAAAATTGGATAAAAGCGAATTAACCCTTCGATACTGGCCATGGGATTTTCAAGAAAATAAACAGTATTTGACCATTGGCATTATCGGGAGAAACAATGGGTTGTAATTGAATAATGGCGGGATAGATAAGCAAATAAGCAGCTGGATCTATCCTTTTTTTGATTGGTTATAGCCCCCTTAGGAATAGAGGGGGCTGGGGCCAGCAAACCATGGGAATTAATACGCAATTATATAAAAGGTATAAAAAAACGATGATATTTTTAACTATTTGTCTAATGATTTCACAATCTGGTGTGGATATAATGAATCTGTTGAAAACAGAATATTCCGGTAAGTGGCGGCAGGGACAGCAAATGAAGAGGTGGCAGAACTGAGGGGGAAACAATAAGGAAGGGGTGTGTTGGTTGAAAGCTGATATCGTGTTCATAAACGGTGAAGTCATAACCGTAAATCAAAAAAATGAAGTCGCGGAAGCCCTGGCAATTAACGGTGATCGTATCTCGGCAGTCGGAACGAATCAGGAAATCAAGGTATTTATCGGAGAAGAAACAAATGTGATTGATTTGCAGGGAAAGTCCTTACTTCCCGGGTTTATAGATTCTCATATTCATCTAATCTTGTATGGTGTCAATCAATTGGCAGTGAGCTGTAAAGCTGAACATATCAAATCTGTAGAAGATTTGTTAATCGATCTGAAGAAGAAAGCTTCGACGATCCCTAAAGGTGAGTGGATTCGGGCTTGGGGCTTCAATGAGACCGCAGTGAAAGAAAAACGTTATCCAACATTAGCGGAATTGGATGCTATTTCAACAGACCATCCCATTATCGTGAATCGCACATGCAGCCATATAAGCGTGGTGAATAGCAGGGCGCTTGAGATTGCTAGAATTGATGAAAACTCAGAGAATCCAACTGGAGGGATCATTGAAAAGGATGGAGCGGGGAGGCTTACAGGAAAACTCATTGAAACAGCAAATATGATAATGGCCGACAGAGCAAGCTATTCAGAAAGTGAACTGTTGAAGGCGGTCAAAATAGCATCGGGACATTTCATTGAAGCAGGCATTACAAGCATTCATGAAGCTGGTGCCCATGGTCCTGACAGTTTCCGTTTAATGCAGCAGGCCATAAAAAATAAGGACATTCGTGTCCGTATCTATGCGATGGTCGGTTCATTGAATAATTCTCATGAATTTGTGAATAAAATGGTAGATTCGGGAGTGATAACCGGAACGGGGGACGAAAGATTCAAAATCGGACCAGCCAAATTGTTTACGGATGGCAGCAGTACCGGTCCGACAATTGCCACCCGTGAGCCTTATACGAGTGATCCTGGTTATTCCGGAATTCTTTATTATAAAGAAGAGGAGATCCATCAAGTATTAGGTCAGGCACATAAAAGAGGCTTTCAAATCACAGTCCATGCCCAAGGAGACAGGGCAATAGAGATGTATTTAAATTGCGTGGAAAAGGCTTTGAATGAATCGCCCAGAAAAGATCATAGACATAGAATTGAGCATGCTGGAATATCTTCACCAGATTTACAAAAAAGGATGAAAGAACTTGGGGTCATCCCAATCCCCAACCCCCCATTTCCTTATGAATTCGGTGATATATATATTGAACATTACGGCAATAGGGTCAACCATATGTACGCTGCCCGTGATTTTATTGATAATGGCATCCTGGCCGCAGCCGGTTCAGATGCTCCCGTTACTGATCACGACCCTATATTAGGCATACACGTTGCTGTTAATAGAACAAGCAGGTCTGGTATGAAAATAGGTGCGATTCAATCGATTAGCGTATTGGAAGCCATTAAACTATACACATGGAATGGCGCGTTTGCTAGTTTCGATGAAGATATCAAAGGCAGCCTGGAGGCAGGAAAGCTGGCCGATCTAGTAGTATTGAATGATAGTATATTGAAAGTGGATTCCCAAAATATCAAGGATTTGAAAGTTGAATCGACGATTCTGAATGGGGAGATTCTTTATCTTAGGGAAACGATGGTGGAAATATAATCTAGCGTGACTATTCTAAAACAACAAGACCTTCACTAACATTTTTTTGGCTTAAGCGAACGAAGAGGATTTAGCAGGTTATTAAAAGGGGGATATTCGCTATGAAAAAGCAAAAATTATTAATTAATGGTGAGAGGCTAAGTCGTACGCTAGAAAAATTTGCTGATTTTGGACGCACAGAAAACAACGGGGTCACACGGCTATCCCTTTCCGACGAAGATCGATTAGTCCGTGATTATTTTTGCGCTTGCTGTAAAGAATTGGGTATGACCATTAAGATTGATGATATGGGGAATATTTACGCCACTTTAGCGGGACTTGAAAACAAACCACCTATTGTAATGGGATCTCATATGGATACGGTAAAAAAGGGCGGGCGGTTTGATGGTATCTTGGGTGTAGCTGCAGGCTTGGAAGTCGTGCGTACTCTGGTCGAAAACAATATCCAGCCTAAAATTCCGGTAATGATCGTCAATTTTACGAACGAAGAGGGAGCCAGATTCGAACCTTCCATGATGTCTTCGGGAGTTCTTTCGGGTAAATTCGAAAAATCCGTCATGCTGCAAAAGACGGATAGTGAAGGAACCACTTTCGAAAGTGCCTTGAGTGCCATTGGATATGCAGGGGATCAAGAGTCTCGTTTAAAAGAAGCAACGGCATTTCTAGAGTTGCATATAGAACAAGGGCCCATTCTTGAACGGGAATCACTAACGATCGGTGTCGTTGAATGTGTCCTTGGTATGGTTTGCTATGAGATAGAAATTACAGGAGAATCCGATCATGCAGGAACCACCCCGATGAATATGAGAAAAGATGCTTTCTTTTCCGCGAATAGCTTGATCATGGAGGCCCGTCAGAAGCTAGGCATGCTTGATGACGATTTGGTTTTTACGATGGGAAGGGTAAATGTGTTTCCGAATATCCATACGGTCATCCCTAATAAAGTGGTTTTTTCGCTTGAAGCGAGACATAAGGATTCCAAAGTCATCGAAAAGGTGGAGGAAGTCATAAAAGACCTTACAACTAGAGGTTCAGAAGGCGGCTGCGACATCCAAGCGAAAAAATTGTGGGACAGGGATACCGTGTGGTTCGACAAATCCATTTGCAATTTGCTCGAGCAATCGAGCAATTCATTAGGACTACCATATAAAAGAATGGTAAGCGGTGCAGGACATGATGCACAGTTTATAGCCAGTTATATACCTACTGCCATGGTTTTCGTCCCAAGCATCAACGGGAAAAGCCATTGTGAAGAGGAACTTACTACACGGGAAGATTGTGAAAAAGGCGTCAATGTAATATTGGAAACGGTCCTTGCCATCCAGTCATCTTAAGCGGAAATATGGTTGGTTGTATACAGCCAGTGACCGAAGGGTGCCATCAAACCATCAGTTCAGCATGAAAGTCGGCTTGACTGATGGTTATGCACCCATGTAAGGAAACTAATTAGGGGAGGGTATAATTTGGATGCTATTAAGCTATTGCTTTTTGTTCCATTTATAGGGTTTTTAGGTTTATTGCCCTATGCAAATAAAATAGAACCGTACATATTGGGAATGCCTTTTTTGTTATTTTGGGTTGCATTTTGGATGGTGATGGCATCGATTATCTTAATGATCGTCTATAAGTTCGATCCTGATAATAAAGGGAGTGAATCTGAATGAATATCTCATTGCTCATCATTGCCATCTTCTTGATTCTAGCACTTTATTTAGGGATTAAAGCAAGAAAAGGGAAGGATATGGATATGGAGCAATTTGCCGTAGGGGGCAGGGGCTTCGGTACATTCTTCATTTTTCTCTTGATAGCAGGTGAAGTTTATACAACTTTTACATTCCTGGGCGGAAGTGGGTGGGCATACTCAAAAGGTGCCGCTGCTTATTATGTTCCCGCCTATATTTTCTTAGCTTATGTCCTATCATATTGGCTCGTCCCTAAAATATGGAGATATTCAAAACGACATTCCATTATCTCTCAGCCAGAGTATTTTGCATCTAAATATAAAAGCAGGTCAATGGGGATGATCGTTGCTGTATTGGGAAGCTTAGCCCTCGTCCCATACATAGTCATACAGCTTAAAGGGTTGGGTATCATTGTTTCAGAAGCATCATACGGAGCAATTTCACCAGTTGCTGCAAGTGTGATCGGTGCTGTGGTTGTAACTACCTATGTAATGATTTCAGGCATTCATGGTTCGGCATGGACTGCCATACTGAAAGATTTCATGATTTTGGTGGTTGTCATCTTTTTAGGGATTTACATTCCAGTTCATTACTTCGGAGGCATACAGCCAATGTTCGAGACCGTGCAAGCTGCCAAACCGGAAATGTTGGTTTTGGCAGATCAGGGATTGAGTCAGTCCTGGTTTGTGTCCACCGTTTTGCTGAATGCACTAGGATTTTATTTGCTGCCACAAACTTTCATGGTCGTTTTATCGTCCAATGGGGAAAGGACCCTTCGCAAAAATGCGATTGCGTTACCTTTATACACATTGTTGCTGCTGTTCGTTTTTTTCATTGGATTTACAGCCATCATGCAAATCCCGGGTTTGCAAGGAGCTGATGGTGATCTCTCACTTTTAAGGCTGGCGATACAAACATTCGATCCTTGGGTGATAGGGGTTATCGGAGCTGCAGGTTTATTGACGGCCCTAGTACCGGCTTCAGTCATGCTAATGGCTGCATCGGTAGGTCTGACAAATAGCTTTTTCAAAGTCCTGGTCCCTGCTGCGACTGAAACACATCAATTGATTGTCTCAAGGATAATCATTATTGGTATCTCAATCATTGCTTTAATTGTAACGGTTACAGGCGGCGAGGCTTTGGCCATCCTGAATATCATGTCATACAGTTTAATTACGCAACTGGCCCCGTCCTTGTTTTTCAGTTTGCCAAAAACCAATATAATCAATAAGTATGGTGCGATGGCTGGAATATTGGCAGGTGTCCTGATTGTTTTATATGCGACAATTGCAAATGTGAAGGTTGCTACATTCCTGCCAAATACCCCACATGTAATTAATGATATCAGTACAGGCGTCATAGCTTTGTTGATTAATATACTAGTAACATTCCTTGTAAGTGCCCTGACTAAACAAATCTCCATGCAACAGACCGAGATGAATGATCTGGATAAGATATCCTGATTTCTTTTAAAAGTCTGGAAGAGCTGATAAAACATGATATGGGAGGGCTTTTGTGAAAATTAAAATAACGGCTTGCCAATTTCGTGTAGAAAAAGTGTCAAATTTCCTTGAATTTCAGAAACAAGTAGAAGACTTGATCACCCAAGTTCCCGAAAACTCGGATTATATCATTTTTCCTGAACTGTTAACTATCGGGTTATCAGCGGCCTTTGGAGAACAGGATGCTTCGTCCCTTATCAGCATCGATGAATATACCAATCAATACAAAGATCTTTTCAGGTCAATTTCAAGAAAAAGAAAACAGGTCATCATTGCAGGCACTCATCTGGAACGCCGCGAAAATGAATACTACAATATTGCTTATATTTTTGATGAAGACGGATCAGTCGTGGAGCATAAAAAGACTCATATCTTTCCTGCTGAAGCGAATTGGCATACTTCTGAAGGCGATGAACTGGAGGTTTATTCCGTGGGTCCGGTTAGGATAGGGATAGCGGTATGTTATGAAGCGGAGATACCTGAAATTTCAAGGATATTATCAGTGAACGGTGCCGACATCATTTTTTGCCCATCATACACATTTACGGAGGCTGGTTTTTGGAGAGTTCGCCATTGCGCACATGCACGTGCAATAGAAAATCAGGTATATTTTGTTCATTGCCCCACAGTTGGTGAACCGGGATCACCCTTGCCGAACGGGTATGGCCGTGCCAGTATCCTTAGCCCCTGTGACAGCGCTTGGCCTGCTAATGGAATAGTGGCCGAGGCGGTAATGAATGAACATACGATCATTACCGGTACAGTGGATATGGACGAACTTTATGAGAATCGAAAAAGTGGTGCAGCAACCACCTTCAAGGATCGTAATCGCCGAAAAGATATGTATGCGAAATATGAACCATACGAAGGGCTGAAATGATGTGTTGGATCCCGAACCATTGTCGTCCGAATGAAGGTCCAATAAAGTGTGGTGGTAGGTCAAAAAATGACCCCTGAGACGAGTTCTTTAACAATACCTGGTTATTCTTCGTGATTCTTCAGTTTGATTGGCGTATTAGTTGTAGAACTTATCTATTCTCTGGCCGAAGGAATCGGGAATTGACTTAATATACAAAATATATTGTCAAATGCTTGCTATATATATTAAAATATATATAACCATTTCATATTGTAATAATATAGATAGTCACCCTATTTATACCTGTTATGATGTCTGTAATGGCAGGAGGCACAACAATCATGTTTCAACAGAATACAGTATATATAGTTGGCGAATCGAAGGCACCGTCCAATAATCCAATTACACAGCAATTCAACTGCTTTTTTATCGGGTTCGTCATTGATCGTGATACGCATGAAATAGTGGATGCGGAATGCTCGACCACGATATCGATTACATCACGCTTCATTCAATCCATGTTAGTTGGTAAATCCATTCTTCGGCCCGATGAATTGGAGACAGAAATTGAGCAACGGTATTTTGGTTCATCTCAGAAAGCACTGACCGTCGCCCTTAGAAATGCCAGCATCAAATATCAGCAACTTTATAAGTTATAGCTGCTTCTTTTGTCAGTCGCAATTGAAATCCAGCTGTTAAAGAGTGCGTACGCGCTCTTTGGCAGCTGGATTTTTCTATGTAGTGCCATGCAATAATTCATTGATGGGGTTAAATAAAATGGAAATTGCATTTAGTTATAAAAGATTAGGAGGTATGGAATATGATTCAAGATGGTGTAATGTTTGTCTGCTTTTTATTGGCATTTACTGCCCTGATTGCGGTTGTGGAGAAAAAGATAGGAGGAAAGTTCTTCAAGTATGTTCCTGGTATTGTCCTTATTTATATTGGAGCGGCTCTGATGAAAACATTCGGGGTCTTTTCAGATAGTGAGTCAGTCGAAAGTGCATATAGCACCATACGGGCGCTCCTCTTGCCTGCCATGTTGATGCTTATGCTTTTGCAATGCGATATGCGGAAAATCATCAGGCTTGGACCAAAGATGCTGTTAACTTTTTTTGCGGCTTCATTCAGCATTATTGGAGGGTTCACGCTTACTTACGTTTTAATGAATGGCTTTTATGCGGAAGGAACTTGGAAGGCATTCTCGGCCTTGAGCGCAAGCTGGACAGGGGGCTCTGCCAATATGGTGATCTTGCAAGGCATACTCGATGTGCCTGAAAATATTTTTGGCTATGCGTTGATCATGGATACTGTTAATTATTCCATTTGGGTCATGTTCTTGTTTTGGCTGGTGCCTCTTGCTGGAAAATTCAATATTTGGACGAAAGCGGATACATCTTTCATTGATCAGATGACTTCCGAGCTTGAAGCGGGGGAAACCGCCAAGACGGAATTTGGATTCGTTGAATTGATCGGTTTCTTGGCGCTGGCTTTAATTGTTTCAGCAGGTGCAACCAAAATTGGGGAGAGACTCCCGGTACTCGGTGCCGCTGTGAATGGAACCACTTGGACGATCATCATCGCTTCGACCGTAGGATTAATTCTGGCTGTCACGAAGGTTGGACGTATTGCCGGTTCCATGGAAATTTCCAAAGTCATGCTTTATATCGTCATTGGTTTAATTGCTTCCCATGCCGATTTTTCACAGCTGTTTCAAGCACCTGTGTATATTATTTCCGGCTTTATGATTCTATTCTTTCATGGATTGATCATGGTCATTTTGGCCAAAATCTTTAAGTTGGATCTATTTACAATGGGAGTTGCCTCTTTGGCCAACATAGGGGGCGTGGCATCAGCCCCCATATTGGCAGGTGCATTCAACCGGTCGCTAATACCAGTCGGGATATTGATGGCAGTACTTGGCAGTCTTCTGGGCACCTATTTTGGAATTCTTACATCATATATACTCTCAAGCTTTTAAGGAAGGGTTGTTAATATGAAGATTGAAAGTTTACAAGTATCAGTGGAAACCTTGCCACTTATCAAGCCATTCAAGACTGCATTACGCACTGCAATGGAAATTGAAAACATCATGGTTTCCGTAAAATTGGAGGATGGAACGGAAGGTTTGGGGGCTGCAGCCCCTACGGTTGCCATCACAGGTGATTCTACAAAAGGAATCATGACGGTCATTGAAGAAGTGATCAGACCACATCTACTTGGCCGCGACATCGAGAATATCAATGCATTGTCTCAGCTGATCCAACGATCCTGTGTAGGTAACACAAGTGCAAAAGCTGCTGTTGAAATCGCTTTGTACGACGCAGTCAGCAAACGATGGCAGCTCCCATTATATCAATATCTTGGCGGTAAATCTAATGTCCTGAAAAATGATATGACAATCAGCGTTGATGAACCTGAAGAAATGGCAAAGGCGGCATTGTCCCTTATCGAAAGCGGATTCTCTACGATGAAGATAAAACTGGGGAAGGATTGGAAGAATGACGTGGAGCGTGTTGCCTGCATTCGTGCTGCTGTTGGCGAACAGGTCATGATCAGGATTGACGCAAATCAAGGGTGGACAACAAAACAAGCGATTTCCATCATTCATGAAATCGAAGAAAGAAAGCTGAACGTTGATTTGGTGGAACAGCCCGTGCAAGCCCATGATATCGAAGGATTGAAAAAAATAAAACGCTCTGTCCAAGTGCCGATCATGGCCGATGAAAGTTTGTTTTCCCCACGTGATGCCATGAGGCTCCTGAATGAACATGCTGTTGATTTCCTTAATATCAAATTAATGAAAACTGGCGGAATTCGACGTGCACTCCAAATCGCCGATATGGCAGAAGCAGCCGGGGTGGAATGCATGATCGGGAGTATGATGGAATCATCCGTTAGTGTAGCGGCCGCGGCTCATCTGGCAACCGCCCATCCAAATATAACGAAGATTGATTTAGATGCCCCATTATGGATTAAGAATGAGCCATTTGAAGGCATTCAATTTATGAAAGATCAACTTCTCATTTCCGATAAACCTGGACTGGGAGTCAAGAGGAAATCCTCTTTTGCTCAATAAAAAAATTTCGAAAGGGTGAATGATTTGAAAAGGTTAACCGTTTTTGTGTTATCTTTATTGGCTTTTGGCATTTTAGTAGGCAGTCCCAATGAAGCTAGTTCCAGGGAGAAGCAGAGAATTGCCTATGTTGATGTGAACGTGGCCACTCTTTGGACTGAGCCGGGATTATTAAGGGGAATCGATGCCCCTTCTGCATCGAATCCCGCTGATTTGAATGAATGGATCGGCTCGATGAAATATGAAGACAAGCTATGGCTTGTAGGTAACCTGGAAACACAAGCTTTATATGGTTCTAAAGTGACGATTCTTGAAGAACGTGGCGAATGGGTGAAAGTAGCCGTTTCCAATCAACCTACACCCCGCAATGATATTGGTTACCCAGGTTGGATGCCGAAGGGACAATTAAAAGACGGACATTCTTTTGAGAAGCAATTTAAACGAGGATTTGCCCTTGTAAATGCCCCAAAGACCTGGCTCTATTCGGATTCGAAACTTCAGTCCAGATTCATCGAAGTCAGCTTCAATACCCGCCTTCCGCTATTGCAGGTGAAAAAAGATAAAGTGAAGGTGATGACACCGGGTAATGGGGCAAAATGGATGGAAAAGCAAGACGTTTCAGTCTATCAAAATGAAAATCAAATACCGGATCCAACCGGTAAGGACATCGTTGAATCAGGAAAAGGTTTTTTGGGGCTACCTTACCTATGGGCTGGAATGTCCGGTTTTGGATTTGACTGTTCTGGATTTACGTATACGATGTACCATGCTAATGGAATAACGATCCCACGGGACTCTTCCATTCAGGCCCAGCATGGCAAAAAGGTTGAACAAGAAAATCTTCAGCCAGGTGACTTACTATTTTTTGCCCATGATAAAGGGAAAGGAAGGGTCCATCATGTCGGAATGTATATTGGTGACGGCAAAATGATCCATTCGCCTAACAGCTCAACACATGTAAGGATTGATGAAATAAAAACATCGGGATACGGAGAGGAATATGCCGGAGCAAGAAGATATATCGATTGATGCTTAACAAGCTTAAGAGCCCAGTGCTCTTAAGCTTGTTTCATATGTAAATAGATCTTTACTCAGTATATAGAATGACATAACGATGCTCCGATGAATTTAAAAAAGAATAGTTTTGCATAACCTGGATGTTCCGAATGCCTATAGAGTGTTTTAGTTAATATTTAATGAGACTAAATTATCCATATTTCGCTAGTTAAAACCTTAATTCACTATTTCCTCAGTACCTTTTAGGAAAAATATGGTATAATTATTTACGGATATTTCTCAATATTATAAAAGTAAGGGGTTGCCAATGATGATCACTTTTCCAAAACCTGATGTTGAGCAATTTTTACGAACGTTTTCCATTGCTGATTTTGCTGTAAGTCCAGATGAAAAACATCTGGTTTTCAGTACCAATTTGAGCGGCAAGTATAATTTATGGGGAATGGATTTGCCAAACTCCTTTCCTTATCCGCTAACATCCATCGATCAAAGCTGCCAAGGGCTTATATATGATAAGAAGAGCCGGTTTATCATTGCTGGTTTCGATCAAGACGGTAATGAAAATACCCAGTTTTACGGAGTTCCTTTGAATGGAGGAACAATGAAGGAAATCGTTAATCATGAAAATACACGTAATTTCATGCCAAAATTATCGAATGACAGTAAAAATCTCTATTACACGACATCCAGAGGAAATCCTTCCTTTCTTAATTCCTATTGTTTGGATTTAGAATCAGGACAGGAAAGGCTGGTACTGGAGGGAAAAGATGCAGCGACCTATTTATTTGGCTTCAGCCCGGATGAAGAAACCTTACTTTACTATAAACACTTTGCTAATACATATACTCTTCTCTATGCAAAAAAAGGGAACGAAGATATCCTGCTCACTCCGCCGACAGAGAAACAACACACAGTGAATGATGGGGTTTTTGTTTCGGATTCGATGATATATTTATTGACTGATTATGATTCGGACTTTACCTATTTGGCTTCATACAACCTTGAAACAAACAAGTTCTGTAAAGTTAAAGAATTGGAGAATGAGAGTTTTACTGCTTTTACTTATAGTAAAGAGAATCAATTATTATATATAACCAGTCAAAAGGGTGTAGAGGATCAATTATATGAAATCAATCTGCAAAATGAAAATTGGAGAAACATCCCCGTGCCATGCAGTGTCATTAATAAACTTGAAGTTGCTGCATCAGGCACGCTTTACCTATTTGGCATGAGTGCAACCAAGCCTCATAATATCTATAAAAATACAGGTGATGAGTGGGTATCATTAACTAAATATACTGTTCCTGGCGTCGATTCTAATGAATTGGTTGAACCGGACATCATTACCTACCCTTCCTTTGATGGCCGGGAGATCGAATCGTTATTTTTTAGGGCAAAAAAGGAAAATGGCAATGGTGAAGTAATTTTTTGGCCTCATGGAGGACCTCAAGCGGCAGAACGGAAGTTTTTTAGAGCTTCATTTCAATTTTTTCTGAATAACGGTTACAGTATTTTCGCGCCAAACTTCCGCGGTTCTACTGGTTATGGTTTGGAATTCATGAAAATGGTAGAGGGAGATTGGGGAAATGGACCGCGACTTGATAATGTAGCCGGCCTTGATTGGCTGATAGACCAAGGGCATGCACAAAAAGGCAACATTCTTTTGATGGGCGGAAGCTTCGGAGGCTACATGGCCCTTCTGTTGCACGGGCGACATGCGGATTATTTTAAGGCGGTTGTCGATATCTTCGGCCCATCCAACCTATTCTCATTTATCAATTCTGTACCTGAAGACTGGAAGCCAGTAATGGACCAATGGGTAGGAAATCCGGAAAAAGATAAAGAAAAACTAATCGAGTTTTCGCCTATCACTTATCTAGAATCCATGATAAAGCCAATGCTTGTCATTCAAGGGGCAAACGATCCCCGTGTCGTCAAAGAGGAATCGGATCAAATCGTTCAAGCGTTGAAGGATAAAGGAAGAGATGTCGATTATATGCTTCTAGAAAATGAAGGACATGGATTTTCCAAAAAAGAAAATGAAATTGCCGTCTATCAAAAAATACTCTCCTTCTTAAAGCGATTCACAGCAGTAACAGAGAAGGTATAATCCATATTTATACAAGTTAAGAACCCCTGCCGCTCACGTTCAAAGTGATGAAGCAGGGGTTTTTGAGTTTTGGGAGTTAGTAAATAGCTTCCTAATACGGCATTAAAATCAGTCATTCAAAATTCAGAATTCCCCGAATAAACACTAGTCACCTAGTTATAAAGTGCTATATAATATACGGAAAAATCATTTTTTTGTTAAACGGAGTTGATTCGCAATGCCACGGGAATTATCGATATACTTACTCGTAGTTATATTGGCAGGTGCTTTAAGTTTGTTCCTGTGTTTATTTGCACTATTAAAGGTCAAGGATGCACCTGGAGAAACACCGTATATTATCGTGACATTATTGTCTTCCATTTTTACTTTTTCCTATGCTTTCGAACTTTCCAGTACATCTTTGGAACAAATCTTATTTTGGTTAAGGGTCGAGTACTTGGCCTTGCCTTTCATCCCAGTCTTCCTTTTGTTGATGTGCATAGAATATATAGGGCATAGAATCAAGAGGGTATGGAAATATGCACTCTTCATCATACCGTTCATCACCATTTTCATGCATTATACAAATGATTCTCATCACTTTTATTACAAATCAATGGGATTGAGAGGCGATAGTCCTTTTCCAATAATTAAACTGGTGGGCGGCCCTTGGTTTTACGTTCACTCCCTGTTTCTTTTTTTATGTGTGATGATAAGTATAATAATATTGCTAAGGCAGTTGAAAAATTCTTCATTCAGATTCAGGATGCAAATATCAATGATGGTGGCAGGTCTGCTTATTCCTATATTAGCAAATTACTATTATATAAATGGATTAAGCTTATATGGTATCGATCTTGGTCCTGTATCCATGAGTATCACGTTTATTTTTCATGGTGCGGCACTATTGACTTTTCAAATGTTCAATGTAGCACCGATCGCCAGGGATACTGTTTTTGAAAGTATGAAAGAGGGTGTCATCGTTTTAAATCAACAGGGTTTGATTGTTGATTATAACCATGGAATGCGCAAAATCATACCTTTGTTGGATGAACATACTATAGGTAAATCGATTACAAGTGTGCTAAATGGGAATCATCATCTTAGTGAAATAATCTACCTTAAGCAAGACAGTGATTTTACATGCAGCATAAATGGTGATATGGTACATTACCATATTGGTTTTTCACCCGTGTTCAACAAAAGCAACCTGCCTATCGGACAGATCATTACCTTCGCCGACGTAACTGAAAGAGTGCTCATGCTGGAAAAGTTGAAACAACTTGCCAGCTTGGACGGGTTAACCCAAATATTGAATAGAACATTTTTCATCAAAAAATCGGAAATTTTATTCGATGCTCTAAGCAGGGAAGGCGGCAGTGTTTCAGTCATCATGTTTGATATCGATCATTTTAAAAATGTTAATGATACTTTTGGACATGAAGCAGGGGATGCCGTCATAATGCTTGTTGCAAATACTGCAAAAGAATATATTCGGGAAGGAGATCTATTGGGGCGCTATGGTGGTGAAGAATTTATCGTATGTTTGCCGAATACCGCTTTACCGACTGCATATGAGTTAGCCGATGTTATAAGGGGTAAGGTTTCTGAAAGTATTGCAGAGGTTAATGGAGAGAAGATTTCCGTTACCTGCAGTTTCGGTGTGACTCATGCATCAATTGAAGCTGGTGATCGAGGCCATACCATCCAAACATTGATGCCACGGGCCGACCAAGCCTTATATGCCGCAAAGAAGAATGGCCGAAATTGTGTACGGATCATAGCCTAAGACTATATTACCATTCCTTTAAACCTTGAACTTGTTCTAGGTTTTTTCATTGTGTTCATAATTGTTGTATTCAGTAATCCCTGTAAACAAACTGAAGAACTTGCGTAACTTCTTGTAGCTGGAGATTACTTTTTACTTGCTCTGAATACTCTATAACCGAGGCTGTTTCCGTAAGAAAAAATGAGGCGGTAATGTTGTCCATGACTCGTTTCAAAGATTCATTCAAAGGCTGAAGGGGGCTATTTGAAGCTGAAGAATTCATTAATTCTTCTAAGACGGTACTCGATCTCAAGATTTTTACCTCTGAAAATCCGTTTTCGGAAGGAATTTAACCATTCGGATTGCATCAATAATTCTCTTAAATGATAAAAGTTCATGATTTCCTTTTTTGAGGCAGAATCAAGGCTGGTTTCCGCTGTCATATCAAAATAGAAATCCGCAGTAAGAGAAAAACGAGCAAGAAGAAACGGTCTGATTTCAGCTTTCCATTTGCTTTTAATTCTATCGTCCCTTAATTCTATTTCTGAACTTTCACCACTCGAAGAACATTGTTTTTTTAGTTATACTGCCAGAGATTAAATTAGAACGCAAATGAACGTTTTTGGAGAAGGTATGAACACGTTTGACCCACTTGGGGTGTGGACGGGATTTTGTCTCGGCCGGATGTTCAATCGTGCGGGTAATGAATCAATTTTAGATTGATTAAGCCACATATAATTTATATTAATAAGTTTGTAGGTTTAAGAATACAAATTATAAGTGTGTTTCTTTTACTTTAAATTATGGGGGAGAGCAAATGAACGAGTTTTTGGAGAAAACAGCAAGATTCGAGCATCGGTTTTGGCTGCAAATCTTAGGAGACCATGCCAGGTTCATCCACGAGTCTTTAGCTCCGGTCGAAGTGGAATACATTGAAATTGCCTCAGAATTCATTCGAATTTTTGATACTCTCCTTCGTAAAGCCAATTCGGAAGAGATTTCGCAACTTACTGCCACAGCAGAACAAGAAACATTAAGATTTCGGGAGTTTAAGCTATGTCTTTTAAAAGAGCATCTGGTAGGTAAAATTAAAATACATCTTTCACCTTCATTTATTAATCATATGGTGAACGAATTAGAAGAATATTTAAGATTATTGAAATATTTCAATGCAAATCAAATGCCGCCGGTTTTTCATGAACTTCATCATCATTTGCTTTGGCTGCTAGATGCAGCAGGGCATGCAGGTACAATATCATCCAATATGGATGATGTTGAAAAAAGATTAAAAGAGAAAAGTGAGCAATATAAAAAACATTTTAATGATTTTTATTTAAAAGCTGTTGAAATGGCTGGATTTTTACGAACTAATCTGTCAACATTCCCAGCATTGGAAAAAATGAATGCGGACGTCACATTGGAAATTAAATTCTTCCAGCACTTCCTGCTTGAATTGGAGGAGCTTGACCTCAGTGCGCAGGCTCTTGGAACTTTTTCGCCATTAATGGCCGATCATATGTGGCGTGAAGAATGTTATTATTTAACGAAACTCGCTGAATCGACAGACATGGAAAAGCCAAATTGCGATCCAGCGAAACCGAGGCTAGTCGAATAAAAAAGTACCTCATGGAGCCCTTTCTTTAAACGGGCTCTTTATATGTGCTTTCCTTAATGGATGTGATTTATAAAGGAAGTTAATTCCTATCCTTATGTTATACTAGAAGAACTAAAATTAATTATAGAAGTATAGGAGTGCTGAAAGATGTTTGGAAATGCTTCCAATTTGACAGATGGCATTTATTTTGGAGAATCGTTACCACAACAAATCGCTAAACACATTTTAAAAAAAATCATTGAAGGTGAAATAGAAGCTGGAGAGAAAATCGTCGAAGAAGACATTTCCAAAGAATTGAACACTAGCCGTGCACCAGTACGTGAAGCCCTTTATTTACTGCAGGTTGACGGTATTGTTGAGAGGATGCCGCGGCGGGGAACGATCGTCAAGCCATTTTCACAAAGGGAAATCATTGAATATAATGATGTTACGATCGGACTGATCCAGATGGGCATTGAATTTTCCCAAGGGAATTGGCACTCAGAAAATAAGCAATCATTACAAAGGCATTTGGAAAGTGCAACCGATGAGTGTGAAAAAGGTAATGTTATCGAGTATCAAAAAAGGGCAACACAGATATTTCGATATATTTTTTCAATCGCCAATAACAAAGCATTAGCAAGATTTTTTGAAGAAGCCAGTCATATCCTCATGGTTTTTGCCCAAAGTCAATGGAATACGGAAACGATGGAAAGTTTCCATTTCAGATTAAAGATGTCTATTGAGGCCATTCTAGAAGATGATTTAGTTAAAGCAAAAAATGAAATTCATGAAGCCTTGAATCGTGGAGTGATGTAGAGTCTTTGACTCTAAAACCGAATTGTCGACAATCGACAAAAAGAATGTTATGATGTAATCGTATTCAAACAAGAATATCTTCACCAAGATCAAAGGGAGAAAGGGAGAATATTATGCAAGCATTCGATTTTACAGAAAAAGTAGCAATTGTTACCGGTGGCGGCGGGGGTATCGGCCGGGCAGCTTCTATTACACTTTCAGAAAATGGTGCCAAAGTGGTTGTTGTAGACCTTTCGGAAGAGGCTGGCATGCTAACGGTAAATGAAATCAAAGAAAACGGCGGCGAAGCCAAATTCGTTAAAGCCGATGTTACAAAGGAAGACGATATAAAAAATTATGTTCAAAAAACGATAGATTTCTATGGAAAAATCGATATTTTCTTGAATAATGCAGGTTGGGAAGGCAAAATAATGCCGCTTATCGACTATCCTGCTGAGGTTTTCGATCAATTAATGTCAATAAATGTACGAGGTGTTTTCTTGGGCATGAAACATGTATTGCCCCATATGATTGAACAAAAAAGCGGGGCGGTCGTGAATACAGCTTCTGGAGCTGGTTTACTGGCAACGCCAAACATGGTGGCGTATGGCGCTAGTAAACATGCGGTTCTAGGAATGACGAAAACAGCTGGTGTCGAAGTAGCTCCACATGGTGTCCGGGTGAATGCCGTCTGCCCAGGTGTCGTCAACACGGCTATGATGCGGTCGATTGAAAGCGGATTTGGTCAAGGAGATTCCGCGGCAGCTGAAGCGGCTAGAAAACAGTTGGAAGCAACGACTCCGGATGGCCGGTATGCTGATCCTCAGGAAGTTGCAAATCTAATGATGTACTTAGTATCCGATCTTTCCAGCCACATTACGGGTCAAGAACTTGTAATCGACGGAGGGGCCATTTTAATCTGATTAGCAAAAAACATTATTAAAGGGGGACCCATACATGAGTTTAAAAGGAAAAGTCATAATAATTACAGGAGCGGGCAGCGGAATTGGTAAGGAAACGGCATATAAATTAGCTGATCAGGGAGCTATTGTCGTAGCGGCTGATTATAATGATGTTGCCGCTAAGGAAACGGCTGAATCTATTCAACAAAAGGGAGGCACGGCATCTTTTGTGAAAGTGGACGTAGCTAAAGCGGAAGAAGTGGAAGCGATGGTCGAAGCAGCAATTGCCAACCATGGCACCATCAATGGCATATTCAACAACGCTGGAATTGGACTTGTAAAACCATTTTTGGAAATGGATCCAGAATCATACCACAGAGTCGTTGATGTTGACCAACACGGCGTATATTATGGCATGTATTATGCAGCAAGGAAGATGGTCGAGCTTGGTGTAACTGGGGCAACGATCGTTAATACAGCTTCTATATATGGGACGATGGTTTCAATTGGCAGCTTTAATTACCATGCCGCAAAAGCTGCAGTCATCGCCATGACTAAATCCGGTGCCATTGAACTTGCGCAATATGGGATTCGTGTTGTAGGCGTTGCACCAGGTTTCATCGAAACGCCGATCATTGGTGAAGATCAAGAGTTTCTGGACAGTTTGGCACAACTTCATATGAGGAAAAAATTGATTCAGCCAGAAAAAGTTGCTGAAGTTGTAACGTTCTTGTTCTCTGAAAAAGCGGACGCCATTAATGGACAAGTCATCCCTGTTGATGATGGATTCTTAAGCTTTAAAGGATAATAATAATCAAAGGATTTTCGTGATAACTTAAAAAAGGGAGTTTTGACAAATGAGCGAACGATTCGATGACAAAGTTGTAATCATTACTGGGGCAGGATCAGGGTTAGGACAAGCAGCCGCATTGGAATTGGCTAAAGAAGGGGCTAAACTTTCATTAGTTGACTTAAACGATGTATCTTTGGAAGTGACAAAAAAATTAATCTTGGAAATTGCACCAAAATCGGACGTGCTTCTGGTCACTGCAGATGTATCGGATGAAGAAGCAGTAAAGAACTATGTAGACCAAACAGTCAGCAAGTATGGCAGAATCGATGCATTTTATAATAATGCGGGTATCGAAGGTAAACAAGCTCCTATGGCTGAATACGATAGCAAAGTTTTCAACAAAGTGACGGACATCAATATAAATGGTGTGTTCTATGGTATGAAATACATTCTGCCAATCATGAAAGAACAAGGATCAGGGGCAGTGGTGAACGTGGCTTCCGTAGGTGGAATTCGTGCTGTACTTAACCAAAGTGCTTACGTTGCGAGTAAGCATGCTGTTGCAGGCTTAACGAAAACAGCTGCCATAGAATATGGTCAATATGGAATCAGCATAAATGCCATTGCACCAGGAGTTATCTTAACGGCAATGGTAGAAGGTTCATTCAGGCAAATAGGCGGGGAAAATTGGGAAGAAGCAATGGCGGATTTCGTCAGTGTGAATCCTAAGAAACGCTTTGGTAAACCAGAAGAGGTCGGCCGTTTAGTCGCCTTCCTATTATCAGGGGAATCGGAGTTCATCAACGGGGCTGTCATTCCGATTGATGGCGGACAGTCTTCACAATATTAAATGTGTAAAGGGAGTGACAGTATTAGGTCACTCCCTTTTTAATCGTATCCTTTTATTTTATGACCAAATTAATTCAAATTTTAAAAATCAGTACATTATGAAACGAAATGCGAACCATTAGAATAGTAACGGAACTCATAAAAAAACGCCATATTAAGGCGCTTAACAAACATTAAAGAAACCAATCGTTACTTTTCTTTATCATGAAGCTTATCTTCATATTCAGTTTCCAACATACCATACAGACCATTCATTTCTTGTTCATCCGGATCTGCCCCAAACTCGTTTCTATATTTTTTCTTTTTATCATCAAGGATTTCTTCTTTTTCATTCTTCTTGTCCATACATATCACCTCCAACCAATAGGGTGTCTCATTGTTTGATAAAATATGCATGGTAATCTCATTTGCAAAACGTTTTATTGGGTATTCTAAATAGTTATTAGTCTTACTATTTGTTAAGATATAAATATATTAACTTAGAGATATCGGAGAGGGAATGTGAAGAAGAAGAAACGTAAGAAATCAAAGAAAGTTTTTACCATTTTCATCCTGATTTTTGGATTTTTGCTCATTAAGGAGATCATGAAAACCCCCTATTCCGAAAATGTTTCCACATCAGTAAATACGCTTGATTCTTTCGCGAACGTAAAGAAGTATAGCTCACTCCTTCAAGGGGAGTTGGCTAAATACGGACTTGAGGAGCATACTTCGACATTGATTGCTTTGATGCAGCAGGAAAGCCGAGGACGGGGCGGTGACCCAATGCAGGCATCTGAGTCAGCGGGTCTTGATCCAAATACAATCACAGATCCAACGGAAAGCATTAAGTATGGGGTGAAACATTTTAAGAGGATCAATGAATATGGCAATGAAAAGGGTGTGGATTTTGCCACGATCATTCAAGCATATAACATGGGTATTGGTTATATTGATTTCGTGGCGAATGAAGGGGGCAAGCATAATGAAGAGCTTGCGAAGAAGTTCTCCATGCTTCAGGTCGAAAAGAACCCCAAGCTTTATGATTGCGGCGGGGACAAGGATAATTTTCGGTACCCATATTGCTACGGTGACTACTCATACAGTGCAAAGGTATCTAAGAACATTGAGGAGCTTGGTAACAGTATATCGGCTCAAGCTGATGGTGAGTGAGGGGAACAAAAAGCCTGCTGAATGAAGTAGGCTTTTTGTTCATGGTAATGCTACCTCTTTTGCGGAGTTCAAAGAATTAAAACGATTGTCATTTATTGTTCAACCATGGAAGGAGGTCGTTATGTTTATAGAGTTTCCCGGATTCCTCAATGATTTGTGAAAGAAGGATATCAATGGAATCAAGTAAAGAGTTTAAGGCTTGTTTAACAGAACCACTCTCAAATTGCTCTAAGGGCACAGGTAACTCTTCCTCATCCAAAATAAAATGTGACCCATCCGGAAGCACCATTATATCAATGATCAAATCCTCAAAGGATAACAACTTATCCGCCATATATGTATTTTTTACAATATTAAAATAGGAACCTAAATAATTGCCTTCATTATCTCTCCAAATGTATAAATTATAAGGGCGGTCTTTCCAATAATAAGCTATCGTATAACTTCCAATGGGTATGTTTAATTCTATGGGACCCGCTTTCATCGTGAACGCATCCATGATTTCATGAAAAAGCACGACATGATGATTTTGTGCGTTTAATAGCATACAGGTATGTTCTACAACTAAAGAGTCATAGCGGATTTTTCTTTCAATTATTTCATTGCCAAGTTGAAGTGGTTTGGTATATATTTTGTCCATCATTTTATTTCTCCCTTAAAAACCATCTATATCATTATGCCATTTGTTTCTTTTCTACTTTGGTAAATATCAAAACCTAATTTCACAAGTACCGAGAAATTAGGCTTTAACTATTTCAAAATCGTTCACTCTTCTGCCTAATCAGAAAGTTGTTTATTGGAACTTATCCTTGATGCGCCTGCTCTAAAGTTTTAATGTCAATTTTCTTCATTTGGAGCAACGCCTTCATCATTCTTTCCGATTTTTCAGGATTGGAGTCGTTCACCATCTCGGTTAGACTTTCTGGGATGATTTGCCATGACACACCAAATTGATCTTTCAGCCAACCGCACACTTGCGCCTTTTCATCTCCGCCTTCCGAGAGTTTCCCCCAATAATAGTCCAATTCCTTTTGATCCTCGCAATGGATGATAAATGATATTGCCTCTGTGAATTTGAATTGAGGACCGCCATTTAATGCTACGAATGTTTGTCCTTCCAATTCAAATTCCACGGTCATCACAGAACCCATTGTCTTTCCATGGATTTGATTTCCTTCATTTCCATAGCTAGTGATTCTTCCGATCTTAGAATTTTCAAAGATGGATGTGTAGAACCTCGCCGCCTCTTCGGCCTGTGAATCAAACCAAAGGTTAGTTGTGATTTTTTGAATTTTGTTTTTCATGATTTTTCTCCTTTATTGTTTTCATCCTAGCTATTATGGTCAGGAAATGAGAATTGATTCGATAAGATAAGATTAAATACCTTGAAAGTACCCTTTCACTATACACCTTTTTTCCTGAACCAAGATAATGATGTAAAGTTATGTTGTGTTTTGTGTTTTCCAACCAATCATTTAACTAATCCCCTTAATCCTTTGCTTGTTACAATATCCTTCTCATGATGATGGAAATACAAAAGGATATAGAAACTTTTCAACCGTGAAAAGTCCTATATCCAAATTCCGTTTCTCAGCTTTCGAAGTTAAATTGCCATTTGATTCCGAATTTATCGGTTAACTGACCGTAAATTTTACTCCAGAATGTTTCCTGCAGCTCTAGACCAACCGTGCCGCCTTCACTTAGTTTGTTAAAGATCGATTTAATTTCCTCCACATCATTACCGACATATGCAAGGCTGATATTATTTCCTTCTACAAAAGGCATACCAGGAAAAGTATCTGAAAACATGATATTGCTACCATTAATAGTAAGCCTTGTATGCATGACTAAATCTTTCGCTTCTTCTGGAAGGGGAAATTCCGGATTAGGCGGTGTTTCCCCAAAGGTCATGATATTTGGTTGTTCCGTTCCAAAAACCTCTGCGTAGAACTCTACTGCTTGTCGACAATTCCCATTAAAATTAAGATATGCATCAACTGACATGTATCTCACTCCTATTTTCTTATTTATTTTTCAATGCTCCCAATTTATTACTTAATGCATGATTACCTTACGAAAAATTCCGGTGGTTCAATTCCAAGGGTTCTAAGATAAATATAACCCTGTCCCCTATGGTGGATCTCATTTTCCAAGGCATATTGAAGTCTATCAAAGTGGCTTTGTGAGGGACCGAAAAAAGGATCTTTTTCAACTACTTCAAGCGTTTCCTCGGTCATTTCCTCCCACAATTTCCTCGTCTCATCCCTTACTGTTTCGCATGCTGATACGAGTTCTTCTTTGGTGGAAATTTCGGCAAAGGAATCTGGAAACTCCCAAATACCCAGTGCAATTCCACGCATATATCCAGTCTCAATGTTCATGACTTCTTTAACCATCTCTGCGAAAGGGCGAAGCTTCCCGGCCGGTGTATAATGAAATAATTCCTTTTCAGGGAAAGCTTCAACCACCCGCAACGTCAATCTCCTGTTGCCTTCCAATATATTTAACAAACCCTCTTTCGAAAGAACCACCATTTCACTCTCCTTTGATCAATACTCTGTATAAAAGTTCTGTGAAAAATCGAAAAGTCCTGCAAATTCCTGAATATAAAGAATGCATAGCTTTTTTTAATAAACAATGGAGCAATTCCATTAATATATAATTAACCAATAGAAAAAGTAAAAAGGGGAAATGTCATATGTACGGTTCATTAAATAAAACTAAATTAATAAAAAATGATTTAAAAGGCATTGCGAAATTAATGTATCAGGATTTATCAGTTGATACTAGAGAACCTAACAAAGAGAAATTTAGATTTTACTATTGAAAGCATTCGTTATATAGATGCTTATACGAAAAGATTAAGCACTGCTCAAATGGGTAGGGAACTTTTAAAGAATCATTTTGATAATTTTGTGGTAAGGATAGGTGCGTATATTGGAGAAGTTATAAAAAGGAATATAAATCAAGATTATAAATGGTATGAATATGATTCTGTATATCATTTTTCTTCTGCACTTGATGAAGTGAATAGGGGCATTAACAGAGACGGTTCTTTACTCCAAAAAGAGAGATAGAGTATAATGCCATTGACTGTGGTAGCTCAACATCTGGAAGGGAATCCGGCACATACAGATTTCTTGGAATATGTAGAAGAAACAATTAAGCAAAGTTCGTAAGAGATATCCGCTTCCCATAAACAATTGTGTTGGTTTTCAAAAACCTTCCCAAAAGAGGAAAAATTCAATTTTTGTATATATTGATTAAATCTTTCATTTATTATACGATTTAATCAGTTATATTTTCCCAACCAGCATGATGCTTATACATAAATGATTCAATTAATAACGGAACCAGCAGAAAGGGAGAGAAGCCAATGATTAATAAAGTCGGTCAAATTATGTTATACGTTAATAACCAAGATGAGTCATTGAAATTTTGGACGGAAAAATTCGGATTTAGCGTAATTTCTGAAGAAGATAACGGCCAAGGGTTAAGATGGATTGAAATAGCACCAACAAAGGATGCACAAACGAGTATCATCCTGCATAATAAGGAATTCATTGCTAAAATGCAGCCTGAATTAAATCTTGCTACACCTTCATTAATGTTTTACTCGGATAATCTTGATGAATTATATAAAGACTTTTCGGAGAAGAATATCAAAGTGGGAGAACTTGTAAATATGCCATCTGGAAGAGTCTTCAATTTTGCTGATAATGAAGATAATTACTTTGCGGTCATGGAAAAGAAGTAAATCATTTAGCTAAAGATAAAAAACATCAAAACGACTAGAAAAAATATTTTTAGTCGTTTTGATATTTTTTGATCAAACTACACTCTTTATGAAACATTTAGTCTTCAGGCCTTGGCCCAGCAGGAATTCCAGAGTTCTCAACCGTCTTGATCGGCCGAATTGTTATGTCTCCATTCACGTAAATTTGACAAGATAAACGCAAATGATCTTCCATTCCTTTTTCCTCAAAGACCTTTTTTTCTTTATGGGTAACCTCCAAAAAATCACCTGCCAATATTTCCACTCTGCAAGTTGTACACTTAGCTTTCCCACCGCATCGGTGGAGAATATTTATCCCGTTATCTTCCAATGCCAATACTAATTTTTTTCCCATTTCAACTTCAAACGTTCCTTGGTCTAATACTGTTACATAAGGCATCTCATACCACCTCTTATTATAGGATATCTATCAACAGGTCATTAATATATCTATTCTCTTACCTTGTCCATATGACATAAAAAAATGTGAAGTCACTGCTGATTTATAGTAAAGATGAATAATTAATTATCGTGAAGACAAACTTTAAGTACATTCATAATGTACAAAGGGATAAATAGAGCTAGGGAAAATAAGCATGGTCTTTTAGTGGGAATTAAGATCCATTGAAAAAAAGAGTAGAATAATTAAAGGGAGGTGCATGCCTGTGAATAATGGACATTGTGATTTTTCACCAATGAAACAAACGTTAAAAGAGGAGATACGCCAAGTAATATCGGCATTACAGAATAACTTAGAAGCAATGGGTGATGAAAATTATTGTCTTCTTGGAAATTTCGAGAAAATAAAGGATAAATTCATATACATTGATATGAAAGCAGCAACATTTTATTTAAACTGTTATTTGTCACCATTTACGGACAAATATCCCGAATTATCAACTTGCGTTCAAAATTTATCGAATTTGAGACATGGCGGGTTGATTGTGATTCAACGGGGAGATCCCCTTGATTCATTGATTCAACCCGGTATTTCTATAGGAGCGGAGTTAACCCATTCTTTATTGGAATCGATTTTTTTTCCTGGAAATCCACTGCATGATGGTGCCGTTTTGGTTAGTCAAAATCAGATTGTTTCCGCAGCAAATGTCCTTCCGCTTTCAGACATGTCAACCGGGGGAAAGAAACTGGGAACACGGCACCGCTCTGCTTTGGGTTTATCTGAACGGAGTGATGCCCTTGTATTGGTAGTATCAGAGGAAACAGGAAGAGTTTCATTTGCAATGAATGGGAAACTGTACCCAATTAATACACACGGGCCTATATAGAATTATTAAGACCATAAGTCACAGGGTAATTATCATGTTCCAGTTAATTCACCCCTGGAATATTCAATCGCGTAATAAGTAATCGCTGGATCCTTTTTAGGCTTTTGTAATTTTGCTTATTTTATCAGAATGACAGGTACAGAAAATTTCATGAATTAATCAACCCGGTGATTTTTACCGGGTTTTTGGTTGCTTTTTATATAAAAAAAGGCATATGATAAATAAGGAGTCTCAAGCAGATAAGTTATAAAACGAAAGAGGATTTTACATGATAACCATTAAAAGTGAACGAGAAATAAATTTGATGCATGAAGCGGGCAAACTTCTTGCTGCGACGCATAGAGAAATTGCAAAAATGATAAAACCGGGTATCACGACTTGGGAAATCGAGGAATTTGTCGATCAATATTTGGCAGAGCATGGTGCTACACCTGAACAAAAGGGCTATAACGGCTATAAATATGCAACATGTGCCTCAGTGAATGATGTGATTTGTCACGGGTTTCCGCAAAAGAAAGCCCTAAAAGAGGGAGACATCGTCACGATCGATATGGTGGTGAACCTTAACGGCGGTTTGGCGGACTCAGCTTGGACATATGCAGTCGGAGAAGTTTCCGAAGAAGCTCGGCGCTTAATGGATGTAACCAAGAATGCTCTATATAGAGGCATTGAAGTTGCACGGGCAGGAAATCGTCTCGGGGACATTGGGCATGCAATCCAGTCTTATGCAGAAGGTGAAAAGTTTTCTGTTGTCCGCGATTTTACAGGTCACGGAATCGGCAAAACCATGCACGAGGACCCTACCGTCCTACATTATGGTAAGCCAGGTAAAGGTGCCCGTTTAAAAGAGGGCATGGTCATCACGATTGAGCCTATGCTTAATGCAGGAACATGGCATATGAAAATGGACCAAGACGGCTGGACTGCGAGAACGGCAGATGGAAAGCTTTCCGCCCAATATGAACATACCCTCGTCATTACAAAAGAAGATCCGATCATTTTAACGGAACAGTAAGCAAAAAAAGAAACGGCCTTATCATAGGCCGTTTCTTTTTTTGTTTTAAACTATTTCACAATAAACCTCGGCAGAATATTCAGAATTCTCCTATCCCACAATAGATCGAATCCAAAAAATTAGTACTAGGCAGTTTGGCATTAAAAACTTTACTATTATGTGGCAGCACAGGATAATAAGGGGAAGGAAGAAAATTTAATTATATACAGTATTAAGGGGGGGAATGACTGTGAAGAAAGGGGAGAAACTGTCTGCGACGGTAGAAACCGTGGGGTTGAGCCAGCGCGAATTTTTAACGATTTTCTTACTTCACTCTTTGAGGATAAAAGCGAATTATCCAAGGGCGATTCACCAGGACCTGAAAAATACGTTCACTGGAAAAGTGCATAGCTATGACTATTTATGTAAAATATCGAATACGCTAGTCGAATCCAATCATTTATCATTATATACGAATAAGGGAAGAAATTATTATCAAATAACGGAAAAAGGCAAAGAGCTTTACATATGGTATCAAGAAAATTTCCTGGAACGGTTTTCCGAAGTGAAAAAGGTCATTGATCGCTTCATGTTCGATTTAAGGGGATCTGGTGAAAACCCACCGGTTGTAAATGAGCTTCCAGAAGAATACAGGTCTTATTTCTCGAAAATAATATCGGTGAAGGACCTTGTCCGTTATGTAACTTTAAAAGCCGCTTTCACTAAGAAACCCATTTATATGGGGGAAATTGGCGATCTGCTTAAAAATCAGTTCGGCTGGATCGCTTCAAATGGCTATTTATACGATTTATCTCATGAAATGGAAGAGAACGGCCTACTTGTCGGCAGGTGGGAAAGTGAAAAACGAACTAAACGGTATTTACGAATAACCGATGAAGGACAGCATCATTACAAACAGATTGCGGATTCTGCGGCCTTTCAAGTCCAGGAAATTCAAAAATACATGGCCAGTGTCGTCATGTTCTTAAAAGAAAAGAGTTATTGATTAGAGAAATGGAACCCCTTAATTTGCAAGGAGAATGAATTTACATGCTTAAATTGAATTGCTCAAGGGTAAATGTTACTTAAGACACTTCTTAAAAAGGGGGAATGAGTGATGGCGGAAAAACAAGATGAAATGGGAAGCATATTCAGTTTCATTAAAGGCCAGGTAGATAAGCTCCCAATTTCACAATCGAAAAAGACCAAAATGCTCGACCAGCTCTTACAGCTGAAAACGATGACTGTTGATGCAAGGGAACCGCGAATTGCTCTTGTCGGTAGAAGAGGGTCTGGAAAATCCTCACTGATCAATGCGATGTTTGGTCAGGAACGGCAATATGTCAGTTCCGTTAAATCTGGAACGGGTAAGGGTAAATGGTTATGGTACCCGAGTGATGCCGAACCCAAAATTCGCTTGCTGGACTCACGCGGGCTGGGTGAGAGTGAAGCTCCTACGGAAGAGTTCGAGGAAGATACACCATTGGATGAATTGATAAAAGCGGTGACTGAAGAACAGCCTGATGTGTTTCTTTTCTTGATTAAAGCAAAAGAAGCGGATTCACGTATTGAAGAAGACTTACAAGAATTGAATAAGCTGCGCAAGATCGTTAAAGAGAATCACCATTATGATGTACCTGTCATCTGTGTGGTCACACAAGTGGATGAATTAGATCCGCCACATTATAAACAAGTACCTTTTGATGCCAATCCTAAGAAAAAAAAGAATATTGATGAAGCCATCGCTCTGATGTCAAAACGATTTAAAGAGAGTGAAATACCACTTTTGAACATTATCCCTACTTGTTCGTATATTGATTTTGATGAAAGCGGAAATATTGAATATGATATGCGTTGGAACATAGATTTGCTTTCTGATTACTTAATTGAGGCCTTACCCAGTGAAGCGAAGCTGAAGACAGCCAAAGCGATGCAGAGCCAATTCGTAAAGAAAAAATTCGCACGGACGATAGTGGGAACGTTTACGGCAATCGCAGGTTTAATAGGTGCAGAGCCAATACCTTTTGCCGATTTTCCCATTTTGACCGGCATTCAAGGTTTGATGATTGTGGTGATTGGTTTTATCGCGGATAAAGAAATCAATACGAAAACGGCAAGTGAATTCATTGCAGCGTTAGGAATCAATGTTGGCATCGGACTCCTTGTCAGGGAAGGTGTCAGGGCTGCAGTCCGTTTCATTCCAGGAGCTGGTCTAGTCGTTTCCGGTGCGGTAGCGGGTGCCGTCACTTATGGAATCGGGCAAGCCGCGATAGCCTACTTTCTTGAAAACAAGAATATTGATCAGGCGAAGGAGGCTTACAAGAACGCGAACAAAGAATATAAAAATGAAGACATTGACTCTTAATCTGAGACTCGAACCATAAACTACACTAAGGTGATATGATAAAGTGGAGTTAGCAGTTCCGTTTCTGCTGCTGGATGGTTCAAGATTTTTGTTTACTAGAGGAGGGATGATCTTCATGTCGTTTTTTCAATCACAGAAGCAAAAAGACTATATACAAAAATTAGAGGACGCGATTCAGTTGTTTTCCGGCCGATCTGAGGCACTTGATGATTCAAAGGGGTTTCCTTATGAAAACATTCAGGAGTTAAAGGAATTCGGATACCCCCAATTAACATTAGCTAAAGAGCATGGGGGATATGGCGGTTCCTTATATGATTTTCTCCTATGCCAAGAAAAAATAGCTCAATATTGCGGCCCAACAGCCTTAGGAATAGGCTGGCATGTCGGAACGGTACTTTCCTTATCGGAGAAGAGACCTTGGGAAAAAGGAGTCATGAAAGAATTGTATGATGAAGTGTCGAAAGGTGCACTAATCAATACGGCAGCATCTGAGGCTGGAACGGGGAGTCCGACGCGCGGAGGCCGACCGGAAACCATCGCGATCAAAAAGGGTAATCAATGGAATTTGAATGGCAGAAAGACTTTTACTACACTCTCTCCTGTCCTTGATATTTTTCTCGTAACGGCATGGGTTCCCGAGGATGAGCGACTTGGCACATTTTTAGTTCATCGTGATGTAAAGGGTGTAAGTATAGAAGAAACTTGGGATATGATTTCCATGCAGGGGACGGGAAGTCATGATCTGGTGTTAAATGATGTCAGCCTGCCTGAAAAGTATTATGTCATGAAAAGCAATCCTGGTGAAAAAAGAAAACCTGAAGCGTGGCTATTACATATACCGGCTTGCTACTTGGGAATCGCAGTGGCTGCCAGAAATTACGCAGTCGAATTTGCGAAAACCTATTCTCCGAATAGCTTACCAGGACCAATCAGGGACCTTCCGAATGTGCAACGCACAATTGGGGGGATGGAACTGGAATTGGGTGAAGCACACCATTTCCTCTACTCTGTCGCAGAAAAATGGGTGCGGCAGCCTGAAAATCATGATGAATTATCGAAGCAATTGGGGGCAGTTAAGTTATCGGTCGTCAACAAATCGATTTCCATCGTCGATAAAGCGATGAGAGTCGTCGGAGCCAAAAGTTTACAACGAAACAATCCCCTGCAACGCTACTATAGGGATGTACGCGCAGGACTTCATAATCCTCCGATGGATGATGCGACAATCACTGTGCTCGCAAAATCAGCTCTTTATTAATACTTATTCAAATATTTTTTTGATGGCACTGAAATGATCGTTTCAGTGTTTTTTCCTGTTCTTTTTCTAACATTATTTTGTGTTTTCGTTTTAAGTGCATGATTAGGTGTAGTCTTTTTTCCGTACACATGTAAGACTTCTAGAGTGTGGGGAAAACTAGAACAAAACATTTACATGGATTCAATTGCAAAATAAAAAGAGGCACGAAAAGTACTATTCACAAGTAATCAAAGGGAAGGTGCCCTGCCACCCTTGTTGAAAGCTAACTGATGATTTGAAGTAAACTCTGTGGAGATGAGTCTCAACAGAGTTTTTCTTCATTTTTCTTATTTTGTGCCGCTAAACCATATTCCAATTCTCTGTCACTTATAGAACCTTTATTTTTTCTGGAATTCAGGAGAAAATAGGATTAGAAAGTCCCTGAATCGGCGCTTGGCTTTTTTGTGTTTTATGGCAAGTGCAATAAAGCGATTGAAGGTAGTGTAGAGAAAAGAACCGTTGAAGAGGAATTTGATCCAGACATGTACCATACATTAAAAAAAGAACGTGCGAATTGTAGCACGATTTCTTTTAGAGTAACATATACTTTACCGGGGTATGGTTTACTATTGTTTCCATACATCCTGTGGAAAAAGGAAATGGCGTTTATTCTCTGAATTTCGACCTGCCTGAATACTCTTATAGTGCGTTTGTTGATAGTAAACCCGGAAACCTTGTCATCAGGTTAGTCCGATAGAGTTTGACGTTGATAAAAATTTGAGGAGAATTTAAGTTTTATGATAAAGTCAATAGCTATCCATTTGCTACAGAGGTCAAATAATAAGGAAATGGGGAATTTATATGAACTTAGTTGGGGTTAGCAAACATCTATTAATTTGCAACGGGAAAACATGCACGAAAAATGGAGCAGAAGAAGTAACAGAGACGATTAGGGGGGAATTGAAAAACTTAGAACTACAAAAGGAGATTCACACAACAAAAACATTATGCAACGGCCAATGCAAGCATGGTCCGATCGCTATTCTATATCCACAAGGAACCTGGTATAAAGAATTGGATAAAACAAAAAGTAAAGAGCTTATTCATAAATTGAAAGAAAATGACAATGTTCATCTAGGTTCTGAACTTTATTATCATGATGGGAAAACATTCAAGAACTAGAAGAGTGAATGAACTTTAACACTTTACTTCTATATCTAAAAAGGGTTTCTGTAAATGACGCTTTTCTGGAAGAAAAAAATTGTGATATTCAGTGGACTGATCATTTTTACCCATCAGTCGATAATTTAATCAATAGAGTTTACATTTCCCCATTAATCCTAATTGAAAATTGTTCTCTTAGAAAATTCAACAGTTTTACCAATTTGAAAAAAATACCCGTTCTTTAAGAACGGGTATTTTTTATATAACATTACCTCAAATTCTTACCTGGATGGCGGAAGAGGTAACTTTTATTTTCCTCATAATAATTTCACTAGCTTATCATTATCTATCTTGATATGATTGATATGCCTGTCTAAATCTTCGAAAAATATCGAAAGTTCGGTGTAAAAATGAATCTTATGACCAAAGATTTACTGATTAACTTTTTACTTATCCTTTTTCCGATCTTTTTATTGCAAATGAGCTATCTAGTGAAGTACGTATACCGTTTAGATGCATTAAAAGGATCCTTCCTATCGATTTTCCCTATTCTTTCACTTGTTTTATGCATGCTATTTCCCGTTGTTATAGAAGAGGATTTTGTTTGGGACCTTAGATGGATCCCTTTTCTGTTAGGCGGTTTATATGGAGGCTATCGGTTAGGAATCATATTGATAGTCATCACTCTTGTTATCCGCTATTTATCAGGGGGTGATAATGGATTTTATATATCATGCATCACTTTTCCACTAGTGGGTGTTTCCTTGTTTTTTATATCTAAATACTATTTGAAACTCTCTGTCAGTAAAAAAATTCTCATCGGTATATCATTAATCTTCATTGTACATATTCTCACGCAGTTTATTTCAACAGTAGTATTTGAACTTACTATCGGCATAAGTCTATGGAAACAATACTTCACGATCCAAGTCATTGGAATTGTTGTTGTAATCTTACTATGGGAGGTCATCCTCACTAATTTTCAGGTTCTGGAAAAATTAGTGAAAGCGGAAAAATTGCAAATCGTTAGTCATCTGGCTGCAAGCATATCTCATGAAGTCAGAAATCCCCTTACAGTTACCAGGGGATATATACAAATGTTAAGCGAAGACGTATCTTCCCATACAAAGGTCAGATATGCAAATATTGCACTGAAGGAATTGGATCGGGCCACGGATGTCATTAATGACTATTTGACATTTGCTTCCATAAGCCCTGAAAACACGGAGCGATTAAGGGTATCGGAGGAAATTCAGCATGTCGTGAACAGCATAAAACCCCTGGCTAACAATAATGGAACAGAATTGAAGTTATCACTAATCGAAGATGGAGCTTATTCTATCATGGGGGAAAGGAAGAAATTCCAGCAGTGCTTGTTCAATATCCTAAAGAATGGCATAGAATCGATGGACCATGCTGGCGAAATATACATAGATTTAATTCGTGCTGCCTCTACCATCCAAATTAAAATCCAAGATCAGGGAATTGGAATGACACAGGAACAGATATACCGTTTAGGTGAGCCTTACTTCACCACAAAAAATAAAGGGACGGGATTGGGCATGATGGTTTCATATAGCGTTATCAAAAGCATGGATGGTACGGTACATGTGTCAAGTGTACAAGGGAAAGGGACATGTTTCTCCATTAACCTGCCCATACATAAATACGAGCCTAATTGAGTTTAGTGTAAATTGACAGTTTTGAAACTCATAGATTACAATTTAAGTAAACTACCAATATTATGAAATGATTCAATGACGCATTTGATACCTAAGGGAGATGATTGCATGAAATCGCTTACAGATGGACAAATCATTTGGGAACCGACAAAGGAACAAATCGAGCAAACGGTATTGACTCAATATGTGAAATGGTTAAAAGAAAAGAAAGGTTTAACATTTCATGACTATCATGAATTATGGAAATGGTCGGTAGATGAACTGGAGCAATTTTGGGCCTCAATTTGGGATTATTGTGATGTAAAAGCCGGCAGGACATATGACAGGGTTTTAGCGGAGCAATCCATGCCAGGTGCCAAATGGTTCGAGGGGGCAAGGCTTAATTATGCTGAAAATGCATTATTGAATGATCAAGAAGAGAAAACGGCGATTTTTTTTCGTTCCGAACATATCAGGCAGCAAGAGGTTAGCTGGAAAGAGCTGAAAGAAAAAGTGGCATCTGTCGCCCATTCATTAAGGAAACTTGGTGTGAAATCAGGTGACCGTGTTGTTGCCTATATGCCAAACATACCCGAAGCGGTGATAGCTTTCTTGGCAACAGTGAGCATAGGTGCCATCTGGTCCAGTTGTTCACCTGACTTTGGGGCAAGAAGCGTCATAGATCGTTTCAAACAGATTGAACCAGTTGTATTACTGGCGGTTGATGGATATCAGTACAATGGAAATGTATATGATAAAACATCGGTCGTCTCCCAGCTTAAACAGGAATTGGTCACTGTCAAGCATACCGTGCTGGTTCCTTACATAGAAAAAAAGATTTTGGAAGTGAATCTGGCAGATACAGTTCCTTGGGATGACCTATTAAAAGAAAAGGCAGAATTATCTTTTGAAAGTGTTCCTTTCGATCATCCGCTTTGGATTCTCTATTCATCAGGTACAACCGGGATGCCAAAACCGATTGTTCAAGGGCATGGCGGTATATTATTGGAGCATTTCAAATCAACAAGAATCCATCAAGGCATGACTTCCGAGGATACCGTATTCTGGTTTACGACGACAGGCTGGATGATGTGGAATCTCCTTATGGGTGGTTTGCTTAATGAAGGGACCATCGTCCTTTATGACGGTAGTCCTTCTTTTCCGAATATGGATGTTCTTTGGGAATTGGCGCAAGATACAGGCATGACTTTCTTTGGAACAAGTGCACCATTCCTTACGAATTCCATGAAGTTAGGAAACAAGCCCCTGGGAAAATATGATTTATCGAAATTGAGGGCTCTTTTTTCAACTGGAGCTCCATTATCTGGAGACGGTTATAAATGGGTGTATGAAAATGTCAAGAAGGATATCTGGCTCAGTTCATCCAGTGGCGGGACCGATGTATGTGCCGGATTTGTAGGCGGTGTTCCAACATTGCCCGTGAGGATCGGAGAGATACAAGGAAGGGCATTGGGTGTTTGTGCGGAAGCCTTTGATGAGCATGGTCAAACATTGATTAATGAAGTCGGTGAATTGGTCATTACCAAACCGATGCCGTCCATGCCGCTTTATTTCTGGAATGATCAAGATGGGAAAAGATACTACGAGAGTTATTTCGATACGTATCCTGGCATATGGAAACATGGTGATTGGATAAAGATCGACGACAAGGGCAGCTGTATCATTTATGGACGTTCAGACTCGACCATCAATCGTTCTGGTGTACGGATGGGAACTAGCGATATCTACCGGGTCGTCGAAGCGATAGACGAGGTAATGGAAAGCCTAGTCATTGATAGGGAAGTGCTTGGCCGCGGTTCCTCACTGCTGTTGTTCGTAGTCCTTAAGCCCGGGGAAAGTCTGGATGCAGCATTGACGGCAAAAATCAAGGAACAAATCAGAGGGCATGTATCCCCTCGCTTTATCCCTGACCAAATCCATGTCGTTGAACAAATTCCTAAAACGTTGAACGGAAAGAAAATGGAAGTCCCGATACGTAAAGTATTATTAGGTTTCGAGTTTGATAAAGTAGTGAATGCAGACTCCATGGGAAATCCAGAATCGCTACAGTTTTTTAAAGAATTGGCACTCGAGTTGAATGAGAAAAAAATATTCTAGAATTCAGGCGGAGCAAAAAGCTCCGCCTTTTATAAATTTTCCTGAATGGGCTGGTGTTAATTCCCCAATAAGGTTCACTCTTCCGGGTTGGCCTGCATCTTAAAAAAATATATACTGTTGGAAATATTTTCTTGACAATTTAAAAACAGATGAATAGAATAAAATGGAAAGTCAGTAAGTACTGACAGTCTATTCGGAGGAAGTGAGAGCATGAGTAGCAGTAATAAGCTTAGTACCGATGATAAGCTGTTGTTGGCGGCAATCGATCTAATTTCAGAGAAAGGGTATAATGGTGTTTCTACTCAGGAAATTGCTGGTTCCGCAGGTTTTAGTGAAAAAACACTATTCCGTCGGTTTGGAAGCAAGCAAAATCTTTTAGAAACGGCATTTGACCGATATCATTATTCTGAAGAGATGACCAAACTTTTTAATGAAGAACAAATCGTGTGGGATTTGCATTCAGATTTACAACTGATCAGTCGAACATATCATGAAATCATGAATCGTAACCGGAAAATGATTATGATAAGTATCAAGGAGGAAGGCAATTTACCTGGTTTTAGAGAAAAAACACAAAAGCACCCCCGACAGTTACTGGGAATCTTGACAAACTATTTTAACACGATGCATGAAAAAGGAAAGCTTATTCCCACAGACCCAGAGCTTCAGGCATTGTCGTTCATGATGATGAATTTTGGTGCCTTTATGAACAATCTGGATGCCGATGAGAACTATCCAACCGTGTCTCTGGAGGCATTTATCATGGAGAGTGTGCAAACATTTACTAGGGCTTTGACTCCCTAGTTTTTGAATAAGTATAACGACAGTCAGTACTGACATACCATGTTGATTGTAAAGGAAATTCCAATTTTTAATGAACTAAAAATAGATTGAATGACAGGAGATTATGAATATGAAATCAAGTAATACAATAGTATGGATTAATGTATTTACAGCTAAACCAGGCAAACTAGATGAATTGGTTGCTATCCAAGCTGAAGAACTGCTCAATTTCAAGAAGGGATCACAAGGTGTTCCCGGTTGGATCAGCAGCCGTTGGCATCGTTCTGTAGATAATGATAAGGCAATTATGGTAACGACCTTTGAGAGTATTGATTTTCATAAAAATTGGTTAGAAAAAAGTGAATTCAGAGTACATCTTAACAAAATAAACCATCTCATTGAAGATACAGAAGGTGGGTATTACACGTTAGTGGAAGAGATTGAAAATATGTAAATCCATCAACTCATAAAGGTTATATTCTTAAAACAATTAATTGGCCAGTCAGTTTTTACGAGGAGGAGAAAACATTGGAAAAATTAAAGATTGGAATTATCTTAGGAAGCACACGAATAGGACGCGTAAGTCCACAAGTGGGAAATTGGGTTAAAGAAATAGCTGATAAACGAGAAGATGCAACTTATGAAATCGTCGATATCGCGGATTTCAAATTGCCGTTTTTTGGAGAAGGCACTGGTAAAGAACCAGGATTATTAGCTTGGTCAGAAAAACTCTCAAGCTTGGATGGTTTTGTGTTTATCGTACAAGAATATAATCATAGCATTACAGGGGCATTAAAAAACGCACTTGATTCCGCACGTGATGAATGGAACAACAAAGCTGCGGGCATCGTAAGCTATGGTTCAACTGGCGGAGCCCGTGCAGCCGAACATTTGCGTGGCATATTAGGGGAATTACTAGTTGCGGACGTTCGTGTAAATCCAACATTATCGCTATTTACAGACTTTGAAAACTTCAAAACGTTTAAACCAGCTGATTTACACCTTGGTAATGTCCATGCAATGCTAGATCAAACAATTGCATGGAGCGGTGCGCTAAAAAATTTACGTTAAGCTTGATAGTTTACTAGCTAGGTCCTTCCTCTCTAACTATTTAACAAAATTCATGTTAGTAAATACTGAAACCTAAATAAAAGGTGTATAAAGAGCTTATTCCTTAAGCTTAAGCAGGCTGCTTTCCAGATTCAAACCATCTTTGAACTTCAGTTATAAGTGAATTCGGATCGTATATTTTAAACAAAACGAGACAAAACGAGACACCAATCTCATTTTGTCTCGTTTTGTTTCTGCTGAAAATAGTTAAAGTCCTAATTTTACCGCCTCCCATTTTGGCACGGCAATTGCACTATATAAGATTGACTCGCTATTACTGATTGGGGGCTGAAAAATGGAAACGGTTCAATCGAATGAAATGAAGTTATCACAGGACAAGGCTTATTGGATGTACAAGAAAATGCTGGAGATCAGAAAATTCGAAGACCAAGTTCATGAATCTTTTGCAAAAGGGATTTTACCTGGGTTTGTCCATTTATATGCAGGGGAAGAAGCGGTTGCTGTTGGTGTATGTGCCCACCTATCCGAAAAGGACAGCATTACAAGCACTCACAGGGGGCATGGTCACTGTATTGCAAAAGAATGCGACCTAAATGGGATGATGGCTGAAATCTATGGGAAAGTGACTGGGCTTTGCAAAGGAAAAGGCGGTTCGATGCATATTGCCGATTTGGACAAGGGGATGTTAGGTGCAAACGGGATAGTCGGCGGAGGCTTTCCGCTCGCATGCGGTGCAGCATTAACTGCCAAGTATAAAAAGACCGATCATGTTAGTGTATGTTTTTTTGGTGATGGTGCCAATAATCATGGGACATTCCATGAAGGGATAAATCTGGCGGCAATCTGGAAGCTGCCCGTAATATTCATCGCTGAAAATAATGGGTATGGAGAAGCCACGCCTTTCAACTATGCTTCTAGCTGTAAAACGATAGCCGATCGGGCGATAAGCTACAATATCCCGGGTGTCCGGGTGGATGGGAAGGATGTATTGGCCGTGTATAAGGCTGCTGAAGAAGCCGTTCAGAGGGCTCGCAGGGGAGAAGGCCCATCATTGATCGAATGCGTTACTTATCGTAATTATGGCCACTTCGAGGGAGATGCACAGAAATATAAAAAGGAACAAGAAAAAAAGGAACATAAACAAGAGAAAGATGCGATTGCCCTATTTAGGAATTACTTACTGAATCAGAGTCTGCTGGCGGAAAAAGAACTGATTTCTATTGAGAATGCCGTTGAGGAATCTATTAAACAAGCAGTTAAGTTCAGTGAAGAGAGCCCATATCCAGAAGCGTCCGATTTATTAAACGATGTTTATGTATCTTATTAAACCATAAAAGGAGGAATTGAGATGAGTAGAAAAATCAGTATGTCGCAGGCAATAAATGAAGCAATGGCCATGGCAATGAGAAAAGACGAGAATGTCATCCTTATGGGAGAAGATGTAGCCGGCGGTGCAGAGGTCGATCATTTGCAGGATGACGAAGCATGGGGTGGCGTCTTAGGTGTCACGAAGGGATTGGTTCAAGAATTTGGCCGTGATAGAATTCTTGACACACCCATTGCTGAAGCAGGATATATGGGAGCGGCAATGGCAGCCGCTTCGACAGGCTTGCGACCGATAGCCGAGTTAATGTTCAACGATTTCATTGGCAGCTGTTTGGATGAAGTATTGAATCAAGGTGCGAAATTCCGCTATATGTTTGGCGGTAAAGCACAGGTTCCCGTGACGATCCGTACGATGCATGGTGCAGGGTTCAGGGCTGCAGCTCAACATTCACAAAGCCTTTATGCCTTGTTCACCAGCATTCCAGGATTGAAGGTCGTCGTTCCCTCATCCCCCTATGACGCAAAAGGGCTTTTACTTTCAGCCATTGAAGATAATGACCCTGTCATCTTTTTTGAAGATAAAACACTATACAACATGGTTGGAGAGGTTCCGGAAGGCTACTATACAATCCCAATCGGCAAAGCCGAAATGAAAAGGAAAGGCTCGGATTTGACGATCGTTGCCATCGGTAAACAAGTTCACACCGCGATGGAGGCTGCTGAAAAACTCACAGCTAAAGGAATTGAAGTTGAGATTGTCGACCCGCGGAGCTTGTCACCACTGGATGAAGAATCGATTCTCTCCTCTGTGGCAAAAACAAATCGTTTGATCGTGATCGATGAAGCGAACCCAAGATGCAGTGTCGCAACGGATATTGCCGCACTGGTGGCGGATAAGGGGTTTGATACGCTCGATGCGCCAATCAAGAGGATTACGGCACCACATACACCTGTCCCTTTTTCTCCACCGCTTGAAGATATTTACCTTCCTACATCAGAAAAAGTGATACAAGCCGTTTCAGAATTATTAGGGGAACCTTCCATTCTAGGAGTGTAAATAAATCCAGATGCATGCTCCAGCTTTTTCGCATAGAACTGCAAAGGTTGGAGCAACAAAACCAATGATGGATAACACAAACCATTATGAAGGGAGAAATTAGATATGGCTGTCGAAGTGGTAATGCCGAAATTGGGCATGGCAATGAAAGAAGGCACTGTTTCGTTATGGAGTAAGGCTGTTGGGGATCCAGTCCAAAAAGGTGAAGCAATAGCCAGCATCAATTCAGAGAAAATAGAAATGGATATTGAATCTCCAGCGGAAGGTACGATTCTGAATATAGCTGTTCAAGAAGGACAAGGAGTACCTCCAGGAACCATTATCTGTCATATCGGAGATCCGAATGAAAAAATAAAGATCGATGAACCTGTTGCTGTAGAGACCCAGTTGAAAATTGATGAACAAGAAATGCCGAAAACAAAAGAGTCCCCCACTTTGCCAATGGGAGATCGATTGACGATCACTCCGGTTGCACGAAAAATTGCACAGGCAGCGAATCTTGACATTGAGAGAATTCAAGGCACCGGGCCAGGAGGAAGAATCACTAAAGAAGATGTCCAGAAAGTAATGGAGAAAAGGGATTCCATCCCGGTAAATACAGAAGAAAGAATAGTTCCGCCAAAACCTGCTATAGAGAGTCAGCAGCAGATTCCTGTTAAGGGAATGAGGAACATCATTGCCAAACGTATGAAAGAGAGCTTGCAAAGCAGTGCCCAATTAACGCTAACGATGAAAGTTGATGTCACTAATCTAGTCATTTTGCAAAAACAGGCTACAGAAACTCTGCAAAAACACGAATCAACTAAATTGACTTTAACGGACTTTGTTGCAAAGGCTGTCGTGCTTTCACTTAAAGAACACCCTAAAATGAATAGTGCTTATATTGAAGATAATATCATTTTGTATGAGCATATCCATCTTGGATTAGCGGTGGCATTGGAAAATGGACTAGTTGTTCCCGTCATAAGAAATGCCGAAAATTGTACCCTAAGACAGTTATCGAATAAGGGGAAGGAGTTGGCCCGGTGTGCACGTGACGGTCAATTGCCAATTGAAGACATGCAAGGTTCCACTTTTACAATCAGTAACCTCGGGGCATATGGCGTTGAGCATTTCACACCCATTCTCAATACACCGGAAACGGGGATACTTGGAGTTGGCTCTGCTTACGATACCCCGCTTTATATTGGCGAAGAATTGGAGAGGAGAACGATCTTGCCACTCAGTTTAACTTTTGATCACCGTGTACTGGACGGGGCACCCGCTGCTGCCTTTTTACAAACACTAAAAAGGTATTTAGAAGAGCCGATCACCGTGATTTTATAGAATAGGAGGGAAAGCCTTGAATCGTATAGTTATTATAGGCGGAGGTCCTGCAGGGTATGTAGCGGCAATCACTGCTTCCCAGCAGGATAAGGAGGTCATATTGGTAGTCGATGGGCCATTGGGCGGAACCTGTTTAAACGAAGGCTGCATGCCAACGAAGTCATTATTGAAAAGTGCCGATACATATGACTTCGTGAAAAATGCCGGGCAAATGGGAATTCGCCTTTCTCCCAATTCGATTGAAGTCGATTGGGATACCGTACAGGAACGAAAAAGAGAGGTCATCTCTAAACTAGTGAACGGCATTCGATATTTAATGGGTAAGAATAAAATAAAAGTCATACAGGGCAGGGCTTCTATCCTTTCAAGCAATCGACTGAGGATCGAGAACGGAAATGAAAATGAAGTGATTGATGCAAGTAAGATCATCATTTCAACGGGATCTGAACCGATTCCACTACCTTTTGCGCCGTTTGATGGTGAATGGATCATCCACAGTGGTCATGCCATGTCACTTCCTGCCATTCCCGATTCCCTGCTAATTGTCGGAGGCGGCGTCATCGGATGTGAATTTGCCAGCATTTATAGCAGGCTGGGCACTAAGGTTACCGTTATCGAAATGGGGGAAAAGCTGCTTCCAGGGGAAGATGAGGATATCACGAGCATTCTGCATGAAGAATTGAAAAACCAAGGCGTTACGGTCCATACCTCCACATCTGTCAAAAACATCAATGCAACCAGTAAAACGGTATATTTAGAGAATGGCGATGGCAAATTGGAAGAAATGCAAGCTGATTACGTACTCGTATCTATAGGGAGAAGACCAAGAGTGAACGGAATAGGCTTAGAGGAAAACGATATTGATTTTTCGCGACTTGGCATCTCGGTGGATGATCGAATGCAAACAAGCAATCCAACGATTTATGCCTGCGGTGATGTGATAGGAGGCATCCAACTTGCCCATGTAGCTTTTCATGAAGGACGGGTGGCGGCTCTGAATGCCTGCGGTCAATTTGCACAAGTGAATTACCGGGCAATCCCTCGCTGCATTTATACCTCCCCGGAGATTGCCAGTGTAGGCTTGACCGAAAAAGAAGCGCGTCAAAAATATGGTGAAATTAAAGTTGGTGAATTCGCTTTTTCGGCAAATGGGAAAGCTGCCCTTTCCAATAAACCGGTAGGGAAGGTCAAAGTCCTAGTGAACCCACAATATAATGAAATTCTAGGTTTTTCCATTGTCGGTCAGCATGCAACAGAATTGATTGGACAAGGAACGATCATGCTGCATGCAGAAATAACGGCAGATATGATGGAAGATTTAGTGGCGGCGCATCCAACCTTGTCGGAATCCATACATGAAGCTCTTTTAAATGTAGTAGGTCAAGCTGTGCATTCCTAAAATAAATAAGTTTTTTTACTGAAGGCGGATTTTGTATGGTTAGCAGTCAACGGACGGCAGTCGTCACTGGTGCAGGTCGTGGTATCGGACGTGCCATTGCATTAAGATTAGCTCAAGATGGATTGAATGTGGTCATTAACGACGTCAATCTGGATACGGCTGAATCGGTCGTGAATGAGATAAGGGAACTTGGACGTGAAAGCTTTGCCGTTAAAGCGGATGTAAGCAATAGACGGGAAGTATTCGAAATGGTGAATCAAGTTGTGGAACGTTTTGGACAACTGGATGTTATGGTTTCAAATGCAGGAATTGCTCAAATAAAGCCTCTATTGGAAGTAACTCAAGAAGATCTTGAACAGATTTTCAATATAAATGTAAATGGTGTCCTCTTTTGCCTGCAAGCCGCGGCAGAACAAATGAAAAAGCAAGAAGGCGGGAAAATCATAAGTGCTGCCAGCATAGCCAGTTATAAAGGTTTTAGCTTACTTGGTACATACTCGGCCACAAAATTTGCCGTTAGGGGCATTACACAAGCGGCAGCACAGGAATTGGCCCAGTTCGGCATTACGGTGAATGCATACTGTCCAGGAATCGTCGGCACGCAAATGTGGGATTTAATCGATGAAAAAATGGGTCCATATATGAATCTTGCTAAAGGGGAAACATTTAAAAAGTTCACAGATTCCATAACCTTGGGGCGCTCCGAAACCCCAGAAGATGTGGCGAAATTCGTCTCTTACCTTGCTTCACCGGATTCGGATTATATGACAGGTCAATCCATCATGATTGATGGAGGAGTTATTTTCTCATAAACTTTATTGTTTAAATGGAGAAGCATCATGTGAATGATCACATGATGCTTTTTTTGCAAACTCAATCTAAATATTGTAAGCGAATACATAATCTACTATAATTAAAAAGACCTCGATTAACATCCTATTTTATTACTCCATGGTATTTTTCCTCTAGATTGACTGGTCAAATGAAGGTTCAAACCAAATGATTAGAGGAGGATTATATGCTATCCACCAGTTGTTATCTACGTACATGGGAACGCTTTGTCAGTGAAGGGGTTCTCGATTCAAATCGTCTGAACAAGCGAATAATGGAATCCTGGTATCGCTGCAAAAAAGATCAAGTCAACCCATACCTTAATAAAGGCAAACACATTTTGACGGATGAATTATTGGACATTCAAAGAGAAAAAAACTCCTTCCTATTAGAAGTGGCATCACCCCAATTATTCAGGATGAATCAATCGATAAAAGAATCTGGAATGATGGCTTTATTGGTCGATCCGGATGGATATGTCCTTTCACTTTCCGGAAACGAGAAAATCCTCGATGAGGCAGGAAAAATAAATTTTGTGGAGGGTGTATGCTGGACGGAGGGTGAGGTCGGAACGAACGCAATTGGAACAGCTTTGAAAACGGGTGAAGCCGTAATGATCCAAGGTACCGAACACTATTCGATTGCCTCGCACAAATGGAGTTGCTCTGCAATGCCCATATTAAATGAGGACGGTAAGATATTGGGAGTTTTGGATATATCATGTCCAGTAGAATATTTTCATCCCTCCATGCTGGGGATGGTAGCCAATTTGGCGTATACAATCGAACAGGAAATGGGAATGCGTTCCTATAAAAAGGAGCTGGCACTGACCCAGCACTCGATAGAACTTGCAGAAACCTATCCAGATTTGCCTTTTATCGTATGTAATCATAAACAAATGATAATCTCCGCCAGTAAACAGGTTCGCAAAAAAATTCCTCAATCCATCGGTATGGCGTTGGCCGATCTGTTAAATCATGGATATCGAATCGTAAAGGAAAATCCGCTTCTATCCAAAGAGGATAATAGGGTTTCCGGTAAGTGTTTATTCTTATCAGAGAATCATGGTCGTGAAACCAATAGGCTTTTTCCTGCTTCAATGCCTTCAGAAAGATTTGTCTTCGAAGGGGAAAGAGGGATTAGTGAATCCTTTCATAACACATTACGTAAAGTGAAGCTTGTTGCACCGACAGAAGCGAATGTGTATATATCCGGTGAAACGGGTGTCGGGAAAGAGCTTATTGCCAAGGCTATTCATGATAATGGCATCCGCAAAAAAGGACCGTTCGTCACGATAAATTGCGGAGCCATACCTAAGGATTTAATGGAAAGTGAACTATTCGGGTATGTTGATGGCGCTTTTACAGGGGCTAAACGGCAAGGGCACAAAGGGAAGTTCGAGCAGGCAAATGGAGGGACCATTTTTCTCGATGAACTCGGTGAAATCCCTTCAGCGATGCAGGTTGCCTTACTGCGTGTTCTTCAAGAAAGAAAAATCGTTCCGATCGGCGGCACAAAAAGCATATCATTGGATATTCGCATTATCACTGCAACACACCGTAATCTTGAAGAGCTTGTCAATGAAGGGTCCTTTCGTAAGGATTTATACTATCGGCTGAACGTTTACCCCATTCATGTACCTCCCTTAAGGGAAAGGATTGAAGATATTCCTTATCTAGTCAACTACCTGTGTTCGAAGAATAGTTGGAATATTCCATTAACTAAAGAATTATTGAACCGTTTAAAGGAGTACAATTGGCCAGGCAATATTAGAGAACTGCAGAATGTACTTCAGCGATTGACCATCTTACTAGCAGAAGGACCTCTTGATTATGTTAAAGTGTTGAATACCATGCATTCCCAGCCCGTTACACGGCATGATGATTTCCCTGCATGGGAAGAACCGGGTAAAAATGGCATCAAGGGAAATGAACTGACGATCCGTGAAAAAATTCAACGGGATCTAATGATAGAGGCATTACAAAAATCAAGAGGAAATGTCACTGCTGCAGCAAAGCTGATGGATATTCCAAGAAGTACATTTTACAAGCGGCTCCATAAGTATGGTATATAGACATGCGTGTGTACATTATGTAAGAAAAGCAGACTTATAGAAATCCTTGAAAAATGAAAGGGGTATGGCAAATGAAAACGAGAATGACTGAATTATTGGGGATTGAATATCCGATTATTTGCGGCGGGATGTTTCAAGTTGGCCGGGCCCCGCTCGCAGCCGCTGTTTCAGAAGCCGGGGGACTTGGTATCATCACTTCGAAAACACAGGTGACACCAGAGGGTCTCCGTGATGAAATACGGAAAGTGAAAACTTTGACCAAGAAACCCTTTGCTGTCAACCTGAACCTGTTTCCAAGTCAAACGGCAACCCCGAATGATGAGTTCATCGATATTTTAATTGAGGAAGATGTGAAAATTGTTGAAACGAGTGGCCGAAGCCCAGAAAGTTTAATGCCCAGACTTAAAGAACACGGCTTTACCGTTTTACATAAGGTAGCGAACGTCAAAAACGCTGTGTCTGCAGAGAAATTAGGAGTCGATGCGATTATTATTGTCGGGAATGAAACAGGCGGACATCCAGGCATGGGGGATGTAGGAACGCTTGTCATGCTCCCTAGAGCCGTTGACTCTGTAAATATACCAGTAATAGCTGGAGGGGGATTTTCGGATGGGAGGGGCCTTATCAGCGCCTTATCACTCGGTGCTGAAGGTATCGTCATGGGGACTCGCTTTATGGCAACGCAAGAAGCACCGATTCATGAAAACGTGAAGCAGTGGATGGTATCGGCCAATGAAACGGATACGGTCGTCATCCAACGGAATATAGGCAGTCCTTCGCGTGTAGCATTAAATGCCGTCAGTAAAGAAGTGGACAAACTTGAAAATGAAGGTGCCACTATAGAGGAATTGATTCCGCTAATTACGGGACAAAGAAGCAAGAAAGTATACTTTGAAGGAAATTTAGACGGAGGCATCTGGTCATGCGGTCAATCCGTAGGACTCATAAAAGAAATATTGACCGTCAATGAACTGATCAAACAAATCGTCCGAGAAGCAAAAAACTCGTTCGAATTCATCCAAAGCCGTATCGAATCCATTCGAACATAAATAACCTAACTGGAACATGCGATCAATAGTGATTTCGTGTTCCTTTTTTATCTATTAGAAATAAAGTTCCATAATGCATGACCGTTATTTATAACAGAAGACTGATTTATAACTCTAACGCGAAAGGCCAATTCAATAGAAAAAAGCTACATAGCCCATCAATTACTTGCTAATTAACTTTCAGTGACTTCTTAATAAAGACTTTCACATGTAAAAAAACAAAGAAAAAGGTAATTAACATTTCGTGAGTGTTTACATAACATTATTATTCTGCTTTATCAAACAAAGCTTGAGATCTTAAAACCATTCTATTTTATCTGGCATTTTTGATTCCTGAAACTTTTAAATCTTTTTATATAAAATGTAAAAATCGACTTTTACGATTTTATTTCACTCATGATATAAAAAACTGATTGCTGAAAGTAGGTGTGGCTCTATACAAATTTAATTTGAAGGTTTGCCTTATAATCCTTGGCAGCTTCCTATTGATTCACTGCTTGTTTCCACATATGAAAGCGGTCAATGCTTGTTATTTTACATCAAAACTCGATGGCGGTTTGAGCATCATTAAGTTTAAAACAATTTTTAAAGGTTATTCATGCTAAAGGCTGCTATGAGGTTAATTATGAAAGCTTATATTGTAATTATGTGGCTAAATGGAGGAGCTATCATCAATTTCAGGTAGAAAGCGGAACTTGCATGATAAAAAACCTTTTGAATTATCATTGAGGTAAATTATATTTATATAACTTTTCATGAGTGTTAACCCGTGATTTTTCTCATTTGGCCCTTTAATTTATATATAAGAATAATAAAAATGATAAATAATGTAAATAAAACAGGGATATTTAGATTACTACAGGTTATTAGATAACTATTCTTTGAATAGGTCTTAAGGAAAGTAAAGGAAAGGGGAAGTAACTGAACCAATTCAGCATTTTTAGGTACAGGGAATTCATTTAAATCTTCTGTAGTAGTGTATAAAGAAATAGAAATTGAGTAATAAATGATTGCCCCTCCTATTAAAAAAGCAGCTAGGGTAAGTGCACAACTAATCTTTTTCTTCATAAATGAACAAGGGAATAGATATGAATGGTCAAGGGCTTCTGAAGAAGACGGCATTCCTTATGGATATGCAATGGCCCTTAAAGCGAATGGATGGAAAAACTGAGGGCGTTTCCGTTTTATACATGAAGGGAAATAATAAAATAGATTTGATTACCACAACCAAGCAACTGGAAATCCTTAGAGTGAAATGACTAAGGATGATAAATACTAATTGAATAATCCGATCTATAGCATAAAATGATTGAAAACGAAATATGTTAACAATTAGCAGATAAATTAAAATTCAATATAATATTAATCAAGGAAATTTTAATGACCGTAACTAATGTGAAATTAGCTTAAATCCAAGAAATCTTATTGCGAATTTAGACCGAATTTTTAATTGAAGATCAATCATTTTAATTGGAACAATTGTTATTAAGTTTTAAAGTATAAGTTAACAATGACTTAAAAAAATTATAGATAAATAATGGCAATGAAATTAAATATAAAAAATCCGTATCCCGTCTCACTAAGTTAAGTATTCTTAAGATATGAGACAAAATAAACATTAAAAATACAACTTCCTATAATATATATTATGTAAACTAGAAAAAATGTTTAATAAAAATGGATTCTTTCCTTTAATGTCTACCGCCCCTCATCTATTAAAACATTTTTAACAACGACTACCCCTGATATATAGACATCCATACGGAAAATCATTTTTACGAATGTTTTAGCTTCTCTCTATTTTCCTTTTACGATTAATTCTAAATTCCTGTCAAGACTTTCTTTTTAAAATTATTATCTAATTGATAAATATCCTTGTTGAACCGTTTATTATTTGATTCATTTCCTTATTCCCGAAATAATTCACAAATCTTTACAAATATCCAATTCATGAATCTAAACTTTTCAAATATACCCCCAGTGTGATTCAAATTGGAAGACTTGAAAGTTTAGGCTTCACGGTTACATTGGCAGAACCGGAGGCTTCTTAATTCAGTTAACCAATCCGATTCCATATATAAGACGCTCTCCCCTTTTACAAATGAACTGCGTCTTCTTCAGTATTGCTTTTTTCCCCAGAAGTTAATTTTCATGGTATTTCAACAAGCACATTTATAGGTTTTTTTATGTTCAGTATATACATAACGTTGATAAATCGATATTCCAGCTTCTTCTTTAACATAACTTGCCCAAACGATATTCAGCTATCATTCTTAATTGTACGCATTCAATATAACCCATTCAATATAACTTTAAATAGATCCTTATTTTTTTTAAAAAAACTTAAAAATCCAACCCTTTTTTTTATATCGGCATATATAGTGTAGAAAGGGAGTGATTAACTAGGCCGATCACGATAATAATTGTTGCAAAGAATCACACTGCGGAAAACAGGACCTCAAGAACCAGGAGGTGCTCTGGCTTAATCATTGTACAAATCCGTCTGGAAATTTTGTCATAAGATTTTGATTTCCGAGGATTCAGTTTAAATACAATCCCGAATCCGGAAACAAATGAGATCACTGTCTCTCTAAGTGGTGTCTATGAAATAAGTGCCGACCTTGTTGTTGTTACTAATGAACTTGAAACTTCATTATTCACGATTAACTGAAGTTTCATAGGGCCCATTCCAGGTTCCTCTTTCGGAATCGTAACAGGATTGACATGTCAAACTGGAGAACCTTCATGGTTTAACACTATAGGTAAGACCGTCCAAGTGGAATTAAATGCAGGAGAAAAAGTGTTTGTGTTTATTCAAAATGTGAGTGGAAGTGTTTCTTATAGAACTCTGTCACTTACTGTAAAACGTATAGGACCCCTTGTATCCTCTGCTAAAGAGGAAATAGAAACTATTAAAGTAAAAAAAGAAACGGAAAAAACAGAAAAAAAGCTTCATTGCTCGACTTTTCGGAAAGTGAACAATGAGAAAAAGGGTGAGTAAAATAGATAAGCCAATTCAAGGTCGTAGATTTGTTGACACGACTTATAAGTGTAAAAAAGATGATTTCTTTAATAAAAACGATGATTTCGTCAATAAAAAAGATCATAAAAAATGTAAGGATTGTGAACAAGGTCCTCGAGGACCTCAAGGACCTGCAGGACCTCAAGGATTTCAAGGACTTCCAGGACCTCCAGGACCTCAGGGAGAAACTGGACCCCCAGGACCAGGGGGTGCATTGGCTTATGGATCATTGTACGATCCGACTGGAAATTTTGTCACAGTGTCTACGGTAAGTCCTCCTGCTCTGGGGCAGAAGGTTGTTTTTACAACTACTGGGCCGTTATTAGGAACAGCTCCTTTACCTCCTGGTCCTGGTCCTTATACTGATATTGAAGTTCTGACTGCTGGGGTTTATGAGATTAGCATGGATTTAACAGCTAGATTGATTAATGCTTCTAACTTGACGTTTAATACCGAGGTGCAGTTCAGGTTATTCATCAATGACACAACCCCGGTTCTTGAAAGTACTTTTGAATCCTTTAATCGTATTTCAGGCGGTCCAGGCGGTCAACCATCACAAGTTGAAACTAGAAACACGATAGGAAGAACAATCCAACTTCAATTATCCGCAAACGATAGGCTAAGTATTAGAGTTATTACTGCATCTGCCAATGTAACATATAGGTATCCCTCATTAGTAGTCACAAAAATCGCCAACTAGCTGCCAAAGTCAGTAAATAGGAGCAAAAAGAGCCCTAACCTAAATGTTGTGGGCTTTTTCCTTTTATAACTTTCAGATGCTTAATGACCGTGGTGGTTTTGTTTACACAGGTAAATTAAGCGAAGTCTCATTCCTTCTTGAAATAACATGCCCCGTTTGTTCAATAAGCAACTTCTTCATATTATGTTTAAATATTGCCTTGAACTGTTATCTCTGCGATCAAGGAATGTACTTAAAGTAACCGTGAAGTTCATTGTAATAATGCAGTTACGCAACAGCGCGCATTTGATTGAACCACTTATATAAACATAATCAATTCATCTCTCAACATGAAAGAATCCTCCAACAGATTGCTGGAGGATTCTTAAGATTATTATTTAAACTTATCCGGAAACTGCTTTATAACTCCGGCAGAGATAGTATCTGCCATTAGGATTATATGTGTGACCCCTTCGTCAATTGCAACGATTCTTGCGTTCCAATCTTTTGCTAAGCTTGCAGTTAAATCATTTGTCACAAATTTCAGATGCATATACAGCAAATTTTTTAGATCCTCATTTTTTAAATATGGGTTGGCACCGCTAAGGAAAGCTGCTATTTCATCAGCATTTCTATACCATTCTTTGTTTAGCTGTTTCACCAAGGCATCATTTCCGCTTTTAGCCGCATCTACAATCTTTCCCGCAATTACAATATGCTCCTTAAGCAGATCGGTAAGTTTGTTCCCAGCTTTCTCTCCGTATACTGGCTTTACAGCATTACCAATATCCTCCTGATTCTTTAGAAGTCTAGCCAGTACCTGTGTTTGATCCTCCGCTCCAGCGGTGGTTGCACTTGTTATATAATTACTTGTCCATAATACATGATCAATCCAAAGTCTCCTGAATTCATTTTCGAAGTTTACCTCAGATTGGCTAATACGTTGTTCCTGTGGCTTAGCGTATGCGCTAGTTGTTCCGGCCACCATGTTTAGAGGAAATAATAAAATAAATCCCATCAACAATAATTTTTTCATAAAACCATCTCCTTCCAAAGTTAAAAAGTTCCTTTTTATTATTGATATATGCGAATTTTATATGCATAAAATTGCTTGTACTTACCATGTTTATATTAAATTGGAATTAGATGGACTCACATCGTCCAATGTAAGCTGTTTTGTATAAAATCAGGTCATCAATCATGATTAATACACAGTTACAACTACGTCGCATTGGTGCTTGAAATATGATGAATTGATGTTTAAATTACTTGAAAATTCAGGAATGAGACGAAAAGAATTAGTGAATTTAATATGGGAGCAAGTTAATAGAGAAAGTAGAAAATAAGAACGCCTCCTCCCCCTTCATCACATTGTCTTACCATAACTATTAAGCATTCTTTTAGCGAGCAAAAATTAAATGTTTTTAATATATCAGCAGGACTTATGCTCCAGCATGTGTGCAGTGCTCCAAGCAATGAAAATTAAATATCAATTTGCAAGTTGCAATCAGAAAGTCTCCCATTTCCCTTAGTCAAAAGGCTTGATTACAGGGGTTTCTTCTGTAAGGGCCAGATTAACAAGAACATAGGCATTCAAATGATTACTATCTGTATAGTGAAGCTACTACTACAAACAGTCCACCTTCCTGAACGATTAGCTGTTCATTAATTAAGTCTTAGAGTATCTTGTAATTGGAATCAGAAAGAGAAAAATAAATTTTTCTTTGGTGTACATAATATAGGGAATAACCAATGATAGTAAAAGTGTTATGAAAAGGGTGAACAAATGGAAAGAAATAACGCGATTGACTTTATTAAATTTTTTGCCATATTATCTGTTGTAGTCATTCATGTATTCCCTAGGGATAGCCAAATTGGTCTATTTATTCTCGATAACCTCTCAAGGTTTGCGGTGCCATTCTTCTTTACTGCATCTGGTTATTTGTTCGGTCAAAAGATGATCCATAAAAGGGATTCCTTTGATTATTTTAAAAGGTATATTATAAAAATCTTGAAACTGTATTTGTGCTGGCTCTTCTTTTATATGATGTATGATGTTCTAATTCTTTATAAAGATGCTGCCGATGTACCAAAGGAATTTGCGCAATACATTAATCATTTTTCTTTTCTTGACCTTATATATTACGGAACTGGGACTAGCGGATACCAATTGTGGTTTTTAACCGCATTAATTTGGAGTGTTATCATTCTATTCGGTTTTTTTAAGTTAAAAAAAGCAAGGCTTCTTTTACCCATTAGCTTAATATTCAACTTGTTAGGTCTTTTCGGACAATCGTATTCGGTGTTCTATGATCTTCCTCTGAGTTCACGGGATGCTTTATTCATTGGTCTTTTTTATACAACTTTGGGATTCTTCTTTGCGGTTGATAAATTCTTTAAAAAGTCGGGAGCAATAACAGCCAAAACCAATTTATCTTTAATTTTTATCTTCTTTACTATCCAAGTGGTAGAAGGATACTTATTAGAAAAGATATTATCGGGAAGTCATGGGGAATATTTTATTTCTACTATCTTTTTAACTGCATTTCTTTTTTTATTTGCATTAAATAATAAAACATTGGGGAAGGATTTGTTCATTACTAAAGTAGGAGGAAGAGCCCTGGGTATATACATTGTTCATGTAGTCTTCATCGATATTTTTGATTTAATTATATCGGCACTAAGAATGGATCATATATCTGACAATCTTTTCTTAAAACTATTTGAGACACTCCTTATAATTACGATGTCGTACATTTCTTATGACCTACTTCAATATTTCAAAAGGCGCTTAAGCGAATTGGTAAAAATCAGTTAGTGGAAGGTTAAAACCCTTACTTAGTGCTGGGATTTATAGATAAAAAAAACCCCTGCTGGGAGCATGGGATTTTTTTTTCAATTACAAATAATTAAAGCTTGGTCTCCACCGGATGAACTCTCGGTTCCTCTATACTGTCGCCAGCATGTTTTTTTGACCAGTAAGTCGCGAGAATTGGTCCCGATATGTTGTGCCATGCAGCAGCCAGGACGCTTGGAAGTGCTGCCAGCGGGCCGAAATGTGCAGTAGCAAGCGCAACACCTAACCCAGAGTTCTGCATGCCCACTTCAATCGAAATCGCTCTTCTATTCACTTCATCAAGTCCAAGCACTTTTGCTGCTAAGTAACCAAAAAGTAGCCCAAATCCGTTATGAAGCATCACTGCAGTAAAAATAAGGAACCCGGAAGCAGCAATGCTAGCTGCGTTGCCTGAGACTACTGCGCTTACAATAGTAATGATGGCTGCTACCGAAATAAGCGGTAAAACGGTCAAGCTTTTTTCAACTGCTACTGGGAAAAACCGCTTAATGGCCAATCCTAAAACAATCGGAAGAAGGATGACTTGTACAATGGACTTAAACATATCAAAAAAATCAACAGGCATCCATTGTCCTGCCAGCAAAAGCAGAAGCAGCGGTGTCATGATAGGAGCCAGTAAAGTTGAAACCGAAGTCATAGCTATCGATAAAGGTACATTCCCTTTTGCAAGATATACCATCACGTTAGAGGCTGTGCCGCCTGGTACACAACCAAGCAATACCAGACCTGCAGCTAATTCGGCTGGCAAATTCATGAGTTTAGCAAGAAGGAATGCTACAGATGGCATAATGATAAACTGGGCGCAAACTCCAATTATCACGGGCAGTGGTTTAGTAATGATGATTTTAAAATCAACTGCCTTCAAAGTGAGCCCCATTCCAAACATGACAACGCCAAGCAATATTGTAATGAATCCCCCCAATCCCAAAAATGGCTCAGGAAATATAAAAGCAATGACGGATATTAAGATAACCCAAACAGCAAAATATTTTCCGGCTACTGCGCTTAATGCTTCTAATACTTTCATTCCATCACACTCTTTCTAGCATTAATATTTTATTGGGATTTAATAAATTATTTGGATCAAGGGCTAATTTGATTTTTTCCATCACAAACAGTGAGTTCCCATGTTCTTTTTCCTGATATTTTTGTTTACCGACCCCAACACCATGTTCGCCAGTACATGTTCCCTTACGTTCTAGGGCATACAGGACAATTTGTTCATTTAGCTGTTCAGCTCTTTTAATCTCTTCTTGATTATTGTTATCAATCATTAAAAGTACGTGATAGTTCCCGTCGCCTACATGGCCGACGATCCCACCGGTAAGGCCAAGGAAATCAATAGCTTCCCTTGCGTGATGAATGGCACCGGACAGCTCTGAAATCGGAAGGCAGACATCAGTCACCATTAGTTTTTTCCCAGGATTGCCATGAATATAAGCATAGGCAAGATTATGGCGAGCTTCCCATAGGCGGTTCCTGGCAGCATTATCTGTTTCAAATTCAATATCGAAACAATTATGTTCAGCTACTATTTCCTTAGTGAACCCTATGTCTTGCTTCAACCCGGCTTCATTGCCATGAAACTCCAAAAATAGTGTAGGCGCTTCGTTATAGCTTGTATCACTATAAAGGTTAACCTGCTTCATCGAGGGTTCATCGACAAGTTCCACCCTTGCTATTGGAACACCTGACTGCAAAATGGATACAACAGCTTCCACCGCATGGGTCAATGTCGGAAATGATGCTCTTGCCGCCATAACGTGCTCAGGAATTCCGAAAACTCTTAACGTCAATTCCGTAAAGCAGCCAAGCGTTCCCTCTGATCCAACAAAAAGGCCGTTTAGATGGTAGCCTGATGACGATTTAGCGGCCAAATTGCCAGTATGTATAATCGAACCATCTGCAAGTACCACTTCAAGATCACGGACTTGATCACGCATCACACCATATTTAACTGATGTCGTTCCACTGGCATTTGTTGCCGCCATTCCGCCAAGAGTAGCATCAGCTCCCGGGTCAACGGAAAAAAACATACCGTATTTTTTCAATTCTTTGTTTAGTTGCGAACGCGTTACGCCAGGCTGAACTTTTACGAGAAAATCGTTTTCACGCACTTCCAGGATTTTATTCATTAGTGAAAAATCAATTGTTATGCCATGGTTGTATGGTATGACATGTCCCTCGAGGCTTGATCCCAACCCAAAAGGAACCATCGGGATTTTGTACTTATTTGCCAATTTCACAACTTCACTGACTTGCTGTGCTGTTTCCGGAAATACAACAATATCAGGAAGACTTACAGCATGATAGGATTCATCTCTGGCATGTAATTCTCTTACTGTCTGGTTTTCCGTTACTTGGCTTTCCGAAAGGATTTGCTTTAAATCGTTGATTAAATTTACACTAGCCGCTTCCATTCTATTCTCCTTCTTTCTGCTATAGCATCCGTTCATATCAAAAACTTTGGTCGTACCTATACCAATATTTAGTTTCTTCTTCTATTCTTCAACTGAGTATCAAGAGATGGTTTTCCCCTCCTTAAATAGCTTTATATGATATCGCTTCTATTTATCGGATAATTGGTCTAACCAATTTTCATTATACTAAATTTTTTGACTTTTTCAACAATTATTCAATTTATACTTTTCTCCATAAAAAAAATGCTTTATTCTCAATGTTTATAGTTAATTTTCCATCCTTATAACAAAAACCCAAATGACCTTTAATAGCCATGTGAACGTAATTTGACTGAATCTGAACCATTATATTTTTACAATATTGGTCTAACCAATTAAAATATCAGATTTTTTCAACAGTTATTTATTTTAATTTTAATATTGCGGATTATCCCCTTGCTTCATAAATGAATGCTTGTTAGAATGATTTCACTAATAGTCGTACCAGCAAGTTGTGGGTTGTCATGGAAGGATGTGAAGAGAGTAATGAATTCAATACCAGTTAAATCTCCCAAAGTGTACGAAGTCATCTTCAATCAAATTAAGGAATCTTTTATTAGCGGTGAATTGAAACCTGGAGATAAATTACCGCCTGAACGCGAATTATCCAACCTTTTTAAAGTGAGTCGAACATCAATCAGGGAAGCCCTTCGAGTATTGGAGATAAACGGAGTCATTGAGATTAGACCAGGTGATGGAACATTTATCAGACAATCTGATGTTCAATCACTGATTGAACAGCTATCCACCTCCATCATCAAAACTGAGGACAACATGGTCTATGAAATGCTTGAAGTCCGTCGAGTAATTGAAACGGAGTGTGCTTTTCTTGCTGCGCAGAGAGCAAACTCTCTTGATTTACAAAATATCCTTAAAGCTCTAGAAGAAATGGCACGCTCGGAACATGATGAAGAATTAGGCTTGCGAGCAGATCTGCTTTTTCACCATAGTATTGCACAAGCCACAAATAATTCCATATATGCTGGATTGGTTCATACTTTAAGTGACCAAATGAAAAATACGATTCGTGCCACAAGACGGCATCGTTTCGCAAAACCAGGTCATTTTCAAGAAACGCTTCAAGAACATAAAGAAATCTACTATTCCATCGCATTAAAGGACGCGGACAAAGCCAAGCAACTAATGAATGCCCATATCATTCGCATTAGAGAGCAGATGGCTGCGGCTACACTTGAAAGCATTGGAGAAGATGCAAAAGATTGCTGCTTATCCAAATAAAAAAGACCAGCCTCACAATGCTGTAGGTGAAAAATAAAGTTCCGCTTGCAATATGATTAACCCAATATGGAACTACACCTCTAAAATTATCAACTAAGTGATTTTTTAACCTTGGCCTATTAATTGACACTACTTTGACCAATAAAAAAAGCGCCTTTCTCAGAGGGCGCTAAGCTGGTTTAATATAGTTAAGTAATTGATCCCCTATATAAGTAAATGTTTGTTTTATCCTTTTGACATAGTGAAGGAATCAATGTTACATACTTTTAGAGCATTATCAATCAATGAAAGCTGTTCATTAATCATTGATAAGTAGGAAATATGATAGTCATTAATTTGTTCCTTTAACTCCAACAGCAGCGTTTTGTCCCTTAATATAAGGTAAATCTCGTCTGGATGTAACATATCACTTCTCCTTTTAATCAAGATATTACCTTTTACCCAAATTATTACAATCATTAACTTATAAGTGGATGTTTTGTACTATATTCACAAGGGATTGCTCAGTAACAGTTCCTTCTTATAGTAAAGATCCGTTAGTTAAAGTAGCACGACGATCTAAAAAAGGCTGTCGTATAGTAGTATTAAACGTCGAATATGCCCCCTTCTTACCTTGTTGTGTTAGACTTAATAGATAAAACCATATTTTCTTGGTTTTAATTGACTTTTCTTAGTCACACTTGCATAAGCAAAGGAGTGAAGGAAATGAAGAAAATCAGCGTTTTTTTGGATGACTATCGGAAAGCACCCGATGGCTATGTGTTAGTCGAGACTATTGACGAATGTTTAGAGCTATTGCAAAACTTTGATATTGAACATCTCTCTTTGGACCATGATTTATTAAATAAAACCAGGAATGGTTTTATGCTTGTTCAAGAGATGGTGAAAGAAAAACTATTTGCTAATCGAATTACTATTCACTCTGCCAATTCAGTAGGCGGTAAAGCGATGTACAACTGTTTAAAGCAAGCACAACGGAATTTAACTATGCCCTCTGCCATTATCGTATCCTTACGACCATTGCCCCTCAAATTCTTCCCGTCAAAGGTTCTGCAACATTATATAGATATACGGTAACCCCTTCTCAATCTCAATTACATTTTACCCCTTCTTTTTTACATTAGACTGTAGGTAAGATAAATAGTAAATCGAAAGGGCAACTTTAATCTGAGTTGCTCTTTTTGTATTTCTACTTTGTTTAAGAGCTCGAATATCTTTCATTGCACACTTTGCGATCATCCACATGTGAACAACTTGATCATCGAATTACTTTTTCTTTCTGGCTGCGTATATCTATATACCAACTTCCATAGCATTGTACCGCCAAGCAGAAGTTCATACCGGGTACACATAAAGATTCGACACATATGAGATATGTTATTTTAAAGTTACTATCCTCCCCCCTGCCCTATCGCCTAATTAATTTTGGTGGTTTCTTAAGACATATCTAGCCACCCAGATCTTTCAATTTTCTGTGGTGATTTTTCCTTCTTTGAGGCTTTGTCATCCGTTGTAAAAGGTAAACAGTTATCTTTTGTGCTTTTTTGCATTAACTGCCTCCTGATGTAAACAATAAATTTAATTGGAGCTGTTTATAGCGCAACGAAAGCAGCTGTAAATATGATAGTGAAACGTTACGTCAAGAGGAAGCCGTGGCTGAAAGTATTGTTCGGGTGTCGATTGTTTCTCCAGGAGCTATCACAACAGAATTAACTCAAACCATTGCTGATACAGACTTGAAAGGTCCGTTCGAAGAATTATACGATGCTTTTGCGATTAGTCCTGCCCGTATAGCGGAAACGATTCTAGATGTTACCGTTAATGAGTTTATTGTAAGACCATCTCGACAACAGCCTTAATTGATAAAACTTTTGAATAAATTGCAGGTCAATAAAATAGATCACACCCTGATTGAAAGCGGACAAGGGGTGATCTATTTTAGTCTTAAAGCCAATTGCTATTTAATATGCCCATTCTGTATTCATTGAATTAATTCATGATTTCACTTCATTGAAAAATTGCGGCAGGTCTTCTTTACGCGCTTCGAGCATTTCATCCAGCATTTTTTTGGCGATGGTGTCTGATGGTACCAAAGGGTTTATCGTCATCGCTACCAAAGCTTTATGATAATCTCCTGTGACAGCCGCTTCAGCAGCCATTCTTTCAAATGATTTAATTTGCTGGACCAACCCCCGCACTGCTACAGGCAGGTCGCCTATGGCGATTGGTCTGGGGCCTTCTTTGGTGATCATACAGTTTTTAATTTCAATTGCTGATTCATCTGGGATACTCGCTATCGCTCCGTTATTACGTGTATTGACTGGCTGAATATCCCGCTTATCATTGTAAATCGAATTGATGAGACTGCAGGCCGCTTCGCTGTAATACGCTCCACCGCACTTTTCTAGTTGAGTCGGTTTAACATTCAATTCAGGATCTGTATACAATTCAAATAAATCTTTTTCCAGTTGTTGAACGACCTCAGCCCTCGTCCCATTTGTTGCTGAGGATTCCTTTTCTTCGGCAAGCGATACAAAAAAAAGCAATTCACATGTAGTGTAATTGCTTTTTAAAGAAGTGTATGGATATAACTCATGTTAATTAAGCTTTCGTTAATGTTCGAGCTATCCCTTACAGGGTAGACTATGGTTTTAATCGCCAAGTAAAAATAAACTACTGCAGATTTTCCCCTGTTTACAATGACCTTACTTGTTTTTTACGATGGATAGTATCGTAATGGTGCTTATAATGCAGAGTGTGCCGAGCCACTCGGCAAAACCGAACGTTACATTCAACCAGAAAACGGATATTAAGGTTGCGGATAATGGCTCAACGGAAGCCAATAAGCTTACCTCTGAAGCAGATATGAATTTTGTACTTTCCAAATAAAAATAAAAAGCAATGATCGTACCGAAAATGATGATGAATAAAACCGCTGAAAATGAAGATAACGTCCATTTGCCTTCAAATGCCCATGGGGGATGAATCATGCTAAAGCATATGCCTCCAATCAACATGCCCCAACCCACAACAATCATTGAACCCCATCTTGAAAGGAGTTTAAAAGGCTGCAATGTATAGAATGCCAAGGCAAAGGCTGATGTTACTCCCCAAAATACTGCCCACCCGGAAATGGAGAGTGTACGTATGCTTCCTCCCGTCACAAGCAAAAAAGTTCCTAAAATCGCTATGATCACAGCTACGCTCACCGTAATGCTTGGAAAACGTTTGGAACGAATGGCTAAATAACAAGTGATCAGTGCCGGGGCCAAGTATTGAAGGACAGTGGCAGTGGCTGCGTTGCCATGTTCAATTGCTGCAAAATATGTGTATTGAACAGCGAGCATGCCCAGAATGGCAAAAAGGATAATTTGAAGCGCATCATTTTTAGTTTTCCAAATCTCAAAAACTTTCAGTCTTTCATTCTTATAAGCGACCCCCAATAAGATGATTCCAGAAAGCAACAAGCGTACAACAGTGAGCCACTCAGGACTGAAACCTTGCTGATGAAATAGATATTGAGCTGCCGTTCCTGACACTCCCCATAACGCAGCGCCAGTCAGTACCAGTGCAATCCCTTTATTTCTTGAAGGTGATATAGCAACTAAAGTATCATTATTCATTTTTTTCTTTTCCACTTTTTACACGTTCCGTATGGGCTTGTATTCTAAAGTAACTTTCTTTCCAATTCTTTTCTATCTCCTTAAGCACCATTGTGAGATTTCCACCCCTAATTGCCTGTATGATCTGGTCATGCTCATCAACGGAAAAGTGAACATCACTTACCTGATTGAAATAAAACAGTTCCATTCGTATAAGTTTTTGTTTGAGTCCCGATAGAATCCGCTTCAACTCATCATTTGTTGAAAGATTGATGTAAATGGAATGAAAGTCATTATCTTTCTGGACGGCCACTATTTGATTTCCCTCGTCGATTGCGTTTTTAACTTCATGATTGATGGCTTCCATTTCCATTAAGTGTTTTTCTTCAATGAAATCAAAAGCCTGTTCCATAGCCAGCTTTTCCAGTGTCCAAACAAGGGAATATATGTTTAATCCCCCTTCGAATCGAATGGGGGAAACAATAGTTGAACGGCTCGGCTTGGTCTCGACAAATCCCTCATCCTCAAGCCTTAAAAGTGCTTCTCTAATAGGGGTTCTGCTTACTCCCAATTGTTCGGCTAATTCTTTGTCGCGTAATTGTTGGCCTGGCGACAGGATCCCCTGGACAATCCAATCCCGCAATATCATGTATGCTTCTTCACGTACAGACGTACGTTTAATTTTTTGTGAAGAATTTGAATGCTTCAACGGCTTTACCTCCTTAAAATACAGGTATTTATAATATGCAATATATCACATATTGCATTCCGTTGGAAGAAATTATAGAACATTTTAAATCTGGGTCCTTTAATAAAACATCAAGTATCTTTTCACATAATAAAAGGGAATCCTTCCTTAGTAAAAACACTTCTTTACGATGGTGAAAGAAATCCTTCTATCATGAGTCCTCGAGCTTTAAATTTACAACGATTCACTGATTAAAAAGAAAGTTCTATTTTTTTTGTATACCATTGTATGTATTTTAAAATTCCTAGTACATTAGATTGAGACTAACGGCATTTGTAGTTTATTGCTTTCAGGATTAACAAATATTGGATATTTTTCGCGAGTGATTTGTATACTTCTTCACTTTACTGACCATTTTCAAGTGAAATTTGTGTATCTAAAAAAATGTCTTGAAAATATCTTGGTGCTTACCGCACTCATTACATGAATATTCTATTTCCAATGCATCTTCAGTTACTGTATGAACTGTTTCTTTTTTACAAGTTTCACAAAATCTCTTTTCGGATATTTCTTTCATTTATCATTCACACTCCGTTTTTTCATCATATTTGTAACCTTGTTACTATTATTTTGCGAATATCCAACCGAAAAAATACCTTTTTCCTGAAGGGCCAGAGAAAAAGGTACTAAAATTGTTAATTTAACCTTGGATTCCAATACATCAAAGCTGCATGAAACGGATATTCGTATTCGAAAACTCCCTCTTTTTCCACCACATATTTATTTAGGATCGTTTTTACTTCATCATAGGAAAAATGTTCATCAAGAATTTTTGTTGTATTATCTAGGATTGCTTCTTCATAGGTGGAATAGATTTTTTTACTTTTCAATTTAACGATCTTACAGTCCGCCAGTATTCCAAGTTGATACAAAACATTCAAGATGTGTATGTAATCCCGTCTTCTTAAATTAATCGTATATCCTCGTTGCTTCAATTCCATGTAATGAGGTTTTTCTGGTCCGGTTGTCATACCTACTATCGCTAAACGAGCTGCAGAATCATTCATTTTTAATAAGGTATGACCGATTTCACTCATTCGGTAATAACAATTAAAACCAAAAACTACATCATATTTGACTTTTTTGTTATCACTTTCCCACTTATCATGAATTAACTCCATGTTTTCCAAACCTTTTTCGTTTGCCTGGGATTCCAAAAAATTGATAATGCTTTTGGAACTATCTATACAAGTTAGCTTCCTGACTTCTTTTGCAATATCAAATGTATAATTGCCCCATCCAGGGCCGATTTCCAAAACATGATCATCCTGTTTTAATAATGCCAATAACTCTTGCTGCACAATTTTTGCATAAGGGTCCGCTTTATGTTGTTTTTTCGCTGCAACCTTGGAAGCCCAAAAAGCTTCTTCTGCAGCATCATCTTTTAGCCTGTTAGGTATCTTCCCTGTATGATCTGTCATTGCCTGTTTCCAAAGTTCAATATAATCTGTCATCTTTTCTCCCCTGAATTCGTATGTAGTTATCGGTTTTCAAATTAAAGCAAACAGCCAAATACTTCCTCTTTTAAATATATTAGCATACCATAGCTAAAACTTTGTTTTACACATAAGAAAAAGAAGCAAAAACTTTGCTCCTATATCCATATTGCGTATTTTTCTAAAAACTTTTATCTTTTCGATAAAGTTGACCACGTATTTTCAAGCCATTTATCAAAGTCTGCTCCTTTTTCACCCTCATATGTATCATATATATCCATTCTCATCTTCTGGAGTTTGTCTTTGAATTCGTGATATGTGTGATTTTCAGGTAAACTCTTCTTGATCCTCACTAAGATTTTGGTCAAACCTTTGATCAACTCGCCCTTTTTCCTTGCGGGCAGCAATTGCACATCTTCGCCTAAACTTTTCAATTGACGGTAGGCTGCCTCTTGAACTTTATATACAGAATCATTATTCATGATATGTATGAGAATGTCGATTACTTGTTTATTTTTTGCTTGACCTAATTCTTCGATTGCATCTAAACGTTCTCTCCAATTAGATTTGCGATTGGCAGATTTTTTTAATTCCTCATAGTTGGCAGGTAACTCGATACCCGTTGTTTCCTTGTTATTCAAATGAATCATTTCTCCTTCTGTCTTAGTGATCCGGATATCAAACATGTAATCCGATATGATATTCCCATTACCAAAATGGCTTATTCCATTCTTTATTATACCCTTTTCCATATTTTAATATAGTTAAATTTATCTGCCGTATAGTCAATCACCCGGGTTCCGGGGACGAGATGCTTTGTTTGTCTTCAATTTACCTGCGCCTATCAACTTCAACTTTAAAAGGCATAAATCCTGCCTGGATTCATGCCGCTTTGAAGGATGCTTTTTTTTATTGAACATGAACAAATCTAGTCCACGTAATGTTTTTTATTATCTGGATGAATAGAAAACTTTTTACGTAAATTGACGAGGTTTACACCAAAACTTTCTTCTAAAAGTTCCCTATGTTTCTCCATGATTTCCATGAGATACAAATCATGAATCATGACTTCTGTAATGGGCATCACTAAACCTACATGCATGGTCCATGCTGCACGGCTATCTTTACCAAGAGAGACTATACCTGCGACTACTTCAGAATCATCGCCACTGATAACAAGCCATCGTCCACCATACTCTTCTGTAATTTCATAACCCATATAATGGAGGTAAACATTTGCAAAATCACAGACGATTTCCCCATAGGCAATAATTGTTACATTGACCCCACCATTTGCGGCCTGTCTTAGTTCAGGTTCTAATTCTTCGAATTCGTCTTCCCAAATCTCTAAGAGTATTCTTTTTTTAGCAGATAATATACAAGCTTTAACCTTATCGAGTATTTCATTGCGCCCCATGATATTCCAGATATTTTCACGATCATTTGCAGACCGTTCGAACTCCGCTAATGATTTTTCTGCCAGTTCAAAATTCTCTTCCGCTTTCATCCGACGGTTTTTTATTAGCTCCTTTGCAGGAACAGGAGTATACTGTGGTGTGTTTCCAGGACTGACCAGAATATCTCCGCGTATGGCGAGACTATCCAGAATTTCATATATTCTTGAACGTGGTACACCGGAGTTTTTTGCTACTGCATAGCCTGTTAATGGCGATTCTTCCAATAAGGCAAGATATGCTTTCGCTTCATATTCGGTGAAATTCAGATTTTTTAATGTTTCTAAAATGGTTTCTTTCATAAACCCTCCAACACAACCGTAGTCGCTACCTTTGTAACTAATATTTTAGCAAAATCTGTTGACGTTTTCCATTTTCATCTAATATACTTACTAAGTAGTTACTTTAGTAACCACTATGAAAACGGGAGGGGGAATTAGTTTGGACAGCTTACTTACATACATATCAATAGTGGCAATGATGGTTATTATACCGGGAGCAGATACAATGCTCTTAGTGAAAAACACGCTTAGTCATGGTCCGAAAGCGGGACGCTATACCGTTCTCGGAATGGCAACGGGACTTTCTTTTTGGACGCTTATAGCCATTCTTGGACTATCTGTTGTCATTGCAAAGTCTGTGATTCTTTTCAGTACAATCAAATATTTGGGAGCCGCCTACTTAATTTACTTAGGGATAAAAAGTTTTTTTGCTAAAAGCGTTTTTTCCTTAAAAGACATTCAAGCACAAGCAAATACACCTGTTAAGTATTCAAACCGGCACAATAAAGATTCCTTCATGCAAGCATTACTGAATAATATTCTTAATCCAAAGACCGTTTTAGTTTATATAACAATCATGCCACAATTTATCAATTTGAATGGAAATGTAAACCAGCAATTGATTATATTAGCCTTCATCTTAACCTTGCTCGCTGTTCTGTGGTTTCTATTTCTTGTTTATCTAATTGATTACGCAAAAAAATGGATGAACAATTCCAAATTCCAGAAAGCATTCCAAAAATCAACTGGCTTAATTTTAATCGGTTTTGGGATAAAAACAGGAATTTAAATTATTTACTCACACATTCCGTTCAGATAATTGAACGGTTTTTTTCATTTACGAACCGGCACCGATATCTTTTTAATTATACATATGGCACTGCATTATTGACTGCAAAGATTTTTCCGTCTTCATCATTTAAAACAAAAACGTCAGTATTTTCCCATAAGTGCAGGAAATACTGACGAAGTAATGTCCTATGAAGTTTGAAGTATCCCTTTTTGTCAGTCCAAGCCGCAAGCCTTGGCAAGTACTTCAACAAGGTGCAAACTTTTCATTTGGTTCGCCGCTCCCTCCCTTTGGATGCCAATGCTCATTTGCATTTGGCATCCTGGGTTAACCGTAACAATGGTAGTTGCTTTCGTTTCGTTAAGATTCTTCATTTTCTCATCAAGAATTTTCATGGATTCATCAAAGTGGAGAAGATTGTAAATGCCTCCAGATGCACAGCAACGGTCAAAGCCTTCCATTTCGACATAGGAAACTCCTGGTATGGATTGCAATAATAAACGAGGTTCCTTTTGGACCTTTTGTACATTGCGTAAATGACATGAATCTTGATAGGAAACGATGCCTTGCCATCCTTCAGTGAAGGGTAGCGGCCCCAATTGATGAAGAATTTGACTGATATCTTTTGATTTTTCCGAGAAAGCCCTTGCCGCCGCAGCCCATTCTTGATCCTCTGCCAATAGATGTCCATATTCAAGAAGCGAAGCACCGCAGCCTCCTGCGTTATTTACGATTACATCAGCATCCGTTTGCATGAAGGTTTGGATATTCCTCTTTGCCAATGCTTTCGCTTGTTTTGTTTCACCTTGATGGGAATGCAGTGCACCGCAGCAATTCTGATTTTCAGGGAGAATGACCTCACACCCTGCTATGGTAAGCAGCTCAATGGAAAGACGGTTAATTCGTGACATCATGGAATCCATGATACACCCAGTAAAAAATGCCACTTTTAGTTTCGTTTCCCCTTTTGCCGGCATAATCGTACCTGGTCGGATACGTTTGGAAGAAGTCTCGATGACTGGAAGTGCCTGTTCTAAATGTGCAAGGGCAGGGGAAACCTTCTGCAATATATTTGATGAACGGATAAGCTTGGATAAGCCGGTTTTTTGATAGAGCTGAACTGCACTTCCCATCCTGTTCATTCGTTTTGGATATGGAAAAAGATGAACCAATGCCAGTTTTTTGAATCTTGTCATTTTGTTTTTTTGGTTTGCTGACGGGGAGTTTTCAATGGCTTCTTTAGCCGCTTCCAGTATATGTCCGTATGGCACACCAACAGGACATGCTGTTTCACAAGCACGACAGCCTAAGCATAAGTCGATTGGTTCAGCTAAATCTTTTTGGAAATCTATTTTTCCTTCGGCTGCCATTTTCACTAGATTGATACGACCGCGTGGAGAGGCGGATTCCACACCCATTGATTCATATGTAGGGCATGCCGGTAAACAGTATCCGCATTTTACGCATTGGTTTGTCCAATCATAGGCATCTGAATATAAATTTTGGACCGCAGCATTTGACTCATCCGGTTTGGCGGGTAGATTCATGGAACCAACACGACCCTTGTCTGTCCCTTATCAGGAAAAATCTTCCCTGGATTCAGGATATTATTGGGATCCCATGCTTCTTTAATTTTTTTCATCATATTCACTCCAGTAATTCCTAATTCCATTTCCATATATGGTGACTTTAAAGTACCGATTCCATGTTCCCCTGAAAGTGTTCCGCCTAATTCGATTGCCGCTTCAAAAATTTCACTGACAGCAAGCTCCACTTTTTTCATTTCCGTAATATTTCGTTTATCAGTAATGATGTTCGGATGTAAATTCCCATCCCCTGCATGACCGAATACAACCAAGTTCAACCCGTATTTCTCCCGGATATTGTTTAATCTCTCCATCATTGCCGGTATTTGACTGCGTGGAACGGTCGCGTCTTCAGAAATTTTTGTAGGACCCATTTGTGTAATGGCCGGGGAAACCAATTTACGCGCACTCCAAATCGTTTGGCGCTCTTCCTCTGTCTCCGCTATCTTGACGTAGGAAGCACCCTCTGCCCTGCATATATCGGCGCATTTATTGATTTCTTCCTCAATCGCCAATGGGTGTCCATCTATTTCTATGATCAGAATGGCTTCTGCCTGAAGAGGCAACCCGGAAGGATGGTAGCTTTCAACAGCACGGATGCACGCATTATCCATTAATTCCAGGGCAGAGGGTAGAATTCCTGATGATAAAATGCTGGTAATGGCATGTCCAGAGTCTATCAAATGATTGAAGTGGGCGACAAATGTTTGTTTAGATTGAGGTTTTGGTATTAAGCGGATGATTGCCTCAGTTACGATGCCCAGAGTACCTTCCGATCCTACGATCAATCGGGTCAAATCATACCCAGTTACATTTTTTACGGTCTTTCCGCCAGTACGAATGATTTCTCCCGTCGGGGTGACCACCTCCAGACCTATCACGTATTCTTTTGTCGTTCCGTATTTCAATCCCTTTGGCCCGCTGGAGTTTTCTAATAGATTCCCGCCTATAGTGGCTACATTGGAACTGCTTGGATCCGGCGGGTAGAATAAGCCAGCTTCTTCAGCCTTTTTATGAATATCTGCCGTAATCACCCCTGGAGAGACTATGGCAAGCATATTTTCCCGATCAATGATCAATTTATCCCGCAAAAGGGTCATATCAAGAACCATCCCCCCTTTAACAGGTAAAGGGCCGCCGCTTAGCGAGGTTCCTGATCCTCTAGGGTAAACAGGTATTTTGTGAGTATTAGCCAATTTAACCACTTCACTGATTTCCTCCGCGTTTTTGGGCTGGATGACGATTTCGGGTAAATATTCCCCAAAAGAAGCGTCATAGCTATAACAATACCTTTCTGCCAAATCAAGAAACATTCTGTCACCTGGAATTACCTGTCGAAGATCGACCAAGACTTCATTCTCCATGCTTCCCACTTCCTTTCTTAATAGAAATATGGTAAGTTCTACCCGTATGTAATATAATGGCATTTTAGGATTCTGCTAGATATAATGATGAAAGAAAAGGAGGTTTTTTTTGAAAATCGCACTGATTCATGCAACCACAACTGCACTAAAACCAATTGAAATTGCCTTTCAGACCGTTGCACCGAACATTGAACTCCTTCATTTCATGGACACGTCTCTTCTCTCCTTGATGGAAAAGAGCGGCAAGTTAACTCCTGAAATCATCCGCCGCTTTTCTGCATTAGTGAATTTAGCTTGTGATTCTGATGTTTCATGCATCCAACTTACTTGCTCGGCCTTTAATGACATCACTGTAATTTTACAGCCTTTATACTCTGTAAAGTTATTTCGTTCAGATGAGGCCATGCTTGATGAAGCTCTTCGCTATACTCGCATTGGTCTGGTTTCCACCGTAAAAGAAACGCCGATCGCCCTTCAAAATTACCTATTAAATAAGAATCCGGACTGTATGATCGAGTCATTGGTCGATCCCGGAATCATCCATTTATTATCACAAGGAAAAAGAAAGGAACATGACGATCGGGTTAAAAAGATGGTGGAACAATTGGATGGAAAGACAGAAGTGATTTTGCTTTCACAATATAGTATGGAACATATCGCAAAGCAGGTTAATCCCTCTGTCCCTGTCCTAACGGCGCCGTTATTGGCTGCGAAAAGGTGTTTGGCCCATTTGAATGGAATGTACACATGAGTTTTCTTCGAAAAAATCATAACTTTGCCAGCATGATCGAATGTCGCATCATATATACCGTTTTTTAACCGTTTGTATGATGCGAACCGCCAAAAACTTTGCCTACACCTTGAATTTTTTCAAGTATGACAATCAGAAGGACTGATATGAAAATAACCACGCTCGACACGGATGCGACGATTGGATTGTAGGCATCCTGCATTTGCGAGAAAATCTCGATCGGCAGCGTTCTCATTTCAGGTGATACCATAAAAAGAGAGACCGTTACATTATCAAATGATGTCAAAAATGCGAATAATCCCCCTGAGATGGCCGCGGATCCAATTAGCGGCAGTGTCACTTTCATGAATACCGTTAGTGGATTGGCTCCAAGTATGGCCGCAGCCCTTTCGAGATTATAATCAAATCCACTTAAACCGGTTAATACGAGCCTCATGACATATGGTATGCAAATCACGATATGGGCAATTAAAAATCCTGTAGACGTACCGGCAAGCATCATTGGTGTAAAGTACATTAAGAGCGCAATCCCTAAGACTAATTGCGGCACACTTAATGGAGAAGTTAAAAGGGCCGTAATATACGATTTTCCCGGAATATCATACTTTGCGATGCCAAGGGCACCCAAAGTACCGAATATGACGGAGAAAAGGGCAGCTAATGCTGCGAACTTCGCACTGTTCAAAAATGCTTCCAAAAATTCAGGGCGCTCCAAGATCTTGGCATACCATTGCAGTGAAAAGCCTTCAGCCGGAAAACTTGGATAATTGGCACTTGTAAAAGAAGCGGGAATAACGACAATGAGCGGGATCAAGATATAGATAATGGCCAAAACGGCTACTGTAACCCGAAGGCCGCCAAACGTTTTCATCATCGGAATACCTCCTTGAATTTCCCTTTTTCAAACGCTCTGGTAAAGACGGTTACCGATATGACAGTGGTTGCTAATAGAATATAAGAAAGAGCAGATCCGAATGTCCAATGCAGCAGGTTATTAATTTGATCATAGATGACAACAGGCATCACGGGCACGTTGGCTCCCCCCATTAGTGCAGGTGTCACATAAGCACTCATTGACAAACTGAATACGAGAATGCAGCCAGATACGATACCTGGGATGCTTAGCGGCAATGTAATGGAAAAGAACCTTCTGAATGGGCTTGCCCCAAGTATGGCTCCTGCCTTATCAAGAGAAGGATCGATATTATAAAGACTTGCTACGATGGATAAGATCATGAAAGGAAGATATGCATTGGAAAGCCCAATCACAACTCCCATCTCCGAAAACAATAGTTTCAATGGTGCATCTATTATGCCAAGGGCCATCAAGGTTTGATTAATCGTTCCATTAGGCAAGAGCAAAAGGTACCAGCCAAAATTACGGACAACTATACTTACCAAGAGCGGTGACACGATCAAGAGAGTGATGTACCCTCTGATCCGCGCTGAACTTTTGGCCATTGTCAAAGCTACTGGATATCCTAGAAATAAAGCAACCAAGACCGAATATAAACTGATCTTCACTGTCAGCCATAATGAAGATAAGTAATAGCTATCGGAAAATAATTGTGTATAGTTTTTTATGCTATAAACTGCCTCCGCTCCTCCAAGATTATCTGTGGATATGAAGCTTAAATATAAAATGTATAACATCGGTATGACAAAGAAACCAAATATGAAAAGCAGAATCGGCGTTAAAAGAAGTAATCCCGGCACCCAGACTTTCCTTTTCTTGCTTTTAGGCTTCTTTTGCGGCTCGATAGGACTCGTTTGCTGTTCTATTTCTTGACTAGCATAACTTCTGATGGGCTCCATCCAATCAACACCTCACTTCCATTTTGCCATGATGAATCGAAAGCGGAAGTCAATACTTGAATACTTTTCCCCTGTAACAGAACATTGATTTCCCATGAGGTACCGAGATAGTTCATTTGGCTGATCTTGGCACGATGGAAATCCAATGGAGATGAAGATTTTTCATCGAGAGAAACAATTTGCAGTTTTTCCGGTCTAATATAAAGTTTTACCTCATCCCCGGTTTTCAGATCACTTTCATTTCCCATGACGTTATTTGTGTCGACATGAGTGATATCAGAACCGATCTTGACTGCAACTTTCCGCTTATCGATAGCAGACACATTCCCTTCAAAACAATTCGATTTCCCGATGAATTGAAAAACGAACTCTGTCTTCGGATGATTGTATATTTCAGTCGGAGTACTGATTTGTTCAATTTTCCCTGCATTCATGACCACGACTCGATCAGACATGGATAGAGCTTCTTCTTGATCATGAGTCACAAAAATGGTTGTTACGCCAATTTCCTTTTGTAAACGCTTAATCTCGGCCCTTAGTTCATGACGCAGCTTTGCATCAAGGTTTGAAAGCGGCTCGTCAAGCAAAAGGAGTTCCGGTTCAACAACAAGTGCCCTTGAAATCGCTACACGCTGACGCTGACCTCCTGATAATTCCCTTGGATAACGATTTTCCAATCCTGACATTTTCACTAATTCAAGCGCTTTACTAATCTTCTTTTTTTGTTCAGCTTTCCCGACTTTGCGCAGTTTCAAGCCAAAACTGAGATTTTCATAGACTGTCATATGGGGAAAAAGCGAATAGGTTTGAAAAACCATTCCTAAATCTCGCTTGTAAGGCGGAACCTTCGTAACATTATTGCCTTTAATATGGACCTCGCCCCGATCCGGATCGAGGAACCCGGCAATAAGGTTTAAGGTTGTGGACTTTCCGCACCCGGAAGGACCAAGAAGAGTGAGTAACTCTCCTTGTTTCACCTCCAAATCAATGCCATTCAGGACAACATTCGCTCCAAATTGTTTAAACGCGCCTTTTATCTCTACATCATTCTTATTTGAGCCAACCCCCTGAACTGCCTCCAGGTGTTGCCTGTTAATTTCCACATCTTTTTTTAATACTTCCATGTGATCAACACGCTCCTTTTTATTTGAGTTTTTTCCCTAATTCAGGAGTAACCTCTTTCGCCCATCTGTCTGACAACTCTGCACGGATCTCGGCAAACTTGGCGAAATCAGGTTTGAATGTTTTATCACCTGCTTTAAGCCCGATTGACTCTTCATATTTTTCTGGAATTTTCATGCCTTCCACTGTCGGATAAAATCCTTTTTCTGAAATTAATGCTTGTGCTTCTTCACTGATTACATAGTTGATGAATTCTAGGGCTTCTTTGCTATTTGGTGTATTTTTCACTAGACCAGCGCTGAAAGCTTGAAGCGGCACGCCTTCTTTAGGCACGGCCATCTTAATCGGAATACCTGAAACGGCTAATTCACCGATGGAATAACTTCCCATGACCGTTACGTCAGCAGCTCCTTGTTGGATCGCTGGCATCATTTGCGTTGAGTTTTTATAAAATGTATTGGAATACGCTGCAAGATCTTTTGCCTTTTCGAGACCTGGTTCCATGTCTTCCGTACTGCCGCCGTTTGAAATCGCCAGACCATTAAGGGTATTGAAACCCCAATCATTCGTAATATCTGAAAATGCCGTTTTACCCTCGTAATCAGGAGAGACAAGATCATTCCATGATTCAATTGATTTTAAGCCTTCCTTTTTAAAGGTTTCCGTATTATAAGCTGGTGCAATTACCAAACCAAATGCTGGAGCGGCCGCATTTTCAACCGGAATGAACCGTGAATCCACCGATTTCATATTGGGAACATTGGACTCATCAATTGGTACGATCAGTTCCTTCTCCTTAGCGCGTATAACATCAACCGGTACAAAAAGGGCAACATCTATTTGCGGAGCATTCTTCTGTAATTCCACTTTGGATAGGATTTCACCTGATAAACCGGAAATATAATTAACCGTGATTCCCGTTTCTTCTTTGAATTTTGGGGCAATCACATCTCGGATGGCACTTTCGATGACACCGCCATTACCGGCTATCGTTATTTTTTTCTCTCCTTTTTCACCAGCACCCGTTTGTACGGATTCCCCCGGTTTATGCGGAGTAGGATTACCACATCCCGCAAGAGTGATCAATACTATTATTGATAAAAGACTCATCAGCTTTTTCATAATCATTACCTCCCGTTTTTCATTGATTTCCAATAATTCCTTGTTCGGTGAAATAATTCACGGCCCCTGGATGAAAATCCAAGGGAACTTGTTTAGTTGCTTCCGTTATTGAAATATCAGAAGCAGCTGGATGTGTATGCTGCAGTTCAGGCAGATGTTCATATAATGTTTTCACAAGATTGTAAGCATGAGGATCAGACATTTCCTTGTAGGTTACCAGGACATTTTTAATTGAAATCGTTTGGACATTTTTTTTCATCCCCCTGTATGTATCTCTGGGAATTTCATTATGGGTATAAACTCCATATTGTTTTTGAAGGCGTTCAATGATGTCTCCCGGTATTGGAATGAAAGTTAGTTCCGTCTGCTTGGATATGAAAGCGATTTCATTATTAGGGATTCCCGAAGAAAAAAAAGCTGCATCAATGGTACCATTTCGTAATGCTTCTGCAGATTGAGAAAAAGAAAGATAGGATAAATTCAATTGATCAGTCGGTAAATCAGATTCTAACAGTATCCGCTCTGCAATAAGCCTTGTACCGCTTCCAGCCGTCCCTACACTAATGCGTTTACCCACTAAATCTTCCAAGGAATCAATATCATTTTGTTTAGTAGAAACAATTTGAACATAATTGGAATATAGGGCCGTTAAAGCTCTTAACTTGGATTTATCCGTTTCAGGCAAATCCAGTACATCCACTGAGGTAAAACCAATTTCTGCCCGATGACGGCTAACCAATTCAGTATTTTCGATGGAAGCATCGGTGACTTGGGTACCTGACACAGCCCCGTTGTATTTTTCATACATATTTGATAATCTTTGTCCCAATGAAAAGTAAACACCTGTCATATCTCCGGTTCCAATGATTAACATCCTGTTATTTAAATCCTGTCCTTCAGAAGTTAGTTGCCTCTGGATCAAGGTAGTAGCAGGTTTAGATATTTCCTGCTGCTCATTCATAAAAGAACATCCTGTCATGAAACAAAATAACAAAGCGACTTTTATAAAGAGTGCTCCATTTTTCATCGTGATCCTCCTTTCTTAATGAATTTAGATGCAAATGCCATGCCAAGTCGATTTTCTGCTTTAAAACGCAAATCCTGCCGATTTCAAGAATGTTATACAAGGATAAACCGGCAATTTTTTCCGCTTTTCCAGAAAAAATTGCCGGTTAACGCGATGAACCCTTTATTCTTCTTTTGAAATGAGCTTGATTTTATCACGAAGGCTCCTTTCAGAAATTTTTAGGATTTGGGCTGTTTTTTGCCGATGATTATTACAATATTGAAGAGTGGCCGTTATGACCTTTTCTTCTATCTCTTTCATGGAAATGCCAATGGGAATCCTGAAACTGTTGAAATCGTCGTCCGTGCCATCCGGCTGAAGAATGAACTTCTGTTCTTGAACATATTGCGGCAAGTCGGTTTCTTCCATTTTTTTTGAGTTTGATAGGGCAACAGCATATTCTATAATGTTTCCAAGCTCCCGGACATTCCCAGGGTAATGATAATCCAGTAAAATCCGACGTGCGGTTGCCGAGAACATCTTTTCTTCACGATTCATATCCTTCGCGTGTTTTTTTATAAAATAATCCATAAGGATCGGTAAATCTTCTTTTCTATCTCTTAGTGGCGGCATCGAGATAGGAATGACATTTAGCCTGAAAAACAAATCCTCCCTAAATTCCCCTTCCATCACCATTTGTTCCAGGTTTTTATTGGCTGCACTTATAATACGGACGTCCAATGAGATTTTTGTATTGGATCCCAGAGGCGTCACTTCCCGTTCCTGCAATACCCTTAATAATTTGGCTTGAAGTGGAAGGGGCATTTCACTGATTTCATCCAGAAAAAGAATCCCTCCATTAGCAGCAACGAATTTCCCTTCCTTCCTCTGAGTTGCACCTGAAAATGCTCCCTTTTCATAACCGAACAATTCAGATTCCAGCAGCATCTCAGGAATTGCTGCACAGTTGACGATCTGCATTGGATTGTTTTTCCTTCTTCCCAACGTATGGATATTTCGGGCTACAAGCTCCTTTCCAGTACCACTTTCTCCCGTGATGAGAACACTGGAATCAATATCTTTCACTCTTTCGATCATTGAGAAAATACGCTGCATCGCCTTGCTGTTACCAAGGAAGTTACCGAATCCCTTTTGAATCTCTAATTCTTCATGTAATGTCTCCAATTGATTGGACATCTGTTTGAATTCGGCTGCCCTCATCAACAACAAAGAAAGTTCTTCAATATTAATTGGCTTTTCAATATAGTAGTAGGCTCCTTTTTTTATGGCCTCAATGGAAGTTTCAATGGATGAATAGGCAGTCATCATGATGACTGTTACGTTAGGAGATATTTGTTTGATTTTCTGTAGGACATCAAGTCCACTTTTATTTCCTATTCTCAAATCAAGTAACACAATATCAAAGAGCTGATTGTCAATTTTCCGTAGACCCTCATCCGGGTCTGTAGTTGTCATGACATCATAAGAATCTTCCAATGCAAAGCTAAGAGCGGTGCAAATAGCAGGTTCATCATCAATCACCAATACTTGCATTTTCATATGACTCCTCCTCTTTCCAGGCTTCTATTCAATATATATAGGTAGTAAAATGGTGAATGTCGTTCCTGAATTAGGATAACTTTTCACATGGATATCTCCGTTATTTTCTTTAATGAGCCTATACGATAACGTAAGTCCCAAACCGACTCCCTTTTCTTTATTTGTGAAAAAAGGCTCAAAAATATGGTTCAGTTCTTCCTGCTTCATCCCTTTTCCCGTATCCGATATGGCAATCCGCCCTGTCTTTTCGTTTACTTTATCAATGGTGATTTTAATGGTCTTTTCCTTTGTTTCTTCAACGGCATGAATCGAATTCAACACCATGTTAAGAAGTACTTGTTGAATTTGTTGTAAATCTATATAAAAAATAAAGTCCTCCTCAATCATCTGCTCGAAATTTATTTGGTTTTTTTCCATTGTCACCTTATGAAAAGCAAGTAAGGATATAAGCTCATGAGCGTGGCAATTTGTAATATTTGGCGGCCGCGGACGTGCATATTCAATTAAATCGGTAACAATCCCGTTCAAGCGGTTAACTTCAGTGGGTAAGTGTTCCATTAGAACTTGTCGGAATTGAGGATTATCATATTTACTCGGAAGTAAATCAATGAATGTTTTAATCGATGTTAAAGGATTCCTTATTTCATGTGCGACACCTGCAACGAGTTGACCAAGAGCGTGAAGCTTTTCTTGTGTGACCAATTTTTTCTCCAATGTTTTCTTTTCCGTCTCATCATTCATGGAAAGTAAGTATCCGGTTTGTATATCTTCAGTATTGAACATCTTATGAAACGAATAAGAAATCACCTTCTGTTCATTTTCCTCATTTAATACCAAGATTCGAAAAGAACCCGTACAATTATTCTCATTTTGTTCCTGGTGTAAAGCTTCGAAATTCTTCATCAATTGCGAATGATTCGTAAGATTCAGAATCATTTCCTTGGAAATGTTAAGAATGTCCGATGCCTTTGCATTGCAGCTGGTAATCATGAAATCGAGATCGAATGTTATGATGCCATTATTGATATTGTTTAAAATTTGATCTTTGAACGCTTCAGCATTAGCGATGTTTTGCCGTTGTTTCTCTAAATCCTTATTTAATAAATGTAATTTCAAAGTCTGGTTATGTACGGATTTTTTTAGCTTTTGATTCCATATGTAAATGATTAGAAGGATAAGGGCCACAGCAGTTAAGATTATGATCAACCAAAATATGAATTGTTCGAGTCTGGCAATTTTCTGATTGGATTGCGGCATTACCCATTTATCGATTATCCCATTGATATTTCGGTTTGCCTTAAGTTCTGTGAGTGCATTGTCCATCATGAAAAGAAGCGATTGATTTCCCTTTTTCACTGCAATCGTATAATCCGCAGGTTCAATGACTTCATCAAGAATGGTGTAATTCTTTTCTTGGTGGAATTTTTTTAAATAGAAATCAGCAGTCCATTTGTTTCCGATGAACACATCAGCTCGGTTGTTCAATAATGTTAAAATTCCGGAGTATTGATTTGAAACGGTCGTTAAGTTTGTATTCCTCATATTGAGAAATGTACTGATAACTGGTGTGTTATGGTCAAGGACAACATGTGAATCACGTAGATCCGTTAACGTATGAATATCCTGTTTCCTTTTACTAGGAATGATTATGGATTGGGACATTGTAAAATAGGATTGCGTGAAATCAAATTGGTTATCTTTTTCGGTATTATAGGTACTTCCAACAATTGCATCAATTGTTCCGTTACTTAAGGCTTTTTCTGCTTCTTCCATCCTCATCGGAATATATTTGAAATCTACGTCATTATATTTCGCTATTTCCTCCATTAAATCAATATTTATGCCTGTCAGTTCACCAGCATCATTTTCAAATGAAAATGGAGGAAGGGCACTTTCTCCAGCAATTATAAATGTTTTTTCTTCAGCAAAAACAGCGGGAGACCATAATGTTTGAACAAAGATTATAAAGCAAAATATACTTAGTTTATGCAGCTGCCTTTTAATTAAGAGCCCTCCTTCTACGTCAAAATCCTTGCAGTCAGTAATCCTTTGCTAAAGACATCATAATTATATACTTCTCCAATTAAGACTTGAACCCTTTAATATGTAAAGAATTCTTAGTATAATCTGACACAATATAACAATAACCTACAAAAGAGTGTGTTTCTGAATGCATAAGCTGCGATTTCCAATAAGGATGACGGTAAAAAACATGAAGGTAACTCTTGTCTTGTTTTTAGACATATACGAAGAAAACGCGTTCCCCTGCGGTTTTTTTCTTGAAAAAACTTCCCTTGATTTCAGAAATCCGCTCCCTTTCCGCCGACTGTCTGCCAAGCCTCCTCGACGCAAGCGTCTGTGGGGTCTCGGCTAGCCAGTTATTCGGCAGGAGTGTCGCAAATTTCTTCCATCCATTAAGGATTACAGGAGAAAAACATGAAGGATAAACTAGTCTTAAACATGGTTCGGCATAAGATCAGCCTGCATTTTTTTCATTTAAATCACGTTAGTTGATTGGAACGGAAGGTACGAGACTCCTGCGGGAAAAGCGAGTCCAGGGGAGACCCCACAGGCGCAAGGCGCCGAGGAGGCTCCCGGACCGCCCGCGGAAAGCGAGTGCCTGGAGTGGAAATCTAATTTTTACACCGACTTTAAAAAATCTTCAGACAAGACGAGTTCTATTTTTAAAAACAAAGTTGATTGGAGCGGGTGTTCGAGAACCCTGAGGGAAAAGCGTGCCCAAGAATACAAAGATTGCCCAATTTTCCAATCATGTTAACCATCAAATTGTTATCTTATTTTTCCATTTCAAGGGTTTTTATCATTTGTCGTAACGTTCCAAAATGATACGCGAAGTGGGCCATGGTCGTTAGCATTTTCCTGAATCGAAATATTCGAAAAAAGCCCAATTTCTCAGTAATAAAATTGAGAAATTGGGCTTTTTTGCTACTCCATAAAAGTACCATACTTTATTAGTGGTATGTTGAAATCATTACTTAAACCTTATTCAACAAGGTACACTTTGGTGTGCAGTTTTTTTCTTTCCTTAGCTGCAACAAGTAGGCTTTTTCACGGCAGATCGCTTACACTCTATGGATCACTTTTTTGTTTTTATCCATTTTATTATTCGGTTGAGTGGTTACTTGCGTTCCAAAAAGGAGTTCGAATGAACGCAAAGTGGGGTGAAATCCAAAACATGATTAATATATTTTCTCATCAAAATATATTAATCTTTTAAACCCTTCCCATCGAGAATTTTCTGCATGCATTTTTCGATTCTTGACTCTCGGGTTTTGGATTGTTTGGCTTGTGAAAAATAAAGGATGTATGCTCTTTGCCTTCCTGGGGTCAATGCTTCAAAAGCAGTTTTCAAGGCAGGGATGTCATCGAATTTATTGTGAAGTTCTTCAGGAATTATGAATTCTTCGTTCTTTTTAAATTCCACTTCCAACCCGGCTTTTTCAACTTCAATGGCTTCATGAATATAGGCTTTCAGAATGGATTCCGTTGCAACTATTTCTTGAACATTAGTGAACCGAATCTGGCGCGCTCCCTGTACATTCTCCGTTTGTTGAATTAGAAGCCCGTGGACATCCTGTAACAAGGCACCTTTGTGAAACAGAAGCGCACAATATTCTTTAAATCCATGTATTAAAACGATGTTTTTTTTCTCAAACGTGTAACAGGGATGCATCCATTTAAATTCTTCAGTCAGTTCACAGTCAAGAACGATATTTCTTAACGTTTCATATTCTTCTTTCCACTTTTTAGCTTTACCTAAAAATTCATCAACCTTAGGATTCGTACTACTTTTTGTCATCACGGAACACTCCTCTTTCCGAGCAGTTTGCTTTTTTCTTATACGTTAGCTAAATACTAAAAACAAGGCAGAGGTTTGGACTTACAATACCTCTAATACGTTATTAAGTTCTTCGCCCATTTTCGCCCAACCATATTTCGCACCATTGAACGCTTGATCTTCTTTTTCGAATCCTGTTTGTTCGAGATGTAAGTGGGTTGTTCCATCCTCGTGCTTTAAGGTCCATGTGACTTTAGTGTTTATACCGCCACCTACCCAGGTGTAAGATAACTTATAAGGCTCCTCGACTTCAAGAACTTCGGAATCAATAATTAAATTCCACTGTTCATTTCGAAACTGGAATTTATGTCCGACGACAGGTTTAATATCATTAGCCATTACCCATTTCCCAAGAGTATTTGCATCCGTTAAGGCAAGCCATACCTTCTCAATCGGGCTCTTAAAATTAAAATCTTGTGTTACTGTTAAACTCATTTTTATTCCTCCTCTAATATTTGATTTAAAAGTGATATTCTTTCACTCCAGAATCTTCTGTAAAACGATACCCAATCCTCAATTTCTCTCAACGGACCAGCATTCAGTCGATAACGGGTTTCCCTGCCGACTTTTCTGCTGATTACTAGACCTGCCTCTTTAAGGATTGCCAAATGCTTTGAAACCGCAGTACGGCCCATTTCAAAATGTACGGTCAACTCATTTAGTGGCAATTCCTCCACGTCCGCCAACAAACGTAGCAATTTACGTCTTGTTGGGTCAGCAATGGCTACATAAATATCACGTTCTTGATTTTTCTCGTTCAAAATCACCCACCCTTTTAATTGGACACCAATTGGTGTCTTTTATTATATGACACTGATTGGTGTCCTGTCAATTTTATTATTGACACACTTTATTTGTTTTATTCTAATATCATCAAGTATATTATTAAATCCTTTTACAACTAAATTGGCCCCGTTAGTTAAAGTGAATCTTATATGATCAATTGCTATTTTTGAATATTGGATACGCTCGTGTTTCAGCAAAGGGTATTTTGGAATTATATCTTCATTGATAAGCAAAGTGGAAAAGAGTTTTACTGGTTTCCATATCTGGGATGCACTTAATCATTCGTGAAGGCGTTTACTATTCCTTGATTCACTAGACGGATTGGGTAGGGATTATGATGATTCATTCGGAGAATGGAAGTATATTACTTGAGATCTGAACTCAGATATTATGTATGGTACTTAAAAAAGAGACACTTTTGATTTCGGAAATTCAGAGATATGGGTGTTACTGGGGATTTTATAAGGAGGACCAATTTTTAACTCTGCTTTCATATGGGCTGAGCAAGAAAGTAAAAAAGCAAACGACAGGCAAATGGAATTGAAGGAGAAGAATTTACGGCATGAGATTCGGACGAAGTAATATGAATCAATAATGGCTCATCAAGTATATGAAAAAGGAAATAAACTATCTGATATTATAAACCCTCAACTTAGGGATGAGATCATTCGAACCCCTCTTATCGACTAAGACTAAAAGTATCTATCTGGGTTTTTCAAACAAAGTTGATTGGAACGCGTGTACCAGACTCCCGCGGAAAAAGCGTGTCGAAAGGAGAATCCAGGCGCAAGAGTGCCGAGGGCGGACTTCCTTCAGAAAGCGAGTGCCATACGTTCCAATCAGTTTAAAAACTCTCAATATATTATACTATTTTTCTATTTCAAGGCTTTTTATCATTTGCCGTAACGCTCCAAGATGATAAGCTGAGTGGGCAATGGTCGCATTTACATTTGTCAGCCATTTTCCTAAATCGATTGTTTCGATTTCTGCGAAAAGAGATACATATTCTTTATGTAATTCCTCTCTGATTTCAGCCCATTTCACATCATCAACAGTAGTGATGGTCCAGCTTTCTTCCCAATCTTTTTCAAAGTCTGTGCCATTGATCATCGATTGGATCACCCATAAATAATACCGGGTGTGGTCTGCGTGTGCCGCAATTGTCGATCCGTTTATGGAACGTGAAGCATCTACTGCGGTTAAACCATCAAGTGTACCAAAAACCCCGGTATTCGGTTTAGATTCAGTATAATAACTTCCTTCATTTCCTGGTCCTTCAAACGTTTCCTTCAAAAGCGTTTTTATTGAACTTGCCAACGTCTCGCTCATCTCAATTCCCCCCCCCCAATGTTTAGTCGACTTCATTACTCTATAATATACTAAGACAAACCAATAAACATTTATATTTTGTTAAATTAATCCAAAAATATCGCGAGTTTAAAGAGTTACTCGCTTAACTTGCATAAGATAAGGGTTTCAATTACCTTCGATTACAGTTAAAATGTGGTATTGACGACTCTCTCTTAACGTGATGAAAAAAATACCTTAAAAAGGCCATTCCACAGGAACGGCCTTAATTATTTTTGAAAATTTGATTCAGTTTTAGTAGCTTTTCAAACGCTCTTCCAGGGACACAATTCTAAACTTTAACTCTTGATTCGGATCCAAGCCCCCTATTACAATTTGATTATCTTCCGTAATGGTGACATATCTGAAGGTTTCTTCTCCATGAATCTTGATTTTAGTCTCCGATGTCGTTTCCATTTTTGCAAAAACTTCATCTGTGTATGTAAGCGGGAGAAGATCATCTAAACCTTCTTCGGGGCTGCCGAGCCACTTAAACATGAAATCTTTCAATGAATATTGTTCAATCATCGATAAATGATTTTTAAAAATTAATTTGTCAATTGTTATCTCTTTCAACTTAACCACTCCTCAATAGTATCTAAAGTTTATATGGATAAACTCCTAACATCAAGGGCATTCCAATGACAAACCATTACATTTTGATTACTTGCTTACTGAATTATCCCTTTCCTTCCGTAAAATGGAGTTCGCTAACCTTGAAAACCAATTTTTGATTGATATTTTCGAAAGAATACCCTTGGATTACCATAAGAGGTATTATTTCCAGTGGTTTGCACGTTTTGGTATAGATGATTATTCTTGAAATGAACATCCTCATTTCAGTCAAAACAGCCCCATTTTCAAAAATGGGGCTGTTTTTATTATACGGATGTAAAACAACTTCCTGTTTAAAAATAGTCCTTTAAATTACATATTATATGTCTTGCTTTCCTTTAACACCATTTATTGAATAGCTGATTTTAATGTTGGCATTTAATGAGTGATACACTGAACAGTACGTATTTTTGGATAATTGAATCGCACGGACGACTTTATCTTCAGGTAGATCTCCCTCTAATAAATAATGGATATGAAAATCGGTAAAACGTTTAGGATGATTTTCTGACCGTCCCCCCTCTATTTCTATTTGAAAGGCCTTTGTTTCAAATCGCATTTTCTTTAAAATCATGACAATATCAATTCCTGTACAGCCGGCAAGAGAGTGTAAAAGTAATTCTGTGGGTCTTGCTCCACTATTTTTACCTCCTGCTTCTTCGGCGGCATCCATCTTTATTTCATGTCCCGACGGAGTTGTGCCAGAAAAGGCCAGTTCCCCTGTCCATGTAATCATTGTCTTCATATATTTCGATTCCTCCCTTTCTTGTTGCTTTGTTCTAAAAATGGACTACATTTCAATTAATGTAAATTTATATCATTTAAGCATTAAAAAATATTGCCGTAATGGGGTCAGTATGCAAATATACATCACTTGGATTCTGGATTTTTTATACCCTAACTTGTGATGATTTTCCATACCTTATATTCTTCCCACAAGTCCTGCATAGTTAGTCATACTGTAAAATTTGAACGTTGATTACCTCTTTAGGCTTTAAAACCTAAAAAAATATTCCAGATGATTTCAGAAATCCGCTCCCTTTCCGCCAACTGTTTGCCAAGCCGCATCAAAGCAAAGCGGCTTGGCAAACAGTTATTCGGCAGGATATGTCGCAAATTTCTTTAATCTATTAAGGGATTGATGTATACAAAGCAGTAAAAAAACAGAAGGATATTAAGTTTACCAATCATGGTTGTGAGAGCATTCCGAACCGCCTTTTGTCGTCTGAATTTTAAGTCATAGCCCTATTAACCCATTTACCATGCAGTTTTATAGTTTCCTTCTCCATTCAAAGGAGTTTTATACCTATTATTTTCGCCATCTTGCCAAGTGATATTGCCATTTTCATCTTTCAGAACGAACTTGAATTCATAGAATCGATCTGCAGCTAAACGAAATGTTCCACTCCAGCTGCCTTCTGTGTTTTGAGTGAGTTTATATTCGTAATCTTCAGGATTCCATCGGCCGATTTCCCCTCTGTTCCCAATTAAGTAAACTCCCTGTGTGGCAGGTACATTTTCAACTGTGAATGTAACGGGAATCGACTTGCCTTCCAATTTATCAGCCATCATCCTGAACTCATTAGTTGGATTTCCTTCATCGTCGAATAAATAAGACATCCTAAGCAATGTAAATCCCTCAAAACCATGGTTAAAAAGCATTTCTGCTACATTGTCAAAGCCCCATTCATTATCGATGAGAGGGAGTGCGTTTTCCCCGTTTAAAGAAATTCCTTTTTCATTAGCTAAAGAGGCAATATGGGTCACCAAAGTCTTAGGGGCGCTATAGGACGGTGCAGTATGTGCGTCTTGATCTCCCATTTCCAGACAGGTGAATGTGAGGGCCATATTCGATTTCTTAAATTGATTCAATAATTTGGAGTAGTTATGGTACCCGGCACTATATTCTGCTGAATGCGGCATTACTGGATCATTCATTTTCCAATGGACTCCTGAGATTTTAGCTCCAATTGGCACGCCAAAGACTTCATCAAAATGTTTATGGGCAAACTTCGAAATTTTTGCAAGATGCTTTTCGAGTGCCCCCTGATACCACTGCATAAAATCGTATCCAAATTTAGTGTCGATTGCTCCTCCCTTGGTGAAAAATTCATCCCCATTTCCTGGCGGCTGAATCTCATTCCAGTTTTTATACGTTTTGCCCCAAGCAGCATTTAATTTTTTTATCGTGGAATATTTTTCTCTCATGGCAAGCCTGAAATCCCGTTTTGCTCCTTCTGTATAAACTTGAAGCTGTCCCCTCTCAGGATAATCCCAGCCATCGGCATTCTGGTAGGAGGGATATCTTAATTCCCCTGCCGGTCCTGCACTTAGATATATTTTTGCTATTAAATCCTTCTTATCAGCAAAGTTCTCTGCAAAGGATTTGTACAATTCATTGTACTGACCGGCTGTGCCTTCCCACCAAGGAGCAAGTACTTCCTTATTCCAGAAACCACTTTCACTCTTGAAAGCCATGTTTTCGGCAGTGTCTTTATTCCAGAGCCAACTTGGGATGGGATAGTTGCAATCATCCCCCACATTACCGCCGCATTGATGCGTAGACAAAATGGGCACCCATTTTAAACCGGAAGCTTTCACGGTTTCCGCATATTTTTTATAATAGGACCAATCAAACTGATTATCTTTTTTACTCTCGACCAATCCCCACCAGATATCTGTCGTTATTGCATATACTCCATTTTCCTTCAACTGGGTCAGCTCTGCTTTAAATGCCTCCCAATCTGTTATTTCACCCAAGGGGGCCATCACATAAAGCTTGTAATCTGGTTGTACTTCTGCCATTCCAGGTGTATTTGATAAAGGAACAAAATACAGCATAAAGGTAAAAACGCCAACCGATAATTTGTTCATAAAACGCCAACCTTCCCCTATAACTTTATTCATTTGTTCTTCGAAATCGCTTACATTCATTCGTTTTAATAAAAGAATTCCTATACTTGAAAGTATATTGCCTTTGGAAATATTTATCAATTATTCTGCCGGGTAAATTTAGTTCAAAAAACTGCAAAGAAAAATGGATAGTCTTAGAGACTATCCAGCAGACTGCAGACAAACTCAATGAAAAAAAACGAGTCTGTCTTTAGTTTTTTTATGCTTTGTGCAATTTATGTTGCCTCCAGGTACCCGCTTTCCGCGGGCGTTCCAATCAACTTGTTGTACCCTTTTATCAACAAGATGCATAGTCTAAGAGACTATCCAGAGCAGCTGGTTATAAAACTATATAAACATTACCATCTTCTATTTCAACATGGAATGTCTTTACACAACCATTATCAGGTTTTTGGACTTCACCATTTTTGACACTGATTTTCCAGTCATGCATCGGGCAAAATACGTGATCACCACTCACAATGCCTTCCACCAGAACACCACCTTTGTGTGGGCAACGATTTTCAATAGCCCGGAATTCACCATTTGCTAAATGAAAAAGAGCAATTTCATGAGATCCTATCGTAACTGTTTTCCCCAGGTTTTTTGGCATTTCATTTACGGTTGAGATCTTTATCTTTTGAAGTGTTTTCCCCATTTAGGCTGCCTCCATATTCATTTATTTGATATAGCCGGAATTTTCACTTTTTGAAATAATTCGGTTTGGATCGCATTGCTCTCAATGATTTCTTTCCACGGTTCTTGCAATACGGATAAGGCCTCATCCAAACGTTGGTTAAGCTCCATCCTTTTTTGCTTATCACCAATAATCGCCTTAACGGTATCGAACCCGACACGCTCAACCCAGACCGACGTTCGTTCTAAATAATTGGCAGTCTCTCGATAATGTTGGATGTAGGCGCCCGTAATTTCAATTACCTCATCACTTGTTTTCACTTTACATAATAATTCAGCAGCTCGTAAATGGGTACCGCCATTGCCGCCAATATAAATTTCCCATGCACCGTCAACACCGACAACACCAAGATCTTTGATACCGGATTCAGCACAATTACGAGGACATGCCGACACAGCCATCTTAACCTTATGCGGTGTGCCAACACGTTCGAATTTCTTCTCCATGGCAATACCCAGACCAATTGAATCTTGGGTGCCAAACCGGCAAAAGTTTTCACCGACACATGTTTTCACAGTTCGAAGCGTTTTTCCATACGCATATCCAGAAGGCATATCCAAGTCGGCCCATACGCTTGGAAGGTCTTCTTTTTCAACGCCGAACAAATCTATTCTTTGACCGCCTGTTACCTTAAGTAACTTAACATTATACTTATCGGCAACATTTGCTATTTTCCGTAATTGATCGGGATTTGTGACGCCGCCATACATTCTTGGCACAACGGAAAATGTACCATCCTTTTGAATATTTGCATGTAGCCTTTCATTGACATAGCGGGATTCTTTTTCATCTTCATAGTCAAGAGGATGGATCATGCCTAAGTAATAGTTCAGTGCCGGTTTACATTTCGAGCATCCATCACTTGTATTCCAGCCGAGAACATTCATGACTTCACGAGTATGTGTCAGATTTTTTTCGCGTATTTCGGCAACAACCTCATCTCTTGATAAAGGGGTGCATGTACATATGGATTCCTTCTGGTTTAACTTACTGAAATCAGCTCCTAATGTCAGCTCGAGAATATCACCGACTAACGGCTTACAACCACCGCATGATCTCGAAGCACTTGTGCAGCCTTTTACTTCCTCAATCCTTGTTAAACCATTAGATTCGATAGCCGTCACAATATCACCCTTCGTTACACCATTACAACCACAGATGATTTCTTCATTTGACATCGAAGTGACAAGGCTGACACTGGGTTCACTTGTTCCAGCATTCAAGTATTCCGAAACGTCGGCATTTTTATTGATCATGCTCAATAGGATATTGCTTTCCTTTGTATCCCCGAATAATACCGCCCCAGAAATTTTCCCATTTCGAATCAATACTTTTTTATAAGTACCATTCCATTCATTAAATTCCTTGATTGATTTGGCTTGTTCATCCTCGAAAATTTCTCCAGCCGAAAATACATCAACACCAGATATTTTTAACTTAGTAGAAAGCACGGACCCCTCGTAAGGTTTGCTTTCCAGTCCGCAAATCCTTTTGGCTAATACTTTGCCCTGTTCATATAGGGGAGCGACCAAACCATACACGATCTCACGGTGTTCCGCACATTCACCAACCGCAAAAATATTCGGGATCTTTGTCTCCATATAATCATTCACGATAATTCCTCGATTGACAGGGATGCCGGAATTTTGGGCCATTGCAACATTTGGCTTAATCCCAACTGCCATGACCACTAAGTCGGCGCTGATTTCCTCGCCATCACTGAAGCGTAATCCTTTGACATCAATTTCACCTAAAACCTCCTGAGTCTGTTTCCCGAGATAAAAATTCATTCCCTGGCTTTCCAGTTCCCTTTGCAGCATTTTTCCTGCTGCTGGATCTAACTGCCTATCCATCAAATATTCCGAAAGGTGAATTACATATACCTGCATACCTAGGTTCAAAAGCCCCCTTGCTGCTTCAAGACCAAGCAATCCTCCACCAATGACAGCAGCCTTTTTATTATCTTTAGAATATTCAATCATTTTTTCGCAGTCTTCAATATTTCGAAAGGCGGTCACTCCTTTTTTATCAGCTCCTTTTATCGGAAGTATGAAAGGGATCGATCCGGTAGCTAAAATTAATTGATCATATTCGACTTCGCGATTAGCATCTGAATATATGATTTGCTTTGTGGGGTCGATGTTCGTGACTGTTTCACCTGAAAAAAGTGTAATATTGTTCTCTTTGTACCAGTTCCAATCATTTATTGTAATATCATCTATCGTCGTAGCCCCTTGCAATACATTCGATAGTTGGATTCGATCATAATTCGGATGCGGCTCACTTCCGAAGACAGTCACCTCAAACCTTTCCGGTTGAATTTTCAAAACTTCTTCTATACATCTTACTCCAGCCATACCATTCCCAATTAGCGCCAATTTCTGCTTAGACATGTTTTGTCCTCCAATAAGATTTTTTTGAAAGGATGATATGATTGATTATAGGTGACGTCACTTTTTATCGCCACTAGTGTGTTATAAAATCTTACATAGTTTTTGAAAATTGATAATTAATGTTAGTTTTTATTACAAATATTCAGAAAATTAGGATATAATATCCTTATTGATTCAGCATAAATCCAAAATGAGGTGATTTTCATCGTCCAGCAAAAAGAATCTTATATAGATAGAAAGGTAATTTCCATAGGTGTGGTCAGAGAATTAACCGGACTATCCGATAGACAAATCCGGTATTATGAAGAAAGAAAACTCGTTTTCCCCGAAAGGTCTAAGGGTGGTAACCGTAAATACTCTTTTTCCGACGTCAAGGCATTAGTGGAAATCGCTGATAAAATAGAGGATGGAGTGCAAACCCATGAAATTAGACAGGAAAAATTAAAAGAGAAAAGAAAAATTGAACAGGAAAAAATGCGAAAAAAAATGCTGCAGGGCCAATTAAATGCACACTTTGGCCTGCGCAATTGATTTTCGCCTATGGACACGAATTATTAGTTGTTCTATGTCCATATTTCACTTTTCGATAAAATTTTCACCTTGCAATATTAAAATAGCTGTTAACATTTTTAAACTGGACATGATGACTTTCATGTCCAGTTTTCCAGTTTCATTACAGTAAAAGTTTTTCAGGTACTCATTCCTTTCTAAGCGAACTCCTTATCTTTTGTTTTCTCGGAAAACCATGATAATTTCTCGGATAAATTCACCACTTCTCCTATTACGATCATGGCGGGATTGGCAACCTGCTCTCTTGTAACGATCGCTACTATTGAATCGATTGTTCCTGTAATGGTCCGTTGAAAACCCGTCGTTCCTTGTTCGATGACTGCAATGGCAGTTTCAGGCTTCATTCCGCAGGTGCGTAATTGTTTACAGATATATGGAAGGTTTTTCATGCCCATATAAATAACAATGGTGTCAACACCATGTGTCAAATGATGCCAGTTGATGTTATCAGGTTTGCCGTTCACGCAGTGTCCTGTGACAATTGCGAAGGAACTCCCCCATTCCCTGTGGGTCAGGGGAATTCCAGCATAAGCTGGCGCAGCGATTCCAGATGTGATTCCAGGGACTATTTCAAATTGAATTCCGTGCTTTGCCAGCACTTCTGCTTCCTCACCGCCTCGGCCAAAAATGAAAGGATCTCCCCCTTTTAGACGAACAATCGTTTTTCTCTCCATTGATTTACTTATTAACAATTGATGAATGTCCTCTTGGGGGACACAATGTATACCAGGCGCTTTACCGCAATAAATGTATTCAGCTTCAGGTTTGCCGTATGAAAGCAATTCACGATTTACCAATCGATCATACAAGATGACATCCGCTGCCGCGATGCATTTGATTGCCTTGACAGTAATTAAGTCCGGATCACCAGGTCCGGCACCAACAATATAGACCTTACCTTTTTCCATCTTTTATCCCCTTTTGTTGTTTAGTCATGAAATGTGATTAGGCTCCATTTTTCGATTATGATTGAATCAAAAAAATATGGTGAAGGGGAAGATACCCTCCCCTTAATGAGACGTTAACTCTAATATAGGATGTACTTTTACAGCGCTGACTTTAAACCCGGGCATTTTGCATGTCGGGTCTAAATCCTGTGAAACGAGGCGATTGACATTTTGGGAGTCTGCCCAATGAAAAGGAACGAATATAGTATCATGGCGAATCGTTGCGGACCATTTGCTTCTTACAACAATACTTCCGCGCCTTGATTCAATTTTCACCAAAGTATTGTCTGAAATATGATATTTCTTGGCTGTTTCCGGATGGATTTCCATATATGATTCAAAATTTCTTGCGGCTAATGATGAGCTTTTTCTCGTTTGTACTCCTGTTAAATAGTGTGACATGATTCTTCCTGTTGTTAAATAAAGCGGAAATTCCGTACATGGCTTTTCTTTTGGAACATGAGGCACGTTATTAACCACAACCATGGCCGCTTTTCCGTCCGGGTGGGCAAAAGACGATTCGAATAACCTTTTTGTCCCTTTATGTTCAATGGATGGACATGGCCACAAAATGCCTCCTTCTTTTCTTAAGCGATCATACGTTATACCATAATAATCGGCGGTTCCCCCGCGGCTTGCCACTCTTAGTTCTTCAAATATCTCATTTGCAGATTGAAAGGGAAAATGCTCCCCTTTCCCAAAAGCTTTAGCTATATCACAAATGATTTGCCAATCATGCTTCGCTTCTCCAGGTGATGAAAAACTTGCTTCCCGCAACGTTACCCGTCCTTCCAAATTCGTCATCGTTCCTTCATCCTCTAAATAAGACGAAGTAGGTAAAATCAAATCAGCCAATCTAGCAGTTTCAGAAACGAACATATCTACCGCGACAAGAAACTTTAATTTTTTCAAAGCCTTTTTGACAAAGTTAGCATTGGGATTTGAAACAATTGGATTGGAACACATTAAAAACATGCCGGTAATTTCACCTTCATTTATCTTCTCTATCATTTCGTATGCCGATACACCTTTACGCGGCAAATCAGCCTCATCAATTCCCCATATACTTGCAATATGTAATCTATGTTCCTCATTTTCAATCATGCGATACCCCGGCAGCTGGTCTGCCTTTTGGCCATGCTCCCTTGCTCCCTGCCCATTTCCCTGTCCGGTGATAGCTCCATAACCCGAATTCACTTTTCCAATTTTCCCTGTAACAATAAGAATATTAAGAAAATTACGGACAGCGGCCGAACCATCTGTTTGCTGCTCAACGCCCCTAGCTGTAAAAATCATCCCTGATTCTTCTTTCCCGAACATGGCAGCCGCTTTTTGGATTTGGTCACTTGGAACCCCTGTCATTTCTGCAATTTCCTCCAACTCTAAAGATGTAACATACTCTTTAACTTCTTTATAGCCATTTGCACGTTCCCGGATAAACACTTCATCAATAAGATCCTCTTCAATGATCACTTTCAATAATCCGTTTGCCAAGGCGGCATCCATCCCAGGTTTCACCTTTAGATGTAAGTCGGCCATTTTCGTTGTTGCTGTTTCCCGGGGATCTACAGCAATGATATATGCCCCATTTTGTTTCGCTTGCTCAAAGTACGGCATGATTGTCGGCTGGCATTCCGCAATATTCGTACCCGCCAAGATTATGCACTTTGTGAACGGAACCTCTGATAAGCTGTTGGTCAGGCCCCTGTCCATACCAAATGTTTGGCTGGCTGCCGAAGCAGCTGCAGACATGCACAAACGGCCATTATAATCTATATACTTTGTTTTTAAAGCCACCCTTGCAAATTTCCCAAGCAAATAGGCTTCTTCATTTGAAATGGATGCACTCCCATAAACAGATAATGCATTTACACCATCTTCTGCTTGTATTTTAGTGAAATTCTCCTTAATGTGGCTTAATGCTTCCTCCCATGATATTCGAACAAATTCCCCATTTTTTTTCAATAATGGGTATTTAATTCGATCTTTATGCAATGCATGTTGATGTGCATTCATTCCTTTAATGCATAAGCGCCCCTCTGATGTTGGATTATCTTTTCCAATCGTCATATACTTTTTTCTTGTTACTATTGTTTGTTCCAGCAGCTGCATCTTACATTGCATGCTGCAAAATGGACATTGTGTATCATATCGTTTTTCTGATTGGACCTCTTGTTGCTTCGTGCGGAAATACTTTAATAATAATTCAGTCAAGGCTCCTCACCCTTTACTCATGGATTTCTATGGATTTTTCATGGTACAAACATTTAACCGCTTACTAAGTCTTGCATCTAGTTTTCCCCTTTGTTCACTCCCTGATCTAGGCCAGTTCCAATCGTTGAGATAGTTGCTCATTAAGTTCATTATCAAACAATATTTCTCTAACATGAATTAATCCCAATCGTTCAATCCATTGCCAAGTCCGTTCTAAGTAGTTGGCTGTTTCCCGATAATATTGAATAAAGCCGATGATGATTTCAATGGCTTCTTCATTTGTGCCGGCTACACATAATAGTTCACCTGCACGTGCATCACGCCCGCTGCTTCCGCCCACATATATTTCCCAGCCCCTGTCAATGCCCATAACACCTATATCTTTCGTTGTTGATCCTGCACCGTTATGCATACAAGCGGATATGCCCATCTTTATACGGTATGGTGTAGATACTTGCTCCAATCTTTTTTCCAAATCTACAGCAAGTAATAGGGATTGCTGTTTATCACAAGAGCAAACATGTTCACCGATACATGTTTTGACGTTTTGAACGGTGTTACCATATTTCGAACTTAACGGCATATCTAAATCAGCCCACACACCTGGGAGATCTTCTTTTTTCACCCCCATTAAATGAATCCTTTGTTCACTTGTTATCGCAACCTGGGATATTTCATATTTATCGGCAACATTAGCAATTTTTCGCAGGTCTTTTGCATTCGTCATCCCGCCGTACATTTGCGGGATAACTGAGTATCGGTTGTCACTTTGAACTGTTGCATTCTTTTTTTCGTTTATGAAAAGAGTTTGCTGTCTGATCTCGTACTCTGGATGAATCATCCCTAAATAATAGCTCAATGCAGGCCTGCAAGTTGAACAACCTTTTGTATTTTCCCATTCAAGAGCATCCATCGCTTCTTGGACAGTCGATACGACTTGGAGTTGCATTTTATACACAACTTCATCTTCCGTTAATTTCGTACATGAGCAAAATGCAGTTTGTTTCTCATCCTGAGTAGTAAGATTACTTTGAATATAGGTCAAAAGCTCGGTCACTGCCGGCTTACATCCGCCGCAAGAACCGGAAGCCTTTGTGCATTGTTTAACTTGTTCCACTGTCGTTAATCCCTTATTTTGAACCGCTTCAATGATTCTCCCCTTTGAAACAGCATTACAATGGCAAATGATTTCATGATTTGCCATCGAAGCGATTAATCCCTCAGCCGTATTTGGTGACTGGAACATTGAACGCCTTTCCTCTGACGATACTTCTTGCCGCTGTACAATCATATCGAGTAATCGTGAGCTGTTGTTTGTATCTCCATAAAGCACAGCACCTATGATTTTTCTTCCTTGAAAAACCAACTTTTTATAAACACTATCCAATTCATCAAAAGTTGTGATGGATTTCGTTGTTTCGTCACCAAGGAAATCACCAACAGAAAATAGCTCAACTCCTGATATTTTCAACTGGGTCGAAAGGACCGAGCCTTGGTATCCGCTGCATTTCATTTCACAAATATGCTTTGCCAGCACTTCACCTTGTTCGTATAGAGGTTTAACAAGCCCATAAACCATGCCTTGATGTTCAGCACATTCGCCAACCGCATAAATATCTGGGATGCTGGTTTCTAAATAGTCATTTACAATGATCGCACGATTTGTATCAATTCCGCTTTCTTTGGCCAACTGAATATTCGGTCTGACTCCCGCAGCCATAACGACCAAATCTGCATCCAGCTCCGTTCCATCTTTAAAACGGACGCGCTCTACACGCTCGTTACCGATTAACTCCTGTGTTTCCTTTTTTAAAAGAAAGTTCATTCCCTGGTTTTCCAACTCTTTTTTCAGTAAAAGTGATGCCGTTGAATCGAGCTGCCTTTCCATTAAATAGTCAGCGATATGAACGACATGCACTTCCATACCAAGGTTTAACAGCCCTCTCGCTGCTTCCAAACCTAACAAACCGCCTCCGATGACGACTGCTTTTTTATGTTTGCGTGAAGTTTCAATCATCTTTTGGCAATCTTCAATCGTCCGAAATGCAATGACGCCTTCTTTATCTACACCTGTGACAGGAAGAATGAACGGGACAGAACCTGTGGCAATTATCAGCTTATCGTAGTAAACTTCCCGTTCTTTGTCTGTTTTTATTTTCCTGGTCTCTTTATCGATTTTTACGACCGTTTCACCTGTGAACAATTGGATATTATTCTCCGTATACCAGTTTCGATCATTTATCGTAATATCTTCAAAAGAGGTGTTGCCTTGAAGCACAGTCGACAATAAGATTCGGTTATAGTTAACGTGCGGTTCACTTCCGAAAATAGTAATCTCAAAGGCAGTCGGATCCTTACTAATGATGGATTCAACACAACGTAATCCTGCCATTCCGTTCCCCACTAAGATCAGTTTTTGTTTATACATTTTATCCCCCCAAAAACAAGTACTGTAAAAAGCCAAACTAAGTAAACAAAGTTCTAGATCTTAACTGAATTCTTTCCGAGTACCCACGTTTTTCTCCATGAAAGCTGAGCTAGGCCCAGGATAAGTAAAGCCACGATTCCAACTGCGGAAAATACTAAAAATCCTGTAGCATATGTGCCAGTGATCTGTTTCAACGTACCTAGTATGTTTGGAACCAAGAATCCGCCAACACCTCCGGCAGCTCCCACAATCCCTGTGATAAAACCTATTTCTTTAGAAAATCGCTGTGGAACTAACTGAAAGACAGCTCCGTTGCCCATACCGAGAAATAGCATTCCGATGAACAGAAGGATTGTAACGGCAGTAAGAGAATAAAGAAAACTAATCCCAAACATGCATATAGTGAGTCCAATAAATAGAAACATAAGCAGTTTAACTCCACCTATTTTATCGGCAATAAATCCTCCGACGGGACGAAAGAAACTTCCGGCGATGACACATAATGTAACGAATTCCCCCGCCTTTATTCGTGTTAACCCATACTCATCAACAAAAAAGATGCTTAAAAAGCTAGTGAACCCGACAAAGCCCCCAAAAGTCACACTGTAAAGAATACAGAAATACCAAGTGTCCGTTATTTTAAATACGTTGAAATATTCCTTTAGTGGTTTTGCCGGCGGTTGAGATGGCGCATCTTTTGCGATTAAAATATAAATGATAAACACGATGGTTAAAGGAATCAAAGCTAATCCCATAACATTATGCCAGCCAAGAGATTCTGCAAGCCGAGGTCCGAACAATGTCGCAAAAAGAGTTCCGCTGTTACCGGCACCTGCAATGCCCATCGCAAGACCCTGCAAATGCGGGGGATACCAACGACTGGCCATAGGAAGTGCTGCAGCAAAACTTGCTCCTGCCACCCCTAGTAATATCCCTATTAAATAAAGCTCCGCTAAACTTTCACCGAATAACCATCCCCAAAAAAGTGGAATCATCGTTACAAGCATCCCGCCGATTGCGGTTTTCCGCGGGCCGATGCGGTCAGTCAAAAAACCAAGGACGATTCGAAAAAACGAGCCTCCCAAAATCGGAATAGCCACAATCAAGCCTTTTTCAGCTGGGGAAAGTCCGAAATCCTTTGTAATATAGACACCGAGTGCCCCTAATAATACCCAAATCATAAAACTGATATCAAAATAAAGGAATGAAGCTAATAATGACGGAGCATGGCCGCTTTTTTTCAATTCAGATATTTTCATTTTTCATCTCTCCAATACTTTATTAATTGAATATTCGTTTATTTTACTCTTATAAAAGTAAGATTTCTTTGTTTATGTAAGAAAACATCACACACTTTTTTTGTAAGTTATTAAATTGTGAATACTTTAAAGTAGGTATTGGTCAAAATCGCATGATATTGTGGTTTACTTAGTTGATGTAAAGTTACATGCTTGTTTAACTTTTCATTTATGGCCGGAATAAACTCCAAGAACATTTTGAAATATTCTCCATACAAAAAAAGAGAAGCTTAATGATTAAGCTTCTCTCAGACTGTAGATAAACTCGATGAAAATCGAGTTTGTCTATTTTTATGGCTTGTCCAATTTGGACGTTGATTGGAATGTAGGGCACTCGCTTTCCGCGGGCGGTCGGCCCTCCGCTTTCGCCTGCGGGGTCTCCCCTAAACGCGCTTTTCTAAGCAGGAGTCTCGTACACCCGCTCCAAACAACTTTGTCTTGCCTTTTAGATGAACACTTTTGTCAGGAGTCATTTTTGTTTTAAAATAGAAGTATTAAAACTTGAGGTGATGAGGATGCTTTCTAAACATTCAGCGAGATCAACTTGAAATGATGACTCTTCTCTAAACGCGGGTTCTTCCCACGGCACGAAACAAGGACCTCCTTCATATGATGGTGTTATGAACGGCATGAGATATTTAATAATCTGATTCTATCCGGGGAAAGGTTGGGTGCAATAATATGAAGCAATATCCATTTCAGAACATCCCATTTCAAAATCTTCAGAAAAAGGATATGTCATTTGAAGAGGTATTCGTTCATATTGTTGAGTTTATGGAATTAAATCCTTCCGGTAACTATCAATTAATGGTCGGGACAGATTCGCAAGTACATAAAAAACATACGGTTTTCATTACAGGCATCGTAATACGGCAGGTCGGAAATGGTGTATGGGGTTGTATAAGAAAAGTGATGATCCCTAGAAGGATGCTGCATTTACATGAACGTATTTCTCAAGAGTTGTCGTTAACAGAGGAAATCGTATCACTGTTTACGGAAGAAAGAAAAAATCAATTAATCGATATTGTCCTGCCTGCTGTATATCAAGGTGCGACGTTCACAATGGAAGGTCACATTGATATCGGGGTTGGAAAGCGAAACAAAACCAGTGAGTTTGTAAAAGAAATGGTAGCCAGGATGGAATCCATGGGGGTGGAACCAAAAATCAAACCGGATGCTTTCGTAGCTTCAAGTTATGCCAACCGTTATACAAAACAAGAGTGAATGTTTACAAAAATATGTAATTGCACAATATGGTTTGGGAATTTTCAGACGGCAAAGCGTTACATACTTTTTTTCGGTACGCAATTTTAAATAAAGCAAAAAACCGGCCTCAGACCGAGACCGGCTTTAACATTTTAAGATATAAGCCGCCAATGCCGTATTCAGTAAGAAAGTTTTAAACCACCACTCCTCAAAGTGGGTGTTTGCAGAAAAAATCCTGTTTTCCAAGTCAGTGACGAGGCATAACATTCCTGTTTCAATATAAAACTCCCTATTACAGCTTAAAGGTTAAAACTTTAATTTCATTACGAACAGTGCAGCTTGTATTATTATAATACCTGAATTACTCACATGTTACAATGTTAATAATCACCATTTTAAAATCGCTTATGGCTGTGGAATGGATGGAAGCTGGATTCGTTATAATCAACTATTGATCAAAATAACCGATAAAATCCCCTTGGTCCTCATTTTGCAGATATAATATCGTTTCTTTGTCAGAAATGGTTGGCAGTCCGAATTTTTGATCATACCTCTCAATTCCTTTACCTGTAATGATAATCCAATCCCCTTCTTTTCCTGCTTGGAACGCCTCCTGGATAGCAAAGGTACGATCAGGAATAACCTTCCCATTTCCAGCTGAGTAATCGCTAAGCAGTTTATTTAGTGTGGATTCCATCCCGTCCATCCCGTCAGAATTCAGATCATCCATTGTCAAAATCAAAACATCACTATGTTCCGAAGATACTTTAACCATTTCAGCCCTTTTGGTTGTATCTCGTCCACCCCGGAAACCAAAGATATGATAAATCTTTTTGGCCCCACACTCTTTGGCCGTTTGAAGCATGTGATGAATGGCATCTGCAGTATGTGCATAATCGATGACTATAGTCGGCCCAGATGCTTTCTTATATATTTCAAACCTTCCTGGTACACCGGAAAATCGTTTCAATGAAGTGAGAATTTCCTGTTTTGAAATTGGAAACATCTTCGCTACGGAATAGGCAGCTGTTGCGTTATATAAATTATGAAGTCCAGGTAAAGGTAACTCAATTTTCACAAAGTCATGATTCTCATTCAATAAAATAAAGGGGTTCGTTGCGGTATTATAATTGGTTATGGCTAAATCGCAGCGATTGGATTTTCCAAAAACAAAGGCACTGACATTCTTCTCCCATAAGTATTCTTGCAGTTTCCCCCCCCAGAAATCGTCTCCATTAATAACCGCAAGACCACTAGGTTTCAATTTTTCAAAAAGCAGTAATTTTGCCAGGAAATAATCCTCCATCGTACCATGGAAGTCAAGATGGTCATGATACAAATTCGTGAAGACACAGAAATCAAATTCAATTCCTTCTAAACGGTATTGAGCTAATCCATGTGAAGACACTTCCATTATGACAACCATGTCCCTACTTTCAACCAGCAAGGAATTCAATTCCATGGTACCTGGAGTCGTATTATGGGAATCGACTTTGTTTCCATTGATAATATGCTGTATCGTACCAATGACTGAACAGGTTACTCCATTCTCTTCTAATATTTGCTGAAGCATATAGCTAGTTGTAGTTTTTCCATTTGTGCCCGTAATTCCTATCATTATTTTTTGATTGCTGGGATCTCCATAAAACCTTTTGGCGATTTGCCCTAATGCTTTACGGCTGTTCTCCACTCTTAAATAAGGAACTTCCAAACCCTTAATATCGCGATTGCCAATCACAGCCGATGCCCCTAAGCGAATTGCATCATTGATGTAATTATGGCCATCGGACTTATATCCGGTTACGGCAACAAAAAGGAATCCTTTTTTTATTTCTTTAGAGTTATCGGTTACACCTGTTATGGATATATGTTCAACGTCCTTCGGCAAATCTCCGTTTATCGCTTCTTTCAATATGTCTTTAAGGATCATTAACTTTTCTCCTTTGTAAGCTATTCACTTGCATAAGTACAATAAGCCCATTTTTAGTATTAACCAGTACTCCTAAAATAAATGTAAATCCATAATTTGTCAGTTCCAATGGCAGTAAGAAGAAAAAAGAAAGAAAAGCAGCCAAAATTGGCTGCTTTTCTAATGGTTGTAGCTGTATTTAGGTGCTGGCACACCGCAAGATGCTTACGATTGAACTTCCAGAGGTTTCGTTTTGGCCTTCTGATTGTACAATGGCAATATGAAAAACATTCCTAGAATAAAAAAGAAAGCGGCGGTTTCAAATATGGCGACGAGTGAAAATTGCTCTTTCAGCACGCCTGCCGCGCTCATGGTCAACACCATCGATCCAGTGAATAATGGGCTTAAGATTCCATTGACCCTTCCGATGAACTCTCCCTCGGTCCTCTGCAATATCAATGTATTGATCCCGATTTGGATACAAGGAAGCATTAGCCCATTAAAGAACTCGGCAGTAAGTGTAATCCAAAGATTTGTCGAAAGCCCCATTACCGCCAATCCTATGGCATTCACAAGCATTCCGAAAGCTAATAATCTTTGAGGTGCCACCTTTTTGGCAAAGATCATTACACCGGCTCCGCCTAAAATCATACCAAACCCATTCACCATAAATAACCATTGGAGATTTTCCTTAGGCAGTTCCAGTTGTTCTGTAACAAGGAATATCGAGAGCGGCTGAATGAAACCCAGTCCGAGCCCGGCAGCCAGAAAACATAAACCAAGCAAACTTAGTTCTTTTTTTCGTAATACGTAGCTCACACCGCTTTTCATTTCCTGCCATAATGTTGTTTTTGCTGTCCCCTCATTCAGTTTGCGATCTTTTGGAAGAAAGGCGAGTGCGCCAGCTGAAAGTAGAAACGCCAGGCCAGTAATCGCAATCGAGGTGTTGATCCCGAAAGATTGGAAGGCAAATGTACCAAGAATCGGACCTAAAACCATAAATACTGCGAAAACGGTCTGATAAACTGACATCCCTGTCTGGATTTGACTTTCTGGCAAATGCATCTTAAATAGCTTCATGCCCGATGGCTGAGAAAATTGAGAAAGTATCGCCGAAATTAAAGTTGCGAAGAAAACCATTTTCCAACTGCCGAAGATTAGCGAGATAAGCACAGCAAATACGGATATTGCACTTAAAATATCACACCAAACCATCGTTTTTTTCGGACTCCAGCGGTCAGCAAATGTGCCTCCAATAAATGAAAAAATAAAAATGGGTGCGAATTCTGCTACTGATATCATGGAAATGGCAAAGGCATCTCCATTTGTCTTCTCCATGACGAATAACAAAACGGCAAAATTCCGTACCCATATCCCTATTTGTAAAAACAGCCCTGAGAAGATAATGGCCTGGAATACTCGATTTTTAAAAATGTTAGGTTCCTTATTATTTAATGTTTCAGATGTGTTATTCGCCAAAATAAAAACCCCCTGTGAAATATCTGGACAGGAGGCAGTACAATACAAATTTAACAAGGAAAAATATCCCTAATCGAAGGACACAATGATCTTTGTTTGTATTTTAATGTACAGACTAATCCTATCCAGAAAAAAAATTCGTTTTAAGCACGCATTTTTTCTTAAAAAATAGGATTAAATGATCATTGTTTAAAGGTCACCCTTCCATTTTATGTTATTTTTATAATAATTTATTTAATCTGATAAATCAAGGGGAAAATTAATAAAATAAAACTATTTTTTGGGATGGGTTTGTTCTATTTATCTAATATAAAAAATGGACTTCCTTTAAAAGAAAGCCCTTTAATATCCTTAAGCTTCAAAGGGCTGCCGTCAAATATGGCTTCTGCCCTTTGTTACCTTATCCATCATTTTTTCATGATCTTTTCCCGGATTATCTCAAGCAAATGTGTTTCTTCTTTTCAGTTCTCCAATAAACGTTCTTGATTTGGATTGCCCTGTACAAGCAAATGGGAAGATGGCATTAGAATTTGATGCTCATGTAAAGCAGTCATCATTTCAAACCTAACGCTTCTCGATGTTTCAAAGTAATCATCAGGTTTCACAAGTCCCACTATGCATAGTTCATATCCAACATATTTTAGATTCGGATTTAAATCCGTAATGCCTATGTATCTAAAATCCTCTTCGGGTGTACCATCTTCCAGCCTTAGAAGGCTTTCACCATACTTATCATTACAGATAATACATATATCCTCCAACAGCCGTTTTACCTTTTCAGGATTTTCCTGGTAACTTACTGTAATGCGTTCAATGATTCTCATTCTGCCTTTATTAAAATTTTGAATCGTCCTGATTTCACTATGTGGGATGGTCAGCAATTTTCCTGACCATTCCCTGATCTGCATGAACCGGATACCGATTTCCTCAATCGTCCCGGAACTTGTCCCGTTGAATGTCACGAAATTCCCGACTCGGAATTCATTATCCGAAAGCCTTACAAATCCCAATAAGATATCCTTAAGCATTTGCTGAGCGGCAAATCCGATCACGACCCCTAAAATACCAGCTCCGGCTAAAATTCCTTTTAGGTCTATAAACTGTCCAATCAAATATATAAGGAAAAGCCCGGATATACCGTACCTAAGAGAAGAACGAGTAACCCCCTGTATTGTTTTTTCGACTTCTTCGTCGAAAAAATTGGATCTTCTAAAAAACCATTCAACCAGTTTATTCAAAATATAATAAACAGCCAATAACAGTATAGCCAAAATGAAAAGCCTCAATAATAAAAATTCTTCCCAGTAATCCACAGCAAGCTCAGAAAATTTCAAGATATTCATGTTTTCACCTCCATTTTCACGTTTATTCAGATTCGATTAAAATCCAGTCATCATCCTTTCCGATTATCCCTTTATCAAGGATAAGTCTCGTTTTAAGGCGATAGGATACCCCTCGCTTATAAGGCTCCTTCAATATAGGCAGACAAAAGTTGAAAGGAATTTCGTTGCTTTCCCCTGAATTTATCTCCCTTGTAGACAAAATGGTGCTCGTTTTAAGGATCTCTTCCATTCCCGTAGAATGAGTATCCATGATCAAATCACATTCAATCCTTCTTATTCTTTGCGCAAGGGTACCACCCTTAATCAAAAAATATCCATTTATGCATTCACCGGATTTATACGTATTTTTCGGAAGGATTAAATCTATTTGTGCAGAACCTATTCCTAAAAGTAGCAAAGATTTTCTAAGTATCAAAGAATACACTCCATTTATATTTATTTGTTTTTCTATTAAAACCTACATGTTTATACATTTCCTTAAGGGGACTACAAAAAAACCTTTACCACTTTGGTAAAGGTTTACTAAAACAAAATAGACCTTTACCAATAGGTAAGGTCTGGCTAACAACAATATGCTGCCAACAACACCGAGAGCAAAGAGCTCCGTAATGACGACATTGTTGTAAAAGCTACTCCCCTTTGGAGAATGTATTCAAGTATATAATTTATAATACGGTAGAATTAGAAAGTTTGTCAAACCTTTATATTTTATTTTTTCCGGATTTGCCTGGGTAATTCGAGTTCTTTGAACATATCTTGATATTAATGAAAATATAATGAATGAACTTGTCCGTTGAAAGTATTCACTTCTTGGTTTTAAAAAGGTCAGTTGGTGGAATAGGAAGTATGTAACCTCATTCTATTGCAAATCTGTGAACGCCCTTTCAAAAAGAATATAGTGAACAAACTTTGAATATGTAATAAAACCTAAAATTTATTTAAAAATTTACAAGTTTTCTCTTTTACTTATGCCAAACATGTTGTAATATAAATGTAACAATTGTAATATTTATTAAACTTTCGTTACATAAGTATCCTATTAGGGATTGGGGAGATATGATATGAAAAAACTTTTAGGTATGTTATTATCCATTATCATTTTATTTTTCACATTAAGTGGTCCGGTTACCGCAAAAACGACATCATTGTCTGACGCAAATGCATTAAAGATAGCCGATAATGCCAGCAAACATTTTTGGAATGCTTTATATGGATACAAAACCCGTTCATGTTCACAAAAAACTTTCAATTATAAAGGGACAGAGTATTCATACCTTTGCCAAGAGTTTAATACAAAAGATAAATTGACTGCCTACTTAGCAGAGACATTTACTAATAATGCAGTTGAAAAAGGGCTGACTAAATATAATTACATTACCCATAAAGGGAAATTAGCACGTCCAGTCGGAGACGGCTTTAGCATGTTAGAGTGGAAAAAAGCAAAAATTAAATTAGTCTATCAAAAACAAAACGTTAGGTCATACAATTTAACAGTACCTACAGTCGACGGTGAGTCAGTAAAAAGAACGGTGACCTTTTATAAGTCCGGATCTACTTGGAAAGTCAATCAGTTCGATGCAGTTCAATAAAACATTGGTTTAAATGTAACGCCTCATATGCTGTATAGTTAGTTAAAAACTATATGACATATGAGGTGTTTTTTTGTTGTCCCTTGTATCTTGAGAAATAATCTTTCAGACTTGTATCAGCTCACCTTTCACTTCACAAAACATTCAAAAAAAAACACAGCTAAGATGCTGTGCCTTAACGGATTTTTGCCTTTCGGAAGCCTTGATAGGTATCGTAGGCGGCAAAAATGATGGAGATGAGTATGAGACCCCAGTATATCGAGCTTTTCCATTCATCGATTGAGAATAGAGTTCTTTGGTATGCAAGGAATTCCGGGTTCAATAAATCAGGATTACTAATGATGATGATGAAAGCCAGTGTGTACAACAGCTGGTATATGGCATGAAAAAAAGCTAATTTCAGGGTCCATCGACCTAAAAATAATTTATATATCGTTAAGAGCACCCCGATGATAATGACGCAAGATACCAGCAGCCAATAGGAATTCAATACATCTTGATTAAAAGAAGGTGTCACGAAAATGAGACTGCCATTTCTTGTTTCATAGACGCCTAACAGGTTTGCTGCATTGAAATAAAGGGCTGCGAATACGGAAAGGCCTAACAAACTTGCAAAAACTTCGATCATAGGGACCGCTTTTTTCTTTGAAATGTTCGGAATATCTTTTAAGTTTTCCGGTGTCCATGGTTTCAAGTCTTTTGTTACGGGCGACTGGTCCTTTGAAGTGTCCAAGCGTTCTAAAATGGCAAATGAAAGCGTTAACCAGAAAAACACTTGGATACCTGTACTGATGATACTTGAAATTCCTTTCCCGATTATTTTTAAAATTGCTTCCATAACCGTATTCCCCGTATCCCGAAACGGATTGTCCCCTACTAATGCGATCAGTGAAATGACTGCAGCGATTGGTAAAATCATCTTCAACAGACTGATATAAACATCATAATAACGAGGTCCGATCAGATGCATTGGCCGATCACGATAACCGCCTGCCAGTGTAACCGGATCTCCTAATTTTAAAAGTACCGCTTTCACGTCTTGCTCCGTATGATCATCCGGAAGCATATCTTCGATTGTGGATTGAAGCTCAAGAGCAATATCCGCCCGGTTTTTTTCTGGCAGCCTTCGGGTCACTTCCTGAATATAAAGTTCAATCAGCTCCATCTTCTCCCTCTCCTTTTAATAATATATAAAGCTCTTGAGAAGTTTTTTCCCATTCTTCCTTTAACTGCGTGAAGATTTCTCCCCCATAATCACTTAAAGAATAGTACTTGCGCGGTCTACTTTCAGAAGTATCCCAGCTGCTGGTCACCAATTCTTGTTTTTCCAGGCGGCGAAGCAAAGGATATAAAGTACTTTGATCGATGGTAATTCCAGACTTCTCTAAACGCTGGACAAGCGAGTACCCATACTGCGGAGTTTTGAGCTGACTTAAGACAGCTAACGTCAAAGTGCCTCTGCGCAGCTCAGTGGTTAATGAATTCAGTAAAGTGCTCATCCAATCACCCCTTCTCTATACTATGTGACGTACACCATACCTTATACTATGCATCATACACTATTTTAGTTCTTACACCAACATGAAAATGAAAATATATTTTATTTAAAGCATAAAAAAAGAAGCGGTTCACGCCTCTCCGTTTTTCCAGTATTAATATTACACAAGAATGACCCACAATATCATCGTCGTGATAATCGTGACCACTCCTTGTATTAAGGTTGCCATTGTTTGAGCTTTATAGGCATCCGTCACTTTCATCCCGCTAAATTGGGTGACCACCCAGAAGAAGCTATCATTTACATGACTTACTGTCATCGCACCTGCTCCAACAGCCATGACTACCAATGCAAGAGGAACCGCCCCTTCAATACCCAACGTTGGAAGCATGGGGGCAATCAATGATGAAGTGATGACCAGTGATGCTGTCGAAGAACCCTGAGCCGTTTTCAACCCAGCAGCAATTAGGAACGGGACCAACAGGAACAAGGAACCGCTAAAGATGCTGCCCATATCCCAACTTTGGATGATGTCTGCAATCCCCGTATTTTTAATGACGGTACCAAACGCTCCGCCCGCCCCGGTGATCAATAAAATTGGCGCAGCATCCAATAAGGCGGCTCCTATCCAGTTTGTTAATGTTTCTTCATCATACTTAGGCAGCAATGTCAAAGCGGAAATTACTCCTACGAGCAATGCGATGACCGGCTGGCCCAAGAATACGAAAAATGCGGCAATCCCCACTTCCGTTCCCAAGAGCGTTAATACAGAACTGGATCCAATCAGGACAATCGGTAAAACGATCGGTAAAAATGATTGTAAGGCAGAAGGCATCTTGCCGAATGAACGGACAATTTCATCATAATCGTAATCCAGGTCACTTCGGTCATCTTCAACTTCTATCTTGGTCGCTACTTTCATTGACCATATATAACCAGCAAGTGCAGCTGGTATGGCCGTAATAAGACCTATCAAAATGACAGTCCCCAAGAATCCGTCCGCTCCGATATTTCCGGCTGCCGCAATTGGCCCTGGAGTTGGAGGTACAAGTGTATGTGTTGCATACAAACCAGTTGCAAGTGCAACTGACATGGAAGCAACCGCTACTTTTGCGCGTCTTGCCAACGCTTTTCTTAAGCTCGATAAAATAACGAAACCTGAATCGCAAAAAACGGGTATGGATACGATAAAGCCAATCATACTCATGGCAAGCTGCGGTCTTTTAGGGCCGACAATCCTCAATACAACTTCGGCCATTCTTAATGCGGCACCGGCCTTTTCCAAAATGGTCCCGATTATTGTACCGAAAACGATTACAAGTCCAATGCTTGTCATCAATCCGCCAAAACCGCCGTTGATATTCTCAACAATCTGATCCAGAGGCATTCCAGAAGCAAAACCCACAAATAAAGTGCCTAATAGAAGCGATAAGAACGGATGCAGCTTGAATTTAGTTGTCGAAAAAACAATTAAGAACACGCCGATGGCCAAAACAATAAATAACATAAGATTACCCCCTATTTTTGATCGCTGCCAAAAAAGCCCGCATTACTTGTTCGGCTGAAACTTCCAACAATTCAGCTCCTCTTTCCATTGCTTCCTTTAAAGGCATGGGAGCGTTCACCAAACTATGAACACTCGTTATTCCGTGGTCATATAAAACTTCAATACCTGTTCCGATCGATCCAGCCAAAACAAATACCGGAATACCATGCTTTTTGGCTTCTTGTGCAACTCCCATGGGTGTTTTGCCTGAAGCAGTCTGGTAATCGATTTGGCCCTCACCGGTAAAGACACAATCGGCACCGGACAATTTTTCACCCAGTTTCGTATACTCCATGACAATATCGATGCCCCTTTTTGTTTCTGCACGGAAAAAGGCTTGAAATGCACCTCCAATTCCTCCTGCAGCACCAGCACCTGCTTTATCATGCAAGTGTATGCCTGTTTTGATTTCCACCAAATCAGCCCATGATGATAAAGCCTTATCAAGCATTTCAACCATGTCAGAAGTCGCCCCTTTTTGGGGTCCGAATACCCTTGATGCCCCATCAGGACCGACTAACGGATTTTGGACATCCGAGGCAATCAAAAATTCGGAATCCGCTATTCTGGAATCAAAATCCTCCGTATTAATGTTTGATATCCGTGATAATTCGGCACCTCCGTATCTCAGAGTTTTACCTTCTTCATCAAACACCTTCATTCCCAAAGCCTGGAGCATACCGACACCGCCATCGTTGGTAGCGCTTCCGCCAATCGCTAAAATGAACTTTCGACAGCCATCATTCAATGCCTTTTGAATAAGCTCCCCTGTCCCGTATGAAGTTGTGATCAATGGGTTCAACTCAGCTGGATCGACAAGGCAAAGACCAGATGCACTAGCCATTTCAATCACACAAGTTTTTTGATCGCCCAAGATTGCATATGCTGCCTGAACATCTTCAAGTAAAGGTCCTTTAACGGTCACTTCAACTTTTCGACCATTTGTAGCTGCTACAAGACTATCCATCGTGCCTTCCCCGCCATCCGCCGCAGGAACCAGTACTGTCTCCGCATCCGGCAGTGCCTTCCTGATTCCTCGCTCAATAGCTTTTGAAGCTTCTGTTGCTGATAAACTTCCTTTATAGGAATCTGGTGCAATAACAATTTTCATGCTCAGTTCCCCTTTTAATATATTTTTATATCAATTAATTATAATCTTCGGAAATATTTTAATCATCGTTCATTCTAAACGAAAATTTGTATGACATATTGGATTTTTTTGGTTATACTATACAGAAAAAATAATCTGTCTGAAAAGTTTTCTGTTATTTTCCTATTTTCATAAAGTATAAGATAGCTAAAGGCTTAAACTATCGACGATCCCCTTTACATGAAAAATCATAGCTTGTTTGCATAAAATATGATCACCATTCTGTTAGCAAATAAAAAACTCTAGAAGGATGACTTGAATGCTGACCCAAGAAATTGCAATGGAAATTGTCAAACAAACCACCAATAGACTTAACAGAAACATTAATATTATGGATGATAAAGGAATCATCATCGCTTCCGGAAATCATGAACGCATCGACAAATTGCATTTAGGAGCAATGGAAGTACTGAAAACGGGAAATCCGTTAATCATTCGCGAAAATGATCGTCATCAATGGGTAGGTGTCCTTCCTGGAATTAATTTGCCGATTAATTTTCAAAATGTAATTATAGGCGTCATTGGGATCACCGGAGATCCGACAGAACTTTTGGAATTCGGCGAATTGGTGAAAATGATAACGGAAATGATGCTTCATCAAGCTTTTATGGCGGAACAACTCGAATGGAAACAACACTTGAAAGAATTGGTATTTGAAGACTTATTAAAGAAAGATATCAATCAGCATTCGATTGATCAGAGACTTGAACTGATTGGAATGAAATTAGAACCTCCCTATCAAGTGGGGGTAATGGAAATGAAATTAAATCCGTTAAGTAAGAATGAGCTGATTCAGATGACTGAAACTCTTTTTGGTTCCCAGTATGCCCTTGTTGGGTTCCTGAGTGTGAATCGGGTTTTCATTCTCACTACGGCGCTTAGCGGAAATAACATTGACAAAAGACTGGATTCAGCAATCAAACAATTAAAAGCAAAAGACTTCGTTATACGAATCGGTTTGGGCTCTATCGTGGATAAGGAATCATCCATCGTCCACTCTTTCCGCGAAGCTGAAACAGCACTTTTACTAGGTGAAGCCAAACAAGCTTTATCTAGATATACTGATGTGGAAACAAAAGCTCTGTTGGAAAGGATAGATGAGCGGACGAAACAGCAATTTCAGGAAAGAATTCTAGGCAACTTATCTGAGAAGTTGATTGAGACACTGCATCAATTTTTCCTTAGTAACTTAAATATCGGGGAATGTGCCAAAAGAATGTATATCCATCGTAATTCCCTTATATACCGATTAAAAAAAATCAAGGAAATTACCGGATATAATCCACAAGTGGTGCATGATGCCATAACTTTGCAGTTAGCCATTTGGGTAAGCCAATCGAAAAGGAGAAGTTGAAAGATATTGTGAGAACATAATGCCTATTTAATTTTTTTCGTTCAATCCCTTTAAAAGCTTGCATTGGAATTTTGTATAATTGATCGAATTACCGAGTAGATTAAAAATACATGATTTTTTTGCATATCAGGAGGGATTGAATGAGTGGCATCGCAAATGTTTTAATTATCCTTGGATTTACCGTTATTTTCATCATTATCATCATTTTGGTTTTACTATTACTTTATATGATTTTCTTTGATCGCATGCAGAAGCATCATGCAATTTTAAGAAATTACCCCGTGCTTGGGAGAATACGATACTTTCTGGAAAAAATCGGACCTGAGATGCGGCAATATTGGTTTAACAGTGATAACGAAGGAAAACCCTTTTCCCGCGATGACTATGAACATATGGTGAAAAGTTCAAAATATTTACGGGATGTCATAGGTTTTGGTTCAAAGCGGGATTTTGATGAGGAAGGCTTCTTTGTTAAAAATAGCATGTTTCCAAAATTGGCCGAAGAAGAAAAATATGATCGTGAAACCAAAGTGACGACAAAAAGATACATTCTATTGAAAGACCCGCTTTTCTCACAACGAGAAGAAAAATGGGAAGATGAAGCTTCCTCTGCATTCTTATTGGATGATGAGGATGCCGTAATCATCGGCCCAAACACTAAGAATCCCTTTCGGCTAAAAGGTCTTATCGGAATGTCGGCCATGAGTTATGGCTCTTTGGGTAAGAACGCAATCACTGCGCTTTCTGAGGGATTGGCTGCAGCAAAAGGCACCTGGATGAATACAGGTGAAGGCGGACTATCTCCTTACCATTTAATCGGCGGCGTCGATATCATCATGCAAATTGGTCCAGCCATGTTTGGGGTTCGGGATAGTACCGGCGAAATGGATTGGGATGAATTAAAGAGAAAAAGTGAAATACCCGAAATCAAAGCATTTGAAATCAAATTGGCCCAAGGTGCCAAAACTCGCGGAGGGCATATCGATGCTGAAAAAGTGAATCCGGAAATCGCTGAAATCCGTAAGGTCGTTCCGTACAAGGCAATTGATAGTCCGAATCGGTTTCACCAATACGATGACGTAAAATCCATGTGCGATTTTATCGAAAAAATCAGGGACCATACAGGAATCCCGGTCGGCATTAAAATGGTAATCGGCGGAACTGACAGTGTTGAAGAGCTTGCTAGCTACATGAAAGAAACCGGGAAAGGACCGGATTTCATTACATTGGATGGCGGTGAAGGAGGAACCGGTGCTTCTTATCAGGAGTTGATCGATAGCGTAGGATTGCCGATAAAATCCGCTTTACCGATTTTAGTATCGACACTGGAAAAATACGGCGTCCGCAATAGGGTCAAAATCATCGCCTCCGGTAAATTGTTCACGCCTGATAGAATTGCGATCGCTCTAGCCATGGGAGCAGACCTTGTGAACATAGCCCGGGGTTTCATGATTGCGATAGGATGTATACAGACGATGAAATGCCATTCCAATGCTTGTCCTGTCGGGGTAGCCACCACTGATCCGGAATTGCAAAAAGCACTTGTCATCGATGAAAAGAAATACCGTGTGGTTAACTTTCTTGTAACCCTTAGAAAAGGATTATTTCGGATCTCAGCGGCTGCTGGTTTAGAATCGCCTCTCCATTTTCAGCCTAAGCACATTAGCTATAAGGATGATAAAGGAATTGTCACATCTCTTGAAGATATTATGAAAGAAGTTAATGGACAAATAGGGTCCAGGCAATGAAAAGACCACCGCCCAAGTATGATGGGCGATGGTCTTTTCTTTTTCGATCAACTTTTTCGATCAATGAATCCGTTATAGGCCAATTGTATCAGGCATGTATTCGAGTATCCCCTGTCTCTCCACTTTTCCCTTACCCGCCAGCTTTCCATAGCGATAATAAACATAAGATGGAGTAATTAGCGGTTTAGATGACTTTACTATAGTTGGGGAAAAATTTCAGATGGATTGATAATACCATTTGCCATCACGTTTAAACTTTCTGCATTGGTCATTCAAAAGAAGGTATTCTAGGTGTGCCAATGTTTCACCTACAGCAAATCTGGTTTCGTGAATGGACAGATTTCCAAATAAGATCTGGCCAGCACTTTTTACAGAAATCGGCTCTTTCATGTTTTCATGAAGTACATGCAATCGGTCCTGGTGGTGATCCAACAATTCAACAATTCTTTTATTGGCATTTTGAAACGGTTTCCCATGAGAAGGGATGACATATTCAACGTCAAGCTTTTGTATTTTTTTCAAAGAATTAAAGAACTCTTCCAATGGGTTGCTGAAACCTTTAAACCAATAAGATATATTTGGAGATATCTTGGGCAATATATGATCTGTCGAAAAAAGGACGCTATTTTCCTTATTATATAAGGAAATCAGGCCGTCCGAATGTCCCGGAGTGAAAAGCACTTCATACTCATATTTGCCAAAATGCAGCTTCATTCCTTCTTCAAGATGATTATTTACGGTAGGATAGGGTTTTACTTGGGGCATGAATCCGCTTTCGTCACTGGATAAGGCCGCGGCGACATCTTCTTCCATACCACACGCATTGTAATTTTCTTTAAGCAGATTCAGCGAATCGGCTTCCCAATACGTAGTTCCCGCATGCTCATCCACTTCTGTCATCCATACATCCGCACAGGTCAATTGTTGTAATGTCCCTGCATACCCGAAATGATCTGGGTGATAATGTGTGATGATAATATCGGCAATATCGTGTTTTTCGATAATTGGGTTCCATATATCCCTGGTCGTTTTGTTATTTAATCCCGCATCAATGATAGTCCATCCTTTTTCACCTTCCGCCAAGTAACAATGGACATGGTCCAATCTAAAAGGCAATGGAATGGTAATTTGAGTAACTTTCAATTCATTCAGCAAGTATAACTTCCCCTTCCGATGTAACTACATTTACATGAAAAAAATCGAAATTGCTAAAAACAAAACATTTAAGTTTATTAAATAACGTATATCATTAATCAATTCGACGAATTTTCTCAGTTTCCTTTAATCATATCCAGAGCCAATCGATTAAAATCCAGAAGCCATAGCCTAGGCGCAATGGTTAATTCATGAAAATTAAAAAAACGCCATTAAAATTAATGGCGGCAGACTGTAGACAAACTCGATGAAAATCGAGTTTGTCTATTTTTATGGCTTGTACAATTTGGACGTTGATTGGAACGTAGGGCACTCGCTTTCCGAGGGCGGTCGGCCCTCGGCTTTCGCCTGCGGGGTCTCCCCTAGACGCGCTTTTCTAAGCAGGAGTCTCGTACACCCGCTCCAATCAACTTTGTCTTACCTTTTACGGCACTTCGTTTTACATATCTTCCTCGATCGTTTGAACAAGGTTGAAAAGAAAATGATAAATTAAATGAAAAGCTTCTTCGAATGACATGCCTTCTTGAAACCCTTTAATGTTATCCAAGGCAACATTCACATCCCATAGCCCTTCGCCCTGGTTAAACATTAAACTGAACGACCCAATTCCTTCTTGGAGTTCCTTGGTTAAATACGTTTTTAAAACATCTCCCATTTTTTTCTGGAATTTCAATCCGAACATCGCGTTATATGTGCCGAAAACATCATCGACTTCTAACGAAAGTGCCACAACTCCGATTAATTCGAACCATCGTGATTCAAAGTAAAGGAATTCATCTTTGTTTTTTTTCAAATACTCAATCGGTTGTGATAAAAATGCAGAGTTCTCTTCAGAGATTAATTCTTCGCTCTCTTTATTACTGCGCTCCATATAAGCATCCGTAAAACGCGATGCATTTTCTTTTTTAACTATGATGATATCCTCGGGGAGTAATTTATGCTTTTCTACATAATCCTTTTCTTTTTTAAATAACTCAATCTTGTTTTCGATTACGGATTCTGATATGTATGATTCCATTTGTTTTTTTAGCATGATATGTCCTCCTAGTGTCTTTTCAAGCTTTCACAATTTCAATCATAGCATATTCAGTATAGATAAAATAACTTTGTGAAAGAAATTACAATATCAGATGTGGCAATCATTTCTGGACTCCGATATAGTAGTGGTAAGCGTTTATACATATGAAAGAAATGAGATGTTGAATCATGCAAAAAATCATTGTAGTTGGTGCAGGAATTTTGGGAGCTTCCACTGCCTATCAATTGGCTAAAAATGAGGTTGAAGTGATCATTATTGACCGCCAAGATGTCGGTCAGGCAACATCTGCAGCTGCAGGAATCGTTTGCCCGTGGATATCGCAAAGGCGCAACCAAGCTTGGTATCTTCTTGCCAAAAATGGTGCGGCCTTTTACCCTGGTTTAATTGAAGAACTTGAACGGGACGGTGAAACCGAGACTGGGTATGCCCAGGTCGGTGCCATAAGTCTGCATACAGATGAAGCTAAACTGAATGCCATGAAGAACCGGGCGGCAAAACGGCAAGAAGATGCACCGGAGATGGGGGCGATCACCTTACTTTCCGCAGAGGAAACACGTGCCTTATTCCCGCCTCTTTCCAGAGAATATGCATCCGTTCATGTGAGTGGTGCAGCGCGGATCAATGGACGCGCACTGCGTGATTCCTTATTGAGGGCTTCACAAAAATACGGTGCAAAACTTATGTATGGCGAAGCTAAACTTACATATAACGGTTCTCAAGTGTCAGGTGTAACACTTAGAGATGAATTCATTCCTGCTGATAAAGTGATTGTTTGTGCTGGCGCTTGGGCACCGGAATTACTGAAACCACTGGGCGTGAATTTTCAAGTCACTTTCCAAAAGGCTCAAATCATTCATCTGGAAATGGCAAATGAAAATACAAATAAATGGCCTGTAGTCATGCCTCCGAGTGATCAATATCTTTTGGCTTTTGATCATAATAAAATCGTTGCGGGGGCGACTCATGAAAATACGGAAGTTTTCGATAACCGAATGACCGCAGGAGGGCTGCAGGAGGTTTTCAACAAAGCCTTGCAAACCGCCCCCGGTTTGACAGATAGCACGTTTGTTGAAGCGAGGGTCGGATTCCGTCCATTCACGCCGGGATTCCTTCCCGTCATAGGACCTTTACCTGGCTGGGGAGGCATAATCGTAGCCAATGGTCTTGGAGCTTCAGGTTTAACTATGGGCCCATATATAGGCTCACTATTGGCAAACCTCGCACTTGACAGAGAAATTGAAATAGAAATCGATAATTATGATGTAAGAGGAGCGCTATAATTTAACTTCCCTTTAATTAACTTGCTGTATGAACTCGACTGATCAGAAAATGATCAGTTCCGTTTTTTTCAAATGGTCCTTTTCAAAAAAAAATCAAGGACCTTTAATGGGTCCTTGATTCAGACTGTAGACAAACTCGAGGAAAATCGAGTTTGTCTATTTTTATGGCTTGTCCAATTGGGACGTTGATTGGAACGTAGGGCATCGCTTTCCGCGGGAGGTCGGCCCTCGGCTTTCGCCTGCGGGGTCTCCCCTAGACGCGCTTTTCTAAGCAGGAGTCTCGTACCTTCCGTTCCAATCAACTTTGCTTGAACTCTTAGTTAGAACACTTCTGCCTAGGGTCATTTTAAAATAGAAGTATTAAAACATGAGTTGATGAAGATGCTTTCTAAAGATGATTCTATACAGCGAGATCAACTTGAAATGATTACTTTAGATTTAGTTCAACTGGTGCCACCGAACCATTTGGTTCGTAAATGGAGGCTGCCATTGACTTCACTTACATTTATGACTTGGTGAAAGATATGTATTCAGAGGTAGGACGCCCAAGTATTGATCCAGTTATTTTAGCCAATATACCTTTGGTATTCGTTCCATGCGTAAAACGATTGAAGAAGCGGAAACAAATAAGCCTTACCGTTGGTTCTTAGGCTATGGTTTTCATGATAAAGTACCTCCTACTCCACGTTCGGGAAAAAACATGCTGTTCTTTGAAATGAAAAAATAAGAATCTTCCATTTCAATTTATTTCATCTATTTATTAATATCAGGTTCACTTACTTCTTCATAAATAACTTTTAACTCTTCAATAGTGAGTGTTTTTAAAAATTCCTCTAATTCATCCATGTTAATGCCTCCTATAATTAAGAACATTCGTTCCTATTATAATCACCATAATATCAGTAGTAAATAGTTAATTTTACTTTTAACATAAATAGATGAATTATAGAATTCAATAATCAATTGTTTCCCATCCTTTCATACCTACAAAAGCTTCAATGAGCATACAGCACTCCTTTTTAACCCACAGTCATTTCCTTTGAAAAATAGTGCAGTAACATCATTTTCATTTGCTCTTTATTTGCTGCAAATTGCTTATGACGATGACCATTTCCTCCAGATGGATGAGGAAATCCTAGAAGTATGTTATTGGCATCCAAATAATCTTGACCCGCTAAATAGTTTAAGACCTTGGTAACATTAACGCCTAAAGGAATAATAAGCGGACGATCAATGGTACCTATTTCGGTAGCAAAGCCTTCCATTATATTTTTTTTAAGCAACTCGGTCTTTAAAATGTTCGGAGTTGTTCCACTATAGTTTTTTCCGTTATAAAAAACTGGGTAGGTTAAAACTGAGGTAGTATGAACGAGGTGACTCGCTTCGCCAAAAAGATCCAGTGTGGACGAAATGTTTAAGTATGTGTGTAATCCAAGCTCATCCAACATTTTAACTAAATTTTTTCTCATCGTTCCTTCAAAACTGGAATTTTTTTTTACTTCGTGCAGGATCTCTTCGTCACCATGCAGGTGCCCTCTTGCATTAATTACGGTAGAATAAGACTTTTTCATTTGATGTAAACCAGGAGTGATTCCGACAACCACCACTTTGGCCCGTTCATTTATATATTCGAAAGGAGCATAATATATTTCGAGTTTTTTCTTTTCTTCTCTTTTAAGCAAAAATTGCTCACTCTTTATCATTTCATCTGTATAGACAGCAGGTAAAGCTTTAATTAAGTCTTTAAATTGCGTAAACTTAGAAAAATTAGCGATCCCCATAAATTACTACCCCTTCTTCCCTTTATTTATTTTGGCCAATCCAGTATATCAGAAATTCAGATTTGCCACCGACATAGGGGCATTATGAACCTTGTTGGAAACCTCTCAAAAAAAAGATAAATTGCTTTCCAACCCTTGGATTGAAAAGAATTTATCTTGAAAATGGTATTTGGGGATGAAAAAAATGTTTGGGTTTACAAATTGGAACTATTGATTGAATCTTCCGCGTTGGCGAAGTAATTCACGATTCAGGTTCGGATCCTTTTCAAATGCAGCGCGGCCGTGAAGCCAGAATATGTTGTTGACAACAACTAAATCTCCAACAGGCAGTTCAAGTTCAAGCACACTTTCATCTCTTTCTAATGAATTGGATAAATCGCGCAAGTATTTGGCTTGTTCGATTGATTCAGGATAAACAAATTGATCGATAAAACATACACCAGGTTTGTTATTATGATTGAAGAAGGTCAATCTTTCAATTTCCTGGTCAACGTTCTTGCTTTTTGGAGCTTTATACGTAAATTTGTGGCTGGATAATGGATGATTCACATACATATCAAGCTCTTTCCAATCGTCTAAATGCAATAAACGTGATTCGCCACCACGTGCATTTTGTTCGATCATCTTCATCATTAGTAACCAGTCCGTTGGTTCATCTACAAAGGTGCCATCCGTATGAAGTGTAAATAAACGATAAGCCTGACGTAAATATGAATCACTGCTATCCGTGTCTTGAACACTGAAGCGGGCATAATATTTCCCTGACATGGAATCATGGTTTGGAGTTCCCAGCAAGTATGAAATGGCCGTTGCAAAAATGACATATTCATCTGTATTCTCCGTGACACCCTCCAAGCCAAGGGTGAAGCCGCCGGATTCCCGATCATGAACGATGTTTCGAAGCAATTCACCAAAGTCTTCCCCCACTTGATCCAAAAGATATGAAGCAATGATGAGTCGTGCATATGGCGTATATTCCAGATGTTGAACAGACTGATTATCCTTGGATACCGTTTCTAAAAAAGCAGCAATCGCCTCTTTTGAAATTTCAATATGATATAAACGGCTGGATTGAGGGTGGACTTTCACCTCGTATTTTTCTGTTTTCCTTTCAAACTTCGCTCTCTTTTTTTCTGCAATGTTCATGAATGATTCCTCCTGTTATTTGTAATATAGGTGACAAGGTTAACAGGAAATATAAAAAGCCAGTCGCACATGATCCCCAAATAAAATGGGAATCCAACTGTACAACTGGCTTATATTCACTTCACTGCTCTATGCAAATAGAGTCACAGCGAATATGCAGTTTATGTATGATTTATTTTTCCTGTTTCCAATCATTAAGATCTTTACACGATTCTGAAAAGGTAGTTTCCAAAAGGTGTTAATGTCATAATATTGGCTTAATTACATTAAAACGTTTTTTCATATAATTGTCAACATATTTTACAAATTATTCTGATAAATTATTTTACTAACTTGGTAGTTTCGTTTTTTCTGCCGCTTTAATTTGCTGAAAATGGAGATCCAGGTCCTTCAATGCAGCAATCAATGCATTAGCCGCTTTCCCCCGATAATAAGATGTAATCGATTCTATCGCTTCATCAACACCATCATTTAAACTGATCCCTTTTAATAAACGCCCAATAAATTCCCGTCCATGCTCTGTTGCCAGTGTACAAGAAGCCTCCAGGATAACACCATATTTAGCATCGACTTCTGCAGTGATGGTCAATGTTTCAAAGACACTTTTCGCCGCCATCCCTTGAGGTAAACGTGCGTGACCTGCAATAAAAATTGTTTTACCATTGAACATGAGGCCTCTTCCTCTCTTTAACGAATATTATTTTGTCAATACAGCTTCCAATAAGTGTGTTTGTTCCGGAATGCGGGTAACAACCTCTTTTCCAATTTCAATGGAGGCTGTTGCTGCAGGTGACGGTGCATTACAAACATGAATGGTCCGTTTCCCCATTATAATATGAAAATCATCCACCATATTACCATCATCCTGTAACGCCTGTGCTCGGACTCCGGCAGGTGCAGGGATTAAATCATCTTCTTGAATTTCCGGAATCAATTCCTGAAGGCTTTTCGTAAATTGCTTTTTACTAAAAGAACGGACATATTCATCCATCCCTTCCTTCATGAATTTACTGGCCAGTTTCCAAAAACCTTTATAGCTTAAAACTTCAGTTAAATCCTTCGCATTGAAATCGGTTTTTTTATAACCTTCACGTTTGAAACTTAGTACAGCATTTGGGCCAGCATCTACTTCGCCGCTAATCATCCGTGTGAAATGAACTCCTAGAAATGGAAACTTAGGGTTAGGTACCGGATAAATTAAATGATTGACAAGAAAGCGCTTTTCGGGCTTCAATTTAAAATATTCACCGCGAAACGGGACAATTTTCATATCAGTTTTATACCCCGCGGCTGCTGCGATACGGTCACTGTGCAATCCAGCGCAATTAATGACTATCCTTGCTTTTATTGTCCCGTTGTTCGTAGCGATGATGACTTCATCAGAATCCTCGTCAATCTTCTCCACCTTTGTATTCAGCTTGATTTCACCGCCGTTGCCTCGGATGATATCCGCCATCTTTTCACTTACCTGACGATAATTGACGATGCCAGCTTGCGGGACGCGAATCGCTCCAAGTCCATTAACATGCGGTTCAATTTCCTTTAACTCTTCCACACCGATTCTTTGGATAGCTAGCTCATTTTGTAAACCGCGTGAAAATAAATCATCTAGAAGGGGCAACTCTTCTGGTTTTGTTGCAACAATGACCTTGCCGCAAATATCATGATCAATTCCATGCATCCTACAGAATTCCGTCATTGATTTGCTTCCTTGACGGGCAAACCGTGCTTTGAAACTGCCTGGTTTATAATAAATTCCTGAATGGATGACTCCGCTGTTATGCCCCGTTTGATGATCTGCAACAACAGCCTCTTTTTCAATGACTACCACTTTAGCATTAGGAAACCGCTGATAAAGGGCCATCCCCGTCGATAAACCTACAATTCCCCCGCCAACAATTGCGAAATCATACACAATTAACACTCCTTTTATTAATGATTTTTAGTATTCAGCAACTCCATATACGTAATTAAATTGTTCTTAGTCCGTAAGATGTGAAATTCTACTGCTGCCCTTAGTTCTGCAGGATCCCCTCTTAGTGCCGCTTCATATATCATCCGGTGTTCCCGTTGTGTTTCTGGGTAATAATCAATCAGTAAATTCGGCGCAATGGGTGAGATACCCAACGTTTCTACCATTTTTTGAACTCTTGGCCATGGGCACCCTTTTCGGAGGGTTTCATGAAAAGCCGCATTCAAAAGGATATAATGTTCATTGGTTTCATCAGATAACTGAATCCCTTCCATTTCAATCAAAATTCCCTTTAATTTTTCTTTATCCTCCTTTGTTAAATAAGGAAGCGACTTTTCTACAGCAAGGCCTTCAAGCAGAGACCTGGTATGATAAATTTCTTCAATATCATCCCGGGTAATCGGTGTGACGATTGCTCCTTTATGAGGAACCATTTCCACCAACCCCTCCATTTGAAGTTGTGTAAGGGCTTCACGAATGGGCATTCTGCTGACTTCGAGGCGATCTGCCCACTCCTCTTGGATGAGTCGCTCCCCCTTTTTCAACGTCCCATTCAAAATCGCCTTCCTTAGACTTTTCGTTACATTTTTTACGATTGTAGATTTATCTCTTTTAGAATTAGCATTATCCAATCCAGCGTCCACCTTTCGATATTGGATACAATTTAAACTATATCAACTTAATGAAGCGATTACAATACAGAAAATTAAATAAATTGTATCCAATTTTAAAAACACTGGATACAATACTAGGTAAACATCTACTTTTCTCATATAAAGATAATTTATGGCATTCATTTATATGTAGCTATACACTAGTGATTTAAAATAATCATCTTATATTGTTCAGTTCAGTATAGAGAAGTTTTTTTGGGATGAAATTCCATTCAAATCAAGTCTTTTTGTATCAAGATACAATAATATCTTATCTGCAGGCTCCAAGCGTGTTAAAATCAAACAAATATAGTTATGATACAAAATTTGAAATTGGTAAAAGTCATTAGAATAAAGGGGAAAATTGCATGGCAGAATTAATCGATTGGAAAAATAGTGCTCACGGGCATAAATTCATAGCATCTTTTAGCGGAGGAAAGGATAGTGTCTTAGCCTTATATAAGGCATTGAACGTTGGAGAAGCTGTAGGACTGATTGTCATGCTGGAGGAGGAAGGCAAACGTTCCAGATCCCATGGAATGCCTCCGGAACTCATAAAAGCCCAAGCTGAATCAATAGGTTTGCCTGTATATACTGCAGCTGCGAGTTGGACTGATTATGAAAAGGTATTTATGCGCCTTTTAGAAGATGCGAAGAATCAAGGAGCAGAAGTGTTGGTAACTGGGGACCTGGATATGCCTGCCCATGGTTGTTGGCATGAAAAGGTTACGAAGAATGCCGGGTTGAAGCTTGGAATGCCTTTATGGGAAATGAACCATCGTGAAGCTGTCGAAGAGTTCATCAATCTAGGATTCGTTACGATCATTGTAACCGTTAATTTATCATTGGGAATGCGAGAGGATGATTTAGGACGAACATTAACCCATGAATACGTGAAGGAACTTGAAGCTCGCGGCATTGACCCCTGCGGAGAAGGTGGAGAGTTTCATACTACAGTAATAGATGGGCCTATTTTTAAACAGCCAATTCCAGTTTGTAAATGTGAGATTATTAAAGACGGGGAGTATGCTTTTTTACCTTTGGAGCTAGATAAGATGACGAATAAGAGTACCTTATAACCGAACTTATTATCAATATTCCTGGCAACAACTCTATACTGCACCCCAATTATGTGATTTTCTTTAAGGATTGAGGTGCAGTTCATCTGAGGAGCCCTTTAACAATAGGATAAAATTATTTTAGTTAACATAATAAAATTATAGTAACTTAACTTTTCAGCAATCATTCATTGCTGATAACTTTCTGATTCATTATTTGTTAAATTGGAGAACAACAGACTTTTAGAAGAAAAAAATTTCTAAAATACTATTTTAATAAGAAATTAAGCGATAAAAATCAGTACTGGTGACATCAAAAAAAAAGACTATATATTCTAGTCTTTTTTGAAAAGTCATTCGGTTGATTTAAAACTGTTGCCCTAATAAAACTCTTATATTTCTCAAAAATCCTCAGTGAAGGCGATTTTCTTAGTATAAGGAGCTTATCCCCCTCCGAAACCCCTTTCACCTCACCCCACCAATGATGCCGGTTTTATCTCCCCTTTCAGATATAACGAAATAATGTTTCTCTATAATAATGCTCTATTTAAGGACTGTGTTATCCATATAAAAAGAATGAAAAATACAGGAGTTGTCTTCGTCCGTTCAATTAATAATAGAAATCCATTAATGTTTCGTCCATTAAATCCTGTGTGAGTCCTATGTAAATCATCGTATCTTTGGGATTGGAATGATTAAGGATTTGCTGCAGTAGAGCGATATCCTTGAATTTTTGGTAATGCAAATAGCCGAAGGTTTTTCTGAGGGTATGTGTACCGACATCCGGAATGTCTGCCATTTCAGCCGCTTTGTTCAGAACTCGATAGGCCTGCACCCTGGTGATTGGACCATTACCTTTTCGACTTGGAAATAAATACTGTTCATTTTTCAGGTTCGATTTGCGGACATACTTCCTAACTTCCTTACGAAGCTGAGGATTGACAAGGAACCGCTTAATTTTATCTGTTTTTTGCTCCACAATGACTATATGCGTACCCTCAAGGATGTCTTTCACTCGCAATTGTAAAAGATCCCCTATACGTAATCCGATGTTTATCCCGATTGAAAACATCATATAATCCCTGTAGCTGCAATATTTTAATAGTGATTTTTTCATCTTTTCTATGTGATCTAACCTGCGTATCGGCTGAACATTTTTAATTCTTTGAGAGGTTGCTTGCATGAACGGCTCATTCCCCTTTCTCCTTCTTTCATTGTACGTGAACAGCTTAAAAAAAGGCAAGTTTTATAAATTTTTATACGCTTATAAACCTTGATTTAACGGGATTTCGAATGTATCAATAGAGGTCCTTTGTTACATTCGGAATATTCTAATAAAAGTGACCCAAAAAGCGCTTGTAATCTACTACCCTCCTTTCACAGGCTTATAGCTTCATAGAGCGCTTTTAATCGGTTCTTGACTTATGACTCCAATGAATTAAAACAATAGCTTTAAAAGCCAAATACGGAGCTCGTTTTTTTGACTTTTTTAATATTTTTGTAAAATAATGTATACCACACCTATAATCCGATGAATTTTCCATTCATTTGGCAATTCATTTAATTTACTATAATCTGATTATGTTAACTTTGGTTTTAAACATTTCTTCATTTTAAATTTAACAAAGAGAATTCAATTTACTTCCCTTTGTCAAATATCCCCCAATCCATTAATGAATATAAAAACTGGCATCATCAATGATTTCTATGTCTTTGTGACTTTTCAGCTCCTCCATCAGCTGGAAAAGCGCTCCATCTTTTTGTTTTGCTTCAATCATGCAATCGAGATGTGGTAAGCTTCCCTTTATTTGTTGTAAAAATTCCATGAACATCCCAGTATCCACAAATTCAGCATGTGCTCGAAATTCTTTATCGGACCTTGGACTTGAAATATGCATTTTAGGGTGTAGTTTGGAATTACTCCAGGTAGTCAATATTCGGTCCCAATGATCTTTCCAATCTTCATTTGGTAAATGATGTGCGAGGTGATGGTGATAATCAAAAACCATTGGTATTCCCAATTTTTCACATAAATAAAGGGTTTCCGACAAAGTAAAGGTAGTATCATCATTCTCAAGAATGACCATTCTTTGAATCGATTCCGGAATCAAACCCCAATTATGGATAAACTGCTCTAATGCCTGTACATGCTCGCCGTACCCCCCGCCAACATGCAAAACACAGCGATGTTCGGGATCCACTCCCATTTTTTTTAATAATGTATAATGCATCCTTAATGTTTTTAAGGATGTCCTCAGAATATCAATATTTGAACTATTCAAGATGACAAAATGATCTGGATGAAAATCTATCCTTATTTTGGGGTGATTCTTTATGAATGTTTTTAATTTAGCCAGTTCTTCTGAAATAGCTTCTATGTAATCCCATTCTGGAATTTCCGGATGATTGGCTAAAGGGATAAGTTTTGAAGAAAGCCTAAAGAACTGAATATTATTGGCTTCGTTATGAATCAGTAAACGCCAGCAATTATGAAGATTGGATATTGAAAGGCGTTCGAGCTTCCTTATCGCTGCATCTCTGTCCTTAATCTTCGAAAACTGAGTATAAGTCATCGTTTGGGATGGCGAACAGTTTGGCACATGATTACTCATGGCTACATAACCAAGGCGAATTAATGTCAAGGTGATGGCTCCTTTACGGTTGAATGTTTAATGGAAGTATTCCCCTTTTTGACCAATAATATATATGTGAAAAATCCACCGTTCCAAGAAATTAAAAAAATGGCCTTTTTCCGAAAGAATATCGGGCCAAAACCATTTTCCAAATTATCATTTCAGAATTTCATACTTTTTTTCACTTACACTTCAGGGGTAGGAGTTGGTTTGGCATACCCACTTTTATATTTTTCATCGACTTTATTCCGGATCTCTTTGACGCTCATACCATCATTCAAGTCCAATATGGATTGCGCAGCAATTTCCAAGCAAACTCCGCATCTTGTACCGTGGTCATCCCAAACCACTTCCCCATTTTTTTTATTCTCATGGATAAAGCAATCATAATTATTTTTATGGTTAGCTGACTCTCCGCAACCGCAATAACAAGGTATTTTTTCTAGTAAATCTTTATTTTGTGCAACAGCTAAATAGATTGTCTTCATATCCTCTGGTTTTTCAGCTAAGAAATCCGGTGCTATTTCCTTACTGCTGGTTTCCTCCTGAAGATCTCCGGATACCGTATGCTCTGAATGTCCTTCATGGCCGCTTTCTTTATGTACAACACTTTCCTCTTCACTTGAACAACCTGAAAGTATTATTGAAAAACAGATTCCCATAGTTACCGTCATTAATTTCAGATTCATTTTTACACTCCTTGCTTCTTTTAATACTCCCATTTTATGGCACGTAAGCTGTTTCTACAAGCATAAGTTTCCTTAATTATTAGGATTTAAAATGTCAAGCATACTATAATGGCTTTCCGGTACGACTTAATGCATATTTATAGAGTATAAACCACACTTTAAGAAGTAAGAGCGAGGTGATCTTGTTGTGAGAATGCTGCCATCATTCTTAATTTTGTTAGGCACATATTTACTTATTATACTCCTTGATAAATTACAGGGCTTGAGTATATTCCACTCTTTCTATAGTATCAAACAATATTTGATAGTAGCTCGTGGAGAAGATTACTTTCTACTCATTACATTCACTATAATCTTTCTTATTTTGAACGTAATCTCAGTAAAAAAAAATCGGCAGCCTCCATCTTCATGATACTGCCGCCGGTTTTAATTTTTGTTTTATATATACGGTAAGCAATAAAAGAATTGGGATTCCAATGAGGAAAGGTAGATGCAAAAGGTAAGGGACGATTTTTAACCCTTCATTTATATGTGCCTGATAACTAGGAGCAATCATAATCGAAGAGATGAAAATAACACCGCCAACAAGATAAATGAACATAGGAGAAGGTTTCATTTGAAATAAGTCTGCTGCGCCAATAATGGCACAAAAGAAGAAAATCGAAATTTTAATGAAGCCTAAAATGATCATTAAAACAAGAATAAAGGTATCCAGTCTTTCAATAAAATCAGCGATATTAATATAACTCACGGCTGTAAGAGCTGGGAAATTAGACCTTAATACCGCCTCGGGACCTAATACAGACAAGAGAAGGATCGAATTAAGAGTTAATGAAACCCCACCTATAATTATCGCAAAAAGGCCCACTTTAACGGCAGAACTCTTTTTATTCAAATACGGAAGGATCATCGTAAACGTAATCAATTCTCCGAAAGGTACAGTGATACCTGTAGGAATCAACTCTTTCCATACCAATCCCCATCCGTTGCCTAATACAGGCTGAAGATTCTCCAATCTTGTATATCCTCCCAATACAAACATAATGTTCAGAATCAAAAGGCTTATGATAATAATGGCAAAGCATAAGCATGCAACACGTGCAAATGCTTCCACCCCTAGGTGAACTCCATATATTAAAACAAGTATCATGCATATCCCCAGCGTTATTAAGGAAGTACGCCTATAAGTAGAGCTAATTAATAATTCTTCAAAATCTCGTAACACTCTTGAAGCCAGATAAATAAAATAGATGATATAACAAAAACTGAATGCACCACCGATATATTTACCCCAAATTTTTCGGAGATAGCCGGTCATCGGTAAATCAGGGTATTTTTTAAATAATGAAATATACATGAAATACAGTAAACACCCAAAAAGGGTTGATAAGAGATTCACAATCCAGACGTCCTGCTTGGCGCTTTTTCCTATATCAAGCAGTAAATTACTACCAAACATAAAAATGACCATCATGCAAAATAACTGAAATCCATCAATTTTTATTTTAGGCAATGCCTCCTTCATCTCCTCATTCTTTTATTTCGACTCATAAGGTTCCATTCGCAATCCGGAATTGATAATCTCTACATGAACTTTCAATGATACCTGCGCATCTGAATATAGGGTATCCCAATTTTTTTTGTTTTGGCGCCAATAAACGGGATTTGTTCGAGACAGGGCATCACCAAAACCAAAAATATCTGACTTTTCTTTTTGAGTGATGCTAATCGTCCTTTTAATTTGCTTTTTTAATACATTTTCCATTTTTTTTTCGAATTTTTTCAACACTCTGGGATCGCTTAAATTAATCTCACATGATGTTTCCAACAGTTCTCCCATCACGTTGACATCAGTATGTATGACAGGTTTTTCATGATGGATTGCGGTAAACATTTTACTTTTTACACCGATTGTGTTGATTGTCACATTGCCTCTTTCACAAGGTATCACAACGGGGGTATTTTTCACTTTCGATGTAACGAATTGAGCGGCTCGGGCCGTTTCTCCATCCAACCATCTCACCAATTTTCCTTTTCTGAAAATGGCTAATCCCTTAACCTTAATAGTAGTCGGGTTCGTCGTCTCTAAATTTTCTGTTTGCTTCCCCTTCCCGGAAGCATTGCTTATACTGATTCCCGGAAGTGATGCATCTTTACCTTCACTCAAAAGTGAAGAAATGATTTCATAAGCTAACACCTCACTGGATGATCCATACCACTTTTGATTATTTTGTGTTGTACTGATAATATTTTTACCTGGAGTAGTCTCAAGTGGTTCAATTACCCCAAGTACATCCTTAGCAGTCTTCCCTCGCGCAATAAAGATCGGGATACTTCCTCGTGAATATTTTCCTCTATCGAGACCATCAAAGATTAAATCAAGATTATTTCGAGCTAACTTCTCACCAATAATAATGAGCGAGAGATGTGTTGTGTTATTTTCCCTCGGAATAACCGAAGCTGATTTTCCAAAAGTTTCCAAAATTGTTTTTCCTGTTATCGTATAATTGATAACAGCGAGGCTTTGACCTCCTGATGTGCTGGTTTGGGATAGGCCGCTAGGATTTATGACTTGATATGTTACTCGGTAAGGTTGTTTTGGATCGTCATTTTGGTCAACTCCCATCGCTATTATGACACCTAGCTCGTTTAATTCCCTGTAATTAGAACAACCTGAAATCAGTAAGCAAATGGCTGCCATCCATACTAGTGAAATATGCATTTTCATTTTTCGTCCCCCGTAATTAGCCAGTTTTATTTTCTTGATGATTTTTTCAATAGTGATGGTAGCGGGAAACGAAAAAAAACATCTCTTTGCTCATTTAAACGAAATGGAGCAAATGGGGCAAAATAGGGTACACCAAAAGACCTTAGGCTGCTCATATGAAGCCAGATACATAGAGTGAAAAGCAATATGCCATATAAGCCGATGAATGCTGAAATAAAAATCAGCATAAATCGAATTCCACGAGACACATTGACTAGACTGGTATTTGGCAGTGTAAAACTGCTGATTGCAGATATGGCTACAATGATGACCACTGCCGCTCCCACAAATCCCGCTTCAACAGCTGCCTGACCTAAAATGAGTGCTCCTACTATGGATACAGCCGGCCCTATTGCCCTTGGCATTCGAATTCCTGCCTCCCGTAAAATCTCGAAGGCCATTTCCATTACCAGTATTTCGACAATCGCTGGATAAGGGACATTTTCTCTTTGAGCCATTAAACTGACCAGTAAAGTAGTAGGAATAAGCCCTTGGTGATGAGTAATTAGTGCCAAATAAATAGCGGATGCATACATCGACAGAAAAAAGGCTCCGAATCTTAACATCCTTAAAAAGGAGCCGATATATTGATTTTGATAATAGTCCTCCGGAGATTGAAAAAATTGAGAAAACACTGCCGGTACGATTAATACAAAAGGAGTTCCGTGAATGATGATGGCGATTCTACCTTCTAATAAATTCCCGACTACCGCATCAGGTCGTTCGGTATTCAAAAGAAGGGGGAAAATGGTCGTTGAATCATCCCGGATAAATTCCTCAATGTAATTCGATTCAAGAACTCCATCAATATCAATGCCCTTTACTCGTTCTTTGACTTCCTCCACAATACTCTCATCCGCAATTCCCTGAATGTACATGATTCCAATATCCGTTTGTGTGACACTTCCGACTTTCAAGCTTTCTAAGCGCACATCAGGATTTTGAATTCTAGCACGAATTAAAGACGTATTGGTTCTTAAATTTTCAGTAAAACTATCTTTTGGTCCTCTAATGACCGTTTGGCTTGTCGGCTCGGTTATGGCACGGGATGGCTGACTTTTCGTACTGGCGATGAATGCTTTTGTACTGCCATTCAATAATACAACCGTATCTCCTGTCAAAACCGCTGATAGGAATTCCTGCCAAATTTCTTTAACGGTTACTTGGGATACCGTTAAAATATGGCTTGCCCTTTCCTCCATCTCTGTCAATGTTTGATTATTTTCTTTAAACCAATCTATTAATGGTTCAACTATATTTTCATTAATGATGGTAGCGTCAGCCAAACCATCAAGGTGGATTATAGCTGCCTGTATCGATTTATCGTGTGGAGATTCAATCATTCGAACAGACAAATCTGAACTGTCCCCAAGCACGTTCTTCAATCTCTTTACATTTTCATTTACCTCGCAGGATAAGGTGCCATTGGTTGTAGATTTTTCTTTAGCTCTTTTAAGAGAACGTCCTATTCTCACTTTTCCGCCCCTTACTAAATAAGTGTGTGTTCGTTTCACTAATGATTGCTTTTATTATTTGTATCTAAGATAAATATATGTAATAAAAGGATGGCGTGAAAAATTTTGATAGAAGGTTTTAATGAAAAAAGCCGATGCATTCCCTTATGGGAATCATCGGCTTAAATATTTTACTGGGGATTATTCACCATTAATCAAAACAAAATCAATTTCGCAGACGATTCTACATCCGTTTCAATAGGATAAACGAGCAATGCACTTTATTTATTACTTTTAGCTATGGTTAGTGGAATCATTACGAGTGAAACTCCAGCTGCAATCCAAAACCAACCGGTGTTTCGTTTTTTATGGCTTCCGTTTTTACTGGGAATACTTGAGCCGTATGATTTTCTGGAGGCGGGCCGTTCTATTTCCGCTGTTTCATTCGTTTTATGCAAATGCTGATTCTCCGGTAATTGGGTGGTTCTTTCTAAATCGCTTGTATCTTCTCCCATTCCTTTAATAAAAGTCATCAGGAAGGTCATGGCTTGTTTTACTTCTTGGTCATTCAAGGAACGCAGTAACGCTAAATAACTTGGCTTTTCTGGCGTTTTATCAGCTTCGGCCACACGGGCAATCCCTGAGTTGACTTTGAGGATTAGCGGTTCAAGCTGCTGAACATTAAGTGTCCCTAATGTACCAAGTATGAGAAGCAGATTTTTCAGCGTATTTGCCGTTTCTGGGGTGTCTGCTGTCTTGACAAGAATGTTGAGCACTTTATCCCCTTCCTTCAACAAGCTGTTAACCATCGATAATATCCCACGATCCTGCATGCCCTTCATGACTTCAAACGTTTCTTTAATCACTTCTTTATTTTCCAAAAGGGTACGCTCGATATCCTCGAGTTCAATCCTTCTTCTTTCTTCATCGCTAATGCTGTTTCGATTGATCACTTTTGTCGCTTTAGCCATGGTTCCTCTCCTCCTTTTTGATTTTCAAGAGGTCACCAGGGAATATATAATCTTCGCGGGCCCATTTTTTTTGTACTTGTACACCTATCTGCGGTTGGGGATTACCATTACGATGGTTGATGCTCGGCAATGGATTGTCTCCTTTGACCCTGAGCACTTCCATTTTTGCTTGAACTTCCTTATAGGCAGGAGTATCAGTATCTTTATCTGAATGGCTGCTTGTCAATTGGTTGATTGCCCCGTCACCTGAATCGTTCATCGGAAGATAAACTTCTTTCCCTTTTACACGATCCGTAATCAGACATTCCACTTTTGCATGTCCAAACGGTGAAGTGAGCCGAACAAGGGTACCATCCTCAAGCCCTCTATCTTTTGCCAATTCCCGGGATACCTCAAGGAAGACCTTTGGCGTTTTGGAACTGATGCCTTTTGATTTATATGTCATGTTTCCTTCATGGAAATGTTCCAATAAGCGGCCATTATTTACATGGATATCAAACTCATCCCCAAAGTCAATCGGTTTGGTCCATTCGACTGGAAATAACCTCGCTTTTCCATCGGGAAACGGAAAAGCTTCCGTGAATAATAATGGAGTATCTTTACCATCTGATGCAACTGGCCATTGAAGACTTTTATAACCTTCCAAGCGTTCGTAATTGACTCCAGCATATAAAGGCGATAATTTAGCTGCTTCTCCCATGATGTCACTTGGATGCCGATAATCCCACCCCGCTCCTAAAGAATTCGCCAGATTCATAATGATTTGCCAATCAGGCTTTGAGTCGCCAAGCGGTTCAAAGACTTGATACAGGCGTTGTATACGACGTTCGGTATTCGTGAAGGTACCTTCTTTTTCAAAGCTTGGGCTTGCTGGAAGGACAACATCCGCGAATTCAGCAGTTCTTGATAGGAAGATATCTTGTACCACAAAGAAGTCCAGTTTTTCAAATGCTTCATGGACATGATTGATATTCGAATCGACCAGCCCCATATCCTCGCCTTTTAAGTACATGGCTTTAATGGTACCTGAATGAATCCCTTCGACCATTTCATGATTATTAAGGCCAGGGTTTTCAGGAATTTTTGTACCCCAGATGTTTTCATATTTCGCGCGTACCTTTTCATCCGTTACTTTTTCATAACCTGGCAAGCGATCCGGCATACTGCCAAAGTCACTGGCTCCTTGTACATTATTATGTCCGCGTAAAGGGTAAGTACCTGTTCCAGGTTTACCGTAGTTGCCCGTTATGAGCAATAGATTGGAAATTGCAGTACTCGTATCACTTCCTCCGCCATGCTGGGTAACGCCCATTGCCCAAAGCGCTGCAACGCTTCCCGCTTCATGAATGGCTTTTGCCAACGTAATTAAATCTTCCTTAGCTACGCCTGTTACTTTTTCCGCATAATCCATTGTGTAGGGTTCTAAAGTCTTGATATATTCCTCCATCCCATTTACACGATTTTTGATGAAGTCTTTATCTGTCCAACCTTTATCGACGATATATTTAGTGACGGCCGATAGCCATATCATATCCGATCCCGGAGCAGGCTGGATGAAGAGGTCGGAACGGTCAGCCATTTCATGCTTTCTGATGTCTGCGACTATCAGCTTCTGTTTTCCCAGTTTATGGGAACGCTTGATTCTTGTAGCCAGCACGGGATGTGATTCGGATGTATTGGAGCCTATGATCAATACAAGTTCGGAATTTTCGATATCCTTTATGCCCCCTGTATCTCCACCATATCCAACCGTTCTGAATAGTCCCAAAGTAGCCGGTGTCTGACAATACCGGGAACAGTTATCAACATTATTCGTGCCGATGATGCCCCTAGCCAGCTTTTGCATTAAATAGGACTCTTCATTGGTGCATTTGGAAGACGTTATGAAAGCCATCGAATCCGGACCGTAAGAATCCTTGATGTCGGTGAATTTACGGGAAATCAATTCAAGGGCTTCTTCCCATTCAGCCTCTCTGAACGCATCCCCTTCTCTAATTAAAGGTTTTGTTAGTCTTTCTTCACTATTCACAAAATCCCATCCGAATTTCCCTTTAACGCAAGTCGAAATTCCATTTGCAGGTGCCTCCACTTGCGGTTCGATCTTAAGGATTTTACGGTCTTTGGTCCAAACGTCAAAGCTGCATCCTACACCACAATATGTACAAACCGTTTTTGTCTTCTTGATCCTTGCATCCCTCATGGCGGATTCCATATCTGAAATCGCTAAAATCGAGCCATAACCCGTTTCAACATTTTTCGTAATTTCTATCATAGGTCGAAGAGTTTGTTTAGCGATGCCAGTTAAAAATCCGGCTTCACCCTCCATCCCTTTTTCCATCAATGCATTACACGGGCAAACTGTGGAACAGTGCCCACATGACACACATGAAGATTCATTGATCGGAACATTATCATCCCAAATGACACGCGGACGTTTTGCTTCCCAATCAATAGTCAATGTTTCAGTGACCTGTACATCTTGACAAGCTTCAACACAACGGCCGCAAAGGATGCATTGATCTGGGTCATATCGATAGAATGGATTTGTCCGATCCACTTCATAGGGTTTTTGATCAAAAGGAACACTTTGATGATTTACCTTCATTTCCTTAACGGTATTGTGTATTTCACAAGTGCCATTATTATAATCGCAAACCGTACAATAAAGCTCATGGTTATACAATATCTTGTCCATCGCCATGACCTGTGCTTCTTTTACCTCTGCTCCGGCTGTATCGATTACATCCCCATCTTTGATCTTGGTGGAACAAGATCTAACTAGTTCCCCATTAACGCTCACTAAACATGTATCACATGTTTCGATAGGACCTAGGCTAGGGTGGTAACAAACATTCGGGACTTCAATGGAGCTATCCGTCAGCATTTGTAATATTGTTTGATTACCTTCCAGACTGGTCTCAGCACCATTGATTTTTATATGCACTTTCTCTGGCAAAATAATCGCTCCCCTCTTAAAAAACGATAAAATTCATCATTTGGTTTTTTTTTACCCTCGCACAAATTTTCTCAAACTTGTGAAAGTGAATAATGGAAGTCTTCATTTGACCAATTTCATATTAGAAAATGAACTAAAGCCGAAGTGAGACATAGTATTCACTCACTTCGACTTTAGTATCATTGATTAGTGTTTGCTTTCAATACAAACGAACTTAAAGGGGCAACGGTTATCTGACTCCCTTTAATCCTATCAATTTCTTCCAGGCCCGCACGCTGACCATCCACTAAAACGGACCAATCACCTTCGTGCGGAAGAGTAATGGTTATCGCGTCCCAATTTGCATTATGAATCACTGCCATTTTATAATCTTGATGTTGTAAGGTGAATGCAACCGCATTTGGCGGAGCATCAATGAATTGTAATTGCTCCTCAATTTCTTCGGATGTGCTTAACCTAAAAACAGAATGATTTTTCCTGAGAGAAATCAGCCCTTTCATATACTCCACTTCCCGATCTAACTCCGCTCTCCTTTTCCAATCCAACCTGTTAATCCAATCAGAAGATTGATAGCTGTTTTCATCTCCATCCTTCGTGCGCATAAACTCTTGTCCAGCATGTATCATGGGAATTCCCTGTGACAGTAAGACAATTGCCGAAGCTAATTTATGCATCTGTTTCCGTTTTTCTTCCGTAGCATCTGGATTAGTGATGAGCAGCTTATCCCATAACGTATAATTATCATGTGCTTCAACATAATTGATCACCTGATCTGGTCTTTGATAAGTTGCGATATCTTCATCATATTTCAAACCACCAGCGATGCCCTTTTTTATAATATCTTCCATTCCTGGTTTGCCATTGACGAATCCCTTATCATGTTCATTCATGACAAACCCTTTTAAACCATCACGGATCGCATCATTAAAGTGAGCGATTCCAGGCATTTTAAAAGCATTCTTTTGATTTGCTTTCAGCTCTTGGGCCAAGGGGGTATCCATATCCCAGCCTTCGCCCAAAACAATGAGGGTCGGATCAATTTCTGCCAGTGCCTTTTTCACTACATTCATCGTTTCCACATCGTGAATACCCATTAAATCGAAACGGAAACCATCAAGGTTAAATTCCTTCGCCCAATAGGTTACGGATTCAACGATGAATTTTCGCATCATTTTACGTTCGGAAGCAGTATCATTTCCTACACCAGTTCCATTAGATAAGGTGCCATCGGCGTTATAGCGAAAAAAGTATTTGGGAACGAGTTTATGGAAGTTTGAGTCTTCCACAGAATAAACGTGATTATATACAACATCCATGATCACTCGTAACCCGTGGTCATGTAAGCCTTGTATCATTTCCTTTAACTCCCGGATCCTTACTTTTGGCTGATACGGATCAGTCGAATAAGAGCCTTCGGGAGCGTTATAATTCTGTGGATCATATCCCCAGTTATATTGTGGTTCATTCAATTTCTTTTCATTGACTGTAGCAAAATCAAATATCGGGATAAACTGAACATGGGTAACACCTAGATCTTTAATATGATCAAGACCCGTTTTCGCTCCTTCTGGACCTTTGGTTCCGGCTTCAACTACTCCTAAGAATTTACCTTTATGATGGATTCCGCTTTCAGGATGAATCGATAAATCCCGTGTATGCAATTCATAAATGACTATGTCCTCAGCTTTTTCAAGAGGTGGTTTATCCCGTGTCCACCTTTTTGGGTTTGTATCTGTTAAATCTATCACGACCCCTTTTTCACCATTAACAGTAACTGCGCGAACATAGGGATCGACAGCTTCACTCCAGGTTTCTCCCACTTTCACTTTATATGTATAAATCAATCCATCCTGATTTCCGTTCAGCTCAATGGTCCAGGTCCCCTTTTCCGAACGAACCATTTGAATCTCCATTCCATCTGTATCATCCCAATGTTTATAAGTAACTAGCTTGGCTTCAGATGCAAGTGGTGCCCATAACCGGAATGCCGTTTTATCTTTAAGATAGGAATTTCCTAAATCTTTGCCTTCATAGAAATATAAATCATCCAATTCTGACGGGTTTACCGGATTAATATTAGCAATCGGCAGGGATTCCAACGGATTTTCCGTTTCATTATCCATAGGTTTTTGATTATTTTTATTTTCCTCTTCAAAATAAGAAAGTGAATCTTTAATAGGTCATTCCTCCATTGAAATTCCCATTTTAGAACAGGAATTATTCATTTTTATAATCATGAGCGAATCTTCCATTATGTTATGATTCCACAGGCATTACCCATCAAAACATCCAATCTGCAAATTATGTCGAAAATTCAGAAATCTATATTTAATAATCGAAAGCAGCAGGTCATTTTACTGGACCTTTCTTATCGTTTAATGAAAAGTGAATCCAAAAAAAAGAAAAAAATGCCTCCATAACAGTTTTACGGTCTTGGAGGCATTTCTAGTACTCTTTATGGTGTTTTAATAATTTTCACTGAGTTATCTTCAACAATTGCAGTGAAGTTCTTAACTTCAGGCTGCTCAAAGATAAAATCGGTGATGCCGTCTTCGAGCTGTTCTTGAAGAACACGGCGGAGCGGTCTCGCCCCGAAAGTTGGGTGATATCCGAGTTCAATTAGCCTTTGTTTCGCTTCATTGGTCACATCTAAAGATAAACCATTTGCAGCAAGTGTTTCGTCTAGCTCGTGAATCATGATATCAACAATTTGCAGAAGATCTTCTTTCTTCAATGCAGAGAATTCAATGATGCTATCAAACCGGTTCAAGAATTCCGGTTTGAAGAAGCTCCCTAAAGATTGCAGGATTGAAGCCTCTTCCACAGCTGAACTTGTACCGAATCCCATTACTTTTTGTTTCTCACCGACTCCTGCATTACTCGTCATGATGATCACGGTATCTTTAAAAGTCACGGTCCGGCCTTGACTGTCGGTTAAGCGGCCATCTTCCATGATTTGCAGGAACATATGCATGACATCCGGATGTGCCTTTTCGATTTCATCCAATAAGATGATACTGTAAGGCTTGCGGCGAACTTTTTCCGTCAATTGTCCAGCTTCCTCATGTCCTACATATCCAGGAGGAGAACCAATTAATTTGGAAACACTATGTTTCTCCATGAATTCACTCATGTCAAGACGAATCATAGCGTCCTTGTCCCCGAATAATTCCTCGGCAAGAGTTTTCGCCAATTCGGTTTTACCGACTCCTGTCGGACCGACGAAAAGGAAAGAACCGGTAGGACGATTTTTGGATTTTAACCCGGCACGACTTCTTCGAACGGCCTTGGATACCTTTTTGACAGCCTCTTCCTGCCCGATTACTTTTTTCATCAGCTCCGCTTGGAGATGAACCATTCTTTCTTGCTCATCTTCTTGGAGCTTACCTACAGGAATGCCGGTTTTTTGTTCGATGATATTTTGAATGTCTTCAACGGTTACGGTTGGCTTAATTGCATCTTCCCCTGCTTGTAATGACTTTTCCAGTTTTTCTTCTTCATCACGAAGAACGGCAGCTTTTTCATATGCTTCTTCTTTTAAGGCCATTTCTTTTTCTTTATAAATTTGCGCCAGTCGTTCTTTCATGTTTTCTACCTGGCCGTCTTCGATGGTCAAGTTCAATTTGGAACCAGCTTCATCCATTAAGTCTATTGCCTTGTCAGGGAGGAATCTGTCTTGAATGTAGCGGTTCGAAAGTTCAACAGCCGCTTTTAGGGCTTCCTCACTATATGTTACACCATGATAAGATTCATAACTTTCTTTTAAACCGCGTAAGATGACCAATGCCTCAGCCGTTGTAGGTTCGTTAACCTGTACAGGCTGGAAACGTCTTTCAAGGGCACCGTCTTTTTCAATTTTCCTATATTCGGATAAAGTGGTTGCTCCGACAAGCTGAAGTTCGCCGCGTGCAAGTGCAGGCTTCAAGATATTTCCTGCATCCATTGATCCTTCGGCCGAACCTGCTCCCACAAGTTGATGAATTTCATCGATGAATAAAATGACATTTTTCCTTTCCTGTAATTCGCTGATCAATTGCTTCATTCTTTCTTCGAATTGCCCTCTAATTCCAGTATTGGAAACAAGGGATGCTACATCAAGCATATATACTAGCTTATTACGTAATTTAACTGGCACCGAACCTTCAACAATCGCTAAAGCAAGACCTTCAGCAATGGCTGTTTTACCGACACCAGGTTCACCGATTAAAACTGGATTATTTTTATTGCGTCTGTTTAGAACTTCAATGACGCGTTTGATCTCTTCATTTCGTCCGATTACCGGATCAATAAGTCCTGCTTTAGCAGCATCGGTCAAATTGCGGCCATACTCCTCAAGCAATCCTCCGTCCTCGCCATTTTCAGCTGAATCCGGTTTTGGTACACCATTATAATTAAATGGATTGAATGAATTTGGAGATCCGTTAAATTGGAATTTCCCCATATCCATTCCGCCCATAGCTGCTCCAAGTTTGTTTCGTTCTTCTTTATAACAAGTGGAGCACAGTTTCACATCATGCTCCTGACCATTCATATTTAGGTGAACTTGAATATTAGCTTGGTTTACATGGCATTTTTCACAAAGCATGTAGTACTCCTCCTTTAAAAAATTAAATTGAAAGCAAATCTTTGACCTTCTTTGACTTTCTGACTTTATTATACATTGACCTTCTTTGACTTTCAATAATTTTGTCTGGGAATTTTTTTGAAAAAAAGGAATTCCTTCGATTTGGTTTGCTAAGCATATTAAACTATCCATTTCCAGTCAACTAAAAAGCTTTCATGAATGCTTCATACTACCGATTACCCAATTCAGGACACACCCGCCTCATTCACTCTTATTTTTTAAAACAAAAAAAGACTTTATTAAGTCTCTTTAAGGTTAGTACAATTTTTAAACGTTGGATTTCCACTCCAGGTACTCGCTTTCCGCGGGCGGTCGGGGAGCCTCCTCGGCGTCTTCGCACCTGTGGGGTCTCCCCTTGACGCGCTTTTCCCGCAGGAGTCTCGCACCTTCCGTTCCAATCATCTTTGTTTTAATTTTAAGATAAAATACTTTTGCCAGTCTTTTTTGTTTTAAGCAGTATTAATACTTGAGGTGATATCGATACTTTCTTAAAAGTCCCCTCGTTGTTCAACCCATGCCATGCTTTCCTTTCCGCAATAGCTGCTTCAATTCCAATAAAAAACCAAAAAGGTTTCGGAATGAAACCTTCCGAAACCTTTTTGTCTACAAATTGAAAGAGACTTCATTAAGTCTCTTAGCTTTTTTATATTAAGATTGATTTTCTTCTATTATATACGTTTCGCACCGATATACTTTGGCTTCCAATAACTATTATTGGTTTTAGCGTATGACACTCCTTTTGATGATGACGAGTGTATGAATTCATTGTTTCCTATGTATATGGCCACATGTGTGGGTTTTTTCGCTTTATTTGGTGCAAAGAACATTAAGTCACCTTTTTGCAGGCTTTTAACTTTCTTTCCTTTTATATATATGTCAGCTGCAGTTCTTGGTAAATTCTTACCAGCCTTTTGATATGAATACTTCACTAAACCCGAACAATCAAAACCTGATGAAGAAATGCCACCCATTTTATATTTTGTACCTAGTTCACTTTTAGCCACTTTAATCGCTTTTGTATGATATGAAGCAGCTTCCACTTGGTTTCCGGCAAAGGATGCGGTTACAAGCGTGATAGCCAATGACAATCCGACGACAATTTTCTTAAACAAAATTATTTACCCCCTGATGTGATTTGCTAAACCTAATATACTAGAAAAGCTATATCACTCGCATCACAGGATCTTTACGAATATGTTACATTTAGTAGATTTAGGGAGAATGACCATATAAAACATAGAAATAAGTCGAATCAAGTGTCCATTCAATATATTGAAAAGCACCTTTAATAAACTATCTTTTCTTCATAAAAAAACAGCGGTAAAAAACCACTGTCAAAATTCTTTTGAGAAAAATGGAAGAAATAATTTCACTCCACGTTTATTAAAAGGTAAACATTTCAAATCTGCAATTAAATGACTTATGTATCCTAATGAACAAGTGGCGAAAATTCCGTCAATCCCCATAAAGGCTTCGAATTGAAAGGCAATGATGCCAAAGAAAGCGATACCGGCAATCGAATGGGTATAACTTCTATGTGGTGTAAAGGATGCCAGGATAATATAGACTCCAAAAAGCCACAACCAGCTTTCCTGCAAAGATAAACCGCCTCCTAATACCGCTAATCCAGTCAAGGTCAGCATATGTCTTTGCCTAATGAAAGATGAAATAATGATGATTCCGATTCCTGCCCCTGCCCCGATCCACTTTTCCGTTTCAGAGCCTTCCAAAAGACTATAAATGATCATTATTATCCCAATCGTTTGTGCTATCGTTCGGATAAACTTATGTGAAAAGGTAATCCTATTACTTAACTTCCCATCAATATCCATATCGGGCATCAGCCCTGAAACTCCCCCGATGCCCACCAAGAATAAAGTGGTGGTCGGATCTGTTTGAAGTGTGTTTGCCGTCAAGAATCCAACTGTTGCCCCTATGGCCATGTGTGCTGTCCCGTTCACTGTCTCTCTCCTGTCCCTCTAAGAAGTAATCTGCTCAAGAAAACGAATGTTTGTTCGAATCTCTGCATATCTAACTATACAACATTTTGGGGAAAATTTCTCTAGTTCTTATAAATAAAGCCAAAGAAATCACTGATTAGAGCAAATAAAATACCTTTTCGTACATTTAATACACTTTTTCTAAATGTCTATAATTGCTTTGTTTAGGTAATTTTCATTACTATAAATACGCAAAATATTTTTCAGTAAATTGAGGTTTTTCATGAAATTTTATCCAAAATATGAATATACTAATCTATAAGGGGAGTGATTCAGATAGCTTTTTTAAATGCCTTCAATAATTTCAAAAATGGGAAAAAGTCCAAGAAAATAAAGAACATGGATTTTCGGGAACAGCATGTAAATAAATCGTCGGAGCTCATTGGTAATAATGTAATTGTCCAAAATATAATTAACAATCACCTTTCCAAAAAAAATAACCACTTATAGGGTGGTTTTTTTAATTATTAGGGGAAATGGTTTCATTCTTTTCCACCTTCTCACTTGCTTCGTAAATATAGTTATATTGTAAATAGTAATCGTATATGACGTTTTGCAGGATTTTAAGCAGTGATTTATCGAATGTATCGAATTCAGTTTGATAACTATTTAAGACAGTGACGAATTTCCCGTCCATGTTTTCGAAATAATGGATAAGAAAATTCTTGTAATATTCACTATCGCTATTGCTTTTATTCGTAATGCACGGATCGCCGGTTTGAATGGACTTTTCAAGCATCGCTTTGATGGATTTAGGCAGCTTTGCTTTTTTGAACTGGTTCAGGGTATAGATATCATAGGTAAAGGAAAGACCTAATTGATCGGAATAAAAATCCACGGCACAGTCCAATGTATAGATTAAGGGTGTTTTAAAGTCTTTACTGTTGGCAATTTCCTCTGATATCTCCAATTGAAATTCCTCGGATGTTAAATAGGCTGCAAATTTCATTTTTGAACTGCTCATGCTGAATACTTCATAAACGGCTGCATCTTGTTTTTCAATTTCAATTTCGATATTAAAGAATTTAAAGTGTTTTAAACGGTAAAAAGCAATCGGGGCTAATAGGAATAGCAATATCCAAACTAGGTAAAGGAATAATGTGTTAAAAATGATTTGATAAAATTCAGACGTTACGATAGGTTCGATGATTAACGATATCAATGTATGTTCAAATCCCTGAGAAACAGGGGGGGCAGGTACAATGGTTTCCTCTGGCTTTTTTAAAGTTTGGATACCTAAATGAGCCATCGCGACTAACGTGTAAACAAAAATTAAAATTGTCCCAATCACATAAAATTTTGGCATGAATCCTATAATCCTGTCGAAAACAGAAATCCGTTTATCTTTCTGCTCCTCTATAGCCAATGTGGTTGCTCCTTTTAAGATTATTAATATCAGGAAAAGTCTACAGGGACTTAGAATTTCCTGGAGACTACCTATTTAATTTATATGTTTGCAATTATGTTAAAATACGTAAAATTCGTTTAAACATTGACATATTCCAAATTACTTTCGACGTTTTCATTAAAATTAATAATAATTCGTCGTTAAAAATGCCCAACCTCTTCATTGAAAATGAAAGGATGAGCAAATGTTCAGAGTTTTATTTAGGACGGCCCTTTATCGCAAATTCTTCGACCTTCCTTAGAAATAGCTCCATGGCTTTTGATGCTTCGAAGTCCAACTTTTTCACGATCGAAAAAGGTCTTATTAGGGGCTCATTTTTCAAATGGAAAGTTTTCAATTCATTGGACTTCAATTCTTTTTGTACTGTCAATCGGGATAATAAGGCAATGCCGAGTCCAGCCATCACCGCTTCTTTCACTCCTTGGATACTGGTGAAAATAAAGGTTTTCTTTATGTTTAACTCCAGACTGCTCAGAAGTTTATCGGAATATGTACGGGTCCCCGATCCTTGCTCTCTAAGTACCCATGTTTGGTTTTGGAGCATATTGCCCTCGATGAGATCCATCTGTGAAAGTGGATGATCCTGGGGAACGACCACAATCATCTCGTCATTCATGAAGGGCATGACATCTATATCTTTATAATCCGTTTCCCCTTCTATCAAGCCTATATCAAGCTTATTCGAACGGATTCCTTGAATGACATCATTTGAATTAGAGATGATGATTTGTATATCCACCATCGGATATTGAGTAGCAAATTCTGCCAATACTTTCGGAAGGTAATATTCCCCTATCGTGAAGCTTGCACCTATTTTCATCGTTCCGCTAACCACGTTATTAAATTCATTTATTTCTCTTTTTGCGGTCTCATAATGATTAAGCATTTGCTTTGCATGTCTATACAAAATTTTTCCCGGCTCTGTTATTTGAACTTGTTTGGGGGAACGATAAATTAATTTCGTTCCTAACTCATTTTCCAGATTCCTTATGTGAAGACTGACTCCGGGCTGCGACAGGTTCAGGATATCCCCTGCTCTTGAAAAGTTTTTCTGTTCGATTACAGTTACGAATACTTTTAACGGATCCATTGTTACCTCCCTATTTTCCTATGCGTTTAATTTTATCATAAGTAGAAGTAATCATTGAAATAGCAAAAATATATTTCACTTATTTTTAATTTAGTTTTAAAGTTAAAAGCATCAACATAGATGGAGTGATCACACTGGAACAAATAAAAGTTGAAACTAAAAAACTCGGATTTACAAAAGGAATGGCATTGACTTTGCTAATTGCCATTGCAGCAAAATACTTAGCAGAGCTTCCATTCCTTCATATAATGGGACAGTTAGTCATTGCAATTCTGATTGGTGTTGTTTGGAAATCGCTAATCGGCGTCCCGGCTTACGCCGTTGCAGGGACAAATTATTCAAGTAAAGTCCTTTTGAGAGTGGGCATTATCTTATTGGGTATGCGTTTGAACCTAAAGGATATTATTAATGCTGGTCCGAAAACATTTGCAGTTGGTGCCATTAGTCTTGCATTTGGAATATTAGTAGTTTATGGATTGACCCGCCTATTTAAAGTTGAGAAAAAGCTTGGGATATTGACAGCTTGCGGAACGGGAATTTGCGGAGCTGCTGCCATACTGGCAATTTCCTCCCAAATAAAAGCAAAAGAAAAAGATACAGCAATAGCTGTAGCGACGGTTGCTGTATTAGGTACAACCTTCACTTTCGGATATACGATCCTATATCCATTATTGGAGTTATCCGATCAAGGATATGGTGTTTTTTCGGGTGCAACACTCCATGAAATTGCTCACGTCATCGCTGCTGCGGCACCGGGGGGGAATGAGGCTGTCGACTTGGCAGTGGTGGTCAAATTGACTAGGGTGGCCCTGCTCATTCCCGTTGCCATTTTAATTGGATTCATCATGAATTGGAAAGAACGGTCAACGGTTACCGAAAAGGAATTTTCCTGGAAATCCATTCAGATACCGTGGTTCATTTTTGGATTTTTATTGATGAGTGCCATTTATTCATCAGGTGCAGTTCCTGAACCTTTGGCCGAAAAGCTTGTTATGCTTTCCTATATCCTCATGGCAATGGCGATGGCGGGACTAGGATTGAATATTGACCTTGTAACTTTTAGGAAATATGGCGGTAAACCTTTTATTGCTGGACTAGTTGGCTCTATATTATTGAGTTGCCTCGGCTATGTATTGGTTCAGGCTTTCCATTTAAATTAATTTTTAATTTAAACAAGCATCCCTTAATCGGCATGCTTGTTTTTTTCTATTGGATGCGGAACATTGGCACCATAAAAAATTTCATCCATTTCCGTTTGAAGTCTTTCTATAATTTCCCGCCTTTCCTCTTTATTCAGCTTTTCCTCTGTATAACCGAATAAATAATTATTAATATCGAACCTTTTCAGCTTACATTTCGTATGGAATATATTTTCCTGGTATACATTTACATCGATCATGTCATATAAGCCTTTTACTTCATCAGGAATATAGTTTTGAATGGAATTAATATCATGGTCAATGAACAATTTCCGCCCATCTTTATCTCTCGTAAATCCTCTTACTCGATAATCGATCGTGATAATGTCGGTATCAAACGAATGAATGAGATAATTAAGCGCTTTAAGTGGTGATATTTCTCCACACGTAGAGACATCGATATCGGCCCTGAATGTGCTAATGCCTTCATTTGGATGGTATTCAGGGTATGTATGTACGGTAATATGGCTTTTATCCAGTTGCATGACCACATTATCAGGTAAAGGCCCTGGTGATTCCTCATAAGTCCCCATAGGCACTTCGACGACAGGTCCTTCTGAAACAAGAATGGTTACACTGGCGCCTTGAGGGACATAATCCTGTTTGGCCGTATTTAAAACATGCGCCCCTATTAAATCTGCAACATTGTGCAGGATCTTCGAAAGCCGTTCTGCATTATATTGTTCATCGATATAATCCAGGTAGGACTCCCTCTCTTCCCTGGTTTTTGTGTAACAAATATCATACATATTAAAGCTTAAAGATTTCGTAAGATTATTAAAGCCATGAAGTTCAATACGCTGCTCAGGTGTAAGTTTCATGAATGATTCCCCTTATATTTTTTTTAGGACTACCCTTATAGTTACCCTTTTCGTGAAATAAAAAACTAAATCTGCCAGTCTAAGCTTCTGACTTCTAATCGGTAAGCTAAGAAAAAGCCATTGCATTAACATGCAACGGCTTTTTTATTTTCCTGATTTGTTCTAGGCAGTATGAACTTTTTTCTTCTTTATCGGTGAAAGAATCCGTTCCAGCCATCCGAGTAAAAGATCCGAAAGAATGGCCATCAATGCCGTCGGAATTGCTCCTGCAAGTATGATTGCCGTTCCATTTGACGCATTCGTTCCCCTGACAATGATATCTCCCAGTCCGCCTGCCCCTACGAATGTACCGACAGCAGTTACCCCAATTGCAACTACAAGAGCTGTACGTAAGCCAGCCATGATGACAGATAGAGATAATGGCAGTTCGACCATTCTTAGTAACTGGAGCTTTGTCATTCCCATTGCCTTGCCAGATTCTAAATAAGCATGATCTATGCTTGTAATCCCGACATACGTGTTTCTCAGGATTGGCAGCAATGAATACAAAAACAACGATAAGATTACCGTATTTGTCCCCAGTCCCATCACTAGCATCAGGAGTGCAAGCATAGCCAATGCTGGTATGGTTTGTATGACATTCGTTATCGAAAATACCCAATTACTCAATTTCTTATGTTTTGCGATGAAAATGCCTATCGGGATGGCTACAATTGCTGCAAATAACACTCCATAAGCAGACATTAAAAAATGGCGATAAAATTCAGCAAGAACATACATCCAATTTTGGGAATAATAAGTTCCCAACTGTTGCAAGGTTTCCATTAGTTTGCACCTCCCAATTATTCAAAATATTTATGTGCTTTAAGGAATTCCGATGCTACGACCGATGGCTCCTTCAAGTTCCCATCCACTTCATAATTCAGTTCCTGCATGGTTTCAGTAGTGATCTCGCCAATTAACTTGTTAAGTTCCTCTTCAATTTCAGGATACCTTTCCAATAATTCTTCAGTAACGACCGGTGAACAGTCATATGGAGGGAAATATTGTTTATCATCTTCTAAGAGCTTCAAATCATTAACCTTAATCCGTCCATCTGATGAATATGCAAGGACAATATCCATCTGACCATTTTTGACTGCATCGTAAACCAAGCCAATCTGCATCGGATAAGTTTCGCCAAACTCCAATCCATATGTATCGACGAATCCTTTATAACCATCCCCCTTTCTTTTCAGCCAAGCACTATCCACACCTAACCTTAAATTATCTGCATCCTTTTCCAGATCCGATATACTCTGATACCCTTTTTCCTCAGCCAATTCATTTGAAATCGTAAAGGCATATGTATTATCGAATCCATAAGAATCAAAAAATTTGAACCCATATTGTTCCTTGAATTCCCTTTGAACAATTTCCATCGCCTTTACTGGGTCCTTTTCGATTTCCTGTCCCAGGACACTCGTTAAATCAGTCCCTGTATATCGAGTTGCGGCTATATCTATATCACCGGTCTCCATCGCTTTTTGCTGAACGAAATTCGAACCTAGATTTTTGATGATTTTCGTATCAAGTTCCGTATTCCTTTCAAGGAGTTGAGCGATCATGTTCGCCAGGATTTCAGATTCGGTCATGCTTTGGGCACCGATCTTTACAGTAGTCTCAGAAGATGACCCTAGACCAGGCAAAGAACAGCCGGTGATCATTAATGCACAAACGATAAGAGCCATTAAAATTGTATTTCTTATTTTTTTATTCATGGTAATCCTCCTCAAGCAACTTCCTTCATGCCTTTCAAGCCTTTTGGTACGACTTTTCGCTCTATGATCGAGAATACATAATCAACCAGGATAGCCATGATGATTACCGGAACTGCACCAGCGATGATATATTCTGTTTGGTATAAATTCAAACCGATAAAAATGTAATCTCCCAAGCCACCGCCTCCAATAAAGGAAGCTAAGGTTGCCCATCCAATTAAATAGACGGAAGCCGTACGGATACCAGCCATAATGACGGAAAGTGCAAGCGGGAATTCTACCAGACGAATCCTCTCCCAGCTTGACATCCCGATGCCCCGTCCGGATTCCAGCAGATTTTCATTTACTCCTTTAATGCCTGTGTATGTATTCCTGAGTATGGGTAAAACGGAATAGAAAAATAACGCAATGATTGCGGGTGTTTTCCCAACGCCGAGGAAAGGAATGAAAAAGGCGAGAACCGCTAAGCTTGGCAATGTCTGCATAATATTCGCAATTCCGATTATAATCGATGCGCTCCTTTTCATTCGTGTCAACATTATCCCTAGTGGTACAGCGACTATTATTCCAAGGAAAACAGCGATCATGGAAATATATAAGTGCTCCCATGCTTTAAAAATCAATTCTTGCCAGTTCGTTTGTAAAAAATCGAGCATTGTTTCCATCTCTTACACCTCCTAAAACATTTCTACTACTTCTGCCACTTGATTTTCTTCCTCTCCCCAAATGCTGTCATATACGATGTCGACCAATGTAGCCCTAGTGACAATTCCGACCAAATGTTTATTTTGGTCAACTACAGGCACGTATTTGAAACCTCGTTTTAAAATCTTTTGAACGGAATCACGGATTAAAGTATCCTGTTTCACTGAATAGACTTGAGTATTGATGACTTCGCTGATAAATTTAGCTTTTTTTCGATATTCACTGATCGTTTCAACATCTACGAACCCTTTCAAAACATTTTGCTCATCGACCACAAGTAAAGAATCGACCCTTTTCTCGCGCATTATCGTAATAGCATCGGTAAGGGATTTTTCCTCTGTAATGGAAATTGGGTTTCGACTCATGATTTGTTCGACCAACTCAACATTAGGTCTTGTTTGAAGCAAACGATCTTTGCCGATGAATTCTTCCACGAACTCATTGGCTGGGTTTCTGAGGATTTCATCCGGTGTTCCCACTTGGACGATTTCACCAGCCTTTAAGATGACGATCCTGTCGGCTAGCTTAATGGCTTCATCCATATCATGCGTAACAAAAACGATTGTTTTATCAAGTGTGCGCTGCAGATTTTTAAACTCCTCCTGAAGGGCATCGCGGGTGATTGGATCTAGTGCGCCAAAAGGTTCATCCATTAAAATGAGTGGAGGATTGGAAGCAAGCGCTCTGAGAACGCCTATCCTTTGTTGCTGTCCGCCGCTCAATTCGTAGGGATACCTTTCCAGGTATTCGGGTCCCATATCGACAAGCTGAAGCAATTCCAGTGCGCGTTCCTTCTTCTTCTGTTCATTCCATTTAAGAAGTTTTGGAACGAGGGTGATATTTTCAAGAATGGTCATGTGAGGGAAAAGGCCGATTTGCTGGATAACGTACCCGATCTGTCTTCTAAGCTCGACTGGGTCTTTATCCATGATATTTTCACCATTAATAAGTATCTTGCCTTCAGATGGTTCGATAAGACGGTTAATCATTTTCATTGTCGTTGTCTTTCCACATCCACTCGGACCAATGAAGCAAATGAACTCCCCTTTTTTAATATCCAATGATATATTTTTTACAGCTTTCTTTCCTCCCTTATAGATTTTCGATACATTTTCGATTTTTAACATAAAAAGCACCTCCATCATTCGCATACAATTACAAATTTTACAAAAATATTAATTTTTCATATGCACAGTCTCTTGTACCCATAAGGTAAACTGCTTAAACCATTTTTTATAAAAAACTAGTTCATTGTATTTATATTGAAAAAATGGTAAAAAAAACTACCCCATTGTAACTGAGGCAGTTTGATAGATTTATAGTATTAAAAATGAATTAAAATCCTATATTTTTAGCAATCAGGGTTTTTATAGTTTCATCTGTCCCTGTAAAGAATGTTGGCAAAGAAATGTCCCGATGACGCCGGGCAATTTTATCGTCACCCATACTTCGGTAACGATCATGCAGCTGCATGCACTTATCAGATATTCGCTTAGACATCTCCGTTATCCATTGTTTAGCCATCGATACTTCAGTTATGATATTCTCCCCAGTCATATGTTTACAGATCAACCCATCAATAAACGTTCTTCCCAGATGAATATCTGCCGCTACTTCAGCAATGGTAAACTGTGCATTTTTAAATGCACTTCTTTTCTTATCAATTGCTTTTTGACTTTTTATAAAATTCATCGTCAAGTGAAGCATGTCTTTTGCTGCCATTATAGAACTAATCGCACAGATTAGTCTTTCCTGCTGCATTTTTTGCATGATATATGAAAGGCCCTTCCCTTCCTCCCCAAGGAGGTTGCCAACTGGAACTGAAGCATCATCGAAAAATAGTTCGGCTGTACCTAGGCTTCCCTGTTCTGGTTTACTAAGCTTTATACCCCGTGATAGCCCAGGTGTATCTTTATCAATGAGCAGTAGACTGATTCCGTCCTTGGGAGGAACAGCATTTAGATCTGTTTTGCATGCTACTATCATGAAGTCAGCTTTAAAGCCATTTGTAACGTACGTTTTGGCTCCATTGAGAAGATAATAGCCATCTTTCTTGATGGCTGTGGTTTGAATATCAGCTAATTCCGATCCCATTTCCGGCTCTGTCCATGCAAAGGCAGAAATCATTTCCCCTGTAATGAACTTTGGTAAATATCTTTGTTTTTGATCTATTGTTCCGAATGAAGCAATATAAGGGGCTACAACATCAGAATGAATGGATATTCCCCCCAAGGCTGAACCCACCCTCTCCAATTCCTCTGCCAGTACAACAGAATATCCAAAATTTGCTCCTATTCCACCGAATTCCACTTCAATCCATGGACATAAAAATCCATTATCTCCTACCTTTTCCCAAAATGAGTAAGGTATTTCCCCCTCTTTTTCCCATTGATCATAAAAGGGGACAGCCTCCTTGGCGAGAAATTCACGAATTGATTGTTTAAATAATAGATGTTCTTCCGTTAGAAAAGAACGGGAATCATCCTTATTGATTGCCATCGTGCTAACCATGGGCTAACCTCCATTCTTTTATTACTGATAATTACTACCATGAACAAATAAAATATGTTAAACGCTTCGATGTAAACGATTACAATTCCAAACAATTAAAATGTTCCTCAATATTCATGTTCAACAAAAGTATGGAATTTCCTTTTGAAAATCTATTTTTCCTCATTTTTAATGACATGATTATGACTTAACCGCTTTGAATTTGGTTTTTTTTAACTTATATTCTGTCGAGGTTATTCTTGGAATACAAAATGTAATAAATAGACAATTCTACTTTTTACGCTCAAATCTCATTCTTTTTTTGCTTAATACAATGGTTATTTAACAGCCTTCGTTATTGAAATATACCGCTAATAGCATGTCAATATCCTTCTCTAAAGATTCAATTCCCTTAGATCTACTATTTTGGGCCATGCCCAATAACCCTCCAAAACCTTTTTGGAAGGATATTTTTCTGATTCAGTTAATTAGGCAACATCCAGGAACGTTTCTTTTCTCTTTAATATACTGTAATTCCTAATAATATAGACAATAATTCCAGGTTTTTCAAACACGATTATTGACTACTATATCTTTCTTGGTTTATATTAATTCCTTCATAACATCTTTTTTGGTAAGAACAGCTTTTGCAAACTGCTAAGGAATCCGTCTTCAAATACTTTTTAGGTTCTTGTAAAAGATTCTTGATCATGTTGAGGTATTCCAATCCACCAGAAACATCTTTCTTGGTCGGTATAAATGTTTCTTTTTTACCTTCCATAAGCGAGTATATCTCTATTCTTTCCGGTAATTGACCAAATGCCTTTTCACAAAATACCGAAATCATATTATTAAATAAAAGATTCATTTCTTCATCTGTATCAACTAAATACTTCTTTATGATGAATGAGTTGCCTGACCATTCTGCCACTTCAAAAGTTAAGGAAAGTTCGGTACCCAACTCATCCATATTCATGTTAAATTTTTCATATAAAAACAAAGGTGGATTTTCAATTCTTTCAGTAGTTAAACATTGGAGTAAATGAGCTGTAATATTAGCGAGAGTCTTATAATAATGAATCTTCGACTCGAACTGACGTACTTCAATGGCACTCCAATGATCATCTATGAACTCCAAAACCTTCTTAGTCGTCTGACTTTTTGGAGGAAGTTTATAATATCGACTTACAACTTGATTAACCACAACTTGAACCATCTTCCTCCAATCCGATTGAGTGGTGATTTTTCCTTCTATATGTAAATAGTAAAATTGATAAGGACATCTTATAAAATCCTGTAAATGATAATCAGTTAAAGTAGCAATGGAAATCCGATGTTCCCTACCGATCATTCCCTTCTCCTCTCTTCTCATAAAATTTCAAATTCTATATTGAAGTGACAAAACTATTCTTAATAAATTCCCTCCCGAAATTTTGGCAGTTCTTAATATCCTCATCATCTGGGGTTAATTCTACTTTTAAACCTTCCAGGACGATAACAGCACCTTGTTCCCTTAATTTTTCTGTCAAAATATCTACGGCTGCACCATATTGTGGGTAAGCTGAATCGCAGGAACCAAACGCCGCAGTCTTCTTTCCAGTTAGATCAATATGATTCATATCCTCATAAAAGTCTAAAAAATCATCGGGTAACTCCCCGTCTCCCCACGTATATGCTCCTAATATGATCCCATCGTAATCTTCAAGCATGGAAGCTTCAGGACCATCCATAATATCCATCTTTTCGATACTCACATCACTGATTTCTGTGATTCCTTCTGCAATGGTATTCGCCATTTCTTCTGTATTTCCACTCATACTGGCAAAAATTATAATGATTTTAGACATGATAAGTTCCCCTTCCAACATCTCGAACGATTTATTGTTTTTATGTTATATGTACATGAAATTTGTTTTCTTAAAAAGCATGTACATCACCAGAGTTCATTTTATTCTTAATTTTTTGTACGTTGCTCAGTTCATCGGAAAATGAAAGAAATGACTCCCTATCATGTGCATCGAGTGCTTCGTTTACTTTAAAACTCAAATGGTTAATTTTAAGGTTCAAATCCAAAATGGAGCAAATGCTGCCCTTGGAATACAGTTCCTCGATATCTTCCACGTGCATAAAAAACTGAAACTCGTTGTTGACAACTATTAAGGAATGCCATCCTAGGCAATCAATGTACTTCCGTTCATTTGTAATTGTCCAAACATCTCCTTGAAGAAACCCAATTATATGTTGGTGCCTTTGACCCGGGCAGCAGCAGCTTACTTCATGCTGAAATAGTTCTAAAATTATAAAATTTTTATCCATAGGTGCTCCTCCTTCACTCACATTCAGTTTTTTTGAATACTTCTTCACCCTTGGCACTTGGTCATTCTGTTCGTTTTTGACAGAGGTACCGCCTATTCGAAATTCATTTTATAAACATGCAGAGACTTAATCGAAATTGATAATCATTTTCAATTAGTATTTTATATGATAATGATTATCATTGTCAATCTGTTTTAACTAAGTTTTCATATTTTTGTTTTGTTGCCTCGGAAAAATAGATGCCTAACTAACGCTTCTGCCAAGTACAAAAAAATACTCTGGAGAATAACTCATCCCAGAGTATTTTTTTACGCTATACAACTATTTTATCGTCCTTATCCCTTACCCGGTTTAAAAGCAGGAAGCTGTCCTGCCGCTATATTCCTTCGCATTCTAAAAAGTGCATTCTTTGTTCCTACACTACTTTTTATCCTTGTATTTTCCCATTAATGACAACACACTTCCCATTTGTTTGCTTCTTTATCATCCTTCCATCCTTGATGTATACAGTGTAAGTATTATTGACTTTAGCATCTAATCTTGCTAGGTCTCCCGTTATTGCTATGATATTTTTGACAGCTTCCCTCTTCAGATTTTCGATAACTTTCTTTTTCCATTGTTCCCGTTTTATTTCATCAACCATCAGGATCACATCCTTCTTGTTTGATTTATGTCTTCTCCCTAATATAGAGTATTACATTTTTATTATCTTGTTACCCTTATGCTTTTCCTTATTAATCCGTTTCGAATTCTTTTTTTGTTTTAATATCATAACAGGCTACGGTAAAATGAGTGAATGATTCAGGTACAAGCTTTTTTAGCAGGAAATAATCTATGGTAACTATGCAAGAGTTTTCCTCATAAAAATGTTTTATGGTATGATAGTTAGATTGTTTTTCCACCCTGTGACAACTTTACATTCATCAAGGAAAGAGGTATTTATGCACACCACAGAATTAACCAAGCGGCATTGGCTGCTCATCTTAACACTTACTTTATTAACATTTGTTCTCGGGACAAGCGAATTTGTTATCGTCGGGATCTTAACCGATATTTCCTCGAGTCTCCATATTACAAATGCAAAAGCAGGCACACTCGTTTCTGCGTTTGCCATTACGTTTGCCATTGCCACACCGCTCGTGATGTCGGCAACCAGCCATTTTCCAAAACGGAAATGGATGTTGTTTTTGATAGGTTTGTTCATCATTCTGAATGCTTTGTGCGTGATTTCGACGACCTACGTCATGCTCCTTGCACTTCGGATGATGACTGCGATTGTAACAGGAGTTTTAATTTCTCTTGCCATGATCGTTGCCAGTGAAAACATGCCAATCGCAAAACGTGGACTTGCTATTTCATTCGTTTTCGGTGGTTTTACACTTGCAAACGTGATCGGAGTACCAATTGGAACTGTCATCGCTGAAAGGTACGACTGGAATGCAACCTTCCTGTTAACGACTTTACTCGGAGCTATTGCATTTTTGGCATCTTTCTTCATTTTGCCTACTATGCACAGTCCATTCCGCAGTTCAATGCGTGATCAATTTTCTTTGTTGACACACCCGCGAATCTTAATGGCTTTTTTCATTCCATCACTTGGATTTGGAGCGACGTATGCCGTTTATACGTATCTTGTTCCGATCCTGAAAGGAATGGAAGCACCAAGTGGTTCAATCAGTTGGATCTTGTTTGGCTACGGATTCATTTCCATTTTCAGCAACATACTTGCTGGTAAAATTGCCAGCTACAATGCCATCGGACGCCTCCGGTTTGTTTTTCTCGTGCAAGCAGTTGTCCTGATTAGTTTATATTGGACGACAGATAATTTTATCTTTGGCTTGGTTAACATTAGCTTGATGTCATTAATGGCCATCCTTTTAACAACATCTACCCAGCTATATTTGATAGACCTAGCAGGTATTTATCAACCTAAAGCTACAGGATTGGCTGCTTCACTGATGCCTGTGGCAAGCAATGTTGGTATCGCCTTTGGTTCCGCATTAGGCGGAATTGTTTACGATCAGGGAAATTTGATGAGTGTCACATGGGTAGGCGGGCTGATTGCTATCTTGGCAAGTCTTTTAACTTTCCTGAGTCATCGCTTAGACCAGAAACAAAAGCAGGCAGCATAAGATGTTAAAGGATCTACAAACGCCAAGGATAGGTGCTTTCTTGCTGCATGGCTCCCCATGGAATGAAGGGCAAGGTTAAAAAATCCTGGGTACATTAGCCATTCTTTAATGGCTTTAGGGAAACGTTCATTAACTTTCTATGTTTGGAATGAGGCAATGCTCGTGCTATTTCTATCACCAGTTGCACTTGATTTACGAGGTCGTGTGAGTAACGGTATAGCGGCTATGATTGCAGTAGGAATTTGGTCCCTTTCTGTCATTTTGGCGACTTTATTGGAACAAAATCTGAATGGTCCATTGGAAATTTTATTAAGGCGATTTGCATATAAACATCAATAATCAAGGCTTTTTTCACATACTTTGTTGCTATTTACCGGGTAGTGAGTTGTGATTGATTTCCCCTCCAGATGCTCGCTTTCCGCGGGGCGGGCGGTGAGCCTCCTCGGCGTAAACGCCTGTGGGGTCTCACCTGTCCCGCTGGAGCCTCGCACTTCCGCTCCAAAAAAGAGCCATAATCAAAAAGAAAACCGGTCATTTGAGTTCGGTTTCTTTTTTTAAGAAGGCTTTTTTGAATTCATCTACTTCTTTATAGTGAAATATTAAAATTGTAGTTCATCAGATAGAAGATTTGTTTTATACATAATAGATCTTTGGGTGAAATTTCTCCATTACTTAAAATTAATTAATCATGCTGTCAAACTTCTTTTGAATTCATAACTGAGGAATTGGCTTGGCATAATTTAAATCCACTGGGGGTAGCCTTTGTTAGGAACGGAGAAAAGTTAAATATAAGTTGACTCTTCAAGAAACCTGCCTCTCTAGTTGCATAAGAAAAGGAGCTGCTGAGCTCTCGGTAATGAAGAGAAAACACCATGTTCGTTTAAGTAAAACTCTTCACAATCTTCCTAGCATAATCAATATAAATACCCATTTTTAAAAATTCACCTCCAAGAACTAGAGGTGGGGATAGGAATCAATTAAACTTTACATAGTCCCCTTCTTTGATTTGATTCTTTTCAAACCATCCAAGATTCACTTCAATTGCATAATAATAAAAAATTCCTGGATCATAGGTAGGGCAATAATCCTCTATACATGGTTCCATATCAAGTATTTTTAGAATTTCCCCATATGAATCAAGAAAAGCGATGGATAAAGGGATAAATGTATTTTTCATCCAAAATCCACCATATATTTCTTCTGAAAACACAAATAACATCCCCTCATTTTCGGGTAATTTTCCGACAAACATCAAGCCCTTTTCTCTTTTTCTTTGAGTATCTGCAACTTGAACAGTTAATCCAGTTACCTTGTTTCCACTGATTATTTTTATCACTTTTGTTTTAATTCTATTTTTCATGTTCACTCACCTTCGCAGGGAATAGACCTTATTTCAAAAAAAAGAAAATGTCAATCTCATGAACTTCTTTTAAAAAGACAGCAACTTTCTTTCCCTGCTTCTAAAGAATAAAAGGGAAGAAAGTTGATCATGAAGCGAATATAGGAAAAAAAAAAATAAGCAGGCTCCATATGACTTCTATTACTTTATTCCAAGGCTTTTAAAATTAATACTCTGTTTCACAGCAACTGTATATAATCACGACTTTTAGTTGTTTTCCCTGCTTCTTATGTTCAGTAATAAATATCAAAACCTGCTGTCCGTATAGCAACTCGAAGGACTGAGTGACGGTTACTCCAGTTCCTTTATGATTTCGCCAAGTCCACCGGAAAGTGATGGAGACACCGTAGGGAACCAGATCGGGTTCCAGGCTATATAAAGATATCTTTATAACATTACTATGCCATAGTTAATATAGGCAGTTTTTTGTTTGAATGTACGATTATGTATGATTTTCAATGTACTTGTCTTACTTTTTAAGACTTTATGGCCTCAAAATGGGTGCCGATGAGGATCCTAAAAAAACCCTCCCTATTTAGCACCTTTCATAAGACCCATCCTAGGGCCTGTACAACTGTACTACGTAACGTCATACGGTATCAGCAAGGCTACTATCATAGGGGGATTTGGTGGATTGGAATAGTATATTATATGCTCAATATTTCAGTTAGTGTCTAATGGTCATACATATCCGCATAAGCCCCCGATCCCCTGAACATGTTTGGATAAACCCTATTCAGCCACAAAAACTTAATTCGCCCCGTCGGAATTCTTGATTTTTAAGAAGGGTTTTTATGATACCGAAAGGATGGATGCTATCCATTAATGGACAAAAAAAGGTCAGCATTTCTTGAATGCTGACTCTAGTTTTTTATGAAAATCCTCTGAATGAGGGTACTTCTTTAAAGCATTTTATTGATACTTTTCATAAAGTCTGTCGTAACGGCCGATAATTTTCCCTGAGCTTCCTTCATCGAGCTTCCTTGAACACCGAAATAAAATTTTATTTTAGGTTCTGTTCCGGAAGGGCGTAAACATACCCATGTCCCATCTTCAAGAAAGTATTTTAATACGTTCGACTTTGGGAGTTTGATGTCCTCTTCCCTATTTGTCCCATACATGTATTTTTTACTGCTGAGATAATCCTCTTGAATCACGACTTGATGACCAGAGATTTGATTTGGTGGATTACTCCGGAATTCATTGAGAATCGCTTGAATTTGCTTCGTACCTTCAATTCCTTTTAAAGTCAACGACCGTAAATCTTCCATATAGTATCCATATTTATCGTATACATCCAGTAAACCTTCGTACATCGTTTTACCTTGCTTTTTGTAATAGGCACATACTTCCGCTGCCAGAATAGTAGCCTGTATGGCATCCTTATCACGAGCAAAATCTTTGATCAAATATCCATAGCTTTCTTCATAGCCAAACAGGAAAGAATGTTCTCCACTTGTCTGGTATTCATTGATTTTTTCTGTAATGTATTTAAATCCAGTTAAAACATCTACAGTTTTTAAACCATTTTGCTCAGAAATCGCCCGTCCTATTTCTGAAGTCACGATGGTCTTTAATACAACTCCATTTTGAGGAAGGGTCCCTTTCTTTTGTTTTTGTGAAATTAAATAATCCAAAAAGAGAGCGCCAGTTTGGTTGCCTGTTAATACGACATAATTTCCAGCATTGTTCTTCACGCTAATTCCAAGCCTATCCGCATCCGGATCGGTGGCAATCAATAAATCAGCATTAACACGGTTCCCCAGCGCAATGGCCAATTCAAAAGCATCATGTTCCTCTGGATTAGGCACTTTAACAGTAGGAAAATGAGCATCAGGCAATTCCTGTTCCTTAACAATATGGACATTTCGATATCCTAGATCATGCAAAGCACGTTTTACTGATTTATTGGCTGTACCATGAAGCGGTGTAAACACGAGCTTTACATCGATTTCATCTACTAACTTTGAATCTTCCGGAATAGTGAGCAAATGCTCGTTATAAGCAGTATCCAGCTCCTCGCCAATGATTTGAATGAGCCCTCTGTCCTTTAGGGCTTCTTCTTCCTCCACTACAATGGAAAGCTCACTTTCAATCGCTTTCACGTAATTAATGACTTGATCCGCCGCCTCAGGAAGTAGTTGTGCCCCATCTGGACCATACACTTTATATCCATTATATTCAGGCGGATTATGACTTGCTGTAATGACGATCCCTGCAAATGCACTCAACTTACGTACAGAAAAAGAGAGCTGTGGGGTAGGGCGTAATTCATCAAATACATAAGCTTTAATTCCCTTTGTGGCCAAAGTCTTGGCTGCTTCCAATGCAAATTCGGGAGATTTATGTCTTGAATCGTAAGCAATTACGACTCCTCTGGATTTTGCCTCATTCCCAAACGATTGAATATATTCAGCAAGTCCTAAAGTCGCTTTACGCACAGTATAAATGTTCATCCTATTCGTACCTGGACCCATTTCCCCTCTCATACCACCTGTTCCGAATTCCAAATTTTTATAAAAGGCGTCTTCAAGTGATATTTCATCATCCTTCATTTCTTCAAGCATTAAACGCATTTCATTATTTAAATTGGGATAACTAGTCCAAATAGTATATAAAGACTTCCAGTCCATGAAAATACAGCTCCTTCCTGCCTGTATGTTTTTGCTTTGTTTGGCATTTCTTTTTGATCGTAGTATATATTGCAAGCGATCAATTGAATATGAAGTCTAACCATCGTTCCTAGAGCATTAGCTCCCTTTTCTCTTCCTTCATCCCGTAACGGACGTGGTAGCATCGCCAAATGCGCTACCTCCAAAGTTGTTGGTTACACTCTAATCATTTTACCTACCAATACTTTGGAAGAGTGTCATTTATTCTTCTTTTCCTTCACGCACTGCTGTTTCCTAACCTGATTTATTTTTTCTTTTTACTCTTTTCCGTTTTCGTTTTTGTTTTCGATTTCTTTTTCATTTCCTTTTTCTTTTTCTTTTCTGTTTCCGTATTCGTATTCTTTTCCGTTTCCGCTTTGGTTTTCTTTTCCGTTTCCGTATACGTTTTATTTTCCATTGCATTTTCTGTTTTCACTGTATTTACAAGAGAATATAGTCTTTGTTGCTCAATAATTTGTTTATTGACATCAAATTTTTCTTCAATGACTTTCCGTGCTCTTTCCGTATATTCGGTCCAAACATCTGGATTTTCTATAAAGAATTGTATGCCTTTCGCTAACTCCATATCATTTTTTTCTGGCGCTAGGTATCCTGTTCTCTGATGTTCAATTAATTCAGGGATTCCTGCGTGTCGAGTGGAAACGACAGGTAAACCGCTAGCCATTGCTTCTTTTAAGGCATTAGGAATACCTTCGATATCACCATTATTAGCTGTCTGACTTGCTAGACAGAAGATATGGGCTTTTTTCAATTCGTCCGAAACCTGTTTTGAATCCATAGCTCCTCTAAGAATCACAACATCCTTAAGGTTATATTCTGCAATGGTGGATTTAATTCGTTTCTCATCTTCACCTGCTCCAATAATATGCAGTCTAGCATTTGGATATTGTGAATAAATGTGTTTAAATGCTTTTATAAGAGTTACAAATCCTTTTTTGTCTACAAGTCTACCTACCGATAGAACTCTTATTTCGCCTACTGTAGGAAGAGTGCGGTTAGCATAGGGGAAAAGATCTAATTCGATACCACCATATAATACATGCATATTATTAGCCGGAATTCCTAACCTTCTTAATCCTTCTGCAAGATATTGGCATACAGGGTAATAGTGTGTACCATGTTTATTTAAAGCTGAATATCGCTTAGCATTTTTTTTGAAAATTTCCGGTCTGTCCGAACCATCTCGTCCTCTAATGCTAACAATCAAAGGAATATTATATTTTTCACATAATGGCAAAATCTCTTGTCCATGTGATCCGTGATGAGCATGAATGGCTATGATATCTTGTTTTTCAAAGAACTTTTTTAGATCTTTAATTTTGTTTATATTATAGTAGTTTTCAAAGGGGAATTCTGTACGGTCGGTATTGTCGAATGGGCCGATTACGATTGTGCGATAGTTAGTTATTTTTACGATTTGATTATATATAAAACGTTGGTGTGTTTTAATGTTTTCACTTACAAAATAAGCAATGGTTTTCATTCCACCTCAGTCCCTTTAATAAGAAATTTTCTCTTTTCGCGTTCTGCTAAAACTAAAAGTTCATGAAATTTGCCTGATTCTTTTAATTTTCCATGTTCTGCAATTTGTTTCACTTGTTTGTGAAATTCTTGAGGGAACATAGAATCGGCTTTATAAATGTCTTTATATGGCAGGTCTTCAGAACAAATTTTAAAGTAGTTTTCAAACAGAGGATTTAATTTGAATAGAGGCTTTTTTGTAGAATTTCGTTTAATGGATGTCATGAGAAAATCTGACAAATTATACTCATTAAGAACTTCCAATGGAGTTTTCATATTTTCAGGATTCAAATTACTTTCTCCTTTTAATAACTTACAAAATTTTTAATTTATCTTTTTCACTTGCATTATTCGTCCATATACCCATTCTTTGGTTTTGGGTTTTTACATATTAAACTTTAAATTTATTGATCAGTGCTGCCTAATATGCACATTGAAGTTTGACAACACCTATTTTTCACATACACCCATGACTAGTAATATTTCCTCAAGGCTGGACTTCAAAAGAGATTCCTACTTTTATTTTTTATCGATTAATATCCCATTTTGTAAAACTCACTGTTTCTTTTTCCTTATTTATTGTACTTTTTGTACCAATTTACAAAATGAGCTAAACCTTCTTCTATTGTTGTTGAAGGATGGAACCCCACATCAGCATGTAAATCGGCAATATCTGCATATGTCTCCTTAACATCTCCCGGTTGCATTGGTAAGAATTCTACTTTTGCCTTTTTGCCAATTAGTTTTTCTAATGTGTTAATGAAATCCATTAATTTTATAGGTTTATTGTTACCGATATTATAAATTTTGTATGGGGCATAGCTTGAACTTGAATCAGGGTTAGCTCTGTCCCATCCAGTAGTATGAATCGGTGGTTTATCAAGTAACCGGACTATTCCTTCAACAATATCATCAATATAAGTGAAGTCTCTTCTCATATCTCCATTATTAAAAACCTTTATTGTATTCTCTTCGATAATATTTTTAGTAAAAGAATAATAAGCCATATCAGGTCTCCCCCATGGGCCATACACTGTAAAGAAACGGAGTCCTGTGGTTGGAATATTATATAAATGACTATACGTATGAGCCATTAATTCATTAGACTTTTTAGTGGCAGCGTATAAACTTACTGGATGATCCACTGGGTCTTTGGTTGAGAAGGGGATATTAGTATTTGCTCCATATACAGAACTAGAGGATGCATAAATTAAGTGCTTTACGTTATTGTGTCGACAAACCTCCAAGATATTGACAAACCCAACAAGGTTGGAATTAACATAAGAATCCGGATTTTCTATGCTATAACGTACTCCAGCCTGGGCTGCTAAGTTAATGACTATATCAATGGTTCTGTCTTTGAATAATTGATTTAATTTTTCTTTATTTGACAAATCCATTTTATGGAATTGGAAATCAGGGTTTTCTTCTAATATCTTCAGTCGATTGTTTTTTAAAATAACATCATAATAATCATTAATATTGTCTACTCCAATAACCTTGTTATCTAGGGCTAACAAACGTTTTGTTAAATGGAAACCAATGAATCCTGCTGCCCCTGTTACTAAAATGTTCATAGCATTAATTTCAATCCTTTCTATTACATTAGGATTCTGACACTTTTTCGGAACACTGACTACATTATTTATAAAGTGATACTTTCGATTCTTTACACCAACAGAACAGAATTCATGACGGATAAAAAGAGGAAATAAACTCAAAATTCTCATTGGAGAGAGACTTACGTTTTATTCGTAAACCACCAATGTCATGCTATTTTTTTCACTCTTAGCCTCATGAGTTATTCTCTCTTATACCCGCTGTGAATTAGCACTTACGTAAGTGAGTTAATGTTAAAACCATCTTGGAAACCGGTGAATGCGAAATCATCATCGGTTTTTTATATGCTCGGTTAAGGTTAGATAACTAAGACTATACAAGGGTATTTTCATTTTCATCTAATGGGATTGGTGTTTTTGTCCATTCAGCATACGTATCGGGATCTATCGCCTTTACTTGTTCTAAAAAGGCATCTAAAAAATTTCTTTCCCGCAGGTCTTTAAATAACTCGAGAGGTCTTTTTTGTTCTCGTGAAAAAGAGTACACATGGTCGACTAATTTAAAACCATTCTTGGTTATAATGATATGTCGTAGTGGGGCATCAATTTGTTTGAAACCTGATTTTTCCATTGTTTTCAATATATAGAGTAACCGTTTTGTGATGTCCTCAGAAAGTACAGATTGTTTTTTAAGAAACGTATTTAAATCTGGTCCTAATAGATATTCCATTAAAATATAATTGAGTCCTGTTTCAAAGACTTTCGGTATAAAGGGCAAGTCTTGACTTGATAAAAGGACCATTTTTTCCTGATTTGCATGTTCAGTTTTTCCGTAAAGTTTGACGCATGTCTCTTCAGACACTCGATAAACAGCACCTTGATGCCCTTTTCCAATGAGAGTTTGTGTTATGGCGCTATCCACTTTCACTCCATTACCTGAACCTCCTGAGTGGACTGGAATATTTCTAAAGTCCAAACTATTTTGATTGAAATAAGCCTCCCACTCATTGAAGGTGTCCGGTTCAAGCTTTTTCACTTGATTTAGGAACGAGTCCTTTAAAAGGATTATTTTCAAATCTCTTAATAATTTTAATGGTACAGGGTGTATCCTTTTAAAGGAATTCACATGGTCAATCACCTTAAGTTCCTCATTACCGACGACAAAAATATGGCGTAGAGGGGCATCTATCATGGTGAACTTTGCTTGTTTTAATTCCTTTAATATATAGAGAAGTTTCTTTACTATAGAATCAGGGATATACGTACAATTTCTCAGATATTCTTTTAAGGTCGGGGCATTAAAATATTCCATGACTATATAGTTTGGCCCAGTATCATATATCAAAGGCATAAAGGGTAGATGTTTTCCAGCTGCAAGAGCTTCTTCCTCCATTTTCGCTTGTACTGGATCTGAATAGATTTTTACACATTTATCTTCTGAAAGTTGAAAAACTGCACCTTGAGCTCCCATTCCAATCAGCGGATAGCTTGTTGGATTGTGAATTTCCAAAGATTTTTCACCTTTGGTAACAGTAATGGTTTTAAAGTCCTCCATGATCTCCTCCTAACTGCTCATCTATGGCCTGCTGTTGAAATTTTTGAATTTTATAAAGGGCCTTTTTTACTTTTTCGGCTTTCTGAGCCTTTTTTTCTTTTTTACGAAAAGCTATTTTTTCATCTTGATCCTTAGCTCCCTGTTGAACTTTAGCTTCTTTTTCTTTTTTAATAGATGTTACAAGTTCATCTTTGACTTTATCATTAGTCTGCTGTTGTAGCTGCTGAAGCTGCGGAAACTGTTTATGTTGTTGTAACTGTGGAAGTTCTTGAAGTTCTTGAAGCTGTTGTAGCTGTTGCATATAAATAAGGGCTTTTTTGGCTAATTCGGCTTTTTTTCCAGGCTTTATCGTTTTGCCATCATAGTTACCCTGCTGTTGAGGCTGTGGAGTCTCCTTAAGGGTTTCTTTATCTTTTTGGCGCGGTGTTACTAAATATCGTTTACCTACTTTATAAGGGGCTACAAGTTCATCATAAAATTCAGCTTGTTGTTGAAGTTGTTGGGCGAGGTTAAACTTTTGTTCTACTTTTTGACGAGCCGCTACTGTATATGTTTCCCATATCTCTCTGTTCGTCAGCATAATTTCAAGAGCATCTGCCAGTTCATCCACACTGTTTTCTTGTACTAAAACCCCTTCTTTGTTATTTGTTATTAATTCAGGGATACCGGCATGATTGGTCGAAATCACTGGTACTCCAATCGCCATAGCTTCTTTTAATGTATTAGGTATACCTTCTACATCTCCATCGGCAGCTTCTAAGCTCGCGGCGCAAAATATATCTGCATTGGTCATTTGTTCTCGAACTTGATATTTAGGGAGATGGTTTAATAGGCGAAAAGAGTCTCCTAAATTAAGTTGATTTGCCAATGAAATGAGATATTCTTCAAGCCCCCCTCTACCGATAATCGTCAAGGTTGCATTTGGAAATTTATCTCTGATTTTTTGGAAAGCTTGCATTAAGATGTGATGTCCTTTTTTTTCCACCAACCTACCGATGGATAGAATGTTTTGAGAATCCCCTTTATGTGGTGCCCGGTATTTGAATTCGTTAAGGTCAACGCCCCCATATAGCACTCTAATTTTTTCTGAAGGACAACCCCAAGCAATTAACCTATCTGCTAAATACTGACAAACTGGAAAAAAACGCTCCCCTCGATCAAATAGCATTTTCATGTTATCTAGATAGCCAATGGGCTGATTAGCCAGGGTTGCATCCCTGCCTCTAATACTTGTTACCAACGGAAGGTTTGTTTCCTCTTTAAAAGGAAGTAATAACATCCCTAATTGGCCATGATGAGCATGTAATAGGGAGATATTATTTCTTTTGACATATTCTTTTGGCGAGAAAACTTCATTGAGATAATGAACCTTCTCATTTAAAAGGGAAAGATCTATCATATACTTAGGTTGTCGTACCATATGAATATAATCATAATCAGGAACTTCTCGAATCTGTGAGATATATTGGGTCGGATCAACTCTTAAATTCAAATGCATAACTGTGTGCAAATAAATGATCTCCTTTCATGCATAGTAAGCAAATTTCCTGGACCTTTTCAAGTATATTATGCAGGACTCCCTAGGTACGCATGGACTAATAACATACAGTAAAGCTAAATGGCAGAGAGTATGCGTTTGTCTAATACAAAGGGGGATTTAAATAGGTGCCATGACACAAGATCATTTTCAAACAATGATAATAAAAACAAAATGTTATAGTTGATGTTAATCTAAGGTTTTAATCGTCGATGATGATTTTTCTTCTATTTAAGAAATATAAAAAAGCACCCAAGATACGATCAAAGGTGCTGCATTGCCAGTTTGAACCTAATATACGTTTTCAACATGTCTGAGTTAAAGAAGTGTTAGAAAATTTTTTTCGCTTTATGTCATTCCAATAACAATTGCTGGTCTTCCTATTGGGTAATATTCAATTTTTTTGCACGCTCTGATTCGATCTTCTTCAAGACAATTTCTACCATCAAAAACGATTGGCCGTCTCATTGTTGTCATCAATGTTTTCAAATCTAAAAGTCTAAACTCTTTCCATTCGGTAACAATGAATACAGCATCCGCATTCACTGCCGCTTCGCAGACTGTGCTTGCAAACCTGATTGTATCCCCTAATATGTTCTTCGCATTATCCACTGCAACCGGATCATAAGCTACCACTTCTGCTCCAAGTTTGGTTAATGAACGCGCAATTTTGATTGATGGAGCTTCCCTCATGTCGTCTGTCTCTGGCTTGAAAGCGAGACCAAGCATTGCAACTTTTTTCCCTTTTAAATCTCCTAAGCGATTTATCGCTTTGGTTACAAGGAGCTCCTGCTGAAAATCATTGATTGCTACTGTTTCTTTTAACAGGGAAAAATGTACTCCATTTAAATTGGCAGTATGAAGCAACGCTTTAACATCCTTTGGAAAACAAGATCCTCCATAACCAATGCCGGGCTGTAAAAAAGCTTCTCCGATCCTTTTATCTTTTCCCATTCCCTTTGCTACATCTTTAACATCTGCACCCACTACTCCGCATAAATTGGCAACTTCATTGATAAAGCTAATCTTGGTCGCCAAAAAGGCATTAGATGCGTACTTAATCATTTCCGCACTTCGAATGCTTGTTAGTATAAATGGTACATTTAATGGACGATACATTTCTTGTACTTTCTTAGCAGCCTCATCATTTTCAGAACCGATTATGATTCGATCTGCTTGCATCGTATCCATGACGGCAGACCCTTGTCTTAAAAATTCAGGATTTGATACCATATTAAAGGTGACACTTTCGTTACAATGTTCTTCAATGATGCTTTTAATAAAATCATTCGTACCAACAGGCACAGTACTCTTTATAACGACTACTGAACTCTTTACCAGGTTCGCAGCAATATCCTTCGCGGCCTGCACAATATAAGATAAATCCGCTCCCCCATCCTCCATTTGCGGTGTTCCTACGGCAATTATGATAATCTCGGCACCATTTAGCGCTTCTCTATGAGATGTAGTAAATAGCAGTCTACCCGCTGCAGCATTTTGAATAAGCAAATTCTCCAGACCAGGTTCATATATTGGAGAAATCCCTTGACGTAGACTTTTAATTTTCTGTTCATCTGTATCGATACAAATGACATTATGACCTATTTCTGACAAACAAACACCAGTGGACAGCCCGACATAACCTGTACCCAAAACAGCTATTTTCATATTATTCAAGCTCTTTCTTTATAATTTGGAGGTTTTCTTTCTTATTTACATCCCTTAAATAGGAAAGTACCTCGTCTCTTATATCATCCCTGCGCAAAGCAAAGTCTATTGTTGCCTTAATGAATCCAACTTTATCACCAATATCATATCGGTTTCCCTCAAAGTTATATGCTAATACAGCCTGCTGCTTATTTAGCTCATTAATGGCATCAGTAAGTTGTAATTCATTACCATGTCCAACCGGAAGCTTGGAAAGCGTTTCAAAAATCTCGGGTCTAAAAACATAACGCCCCATTATCGCATATTTGGAAGGCGCCTCTTCCCTTTTCGGTTTTTCCACCAAAGAATCAATATGGAAAAGGTTTGGCTCAATCATTGTCCCTTTTGGCTTAATAATTCCATATTTATTGACATCCTTTTCCGGAACATTCTGAACAGCTACGACGGAACTGTTGCAATACTCAAAAACACTGATGATTTGTTTCAGACAGGGTGTTTTAGACATAACGATGTCATCCCCTAACAAAACGGCAAAAGGTTCATTTCCAATGAAGCTTTTAGCACAGAGAATTGCATGTCCTAGCCCCATCGGTTCCTTTTGGCGGACATAATAGATATTTGCCAAGCTGGATATTTTCTGAACTTCCTCTAAAATATCGAGCTGATTTTTTCTTAAAAGTGCATCTTCCAACTCATAGGATTTATCAAAATGATCCTCAATTGATCTTTTTCCTCTACCGATTATGATAATTATTTCCTCTATGCCCGAAGCTACTGCTTCTTCAACAATATATTGAATCGTTGGTTTATCAACAATCGGCAGCATTTCCTTAGCCTGAGCTTTTGTAGCAGGCAAAAATCGGGTCCCTAGACCTGCGGCCGGAATAATGGCCTTTCGGATTTTCATAAGCTGCCTCCCTTTTGTCATTCATTAATCCTTTATATGCAATAGGACAACTTACGGTCTAGTTAGTAGCCCAATTCGTCCATTTTTATTTAACAGGGGCCAGTAGGCTATATATGGAAGAATTCCAATCTGGCTGTGGCCGGGCACCGCAGCCTGTCGGTTAGTACCCTTTAAAACCTCCATTACACTTTTTATGTAATGGAGGTTGAAATGATCGATATACGGTTTGGATTAACCACTGTGGAGCTTTTTGCGGTACAGTAGCCTAAACGATTTCCTTTTCCCTTTCTTTGAAAAACTCCATCGCAGGCAGTTTTTTGTTTAATTTTAAAATATATGATGGACTGTATTCATGATTTTGAGGTGGGAATTTTCAAATGAAAGGGGAGGTTTTTTTTAACCCCATCCATTTTTAATAAGAATTCGATCTATGTTGAATGGATATAGTTAAGGAATTTCACTCCTAAAGCAACAACACTTATCATCCATTTAGAAGGTAATGCAACACTTTTACTTTCTCGGTACGTGAAGAGCTAAACTTAGCATATTGGATACACTTCTAATGAATCATTTCGCTCCATTTGCAACCTTCGTCTAGTTCCCATCGACGTATGGGAACTACTGTGCACCGGAATCCGATGGAAATGAACTTGTTTTCAAATAAAGAAGAAGAGGCTTTAACAGCCTCTTCTTCTTTATTGAGTTTCATCTTCATTTTTATTACCACTACTGCTATTTGCTATAAACATCGCAATTTGCGCCTTTTTTTCCACATCTAAATCAAGGGTATCGATTATGCTAAAAGGTGATTTTAATAAAGGGGGGTGTGGTTGTGCAATCTTCATTATTTCTTGCAAGATTTTATCTGAAGTTTGATCTTGTTGTTTAATTAACTGATTCTGAAGTTGAATCTGAAGTTCCTTCTGTTGTTCTTCTTGGTGTTGGAGTTGGTCTTGAATTTTTTCTAGTGGTTGTGAACGTTTCGATATTTCGTGTAAGACTTTATCTAAATGCTCATCTTGTTGTTTAGATAATTTATCCTGAAGTTGAACCAGAAGATCCTTCTGTTTTTGTTCTTGGAGTTGGAGTTGGTCTTGAATTTTTTCCAGTGGTTGTGAAATCTTCGTTATTTCTTGTAAGATTTTATTTAAAGTATCATTTTGTTGTTTAATTAATTGATTCTGAAGTTGAACCTGAAGATCCTTCTGTTTTTGTTCTTGGAGTTGGAGTTGGACTTGAATATTTTCTAATATATGGTTATATTTTTTCCTATTGTCTTCCTTGTGATTATCTGTTTGATCATTTTTACCCATTAGGTTCCCACCCTATTCACTATTTATTGGTTATGGAGGCACATTTGAATTACATATTGTGTAGTTAAAAAAATCGTCTTCCCAATTGAAATTACTTTCACCTTTTATGTTTCAAATAACTTTTGTTACAGAATCAGTATATGGACAATCGGAGATAGGCTATTTCACCATTTCTTAGTATTGTCGACATGATTGTGTTGCCGTTGCCGATCATAATGATAGCAATGTACTTGTAATTTATTGTGTCGGGACAACAACTGATTAATCGTAATCATTCCGGTCTATACTTCAAGAGTAATGGAAGCCCAAAAAATGGTACAGTTTAAGCAGTCTTAATCTAAATGTTTGGTATCAAATTTAGGGATGTTTGAAAATGATTCACCTCATTTTAGTTTAGGAAACCATACATGTGGTTTCCGATTTTCTTATTTGCATAGACAGATCTTTCATAGATAAATAACCATTACTTTCTTTCTATAGTTATTCAACACGCCTTTGAATGACTGAGCGTTTGTCATGTGTAGACGTTAAACTTATACCATCATCCAAAAAAAAATAAAAAAACCACTTTAATAAGGAAAAATCGTTATCTGGTTGTAAAAATGGTTTTACGAATATTGTAATTTGTCCTAATAAATGCCGAACGTGCACTTTTAGGAACGGGAGAAATAATGCATTTCCGCCCATATTGCGAATTTTAGAGTCTGGAGAATTCCAAACTAAAAAGTCGAACTCCTTTATGTTTAGGGTTCGACTTTCCTCTGTTGAATTTCCCTGCTTGTACACCATAATTGGTTTGGTAGGCAATCATCATGCACTTTTAGCGATACTGGCCAGCCCAAAATTTCGCATATTCTCATTTATACCGGTTTGGTTTCCTATATCGCATTGAAGTCGATATTTTTTTGCCATTCTTCATACGATTCAGGATCGATTTTCTTTGCTTGTTTCAGGAAAGTATCCAATAACCCCAATTTCTTTAAATCACGAAACATCTTTGGATTATATGGATCATTCATTGTGAGGCCATCTGAATGATCGATTGCTTTCAGCACATTTCCCTTTGTTACAACAAAATGTCCGATTGAGGTCTTGATTCTAATAAATCCAACTCTCTTTAGTTCCTTTCGAATCATTATGATTTGTTCTGTAATCGATTCAGGAATATCTTGCTTCCCTTTCAAAAAATCTTTTAGATTAGGACCTTTTAAATATTCCATAATTACATAGTTTGGTCCGACTTCATATAACCTCGGGACAACATGAGTATCCTTCGCTGCTTCAAGTGCTTTCCCCTCTTTAGTTGCTGCATTTGGATTGACATAGATTTTTACGCAAATATCTTCATCAAGCTGAAAAACTGCACCTTGACTTCCTGCCCCAATTAGTTTTAATGTGGTTGGATTATGAATAAGAAGTTCCTTTTTACCGTTCTTTTCAATTCTTTCAACCCTAATTAATTTAAAATCATTCATCTGATCTACCACCTCTTTGTTGCTGCTTATTAATAACCATAATATCTATACTATGAAATCATCGAATAGTTGCTTTAGGATAATAACACTTTTTCATAAAATTAAGTCATACCTTCTTATAATGAGTTCTTAAGGAAAGCCTTTCCTAGCATTTCTTCAGATTCTTATGCTCATACACATACAAATAAGAACTTTACAAAAAAACAAACAAATATATGTACTTGTCCGTTTCAAATCTTTTCCATTTTGCATTTACTATAAAAGTGGATTAACCAGAAAATATCAGAAAGGAGACTTGAGATGGGATACATTGAAGATTTACGTGCTCTCGTTGGAACTAGAGCTTTGATACTTACTGGGGTCACCGTTTTGGTTATCGATCAGAACAGCCGTTTTCTAATGGTACAATCCGAAAAAATGTGGAAATTGCCGGGCGGCTTCATCGAATTAGGAGAATCTGCGGAAGAGGCATGCAGACGTGAAATTTTGGAGGAAACAGGAATTAACATCGGAAACCTTCAATTAATTGGCGTTTTTTCAGGGAAGGACTATTTTACGAAGCTGCCTAATGGTGATCAATACTTTTCAGTCAACATTGCTTACGTTACCGAAGAAATACTCAGCGGAGATTTAAAACCTGATGATATAGAAATACAAAAAGTACAATTTTTTAAATGGTCCGCTTTTCCGAATGATCTTTCTGAACGAGATCGCCAAATATTTCAAAGTTTTATCGAAAATTTGATTTTAGATAGAAGAAAGGGATTGAAATAGTGAAGACAATCGCTTTTTACATTAGAGAACCTATAAAAATCAATCAAGGATTTATGTACAATCAAATCATTATGCTGGATCAATATCGCCCTATTGTTATAGGCCCATACCCAAATTGCGACAATGTTCAATATCAGTTTGAACACTATTATAATTTGAACGAAATTCAAGACCTTGGAGCCTTCTTTAAGGAGCAAAATGTCGTAGCGATTCACGCTCATCAGGGGAAACATTCCATCGATATATTACCAGCAGCTATAGAGTATGATATACCTTTGGTTGTACATTTTCGAGGACGTGATTCTTCCACTCAAACATTTAAGAGATTTCGCAAAAATGTCCTCCGATATCAAAATTTAGTAAAACATGGAGCTGCTTGTTTTTCAGTCTGCCATTTTCTTGCAGATGAATTAAAAAAATTAGGATTTAAAGAAGATAAAATACATGTACTATATGGGGGGCTGGATTTAGATTTATACCCATTTGTCCAACGTACCCTACCTAATGAAGGAGAAATCCGAATCTTGTCCGTAGCCAGACTTGTCGAGAAAAAGGGATTCCTTACACTTTTGAAGGCTTTTCAAAGGATTCATCAGGAATACCCAAGAACGACACTGCACATCATTGGGACAGGTAAAGATGAAGAGAAGTTAAGAATTTTCATTGATGAAAATCAATTAAACGAGCGCGTTTTTCTTAGAGGACCAATGGATTCAAACCAAATTTCTAACGAATTAAGAGATTCCCACCTCTTTTGCCTTGCCAGTGAAACAGGCGAAGATGGTGATGTAGAAGGGATTCCAAATGCATTAAAAGAAGCCATGGCAAGTGGTTTACCAGTCATCTCCACCTTTCACGGTGGGATTCCGGAATTGATTGAGCATAAAAAAACAGGTTACCTTGTTCCTGAGAAAGATGATTTAAAATTGGCTCAAGGTCTAAAATATTTCCTGAGTCATCCAAGAGTATGGAAGAGATATACCAGAAGTGCAAGACAGGTAATTGATGAAAATTTCGATTTGAATAAACAAATCATCGAACAACAAAGGCTATACAGCTTAATAGAAAAAAACAACGAAATTAATTAACCATGGGTCAGTCCAAAATAACCTGTTGAGGTAGTAAAATCATTAATTTGTGGAAAGGTACATGTCATTCTTTTTAGCGATGGTAAAAAGTTTGTAATTAAATGAATGGCACTGAAAATAAAAGAACCAATAATAGTAGTAATTGAGTATGTGTGCAATAAATTAGCAATGTTCCTTCCTTTTGTCCCCGTCGGACTAATTTATACCCATGACGAAATCATAAAAATACTCCCAAACATTCCAAAAATACAAATTTAGTTCAGATCCACTATTCGTGTTTATTTATCGAAAATAGTATTTTACTAGAACTTAGTGAAGGCACCAATTTTGTCCATATGATTAAATCCCCAGAACATCTTTTCCGAGTGATATCGCAGTAGGTAAAAATGCGTTCTCAGGTACTGTATCACTTCCAAAGAAACTTACCCATTGGACTTCTCTATGCTAAATGAAGGGATTTAACATCATTTGTATTCCTTCCCAAAGGAAGAAAGTGAAGCGCTGTACAAATTTCTTTTTAGAAAAGAAAAGTCATTTACCGAAACTTATATCCAATAAAAAAAGATAAGGTGAAAATGAAAAAGAGCTAGACAAATATTTTTAAAGGAGACAAAGTGATATGACAAAATATCCAGTTAGATATGTACAAACATTAAGGGGCGGAACCGCACATGTCATTCTTTTCAGCGATGGTAAAGAATATGTCGTGAAGTGGTTCGATACTAAGAAAGGCAGAGAAAAGGAAGTGGTCAATGAATACCTGATCGGAAAGTTGGCAGAGCTCCTTTCACTTCCCGTTATCCCATTTGATCTTGTATATATACCGGAAGATTTCATCAAGAAAACGCCTGAATTACAATCCACTAAACACAACTATAGTTCTGGATACCAATATGGGTGTGTTTTTATTAAAAACAGTACCGTTTTCGAGAATGTTAGAGAAAATCCTCCCACAAAAACGGATGTTAAAAACCGGGATATGATTGCCGGTATAACGGTATTCGACCAATGGGTGAATAACTCTGACCGAGGTACGATGAATGTCATTTTGGAAAATCTCAGCGATGGCGGCTATTATGTCCATATGATTGATCATGGCAGAGTTTTTCCAGGACGCTACCAATGGTCTGCTCAAACGCTAAGTGAAACACCAGTATATAATTACCATTGGCCATTTTATAAATGGGCCTTCTCTCTTCTCGATGATCACAAAGAGCTTACATCGTTTATCGAAAAAATTGTGAAATTGCCGAACAAATCGATCTATCAAGTAATCGAATCCATCCCTAAAGAGTGGAATGTGAAAACGAAGGACAGAGATGCTCTCTACAAGTTTCTTTTAGAACAGAAAAATAAATTGCCTGAAATCGTTGAACGTATCATCCAGCATCATAGCAATCCCAAATAACGCTGGTTTTTCCCATAGAAAAAAGTAACTCTTATTTGCTTTAAAGGAGTTACTTTTTTTATTTATAAATTTTTCCATTCTATATAGGATTCGGGATCCATTTCTTTTAATTTTTCCAAGAACATTGGTAATAGCCCTAACTTTTTTAGGCCTTTGAATATCAACTCTGGCTTGTTCCGAATCCGTGTATAGGAGCTATAATGATCTATTACCTTTAATTCATCTTCCTTAGTTACAATAATGTGGCGCAAATCGGCATCCAATCTGGTAAACTTTAATCGCTTCATTTCTTTTAAAACAAAAAGAATTTGCCTCATCAATTTTTCGGATAGGATCCCCCCGGATTCTAAATATTGAAATAAAGTTGGCCCTTCAAGATATTCCATAATAATATAGTTATGACCCACCTCATAAAGCCGGGGAATAGCGGGAGACTCTTGTGCAATCTTTAATACATTCCCCTCTTTAGCCGCATATTCTGGTTTTGCACAAATTTTCACACATTTATCTAAAGAAATTTTAAAAACGGCCCCTTGCGCCCCCTTTCCAATCAGTGGAAACGACGTCGGATTTTTTATCACATCCACTTTTTTAATTCCTTCAGTAACACAGATAGATTTAAAGTCATCCACTTTCGATCACTCCTTAACATTCCCTATCGTACTATTACTTTTTATCCTTTGTTTCTTTTTCTCTAAGATTCTTGGTGATGAACCTCGGTCTCCTTGTCATTGTGCACATTCTGAAAGAAAACGGCTTTGATTATAGGGTTAAGAGAATAGCCTATATAAACCCTTCTATAATAAAAGAGGAATGATATACCTTTCACAAAAATGTGAACAAGCAAGCCTCATTTTTATTCTTATTTGAACAGATGGAAAAAATTCACGTAAGGATTTTATGAAAATACACACATGAAAATCTATGCAAAGAGACTTGTTCATATTGTGAGCTTCCTATATTTTATGTAAAAGATTAAAGTTTGCTATAGTCAAGCGCCAGTTCATCCAGTCATTTTTACTTGTCGACGGAAATAAGTAACAGATACATAACAATGTTCATGGTATAATTAACATAGGAAAACGCTTACAGAATAATCCAAACTTTTTGTTCTGAAAATTCATTCTTTTGGGAGTCGATGAAAGTTGACAGTGGATAATAAAACAAGTAAAGAACAAACGATTTTTAATCATATTGGAAATAAAATCAAAACGGAAGACAGAGAAATCAATGTAGTTGCTAGATTAGAAGAACCTCTAATTGTAGTTTTAGAAAATGTTTTGAGTGACGAAGAATGTGACGGACTTATTGAAATGTCAAAAGACAAAATGAATCGTTCCAAAATTGGAGTTACGCACGAAGTAAATGAGATAAGAACAAGCAGCAGTATGTTTTTTCAAGAAAATGAATATGACATCCTTACCAAAATTGAAAAAAGGATATCAACAATCATGAATATACCCGTTGAACATGGAGAGGGTATTCAAATTCTTAAATACACTCCTGGACAAGAGTATAAAGCTCATTTTGATTTTTTTACATCTTCAAGTATTGCAGCAAAAAATAATAGAATTAGCACAATCATCTTGTACTTAAATGATGTGGAGCATGGAGGGGAAACTTTTTTCCCTAAATTGAATTTTTCAGTATCCCCGCGAAAGGGAATGGCTGTGTATTTCGAATATTTTTACAACGATAAAAACCTAAACGAACTAACTTTACACGGTGGGGCGCCCGTTATCACAGGGGAAAAATGGGTTGCAACACAATGGATGAGGAGACAGAGTAGCCGCTCATGATGTGTATACGATAGACTTTAAAAGCCTCAATTTTAGGTGCCTAATGAACAATGGCACCTATTCGTTCATTTAAAATTCTCCTATTTAAAATCGCCAAACATATAATAATGATCAATAGTCTAAATTGACACTGTTTCGTCCCATCAAACTATTTCCGACGTTTCAAATTACGCTTTTCCCCTAGGTTTTTCTTTAGGTTTGATGTAAAAATACCTTTACATGCATTCACTATTCATTTACCTTTATTGCTCTTTCTAAAATTATCGTAATCAGTCTTAATGTAATGAAATACCTTCGCGTTGCCATTATGGTCTGGATGAGTTATTTTTAGTAACCCTTTATATTCTGCCAATACTTCTTTATCGCTCGCCATTTTAGAAAGCCCTAATTTTTCACTATAATCATTGGATTGAATAGTGGAGTCAATCATGTAATTGTTTCTGATTTTTTCTTTTAATTTTATCAATTCATTACGTAATTCAATATTTTCTTTTAATAAATCCTTTGATTCATTTTGTAATTCACTTTTCTCATTCTTTAGAATGGCAACTTCCTTTTTGAACATATCCCTTTGCTGAATCAATATTCTTTTTGCTGTCTCATGAAGCTCTTCGATACCTTCTATATGCTTTTCTTGAGCTTGTATTTTTAATTTTAATCGGTGTATGATTTCGTCCTTATTTTGATTTATACTATCATTTATAGCCAGCTTTGAAGCTGTGTCATCACTTATGTATCCGGTTTTCCTCTTTCCGTTCCCGGCGTATTTAATCTTACCTTCGCCAAGCCAGCGCCTGACAGTCTGTACACTATTACTTTCTGTTACCCCTGCATCTTTTAACATTTCAAATGCTTGATCTGTGTCATCCATTATGTATCCGGTTTTCCTATTCCCGATGCCTCCCTCATATTTAATCTTACCTTCACGAAGCCAGCGTCTAACAGTTTGTATACTACTGCTTTCTGATACTCCTGCATCCTTTAGCAGGTCGAAAGCTTGATCTGTGTTCACATTGTTTCCCCTTTCCCCTTATTACGCAATGAATTGCTACTTCGAATGATATGATAGTACCTTATTAAAAGGAAAAATTTTTACAAAGAAGGAGCCTAATTTGTATGTCAATGTTTTAAATAATAGCATAGGCATATTCTAAACAAAGAACAAATAGATGAAGAATATATGACGAATATCACAGGGAGATAACGAAAATGTATCAGAGTAAAATTGTGGAACCAGAAAACTACGTATTCGTGATATCATTGGTGGAGTTACGAGCTATATATATACAATCAGATTGAATCTAGAATCCAGTGACAGTGAGAATGGCCGCCTACTTAATCTATAAACGTGATGTTATCTTATATGCTTCCGTGGGGGATCTTTTGATGCCCTATGAAAAGAGATAAGAGTCATACTTAAAAATCCCGGTCTCTCAGTAATATTAATGAGAAATCGGGATTTATTTATTCACACATTACAGCTGCAACTATTCACCAAAACAGCTGTTATTATTTAACAAATCATTTTTCACCCTCTGTATAAATTTGAAAGGTTACACCGAATTTGTCTGTTACAATCCCATAAGCAGGGCTGAAAAAAGCTTCCTGCAGAGGCATTTTCACTTCTCCACCTTGCGACAAAGTTTCAAAGATTCGTTTTGATTTTTCAATTTCGTTAATTGAAATGCAGATCGTGACTTGATCTCCAGATTGACTGGTTTGACCTGGAAACGTATCCGAAAACATGAAGTCCGTTTCCCCAACCTTTAACATTGCGTGTGCCACAAGATCCTTTGCTTCTTCTGGCAGAGGAAATTCAGGATTTTCTGGCATTTCTCCAAAAGTTTGATTAAAGAGGACTTTTGCATCCATTGCTTTTTCGTAAAATTGAATCGCTTCCTTCGCATTTCCGTTCATCATTAAATATGGAGATAATCGCATGGTCATAAATAGATGACTCCTTTTGTTTTGATTTTTTTACTAAGCTTGGAAATTTCCAAGCTTGCTTTTGAACTGTCAGTGGCAATAATCACTATACCATTATTACCCATGATTGAATTTTATAACACGGAACATGCGTTCGTCAATGAAAATTTACAGAAAACTATCAAATTTTCAAAATGTTGAATTGAAAATTCCAAGGTTCTTGATGTATAGACAAAGTATGTCACGTTATGGCAGTTATGGAAAACTTCTTTTATTCGTGGTTTTTCAAATCATGAAGCATTTCAAATAAGACTAGATGAAATGAAAAAGGCATGACCCTAGTAGATTACCGGTATCATGCCTCAAGAATGCTTAAAAAGTGTTGGAATTTTTGTAAGTCGCTTAATCTTATTAGCTTGCTATCCTATCCCAATCCTGTGTTTTTTTTAGTTTTGGTAACTTAGAGTCTATAGATAGGAAGCGGCTTCCATTCAATACTAGGTGAAGTGCAATAATCATAAGAACGAGATCCAGTTCATACCCTGAGCCTTCTCCATTCCCCATAAAACCTGCTGGGAATTTCACATAAACAATTGCACCGGCCATGATGAATACAAGGAGGGCAGAAATTATTCTTGTTCCAAGACCTATTATTAAAGCAATTCCTCCAACCAATTCAATCATACCGACTACATAGGCCATGAATCCCGGAATGCCTATACTTTGAAACCACCCTGAAGTGTTTTCCAATCCACCTTTGAATTTTGACAAACCATGCAAGAAAAATGAAATTCCCAACATAACCCTTAATAAAAAGGTACCGATTTCTTGTTTATTCATGACACATCTCCTTTTTTATATTCAACACTACAAAGTGTAGTGTAAAGTGGTAAAAAAATCAAGTGAAAGTCATCAGACAATCACTATAGTCATTCCTATAAGGATAACCAAAACATAAATGGAAACAAAAATCGTGGTAGTTTCAGCCCTTAAAGGAATTGTTTTATGGGGATCAATTAATTGCTGAAGTCTATAGTTAACTGATTCATTCGAGAAATGAACAAGGATAGGAAAGGATTTATCAGTGCACCCATGTTTAATTAACTTCAATAAAGCGGCACTTATTCCTAATTCAGTCCCCATTTTATGAATCGCATTTTCGTCGGCTGATAATTCACTTATTATTTTGTAATTTTTATGACACCATTTTGTCAATGGGACAAACCATAACGCATTTGAAATCAACTGTAAAATAAAGATGACCAGTGGATCATATTTCTTTTGGTGAAAGGCCTCATGCTCCACTACCGCTTCTAGTTCATCAAAGTCCAGTAATCGAATTAAACCAGTACTGAACACAATGAAAGGCCGCCTGAAACCAATCGTAAACGCAAGAGGCTGTTCAGCGTTCACAACTAAGATATCATTGTTGACTCGATTGAATATTTCATTTACATTCCTTGTCATATCAACGTTTTTTGAAAGAAAAACTTTTTGTTTAAACCTTCTGGATAAGAAATATTGCTCTGCAATTTTGAATAAGGTGCTCAATATACTATAGGATATTATTATACTGAGCAGTGTGACGACCACAAAGTAGTATACTGAATCTTCCTTGAATAAACTAAAACAAAATTTAAAGAAATTAGCTTTAATATTCATGCCAAAAAAGATGTGTACTAAAAAAGCTCCCATTTGGCACCATACCACACAGGCAATTAAAAGACTCAGGCTTATCACAAAATAAGACTTTCTCTTCCACATTATAATTTATCCTTTTTTAACGATTGAATTTTTTGTTCCAATTTTTCAATTAAACCTTGGTCAGCGTCTTTCATGGCATCCAGCATATGGCTTATGACCGCTCCACCAAATTCATCCAGCAAGTTCTCAGTCAGTTTCTTTGACTGCTCTTCAAAAAACTCCTCTTTGGACTGCACAGGGCGAAATAATGAAAGCCTTCCTTCAGACCTCTTTTCAAGAATGCCTTTTTCGACTAAACGATTCATGACGGTCATTACTGTGTTGAAATTGATAGGTTTTTCAAGTTCCAATGATTGTTGAACCGCTTTAATGCTTTGTTCATCTTTATCCCATAAATATTCCATGATATTTGCTTCCAATGGACCAAAGAAACGATTCAGTCCAACTCCATCATATTTAAAATTTTTAATATTCATCCTTTCCCACCTCCCACTACAAATTGTAGTGGAAATCACTGTTACAATCAAGTTTCATCCGGAAGATTTGAACGTTGATTTCCACTCCAGGTACTCGCTTTCACCCCAGGAGTCTCCTACCTTCCGTTCCAATCAACTGAAACGTTTATAAATAAAAAAATGTAGGTAAACTGGCTTTTCTTCGAGTTTGACTACAGTCTAAAACGAGCCTTTTACAGGCAAGTTTTTATAATTAATAGTAATCCTTTGTCCTCCATTTCCTCAAATTTATAAATGCTTTATAAAAAAGGAAGTCAATTTTATCTAGGGCTTCATTATTTAGATTACCAGCTGAAAGGAACATACTGTACTATTGCTTCAATTATAGGGCCCGGTGATGGAGCATGAATAAAGGCTGCTAAAGCAGTCTTTATTTAAATGATAAGGAATATATACATAAATTTGACTGGAGGAGTGAAGATGATTATAAAAACGACGGAAGCGATTTGCATATCATTGCAACAGCTAATACAGATTCAATCGTACTAACAGATGAGCAAAGTGCATTGGATATTATTATGACGATTGGTAGCAAAACCGGTAGCAGTCGAATAGCATTAAACAAGAAGCAATTTCAGAAGATTTTTTATAGCTAAGTACAAAACTTGCAGGAAGATCCTTCGAAAATTTGCCAGCTTCCATATTGAATTTGCAATCATAGGGGATTTTTCATCTTATACCAGTAAGCCGCTGAAAGATTTCATTTATGAGTGTAATAAAGGGAACAATGTTTTTTTTGTCCCATCAGAACAAGAAGCGATCGATAACTTGTCTAAAGCACTATAAACATTACCAGAAAAATTTCTAAAAAAGACCTGGATCTTTATACTCGGTTTTCTTATTGAGCTAACTCAGCTATAGAAACAACTAAAAACCTTTTGGCATTGCTTATTACCAAGACTTTCTGGTTCTCCACCTTTATTACACAGGAATTTAAAAACGAGCCTATTGGGGCTCGTTTTCAGTATATCGTCGGCATGGTCTTCTAAAAACCTTCATTTTTACAGGAAACTTTATCTATCTTTTTACTATTTTAACCGGATGATCACTATTAATCGTAACTCTTTGTGCAAGTTCCTCTATTTCAGCAGAATCATAAAAATGATATCCTTTTGCCGTCATTTGGGCCGCAACGTACATTGCAGCAGCTACTTTGTTTGCTTCTATTGCACGATATGGACGTAAAGGGCCTACAAAGACAAATTTTGCAAAAGTACTTAGCAGCCCAGAAATCTTTTCACCTGCCCTGAATTCCTTTCGTTCTCCAAGAAGTAAGGAAGGACGGAAAATATGTACATTATTCAATGCCAGATGTTGTAGTGTACCTTCCACATCACCTTTAACACGGCTGTAGAAGAACTTTGATTTGGAATTGGCACCCATGGCCGTAATGACGAGTATTTTTTCAACATTGGATGTCTTTGCCAATCTAGCTGCTTCAATTACATAGTCATAATCCACTTTACGAAATGCTTCCTTCGATTTAGCCTTTTTAATAGTTGTACCTAAACAAATGAACACATCGTTGACTATGAACAAATCGGCATACTTGGATAAATTATCGAAATCCACAACATGACCTATGCATTTGGGATCGGCGAGTTTCAGTGCCCTTCTTGTCAGCAAATGGATTTCACTATAGATTTTGCTTTTGCCTAGCTCTTTAACCAACTGGGTGCCTATCATACCTGTAGCACCTAAAATCAATGCCTTCTTATTAGTCATGATTTCCTTCTTTCTATAATTAGCTTTTCAATCACCCATTTTCTTTTTAACTAACCTAGCTTAATAGGACTAAGATAAATGATTCACTTGATTGAAATCATCAATTATCCAAGAATCAACTTCAAATCTAATCGTACTCAAACATGCATTGAACAAGCGCATTTGGTTGGATACGATTGACTCATTTGACATCAAGCGTAAAATAAAATGAATGACGGCTCCATGTGCAACAAGTATAACTTTCTTCTCAGGATACTCCTTCTGAATTTCCTGGAGTCCATTCATCAGCCTGTTTTGTAGAGATTCCTGATTTTCCTGACCAGGATAATCTTTATCCCTGAATGCAGACTTCCTTTCCGCTGCAGTCATTCCTTCAGCGACGCCAAAATTCTTTTCAATGAATTCCATTTTTTCAATAACCGGTACTTCAATATAGTGCGAAATGATATCCGCCGTCTCCCTTGCCCTCTTCAGGGGGCTTGTAATAATTACATCCCAATCATCTTTTGACAAAAATTCACCACATTGCCGTGCCTGTATCTTTCCAAGTTCATTTAAAGGAATATCAGTCTGCCCTTGCAGCTTTCCTAGTGCATTCCAATCTGTTTGACCATGCCGCACTAAACAAATAGTAGTAATTGTCCTTAAACCCCTCTAAGTAGATTGTTATTTTCTCACTTCTTCAATGATGGAATGTCCTTCAGTCCGTTCGAGATCTGACCATTTCCACTTTTCATGCAAGCGCAACCTTCCATCAGGCAGCATTTCAGGGGTGGAAAGGCAGCTGCCTCCTCTAATTTCCCCTTTTTCATTGATATGATTATATCTGAATTCCAGAGTTCCATCCAGATTGACCAGCCCTATTAAAGTCCCTTTAACAATCTCTCCCCCCTGATAACTTGCTGAAAGAATTGAGCCGTCTTGTGAATAGTGGAAGGTAGTATTTCCTGACACTTCTCCATTTTCAGAATTGATTTTAGCTTTGAATATCCGACCATCATAATTAAACATCATCATTCCCCCATATGAATTAATAAGGATAATGATACCAAATTAATTAAAAAAAGAATATTGAAAAATCTTATGAGATTTTTAATTCTGTGTTCATTGATATGACACAAAAAATACATAATATTCCCCATTGAATTCCCCTATTATGATGTGGTTATATTAGGGAAGATGTTACTTATGGAATGAACAATCCCTAATTTGAAACGTCTAATCAAACTGGAAGATTTTGGTGAGGTGCTCAAGTGAAAGAAATACTTCTGATTCTGCTATTACAACTTATTTATGTTCCGATTTACACATTGCGAACCATTTTCTTAGTAAAAAATATTACCATACTCGCCTCGATACTGGGTATCGCAGAAATGTTAATATACGTTTTTGGATTATCCCTCGTATTTGGCGGTGACCAAAGCATACTCGCCATGGTTGTCTATGCAGTCGGTTTTGGAATCGGAATAATTTTTGGTACGAAAATTGAGCAAAAACTTGCCATCGGTTTTATTAATGTAACCGTTAATACTCAAACCAAAAATGAACATTTGGTAGATACATTGAGGAACAACGGATTTGGTGTAACTCTTTATACGGGCGAGGGCAGGGATAGCAACCGTTATCGTATGGAAATCTTGACCAAACGCAATCGGGAACAAGAATTGATAGCAACCGTTGAAAAGTTTGAACCTAAGGCTTTCATCATTTCATATGAACCACGTTATTTTAAAGGTGGATTTTTATTGGATCGGTTGAAAAATAAAGCAAGCTGAAAATGAAAAGCAAAAGCCCATCTTATTAAGATGGGCTTTTGCTTTATTTCGTTTTTGATTTTCTTATTCTCACTGCCCCTGTTACCGGTTGTTTTTTAATCCACTTTAAATATTTTTTTAATCCTTCATCATCTTTTAACAAAAGCACGGTATTTAGTCGGATGGCCAGTTCTCGGTTTGAATACAGTGCGTGAATCTGTTTGTGGCAAGATTTACAGAGATTGGCTATGGGTAAATGGCTTCCGCCAAATTCTCCAGGTGTTAAATGATGGATGGTCAGTTCTATCTTATCCCTGTCACAAAGCTCACAAGTACCTATCATTACATTACTCGGCCAATTATGGCTTTACGGATTTTCCTTCTTCAACAATATGAAACATCAAATGGGCAAGATGATGGATTGGTCCGTACTCTTCATTGTCATCATCTTCTTCATCCTCCACTTCCACTTCATCCATCCCTTGTAAATAAAGTGCCATGAACTCATAAAAATCATTTTTAGTAAAGGAGTAACAATCACTTGGATCCTGATTATCTTCTTCATACTGTAAAACTAGATGGGATAAATCACCCTCATCATCTTCAGCATCAAAAAATACGAAATAACCGATATTTGTATCCAGTTCAAATAATCTGCGAAATCCGCGTGATGTTGCTTTTTCAAACTCAGCCGACGTCAATTTTTGCACTTGCATGCTGTCTACATTATCTTCTTGATGAAAGCCCACGATAAATGTGTTCATAATCAAACCTCCTGTTGAATATGGATAACCATTAGTATCCCCATTTAACCGAATTTATTCCATTTAGAGGTTTGTTTCTAAAACGACCGGGCAATGATCGCTGCCCATGACATCGCAGTGAATGTTTGCCTCTATTAAAGAATCCGCCAGACGTTTTGAAACAATGAAATAATCGATTCTCCACCCAATATTCCGCTCCCTGACTTTTGCCATATATGACCACCAAGTATAAGAGCCTTCCTGGTCTGGATAAAAATGGCGAAATGTATCGATAAACCCTGAATCAAGTAATTCAGTCATCTTTCCACGTTCTTCATTTGTAAAACCGGAATTCCCTATATTGGGTTTTGGGTTTTTCAAGTCGATTTCCTGGTGTGCGACATTGAGGTCACCACAAAAGATAACCGGCTTCACCAGGTCCAGTTCCTTAAGATATTTTATCATCTCATCTTCCCATTCGAGACGGTAATTCAATCTTGATAAATCCCTTTTTGCATTTGGGGTATAAACATTCACCATATAAAAACTCTCGAACTCCAGTGTTATGATCCTGCCTTCCGGCTCCTCATCCAGCTCTCCTACACCATATTTCACTGAAAGCGGTTTTTCCTTCGTGAAAATGGCTGTACCTGAATATCCTTTTTTCAGTGCATAATTCCAATATTGATGGTACCCTTCCAACTCAAGTGAAATCTGCCCTTCTTGAAGCTTAGTTTCTTGAAGACAGAAAATATCTGCATCCACGTCTTTAAAGTAATCTAAAAATCCTTTTTTAACACAAGCCCTAATTCCATTTACATTCCAGGAAACCAATTTCATATTATCTTAAATTCTCCTTATGGCAATTAATTTCTTTACATTTCAACTATACTATTTATCTGCTTTTTTTCCCATTAGAGTACATTCGAAAACAATCTGGCAAATGATTCTTTTGAACGTTCCAGTAAACCACGATTGATATACCCGATAGGATCTAGTTTGTCACTATCCATCATATCCTCTTTGTAATGAGTGATAAGATCTTCAATGGTACGGCTGCCCATAAGAAAGACATTCACTTCAAAATTCAGGTGGAAACTCCTCATATCCATATTTGCCGTTCCTATGGAAGCCATATCACCATCTACGATAATAATTTTCTGATGTAGAAAACCTTTTTTGTACGAGTATACCTCTACGCCGAATTGAAGCAGCTCACCGAAATAGGAGCGACTGCCGTATTGGGTTAAAAACCCATCATTTACTGCCGGAACCATAACCCTAACTTGTATCCCCTTAATTGCGGCATGTTTAATTGCTGCTTTAATCGCTTGATTTGGTACGAAGTATGGACTTGCAATCCAGATTGATTTTGTGGCGTTCGTGATAAGTGAATAGTAAAAATCACTCATGATCCCCTGTTGTGTATCAGGTCCGCTCGCTACCACCTGGACAGCTCCATCCCCTTGTACCACTTTATTCTTGAATTCTGGACGTCCTTGCAATACATCTTCACCGCTGACATATTCCCAATCCAAAAGGAAAACGGTATGAAGCATATATACCGCTTCACCTTTAAGGATCATATGTGTATCTCTCCAAAAACCAATGTTTTTATTTCGGCCTAAATATTCCTCTCCTACGTTTAAACCTCCTACAAAGCCAACTTCCCCATCTATGATGATGATTTTGCGGTGATTCCTAAAATTAAATTTTTGATTGAAAAAACCGTGTTTCAATGGCGAAAAGGGATAGGCTTTAACCCCTGCATTTTTCATCCGTTTAACCTCATTATTTGAGAGGCTTAAACTTCCTGCCGCATCAAAAATGAATAAAACCTCCACACCATTTTTTGCTTTTTCAATAAGGATATCTATAATTTCAGTACCAAGCCTGTCGGAACGAAAAATATAGTATTCAATATGGATGAATTTCTCAGCTTTTCTTAATTGTTTTATTATTTCTGTAAACGTTTCGTTGCCATTTTTCAATACTTCCGTTTTCGATGATGTACTAATGGTGGTCTCAGATGCATTTTTGGCAAAAGCTGCGAATGATTTCTGATGATCATTCAAGAACGATAAATCTGGAGAGGATACCCGTGTAACAAGACTCTTCCATTCTTCTCGATCTTTTTTCCTTTTACTTCGGAATAAATACCCCTTTAAATAGAGCTGACCTGAGAATAGATAAAACACATATCCAAATACCGGGAAAAACAAAAGCACATACATCCATAAAAGTGTCTCGTGGGCAAATCTATTTTCGAGCATTAGTGAAAATAAGGTGATAAACATGACCAAAATATATAATCCAATAAAAAATAGCTTCACGTCGAAGCTAACTTGAGTGAACAGGATCATATAAACTGAAGCAATTAATATAAATAAAAATACAATTTCCATCCTTCTTCTTTTCATCTTTTCATTCTCCTACACAGCAATATTTTATATATAAATATCATATACCCATATTTGATGGTAAAAGAAACAAAACACTTACGAAAACAATGTTCGTAAGTGCTTTGTGTATTACCTATCCAGTTATCACTTCATGACAGGAATCAAACTTTCATACAGCTCCATATACTTTAATGACGATGATGTCCAACTGAAGTCTAACTTCATTGCATTTTCGGCCATTTTCCTCCATCTTTTCGGCTGGAATTTGTACAGACCAACAGATTGCTCAATTGTATGGAGCATATCGTGTGCATTATAATTCGTAAAACTGAAGCCATTGCCTTCACCAGTAAATTGGTTATACGGTATGACCGTATCACGAAGTCCACCAGTTTCCCTCACTAAAGGCAGTGTACCATAACGCAGTGCCAAGAGTTGGCCGATACCACATGGTTCGAATTGTGATGGCATCAGGAATAAATCAGAACCTGCATATATCCTTCTTGCTAACCCCTCATCAAAATATGTATGGACTGAAACCTGATTTGGATATTGGTCAGCTAAATGACGAAATGCCGATTCATATTGCTCTTCACCCGTACCTAAAAGAATGAATTGAACTCCTTGGTTCATCATTTCATGAAAAACATGGAGAACAAGATCTATTCCTTTTTGATCAACAAGCCTCGTTACCATTGATAAAACCGGGACGTCATCATTGACAGGAAGACCCAGCGATTCCTGTAGCTGACGTTTATTCTCCATCTTACCCTCATAAGAATTGAATGGAACAGCAAGATGTTCATCTGCTGCAGGATTATATTCCTCATAATCGATTCCGTTGATAATACCTTTAAGTTCACCTTTTCTCTTACGTAAAAACCCATCCAGATTTTCCCCGAAATAAGGTATTTGAATTTCTTCCGCATAACTTGGGCTTACCGTTGTGACTATGTTAGAAAAAGCCAGGCCAGCTTTCAAATAACTGACATTCCCATGAAATTCAAGACCATCGATATTAAAATATAACTCACTCAAATCGAGTAATTCAGCTAATACAACTTTAGGATAAACTCCTTGATAGCGTAAATTATGTATCGTAAATATCGTTTTAATATCCTGATAGAATGGATGGTTATGATAATGGGCTTTCATCAAAACGCTGACAAGGCCCGTTTGCCAATCATGGCAGTGTATAACATCCGGTTTTTCTTCCAAATAGGGTAATGCCTCTAAAATTGCACGGGAAAAGAAGGCGAACCTTTCGCCATCATCGATGAAACCATAACTACCATGCCTTTTGAAATAATATTCATTATCTAGAAAATAATATGTAATTCCGTTAGCAACAAGTTTTTCGATGCCGCAAAATTGCTGGCGCCAGCCAACAGGAACTTCAATACTCGTCATATGTTCCAATTCCTGTTTGAATTGGTTAGGAAGATCCCCGTATTTAGGTAAGAGCACACTTACATGGACTCCCTGTTTTTTCAGCGCTTTCGGGAGCGCGCCTATAACGTCTCCGAGCCCTCCCGTTTTTATAAAAGGGGCGCATTCTGAAGCAGCAAATACAACATTCATTGCCGCACCTCCTCTATCCTCTATTAAATTACTTCCGCTTTTTTTATTACAGTAGGCTGTTTTAAACCAATGACTGATTTTTCACTAGTAACTCTCACTTCTTTATCAGTTATGATATTTTCAACGATGGCTCCTTCTTCAATCACGCCTTTTTGCATGATGATGCTATTTCTTACTATCGCACCCTTTTTCACCTTTACCCCACGGAAGAGTATACTGTTTTCGACAATCCCTTCAATATCACAACCGTTGGCTATCAATGAGTTGGTAACCTTCGAAGAACTTGAATATTTGGTCGGTGCCTCATGTTTGATTTTCGTATAAACATCCCAAGTATCCCCGAAGAAAGAACGGATTACCGAAGGGTTCAGGAAATTCATATTACTGGCATGAAAGCTTTCAATGGAATGGATAAATGGCATATCACCTGTAAAGTTATAGCCTTTTACGGTAAAACGATGAAGATTTGCTTTCACAGCGTCTTTCAAAAAGTCATATTCTCCACTGGCAACACAGCTTTTGATCAAATTCACCAATAGCGATTTACTTATGATGAAAGTTTCAAGACAAACATGGTCACCAGGTCTAGGGATTGTATAAAAGCTAATGTCAGTTATGTCTTCATCCGAATCTACCGAGCAGGTGTGATAGATTGGTTTTTCAATCAATTCCCCTACATAATCCTTATATACCACCGTGATATCCGCTTTATGTTTTTTGTGATAATCAAGCACTTCATTAAAATCCAATTTGCATACATGGCTTCCCGGGGAAATGATGACAGTATCTGCCTCTGCACGTTCGAAAAAGCTGAGATGATCATAAAATTGCTTCATATCGCCTGTTACCGTTTCATCCGGATGGATAGGGGGCAAGATGTATAAGCCTCCTGAACGCCGATCCAAGTTCCATTCTTTACCTGAGCCAAGATGATCCATAACTGAAAGATACTTTTCTTTTGGGAAAACGGCTACTTTTGATACATCTGCATTAATGAGATTCGACATAGTAAAGTCAATCAAACGGTAGCGTCCACCAAATGGCACAGATGCTACATTACGGTGAGCAGTCAGATCTTTTAAATGTTGTCTTTCATTGATTAAGTTTATAATACCCAACACATTTTCCATAGCATCTTCCCCTTTTTCTAGTTAAGAGTGATCTTTTTTTTGTTTGGATTGATAATGGTCTGATTTTCACCAATCAAGGTAATATCGGATGTCACCGCTGAATTGCCAACTACGGCACCATCTTCTATAACACAATTACTGGCTATGATGCTTCTTTCTATATGAACGTTTTCACCAATCGTCACATTAGGCATGATGACTGAATCTTTTATGGTTGAACCATAGCCCACCTGTACATTATAGGATAAAACCGAATGTTCAATGTTCCCATGTATCATGCATCCTTCATTGATAAGCGACTGACTGACCTCGGCATCCGGTGATATATATTGCGGTGGATGATTTGCATTGCGGGCAAAAATTTTCCATTGCTGATCATTCAACTGGAAATTTGGCGTATCCTCCAATAAGTCCATATGTGCCTGCCAAAGGCTTTCGACCGTTCCAACATCTTTCCAATAATCATTAAAACGGTAGGCATATAGCTTTTTTCGATCTTCAAGCATTTTTGGAATGATGTTGCTGCCAAAATCATTGGAAGAATTTTCGTCTTTTTCATCATTGATTAAATACCGTCTTAGGGTTTTCCAATTGAAAAGGTAAACTCCCATGGAAGCAAGATTACTTTTTGGGTATTTTGGTTTTTCGTCAAATTGTGTGACTTTATCATCATCATTGGTATTCATGATTCCGAAACGACTTGCTTCCTGCCACGGCACTTGAATGACCGCTATTGTTGCCTCTGCATTTTTTTCGATGTGATAATCCAGCATCTTACTGTAGTCCATCTTATAAATATGGTCACCAGAGAGAATCAGTACATGTTCCGGATCATAGTTATCAATGTATTGGATATTTTGATAAACAGCATTTGCCGTCCCTTTATACCATTCACCGCCTTCTTTCCCTTGATAAGGGGGAAGTACGGAAACTCCTCCAACATCCAAATCAAGGTCCCAAGCTTTGCCATTACCAACATAATCATTTAGAATCAATGGCTGGTATTGGGTCAGTACCCCAACCGTATCTATACCAGAATGAGTGCAGTTACTTAATGGAAAATCGATGATTCTATATTTACCGCCAAAGGGAACAGCTGGTTTTGCCAAACCAATCGTCAATTCACCTAACCTTGAACCCTGGCCTCCTGCCAATAACATTGCTATCCATTTTTTCGCTCCCATTATTCGGTCACTCTCCCCCGTCTTTTTTTTGTTTGCTTCATAAAAATAGAAATGCCTAATGGAGGTACAGTTATTTCCATGCTGTATGGTTGATTATGGTATGGTATCTTTTTGACATTAATGGGTTCTTCATTGATCTGACCCGATCCTCCGAAAGCTGCTGAATCACTGCTGAAAACTTCAATATATTTGCCTTGCGATGGTACACCTATTTGATAGTGAGCATGAGCCTGTGCAGAAAAATTACAGACAACAATACAATAATCGCCTTTGCGTTTACCTTTTCTCATAAAGGTGATGATACTTTGTTCACTATTGTTCGGATCGATCCATTCAAAACCTTCCTGGACATGATCCAGTCTCCAAAGGGAGGAAGTTTGGCTGTAAAAGTCCTGAAGGGTACGGAAGTAATATGCCATCTTTTCGTGGGATTCATATTCCAAAAGCAACCAATCCAATTGTTCCTCATCTTTCCATTCTATGAATTGGCCAAATTCTCCTCCCATAAATAGAAGCTTCTTTCCAGGATGCGTCATGAAATACCCAAAAAGTAACCGTAAATTTGCAAACTTCTGCCAATAGTCACCTGGCATTTTATTCAATAATGACTTCTTGCCATGAACCACTTCATCATGTGAAAAGGGCAAGACGAAATTTTCTGAAAAAGCATAGAAAAATGAAAATGTTAAGAGGTTATGATGATATGGCCTTTCATTTGTTTCAAGTTTCATATAACGAAGGATATCGTTAGTCCATCCCATATTCCATTTGTAATTAAAGCCCAGGCCGCCTATATCGGTAGGTGAAGTTATAAGTGGCCGGTCTGTCGCTTCTTCAGCCATCATTAATGCATTGGGATATTTCTTAAAAACCACTTCGTTAAGTTTTTGTAAAAATTGTATGGCTTCCAGGTTTTCCTCACCGCCAAACTGGTTTTTCAGCTTGACCGGCAATGGATTATCATGATTCAAGTAAACCATTGACGATACCGCATCGACACGGACCCCATCAATATGGTATACATCCATCCAAAACATTACATTTGATATAAGGAAACTTATTACTTCTGGTTTAGTAAAATCAAAGTTGTATGTCCCCCATAACGGGCGATCTGCTCTCGTGTAATCAATTGGTTCATAGAGAGGCGTACCATCAAAACGGGAAAGTCCATGCGCGTCTTTACAAAAATGGGCGGGAACCCAGTCAAGGATTACACCTATCCCCTTTTGGTGGCAATGATTAATTAAATATTTAAAATCTTCCGGTGAACCATACCGACTGTTTACGGAATAATAACCCGTGACCTGGTAACCCCACGATTTATCAAAAGGGTGTTCCATTATGGCCATGATTTCAATATGTGTAAAACTATTATCAATCACATATTCAACTAATCTATCAGCCAATTCACGGTACGAATAAAATTCACCATCTTCTTTCTGTTTCCATGTTCCTGGGTGCACTTCATAAATGGACATGGGTTTTTGATAAATATTTTCCTTTTTCCTATCGGCCATCCACTTCGAATCCTGCCATTCAAAATTATCCAGCCTTTTAATGACCGAAGCAGTATTTGGTCTGACCTCCGAATAAAAGGCATATGGATCGGCTTTTAGGATACGTTTATTTCCGGGTGTATGTATTTCATATTTATAGAGTTCCCCTTCTTGTAATCCTGGTACGAACAACACCCAGATACCTGAACGCTCGATCCGTTTCATCGCATGATCTTTTCCGTCCCAATTATTAAAATTACCGACTACTGAAACTTGCTTGGCATGGGGGGCCCAAACGGTGAAGCGTACTCCTTCATTACCTAATGTTGTCACAATGTGTGCACCAAGCATTTTATAGCTTTCATAAAGGGTGCCTTCATGAAACAAATACAAATCGAAATCGCTTGGATAAATCTCTTGCAGCTGGTCAATAATTGTACTCAATAAAACCCCTCCATCAGTATTAACTCGATAGTATTTTACCCATCCTTCCCCAGTTATTATATATATTCGATGAAAATGATATTAATCCTTCAAATGGAGGTGAAGTTATTGTTATAAATAGCCGTTTTTTTGTAAATTTAAACACTTTTTTAAAGAAAAAAGACATTTATTGTAAAAATATTATTATACCAAGAAAAACTCTCCCCTTTTTTTGGGAAGAGCTTTAAGGTATCCAGTATGAATGCTTCATGTTATTTGTTCATTTCGAATCATGGAAGTCTTCGTCAAGAATAAATAGGATAATGAGACTGACCATGCCAAAGGAGTATTCCCGTTTGGTAAATTACTGCCTCCAATATATAACTCAGGAACTTCCCAATTTTCCGGAATGATCATTTTTGTTTTATCTATATATTCATTAACTTTGTTCATCATGCCGAGTTCAAGGTAGCATAAGCCCAACCATGGAAGCCCGAAACACCATTCCGCTTCTTGACCGTCATTATAATAAAGGTCCTTCTCATATCTAATGCAACCATTTGGTCTTTCTAGTCTTTCTGTGACATTCTTCAATATTTCAAGTGCTATTTCACGGTCTACCAGCCGATACGGATAGATCAACGATAAAAGGGCTAAATCCGTCTCTTTTGAATAACTTTCCCTTGGAAGCAGGAAACGAAGTGTTTCTTCTCCCTTTTTAATCAGTTCTTCCTTGACGTTTACCAGCATTTTGACCGAATTCAAACCAGCAACACATGCACCTATGCTTGAAGCGTGGATTTCTATATTTTCTTCCCACATCCCGTTATCTTCCGACTGCCAATATTGCAGGCATTCCAAGTAATTGACCAGCTTTTGGACAATTTCTAAATCACGTTGGTTTCTTATCACCTTTTTACCATGCCTATATCCTTCACCGACACCCCATAAAAAGGCACCTACCGCATCATTTTGGGCATGCCCCCACTCATCGGGCAGTTCTTTTAGCTCAGTGGAATACCTTGCATGGATATGTTCAAATAGAAACTGGGGTTTCTGCACCGTATGAATATCTATCTTCCACTCATAGGTTTGAAATAAGTCGAATAAAGCATGATATGCTTTTTCGTAACGATTGGACGGATCATTTATAAAAGGTATTACTGTATAAACGACATCCCTTATCCAGACATAATTATAATCATCGGAAACACTTGCAGTATATGCACCATTAGGAAGCCGCATGCGATCAAGAACCTCTAGGGCACCATTAACATTCATCAATTGAACACCTCCATAGTTATTTGCTTATTCCCATTGTAGACAGACTCCCGTTTTCTAAACGTTGGTTGTTTCATTTTCAATTAGAAGCGCTTTCATTTCTGCTAACCAAAACGACCATTCAGAAGTACTTTCACCCTAGTTTATGTAATCACTGGCCATTTTGATAATCAAGCTTCCAATGTTCATTAAAAAGCGTCATTTGCCTAACCGTAATGAACGAACTCAAAAAGGTGCGGTTTATGAAATATGTTCTTGAAAAAAAATCCAGTAATAGCAATCCATTACTGGTTATATCGGCCTTTCATTAAAATGTTTAGTAATCATTAAAAGAAATTTAGTAATTTCATCAAGAAAAGCAAGCCAATCATAACCGTAGCCAATCATAACCGTAGCCAATCGATGACCCATTCAGGAATCTGCATATTACTAAGCAACGCCAAAAGATCGATTCTAGGTATGAAAGTCTCTATCGACGAGCCTGTTAGCAAAACCGATACTATCACATAAAATAGGTATACAATTCTTTACGCCTTGGCAAAAGCCTTCACCATCATTGATCTCGGAAAAGCCACGCTTTTCCAATTTAGCATTATCCTGACTCGTATAATTTCACCATCGTTTTAAAAAGTTTCTTCAATTGCTTTTCAGCTGGCCAAGCAGAATGGGCAACTCACTATATATTTCGATGATCTCATTTATCGGCATTCTAACTAAACCGCTGGAAGAAGGGGCAACGAATTCCATGGTATCATTGGATGTGGTTTCTTCTTGCAGCCCCCATGAGATTTTTCGTAATTGACGATATTCCTGATAGACACCCTTTCCTACAAAACAGACAAGTTTAGGTTTATACTTTTTTATTTTCCTTTTTAATTGTTTCCTTCCTTTTATGTACTCTTCTTTAGTGATATCTTCCGCTCCTTTTGTAGGCCTGGAAACGATATTGGTAAAACCATAACCTAAATCCAGCAATGACGAGTCTTCAGTCGGTTCATATTTCCTTGGTGTCAGCCCGGACTCGAAGAGGATTTTCCAAAAGCGATTATTTGGATTCGCATAATGATGACCAGTCTCACCTGAACGAATGCTCGGATTGAAACCTACGAACAAAATATCCAAATTTTCCTTTAAATGATCAGAGATGCCTTCCATTTTAAAACTCCTTTTCAAATTTGCTATTTAATCATTGTACAAAACTGAAAAACATTTAACTACCTTTAAAAACTAAAATAATAGTTTAAATGGATGAACGATGATGGCTCCACCTATTGCTCCTAAAACATTACGTTCGCCTTCACCGGACACACTGCCAGAAATTAGATATGAAAAGGATACCACAGCGGCAGGTAAAGATTTTTTTCCAAGGAATAAATTGATAAACCGATTTTTCCGATGTCCCGGCATAAAGCAAAAACCTGCATGCTTTTCAAAGCTTGCAGGGATTTAAATTAAAGGATATCCGCGATTTTTTTTCATGTACCCATCGTCGGAAATGACAGAAAGCTAAAGGACATTAAGAATATGGCTGAGTGCATTCAATTTGCCCAGTCATTTACTGTAGTGATTTGAAGACCAATTGCAGGCACGGGGAGGCTTATTGGGGAAACCAAGACAAGCGAAAGACCCGTTATTTCTGGTGGAAATCACAGGAATTTTTGGACGCTGAATTAGCCTCCATCAATCAAATGCTGATATCCAAACAGGCAGGGATTTATATTCGATAGAGTAAAAGAAATAGTTCCTCCTATTATATTATGTGAAAGTGTAAATCACTCATTTGAACAGTAGGAGCTATAAATTATTGATTCTGCTTCTGTTCTAAAATCATTCAAATCTCTCCGATGGCTTACTTTAGTAAGGGGTACTATGAATTCTTATACATTGGAGTGATAAGTCTCTCGATTTTTAGGAACCCTTAAAAATGGTAATGAATCTATTAAATAAGATCAAGATCCTTTATTAAAACCGCAGCAACTTTATAGTCGCAATTCCATTTGGCAAACAACTTTACTCGTAGGCACATACATACCTACGAGTTTATTTACGCATTGGAATATGCTTCTTGTGTACATTCGCTTCTTTCAAACTTGGGAATCAGGAAACATTCTGGCGGTGTTCGATATGATCATGTTTTCTCGCATTGGCCATTTTATTGATGGTAAGGAGAATTCCAGAAAACCATATTATCACGATGCCAGTATAGATGTATATATGGGCTTCAATCGGAATCCATGTAGCTAATAATGTTCTTACATTGATTAAGATAATGAAACCGCCCACTAAAACACCCATTAATTGAGCAGGAAGCATCCTGACGAGCCATGCTGCAATTGGTGCGGCAACCACTCCTCCAATTATCAACGCTACGACCCAAAGCCAATTGACAGCTTCCCATCCAAGAGAAATGATAAAGCCAAGACTTCCAAAGAAAGCAATGGCAAATTCGCTCGTATCTACAGTTCCTACAGCTTTTCTCGCCGTCATGCCTTTTTTTGACAATAAAACGGGTGTTGCAATCGGTCCCCAACCGCCTCCGCCTGTTGCATCACAAAAGCCTGCAAAAAGGCCTAACGGAATGGATTGTTTTGCGGTCAATGGCTTTACGGTTTCATTTTCCTTTGACGGTTTAAAAATAAATAAAAAGCGGAATAAAACATATACACCAAGACCAAATAAAAATATGGCAATATACGGTTTTGCTAATTCGGCAGGCAGGTTACTCAGGAAACATGCACCTACAAATGCACCAACAGAACCTGGAATGATCAAGCGATAGACCATATTTTTATCAACGTTCCCAAACTTTATATGTGAGGCTCCGGATACTGCTGTGGTCACTACTTCCGATAAATGAACGGATGCTGATGCTACTGCAGGGGCAATCCCGAATGTCAACAATAAGGAAGTGGAACTCACTCCATACCCCATTCCAAGCGAACCATCGATTAATTGGGCTAAAAACCCGATAAAGGCCAAAACGATTAACTTTTTCATGACATTCCCCTTTTTTCACTAAAATAGAACCTATATCATCGACCCGATGGTACCGTTTGCCTGTATAAATCATTAAGATTTCCTTTAAGACACAAACAGGCACCTAACCAAAATGAAATGACATGTTGGTTAGGTGCCTTCAGTTTTTCTGATCAGCCCAATGATATATTTTCTTCAGATTCTACTGGTAAAAGCCTAGCTAAAAAACGATATCTTTCTTTTAAGGAATATTTATAAATATCCTCTATTGAATCTTTCAATAATTTAGATTTTTCTTCTTTTGAAAATGACCCATTCTTTATAATCATTCTTGCTTCAAAAAGGAATTCAAGATATTCTTCATATGATTCATCATATACTTTACCTAGGTCATTCCGTATTTTTTTTGCGAGCGTTGGACTTGCTCCATTGGTAGAAACACTTATGGAAAGCATGCCTCTATTCAATGTGGCCGGTATATGAAAATTACCCAACTCATGATTGCTGATTACGTTAACCAACTGACTTTCGGATGCATTCTCGTAAACTCGTTCATTTACTTCAGTAGAATTGGTAGCAACAATGATTAAAAACGCATCATTATAGTCAGTTTCTTCCACTTCTTTTAGTAAGACCCGAATCTTACCTTCTTTCTCCAACACTTGAAAACCTGTGCATATTTCGGGGCTTACGACGGTAACTTCAGCACCAGCTTCCAATAAGGGGCCCGCTTTAAAGTAAGCTATTTTACCACCGCCGATGATGACACACTTTCTGTTCTCGATATTAAGCGTAATTGGATACATAGGCTCCCTCCCCACTCACTTCATGAATTCGTTCCGATATTGCTTGTTCAATCTTTGGGTGATAACCTAAATATCGGCAAAGTATGATTTTTTGCTTCCCCTTTTTTTGGATCTTTTTTATACTATTTTCAATCGACTGCATTAAGAGACCTGTAAACAATAAGTATGGAATGATAAATACTTGGTTTGATCGAGATTCCACCGCAAATTCCAACGCTTCTCCAAAGCTTGGTGTGGCAGCTGTCAAATAACACTCTTGCACCTGGATTTTTGGAAACCTGTTCCTTAGCAAAACGGCCAATCGAGATAAATCCCTTTTCACGTCGGGATCACTGCTGCCCCTTCCAACCAATAATACCAAGGAATCCTCTGTAACACTTACATTTGTTTCCTCCAACCGTTCCACTAAAATGTCAACCATTTTCTCGCTGACACCAATCGGCCTTCCGTATTTCAAGTCAACGGCGGGGTACCGTTCTTTCATTTTATTCAATATGACTGGAATATCATGTTTTGCATGTACAGCTGTCAGCAATAGAACTGGAATGGCCAATATGCTCGTCGCCCCTTTTTGGACGCATCGTTCGTAGGCCTCTTCAATCGTAGGAGTTTCCAATTCCAAGAAGCAATACTCTTGAATGGAATATGGCTGTGCTTGCATACAAACTTTAATAAAGTCAATAGCTTGGGCTGAAGCTTCTTTAACACGGCTGCCATGGCAAATATATAAAATGGCTTCCATTAAAAGGCCTCATTCGCCAACAAATTTTCGGTTTGTTTTCCTTCAAACCATTTGATTTTTTCCCGTAAATTAACGACATCCCCCACGACTATCATGCAAGGATTGGAAATTTGTTCGTTATTGGCGGTTTCCACTACTTTAGCCAACGTACTGACAGCTGTTTTTTGCGTTGTTAATGTACCCCAATGAATAAGGGCTACCGGAGTCTCCGGGCTTTTTCCATGTTCCAGAAGTTTTCCTTGAATATATGGCAGGTTTTTAACACCCATATAAATGGCTAATGTATCGATTCCTTTTGCAAGGGATTCCCACTTGATATTATCCGCTTCATCTTTTTTCCGATGACCGGTAACAATTGCAAATGATGAAGCATGGTCCCTATGTGTAACTGGAATTCCCGCATAGGCTGTAGCGGCGATTCCAGCCGTAATTCCTGGTACGATTTCAAAGCTCACGCCACTTTTGGCAAGGGCTTCCGCTTCCTCACCGCCTCTCCCAAAGACGAATGGATCGCCGCCCTTCAAACGGGTGACTATTTTTCCCTTTTTTGCATATTTAACGAGGAACCGATTGATGGTATCCTGCTGCAACAAATGATAATCCGGCAGTTTACCGCAATTAATCAGCTCGACACCGTCTTTTGCATGATTCAAAAGTTCTTTATTGACAAGTCGATCATATAAAATGACATCAGCTTCTTGGATGCATTTTAATCCTTTTAATGTAATTAAATCTGGATCTCCGGGACCGGCTCCTACTAGATATACTTTCCCCATTTTTGCATCCTGCCTTCCCTTAGAGAATTGTTTCGAATTCCGATAAAACGAAACCTGCTCCATTTTTAATTTTCCTTTTTTCATATAATGAGATGTCATCCACTTCAGGCATTTTCAAATAATGCTTTTCCAGCTCGATATCAACAAGTTCAAACGCTTTTTCATCTGAATCGGCAACAATGATGACATGAATTGGTTTTTCCTTGATAGTGACTTCAAAACGGTATAGATTCATGGAATGCTTACCTTCCCCTATTAAACGGCCACTTCCGCTAATATATCATCAAGTTTACTTTGTAATTCGTCTACCCCTACCCTTTCCACAAAATCGAGAAAGGTTTCGGATAGTAGTTTTGTTTCTTTGAAAAATAGGATCATTTCTTTCAGAACATGATGGAGCTTTTCAGCTTCCACTTTTCCTTTAAGCTTTTCATTGAACTTCCCGCCCTCATTCAGCGTTCCTCCAACGTATATCTCAAAAGCTTCGACCATCTTTTTATCCTGGTTTTTCATTTTTATGCCTTGCAGCCCTATTTCGGCGATGGCTCTTTGACCGCAATTATTCGGACAGCCGACCATATGCATCCTTACAGGCACATCGAGATCTATTTCCTTGTCCAGTGATTCAGAAATGGTCCTCATTCGGTTTTTCGTTTCAACCAGAGCCAGGTTGCAATACTCGATGCCTGTACACGAAACGGAATACCCAATGAATTTCTTTGGTTGATATGGAAATCTTTCAAAGATGGATTCCTGCTTTAATTCTTCAAGTTTTGCATCCGGCACATTAGGAATGATTAGATTTTGAGAATTACAGTTGCGGATTTCACCATTTCCATATTTTTTTGCAAGTTCGGCAAACTCGATCACTTCGTCTGGGTTTAGACGACCCACTGGTATATTGACGCCAACATAGTTCAGACCATCTTGCTTTTGTTTATGGATGCCGTAGAAATACCCTGCATTCCATCCCTTCACCGCACTTTCTCCCTTTTCAGGAAGCGGACCGGTGTATCCCAGCAATTTTTCCTTGAATTGTTCAGGACCCCAGTCAGCGACAAGGAATTTCAAACGTGAGCGATGACGCTTTTCACGGTACCCAAAGTCACGGAATATCGTCGTGATGGCGGCAGCCACTTCCACAGTTTTTTCAGGTAAAATGAATAAGTCAAGTTCTTCTGCCAGCATCGGAACGGAGGAAAGCCCACCCCCTACTTTTACGTGAAAACCGACTTCCGTTACTCCATCAATTACTTTAGTAGCTGGATTGAATGAAACACAGTTGATTTCAGCATTTGAAGCATTATGGATATTGGCACTTATGGACATTTTATATTTCCTCGGAAGGTTCGAATAGTCTTCGTTAAGGCGGAAATACTCAAATACATCATAAAGTACCTCGCGTGTATCAAAAAGTTCATCAGGATCGATGCCTGCCAATGCATTACCGATGATATTACGGGTTATATCACCACAAGCTCCAGCCGTAGTCATTCCAACCTTTTCTAAACGATCCAATATATCCGGGACCTGTTCGATGGTCAGCCAATGGAATTGAATGGCTTGACGGGTTGTAATGTCATATACGTCCCTCCCGTAATCTTTAGCGATGTTAGCTAGAGTTATTTGTTGATCATATGTCAGGATACCTCCGGGAATAACGACTCGCATCATCCAATAACCAGCTTCTTTTGGCCGTTGCAGGTATAAACCTGCCCACTTGAACATATCCCATTTCTCTTTAGGGATGGAATCAAACCCATTTGCTGCGTAATGTGGAATATCATCAAATATCTTCAAGCCGTCTTTTTCCAATTTCCAGATTTCCGTTTTATTTTTAGCGATTAGTGGATTTTCCGACCAAAATTTCTCGTAAACCATTTCATTTCCTCCTTGATTAAATCGCTTTCTTTGCTGTTAAATAACCGATTACATGTTCAACGCACTCCTCAATGCTGTATTGGTCGGATTCTAAAATGATTTCCGGTTGTTCAGGTTCTTCGTATGGAGAGTCGATTCCGGTAAAATCTTTAATGATGCCTTTACGGGCCTTGTCATAAAGCCCTTTTGGATCACGCACTTCGCACTCTTCGATCGGACACTTTATGTATACTTCAATAAACTCCCCTTCTTCGAGTAAATCACGTACAATCTGCCGATCTGCCCTGAAAGGTGATATGAAAGCGGTCAATACGAACTGCCCACTATCCACGAATAACTTGGAAACCTCACCAATCCGCCTAATATTCTCGGTTCTATCTTCTTCAGAAAAACCTAAATCTTTATTTAAGCCATGACGGATATTATCACCATCCAAAACATAACTTCGAATATTCCGATTGTATAACTCTTTAGCGACCGCGTTTGCAATCGTTGATTTTCCGGAACCCGATAGTCCTGTAAACCATAGAACCGTGCTTTCATGCCCGTTCTGCTTCCGTCGGTGCTCCTTGGTCAATGACGTCTCATGCCATGTGACATTCGTACTTTTACTCATTTGATAATCCCCCTCTTCATGTAAACCTTCCATTTATGTCCAATCAGTTATAAACTTCATTTTTTTTTAGACCTTCTATCAACACCTCGATGACTTCCTTACGGCTAAAGGTAGCTGGAGGAATTTCTCCATTACGCAACATTTCCCTAACCTTCGTTCCAGACAGGATGACATGGTCTTCCTTGCCATGCGGACAAGTTTTAGCGGAAGCCATATTGCCACATGCTTTACAGTAAAAACTATGTTCAAAGAATAATAGCGTGATTCCTAACTCATCTGCGTTAAAGTTCCCGAAGATTTTTTGAGCATCGTATGTGCCATAATAATCGCCAACACCCGCATGATCACGTCCGACGATAAAATGGGTGCAACCATAATTTTTACGGACCATCGCGTGGAAAATGGCTTCTCTAGGTCCTGCATAACGCATGGCAGCAGGGAAAACTGCAAGGGAGACGCGATCTTTAGGATAATATTTGTCAAGCAGCACTTTATAGCTTTCCATTCTTACATCTGCCGGAATGTCATCTGATTTAGTGGCACCAACGAGTGGATTTAAGAATAAGCCGTCGACAATTTCCAATGCTGTCTTTTGAATATATTCATGTGCACGGTGAACAGGGTTCCTCGTTTGGAAACCGACAACCGTTTCCCATCCTTTTTCAGCGAAAGCCTTCCTTGTCTCGACTGGGTCTAAATAATGAGCTTGAAATAGCGGGCGCTCTATTCTCTTGATCAACTTTATTTCCCCGCCGACATATACATCCCCGCGGTTATATAAATTTTTCACTCCAGGATGCTTCTCATCAGCTGTTTGATATACCAATGTCGCTTCCAATTGCTTATCTGGAGTGTAAATATCAGAAACGGAGAGAACCCCGTATGTTTCACCATCATGGGTTAATGTTACTTCTTCACCTATAGTAAGGCTTCCTGCAGTTTCTTCGGTCAAAGGCAGCGTAATCGGGATGCTCCATACATGTCCGCTGCTAAGCCTCATATCCTTTACCACTGTCTCATAGTCACTTTTTGTAAAGAATCCTTTAATCGGGCTGTAGGCACCAGTCCCTATCAATTCAAGATCGCTTAAAGCAATTTCATCGATTTCGATTGACTTCGTTATTTTACTAAAATCATATTTTGGTTCCCAAAGATCGATTAATGTTCCTCCGTGCGGTAAACTGATTGTCATGCTAATTTCCCCCTATGGTTTCTATTTATTTAAGCCTATAATTTCTATTTATTTAAGATAAATGCAATCCGCATTCCGTTTTTTGAGCCCCTTGCCAACGGCCTGAGCGTAAATCATCTGCATTGAAGGCAGGTGCTGTACACGTTTTACATCCAATGCTCGGATATCCATTATCATGCAGGACATTATATGGAAGTCCATTTTTGTGGGCATAGCGCCAAACATCTTTCCATGTCCAATGTATGAGTGGGCATATTTTAACTGATTTGAACTTATTATCCTTATTGATATACTCGGTCTTAGCCCTTGTTTCGGATTGCTCCCTCCGCAGTCCCGAAAGCCAGGCTGTTGCCGTTGAAAGCACTTCTGTAAGCGGAACAATTTTACGGATGTTGCAGCACTTATTGGAATCACTAAGCCATAATTCATCGCCATATTCCGCCGCTTGTTCCTCAAGCGTCAAGTCAGGTTTCTTCATTTCAATCAAAAGCTTCGGATATCGCTTCTTCACTTCCTCGATCAATTGGTAAGTTTCCTCAAAATGAACATCTGTATCAAGGAAAACTATTTTTGCCGAAGGATTGACCTTCGCCAATAAATCCGTAAGCACGATGCCTTCAATACCAAAACTGCAAGCATAAATCAGTTTGTCTCCATAATGGTCATTCGCCCATTGCAGAACTTCCAAAGCACCTTTTGTCTCAGTGTCTTCAGGAAATACGGGGAAGTCCCCTGTATTGAAATTTTCATAGTTTATTAATGCAGCCAACTTTGTAGCCCCCTCTAAAAACTTGCTGTATCAGGTTAGAGTACTGTTGATCAATCCCCGTTCTAATATTCCCCGGGTTATTTGAATCTAGGAAAAAGAGACGAATCTAACCAATACTCTCTTTATATCAGTTAAACCCGCCTCTAGTTTTTCTAGTCAGCAGATACCTTATTTAATTCTAAGTTTTTCATTTCTCTCCATTTGAATGATTTTACCATCCTGGACAATAAGTGTAATGGATCCATATTTCATTGAATTAAGCATTTCTTGAAGTCGTTCAAAAATTTCTTCAAGCTGATTCTCTTTATCCAAACCAGTTCCTCCTTTAAGAAAACCCGCGAATATTTTATTTTAAATTTCTTAGATTTATATAATTCCATACAACCTTACATTGTTATGGTCTGCCTACAATTTTCACAAAAAACAAAAATCTTTCCATGATGGAAAGATCGCAAGGTAAATATCTTTACCTTATCTTCCAAAATGATCAACATTTTGTTGGAGGTAGCACCTTGCATCCATCATGCAGGTTGCCGGACTTCAAAGGGCCAATTCCCTCCGTCGCTCTGGATAAGTTTTATTATTTTAAATATTAACATATATTTAATCCTTGTCAATGGAGTTTTCTTATAAAATAACTTGGTTTAATATTATGGATTAACTGTTATTTTTATACACACTATTCAATTTATGATTTTATGTTCATATAAATACGAAAATAGACTCGTCTTTTTAGATAAAGTCTCCAAAAGAATGAGTCTATTTTCATTAATAGGCCTATTATTGACGCGTGTTATTCTAAAAAAATTTCTAGGGTTCCAGTCTTTTTATATAAGGAATTAATTTATTGAAGTCATTAATTTCTTAACTGTATCGCTTCTACAAATTCTTGAACCTGACTCTGGACGCGATCAATTAAATGCAAATCATTGATTGGGTTTTCTGGATTCTGTTTATCTATTTCCTTATCAACAAAATAAATCCCCTGCAGCGGCTCGCCTTTTAATATTGAAATTAATGGTTTAAGCGCATAGTCAATCGCCAATAGATGCCTGTTACTTCCACCAATCATGATTGGCAGCACCGGCTTACCCTTAAAAGCACCTTCTGGCAGCAAATCAATCAATGCTTTCAATACACCTGTATAAGAAGCCTTATAAACCGGTGAACCTATAATGACTCCTCTGGCTGCTTGAATTCTCTCCGAAAGCTTTGTGATATCCTCGCTATTATATTTCCCTTGGAATAAATCATCTGCTGAGAAATCCGTAATCGAGAAATAAGCTGTAGTAAATCCTGCATTTTCGACTAATGATTGAATATGTTTTAGTGAAATGTCCGTTCTTGATGGAATAGCCGGACTTCCTGATAAAATTACGATATCGCTCATTTGATACCCTCCAATGTTACAAGATTTCCAGATATAATTTTCTTAAAGCATTACGTGAAGTATACATTTATCGTAATTGTCTGAAAAATATAAGTCAAATCTTACACTCTGGACATGTACTCTGAATGAAAAAAGAAACGGTCATATATATGACCGTTTCATTATGTATGATTTTGTTTCCCATGAATACCATATACCAAAAGTTGAGCAATGCTCTTAATTCGTTCAGAAGTAAAATATGGCTCCTTTTTTTGTTGATGGATCTCATAATGTGTAGATAAAGCCAATGTGAAAGAAATGATCCCTACATTAAATAAAATAATATCAGAGATATATTGTATCTCTCCGCTATCTATTCTCTTCTGTATTTCAATATGCCTGGCATTTGGCTTGAAAATCTGATCTACATATTGCTTTGAAATATCTTGATCGAATTGTGTTTCCCTAAATAATATCGAAAACTGTTCTTTATTTTCAAGAATTTTTTTTATCATGGTAGTAACATGATTCTCCACTAGATCATCCGTGGATAGATGGCTAGTCCCATCTTCAGATTCCTCTTTTTCATTAGGGGTAATTGTAGCCAAAAGCAAATCTTTTTTGCTGTCAAAGTATTTGTAAATAGTAGCTTCGGAAACATTGCATGCAGAGGCAATTTCATTCGTTCTTGTCATGTCAAAACCTTTAGTGGCAAAAAGAGTCCGGGCTACATTTATGATTCGTTCTTTGGTTTGCTGCCCTTTTTTCAAAAATATCAACCTTCTTTTATAAAGATAAGACCGGTTTCACCCCTCTATTTCCCATGATATATCGCTGGTATCAATCGGTCAATATTACCTTTGATCTATTTGAATTCAATATTCCCATATATCATAAATAGAAAACATCATCTGGTTGGGACGATGTTTTCTATTTATGAAAATCACTTAAAAGATGCATAGCCATCATCGACCATGACTACACTTCCATTGATCGCATCCGCTTCCTCTAACGATAATAGATAGACGGCATTTGCAATGGCTTCTGGCTTAATCAATTCACCGCGCATTTGAGTTGCATTCAATTTATCGATGATTCCCATGTCTTTATAACCTTGTATGATAGGAGTGTCGACCCCGCCCGGCGCAATGCCCACAATGCGTATCCCATGAGCACCCAATTCCAAAGCTGCTGACTGTGTCATCTTTCTTACAGCGCCTTTAGTCGCCTGATAGGCAAAAGTCCCATGGGAAGCTAAGTAGCCAAACACAGAAGCGGTATTTATAATGACTCCCTTGTTACCCAGTTCCTTCATTTTCCGTCCTGCTGCCATGATTCCAAAGGCCACTCCGTGCTGGTTCACCCCAATCGTTTTGTAGTAACCTTCCATATCTTGGTCTATGATCATACCGCCCGCACCAATGCCGGCATTATTAAACATGATATCGAGCCTTCCGTATGTTTCCACTGCTTTATTGATTAACGATTCAACATCATCCTGCTTAGAAACATCCGTTTTAGCATAAATGGCCACTCCACCATTAGCTGTTATCTGATCAACGGTTTCCCGACCCATTTCTTCATTAAAATCCGCAACAACGACCTTGTCACCTTTTGCTGCGAATTTCAGGCATGTGGCTCGGCCTATACCGCTTTATCCCCAGTGATAACTGCAACTCTTGCTGTCATATACATTCCCCTTCCAAATAAGTAAGCGATCACTTACTTTTTATTATAAAAGTAAAGAATAGTAAATTCAAGCAATATGTATTTTTATAGAGTTTTGAGCTTTCAAAAGTAAAGCTGTCCTATTAATAGGACAGCTTCATTTGTTTAGCAGGTTTTCAATTCGGCCTTACTTACGGATGTCTTCACCATTTCAATGAAAAGTTGAAGGAAGCGATCATCACCTGTCAATTCTGGATGAAATGCACTTACGAGGACATGGTCTTGTCTCGCAGCCACTACATTCTCTTCATAAACAGCCAATACTTCTACACCTTCTCCAACTTCATCAGCAAATGGTGCCCGGATGAATACTGCCTTATAAGGGGCTTCCATTCCTTTGATGGATAGGTCAGCCTCGAAACTTTCCCGTTGACGTCCAAATCCGTTCCTTTTCACGGAAATGTCCATTAGTCCGAGATAGGCCACCTCATCGCCAGTCAATTCATTTGCCGCCAATACCATCCCCGCACATGTACCGAAAATAGGTTTTTTACCTTCGAAGAAAGTTTTGATCGGTTCCATAAATCCATAACGATCCATTAGCTTCCTCATCGTCGTGCTTTCTCCGCCTGGAATGATCAAGCCATCGATTTCCCGCAACTGTTCCGGTTTTTTTACAATAATCGCTTGTTCGCCCGCAGCTTTGATTTGGTTCAAGTGTTCTTCAACCGCTCCCTGTAATCCCAAAACACCGATCGTTATCATATTACCATCCACGTTCCTGCATCCGTTCTGCCGGAGCTAGTTTGGAAATATCAATGCCTTTCATTGCACTGCCCAATTCTTTTGACAACTTGCCAATCAATTCATAATCGGTGAAATATGTAGTCGCTTGAACGATTGCGGATGCGAATTTTTCTGGAGTTTCAGATTTAAAAATACCAGACCCAACGAAAACGCCATCTGCTCCCAATTCCATCATCAATGCAGCATCTGCTGGAGTGGCAATTCCGCCCGCTGCAAAGTTAACTACAGGCAATTTACCTGTGCGTTTGATTTCTCTTAAAATTTCAAATGGGGCTCCAAGATTTTTTGCCTCTGTCATTAATTCATCATCACTCATGATGCTCACTTTGCGAATTTGTGACTGTACCTTTCTCATATGACGCACAGCTTCCACAATATTACCTGTTCCTGGTTCTCCTTTTGTACGAAGCATGGATGCTCCTTCACCAATACGGCGCGCAGCTTCGCCTAAATCACGGCAGCCACAAACGAAAGGTACTGTGAAATCACTTTTTAGAATATGGTATTCTTCATCCGCAGGAGTCAGCACTTCACTTTCATCGATATAATCCACTCCCATGGATTCCAGGACCCTTGATTCAACGATATGGCCAATCCTTGCTTTAGCCATGACCGGGATTGAGACTGCATTCATTACTTCCTCGACAATTCGCGGATCTGCCATTCTAGCTACGCCGCCAGCCGCACGGATGTCGGAAGGTACCCTTTCCAATGCCATGACAGCGACCGCACCGGATGCTTCTGCGATTTTTGCTTGTTCTGCGTTAATGACGTCCATGATTACGCCACCCTTTTGCATTTGTGCCATTCCTCTTTTTACTGTGTCAGTCCCTAATAATTTTTCCATTTTCTTCTTCCCCCTAATATTTTCATTTTTTAGATTTGTTAGGCTTAGTATAAAAAAGAGTTGACCACATTGAAAGTGTCAGTTTTAATAAATTTAACGGGGTCAGTAAAAATTTATCAAAAAGGTGGCAACAAAATGAATATGCTTTCTTGCGATTTAAATCGGTTAAGTGAAGTACCTTTGTACGAACAATTATATTCATATATTAAAAAAGAAATCATTGAAGGCCGTCTTCTTTACGGCACAAAACTGCCTTCCAAAAGGAAATTAGCAGAGTTCCTTCAAATAAGTCAAAATACCGTGGAGACTGCATATGAACAATTGACTGCTGAAGGATACGTTGAAGTCATACCAAGAAAAGGGTACTATATTCAAACTTTCGAGGATTTAGAGTATACACAAACTAACCAAGTATCAGTGGAACAAATCAATCATAAACAAGGGGAATTGCTATATCATTTTCATCCCAGCCAAATTGACACGGAACATTTCCCATTTGAAAAATGGAGAAAATACATGAAAAGCAAAATCGATGAATCACATCAAGATCTTCTTTTACTTGGGGATTCTCAAGGGGAATATGAATTACGATGTGAAATTGCCCATTATTTGTATCATGCACGTGGTGTTCAATGTGTCCCAGAACAGATCATCATTGGTGCAGGAATGGAAATTTTATTACAGCAGCTTGTCCTTCTATTCGATAAAAATGCCATCTATGGTGTTGAAGATCCTGGGTATCACTTAATTCATCGGATTTTACGCAGCTACCCAAATGAAGTCCATCCACTGCAAATTGATGAAGAAGGCGTAAAGGTGAACCAAATTGAAGATTCAAACATCGACGTTGTGTATGTCACTCCCTCACATCACTTCCCCAATGGGACAATCCTATCCGTTAACAGACGGACGCGATTGTTGAACTGGGCTCAAGGGGCAGCAAACCGCTATATTATCGAAGACGATTATGATAGTGAATTTCGTTATAGTGGAAAAACAATTCCTTCCTTACAAAGTATGGATGCTGGTGATAAGGTGATATATTTAGGGTCATTTTCAAAATCATTGATGCCATCAATTCGGATCAGTTATATGGTTCTTCCCGCTCCATTGTTACAAATGCATCAACAGGAATTGTCTTTTTACCATTCAACCGTTTCACGGATTGATCAGCACGTGTTGACACAGTTCATGAAGGAAGGGGATTTTGAAAAGCATTTAAATCGGATGAGGAAAGTGTACCGTCGGAAGCTGGATAAAGTGATTGATCTATTTAAACCCCATCAACAAATAAAAATCATTGGAGAGCGGTCAGGATTGCATATCGTCCTCATCGTTAAGAACGGCATGGATGAACAGACACTTATTCAAAAGGCAAACGAAGACCATATTAAAATTTATGGATTATCAACATATTCAATCGAGAAAATTGACGAACATCCTCCAAAAATTATATTGGGCTTTGCAGGGATTCCTGAATCCGAATTGGAAAAAGCCATTCACCTTTTATTGAACTCATGGGGGTTATAAATATAAAGAAGTTCACTGTCGTGAACTTCACAGACTGTAGTCAAACTTTCGATCGAGTTTGTCTACAGTTTTTTTAGCTTTTACATATTGAACGTTGATTGGAACGTAGGGCACTTGCTTTCCGCCGGCGGTCGTCCCTCGGCTTTCGCCTGAGGGGTCTCCCCTAGACGCGCTTTTAGTAATGTAACGGCATTTCTGACAAGCATATCGTGGAAGATGCAGATCATCTGCGTCATTTTTAGATCTAAAACCTATATATGCGAAACATAAAAAAACGATTGAGTGTGTATTCGTAGATGCAAAAGAAGCATGATATGCGTAAGACTGCTTTAAGGGGACTTAAAAAGTTGCCGATGCAAGCGATGCTTACTTTCTCTACCATTAATTTAAAGAATATGGCCAATTGGAAATAGCTAGGTCCAAAAGTGGCTTAACGTAGTGGCTCATAGAGCCCCAATTTCTTAACTTTAGGAGATATTTCAATGAAAATGCCAAAAGAGATTCGGAATGGTCTCATCCTCATTCCCTCTCACGATTGTATCGGGATGATTACCCTGATTTTAATACAAGACTTTTCTTTGTGATGAAATTCGGATTGAATGTCTGGAGCCCAGCTCCTGCTTGAAGCTTGCGGTGAGGAGTATTTGGCAGGACGTCGACCTTAAGGGAACTGAATCATCATCAGGACCCCAAAATTTATGCTCCGGGGTTGGAATAATTCGTTGTCAGTAAAATAAAGTGCGCTTTGGACGAAAAACGGCTTCGTCTGAAAACAACTGAGAGGTTTTTCAAATAAAAATAATACAGGCAAACTCACTTTTCTACGAGTTTGCCTGCATTCTGAAAATTTCACTCTTGTGGATTTTTTTAACTTTTAGATAAATACAGTTCCATCATATCTTTTGGTACCATGCTCCCGCCGGTCGCCCAGATGACATGCGTCGACTGGTTCATTTTATCCAGCAGTTTTTGATCCATAAGATATTCCCTTCCTTCTTTAGCTGACAAAAGTTGTATCGGACCAAATGCTCCGGCTAGGGCAGATGGCTCTAAATAATGGCCTTCCGTCTCTGCCATTTCCTTGAGCAGTTCGAATAACCTTCTATCCTCTATGGTATAGCTGCCGCTTAACATGGTCGTCATCATACTGGAAACCAATGCTGAAGGCCTCCCTACTGCAAGACCATCCGCTTCCGTCTTATTATCGATGCCAAAGTCCTGAACCGAAACTTTGTCATGAAGTCCTGTCATCAAACCGAGCGTCATGCATGGTGAATGTGTCGGCTCTGCAAAAAAACAATGTACATCATCTTCAAAGGCTAACTTGAGCCCATATGTTATGCCGCCGGGCCCGCCGCCGACACCGCATGGTAAGTACACAAACAAAGGATGATCTTCATCTACTGCAATGGACATATCTTTCAATTGTTTCTTCAGGCGCGTTGCAGCTGTCGCATAACCTAGCAGCAGATCCATGGAATTTTCATCATCAATAAAGTGGCAATCGGGATTAAGTGATGCTTCTTTACGGCCTTCTTCTACAGCTTTACTATAATCATCATCATATTCCTTTACAATGACACCCAGACTTGTTAATCTATCCTTTTTCCACTGTTTGGCATCTGCAGACATATGGACCGTTACTTTAAATCCCAGCTTCGCGCTTATTATCCCAATACTCATTCCTAAATTGCCGGTTGAACCGACAGCAATCGAATATTTTGAAAAAAGCTCCTTATATTCATCACTCGCAAGTATTCCATAATTATCAGTCCGCTTTAAACCGCCATGCTTCATTGCTATTTCCTCAGCACGTTTTAAGACCTCATAAATACCTCCGCGTGCCTTGATTGAACCTGATATAGGTAAATGACTGTCACATTTCAGCAAAAGTTTTCCCGCAATTTTAGTTCCATAGGATTTTTCCAAGTTTTTTTGCATGAAAGGAATCTCGACTAGAGGTGATTCAATGATCCCCTCCATTGGTTCAGTTTCTGGAAATGCTTTAATTATATAATTGGCAAAACTATTTAATCTTTCTTCAGCCGATTTAACTTGTTCAGCTTGGACGATTGGATTTTCTTGTTTGTTACCGTAATCTGGATTCTTCCAGAAGACTTCATTCATCTTTATCACATTATTAAGTATAGGATCTTTCGCCTTCCATTCGTTAATCGATAATCCTGCGATTTTATGCATCTCCTCAGCAGTCCCTCCCCCAAATGTAGTATTCATCATCTACTATAACTCAACAAACTGTAATAAAGATTACAATTTTCACTTTTTTACGAATTATCAGCTTAGAAAGTTAAATTCACTTTTAATTTCCCTCGCACACTATTAATGAACCAAATTTCCTCAGCGTTATTGAGGTCAGCCTTTGAAATGTTTTTTACCTTGATTTCCTTCTTCCTGATCAATTCTTGACGAAATGTTCCTGCAAGCAGACCTGATTCCACAGGAGGGGTATAGAGGTCACCATTTATCTTTACCACTACATTTCCGTTCGTGAATTCCGTGATGTATCCTTCTTCATTCCAAAGCAGAACATCCTGGAAGTCGGGATTATTCATTTGAAAGCCTTCATAGATATCACGATTGGTGGTCTTATGAAATAGAAATGGATTTGCCTTTGATATTGGAGCTTCAGCCAGTATGGCCTTGAATTCTGGATCAAGGGGCTTGATTGCTTGTCCCAAGACTTCAATTTCACCATTTTCATGTAGTAGTACCCTTACTTTTTGCAGCGTCCCATGGTTTATTTCCGCATACTTTTGGAGTCGATCTCTAAGATACAATTCAGAGAATCGATAATCGAAGTACTCAGCGGATTGTTTCATCCGGTCGATATGATCATTCAACAAATAATATTCACCATCGCTGAGCTTTATCGATTCCAATAGTTTGTAAGCAGGCCGTTCAACCGTTAATAATTTGGCTTTTAAAAAGGCTTCGTCATATTCTTCCGATAACTCGGAATCCCAAGTGATCCCCCCGCCAACCCCATACTCGGCTTTCCCTGTTTCCTTATCAATCACGACCGTACGAATCGGCACATTAAAAACGGCTTCGGATTCAGGAGTGATAAACCCGATTGCACCGCAATAAACTTCACGCGGTGAATTCTCGATATCAGCGATGATTTCCATCGTTTTAATTTTAGGTGCCCCTGTTATCGATCCACAAGGAAAAAGGGCCTTGAATATATCAATGATTGTTGTTCCTGGATTCGTATCGGCTGTAATCGTGGATGTCATTTGCCAAACGGTCGGATATTTTTCAATTGCCTTAAGTTGTGGAACTTCGACGCTTCCTGGTTCCGCAATCATTCCCAAATCATTTCTTAGCAGGTCCACAATCATGTAGTTTTCAGCTTGATTCTTTTCCGAGGCTGCCAACCATTCAGCATTGAGCTGATCCCCTTTCAGTGTCGTTCCCCGCTTTACCGTTCCCTTCATGGGCCGAGTAATCAGCTGACCATCTTCCCAACGAAAAAACAACTCAGGTGAAGCCGATAGGATTCGATGTGAACCCACGTTCAAATATGCACTATAGTTCGAGCGTTGGGCTCTCTTCAAACGTTCAAAAAAAGCTAAGTCATCTCCTTCGAACTGAGATTGCAAACGCATCGTATAATTGACTTGGTATGTGTTGCCTTTCTTGATTTCTGATTTTATTCTTTGAAATCCAGAACGATAGGCATTTGAATCCGTTTCTGATTGCCATTCAGCTAAATGAAAAGCCCCGGTCATTTTTTCAGGTATTTCCGCTTCCGGTTTATCAAAAATCCCGAACCATAATAATGGCATTTTGGCTCCATCTTTAACTTTAAAGGATTGTTCAAAAGCAGGTGCCGCTTCATAGGAAACATATCCCGCTGCATAATTCCCCTGTTCGATCGCTTCCTGGACTTTTTGGAATTGGGGAAGGACATCCTCAATTGAATGGGCGGTGATCACTTTTTTCGGATTCGCAAAATATAGTGGCCTGCTGTCACCTTGTTTATCTGTGAAGTGAAATATTAAGGATAAAGGATCTTCTCGTTTCATTACTCTCTCCTAACTTTGTTTATGAAGCCAATCGGTATGTATTTTTATAAAAAAGCTTGCAGACACGGGATCTGCAAGCTCATTCTTTAACAATTATTTCATTCCAGTAACCTCTGCAATGATTTCATAAGAACGAAGGCGTGCATCCTGATCATAAATGGCAGAGTTTATAATCATTTCATCCGCCTGTGTTTCATTTAAGAATCCCTGCAACTGCTCTTTTACCTCTTTTGGATTACCTATAATGGAAGCGTTCAACTGCTTCATGACAATGGCTTTTTCATATTCTGTCCAAAGGCCTTCCATCGTATCAACTGGAGGAGCTAGTTGGCCGGGTGTGTTCCGTATCAAATTCAAGAACTGCTGTTGATATGATGTAGCAATCCTTTGTGCTTCTTCCGTAGTATCGGCTGCAAAAACATTGATACCAACCATGACATAAGGTTTATCTAGAACGTCGGATGGTTGGAAATTATTGCGGTAGCGGGCTAAAGCTGGTTGAGTATTTTCAGGGGAAAAATGGCTTGCAAATGAAAATGGCAATCCCAGCTGTGCTGATAATGCTGCACTGAACCCACTTGAACCAAGCAGCCAAATCGGGATGTCCTGCCCTTCTCCAGGAATGGCGCGAACACGATTATGTTTAGAATCCGCATCTAAATAGCTACGGAGCTGCGCCAATTGTTCAGGAAAATCCTGACCGTTATTACGTACATCACCCCGAAGTGCCATGGCTGTATATTGGTCGCTTCCCGGAGCACGCCCCAGTCCTAAATCTATTCTACCAGGATACATTGCTTCCAATGTTCCAAATTGTTCTGCGATAACCAGCGGTGCATGATTCGGTAGCATTATGCCTCCAGAACCTACCCGAATCCTTTCCGTCCTGCCTGCAACATAGCCTATAAGCACTGACGTTGCAGAGCTTGCAATCCCAGGCATGCTATGATGTTCTGCAACCCAGAAACGGTTGTAATTCCATTGCTCTGCATGTTTAGCTAATTCTACTGTATTTTTAAAAGCTCCCGAAACTGTACCACCTTCAACAATAGAAGCCAGGTCCAGAACGGAAAAAGAAATGTCGCCAAGTTTTTTTGCATATTGATCAGCATTCATATCTTCATCTTCTTTCTTTCAATTATGATAAATCGGACGCAAAGCCATCATATAGAAAATACACAAAAAATGCACATAAAATGCTTAAGGATTAACTGTTAAGAATTTCCTTGGAAATCAATCGAAACGAATTAAGCCGATCCTCCAACTTATGAGTGATGGTTATCAGCATGATTTCATCTGCCTGATATTTCTCCTGAATTGTCAATAGGCGATCCTTAACTTGTGAAGGGGTACCAAAAATCAGTTTTTTATGCATGGTTTCCATCTGTGTTTTTTCTTTTTCAGTCCATTCATGATTCCTTACCTCTTCTATACTTGGAACTTGCTTTCTTTCCCCATGCCCACTTTGAATTTTCCACAGGGTGTTGCTGAGGGCGATTTCTTTCGCATATTCTTCCGTTTCAGCACAAATGGCCGATACCGTAATAATCGTTTTAGGTGCTTTGAGTAACCCTTTTGTTTGAAAGTGCTCACGGTACTGTTTAAAACTCTGCACGCCATCATTTTCGCTCATGAATTCCCCAAACGCGTATGCAGTTCCATTCTCAGCGGCAAGTTTTGCACTTTTCCCGCTTGTTCCCAATATCCATGGTTCTGGGGATACCATTGGGATAGGAGCAGCAGAGACATTTGAAAACGGATGTTCTTTCGGAAATTCATCTCTTAAAAAATTCAACAATTCTTGAACAAGTTCGGGCATTTTGTATACATTCTGAAGGAAATTATCGGATAAGGCCATCGTTGCTTCGGCAGATCCACCAGGAGCACGTCCCATTCCGATATCAATCCGGCCTGGAAAAAGCGTGGCTAGCATATTATATGTCTCTGCTATTCGGTATGGCTTATAATGTGGAAGCAGTACTGCCCCTGATCCAATCCGGATATTTTTTGTTTGTGAACCAATATAGCTTATCAAAACCTCTGGAACGGAACAGGCCAAGCCAGGCAAATCATGATGTTCAGTAAACCAGATTCTGCTATAACCCAGCCTATCTCCTTCTTGAGCTAGTTGAAGTGAAGCCTGCAAAGCTTCTTGTGCTGATTGCCCGGATGCAATCGGGGATTGATCCAATATGCTCAATTTCAATTTGTTACCTCCTTTCTTGGCTTTCGTAACTTAATCGTAAATCATTACCACCCGAAAGTCGCCTGAAACGCTTGCTTTGTTAGTTTAGTTTGCAGCCTTTAGCAGAAAATATAAGGAGTTGAATCCAAATTAGGGAGTATAAGTAAATTGTATATTCTAGCGAGGTGTTTGGTTTAATACACTAAGGACGCAAGTGACTCAAATAATCATCATTTATTCTAGCGAGTTCTTTTTAAGGATTTATGTAAAAAAGAAAAGCCCTTTTAAGGGGCTTTCCAAAGCTATTCACTTTTTTTGAATTGAGATAGTAATTCATCCGCCATGATTTTTGAATCCAAACGAGCCGCTATATATGGGGGCTGAACCCGATTATTGGACTCCACGGGCAAACCTAGCCAAATAACTCGATGATCAAAGATGATAAAGGAAAAGGAAATAGGTGAACAAATAAAATGATCCAAGTTGATATCAGGATTTCTTTTTGCTGATATGATCGTCAATTTCACTGCAGGGTTCCGTTTCATTAAATATTGCTGCCATTCTTCTGACAAACTGTTCAAATCCGGTACAGCGATAACCATGTCATGTTTTGTTGTTTCAATATCTTCCTGAAAGTCCCCCAATTTACGGGCATGCATCCATCGTAATTTCGGGTGCTGGTGGTTAACCCATTTTCCAATGTCTTTCTTTGATACAATCTGATCATTTTGAATTTGATGATCGACAAGCTGACGAAGTGTTTTACTGCGATAAACGTGTTTGTTAACAAACGAAGTGTCACATACATGTACGAACTTACCTTTAGTCCTTGTTATGGCCACGTTAATCAGCCTTTCACTTTCTCTCCCTGTCAATAACATTCCAGCCCTGTTTTGCGGATAACTATCTACTGTGTCAAAGATCATCATCTCACGTTCACTTCCCTGGAAACGATGTACAGTTGCAGCGATGATATCCGCAGTTTGCCGTTCTTTTTCATATAAGTCATCCAATAGCTTTTCCATCAATTCTGCCTGAGCCCGATATGGTGCGACATAACCAATTGACCTTGAACCGCCCACATAAGCTTCATGAATCAACTGAAAAGATAAAAGCAATTGCCATAAATTCATTCTCGAGTGGGATGTCCGTTCAGTGATGCAATATTCCCCTGCTAAGCTAGTATCAAGAAGTGCCGATGCCCTATTGGCAAACGGTTCCGCCAGCATTATGCCCTCCCTGCTAGTCGCAACACTTTTATGATCGCCAACAAAATTGTTATAGACGACACGATTAGTGAATGCTGAAATATCCGGATGCATGCGGCGCTGTTCCTTTAATAGGAATAAATGGGGATGGAGTTCTCCTTCTTCAACAGACTGGGCGACACCGGCCCGATGAAATATGTCTTCCTTCAGCCAAAGTTTCACGAGGGAATCACGAGCCGAAGCAATGGGCGGCAATTGTTTGAAATCACCACAAACGATAATATGCTTGGCTAGCGCTGCAGCAAAAGCCACCTGAGGAACGTAAGCCATACTTGCTTCATCCAAGATGACCAGATCATACTCCTTTTGATAAACCGTTTCGTCATTTGCGGCTTTAGCTAAGGTCGTCCCGATTACTTTTGCTTCTTTTACGAATTGAATCTCTTTTTGGCGGATTTTCTCCAATACTTTGGCCAGCTTTTTCTCTATCTCAATTAACTGATCTGTATCCCTTTTACTGAAGGAACCTGCCAAATCATATTTTAAAAGACGTTTTTCTTCGCCAAGTTCTTCTTTTTCTTTAATTAATGTCGGTTCATGTTTACCTAATAATTGCTCCGTAACAATATCATCATGGATAGCTAGTGATTCACCGATTTGAGTTCCATAGCGAAGCACATCGCCTTCTTTGAAACGATCTTTCTTTTTAATGAATGATGAAATTTCAGCCATCAAAACATCTACAGCCTGGTTGCTATGGGACAAAACCAGAACTTTTTTAGCTTGTAAATAATGATTGGCTACTGTACGAGCCAAAGTATAGGTTTTTCCTGTACCAGGCGGTCCCCAAACAAAAGTGACAGGATTGAACTTCGAGCGGGAATATAATTCTTTCACACTGCTTTGTTTTTCAGTTAAAGGATGTTTTTGCGGCATGGACGGATCCATCAGGCGCTTGATTCGAAGCCTTTTCCTTTTACTCCTCTTGATTTCATCCAAGCGGATGATCAATTGCTCCAGCAATTCCCAGGGATCATGGTATAAAAAGGCTTCACTGATGATATCGCCTAACGAGCGATCAAAAACAATGATTATACTTTTCCCTTCCGATGAGAGGATCCTTCCATCCTGTTTAATCCCTCCCCATTCAAGTCGAACGAGGGAACCGACAGGGATTTTTACCGATGAACCTGTTTCAAAATAATAGTTGAAGGAACCGTCGCTTGTAAGCAGATGGCCGTTCGAAACCAAGTATTTTGTGCTGCCATATTTTTTCAAATGCAGGATTTCAAGTTGAAGTGCCTGCTGCCATTCTTTTATATAATTAACTGTCGAATTCATTTTTCACTTTCCTCACAAAATATGCCATTGTAGTACGAAGAAACTGGCCCATTGGCTAGGCTCCGATGTTGAAAATAACGCTGTCATCATGACTTTTTTCGCGAATTAACTGTTTCTTTTGCATATAAAATAAGGCCCAATCTATTGATTGGGCCTTTCATACGCCAATGTTTTAACTATAGCATTTTTTATAACATCATACCATGGGCTCTTTTGGAAGAAATGGTTTAGATTAGCCTTCTGTCAACTCACTGAATTGGTCGACGAGATCACTGAAAATCTTCATTGCATTTTCGATTGGCTCAGGTTTCGTTAAATCTACTCCTGTTTTCTTAAGCAGCTCCAATGGGAAATCGGAACTCCCGCTTTTCAAGAAAGTCAAATAACTTTCAAGTGTTTTTTTGTCCCCAGAAAAGATCTTATCAGCGATCGTAATGGCTGAAACGTAACCAGTAGCATATTTGTAGACATAAAACGGACGATAAAAGTGTGGGATGCGTGACCAGCCGTACTTCACTTCTTCATCGAAACTTATTTCATCTCCATTATATGCACGAAATATCGTTTCATAGGCTGTATTAAAAACCTCGGCATTTAGAGGTTCTTCATTTTCAGCTTTTTCATGTACAATCTTTTCGAACTCCGCAAACATCACTTGTGTAAAGAATGTCCCTTTAAAACTATCTATGAAATGGTTAAGTAAATGTTTTTTCTTTTGTACGTCTTTTGTTGTCTTAATTAAATGGCGAATCAAAAGGATTTCATTCACAGTGGAAGCAACTTCAGCGACAAAAATGGAATACCCAGCACTTATTTGCGGTTGGTATTTTGAGCTATAGTATGAATGCATGCCATGTCCAGATTCATGTGCAAGTGTAAATACACTGTCTAAATCATCACGATGATTTAATAGGATGAAAGGGTGAACACCATAAAGTCCTAAATTGTAAGCACCTGAACGTTTTCCAGGTGTTTCCCTGACGTCGATATACCTGTTTTCCTTAAAGGTTTTAAGGATTGTGATATACTCTTCGCCAAGTGGCTTTAGTGCCTCCACCATCAAAGCAAAACCATCATCGTAAGAAATCTCCTCTTTAGCCCCTTCGACTAATGGTACACTTAAATCATAAGCACGTAATTCTTCTACACCCAGCAATTTTTTTCTTAAATGAATGTATTTATGCATGGGTCCGATATTTTGCTTAGTAGACATAATCAAATTATCATAAACCTCTTTTGGCACTTGATCTCCAAATAAGGATTTTTCCAAGGCATATGGATAATTTCTCAGCTTTGAAAGATTCACATTATTTTTGATTGCCGTTGCAAGTGTGGAAGCGATTGTATTCTTCAATTGTACATATGGCTGATAATATGCGAAATAAGCCTCTTTTCTTTTTTCCCGATCATCATCTTCAATCAATTTGGAATACATTCCTCGGGTCAGCTCTACCCTCTCGCCGTCTTCATTCGTAACTTCCCCAAATTTTATATCAGCATTGTTGATCATTCCGAACGTTTTTTGTGGAGCTGAAAAGGCTTCGCCTATTTGCGAAAGCACCTCTTCTTGTTCTTTCGTTAATACATGGGCTTTATAGCGGAAGGAATCCAGTAAATCCTCTTCAAAATATTTCAAACCCTCGACTTCATTTATGTACCCTTTTAATGTTTGTTCTTCCAGGCTAAGAAGAAACGGCATGAAGAACGCAGAAGCATTACTTATTTTCTGCCCTAACTTACCAGCTCGATCCAGCAATGCTTGTGATGAGGTGACCCGTGTATCCAAATCGGCTTGAAGCATGGCAAATACATATAGCTTGTTATAAATGTACCCAACTTCTTCACTTAACCGTAAATACTCGAATAAATCTTGAGCTGACTGAATATGCCCATCGTAGGTTTTTAATTTTTCTGTCATCTTCAGGACTTCTTGATAATCTTTTTCCCAATTAGCCTGATCTTCGTAAATATCCTTTAAATTCCAAGTTTCTTCTATCTTTAATTCGTCACGTGATTTAAACGTTTGCATATCGTCTGCACTTCCTTTCATGCTTATAGCTTACCCTTTATTATAATCGACTTTCAGAAAAATCTGCATAGAAAAACCAGTATGCTAAAAATACATACTGGTTTTCCTTTAAAAAAATTAGAATTTTGCTGCAGTTTCAGCAACTTTCGCCAATCCTTCTGCCACGATGTCCTGTGAGCGATCTGGGTATTGATTATGTCCCTCGATTACGACCGTTTCTGGGTTTTTAATGCCCCATAAGTTTAGATTCATCGTTACGTATTTCTCTGCCATTTCGCCAGCTTCCATTCCAGGCAATGCATAATCGGATCCGCGTGCATTAAGTAAAGCCACTTTTTTATCTCCAGCTAAGCCAACTGGGCCTTCAGCTGTATATTTGAATGTTGTTCCCGCTTGGGCAAGATAAGAAATATAAGTTACCAATGGTGCCGGAACCGTTGCGTTCCATAGCGGGAAGGCAAATACTACTTTATCGGCAGCAAGGAATTGATTCAAGTATTGTTGCACGATATCAGCAATTTCCACTTCTTCTTCAGTCAATTCCATGCCTTGGTTGCGTTTATATAAGGCAGTGATTGCAGTATTTCCGTAATAAGGCAAATTCAATTCAAATAAATCCAATTCAGTTATTTCATCGCTACTATTTGCTTCCTTATATGCGTTCAAAAACGTTTCATACATTTTGACACTGATTGCTTGATCCGCTGGGCGGTCATTTGATTTAACGAACAATACTTTAGACATTTTCGTTCCCCCAATTGTTAATTTTGTATAATTAATAAAAATAGCATTTAATCCATATATCTCGAATTAACTGCAATTTCTACTTTCACATTATAAAACTGAAAATCCAATAAGGCAAGGATTATGTTTTTTATTTTCAAACGCAAAAAAAAACCGAGAGCAATTTGCTCACGGTCACTTTAATTGTTTATGATGGAAGGGACACTTACCTTTTATCGGTTCTATATCATCCCCTATAAAAAATTGTTTCCATTCATTATGATTTACATCGCCAAAGTGACTGATATCAGGATGCTTCGGGAGATTATCCCATTTCTCCACCCGTTCCCGGACCTTTTCCCGCGACATGATTCCGCCTTTTTCCGTTCCTTCCAATCCTTCAAAGATCATCCGGGGCTGGAAACCAAGGACGAGGCTATTTCCTAAATCGCGAGTTTTACGCTGTTTATAAGCAGGTGCATTACCAAAGACAAAGATTGGTTCCCCGGCAAAATGATAGTCCCATAAATAATGATCCGGATCTTTCGGCTTTTCAATTGGCCAAGGTTTTTCATCCGCTTGATGCAGATATTGCAGGATCTCCCAAAACCTTTTACGGTAAAATTCTATATCACCCTCTATCGAATCAGGCTCCATAAAAACGAAAAGTCCATGCCTTATATATGGTGGTTCCTGAAATAAATCAAGAAAGCTTTCCACTGCTTTAGGGAGATTGGACCAATCTTCCTGTGTGATATAAGCATAACGAAGTTCCCCTTTATTTTCAGCTTTCATACCAAAATAACAAGGAAAGGTTTTATCGGTCACTGTTTCATGGAATGTTTGATATTCCTTGATTAGCCATTGCGGCACTCGATCGGGATTTGTCATATCTTCTTTTGTTAACAAACTTGAATTCGCAGTCAGCATCATTTTCTCCTTAATCGTCGTTTTATTATATGTTACCCGCTTTAAATAAACTAAAACTTCTTCCAATTGGAAATCAGGTTTATCATTTTCATTTCATTAGGATAACCTAAGAAAAAAATAGGAGGAGGTATTGCTAAATGGCAAGGAGAAGGAAAATATTGGTATCTGAAGCACAACAAGGTCTTGATGATTTAAAAGCCAAAATCGCTGGCACAAAGAATCCCGAAGAGGCAAAGTTTGAAGTAGCAAAAGAACTGGGCGTACCGTTGAAAAAAGACTATAACGGTGAACTGACATCCAAGCAGAATGGAAAAATAGGCGGAAAGTTAGGCGGAGGCATGGTCAAGGAACTTATAAAGATGGCACAGGAAAACTTAGGAAAAAAACATTAACCACAGTCTATCACTGTAGTTCTTAGACATCAGATAAAGAAATGAACTTTTGAATGGTAAAATTCGGGACTTAACACGTTACAACGCAATAAAAGCCAACCTTTACGGGCTGGCTTTTTTAGATCAGTTAATTCTTACGGGTGAAACTCTTGAAACAACTGACATTATTAATTCCTCCGACATCGGGTAATTAGCGGCAGCTGGGTCGGTCATTACTGCTTTCAGAATTCTTTCCATATCCGACTGGTTAATTTCATAGGCGCTGAAGTCGGAGGGCAGCCCAAGATCAGATAGGAAAACACGTAGCTTTTCTACCACTTTCGCTAAGATCCTTTTTGAATCTTCATCCTGTACTTTCACACTAAAGGCTTCAGCTATCAAATGGGCCTTTTGTAGATATAAATCCGGGATTGATTCCATGACGACCGGTAATAATACGGCATTGGCCAGTCCATGCGGAATACGGAATAACGCCCCATATGCGTGGGCAAAGTTATGAACAGGAATCGCATTCAATGCACTACAAAATGCAGTGATTCCCATCATGCTTCCATGCAGCATTTCCATTCTAGCCTCAATATTCGTTCCATCCTTTACGGCCCTCGGTAAATTTCTTTCAATAACTCGAATGGCCTGATATGCATATGCATCGGTTATTGATGTCGCAGCAGGTGAAATGATCGCTTCAATTGCATGTGTCAATGCATCGGCACCAGTAAACGCCGTAATGTCAGACGGCAGTCCGACTGTTAACTCGGGATCTAGAATCGCAACATCCGAACTTAAAAAAACATTGTATATATTCATTTTGACATTTTTATGTTCGTTATATATGACTGCGATCGGGGATACTTCAGAACCGGTTCCTGCTGTTGTGGCTACGGAAATATGCGGGATATTCATGGATTGTGCTTTTGGAAAACCCTCATATAGAAAACCGCTTGGTATTGAATCATTTATATCCGTAATTCCTTTATATAATCCGTATTTCAATGCTTTTGCGGTATCGATGACACTCCCTCCACCAATGGCAAGGATGGCATCGGCATGAACTTCGCGTGCATATTTCAATGCTTCGTTTACACATTTACTCGCTGCGTCTTGTGTTACACCCAGAAACTGTCCAACTATTTCAGCTTTGGCACCCAATTTCTGCTGCTCAAAAGTTTCGGCAACTTTTTTAACGACGCCTGCATTTTCCAAGCCAGCATCGCTCACGAGCAGAATCCTTCTTGCCCCAAGACCATTGAATAGGGCCGGAATGATTGAACGAGTGTTAGTACCACTGTAAACCGAAGACCTTAACCAAAAATTCGAATGAGCATTTACCTTCATATCGTTTCACCTCGGATTTAATAGTCTATATTCGCAGTTAAGGATCGTTCATACGCTGCATTCAAGTTCCTAATGGCCATCCATTAACGAATGTAAACTTACAGTATGCTTGTATCTTATTTCGGCATTATAGCACCCCATATTCCTTTTCATTGCTTTGATAGATTTCTTCAATCCCTTTCCCTTTTGCCCTGGCTAATATCTCCATCCGCACTGATAATTGTTTCAGGGTAAAATTCAATACAGCTTGTTGGTCATTACCAAAGGGATTTCCTAACCGATCATATCCCTCTGTATTTAACGTGATGGCCAGTGGTGAAAGCTCCTCCATCCTCTTTTCAACCTGTTTATAGATATGTGGATGTTCACTGATGATTCGCTGCAGCAGGAAAGTCCCATATGCAATATGGCGTGATTCGTCCTTCTTCAAAAAACCCACACCTTTTAATAAACCAGGCATCATTTTATTAGCTTCGAGAGTCTGATAGAACCCGAAATATCCAGTTTCTGCAAGAACGCCTTCGGTAAACATATTATAAACAGTGGCTGCTTCTGCAAGGGCTTCTGGTGATTGATCGGTTAAAAGTTTCTCCATCGTTTCAGGCAAAATTTCATAAAAAATCGATTTATAAGTGTCTGAGTGATAAACCGTCAAATCACCCGTTTCACCAATTTGATCTAATGTATAGCGAAAGAACTCCATATGCTTCGCTTCCTCGAACAGAAATGTCGTTAAGTACATTTCTTCTTCGATCCGGCCTTCTTTGGCTATAGTCATTATGAGCGGCAGCAAATCCAAAGTCACGGCTTCTTCCCCGCCCTGAAAAAGGGATATGATCCGTAATAACACTTCCCTTTCAATGTCAGTAAATGACTTCCAATCTTCTTTATCCTGGCTGAAATCAATGTCTCGAGGATTCCATATACCGAATTTCTTTGCCTTTTGGTAAAGTTTAAATGGTAGGGTATCTTCTCTAAAACTCCTGCTTGTGGTCGTTAAACTCTTTCTTTTCATGGTAATGCCTCCTTGAAATTATGAACTTTAAACTTTTGAATCTCTAAGGATTTTTTAATTTGTAAGAGTTTTCATTATATTGTAAGATATTAGTAGCATTTATCCTAGTACTGAAAATGTAGGGAGGAATTAAGTCGAATGCTTGAGGAAACTCTAATGAAACATGTAAAAAAGATTTCCCAACAAAAAGATATGGCAAATAAATCACAAATGATCGTAAAGGGCTGTGTGGATTTTTTTTCATTTCAACGAGCATCTTTATTCAGTTACTCATGTTTAACAGGAATGGGTGAAGGAATTTGTGCATGTACAAGTGAAGATACTTTTTCATTACATAATGTTAGGGAAAATATTCATGATATATACCCGATCCACCAAGCAGTCATCCATAACAAGCCCATATACTTAACCATCCAGCATGCGAAATCCACCATCCCTGCAAAATACGTTAAAAGATTTTCCATCTCTTCATTGGCAATCATTCCGATAATTGTGAATGACTTGGCCATCGGTTTAGTGTTGGTTGACCCCATTCACACCAACGAGCCCGTTACCAAGAATGATTTAATGAAGCTTTCCCATTATTTGAAACTGGCTGTCAGTTCAACATTCGATTCCGCCCCTCCCACTTACCTTCTAAGCAAACGTGAAGTGGAGGTCCTTCAATATTTAGCGAATGGGATGGGATTAAAGCAAATGGCACCAAAAATGAGCGTTAGTGAATTTACTGTCAGAGATCATATTTCTTCTGCCATCAGGAAATTGGGAGTGAATCACCGGACCGAGGCCGTCGCAGTTGCCATAAGGCACAAAATGATTATCTGAAAGCAAAAAAAAACCTTCTAAGAAGGTTTTTTTAAGTATCATTGAGTCACTTTTTCTTCAACTTTCGTAGTCCAGCTCAACTCGTCTGTGACTTTACCTGTTTGGACACCTGTCAGTGTATCATAAAGCTTTCTGGAAAGTTCGCCCGTTTCTCCGCTTTGAACAATCATTTCTTCACCATTCCATAAAAATTCACCAATTGGTGATATGACCGCGGCTGTTCCCGTTCCAAAGGCCTCTTCCAAGTGACCCAATTTATAGGCTTCATGGACTTCCTCCATCGAGATGCGTCTTTCCGACACGGGAAGACCCCAATGTTTCAGCAATTCTATAATGGAATCACGAGTAATACCCGGAAGGATGCTTCCATTTAAAGCAGGGGTGATGATTTCACCATTAATTTTGAAGAAAACATTCATGCTTCCAACTTCTTCGATATATTTTTTCTCCACTCCGTCTAACCAAAGAACTTGAGCATAACCCATCTTTTCGGATACTTCCTGGGCTTTTAGGCTCGATGCATAATTACCGCCCGTTTTGGCTTCACCTGTACCTCCATTAACTGCACGTGTAAAAGCTGACTCCACTGCAATTTTAACTGGATGGATGCCTTCTTTATAATACGATCCCACTGGTGACATGATGATGATGAACTGATACTTATTCGATGGAGATACTCCAAGATAAGGCTCAGTAGCTATAATGAATGGCCTGATATATAAAGATGTCCCTTCTGCCTGGGGAACCCAATCCTTATCAACGCTAATTAAAGTCTTTAAGGCCTTCAACGCGAAATCAACGTCGACATCCGGTATGCATAATCGGCTATTCGAACTATTTAAGCGTTGGAAATTCTTTTCCGGACGGAATAAGATAATTTCATCCTCAGGTGTTGCATATGCCTTCAATCCTTCAAAAACGGATTGACCATAGTGAAAAATCATAGCTGACGGCTCCAATGAGAGCGGTTGATAAGGAACAATTCTTGGATCATGCCACCCTTGCCCTTGTGTGTAATCCATAATAAACATATGATCGGTAAACTGCTTACCGAACTCAAGCTGGTCCGCTTGTGGTTTTTCTTTCTTTGTTGTACTAAGCGTGATTTGCATGTCATGTTCCTTCATTACCAAAACCCCTTGTTGATTAAATTTACAAGATTTCACTTCCATAAAATCTATCTTTCATTAGTTTACTCCTATAAGGAATCATAGTTCAAGCCTTTAAGACGAAATTTTCGGAATTTTTTAAAATAAATTGGTTTTTCTTTGATTTCCAGACTATGATTCCTGAAAAAAGAATCAATTATTCCTGAAACCACTAAAAATATCAATTCCGAGTGGTACGCTAATATGTCTTGAATATTAGATTAATTTTATCAAAATAATCACTATAAAGCCAATGAGAATAATTCTGGTTCATCGCACCTTTAGAGTAAATTCAATCATTTACCTTTTATAACCAGGAAAATCGATAAATGAAAAGACTTTTGGGCAGATTCGTGAATAATACACCTCAGCAATACCTGCAAACCTTATATGTATATTAAAATCTTTAGAATATATAACATTTATAATCCGAATCCATAAAGTGTTTTTTCCAACTCTAAGCACGAGGAAAATTTTACATGAATTTCAATTTAGTAGTTTACTACTAAATAATATTCTTATATACTTATTCAACAAGATAGATGAAACGCATGCAAAACCTTATATTATAGATAAAACGCATGCTACTTTCTTAATTTTGAAGAAAAGGGGTAACAAGATGACAAAAAACAGATGGTTAATCGCTTTATCCGCTATCGCCATTCACCTATCCATTGGCGGTGCATACGCATATAGCGTTTACAAAAAACCATTAGTCGAGACCATGGGGTGGTCAGAAACTGAAGTAACGTTAGCATTCACAATAATGATGGCGCTTGCAGGAACTTCCGCTGCCTTCTTTGGCAAGTTCGTAGAAAAAAATGGACCACGAAAGTCAGCTATGGTCGCGGCTGTATTATTCGGATTAGGACAAGCCGGTTCCGGTTTAGCGGTAATGGTCGATTCACTTCCGCTCTACCTATTGACTTATGGGGTGTTAAGTGGACTTGGTATGGGGATCGGGTACATTTCACCAGTATCCACTTTAGTCAAATGGTTCCCAGATCGCAGGGGATTGGCAACAGGAATGGCAGTATTAGGTTTCGGTGCCGGAGCTCTCATTACAGCCCCAGTCGCTGCAAGCCTTATGGAATCCGTCGGCATTTATACTACATATTATATTTTAGGCGCAGGCTATTTCATACTGATGTTCTTAGGGGCCTCCTATATTGCACCTCCAAAAGCCAACTGGCTGCCTGAAGGAATGAAGAAAGATATTGAGTCCGGTAAGAAAGAACTGAAAAAAGACTTAAGGCAATTAACTGCAAAAGAAGCGGTTAAAACTAAACACTTCTGGATGTTATGGTCCATGAAATTGATCAATACAAGTGCAGGGATCATGATGATTTCGGTTGCTTCACCTATGGCTCAAGACGTTGTCGGGCTGTCAGTGGCAGGTGCAGCGACATTAGTCGGAATAATGGGAATCTTTAATGGTGGAGGAAGACTTGGCTGGGCAGCGGCATCTGATTATATAGGCCGTCCAAATGTTTTCGTCATTTTCTTCATCATACAAATCGGTGCGTTCCTTTTACTTCCAACGACTACAAATACACTATTGTTCCAAGGGCTCATCTTATTGGTCGTTAGTTGTTATGGAGGAGGATTTTCTAACCTCCCTGCATTTGCCGGGGATTTATTTGGCACTAAGGAAATCGGTGCCATCCACGGTTATCTTTTAACTACATGGTCTCTAGGCGGGGTTTGCGGCCCAATGTTGGTTACTGCAATCAGGGAAAGTACGAACAGTTACATTCCGGTATTCTACGTTTTCGCAGCATTGATTGCGATAGCATTCGCCATTTCCATCTGGTTGCGTCTGGACATCAAAAAAATGCAAAAAGAACAGAAACAAGGGGTAACGAACACATTCAGTAAGATATCCTAATTTAAGAACCATTATAAAAAGGCATGATCAAGTAAAGTTCCTTAACCGGAATTTACCTTTGATGATGCCTTTTTAGTATGTATATGGCCGTATCGGTGCTTTTTGAACTGTAGCACATTGGAATATCATATGGACTAGGTCATCTCCCCTGGGGGCAGTTGTGAGAATAAATTCAGATTATCGACTTATGCACGTAAAGTCAGGTTAAAGTCAAAATGGCCGATATATTTTTTAATATGTCCTTCTTTTTACAGTGAAAGTCTTGTTTTTGTTTCCATATATCAACTTCGTTTGTTCAGGCTATAGCTATTTGAATTCCAAAAATGTTTAAAAAATACGACGAATAAAAGCTGAATGACAAACGTTCCTCCATCTAAAAGTTTTGCACCGAACATTTAATCAAGTTATTTAGTTTAACATTAAGCTAAATCAGGGAATCAAGTAAGAGATGGAATTAGGGGGGATTGTCTTGTGGATCAATAAACCGTTTTTCAAATATGCTTGCGCGATCATTTTGATCATTTTAATTATTTTTTTACTGGGTAAGATTGATTATGTTCTCCTACCGCTGCAAAAAATCATTGCTTCCATGTTTTTCCCTATTATTTTGGCTGGGCTTTTATACTATATATTACGGCCGGTAGTTAACTTGTTAACTGAATTTATCCCGAGGTCAGCTAGCATCTTCACCGTGTTTTTGATTATATTTAGTATGATTGGGATGGTAGGTTACTTTGGCAGTCCTGTAATCGTTGACCAATTTCAAAAATTATCTGAAAACCTCCCCAGCAAAGTCAAGGAATTCTCTAAAGAATCTGAAGTCATGATTGAAAAAAATGATTTTGGCATGGTAAATATGGAAGAGTTGAAAGAAAAAGCGGTCACACATTTGAAAGATTATTCGGAAAAACTCATCGTGAATGTCAATACCATTTTATCCACGATAACTAGTGTATTAACAGTATTGGTCATTACACCATTCATTTTATTCTATTTATTGAAGGATGGAGATAAATTACGACCATTTCTATTAAAATACATACCGAACGATGTAGAATCAGAGGGGAACACAATTTTAAAAGACGTCGATAAAGCCCTCTCTACTTATATTATTGGTCAATTCATCATATCAATTGTCATAGGGACTTTGATGTATGTTGGCTACCTTATTATCGGTCTCGATTATGCACTCGTATTGGCCTTATTCGCCATGATTTTTACCGTTGTACCATTCCTTGGTCCATTAATAAGCATCATCCCCGCCCTTTTCATTGCCTTACAGCAAGACATTGGGCTGGCAGTGAAAGTACTCATTGTCCTTATTGTTGTTCAACAGGTCGAAGGGCACTTGGTTACACCGAATATTATGGGGAAACGGCTTAACATTCACCCGCTTACCATTATCCTATTGCTGCTTGCTGCTGGATCAATATACGGATTCATTGGCATTTTAATCGCTATCCCTACCTATTCCGTAGTAAAAACGATTATAGGGAATTTCAGGAAGTTTCACAGGTTACGGAATAGGGTTCCATAAACAGGAAAAGTTGTCTACACACTTAATTAAAAGAACGATTAAAAATAAAAACAAAAAGCACTCGTTTCAGACTGTAGACCAACTCTTAAGAAAGAGAATTTGCCTACAGTTTTTTCTTTCAAAAAAAGTTCCAGTTTATTTCATAAAACCATAAAAAACCATTATGGAAAACCTATTCTTACTATCATGGTTCGGAATAGTCCATCCCCCCACTTTTTGTAGACAAACTAAAAACGTTGATAGTTGCATCAACGTTTTTTTAATAATTTTTTAACACAGCGTTTAAAAAAGGCTGTGAAGCTTTTCTTTTTGATGACTTGCTGGGTATGAATTTGCTTCTGTATATAAATTTCTTCTTTGTTTATGGCGTTACTTTCCGCTAACACCAGACCCAAATCGGAGTTATGATCTTTGTTTAGGACGATTTTGTAAGGAATATCATGACTCATTGCCAATTTAATATATTTTCCTAGATATTGATAGTCCATCTGACCATTTAAAAACAAATTTGAACGGGGATACTGCTTCATCATTTGCTCTATCTCCGGGTATACATTCGTTTCAAAGACTTGGCTTCTTTTTAAGACGATGACTACGCGTTCCCGTAATGTGCCCAGAAATTCCCTTCGTTCACCAGCTTTGATTTCTTTTGGACCATGGATGCCTTGTTCTAGATAGTCCTCCACCTTTAGGCGTGACAATTCTTTCCCACCTCCGCTTTCCCTTCAATAATGTATGTAATATGGCCAAAAATAGTGCCCATCATTCTTTTGATATTCCTAAAAGCGAAATTGGATCTAAGTTTGACTTTCCCCATAGTTAATTAGTCTACCCTTATTTTTAAAAATTGTCACTTTAGCCTTACTTCATGCATAGGATAGTATATGTGTAAATGTAGGTTGCTTAAATGAGGGACGGGGAAAAACATGAAAAAATTAATTGTATTTGTATTGATTTTCGCCTTTAGTTTTTTGGGGTTCAGTAATACTTCAGGTGCGGCATCAAGACAACTGATTATCATCAATAAAGCCAATAATCAGCTTGCCTATTACGAAAATGATAAATTGGTGAGGGTATTCATCGTGGCGACAGGTAAGAAAGCCTCCTACACTCCTGAAGGAAAATTTAAAGTAGTGACAAAGATTGTGAATCGTCCCTATTATAAAGGCAACATTAGAGGCGGAGACCCAAAAAACCCTCTAGGTAAAAGATGGCTGGGGATCAATGCAAGGAATACACCAGGAAATACGTACGCAATACACGGCAATAATGATTCTACAACCATCGGGAAATATATAAGTGCCGGTTGTATTCGTATGTATAACAATGATGTACAATGGCTTTACGATAGGGTGAGAATGAACACTGTAGTCCTGATTGCCAGTTCGAATAAATCATTTGCCAACATAGCTGCCACAAATGGATTCAAAGTGAGCGGATCTGTGAGCCTGCCGGTAAATACAAACGCTACCCTAAAGAAAGGAAGCAGTGGCCCCCAGGTTATCGAACTGCAAAAAAGATTAACTAAACTTGGATACAGCACTAAAGGAGTAGATGGGTCATTTGGAAAAAACACCGAAACAGCCGTAAAGAAATTCCAAAAGTCCAAAAAACTTACTTCTGATGGAATCGTCGGACCAAAAACAAAAAAAGCACTAGGACTTAAATAATTTTCTCAATGATATCCACTGATTAGAGGATATCTTTTTTATATTTTAACTGTACAACCTATACATTATTACCCATATCGTCTTTAATTTTCCACCATCAGATATTGACTTTATGTTATAATTTATATATCAACAGCTAATCATAATCGCACTGTCATTACATACAAGGAGGTAATACAAATGTACGATGAAATTCTAGTGAATTCCATTAAAGCAATTTTTGTTATCGGCACCATTTCAATGTTTGTGATTTTGGGATTCGTAAAAGGACGCAGGTTTTAACTTTATCCAATCGTTAAAATTTCTTGTATTATTTTCATACAGGTAATCAGGCTATTTTCTCTTTAAAAAAG
>NZ_JBBOOF010000002.1:0-160966 GCF_038002945.1 Peribacillus sp. FSL R5-0717
TGTATGAAAACACAATAGTAAAAAAGCCATACTAAAATAAACCCTCCATATTCTCATTTTTTTGATGGGCGTAAATGAATTATGTCGTTATTTAACTGGTTATGCAGTTTGTTGTTCAGCTGGAGCGATGGTATAGCCTTTCTTTTTTAGGTATTCGATCATTTTTAATTCTTTGTTATTTTGTTTATCTTCAAGGTAATTTGAGCCTAGTTCATGATAAGGTTCTCCTGTTTTTAAGATGTTGTAAGTAATCGTTAATAGTAAATGGGCAGAAGCGATTCGTCCCTTCATTTTTCCTTGCCGTTTGGTAATCCTTTTTCGATGTGAAGCAATTCTATTATTTTGCCTTGATGTCGCTAATACACATTCTACGGCCATTGTTTTTAAAGTTTTATTTCCTTGTGTGGTTTTACTCGTTTTTTTTACCAGCACTTTCGTAATTTCCAGGACTCACACCAGCCCAAGAGGCAAGGTGTTTAGCTGACTTAAATACGGACATATCAATACCCATCTCCGCAATAAATGTAGCTGCCGCAGCTTTGTTCACACCAGGTATACCATCCAATAATTCTACTTCCTTACGGTAGGGGGACAGGAGCTGATCGATTTGTTTTTCCAATTCTTCTATGGTTTGTTCTAAATAACCCATATGCTCCCAATGGAAACGCAACATATCACGATGATGACGGCGAATACGACCATTAATTGCACTGGCAATGTCAGTAATACTTGCTTTTGTTCGCCAATCCACCATTTTTCGAAGACCATCGGTCTCTATTTTTTCACCATTGAGAATCGCTTCAAGGATACGGCGTCCCGATACACCAAAAATGTCTGATAGAACGGATGTTAGCTTGATATTAGCATCTTGAAGAATTTTGTGAATGCGATTCTGCTCTGATGTGCGATGATGAATCAATTTTTTTCGATAACGAGTAAGATCTTGTAAATCACGAATATCCTCTGGTGGGACAAAATTACTTTCAATAAGTCCGCATCTTAGAAGCTTGGCAAGCCATTCGGCATCTTTCACATCAGTTTTACGCCCTGGAACATTTTTGACATGCCTGGCATTGGCAAGAACAAGGTGAAAAGAACCTTCGAGTATATTCCATATTGGTTTCCAGTAGACTCCCGTACTTTCCATCACAACATCGGATACCTGAAGGGTAGCGAGCCAATCACTTAAAGCCAAGAGTCCCGTTGTTGTAGTTGAAAAAGTTTCAATAGAGGTTTTTGGCTTTTTATCTAATGGACCAAATAATACACAGGCTACTACTGTTTCTTGGTGTACATCTAGGCCAGCACACCGTTCAATCATTGCTTCCATAGGAGAATCACCTCAATAAAAGATTAACAATACATATGACAGGAGATTTGTTACAAAAATTTTTGTATACGTACTAGCAGTACACTAAATGGTTCTTCAATACTGTCACAACCAGTTTCTTATACAGGGTATCTTCCTTAAGATCCACCAAAAAAGGTTCAGCCTGGTTGTATTGTTATCATCCATTATTGTCAAGGGTTTAATGAGTTAGACTTTATTTTGGGGTAATGAGCAGGGTTTCGTGATAGATGGTGGCGGCGGAAGGGGCAGATTAGTTGCATAAGGTTTTATAATATTCTTCGAAATAATACCTTGCATTATAAAGTAATATAAAATATATTAATTCCAAGAGGTGGAAAAATTGGAGATTAATAAAGAAGTCTTAAAAGGTCATATAGACACGCTCATCCTGTCACTTTTACATAGGAGGGATATGTACGGCTATGAATTAGCCAAAATCGTTCGAGAAAAGAGTGATGATCAATTTGAATTAAAAGAAGGTACACTTTATCTGTCTTTAAAGAGATTAGAAAAGAATGAATGGATTTCTTCTTACTGGGGGGATGAGCAAGGACCTGGAGGAAGAAGAAAATATTACAAACTTACATCAATGGGTGAAAAAGGATTTGAACAAAAGCGTTTGGAATGGGAATTTGTAAGAGATGTGATTGATTCATTTTTAGATTGGGGGAGAAAAAAATGACCCAAATTGAAGCATTTGTCGATTCGGTTTATCAAAATGTGGGTGGAAATAAGAAAGAAATTCAAGAATTAAAAGCAGAAATGAAAAGTCATTTGTTAGAAGCTGTTTATGAGTTGAAGTTAGAAGGAAAAACGGAGCAAGAAGCAATTGAAATTGCTATTGATCGTTTCGGTGGAGAAAAAGAAATGCGGTCTATTGTTGCTCAATTGTTTAGAGCACAAAAAACTTTTATTAAATGGGTCCTTTATCTTGCAGTAGCGTTTCTAATCATATCCGTATCGACTTTCGTTATAGAAAGGCAAAAAGTAGAATCAAATGCAAACCAAATCTCTTATGTTGCAACAGATATCCGTTCTCTATTGGGAAATAAGACATCTGTTACACCACAAATGGGAGAAGAAATTGAAAGGTTGGTAAAAGGCACCGACTTTATATCATCTGTAAAAATATACAACGTAAGAGAAGTAAAAGAGAGTGATTACAAAAATTATGACAGAGGTATTTTTGAATATGTAGAACATATTGACCCAGACTATCAATACCATAGATCAGTATGGGCACCAGATTGGTTAAAACCTAGATTCTTTCCTTACGGAAACGGTGATGATAAGTGGCTTGTTAATATGGAAGAGAGATACTTAAATATGCCAATAATGGCTATTTTGTTTGCAGGGGTGGCAATTTATTGGACGTTATTCTCGATTTGGGCAATCATTAACGCATATCATCATAAACGATTAAATATTGGTTGGATTCTGGTATTTACTTTATTTAATCTATTGGGATATTTGATATATTATTTATTCGGAAAAAGAACGACTATAAATTAATTTGAATTGTTACTGTTAATTGAATCTAAATGCGTATAGTAAGAAATTTAAGATTAAAAGGAGTTTGGTAATACCAGTTTCTTATTTTCTTAATGAACTAACGGGTGCGTTAGTTCTATAAGGACACAGTATTTCGGCCATACAGGGCGTTTAATAGTTTTGTGAACTGTTTACATTGAGTAAAACGCTAACACTTGTTATAAGGTTTGCTAGAGGCTTATAACACACCTTCTCGGCAGTTGATCTTTTCACAAACCCAGTGATATCAATCGGTTTAAAATGGCATCGAATTATCCTATATACAGGATTTGATACATCGTTGATATACCGCCTTTTGTCGGAAAATCATGTTACGTATTTTCCGTTTTTATTGCATAAATGACGGGCGGGTTTCATGGAGAGAAAAATGAGCATGTACTGCCTATATGGGGTCCCACCAACATTTAATTAAGTCTTAGCACACTTAAAATGCAATATGAAATAGTTGCAGAAAAACAGGCTACCCGCAGCCTGCTGTCTTTTTTTATTGGCTTTGTAATGCAATCCTCTTGAATAGATAGTGCAGGAATCTCGGCTTTCGCAGCAATCATAAGAGTTTTCACTTAAATAATCAAGTTTTCGCTCGAATCAGCAGTACTATCGCTTCATTCATAGTTTCTTCGATTTCATATTAAATTTGACTGTCTCCATTTAACACCAGAAACGCTGTGATGCCCGTCAGGTCCCTTAGGGAATCGAAATGGTGTCAATGGGAGAGTTATAAGTTGTTTTACAGTCAGGCCTTTAGGGAATTTATCTATAAAAAGCTTTGGAGGTTATCTATGAATAGTAATGAAGTACAAGCATATTGGTTTGAGGATGATGGCATAATTCCAAACAACCCTACTCTTCCCATTCTCCTTTATCCCGGTGCCTTAACAGAACAGGCTGAATTGACAGAGAAAATATTCAATAAAAATAATTGGCGAAATAGCTGGATAAATGGCGTTTTTGATTTTCACCATTATCACAGCAATGCCCATGAAGTGCTTGGTGTATTACAAGGGAATGCAATCGTTCAACTTGGAGGGGAAAAGGGAAAATCTGTAGAGATAAAAACCGGTGATGTACTCATCTTACCGGCAGGAACAGGACATAAAAGACTGGCTTCGAGCAATGATTTTAAGATAGTTGGTGCTTATCCCGAAGGAAAGGAATACAATCTGAAAACGGAGAATGCCGAAGACAGGCTTCAATCCTTGGAGGATATCCCTAAAGTAATCCTTCCCGAAACTGATCCTGTTTTCGGCGATCATGGACCATTACTATCGGAATGGAATGTCAGCAGTTAAAACGAAAGCCTTCTTTGTATCGCAAATATTGAGTACTTTCCCAGTCCCCCTTCTAAAAGTCACGTCCATGGAACAAAATGAACTAACGGGGCAGTTTAGTTGAAGAAGGAAAACACCCAAATCAAATTGTATAATCTAGACAAAGGGGTGATTTGGTTGAAAAGTGTTCCGAAGGTAAGGGAAATATTGCTTGACGAAGAAATAGATGAACAGGAGTTTGTTGGTATAATCAATGGCATTTATAAGCAAGACTGTTATATCTATGCCGTTATTCCTGAATGGGAAGAAGAATTATTTAACGAACTTTCAAATGATTTTATTATAATTAATAAATTTCCGTTCCCTCTAACACGCATTTTTCCAAGAACAATAGGGTTTTTAGGATATTGTCAGGATAGAAAGAAACAACATATATATAAATTTTACTTACGGTCTACAACAATGGATTTGTTAGTGTTTTCAGAGACTGATGTATCTCAACATTTAAATATACTAAACAAGAAAAACATTGATATTTACAACATATTTGAATCAAATAAAATCCCTCACATAACCATTGGTCCTGATGGTCAATGGCTAAATATAGTTGAATATTGAATAATTCCTTAATGAACTAACGGGTGCGTTAGCTGAAGATCGGAGCTGTCTTTAAGGCAGCTTTTTCTTATGGAACTAACGGAGCAGATTAGTTCTACAAGGAATAAGTCTGCATAATATTGAATTCTATTGTAGATGGTGAAAGGGGAATTAAATGTACTATAAGATCATAATAAACATACCAATATCTAATCATGAAGTACCGGAATTAAGGGAACTGATTGGTTGGGGAAGACGCGACAGAGATTTTCCAACCTTATTCAAACGATGTAACTTTTGGGCTGGAGTAAGAAACGAAAATAATAAACTTATTGCATTTGGTTATGTTGCTGGTATGGGATTAGAACATGGTTATATGGAAGACATAATTGTTCATCCTGATTATCAAAAAAAAGGAATTGGTGTGGAATTAGTAAGAGAATTATTAAGAGAGTCTGAACGGTATGGTTTAGAAATTGTTACCTTAACGCATGATCCCAAACATAAAAACTTTTATGAAACGTGCGGCTTTACTCCCTGTTCAGGTGGGTTATGGAAAAAACAGTAATGAACTAACAGGTGCTTTACTTCATTAGGGAGGTTGCTGCGACAGCCTTTTTCTTATGGTACTAACGGGGCAGGATAGTTCTACAAGGAATTTTAAAATGTTAACCGAATAAAGGGGTATCAGAATATTTCATTGAAGTGGGTGTCGAAATGCTGCAACAGATTAAAATAGAGAATTGGTTATTAGAAGTTGATATTGATAAGACCCGAGAGTTTTATAACAAAGGTATAGAGATATGTAGTTGTATTTACTGCAACAACTTTGTGGAAGCTTGTAAGTATTTAGATCCTTACGTAGCAAATGTTTTCAGTAGACTAGAAATTAATCCTGCTCAACCAGGACATCTCTCTGATTATCCTGCAAATGAATGCGGAATACGAGCATACATAGGTATTTATCATTTAGTTGGAAGAGTGTTAGAAGGGGAATTGTGTACAATGTCTACCTGGAATGATACTAATACAGTTCGTATAAAGAACTTCACAATAGGTTTTTCTTACGATCTAGAGTTTGTGCCAGAAGGCTTCCCTAATCCTGTCGTTCAGTTGGAATTCGGTGCTGATATCTCTTGGGTACTTGATGAAAAGCCTGATGAATGTTAAGTAAAAGAGAGTCACTTTTAACTGACAGGTGCGTTAGCTGAAAATAGGCATTGTCTTTAAGTCAGCCTTTTTATGGAACTAACGGGGCAGGTTAGTGGAAGAAGGAATAACAATACTTTGTCTAGAAACTATCAATAGGTGATGAAATATAATGATGTTAAAACATTTTCTCTTATATTCGGTTGATGATGAAGGAATTGCAGAAGTAGATAAAAACTTGTCTTTTCAATCTAGATGTATAACATCTCTTTACGAAAGATGTTTCTCAAAGTTTCATACAACTAAAATTAAACAAATCAATATCTTCTGTGTAAAGGAGAATCCAAAGCCGAATTTAACTATTATAGATGGTTTTTGCGATGTGGAAATTCTTTATGATGTAGTTGAATTTTTCAAACTAGATGACCAAGAGAAAAAAGAAGTAATATTAGATAAATTAAAGCAAGGTATTGATAAAGTGGTTAAATTGAATAACTGGGAAAGCACTCCATTCGATGATGCTTATAATTGTGTGAAAGAAGCTGGTTACAAAACTAATTATGTTTGGAAGAAACCAAAGAGTAGCCCAAATCGAAACTATAAAGCTGGAGTTATTATAAAGCACAGTCTATTTCTATGTGAAATATATTTGATAGTCAAGGATAAAAACGGACAAGAAATAGCAAAAAAACTGGTGGCATCTGAGAAGCCAGATGAATTACTTTTCAGACGACACTTAGGGGAACTAAAGTGGTTATCAAATAATGAAGTTGTTTTGTTCAACAGCTCTAAAACTAATTACGTTTCTGTTCAAAAATTAAATGAGTATCAATGATAATTCTTGTTCAGCTAAATGGTGCGTTAGCTGAAGATCGGAGCTGTCTTTAAGGCAGCTTTTTTACTATTGTGTTTTCATACAAAAAAGTAAAAAAAGAAAGTGAATAGGTGATTTTATTGTCTAATATAGTGATTTGTGCAGTTTTAATAATCCTAATGGTTAAGACTATTAGAAATAAAATGTATATATGGTTAATTACCTTCATACCATTGGTATGTTTAATAGTATTCTCTCTTACGGATATTCTAGACTTCATACCAAAATTGGCAAAGATGATTACTTGTTATATTCTTTTTATACTGACTGTCTTTTCTTGTGTTTTTTATAGTGAAAAAAAAAGGACATAATTGAAAAAGAGGATTATGGCGCTTTTAATATAAAAATGGAAACATAAATAAATAACGACGATTGGAATTGTGAAGAGATACACTTAAATTAACGGGTGCGTTAGCTGGAGATTGGAGCTGTCTTTAAGGCAGCTTTTTCTTATGGCACTAAAGGGCAGGTTAGTTCATCAAGGAAATGGATTATTTTACACTTATCAATAATTACTCTTTATTGTTATTATTTTCTTAAAGGTTCAAATTATTTTAATTTGATATCGTTAATTCACCATTAAGGAATGTGATTTACTGTGAGAGCAATAAATACAATTAACTTAGTTACAAAGTTATTAATTTTTTTAATTTTTGTCTCTTTTAATACATATATTTGTTTTTATGCAAAAGACAAAATAGAAGGCATAGTTACTGCCTGTATAGGTATCTTTCTAGTGATTTTAGTGGCAACTATTGCATTTATTCTAGATAAAAAGCCAAGGTAATTTGATTTTCCAATCTCGGAATATTTATTGCAGCATCAATAAGGCAATTAACAGATAAAATTACAAATAAATTGTAGGGCCATAAAATACATAATTAAATAACTTAATCTTAATGGGTGTGTTAGCTGAAGGTTGGAGCTGTCTTTAAGGCAGCTTTTTCTTATTGAACAAACGGGACAGATTTGTGAAAGAATGATTGTTAAACAGTGATTACGGAAAATTGTTATAAGAGGTGATTTTATGGATACTTCAAGTTATATATTTTTAGCAATTTATTGGGTCGGAATTATTATATGGTCGCTTAAAAATAAGGAAAAGGCTAAGAAGGAATTACTTCAAATAAAAAATAATTGGAAGACAGGAGTATCAATATTGCTAATTGTTTTATTTCCATTTTTAGTTATGGCTTCTATGGTATTTGTATTGTAGTTTGTTTTCCTTGTTAAGCTAACGTGGCAGGTTGCAAGATTGTGAAGGTTTGTACTTAAACTAAAGGGTGCGTTAGCTGAAGATCGGAGCTGCCTTTAAGGCAGCTTTTTTTTTATGCAACTATCGGGGCAGGTTAGTGAAAGAAGGAATTTCCATCTTTCACACAAATGAAAAGGTGTCAAATGGTATGATTGAAAAAGAAATTGTACAGAACTTAATTTTTAGGGGGAAATATATTCTTGAAAATGGTTAGAATTATCTTAACAATAGTGGTTATTGTTCTATCAGGTTATAGTCTAATAACTCAAACCTTGGAGTTAATGCCTTATTATATGTTTTTCCTTGGGGCACTAATATTGGTGACAGGATTAGCCGAAATTCAAAAAGACAGAAAAGGATTTTGGGGGTATATTAATATTGCTATCTCTTTATTTGTTTTCTTTGCTTCCATACAGGCTTTCTTAATGAACTAACGGGTGCGTTAGTTCATTAAGAAGTATGGAAAGAAAATGATCAAACAATTTTATAAAAGAATCATTCAACTGAATATATTCAGAGCGTGTTTTGATCAATCTCAAAACACGCTCTTTCTTTTCGTTTACCAAGATTTTTAAATATCAATTTGATCAAACTTTATTTTAAATACAATCAAAAAATGGATAAGTTAGGTATAACCGAACTTACCAAGGAGAAACATGTCCTTTTCCACCCATCGGGTGACCCAACTCCGAGTATGGAGGATATTGAAGTCACAAAGAGATTGGCGGAAGCAGGGAAAATTATAGGGATTGAGATTTTAGACCATTTGATTGTTTCCCATACGGGTAAATATGTTAGCTTAAAAGAAAAGGGGTATTTTTGAAAAAGGAATTGGACAAGCAGAGGGGGGCATGTCCCCCTTTAGTGACTGAGTACCTTGAGAAAAAGCACTGAAGGAAAAAACCATTAAAAGGAGGCACACCGGCTAGATCGTCAGCTGGTGCGTTCACGCATGGAGAAAAAAAAACATCCGTTTTTTCTTGACTTAGAGCAGGCATCGAGCCTGCTTGACGGTTGCTTGATGCAACCTCTAAAACTTACAGTAGCGCATTCGGGTAGAAGGAACAATTTGCTGAGCAAATATTCTACGCTCGTAATAAAAGTCAGAATGTTATTCCTTCGCTTTCTTCTTACTTTATCTTTACCTTTACAATTTTTCCTCCAGCCTTTTTACCCGCTTGTTCCATTAGTTTCGCAAACTGCTTCTTTATCTCCGTAGCCTTTTTGTTCTTTTTCATCATATATATCCCTCGCAATTTAATATTCTTGCTAAATAGTATCCCCATGGTAAAGGAAGCTCATACATTCCCCGGTTCTAAAGTGACCTATTCCCCACTATATTGTTAGTAAAGTGGAAAACTGGCAAAGTGACCCTAAGGTATGATCCCATTTTTACAGAATGAGAGGAGAGAGGAGGGAAGGGATGACATCATTGAACCCTTTTTTCGAGGAAATGAAGAAAAAGGATCCAAAACCAAAAGCTATTCAAAAAACATCTTCCGAAGGTTCTTCGTACCAAATAACGTCGGTGAGGAAAGTCAGGAAAGACAAGCAGCATGACATTAAGTTCCCTGTCGATTATGTCATGAAGGTCAAGCTCCGGACGCTTTGCAAAACGTTAAATCCGATATATAAGCAAAAAACGGGAAAACCCTTGACGCAAACGGCCTGCAATACCTTATTGCTAAGGTTCGGTTTGACTAGATGGAAGGATGTGAATTATTCAATGGACTATACGGACACGAAGGAATATATGCATACCTACTTGCTGGAAACGGAATACGGCGAAAGGGGAGGATTGCATGAAGTAGCCATCTTGAAGGACCTATCCGATCGGAGGGTTGCCTTTTGCATGATCCATCATACCGTTGCCTGGTTAGAAAGAGGGGGTTCCATTGAAGAAATCCTATAGTCAATTTAACCTTTTATCGAACAAGCTGTTTTATGGGACAAAGGAAAAAAAGAGTTTTTTTGATTACTTCTTGCCAAAATATCGATATCTGCAAATCGAGGTACCCTATTATGAATTTTTAAGGGGGGAGGTATTCGTCGAAGACATGAAGGATTTGTTTGAAGAGGCTCCGCAAAACCTAAGTTTGTATCACCTTATTGCCCTCTTATATTTCGATTTTCTGGAACAAGTGAAAAAGGGGGCCAAATATGAACAGCTTTGTCCTTTTTTAATTTCTTCCAAGAAAAAATTCCTGGAGCGACCGATGATTGAAAAGAGGGTATTAAAGCAGGTGACGACCAACCTTTTCTCTTTCGAGCAAAGGGAAGAAGAAATCGAGGTGACCTCAGAAGAAAAACGAGCAGAGATCACCCTTCGAATAAAAGAGTCAGAGATTTATCGGGGTGAGGTGTTCCTGCATGACATTTCCCCATACTTGATGGATGAAGAGTTGAGGGTCGAGGATTTACTGGTGATTTTGTTCATGGACTTTTTAAAAAGAATTAAAGAAAAGGGGAACTCCAGCCAAGCCATGAAGGCTATTTTATTGAATTTTGAGGATTACTTTTGATAAGCGGGATGGAATTCCAGAAGTGCCTTATCAGAGTTTCCTTCACGAATCTTCGGTCATTATAGGTGTGAAAATTTAGGAAAGTCCTACACCTCCAAACAAACCCATATTCAATGTAGGTTTCCTGATCGTCAGCAACGCCCAGCAGATCTTGCGTTTATTCCTTTTAAAAGTTAGATAAGATTCCCTTAAAGTTAAACGCCACCGGTGGGATAATTAAGAAAAAGGAACAAGACAAGCACTTAATAAATATTAATAATCTTCAAGGTACTCAGTATAATAAAAAAAAGGTTAGGGAGTTGGTCTCATATGGAAAAGCAATTGCCTGAAACGCTACTGGAACCTGAAGTGATCGCTGAAATGGTACTAAAAAGAGCCCTTGAAGATTACAGGAAAGCCCAAATTGAAAAACAAATCGATGACTCATTGAAAAACCGTAATAAGAAAGAGTTTTTCCGATTAACAAATGAATTAAAATGCAAACAGAAATTAATAAAAGATAACTCCTAGCTTATTGTTTCATTTAACTTGATAAAAAGAAATTCACTAAAAGTTAGGAGGGGTAACTTGAACAAAAACAAAGTAGGATGGTTGTTTTTAGGGCTTGCAGGGTGCTTCGGCTTATTATTTATTGCGATGGTAGGGCAAGGTTACGGATTATCAAACAGTCAAATACAGGGGAATTTGCAGTTGAATTTTATGGGGTTAAAAATCGCTGACGGGATTACAACAACCGCAAGATGGAACCAGTATGGAACATATTTTTATCTATGGAGTTTAGTGCCATTAACATTAACTATTTTCTGTTATCGCAAATTTTCAAAACTCGTACCAACTATTTCAAACTAATATATTTGAATAGCTGTCTTTTAGGACGGCTTTTTTTATCTATTGTTAAGATTGTGAAAGAGTGTTCTTAAACTAACGGGTGCATTAGCTGAAGATTGGAGCTGTCTTTAAGGAAGAGCTTTTTCTTTATGCAACTATCGGGGCAGGTTAGCACTCCTGTAGAACGTTAATTATCAGCTTATTTACGTGATGAAATGATAGTTGAAATAAAGTTTTAATTTAAGAATAATGGGGTAGTAAATGTTTACAGAGGAAAAAATGGGGTAATGAAAAGGGTTTGGTGGCTAGTGGGATATTTAAAACGGGTAGTTACCTATTGTTCAAAGCAGGACAGAAATGTTAATCAAGAAATTAGTTTTAGAGAATTTCACGGTACTAAAGAATTATCATTGACCTGTACTGGGATTAAAGATAGTTGCAAAGATTGTTTCATCGTTAAACTTTATAGAGAACCTATGGAAACTGATTGTACTAAGGTACGTTAGCTGTAGACCAGAGCTGTCTTAAAGGCAGCTTTTTCTTTATGCAACTATGGGGCAGGTTTTAGTTCAACAAGCATATTGTACCCGTACTGTGTTACATAAATTCTTTTTGTATTACCCGCCCAAAATTTTCATAAACAGGTCTCGTTTTTTAATAAATAAGGTACTTATACCTGTATGTGTTATACAGGGAATGAGGAAAAAGAAATGGAGAATAAACAGGAAATTGTTAATCACATATTAAACAAAGATAGGGTTTATTTTTCTAATATCTATTCAAATCATAAAGGCATGCTTAAGAATATTGTTTTTAAACCACTGGCTCTGAAACTAATTCTAAGAATTTAATATTTAGTACATTTAAAGAATTGTGGGATTCACCGCACTCTTTTCAAGATTCTAGTGATAATTTGGTTTCCACCTATCTCATAAAAAGGTTAATTTACAATCACTTAAGTTCTCAACGTACCCTTAGGTGATTTGCGTAATTGTTTATACCTGGTTGTTTGGACTACAGTAACAATAAATGAACCTCATTTGTATTGTTAACATATATTTTAGGGGCGTTTCGTTCAAAAAACTTAATAATTGTCCATTTTCATTGTGTAACTATTTTGTCCGGAATAGTTACTTTTTTTTTGTCATGGTTTATTCGAGGTTGGACATTCTCATTTTTTATTGTTATTCCACTTATTATTCTATTAGTTCTTGTCATTTACTGGAGTTTAAAGAAAAAGAGTTCCTAAATACTGCGTACGATTCTTCATTAAGAAGGATCGCTTTTTCTTATGGAACTAAAGGGGCAGGTTAGTTCAACAAGGAATAATGCATTTGAAATAGAATTTATATAGTACGTCAATTAAGGAAGAAGGCTGAATGACATTGATTAACACAGTTTTTTCATATGTTCTTCTCGGTGTGATAATTTTCTACGCCTTGGAATGGGCAGCTGTTGGTTCAGGTTTTAAGGTACTAATTGGTGGGGGGTTTGGTTTACTTTTATATATAGCTATTCATTTTAGTAAGAACAAAAAAATAATGAGTGATATGGAAGAGCTCGATGACAGGCAATAATATCCTAACAGGTGCCTTACTTCAATAAGAGGGTTGCTTTGGCAGCTCTTTTTGTTATGGAACTATCGGGGCAGAATAGATATGTAATGTGATTCTAAAGAAAGGAAGGTTAAATATGCTTTTTCACATTATCGTTGGGTTTATTTTCCATTGGCTTTTAGGTGCTTATTTGGTTGAAAATCAGACAAAGCTATTTATAATTTTTTATCCAATTGGTGTAGCAACAAGTATTTTAGTAAATGAAATTGGTTTTAACTACTTTTGGAAGATGGATATAGTGTTTCAAGAATCATCTTTAACTGGAATTCCGTATGATTTAGGTCTTTATCCTATACTTGGTTGTTTATTTATTTGTGTTATTCACTATAAAAAAATGCCTATTCTTATTACATTTTTAGTTTTTACTTTAGTAACAACTTTTGGAGAGTACATACTAGTATGTCTAGAGAAAATAGTATACAGGAATGAATGGAATATCATTTGGACTGGTGTTAGTTATTTATTTGCTTATTCAATTTATTATGTTTATTACAAATTAGTTCGTAAGTTTATTTTATTAAATTAATGGGTGCTTTACCAAGAGCTGATCAGCAGCTCCTTTTCTTATGCAACTATCGGGGCAGATTAGTTTAATAAGAAACATCAAATTGGTAAAACTACCTATGTAAAAACCAATAAGGAAGAGGTAGTAAATTGAAATTACTTTTTATACGTTTATTAGTTGTATTTATTTTAATTCAAAACATTCCACTAATAGTTCAAGCTAAAGAAATCAAATATAATCACGACAGTATAACTCTTTCTGAAATCAAGAGGAAAGTTGATTTTAAAGTAGTTGTTCCCCAAAATATTCCTAATGATTGGACGTTGGAAATAAAAACATACCCCTGGGATGAAAAAGACAAAATAACTAATTTTAGATTGCACTATATGGATAGCGACGATAAATATTTGCTAATTGGTATTGAGCAAAGTAAGGAATCTTCTAATAAAGAAATGAACAATAATGCAGAGCAGGTAGATATAAACGGTCATAAAGGCTTTTTTGTAGAATGGGGTAATAGTGGTGAGTTAGATAAAGAGGGAGAACTTATTACTGGTGGTTTACTTAGTTGGATACAAGAAGGAACTTATGTAGAAATGGACAGCTCACGGGTATCAAGGAATACAATGTTGGAAGTTGCAAGATCAATGAAATAATTTAATGAACTAACGGGTGCGTTAGTAACAGGGGTTGCTTCGGCAGCCTTTTTCTTATTGTACAGGAAATCGATTTTTTGATTTAAAATTGTCGGTGGTACCCCTTAACGTTGTATATCCGCATTTTCCTGACGCTACCCCATTTTTAAGTATTTAATTTCGTTAGGCTGATTGTGGTGTAACACCACCCCTAAAAGGAGAAATATAAAATGCTTGCATTTTAAATCCAATTGAGTTAAATTACTTGATGTATCAATTATTGATGAGTCAAGTAATTTAAAACTTTAAAAAAGGGGGGAATGATTGACAAACTTATGCTCTAAGGAAGCAATTATTTTATATAAATTACATTTTCTCAATAAAGAAACCAGTTCTAATTTTGAAGGGTATACAGGTGTGTTAGTCAGTCGCCTTAAACGTTTACGTTCTTTATCAAGTGAATGAAGCACTTCAAAAAGAGAGAAATATTGACAATGCTACAATACGCGGCATTTAAAATAACTCGAAGCAAACCGGATGAATTTAAGACAAAAAACAAGTGACAACAGAATCACTCTTGTGTTCATTGCACAGTGCAGTAATTTGAAAAGGAAATGTAAACTGCAATGCAAGTATCGATGTATTCCGGTTTTTCATTGTTGTTTTACATTTTATTTATCAAAAAAGTATTGAAAGAAGAGGAAAAAAACGATGATTATTATTCATGCTGTATTTCATATAGACCCAACAAAGCAACAAAGTTTTTTAGATGAGCTAGGGACACTAATTAATGCTTCAAGAGAAGAAAGTGGAAATATTTCTTATAATTTATATAAGGATACAGAAAAGGAACATACATTTACGATGGTTGAAGTTTGGCAAGATGCTGCGGCAGTAGCTAGTCATAATACAAGTAACCATTTTACATCTTTCGCGGCCAAAGCTAGTAACTTTTTAATTGCACCACTTGATATAAAAGCATTTGACGGGTACCCTTTGCAAAGTTAGAGAGTTCTAATGCAAAAATCTTAAGTTAATTTTTAAAAATTTATACAGCGTCACTTTTTGTTTTTCATTGAGTTGTTTAGGATTTAGTTCGTTCCACTTCAACTCATAGGGGGTTCTCCCGTATCGACATCGACTAGTTATATCTAATACCTTTGAAAATCGCGAATTAATAAAAAGTAGATGGAACAAAATAAAAACTAATTAAGAAAAAACACTTGCAAAAAAAGAAACTTGATTGTATATTATTGACATATCAATATTTGATATGTCAATAATTGATATGTCAAATATTCATTCGACAAGAAAGAAGGGATGGATTTTGACAACATGCTGTTCACAAGAAGCCGAGATTTTATATCAACTGCAATCCGTAAACAAAGTGATTAGCACGAAGTTTGAAGCATGCACCGGTATCAGCCAATCTCGCTTGGAATTACTTGCTTTGCTCTATCACGTTGATGAAATCAGTCAAAGCGACCTTCAAAAAAAGATGAATATCGATGGCGCAGCCGTTACAAGACACGTCAAACAGCTTGAAGCCAAAGGAATGATATCAAGAAGAAGGAAGTCTGAGGACAACCGTATTATACTTGTTCGCTTAACCGAGCAAGGGCGAGAGCGAATCGAGTCTTCCAAAAAAGAAAAGGAGCGTTTCATAAAGGAAATGCTCGTAAATGTCAGCGCAGAAGAACGCCTTGTGCTTAAGAATGTGCTGTTGCAGATGCAGAATAATATAGAAAATATTAAAGTATAGAGGAGTGTTTACACATGATAACTGCATTAAAAACAAACGATTTTATGAAAATTATGAAAGGACGCCGATCCATTCGCAACTATGATCCAACAGTCAAAATCAGCAAAGAAGAGATGACTGAAATATTAGAGGAATCAACTACAGCACCATCTTCAGTCAACGCACAGCCATGGCGCTTTCTTGTCATTGAAAGCCCAGAACACAAAGAAAAACTTGCGGAGCTTGCTAAATTTAATCAGTCACAAGTCACCACTTCATCTGCCGTAATCGCAGTATTTGCAGATATGAACAACGCAGACTATTTAGAAGAAATTTATTCAAAAGCCGTTGACCTAGGGTACATGCCACAGGAGGTAAAAGACAGGCAAATTGTGGCTTTGACGGCACATTTTGAACAGCTTCCGGCGCAAGTAAATCGGGAAACCATTCTGGTTGATGCTGGCCTCGTCTCCATGCAGCTTATGCTGACAGCACGCGCACACGGCTATGACACAAATCCAATTGGGGGCTATGATAAAGAAAATATCGCTGAAGCCTTCGGATTGGAAAAAGAGCGCTATGTACCGGTCATGCTTCTGTCCATTGGAAAAGCAGCAGATGAAGGATATGATTCATACCGTCTCCCTGTCGATAGAATTGTACAATGGAAATAATACAAATTGATATTAAAGGGGAGATTGGTGTGTGGAAAAACTTGCGGCGGTTTTAGTTGGGATCGTAGCATTAGAACATTTATTTATTATGATACTTGAAATGTTTTTTATTGATTCAAAATTGGCAAAACGATCCTTCAATTTACCGAAGCATTTAGAAGGAGATCGGAACGTAGCCGTCATGTTTGCAAATCAAGGTCTATATAATGGATTTTTAGCAGCTGGTCTCATTTGGGGACTCATACTTGGACTCAATTCAATTGGCTATATGATTCAGTTGTTTTTCGTAATTTGTGTTGTGGTGGCAGCCATTTTCGGAGGCTTTACATCCAATAAATCAATTATTGTGAAACAAGGACTTCCAGCTATTTTAGCACTGGTTACCCTTTTGTCTGTAATGTAGAACCTGAGCTTTTTAATAACAGCTTGCTAAATTAAAGATAGTGATGTAGCTGAATATTTTATTAATATATGTGTGTTTGAAGGTGATTAAATGACCTCTCAAACATATTAGTTATTCAATAAAAGGACGCTTTAATTGAATAACTAAAAAGCCCAATTTCTCAATTTTAATGCTGAGAAATTGGGCTTTTTAATATCGAAATTTCCTTAACGTTGTAAATCTGTATTTTCCTGACGCTACCCCATATAGAACTACCGGGTGCGTTAGCTGAAGATCGGAGCTGTCTTTATGGCAGCTCTTTCTTTATGCAACTATCGGGACAGATTAGTTCAATAAGAAAACCAGTCAATTTATTAATGGTTGAAGCTGAAACCTTATTATCCAATCCAATTTTACCGGATCGTTAATCTAAGGATTTATGTCCAAATTAAATTCCCGTAACTAAACCCCAAACTGTTTTAAATGATGGTCAAGATGCTTATAAATTCCATGTCCCCATTGCTCGGAAGAAAGTTTTCCGAAAAAAGGATGTGGGTGACTTGTACAAGCCTCCGGTCCATTCTTTTGGAAGGTTGTAATTTTTTCTTTCAATCTTTCTCTTTCTATTTCAAAATCTTTTTTATCGGTTATTAAAATGGTTGGAATAGTAGACATATTATGTGGTAGAGGCTTGTCATTATAAAACATGGTTTTTGCAAACCGACCTACTAATAGCCCTAACCAACCTCTTGGAGGCATAGAATAGCCCATAGCAATGTATTGGAAGGATGAGCAATGAGCTAACATTTGTGCGACATCCATTTTTCCCCATAATGGTTTTGAATTTGCGCTTAAGTTGTCGATACGTTTTAAAATTTCTTCTGTAAACAAGACCTCAAAAATATTATTCATTAGAATAACTCCTCTAATTTTGTTGATTTAAAACAGTAATTGATTATTTAATGTATATTCAACGTCAACATTATTTTATCCTTCTAAGCTAAAGGGGGACTGTTCCAGGTGGGATTGAAGTCCTGTTGGTTGAGCTAATATGAAGAGGCAGGTTAGTGAAATAGGACTTTCCATTTTCCACACAAATGAAAAGGTGTTAAATGGTATGATTAAATAAAAAATCGTACAGAACTTAATTTTTTAGGGGGAAATACATTCTTGAAAATAGTTAGAATTAGCTTAGCAATAATTGTTCTTGCTTTATCAGCTTATCTGCTAATTACTGAAAACTTTGAGTTTATGCCGTATTTAATGTTGATCTCGGGGGCAATTATGTTGGTGAGAGGATTAGCTGAACTTCAAAAAGATAGAAAAGGAGGATTTGTGGGGTGCGTAGTTGTCTCATTATTTCTTTTCTTTGTTTCAATACAGGGTTTCTTAATGAACTAACGGGTGCGTTAGTTTAAGTAGGTATGGCTGCTTCGTCAGCCTTATAATTGCCTCCAGAAGCAGCGGAAGGCATGGCGAATTCCATTCTATATGCTCTTATGGTCAGCAAAGAAGGCGAGTGGGATCTGGTTTTACAGACATTTGGGTAGATCCATATAAGAAGGAAGAAGCTTATGTGAGTTTATCCATATCCAAAAACGGGGATATGTTACTAAACAATAAAGAGGAGGAGACATTTTATGAAACTCGAAGTTTTGTGTAACGTAGAGAATTGTACGTACTGGGCCGAGGGGAATCAATGTGTTGCCGACTCCATTTATGTCGTGGGCCTTGATAACAATGATGCTGACAATGTTGAGGAAACGGCTTGTAAAACCTTTGAACCTCGCAAACAATAATGGAATACAGAATGGGCCGGACGGCTAATGCTGCCCGGTTTTTTAATAATGAATTTAATCTCAGTACAGAGTTTAATGGTGTAAGTAATACGGAAACTGTAATTGTTAGTTAAACATTTATAGAAGCAGCAAGCTCAGTATAAATATATTGAATTAGGAAACGGGTCTTTATTTTATCTAAGGAGTTGTTTAGTCCTATGGAAACAAACGACGTGGCCATGTTTTATGAAAAGTTAGGAATTGACAGGAGGAATCCACCTGATAATCTACTGAAAAAAATGAATGATTGGACAAAACTTGAATCATTCTGTTGTACAAAAATTGAGGTACAAAAATTGGTTAACCCTCAACAAATCTTTAGCACATATCACTCTAAATACTCAGAGTGCTCAGTTATAGAAGCTTTTGAAAGGTCTAATCAATCTCAGCGTTGTAAGAAGTTTCTAGAGAATCCTGATTACTTTTTTAAATATATGAAAAGTACTGCAGAGCAACGTAAAGGGATGAATGGACGGGGGCTAGGAGGCAATACAATTACCCTCAAGGAATATAAAGACCAATTTCGAATTGAAGATGGGAACCATCGTGTGCTATTTGCAAAGGTTGCTGGTATTCCACTTGTTTATGCTGATGTAACAGTCTATACCCCTGATCCTAAAAGAACAAAATTGTTTAGAAGAGCCAAAGAAATGGGAATCATTTTAGAAGATTATGGGATAGATTCTGAATCCGCTGCAGCATACTTTGTAGATGAATTGGACGATAATTCATATTGTAAACCAATAGAAACGTTTAAAAATTTACAGGAGGTTGAAGTTTTTATACTAGAGCACACAAGAAGCTATCAAGAGTTCAAGTGAATGAATCCAGTGGGTCCAAATTTAGACGAGTGATTAATTGGATTTCCTCCAGATAGAAGATTATTGTTCACGGGTACGAATAATGATAAAGTCGTCGCGACCCTTGCAGATTCAGTTAATTTCTTCGTAGCTGGTCACTGGAAAAATAATATAACCGCCAAGGGCAAGCCATAATCGTAAAAGAACAGAATAAAGATGTAACTCTTATTGGTTTAGAAGCAGGATTCCGCGACCACCCGGATTACTTGTTCCGTCTTCTATCAAATGCAATTTTCGAAAAATAGTAGAAATAGCCAAAGTAGGATACAGCGCTGAATCCGGCTTTGGCTATTTGAAAAATGCTAAACGCTTGCTCTGAACTCATTACTTTTAAATCATCTGTTGCAAAAACGTTAAAGGACTTCTTATCAATAAGTAGTTTTTTAGCCAATGGTGACTACTCTTATAATTCACAAGCTGAATATGGATTCACTAACCAGGAATTATTGCAGATGATGTTAAATGATTGGATTAGCGAACAAAATAATTAACTTGCAAAGGGGACTGTCGGTTTCCTTTTTTGATTTTGAAACAACGTATCGGCCCTAGGAGGTTTGTAAGGGTGAGTACACCTAGATAATTTTAATGGAGTGGGAGGTAAATATTTTATCTTTGCGTAAAATCTCTGTTTTACGAAAAAATGGACATGAGAATGAATGTTTGGTATAATCTTCATATAATAATTTAGGGAGCGTGTCTTATGTATACAGAGATGTTTCAAACCATTCAAGATACTCTCATAAAAAAAATAGATCCTGTTTTCATTATTATCTTTGGTTCTTATGCCAAAAACTCTACACATAAAGACAGTGATATCGATATTGCTTTCTACAGTGAGAATCAATCGCTTACTACATATGAAGTTTTTCAGCTGGCACAGGAATTGGCAGATATTTTAAAAATTGAGGTGGATTTGGTCAATATCCGTACAGCATCCACGGTATTTAAAACCCAGATATATACTACCGGTACAATTATATATTCAGCGAACGACACTCTTCTTAAAAACCTCCAAATGACTGCACTAAGCATGTACGCTAAATTGAACGAGGAACGCGAAAATATCTTAAAAAAAATAGGAGAAAGTGGGACCATCTATGAAGAATGATGTGATATTGAACAAAATCAGTGTTATAGAACGTTGCATGAACCGGGTTAAGGTTGTATACGAAAACAATCCAGAAAACCTAAAGGACTATACAAAACAAGACTCCATCATACTCAATATACAAAGGGCCTGCGAAGCGTCAATTGACTTGGCTATGCATATTGTAGCTGAACAGAAATTAGGATTGCCTCAAACCAGCAGAGATGCTTTTGATATGCTTCATGGGGCTTTAATTATTGACGAAAATACTGTCAAACGATTAAAGGCCATGGTGGGTTTCAGAAACATAGCCGTTCATGATTACCAGACAGTTAATCTAGATATTTTGCAGCAAATTGTTACGAACCATCTTGAGGATTTCACTGACTATACAAAACAAATCCTTAAATTTTAATAAAGGGGGTTTTATGATGAATTACAAAATCCGTGTTTATGATCTCCATACAAACAAAGAAACAATCAAGGTAGATAAAATCTTTGAAACGAAAGATGCTGCTGAATCTGCTATCGAAAATCATAAACTTCAAAATCCAGAAAAGTATGAGTATGTAAAAGTTCCTGTGAAAAGTTAATTATTTCAGTCCTACCCTTCCGTGCATGGGCTTTTACGTAAGTTAGTAACTTGAACATAATATAATTATGTAAACAACTATTCGTAAAAATTGAATTTTACGCATAAATTAAAGTTAAAAAAGGAGTAAAACAATGGCCAATACCAGACAACATCAAGTCCATGAGCAGAAATTGGAACAACTGGTTAAGTCCATGCCTTTCTATATCGTTGAATACGTTGACAATAAATTGGATATTCGGTCTCCTTCCACCCTCTTGAATTACGTTCTTGATTATAAATTATTTTTGGAGTGGCTGATAGCCGAAGGCATTGCTGAGCAGGAGAATATTAAGGATATCCCCCTGTCAGTGCTGGAAAAGTTGAAGTTGATTGAAGCCCAATCCTTTATCAAATTTTTGGAACGGAGAAATATCCCGATCAATAAGAAGGAAACAAAAAAAGCCGAAAAGGTATCCGTCAATCGGAAAATTTCAGCATTACGTTCCCTTTTCAAATATTTAACGACACAGACAGAAAATGATGATGGCGAACCTTACTTCTATCGAAATGTTATGTTGAAAATTGAAGTGAATAAAGTGAAAGAAACATTGGGGGCGCGTGCTTCCAGAATATCAACAAAGATTTTCCACAATGATGAGGATGCTAGATTTCTCGAATTCGTGAAGCATGACTATGAAAAGGAGCTACCTGAAAAGTCCAGAAAACTCATATATTTTAAAAGGGACAAGGAACGTGATTTTGCGATCTTATCCCTCTTCTTAGGAAGTGGCATCCGGGTGAATGAGTTATCCAATTTAAGGCTACGAGACTTGGATTTCGAGGAAAAACAAATACATGTTTTACGTAAGGGTGGAAAAAAGGATGTAGTCGCAGTTTCTCCTCCGTCCATGCAGGACATAAAAGATTACCTAGCTGTGCGAACGGAACGTTATAGGGGATCAAACGATGATACTGCCTATGTATTCTTGACCAGGGTGAATGATGGAGCCACTCCTCTTTCCAACCGCGCCATCGAGGCTCTAGTAAAGAAATATACGAAGGCATTTAAGTCCAATAAATCGATGTCGCCACACAAACTGAGGCATACATATGGGACGAACTTAATGGAGCAATCAGGAGATATTCATTTGCTGATGACTCAACTGGGTCATACGTCAACCACAACGGCTGCCCTCTATACAAACCCTGAACAGGAGAAGGCTAAAAAGGCTGCTAAAAAGCTGGGTGAGAGAAGAACCAATTATCGTGAAAAGGATTAAAAAGGAGAAGATTTCTAGTCTTCACCTTTTTAGTTTGAGAGCGCATAACAATGTGTGAAGGGTGTATAGAAGAAGAGGCTTAAAACAGTTGATCTATACACTTCCGTTTGTTACTTCACAATAACTTTTCGTTTAACAGTTGTTCGATTATTTGATTTATCTGCTACTGAGTACGTTACGTAATATGTGCCTTTTTTCTTTGTATTAACTGTACCAGTTATTTTGATTATTTCATTAAATCGCCATCTGCATTATCCGTTGCACGAACACCTTTTTTCGAATCAAATGAGGATTTATATTTAACCGTTGCAGTTCCTCTGAGAGCGTCTGAGCAACATACTTTTGAGTCAGCAAATAATTTTTTTAAATTACCTTTTCTATTTCGTATTCTAAAATGGCTAGTTGTTTTGGGAATTTCTTAACGTATAGGGAATTTAAATAATTTTCATTTCCTTGTTTCTGTTCTATCGAAATAGCTAAATTATCTAAATCAGTTAATGCTTCATATAAAATTTTGTTAAGCTCTCTACATTCATATGGAGGAAGTATGTCACTCATAGCCAAGAAATTTTTTGTGTACTCACTTCTTTTAAAGCTAATATGCTTATAAAATTCGCTTTTATTTTCTTTATTAAAAAGCTCTGCTAAACTACCTAGCTCATTCTTTGCAAAATAAAGAATTTCTCTTATACTTTCTAAATACTCTTTTTTCGAGATAGAGTTGAGTAGAAGATAATCTTGTAATGGTCTATAATTACTTTCCCACTTTATTCTAATATTATGATCTTCAATTATTTGGTCAAATTTTCTTAATAGAATTGGCTCATTCGTTTCTTTATTATTTATCCACTCTACTCTACAAAATGAGAGCCCGGATTCATATTGGATTAAATCATCATATAAATATAGCCACACATAATCTGGTTCACCGCTCTCGTTTCTTTCAGTTAAAATACGTTTAGAATAATTATTATTTTTAACTTTTTGATTTATTTTCTTAATGAGCTCCTCCATGGAGTCCTTTGAGGTAGCGAATGAACGCTCAATATAAACCTTTGCGCTAATTCTCCTTTTATTTAGAGTGGAGTTATCCTTTTCCTCTAAAATCGTAAAGTAATATTCACTTGTTTCTCTTTTCCTCCATTGTTGCATTTCATTTACCCCCTCATTAGAAATGTTCTCAAGGGCATTATAAAAGTCCTCACTCTGTTTCACTTCATTTGTAATCGGAATTTTTATTCTTACGGTAGATGTGTTATTTCTCCATTCGGCCCCCTCACTATCCAAAGCTTTAAAGATATATTTTTGAGTCCATATCCAGAAAGCTCTCTCCTCATCAACACCGTATACAACTAAGACAACTGGTATGTCACAAACATCACAAAAATTTAGAAATTTTATTGGACAATCAAAAATGATTGACTCCTCACTGTATTTTAATTCTTTAGTTGCTTTTAGTTGAATCTTAATAATCTTTGCTGTTGTTTCCCCTTCATTTGAGAAAACTTCTATTTCACCATCTATATCGTTATCTTTTTCTTGGTCTCTATATTTCCAGCCATTTTTTATGATTACTCTTTCAACAAAAACAACGGACTCATATTCATATATTTGTTTAATATCGAGTTGGGAACGAGCCAACTGTGTCACTTCCTTTTACCTAGTAGTATCTATTGAGCCAGCGGTAAGCCAGCCCATCATATAAACTTATTGATTAGAAACTACTTTCTCTTCCTCTTCTTTTTTCTTCTTCTCTTCCATTTCTTCAGAAGTTTTTTGCTCTATCAATCCAGCAAATAAATCCTCATATTCCTTTTCAATGTTTATCCTACGAAATCCTACATCTAAAGGTTTTTCGCTATCACGTTTTATTATTTGTTCAAATAAGTTCTCTATTAATCTTCTTGCTTCGTCATACACAGAATTTGAAGTTTCATGTAGAATTTCATAAATTGTTTGTGTCTTTTTATCGTTTGATACGTCTCCAATACGAATAGCATTCTCGAAGTTTGATATTGAACAATAAACTCTTATGCCACTATTGTTTCCTTTTTGTTTAAGTATATTTATACAATTCGTTCGTTGAGCTTTTAATGTTTTGGAGGAGTGCTTTGTATGATTGTCCACATCATGTAAAACATCATAATTTGAGTTAAACTGATTAAGAATTTTCATCAAGGTACAAATTGTAGCTTTACCTCTAGCTCGAATTATGTGTACGTTCTCGTTCCTTAATTTAGCGAGGTGCTTAAAAGCAATATACTCAGTATCCCCTTCAACAATTACAATTCTATCTGCAAAGAAAAATTCATTCACATAAGAGTCTACATAGTTTAGTATTTTCATATTTCTAATATCATCAACATCAAACTTTTCTTTTTCAGATTTATATAATTGGATTGCTTCTTTTTCACCAACACGGAAAACTTGAATAGACGTATGGTTCTCAGATAAATCTATTAGTATTGGTGAGTGAGTTGAAATCATGAGTGGCATTTTTTCGCCAATTTTATATAGGGAGCGACTAAGTGCTCGAACTGCTTCTGGGTGCAAGAAAGCTTCTGGCTCATCAATCAGCAATAACTTATTATCACTTTCACCCATAAGTTTATTTTGAATCATGTTTTGAATGAGGTAAATAAGACTCATTCGTTGTAAGCCAGTACCTTGATTTGCTAGTGGCATTCCAGGTTGCTTTTGACTGTCAATATTAACACTTGAATTTGTCGACTTCAGTATGTCAGCTGAAGAAAAGCCATTACTTTCTCCACCTACTACGTTTAAGGATAAATGTTCGTTAGAAAATAGAGTGCGCAAATTATCAGAAACATCACTGCTTACTTGTTCAAGGAGTTTATCCGTACTTAATTTAAGCTTCCTTAAAAACTCAGGGTAAGACTTTCTGATTTGAGAATACTCCTGTGCTAATTGGTGCATTTCTTTTTCTTCTTCAGGATCTCCGCTAAAACCCTCAAGCTTTTGTAAATCATTTTTGATTATCTCAGAATATATGTTTTGAATTAAATCGTTAATATCATCAGGTAACATAGATGGGGTTATGTAAAAAGGTTTATTGTTTAAAATCTCATCTAGTTTATCTTTCAGTTCGTGACTTCCTTTAACTTCAACATCATTTTCATCATAAAAACTAGGAGCAGACTCCTCTTTGTATTTCTTCACGATAGTAATTTTATCTTCTTCAGACTCAAATACCGCTTTCAGAACTATTTTCGTATTACGTGTAGAGAAACAATCGTTAGGGATAGTTTTTCCTTTAGATTCTTTTTGAAAAAAACAATTGATAGCTTCTAATATAGTTGATTTACCTGTATTATTTCTTCCAGTTAAAATAGCAATTGAGTCTTTTGAGAAATCAATAGTAAAGGTTTTTTTAAAAACCTTATAATTTGTTACACTAAAATTTGTTAATCTCACCAGATATTCCCCCTATCTATAATAGTTAAATTGTACCATATAAATTGTAGTTCATGGTATTATCGTATCAAAAAAAAGCCAGCATAGAACCAGCTCATTAGTTTATATCTTTAAAAAAGCTACTTCTTTTATTCTAGGTCATTAAACAAGTCTTTCAAAATTATTATCTTTTGCTCCCCTTACAGATTCCAGGATGGAACATTTATTGAGCTTGTCTCAGTCGAACGGTCTCCTTTAGATGTATTACAGCTTTCACCACCAGGACCTGGCACGCAGGTCTCAAGCAGTTTTGAAGCCTGTAGAGGACACCAGTACCCCATTCAGCCCCATTTTTTTCAGTTATATCAATGGGATTGGCAGTCTCTTGATAAGTGATTTAGGCCATTTGCCCTCAACCTCTCCAGTATCAATGTGGCAATATCCCCCCTGGAAGAAGGTGCTAAATTTTAGTATGATTTTCAACGAAAACATCCATTAGCTTAATAAGAACACTATACTGCTTTTATGTCACTAATCGACAACAGCTACCCCGACGACTTTATCGAATGCCAGCCTTTCAATTCCCTGGTTTATTTTCCACGCGTAGCTGCTTCGTTAATGGGTCGACGTAATGCGCCTTACTCGTTACCTGATGCTGAGATTTGCTTTACAGCGGAATTAACTCAAAAAACTCAAGTTCCGATAATATATAGTTATTTGAATGAAGCCAATAACTCCTTTCCTCAATCAAAATCACTTTAGTAGTGATGATAATTTTTGCTCGACCCACTTACTCATACTGATTCCTTCTTTTTCAGCTAACTCTGTCATACTTTCTAATAGATCAATAGGTAATTCTAAACTAGTTTTTCGATAGGAACTTCGAAAAATAAGGTGACCCTCTTCATTGTAGATGTCTCCTTTTATTAAAAATGGCAGGATATCCTCTGCAATGAAACTCTTTGTCGTTAATGGCCTTTCCCCTGCCCTAATGAAGAGTAATATCGTGTAATCCTGTTCCCTCAATCGTATGTTTTCCATTCCCCATGTTTCATATAAGTAGTCCAGGAATGGATAGAGGACCACGGTATCCTTCGGAATTTCTAGCTCTACATAGCCTTTATACTCAAAAGTGGATTGATGAATGGGATAGACCGGCTTTAACTGATACTCCCTTATCCCTTCTTCAAATGGCAACCATTTTTGAATATTGGCTAAGTAAAAACCCCATTCATGGTCCTTGTTCCGTATAACACGTGCTTCAGGAACCTTGCTTGAATGAAATTTCTGAAATAAGACAATATCGCGACTAGGATAATAATACTCAAATCGTTTTGGGCGTTGGGATTCAGAGGGTTTCAGTACTCCGGCGGCTTCCTCATATGCTGATTCTGATATGACATAGATCGTCCTCTCATCACCATAAGGGACAGCCTCAGCTTTTATGGAACCATCTTGAATATACTTATAAATACTTTGTACAGATAATCCCAATCTCTTTGCAACCTCATTAGGACTCATGCCAGTAGGTAAAGATTGCTTTTCATCCACTAATCGATCCACTTCCGCTTTTTGATAACGTGCCTCTTTATGTAATCGATGTGGGTCCAGAATTTTAATGATTTTCTTCTGCTTTCCATAATGGTAGACCGTTGCCTTGGATACGCCTAATAAGTCAGCTACTTCTTTTTGTGTATACCATTCCACTTTATCCCCCTCCCATCCTTCTTGTTTATCCGTTATTGTTATTGGAACATCCCGTTGATTCTCATTCGTCAATTCCTCATGATACAAGACTGCTTCCGCCTGGCCAAATTTCACACGATATTGGAGACGTGGGTGTTCGATCACTTCCAAAATCACGCCTTCTTTTTTTTCAAATTGTTTAAAGTAGTAAAAACTCTCTGGGTCTTCTTCTTCCGTACATGTTGTGAGAACATAAACCGTTTCCCCCATTTCATAAGATGCAGCCTGCGTGTTTTTTTTATGGTTTAGTTTATTCATTATTCGTCTCTTCACCTTTTATCTTTCATTGTTATATGTCTCTACCTCGAGATTAACTATTAATTTCCTATATCCATTATAATATATAATATTGAATTAAATAAGTATAATTACAAAATCTTATTATATAAACATTATAGATGTAATATTTGATTCAAACAATATTATTCTAATTCTAGAATCTTATTTTAGACTAATTAAGAAAGACCTAAATAAATGGAGAATTTATTTAGGTTTTCCTGAATTAATTAACTCTTAGAATTTGTTATAATATAATTAGTTTTAAATAAAATGTATTTAATTAATATACACTTTATCTTATTAATAGTTGAATTATAAAAGTGAGGGTTACAGGTATGCATGAACTGATCGGAAAAACGAAAGAGCTTCAGAGCCCTACATGGAAAAAGCGACTTTCAGACATTTCAATCCATACGTTACAAGAACGATTAGATACGACTGAAAAGAATGGACATAAGCCTTTTTCCGATTTTAGCGATGTAGACATGCTCCAGTGGTTTCTTCATCGGCGAGAACATTTAAAACGGCAACATGAAAAGTCCACCCGCACCGTCCAAGCCTATGAGCGAGAACTTCTTCAATTTATTGAACAATTAATCACTTATTCGGCGGAAATCCATGTAGACTTGCAAAAAGTTGTGGACGGTTCCCTCTTTAAATCTCTCTCTACCCGGCACATTCGAAGGTATCAGGAATGGTTATCAGAAAAAAGCCCCTATGTCTTAAAAAATGGAGCGTATTCCGTTGCCGCATTATCCAGAAAGACAACCATCATTAAGCGTTTTTTGAAATTCCTGTTCGAATCAGGCTATATTACAGAACCCATTCATGAAGGTTTCTTTAAGATCAATATTCGTAAAGATGATCGGCCGAACCGTGATTTGGGACCCAAGGAAGTCATTCAGCTACTTGATTACTTTAGGGAAATCAACCACCCCATCGTCTTTTCGATCATTCATATCCTAACGATGACCGGCATGCGTAATGAAGAGTTTACACGACTCCGAGTCAAGGATCTTCAGTATGATTCCATTACCAGCACGTATTTTTTAGAGGTCCTAGGTAAAGGAAATAAAAGAAGGCAAATCCCACTGAAAGAAAAAGGAATAAATAGTATTCGGATGTTCCGTTCAGCTAGAGGACTAGACGATATAGAGGCAGCAGCAGGAGACAACCCGCTCTTTACGACCAATACCGGCCGTGCCTACTCTCCCTCTTATTTGTCTCAATACATCACAAAAGCCATTAAAGAGAGTGGATTGCCTTTTTTGAAGTTTCGTTCCTCTTCCATTGGTCCTCATACCTTCAGGCATTCTTTTGCCATCATTTCTCACTTAAATGGAGTGGATGTCTATCAGATTATGAAGAGTCTGGGCCACGAGCAGCTATCCACTACAGAAATTTATTTGGAGAAGGTATTTGAAAAAGAACGCCATGCGATTCATTTGTGGAAATCAGATGTGTTTGGAGAGTATATATAATAGAAGAAAGTCGTCACATTCAGAGAAATTTTTGATGAATTTTGGACACCAATTGAGTGTCGTCCTCTTAAAAAATCCGTTTCGAAAATGGTTTAATGATTTAAGATATGAAAAAAGGTCGAGATTTAATAAAGAATCTTCCATGCCTTGCAATTAGTTTATGCAGACGTCTATACAGACTTCCAGTTAGGTTTAATAATTAAAAATTATTAGGTAAAGTGAATAAAGTCTTATACAGCTTTTATGACCAAAAGATTGTTAAATCAAATTTAGGGTATTACTTAGCTACTTCTTTTTATAAAGAAATAGAAGATCAAAAGGGGGAACAAGTCATCCAGATGACTTGTTTCCCCCGTTTTTCAGAATAATCACTTATTGTATTCCAAAGCCCAGCATGAAATTGTGCTTATAATCATCTTTATATTTTTCCAATGTTATAAACCAATCGTAGGCAAAGACCAAATTAGCTTAAATGCTCCATGAATCTCGCACCTTTTATAAAGCCTGTATGTTCTCTTGGATGATTCTTGCGATAGCTTTAAAATCATACTTATTATTGACATATCTACAACAAAATCTTGTTCTTCTTTTATTCCCATTATCCATTGATAATGATTGACCTTCAGAAACATACTAAGGGAAGCGAGTGCTGTCCTTTATCTTAAATTTGTTATTTTTAGCCTGCAATCATTCGAACATCCATTTTTTTACTCCTTCTTATTATTTCGTCTTATTCTATAAAAAACGTTCGTAAAAGTGGATGTAAAACCACGAACGTCCGTATATCATTTTCCCAAAGAAGTCATTTACTTTTACTTTTATAAATGCTTCAACTTAGGAGGAAAACCCAAGTTGTTGAAACAGAAACCATTCCATCATTTCTTCAATATATATAGGATCTTTCCAACAATTCATGGATACATGATCAAATTGCCAGGGTTTAAATACTCCAGGATAAACAGCATCGATAACTTTCTATGGAGATAGCCGAAAAGTATCAAACAAACCTATTAACGATACTTCCTAAAGAAATTATGATTAACCTTGGAAGGAATATCCTTAAAGTTGATTCCAGCTACAACCTCAATCGCATACTGAACTTAGGCAGATGTACTAATCTTAAGATTTTCACCTGTATATACATGTGGTTTTGTATATATTTCATTTCTCTAATAATAACTTTCTTTTTATTTTGTAGAGTTTTATTCTAGCTAACGTATTTTCATTATTAAAGACTTTAACGGTCTCTCTTTTCCGCAGCCTTTTAAGTCTTTCTGGATCGAGCAGAGGACAAGTTCCTTGAAGATCTCTGTATTACGAATGCCAGACCTGTTTTTGCCAAGCTGATGCTGCATTCCATTGAGTAGGCTAAGGAGCTGATCCTTTCATCCATGTAGTAGTGGACACGACCAAAACCATGCACGAAAAAGTGAATGATTGGATAGATACAATATAAAAAATATTGAATAAAAAGGACCCAATAAAATATATCAATAAAAAAGTCAGCCCTCAGTCAAGCTTCAAAGAGATGCATACAAACCTTTAGTAGTATAAAGAGTTATAAATAACATTATCTACCTCCAAGATTATTCAACAATTAATGCTACAATTATCAAGAGGTGGCATCTTTGTTTATTTCTCCTATGCTATTGCACAAACAGAGCAACCCTTCGAAGACGAAGATTTTATAACTGAATTCAAGTTATCAAGACCTAAAATGTAAAAATCCATAAAAAATAAAGGGTGGTACATATTAGTCATCTATATTATGGTCCACCCTTTTACTTCATGTTCAACAAACGTGCCCTTTTCTTAAATAATGCAAATAATTTATCTCAGCTACATATGAATAAAATATCCTAAAAACGCCATGTTCCTTTAAGATTTAGTTTTAACATAAAGTGAACTTCGAAAGATAAAATATTTGACTTTCAAAACGCTTCTACTTCTTTTTAAAATGAAAAGTAGCTACATCAAGTGGTTTTGTTCCTAGAGCAAGTTTATTTCGTATTTTATTAAACATAGGATTTCTCGACATCAGTGGTACCATGGCTCTTTTTAAGTGAAGAAGTAATGGGTTTTTTATTCCAATTAATTCTGATTGCATTCTTTGGATTTTTTGTATCTGTGACACAGCTGGTCGCATTATCTCTTCGTATTGTTTTAATAAGTTCATAGATAATGGAGTTTGAACTTGAGTTAATGCCTTAGCAATTACATCATGGGCTACAACGGCATCCTGAATAGCTAAACTATTACCCTGGCCGGAAAATGGAGATGCAATATGTGCTGCATCTCCAATTAGCATCAAACCGTCCTGTACCCATTGGTTTGCTGTCGCTACTTGAATATCAAGAACAGAACATTGTTTAAAGTCAAGTAAATGTTGGGGTAATTCCTCTTTTAACTCTGGATCTACTGTTATGAGCTGTTTTTGAAATTCTTCAATTCCTTTGTTCCTAATTTGAGAATACGTTCCTTTCCTAATTACCCAACCCACCTGAACTACATCTGGTCCTTTTGGAATATAGATCAACATACCTTCGTCCTCAATCTGGATTTGAAGAGGGTATTTCTTACCCTTTAACACTGGCATGTCAAACCAGATAAAATCAAATTTATGTTGTTCCTTCTCCAACTGAATGCCTGATAACTTTCGTATCGTGGAATAGCGACCATCAGCACCGACTACCAATCGACTTTGAATGGTCTCCACTTCTTTATTTTGTATAACTTTAACTCCTACAGTGGTATTTCCTTCTTTAACCAACTTGGTTGCCTTCGCTCCACTTAAGTATGTAAAGTTATCATATTGTGAAGCCTGCTCAATTAAAAATCTGAGCAATAATGGCTGAGACATGATCAGACCATAATTGTAGGGATGCGACAAATCATCAAATCTTATAGAAAAAAGAGTTTTTTCATGATCGACGAAATGGAAGGCATCAATTTTTTCATGTTCAATCTGAAGAATATCGTTTAATAATCCCATTTGGTCCAAAAACTTAAGTACTAACGGTTGAAAAAAATAACCCCTGAATTCTCGATCCAGCCGATTATGTCGTTCCAACAATACTGTCTTCACACCACTTCGAGCCAAAAGGTATCCCAAAATGCATCCACCTGGCCCAGCACCAACAATTACAACTTCAGTTATCATATACACCACTCCCAACACATTCTATTGAGTGTTTACTTAATGAAATGAGTAAAAAAATTCAGCTAAAGATTTTAAGAAACTGGTAAACGGAAGTTTCAATATACTTTTTCCTTTGATCAATATCATCAATATGTCGATCATTAGTCAAAAAGTATATGACCAGGGAAATTAAAAGGTTTCTGATTGCTATTTTCAGGTAAAGTTCGTCTGTGTCGATTCGTTCAGATAGAAGTTGGTAAAAAAGATTTACTCCTTGTTGAATGAGTTCTGATAAACGATCACCAACAGCGCTATTTCGCTGAGATTCACCAAAGAACATGACAATCAACTTTCCCTTAGAATGCAATAAACTAAACAATTTATGGAGTATACGAATTAATATCTCTTCAAGTGGCTCATTTGTTCCCACCTCAGTTATCAAATTATTCAATTCATGATTCAGAGTATGCCTATCGATCACAGCCCATAGTAAATCCTCTTTTGTTTTAAAATAGTGGTAAATTAATCCATCTGTAACGCCAGCTTCTTTAGCAATATCTTTTGTAGTACTCGCGGTAAACCCCTTTTTCGAAAATACAACTAAAGCTGCATCAATTAAGTTATTTTTGGTTTTCATTGCTTGTAATTGTCGATTTGTTTGTTTCATTCTTTACCTCATTTTCATTAAGTGTTTACTTAGTAAAAGAGTATATCATACTATAGCTTCTTTGCAATTCATTTTGTTGTCTAAAATTTAAAATTTATCTTCAATATGGCCTTTTTATTGAACAAGCAGGGAAGTAGAGTATCGTGTTCTCGACATTAATTTAAAATTTTTATATACCTCTGCATAAGCCACTTTTAATCGGTTCCTAAGTTGTTTGTTATCACCTTCTAATTTCTTAATCTTCCGTTTAAGTGATTCAATAAGGGCATCCTTGTTGCTATCATTCATTTCTCGCTTCACTTGTTTTTTTTGGTGTAGGTGCTTGTGATTGTTGATGCCTAATGCCTCAATCCTTTCACGAATATCGAAATTATTGTAAAGCGTTGCTTTCGATATACCTGATTCATTTGATACGCTATTAAAATTAATACTCTCGTTAGCTCGTATTAGGCTTTTAATTGCCTCATCTACCTTTTGGTATGGGGAACACTTGAACTTCGACGCCAAGGTCTGTGTTAAACCATAAGACTGTACACCGTCTGATGAAAGAATTAGGATTAAAATGTTTAGTTCGAATGAAGAAGTATTAAGAAAATGCTAAAAAAAATACCATTACCCAAAGCATGCCCCGCAAGGGAACTGCTTAGATAATGCGGTGATTGAAAACTTCTTTGGCTTATTAAAGTTAGAGCTCTTATATTTTCAAAAATTTTAGGACATTGAACATTTTAAACAACTTAAAACATACATATACTATTACGATCACACACGAATCAAGGAAAAATCAAAAGGCATGAGCCCGGTCAAATACCGTACACATGCCAACTGTGTTGTTTAATTATAAAGTGTCTAACTTTTTGGGTACAGTTCATGGGTAAGGGTTCCCAAGAGGGTACCTTTTATCGGATATGCAACTTTTTATACATCCTTGAAAGACCAATGTTTTAGCGCACACTCAACAAGGAAAAGATGTATAAAAAGTGCACATTATATACATACGTCAGTACTGTAAAAAATTAATCATGAATACGATAATATTTTTTAGGCTTTATTACTTAGAGAAAAAGTTCAGTACAAATGTAAGTGTAATACTAAACATCTTTTTCATAGGTTTCTCCCCTGGAAATAATATAGTTAAATTTGAACCACCTCGGGGTTTTATAAAGATATTCGTCATAATCCTTACCAAACTTGTTTCTTAAGCTAGGTTCTTCAATTTTTACAATTAAATATATTGATACCAAAAGAAATATTATGGCCCAAATAAAAATTCCAACAGATTTAAAAAACAGGCTTTCACCTAAAAGTATAAATGAAAATCCTAAGGTCATTGGATTTCTACAATATCTATATGGTCCATAAAAGGCCAATTTTTCGGGTGGTCTGTCCCATAATGGTGTATTTAAATGACCATAAATTATTTTAGCGCTTGATATTACAGTAAATATTCCGTAAACAACACACACCAAACTTGATAATTTTAGAAAAAAAGAAAGTAATATGCTATCAATTTGTAAAGTTATGGGCATTAAAATATAAAACAAATAGGGTACACATAGACCTAAGAAACTAGGGATAAAAAAGTTCATTATCTTGCTCTTATGCATATCATTTAACAAGTAAGCCTATATTTTCTTCAATAATATTCTTAATCTTCTCTTGATTTTCCTTGGTATGTCTATCCATTCGTTGTACTACTTTATCTAAAGGTTCTTTAAAATTGGAATCGAGTTCAAAATCTTGTATCCAAGTCATTAAAGTACCTTCTGGATGGCGTTCATACTTCCAAGTTAAGTGCATATAAAGAAAAGGAAACATTGGTTCAATACGTTGCGCTATAGCTGTATATTCTTTATGATCCAATAACCTGTATGACTTCCAGGTACTATCACTATTGCTTAGTTCGAATACAATTTTTGTGAATCTGCCTTCCTTTTCACTGCTTAAAATCCTGCTTTCATGATAATCGTTAAATAACAGATTCCAATTTTTAATATCATTTGTGATATTAAAAACTTTCTCGATATTTTCTTGTATTAAAATACTATTTTTTATTCTTGGCATAAAAATCCTCCTTGTGAAGTGCTTCTCTTTCTACTACCTGATATAGATCTTTTAATGTATTTAATGTTTTCAATTCTTCTAAAGTTAAAGTAATATCAAACTTTTTCTTAATATGAAAAGCTAATTCTACTAATTCTGTTGAATCAATTCCTAAGTCATCGATTAGAGAAAATTGCTCATTTAAGTCAAGAGTTTCAAAACCGATTTGTAACATAATCTCATTTATCTTTTCTTTCATAGAAATCCTCCTATATTCATAGCAACTGCAATTGCTAAATTACCATCATGTGAAATGCTACATTTCCATTTTACATCTGGAAAAGAATGGGCTGCCTTTCCTTTAAGGTTTATAATGGGTTCTTTTCTTTTTCCTTTTAGAATTTCAATATCTTTTAAGTTAAGAATTTCATTACTTGGTAATGCCTTAATTACAGCTTCTTTTAATGCATAACGACCAGCGAGGGAATTCCAATTAAAATCTTGGGTCCTAGATTTTGTCAAATCCAGTTCTTCATCTGTGAAAATCATTTGTAGGGGGCGTATACCCCATCGTTCATACAAATCCCTTATTCTTACAACGTCTACCAAATCTATCCCAATCTCATTCAAGAACTATCCCCTCCTACAACAAAACTTACATTATTTCCACCCATCCCCCTTGAGATAACAATTGCATTGTCAATATTTTGCCTACTTGGTTGTTCTGTGACGAAATCTAAATCATCAAATCCATAAGCAGGTTTTTCAAGGTTAATGGTCGGAGGGATTAAATTCTTTTGAAGGGATAATAAAGTGAGCATAATATCAGTTACAGCAGCAGCTCCTAATAGGTGTCCAAAAGAAGCTTTAGGGCAACTTAAAACAGGTTTATTATCCTCCTTAAATACCTCTCTATATGCATAAATTTCAGTTGCATCCTCCGAAGGAATTCCTGTTCCATGTAGAAATAGTAAATCTATATCTTCAGGAGTTACAACGGCTCGGTTCATTGATTGTTTCATTGCTTTTGCAAGTTTTTGGCCATCAGGGCGTTGAGTATAGTACGGGTAATAAGCATCATTTGTAACCCCCCATCCTCTTATTTCGCCATAAATTTTAGCACGTCTACCTTGAGCATGACTCATTTTTTCAAGAACAAGGAAAGTGCTCCCTTCCCCTAAAACCATTCCATTGTGTTCATGGGAAAAAGGCTTATAAATTCTTGATGGATCACTTCTATCGGATGATAAATAACCACTCGATTCACAACATAACCATCCATAGGGAGATAGAGGTGCTTCTGTCCCTCCTACTAATATAATATCTGCCTCGTCCCTATTCAGTGTGTGTACTGCATCCATTACAGCATATGCACTACTAGCTCTATCTGCAACAAATGTTCTAGCTTTTCCTTTAATGCCTTGAGCTATAGCTATGTATCCTTGAGCAGAAGTTGGAAACCAGGCTGTAGCTTGATAAGGACTGACATACTCTTCACCTTTGGACCAGAGATTTCTCAATTCCCTTTCAGCAAATTCCCAACCTCCTAGAACATTACCAACCATAAGAGAGATTCTATTAGCATCAAAATTTTCCGTATTTATCTGAGCATCATCCAATGCCATTTGTACAGCTGCTAAAGCTAATTGTGTAAAACGATCAGTTTTTTTTACCAGTCTCTTAGAGATGTAGTCTGTAGGTATAAAATCTCTAATTTCACCGGCTACATTTGATTTGTATTTTGAAGCATCAAAACGTGTAATAAAATCTACGTAAGATGTATTCTTTAATACATTTTTAAAGGTATTCTCTGCTCCAATTCCTGCTGGATTAAGTGTGCCTATACCTGTAACAACTATCTTGTCCATACTTCAAACCACCTCCCTAAAAACTCTCCAAAATAATAGCTGAGTGTAAACCTGAAAATCCACTAGCAATACTTAAAACATTCTTTAGTTCCTTTTTTCTGAATTTATTAGGGATATAGTCTAAGTCACATTCCTTATCTCTTGAAGTATAATTAATAGTAGGATGCAAAATGTTTTCTTCTAAACTTTTTAAAGAAGCTATGATTTCTAATGCACTAGCAGCAGACAAAGGGTGTCCAGTCATCGATTTCGTGGAACTAACAGGTATTGTATAAGCTAGTTCTCCAAAAACTTTTTTTATTGCACTTGTCTCACATCTATCATTTTGAGGAGTAGAACTTCCATGCCCATTTATATAATCAATATCAGAAGGTTTTAATTTTGCATAATTTAAAGCATTTTCAATAGCCCTTGCTAAATCTACCCCATCACTGACTAAGTCTGTCATATGAAGAGCATTACTAGTATTGCTGAATCCAGTTATGTATCCATAAATTTTTGCTCCACGTTTTTTAGCGTGTTCTTCATCCTCTAAAATAATAATTCCGGCTCCTTCAGACAGTACGAAACCATCTCGATTCTCATCATAGGGTCTAGAAGCTTTAGAAGGATCGTGATTATGCTTTGTAGAGAGACAGTTTATAATATCAAAAGCCCCATATGAAATAGGCGTAATAGGAGCTTCAGATGCGCCAGCTATCATAATGTCCATATCACCATTTAAGATTTGTTCATATGCATAGCCAATTGCATCAATACCTCCAATACAACCGGTCGATAGTGTAACACATGGACCTTCAGCCCCAATGATAGAAGCTATAATCTTGGAGGGAGTATTAGACATCGATGATAAGTATAAATTAGGAGATCCTTTTGAAGGTTCTATACTTTCCGTACCATAATTCGTAACATTCACAAAAACCTCTTCCATATGTTTTGTACCACAAATTGCTGTGGACAATGATACACCGATACGCTCTGAATTAAAATCTGTACTTCTATTTGTTAAACTACTATCTTTTTTAGCTAATTCGGCGGCTAAAATAGCAAATTGAATATACCGATCTAATGACTTAATATCACTAGGAATGCGTTCTATATCATTTAGAGAAAAATCCTCAATCTCTATCGATACATCTGCATTGAATTTATTGATTTTTTTGAATAATTCAGATGATGAGATATTGTTTAAATTTTTGGCTTTCGTGTAACCTAACTTGAGGTTATTCCAATAGTTTTCTACGCCTATTCCCAGTGGACTGACTGCTCCCATTCCTGTCACGGCTACTTTTTTCAACACTCTTCACTCCTTGCAATAATTATTGGATAGGGTTTTGTATTAAAAATGTCTTCAATATAAAAACCTGTCTCCTGTAGAATAGAAATTGCGTCATTTTTTCTGAGTACATTACCCCCACATGTATTTACTAACATACTTAAATCTATTAAACTTGAAATTGAAGGTGAATCACTATGAAATACATCGTAAATTATTATTCTTCCTTCATTCTTTAGAAGTCCTTTTAGTGAAGCTAGTAGTATTTTTAGATAATCTTTACTATAAAAACGCAAGAAATCTGCTAGAATAATATAATTATAACTATCCTCAATTGTAGAAATGAACTTAACATTTCTCTTATAACCTGCATAGTTTTTTTTCATTCGTGCTTCAAATTTTTTTTTGTAATTAGCATAATCATAAGCATCAATAATAGCTTTATTGTAATTTTTAACAAGAGCAAATGTCCACTCACCCTCACCAGAATGGTAATCAAGGATTTTTGCTTCGTTAAAATCATAAGGAATTGCTGCTAAAAGTTTTTCTACAATCGGAAAAGACAAGGAATATCTCTTTTTTTTCATATTTAATAAAAGAGAACTATTGTCAACTCGTTCGTCCTTCAACATAACAGCCTCAAAATTACCCCAGCTACTCCATTGCTTAAAGACTAAATTAAGGTGTTCTCCTATATAATGTTCACTTGACAAACAAAGATATTTTGAGGTGTTTAAAGTATTTAAATACACATCATTTTCTTTAAATATGACCCCTATATAAACCAAGGCTTCTAATAACTTTTCAATATTTTCCTTCGAAGCACATGTCTTTTGTGAAATAATATCTAATTGATTTTTATGGGTCGATTGTAAAATTTCAAATATATTAAACTTAAGCGCAAAGTCTAATATCGTACTTCTTACGAATCCATAATTCAAATCAAGGAGACCTTTTAAGTTGATACCTTCTACTATTGGGTTGACCATTACCATATTCAACTTCCCTTCAAATGATGGCCACAGCTCTAATCCAACTTGCTCCTACGTCTTTGATAAGAATTGGAAGACAAGAAACTTTAAAGCCGTAGGGTACTGGAATATTTCTTAGATTTGCTAATCGTTCAATATGCAAATAATGTTTCTCCCTCCCTAACATATGACTAGGCCATAAGTTACCTGGGTCCTTATTTGTTAAGTAACTATTGGTCATTTGCATAAAGGGAAGATCAAAACCATTAGTATCTATTCCTATAATTTTAATCCCTTGACTAATTAGCCATTCAGTCGCTTGCCTAGACATTCCTGGATGTTTAGCAAAATAATCTTTTTTAGGCCAATACAGATCGAAATCCGTTCTAATGAGCACTATATCAAATGGTTTTAATGTATAATTAATAAGGAATAGTGCATCTTTTATATCCTGTTCTGTTATCAGTGTATTTGGGAGTTTATGAGTTAAATCAAGTACTACACCGTCAGATATAAACCACTCTAACGGTAATTCATGTATAAATTGTGCCCTTTCCCCTTCGCAATAAGGGCCGAAGTGAAAAGGGGCATCAATATGTGTACCACAATGTACAGATAAAGAAAGAAATTCATTACTTAGAAACATGTTGTCTGGGAAGCTACTTCTTTTTAGTAGCTTTTTATGCTTAAGATATTCAGGTATTCGACGGATTTTGTTTATAAGAGGCAATCTTTTTGGAAAAAAAACTTTTTTCCAAACTAGATCTCCGCCTTCACTATGTTTAACCTCTTTTTTTTTATGAAAGTTGGATCTGGAACTTTATCATCAATAGGTAAACTTAAATCAATAATATCAGACATTTGTTACACCTAGTACTTGATTATTTAGTTCGATTAATCCATAATTATGACAAAGTTTTAACCACTTAATTAATTCTTTTTCTTTTATTTCATTCTGAAGTTTTTCTGATAGTATCATCTTTAATTCGCTTACATTTAGTTTATCAACTCTTAGTGAATCTACTAAAAGTTCTAACAAAGGAGAAATTTGAATGATGTCTCCAAATTGATTTTTTAGTACTCGTTGTTGATTCATTTTATTTGCATTTGGCACTACAGGAACAAAATATTCATTTTTAATTTCAACCTTGCTATTCAGCTCAATTAGTGTTTCAGAATTAATTATCTCATTTTTACTTTTTTGATTTCTTAAGTTTTGGTTTATATGATCAAAGACCATAAACATTGTCTCTTCATTGAATGTAGTACGATTATCGCCTATCTTTTTGCGTTTTTCCAAAAAGTTATTAATTACTTTTTCAGTATCTTTTTGATTAAGACCAGAAATCAGACTAATAAAAGCTTGTCGATCTCCTGTTTCATCCACTTTTTCATGAGCAAGTTTGGGCTGTACTAAGTTTCGCGCACCTGAAAAATAATCTTCCTTTGACTTCTTTTGGGTGTCATACATATTGTTACATAATTCAGTAAATGTATTATAGTTACGTATATACATATCTTCATATCGTTTAAGGATGTCTTTTTCTATATTAGGGTCATCCAATATCATATTTAAAGCATAAGCTCCCATCATCCCATTAGAAGTAGCTAACATTACACCTGATGAAAGAATAGGATCTACGAAACATGCAGCATCTCCTACCATAAGCCAACCTTCACCAAACAATTGTTTATTACGATAAGAATAGTCTTTAATAACTTTAACATCTGCTACTTGTTTGGCATCTTTTAGTAGTTGAGGTAATTGGTCAGATGACTTTATAGCATCTAAATAAAATTTCTCAAAGCCTTTTTCTTTTAATTCCTTACGTCCTTCAGGTCTTACAATAGCCCCAACACTAATTAGATTATTATCGAAATCCAAAGGTATATACCAGAACCATCCATGTTCAAAGGTAATATAAATTACATTTCCTTTATCATGTCCTTCTAGTTGTTTACCGTTTTCCCAATATGACCATACCGCAATATTTTTAAAATCTGGGTTATATTCCACGCTTTTAAGTTTTTTTCCTAAGAGTTTATCTTGACCACTTGCATCTACCACATATTTAGCTTTGGCTTCGCAAGTTTGTTTACCATTTTCATAGACAACACCGGTGGCCCGATTGTCCTCGAAAATAACTTCCTTAACTATTGATTGTTCCTTAACCTTTACACCTTTTTCCTTTGCATTATCTAATAAAATTTTATCAAAGATATCTCTTTTTACCTGTCGTGCAGCGGGTAAACCATTTACCTCACCAAAGTATACTGTCCAAGGATTTCTATCTTTTCCCCAAATAAAAGTACCTCCCGGCTTTGGAACAAAAGATGTACTTCTTATTCTTTCACTTACTCCTAATTTATCAAAAACTTTCCAATTGGCAGGTAGAAGAGATTCTCCTATATGTTCACGAGGAAACTTTTCTTTTTCAAGTAACAGTACTTTTCTCCCCCAATTAGACAACAGTGTTGAAATACTAGAACCGGCAGGTCCTCCTCCAATAACAATTACATCATAAATTTCAGACATTTGCTGATCCTACCTCCATCTCTTGACTTCTAGTCTCCTCATCTGCCTGTATAACAATATGAGGAAGACCAAAATCATTCAGTATAACTAAATTAAATTCTAGTTTTTCTTCTAACATAATTCTTCCCCCTTTTTATACATTTCAATTACTGAGGAGATAGGTGATACTTTTTTTAATTTGATATCTTCAAATCCAAGTTGCTCTATCCAGTTTAAGATCGTTTGTTCACCATGAACTTCTCCTTCTTCTGTGTTAGCTAACAGAATTAAATTAAATAGATATGGAAAAGTAGTTTCTGCTCTTTCGGGAAGGTGAGCATGCATAATTAACTTTCCACCCTTAGGCAATAATCCGTGAATTTTTTTCAATATCTCGAATGCTTTATCTTGCCCATATCCATCTAGAACATGAGAAAGTAAAACAGTATCTACCTCTTCTGGTAAGTTAATATTAAAAATATTACCCTCAATGAAGTCAATTTGACTTTGAAGTCCTTGTTCTCTAACAAATTCCTTAGCTACTTCGCAAGTAGCTTCATAATCAATTGCAGTAATTTTTATATGAGGATTTTGCTTAGCATATTCAATGGAATATGCTGCTGATCCACACCCTATATCAAGAAGATGACTCCCTTTTATACTACTATTATTTACTAATGATTTAGCCTGAACCACTGAGCTGGCATGCATAGCTTTAATAAAAGTACGTGTTCCTTGACGTTCTTCATTAGCCCCTGCCCCCTCATTTGCATATCCATCTTTTTTAACTCTTCCTGTAATAGAAGAGTTATTTTTTAAAGCATCATTTAACTTAACAAAATTGTTGTAGTGTGATTCTTGATGTTTTGCTAAATTTCCCATGTATCCTTGCTTTCCCTCAACTAAAAATGCTGAGGCAAGAGGGGTATTTTGAATTAATCCATCGTTCTCTTGTAGTAAACCAATACCTTTACATGATTGGACAAGAATCCTAGTTGGCCGAAGTTGTAATTTTAAATCATGAGCAATCGCCTCGATACTTCGAGCATTATTATCCAATAATGTGAATAACCCAAAATCTATTCCCATAAATATAGCTTTGGATGATATAAATCCAGTAATAAGCTTGTGAATTTCAGTAGGATTAAGTTTCTCTTTTTCTAATGTATTATTCAATATTCTTCCTCCTATTTATTAGATGTGTATTCATAAGGTTGTTCACTTAAAAAATAGTTATGAATAGGTGGACGCTCAGTTGGAGCTGCTACAATGAATTTGCACTCTTGTCCTTCATTTGTGGTAAATCCATGGGGTTCATTTCTCGGAATAAATACAACATCACCCTTCTCGATTGTTACAATTTTTTCCTCCTTTGGTAATTCCAATTGACAAGAACCTTCTAATACAACAATTTCATGTTCCCAATCATGGTAATGCGGAGGGGTGGATCCTTGAGCTTCAATATGGAATAATGTCATTACAAAGCGATCTGCTCCGTCTGGAGTGTCAATTAAACGCTTTAAAGTTGTTTGTTTAGCTCCTGGCTCACGCACTATATCGGATTGAATATTTCGAATGCTTCTTTTAATCATTTTTCATCCTCCTAAGGTTTTATGTACATATAATTAAAAGACATTTCTTAATTTAAAGGTCTCATAATCTTTAAAAAAAATTTTGATTTTTTTATAAGCTTGTTTTTTTATACGAAAAATACTACTTCTGGCTATATCCATTTCCTGAGAAACCTCTTTAATCTTTTTACCTTCCCAGTATATTTTTTTGATGATTTGATATTCTAAAGGTTTAAGATCTTTCATAATTTGTTCCATAGTGATTTTGAGAACAATATAATCTTCAAAGTTTAGGTTATTTATTTCAGCAATACTGTGAATATTTTCTTCATTGCTTTCTTGATGCCTACAGTCATTCAAAGTTTTTTGTTCATAGTAGTCTTTATAGGAATAATATTTTTGTAGACGGGATTTTTTTCCTGTTAAATTCATAATGACATATTTTACAAATTGTCTCTCAGTACAAGTATCTAACATAAATAGCTCTCTCCTTCCCTAGCGTCTAATTTCAAACTTATCTAATGCTTGTAAAAAAACTATATTTAGCTCTTGGATGGCATCTTCTAACTCCATATGATTCATAGTTTTTGCATAATTAATGATTAATGGATTAAATCTTTCTATTAATTTTTGTTTGCTATCTTCGTGGCCACTTATCGCATTTAATATTAAATGTTCCATGATTGCTCACCTTTCATTAATTAATTTGACACACATCTTTGTTTTCTGATTTAAAAGCAAATTAAATTAATTAATTGATTAATTTTTCCTACGTAACCAATAATAAACAAAAAAGTACACATTTCAACATTTTTTTGAAAAATATGTATATATATTACCTATTTACCATTTTATGTTTATTGGTAGAATGTACAAAGATGGTTGTAGGGATATATTACTAAAAATATTTTGGACATTTAGTTCTAATGTAAGCGTTTTTGTAAAAACTAGAAAAAATTGACTTTAAGGGATTTTTTTTATATTATTAATTGAATAATCAATTAATAATTAGGAGGGACCATAATGAACAAAATTAAGCATACAGAGAAAAAAGATTTGCTTATAGAGGCTGGGCTACGAGTCTTTTCAAGAAAGGGTTTTTCTGGTAGTACTATTAAAGATATAGCCCAAGAGGCTGGTGTTACTAGTGGTTTGATTTATCACTACTTCGATAATAAGGAGGATTTGCTTTGGGGAATTATAGAAGAGCATACATTAAACCACAAGCTTTATAACATTATAAAATTTTCCACTGAAGATCTTACGATTGATGAATTTTTACAAAATATCTTAACAACTGTTTTTGCCTTTTTAAAAGAAAAGCCTTATTTTATTTCTATGTTTTTAGGTGAAGCTCAAAGGAATCCCCAAATTAGAAAACGTTTGATTAACCTTATAAAAGAAGCAACTGAAGGACTAAGCTATTTCATCTCAAATAAATACAAAATTGATTTTCATTACGTCGAAGTAGCAGTTAGAAATACACTTACAGCAGCATTTATGCATCATTTACTTTATCTAGAAGCTGATAAAGTGATTATTGATGAGGAAAGATATATTCAAAATACAATTCAACAACTTAGTAAGGTTCTAAATTAATTTTTTTGAAATAAAATTAATTGAACAATTAATTAACTCTTCGGATTGAAAGGAGCATATTTATGTTAAGAAAAGCTATTGAATGTGCAGGAATCACAAAAAAATTTGGTGATTTTAAAGCACTTGATACTATCAACTTAGATATAAATGCAGGTGAAATATTTGGTTTGTTAGGTCCTAATGGATCAGGGAAAACAACATTAATTAATAGTATAACAGGACTATCTCAACCTACTGAAGGTAACACATATATCTATGGTATTGATAGTGTCATAAATACAAATAAAGCAAGGGAACTTATTGGAATGGTTCCTCAGGAAACAGCTATTTATATGAAGTTAACAGGGTATGAAAACCTAGCATTTCATGCTGATTATTATAATGTCTCAAATAAAGCTAAAGAACAAAGAATAAAAGAAGTTCTAGATATTGTTCAACTTTATGATCGTCGACACGATAGAGCTGGAAATTATTCTGGAGGCATGAAAAGAAGGCTTTTACTTGCTAGAGCAATGCTTACGGATCCAAAAATCATCATCATGGATGAGCCGACATTAGGTGTAGATGTGCAAGCTAGAAACGCTATTTGGAATCAAATATTAGAGTTAAAGATGCAAGGAAAAACAATACTTTTAACAACTAATGTTATGGAAGAAGCTGAATATCTGTGTGATCGTCTTGCTATAATAGATCACGGTAAATTAGTTGAGATGGACACTCCATCTCAACTAAAAAATAAAGTTGGTGAAGGAATAATTGAACTAGAAGTATCTTCTCATCAACATCCTTTGACTGAGTATTTCAAACAATTTAAATCCGTTAAGAAAGTTGAAAATAAAAATCCGCAATATATTTTGACTCTTTTTAATGAAAAAAAAGAGGATATTATTCCTAATATCTTTTCAGTTATAAACGAAAATAATCTCAAGATTTTAAAGATATCTATGAGAGAACCTAGCTTAAATGACGTCTTTTTACATTTCACTGGAAGGAAGTTGAGAGACTGATGAGAGTAATATGGTCAATAATTAAAAAAGATACTAGACTAATGCTGCGTGAACCTTTTTATATAGGTATATCTATTATTTTACCAATAATGTTTTATATTTTCTTTACTATCATCACTTCTGGAAGCGCAACAGTTCCTATAGCGATTGTGGACGATGCACAAAACGCTAATTCAAGAGAATTTATTGCATTATTTAGTGAGAAAATTGATAACAAAAGAGATTTAGAAGCCTCTTATTGGGAGATAGTCTCTACAAATACCAAAGAGTCTATGAGTTTGTTTAGTAACCGAGAAGTAATGTCGATGGTAATAATACCAGAGAATTTTGATAAGAATTCAAAAGTTATTATGAAAACTCATAATATAAACAGTGATTATACTAAAAATTTCCAATTAAGATTAGATGAAATTATTAATTATTATAACCACAACAAACTTGATTTTAATAACCAAATATCTGTTAAGGAAAAATCATGGGTACCAAAGGATATACCTATGTTAACTTATATGGCATCTAGCCTGTTAGTGTTCGCCTTTCTCTATGGAGGTATGGTAAATACAGGAGTTCTTATTGCTAGAGAGTGGGAAGAAGATACTGTTAAAGAATTACTCTTATCTCCTGTATCTAAAATTCACCTCGTAATTGGTAAAATGCTTTCTGGACTAGTCCCCACTTTTATTAGTGGAGGAATTATTTATCTAATAATTTACTTAGTTCAAGGATTCAAACCGACAGGCAACTTATTATTAATACTATTATTAGTGTTGATTACTGCCTTTTTAGGTGTGGGTATAGGTGTCCTAATTGGCTCTCTCACTAAAAGGATATTGCCAACTATTCAGATTAATATAATTATCGCAGTTGTTTCTTTAATTATAGGAGGTGGATTTAGTCCCTTAGATGGTTTGGCTTGGGGGGGAGTTTCTCAATATGTATATTACTTTTCTAAAATCTTACCACCCTATTATGCGTTCAAAGCTGGGCACCTTATCATGAACACTGAATTTTTAGATAATTTTTTTCTCTATCTGATAATTGTACTTGGTTCAAGTTTAATAATAATATCTTTAGCTTCTTTGTATCTAAGTAAAGGTCTTAAACAAGCACCAAGACCAAAAGTTTATTAAAGGAGTGATAAAAATGATTAAATTAAATGTAATATTAGGGCTAATAAGAAAAGATCTCAAGCTTACTAGGCGTGACCCTGTAACCTTTACTGCAGCTTGTATGGCCCCCTTAATCTTATTATTTATTTCTGTAATATTATTTAGTGGAGATGGGGATAAGTGGCCCATAGGCTTAGTTGTTGAGTCAAAAGGACAATACTCACAAGAATTGGTAGATGAAATAAAGACTTCTAAATCTAATATCTCACCTTACTTTTCTATTATTACAATGAATAAGAATAAGGCTAATGAGCTAGCTCATAAAGGAAGACTTACCATGGTAATTACTATACCTAGAGATTTTGATCAGAAGTTTGCCCAAGGTAATTCACCTACCATAAACACATATCAGTACAATATAAATACAGATATGTCAAAAAATACAAGACTAAGACTTGAACATGTTTTAAGAAACTTTCAGGAAAAATATACGAACACAGAAATTAAAAATAATTTAGTTTCTCCAAAATTCTATACAACATTTCAGCATGATGTACCCCGTAAAACATATATAGCAATAGGTGTACTAATATTTTCTCTCATGTTCGGGGGAGTAGTATTTGGATCATCTATTGTAGTTCAAGAGTGGGAAGAAAAAACAATAAAAGAAATCCTTTTATCCCCTACTTCAAAATGGAATTTTATTATATCTAAATCAATCTCAGCTAGTTTACTTTCTCTGGTAATATTCTTTATCTTACTCTTAATTAATATCTTTATGTTTGATTTACGTATACAGAACCATACAGTTGAGCTTATCTCCCTCATAATTATGGTGATTATTTCAAGCTCAGTTGTTGGCATTTTCCTAGGGTTGCTAGTGAAGACAAACAGAATTACTTTGCCAATTTCAATTATACTGTCATTTGCATTTTTCTTTGTTTCAGGTGGGTTTAGCAGTGTTGCCACATTGCCAGAACTAGCTAGAAACTTAAATATTCTTATACCCCCTTACTACGTATATGAAGCAACTCAAGATATTATCTTATTTCATGTAGTTGGAGAAAATTACATGAATACACTGATTATCTGGGGATTAATTTTGTTATTAACTTTACCAGCTTCATATATTTCTTTTACAAGAAGCAAAATTTAAAAATATTTCTAATTTACATCTTTGTAAATGTAAATATGTTACAAGCGTAAAATTTAAGCTCGCTTAGGAAAGATGTAACCCTGCATGACGAAGTAGAGAATTAACGTGGGCGAATCCACTTAAATCTCCAGATTCCCCTAAAATTCCAGCTAAAGAGATTTCACTGATCCCTTTAATAGCCAGCAGTTTTTTTGCGAAAGGAATTTGTTAAAGCACGTTAGTGACTTCTTGTTCCACTCTTTCGAGTTGCTTTGTAGCTAGGTCATACTCTTCTAGTAGTTGTTCTAAATGTAGCTTGTAAGCATCATGTGCTTGGTGAGATCCGATAAAACGTTTAGCTAAATCAAATTCGTTTAATGAGGTGATTTTGTTTTTGTTGCATTTTATTCTTCATAGAAGAGCTTCCTCCTTAAGATTAGTGTTGTGTTTGTGTGTACTCTTGTCATACTTGAACTGCACCCCAATTGTTAGACACCCTCTAACAATTGGAGGTGCAGTTTTTTTTGACTAATTATACGATAGACGAAAAATCAAATGCAGTTTTAGAGTACTTAAAAGGGGAAAAATCCTATAAATCCATTGCTCAAGAAAGAAATGTAGGTTTATCCCCTCTGAAAAGATGGGTCGCTCGCTATCTAAAACATGGGATGGAAGGACTTGTTTCATCTTATACAAATTACACTCTGCCCTTTAAACTAGAGGTACTTAAATATATGAACGAATATGGGGCGTCGATCAACGAGACCGCTCTACACTTTTGAATTGGGCAAATCAGTTTAAGGAAGGAGGTATAGACGCTCTTAAACCAAAGAAAAAGAGGCGTCTATCCATGAAAAAAGAAACTAAGAAAAAATCGCTAGCTAATGGCTCTCAAGAAGCACTTCTTGCCAAATTAGAATACTTACGTGCAGAGAATGCCTATCTAAAAAAGTTGAATGCCTTAGTTCAAGAAAAGGAAGCCTTACAAAGAAAGAAAAAGCGAAAGTAGTTCATGAACTAAGGAAACAATTTGATTTTAATCTGCTTCTATCCATTTCTAAAATGGCACGGAGTACGTACTATTATTGGGTAAACGCCTTCGGGCGTGAGGATAAATACACAGAAATTAAATCCCTTATCAAAGAGATTTTCCATACGCATAAAGGGCGTTATGGGTATCGGCGTATCACCCTAGAATTACGTAACCGAGGTGCTCGCATCAATCATAAAACAGTTCTCCGATTGATGAATGAACTAGGATTGAAGTCATTGGTTCGCATGAAGAAATACCGTTCGTACAAAGGGAACATCGGTAAGATTGTGCCCAACATTCTAGCACGTGATTTCAAGGCGGCAAAGTCCAATGAAAAATGGGTGACAAACGTCACGGAATTCCATCTAGTTGGGGAGAAACTATACTTATCGGCCATTCTTGACCTGTTTAATGAAGAAATCATCGCCTATAATATCGTATCTCGGCCTGTTTATCCGCTCGTTTCCAAAATGCTAGATAAAGCCTTTAATCGCTTGGAATCGAAAGATTCACCCATTCTCCATTCAGATCAAGGCTGGCATTATCAAATGAAACAATACTTTGAAAAAACATAACATTACACAAAGCATGTCCCGCAAAGGAAATTGTCTCGATAATGCGGTCATTGAAAACTTCTTTGGCTTATTAAAAACCGAATTACTCTATCTTCAAGAATTTGAAACCATGGAGCATTTCAATCAAGAACTAGAAGAATATATCCATTACTACAATCATCAACGAATCAAGGTAAAATTAAAAGGCATGAGCCCGGTAGATTACCGGGTTCATGCCCTCAAGGCTGCCTAAGTAAATAAAGTGTCTAACTTTTTGGGTTCACTTCAACTGAGGGGTTCTTTTTTTTATCAAGGTTAATATTTAACGCTCTAAAGGAATGCTACCCTGCCCCCCATTATTCCAACAAGTAAATAATTCTTATAACACCTATTAATTGGATAGTATAGGCTTATCGTAAGTGTCATTTTTTGAGAATAAACAACTCTCAACAAATATTTTGCTTACGTAGTATTATCATTGCGGTGTTTAATCACATCTAAGAATTGAAACCAACTCAAATAACAGTCTAGGTATTTCGTTGCCACGCCATTAAAATCGTCTATCCAGCCTTTGAGACGACTGTGATGGTTATTTACATTCTAAATATGATAAAGACCTCTTACTCGTTCTTTAACATCTGATTTGAAATGGCATAGGTCTTAAATGCTCTCCACGCATCGATGCAAAGCACATTAGAAACCGATAATTTAGAACCAATTGCTTTACCTAACGGGATTTAATAATACGCTCTTGACCAATAATCTTTGAATAAGTGACTTTTGGCGGTCTCTTTCAATAGAGACACAAACCTGTCCCTTACTAATTTCTCAATCTTTGGAAGCACCACCACGTTGGCGAGGTTTACGGCCATTTATTTTACGTTTGCCCTTTTCCGAGTATAGGAAATAGGTCTCGTCCCTTACAACAATATCTGTAAGCTGTTCGAAATCTATTTGTTTTAAGACTTATAATAATTTTTGTCTTCAATAAAACAGGTTACGAAGTGGACTTTAATCATCTCTGATGCCTTGCGTAAAGAATAGCCCTCAATCATACACTAAACAAAATCCAACCATTTATGAGTAAGGTGAGTCAGATATATTGGTGTGTTGCTGACATCGCTGAAAGTCTTACGGCAATCTTTACAGCGATAACGCTGACGCTCCATTGTTTTCATTCCAATCTTGACGGAATACTTCCCGAGGCGAACAGCAATATCCGAATGGCAGTCGCAGCCTCCTTTAAATTACTAGATTTTAATGCTAACCCAAAGAATTAATGGATGAATTCTTTTTATTTTGGACAGACTTCACCCTTTGGTAAGTCTGCTTCTTTTTAATCATGTGCACCACTTCGATCTCGGAGACGATAATTTTAGCCATTCGAAAGGACTTGAATCCTAGCATGGTACGAACACGTTTCTTAATAAAAATGGCGATATTGTTCCACGATGTTATTAAGATATTTAACCTGCCTTATTTGGATGCCTGCGGGCATCTTTTTCTCATCCTTTAACTCTTTAATGGCTATAGGGTATGGATTTTTATGAACCGTTATGACATGGGGTATTGAAACATGAATAGACCGCAAAGCTTTCTTGAAGAAACGCCTTGCAGCCCGATGATCTCTTGTTTTACTTAAATAAAAATCAATTGTATGTCCTTTTGAATCAATGGCACGATAAAGATATATCCATTGGTCTTTTACTTTTACATATGTCTCATCGACTCGCTAAGAATCATTGGTTTACTTAAGATAGCGACGCACTCGCTTATCTAATTCTGGTCCATATTGATAACCCAACACATAATCGTTGTGTGAGCAATAGATAAGCCTCGTTCCCCATCATTTCCACTTAAATAAATTCTGCTTTTCCATACTAATCACGTCCCTTTTTAGATTGATAGTAATAGTATGTCCAAGTTTAAGAGATTACTTGCAAGTGTGTTAAACTTTTTGCACTAGAACCCCTTATTGAATACAGGTTCACTTGCGGAATAAGAAGTAAGAGATTTCACGAAAAACTCTTTTAAACAATATTGGTCTGCGGGACTAAGTTTTTCACTCTCTTTAATAAACTCCTTTAATGCTATTCGGTAACACCAACCCTTTTCCTACATCAGAGCAAACGTTCGTTTCGTTCGAATATCAACAGAATTATTTAACAGAGCCAAATATTTAAAGTCTATAACTTTACTTATTTTTCACAACATCCCCCGTGATAATCCTATTTTCTTCAGTGAGTGGGAAAAAGATAGGTTAAACAAAGGGATAGCCATAATAGATGTAATTATAGAAATAATGACTATTATTGAATAGATTTCCATCGTAACAATGCTGTATTTTAACCCCATATCTGCAACAATTAGGCCCATTGTTCCGCGTGCATTTAATAAAGCTCCTATAGCAGATGCTTGTCTCCAATTAAAACCTAAACACCTCATAGTTATCATGCATCCACCGTATTTAGATATCGTAGCAACAAGAAAAATGATTAATAATGGTAATAAGTATTTTCCTTGAAATATTATAGATAAATTTGTTTTTAAACCTATGTTAGCAAAGAATAAAGGTAAGACAATCATATTGAGATAGTAAAATGTTTTTGAAAGTACACCTTCACTAATGAGGACCCTGGGAACAGACAACCCAAGAACAAAACCAAGAAAGAGAAGATGTATATTTAAAGACTGCCCAATTAAAAAAAATATCAGAACTAAGACAATAGATAAGAAATAAGCTGACTTATATTGAAATTTTGTGAATATTAATTTTAATGTAAGACGTAATACAATTAAACAACTGAATACAAATGAGATATTTACTAAAATTGAAATCATCCCCGAAGAAATTCCCATATCTTTCATACTAATGAATTGAATAAGAATTGTAAGTAGACACCACGCTAGAGCATCATCAATACTTGCAGACAAAAGTGCAATTCTTCCAATAAGTGTATCAGTTAGTTGATGTTCTTTAATAAACATTGCCAATAAAGGAAAAGCAGTTAGTGAAATAGCTATTCCCAAATACAAAGCAAAAAGGTGAACATCTGTTTTTACAGGTATGTAATTATAAACTAGATATGCAATAAGAAAACCACTTGCTAACGGAATTAGCATTCCATTAATCGCAATAATACCTGATTTATAAAACATTGGTTTATTTACTTCCTTTAAATTAAATTCATACCCAATAAGAAACATATATATACTTAGCCCTACGTTACTAATAATTTCAATAAAATCTTTGAAACCTGAACTAAACAAAATGGGATGAAAATAAGGAATAAGACTACATAACGGTGATCCAAGAAGTAAGCCACCAAGCATACTCCCTATAACTGCAGGCTGTCTAAGAATTTTAGATAACTTACTTAAACAACCACTAGTAATATAGATTATAAATAAAGAAAAGATGTAAATCATTTTAATTTATCTCCTTTAAAATTAATTAATTATTTAATTAGTAGAATAATGACTCTATATTACCATTTATTCAATTAATTGTTAATATAAGAAAATTTATCGGTTTATAATATGTGGTGAAGATACTTCTTATCAATTTCCTAGCTTTTTTTGGTTTTTCAATAAGTATGGATATTGCGTTTACCATCGTTGTATTGTTAAATTATAAGCCCATGTTCTTGTGTACTTATAATCTTCTACCAAATTCTTATTTTTTCTTGTAATCATTTTCCGTGCATTTTCTAAAACAACTATATTCGGATTGATCGTCATGTGAAAAACTCCTTATTATGGGAATGCAAATTACTTGCAGTTACATAATAACAGACTGCAATTCACTACTTTGATTCCATTTAAAACATTGATGTAAACTCTATATTTGTTATGTTTTAACTAAAATTACAAAAATACAAGAAAAAAAAAGACATGGTACTATAATATAGTTAGAAGCACCAATACTAAAAAAATCTATACATGTAAGGAATATCACTTGTAACTTCTGTATTCTAGTATTTATATCCTTATAAATACAAATCTATCAACGTTTAAAGAGTTACAAAAGAATACAAATTATGTATCCTCATGTAACCCTTCTTTTATTTCAAAACTTTTCTGTGCTGAAATCAAATCCCAATTTTTTGATAATATCTTATTGATTAAAATTCCTTTATGAGCCCTACCTCTTTTATTAATAGTTGTGTATTCGACATCCAAGTCCTTGTTTTTAAAAGTGACTGTAACATTTCTCTTCAACCAGGCAGATCGAATTTGTTTTGCATTTACCCCTAAACTCTCTTTAACGTAGGCAGTGGTTAAATACAATTCCCCATTGTGATATAGAGCACTAATAGTTTGTGTAGGATCATATTCTACATATAATCTGTTACGATTTGAATCAATCTCTTCAAGTAACTGTTCCAGCTCTAATAAAGGCCTATCAACTGCCTTGTTCTCATTTGATAAATTGTAAAAAAGTGCATCCAGAGCTAGGAAAGCTAAGGGGGAGTATCACAGGCAGCCAACACATCGCATCATGGAGGTCCATTATGATAACATCTGGTAAAAATGAAATCTTGGTGTGCTCTTTTGAAAGTTCCAAACATCGTTCTACTGCTGTTTCCGAAATATCAATACCCTCAACAGCAAATCCCTGTTTAGCAAAAAAAAGGGCATTTCTGCCTTCTCCAATACCTATATCTAAAACCTCTCCGTTTTCAGGAAGCATTTCAACATATTGAGATAAGATACTATTAGGATTGAATCCCCATAGACTATCAACATTTTTATATTCTTTCTCCCATATATTTTGTTTCATTTTTGTCACCCTGCATTTAACCCTGCATAAAAAAAGCCACATTAAAGGCAGCTCCGATCTTAAGCTAACGCACCCGTTAGTTTAAGTAGATTTCTTCACAAACTTTTTAGTTAATACAGGAATGCTGCCCCTTTAGTTCCATAAAGAAAGAGCTGCCTTAAAGACAGTTATGAACCTTCGCTAACGCACCTTTTAGTAAAATAAGTTCAGCCAGATATTTTTGTTGAACCCACTAACTCACTGTCAGTCCACTATTTGGCGAATAATTCAGCATATCTCCACCCAAAAACGAAACCTATTACAATAAGCAGTATAATCTATAATCCTACTGAATTAATAATTCCATAATACACCAGATCTTCAAATCGATTTTCTTTCCTCACATGGTCAATTAATATCCCTTCTTTTTTCAATCCTAATTTTTGCATCACTCTTCCTGAAGCTGGATTTGAATTAAAGTAACGAGCAAATACTTTATGGTATTGCTTTTCTTCAAATGCAAAATGTAATATAGCTTGCGCTGCCTCTGTAGCATATCCATTTCCCCAAAATTTTTCACCAATCCAATAGGCTATTTCACCATTATTAAACTTTTGGTTGTTAGATAGCGCTATAGCTCCATATAATTCTCCACTTTCCTTATCTGTTATAGCAAATTCATATGATTTATTAGCATTAAAATTATCAAGATGATGCTCAATCCATGATAAAGCATCCTCTATAGAGTATGGATAAGGTAGGTACAATGTATTTTTATAAATATTATAATTATTACAAAGTTTAGTAACAGCTACTGCATCAGATTTTTGAAACAGTCTTAGTACTAGCCTTTTAGTGGTTATTGTTTTATTTAGATTATCATATATCATAAGAAATCCTCCCTAATTTTGGATACTTATTCTTAATATATTTACTATAGTTATCCAAAAGTTCTTATTCAACTAAACTGCCCCGTTAGTTCCATAAGAAAAAGAGCTGCTGATCAGCTCCTGGCATTGTAGTAAAGCACCTGGTAGGTTTAATAAGACATTTTTATTGTATAAGTACATATTCGTCATCCTTGAGTCTAACAACAGAACATTTATTTATATTTTCGAACACTTTCAACCTATCTTCTATTGACCTGCCAGAGTTATTTGGAAACAAATCTTCCCTATCATAATGAGGAAAGATAGCTTTATTAGTTAATCCTAGTGCTGTTAAATCCTGCATATCTACTGTATTTATCTGAGGTGTAAAAAAATTTACCACTTCAATGTTTGGTCCAAGAATAATTGCTCCAGCACTTACACCTACAATGACAGTGTTTTGTTTTGCTATGTCCTTTATTATTAAGTCAGCTCCACTTTTTTTCATATGATACAGCAAATTAAACGGATTCCCTCCATTGATATAGATTACATTATATTTCTTAAGTAGTTCTGGTTTGTCGAATTCTATATCAATAAAATCAACCTTCTTAAATCCATATCCTAAAAGGTCTTCTTTTGCTTTCATTGCGAATCTATTATTTTGTTTTTTATGAGAAGCTGTAGTAATTATTGTTGCTTTTAGATTACTCAAATCTCCATCAATTAGTTGCAAAAATTGTTGCTTAATTAAATCTGTAAAAAATCCATTAGAAGTTAATAAAATCTTAGTCATTCAAATCAACCTCTTTTATTTAATATACTTTTATATGTTCCAGTAAAAACAGTAAAACCCTTCCTTTCTAGCTGTTTCTTCTGCAACTATCCTGCCCCGATAGTTCCATAAAGAAAAAGCTGCCTTAAAGACAGCTTCGATCTTCAGCTAACGCACCCGTTAGTTCACTAAGATTAAGTCATTTATCTATGTATTTATAGATTCTACAATTTACTTGTAATTTTATCTGTGTATTGCCTTATAGAGGCATAATTCAAAAATGGGTGATAAATACACCTTCTAACCGTATAGGTAAAACTGCGTCACGTCTGTAACGCATTTTTCATTTGGCTTTGTTGTCTTATATTCACGCTCGAGAATATTGGACACTACACTACGAAATTAACAAAACCCTGGTTCGGCCAAAAGCTAATCCAGGGTTATTAGGTGCTAAAATATTAAATGTGCTTTCATGATTTACTTATCAAGTTCCATTTCTTTTTTCAACCGTTCCACAAAACGGTCATTGATATAAGTACGGACAAACTGGTCCTTTTTCTCCAAATCGATGTCTTTTCTAAAAAAACCCACCCTCTTAAGGCGTTGATCCTCAGGCAAGTTGGACCATGCCTGGTTCGCCTCCTCTTCCAGAGAACTTTCAATCTTTCTCTGGATCACCATCGCTTGAAAGCTTTGGTTCTTTCTTTCTGCTATAGATGGTGGTTTGGGCAAGCCGTTTAGTAACTGTTCATATTGGCTTTTCAACTCTTCGACTTTTGCGGTAGCCATTTCTTCAAAAGTTATCTTTACTTCATCTGTTATCTGTTTTTTCAAAGTCTCCATATTGTCTACATATGGAGCAGGTTTCTCTTTTTTTACAGGGAATGGTCTTAACTCAAAAAAGTTTGAGAGATCATTTGAAATCGCTGATAAGGCCCACTTCTCTTCCCTTCTCTTCTTTATAAACATTGCAATTTTTAAATCTAATTCATCGTACACCTTTTCATTGGTTTCTAGAGTACGATTTATATAATGGAGGCGTTCTTTTTCTAACCGTTTAAACCAACCGTCCACAGTATTGATATGTATATTTTGATTGTTCAGATGAGTTTTTAACGTTTCTACAAAATCACTAATTTTCCAAAAGGTTTCTTTAGACATTTTTGAACCCCCAATTGTTTTATTTGTCTTACTTTGCTATTAAAATCCACTAAATAATGGACTATATGTTGAACACCAAACACAAATGGGCTACATATATTCGGTTATACCAGTAGTAACAGAAAGAATAATAAGATGCCTCTAGTTATATACTCATTTTATGTAGATTATTTATGGATTATAGAGTATATGTGCTCAATATCTTTTTTCTAATTAAGACCGTTTATTGAAAACTCTTGCCTAGAATTTTTTTAATGAAATATAGCCTCTATATTATAGTCTATATGTAGAATACAAGACACAAATGGTCTACATAAATAACTGTTATATTTGCAGTAGTAGTTAAATAATAGAAAGAAAAAGGTTAATAAAATTATCTAGCTGTAGTTCCGGATTCATGTAGGTTATATATGGTGATGATTTATAGACCATTTATGGATTATAGAGTATATGTGCCCTCTAAGTTTCTTTTCTTAAGTTAGCAACAAGGAATAGATAGTGTAGATATTGCCTCGTATTATGGTCTATATGTAGAATACAAAACACAAATGGTCTACAGTGATAACTGTTGTATTTGAAGTAACAGTTAAATAGTAGAATGAATATGGTTTAAAAAAACGGTCTAGTTATGGATACGGGTTTATGTAGGCTATATATAGCAATAGTTTATAGACCATTTATGGATTATAGAGTATATGTGCCCTCTAAGTTTCTTTTCTTAAGTTAGATAAGATACATTGTTTTGGAACTTGAAAACTACCTATCTAGATTCAGCTAATATATGGAGTAGATGTAGCCTCTAAATTATAGCCTATATGTGGAACATAAAATACAAATGGACCACATTACTAATAATATTATACAAGACTAGTAACGAATAACAAAATAAAAAAGAATTATAAGATGGCCATTTTTGATTTATTATTTTTTATTTAAGGAGGAAGTTATAGCCAGTTTTGGAGCAGAGGGAGATTATTCCTTTAAATTGACCATCTGTAGCTTAAATCCTGTAAAATTTATAGACTATATATAGCTTACAGAATACAAATGGTCTTTATAAAGAGATTCGTTTGCTGCAACTTTGGGGGAGGGTTAACATTCTAGCCATTTGAGTAACCAAATAATTGTAGAATACAAGTTGTTTGTGCTCTATATGTATTTGACTTTCAATAAGCAATGTCCTTTCTCTGATTTTGACTGATTTTGTCTATAACAGGAAAAACCCCATCAAAGGATGGGGTTAGTCGTCGTCGTCAAAATCTAAGAATGTTTTTTGTGCAAATTTTTGAATGGCTGCATTTGCTTTAAATGCGGTTCTTTCTTCTTGCTTATTTTCTAGAGGCTGATTAAATTCAAAGGCTTTAGTAGGCTTGGTCACTACCTGATATAGAAGTTGACCAATCAATGCTTTTGTATTAGGGTGGTTCATCCATTCCTTTTGTTCAGCTGTCAAACCTTCGGGCAGACTAATGGTGATTTGATCGCTATCTGTATTCCCCAAGGCTTTTTGCGAAACAGCCTTAACAAAGATTGGAGCTATTTCACTACTGAATTTCCTGCCTAATTCCTTTTTCCTGCTTATTAAATACTCACTGACATGTAAAGGGGTATCAGAGGGTAAGCGAAAAGAGATGGTTTTTCCAGGCTCAAATTGTTCCATGGATTTATATCACTCTTTTGTAGCTGCCACGTTTTGTGTAGATATCCCTTTACTTTGTAAATACATAAGCAAAATTTTAAAATAGGCTCGTGTAATCATCCATACGCTGTCATCTTCCGAAACGAAACGGAGAGGGTAGTTTTTGTCAGCTTGATTCAGTGCATTCAAATAAGGTTTTAACACCAAGGATCCGCCCCCAATTTGGTATGCTAGTCTTATATCGGGAACATTCCGCCACATATCTTTAATCAATTTATATTCTTCTTTGGCCAAAACGGATAATTCTTCATCTATGATATCCTTTATGGAGACCCTATTCCCATTAACCCAGATATGATATTGCTCATCAGGCTGTTCATTTGTGATGATTTCTACGAGTGTGCGTCTACTTTTAATGGTGTATTTGTATTTGGAATAGACTTTCTTGATAATATTATCCAAATAGGTGGATACACCTCTTTTTATTCCATTGCTGTATTCATTATCCACTTCAGCTTCATCGGTGATGATGGCTGAGTCCGTTGATAAGCCCCCAATATCGTTGATGAGGATTGTTTTTCCTATGAGTTCCTCGTTTTTGGTAGAACCGTCATCATTTGTAGTTAAATCCACAAACGCTGCGAAACCTTCCGTATTCACAAGGATTTGTTCGAATTTAATCCGAACAATTTTACCTTCCAGGGAAGGGGTTTTTAAGAATTTCACTTCATGTTGGGAGTTTTTCAGCTTTTTTCGGAAGTCTTTGGCTTTTCCTTGTTTAGTTTCATCCAGGGGCAATCCTGTTGATAAATAATAAGTGGCTTCAATTACACCATCTTCTTCAGGGAATTGTTCCACGGCATCATAAGCAAGGGTTGTCAATAGCATGATGACAGGTTGGTCACTCTCGGATTTATCTTGATCTGGCGTTAATTCGTCATTATTTGGATACTTGGATGCTAACTTTCCGACAGCAAAACTTCCGTTTTTATTTTTTAAGGCGGATGAAGTAATCTCCACATGTAATCCATTCAATATGTTTTTTTCCATCTCCACAATTTCCCGATCTTGCACTTCTGCAATGACGTTCGGTATGTATACACGATTTTCAATACTTCCCAAGAATCCTTTCACCGCATCATTACCAACATCAACTGATACAAATCTAGCCATTTTTAATAGATTCCTCCTCGGTTTCATTTATTTTCATTGAAATCCAATCTCATTGTATGCTTTTTGTATGCAACTGTCAAATTTGAATGCAAAATGCATGCAAGTGAAAATTCTCCGTTCCGATGTAGGGAGTAAACAAGATGTAGGGAGCAAACAAAACGACAAAACTCTAACGATTAATCAATTAGAGTTTTGTCGTTTGGATTTTTCTTTTATCCAATTGAGCATTTTTTCATCGTTCTTATTGTTTTGACGCTTATTTTCCTTTCTGAGGTATCGCGAAAGGGTAGAGTGGGAAATGCCGATTTCCTCAGCCGTCTGTCGGATACTCATATTTTGAGAGTCCATCATTTCTCTCATCGTCTCAGGAGAAAGCGCCAATTCCTTTTCCGGCCCAAAATGAAACGCCTGCTGCTCTGTTTTGGGTAGGCTACTGGTGATCACGGGTGCCACTTTGGATGGAACCTCAAATGAGTCTTCCGTTTCAAGTGTAGGGGCCAACTCATCTAGTGAAAAGTCCTGGGAGAAAAAAAGGTCTTCAGAAATCGAATTTTCGTGACTTATCTGATTCATCCGTTCAATGATTTCCTCATTCACCAAGCGGCTTGAATCTATCATCATTTTTTTCTGGTTCTCTTTAACGACAATGTCTGTTGGTAGAATAAGCACATTCAACTTGGTCCAATAGCCTTGGAACCATCCTTTTTTTCCAACTTGTTCTTCATCGATCTCTTCGGTGTAGTTCCAGCTGCTGATCACGCTGTCCTTTTGCAATTCATCCAAAACGTTTTCAAACTTATCCCTTTTTTGCACCCCGTTATATCGACTGGATATGTCCATTATTTTCAACAGGGTAGAGACCTTAAACGGTTGATGCAAGGACCTTCTGATGGTCCTGATTTTCCACTGTAGATTTAGGTAGCGGGTCAATCGCTTGTGTTCGCGCTGTGTGTAGTGGCTATACTGAAACACTTTTAAATCCAACAAGCCAAGTGTGCGATTTGGTCCATCTAAATAAGGGGTAAGAATAGGGGATGGCTTTACCTGTACGGCATATATCCCTTTCGCTTCCCCGGTCTTTTTATCATAAGCAACACGGATTTTTCCGATTTCGAACATTCTCTGGAAATCCTTGAATTCATAAAGTTCATTGTCCTGGATATCTTGAGTGTTGATCACTTTTACCTGTTGATTGCCCAGAGAAATCCAAATGCTTGAAAGTGCAGCAACCCGTTTCATGATATTGAAGCGATCTTCCTCACGAAAGTCCAGTTCCCGTCCTTGGGCAGTCCGTTTCTTCAGGTTCCTAAGCTGTAAGGCATCATTGCTATGAAACTCAATATACCCGTCAATGGACTTGGGCGAGACCATCCATAAATATGTAATTAAGTCAAAGAGGTCGGCGGTCATTTCATCCAATGAGTTTATAGTGGATTCTATCAGTTCTAGCCACATTTCCTGTTGATCGGAGGCTAGCTCAGCTTTCTGTGATTCTGGGGGCCTTATTTCAGCTAATCCTCTAACGTGTCCACGGTTGTCTATAATCTCGGTTGCCAAGAGACCAGCCTCTCCTTTTTTAAAGTCCTTTTTCTTTGTCACGATGTCTCTCATTAAATGATAATCAATATCCATGCTTGAATAGATATAGTGACGGCTCAAGGCCTCACTTATTTTCTCTTCGTTCGCACTGCGTTTTATCTCGTCCAGCGGGAATTCGTGTATGAAATGTCCGGCCAATATGACCTTGATTGTATCCTGATAACTGTCCACGGCCTTTTTAATCATTTCTTTTGTTATAAGTTTTTCGAAGTATAACGTTTGAGTGAACAAGGAAAATAAGGCCCGGAAACTTGGTCCCATGGTAAAGCCTGGAACCTGATTTTTTACCTCTTCCTCCGTCATACGATAGGCTTCCTGTCTCCATTTGTCCAAAATATAAGGACGATCTTCAAATAAAATCTTGGTTTCTTCGAAAATAGAAATTTTAAGAAACTCATAGTTCAAAATCATACGATCATGTATGTCCTGATACCTCAACAACAACCCCATCCTCTCAATTGCAGGGAATCCTTGGGTGGAAAGATTAGAACTTTTTCATCTAAAATGCACCACTTTTTTATCATTATAACAAGAGTGGACCACATTTCGAAGAGTAAATGCACCATTTACTACACAGGTTTCGAATTAATGGTGCAAATGCACCAGTTCCAGTCTAATTCCTTCCATACCTCTAATAATAAGGAATTCTGCACTAGCTAAACGCTTAAAAACAAGGAGGAATAGTCAGTCACTTCACTATTAGCACGATTTCTTTGAAATTGAGCTTTCAAAATGCACCATCATTCTAGATGTGAGCGGAACCTGTGTACCATTTCATAGATGAAATGCACCACATATGCCCTATATGTGGCACATTTTTTAGTGATCATGAAATCTTAGAAAATGCCACTTTGAAATCTTTTTGGGGATATTGAGTATAATATGCACCAATTCAATGAATTCGAGCGGAACCTGTGTACTATCCTATGAAAGAAATGCACCAAACTTATATTTTCGGAGACGAAGTGAGCGGAACCTGTGTAGGAGGGGGAAACGTTGGTGAAACAACCATTCAACAATGATTTACTTTTCTTCACCTTAAAATTGCACTCACCTTTTGAAGGAATATTTAGAGGTTGAGCGGAACCTGTATACCAAAAGTGCACCACATGACCATAAAGGTGAGCGTAACCTGTTTGGCAAAATTTTTGGTTTTACGTTCACGATGCTTAATATGACTAGTTTTTTCAGTAACCTATTCAATTTGATATATGTGCACAATTGGTCCATTATTGGCCTTTTTGGTGCAAAAAGTGAGCGTAACTTGCATAATAAAAAAATTTAATGTTTTTTTCTATCCCTTGGGGCTCTAAGCCTCAGGGGCCTTTTTGTTTTTGGTGCATTTCTCTTAGAGAGCACCATTTTTCAAAAGTCGAGTTCGATATACTTTATTCAACAAAAAGTTCCATGTAAGAAGTGGAAATCGGTCCAATTTATTTTAACTTTAGCTGTTTGTAACAAGTATTAGGAGGAAGGTGCAAATCATGGGAACTCCATTGGCAGAAAATCGTAAAAGAGGCCTTCATTCAATCGTTGAAATCATGCAATTTATGACCCATGATGGCTTGCTTCTATACAAAAAAAAGGGTACTCGCCAACCTATAAGCAGGGTGGTTGCATACGAGAAGACCATGAGCGAAACCAAGAATCGTAAAGGCGTGGTCTTTGTATCGCCGTCCAAGGCAGAACTCGTGGAGGGAAAAGGCTTCGTCGTGACCTCTTACGAAACGCTTCAGGAAAAGTATCAAAACCTCTCACACTGGACACCCAATATCTACCGAGGTGGTACATACTATGATTTCAAAAACCGCATCATCAAGGGGCATCAGCGTGAAAACCTTAAACAAATCCATGTCATAGGACTTGATATAGATTCGAAGGAAGTGGATCTGTACGCCCTTTATCTTGGATGTGAGGAATTGGGATTGCCAAGGCCAAATCTCCTGCTGGAAACGCCAAGGGGATTCCAGGTCTTCTTTGTCCTGGAAACTCCCTTCCACATAAACAAAAAACACGATTACAAGGCTTTAAGAGTGGCCGAGCGGCTGTCAGAAAATATTCGAAAAGCGCTTAAGAAATATGTACCGGTTGATACCGGATGTATCCCTTTCGGCTTCTACCGCATCCCAAGAGAAGACAATGTACTGGATTTCTATGACCAGCCTGCCAATACGGACCTATTGCTTACCTGGTCCAAACAGTATGAAGAGCAGGAGAATAGGAACTTCCTGCGTGTGGTCTACAACAAGAATGCAACAACAATCGATCAGACCTCTTCCGACTGGTATCGTGCGCTTATTCGATCTACACACATCGAGGAGGGGCATTACGGATCCAGCCGCAATAATGCGCTCATGACACTTGCACTTGCCAATTATGCGAGTGAACGGCCAATCGAGGAAGCTTATGATGAACTTGATCAATTCAACAGCAACCTGGAACACCCCCTTAAGAAAAGAGAATTTGAACGAATCCTGAAGAGTGCCTATTCAGGAAAATATAAAGGCGTAAAACGTACATATGTGGAAGGCTTACTCGAGCTTTGGACAGATGGACATGCTAAATTCAAGGGAAGGGAAGGGTGGTATAAGTTCAAAAAGCCTCGGGAAGAACGAGTGCGATCCCATTATAAGGAGTGGGAAGAGGATATCATTGCCTATCTGGATACCCATACAAGCCCTGAAAAGCCGTTTTTGGAGGCTTCTTTGAAAAACCTTGCTGAAACCTTTGGGATTCCCCTATCCACGCTTAAAGAGGTCTGCAAGCACTCTAGTAAACTCAAAAAGTTTACGATTGGCCGAGGACGCGGGGCGGTCACCAAACTGGCCAGCCGTTCCATGCTATTCCAAAACTTGTTGCTATTACGTAGGAATCACATTCGCCAATCCCAGCTGACGTTTGCGGAATTGCTGCCCCATCGGAAACAATTTACTGCGGCCCTTCCAATACCCACATTGGAAGCCGAATTGTTTACCCATGAAGTGGACATAATATATAGTTCCGGAGCTTCTCCGCCGGATAAGATGACTTCTTGAAAATAATAAGCCAGTCTGCCAATACATATCTATAGTATCCTTCTTGTGGGGTCTTTAAGATTCATAGCTTCCTTGAATACTTAGTGTTTTTAGGGGACTGGGTTGTTAAAGTTGATGATCACTCTTATTTACTAGATTTTATTTTGGTAATGTAATGGTGTTTGAATGGGTAAACAATGAATTTTTGGGGAGTAAAAGTCTGGTTAACTGTTAGTTAGCATTTTCATGCGTTTTTTTATACATATAGGTGATTTAAGTTAGTGGGAATTTTTTTGAAATTTCACTGATAATCTTAAACCTCCAGTAATATTTAGTTGTTTTAATCAAGCAATTGAAACTAGGTATCTTAAGTCCTTATTTCTGTTTTATGAGCAGTGATTTTAGTATTACATTTTATGATCATGTAGGCGATAATACACAAAATAACATCCAAAAATATGGTAATTTTTAATCAATTATCTTTACAGACATTGCCAAACAAATGTACGTTTAGTAGACTGAAAATAAGTAAAAATATAGCAAATAATATAGATTCATATACGTAAATGGAAGGGTAATGATTGTCTTTATTATTTGTGGTTTAAAAATGACGACCACCCCAATCACACAAGGGCTGAACACCCCCTGTTTATTCTCGTTTCCCGCAGAAGACCTCGCCTATACTACGTAAACATAGCCGAGGTCTTCTGCTACTCAATTAAAGGCGGAGGTATTCAATGTGTGATTGGGGTGGTCAGGCTAGATTTTAGATTATGGGGAGGAGTGATAGTTAGGTAATTCAAGAGATAAGAAATAAATTAAAGGGATTAAGTTCAAGGTCAAACATCAAGTTCAAGAATAAAAAAGTTCAAGATCGAGTTCAGGGTCAAGGGAATAAGAAAGTAAGCAAATGGTAGGAAGAGGAGATAAAAGTACAGGGTGTAACAAGTGCAATATATTTTAAAAGATTGTATAAACATACATTTTTGATCCGTTCTTATGGTGTCTTTTAAAAGAATAAGAGCTTACTTGGGTTTAGGTATATCTTATGATTTAGCTTTGTGGCGGGGCCTGAAAATATTTCAAACATTTATATTATTATTGATGTTTTACTAGCGGTTTTATTTATGAAAATAGTTCCTATTTTGGTAAACTTCAAGAGGGAGAGTGGTTCCTATATTTTCTAGAAGAGGATGATATTTTTGGTAATGCTAAAGTACACTTCATTGAAAGAGAAAGATTTGGAGTATTTATCGTTTATTTTGAGGAATGGTATGGTGACGGCCAAACAAATCATGTTGAAATTCAGGGAGCCGAACATTCACCGTGTTTATCGCAGGCTACGAAAATTAGAAGGCCAAAAATTCGTCAAGCATGAACGGATTGCACATAAAGTAGGGGTTTATCTTGGAACGATTGAGGCCAGGAAATTAACGAATGTCAATGTAACCGTTCCAAATAAGGCAACGATCTACACCATGCAGCATGATCTCCTTATTACCGACTTGATCCTTTTTTACGAACTACAATCGGAAAAGCAGGCCGTTGACTTTAAATATCGGACAGAGAGAGAAATTCGTTTTTCTATGATAGGAGAAGGAGATAATCGAAGTAAATTGAAGGCCTATAACGATAATCGGGACCGCATACCAGATGCCGTTTTCTTCTTTAAAGGAACGGATGGGAATGTGACGACCACTTGGGTTGAGCTGGAATTGAACAAGAAAGATCGTAAGCGCTATGATTACAAGTTTAAGATGTTTGATGACATGCTTTCCGGTGGACCACAGGACCATCAGCTTTACCCCTACGATCAGGTGATCTATTTTGCGAATGACGTAAAAATTCATAATGTGATCAATCAGGCTAAACAGCGGTTGATTAATGCCAGCAAGATTACTGTGCGTAATGTACCTTCTATCATTTTGGAAGAACGTTGGGAAGAGGTGTTGCCGGTTGGAACCGATGGAAAGCCAGGGAGAGACGAAGCAGACTGAAACCGATCAGATCGTTGGCGATCTAGTGATTTACGGATTAATCGGCATAATTGGAGTCTTGTTTTTTCTTCCGGCCATGCTTGGAATGCTGATTTTTGCGATTCTTACCCTCTTTAAGCGGGATTGGATCTCCTACGTTATCCTTGCAGCCGGGTTCATCCTTTTGTTTTGGCCATTTCAAACAGGTCGGCTCCTCAGTTATTTTGGATTGATTTCAGACATGAATATTCCTTACATGTCAGATGTTTTGGAAAGACTCCTCAATCAGGGGGATGCCATTGCCGTGACCAGTACTTCCTATCTTGTTTTATTCGGGTTAGCCTTTCTATTCTCATTTGGATTTTTTATCTTCGCCAAATACTTTTGGAAAAAGCGGGTGACCACCAAATCTGGTGAGGTGAAGAAGCAAAAAGAAGAGCACAAATATAAGGCTTTCCGCAAAAAACGAGTGAAGTTCTTGATTAAGAAGCAGAAACAGTATCGACATAAACCGTCGAAAGAAGTGTTTGTCGGGTACTCCGATTTTAAAGAGCGTGTAACGCTTCATTCAAAAGAGCTCAATTATCACATGCTGGCAACAGGAGGAACCGGTACTGGAAAGACTACATTGATTGCCTCCCTAATGGAAGCGGCTTTGCAACAGGAAAAACCGATTATTTTCATGGATGGGAAGGGCGAAAGAAAGTCCATGCTTGAATTTAAGGCCTTATGCGAAGCCTATGGCAGGAATGTGTATCTATTTTCTGAAATGGACGATCTCACGTACAATCCAATCAAGAATGGTACCCCAACCGAAACACGGGATAAGCTCATGTCACTTTTTAGCTTTTCGAATGAAGGGGATGGGGCTTACTATACCGATATTGCTTCTCGTTATTTGCAATTGGTGGTCAAATTGATTGATGAGGCAGGGGTTCCAAGAGACATCAAGACGATTGTGGAATTAACCAATTATAAAAACATGAGCGAATTTTTCAGGGAACATAGCAGCCAAGTAGAAATCGAGGAAGAGTTTGAAGTAGAGGAAGAAGTCATCGTCGAAAGGCAGACGTCATCTCCAACGGACGACGATTTAAGCGGTTTTATAGCCAATGCTGAACCAAAGAAGGAAACAGTCAAAAAAATGGTGGTAGAAAAGCGGAAGCGATACATTACAAAGCTTGAAGAGGGCATGCAGCGGATAAAAAAGGTGTTAGATAATGAATTTCCGGAAGAAATTGTGGAGGGGTGCCTGACACGAATGAAAATGCAGCTGGGTGAGCTCCTAGAATCCGATCTTGGTCATTTATTTGTGGAAAGGGAGAACGGCATTGATCTTCAAAAAATTACCGATCATAACGACGTCGTCATTTTCAGCATTTCCGGAAGCCGATATGCCGAATACATTAAAAAGATTGGAAAAATGATCATTTTGGATGTTAATAGTTTGGTCGCTTATAGACAAGCCCAAGGGCGTAAATCGATTTTTGGTGTGTATGATGAGTTTTCTGCCTATGGTGATCGCAGGATCGTTGATATCGTCAATAAATCACGTTCTGCTGGCTTTGAATGCATTATCTCCACCCAAACGTTGTCTGATATTGATGCCATTGACCCGATCATGACGGAGCAAATCATTTCCAACTGCAATATTATCGCAACAGGCCGTGTCAATTCCTCCAAAGATGCCGAACGGATCGCGCAAGTTTTTGGTACGTATTCCGACCAGGAAATCACGCAGCAGATTGAAAAAAAATATCCCCAAATCCGTTATGAAGCAACGATGGGAACGGTTCGGGATGTAGAACGGTTCAAGGCGAATCCGAGCGAGATCAAGAATTTGCAAATCGGTGAAATTTTCATCAACCGCAAAATGGTAGAAGAAAATATGGGTGATACCTATTTCCGACGAGTATATGTTCGAAACGCACTAGAATTAGGGGGGATTCCACCAAATGAAGCTTCTCGATGCGTTGAAGCAGGGATTGAAGAACCATGCAGACCGAGGGCGCAAGAAGATGATGAAAGATGAAAGGCGACTCAAGTCGTCGCGATTTAATGGACGAATGGCCTTTAGCTTTGTATTTTGGGTTGTACTTTTAGGAGTGATCTTTTTGACCTTTCTATCATGGTCCCGGACAGGTTTCCTGAACGAGAAGGTTAATGGATACCAAGATAAGGCTGCGGCGCAGATCGCGAGCCTGAATGAAGTGGGTTTCGCCAATTCACCAGCTGGTGAAGATTATTCCAGACAGTTTATTGATACTTATATCAACGTACCCGATGACGAAAAGCAGCGAGAAGAACGATCCAAGGCACTCCAAAGCTTTCTTGCAGAAGGGTTAGAAGTTGGACAGTTGGAAAACCTTTCAGAGTTTAGAGGGAAACGAGTTTTGAAGAGTGCTAGTTTATATGATGTGAAAGATGTTTCGGAAGCAGCCGCCAGTTACGTGTATCGTATAGAATATGAACTTTTCAAGATCGTAGAGAAAAAAGAACAGGTGGAAGTAAAGAAGAGAAACAAAAAGGGCAAAGTAGAGGTCGTGAAAGAAGAAAAGGTCACTAGGAAAGATGAATCGCTAGGAAATAAACAGCAAATGATTGTCGTTCGGCTTGGGACAGACGGGAATTCCTTTAACGTAATGGAACAACCGTACTATCAAGCTGTTCCGAATGAGTCCCGATTGACAGCCATTACTGATAAAGCCGACCAGGCAGACAAGAATACTAAGGTAGAGAGTAAACTTCAGCAGTTCGCGACACAATTTTTCACTTCTTATACGACGAATTCTACGGAGGAAATGTCGTATCTCATGGAAACCCCCGAATCTCTTAAAGACCTTTATGAGTATAAGGGCCTGGAAGGCTTTGTAGTCTATGATGGGGAGAAAAAAGGGCAATACATCGTGAAGACGCTGGTCCTCTTACAAGAGGCGAATACGGGGCTACAATCGAAACACCCGTTTACCCTTGTTATAAGCAAGCAGAACAATAAATTTTATGTTCATGAATTAAAACACACTAAAGGAGGATGATTTTTCATGCCAGATATTACAGGTCTTACAGATTACGTGTCGTCCCAGGTCGCGGCGGTCTTGTTCATCGTTATGGTTGTCATGATTGTTCGAGCTTTCATATCCCAACGTTGGGGCATGTTCTTCTCTAGCTTTATCTTTGCGGTCGTTTGCTATGTGATCGTCTCTAATCCAGGAGAATTCGAAAGCATGGCCAATGCCATTTGGAATCAAGTGAAAAGTGGAGGGCTTTCATGAGGTCAGCTGCCTATAGCTACCGGAAATTCTTCAAATACCCCTTGAAAATTTGGAAAATTGGAAAAAATGAAAAATCCCTCGTCTTTTCCAAAGGGATTGAAATCAGGCAAATCATGGTTGCCCTCGTGCTTTTCGGTGTCTTCTTTCTTTTCAGGGGGAGCATCAACCAAGTCTTGCCAACGACGTTGCAGCTGGCTTTTTATGCCGTCCTTCCTTGGATGATCGCTGGGGCGATCTGTCGAAGCAAATTGGACGGTAAACGACTAGACCGTTTTTTTATCGGGTACTTCCGGTATTTGTATACTAAACGATTTAGTTACAGCAGCCATAAACCCGTTTACCAACCACAGATGAAGAAAGCACAGTCATACGAGCGATTCCAATAAGGGGGTGATCCCGTGATCCAATTTCCGATTCAATCTTATAAAGAAAATGTGGTCTATACGCATGAGATGGAGGCTTGGTCTTACTATCGTCTCCATGAAAATACGGTAGGTGTGAATGAGCAGGAAGCTGAGAATCATCTGGTGAACCGTCTTCAAAGGCTAGCTTGGCAATTGTCGTCCTTTGAGGAAATTGACTATAAAATCGTGCCGATACCCGTTGATATTGATAAGCGTATGGACAACCTGCAACAACAATATGAAGGCAAATATGCCGAAACAGGAAAATATTATGCGGAACGAGCAAAGGAAATCTTACGTGAAGAAGCTAAACATATCGTAGAGTATAAATTTTTTGTAGGCGTGAAGTTAAAGAAAAGGGAACTGGATGAAACGATCCTCAGAACCTTTACTTCTTCCTTTAAAAGCATGAACCGTTATTTGCAAAAGCTTGCCGGTTTTGGAGGGCATGAGGTGGACGATCTTACAGCCAGTATGTTCGAGGAATCTGAGGAAGATGCCTTTACGACCCTGAATCATTATTTAGGGGCTTTCAGGGTGAAAGAAAAGGAATTACGCTATATCATCCGTCACCAGTTCGTAAGGGGTCAGAAACAGCCTGACGGTGACGGAAGTGTCTACAGCCTGACAGAAGGCATTCTCGATCCAGGGAAAGCCGGGTATCTCCATATTAGTCAACTGGATGATGAATCATGGTGTGCTTTCCTTCCTGTTTCAGAATTTCCTGTGGATCTAAGCCATAAGGAGTGGGCTTACTTTTTTCAGTCCTACCATTTTCCGGTAGAAGTCAATATGCGGACCATTTACAAAAGAAAAAAAGAGGATGAGAACCAAACCAATACCATAAAGAAGCGATTTCGCGATCAGGACGCTCAATTGATCGAAGCGAATGAGGATGACGACAGTTTAATCAATACAGGACGTGAGCTCCTGCATGAACTGGAAAATGAAATTAAAAACCAAGGAAAACCACTTCTTAGAACGCACATCCATTTTGTCGTATATGGTCCAACTAAAGAAGAAGTCCGAAAACGAGCCAGAAGGCTCAAATCAGATTTTAAGGACCAGCAAATTGAACTTGTGCAGCCACTTGCCGACCAACTCCTTTTATTCCATCAATCGTTACCAGCAGCCAAAATAATAGCAAGTGATTGGGAGCAAATCCTTACGCCTGAATCCTTTGCCGAATCCCTTTTCTCCCTTACACGAAAAATCGGAAATACCGTGGGATTCTATCTTGGTAAGAATTTATCGCATGATGGGGAAAGCATGGAGAGCTCTCCCTCTCTCGTCTTTTACCATCCGTTCCTAGCCCACTTGGGCTTAAAGGGATCCAAGTATTCCTCACCCCATGTGACCATCTCGGGACCGACAGGGATGGGGAAATCCTATCTTCTGAAATATATTTTATTGAATGCCGTCTTTTTCGGAGCGAAAGTCCTGATGACGGACCCGAAGGACGAGGTGGAAAAGAAATTCAAGCAAGCCCTTACGCCTGAAATGAAGCGTACCGCCCCCTTCTTTCAAGAATTAATTGAGAGTTTCAACTATATCACTCTATCAAGCGAGAAGAAGGATGCCGGAAAGCTAGATCCACTTACCTTCCTTGAAGGGGAAGAGGCGCAGGATGCTGCCGTTAGCGTGCTTGAATACTTATCGGAGCTTCAATCGAATGAACGGAATGTGAAAACGGCCATTTATAAAGGGGTTCGTCATGTCCTTCAACAGGAAGAGAAGCCAGGCCTTCTGAAAGTCGTACGTTACTTGCAGGCAGCAGAGGATCAGGACATTAAAAATGTGGGAGATTTACTTTATGAGATTGGAACAAACGGGGTTGCAAAACTGATGTTTTCAGAAGGTGATGTTGTCGGAATCAGTCTTGATGAACAAGTGAATATCTTGCAGATTCAAAACTTAAATCTTCCGGACGAGGGCGAACGGGCGGCCACGAGGGATGAACACATTGCCGTTGCCCTCATGCAACCACTGGCCAAGTTCGCAACAAAATTCGCGCGGGATGATTCGGTCGTCAAGATGACGGTGTTTGAGGAAGCATGGATGCTCATGAATACGGGTGCGGGCGATCGCCTGATCAATGAATTGCTTCGTACCGGACGTTCTTTGCGTTCCGCCGTCTATATCGTCACACAGTCCACGTATGAATACAATAAGCCGCAAATCAAAGAGAATATAGGCACGAAGTTTGCTTTTAAAGCGAAAACAACCGAAGAAGCTGGAAACATCATTGAATTCCTCGGGATGGAGGATAACAAGGCCAACCGGGATATGCTGAAAAACCTTTCGGAAGGTCAATGCATTATTGAGGATATGTACGGGCGAACGGCCAAGATTCAGACGGATGTCTTGTTTGATGAGTGGATCAGCGCCTTCAATACAAAAGAAAGTGATCGTGGAAGAGCAGAGACTGAGGAGGCGTTCATGTGAAAAGAATATTTATCCCTTTTATTGCTTTGATGGCACTTTTAACCGGTTGTAATCAAGGCGCATCAACTTCTGAAGATATTTCGAAACTAGCTTACGAATGGGAAAAGGCTTATTTTGATACTGACTATGAAAGAGAACAGGAACTCCTTTACGAGGAAGGTTCTTTCGAAGTTCATAAATCTAGAGATAAAAAGGATTCCGGATTAAAGTATGGAAATATCCGGTATGAAATTTATTATGACGAAAGTTTAGAGCAGTATTATGTTTTTACCGATTTTAAAAGTCCTACTGGATCAAATGCAGTTAAAGACGAATTGTTGATTAGAAAAAAAGATGATGAATGGAAAATTGATAAAAGTAATAGTTTGGATATAGTCCGTGAAGATATATCAGAGAAGTTTGACCGGGAAGCCTGCATTAACTGCAAATAAGGAGGGATCGGATGCAAACCCTTAAACAAGGCCTAGGCTTTTGTTTAGTGCTGTTGGTTCTTCTCTTGCCAACGTCTTCCGTTGCAGAAGATGCGGCCCCTACTGTTCAGAAAAAAGAGGAAACAGTGGGCCGTGTGACTTTGGAAAGTAAGGAATATCCTCTCTATCATTATCAGATGGAATCGGATATTGGCGACGGTATCAAGGAAGCTGGCGATAATGCGTTACATGCCATTAATCAAGGGATGTGGGGATTTAATAAAACGATTGCTAGCTTTACTTTATATTCCGTTAACCAGCTGATGTCTTTCGATTTGATCAGCAACATTGTGGATGAAGCTGGAATTATGAGTGAACGAATCTATGAGCTTATGTCCGGAACGTTTTTATCCTTGTTTGTCATTTTAGTGGGAGGAACAGCTGCCTGGCGTTACCTTGTAAATCAACAGGTCGGACATGCGGTAAAGGCGGTCATAGGTGCTTTGGCCATAATGGTTCTGACGTTTTGGTTTTATTCTGATACAACCGGAAACATCAAATGGCTGAATGATCGGGGGGCGGAGCTCGAAGGGATTGCCAGCTCTGCAAACGTTTTGGTCAGTTCTGATGAGTTTGACAGCAACGCTGCCTATGATTCCAAAGAAGGAATTGCGGTGTTGGAAAATCAACTATTTAACTTAATGGTGAAGCGTCCATATTTACTCATGAATTATGGTTCTACCAAAGAATCTGATGTAGTAAGCGAGGATCCAAACAGAGTTGATAGCCTTTTAGAAATAAAACCAAATACAGAGGAAGGGAAAGAGCAACGTAAAGTAGTAATTGAAGACGAAGTTAAAACATATGAAAACAAACAACTGTCTGCCAGTTTTAGTGGTGAACGGTTCGGATACTTGATTGTTACAATCCTATCAACCATTGCGCTTTCCATTCCGATCTTGTTATTAGGCATCTTTAAGTTTTTGCTTCAAGTATGGTTCTTGGCATTAGTCATTTTCACAGCCATTCCATTAGTTCTTTCCGTCATCCCTTCTTATAGTGAAACGGCCTTGAATCATGGGAAGAAGCTTGTGGGCGTATTACTTATGAAAGCGGGATTAGTCCTTTTGATTGCCGTCATTACTGGACTTGTCACCTTGCTTTACGAATCCGTAAAAGTGACGAATGGTGTAGAAGGGTATGTCTTTGTTGTCTTTCTTATCTGCATGACCATTTGGGGATTGTTCAAATACCGTTCCGAAATCTTTGAGGTTGCTTCTGCAGGCATGGTTCAAGGTCAGCAAGTGGTCGAGAGAGCGACAACCCATACACTTGATAAGATGGGTGATGCTGGTGAAACAGGATTCAAGGGAGCCAAAAGAATGGTAGCCAAAGCTTATAGAAGCCATCAAAATAAAAAGCGTCAAGAAGAATATCAGTCGAGAAAAGAAGGCTCGGGCCGAAAGAACTTTACCCATCCATCCGTAGAAAATAGTGGAAGGTCAGAACACCGAAAAGTGGTTGGCGAGAATACACCTCAAAAACTAGGTGTAGGGTTACGTGGCCAACAAGCAACTGGAAAGGACTCGGAAAATAATGCAACGGGTTTGAATACAGGAATGGCCAACCGATCAGCTTCACGAAATGCGGGAGCTGCGATTGTGGATTTAAAGGATTATAAAAGTGAAAAGGGGGAAGGGGCAACAGGCAACGGACCAGTCAGTGGACAACCTTCACGAAGTTCTGAACGTACCGTTTCGGAAGCTCGGAAGCCGGGTGCGAACCCTTCGAATTCAACAAGACAAGAGAATGGAAAACCAGAACAACCTAAGTCTACTAGGCAACGGACAGAGGGGGGACATGACTCTGGAAATCAAGCTTCCCCGCATCGTAATCCAGCTACAAAAATGGAAAGCAAACAAGAAGTAGCAGCTTCAAGGGAACAAGTCAAACACCTAACGCAATGGGAAATTCAAAAGAAGATCGATGCGAGAAAAGCAAAAGTATCACCTTCCGTATCCGTCAAACGTTCGGAGGGCAGGAAACCTAAAGCCAAGGAGACCGAAAAGGATCGAAAATGATAATTCAAGAGAAGTGAGTAGTTATCATGACAGGTATGTTTGTGAACATACACACTCATTGATTTGTCAGAATCTCTTTTTAGAAAGGAGTTCCTATGCAAGGCGTTTTAAAGAAAGGTGCAAAGGCCGCAGGAACCATTGCCATTCTCAAAAACCCTTTCTCTTGGATCATTGCAGGTATTCTTTTTTTCCTTACATCACTCTTCGGATTTGCCTTGTTTATTTCAATCAGCTTGGGCGGTGAGAACCAGCTTGAATCAGGCATTTCCGGTGAAGGAGCAGGGGGAACAGCGCAGGTGTCATCTGAAGTCATGCGATACGAGCCGTTAATCCGCAAATATGCGGAACAAAATGGGGTTGGGGAATATGTCGGACTTATCCTAGCCATGATCCAACAGGAATCAGGTGGACGTGAATTGGATGTGATGCAATCTTCCGAATCAATCGGGCTCCCACCCGGTGCCATTACTGATCCGGAGTATTCCATTCAGGTAGGCGTGAAACATTTTGCAGAAGTGATGAAGCAAGCCAAAGGTGATATTAACCTAGCTTTGCAAAGCTACAACTTTGGAGATGGATTTATTCGATACGCTTTGGAGCGTGGTGGCTATTCCAAAGAAATAGCCACCCAGTTTAGTCAAATGATGGCCGCCAGGGAAGGGTGGAGCCGTTACGGTGATGTGAATTATGTGGACCATGTCATGCAATATTACAACGGTGGAGTTGGCAGCGTGGTTGTCATGGGGGACGGTTCTCAATCTTTTGATGTAGAGAAAGTTCATAAAATCATGAAACAGTATCTCGGCCGCCCCTATGTATGGGGAGGGAGGACACCAGCAGCAGGAGGGTTTGACTGCAGTGGGCTGCTGGAATATGCCTTTGCACAGGTCGGCATGGATATGTACGGGACAGCTCAATCACAGTACAACAAAACAAAGCCGGTTCCTGAAGAACATATAAAACCGGGTGATCTCGTTTTTTTCTCCACCTATAAGCCCGGTGCTTCGCACGTTGGCATGTATGTGGGGAACGGTCAATTTATCAATGCCAATAGCAGTGGTGGTACTTCTTATTCATCCGTTGCAGAATGGAAAAACTTATATCCCTTCCTAGGTTTTAGACGGATTTAGAAATGGAGGTACAAGGAAATGGAGCCAATCCCCCAAAAAAATTTCTTGTTTTTAATGATAGTATTCGTCTTGGTTTCTTTGGTCATCATATATATTTTCTCTCTGAGGTCACAGCTGAATGAAGTCAGAGCCAACCAGGGGAACTATGAAGAGCAGATTCAATCCCTATCCTCTATCCAAAACACGGATGCTTTAAAGGTGAATCGCGAGTTTCTTGAAAGTTTTTTCACTTATCAAACCACTGGCGAACGGTATAAAAAAATTAAGCCATTCATGACCGATCAAGGATTCAAAGCGACCCATCCTTCTGGAACAGTACTTCCGGATTCGGAAGAATCGGTGAAGTCGTCCATGGTGGGCCTGAAGCCATTTGAATATCAGACCTCTAAAACGGAAGCCGAATTTTTTAATGAATTTAAACTCACTACAGAATTTAACAATGTGGCTGCAACCGACACGGTTATCGTTAAAACTTCGCTCATTTTTGTGAAAGAGCAAGGCTGGAAGGTTGATGATGTTGAGTTCATTGGTCAATTAACTGGACATTAAAGGAAGTTTGTTTTAGTTTTCTTATTACATTTACACCTACAATTCAGATTATTAGAGACTGGGTAAATTGAATTAGTATGTGTGTGTATATGAACCATTATTATGTAAGTTTTAGCAAACATCCGCCTCGTTTCTACATAAATATGGTATAATTACCGTATGTAACTGGCCGGGTGGGAGGTTGCCCTAACCCTATCTCTTATATCTAAGAGTGAAGGGAGGTGACCGCAATGGATCTTCTAAAAGACGTACTAGTGGAAGTGGCTAAAACTGTTGCCAATTCGACAGTTGTTTATCTATTTAGCTTGCTTCCTGCTAAAAAAGTCCAAAAGAAAACCACCCGTTCTCTGTCCAAAAAGCACGGGCGGCCTTCTAATAAGCGCAAAATTTAGGAGCAACCGACCCACTTTGGATTGGTTACTAAGGCGGGATGTTAGCGCATCTCGTCTTTTTTATATATCCCACATTATAACATATAATATACGAAAAACATAAAAAAGAAACTTAATTTTCAATAGTCCTTCTTTTATTTTTCTCCGGCTATATGATCCTTTCCCTTTCTTATTTAGAACTCTATCATTACTTTCCCCCCTCACCCGAAAAGGCACCCATTCCAGGCTGTCTTTTTCTAATTCTATTGAAAACAGGAAGAATAAAGAAAAAGAAAACCATCGGTGAAGATACCAATAGCAGATTAAGTTTGTGGACTTACGGAGGTGTGAAACTTGTGAGGTAACTTTACATTCTTAATAAGACCTTTTGGTTCGTTATTTCGCAGGTACTTTTAAGAGACTCATGGATCGGGCATATTCGGAGCTTCCTTTAGTCGTTTTTTCAACCAGTAATTAATAAATCTCAATAATAAGCCACCGGTACATATTTTTTTGCGTGATTTACTGCCTGTTGTACGATTTTATAAAGTTAGAACAAATTAAACGGCCTTTACAGGTGCTTAAATTTTTTTCGTAAATCCTAATAAAAAAATAAAAAAAGGCAAAATGGGCCTTTTAAAGGGTTTTAAGAACCTTATATATCAAGATTGGCGCCTTATAGATTGTAGAAGGTGTCTATACTTATTTATGTGAAAATGTCCAACATTGTTTGGAGTATTTCTCGTTTTTTCTGTTATGGAAGATAAGGTGGAGATACTGACATGCTCCATGTGTTCTAAGAAAGTAGCAGCATGAATTGGAGAAGGACGCTTATTTGTACTTTTTAACCAAATCGAGGATAGCAATTTCAATAAGATCCGATTTATTGAATTTCTGTTGGTCTGCGAAGCTATCCAGCAAAGCCCCAACTTTCTCATTTATTACAATTGTCTTCCGTACCTTTTTGCCTTTTTCTAAAGTCACTACCCTTTGATACAAATCATCGCCAGGACTATCTTGCTGGTCGTTAAGAACATATCCTCTTATTAAATCTCTAAGAATCGTTCTTTCTTCTGGTGTGAATTCCGTGTGATCTTGAGTTCTTACGCTATTCACATCGAGGGGAATAGGATGTGAATCCTTTTTCGTGTTGTGTGAACTTTGATTCACATTGAATGCATGTATAGGTGTAGTCTGATTCACCTTAGGGTGACTATTATTCGATTTGATGAACTCAAACACCGATGTATAAAGGGGTTCTTCCCCTTCACCTACATAGTACCAGCCCTTTTGACCAGAGTTTCGATACTCGTATCCAGCATTGTGTAAAGCTTCTTTTAACTTCTTCTCACCAATACGAACTTTCTCTTTTGAGATCTTGGCTATGGTATTTCCGGTTATCAATAGGTCGTCCAATATTTCCTTGATTTTCATGATTCACATTCCCTTCATACTGATTTCACTCTTAATTCACCTATTCTACATTCTGGTGTGAATTCCCTCCGATATTTCGAACGGAATTACTAAATACCCTCACACCATAAATCCTCCCTGTTCAGTTTTAGCTAATGACTTTCAAATGTTCAGATCTAAAATTAGTTTCTTTAATGTGATCTCGATTCCTTTAAAAACATAAGTAAATTTGATAGTTTATGAGTCTTTTACGCTATAACGTAAAACTATAAAAAGGGAAATTTTACCTATGGTTTAACTTTTAATCTTTCTAAAATAAAAAATGGACAATTTTTTTGTATCACTTTATCGAAAAATGAATATAGTATATTAACCCCATACATGCAAGTGGCCCTTGCATGTATGGGGCCTACATAGTTCTTAAATATTACACTAACGGTATTTACTTTTAGTTAATATAATCGCAATTATCGGCAAAAAGGTTGGTATCTAAAAGATACCCAACCTTTTTTGTTTCTTTGGTCACTTTCATACTTTTTTAGAAAGTCGGCTAATGCTAAATGCAACACATTAGACTTATTAATCCTCTCATCTTCACAAAACCCATCTAAACGTTTACCAATGACACGATCAATAACAAAGGTGTATGAACTTTAGGTAAACTGTTTTTCGCATAATCAAAAATACTTTTATCAAGGGGTACTTCTCATTCTCCAATAAAAAACCGCCCCTTTTGACAAGAGTTTCTAAATGGCTTTTCACCTATACCAGGTATTTTTAGCCACATCACCTGTCTTTATTCCTTCTTGGGCCAATACTTCTAAAATGCTTCGTATGGATGCTTTTTGATCTACACTCATAGATTGTTCACCCTCATTTTACTCAAACTCATATATGTATTATTTAATGTGAAATACGTATGACCTTCAAGTGAGTTTACATAAAGCACCTTATAGGCAATCAAAAAAGCCTTGGATTTCATAGAATCCAGGGCTTTTTTGATTGAAACTTTCTGTTTACACTTCTTTTTCTAACGATGAGAGATGTAAAAGAGTGGAAAACTCCTTTAAGGTAATAAGTATGTGTCCATACAAATGTGTTGTTGAAACATAACATAAATACATAGAAGCCTTCTTACTGCATGACCGGAAGGAGATCACTCATGATCGATGTATTTTCTATATGTTTAATTGCTATAGAAGTTATGAAATGATTCGTTTTATTGTTTACTACTAATCTTTTTATCTAGAAAAAGAGGTAGAAAAACACTTTGTTAAAGGTTTATTTACGTTTTTTCAGTTAAAAGGTATTCACTGAATCGGGGCAGGATAGTTGAAGAATGCTGTTGATCTTTATTCAACAATTGCGCCATTTTGTTGAGTAAGTGAGAAATGGTGCACTCTATTATTTAAATCAGATGATGTTTAAGAGGGTCTGTCTCAAAATCCTATCTTTGTTTATTTAATCCCTTACGGTGCAAAAAGATCAGAATTGCAAAATTGAATGATGACATTAATGAACTCATTTGTTGCAGGTGTTACTTCATCAAATGAGTGTGTAATTATACCGATATCACGAGTTATACTTGGATTAATATCTTTTATGATTAGATTATGAGAAATAGAAGATAGTGTGAAATTTGAAATAATACCTATACCTAAGTTATTTTTGACCATATTAATTAAAGTTTCAGCATTTTGAACTGTTAGGTTCTCTTGAAATTCAATATTATTTTTTTGGAATATTTTTGATATAGCGATTTCGTGTCCACCTTTACAAAAAATAATTTCATTCTGGTATTTTTCTAGATGAATCTTTTTTTCTTGATTTAATCTATGATTTTCAGGAATTATTGCAACCATATAATCATTGTTTAAAATTTCAAATTCATACGGATCAAAGGGTGATGCAACGATACCGATATCCACAGTTCGATCCTCTACCCATTCTTTTATTTGATTTGAGGTTCCTTCTACTAATTCTATATTAACTAGTGGATATTTTGACCTGAATAAGGCGAAGACCTTAGGCAAAATATTTGTGGACACAGCAGGAAAAGAACCCACTTTAATCTTACCGTTTAGAAGTTTATTTTCTCGATCAGCAACTTGATATATTTTGTTCTCAATAACTTTCATTTGTCTCGCCAAAATCAGAATTTCTTTCCCCACTTCAGTAAGTATTAATCCATTTTGTTTATCCCTAATGAACAATTTAATATTTAGAGAACCTTCTAAATTTTTAACCGCCTTACTTACTGCTGGTTGTGATATAAATAACTCTCTAGAAGCTTCTGTAATATTCAATTTTTCTGCGACTTTCAAAAATATTTTTAGGTTGTTCCTGTTCATAACCATTTGGTTATCCCCTTTATTCGAAAAATGTATTTCAGTTATACAAAACTATAACATATTATTAAATTACATAAAGAGAAAGGGGATTTTAAAATGTTTAAAGTTTTCTTAGGGATTATTTCCGTTACCCTTGTTTGGGGGTATACATGGGTTACAATGAAAATAGCAATTAGTGACATCCCCCCGTTTTCATTTTCATCTTTACGTTTATTGATAGGGGCGATTCCTTTATTTATCATTCTCATATTGCAAAGAAAAAGGCTTTCTGTAGGCAAAGAGAATTTGAAAAACTATCTCATAATGAGCTTATTAATGGCTTTAGGCTATATGGGAATATTGACTTATGGTATGCAATTTGTGGATTCAGGAAAAACTTCTGTTTTGGTGTATACAATGCCTATATTTGTCACCATTATTAGTCATTTTAAATTAAATGAGAAAATAAGTATTTATAAAATGGTTGGATTGATATTTGGTCTAATCGGTCTTTTATTTATTTTAGGATTAGAAATTATTAGGTTCGATACAAAAGTAGTATTTGGAGAGTTATTAATATTAATTTCGGCCCTAAGTTGGGGATCAGCAAATGTTTTTAGTAAACTAAAGTTCAAAAATATAGATATCATTCATATGAATGCTTGGCAACTTATTATGGGAACAATATTTTTATTCATTTTCTCTTTAATATTAGAACCAAATCGCTCAATCGAGTGGTCTAATGAGTCAATGTTATCATTATTGTTTAATGGTTTGTTTTCAACAGCCTTTACATTTGTAGTTTGGTTTTGGGTATTAAATAAAATAGATGCTTCAAAGGCATCTATGGCTTTAATGTTTGTTCCTATACTAGGTATTATATTTGGATGGCTACAACTTGGGGAGAAGATAACATTTAGTATTATTATCGGGTCATTTTTTATTTGTGCAGGTATCTTTATGAATACGTACAATTTTAAAAGCACTACAACAATAAAGAGACTGGGCGATATATCATGAAATGTTAGTAGTTTACAGAAGAACTAACATTCAGTTTAGAGTGTTCTCTTTGGACTATTCTATAGCATACAATCAACCCAAATCTACTTTGAAGTTTTGCTAATAATAATGATCTTCTATAAACCAGCAAGATATTATAAGAATATGTTGTTCCATTATGGGGCGCGATTATTGAAGAAGTGTCGCTTTCCTTATAGAACTAACGGGTGCTTTAGCTGAAGATCGGAGCTGTCTAAAGAATCATAACGAGATATTGTTTAGGAGCTTCAAAGCGATGTTAGTAGCTGCCGATAAATGGCAAGACTAAGAATAAAAGATGAAGTAGTCTTGCCGTTATGGTGTGGCTTTTTATTTGCAAAGAGATTACAAATTATTTCAAATAAATATGTTTTTCTACTAGAGTGCTGTCTGGACAATCTCTTCTTTCGACATTACTCGGCCCTAACCAATATCAGGATTTTTCTAATCAATAGATTCGTTGATTTCTCCATCGTTTTTCACAGCTGTATTGTTCATATAGTTTTTTCCCCACTCATACATAGACTCTAGTATGGGCATAAGACTTTTTCCCTGTTCTGTCAGTGAATACTCCACTTTGGGTGGAACAACGGGATAGACTTCACGATGAACAATGAGGTCGTCTTCCAATTCTCGCAATTGGTTAACTAGCATTCTTTGGGTGATACCAGGCATGAGAGACTTCAATTCATTAAATCGCTTTGTTCCCTCTTTACCTAGATGCCACAAAATAAGCATTTTCCATTTACCACCAATGACAGAAAGTGTCAATTCCTTTTCGCAGTCAAACGGCTTATCACGAAGATGTCCCATTAATTTCACCTCCAATTCCAGCATAATGGTATACAATTTGTCACTATATGACTATGAAGTGCGTACTTACGCATAAATATTATACACGTTATACTAATTTCTGTATAGGTGATACGTTCATAGGAGGGGATCAAGTGAATGACTTAACTATTCCACGTGACATTGAATTAGACGAGAATGATCTCGATGTCTTAAAAATGTTGGAAATGGATTCTGTGACTTTTGTCCTATTTGGAGCGACAGGGGATTTAGCTAAGAGAAAAATTTTTCCTGCTTTATATAATTTATTTTTAGATAAAAAAATTCCTAACTCGTTTTCGGTTATTGGTTTAGGTAGAAGAAAATGGTCTGATGAATCTTTTCAAAAACACGTGAAAGAATCGTTACAAACATTTTCTAGACGTTTGATAAATGAGTCATCCAAAACGGAAGAGTTTCTCAATGCATTTCGCTATAGCCTTTTGGATGTAACGAATAAAGAAGGGTATAAGGACTTACTTGAATTGATTCAAACTCGTGAAGAAGAATTGAGTATTCCAGAAAATCGCCTGTTTTATCTATCTGTTGCGCCAGAGTTTGTGGATGTGATTACATCGAACATCCAAAAAAGTGGATTAGGCTCTACAAAAGGATGGAGACGACTCATTGTCGAAAAGCCATTTGGAAACGATTTGAAATCCGCCCAAAATTTGAACGAATTATTAAGTGGAACTTTTGAAGAGGACGAAATTTATCGTATAGATCATTACCTTGGAAAGCCGATGGTCCAAAACCTTGAAGCATTAGAATTTGCGAATCCTATGTTTCAAGCGCTTTGGAATAACCAATATATTGCCAATATACAAATCACGGCAAGTGAAACGGTTGGGGTAGAAGAAAGAGCAAGTTATTATGACCAAGCAGGGGCAATTCGTGATATGGTCCAAAATCATATGCTGCAAATACTGATGATGACAGCTATGCATCTTCCAAAACGAATAAGCGCAAAAGATATTCGTCAAGAGAAGAGGAAAGTCATGGAATTTCTACGACCATTGAAGAAAGAAGATGTAGCTTTACACGTGGTTCGTGGTCAATATGGTCCAGGGGAAATTCAAGGTGAACCAGTTGTTGGATATAAAGAGGAATCCGGAATTGATGCTTCTTCAACAAATGATACCTTTGTTTCTGCCCGTTTGTGGATTGATGATTCTAATTGGAGTGGGGTACCATTCTATATCCGCACTGGAAAAAGAATGAGGGAAAAGTCCACACGTATTGTGATTGAGTTCAAAAATCCGTTAAAGGATTTATACATGTCCCAAAAAGAGCAAACAGCCCCCAATCTATTAATCATCGAGATCAGTCCTAACGAAGGTGTTTCTTTACAATTAAATAGAAAAAACCCGTTAAACGGTAAAATAGAGCCCGTTACGGTGACTTTTTCAGCTAATGCAAAAGAAGTACCGGAAGCCTATGAGCTTTTACTGTTCGATGCTTTGCGTGGCGATCCAACTTTCTTTGCTCATTGGAATGAGGTTGAATTATCTTGGAAGTGGGTTCAACCTATTTTGGAGGTATTTGAGGAAAATGCCCTTCCCCTGTTTCCTTATCGTTCAGGTTCGATGGGACCAGACGCTTCTGATCAATTATTGGAAGAGGACGGATTTAAGTGGTTATAGGTTTTTGATGCTTGTATGGAAATTGACTCCCTCTATTGAAAACATAAATTCATGCATTCCTATAGTCACAAAAATAGGAAAATTAAAAGAAAAATGGATTCATAATCATAATGTAAAAATAAGTAAATTATAAGCGTTAAAGCTTTGGAAAAGAGAAGAAAAAGCTGGGATCAGCGTTTATCCAAGGATTTAGATTAATTGTATAACTTGATATAGATTTAAAGTTTGACCTCAAAGTAGCTAAGATTGATTCTTAAAATAAAGAAGGGACGAATTGACCATGGTAAAACAAAAAATCGGTGTGATCGGTTTAGCCGTAATGGGTAAAAATCTCGCGTTAAATATTGAAAGTCGAGGTTATTCTGTTTCTGTTTACAACCGTTCGTCTGAAAAAACAGAAGAATTTTTAAAGAACGAAGCAAATGGGAAAAATTTTTTTGGTGCGAAAAGCACCGAAGAATTTATTCATTCATTAGAAAAACCACGCAAAATTTTATTAATGGTTAAAGCGGGTGGACCAACAGATGCAACGATTGAATCGTTAAAACCATATCTTGAAAAGGGTGACATCCTCATCGATGGCGGAAATACATTTTTCCAAGACACGATTAGACGTAATAAAGAATTAGAAGTCACAGGTATCCACTTTATTGGTACAGGTGTTTCAGGTGGGGAAGAAGGGGCATTGAAAGGTCCATCTATTATGCCTGGTGGCCAAAAAGAAGCGTATGAACTTGTAGAGCCAATTTTGAAAGAGATTTCAGCAAAAGTAGAAGGAGATTCTTGTTGTACATATATCGGTCCTAATGGTGCCGGCCATTACGTAAAAATGGTCCATAATGGTATCGAGTACGGAGATATGCAGTTAATTTCAGAAGCATATTTCATTATGAAACAGGTGCTTGGTTTAAGTGCACAAGAACTTCATGAAGTATTTGCAGAATGGAACAAAGGGGAATTAGATAGTTATCTAATTGAGATTACAGCTGACATCTTTACAAAAGTGGATAAAGAAACAGGTAAACCTCTTGTTGATCTAATTTTAGATACTGCAGGCCAAAAAGGTACAGGTAAATGGACAAGTCAAAGTGCTTTAGATTTAGGAGTTTCACTTCCAATCGTCACAGAATCTGTGTTTGCTCGCTTTATATCTGCCTTGAAAGAAGAGCGAGTTAAGGCAAGTAAGCTATTAAAAGGCCCTGAGGAGAAGACATATGAAGGAAATGGAGAAGAATTAATAGAGGCAGTACGTAAAGCTTTATATATGAGTAAAATTTGTTCATATGCACAAGGATTTGCACAAATGCGTTCTGCGTCAGAAGAGTATGACTGGAACCTTCGCTATGGTGATATTGCAATGATTTTTCGTGGCGGTTGTATCATTCGTGCCCAATTCTTACAAAAAATTAAAGATGCTTATGATCGTGATCCTAACTTACCAAACTTATTATTGGATTCTTACTTTAAAGAAATTGTAGAAAGCTATCAATCTGCATTACGTCAAGTACTCGCTATGGCAATTGAGCGAGGCATAGCGGTGCCATCATTCTCCAGCGCATTATCTTACTATGACAGTTATCGTACAGATACGTTGCCAGCAAATCTGATACAAGCACAACGCGATTACTTTGGTGCGCACACATACCAGCGTGTAGATAAGGAAGGCATTTTCCATACAGAATGGTTTCAAAAGCAATATAATTAATATTATAGACCAAAACCCCTGTCTTAAATAATAGGACAGGGGTTTCAGAAGCATTACTAGGATTTGCAATATAAAGTGATCTTTTTGATACTACATTTGTTCGATTTCCACTTAGTACACCAATAAAATGAACTGGTTATACTGCTACAGTTTTGTCTTCCTTTACATTGAAAGTTGTAGGATATTAAATGTTTCTTTTGAAAAGAAGTGGTTTAAAGATTTCTATATTCTGTTACTCCCCACATTTTCGAGCATATTCAACAGAGTGAGAGTATACTGAAGCGCTTCTAAATAGTGGCGGATATAGGATCACACACAACAACCCTACATAAAAAGATGGCTTCATTATCCGTGAAATTGAAAAAAAGGAGGAACGTTCATGGCAAAAATTTCGAATTGACCATAACCAGAAACGGGAGGATTAGCATTTTACTTTTTTAGGGGGAGTGTTAAGCAATGAAGAACAGAGTAAAGGGTTCAGTCATGACCATGATTTTAAGTTTGCTTCTCTTTTCAACAATTAGTACAGCATCTGCTGGACAAGCAATGCCTGTTAAAAAAGCAGAAAATAATAGACACAAATATGTTCAAGTGCTGGATGAAGGAAAATGGGCGCCACATACGTACAAAGCTGTTCAGAGTTTAATAGATAAGTACGGTAAAAACAATCCAAAATATAACCCGAAAAAGAAACCTTATGCTGTCTTTGATTGGGATAACACAAACATTATGAATGACACAGAAGAAGCTCTTTTTGTTTATCTAATTGATCACTTGGCATATAAGTTAACCCCAGAAGAGTTTTCAAAAATTATTCGAAAGGACGTTCCGCCAGGCGAATTTTCAGGGGAATATAAAAACTTGGAAGGCAATCCTGTTACGATAGAGGAGATCGCTGCAGATGTAGATAGGGATTATCAATTCCTGTATCAAGAGCTGCAGAGGGGAAAATCATTAGAAGAAGTGACAGCAACAGACGATTTTAAGGATTTTAAAACAAAGCTGTTGTACATGTATGAAGCCATTAATGATACACATGGAGCAAATATTGGTTGGAAATGGATTCTCTACTTTTTTACAAATATGACGCGTGAGGAGCTTCAAAGCTTGGGGGAAGCGTCCAATGATGCCAATCTTGGAAGAGAATTATCTAAAGTGACATTGAAAAGTCCAGAATCTTTAAAAGGAGAAGCTGGTATTGTTAGCAGTTCTTATTATACTGGAATCCGGCTGACACCTGAAATGTCAAACTTAATGCATACATTGCAAGCGAACGGTATTGATGTGTTTGTTGTTACCGCGTCATTAGGAGACCTCGTCGAAGTGTTCGCCAATAATCCAAAATACGGCTACAATGTGCCAAAGAATAATATCCTTGGCATGCGATTAGAAATGAAAGACGGCAATTATGAACCTTACTATAAAGAGGATTGGCCGTTTACTGGAATGCATGGTAAAACGGAAGTGATCCAAAAGGAGATCGCAAGTAAAAAAGGGGGACGTGGTCCAATATTGGTGGCAGGCGACAGCAATGGGGATTATGAAATGATGACAGAGTTCTCGGATACGGAGCTTGTGTTGATTGTAAACCGTGTCAGTGGTGGAAATATAGGAAAGCTATCAGCCATTGCCGCTTCTCAAATCGGAGAAAAGAATGCAAACTATGTGCTTCAAGGCAGGGACGAAAATACGGGATTATGGATACCGACAGAGTACACCATTAAATTAGGAACAAATGAAAAGGTTTTATTGACTGATGTGGCTTTGAAATAAAGTCACGATGTTTATAATAAAGTTGCACCGTTTTACCCCTTTGGATAATATCCTCTAAAGGGGTGTTTTTATGTCCAAAAGAAAAAGTACATCTGAAATTTAAAATTGGATCAAGGGAATGGTTGAGTGGTAATAGAGTTGCCCGTTAAAGGGCGCTATTCTTTAATAAGAATCGCTTTTCTTAATGAACTCCCTCAGTTTAATAGATAATGCTCATGTATACTCGCTTATCCGCAGGATTTCAAACCACATGGTATAGGTTGCTTTAGATGAGCGAAAGAGATAGGACCGTTTTGATAAGATGAGGGCAGATTGAAATAGGGGATCTATTTAAAATCCTATATTATTACATATGCTGCACGTATTTTCCAAGCTGCCCCTGGAGGCTTTCCCTCCCATGTCTCAACGGGTCATAATCATATGCCCTTTCATTCCTTTTTATAAGCAGAGCCATTACGAGCAATCTCTACTAGAACACGGGCGAGTTTTCCATAAAGTTTCATGATGGATTTCATTTTCTTCATCTTCTTCACTTTAACATTATTCGAGTGTAGGGCTTTAAACTCGGGGTTATTCATCACCAGACTCATGGTCGCAAGGAAGAGGTAACGCCGCAGGTGTGATCTTCCACGTTTGGAAAGCACAATTTGGCCTTTCCACTTTCCAGAGTTTGCCTCAGCGAGATGCAATCCTGCATGACGAAGGAGCCGCATTCCCGTGAGCGAACCCACTCAGATCTCCAGCTTCTCCTAAGATGCCCGCCAGTGAAATCTCGCTGATTCCTTTAATGGCAAGTATTTGCTTAACACAAAAATGATCAATTCTTTTTTATAAAAGAAGAATCCAATTAAATATTATAAGGGCATGTTTTGATTAATCTTTTTTCAAAACATGTCCTTTCTATGTTATTCATTTTCAAGGTTTCTTGTATTAATTTATTCAAACTTTGAATCTGAGCTACAGAAAATGGCTTTTTTGCCGGGTTTTGCTTCGTGCAAAATTCCGAAATGTTGGCGGTACCCCTTCTATACGTTTTTCGAAGACAAAAAAACGACAAAACAAATGAAAAATAACAATAATAATACACGTGCAAAATTGCACTTAAAAATTATCACCTAAAGTTACAAAAAGGCAGCTTCACCTAATGGTGAAATCTGCCCAGAATGATATTGATTCATACATAAATTTGGGAAGGCATTAGAATCTCTAATTTGACAGCTCTTTTTAGATTATATGTTTCTGTCTAAAGATTTTTTTTACCAAAACCTGATTTAGTATGTTCAATTTTTTATAATTTACTAGTCATGTATTTAGGAGTATAAGTCTAACTAAGCCTAACCTACTCTAGATTTGCATGTCTTCCAAACATAGTTTGGCCGGCTAATTCCTTTTGCTCCATCACGCTTAATATGATAGAGTCGAATAATAACAAGAGACTTTGCTCGAATAAGGACCCCATAGGCTGTATAGTTTTGTAGTCACTGTCTGCACCAGCCTTAGGCTTGGCAGGTATTTTAATAGCTAAGTCGCTTATTTTTCCAATGGTCGAATCAGGGGAAATCGTGACAACTGCAACAGATGCTCCTAAACCTTTAGCCTTCTCCGCCATTGACACTAAACTTTTTGTCTCTCCTGAACCAGAAGCGATAATTAAAATATCATCTTTTTCTAAACCAGGGGTTACCGTTTCTCCTACTACAAAGGCATCTAACCCCATGTGCATCATGCGCATAACAAAAGATTTGGCCATAAACCCAGAACGACCTGCACCAGCCACAAAGATTTTCTTGGATTTAAGTATGTGATCCACCAATTTTTCAGCTTCATCTTCAGATATTAATTCGATTGTCCGATTTAATTCGTTTTCAATTTCAGCTAAATATTGAGTAGTCTTCATAATTCACATACCTTTCTTAAGCATAAGTCGCTTGTTTAATTAATTCTTGCATTTTCGCAGCTACTGCTTTTTTATTATCTTGTCCAGTAATGCCCCCGCCTACAATGACAAGATCAGGCTGTGCTTCAATGACTTCCGGCAATGTATCTAATTTAATTCCGCCTGCTATAGCAGTTTTGGCATTCTTAACAACGCGTTTGATTGTTTGAAGCTGTTCAAATGAGTTTTCTCCTTTAGCCTGGAGATCGTACCCTGTATGCACACAAATATAATCAACGCCCAGTGCATCAATTTCGTACGCACGTTTTTCGATATCTTTTACATTGATCATATCAACAAGAATTTGTGTTCCTTGTTTTTTAGCTTCTTCCACTGCACCCTTGATTGTTGCATCATCCGTCGCACCCAGAACTGTGATGATTGAAGCACCAGCTTCAGATGCCTTCATAACTTCATATCCTCCAGCATCCATAATTTTCAAGTCAGCCAATACTGTTAAATTAGGAAATGCTGCACTAACTTCTTTTACTGCTCTAAGACCTTCATTAATTACAACAGGAGTTCCAATTTCTACTACATCGATAAATTGCTCTACTTCTCTCACTACTTCTATTGCCTGTGGGATGTTTACAAGGTCTAATGCTAATTGAAGTTTCATAAATACTTCACTCCTTAAATAATTTTTGTTTGATACTACATTTATTGTATTCTGTAATTATTTAAATGAGAAGTACCCACTTTTATATCATATAGTGTTTAAAAGTATACTATATGTAAAGTGAAGAAAGGAAGCAAAAGGGAATATACCTAGAGTTGCTTATTGAAAAATTCGTTGAAGGATTGTGTTTCAAGCACTATTATGTAGAAGTTGTTAAAGGGAAAATGCGATTCAAAAAGATAAGCGTGATACTTATTCTTACCGGCAATTAAATTGACCGTAAAGTGAGCTTAAAGCAACTGATCTAATTCAGTTCGAATCATACTGTCCGGTGATATGGGTTAATAGGCTAAAAAACCACATGGGAAACCTTTATAAAGGTTTCTCCATGTGGTTTTTGTGTCCAAATTATCTAATTAACGTTATATTCCTTAATATGTCCACAACAAAGATAGCGCTTTCAAAAAGGAGGCAAAAAGGATTATTTTCTAATCCTTCATGAGGGAAGCTTTTTTCTACTAGAGGGACTCTTCTTTTCTATCTGCTTGGTTATTCAAGACAGTCTCCATATACTCACTGCCCCAGTCATACATGGATTCAAGAATTGGCATCAAACTTTCTCCTCTTTTGGTTAGAGAATATTCAACTTTTGGTGGAACAACAGGATAGACTTCACGGTGAACAATTAGGTCATCTTCGAGCTCTCGCAATTGGCTAGCGAGCATTCTCTGCGTAATTTCAGGAATCATAGATTTTAGTTCCCCAAATCGCTTGGTTCCTTCTTTCCCTAGATGCCACATAATAAGCATTTTCCATTTACCGCCAATAATAGAAAGTGTCAATTCTTTTTCACAGTAAAACGTCTTGTCACGCAGATGTCCCATTTATTTTCCCCCCAGGTCATAAAATAATAGTGTACTTTATAATACTATATAATAAAAAAGTGCGTACTTACAATTAAAAAATATAGATATTATACTTTTATATACATAGAGGATCATCACCGCAAGAACTATTCTTGGTACATCCATTAGAATCTTACTATACCATAATTTTGAAATCACGGAAGAATACGGGGGGATTAAATGACTTTTCTACGTAATAAATTTTTAGACAGGAATGCGTTTAAGTATCCTAAAATGACGGAAATGCATACTGTGACCCTTATTTAAAGCAACAGGGGCTTTAGATAAATAAGGTGAATTTTTATACTAATTAAATCTAACGAAGTTACCAATATGTAAAAGGAAAGATGCACAAATTAGAAGAACTCTATTCTAAAAAGGAGGCCATCACGATGAAAGTTGGATTAATCGGTTTAGGAAAAATGGGATTAAACTTAGGTCAAAACCTAATTGAAGAAAGCCACGACGTTGTGGCCTATGATTTAGATTCCGGTGCTGTAGAAGAAATGGAAAGATACGGAGCTAAGGGAACAACTAATATAGTAGAACTCATTAAATCATTAGAGCAACCCCGAATTATTTGGCTTATGGTTCCCCCAGATTCAGTTGATGTAGTAATTAGTGAAGTGACACCGTTTCTAAATATTGGCGATATTTTAATTCAATCTGGAAATTCCTACTATAAGGATACCATTCGCCGGTACAATAGGCTAAAGAGATATGGTGTGAACTTTATGGATGTCGTGTCCTCTGAAGGAAAGGAAGGTGCTCGAAAAGGTGTTTGTTTCAAGATTGGAGGAGACCTTGAAGCTTGGCGCATAGTAGAGCCCATTTTCAGAGATATATCTGTAGAAAATGGATATTTATATGCAGGAAAAGGAGGGAGTGGTCACTTCTTGAAAATGACCAACAATGGGATTGATAACGAAATGGATGACATTGGGGAAGGATTTGAATTATTAGAAAAAAGGGAACTTGACTATAACTCTGAGAATGTAGCAAGAGTATGGAAAAAGCGGTTTGGTTATTCGTCCAGGGCCTATGGATTTAACGGAAAGAGCATTTTCTAAGATGAAAAATTAGAAAAAAATAAAAAGAGTAGATATGGAATTCTTCTTGAGAAGCAAAATGGATGGCCGAAACTGCTTTTGATTTACAAACAGCCACTCCCGTCATCGCCATTTTCTTGATGAGCCATCGTTCATTAGGAAATCATTTAATGTTCATTTCCATCAGATCTAACATGCAAATGAAGGATGGAAAATTTTTCAAACAAAAGGAGGAAAATAAAATGGAAAGAAACAATACAGTTATTTTAAATGAAGTGATAGTAGGGTTATATAGCAATAAAGAATTAGATCTAATGTTAAATAAATTATCAAATTACTACCAAGTTGCTATAGCTGATTTTACTGTAAATAAAGTGAATCCAAATAGCTATAAAGAAATGATTACTTGATTGATAGTAGACTTAAGTCCATTGCATGAATACTTAAATTGGTGAACTGAGAGTCATATTAAATAAATAAAAGATGGGTTTTTACTTTACCTACCCAAACGATTACTTATCTCATTCAATATGCATCTGTCGGACAGGGAATGGAAAATCCCATTCCCTGTCCGGTGCTGATTCATACCCTCCCTATTTAAAATCAAGATTTAAACAGGGGTATTGAAAAAAAGGCATTTAAATCAAGGAGATGAAAAGTAATTACCTTACTATTAATACAGGGAAGTGGAGGTGGTGACTTAGTCGTAGAAAGTAAAACTGTAAGGTAAAGGAGAAGAATTCAAAATGAGTATGGAAAAGAAAATCAATCTAAAGAAGCCAAAGAAGTGGTGGGTATGGGTTCTAGCAATTATCGTTATAGCTAATATATCAAGTGGTTGGGACAAAGAGGAAGTTGCTAAGCAATCTTTATTGCTTCAAGGATTCTCGCAAATCTCGCAATACCTTAATTTTTTTTTTCAAACATCCATTGTTTAAAAATTTAGACAATATGTCCTTTCCCATCTTGCGCTTTTCTTAGCAACCGTTCAAAAGTGGAGCGGTTCCTAGATACAGAAACTTGTTGGGATTCAGAAAAGCAGTTAACAATTTTGATTTTTGCATAACGAATAACTTCTTATTTTATGAACTGTCAGAAAGATCTATACCGTCCATGTTTGAATTTCTGAAAATAAAGTTTTTTCAGATAATTATTGAAATTTTCATTTAAACCCGTTAACATGCAATTATAATGGAAGTTTATATAAGCGGATGATAATTGTGGGAGAGACCGAAGAAATCGATTCGGCACCGAAGGAGCAATTCCCAAAAAAACCTTGGGATAGAAACTCTCAGGTAAAAAGACTACAATTGGACGCACCTCTGGAGAGAGCTGAAAAGCCACCAAAGGGGAATCCTTTTGATGAAAGAATATTACAAGACAGATTGTTTTGTATATGTTTCATACCGAAGGTAATCTCTCAGGTAAAAAGGACAGAGGAAAGGTGGGATATTTATCCTGCCTTTCCTCTGTCCTTTTTTGTGAGGAAAGGGAGCTTGGAAGAAAATCGAGGAGGATATTTGAATATGAGTCTACAAAACTATGATTCAGAGATTTATAATGCCATGGAAAATGAAAGGGAAAGACAACATAATACGTTAGAATTAATCGCATCAGAAAACTTCGTAAGTAAAGAAGTGATGGAAGCCATGGGGTCTGTCCTCACTAATAAGTATGCAGAAGGATATCCAGGGAAGCGTTACTATGGAGGCTGTGAATATGTAGATGTGGTGGAACAAACAGCGATTGAACGCCTAACCAAGCTGTTTGGTGCTAAGTATGCAAATGTACAACCACACTCAGGTGCACAAGCAAATCTAGCTGTTTTTTATGCGCTGCTTCAGCCGGGCGATAAAGTGATGGGGATGAACCTTTCGCATGGAGGACACTTAACTCATGGTAGTCCCGTCAGCATCTCGGGGAAATGGTTTGATATTGTGTCTTATGGGGTGAGAGAAGATACTCACTTGATAGACTATGATGAGCTTGAAGCAATCGCGAAAAAAGAAAAACCAAAATTGATTATTGCGGGGACAAGTGCTTTCCCAAGAACAATTGATTTTGCACGTTTTAAAGAAATCGCCGATCAAGTTGGAGCAAAACTGATGGTGGATATGGCCCATATTGCGGGGCTTGTGGCAGCAGGTTTTCATCCATCTCCCATCCCATATGCGGATGTGGTGACAAGCACAACGCACAAAACTTTACGCGGTCCACGTGGCGGCATCATTTTAACAAATGATGAAGACATGATAAAGAAAATGAATAAAGCTATATTCCCAGGGATTCAAGGTGGGCCACTCATGCACATTATTGCGGCAAAGGCGGTTTCCTTTAAAGAAGCATTGCAACCGAGCTTTAAGATCTATGCCAAACAAATCATTGAAAACGCAGCAACACTTGGCGAAACATTAAAGAAAGCAGGCGCAATTCTTGTTTCAGGTGGAACGGACAACCATATCGTCCTTTTAGACGTTCGCCAATGGAATTTAACCGGAAAAGAAGCAGAACGATTACTAGAAGAGGCGGGTATAACAGTTAACAAAAACACGATTCCCTATGATACCGAAAGCCCATTTGTCACAAGTGGCATTCGAATGGGAACAGCGGCTTTAACGACACGTGGTATGAAGCAGGAAGAAATGGTTAAAATCGGAGAAGTGATTGCGGCTGTTTTAAAGAGCAATGGAGATACAGCTGTTCTAGAAAAAGTAAAAGAAACAACAAAAGCGATTTGTGACGGATATCCATTGTTTCAACAGTCTATAACGGTCTAAGAAGGGAGAAACAACATGGAATTCCAAAGTTGTTTTGACATTATCGGCCCTATCATGGTAGGGCCATCTAGTTCTCATACTGCTGGTGCTGTATCGATGGGGAGGTTCATTCATGAACTATTAGGTGGTTGTCCGGAAGAGGCGAACATTATTTTCTACGATTCATTTGCTGAAACGCACCAAGGTCACGGGACAGATAAAGCCCTACTTGGCGGATTACTGGGCATGGATACAGATGATTCCAGGATTAAAAATGCCATGGAGCTGACCAAAGAACATGGACTAGATTACGAATTTCAGTTTGAAGACAGCTGCCCTTATTTTGAACATCCGAATACAACAGTCGTTACGGCAAAACGTGGGGAATGGCTGGTAAAGGTAGGTGGAGCATCCCTTGGAGGCGGTTTATCTAAAATCTTTATGATTGGCGATGAAATGGTTGATATTCGTTTAAGCACTAGCGATGACTTTTCGGTACTCGCTACACATTATCATCCATATGTGTTGAAAAAAACGTCATTAGAGGGTGCATGATGGAAATTCGGTCAATGAACGAGCTAATTGAAATTTGTACACATAAACAGAAAACGATTGGTGAAGTCATGTTAATGATGGAAATAGAAAAATCGGGGAGAGATCAAAATACCATCATCAGTATGATGGAAGAACGGTTATTTAAAATGAAGGAAGCTGTTGAGAGCGGAAAAAAAGACGCCTCTACTGCACCAAGTGGCATTTCAGGTGGTGATGCCGTTAAAATGTACGATTACGTGAATCAAGGTAACCCTCTTTCAGGAAGTTATATTAGCGATGCCATGACTTTCTCACTGGCGACATCTGAAAGCAATGCGAGAATGGGAGTCATTGTCGCAACTCCAACAGCCGGAGCGGCCGGTATATTACCCGGAGTATTATTTTCGCTTCACAAAAATGACGGAACTTCCTATAGAGACTTAGTCATGGGATTGTTCACCGCAAGTGCCCTTGGGTATGTCATTGCCAACCGGTCCTTTATTTCCGGAGCGGCAGGAGGATGCCAAGCAGAGGTGGGTTCTGCAACGGCGATGGCGGCAGGGACCATTGTTGAATTAAAAGGTGGCACACCCAAACAAGCGGTAAATGCAACAGCAATTGCTTTAAAATCATTGTTGGGCCTCGTTTGTGATCCAGTTGCAGGGCTTGTTGAAGTGCCTTGCATTAAGCGAAATGTGATTGGCACATCCATTGCCTTTTCAGCTGCTGATTTATCTCTTGCAGGTGTTGAAAGTCGTATTCCATGTGATGAAGTCATTGAAGCCATGTACAAGATTGGAAAGGAAATGCCTCGAACACTTAGAGAAACAGCACTTGGTGGTCTTGCAATGACCGAAACAGGTAAAAGGGTAAAAGAACAGTTATTTAGCAAGAGATCTTAATTGGAGGTATAGCAATGAGCACAGCAACCGGATTGAAGAGAACACCGCTTTTTGAAACATATAAAAATTACGGAGCAAAAGTCATTGATTTTGGTGGATGGGAACTGCCAGTCCAGTTTTCAAACATTATAGAAGAACATGATGCTGTCCGAAAGGAAGCAGGACTTTTTGATGTCTCTCATATGGGGGAAGTGCTTGTTGAAGGGAAAGATGCAGAAAGCTATATTAATTACCTTGTCACAAACGATGTAACAAAGCTTAGCATTAATCAAGCACAGTATACTGCGATGTGTTATCCATCTGGCGGGACAGTGGATGATTTATTGGTCTACAAACTGAAAAATGATAAATTTCTTCTCGTGATTAATGCAGCAAACATTGAGAAAGATTACGACTGGATGAAGCAGCATATTAAAGGAGAAATGACACTTCGTAATATTTCAAATGACATCGCGCTGATCGCCATTCAAGGTCCAAAGGCGGAAGGCATTTTACAAAAGTTAACGGAAATCAATTTATCGGAAATTAGTGTTTTCCACTTTACTCAACATGTTAATCTGGATGGCATTACGGACGTGCTTGTATCCCGTACGGGTTACACAGGGGAAGAAGGATTTGAGCTTTATTTAGGAGCGGACAAGGCGCCAGCACTTTGGGAAAAGCTTCTGGAAACTGGAAAAGAAAACGGCTTAAAGCCGTGCGGACTCGGTGCACGTGACACTCTTCGCCTTGAAGCACGTCTTTCTCTATACGGACAAGAGCTCACAAAGGAAATCAGCCCTCTTGAAGCTGGAATCGGTTTTGTCGTAAAAACAAACAAAGAAAGTAATTTTATCGGCAAAGCCATACTTACAAAACAAAAAGAAGAAGGGGTAAAACGAATATTAGTTGGAATTGAAATGACAGGAAGAGGCATTCCTCGTCACGGTTATAAAGTGTTTTCAGGTGGGGCAGAGGAAATTGGTTTTATTACATCCGGAACCCATTCACCGTCTTTAAAGAAAAGCATAGGTCTCGCGCTTGTATCAGCAGAAAATGCTGACCTAGGAACACAACTTAAAGTGGAAATTCGTAAGAAGATGGTTGATGCTATTGTGGTAAGAGCACCGTTCTATAAAAAAAGATAATCCCGTTGCATGAAATAGTAAGCACCCTACAGTGAATATTAATAAATTTTATGAGCGAAAGGAAGAACAAACAATGACAAAAGTGATAGCTAACCTACTATACAGCAAGGAACATGAGTGGGTACTACAATTAGACGAAAACCGAGTGCGTATTGGAATTTCTGATTTTGCCCAAAAACAATTAGGTGATATCGTTTTTGTTGAAAATCCAGGAGTGGGTGATGAAGTAACGGCAAATGAATCAATAGGATCGATCGAGTCTGTTAAAACAGCTTCTGAAATCTATACCCCTGTGTCAGGTAAGGTAGTTCGTGTAAACGAGGAGTTAGATGATGCGCCTGAAATGATCAATGACCAGCCATATGAAGCAGGGTGGTTGGTAGAAGTGGAACTATTTAATCCAGAAGAGTTACAAGTACTTCTAAATGAAGATCAATACGAAACTTTTGTGAATGAAGGGGAGGAATAAAATGACAGCGACCTATCGTTATCTTCCTGATACAAAACAAGATCAAGAGGAAATGCTATCCTTTCTTGGAATCTCTTCGACAGAGGAGCTGTTTGAAGATCTCCCGAATGATATTCGTCTGGAAGAGGAGTTAAACATCCCTCATGCAATTCCTGAACCACTTCTGTTGAAAAAGATGCATCAGCTTGCTTCGCAAAACAAACATGCCAATCAATATCCAATTTTTATTGGTGCGGGTACTTATGATCATTACATTCCAAGTGTTGTGAATCATATGATTTCCCGTTCTGAATTTTATACAGCTTATACCCCTTACCAACCAGAAATTAGCCAGGGTGAATTACAAGCCATTTTTGAATTTCAAACAATGGTATGTGAGCTGACAGGAATGGATGTTGCCAATTCTTCCATGTACGATGGCTTTACTTCCCTTGCAGAAGCAGCATCACTTGCAGTTGTATCAACAAGACGTTCGAAAGTACTTGTATCAAAGGCGGTTCATCCAGAATCCCGTGCCATCTTAAAAACAGTAGCAGATGGTCAAAGGTATGCAGTGGAAGAGGTGAATCTTGCGACGGACTGTACAGACTTAGAGAAACTGCAAGAACAAATCGATCCATACACAGCAGCTGTTATCGTCCAATACCCAAATTTTTTTGGTTCTATTGAAGATTTGAAAGAAATTAAGAAAATTGCCGAGACAACAGGCGCAATGTTAATCGTTAGTGCTAATCCACTGGCATTAGCGCTTTTGCAACCACCAGGTAATCTGGGAGCAGACATTGTAATAGGTGATATGCAGCCTTTAGGGATACCAATGAGCTTTGGTGGTCCGCACTGTGGTTACTTTTCGGTTCATAAAAAGTTTATGCGCAAAATACCTGGACGTATCGTGGGTCAAACAACAGATGAACAAGGGAAAAGAGGGTTTGTGCTAACATTGCAAGCACGTGAGCAGCATATTCGCCGTGATAAAGCAGCTTCCAATATTTGTTCTAACCAGGCGTTAAATGCGCTAGCTTCCTCCATTTGCATGACAGCACTTGGAAAGCAGGGAATTCGCCATATGGCACAGCTAAACTTCGATAAAGCTGATTACATGGCAAAACGTCTTAAAGAAATAGGATGTAAGATTATGAATCAAGCACCATTTTTTAATGAATTTATTGTCGAGCTCCCACTTCCGGCTAAGGAAGTCAATGACAAGCTTCTAAAAGCAGGAATCATCGGAGGATTTGATTTAGACCGTGATTACGGCTTGGGAAATCAAATGCTCATTGCGGTAACCGAGCAAAGGACAAAAGAAGAGATTGACCAATTTGTTAATGTATTGGAGGCGATTGTACATGGTTGAATACAACGATATAATCTTTGAAATCAGTCGACCTGGTCGAATTGGTTCAAGCCTTCCAGAAAGTGATGTCAACAAAATCGATTTAAAAGATAAGCTTCCCATGCATTTGATTCGTGACATACCAGCAGAACTCCCAGAGGTGTCTGAACTTCAGCTTGTTCGCCACTACACAGCACTTTCCAATAAAAACTATGGGATTGATAATGGGTTTTATCCACTTGGTTCTTGTACGATGAAATACAACCCGAAGATCAATGAAGATGTGGCTCGTTTCGACGGTTTTAGCCGTATTCATCCGTATCAGCCAGCCGAAACGGTGCAGGGTGCACTAAAGCTTTTATATGAATTACAGGAAGATTTAGCTGTAATTACAGGTATGGATGCTGTGACTTTACAACCTTCAGCAGGAGCTCAAGGAGAATGGACCGGTTTAATGATGGTTAAAAACTATCATGAACAAAAAGGGGAAACAAGAACAAAAGTACTTGTTCCAGACACAGCTCATGGTACCAACCCTGCCAGTGCATCAGTGGCCGGATATAAAACGGTTACGATTCCATCTAATGAACATGGATTAGTCGATTTGGAAGAATTAAAGAAACATATGGATAATGATACAGCAGCCCTAATGCTTACCAATCCAAACACACTTGGACTTTTTGAAAAAGAAATTGTGGAAATTTCTAAAGTGGTGCATGAATCAGGTGGCTTACTGTATTATGACGGGGCCAATGCCAATGCGATTTTAGGGAAAACAACACCGGGAAAAATGGGTTTTGACATTGTGCACCTAAATCTTCATAAAACGTTTACAACTCCTCATGGTGGAGGTGGCCCTGGTGCTGGTCCTGTTGGTGTAAAAAGCAAGCTGATTCCATATTTGCCGGTGCCACACATTGAAAAAGATAAGGATCACTATGTACTGAACTATAATCAACCATTATCCATTGGCCGTGTAAAAGGTTATTATGGAAACTTCGGGATTCTTGTTCGTGCTTATACCTATATTCGTACAATGGGACCTGAAGGTCTACGTCAAGTATCGGAAAGTGCAGTCCTCCATGCAAACTATCTTCGCAAAAGGCTAGAACCATATTTCGAAGCACCTTATTCGCAAATTTGTAAGCATGAATTTGTGTTATCCGGTTCAAGACAGAAAAAACTGGGTGTAAGAACCCTTGATATGGCCAAACGGCTGCTTGATTTCGGTTACCATCCACCGACCATCTACTTCCCGTTAAATGTAGAGGAATGTTTGATGATTGAGCCAACAGAAACAGAGTCAAAAGAAACCCTCGATACCTTTGCAGATACAATGATTCAAATTGCTAAAGAAGTGGAGGAAAATCCAGGTGTTGTACTAGAAGCACCGCATACAACGATCATAGGACGACTAGATGAAGTGCAAGCAGCAAGACAACCTATATTGCGTTACACAAAAGAAGAGGAAGCTGTGAGAGAAAATGAAGTGGTGACATAATAAATTTAATTTCAGGTTGTAATGGTCCGTCGGTATTGAATAGGAGAGAACTTGTTTTTTCTTGGGGTTTTTCTTCTTGGTGGTTTCAACATCCACTCAATCGTTCTCCTACCAGGCTTATGTTTGTATAAAATAAAATGTTTGAGGATTAAAAACATGATATTGGAGAGAAGGAGGGGATTTGATGGTCATAACACTAACGAAATCAGCAGTGAACAAGCTGGAAACAATGAAGTTGAAAGAAGATCAATCTCCTCGGATTGATGCCAATGTAGCAGGTGGATGTGGGATGTCTATCAAGTTTACGCTTGTTTTTGAAGAACCACGACGAAACGATACGTTTATTGAATATGGTGATATCCAGATTCGAATCGATCGTTTTACAAAACGCTATTTAGATGAAGAGACACAAATAGATTATACAGAAGAGCATGGCTTTCTTGTGGGAGAAAGCTTTGCTTCCAGTGCATGTTCAATAGAGGTTGATTAATGGTCGTGGTTCTCCCTAATTGTATATGATAGTTTTCTAATCGTACTTATTAAAAGAAGAGATTATAGATTACTAAATTAAGGGGCTGGAAGGTAAGTCGGACTTCGCTGTTTTACGATTCGGAAGGAAAAGAAAAGATAATAAAAAAGCAGCCATTTGGCTGCTTCAGTTTGTAGACAAAGTCCCTTTGAAGGGGCTTTGTCTACAAGCTTTTTTTTGTATAATAAAGATAACATTACTTTTTATGGGGGATTGGTTATGTTATCAAAAAAAACGACCAGAAATACATTAAAAATCAAATCACGGATTTGACTCCTTGTGTATTTAGTAAATCTAAAAGATGATGTACTGCATGGGAGAATCCATCTTCATCATTTGTTTTTGTTATTAAATCAGCCTTTTGTTGAATATTCAGAGGGGCATTACCCATCGCAACGGAAGTGGTTGCTACCTCGAATTGGGCGAGGTCGTTGCCCCCATCACCGAAAGCAACAATCTCATCAAAAGTTAGATTCATCATCTGTTGGTAATGCAATATAGCCTTCCCTTTATGTGTTTCGTTTGAAGTGATTTCTACGTTATTAGGAAAAGAAGAAGCCATCGAAACATCAAATTTATTAGCTAATGTCTTTTTTACGACCTCAATTTTTTCTAGTTGATCATACTGTACCAATGCAATAAGTTTATAGATTTTAAGATTGTCTTGATTTAGAATTTCATCGTAATTGTATGTTTGAAAAAGAGTGTCTAGCTCTTCATTACTTTTATGATGTAATGGAGGCAAAGTGGAAGGGAAACCTCCATAATTTGTATATACGAGAATTCTAACTCCTAATTTTTGCAAAACGGAGAATATCTCTTTATATGTAGACATTGGTAAAGTAACTTCGTACAACAGTTCTCTAGTTTTCGAGTATAAAAGGGAACCATTTAAACAAAAGATTGGAACCTCCATGTTTTGTATAGGTTTAATTTTTACCACATCTGAATAAGATCGACCTGTGTTCAAAATGACCGTATGTCCTTTTTCTTGCAGTTCTTCTAAGGCTTTCAAATCCTCTTTGGATATTTCATGTCGAGAATTCAATAAGGTACCATCTAAATCAATCGAAATACATTTCATCGTTTCAGTCCTTTCCCTAAATTGAAAATTTTTACAATTATACTCCTAAAAAGATTTTGGATTTGGCTATTTTTATTTGTTTTTTTGATAGATAAAGAGATTTGGTTCAAATCTCTAGTTATTTTATCAAATAAAAAACAAAAATACCGAACTTCTTAGTTTTTATCATGAAAAGTTCGGCATAAAGTTTATATTCGAATAAAAGGTACCTTCTTTTAAGGTGATATTAAAATTTGTTCTGCGCTATGCTTTTGCAACACACCTCTATTCTACCTTTAATTCCTCTCATGATATTCTGAATCTTGATTGAGGCATTGTTCTTGCTTGCAGTTAGAGTAATAAGTCATGACTTTTTCCGTATCAACAGTGTCTATGAGCTCTCCACAGTATTTACAAATAACTGTACCTAATGCTTGAGGGCGACTGGGGATTTCCATTTTTTATCCATCCTTTCGTTTACTGCTTGAGCCAACTCAATGACCCTGCAAGCATACGCCCATTCATTATCATACCAGGCCAATATTTTAATTTGATTTTCCACTGTCATGATTGAAAGTCCATCTACAATCGCTGACTTTTCATTCCCTATAAAATCGGAGGATACTAACGGCTCTTCAATATAGCCGACATAATGAGACAGTTTTCCATTTGCTGCTGCATGAAATACAGATTTCACTTCGTCAAGTGATACCTCACGGGCTACTTGAACAGTGAGATCAACTAATGAAACATCCTGTGTAGGAACACGAATTGATATTCCTTCAATATATGAAGCTAGATGCGGAAGAACATCAACAAGGGCTTTACCCACTCCCGTTGTCGTCGGGACAATGGATTGAGTACAAGAGCGGGCTCTTCGTAAATCTTTATGCGGGTTATCTAAATGATTTTGGTCAGAAGTATAAGAGTGAATAGTGGTCATCCATCCTCTTTTTACTTGGAAAGATTGGTCCATGATACTTAAAAGAGGGGCAACACAGTTAGTCGTGCAGGAGGCTGCGGATAAAATAGTGTGCTTCGAATGATCTAACAGATGATCATTCACTCCCATAACCACTGTGAAATCCATATTCTTACCAGGTGCAGTAACAATGACAGTGGATGCTCCAGCTGATAAATGCTTTTGTGCCCCTTGGCGGTCATTGAATTTTCCTGTAGCATCAATCGCAATGTCTATACCCATTGTTCCCCATGGAATCCTCTCAGGTTCACGTTCAGAAATGATCTGAATAATATCACCATTAATTAAGAGATGTCCATCTTGTATTGAAATATCTGCATTCCAAGATCTGTGTATGGTATCGTATTTTAATAGATGAGCTACTGTTTCTACAGGATAAATGGAATTAATCGCCACTAACTTAAGTTGATTATGTTTATTGGATAACATATTTCTAATCAATAGCCGACCAATTCTCCCTGTGCCACTAATGCCTATTTTTCTTATCATTGTGTTGCCTCCTTTCATCTTTTTTACCGCCTTTATTATGAAGGTATTGATTTAAATGACCACTTCACTTAAGTCGTGGTCCGTCTATGTTGACAGATAGAATAATTTAAGCTTTTTAGATTATAAAAACAATGTATTAGGAAGAAACCAAGGCGCTGAACTTTCCCATAACCCCTTGCTCGATTAATAATAAAGGGACCTATCGACAAACTATTATTATTTAGTCGCTTCCACTGGCAATCAAATCCTCTTTTATTAATGCAAGCACCATTCCCGGAATTACTTTATCCCCTTTTTGCACTTCTAAAGAATACACTTCACCACTTATCCCAATACTTATGGTTTCAAGATTTCCTTTACCAGTTTCTATGGTAAACAAAGGTTCCCATTCATATATTCGTGAATGATTTTCAATGGAGACTTCTTGGATGGTTCCATAACAAGAGCTCATAACCATTTCATGTTGAATCATAAGTAATCTCCTTCCGGTTTGATATAAGGGGTACTGCTCAAAGTAGAGTTTAATATTGATTTACGAAAAGTTTCTGATTTAAAATCATCTGAAGAAAGATTCGGCATTCATCAACATCAATTGGATGGATTCCTAATTTTTCTGCCCAATAGCAATCGTTTTCGATATCTTCATTGCACATTAAGACCATTGTGCCACTTTGAATAGAAACGACCATTGCTTTCCCAAAAAAATTATTTGTAAATATGATAGAAAAGTCATATCGATGATGTTCCGTTGCTATACAATAATAATGGACGGATTGGCTTCCGCTTTCCTCAAATAAAATATCTACCATGTTTTTTCTATGCTCCTTCTCAAGGTTTTATTTGATCCAACCACAAACTCGTGGAACTTGGGTCAACCTTCGAATTGTTCCAATATATGAACGCGTTTTCATATTTACGCCGAAGCTGTTGGATGTTTCAAAGACCTTAAAAGGTTATATTTCACTTTAGGTGTTAGACGAGGGAATCTAATGGTGGGTTTTCAGTTTCTTTGGTTATATAATTATCACTTAGATTTATCCTTTACTAAATGGGTAATAGTGTTGCCTTATCGTTTGCTTCTAAGTTCTCAATCATTGCATGCCAGGATTCCGGTTTGTTAGATAAGACAGAGTAATAACGTCTTAAAAATTTTACAATCAGTTCTGTTTGTACTTCATTGACTCTAGCTTCCATTGGAAGAAAACAAAGATCGAGTCCTGTTACAGCCTCTCCATCATTGTTCCAGGAAGGGTGGAGATAAGGGAAATCAAGACGCTTGTAACCAAGATGAGACAGTACTTCACGGCGGACATATGGATTCATAGGCTTAACCCCGCCAAACTCATAGTGTTCTACTCGATATGGATCGTAAATTTCAGCAAACATCCCATATAAACGATTGCCATTAATCGAGGCCAAGTAAATTAGATCTTCTAATCTCTTATTGGCTAAAAATGGACCGATGCCGAGTCCAGCCTCCCCAATGATTGTAAAATCTGTCATCGCAACATTAAAATCCTCATAATAACGGTACTCCGTAGCACCTTTTACTTTCTTATTATGAACGGCAACAAAAACACGGATTCCTGGGTCTTCCAAAGGTTCTTTCCAAAGATCGAATTCTAATACTTCTTCTGGGGGGAATACGTCTTGCATTAATTGATGCAATTGCTTAAATAAAGGATCTTCTATACTTGTAATTCTGATATATTCCATTTTTATTTTAGACTCCTTTTTGTTTTGACTTTGATGGGTAAAAAGGGTTTTTCCACTCCATCAGTGTTCCGTAATTATGTGATTCTTCATCTTCTAAATAGTTTGCCACTACTTGAACGGGGGTACGACCACAGCGGAGCAGGAAGGTGATGACTGGATCTTTCAGTTCGCCTTTTACGACAGCTTCAAGGTATTGTTCCGGCATCAGCTCACTCTCTTTTTTATGATATCCAGGCATTCTTCCTCCTCCCAGTAATCGTTCCAATCCTTTATGAACTACAACTTCATACATCGAGAACATCAGCCATTTTCCTAATCCTAATTTTCGATAGGAGGGACTTACGCCAATATCCACGACATAGAGCGTATTACCATTTGGATTATGGTTTCGAATGTACCCATTGTCCGTGATTTCCTCCCATGTATGTTCCGGATGCTTGGAATCAAAGTCAACCAACAATCCAGTCATTGAACCCGCGATTTCACCATCGATTTCGATACATAAGGCTCCTTCGGGGAACATGGTAACATGATTATGCAATTGCTCCGTATTCCACCACAAGTTAGACGGGAATGGTGGTGGAAAGCTTTCCTGTTGAACGTGAATTAAGCCGGGAAAGTCTTTTTCTTCATAATTTCGAATCACGGCAGGGACAGATTGATCATGGTCGAAGACAAAAAGCTCTTTTCGATACAAAATGACCCCCCCTTATATTTGTGAAGTGAGTTCTTTAGTTGTTTCCCAATCTGGATAAAGGTCTGTACGACGATCCCGCCATGTCGTGACGGAACCACTTTTACGAACCTGGTATAACAACTCTAAATTCAAATCAGCTGTTACGATCATATCTTGGTTAACTTCTCCCTCTACTTGAATCCCATTTGGAGGAAATGGAATATCGTTTGGTGTGATCACGGCAGCTTGCCCAAAATTCGCTCGCATAAAGTCAATCGTAGGAAGGGAACCGACTGTTCCGGTGGTTACGACATAGACCTGATTTTCTACTGTCCTCGCATGGCTCGTGTAACGCACACGATGAAATCCATGACGGTCATCGGTACAAGAAGGACAGAAAATTATATCCGCACCCTTAGCCTTCGCCATTCGAACAATTTCTGGAAACTCGATGTCATAGCAAGTCAACATGGCAATTGTGCCTTTTTCAGTCTTGAACACTTCCAGATTTTCTCCAGGAGTCAGCTTCCAGTCATTCACTTCCGTTGGAGTGATATGAAGTTTTGACTGTTCTGCGACCCTACCATCTGGATAGAATAAGTGAGCGACGTTGTACAATCGATCACCTTTACGAATGACATGGGTTCCCCCAATAATATGCATCTTTGTTTGCATCGCCAAATTTATAAATAAAGATCGATATCGTTCTGTAAAATCCGGTAGATCTTGAATGGACAAAGGTTGTCCCTGTTTATTGCCAATGGACATTAATTGTGTGGTGAAGAATTCGGGGAACAAGACAAAGTCTGAACCAAATTCTTCAGCTGTTTTAATATAATGTTCCACTTGTTTGGAAAATTCCTCAAAAGAACTAATAGTATGGAGATGGTATTGCACTGCTGAAACCCTTAGTTTCATAGTCTCACCCTTTCTTATCAATACTCTATAAAGATTTCACCTTATCATGTTTTATTGATTAGCTATTGTTATTATTAGACACATAATAAATTTTAACAAGTACACACTTTTATGTTATTTAGTGAAAAAAAGTATACCGTAAAGATATAAACTAAAAGAAAAATCACAAAGAAAGGAATTTATTGAGGTTCCGTTAAAGGGAAATGGTGGTCAAATTTCCACCTGGGTGAAAACAAAACTAGCTCTTTCATCTGATTGAGTATGCTACCGAGCTAGTTTTTGAGGAATTTATTGTTATCAATGATCTTATGATTAACTTCGACAATCTTTGAGGCAGCAGCAACCATTTTTAAGCCATTAAAGGTAGCTACAATATCCTCGCAATTCGATTTAGATCAAACGCCAAACCTTAAATGAGGTAGCTAGTATACTATTGGTTCATTAGTCTCTTTATTTATTATTTTTCAAGACCACGTCCATGTAGTTCTTCCCCCACTCATACATAGATTCTAGAATAGGAATTAGAGTTTCCCCATGTTCGGTCAGTGAGTATTCAACTTTTGGTGGTACAACAGGATAGACTTCACGGTGAACAATTAGGTCATCTTCCAGCTCCCGTAGTTGATTAACTAGCATTCTTTGGTTAATCCCCGGCATGAGAGACTTCAGTTCGTTAAACCGTTGGGTGCCCTCTTTGCCCAGATGCCATAAAATAAGCATTTTCCACTTCCCACCAATAACAGCAAGTGACAATTCCTTTTCACAGCTAAACTCCTTATCACGAATGACCCTCATTGCTTCGCCTCCATGTAAAAGTATACTTTTTAATACTATATGTTTATAAAGTGCTTACTTACGTACCAATTAAGTTACACATTATACTAGAACAAATATAAAAGATAATAGGGCTTGTCAGAATTACAGTATACTTTTAATACTATATGCTGAAAAGATATGTACTTGTTATTTTATATTATACAATTTAATTATTTATGTACAGGTGAAAATGTGTACAAAGTAAAATTGTACGTATAAAACAAATAGTATACTTTTTAATACTATGTATTAAAAAAGTGCATACTTACAAATATATATTATGCGAATTATAATCATTTCTATACAGGTGAAAAAAACGTGGACAAGAGAAAGTTTGGCTTGTATAGGTGTAAAGAACACAGGAGGTGATCTAATGAGTGAATTAAAAACCAAAGTCGTTAGTAAAGAGCCTGTTCTGTCGTTAGCTATGGATTTTCTCGCTGTAGCACAGCAAGCAGCCATTGCGTCCTATCCTTGGATAGGAAAAGGAAGAAAAAATGAAGCGGATGGGGCTGGAACGAAAGCTATGCGCGATCGAATGAACCTCATTGATATGACTGGCGTGATTGTTATTGGGGAAGGGGAACTGGACGAAGCTCCCATGCTTTATATTGATGAGGAGCTAGGAACTGGAAATGGGCCTCAAGTAGATATTGCGGTTGATCCTGTTGAAGGAACTACTCTAATGTCAAAAGGACAGGGGGATTCAATAACAGTAATTGCTGTTTCCTCCAGAGGTAGTTTACTGCATGCACCGGATATGTATATGAAAAAGATAGCTGTAGGTCCAAAAGCAAAAGGCTATATCAATATAGACGCATCTTTAACAGATAATATGATTTCCGTTGCAAAAGCTTTAGGAAAAGACATAAGAGAATTAACGGTAATGATACAGGATCGACCACGTCATGATCATTTGGTCAAACAAGTATTCGATGTGGGGGCAAAAGTCAAGCTGTTTTCTGATGGTGACGTTACAGGAGCAATCGGTACTGCACTCGAAGAAATAGACGTTGATATATTAGTAGGAACTGGCGGTGCCCCAGAAGGAGTAATTGCTGCGACTGCATTGAAGTGTTTGGGAGGAGATTTCCAAGGGAAACTTGCCCCTCAAAATCAAGAAGAATTTGATCGCTGTATTAAGATGGGATTATCAAATCCTGAAATAGTATTAACAATAGATGACATTGTAAAATCTGATGATTGCTTCTTTGTAGCAACCGGAATTACGGATGGAACGCTTATGAAGGGTATTCGAAAAACTGAAGATGGGGCAATACTAACTCATTCTTTCCTTACAGTTGGAGGATTGGATGAAAAAATTCAATTCATAGAAGCGTATCATCGATATTAAAACTAACAAAATGATGTTTATTGTCAATGGATTGTCTAAATAGATAGTCAATAGAAGCCCTCTATAAGGGCATTTATATAAAAAGGAAAAGGAGAGATGGAAAATATGCCATTAGTTTCAATGAAAGAAATGTTAATTCAAGCAAAAGAAAATAAGTATGCTGTAGGACAGTTTAACATCAATAATCTCGAGTTTACTCAGGCCATTTTACAAGCAGCGCAAGAAGAGAATTCTCCTGTTATTCTCGGGGTATCAGAAGGTGCTGCCCGTTACATGGGTGGATTTAAGTTGATTGTCACGATGGTTAAAGAATTAATGGATGAATATAAAGTGACAGTACCAGTTGCCATTCATCTTGACCATGGTTCAAGCCTTGAGAAATGTGTACAAGCCATACATGCTGGATTTACATCCGTTATGATAGATGGTTCCCATCATCCATTAAAAGAAAATATTGAAATAACAAAACGAGTAGTTGAAGTGGCACATGCTGTTGGTGTATCTGTTGAAGCGGAGCTTGGTCGTATTGGCGGGCAAGAAGATGACATTATCGCTGATATCGAATCAGCATATTATGCGATTCCTTCTGAATGTGATCAATTAGTTCGTGAAACAGGAGTAGACTGCTTTGCCCCTGCGTTAGGTTCTGTCCACGGTCCATATAAAGGTGAACCAAACCTTGGATTTGATCGGATGAAGGAAGTTATGGAATTAACAGGTGTCCCTCTCGTTCTTCACGGTGGTACAGGTATTCCAACAAAGGATATTCAAAAAGCCATTATGTTTGGTTCGGCGAAAATTAACGTCAATACTGAGAGCCAAATTTCAGCTACTAAAGCCGTTCGCGAAGTATTAGCAGCGAAGCCAAATGAATACGATCCTCGTAAATTCCTTGCACCAGCCCGTGAAGCAATTAAAAATACAGTCAAAGGTAAAATGCGCGAATTTGGTTCTTCAGGTAGAGCTCAGGTAGAGCAAAAAGAAAAGAGTTTAACTTAATTTATGAGAAAGGGGAAAAGCCATGATTGAAGAAAAAGTAAAGGTTGATCAGCTAGCCATTAATACGATTAGAACCCTATCAATCGATGCGATTGAGAAGGTGAATTCAGGTCATCCAGGAATGCCAATGGGCGCTGCTCCAATGGCATACATACTCTGGTCTAAGTTTATGAACTATAATCCAAGCAATCCGAATTGGTTTAACCGTGACCGTTTTACGTTATCTGCAGGTCATGGATCCATGCTATTATACAGCTTATTGCATTTAACCGGTTATGACCTATCATTGGATGACTTAAAAAACTTCCGTCAATGGGGAAGCAAAACACCTGGGCATCCCGAATTCGGCCATACACCTGGAGTTGATGCCACTACTGGTCCATTAGGTCAAGGGATTGCCATGGCAGTTGGGATGGCAATGGCTGAAAGGCACTTAGCTTCTACGTACAATCGCGATGATTTAAATGTAATTGATCATTACACATACAGCATTTGTGGCGATGGTGATCTAATGGAAGGTGTATCTGCAGAGGCAGCTTCACTTGCAGGCCACCTTAAACTGGGCCGTTTGATTGTACTGTATGATTCAAACGATATTTCTCTTGATGGTGACCTTCATATGTCATTTAGTGAAAGTGCTGCTGATCGATTTAAAGCATACGGCTGGCAGGTACTTCGTGTTGAGGACGGCAATGATCTTCATGCAGTCGCGGAAGCTTTAGCTAAAGCAAAGACAAACGAAGATCAACCTACATTAATTGAAGTCAAAACCACAATTGGATATGGTTCACCGAATAAAGGGGGAAAATCCGCTTCGCACGGTGCGCCACTTGGAAAAGACGAAATAAAACTTGTCAAAGAACATTACGAGTGGAACTATGAAGAAGATTTTTATATTCCAGAAGAAGTAAAAGCACATTTTACAGAACTAAAAGAAGCATCAGAGCAGAAGGAACAGTCTTGGAATAAGTTGTTCGCCCAATATGAGAAAACATATCCAGTACTTGCAAAGGAATTAATGCAATCAATCAATGGCGAGCTTCCAGAAGGATGGGATGATGATGTTCCTCAATATCGTATGGGTGAAGATAAACTTGCGACCCGCTCTTCCAGCGGTGAAGTATTAAATGCACTTGCGAAAAACGTTCCACAGTTATTTGGGGGTTCAGCTGATTTATCCTCTTCAAATAAGACGATGTTAAAAGGTGAAGGAGACTTTAGCCGTTCAAATTATGGCGGACGTAACATTTGGTTTGGGGTTCGTGAATTTGGAATGGGTGCTGCTGTAAACGGAATGGCCTTACACGGTGGTGTGAAAGTATTTGGAGCAACATTCTTTGTATTCTCTGATTATTTACGTCCGGCAATTCGTCTCTCAGCATTAATGAAACTACCTGTAATTTATGTCTTTACACATGATAGTGTTGCTGTGGGTGAGGATGGACCAACACATGAACCAATTGAACAATTGTCCTCATTACGTGCAATGCCTGGTCTTTCTACAATTCGTCCGGCTGATGGCAATGAGACAGCAGCAGCTTGGAAGTTGGCGTTAGAGAGTAAAGACGAACCAACAGTTCTAGTCCTCACACGTCAGGATTTACCAACACTTGTAAATCCCGAAAAAGGGTATGAGGGTGTTAAAAAAGGTGCATATGTGATCTCTGAAGCAAATAATGATCTTGATGGTTTGTTATTAGCTTCTGGTTCTGAAGTTCCCCTTGCTGTTGAGGCACAAAAGGCACTTGAAAAAGAAGGTATTTTTGTTTCGGTTGTTAGTATGCCTAGCTGGGATCGTTTTGAAAAACAAACGGATGAATACAAAGAAAGTGTACTGCCTAAAAAAGTGAAAACACGTCTGGGTATTGAGATGGGGGCTTCCTTAGGTTGGAGTAAATATGTTGGTGATAACGGTCACGTCCTCACCATTGATCAATTTGGAGCCTCAGCCCCAGGAGAGAAAATAATTGAGGAATACGGTTTTACAGTTGAAAATGTCATTTCTCATTTTAAAAAGCTACTCTAAATTTTTGCCCTGTTTAATTTAGAAATGACCGAGCAATTCATTAGAAACCTTGTGTTCCCTGATATATTTTCGAAGAAAATGTTAACCTTAAACATTTACTAGAAACATGGATTCCTTCACTTATTTGAAATGCAGGGGTTAGAAACAACTCCCAACGATATATGAATAAACACCTTTAATGACGGCAGACTACACCAGTTGGTGGGCCTGCCCTTTTTTGAACAATTGAAATGAATCACTTCTCTTTAAATAGAAGTATTTATTCAAATAGATCTAGTCTTCATATCTTGTAAATCTCAGTAAGAAATCGAACAAAAATTGAAAGTATTGTTTTGAATAAGCAAGTCTTTCATAACTATGTTTATTTCCTACGAAGTAGCTATTATCTGTGGAGGGAACAAAGATGACGATTGACATTTTAAAATCAGAATTACTTGTGAATATAGACGCTAAGCGTGAAGAAATGATCGGAATTGCTATTTCCGGAGATTATAAGGATAAAAAAACCATAATGTGTAGCCAAGAGTTGGATCAGCTTTTATATAAATATCAGCAAATTTTGTTTGAAGAGAAAAGGAATACAAATATTTCCTTTCTTGAATTAATGAAAGTTATTAAAAAAGTTTCATAAATTTATACAAATAAAAAACCCAACAAACAATTGTTTCGTCATTCAAGACTTTGAAGAATTCCTCTTTTTTTGTTTTTAGAATCGGTGATCAAAAGGGAATATAATGATGAATTTTATTATGTGGTATAAGGATTAGGATTGCAGAACCACATAGTGACTTTTATATAAGACGTGAAAAATATGGAGGAAAACATGAATGAATAATATTGCAGTATTAACTAGTGGCGGGGATGCACCAGGAATGAATACCGCTATTCGTGCGATCGTTCGAAGAGGGATCTTTAAGGGACTGAATGTTTTTGGTGTGCAAAATGGCTACAAAGGTTTAATAGATGGGGATTTTGTTTCAATGAACCTGGGAAGTGTTCGTGATATTATTCACCGGGGAGGAACCATCTTACAAACCACACGCTGCCGAGAGTTTAAGGAGGCTGAAGGACAGCAACATGCTTTAAAACAACTAGAAAAACAGGGCATTGAAGGTTTAATCGTGATCGGCGGAAATGGCACTTTTGAAGGTGCGAGAAAATTAACCGCCCTAGGATTTCCAACCATTGGTATCCCGGGAACAATTGACAATGACATTGCAGGTACTGAATATACGATTGGATTTGATACTGCTGTGAACACAGCTGTGAAAGCAATTGATAAAATTCGTGATACGGCAGCTTCACATGATCGTACCTATGTGGTTGAGGTAATGGGTCGTGATGCGGGTGACATTGCTCTATGGGCAGGAATGTGTGCAGGGGCAGAATCGATTATTATCCCTGAAGCTGACCATGATGTGGAAGACGTAATTGACCGAATAAAGCAAGGATATCAGCGTGGAAAAACACACAGCATTATTGTGGTCGCTGAAGGGGCATTTAATGGTAGTGTGGGAAAAGGGATAGAAATCGGTAGAGAGATTAGTGAAAAAACAGGATTTGACACAAAGGTGACGATTCTTGGGCATCTTCAACGTGGGGGATCTCCTAGCGCTTACGATCGTATGATGAGCAGTCAGATGGGAGCAAAAGCCGTCGATTTACTGGTTGAAGGTGAAAAAGGTGTGATGGTAGGTTTGAAAAATGGTAAACTGATTCATTCATCTTTTGGAGAGGCAGCGAAAGAGAAGCATACCATTGATTTGTCTATTTATCATTTAGCAAGAAGTCTATCTATATAAAAGCCGTGATTAGTTTATAGTGAATAATTTGAAATCAGGAAAAAGTAAGAGTTGCTTATGACATGCTCTCGAAGAATATGTGTAAGCTACAATTTTCTTACAAGAAGGAATCCCAATAAGATAGGAGGAAGAAAAAATGAAAGTAGCAATTGCATCTGATCATGGCGGTGTGAATATTCGGAAAGAAATAATCTCCCTGATGGAAGAGCTGAATATTGAGTATATAGACTTAGGGTGTGACTCTAGATCCTCTGTTGACTATCCAGATTACGCGATTCCAGTAGCGAATAAGGTAGCAACCGGTGAGGTTGAACGTGGTATTCTAATTTGTGGTACAGGTATTGGAATGAGTATTGCGGCAAACAAAGTAAATGGTATACGCTGTGCCCTTGTGCACGATTTGTATAGTGCTAGGGTAACAAGAGAGCATAATGATTCTAATATATTAGCAATGGGAGAGCGTGTCATTCGTCCGGATTTAGCTCGGAATATTGCAAAAACATGGTTAACAACCTCCTTTGAAGCTGGTAGGCACGAGAGGCGTGTCAATAAAATAGCATCGTATGAAGCGTTATAAGTAAAATAAGCACGGGAATTATACTGGGTTTTATTTAAAGAGAAGTAGAAATTAAATAGTCAGTATATTCAAAAAATATTTTATTGGTAACACCCTCTATCATGGTGAATTTTTCATACAAATTAAAGAAAGTAGAGGTATTAAATTATGATTAAGATTGCACCTTCCATTCTATCAGCTAATTTTGCACGGCTTGGAGAAGAAATAAAAGATGTTGAACGGGGCGGAGCCGATTACATCCATGTAGATGTGATGGATGGCCATTTTGTGCCAAATATTACAATTGGTCCATTAATTGTCGAGGCAATTAGACCAGTTACAAACTTACCTTTAGATGTCCATTTAATGATAGAAAATCCAGATCAATATATTGGGGCGTTCGCCCAAGCAGGTGCCGACATATTGTCGGTTCATGTTGAAGCATGTCATCATTTACACAGAACCATTCAACATATTAAATCTGAAGGCATGAAAGCTGGAGTGGTATTAAATCCTCATACTCCGGTTTCAATGATCGAGCATGTGATAGAAGATGTTGACCTTGTATTGTTTATGACAGTAAATCCAGGGTTTGGGGGACAATCTTTCCTTCATTCTGTTCTACCAAAAATAAAACAAATTGCTGCCATTGTGGAAAAGAGAAAATTGAATGTTGAAATTGAAGTAGATGGTGGTGTAAATATTGAAACGGCAAAACTTTGTATCGAAGCAGGAGCAAATGTCCTTGTTGCAGGTTCAGCCATATATAATCAAAAGGATCGAAGTCAGGCAATTGCAAATATTAGAAATGAAAATCAAGTGTTAAATAGACGTTAAAAGCGAACGTAAATAATTTAGACCCAAGGATTCAATAATTTCTGGAGAATTGCAAGGGCCCATCCCTGATTGGTAGATGTTATGTAACCAACGTTTTATCTTATGGATGGGTCTGGGGTGCTTGCTATAAACCAATCAAATTTGTAGACTGTAAAGCTAAAACCAAAAATAATGTGGTGGAAATTTATATCCTAATGCCGGTTTAATTACAAAACAGGCCTCTGTAGGGATCCAATAACGTTTTATGGATGAAGCGCACCCCAGAATACTCAGTAACCACTTTTATCGAAGTAAAGGAGGAGCTAGTATGAGTAAAAAGAGGAAAAACGAAAATATCGTTTTTAATGTTTCAGTCCTACTAACAGTCGCTTTCATTATTTGGGGGATCTTTTTTACAGAGAGCCTTTCAATTATTACCACTACCTTTTTTAATAGTACCATTGACTACTTCGGGTGGATTTATCTTGGATCTGCCCTCTTTTTTGTCCTATTTTCTGTTTATTTATTATTCTCTAAATACGGTCATATTAGGTTGGGAAAGGAAACGGACAAACCGGAATTTAAGACTGGATCTTGGTTGGCTATGCTTTTTGGTGCAGGTACGGGAGTAGGAATTATCTATTGGAGTGTTGCAGAACCTGTATTTCATTATACGAGTCCACCCACTGGAAAAGGACATACAGAAGCAGCTGCTAATTTAGCTATGGAGTATACATTTTTTCATTGGGGTTTCCATCCCTGGGCTATTTACACGGTCATTGGTTTGGCCCTTGCCTTTTTCCAATTCAACAAAGGATTGCCAGCATCAGTGAGTTCCGCTTTTTATCCTCTTTTAAAGGAAAAAGTTCATGGTCCGATTGGTAAAACCATTGATATCCTTGCAGTCTTTGCAACCATCTTCGGTATTGCTACCTCTCTCGGTTTGGGTGCCAAGCAAATTTCAGGTGGACTTAATGCCTTATTTGGAATCCCAAATACTCTTCTGGTTCAAATCATCGTTATTGCTGTTGCAACCATTCTATTCTTAATCTCTTTATCCACTGGATTAAAAAGGGGAATTCAATATTTATCCAACACGGCCATGATCCTATCGTTTTTGATCATGTTCTTGGTTTTAGTGCTGGGCCCGACTTCTATGATTTTTAAAGTGTTTTTTAATACAATGGGCAGCTATGTAAGTGATTTCGTTGATATGAGTTTAAACTTGGAGCCCTTTGGCGACAGCAAGTGGATTGGGAGTTGGACGTTATTCTATTGGGCATGGTGGATTGCATGGGCACCTTTTGTAGGCATGTTTATTGCCAGAATTTCTAAAGGAAGGACGATAAAGGAGTTTGTCATTGGCGTATTATTCGTTCCTTCACTTGGTACGTTTGCTTGGCTCTCCATCTTTGGAGGATCAGTTCTTAATATGATCCATAACTTAGGTCAAAAGGAATTAGCCACACAAATTACTTCAAATGTTGATTTATCGGTGTTCAGTTTTTTTGATTATCTTCCTGCAAGTTCTTTATTAAGTATCGTAGGTTTTGCAGTCATGATCATTTATTATATAACCGTAGCTGATACATCCACTTTTGTGTTGGGTATGCTAAGCGAAAGAGGGAATTTAAACCCCTCAAATAAGATTAAAATTACGTGGGGGGTCATTCAGTCAATGGTTGCCGCTGTTTTACTTTTGGCAGGTGGTTTGCAGGTACTACAAACTGCCTCCATCGCAGCTGCATTTCCCTTTGCGATTATTATGATTGTCATGTGTTGGTCTTTATTCAAGGCTTTAAAGGAAGAGGTCAAAGAAGACTTTACCTCGATTCAAAAAGAAAAAATTTCTTAAGCAGTAATTCATTTAAAATTAGTGATGCGTTTGTTGAAATAAGTCATATCGAACAGTGCTGATTCCCATGACTTATTTACGAGTAGAGTAAGGATTCTTAAAAGGGCTTTCACTCTTTTGATTTATCCAATAAACTAACTAAAATAAAGGGCTAAAATTCGTAAAACAGGACAACATTCGATAAAGCGTAGCTTACTATCAATGTTCATCATCTCTTATGGGGGTTTTCTCCATCTGGATCTCTAAATAGTTGACTGGGCAATAGGCAGCAAAGTTGTAATAGGTTGCACTCTATTTGGCAATGGTAGGAAGGGAGTTTAAAGTAACCTATATAATAGAAGAAACTCATCACAAGAAGGCCTTTGCTCAACTGGAGCAAAGGCCTTTTATGAATAGAGGGAATACTTTATCAGTATTGATAGTTATACAAATTTATATACTTTTAGTTTCAAATAATAATAGTGTTGATTTTACGATGAACAATTAACAAATACACAGCAAGCTTAAACAAACTAAAGAAGTCAGTAAACGAGGAAGGGAGAGTTTTTCAGATTTCCTTTTCGCAAACAGCATGAACCAATAAATAGAATTACTATATAATAGAAGAAACTCGTCAAGAAGAAGCTTTACTCAACAGAAATAAACACAAATTGTCCGTAAGTACACGCACTAGCCCTCTAACTGTCTATCTTCAATATCCCTAGAAAACAATATGCAACATACAAAATTTAAAATAAATAACTTTTTTTACCTGTTAGGTATTGTGTTTGTAAGCGCTTTCATTTATACTGAAAGTGGGTTGGATGGCATGAGTGGCCGTCATAGTATTTGGCGTAGGTGGGGCCGATACAGGGAACAGGGCAATAAAAATGTCCTTTTTAAAGCTGTGTTTGTTAATTTTTTCTAATGCTGTTTATCCTTCCATAGAATTTATAATCTTCTTTCCTAATTAATAGGAAAAAACACATCTAAAAAATCCATCTACCTCTGAAAAGAGGTAGATGGATTTTTTAGTATAAGGATATATTTTATTATATTTTATAACATTACTAGTTTGACAGATAGATGGTCATGTTCTTCTAAAGGAAATTGGATGAAACAACTAGGAACTAGAGAATGACAATCCACTAGATTCTTCAAACTTGTGATAAAAGTTGATCTAATTATCAACTGGTTCTTCAGTCACTAGAACCGCATAATCTTTTTTCTATTCTCATGAGTTAGTAAGCATAAGATTTCTATGAAGATTTTTTAAGAGTAATTAGTTCGATATTTTCTCACTGTTTTCAAGGGCTATATTTGTATGATTACAGTCTGAACAGTTTCCATAAACCTCAAAGTGATGTCGGGTTATAGTATAGCCCGTTTTTTTTTCAGCCAATAGCTCTACTTCTGTTAGAGTAGGATAGTTAAAATCATGTAATATTCCACAAGATAAACATACAACATGGTAATGAAGAGAGGTTGCCCATTCGTAACGGCTGGAAGCCTGGCCAAAAGTGAGTTCATTTATGATGCCTAATTTTTTTAAGCATTTTAAATTATTATATATAGTTGTAATTGTTATATTTGGCAACTTCTTTGTTAATGAATTAAAGATTTCATCAGCTGTTGGATGAGAATTTGAAATTGCTAAATATTCCATGATGGCTTTACGTTGGGTTGTCATTTTTAAACCATTTGTTTTAAAAAGCTTTAAAACTTTTTCCACGCGATGTTGATAACACATACAACACCTCATTAGTCATATTTTAAGTATGGTAGTAGAAAAGACCATCACTAAGATGATCTTTTCGTTAGAATTGAATTGTTAATACATTAGAGAATAATTGAGAAAGTATTACGGTTTAAAAATTATTTTCTAAACATGAATTCATCTTAAACTTCTTGTGATACTGATAAACCAAGTCCCTCTGCGATACGTGATCCAAATTCTGAATCTGCTTTATGGAAGTGCCCAATTTGACGAGATTTAATTTCATCACTTTCAACAGGTGTCATCGCACCAACAATTGTTTGGACTAAACGTGTACGCTCTTCTTCACTCATTAATCGATATAAGTCACCAGCTTGAGTATAGTGGTCATTATGATCATAAGCCACGCTTTCGGCTACACCAGAAACTGCGTAAGCAGCTTGCTTCGCATTAGCTGATTCTGTCGGGCCTCCAAAGCTATTTGGTTCGTAGTAGACAGAACCACCACCGTTGTTGTCAAAACGCATTTGGCCATCGCGTTGATAGTTTTTCACTTCATTACGAGCTCGGTTGATTGGCAATGCTTGATGGTTAGCACCCACACGGTAACGATGTGCATCATGATAGGCAAACAAACGGCCTTGAAGCATTTTATCTGGCGAAACATCGATACCAGGTACTAATGTTCCAGGAGAGAAAGTTGCTTGTTCTACTTCAGCAAAATAATTTTCTGGATTTCTGTCTAACACCATGCGACCTACTTCAATTAAAGGATAATCTTTTTGAGACCATGTTTTTGTAACATCGAATGGATCAAAACGGTAAGTATTTGCATCTTCTAATGGCATAATTTGTACATACAGTTTCCATGCTGGAAAGTCGCCTCTTTCAATCGCATTAAATAAGTCTTCAGTATGGTAATCAGGATTTTCTCCAGCAATACGTGCTGCAACTTCTTCTGTTAGGTTTTTAACACCTTGCTCTGTTTTAAAGTGATATTTAATCCAAACGCCATGGCCTTCATCGTTCGTCCATTTAAATGTATGACTTCCAAATCCATGCATATGACGCAAAGTGGCAGGAATACCACGGTCACCCATTAAATAGGTTACTTGGTGTAAAGATTCAGGGGATAAAGACCAGAAATCCCATATAGCATTAGGGTTTTTCAAATGGGTTTGTGGATGCCGTTTTTGTGTATGAATGAAATCAGGGAATTTAATCGCATCACGAATAAAGAAAATGGGTGTGTTGTTCCCGACAATGTCGTAATTGCCTTCTTCTGTATAAAATTTCACAGCGAAACCACGTGGGTCACGTACAGTATCTGCAGAACCATTTTCACCAGCTACCGTTGAGAAACGAATAAATAACGGAGTGCGTTTTCCCATTTCTGATAAGAAGTTAGCTTTCGTATATTTTGTTAAATCATTTGTTACTTCAAAATAACCATGGGCTCCAGCCCCTTTAGCATGAACAACACGTTCAGGAACACGCTCTCTGTTGAAATGGGCTAATTTTTCTAAAAGATGAACATCTTGAATTAATGTTGGTCCACGAGAACCTGCTGTCAAAGAGTTTTGATTGTCCCCAACCGGAGCACCCCAGCTAGTTGTAAGTCTATTATTATTATTACTCAATTGAATCACCTCATGAAGTTTTTATAGTAACTATATAAAACGATAATAATTATTATTAAATATTTAATATTATTTTGAAATAGGCATAATTAACTAAAAATTATAAATTTTTACTAGAGTTATGTTTTGAGAGTTTTCATGTCTTGTAATAATAGAGATTGTTCTCACTACAAGTCTTAAATTTGCATATTAAGTTTATTATTCAGAAATAAGGCTTGTTTGTATCAAGAGCATCATTAATTTTTATTTCAAGCAGCTTAGTTGATGGGTAAATATAGCTTCGATTAAGATCATTTTCTCTATTAATACGCTAAACTGAATAGTCCATTAATCTGGGACAGATAACGAATGTTACTAGATTCCTTCATTAATGATGCGGGCAAGCCTCTCAATTGGGTTTTATTTTCCCCAATCGTGCCGATTGCATCTTTACGACCCAGACTGCCCAATGTTCCGGAAAAGACAGGACTAAACTCTTCCATCACACTGCCTGTAATGTAAGTGAATAAATTATAGCCAACTGTTTCGCCCATTTGCCAAGCTAACTGAGCAGTTGGGGGGTACGGACGTCCATCAGGTCCCATAACAACGGCGCTGTCGCCGGAAAGAAACACGTTTTGATGAGATGTAGACTGAAGATATTCATTTACGATCGCACGTCCGCGATTTACTTCTATTCCCGAATTAGCAACTACAGAATTACCTTGAACGCCACCTGTCCAGACCATCGTCTTCGTTTCAATCGTTCTTCCATTTTTCAGCTCTACAGTGGACTGTTCCATCTTTGTAACCGGTGTCCCGGTTACAAACTCTACACCACGTGCCGCTAGACTAGTTTGTGCACGTTCCACTAATTCAGCTGGGAATCCTGGCAAAATAGTCGGTGCGGCCTCGACACATAGCAAGGAAATCTCTTGAAAGTTTACGCCGTATTGTCGGCATAATTGTGGCATTAAATCAGCAAACTCACCTATCAATTCAATACCAGTAAGTCCGCCACCTCCTACCACAATCGTTGCATATTCCTTACTATGAGTTTTGCTATATGTGCGAATACAGGATTCTACATGGTCACGTAAACGATTGGCATCTTCTACTGACTTTAGAATAAAGCAGTACTCTTGAAGGCCCGGAATACCAAAGTACGCCGTTTCACTACCGAGCGCAATCACTAGCAAGTCATATGTCAGTTTCGTTCCATCTGTAAGAAAAACTTGATGATCGTCAGGGGATATCTCTTGAACACTACCAATCTTTAAATCAATGTTTTTACCACGTAGTATTTTTTCTAGCGGCAATGCTACTGCTTTTTCGGACAAATTCCCTGCAGCCAGACGGTGTAATTCCGTAATAATTTGGTGGGTTGGAAAGCGATTGACAAGTGTAATGGAGGCCTCATCAGTTCCTAAATGTTGTCGTGCTGTCAAGGCACTTAGCAAACCGCCATAACCTCCGCCCAAAATTAAAATATTTTTACCCATAATCTTCCTCCGTTCATTGCTTTATCCTCAGAAATTTTTACTGTTTCTCCTGTTTTTCAGATGTTAAATCTAAGTAAGCCTGTGCAAATCGAAACACTTTTTGTATTTGCGGATCTTTTAACATTCGCAATAAACCAAACACACCGATAGTAGTTCCCTGATTTGCCTGGGCCCTTTCATTGGCTTCTATAGCTGTTGCTGCGCACTCCTTTATCTTTCCTTCCAGCGGTTTTACGAATTCCTGCATACCACCTACTAAATCATTAATGAGCACGCGATCTGTCATTATAGATTGCGCTACATCATATGATTTGGTCAGATAGGGAACCATTTCTGCCAATTTCGGTAAATTCTCAATAAGGACAGTCAAAGACTCTTGTACTTCCGGTTTTAATAATTGATTAAGCACGTCTATTTGTGCTTGGCTTACTGCTGAAGATGTGAATTGATTCTCAATAGAAGAAGCTTTTAATGTAGTTGCTTGTTGATTAATTGCTTGTGACATAGATAGAATCTCCTTTACCATTTTAGTAAGAGGTGACAAAACGTCACCTTTAATAACTACATATTATCTAACGGGCTTTGTACTTCCTTTTTTTCATGTAAGTTGCTCAGTGGTAGTGGCGGACATTTATGGCGTGTTAAATAAGAAACGACGAGAATCGTAATCAAGCCCGCAAGCATGGCAGCGGTACGGAAAGGGAAATATACTGTCCCGTCCTCAATCAAAGGGTACGGAATGACAGGAGGTAATCCCAGTAACGGTTCTCCACCACCGACTCGTAATAATAAGGCGACAATAAATCCCGAGAGTGCTCCGTACCAGTTCGCCCATTTGTAGTACAGGGCACAGGTAAGTTGAGGGAACAAGATACAGTAGACCAGGTCACTCGATAAGTACCATAACGCATAGACACTTTTAGCGTTTAAGGCGATCAATGTTGCACCAATACCAATCAAGATGATACTGCGTTTAATAATCTGTTGCAGTTGACGAGGGCTAGCTTTTGGTTTTACAAGCGGGCGATACACATTCCAAGCTGCCATGCCTGATGCCGACAAGAGCGATGCGGCAACTGCTGACAAAACTGCTGCAGCCAATCCACCAAGGGCAATGGCACCAACCAGGCTAGGTGTCATATATTTAAATACATAGGTTAGGATCATTGAAGAGTTTTCCGGAGCTGCAGTCCCGAGTGATGCCCAATCAGCATTAAAACCTGCAATTCCGATTAACGCAGGTGGAATCGCACAGAAGAAGCATAGAATTCCAGCCCAAATCGATAACCACATCGCCACATTTTCGCTTTTTGCAGATAGAACGCGTTGGAAATAAATTTGCCAAGGAATCCCTCCGAACACTAATAAAAGTGTGTAATCCCACCAATACCAGAAAGAATTTCCCCAGTTAGGATCATTCCATCCAGTTAGAGGAGGAAAAAGACTCATCATTCCTTGCATGTTTTCGGCGTAATTATCAAAAGCCACTTGAAAGCCTCCAACATTGGAAAAGGCAAATGGTAAGACTATTATCAAACCGAAGAACATAATAGAAAGCTGTAGGACATCAGTGTGAGCGATCGCCCAAAGACCACCGACTACGGTATAGGCAATTGCTACGATCGCTGAAATAATAATTGAAACAGTGAAACTTAAACCGAGAATAACGCTGAATGTTGTCCCAAGAGCCGTTAGCATCGCAGCGCTCCAAAACAATTCACCAAGAAGAGAAGGGAAGTAGAGAAGTCCAGTCATCTTATATCCGAAACGAGACTCAAGAGGATCCAGCATGGTCATAAATTCCATACGCCGCATTTTTCGTGCGAAAAAAATCCCTCCAATAATCAAGCTAAGCCCATATGCCCATGGCCCTTGTGTCCACACAATTCCGGAAGAATGAATCGTTTCAGCGGTTCCGGCAATGTAACCTCCGCCAACCCAGGTCGCTGTCATCGTAAACATGGATAACCATAGCGGCATCGACCTTCCAGCAACAAGCATATCATCTGTTTTCCCTCGCCTTTTCTCGACTGCCTTCGCCCCGATGTAATAGAAAATGCAATATAAACCCAGCATGATTAGTAGACCAGGCCAATAAATACTTTTCTTAACGATAAGAGAATAAAAGATCGTAAAGCTGGTAAAAACGATAAAACCAGCAATCGTTGTTTTTAAAGGAGTCCAAAATTGTCGCTTTGAACTTTCTGAAGGATCGATAGTTATCTGCTCCTGGTCTTGTCTGGCCTGATTTCCATTCAAATGCATCCCTGCTTTCTTGAAATTAGGTATAGTGCCTAATAGTGCAAGCGCTTTCATCTTGTTACTTTTCAGTATGTTTTTGAAAGGATAGGAGAAAATGTGAGACCTTGATATTAAAATAAGACGGTCTTGACTCAAGGACCATCTTATTTAGGGCGTGAACGTGTATACTGCAAACTGTTACTTCGTTCGACCCTTTGCTCTAATTTCTTTTTAATAGTATCAACTAATATCACAAGAACTGTTTTCCCACCAAATTGTATTTAAATTTTGAGAGTGAGAATTTGTTTTTATGCAGGAAGGTTCGACTAATAAACAGTTCTATGAATCAAACTACTAAACTATTTTTTAAGAAATGAAAAATAAAGGTTGCCTCTTTAAGGTGTGGGAGCTTTTTTGTCTATTGGAGTATATTCTATAGGGGTAAGGTTTTACCTACTAGAGGTTTTTTGTTTAGTTGCTCTTTCATTTTCTTCCTAATGAACGTGGGGCTTTTAGGCTTCACATTCAAAGGAGAAATAGGATACATTCTTCTATAGATGGTAAGTGGTTTTGATAGTTGTTTTTGGTGATTTCAGCATTTTTTTACCGACCAAGCATTACTGGATAGTAACACTAAAGATCGGTAAAGATTAGATGTCTTACCACATCGTTGTTTTCCTCTATTTTGAGTAGAGAACCTATTAATCACAATCAATTTCTTCAATCATTTTAAACAATTCTTTCGATCGAAATGCATGGACCAATTTTTTTAACCACAAGTAATATTGGGTTGAATCTTGAAGTTGTTGAAGATCTTTTCTTGCTTTTTGTTGTATAGCATCGGGGACATCGGGGTTGTCCAATAGAGAATTTAATTTTTCAGTTGCTTTTTCAATGGCTTGCATATTGACAGAGAGCTCCCGATCCCATTTTTTACAAAAAAATGAAAGAAACGATACAAAAAAGTCTTTCTCTGCTTTGTATAAATCTTTTCGTTCCCCTTTTCGCCAAACCTTTTGGACCATTTCTATATCAACAAGAGAATGGATTCCTGTACTCATGCTTGGTTTGCTCATTCCTAAACTATTGCTCATCTGATTTAATGTCATCGGTTCTTCACTAAAATATAGAACTCCGTAAAGCCTGCCAATGGAATGTGTTACCCCATATAGGTCCATCGTTTCTGCTATAGCATCAATCACAAGTGATTCCGCTTCTTCGAGAATTTCTATGTGATCCTTCTGTTCTTCCATATAGACACACGCCCTCTCTACCATATTATATCACCTCCTTATTTCATCAAAATAATACATAAAATATAAATTTAATATAAACAGAGAAAGATTGAATGTCAACGTAAAAATAATCTGAATATTCCGTATTGACTGAAAATATTTTATGTACTATACTTTCAGTATATTAAAAACGTTAAAAATTTTTTTAACGAATTCCAATTTCTGGAGGTGCTGATTTGGCAATGAAACGAATGTACATCAATGGTAAATGGGTTGAGGCTAAGAGTAGTGAAAAAAGGGAGATTATCAATCCTTTTAATCAAGAAGTCATTGAAACGGTTCCGCGGGGGAGCCGGGAAGATACTAAAGAAGCAATTCAAGCGGCAAGAAGTGCTTTTGATGAAGGGGATTGGGGTAGCCTCACGGCTGCGGAAAGAGGAGATCTTCTTTATCAAGTTGCTCAAAAAATAAAAGAGTATAAACAAGAGTTGGCAGAGTTGGAGTCACTAAATACAGGGAAAACGTTGACAGAAAGTCTTGCAGATATGGATGGGATTGCAGGTGTATTTCAATATTATGCCGGGCTTGCTGATAAAGACGGCGGTCTGATGATCGAATCACCTAATCCAAACTCGGTCAGTCGTGTGGTACGTGAGCCGATTGGTGTTTGTGGTTTGATTGCACCTTGGAATTACCCATTGCTTCAGGCTTCATGGAAACTAGCTCCGGCATTAGCTGCTGGGAATACAGTTGTGTTAAAACCAGCAGAAATTACACCTCTTACATCGATTAAAATGTGTGAGATTTTTGAAGAAGTAGGCTTTCCAAAAGGTGTTGTGAATCTTGTGCTGGGTCCGGGCTCATCGGTCGGTTCGGAATTGGCTGAAAATCCTCTCGTCGACCTTATATCATTTACAGGTGGAGGAGAAGCAGGTCGACATATTATGAAAGCAGCGAGCGGTAACTTTAAAAAGATTTCGATGGAACTTGGAGGGAAAAATCCAAATATTGTGTTTGCCGATGCAGATTTTGATACTGCTGTTGACTATGCACTTAATGCTGTGTTCTTTCATGCTGGACAAGTGTGTTCTGCGGGCGCCCGCTTGTTAGTTGAAAAGAAAATTCATGACCGTTTTATAGAAGCGATCGTAGAACGAACAAAGAAAATAAATATTGGAAGCGGTTTCAAAGATGGAACCGAAATGGGTCCTGTTATCTCAGCAGAGCATTTAGAATCGATAGAACAATATATTCAACTTGGAATCCAAGAAGGAGCTACACTTGCCGTCGGTGGAAAACGTCCGACTGCACCTGAATTACAAAATGGATATTTTATCGAACCAACGATTTTTACAAATTGTCATACGAAAATGCGGATTGTGCAAGAAGAGTCCTTTGGTCCTGTCATTACAGTTGAAACTTTTGAAACAGAAGAAGAAGCTGTACAACTAGCTAATGATAGTTTGTATGGATTAGCTGGCGCGGTTTGGACAAATGATATGAATTGTGCTGAACGGATAGTCAAAAAACTGCGTATGGGAACTGTTTGGATTAACGATTATCATCCTTACTTTCCGCAAGCGCCATGGGGTGGCTATAAACAATCCGGTATTGGCCGCGAATTGAGCCATGTGGGCCTTGAAGAATATACAGAAATTAAACATATATATATGAATACAAATCCTGAACCTATGCACTGGTTTAAAGAAGAAAATGCAAAAGTCGAATTAGTTTAAATAAGAAGATTACTATACTTAATTTTATAAAAATAGATGAAGGAGTGATCTAGATGTTTATGAGATTTGAGAGAATGGGAAGATTAAAAAGCTTTGAAGTTCCAACCGTTTTAAAACACGGGATAGGTGCAGCCAAACATACAGGTGAAGAGGTCAAGAATCTTGGCGTCAGCAAAGTATTGCTTGTCACTGATCCTGGTGTAAAAAAAGTAGGATTAATAGATCCAGTTGTTAAAAGTTTAAAAGAGGCACAAATTGAAGTTGTTATTTTTGACCAAGTTGAACCGAATCCTTCAGTTCATGTTGTGGAAAAAGGAACATCTATTTATAAATCATTATCTTGTGATGGGCTTGTTGCTGTCGGTGGAGGGAGTTCCATGGATACAGCAAAAGCTATTGGTGTGGAGGTCGTTCATGGCGAGCCTGTATTAAATTATGAAGCAGCGGAAGGTAAAAAACCGCTGGAAAAACGTATCCCTCCATTAACGACAATTCCAACAACAGCTGGTACAGGAAGTGAGGTAACTCAGTGGGCGGTTATTACTGATCCTGTTCGTGAATTTAAATTTAATACGGGCGGGCCATTAATCGCTGCACATTTAACAATCATTGACCCTGAACTACATGTCTCAATGCCAGCGCATATTACTGCCGGCACTGGTGTTGATGCCCTTTCACATGCAATCGAGTGTTATACATGTCACTATGCCCAACCAATAACTGATGCAGTCGCGTTGCTTGCAATCGAATACGTAGCCAAATATTTACGTCGCGCTGTTTCAAATGGAAAAGACATTGAAGCTCGTTATGGAATGGCACAAGCAGCGATGCTTGCAGGCTTATCATACGGCAGTGAGTCTGCCGGTGCTGCACATGCAATGGCACAAACTCTTGGAGGAATTCATCCTGTTGCTCACGGACCTTGTGTTGCAGCCATGCTTGGACCAGTAATGGAGTATAACTGGATGGGAGAGCCAGAAAAATTTGCTCGTATTGCTCAGGCTATGGGTGTGAATATTCATGGTATGAGTTTGGAAGAAGCAGCAAAAGCCGCAGTTACAGCAGTATATCAACTTGTTGAAGACGTTGAAATTCCAACACTTGCGGAACAAGGGGTACCTGTTGAAGAGATTGAGCGCTTAGCGAAGGAAGCATTTAATGATCCGCAAACTGTTGGTAATCCACGAGATATTAATGTAAAGGGATATGAATGGATATACCGTCGTTGCTTTAATTTGGAAAAACCTACATTGGAAACTAAAACTACTAAAATTCCAGTAGAAGTCGGTTAAATTAAAAAAAGAGGGGTGCGGCGTATATTTGCCATATTCCTCTTTTTATGCCATTGTGGCGAGCGAGGATGGAAAGTGAACTCCTGAAAGCCACTCAGTACCATTAGATACTTTCCTGTGTAAGATTTATGAAACTACGTTTAAGGCGGTTAAAAATTAGGAACTTTAAAAAACTAAAACATTTGAGGTGCTAAAATGAGCGAAAAAACTTTGACCCAAAACGAGTTGAAATTTCTAGATGAAAAGCCAGGTATTAAGTTAATTAAGGCAGGTTCTTATATTTTAAATGAATTGAGTGAGTTACGAGGAACACCGGATTTAAAGGGACAAATTATTGATGCACCTGTCACAGACAAAAAAGAAGTATTAACAATGGGTTACTTTGCATTGCAACCTTCAGTAGATTATTCAGCAGAATTTAATTTTATAGAGATAAAAGTAGTTACAAAAGGGAAAATGGTAGTGCGTGATGTCGAAGGGAATAAATATGTAGCAGAAGTTGGAGATGTTTTAATCTTTTCTCCTAAGACAACAGTTATTTTCGATGGAGAAAGTGATGGAGAAGCAGTTTATTTTAAGAATGTGGCAGCCAATCCTTCTTATTTATGATAACCCCACCCCACTAAGTGAAAACTTGGAGTGTAGTCTTTCCTTAGTTTTTTCTTTCTAGCAAATACGAAGATTAATAAATTCCTATATAATAGACTCTCGGTAATTACCGAGAGTCTATTTAAAGTATAAAGAAGGAATTACTGCTTAAGAAATTTTTTCTTTTGGGATCGAGGTATAGTCTTCTTTGACCTCTTCCTTTAAAGCTTTGAATAAAGACCAACACATGATAACCATAATAATAGAAAAAGGAAATGCAGCTGCCATGGAGGCAGTTTGAAGGACCTGTAAACCACCAGCCAAAAGTAATACGGCGGCAACCATTGACTGAATGACCCCCCATGTAATTTTAATTTTATTTGAAGGGTTTAAATTCCCTCTTTCGCTTAGCATCCCCAACACAAAAGTGGATGTATCAGCTACCGTTATATAATAAATCATCATGACTGTAAAACCTACGATACTTAATAAAGAACTTGCAGGAAGATAATCAAAAAAACTGAACACGGATAAATCAACATTTGAAGTAATTTGCGTGGCTAATTCCTTTTGACCTAAATTATGGATCATATGGAGAGCTGACCCACCAAAGATGGAGAGCCAAGCAAACGTACCAAGTGAAGGAACGAATAATACGCCAATGACAAACTCCTTTATCGTCCTTCCCTTAGAAATTCTGGCAATAAACATGCCTACACAAGGTGCCCAAGCAATCCACCATGCCCAATAGAATAACGTCCAACTCCCAATCCACTTGCTGTCACCAAAGGGCTCTAAGTTTAAACTCATATCAACGAAATCACTTACATAGCCGCCCATCGTACTAAAAAACACTTTGAAAATTGTAGAAGTCGGGCCCAGTACTAAGACTAAGAACATGATCAAAAACGATAGGATCATGGCCGTGTTGGATAAAAATTGAATCCCTTTTTCTAATCCAGTGGTTATAGAGATTAAGAATAGAATAGTTGCAACGGCAATAACGGTGATTTGAACCAGAAGAGTGTTTGGAATACCAAATAAGGCATTAAGTCCACCTGAAATTTGCATGGCACCCAAACCAAGAGAGGTAGCTATACCGAAGATGGTGGCAAAAACCGCAAGGATATCAATGGTTTTACCAATTGGACCATGAATTTTTTCCTTTAAAAGAGGATAAAATGCAGAACTCATTGATGCCGGTAAACTCCTGTTAAATTGGAAAAAAGCAAGGGCCAAACCAATGAGGGTGTAAATAGCCCAGGGATGGAAACCCCAATGAAAAAATGTATACTGCATCGCTAAATTAGCTGCTGCTTCTGTTTGTCCTTCTCCAGTAGGTGGACTCGTATAATGAAATACAGGTTCAGCAACACTCCAAAAGACAATTCCTACTCCCGAACCTGCACCAAAAAGCATAGCCAACCAAGATGCTGTCTTAAATTCTGGTTTGTCTGTTTCCTTCCCCAACCTAATATGACCATATTTAGAGAATAATAAATAAACAGAAAATAGAATAAAAAAGAGGGCTGAACCAAGATAAATCCAGCCAAAGTAGTCTATGGTACCATTAAAAAAGGTAGTGGTAATCGTTGAGAGGCTCTTTGTAAAAAAGATCCCCCAAATAATGAAAGCAACCGTTAATAGGACTGAAACATAAAAAACGATATTTTCGTTTATCCTCTTTTTACTCATACTAGCTCCTCCTTTACTTCGATAAAAGTGGCTCCTGAGAATTCGGTTGTGGGCTGCATTCCGTTTTCTGCTTATTTTTAATCAAATTATTCTAAAGATACTCAAGGTTTATTACTACTTTAGTAAATAATGTAGTAAGTAAAATTAAAACTCTTAAAATCTATTGTGGAGTATTGAAAACATTATTTTTATATTCTCTGTTTCCTCCTATCAACAAGTAAACGCTTATGTTGTTTTATTTCTATTTTTTAACAATGTCTAATCATGATAATACCATAATCAAAATTAGAAGAAAATGTGATTATGTTAAAATATCTAAAAATTCAAAAAAATATAATAAGCTTAATTATTCTTATCCGTATGATTATACTACCCTTCAGAAAGTCTATTTAATAGGCTATCCCTAAAAATAAACATTACTACAAAATAAAAAGGATTCAAGTTAAGACCCTTTAAAATCCTTAAAAATAGCAAGATTTACAGTTACAAATAAAAGTAGAATAATAATATCCAAACATTCTTTGGGATATATTCGAATAATAGGTAAAAATTAAGATCCGCTAATTTCCATATGCCCTCTCATAAATGAAGGATCCTTCATTGCTGCTATAGAATGCATTTTTATGTTACACTCAAAATTAATTATCATTAAATTCGAGGTGGTTAATATGAAAAAACAAACAGAAAAAAATAAAGAAACGCAAACTGTCCGAATGATGTCTTACTTTATTAATGCAACTGCAGATATTATCACAGATGAGGGAATTGATAGAGTTACTATAAGAAAAATCGCTGATTTAGCAGGTTATAACAGTGCAACGATTTATAACTACTTTGAAGACTTATCCCATCTCATTTTCTTTGCTTCTATGAGATTTGTAAAAAAATACACGGATGCTTTACCAACTTATCTTTTGAGAGCAAGAACACCCTTGGAAAGATATTTTTTGATTTGGGAATGTTTTTGTAAATATTCTTTTGAATCTCCACAAATCTACTATGCGGTATTTTCGGCTAATTTAGGTACCCACCCGATTAACCTGACAAAATATTACGAATATTCCCCGACTGATTTGGTAGCATTTCCAGATGATATAAAGCCAATGCTTTTAGAATCTAATTTATCTAAGAGAACTCTTATTGCCTTTAATCAATGTATCAGCGAAGGATACATTCAAGAGAAGAATGCTGAACGGATCGCAGAAAGTCATTATTTAATCTGGCAGGGCATGCTTACCATGTTTATCAATAATAGATCTACTTATACTGTTGATGAAGCAGCAGAAGTAACTGTTAATCATATTCGTAATACCATTCTTTAAACAATAATTGATAAATCAAACGACTTCTTGTTTCGACTTTTGGGACATAAATCATAAGAATGATAAATGGAAATGCTGCTGCAAATCATGCAGGGTATTTCTTAATAACTGCAGGACAGATATAATAACTAGAGCAATTCCTTAGCCGAATCGGCAGGATAAGCCTGGAATAAATTAATGCATCTAAAACAAACCCTTTGATTGCACTTCCTGAAGCTCCCTAAAAACGGTCCCCATGCTTTCCACCATACTTAATAACCTAATAAAATAATGTCTAGATTGAAGCTTAAGAATTTTCCTAATAGGTTTTTTCTTAAGCTTGTACATAAAATTGGTCAAGATAGATTCCTAATGTGTTGGTAAACACTTAAAAATTTGAGCTGTCGTCCTACTATCACTTAAATGATCAAAAGCGAAATGGTAGCAAAAATATTAGTATTTGATATAACTTTCATTCCCTAATCAATGTTATAACTAATTCACCCTCTTTTTTAGTAAACGCTTACAATAATATACCTAATTTATATTTTAAATTTTTAAAATATTTAAAATATTATTTACTTTGTTAAAAAACGGTAATATAATTATCTTAATTATTAAGTAATCATGTTTATTTAATAAAATTATGGAGTTGAAATAAGGGGGTTTTCTGTACAGAAGATTAAATTTATATACTTATCATATCATTCAGAAATTTTTCTTGGTGATTTAAGATTCAAAGAACTAGAAATGTAAGTACATCCATATGCAGATTTTCAAAGTAAAAAAGTTTACCATCCTCCTAGAATACATCTTGCAACTTCCTCAAGATTACAAAAAACTGCCCCATCTTAAATTTCAGCTTATCAATCTGTAAACAATGCTACTATTTAAACGTTTAAGAAGGAACATTGTACAACAATTATTTTTTTAGTGTAATCGTGTAGGTCAATTAGAAAAATCGGTCAACGTTTTTCGCATATCAATTTTCAACTTCTTTTGGTATACAAGGAGCAATCGTTATTGAATGTGAACATAGTAATCCTTATAACATATTAAGCATAACCCAACTAGTTACTATGTAGGTAAAAGAGGGGAGTGGGACGGAGAGTTATGGGACAAAAGAAAATTGTCATCATAGGTGCAGGTGTTGTTGGATGTAGTACAGCCTATTATTTAAATAAAATGGGGCAGCGAAACATAACTGTTATTGAACAAGGACCGTTATTTGAAACAGGGGGATCCACATCGCATGCTCCGGGGCTTGTGTTTCAACTTGGTTTTTCCAAAGTGCTAACAAAATTGGCCTCTCAAACAGTAGAAGCGTTCAAAGAGTTAAGTCATGAAGGTCAACCCTCTTTCTATTCGGTAGGTAGTCTTGAAGTTGCAAATACTCAGGAACGTTTAGACGATTTGAAACGAAAAGCAGGCGTTTCTAAATCATGGGGAATGGAGACATTTATTCTTTCACCAGAAGAATGTGCCCAAAAAAACCCGTTACTCAACTCAGATACCATTTATGGTGGTCTTTATGTACCGTCAGATGGAATTGCCAAACCTCTTCGGGCTGTTGACCAAATGGCTCATTTTTCTAAATCTTGCGGAACTAAGTTTTATGGTCACACAGAAGTAACGGACATCGAGGTAGTGGACGACCAGGTAAAGGCAGTGGAAACAAGTGCAGGACGGTTTGAAGCGGACTTGATCATTTGCTGTGCCGGATTCTGGGGACCTCGTATTGGAGAAATGGTAGGCGTCACCATTCCTCTTCAACCAATCGCTCATCAATATGTATTTTCGAATGACTTACAAGAACTTGCTGCTGAAACGGAAGAAGTATCAATGCCGATTATCCGTCATCAGGATAGTGCTATGTATTATCGCCAAGTATTCAATGGGATAGGAATTGGTTCTTATCAACATCGTCCATTGCCTGTTGAGGTCAGTGAAATTACGAAATATGGCGAAGCGAAAGAAATGCCATCTGTAAAGCCTTTTACACCTGAAGATTTTGAAAAGCCATGGGAAGATGCTCAGGAACTCATTCCTGCATTAAAACAAGCCGGCGTGAAAAGAGGAATAAATGGGATATTCTCCTTTACACCAGATGGGATGCCGCTGCTAGGAGAATCACAAAAAGTTCGTGGTTTTTGGGCTGCAGAAGCTATATGGGTAACTCATTCTGCCGGTGTTGGGAAAGAAATGGCCGAATGGATTGTAAATGGAGCACCAACCCTTGATTTGGAGTTGTGTGATATTAATCGTTTTGACACTTATGCACAAAGCCCCGCTTATTATAAGAAACGCTCTATTGAAAATTATGAAAAAGTATACGATATTCATCATCCGTTCATGCAGCCAGAAACATCACGCGACATGCGTGTAAGTCCATATTATATGCGTCAACAATCACTAGGGGCTTATTTTAACGAAAAATCGGGCTGGGAACAGCCACAATGGTTTGAAGCAAATGATTCGCTTGTTGCAACGTATGAAAAAAGCATCTTGGATCGTAAAGGATGGGCTGCCCAGTATTGGTCACCAATTATCGAAGCTGAACATCTTCATACTCGTCAATATGCTGGACTTTATGATGTGACAGCAGTAAAAAAACGGTTGGAAATCAGTGGAGAAGGAGCGCTTGAGTTTCTACAACACCTCACAACAAGCACGATTGATATTCCAATCGGACAGGTGACGAGTACACTGATGCTTCATGAATTAGCTGGTATAAAAGATGAAATAAAAGTGATTCGTACCGCAGCTTCAACATTCTTTGTTCTTTGCACAGGAGCAGTTGAAGCTAGCTGGATTAAAAAACAAGTACCTGTATCCAGCCAGGTTGTAATCCAAGATCTAACGAACGGAATGTGTGGTCTTAGTGTAATAGGTGGTAAGGCGAGCGAGATAATGAATTCTCTTGATTCCCAAGCTTTTGTTAAAAGTGAATGGGAGATTGGGCAAGCTAAAGAAGGATTTATCGGAAATGTTCCAGTTCTCGCAGTGTACGATTCCTATGCCGGAACAGAAAGATGGGAGCTCTTCACAACATCCGATCAAGGATTAAAGTTATGGGATGTCCTATTTGAAGCAGGACGGCACTATCAGATCATTGCTGCAGGAGACCGTGCACTTGAAAGTCTTCGAATCGAATCACTTTCACTAAGAAACGGTAAGGACTTTTGGAGTGAACATAATCCTTATGAAGTAGGACTCGACCATTTGGTCGACCTTAACAAACCAACTTTCATAGGGAAACAAGCATTGCTTGACCGCAAGGCAAATGGACCTAACCTATTGTTAACTCCATTACTACTGGATGATCCTTCAATGGTTGTTATGGGGTATGAACCAGTATTTGATGAAGATAAGGTAGCTGGTTTTGTAACAAGTGCTGGCTATGCATACAACTTTGGTAAGGGGATTGTGTATGCCCTGTTATCACCTGAAACTGTCCATAAAAGTAGCCAATTGAGTATTGAATACTTTGGGAAACGCTATACAGCAACAAGAATGACCCAATCCGCTGTGAGGGCTCATCAATAAAATCAAAACAGCCAGGAGGTTTATATATGACAACACATTATGATGTTATTGTTATCGGTTTAGGGGCCATGGGCAGTACAGCTGCTTATCAATTAGCAAAGAGAGGTCAACGTGTGCTTGGGCTTGAGCAGTTTGGTCCAGCACATGATCAAGGATCCAGTCACGGCGGATCACGGATCATTCGACAATCTTATTTTGAAGATCCAGCTTATGTTCCATTATTACTTCGTGCCTATGAATTATGGGATGAGATTAAGCGAGAAAGCGGAGAAGAGATTATGACGGTTACGGGAGGATTAATGATGGGTCCTCCAGATAGTTTAACTGTATCCGGTAGTATTAAAAGTTCGAAACAGTGGGACCTTGCTTACGAAGTGCTGGAGGCAACTGATATTCGCGGACGTTTCCCGGTGTTTAACCCATCACCTAACACAATCGCATTATACGAAGAAAAGGCTGGATTTGTCAGACCAGAACGTAGTGTATACACCCATCTTCTTCATGCAGAGAAGCATGGTGCCGACCTTCGATTCTTCGAATCTGTTCAATCGTGGGAAGCACATCCTTCTGGTGAAGGTGTCCGTGTTGTAACAAATAACGGGACATACGAAGCTGGAAAAGTGGTCATTTCTGCAGGAGCCTGGGCACCACAAATTTTGAAAGACTTAGGGGTAAACTTACAAGTAGAGCGTCATATTCAAATGTTCTTTGAGCCAACAAGAGGAATTGAGCCGTTCCGTGTTGGAAATCAACCGATTTATATATGGGAAGCAGATGACAATGTGCAATTATATGGTTTCCCTTCTGTAGGAATAGGTGCAGAAGGAGCAAAAGTCGCCTTTTTCCGTAAGGGAAAACCATGTACACCAGAAACTATTGATCGAAACGTGCATAGCGATGAAGTGGATATGATGAGAGAGTATCTGGCCCAAGGCATTCCACAATTAAACGGTCGCTTTTTACAAGGAAAAACATGTATGTATACAAACACACCGGACGAACATTTTGTAATTTCTGCACATCCCAATCATCCGCAAGTGGCAGTTGCAGCTGGATTTTCTGGACATGGATTTAAGTTTGCAAGTGTTGTAGGGGAAATATTAGCGGATTTAGTGATAGATGGAAAAACAAATCACCCCATTGATTTATTCAGCCCGCAGCGTTTTGCCTATCAGTAAGTTTTTGACAATAATAAAACACCTTGTGTCAGACTGACGTTACATGATTCCAAAAGGACCAAGGAGGAATAATAGATGGCAATGGATCAGAGTATCTTAAATGATAAAGGGAAAGTCAGATCTACCTTAAAAGGAGAATTTTATACATCCCCGGAAGTTTTTGAACTAGAAAAAAAGAATATTTTTGCGAAATCTTGGCTTTTCGTTGGCTATGAGTATGAGGTAGCGGAGCCAGGCCAGTACATTACAACGAAGGTTGAAGGCGAAAATATTCTGATTGTTAGGGGAAAAGACCGTGTGCTGCGAGCTTTCTTAAATGTATGTCGTCATCGTGGAGCAACACTCTGCAGCGACTCTTCTGGAAAGACAGGGATTATCCGATGTCCATATCATTCTTGGAGTTATGGACTTGACGGTTCCTTACTTGGAGTACCCAAATCGAGTGAATGTCGTGAAGAGTTAATAAATAATGATAGCTACGGTTTAGAAGAAGTGCACCTTCAAACATGGCATGGTATGATCTGGCTGAACTTTTCTGAAAATCCAATGCCGGTTGAACAACAATTAGACACACAAATTTTTGATCGTTTCGGTGAGCTTGAGACATTTGGTAGATATCAAATTCAAAATCTAAGAGTCGCTCATCGCAAAGAGTATGATGTGAAAGCAAACTGGAAGATCATTGTAGAAAACTTCCAGGAATGTTACCATTGCTCTGCCATTCACCCTGAACTGACAGCGGCACTTCCTGAATTCAAAACAGGAATTGGAACACAAAACGCAGTCGGTATAGGGGCAGAATTCAATGAAAATTTGGAGGCTTTCTCCATAAGTGGAAAAGGATCTCGGCCAATGTTAAAAGGGTTGCTTCCTGAAGATGATCGTATCTATTATGGAATGACCATTATTCCTCATGTATTCATCAACTTAACGCCGGATCATGTGATAACTCACCGGATCATTCCGATTAGTACGGATCGATCGATTGTGATTTGTGATTGGCTATTTGATCCAGAAGAAATGGCCAAACCAGATTTTAATCCACTGGACGCAGTTGAATTATTCCATCGTGTAAATGAGCAGGATTTTGAAGCTTGTCAATGGTGTCAAGAAAACATGGGATCAAAAGCATACAGAGATGGTGGAATATTAGTTCCGATTGAACATCATGTTTCCCGATTTTACAATTACGTTTTAGAGTCAATCGGTACGGAAGTTGAATAACAGATACTTATAAATTGGTGATGTAATAAAAAAGGCACCTGCTGAAAACAGGTGCCTTTTGTGAATCCAACGGTTGAATTGGTGGAGTACGGTTCCTTATTGTTACTGAGATTTAATCAAGATACTTTTTAAATGGGGGGATATGTGTGAAAGAAGATACTAAAGTATACGATATAACAATCATAGGTGGTGGACCTGTAGGATTGTTTACTGCTTTCTATGGTGGAATGCGTCAAGCGAGTGTAAAAATAATTGAAAGCTTGCCACAACTTGGTGGGCAACTTACAGCATTATATCCTGAAAAGTACATTTATGATGTTGCTGGATTCCCTAAGGTCCGAGCACAAGAATTAATTAACAATTTAAAGGAGCAAATGGCTAAGTTTGAATCCACAATCTGCCTTGAACAAGCTGTAGAAACGGTTGAAAAACAAGTAGATGGGGTATTTAAATTAACAACAAACAATGAAGTGCATTTTTCAAAAACGATTGTGATTACTGCTGGAAACGGTGCATTTCAACCTCGAAAAATTGAACTTGAGGAAGCTGCTCATTTTGAGAAAAGTAACCTCCATTATTTTATAAATGACCTGAATACATTTGCTGGACAAAGAGTACTTGTATGTGGAGGCGGAGATTCAGCAGTGGACTGGGCTCTTATGCTTGAACCGATTGCCGAAAAAGTATCACTAGTTCATAGGCGAGATAAGTTCCGTGCTCATGAACATAGTATTGAAAATCTTTATAACTCAAAAGTGGACGTACGCACTCCTTTCATTCCAAAGGAATTAACTGGTGGTGAAAGAATTGAGCAAGTAGTTTTAGAAGAAGTAAAAGGCAATCGTAAAGAAATAATAGATGTTGATCATGTTATTGTGAACTATGGATTTGTTTCTTCATTAGGACCCATCAAAACCTGGGGCCTAGAAATCGAGAAAAATTCTATTGTCGTAAATAGCAAAATGGAAACAAACATTGCGGGAATATATGCTGCAGGAGATATTTGTACATATGAAGGGAAAGTGAAGCTAATCGCAAGTGGTTTTGGTGAAGCACCTACTGCCGTTAACAACGCAAAGGCTTATATGGATCCGAAAGCACGCCTCCAACCGCTTCACAGCACAAGTTTGTTTTGAAATCCGTGATTTGATTTACTACTTTAATTATTAAACCACTATGCCGTTCTCTATCCGGATAGTAAACGACTTGGAATGAAAAATTGAAAATCCTATTAGGGGATTTTTAGAATCAGAAGAGCTAAAAAATCAAAAGATGAAAATACCAATCATTGTTTACAGGTATTCAGGACTTTAAAAAAGCGTATATAATACGCTTTTTTTTGCATTTTATAAACACAATAAAGTTGATTTCCTTCAAGTAATTGATTTACTGGAAATTTAGTGGGAGTTATAATGGAATTATAATCCAAAATAAATAGATAAGAAGAATTAAAGTCAGTTATTCACTTTTAGGAGGAAAAAATTTGTTTACTTTTAAAAAAATCACAGTAGGATTCCTGGTTATATGGGGTCTCGCTGCTTGTGACAACGAACAGGAAATGGTCATCAAACCTGAAAGGGTAGATGTACGAGAGGGAAATGAGGTGCAAAAGTCTAAACCACAAGACAATGTGCCATCTTACGAAGCACCAAGTATCATATATATGGAGGTTGGATGAACGATGAATCTTATATACTTATCAAAAGTGATGGTGACGGTGGGGAGGATAGATCCAAGTTTATACTGGAAAAAATCCCGAAAAAGGGAAAAGGGAAAATCCTAAAGCATTTCCAGTTACCAGAATCAACTGGATCAAAACTAACTGGTATAATATCTAACAAAGAATCGAACAAGACTTCTTTTCTAACCTTAGAATTAAATAAAGAAAAAACGGAAATAACTGTCACGTTTCCAAATGAAAAACCCGTTACATATAAAGAAGCAGAAATGGAGCCGCAAGAATTTAATCCTGATTATGAGTGGTAAATAAAACTATAAAAGTGAAAATACATCTCTGGAACAGTAGGAGGTGTATTTTAGAGGCGGCAATCGGGATCGAACCGATGGGTTTTGCAGACCTGTTTAACACTGGGCTATTCCGCCATATATATTGGCAAGGACAGTAAGGAATCCACACCGAAGGTTTTGGAGACCTCTGTTCAATATAAATTAGATTGTATTAGGTTATTATCCGTATTATTATTTGGAACCATGGTTTATTCCTTGTAATAATAAAATGTGTTTACTGAAAACTATCCGTACTAGTTCAAAAATATTGGAGAAATCTGAGCTGTCGGAAGAATTCCTATAAAAGTTTTATTTATTTTAAACGACCTCGGTAGAATATAAGTTTTATAAGACATCCCAAAGGGGCCGTTTGTGACCCTTGTAGAATTAAAGGACCCTTTATTTAAATAAAATAAATTTACGGACTAATTTGTTATAACCATAAAATTAAATATGCCATCAGATAACTGACCGAGACCAATACATATTCAAATTCATTCCGGTATAGAAAAGCATTATCATACTTTAGAAAAAAATACCCTTGTTCAACTAACGGGTGCAATTAGTTCTAGAGATCGACTTTTTCGATTGGAATTCTCTTAGCGTATATTCTGGAATGGGCGGTATAGCATTGTTACTGCTGTTCGCAAAAGTACACTTTTACGAACGGGTATTTTTTCTATAAAAATCTCTCGTTTTAACGTTCGTAAAAGTTAGGAAGACATTTACGAACGTTCTTTATTTTGCATACACTTTTACGAACGCTTTTGATAGAATAAGAGAGAGAAAAGTAGATGAAGGAGTAAAAAAATGGATGTCCGTAAATTTGGATACATAAGAGTGAGTAGCAAAGATCAAAATGAAGGACGACAACTTCAGGCCATGTTAGAAAATGGTCTCAATGAACGAGATATCTTTATAGATAAACAAAGTGGAAAAAATTTTGACCGTGTTCAATATCAATTATTAAAACGCATGATTCGAAAAGGAGACGTCCTTTACATTCATTCATTAGATCGCTTTGGAAGAAATAAAGAAGAGATTCTCCAGGAGTGGAATGACATCACAAAAAATATTCAAGCAGATATCGTGGTGATGGATATGCCTTTGTTGGACACCACTCAATATAAAGATAGTTTAGGGACCTTCATCGCAGATCTTGTTTTACAAATCCTATCCTGGATGGCAGAAGAGGAACGGGACCGCATCAGAAAACGGCAGCGTGAAGGAATTGATGTGGCTTTGCAAAACGGTGTACCCTTCGGCCGACCGAAAGCTACTGTAACAGAAGAGTTTAAACATGTCTATAATCGATGGAAATCGGGAGAGATAACAGCTGTGAAGGCTAGGGGAGAATTAGGCGTTAAAAAGACGACTTTTTATAAGCTGGTTAAAGAATATGAAAGAGACTTTCAAAATAGTTCTATATAATAGAAGAAACTCGTCAAAAAAATTACCTTTGCTCTATTTGAACAAAGGTCTTTTTAGAAGTGGAATATAATTCATTACATTAATCCTTAATTTATTTTAAACTAGAAATATTATATAAAACTTAATATTAATGTCCTTTTTAAATGTAATATGTAATTAAGGGAGGGTACTTTGGATTATCAGGAGTCATATGTTTACTTTTCACAATAATATTGCTAACGTCTTCAGGAGGAGCAAAATACTCTTTGTCTACTAATATTAATTGAGTATCTATAAGTTCATTTTCAAACAATTTATATAAAAATTTATAAAATCCTTTAAAAATATCCTCGTTCTCCCGTTCGCTAATATTCTTCATAGGTGTATCTATCATTAACATATTAGGAAGTGGAATGTTTCTTTCGGTTGCTAAGCGATGTATCGCTAATACAAAACAACATTTAAAGATAGTTTTTTTTCCTCCACTTCCTAAGTTAACAGGTATACAAGCTCGTACTCAGTTAGAAGCAGCTATAGCTATTCGTGATATTAAAAAGGTTCTGGTTTACAGTCGTAATGATATAAATCGAAAGAAGTTTGCCGAAGAAATGTCTGAAAAACTTGATTTGGATGTAATTCCTATGGATTCACCCAAAAAGTGTGTGGAGAAGGCAGATATCATCATCTGTGCTACAAATAGTCGTTCACCAGTGATTGATGCGGATTGGTTAAAACCGGGTGTACATATCAATACTGTAGGACCAAAATCGATGAATGGACATGAGTTGCCCATAGAAGTAGCTGGTAAAAGCTCCGTAATTAGTACAGACTCCCTTGAACAGTTACGTGCCTATTCAACACCTCACTTCTTAGCCAATACTCCTTATGAACAGAATATTATACAGCTTTCGGACATCGTAACTGGAAAAACACCGGGCAGAACTTCAATCAATGATGTTACATTGTTTTGTTCCGTGGGACTTTCTGGCACTGAAGTGGTTGTTGCAAATGAGATTATGAAATTGGCTGAAAAGTATGCGAGGATTTGAAAGGTCACCAACCTATATGGTTTGAGGAATCTTCTTCGCTTTTCTTTTAAAAATAACGGGTGCGTTAGCTGAAGATCGGAGCTGTCTTTAAGACAGCTTTTCTTATGGCACTAACGGGGCAGTTCAGTTGAACAAGGATTATCTTATAAACAAAGCGAATATGTAAGAAATATGAGTTTAAAGTAGAAAGGATTGTTTTACTTGGAAGTCAAGGTCGGGGTAATAACAATTTATTTTCCTAATGCTAGTTTGAGCGATTTTTTTATAAATGAAGACCTTGCAGAATTGTTCGGATTAGAAACCAGTCACGAAGCAGCTAAGTACATAAAGAAAACTTTAAAAGATAAAATGGAGTCGTCTTTTAAAAAATTAAAGATTGATTATGAAACTAACGGCATTTTTATAACGTCAATAAAAGGTGATGTGATAGTTGAGGTAGCAAACATAATTAATGAATTGATTGGTTTTGAAATCAACAAATCCGAATTAGCCAAGGTAAATGAGTTAGCAAAAAATTTTAAAAGACCTAAAAAACAAAAATGGGTTGTAGGGGGTATTTTTTTCATCCCATTAAGCAACAGTTCTTATAGCTTTGGTCAGATAATAAAAAAGAATGAACTTGGATTGCCGATTGGTTGTTTGTTCGAGTTGGTCTCTAATGAAATAGAAGAAATTGATAATATTATAAATAAAACTGTTGTTTCGATATTACCTATTTCCTCAGAATCCCTGGATAATCACACTTGGAAAATAATCGGAAACAAAAATGCTATTGTTCAGTTTGAAGAAGTAATCAAGGGGCAACCAAAAAATTATGTACGTCGAATAACACGTAAAACCTATTCAGATAGCTCTTTAAAAGAACTGGCAGAAGCTCTAAATGGAATAAGACCCTGGAATGAAAATGTAGACGGGAACTATTTCGATAAAATGCTAGTGCCATCTTATCAAAAACCAGACAACCTTTTATTTTTAACAAGGGAAGAAAAGATTAATCACTTTAAAAAACTTGGATACGATTTAAATCAGCTCGAAGCATCTTATACTAAAATACCTGATTGGTTTTGAATTATTATGTATTAGTTTATGACTGCAAGGGTTTAAGATCCAGCTGCCATACTTGGTGGCTTTTTCTTATTGCACTAACGGGGCAGTTTAGGCCAACAAGGAATCCCCAATTAAATGGTGAAATATATACCTATGGATATAAACATATCAAGATTCTTATAAACATTTGTTACTTCATATAATTCATCTTTTGTAAATCAGGAGGAAGAGTAATTGGAGAATCAAAAAAAGATAAAAAAACAAAAAGTATCAATTGGGGATGTATATGCGGTAAAACTCCCTGATGGGAGATATGGAGCATTAAGAATTGTTAACTGTGATCGAAACTCTTATCTTCTTGCTACCACCCCATATATAGGGGAGACCATCCCAATGATTGAAAATAATGTTTTAAGTAAAACTCTCCTGCAAAACCGTTTTTATTTTGAAAACGCCCCTGCAATTTGTTGGTTTGATGGTAAAATTCCTGGAATTTTTTTTTACATTGGGAACATTCAAGGGACTAAAAAAATGAGACTAAGTAATTATGGTGGCACCTGGGATGAAACAACAGGTATGGAAGCCTTTTATGAGTGGCGTTGGATCAATGACAGAGATAACTTTGAGAAAGAAATACTAGAGGAAGAGCGAAAGATTGAACAACTAATGGAAAAACCGCAGAAACCAAGGAAGATGATGACAGATGAATCCTTTTGGTACATAATATCTCTTCTAGATTGGGAGTCAGTTAATGATGAGGATGAAGTTATAGAAGTGGCTGTTAGAGAGCTTGAGAAAATGGGAGTAAGGAATATTAAGCAATTTGAAGAAGCCATGTCCTACAAACTTTATTTATTAGACACAAAGGAACACGCAAAAAACATAGGCGAATATTCATACAGTAAAAACAAGGATGATTACTTCTCACCTGATGTGTTTTTATACCTTCGGTGTGAAGTAATTGCTAAAGGAGAAGGCTTTTTCAATGCGGTTCTAGAATACCCTGCACTTATGCCTAAGGAGAATACATTCGAACCATTGCTTTCCATAGCAACTGAAGCATATGAAAGGCTTACAGGAAAAGAGTTTCAGTATATCACTGGATGTGATTATGAGACTTTCTCAAATGTTGATGGTTGGAAATAATGTTGCAATCTTCAACCAACGAGGGCATTGCTAAAGATCGGAGCTGTCTTTAAGGCAGGTTTTTCTTATGGCACTAACGGGGCAGGTTAGTTGCATAAGAATGTAGAATATAAGAACAAATTGCACAAATTTCCAATAAAAGTTTATAAACATATTAATTGAGAGGGGTTCTAACTTGAAGTTAAAAGAGATAACTGACCTTTTTATGGTCAAAGAAATAGAAGGGAATATGGATGTCGAAATTACAGGATTACAAATGGACTCAAGGAAAGTGGAAAAGGGGAATTTGTTTATCTGTGTACCAGCCATTAAGGGATTTCTTGAAGATAGACACCATTATGCTAAAGATGCCATTAGGAATGGTGCAGTAGCCCTTTTAGTCGAACGTGATGTTGATATTGATGTACCAAAGATATTTGTTAAAGATGCAAGGCATGCAATGGCTGTTATTACTTCGAATTTTTATAATCATCCTTCACATGAGATGAAACTTATTGGAATAACAGGAACGAACGGCAAAACCACTACCTCTTACATTATTGAAAAAATTTTTACTGATTACGGACTTAAAACTGGTCTGATGGGTAATAACGGCATTCAGATTAACGGAATCATGTATCCCACAGATATAAATACACAGGAACCCCCAATTTTACAAAGAAACCTCCGGAAAATGAGGGAACACAACACGGAATATTGTGTTATGGAAGTTACATCCCAAGGGTTAGACATGAAGCGTGTAATGGGGTGTAACTTTAGAACAGCCATATTTACAAACCTTACTCAAGATCACATAGATTATCACGGCACAATGGAACAATATAGGAATACAAAAGGGCTTCTATTCTCTAGGCTCGGAAATACATTTAAATCTAAAGATGAAAAATATGCTGTCCTAAATGCAGATGACCCAAGTTTTGAACATTTTCGTAAATTATCAGCAGTGGAAGTTATTACTTACGGAATCAACAATGAAGCTGATGTTTCTGCAAAAAATATCACCATGACATCGCAAGGAATTCGGTTTTTCCTTAATACTTTTAAAGGAGAAATTGAAATACACCTACAATTAGTAGGGGGGGTTAATGTTTATAATGCATTAGCTGGTATAACAGCAGCGTTAATTGAAGGAATACCCCTTGAGAATATTAAAAGTAGTCTTTCCTTGTTAACAAGTATAAGTGGCAGGATGGAAATAGTGGATGAAGGACAAGATTATCTTGTTTTAGTTGACTATGCTCATACACCAGATGCTTTAGAAAACGTATTAAAATCAATTAAAGAATTCACAAAAGGAAAAGTAATTACTGTTTTTGGTTGTGGTGGGGATAGAGATAAAGGAAAACGACCAATTATGGGAGAAATCGCTAGCAGATACAGTAACAATGTTTTTGTTACTTCTGATAATCCACGTTCAGAAGACCCTATTAAAATTATGAATGACATAGAAAAAGGAATTAAAAAGTCTAATTCATTACAATATGAATTACTCGCTGATCGAGAAGAAGCTATATATAAAGCTATCAAAGAGGCTACTTCAAATGATGTTGTTATAATAGCTGGAAAAGGTCATGAGACCTATCAAAAATTTAAAGATAAAACAATTCATTTTGATGATAAAGAAATAGCGAGAAAAGCAATATCTGAGAAGAAGTATTAATTACTTTAGGTCTTAACGATGCTTTAACCAGGCATCTGCTTTTTGTTTGTGAAGTATTGTACTTAAACTAACGGGTGCGTTAGCTGAAGATCGGGGCTGTCTTTAAGGCAGCTTTTTCTTATGGAACTAACGGGGCAGGTTAGTTTAAGAATAAATTTTAAACAGGACTATTAATTAAGTACGTAGTATTTACAAAGTAGAAAGTAAAAAGAGGGGGTTAATCTTTTTGGAATTTTATAGATTTGACAAAGAAGTAGGGAAAAATATTTCTCATTTTAATTCAAATTTCATTATGTCTCGAATTGTAAAAACAGAAAAACCTACACAAATTGGTTGTATGCATTTAGAAGCTAACGGAATTGTAGGTTTCCATCAAGCTGTTATTCCACAATTACTCATTGTTGTAGATGGGGAAGGATGGGTCCGTGGTAATGATCAATTAAAAGTAAATATAAAAGCTAATGATGTGGTCTTTTGGGAAAAAGGTGAAGGACACGAAACAGCAACTGCCACTGGACTAACTGCAATTGTAATTGAGTCTGAAGAATTAACCCCTTCTAATTTTATGCCAATTAAAGAACATAAATAAAAAAATCTTGTTGAACTAACGGGTGCGTTAGCTTTAAATCAAGCTGTCTTTAAGGCAGCTTTTTCTTATGGAACTATCAAGGCAGGATAGTTCAATAAGACGACTGGGAAATGAAGTATAATTTAAATAGTCAAATTAAGAAATGAGTGATAATGAAGTGAATTTTAATCAATTGATGCAAGAGAAGGGGTATATTTATTTGGAAAAAATAGAACCCAAAGAAAATTCATTACGATTGCTTATAAATAGAAGCACGATCAACAAAGATTTACCTATGGTTCAATTAGAATTTGAATCATATATTTCATATTCTGTTATCGATGAATGTTTTTCATATTATATAGATAACTCTGAAATATCAAAAGGAGAGCTATTTCGGTTATATACCAAGTCAAGGTATTTGGATTTTATAAAAATAGCCACGAATGAACGAGAAGATTTATGTCTCTCTGAAAATTACATCCATTATCAGTTTCCCTGCTTAAATCACACGATTGATGTTATTTCTTGTGAAGAACCAAAAGTAACCGTGGTAACAGGTTAAACTAACCTATTTGAATCCTTTTCTTGTGGAACTATCGGGGCAGGATAGTTGAAGAAGGTTTTTGAATATAAATCACGAAGTTTTATGTAAAAGAATGTGAAGGGATGGTACGTTTTAAATGAATGATGTAATCGATTTGATTGACACAAGAAAACCTGGAGTTACGGATTTAGATATAAAATCAGCAGAAGAAAAATTAGGGGTTGTTTTTCCAGAACAATACAAAGAACTTTTTAAACTATCTAACAATGCTCAGATTGATGAATGGACTCTGTTTCCTATTAAGGACTCCAAAAACTTAAAGAGAACCTGGGATGATGTTGTAAGACAAAATCAAGATGTGAGAGATGAAGGCATGGCAGATGACCTAATATCAATTGGGGAAGATGGTACAGGGGACAAATTATGTTTTCGGATTGTTGATACGGTAATGGATGACAAAATATATATTTGGTATCACGAAACCGAAGAATTAGAAGAATTAGCTTCTAACTTAAAAGAATTTATTGTATCGAATTCTGATTTTGTAGATGAGATTGATGAGGATGAATAAATAATAAGCTAATCTTAATGAACTAACGGGTGCTTTACTTCAATAAGGAAGGTTGCTGAGGCAGCTTTTTTTTTATGGCACTAACGGGGCAGGTTAGTTGCATAAGGAAAGAATTTCAAAATTATATATTAGTAAAAATGAAAATGTTAAAATATAGAAAAAAAGAGGTGTTTTAATGAGGATAAGAAAAGCTGTGTTAACCGATGCCAAAGGGATAGCTAAAGTACATGTTGATAGTTGGAAAACCACATATGCAAATATCATTCCAGACGAATACTTAAATAATTTGGCTTATGAAGGACGAGAGCAAGTATGGAAAGGGAACATTCCAAATAGTGATGTATTTGTAGCAGAAAATGAGGAAGGGAAAATTGTTGGCTTTTCATCTGGTGGTAAAGAAAGATCTGGAAAATACTCTGATTACACTGGTGAATTATATGCTATTTATATTTTAAAAGAGTATCAAGGAAATGGGTTAGGAAAATTATTGGTTAAACCAATAATTGAAGAACTACAACAAAAAAAATTTTTTTCAATGATAGTCCTAGTGCTTGAAGATAATAGTTCTCGTCTTTTTTACGAGACTCTTGGGGGTAAAAAAATTGACACCATTGAGGTTAACATTTCTGGGAAGAAACTCAATGAACTTGTATATGGATGGGATAATATTAGAACACTACTTTAAACTAAGATATTTAGATATTAGACTAAAAGGTGCTTTACTATAAGAATTGAAATAAAGAATGTACGGAGGATTTTAAAGTATGCTCGAAATAAAACAAATTACTCCAAGCGAAATCTTGTCAAACCAACATCGTTTGGATGAATTCTTAAAGGGAAAATTAAGAAATTTAGTAAATAAAAATTACTGGATGACGGAATGGGAACAAATAGCACAACGGTTTCAATTATTTAAATTGAAAGACTTATCCAATGAAGAAATATTGTCTTACGAATGGGATAAGAACTATATTGATGAAGTAGTTGAACAAACTTTTCTAACCGTATCTAAACATCTTAAATTTGATGAAATAAAAGTTACTATCTTACCTGCACTCCCTTTTCCTTGGTTTCAAAACTACGACCAAGCTATTTGGACAAACGGATTTACAAACAGTCCTGGTAACATCATTATCGCCATTCCTCCTCAACCAGATCTTGATTTCCTACAATATTTGTTAGCTCACGAAACCCATCACGCCAGTCCAGAAAATCCAATTTATAATTTAACTTTAGATACATTTACATTAGAAGAATGGTATAAGATGGAGGGGACAGCTGAATTTTTTAGCCTTTCATTATACCCGGATAAGAGATGGTGGAAAGATAGCTTTACTGAGGCAGTAGAGTTCGCCTATTGGAGTGAATGTAAAGAATTCCTAAAAACGGCTGACGATAAAATAAAGGGCAGGTTGTGTTTTGGAAACCCTAAGAAAGGTATACCTTATTTTGCTGGATATTCTTTTGCTCTAAACATAGTATCTAACTATGTTAAAACTAACCCAGTTTCAGATATAAGAGATTTATTCTTTGTAGAACCATCAAAGTTCATTGAAAGCTATAAAAGTGAAGTAAAGTGAAAAAATAGTATAATATTGTTCAAATGTACGTTACTTCAATAAGGGAGTTGCTTAGGCAGCTCTTTTTCTTATAGAACTAACGGGTGCTTTAGCTGAAGATCGGAGCTGTCTTTAAGGCAGCTTTTCCTTATAGAACTATCGGGGCAGAATAGTTCAATAGAAAGTGTTGATTTAAAATAAAGTTTAACCGTTTATAAAAAAGTCGAACCGTTTTGAAAAAAGTTTGATTAAAATACAACCTTCTTTTTCATGAGAATATTTAAATCAAGGTTTCTATAACATTTTTGATCAAACGTTATTTTAAAATGCGTGTTCTAAAATATAGCTAACCTAAAGTTTTGATCAATCTTTTTTTCAAAAACTAATATTATGAAGGTTAATAAATCAAGGTTTATAGATTATTTTTGATCAAACTTTTTTATAAAGCAACACATTTTAAATGAAAACGACCCATTTAAACGTACCGCCATGGTGTTCTAATATTATTCGGAAGGGCTTATGTATTTAATGTGTTTAAACGCAGTACAACGCAATTATTGGCGTTTAAGGAGGGGTTGTCATGTTTGGCAAGTATTTGTGGAAACTCCGATTATTATTGTTTATTCCAATTGTGCTTTATGCAATATATACATTTTCAGCGATTGAAAAATATGAGGATTATCCAGGTTATTATTTTTTGATATTGGCAGTCTATACGATTATTTGCTCTATCATCCTGCATAAAATGGAAAAGAAGGAAAAGAAATGAGCGAGATCATGCTCAAAAGAAAAGAACCCTCATTTCTGGGGGTTATAAATTATCTTTAATATTTGATTAGGAGGTCGAGGGTTAACACCGATATTCGGTGCTTTTTCTTACGACTAAGAGATCAGTAAATTATTTTACTTTAATGACTCCACATATGAATGAACCATTTCTGGGGTAACTAATTTACGAGTAGGTATTAGCCTTTGGTTTGCAAGAACATTGATTTGCATAGTGATTTGATTAATATGGTCTGTTGTAAAATCCTTTTCAGCCTTACATAATTCTATAGCTTCTTGAATATAATCTTCACGTTGTTGGTCTAATAGGGAAAATTCAGTAAAAAGTAGATTTTGTTTTTGAGCATGTAACGTAAGGGCTTTATGTACACTCATTATCCTTCACTCCTATAATTTTTTCTAATAGCTACTTCTATATTAACACCATCATTTTTTTAGCAATAGCAAAAACTATAAAAGATAAATCCAAAAGGTAGTTGATTCACGCATCGGATGTGATTATGAAAGAGGTCTGGAATACCAGGCCTTTTTTTGTTTGTTATCATCTCCTGGCATTGACTAATGTTGATTTAAAATAAAGTTTGATAATTTGTAAAAAAGTTCGATAATTTATAAAAAAGATTGATAAAATTTACCTTGGGTAAAAGTACATGGCTATGAGATTAGTTACCCATATAAAGGAAAATGTTAGTGTAAATCTACCTGAAGATGAAGCAAGGTTTAAACCTTGCCGATAACCTTTAGGTAACACCAAATTGAAAGGAAAAAATACGTTGAAACCCATAAATTTATTATCATTACTAAATGCAAATAGAAATTTAACACCGGAAGTCTTCAATTCGTATATTAGCCATTTTGACATCAAGATTAAAAAGAGCGAATTAGAGGATTTAAGATCACTAGTGACAGAGCTTCTAGGTAAGATAAAAGAGGTTAATATTCTAGAAAGATTTTATGTAGGTTACACAATAAATCAGATAGGAAAGGAATTCGATCTCTTAAGATTTGGAGATAATAATATTATTAATATTGAACTAAAAAAAGAGGATACTGGAGATAAGATCAAGGAGCAGCTCATAAAAAATAAATATTACCTTGGATTCTTAGATAAAAAGGTACTGAATTTCACGTATGTTGCTGAGGAGAAGAAGTTATTTTACTTAGATGAAAGTGAAAAGCTGACTGAAGTTGAAATTTCTTTTTTAATATCTGAACTTTGGGAACAAAAGTTAATTGAAATTGAAGATATACATAAGCATTTCGACCCTTCGAATTACTTAGTTTCACCCTTTAATTCAACTGAAAAATTTATTAATAATAAGTATTTTTTAACTGACCATCAAGAGAACATAAAAAAAAGTATTTTAAAGTTAAATAGGGAAACTGAACCATGCTTTATCTCGATTGAAGGGAACGCAGGCACTGGAAAAACCCTTTTAATTTATGATATTGCGAAGGAATATCGTAATAGGTCAAAAAGGGTTCTCATTTTTCACTGTGGTGCTTTAAATAATGGCCACATAAAACTAAAAAATAATTATTCATGGAAAATTACACAAAGCCATTATCTTAAAAATTATAATTTTAATGATTATGACCTTATAATTTTAGATGAAACTCAACGAATAGGTACGGATGAAATAGATGAAATATTATTAAAGGCTAAGGAAACCAATGCAATGTACATTTTCTCGTATGATTTTCAGCAATGTCTTGCTAGTTGGGAAATCAAGAGAAATATACCTCAATATATTAAGGAGCAAGTTTCTCCTAAACATTTCAAATTAACAGAGAAAATTAGAACTAACCAAGAAATAGCATCATTTATAAAAAATTTGTTTAATTTACGCAGTCGAAATCCAAATCAAGAGTATCCTAATATTGATGTCTCATACTTTACAACTTCTCGTGGTGTAATAAAAGAAATGGAAATACTTAAAAGTCAGGGGTGGAAAATAATAAATTTCACTCCTACTAGATATTCTAGTAACCCATATGATGAATTTCACATTGGTGGAGACGAAAGTTCACATCAAATTATTGGTCAGGAGTTTGATAAGGTAGTTGCTGTTTTAGATCAACATTTTTTCTATGGACAAGATAGTAAGCTATCTACTCAGGGATGGAGATCTGAGCCTTATTACCATCCAACAAAAATGCTTTTTCAGATGGTAACTAGAGCTAGAAAAAAACTTCATCTCATTATTTTTAATAATGAAGCTGTTCTGAAGGAATGTCTTAATATTTTGCATTCTAGTAAGAAGTAAAGTTTCCTATTTGTCAAAAAAGGCGCGTGTCTTTAATAACGATCAATATAGAAATGATCTTCCACAATAGGGAGCGATTGTAGAGCAACACAGGTAGAAAATGATCAAACTTTTTTATAAAATCGAAACTTAAATCTGTTGGAAAAGAATCCATTTTGATCAAACTTTATTCCAAAGCAACAGAAAGATAAGTTTATTTTAGAATAAATGGAGTAATTTTCAAAAAAGTGTGAAGGAAAGTGGCTTTAGAAGAGGAAAATCAATACTGAAAATAAGATGAGTAAAAAGAGAAGGGTGCTATAAAATGTTAGTTAAATATATTGAAGGTCAATTAGGAGAAATTAAAGAAAATATAAATAGTTATTCTTATAACAATCTATATGTGCGAATTGGTGAAAAAGTTCAGGTAGGTTTAAAATTGTGCGAAGTAGTTGATATTGTACACTATCCTACTACGGATGAAGAAGATTATACAGTAGATGTTTTTGTGAAAGTAATAAAAAAACTCCCTGAATCATGGTGGGAGAGACCTTTATTCTCACGAGCTAAGAAAAGTGAATAATAATATATGTTGTTCGAAAAAGGGGAGGGTATAGATATTGCCTTCCCCTTTTTGTTTACAGATAAATTTGTATGACTGTATTGTTTATAATGTACTCGATTTTGTATCTCAAAACAGTTTAGAGATTGAATTGGTGCGGTTTTGAGTGGATTAATAACTCTATGTACTCAAATTCATGTCCCCAATGTACTTATCTTTGTGTCTTCGTACAATTAGGTCCAGATAACTTTGAAAAACTAACAAACATTAAAGGACCGTCAATAGACCTGTTTTTTTGTACGAAAGAAGGATAGCCACCAAGTTTCGACGAATATATCAATATACTTTTTGGAGGTGTTGATATGGCGATTTGTTGTGGAGAGTGTCACGTTGAATTAAAGAGTGATGATTATGTCACATTAGATGAATTTAGCACGATGAGGCACACATATTGCGGTTATGATCTTATTGCCGATCTGATCAAAGACATTGGGACTTATCGAAATATCAAAACAAAGTATTGGTTTTCCCGTGAGCGCACTAAATGAAAATCGGGGAAATCTTGGAGTTAATTAAAACTGATACACCAGCGAATATTGCCAAAAAGGCTGATGTTCATCTTTCAGAAAAATTACTAAGAAAAGCATTGAAAAAAGCTGGTTATGAGTATAGAAATTCAGGCGAAAAAGGCTGGTATTTCGTTGGTGAAGGTGACGAGGAAACGGTACAAGAGCAGCTTATTTATGACTTTGCAACAGCAGGAAAAGCAAAGGCGAACGTTTCAACTAATGTAAATAAAGAACCTATTAACGATACCAACCAACGTTCTAACGTTAGCATAAAACGTGGTAAAGAACAGGTCAAACAAGCGAACGAACAATCAGCACCAACCATAGAACGAACCAATGTTATAAGAAAACGTTCTTCATTCGATATGGATGTTGAACTTATGAAGGAACTAAAAATACAAGCAATCATTCATGATAGGACGGTTTATGAACTTGTTGAAAGTGCCGTAAGACACTATTTAGCTGAATTAAAGGGAAAATGATGTGACTTTGAAATAAGGTCACGATGTTTATAATAAAGTTACACCGTTTTACCCCTTTGGATAATATCCTCTAAAGGGGTGTTTTTATGTCAGATAAAGTACATCTGAAATTTAAAAATGGATCAAGGGAATTATACAACTTAAATTTTACAAACAAAATCCACTTAAATTAGCATTCTTAATTGTCTACTATGAGTGTACTCAAAATTCACACTATAAATTTGTGTTATTGTAACATTGTGTTATGGAATTGTTAAATGACTCTAGTGTGGATTTTTACTTGTTCAGTGGGAAAGAGTTGAAAAATATATGGTAAAATATTCTGGGTCGTAAGACAAAGTTCAGTAGCCTATTTTTAGAAAGGAATGTATATATTGTTTTTCTTATATGTAATTTTATTTTTCATTTTTGGATATAGTTTTATATTTTCATTAATAAAAGCTATCCAAGAGGAGGTATCCCCGCATCTTACTGCAATCCTTTTTCTTGTATGGGCTTCATTAGCAATAATCGTTACGAACTTTCAATGAGTAGAGCAATTATTTTTGAAATGGATGGAACCTTATTTCAAACAAATTTAATTTTAGAACCTGCCCTAGAAGTAACATTTGATGTACTACGAAAAGAAAATTTATGCGATACAAATTAATAAACTTGTATAATTGGTCTAAAAAGTTGGAGGAAACTAATGGGAAATAAATTCGACATGTATTTTAAAATTAGTTTATTGGTACTCTTAGGTGTAATTGCCATAAGTCTTGTATACATATCATTTGGATTATCTGATATTTCATCTAAAATTTTTGATTTTACTGATGTAGTAAGAATTATTGGTGGGAATTAGGGATAATAACTTCCCCGATATATTTATCTCCCTTTTTCTTGTACAGTATAGGTCTAATACGTAATATTTCTTATTCCACAACGGGTGCGTTAGTTGAGATCAGAGCTGTCTATAAGGCAGCTCTTTTCTTATGCAACTATAGGGGCAGGTTAGTTGAAGAAGTTTTCTCGATATGTACTGTTTCCCAAAGTTATTTCTTACAGCTACAATAATGGTGAAACACAATGTGAAATTGAGAAGGAGCTTATGCAGATTGAATCTTATTAAATATTTTGGAATCCAATTTATTCTTTTTACTGTAATAATCCTAACAGGGTTTTACTCAGATAGTTACATAAGCAAGCCCTTTACTTACACTGATTTAATAGCAATGATTATTCATTTTGCTATACTAATCGTCGTGTTAAATGGATACTTTAAGCTAAAGGAACGTCTAATGCCTATTCATTTATTTAATAGAGTTTTACTTTCTTTGATAGCTTTTGTTTTTACCATTATTTTTATAGAGATTTTAACAGGAGGATGAGGTTTTATCCCTAATGAACGATGCGTTAGCTGAAGATCAGAGCTGTCTTTAAGGCAGCTTTTTCTTATGGAACTAAAGGGGCAGGTTAGTTGAAGATTGAATACGTTGCAAAAAGGGATTATTACTATTAAGGCGAATAGTTAATAATTGGATTTTTTTTGAAATGGAGAGATTTTAAGAGTTAAGAAAAGACCTAAATAGAAAGGTTGTTTTATTTGAACAAATTTGACTGCATTTCAGAAACGGAAAGATTAGTAATAAGACCATTAAAAGAAGATGATTTTAAAAATTGGCTTCCATCTCAACACAGGTATGATCAAGGGAAGATTGATATGAGTGAATGTACAGAGGAATGGTTTACCAACTTAGTGGAAAAACATCAAGAATTAGCAGTGAATGATATAGCATATGTTTTTGGTGTCTTTAGGAAAGAAGACGGTACACATCTTGGAACGATAGACTTCTCCACCTTAGAGAGAAATGACTTTCAATGGGGTAGGATAGGTTACACTATACATAATCAATATTGGAGAAATGGTTACTGTAAAGAGGCAGTAAAAGAAGCCCTTAATATCGCCTTTAAAGACTTGAATTTCCACCGAATTGAGGCTCATATAAACGTTGATAACACACCTTCTTATAAGTTAGCAGAGAATGTAGGAATGGAGTTTGAATGCATAAGAAAAGGATTTATTTTTGAATTTGGTGAATGGACTGATAATCTGGTTTATTACATAAATTCCAAATAGAAAATTCTTCAACTATGAGGTTCGGTAGTTGAGATCTGGGGCTGCCATTTGGTGGCCTTTTTGCTTAATGAACTAAAGGGGCAGTTTAGTTGAAGAGTCGCTGTTTGATCTTTATTCAACAATTGGGCCAGATTATGGAACAAGGCTTGTTGAACTATCAACTTCTTAGTTTAAGAAAAAAGCTGTCATTTTGGCAGTTTTTTTATTTGGAATATTTAGGTTAAAGGGCAGCTATGCTTAAAGAGTATAGATAGCAAAAAAGGGAGGGCCTTATCAGAAGTAATGCTGGCTACAGGTCCCGATAATGTTTCAAAGACTTTAGTTACCAAGTCCTTTGCGATGATCTTATTAGTATAGTATAAAAAAACTGTTGTCAACGAATTAAGGGCAGCCATATAATAACATAAATTGACTGACTGAGTCAGTCAAAAATAAGGAGTGGGATATCATGACAACTTTTTTTAATAAAGGTAAGGCCATCGTCATTGGTGGAGGTATGGGAGGATTAATGACTGCACGTATACTCTCCAATCATTACGACGAGGTACTAATTGTTGAGAAAGATGATTTTCCATCAGGGCCAGACGTCCGTTCTGGGACTCCACAGGCATTCCATCCGCATCGCTTCACCACTCGTGGGAAAACGATCACTGAACGCCTCTTTCCGGGATTTGAGCATGACTTGGTAGAGCAAGGTACCCCTTCATCTCTGAACAAAGACGTTTTTTTCATGAACCAGCACGGGAGTTTAGAAATGAAGTATGACCGGAACGATCTTAAATTCAGTCGAGCTGTTCTGGAGTGGGTCATTCGCCAACGAGTTAAGGCTATTCCAAACGTGCGCTTTCTATCCAAGCACAACGTGATTGGGCTATTAACGACCCCTGATCGGACAGCTGTTACTGGCGTTCAAGTTAGAGGTCGCGATCACTCCAAGCACGAGGAAGCCCTGACAGCTGATCTGGTTATTGATACAAGCGGACGTTCCTCGAAACTTTCGGGATGGCTTAAGGATTTGAATTACAAGGTTCCAGAACCAGATCTGCTAAAAGTTTTCCTTGGGTACAGTACCCGACGTTATAAAGTGCCTTCTCATTTGACTCATTTGATTGATAAATGGGATGTCATCAACCTCCAGGGGCAGCCTGCCAGCGGTACTTACACGGGCGTATTCTCCTTTATCGAAGACCAGACTGCTGAAGTGTTGCTTTACCGTCCAGGAGGGAAATATCCTCCAACGGATGCAGCCGAATTCGAGCTGGCCTTGGAGCAACTTCCAAGTCCGATCATATCGGAAATCGTACACGACTTTGATCCGATCACCTCTCCCAGAGGGTTCCGTGTTCCAGAATTGTACTGCCATCGTTACGAACAGATGTCCCGTTGGCCTGCAGGCTTACTGGTTTTGGGAGATGCTTACTGTATCTACGATCCGATCTTCGGCCAAGGTATGACCGTGGTTGCGATGGCAGCCGAAATACTGGAGGCTTGTTTGCTGGAACGACGTGGGGAAGACCGGTTTGATTGGGAGCAAGGCGTGCTTCGTCGAATTAAAGAAGCAATTGAGCCGGCCTTCTGGCTGAACTGTACGGCTGATCTTCGGTGGGAAGGCGTCGAATATAAAGGCACGGATTCAAACATGGGGAATGCCTTCAGCCGGGAATATATGGAGCTGTTTCTCAAGCAAGCTACAAGCAAGCCTGATTGGCGACTTTACGGGCTCTACTGGGGTGTGAATACGTTATCTATATCACCCCGTCACATCTTCAACCCACAGACGGCGGTCCAAGTTCTATCCTCTTCGGATGAAGGCATGAGCCTACTCTCTATGATTAAGGTGGAAGACGAACGATCCGTCGAGGCGATTTTGGAAGAAATGCTACCGCGATTCTCGGAAACGCCGTTTGAGCAGTAGCATTAGCGAATTTAAAGATCTATTTGATATACTGTAAAATAACTATATTGTCTTATGGAGGAGCGCTCAACATTGGCACCATTAAACGACGATCAATTGCATCAAATACGCGATGAACGAAGAGAGCAAATTAATTCGGCGGCCATCCAGGTTTTTGCCCGTAAAGGTATCATAAGTGCAAAGATGAGTATGATAGCAGAAACCGCAGGCATCAGCAAGGGGCTGCTTTATCATTACTTCAAATCGAAAGACGAATTGTTCGTGTCGCTCGTTGAAGAGGCAATGGCTGAAACAGAGGAGGCCATACGAAGCGTATATAAACTGCCAGGTACAACGATTGAAAAAATCAGGGCGTTGACAACGGAAATTCTCGACGAAAGCGGCGCTCCATACTTCATGCTTATCCACCAAGCGCGTACGTCAGACGGTGTGCCTGAGAAGGTGAAGCAGTTGCTTGAACTGTATTCGATGGATAGTTTTATTGATGTACTGCTTCCTTTATTTCAAGAGGGTCAGCAAGTCGGAGAATTGGTAGCAGATGATCCCAGAGAGCTTATCGCCTATTATCTGACAATCCTTTCTGGTATCATGGTCATCAATTCGAACGGGATTGATGACTACCGGATTCCGAAGGTGGATATGTTGTTGCGGTTGATTACCCCCTTTTAGGTGTTATGTAGTAAATAATATGTTTTCTTGTCCCACAATACCGACCAATAGAGCTTATCAGTTATTCCATTAAAGGGCGCGATTCTTGAAGAAGTTTCGCTTTTCTAACGGGTGCGTTAGCTAAAGATCGGAGCTGTCTTTAAGGCAGCTTTTTCTTTATGCAACTATCGGGGCAGGATAGTTCTATAGTGCAACAAATAAAAATATTGACAAAAAATATTTTATGTGTTATGATTAAATATTTGTTATTGAAACCTCCTTAGTTAATTGGTAAATTAAACTAAACAGTTATTTAGATATGCAATTAATTAATAATTTTGGAGGGAATTTAATGAGAATAGCTAATGGAGTTGAAATGCTTGAGTTAGAAGCTGAAGCGTTTGGAGGGAAAGCAGTCATACACCCGACGCTTCTCTGGGATGATAAAGAAGCTATTTTGATAGATACAGGAATGCCAGGACAATATAAGCAAATAATCTCAGCAATGGACAGAATAGGTTTATCATTAGATAAATTAAAAGCAGTTATATTAACACATCAAGATATTGACCATATTGGAAGTGTGCCAGAAATCATAAAGGCAACTAAAGGAAGTATTGAAGTATTCGCTCATGAACTTGATAAGCCATACATAGAAGGGGAAATTTCTCTTATTAAAACGAACCCTAAAAGTATGGCTAAGATTTTGGACTCTCTACCAGAGGACCAATCAAGAATAATGCTTGAACTTTGTAAAAATCCTCCAAAAGCTAAAATTGATACTACTTTATCGGACGGTCAAGAACTACCCTATTTCGGTGGGATAAAAGTTCTATTTACTCCTGGACATACCCCTGGACATATTAGCCTTTATTTGAAAAAAAGTAGAGTTCTTGTTGCTGCTGATGCAATGATTTGTATAGATGGGAATCTAAGAGGACCCGTTGAGCAAACAACACTCGATATGGACACTGCGATTTCTTCTTTAGATAAATTTTTAAGGTACGATATTGAATCTGTAATTTGCTACCACGGGGGAGTATGTAATAATAAGGTTCATACCCAAATTGAAAATATCATTAAAAACTTATAGAACTATCAGAAGCGATTCTTCATTAAGAGAGATCGCTTTTT
>NZ_JBBOOF010000003.1:0-106119 GCF_038002945.1 Peribacillus sp. FSL R5-0717
AAAGCATATCCTCTATGGGCATGCTTTTCTTTACCAATTCCAATTATCCGTATTATCTAAAAGTTGATCGATGTCAAATGTATCAAGATGGAATGGAACTGACTCTTCTGCTATCGCTTCAGTGGCTAACAATAATTGGTCGATATCAATAATGGCCAAAACAGTCCTCTCCCTTTTTTAATGGTCTTTACCCTCATTTTTAATACTTTAAACAATTCGTTCAAAAGAAATTTTATTAGAGGGTCATTTTACATTTGACATTTATTTAAGATGCAGTGAATCTTTTTCAGATCCTTCCGGAGAAAGCGTATGTATCAATTTAACCAGCTTATAAAAGGTCCCGCTGCAGATTGTTACCTCGGGCAGATTATGAAATATTGATTTTTTATTAATATGATAATTTTCTTTCTCAGGAGAATACACAATTATTTTCTTATTTAAAGATAAAGCATAGCCAAGCTCATATAGATTACCTTTTCCTGCCGTTAGGAAGATCAGCATGAAATCGGCTTCCTCTATCCCCTTTTTTTCATATTCTCCAATGTCGTCCGTTATTTGGTTTTTCTCATCATTCGTAATTAAATTCATGTCATTCACACAAGTAAATCCTTTTGAAGTCAATTTCTTGATCAATGATTTTACTTGCTTCAAATTTTTTTCGTCTGATGCTATATAATATTTCACACATACACCTCCAAAATATATAACTATTGATACTTTTTACCTATGTTACCTATACTATACATATTCGTTATAAAGAACGCAATATCCTTTCCCCAAAAATAAAAAATATTTAAGCGGGAATTTTTAGCGAAACTAAAAACCATCATTCCTTTTACAGGTAATGATGGTTTTTTACATTTTAATAAGTGCACTATTATCACCAACGACTTCAGCTTACTAAAAAAATAATATAGTATGTACTGTTCTGTCATTCCGGGTTACAAATTCAAGAAATCCAAAATAAAAACCTTGTCCATTAACCGGCAAGGTTTTTTTTATTTTTCATATGTGATATTTTCTATTTCAATTCTGAAGGGTGCAGCCTCGCATATATTAATTCCCCGATCCAGATTCACCTTTTCCATTTCGCTTGCATCCGGGATTGTTTTTTTATCGTGTATAAAATGTTCGACCATGGATTCCAACAGTTCTTGAGCACAAGCTAAGGCATCTAACCGATTCCTGCCGCTAACGGAAGAAATAATTCCTTCTCGCCTAAAATCCGGGAAACAAACTTGAACGGAAAAAGAGTCGACAATCAAAGGGTGCTTTTCATAATAGAATACAGCTGGGTACTCAAAGATTTGAATGGTCAAAATATCATCCCTTCATACAATATTTAGATATTTATAATAATTATAACATGAATTTCCATTTTATATAGGTTTAAATTACTTTTCTTTGTTTGTCAAGTTAATACTTACATTCAATAGGTTGATATGTCCGTATTGACTACGAAATAAAAAAACACCATGAAAATCAAAATCATGAGAACATTTAAGATTATTCCAATAATACTGCACACTTTTCCAGCTGTCACTAAACCATTTCCAGATTCACCAGTAAGGTTCATTTCTTGTTTACTCTTCGATGAAAATATTAACCCTAAAATACCTAATATGATGCCAATGATTGGAATAAACAGGGATAATACCCCCATGATCAATGATACAATCGCTTTGCTATTGCTTCTTTTAATTTCCGACATATTTTCCACCTTCTTTCTTCCTTTATATATACGGTTATTAAAAGCAAAAGATTCATTTTTTGTGTACTCATTCATCACTATTATTCCATTTGATTAAGAAGTCCGCTCCCTTTCCGCCGACTGTATGCCATTCCTTCTCGGCACAAGCGCCTGCGGGGTCTCGGCTAGCCAGGTATTCGGCTGGAGTGTCGCAGATTTCTTCCATTTATTAAGGATTACAGTTATAAAATCATGAAGGATAACCTAGTCCTAAACTCGGTTCGAATGAGTTCAGCCTATGGTTTCTTCTTAAAATAACATTCCAGTTAATTTCAGAAATCCGCTCCCTTTCCGCCGACTGTCTGCCAAGTCTCCTCGGCACAAGCGCCTGTGGGGTCTCGGCTAGCCAGTTATTCGAGTGGAGTATCGTATATCTATTCAATCCATTAAGGATTACAGTATAAAACCATGAAGGATAACTTAGTTTCAACTTGTTTGGCATGAGTTCAGCCTACGGTTTCTTCTTAAAATAACATTCCGGTTAATTCCAGAAGTCCGCTCCCTTTCCGCCGACTGTATGGATCATGGAGTATAAACAAGTTTTAAAACAAGGGTGAGGGTGAGACACTTCCGAATCTTCTAGACAAATAGAAAACGACTCATTTCTGAGCCGTTTTTTTAGGTGCGTTTCAATTCAAGTCTCTGGGCTACCAAAGAAAGGCTATAGTTAACTATGAAATACATGAGAGCTACCAGGATCAAAATCGGTATTAAATACTTTTGACTTTGTCCATATATGATTTGACCATGATGGGTCAGCTCCGGCAAAGAGATGACAACCGCTAAAGAGGTATCCTTTAATAAAGAAATGAATTGGCTGACAATGGGAGGAACCATGCGGCGCAGCGCTTGGGGCAGAATAATATGTATCAATGCCTGTGTATAGCTCAAACCTGATGAACGGGCAGCTTCCATTTGGCCTTTATCAATGGATTTCAGTCCACTTCGAATGACTTCAGAAAGCATGGCTGACTCAAAAATTGTCAAGGCAACGATGGCTGCTGGAATGATTTCCAGTTTAATCCGTATCTCCGGCAAAGCAAAATACGTAAAAAATATGATTAATAACAGAGGTAAATTACGTACCGTTTCTACAATCAAAGCTAGTATTTGTGATAACACCGGCACTTTTGCGTATCGGATTATACCTACAAGCCCGCCAATAATGAAACTTAGAATAATGGATATAAAAGCTACCTGGAGCGTTACCCAAAATCCTTCTAATAAAAACTTAAGATTATCTGGTGTATAGGCACCTGCAAAATCCATATCTTATACCTCCCTCAATTACTCTTAGCAAGACGTTTTTCCAAATAACCAACGCCAAAGCTTAAAGGAATGGTAAGAATTAAGTAAAAAGCTGCAACGAAAATGTACACATCAAACACGACAAATGTCCTTGAAGAAATCAAATCCCCGTGGTACATAAGATCGAGTCCTGCAACGACGGCCAAAATGGAAGAATTCTTTACTAAATTGATAAATTGGTTCCCTAAAGGAGGAATGACTATTTTAACGGCCTGCGGCAGTATGACGAGCCTCATGGCCTGCCCATATGTCAGGCCTGATGAACGGGCAGCTTCCATTTGACCCTTAGGCACGGAGAGTATGCCTGCCCGAATTGCCTCAGCTATGAAAGATGAAGTGTAAATGGTCAAGGCTAATGTCCCTGCATATAGACCGCTTAGTTTAAGACCAAGAAAGAAGAAAAAGGTAATGATCAATAACGGTATGTTCCGAATAAACTCGACATAGGCGGTACCCAGCCAGTTTAGTGGCTTTATTGGCGCAATCCGCATGATGGCAATTAGCACACCAAGAATCAAACTCGATACCAACGCGACCAAACTCGACATGATCGTATTTTTAAAGCCTAATAAATACATATCCAGATTCTCTGTTAAAATGGAGAAATCAAGCACGGCATACAACTCCTTTAACTAGTAAGGATGAGCAAAACGCTCATCCTCACAGACAAATGTTCAAATGTTATTCAAGGTCAGCTGCCCATATACATTTGCTAAAATGTTTAGTGTTTAATCCATTTATCATGGATTTCGTCGTACTTGCCTGAATCTTTAAGTGACTTAAGGGCTTTATTCAACTCTTCCACAAATTCAGAATTCCCTTTTTTTACGGCAATTCCATATGGCTCTTCGGTAAATGTACCGCCAACAAGCTCATAACTTGGATCTTCATCTGCCATTCCATAAAGGATGGAATCATCCGTTGTCAATGCATCCCCTTGTCCGGATTTAAGTGCAGCGAACGCTTCGGAATAGTTTTCAAATTCCAGCACTTGTGCTTCAGGAGCTTTTTCACGGATATTTATGGAAGAAGTAGAGCCCTTGACAGCCAATACCTTTTTCCCTTTCAAACTATCAATACCCTTGATATCGCTGCCCTTTTTGACTAACAAAGATTGTCCCGCGTCGAAGTAAACATCAGTGAAGTCAACTTCTTTTTTACGATCTTCCGTGATTGTCATAGTTGCTACAATTGCGTCGATATCACCATTATTCAATAAGGCCATCCTAGTTTTAGAAGTCACTTCTTTAAATTCAACTTTATTCTCATCACCAAGGATTTCTGCTGCAAGAGCTTTGGCAATATCAATATCAAAGCCTTCTACCTCTCCAGTACTAGGATTCTTCAAACCGAATAGCCTTGTATCATTTTTCACCCCAAAAACGATCTTATCCTTTTCCTTCACTTGTGCTAGAACATCTTCTTCTTTGCCTTTACCTCCACCCTCTTCAGCTTTGTCGGTATCATTCCCCCCGCCGCAACCAGCTAATAAAATGACGGCCAGTAATGATAGCAAAGATAATTTTAACCATTTCTTTTTCTTCAACATGTAATTCACCCCTGTTTTTTATTTAATGATTTAATATACGGCTAAGGAATAAACGAGCCCTCTCTTCACGAGGATTGGCGTAAAACTCAGCCGGAGTTGCCTCTTCTAAAACCCTGCCTTCGTCCATGAATACGATTCGATCCGCCACTTCACGGGCAAATCCCATTTCGTGCGTAACAACCACCATCGTCATTCCTTCATGGGCAAGTGCTTTCATAACATCCAGTACCTCGCCAATCATTTCCGGATCCAAGGCTGAGGTAGGTTCATCAAAAAGCATGATTTCCGGTCCCATTGCCAAACCTCTGGCAATCGCTACCCGTTGCTGCTGTCCACCTGAAAGCTGGGAAGGAAATGAATTTGCTTTATCTCCAATCCCCACTTTGTCCAAATACTTGAGTGCAATCTTTTTTGCTTCCTCTTCGGATTGTCCCAAGACCTTCCTGGGAGCAAGCATGATATTCTCGAGCACGGTTTTATGGGGATACAAGTGAAAATGCTGGAAAACCATACCGATATTCCGACGGAGTTTGTTTATGTCCGTCTTTTTATCCGCTACATTTAAACCATTTATTGAAAGGGATCCTTGCGAAATGGTCTCTAGACGATTAATGCATCGAAGCAGTGTACTTTTTCCTGATCCGGAAGGTCCGATGACCACTACCACTTCCCCTTTCTTGATTGTTAGATTAATTTCTTTCAATACATGGAAATCGCCATAATACTTATTCACTCGGTCAAAAACTATCATAATTAGCACCCCGCCCATAATCAATCTTCGAAACTGAATATTTATAATAATCAGAATTATAAAAGCGTACTATAACATTCTCTTAACTCGATTCATATCTTATGTATAATCCTTTCTTCCAATATTATTTCCCAATATTTCGATAGTGTTAGGGAAGCGACCATTTTTATTGTTATTTTAAACTAGTAATTTAAATAATATATTCAATATTCACATTTTTTATTATATATAATATTTCTTAAAATTACCATATAAACTTTAAATTGTTAAAAACGTTATCATATTTCATGATATTATTGCTATATTCCATATAAATGTTAAATTTTAACTTATTTCCCCGTGGAAAAATTCCCTCTTTTTGTAAAAAATCATTCATTTCCCGAAAGCTGAATACGCTTTTAATAATACAAAAAGACAGCATTTGCTGTCTTTTCGTATTATTCCTTTATCGCATCTTCAAATGGTGCTGAATACAAACCCCTTGGCGCCAGCATATCCGTATCTGATTCATGAATTTCCCCATTGTGGGTATATGGACCTGCTGGAAAAAAATCAAACAAATCACTTTCCTTATGTATGATCAAGAAATAATCGTATAAATCATCCATAAGTTCCTGATGTTCATCTATTTTCATGATTTCACCACATTCATCAATTTCAAAGTTTTCATTAATCGCAGCTTGAAGTTCCTCATTATTTGAATACGCGATATAAAAATCGACATCACCGCACTCCATGCATAGCAAGAGTTTTTCTTCCAGTGCTTCTTCAAAGGTTTTCAGGACGATTTCCTTTAGTATGGCATCAATCTTTCCAGGATTAATCAATTTAATTTTAGTCTGGAACACAAAACCCCTCCAATCAAATACTGGCATTAAAATACCAAACGCCAGTTTAATAAGCTACTCTTTAATATTAAAATGAAATTGTTGAAATCATTTTTTCATCAACACCTAAATAAAGGCCATAAGTTCATGTACCGCGATGGGTACCCAGCCCAAGATTTGGTCATCAAGGGCAATGCCTATCATTAGGCCGGATCTCGTTTATTGGATAGGAAACGTCCGATTCGTGTTTATAATAAGTTTGCCCACATAATTAGAATCATAATCTTCTATAATACAAAGAAAAAGATGATGGGAAGCGTAATCAGGCTTAATGATGTACTGATGAATGTAGCACTTGAAACGAATTCTGGCTCCGTATTGAATTGGAGCGCATACATTGTAGTGTTGGCCGCCGTTGGCATGGCAGCTACGATGATCATGATATGCCTGACCATTTCACCCACTGGCAAGGTAAGTGATAATAGGAAGGCAATTGCTGGTGAAACGGCAAGTTTAAGAAGTAGCGAAACTGATAGCTTTCGATAGGCAATTTTTTTCAGGGAAATGTTGGCCAGCTGCATTCCCAGTGTAATCATGATTGTTGGGATCGCTGCGTTTGCAACAAGATTAATAGCTTCCATAACCGAATTGCTTAAAGGTATGTTCACGAACTGAAAGGCTGTTCCCGCAATAGCTCCATAAACAATTGGCATTCGACATACCGCTTTAATTGCTGTTTGAACTCCGTTTCCTTCAGGACTGCCCTTTGCTGCAAAATAAATGCCGATTGTGCACATCACTAACTGCTGTCCCACCATAAGGATGATTGCATAATCGAGTCCCGCGGCTCCGAATAACAGGAAAATGACGGGTGTACCGTAATTCCCGTTATTCATGAATGCCGATGCCAATATCATGCCGCTTGTTTCAGTGACTGTATAATTGCGAAAAAAAGATATAATGTAGACTACCAGTATGAGAGAAAGGCAAAGTACTATCGTGAATAAGAACAGGTAAAAATAATTAATCGTAAATTCTGCGGAATAAAAAGTCCGGAACACGAGAAAAGGTGACATTAAATATAATGCCATCGTGGAAATCGATTTTGTATCAAGATTAAACTTTTTCTGACCAATGAAACCTAAAACAAATATACCGAATATCGGTAATAGTACTCCCAAAAAACCCATGCATATCACCTTCATAATTCTAATGATTTTCTTCTAACAATATCAGTTTTATAATTATTTGTAAAAATTCTTTTAAATCCTTTCGACCGCACGTCATAAAATTGATTTTTCTTTATTTTCAGAAAACGATATTCTGTTTCCCCAGACATATGGTATATTGTTTATTATATTTACGTTAAAAAACGTAACATTAACACTTTTTGGTTATTAATATATGAAGGGGTGTTTTTTAGTGGATGTAAAATTCATGGAAATGGCTGTTCGGCTTGCAAATGAAAATGTACTGGCTAAGAACGGAGGTCCTTTTGGTGCTATAATCGTAAAAAATGGCAAAGTCGTGGGCAGAGGATGTAATAATGTGACAACGGCCAACGATCCAACTGCTCACGCCGAGGTACAGGCGATTCGTGATGCATGCAGGAATCTCGACAGCTTCCAGCTTACAGATTGTGAAATTTACACTAGCTGCGAACCATGCCCCATGTGCATCGGTGCTATTTATTGGGCACGTCCAAAAGCCATTTATTACGCATGCACTAAAGAAGACGCTGCAGTTATTGGCTTTGATGATCACTTTATCTATCAAGAACTTGCCCTGCCAATGGAAAACCGCACAATTAAAATGAAACAATTGTCTTTTAATGACCATGACTTACCATTCCGAACATGGGAAACCAATACGGAAAAAGTGAAATATTAACTGGTTTTTATGGCCAAAGGGGTTATGAATATGAAAAAAAACTTGCTTAAAAGGAGAATTGACGTTGCATCAGGAAGAACACCTGCAGATTGCGTCATTAAGAACGGGCAAATCATAGATGTATTCAATGGTGATATCTATACTGGCGACATTGCGATCGCCGATGGTTATTTTGCTGGAATTGGGCATTATGAGGGTACTTCGGAAATCGATGCTTCAGGAAAATTCGTATGCCCTTCCTTCATTGATGGCCATGTTCATATAGAATCCTCGATGGTCAGGCCTTATGAACTTGCAAAAATCCTCCTTTTACATGGTGTGACCTGCATCGTTGCAGATCCTCATGAAATTGCCAATGTTTCTGGAAAAAAGGGCATGGAATATATGATTGAACAATCCGATCAACTTCCTTTTGATTTTTACTTCATGATGCCCTCTTGTGTACCTGCTACGGAGTTTGAACATTCTGGTGCTGTCTTAAGAAGTGAAGATTTAATTTCCTTTTATCAAAACCCGAGAGTGCTTGGTTTAGCCGAAGTAATGAATTTCCCTGCCGTTTCACATACAGATGAAGATATGCTGCAAAAAATATACGATGCAAATAGACTGGGCAAAAGTATCGATGGCCATGCAGCTGGATTATCCCAGCAACAGCTCGATGTTTATCTAAGTGCAGGCATTAAAACAGATCATGAATGCACTACAGCGGAAGAGGCAAAAGAAAGACTGCGTAAAGGAATGTATCTTATGATCAGGGAAGGCACCGTCGCCAAAGACTTAATTAACCTGATTCCAGTAATTAATGAGAAGAACTCCCGCCGTTGTTTATTCGTCACCGATGACCGGCACCTAGATGATATAGTTTCTGAAGGAAGTATCGATCACAACGTTCGACTTTCCATAGAAACAGGTGTCCCGCCAATTACCGCCATTCAAATGGCGACCATTAATGCAGCAGAATGCTTTGGATTAAAGGAACATGGTGCAATTGCACCTGGATACAAGGCAGACTTCCTACTACTGGATGATCTTGATTCAGTCATCCTCCATTCGGTCTTCAAAGATGGAAAGCTTATGGTACAAAATAATCGATTGCTTAACTATCCAGCTGATGAGAAACAGGTTATTACCGACGGGTTGAAGCACTCTGTTCAATTTCATGAAATAACCGGAGATGATTTCGCGATACCTTTTAAAAATGAGTTCGCTAATATTATTGAGATAACTCCAAACAGCTTGATTACAAAGCATTCGATTGAACCGGTCACACTTAATCATGATGGTCTATTTCAGTTCTCCGAACATGTTGATCATCTAAAACTTGCTGTTATTGAACGGCATCATATGACCAAACAAGTGGGCCTGGGAATCGTCAAAGGGCTCGGGTTGAAATCAGGAGCCATTGCCACGACAGTAGCCCATGATTCACATAATTTGATCATTGCCGGAACGAATGACGAGGATATGATTCTGGCAGCTAAGGAAATCAAAAAAATGCAGGGTGGATTGACTGTAATCCAAAAAGGGGAAATACTAGCTTCCCTTCCCCTTCCAATAGCTGGATTGATGAGTGAATGCAATTATATGGATGTGGTCCATTCATTGAAGCACATCGATAAAGCCTTATTGAAACTTGATGCTAACAGGCATTTCAACCCTTTTCTTACACTTGCCTTCTTGGCGCTACCTGTCATCCCTGAAATCAAACTGACGGATCAGGGTTTATTTTCCGTTTCTGAGTTTAGGCATATACCCATCGAAGCTTCAAAGCCAGTCGATTTAAATTAACCCGCTAGGCGGGTTTTTTTTCTTATCACCCAAAAAAATTCTAAAAGAAAAAGGTTCCGACTCAACATAAAATGGGAAAAGGATATATGCGCATCATCTATGTTAAAATAAAAATAAACACAATTCTTTCTTGGAGGAGATAAATATGGCAAAACATGATCAACAGAACATCATTGGATACATAGGCACTTACACAAAAGGAAACAGCGAAGGTATTTACCGATTTACTTTAGATACAGCAGAAGGAAAGCTCAGTACACCGGTACTTGCAGCAGAATTGACCGATCCGACTTATGTCGCCATCAGCCAGGACAAAAAGAATCTCTACGCCATTTTAAAAGAAGCGGGCAGCGGTGGAGTTTCAGCCTATTCGATTAATGAAGATTCAGGTGAGCTTACCTTCTTAGGCAAACAACTTACACCAAATGGCTCTTCCTGCCATATAAGTGTCGACAGCAAGAAACAGGTTTTGGTCACTTCCAGTTATGGAGAAGGCGTGATTGAATCATATCCGCTTCATGACGATGCGACACCTTTGCCTGTATCATCAACTGTTCAACATGAAGGCCATGGACCGAATGAAGAACGTCAGGAAAAAGCACACACTCACTTCGCTGGTTTCACGCCGGATGAAAGGTTCATTGCTGTTGTCGACCTCGGAATAGATAAAGTAATAACCTATAAACTACATAATGGGGTTTTGGAAGAAGTAAACAGCTTATCTGTTGCTCCCGGCAGCGGACCACGGCATCTGACCTTCCACCCAAACGGTAAATTTGCGTATGTCATGGCAGAACTTGTACCAGAAGTGATTGTTTTGAGCTTCGATAGTCAAACCGGTAGTTTTTCTGAATTGCAAACGGTACGGACCGTCCCGGAAGATTTCAAGGAAAATAACCAAGGAAGCGCCATTCATATTTCTGATGACGGGCGATTCATATATGCCGCAAACCGCGGACATGATAGTATTGCCGTTTACGAAATCAATCAAGAAACAGGCAAACTGGCATTCGTGCAGCTGGTTTCCACCGAAGGACATTGGCCGCGTGATTTTTCATTGGACCCTAGTGGAAAATTTCTGATCGCTTCTAATGAACAATCAGGAAACTTGACACTATATGCCCGGAATGAACATGACGGAAAATTAACATTATTGCAAAAGGATGTTCAAGTTCCCTTCCCTGTTTGCGTAAAATTCTTATAATCCATAATAAAAGAGGATTGAAGCTTTCACTGCAGCTTCAATCCTCTTTTTTATGCCTTACTTTAATTCCAATTATCTGCCATTTCGGGAAAATCTATATACGGGTTACGATTACCCTGCATTTCATGTATAGCGAGGTTTCTATGTTTTTCATAAGTGCTGACGGGAAAAAGCCGATGCCATTCCAAAAGCAGTGCCAGGTCGATATTGCCGCTATCGATGATTCCCTCATATCTGAGTAAAAAATACAAAGTTGCCCTCGCCACGATCCCTTTTCCGTATTCGGGCTCGAATTTACTTTCGTCTGATTTCCCGCAACCCGCTTTTATACCGGCAGCCGATCTTTCAGGGATATAATCCTCAAAATCATGGTATGGATAGTTACTCCGGCTGCTATTACACGTTGGTTCACAGGCGAACAGATGATGCAAATCCCCCCTCATCGGTTCTTTTTTATCGAACCATGATTGAGGTACTACATGTTCACAATTAACGAGAATATTCTCCGAATTTGTTGATTCAATACCTCTTGACAACACTTCCAGTATACGGATATCTTCCTCAATCACTTGTGCAGGATCCATCCCTTTACCGGAATACAGACTTTTCAGCTGGCCATTTTCCTGTAAGTCCACCCATGGGTAAACATGACGATGCGGTGAGTAGTTCAGCTGGTTTTTATGGGTTGCCACAAGTAGGTCCTTCAATCCTTCCCGGTCCAAGGAACCATCTTTGTAGTATGCCAGCTTAAGTTCCTTATCTTTGGTTTCATCATAGTATTCGCGGTTTTCATTGAAGTTGACTAGTGCAGCCATTGCCATTTCCCGTTCTTTTTCAAGTACTTCAAAACTATACTTCATCCACTCATCCCCCCGCTACTATTAAAAACCTAACTTTTACCATAATTAAAGTTTAATAGAAATAGACCGAAAAAAAAAGGTGCTTTAGAAGGGTCTAACGAAGAATTTCAATAAAATGGGTAAGGATTTTCGCTGTCATTCCCCAGATTACCCGACCATTATATAAGTAAAAATACTCTTCCATCTGTTTTGGCTGCCATTTATAATTCTCCCCGCCAACGACTAAATCATGGGGGAAGTTTGCATGCGGTTCCACTTTATATTCCACATGATAAATTTCTGGCGGTTTTTCCATGAAAAAGGAAAGCGGGACCGTAAAAATGGTTTCTACCTCAGCTGGATTAGGTATTATCCGTTGATGGTTACGAACAAATCCTGCATAAGGATAGACAATCATCCCGAATGGAGATACCAAATAATCGATCGGAAAGACGTTTTCGATATCTTCTTTTCGCAAATTAAGTTCCTCATATGTTTCCCTTAGGGCAGCAGCCTGTTCATCATGATCCAGCTTGTCTATTTTCCCGCCCGGAAAACATATATCCCCCGGCTGCCTCCTCAGTTTGTGTGAACGCTCTTCGAAAAGAACATGAATTCCATCTTCTTTCTCTATTAGCGGTACCAATACAGCATACTTTGAAAAATTCCCACTCCCTAAAATTTCAGGGATATGTAATGTTAATTTTTTTGTTATATCTTTATTATTCATGTCCCTCACCTCTTCTGCCGGATAATATAGATATTCTATCACTAATCCTTATCATTCCATTTTCGAACATCCGCTATAACTAAGCAAGGAAAACGATTCCAAAATATCGCCTTTAATTTCTACTAGATTCCTTTACCTCTTATTCTTCCTTGATCATAAACAAAAGCACCGTTCAAAGTTCCGAACGGCGCTAAAACTGACGTATCAGCCTCATTTAAAAAGCAAGTTATGTGTATCAACAGGCAAATGCGTAAAATTGTTGAATATTCAGTTTTTTCATTTTATTTTCATAGTTCAGCTAACGTTCGCTTTAACGTCGCTATGATGAATGCAAAATCCTCTTCAGTTATACTAAGTGGGGGAGCAAGAGTCAGGATATTATTGAAACCTGCTACTGTATCGCCATTTTTCCCTATGATCAGCCCCTTTTCTTTGCATGAAGCAATGACTTTATTGATTTTGGAAAGTTCGATCGGCTGTTTGGTCAGTTTATCTTCCACTAGTTCAATGCCTACCAACAAACCCTTCCCGCGTACATCCCCAACATTGGGATGAGATTTGATTTCTTCAAACTCTTGCAGAAAGCGTAGTCCTAACTCCTTGGACCGTTCTATTAGTTTTTCATTTTTATATATTTCAATATTCTTCAAAGCGACGGCACAGGCAGCAGGATTGCCGCCAAATGTATTTACATGCCGAAAACGGTCATAAACGTCTGAGCCAATATACGCTTCATAAATTTCGCGCTTGACGGCTGTAGCGGATAATGGCAAATAAGCGCTCGTGATTCCTTTAGCCATTGTTACGATGTCTGGTTTGACATCATAGTTCATAAATCCAAATTTCTTACCAGTACGGCCGAACCCGCAAATGACCTCATCCGAAATGAGAAGGACACCATTTTTCTCACAAATTTCTTTGACACGTTTCATATATCCATCGGGCGGCATCAAAATTCCGCCCCCGGTGATGATTGGTTCCATGATGACCGCAGCCACCGTTTCGCTCAGCTCCCATGTAATGGTACGTTCAATTTCCGCTGCACTTTTTTCACCGCTTTCATCCTCTGGATTTCGGTAAGAATCTGGCGGTGATACATGAAGAAACCCTGGGGCGAGAGGTTCGTATTTATATTTTCGCTGTGCCTGCCCGGTAGCTGACAGGGCTCCCATTGAATTGCCATGATAGCCGCGATAACGCGAAATGAATTTATAGCGTCCATGTTCACCCTTTTGCTGATGATACTGCCGCGCAATTTTAAAGGCCGCCTCATTGGCTTCTGAACCGCTGTTAGAGAAGAAAATCACATAATCCCCACCAAGCCATTCATTTAATTTCTCCGCTAGCTTAATAGCCGGGATGTGGCTATTCGTTAAAGGGGCATATGGAAGTTCCTTCAGCTGCTCGTAAGCTGCTTCAGCCAGTTCCGTGCGGCCATAACCGACGTTGACACACCATAAACCAGACATTCCATCCAGGAAGCGATTCCCATCAACATCCGTTATCCATGCTCCTTGCCCGTTTTTAATCACCATTGCACCAGGGGTGGGTTCAGCCCCTTTCATATGATGCCACACATATTTACCATCCATCGCTTTAAGATCCTGACCCTGTTTTTCAACCTGCATAAGCTACACTCCTCCTAAAATAATGTATAAAGGAAGGCCGACCACAAATTGCGCCGACCCCCTTTTTCCTATCAGTATCTTGCCGTTAACATTTTCTTTCTGGTATAAAATTCCACGCCATCTTTCCCATTGGCATGAAGGTCCCCATAAAACGAACTTTTATATCCGGAAAATGGAAAGAATGCCATTGGCGCGGGTACCCCAAGGTTAATGCCAAGCATCCCTGCATCAATTTCTTCGCGAAATTCCCGGATGGCTTTTGCACTATCCGTATAGAGGCAGGCACCATTGGCAAATTCGGATTGATTGGTCAATTCAATTGCTTCTTCAAGAGTATTAACTCGTACTATGGATAAGACAGGAGCAAAAATTTCATCACTCCATATTTTCATGTTTGTTTTTACATGATCAAATAATGTCGGTCCAACGTAATAGCCTTTTTCCTGATCGCCTTCATTCCTGCCATCACGAAGGAGGACAGCTCCTTCTTTTTCCCCGATTTCAATATATTGTTCTGTTCTTTTTTTATGAGTATCACGGATTACAGGTCCCAGGAAAACGTCTTTATCCATTCCATTTCCAATCTTGATGTTATCTGCTGCAGCCTTTAATTTCTCAACGAGCGTATCTCCCACTTCTCCCACCGCAACAACCACTGACGCAGCCATGCAGCGCTCGCCTGCAGATCCGAAAGCTGCATTCGTTATGTTCGTTACGGCATTATCCAAATCTGCATCAGGCATGACGATCGAATGATTTTTCGCACCCGACAAAGCCTGGACACGTTTTTTATTGGCAGCTGCCGTTTTGTATACATACTCTGCGACAGGCTGGGATCCCACAAATGATACCGCTTTAATGTCTTCATGCTCCAAAATCCCATTCACGACATCGTGGGCACCATGGACAATATTGACAACACCATCCGGAACACCGGCTTCTGTCAATAATTCCACGAGACGGTTGGCCAAAAGCGGTGTCCGTTCTGAAGGTTTTAAGATAAACGTATTTCCACAAGCTATTGCCAGCGGGAACATCCAACATGGCACCATCATCGGGAAATTAAACGGCGTAATCCCGGCAACGACACCCATTGGATAACGATACATGCCAGATTCAATGCCTGGGGAAATATCAGGAAGCTGACTTCCCATCATCAAGGTAGGGGCACCTGCTGCGAACTCCACGCATTCAATCCCACGCTGAACCTCTCCATATGCTTCTGTATAGCTTTTTCCGTTTTCCATAGTGACCAGCTTTGCAAGCTCATCCCAGTGTTCAATCAGTAATTGCTGGTAACGGAATAAGAAGCGAGCTCTTTTTGGAACGGCGACCTTTTTCCATTCTTTATACGCCTTTTTAGCAACCTCCACCGCTTGGTTTACATCTTCCCTTGTTGAAAGGGGTACGATTGCCAATGCTTCTCCTGTTGCCGGGTTAGGCACTTGTTCATGTTTCGAAGTTGTGGAATCAACCCATTTGCCACCGATATAATTTTTCAACGTTTCTACTTCATTGATAACTGTCATTAAATAAACCCTCCATTTCAACACGATTTCATAGTTTCATTATATTTTTCAAAACGACTTTTTACATTAGACGTTTTGTATAGTTTTTGATTCAATATTTGCACATATTGTTTGTTTCTGGCTTTCCACCATAATCAACAACAGAAATTCACGATTTCGCAAACGATGTATATTTTTCTTATACTTTCCCTTTAATCAGCTGACTACGCGGCCATCATTTTATAATGGAATATAGCTTTAGATCTTGATGCTTCCCCTTGACGAACATTCCTTTTCTGATGATTCCCTCAAAAGACATACCAGCCTTTTGCATGACTCGCTCTGAACCTGAATTTTCAACGAAGCACCTTGCTTGTATTCGAACTAGGTTCATATTTTCGAAGCCAAAGGCGATTATCTTTTGGGCTGCCTCCGTCATCAAGCCACTCCCCCAATATTCTGGTGCAAGCACATACCCTATTTCCGCACGATGATGGTCAACCTGCCATGAAACAAAATCAATGGTACCAATCAACTTACCGCTTTCCTTGTGTTCTATGCCCCATGGAGCGATTTTCTTATCCTCATAATTTTGAAGTATAAATCGGATAAAATCTTTTGTATCACTTAGGGAACGATGGGCTTCCCATGTGACGTAACGGGAAACTTCATTGTTGGATGCATAAGCGAACATGTCTTCGGCATCATTCATGGTGACTTTCCTCATGATCAATCGTTTTGATTCCAGGGCAGGCAGCTGTCCATATATCTCTTTCACGTTCATGATTACACCCCATTCCATTGATTATTAGTATTATAGCAAGATTGGTAAGCAATCGCCTTCCCAATTGAAATATTATCGAAACTTACGTATAATTCAGAAAAAATATCCAGGAGGATAATTATGCCAAAAAGAAAACTAATAATAAGCCAAAATTTGAATGAAATCTTATTACAGAAGATCCAAGAATTGATTCCCGAGTGGACTGTTATCACCGGGAGATCCCAGGAAAAATGGAGAGATCATATCGCCGATGCAGAAGTCATCGCAGGCTGGAAAGCGGAAATGTCTGTATCGATTGCTGCAAGCGATGTTAAATGGATCCAGACATGGAGTGCAGGAGTGAATGCTTTACCCCTGGACAATTTAGAACAAAAGAATGTTCAGATTACAACTGCAAACGGCGTTCATGCGTATCCCATTTCAGAGACAATTTTCGCGTTAATGCTTGCCTTAACAAGAAAAGTAGATACATATATTAAGCAACAGCAGACAAGGATCTGGCATCACGCACATATGAAGCAGGAAATTCATGAAAAGACCATCGGAATCATCGGTGTCGGGAAAATCGGAAAGGAAACCGCAAAAATTGCCAAGGCTTTTGGCATGACCGTATTAGGGATGCGCCATTCCGGTAAATCAGAAGAATTCGTAGATGAGATGTTCACACAAAAACAATTGATTGATCTTCTTCCTAGGTGTGATTATATTGTCGTGACATTACCATTGACCCCAGAAACAAGGAATATGTTCGGTAAAAACGAATTCAAGTTAATGAAGCGCTCCGCATTTTTCATTAATATAGGAAGGGGAAACCTGGTCATTCAAAACGAATTGATTCAAGCGCTTAAGGACAAAGATATTGCAGGTGCTGGTCTTGATGTGTTTGAAACGGAGCCACTTCCTGAGAATAGCCCTTTATGGGAGTTGAACAACGTAATCATCACGCCGCACACATCCGGAAATACGGAATTTTACGACCAAAGGCTAATTCAGGATATTTTCATCCCTAATTTAAAGGACTATCTAAATGGTAAAACACCTTCAACAAATTTACTTGATTACAAAAAAGGGTATTAAGAATTGTTCATTTTCTGTATACATTAATAATCTTTCCTTGTTAGCTTGCAGATTCCGACATTATCTGTTATATTTAAAAAGAATTATTTTTGTTCGGGAAGATTGATAAGTGAAAAACTTTTCGTCTAATGATTGAGCAAGGGTAGTAACACAATGTGTGGATTCACACTAGGAGGCAACAACAATGGAACAAGGTAAAGTAAAATGGTTTAACGCAGAAAAAGGATTTGGCTTCATCGAACGCGAAAACGGAGACGATGTATTCGTACATTTCTCAGCTATCCAAAGCGAAGGATTCAAATCATTAGACGAAGGTCAAGAAGTTACTTTTGAAGTTGAGCAAGGTCAACGTGGACCCCAAGCTACTAACGTTCAAAAAGCATAATTTTAAATACAATATATAACGGACCCTACTTGTAGGGTCTGTTTTTTTTGATCAAAAAAAACAATCATAAAAAAACCCTATTCACAGGGAATAGGGAACATGAAACAAGTTTAGTAAATGGTAAACCTAGTATAACACACTAAGAAAAGAAACCCTAATTTATCCGAAAAGTAAAAATTATCAAGCACTTCCGAAGCCCTCGATATCGACCTTACCATTCATTCATTTCTTATCCGCTTCATATGTTCGATCCGTTCCCCACGGATAAAACGGAGGCATATCCGTGCTGCTTTTCATTTTGAAATCGGCTTTCCTTTTTTCGAGAAAAGCTTCAATTCCTTCTAGTGCATCAGCTTGTTTTCCGGTCCAATGAATCATTTTCGATTCTATTTTGTGTGATTCAACAGGATGGTTCGCACCGAGCATGGACCACATTAACTGCCGGGATAGCGTCACAGAGACGGAAGATGTATTTTCCGCAATGTCTGTCGCAATCTCCATTGCTGCAGACATCAATTCTTCTGGCTCGACGATCTTATTTACCAGCCTTCCCTCATATGCTTCACTGGCCGTAATCATCCTGCCGGTAAAAATCCATTCGGAAGCTTTGCCCATTCCGACAAGTCTAGGCAAGAACCAGCCGCTGCATGCCTCCATCGTTATCCCCCGCCTTGCAAATACAAAACCCATCTTTGCATCTGTTGAAGCAATTCTAATGTCCATGGGCAAAGTCATTGTTATCCCAATCCCGACTGCCGCTCCATTAATGGCTGCTATCATAGGTTTCTTCATCTCAAAAATCCGTAATGACAACATTCCTCCTGCATCGCGATATTCAACCAAAGGAGTGTGATCCATAAACGTTTCTGCACCTTTTTCCAAATCCATTCCAGCACAAAAAGCATCCCCAGCGCCAGTTAATATGACGGCTCTTACGTCATCATTTTCATCCGCTTCATTAAAAGCGTGAATCATCTCCTCACACATCTTTTCATTGAAAGCATTCAATCTCTCTGGACGATTAAGAGTAACAATCATGACACGATCGACGATCTCACTAGTTATCGTGGAATACAATAACAGTCCCTCCTTCTCTCACAAATTGAAACATTCAACAGAATTTTATATTTACATATAATTACATTTTATATGTTTTAATTTCAGATTCCTAGTTTTTTATTTTGACATGCTGATAAATAATTTGATAATCGTTTCTATTCTAAAAATATTTTACATAAATGTGTAAAAAAAGACCAGTCGCAAATGCAACTGGTTTTTTTGTTTACCAATATAAATGACAAGCAACGAAATGCCCTGGTTTTTGTTCTTTCCATTCAGGTACAGCACTGGAGCATATCTCCATCGCCTTAGGGCAGCGCGTCCGAAATACACAGCCGCTCGGCGGATTGATCGGACTTGGTACATCGCCTTTAAGGACGATCCTTTCCCGTTTAATAGTCGGGTCTGGTATCGGCACTGCGGATAGCAAGGCCTGTGTGTATGGGTGTAGCGGATCTTTCGTTAAAGAATCACTATCCGAAAGTTCCATCATTCTTCCAAGGTACATGACTAAAATGCGATCTGAAATATACTTGACCATCGATAAATCATGCGCGATGAATAAATAAGTCAATCCCATTTCTTTTTGCAGTTCTTTTAATAAGTTGACCACTTGGGCCTGTATCGAAACATCCAAGGCAGAGATTGGTTCATCACAAACGATGAATTTAGGATTTAAAGCCAATGCCCTTGCAATTCCAATACGCTGGCGCTGTCCGCCACTGAATTCATGCGGAAAACGAGTGATATGTTCCGGACTTAAACCAACCAGCTTTAATAGGTCTTCCACCCGTTTTCTTCGCTCTTTACCTTTTGATATCCCATGAATGGCAAGTGGTTCCCCAATCAATTCCTCCACCTTCATCCTTGGGTTCAAGGATGCGTAAGGATCTTGGAAAATCATTTGTATTTCACGGCGGATATGTGACATTTCCCCAGGTTTGTAATCGAAAATATTTTTCCCCTGAAAAAGAACTTCTCCATCTGTCGGTTCATATAATCGAGTGATTGTACGACCTGCAGTCGACTTACCGCAACCGCTTTCCCCAACAAGACCGACAGTTTCCCCTGGATAGATTTTGAGATCCAAACCATCTACCGCTTTCAGCGATTGAGAACCGATAGGAAAATGCTTCTTCAGATTCTTTATTTCAACAAGAGGAGAATTTTCGTTGTATGTCTTTTCTTTTACGGCCTTATTTTTCAGTGAAACCATTGGTTCTCCTCCTTTATACGTTAGTCGGTGCTTGTACCTGTGCTGCCTTGGCCATCGGGTGGTGCAGCCAGCATGCGGCTGTCTGACCTTCGTCCACTACTTCAAGCTCCGGATCATGGTCTTTGCACACTTTCATTGCTGATTCACATCTTGGGTAAAATGGGCATCCTTTTGGCGGATCCAATAAATCAGGTGGTGATCCGATAATCGGAACCAACGGAGCCGTTTTTTCCATATCCAGCCTCGGTACCGTTTTAAGCAAACCTCTTGTATAAGGATGCTGCGGGTTTGAAAATATAGCCTCTACCGTACCCGTCTCCACTACCTTGCCTGCATACATGACGACTACCCGTTCACAAGTTTCCGCAACCACACCTAAATCATGAGTGATTAAAATGATGGAAGTATCCATTCTTCGTTGGATATCTTTCATCAGTTCCAAAATTTGCGCTTGTATCGTTACATCCAATGCAGTTGTAGGTTCATCGGCAATCAGTAATTTCGGTTCACAAGCAAGGGCCATCGCTATCATTGCCCTTTGGCGCATACCACCTGAAAACTCATGCGGATATTGCTGCATCCTTTTTCCCGGCTGTGGAATACCTACTAGTTTCAGTGTTTCCAACGCCCGTTCGTATGCATCATTTCGGGACATATTTTTATTATGCTTTAAAATGCCTTCCATGATCTGGCTGCCGATTTTTGTCGTTGGATTGAGCGAAGTCATCGGATCCTGGAAAATCATGCTGATTTCATTCCCGCGAATCCTCTGCATTTCCTTTTCACTCATTTTAAGAAGGTCTTTACCGCCAAAGTTTATCGACCCTTTTCCATACTCTGCCGGGGGTGTTTCCAATAATCTCATGATAGATTTCGCTGTAACACTTTTGCCGCATCCGGACTCCCCAACAATCGCAACGGCTTCCCCCTTTTTCACGCCAAAGTTCACACCGCGAACCGCTTGCACTTTACCTGCATAAGTATGGAAGGTGATTTGTAAATCGTTGACTTCTAATAGGTTCTCCATCATCGTCCCTCCTATTCTAGTAATATCAATTCATTATGTTAGGACTCATTTATTTCCGTAGTTTTGGATCTAAGGCATCCTGCAATCCGTCACCAGCCACATTGAACGCGAACATCGTTAAGGAAATCAATATTGCCGGGATTAACAGTTGATAGAAATTCCCTACCAGAATGCTTCCCAGTGCATCACTTGTCAATGTTCCCCAGCTTGCCTGAGGTGCCGGAACTCCCAGTCCCAAAAAGCTAAGTGTAGCTTCGGCAAAAATGGCAGTAGGTACAGTCAACGTTAAATTGACAAGGATCGGTCCCATTGTATTTGGAATCATGTGTTTTCTTAAAGTCCAGCTCGTATTGGCTCCAGAGATTGTTGCAGCATGGATATATTCATTCTCTTTCAGTTGTAAAACCTGGCCCCGTACCAGTCGCGCCATCGGAATCCACCCCGTAATCGACATCGCAATGATGATCGGCAGAATACCAGGTTTTAATACGACCATCATTAAGATAACCATCAATAGGTATGGAATCGCATAGATTACCTCAGCGATACGCATCATGATATTATCCGTGCGTCCACCGCGAATGGCAGAAATCCCGCCATAAAGGACACCAATTAAAAAGTCGATCAGCGCTGCCATCAATCCAATGAACAAGGATATCCTTGCACCATACCAAGCTCGCGTAAATAGATCCCTTCCTGATGAATCCGTTCCAAACCAATGCTCGCTATTTGGGCTAAGATTCTTTTTATCGAAATCTTGTCCATAATAAGTATATCCGTTAATGTACGGACCAAAAATCGCCATCAAGACCAAGAGGATTATAAGAATAAACCCCGTCATCGCCAGCTTATTTTCTTTAAATCGACGCCAGACGTCAGACCAATATGAAACTGTAGGTCTTGCTATTTTTTCAGCTTCCTTAAAGTTGCCTTCGGCGGGTTGGAACATATCTTCGGTTAAATGCACTTTATCTGCCATTATTTCTTCTCTCCCGTCACTTTAATTCTAGGATCAATCAACGTATAGGCTATATCAACGATGAATATCAATAAAATAAGCACCGCACTATACACAATTGTGGAACCAAGAATCACCGGGTAGTCCCTGTTGGATATTCCCTTTACGAACATATCTCCCATGCCAGGAATACCAAAAATACGTTCAATGATGAAGCTTCCTGTCACGATATTAGCCGTAAGGATGCCCAGAACCGTGATAATCGGCAATAACGCATTCCGAATCGCATGTTTGATTATGACACCGCTCCGTTTCAATCCTTTGGCTTTTGCTGTCAAAATGTAATCCTGCCCCATTACTTCAAGCATGCTTGTCCGCATCAGTCTCGCGATGAAAGCAAGCGGCATCATGGAAAGGGCAATGGATGGTAAAATGGTATGCTGCCATGTCGCCCATGTAGCAACAGGAAATATATTCCATTTAATTGCAAAGTAATTGATTAAAATAGTCGCCAGGATAAAGTTAGGAACGGAAATCCCTACGATGGCAATGATCATTGATAAATAGTCGGGCCATTTATTTCTTTTCAGTGATGCCACGACACCCAAAATGAGGCCAAAGAAGATGGCAATCACCAAAGCTTGTGCCCCTAAGTGCAATGACACCGGAAACCCCTTCAAAATGTAATCATTCACGGAAATGGATGAAGATTTCAATGAAGGACCAAAATCAAATTGAACGACTTCCAATAAATAATTCCCATATTGGGTCAACAACGGCTTGTCCAATCCATAGTGGACTTGAAGGTTTTCATAAACAGCAGGAGGCATGGCTCCTTCTTTTGCAAATGGATTTCCCGGAATCGTATGCATTATGATGAACGTTAATGTAATAACAGCCCATAAAGTAATAATCGCCCATTTAAAACGGTTTAATGTATATCTCAACATGGTAATCACCCCAATCATCGATTTTCTAAGAAGTTGAAAACGGAAATGAATGCATGAAATATTCAAATTCGCAATTGAAAAATGGGGTATGTCCTTAATCGGACATACCTCCCATTTCACTATTATCCTTCTATTATTTTTTATCCGCGTAAATAAAGTTCGGATAAGCGTTAATTGGAGCATAAACTCCAGTAACATTCGATTTAACCATATATGGTTTTGTATAGAAGTAAACCGGAAGGATCGGCATTTCGTCAATCATGACTTTCTCTGCTTTATGCAAAGCATCCATGCGTTCTTTTGGATCCATTGTAGATTTTGCTTCTTTTAATAAATTATCATATTCTTTGTTCGACCAACCTGCATCATTATAGGCGCCGTCCGTTTCCCAAAGCATGAATGTCATCGGGTCAACATAGTCACCAACCCATCCTGCACGGGAAATTTCAAAGTCACCAGCTTTTTCACGGTCAAGCTTAACTTGGAATTCCGCATTTTCAAGTGTCACTTCAACACCCAGGTTATCACGCCACATTCCTTGAACCGCTTCAGCAATTTTCTTGTGTGAATCTAAAGTGTTATACAAAATTGAAAACTCAGGTAATTCTTTCATGCCTTCTTCAGCAAGTCCTTCTTTTAACAATTTCTTAGCTTCGGTAACATCTTCCTTAAATAGGTTACCTGTATTTTCCTGGAAATCTCCAGATGCATCGGGAATACCCGGAGGGACTACGCCGAAAGCAGGCTTTTGTCCGCCTTGAGCAACATTTTCGGTGATTTTTTGACGCTCGATAGCCATTGAAAGCGCTTTCCTTACTTTAGCATTATTAAAAGGTTTCACTTCTGTATTAAAGTTGTAATAGTAAACGGCAAGTTCTTTGCCCATTTTGAATTCTTTATCATCAGAATTGACCATTTGACCTTGAATATCCACTGGCAGTGGATAAGCGAGGTCCAATTCGCCACTCTGATACATTTGCCATGCTGTATTTTCATCTTCAATTAGAGCAAAGTTAACCGCATCCAATTTGATTTTATCTTTATCGTAGTAATTTTCATTCTTTTCGATTTTCAGGCTTTCTTTATGTTTCCATTCCGTTAATTTGAACGGCCCGTTTGAAACGTGAGTTTTTGCATCCAAAGCCCATTTTGGATTTTCTTCCTGTACCTTTTTATTGATTGGATAGAAAGTATAGAAAGAAGTCAAGTCAAGGAAATATGGTGTAGGCTGTTCCAAAGTAACGACTAATGTATGTTCGTCTGTCGCTTTAACCCCTACGTCCTCTTCCTTCCCTTTCTTACTGTTGTATGCTTCCCCGCCTTTAAGATAATAAAGTTGGTAAGCATAATCTGCAGCCGTTTCCGGTTTCAAAGCATATTTCCAAGCGTATTCGAAATCATTGGCTGTAAGCGGATCTCCATTTGACCATTTCAAACCATCTTTCAATTTGAATGTCCAAGTTAATCCATCTTCACTGATTTCCCATGATTCTGCAGAACCAGGGACGATTTTGCCTTCCTCTGTTTTCTTTGTCAGCCCCTCGAACGTATGTTCAAGGATCCATGATTCATGAGTACCTTGAGCATTTGCAGGGTGAAGCGAACCAGGTTCACTCGAATTGTTTACGTTTAATACTTTTGATCCGGATGAGTCACCCGAGCCCCCTTCTTTTTCATTCGAAGTTTCCTTCGAACCGCCGTTGCATGCCGCAAGCATAAGCATGATGGCCATAAGAAGAGCAAGCACTGAAAATTTAGACTTTTTCAAAAAATATTCCCCCTCATCTTTAATCTTTCTTAGAATATTCCCATTTAAGAGATTATCCTTCTAACACCTATTAATCTTCCGTATAGTACATATAATGATTGCGAGGAAAAGCAGAAGCATTCATTGCAGGAATTCACCAAAAACAATTAGCGAACCGTTTGCATAAATCTTAATTTCTACCTAAAAAAAGCAATTAATGCAGTTTACTAGGTATAAAATCACCTTTTTTTCACCTCGCCAAGGATACTATACCTCGAATTAAAGATGTTGAATTTTAAGTATATTACGAATAAACCAAAAAATCAATAAACCGGTGAGTACTTTTTCACAATATAGTAATTAATTGCTAATCAATTCGATCTAGATACTAGGTAAATAGAAATGATCACCTAAAAGGACTTCCGACTTCCAGGTGTTTTTACAAACCCTTCTAAATCAGTATTCATATAGGTTCTCTTGTCTATTTATTTCTCAATATTCTAATAATTCACATCAGGTTGATTACTAAGACAACTTTCCTAGCAAACCATCCCCTCTCAAATAATATATTTTAGCAGAATAATGCATTACTTGATTAAAATATTTAGTTCTCTTTAATCAATCTCCAAATAATAGGCATTAACTATAGGGGAATAGAAATATTCCCCTATATGTACCCGTCATTTCAATGAAAAGTGCCCCTTCTTCATTTATGATTAAACAAATATAATGACACGAAAAGTAAACAAATTCCTGCCACCTTTTTCGCATCCAATGGGATGCGTACGCCTCCGAATAAACCGAAATGGTCAATGACTGCCCCAATAATTATCTGGCCTGCTATAACCCCGACCAATGCCGGTGCCACTCCAATCCGAGGCACGACCAATACGATCACAATGACATAAATAGCCCCTAACAGCCCGCCTGTTAATTGCCATTTGGGTACAGACGCGATGGCAGAAATATTTCCATTTCCCGCAAACAAAACAATAAATAATAAAGCGAGAGTCCCGATTCCAAACGAAATGAAGGAAGCTTCAATGACCCCCACTTTTTTTCCTAATCCACCATTGATTTGTCCTTGTATTGCAATGGTGATTCCGCCCAGGACCGCAAGCAACGGAAATAATATCTTCACAATGATTTTGCTCCTTTTTATGTCCATCCGGACTGATTAATGAATTCGCATACCATTTTAACATGAAAAATATGTATATTGTCCTTTACTGATATAAAATCATCTGCAAATAAAAAAACTGGCACTTTGGGCCAGCTGCAATCTTCTATACCAAACTAAAATCTATATGATTCCTGAACACTTTGTTGCCTTAACTGGCAATACTCCGTACTCAACAAGGAAAATACCAGGGCATCATGGTACTGATCACGAAGAAATAGATAACTTCTGAGGCTGCCTTCCTCTTTGAATCCAAATTTCTTCAGAAGGTTTCTGGATGCAATATTATCCTTGAAAGTTAAAGCGGCGATTCTGTTTAGTCTCAATTCCTCAAAGCAATAGCGCAATACTACGTTGACAGCTTCAGACGTAAAGTGTTTCCTCCAATATTCAGGATGGATTTCATATCCTATTTCGGTGCGTTTGTTGGCTAGGCTCAATTGATGCAGGCCAACAGTACCGATGAACTTGCCTGAATCCTTTAGAATGACTCCCCACCGCATCCCTCGTTTGTTTATATAAGCACTTTTAAACGAGTCGATTAAGCGGCGGGCATCTTCTACTAGAGTTAAACTTTCTATCCCATCATATTTGGTCACTTCATCTTTAGAGAGGATTTCAAACAGACTCTCGGCATGATGGTGACCTATTTCGATTAAATGCAGTCTTTCTGTTTCCAATTCCTTAAACCACATCGAAGAATCCCTCCCGTATATTCAGCTGTCTACTTAATTCTATTCAAGATGAAGAGATACCTGTCTTAATGGACAATACTTTTTGAAAAATGCCTTAATCCCTGATTATTTTGGGAACGGTTGACACTGTAAACCGTTCCATTCCCGCCATAACCCAATAAGAAGTAGAATTAGGATGGTCAGGATACATTCCTATTGTCGGTAAACCATCATGGATCTCACAAAATAAAGCTCCCCAATAATAATCAGCCCAGATCCGATTCTCTAATTCTGGAAACAGATTGACAAGCTGCTATATTAATTTATCTCTATTGTTCAAAATCATTGGATCCCTTTTCTCCAGATAACCGGTCGATTCATCAAGGCCACAAATGATAATTCGATTGTCAGGAGTTTTTCTTGCATATAAATAAGGCCGTGCGGTTTCCCAAATATCATATTATCATGCCATTTAGCTTGATCGGCTATTTGATTTGTTGCTATGGCATATGAACTGAGAACCACTGCATTTTTATCCTTCACTTCTTTTTGGGCTTCATAACCAGTTGCGAAGATGACCGTCTGTGCATGTACCGTATGACCAGTTTCGATAAATAACTGGGTTTGATTCTCTTTTAGTATCTTTCCATTAATTTTTGTTTTTGCATAGACACGTACGCCTTTCGAAACTGCCTTTTCAATCAATAAATGTACATGTTTATAAGGATTGATTTCAGCATCATTATCTGTAACCAGCGCTCCTGCTTTCGAAAACGAAAATTTCCGGTTAATCTCTTTTTCAGTATAATATTCAACAGGGAAATTTCGGGTTTTAAGATTCCTATATTCTCTTTAAGCATGGGATTGGATGCATAGTACAAGCTTTTTCTACTCATTTGAAAACTGTAAAAGTCCAGTGTTCGCAACCGTACTTCCTTCGCTAGCATCCCTTTTATAGATCAGGAAAAAAATTAGACCAGTCTCTGTCAAAAAATAGGCACAGTGTGCATGAACCGCTTCCTTCTATACAAACATCACATGGAAGGTCTTCCTCCAACATGGGATATTTTCTCGCTTCAAATGTATCTTTCCAAAACACTTTCCCTGCCTTTAAATCCATACAAGCTCCACCCTTGGAACAATTAATTAGTTTCATCCTTTTTAGTTCCATATAACTATATCGTTTTGATGTACTTATTATTTCCCTGAAAAACATGGCCTGCAAACGTAAAATGATTCTTTTTTTCCAGAAATTCAGCATTCTAATTTATCAAATAGACCTATGATTTTCATTTACCATATAATCTGCCAAGTTATATGGACCCTTATTATGTATATTCTTATACTATCCTTTTTCCTAGTCCTATAAAGAATGAGAATGAGCTAATTTTACACAAAACTATTTTTATAGGATACTATATTACCAATTCAGATATTCTACTAGGAGGAATTAAAATGAAGAAAATCATCCTTTTATCAGCACTGTCACTATCACTTCTATCTCCAAAAGTTGCTTTGGGAGCCAATACATACGAGGTGGCAGAAGGAGATACCTTAACGAAAATCGCTTCTGAATATGATGTCAGCATTGACGAATTACTTAAATCGAACTCTGCTATTAACGATGCAAATCAAATTCGAATCGGACAAATCATAAATCTTCCCGAATCATCCAATACCACGGTTAATCGCAAAGAAAGTCAATCAGTTGAACAGCAGGTCCTTAGTTTAGTTAATGAAGAACGGGCAAAATCGGGCCTCCCTTCACTTAAAATGGATACAGCCATTTCCAAGGTAGCCATTCTAAAATCTGAAGATATGCGTGATAATAATTATTTCAATCATACAAGCCCCAGTTATGGATCGCCTTTCGATATGATGAAATCCTTTGGGATCAGTTACGAGTACGCAGGGGAAAATATCGCAGCAGGTCAACCTAGTGCGGATGCTGTCATGAAATCATGGATGAACAGCCCCGGACATAAGGCGAATATTCTTAACAAGAACTATACGCACATTGGAATCGGGCATGTAACTGGAGGGAAATACGCCCACTATTGGACCCAACAATTCATTGGAAATTAAAAGCTTCAGAGGCGGCAGCCTCTGAGTTTGTCGACACAACTCTCCCCCGGACCATGATAATATAAGGAAACTTGGTTATCCTTCATGAATTTTTACCTATTTGGAATGAAACCTCATTAGATTGAAGAAATTTGCGACACTCCTGCCGAAAAACTGGCTAGCCGAGACCCCACAGACGCTTGCGTCGAGAAGGCTTGGCAGACAGTCGGCGGAAAGGAAGTGGATTTCTGAAATCACTGCAACTTTTTTCAAATAAAAAACTGTAGACTAGCTCGATTTAAATCGAATTTGTCTACAGTCTGAGAGGCGGCGATTGCCGGCCTCTTTTATTTATTCTTATATTCCAAGTCAAATGATTGCCATTATCGCTGATTATATTCCTTTCTCACTTTATATCAAAAAGACGTAATTTCAGTTTGATCGTATCAATAAGAAAACGTTCTTTATTTTTTGTTGGATGGGTTACGCAAGGAAAACACGTAAAGCAGTTATATCATACTATCTTTCAATTATCTTACTGATAAAAAATAAATTATGTAAAATAGAATTCTAGACATAGGTACAAAGGGGCAATTGTAATGAAAATAGAGGTTAGCCCTGTCATCAACGAATTACGAATTAAACAAAATCTTACACGAGAAGAACTGGCTAAGGATATATGTGAACCTATTGCCTGTCAGATTATGAAAGAAGTATCACTTCTCCAACCATTGATGAATTGGCACTTTTTGCGGATAAACTTAAAGTTGACCTGCCGTATTTCTTCACTACCAAAAATGAACCGATCTATAATTACATAGAAACCATTAAACTTTTGATTAACAAATACAAACGCACACGTAATTATGAAGCAATTTATGAAATCATTCAAACAGAAATGGCAACTGCACCGGAAAAATCGATATCATTTTATCAATTCTTAAAATGGCATGAAGGTATCTCTTTTTTTTATTTCTACAATGACAAACAAAAGGCTATTGAATTATTGAATGAAGCCATGCAGATTACCAAGGGTAAACGGGTCATTCTTCATCAACAGGAGATAGAAGTTTTAAATAGTATCGGGATCATCCATTTTAAAACGAAGAATTATGAAGAGGCCATCACCATCTTCAATGATGCACTGGAATTTATCAAAAATATTCCCCATGTGAACCAAGAAGGTACCATTATCGTGATGATCTTTCATGGATTAGCACAAACATTGACTGAACTTCATTATTATCAAGAATCATTAAATTATACTCTTAAAGGGATCAACATTTGTAATTCGATAGAATCATTATATTTATATGCGGAACTCCATCTTTTAACTGGTAAGAATCTGGTTCATCTGCAACAACCTGAAGAAGGACTGCACTATATAAAGCAATCCAAAAACATTTTCAGTCTTCAAAAAAACGAAGAATTCGTACAAATTGCCGAACATGAAATGGAAAACATTTTGCACTGCATATGAACATGGATAAAAAAGATAGAGATTGCTTAAAAATCTCTATCTTTTTTTAGTATCGTTAGTTCACCCTTACCTTCAATATTTCAAATCCTTTAAAACGATCATAATGCTTTCAATAGCCATTCTATGTCAGCTATAATAGAAGAATGTAACCCAACTGGAGGAAAAAAAATTGACTAATAGATTAGGTTTAGTACTGGATGTAGAAACTACTGGTTTACGTCCCTCTTCAGATGAAATTATCGAGCTTGCCCTTATACTCTTTACATACAGCAGTGAAACAGGGGAAATCATTAATCTTATTGATCAAGAATCATTTTTAAGGGAGCCTCTCTCCTATGGAGCAAGAAGGAATTATGATCAAGCATACAGAATTCATGGAATTCCATACAGCTCCGTAGAAGGAAAGAGTTTTCATGATGAAAAAATTAAAACCTTCATTGACCGTACCGATTCGATCTTCGCACACAATGCTTCTTTCGATAGAAGTTTTCTCTACCAAATGTATCCGGAAATCAATGATCAAAAGTGGTACTGTACGATGCGTAATGTACCTTGGAAGCAATATGGATTTGAGAATAGTAAACTCTTAACATTACTGCAGGCACATAATATCACCAATTTTCAAACACATAGGGCCATGGACGATATATCTTACCTAATGGAGCTTATGAGAAAACCAGGTCCTTCTGGCCATCCTTATTTGAAGGATGTCATTGCAAAAAATCCAATGAAGAAATATGCACCTGCTTCCCAAAAAACAAGGGTATAGCCGTTTAAATAATTACTTCATTGTAATGGTGCACCAATGTTTTGTCACAAACAAACCGTTGCCCATTCCATGAGAACAGTAATGCATATCTTTAAGGTGGTTTTTATTTTAGGAAGCCTATTATTATCCTGCATTTCACTTATTACTTGATATTTATCAAAAAACAGCGACCCAGACGGGTCGCTGTTTCAGTTTATTATAAAAGAATACTTAGTTATCCTTCATGTATTTTCACTTTTTTATCTGGATGAAATCAACAGGAACGTTTTGAGGGGTTTAAATTTGAACGTTGATTGGAACGTAAGGCACTCGCTTTCGTGGGCGGTCTTTACGTCTGTAGGGTCTCCCTTGTACACGCTTTTCCAAGCAGGAGTCTTGAACGCCCGCTCCAATCAACTTTGTTTTAAAATATAGATAGAAACCCCGTTGTCGACAAAAGTGGAGCCGAAACGGCATTATCCCGAATCTGAAATTATTACCATTATTTTAAAACGAGACTTGGTTTTACTCCATAATTTTTTACTGTTTTATATGGGGTGAAATCCTATCTAGATTGAAGAAATTTGCGACACTCCTGCCGAACGACTGGCTAGCCGAGACCCCACAGACGCTTGCGTCGTGGAGGCTTGGGAGACAGTCGGCGGAAAGGGAGCGGATTTCTTCAATCAACTGGATTTTTTTTGAAAAAGACTGTAGACAAACTAGCTTTCCTCGAATTTGTCTACAGTCTGAAACAGCGACCTAGACGGGTCGCTGTTTTTTTGATCATTGTACAGTTGCTTCTTCCTGTTTTTCATTCAATGTGCCGTTCATTTTCTTATACCTATAAATAAAGTAAAGAAGAGATAATATTAATGCCGTAACGAGGAATATCGCCAATATGGCAAGATTGTGCCACATGAAGCTATAATCTCCTGTTGAGATGACAGCACGAAAAGCATTAATGGAATAAGTCATCGGCAGGAGCGGTGTGAATCCTTGCAAGAAGCCAGGTACTAATTCATTGGGGAATGTTCCGCCACTGCTGGTCAGTTGGAGAATCAAAATCAATAATGCTATGAACCTGCCTGGATTGTCAAAGGCTGAACCCAGGAACTGGATGATTGCCATGAATGTGCAGCTAGCAAGAATGCTTACTGCAAAAAACAACGGCAGGCTCGTAACATTGATTCCAAGACCTAAAATTAAAATCGAGTCCACCAATATGGCTTGACAGATTCCGATGAGTGCCATGACACTGTATTTACTAATAAACCAGCTAAATCCACTCGCAGGTATAACAGCAGGATCTCTTAGCGGGAAAATGATCGTCAGAACGATAGCCCCGATAAATAAACTTAATGAAATTAAATACGGTGCAAAACTAGTGCCATAGTTCGGTACATTATTAATTGGTAATTTATCTACTTTAACTGGGCTTGCAAACATGTCATAAACTTCTTCATTGGATTTGATCTTGCCTGCTTCATTTGCCCCGTCATTCAATTCGTCATGTAATTCTGCAGATCCATCTGAAAGTTTGGCGATACCATCTTGTAACTTAATGGCTCCATTCGCCAGTTCTCCCATTCCGCTAGTTAGGCTGTTTGAACCCTCCTTCAATCTATCCGTTCCTTTAACCAGACCTTCCGAACCTTCGGAAAGCTGTGAGGTTCCACTTGATAATTGCTTGGAGCCATCTTCAAGCTGATCAAGCCCGCTTACCAAGTTATTGCTGCCTTCAGTTAATTGTCCAAGTCCACTCTGCGCTGAATCTATACTTTCGCCAAATGTTGTCAAACCAGACACCAATTGACCTTGGCCATTTTTCAGTTCATTCGCCCCATTGGCGAGTTTATCCTGAGCTTGCTTCAATTGCGTGAAACCGCCGCTTAACGCACTAGTGCCTTCACTTAACTGATTGGCTCCATCACTAAGGCTATTTGAGCCTTTAGCAATTTCGGTTGCACTGGCCGATAGTTTTCCCACTCCTTCAGATACTCCTTTACTACCTTCACTGATGCGTGTTAGAGAAGAAATCACTCCCTCCAAACGCGCTTTCTCTGCAGGATCATCCGTAGCTTCAGATTGTTGTTCCAATCCGGAAATAACCTCATCCAAACCTGCCGAAACTTCAGATGCCCCCGCTTTTGCTTCGTTTGATGCTGCGCTCCATTCAGACAATGAACCTGAAAGCTGGGCGGCACCAGCCGCTACACCATTTGCTCCCTCAGTCAAAGCGGGCAGCTTTTCATCTATTTGATTGAAGCCCTCTAATGACTGCTGCAATCCAGAGGCCAATTCACCAGTTCCCGCTTCAGATCTCTTGGCCCCTTGCAAAAGCTCGGATTGACCATCTTTCATTTGCCCAACACCAGAGCTGAACTGTTGTAACCCTTGATTAAGTTCCTTTGATCCTGCAGCTGCCGAACCGACCCCATTCGAAAAGGTCAATGATTTTTCAGCTAATTTTTCCAGGTTTTCATGGATTTCGACAGAACCTGAATGAAGGGAGTCAATTCCTTCATCCACTTTTTTGGAACCTTCTTTAGCTGAGATAATCCCTTCACCAAGTTCACTGGAGCCGTTTTTCACTGTATCTGTTCCGTCTTTCAATTCTCCAGCTCCATCACTGGCACTTTTGAGTCCGTCAGCCACTTCGTTCAAATTATCGAACATTGACTCCGCATAGGTTTTCGTAACCGCCGACGAAACCTCCCCTTTGATTCTCTCCGAAGCTGCATCACCAATTTTAGTGGATATATAATTGAACCCTTCATTGGACGTATAAATTAAATCAAGTTTTTTCGGATTGTCCTCCTGCAAGGTCGTTGCATTCTTCGAAAAGTTTTTCGGAATTTCTATTTTCATGTAATAATCTTGATTTTCTAGGCCTTCATTGGCTTCTTTTTGACTGACGAAATGCCAATCGAAATCCTTCTTTTCCTTTAACTCCTTGACTAAATCTTTTCCTATTGTAAGTTCCGTTTCATTGAACTCCGCACCCTCATCCAAATTGACAATGGCTACAGGCAATTGATCCACCTTACCATATGGATCCCAAAATGCCCAAAGGAATGTGCCGCTATATAATAAAGGAATCAGTATGATCCCTATTATGGAAATGAGTATCATAGGATGTTTTATTATGGCTAAAAATTCACCCTTTAAAGATTTTAACACGCCTACCAAGCCCTCCTATACGACGAATATGCCGTTTATTTAATCTATCTCGGTGAAAACGCATGAAAGAATACAAAATTAAGTCATATGCTTCTGCATTGTAAATTTAGAGTTCTTCATCTTCACCTAAATATATATTACTTTTTAAACAACGAATAATATATGACTAAATTGTTCATTTGGTCATTATCACGAAAATAATATAACATTTATCCATCTTTTTATCAATATTTTTTCACAGCGATACATCCTATATTTACTGCTTTTATCTTTAAATCCATTTAGATTGCCTTTTAAGCTGAAAATACTTTATTATGAATTAGCTCTGATATTACATGGAAAAAAAGGTACCCATAATGGGTACCCTTTTTATTAGCTATATTAGCATAATTAAATAAAGCGCTTTCATATCATTTCGATATAAATCCTTTTAATTTTTCCGCCTGCCCGGTCAATTTCTTCAAGGACTCCTGATACTCTTTTTCTAATTGTTTTATGATGCCTGCAGCGGTATCTACTTTTTTAATCGCCCCCACACCATGACCCGCTGACCAGATATCACGCCACGCTTTAGATTCAGACGATTTGGACATGCTGTCAAAATCGACTTTTTCTTTTTTGGCTAATTGTTCTGGGTCCAATCCTTCCTTCCTGATGCTCGGTTTAAGCATATTACAATTAACGCCTGAAAATGCATCGGTCAAGATGATGTCATCATGGTCAGAATCGACAAGCATTTCACGATATTCATCATTTGCCCTGCTCTCTTTCGCCACGATAAAACGTGTACCCATATATGCAAGATCCGCTCCTGCCGCCTGAGCTGCCAAGATACTGTGACCAGTACTGATCGATCCGGCGAGCAAAATGATTCCATCCCAGAATGTCCTTACGCTGTCCACGAAAGCAAAGCTATTTATCTCACCAGCATGACCGCCTGCTCCCGCAGCAACCAAGATCAATCCGTCCACACCGGACTCCGCAGCTTTCTTTGCAAAATCCACAGAGCTGACATCCGAAAAGACCAACCCGCCATAGCTATGTACGACATCCACCACATGTTTTGGTGAACCTAATGATGTAATGACGATGGGAGGCTGATGCTTTTTGACCAATTCCAACTCTTCTTCAAGCCGGCTATATGTACGGTGAACAACCATATTCATTGCCCATGGAGCTATCTTTGAGCCTGGTTCTTTATCCTTTGCTGCAATCAATGTATCGTTTATGTCACCCATCCATTGATCCAGTACCTCTATCGGCCGCGCATTCGGTGCTGGAAAAGAGCCGATCACCCCATTCAAACAGCATTCTTTCACTAACTCAGGACCGGATATTAAAAACATAGGTGCTGAGATAACTGGTAAAGTTAATTGATTCCACCACTGTTCAGGCAAACTACTTGTCATCCTTAAACCTCCCATTATTAATATATTACCAAAATATAACACTACAAGATTATCATACTTCTAAAAGACACAATTTTCAAGAAATTAATTCAGCAGCTAAAATTTAATTGTCATGCAGCACCATTTTAATAAAAAAACTGTATATGGAATACGCCCCATATACAGTTTCAATTCAATTTGAAAGCACCCATTTCCGAATGGCCTTAGCTACACCATCTTCTTCGTTTGTCGCTGTAATCCAATCTGCTTTTTCTTTCACAATTTCTTGGGCATTTCCCATTGCCACGCCCACTTTTGCTTCAGAAATCATCGCAAGGTCATTAAGGCTGTCACCCACTGCCATTACATTTTCCATGCTAATGTCGAGCAGTGAACATACGAGCTTTATCGCTTTCGCTTTATTGACTCCCATGGCATTCACTTCAATATTCGTTGGGCTTGAATTGCTTATTTCAAAGGTTCCTTTTGATACCAGTTCATCCATGATGATTTGGCGGATGCTTTCATCATTTGTATCAAAACCGAATTTAAGCCATTGCGAGTCATGGATTTTTTCAGGCATTTCAGCCCTGTAAATATTATCGCAGCTAATGGCCCAAAAATGTGTACCATGTTTTTGGCTTAATTCCCACATCCATTGTATGGATTCACTATCGACGATATTCCTTTCCACCAGTTTTCCTTGGTTATCGTAAATTTCGCTTCCGTTTACTGTAATGAGGTATGATTGGAGTTCCATTGACTTTGCAAAATCACTGCACGTCGCATAGGATCTTCCTGTGCTCAATACCACAAAAACCCCTTCATTTTCGGCTTCTTTTATCGCTCTCCGGTTTTCTTCAGATATCTCTCCAGCCTTATTGAGAAGTGTGCCATCCATATCAAGTGCAACTAGCTTAATATTTTGTTTCTCCATTCTTATTCACCCTTCCATAATCCTTCATTATGTAACTAAGTCCATGATAGCTTATAATGCATACCCAAGGAAAGTACGTGATGAATTGAACAGCATTATCATTAGTGTCTTGATTTATAATCACACAATTATCCTGATCATGACATTTTGTATTCTGCCATTATTTCTACTCGCTGTCTTTTTTGATTTCATTCAATTCTTTTTTTATCTGACCTTCCCATTTTGGGATACCATCATTTTCATCAAATTCTATAATGACGTCCGTTACCCCTCTTTCCTTTAATATTTGATTAAACAGCCGATCTTTAATGTCGTCCGCCTGTGCGATTGAAATATGGGGATCCAGTTCAACTTCAAGTTCAACATGAAAATCTTCCCCTTCTTTTATTACGGCCAGTTTCTGTATATCCCTTACGTCTAGATCATCCATGACCATCGCACCAATTTTTTGCCGCATATCAATATCGGCTTCCCCAAGAGCACCAGCAGCATTGTCAAGAAAAACCCTTCCAACCACATAGAACATACCAAGACCGATCATGACGGAAGCAACTCCTTCCGCTTGGATAAAAGGCGTGAAGTTTGCTAATAATATGGCAATTATCGCAAGGACGCCGCCACCTGTCGCTACCATATCTTCCATAAATACTAATTTCGTCGCTGGTTTTGCCCTTTTTAAACCAGAAAAGCTCTTAAATATGACGGCTGCCCCTTTAGCTTCAATTCCAGTCTCATGGACCACTTCTTTCATCGCTTTAAATAATACATATGATTCCAACACAACCGCTAACGAAAGGACTGACAAGTTAATAAGGATACCAGTTGATTCTGCAGGGTGTAAAATGTGATGGAACCCTTCTTTAATCGTTTCATAAGACATGATCCCGACAACCAATACTGCCCCTAGCAATACAAGGTTAACCAAACGTCCAAAACCATCAGGGAATCGATCAGTTGGTGACTTTTTACTTAGTGCAGAACCAATGAAGACGAAAAACTGATTCGCAGCATCACCCAAAGTATGTAAAGTTTCAGCAAACATAGCGACATTTCCTGTCATAAAATAGGCAATCCCCTTTAGCACTGCGATGATACTATTCACACAGGCAGCAATGAACGCCGATTTATTACCTTGTTTCAATAATCGAAATAATTCTTTCATATGAAAATCCCCCCTTATTTTTTTTATAAATGCATGATCATAATGTATTATCCCCAACACTGGAAAATATGAAACCACAAACGCAAAACCAATACGATTGGAGAAAGGTTATAAGTTGTATCTCCCACAAACGAATATATTCCAGTGGTGGACGCATCTATTCTAATAAGTTCATGTAATCATTCATTTCTTTAGATGCCTGAATACGGCAATAAAAAAGGAGTAAGCGGCGGCTTACTCCATATCATCCAATAACTTCGAGTGTTTACCCTTCTTTTTTCACTAACTTGGATGGATTATTTACTTTATAGCGTATTTCTTTATTGTATTTTTTGTCGACCACTTTTCCATCAAATTCGATTGCGTCTCCTTCTTCGAGCTCAGCTTTTTTTAATGTCTTGCTATATCCACACCAAGCATCGCCAATAGTCAATTCAGGCTCCGTTGTCACTTTAACATTCTCTAAGAGTATGACTTCATCTTCTTCACCAGTGAAATGGTTCATTTTTGCCGTGAACTCCTTGACGGTCGCGGTAAAATGCACTTTTTCCCCAGGCAAGTCCAACTTAGGTTTTGCTGTCGTTTTTTTAGTTTTGGTTTTTGCCTTTTTTGGTTCTTCACTTGGCTGATCGGCGTTTTCCGTAATTGGTGCTTCATCCATCTGCTCAGTTTCACTTGAAACTGCGGCTGTTTCGGAAACCGGGCCACTCAACAGTTCTTTTCCGAAACTGGAGCTTTGCATTTCCTTTAAATAGGAAGGGTTAATGCAGCTAAGCTTACCATTTTCAAATTGAACGACTACAGTGTCAAGTCCGTTGCCATATTGTTCATAACCTGCCAATTTGACTTTTGCTTGAAAACTTCCGCTTTTATATAATAGTTCTCTTTTAACCGAACGGGCAGTGAATAATTTCCATTCCAATCCTTTAGCGATATAGTCCGTATCATCTAAAAAAGGGATATACTCTCCTTTTGGTGCAATATAATGAATCAAATCTTCAGCTGGAGTTTCAGCCACATTCACCACTCCTAATCTTTTCTATAGATTATATTCTAGCAAAGGATTTCAAAGTTGCAAATGAATGAGTATCATAATTGTACAGAGGGGGTGGCAGTCAAGGTTACGGTTATATATAAACGCCCCCATGCAATGAATGCAATCATTTTTGGAACCAGAAAAAGCTGCCCACTAAGAGCAGCCCAGGCTGTAGACAAACTCGATGTAAATCGAGTTTGTCTATTTTTATGGCTTGTACAATTTGGACGTTGATTGGAACGTAGGGCACTCGCTTTCCGCGGGCGGTCGGGGAGCCTCCTCGGCTTTCGCCTGCGGGGTCTCCACGTTCAAAGTGTACAAACCCCGTAAAAAAGTAAAAACATGAAGGATAACTTAGTCTTCTTTTAAAATCATAGTTTGGGTAGAGACTATTTCGAAACCCCTATAGTCGACAACGGAGCCACCCACTAAAGGCAGTCTTTTATTAGAATAGTCAATCTCTTTTCTCTATAATCGGACAAAGCGACTACATTCCTCACCCTTCCTTAACGTGGATATTTATTAGTTTTCCTTCTTGTTCAGCAGCAATTACGTTTTTCTTATGATAAAACAGAAAGTATGACCCAATAACTAGAATCGTGAGAAGGGTTGTAAGAAAGAATTGCAATCTCATGGAATCAATAAACGCCTGAGCAACGAATATAATAAATAAGACGGCAATGGTCGCATAGGTTAAATAAGGGAATAGCCACATTTTCACTTTGAGTGTCCCGGGATTTTCTTTTTCCGTCTTTTTCCGTAAATATAGATGAGAAAAGGCGATAAAGATATACATGATCATCGTGACTCCTCCCGAGCTGTTTGCGAGAAAAGCAAACAATTTATCAGGGGAAACAAATTTAAAAGTCGTGAACACATAAGCAAAGAAAACACTTGCCATTAACGCCCAAATCGGGATTCCCCGCTTATTCACTCGGGAAAGGATTTTCGGTGCATCACCTTTTTTTGATAAAGAATATAACATACGAGAGCTAGTATATAGACCTGAATTCAAAACAGAAAGCAATGAAGTGAAGATTACGATATTCATAATTTGACCCGCTGCCGGCAGGCCTGCCATGTCAAATACGCTGGCATAGGGGGTTTTCAGTAAATCTTCAGCACCTTGGGGAATTACGAGAACCAACACGGTCACTGAACCAACAAAGAAAAGAAGAAGACGCCATACGACACTGTTTATGGCTCTAATAATGTTTTTTTCAGGGTTTTCAGACTCTCCTGCAGCAATGGCAGCTACCTCACTTCCCGATAAAGAGAAAGTGATGAATATCACACTAAGAAGGACAGGCAGAAAACCTTTTGGTAAAAATCCTTCCGCTCCAGTTATGTTTGAAAGGCCTGGTGAATCAAATCCCGGAACCAATCCAAAAATCATGGCAGCACCAAGGAAGAGGAATATTACAATGGCAGCCACTTTCATGAAAGCTAACCAGTATTCAAATTCCCCATAAGCTTTGACTGAATAGATATTCGTAATCGTCATTAATATAGGGAAAGATAGACTGGCAGCCCACATAGGTATACCAGGAAACCAATCATGAATCATAGTTCCCAATAACGTTGTTTCAATAGCAATGATGATAACCCAGTTGAACCAGTATAACCAGCCGATCGTGTATCCGGCCCAAGGACCGAATGCTTGATGTGCATATGTTGAGAAGGATCCGCTATCAGGATTTACAACAGCCATTTCACCCAGCATACGCATTATAAGCACGATCATCAATCCTGCGATTATATACGATAAAATCGCACCAGGACCAGCTGAATCAATTATGGTTCCGCTTCCGATAAATAACCCTGCCCCAATTACCCCGCCAATAGAAATCATTGTGACATGCCTGGTCTTGAGACCATGTTTCAATTCATTTGTTTGAAGTGCCACTATTGTCACCATCCTTAAAAACTGTCAATTTAACGTTTTGTAAGCAGTAGCCACTGCTCATGGGTACCCTAGTAGAAATCTTTCATTCAAAAAAACAATTTTAACAGTCCTATTCCCGTTTCATCATTCGTTTTCATGAGGCCAAATTCACAATCGTTATATGTATATTGAACAGCGTATATTCTATTAACCGGTAATGCATTTCTATTTATACTATCTCTTTACTACCATCAGCCCCTCAATGAATTACACGGAACGTACAATGGTACTTGTTGATATTTCACTTTCGCTTTTTGTTGAGTGAAGTTCTTTTATTTAAAATAACCAGCTATTATTCTTTCTTTCCTCTATCTTCTTTTTTTATAAAAGCACCCTCTCTCATTAAAATTTCATACCTATATAAAATAAAAGCAATATCCATGCCAAAAAAAGGATAGTTATTCAATTAGGGTTTAACGCTGTTATGGATTAAAAACGATTCATTGTTGCATCATAAATGCATTTTTTGATTCATATATTAATTATTGACCCTTTTTGATTCACAATTGAATTAAAAATGACAATTTAACTGATTTCATTTTAGATTTCGACACCTTTACATACCGAAAAATAACAGAGATAAAAAGAAGATGCCAAAAACCAAATTATGATTTTGCATCTTCCAAATATATTTATTTTCTTGAGAATGATTTTATGTAATACCGGCAGATCCGAAACAGCCTTTCCTATTAATCAAAAATCTGTACATGCTTCGAAAAATATCGATATGTTTACTATTTTACTTTATGAAAAGTCACTATATGATATGTATTATACCCATTGAAGCTCATTCTGGACTTTAGGGAAATGGATGCTGAATGTGGTTAAATTTTCATTGGAGACACAATTCATATATCCATCATTACTTTCAATGATCTTTTTACATACGTATAACCCAATTCCCGTTCCTAACTCTTTCGTCGTGACAAAGGGTTCAAAAATAGATTCAATCAATTCACTGGCAATGGCCGGTCCATTATTTGAAATTCTAATTATTCTCTCATTCGCCTCGATTAAAGAATTTATCCTCAAAATTCTTGGATGTTCTTTATCCTTTAAGGCATCAATCGAATTTATAAAAAGATTCAAGAACACTTGTTTTAACCCATCCTTGCTCGCTGTCATGGCGAAGTTTGGATAAATATCTATTTCCACATTAACACTGGCATCCACAATATTTGCATAAGTCAGTTCTTGAATTTCTTCAATTAGCTTTAACACTGAAATTTCCTCTCTTTGTTCCTCATTAAAATCTGATTTAGAGGTATGGAGGAATTGGGTTATCCTGAAATTCAGCTGATTTAACTCATAATCAATGATATCCAAATATTTCAAATCCGGATTCTCCCTCTTCAGTAATTTATTGAACCCCATGATAGCTGTAAGAGGATTTCGAAATTCATGTACAAAGCTTGATGATATCTGGCCCAATACCGCTAATTTATCTTTGTGGTTTTCACTTATATAAGACTTTTTTTCCTCAATTACTTCATTTGTAAGATTCGTATATCTCGTTACTGCATGGTAACTGAACGTATCAAAGTGCAAGTTGATGTCATTAATGAATTTCTGCATATAATGAATCGGGATATTTGCCCCAAAAAGATTTCTGATTATGATATTTCTCCCCAAATTGATATTATATAGAAAATCCCCAATGTTGATATTCGCTTCAAGACGTTCTTTTGCAACCTGGTAAGCCAATTTAATTAGCAAATCTTCAGATAGTACTTCCTTGAACGTTTGGATCACCAATGAGTACATTCCATAACCATTTTCTTTAATCTTTTCTTTGTAGGGATCTATTTCATTAATCTTAATAGTCTCGTTCCATTCATTTAAAAACTCAGATTCTTTTTCTTCCAAATATTGGATCAATACAAATTTATACTTCTTATGTTCAGATGACAACTTCATACTATTGACCACACATCCCCTTACGGAAATTTAGATACTATATCAATAACATCATTCTATATGAGATTTTGATTTCCTGCACTTCATTATTTATAGTAGTGAAATGTAGCTTATAAGGAGACTAGGTATGCATGTTCGCATATAGTTACTTGCAATAACAAGAACCGACCAAATCAGGTCGGGAATCTGAGAGATTTTAAAAGAAAAATTATCATACATGTTTTTTTATATACTAAGGAACTCTTACTTTTGAAAGTTGATTCCATATTTTTTCATTTTTCTATAAAGCGTATTTCGGCCGATGTCGAGTTGTTTCGCGGCGTTACTGATATTTCCACCTGTTCGTTCCAATGCATTTCTGATAAGCTGGGTTTCTTGTTCTTGAAAGTTTCTTGGTTCCCGATCGGCAATTGCCCCTTCCTCATTTGTAATGGAAGAAACAGGACAAAGTGCCACAAGCATGTCCCTTGTAATCGGGCCCTTATCAGCTAGGAAAGCAGCCTGTCCGAGAACGTTTTTCAATTCACGGAAATTTCCTGGCCACGAATATCCCAAAATGAATGTTTTAGCTTCGACTGTCAGTTCAGTATGTTCGCTCTTATAAGGTAAATCCGCTAAAATGTATTCTACTAAGAGCAATAAATCTTTACGACTCCTCAGATTTGGAAGTTTTAAACATAATCCACAAAGGCGGAAAAATAAATCTGCACGGAATTCTCCAGCTTCCATTTCTTTTTGTAAGTCTTTGTTGGTGGCAGCAATGACCCTGACATCGATTGGAATGGAAGCATGTCCGCCGACACGCGTCACGCATCGTTCCTGAAGCACACGGAGCAGAGACGCTTGAGCTTGAAGCGGCATGTCCCCGATTTCATCCAAAAACAGGGTTCCGCCATCTGCAGCTTCGAACTTCCCCTTATGCCCGCCGCTTTTTGCTCCAGTAAAGGCACCCTTTTCATACCCAAATAACTCACTTTCCAATAAGTTTTCTGGAATTGCGCTGCAATTGATGGCGATGAATGGCTTATCGCTTCTTAAGCTATACCCATGAATGGATTGAGCGAACAGTTCTTTTCCCGTTCCGCTTTCTCCAGTGATTAGCAAGCTGATATCCAGCGCTGAAGCTCTTTTAGCAATGGATATGGTTTGATTCATTTGCGGATCATTACTTATTATATCGGTAAATTGATAACGATTGGTTGTTAATCCATCAATCAATTTCTGTTTTTTTAACCGTACGATCACGGATGATTGATGTTCTATATTTTTGCCAAGGGTTTGAACCAAGAATTCCTGGTCTTTGATTGAAACCCTCCGTTCTAAAACGAGTGGGTCAGTTCCTGATACAATATTCGATACCGGTTTTTCCAATGTGCCGATAACATCTGACGCCGCTGAATTGAGATCTGTAACTTTCCCTTCTTTATCTAGGGTAATTAACGGATCAGGGTATGAATCATATATAAAATAAAGGTTTTTCTCCCTTTTTTGTGTATGGGACAACAAGAGTGATTGTTTGATGCTATCAGCCACCCTCTGAACTAAGCTAATGGAAAAAGGATGATAATTCTGTTGATGACTGCTTAAGTTCAAAACACCAAGCAGGTGCCCATCAGGGTGATAAATGGGTGATGCGGCACAAGTAAGAAAATGGTTATCCTGATGAAAGTGTTGACTGCCATGAATCAATACAGGATTCCTCTCCACTATGGCTGTTCCTATTGCATTTGTTCCTTTTGATTCCTCTAGCCAATTGGCCCCTTTTCTTAAGGAAACATTATCTGCATGGCGGATGAAAGCTGGATCCCCAACTGTTTCGATGATATATCCTTCAGGAGCAGCAAGTAATAAAATGGACTCCAAACCATTAATCGAATGATAAACTTCTTTTAAAATGGGAGAAGAATGGTACAGAAGTTCCGCATATCGATCGTGGTATTCGGCCAACTCAAAAGCACCAAGCATATCTTCCTTTTCCATCATGCTTGGCTGAAGTCCCTTCGAAATGCACCGCTGCCATGATTCTTGAATAAATGCCGGTATGGTTCCTTTATCCGCGCTTATATTAACAGACATTGAATAATCCTCCCGTATGTATAATCAAGTAAATCGGCTTCTGTTTTTTATTCAATTTCATTAATGAAACTCTAAGTGATCCAAAGTTTCAGAGCATTCAGGGTTCGTTCCTTCAATTTAATTATAACAGAAAATTCAGATATCCACCAAAATGAACACAAGCTTATGTGAACTATTAAACTTTTTTGTTCCATATTGGAACACCTGCCTGTTCCAATACGGAACAGTAAGGCACCTTCCCTTTTCCCTCCACCACCTTTTTAACTGATTTCATCGGTTTTTTGTTATGGCATCAGTCTTGCATAATTACATGTCGAGATATTGATTCTTTTTAATAAAGGGGGGTAAGAAAGAAATCAAGATAGTCAGAATCGCTGCAAGTCTGCCAAAGGGAATTGGAAAAAAACATAATAGTATGTCTGATCCTTTTACTTAGAGCCATTGTCCAAACAGATATCGAACATATAATCCAATTGAAAAGGGGTATTATACATGGAACAAACTATTAAACTCAATCCACGTGTGCAAGAATTCTTGAAGGGCACCAAAAAGCTTTTGATAAATGGGGAATTGGTGGAAGCTGCTTCAGGAAAAACCTTTGAGACTCTCGATCCTTCAAACGGCAAGGTTTTAGCGGTTGTGAGTGAAGCGGGTCCGGAAGATGTAGATAAAGCAGTCAAAGCAGCACGTACGGCGTTCGACAAAGGTCCTTGGAAAAAAATGAGTGCATCTGAACGCAGTCGCCTCATTTATAAATTAGCGGACCTCATGGAGGAACATAAAGAGGCGTTAGCGCAATTGGATACCCTGGATAATGGCAAGCCAATTGGCGAAACCACTAATGCCGATGTCCCCCTTGCAATCGATCACTTCCGTTATTATGCGGGATGGACCACTAAGATAGTAGGACAAACAATACCTGTTGCTGGGAATTACTTCAATTATACCCGTCATGAAGCGGTTGGAGTGGTAGGTCAGATCATCCCTTGGAATTTCCCCCTACTTATGGCCGCATGGAAATTAGGCGCAGCCCTTGCCACCGGATGTACGATCGTTTTAAAACCAGCGGAGCAAACGCCGCTTTCAGCCTTATATTTAGGAAAATTGGCGCTTGAAGCAGGTTTTCCTCCAGGCGTTCTCAATGTCATACCAGGATTTGGTGAAACAGCAGGGTCACCGCTTGTAGATCATCCTGATGTCGATAAAATTGCCTTTACCGGTTCAACCTCAGTAGGGAAAATGATCATGCGCCAAGCTTCGGGAACCGTGAAAAAAATCTCGTTGGAATTAGGCGGGAAATCACCTAATATCATTTTACCGGATGCAGATATGAGTAAAGCCATTCCTGGAGCTTTAATGGGCATCATGTTTAATCAAGGACAAGTTTGCTGTGCCGGTTCCCGCCTGTACATTCAAAAGAAATCCTATGATAACGTGGTAGCAGACTTAGTGTCCCATGCAAAAAACATTAAACAAGGGGCCGGTCTTGATCCATCTACCCAGATAGGGCCTTTGGTATCCAGTGAACAAATGGAAAGAGTCGGCGGTTATATTGAAAAAGGAAAGTCTGAAGGAGCTGAAGTGGTTACCGGAGGCAATTACGGACAAGGAGAGGGTTATTTTGTAACTCCTACAATATTTGCAGGCGTTGAAGACCAAATGACAATCGCTAAAGAGGAAATCTTCGGTCCTGTTGTAGCTGCGATGCCTTTCGACGATTTGGATGATGTGATAAACCGTGCAAATAACTCAGAATACGGATTAGCTGCAGGTTTATGGACACAAGATGTAAAAAAAGCCCATTATGTCGCTAATGAATTAAAAGCAGGTACAGTTTGGGTAAACTGCTATAACGCATTTGATGCAGCTTCTCCATTTGGCGGGTATAAACAAAGTGGAATCGGTCGGGAAATGGGCAGTTATGCTTTGGATAATTATACGGAAGTCAAAAGTGTCTGGATTAACTTAAACTAAAATAACAGAGTGAACGCTCCAAATGCTCATTTGGCTAAGATATCATGATTGAAGTGCATGTTATCGTTTGCTAATTCGCAAAAGGACGTACCAAAGTGCGGACTTTGGTACGTCCCTTTTCTTGTTTTGTACTTATATGGCATAGACAAAAAGAAGAGACCTTTCATCAGAAAGGTCTCTTCTTATCGATTATCCATTACGTTCGATTTGCATTTTTTCTCTGTTTGCTTTTTCTTTTTCGATATTTTTCTGTCTTGAAATCCCGGCAAACAGGATTCCAATCACCACTATCGCTTCAAATCCATATTTAATGAAGGGATTTGCAAAGTAGTCGTGCATGAAAGGTTCAGCTACGATCATTTTAGCAGCTGTCCAGCCTAGTATTCCCGCACCAATTATTATGATGAATGGGAAGCGTTCGATCAGTTTCAGGATCAAAGTGCTTCCATACATCACTACTGGAATTGATACAAGTAAACCGATCACCACTAAAATGAAATTACCATGAGAAGCACCTGCAACAGCTAGGACATTGTCCAATCCCATCAATGCATCTGCAATAATGATGGTTTTTATGGCAGCCCACATCGAGTCTGCAGGCTTCACATCATGTTCTTCTTCATCGATAAGGAGCTTATAAGCAATCCATACAAGAAGTAATCCCCCTATTAAATGCAGTCCTGGCACCTCTAATAGCCAAACAACTAGCAGCGTTGCGATGATCCTTATCACTATTGCCCCGACCGCTCCCCATATTATCACCTTTTTTTGCTGTTCTTTTGGAAGCTTTCTTGCAGCCAATCCAATAAGGATCGCATTATCACCGGCTAGAACCAAATCTATCATAATGATCGCTAAAAGTCCTGAAATGAATTCACCTGTTAAAAAATCCAACACAAATTCCTCCTTTTTACAAAAATAAAGAGACCTCTGCCATAAATGGCAAAGGTCTCGCTAAGCACTAAATGAATTAGGCCAATAAAGCCGGTGGGATTTCCACGTAATGACGACTTTATTTCAGGTTATCCCTGACGCTACTCCCCTTCACGGGAATAAAGAATATGTAATTCTTTTAATATCTTTCCATTAGGAAACTACCAAGAAAAAATATCACTAATTCAGTATACCAAAAATACAAATAAAATAAAGAAAAAAATAATAGATAGTAATGTTATTCATGAACTTAACCTTGTCCATATCCTTTCAACGGATATTTTAGTCGATCATCCCTTCTAGATATTGGCATATTTCATTTCCTAGGTTCGGGATATCGCTCAAATCCTTCCCCCATAGATATTGATTACTTAAGGTTGCCTCTATCAATTGTCTAAGCGGGACTTCCCCTTTATCATAACGAAGCCATTGTTCCTGGAAAAATTCAATTGTCTTTATATCATCTTTAACGACATAGTCTTTACCCGCAAAGCTTTTACCAATATAACTCCCCTTCATTTCATTAACCCTATAAAATCGGATCAGGCCCGAAAAACCTCTTACGATACAATCGGGCAGCGTGCCTTTCGCCTCATGATATTCCTCTAAGGTAGGAAGGAGACGAGCCTTGAACTTCGAAATGCTGTTCAGCGAGATATCGGCCAGGAGGTGATGTACAAAAGGATTCTTAAATCGCTCAAGAACACTTTCCCCATATTGCATCATCTCATTTTGATCAAAAGGTAATGAAGGAATTATTTCCTTTTCGATGGCATTGCTTAGAAATTGGCTGAATTCCGGATGATCGATTGCCTGTTTTACTACTTCCAATCCAGACAAAATGCCTAAAGGAGCCAACAAGGTATGTGAACCATTAAGTATCCTTACCTTCCTCATTTGATAAGGTGTCAAATCTTTTACCCAATGCACATTCAATCCGGATTGTTGTAAAGGAAGACGTTGATCGATACAAGGGTCACCTTCAATAGCCCATAAATGGTAGGGTTCTGCCGTATTTAGCAGAGTATCCTTGTATCCCCATTCAGCAAATAGGGTGTCCGACTCATTGGCTGGAAATCCTGTAACGATACGGTCTACAAGCGAGTTTAGGAATAGGTTGTCCCGGTCCACCCACTCCATGAATGGCTTAGGTAAATCCCAATCCCTGCTATGCTTAAGAACATATTGCTTCAATGAATCACCATTTCTCTCTAAAAGCTCACATGGAAGTATGATCAGTCCCTTTTTCGCATCCCCGTTGAAATGCAGATAGCGATGATACAAAAAAGCAGTCAGCTTTCCTGGAAAAGATTCCATCGGCTTTCCTTCTTCCAAAGGAATCGGCTGGTATTTGAGTCCTGCTTCAGTCGTGTTGGAAACTACAAATTCCAATTCAGGATTTTCTGATAGTGCTAAAAATTCCATCCATTCTTCATATGGATCAATTATCTTTGAAAAAACGGAAATGATCTCTGTATGTTCCACTTTCTTCCCTTGGTGAAAACCACGTAACATTAATGTATACAGTCCATCTTGCCGCTTCACTTCCTCTATTTTCCCTTTCCCGGCGGGCCGAGGCTGGGTAACTGCAATGCTTCCCTTAAAATGACCTTGTTTATTACACTCATGAATCATCCAATCAAAGAAGCCCCGAAGAAAATTCCCCTCACCAATCTGCAATACTTTTATGGGGAAATCCATTTTATGTGAGGATTGGACAGCTTTTGTATCTTTACTCAAACGCTTTATTGGACTTTTATTTATGTTCATGATCAAAGAATTCCTTTCTTATTGAAATATCCAATTCAGAGTGCGATTTAACAGCATACTGCTTATATTTCGACAATCGCCTTGATCACTTTAGCTTCAGGAGTTAACCATCCTTCAAATTGATTGATCATTTCATCCATATGTGTGCGGTGTGTAATATACTGGCTCATATCCAACAAATCATTTTTCAGCGTATTCACGACATAATCAAAGTCATCCCTTGTTGCATTGCGGCTTCCCATCAATGTAAGCTCTTTACTGTGGAATTCAGGATCATTGAAGGAAATATCCGCTTTAACTAAACCTACATAAATCAATCTTCCGCCGTGAGCAGGATATTTAAAAGACTCCATCATTGACTTAGCATTACCTGTCGCATCAAATACCACGCTTGGCATATCACCATTCGTCAATTGGGCCAATTTCTCCATTGGATTCTCCATAACGTTCAAAGTATAATCGACATTTGCCCATTTGCCAGCAAACGCAAGGCGTTCATCATTTACATCCATTGCGATCACCTTCGCACCCTGTTCTTTAGCGAATGCCATGACTCCCAAACCAATGGGACCAGCACCAATTACTAGTGCAAATTCGTCTTTATGAATAGCGGCACGCCTAACTGCGTGAGCCCCGATACTTAAAGGCTCTATCATTGCGGATTGATCAAGTGTGAGACCTTCTGTTTTCACCAAATGATTATTAGGAACCGTAATCCACTCACTCATGCCGCCTTCAGCATGTACACCCAACACTTTCATATCCGTACAGCAGTTCGTTTTTCCACTTCTGCAAGCCAGGCATTCTCCACATTCCATATAGGGGATGATCGATACCTGATCCCCGACATTAAGCCCAGATTCATTTTCCGGTATGGACTCAATATAACCGGATAATTCATGGCCAAGTATTCGGGGATAGCTAAAAAAGGGTTGATTGCCTCCATAGGCATGGATATCCGTACCGCATATACCTATACGCCGCACACGAATCAAAGCTTCCCCTGAGTTTGGTACGGGTTTTTCCGACTGTATCATCTTAAATTCAAAAGGTTGTTCACAAACGATACTTTTCACTGATTAACACTCCTTTTTTATAGCTTAATAGAAACCTTGTACTATTAGAGAATGACACCTTCTTTAAAGATGCTAATCTCCCTATATCCGAATTTTTCATTATTCGTTTTCTTTTTACCGGATGAAAGCTCAAGAATGTAATGGAATAAATCGTCCTTTAATTCATCGATCTTTTGACCTTCTATCAACCGTCCGGCATTATAATCAATCCAGTGCTTTTTACGATCGGCTAAATCCGAATTCGTGGCTATTTTTACAGTTGGCACCGGTCCGCCGAATGGTGTTCCTCTTCCCGTAGTGAATAGAACGATATGTGCGCCGGCTGCTGCCAAAGCCGTCACCGAAATCAGGTCATTTCCAGGAGAATTGATTAAATTCAAACCATGCTTCTCTACTCGTTGTCCATATGGGCTTACATCCACTACAGTGGCATGGCCCCCTTTTTGTGTACATCCAAGTGATTTTTCCTCCAGTGTACTTATGCCGCCTTCCTTGTTTCCAGGTGAAGGGTTTTCATAAATTTCTTGATCATGGCGAATGAAATACTGTTTGAAATCATTTATAAGGCCAACGATTTTCTTAAAGGTTTCTTCATCCCTCGCCCTGTTCATCAATATCGTTTCCGCTCCAAACATCTCAGGAACCTCTGTCAATATCGTGGTCCCGCCATTTTCCACAATTAAGTCGGAAACCGCACCAACCAATGGATTAGCAGTAATGCCTGAAAAACCATCGGAACCACCGCATTTCAAGCCTATTTTCAACTTTGAAACTGGTACGTTCTGGCGTATGAACCCTTCCGCATATTCCACTAGTTCCCCCATTAAACGTAAGCCGCTCTCCAATTCATCTTGAACCTCCTGGGCTTTTAAAAATTTAATCCGACTTGGGGGAAATTCGCCTATAACTTCTTTAAATGCTTCGATTTGATTGTTCTCACACCCTAATCCTACAACTAAAACCCCTGCTGCATTTGGATGTTGAGCCAAGGCTGCCAATAGTTTCTGCGTATGGGTCAAATCATCTCCCAATTGAGAACAACCGTAGGGGTGGGAAAAGTGATGAACTCCATCGATTTGACGATCTTTAAATTGCTCACTGCCCATTTTGGCGAGAAGTTCACATGTTTTATTGATGCAGCCTACCGTATTGATGATCCAGATTTCATTCCGGATACCCACTTCCCCATTTTCACGGATATATCCTTGGAAGGTATGATTTTGACTGGGTTCTTTTGTATTTTGTCTGCTAGGTTGATAGGAGTAATCCAATATGCCATGCAAACCGGATGTCAGATTGTGGGTGTGAATCCAATCTCCAATGGGGAGATCTTCTTTAGCTTTTCCGATCGAATAGCCAAATTTGATTACGTCCTCCCCTCGCTTAACCGGATTCACTAACATTTTATGCCCTTTAGGAATGTCATCACGTGCCTTGATATGGATCATTCCCCTATCTTTTGTTTGAATCTGGAGGCTCTGTCCTTTCTGAATCCCCTCCAAGGAAATAACAACATCATCGTTTGAATGCAATTGAACAAATTTATTCATTTTGTTCCCTCCTTATCATGAGTGAAGAAGTTCTAAAGGTAACGTCAATCCATTCCGAAAGCCCTTTCATTTTTCCCTTGAATTTTTTTAATTTTCAAATCCTCTATTAATTTTAACATCAAATTTTGAAATATTAATTGCGTATTTTGCTATAAATATACTCATTCTTGTTGTATTATACTTTCAGGAGATGAACAAATGAAAAAAATCCATAATGCATTAAATCATGATTTACTCTTCCCATTTTCTTTTGTCTATCAAGATACGAAAAGTCCCCAGAATGAATTGTCCGATCATATGCATGACCATTATGAAATTGTTTATGTTTATAACGGTAAAGGGACCTTTTTTATCGGTGATGTGTTTTATGATATGCAGCAAGGGGATGTATTCCTGATCCCGAATAATACCATTCATAGGGCTTTACCGAATAAGGACGACCCTGTTACCTCCACCATTATCTTTTTCAGTCCCACATTAATATATAAAGATATGGTTGATGATTCTTTTTCATATTTACATTTGTTTGATCTGACAAAAAAGAGTAAGAATTATAAAATATCATTGCCGCAAAAGAAACAAGTTAAGATGGAAGAACAGCTAGAACTCATCCTGCAAGAAACGAATAGCCGATCGATGGGCTCGAGGCATGCTTGTTTGCTGACCGTTCATCAGATCATACTTGATTTATACCGTATCCGGATAAATGGCAAACAAGAATTATCCGAGGGCAAGAGCTATAGTTCAGAATGGATGAAAGATATTCTGATCTATATTAATGAACATATGGATGAACCATTGACGCTGACGATACTTGCACAAAAAGCATTGGTCAGTCCCGCACATTTTAGCAGGGTTTTTAAGGAAACGACTGGAATTGGGTTAGTCGTGTATCTAAACACGAAAAGGATCATCAAGGCAAAGGAACTTTTACTGGAAACGAATCACACCATTGCCCATATTGCCGAAATGTGTGGTTTTGAAAGCATGCCCCAATTTTATCGTACCTTTAAGAAATACAATGAAAAGACACCAGCTACATTTCGAAAAGAAAATAGGATCCGCTAGGCATGCCTAATACAAATGAAAAATGGAAGTGTCTTCCACTTGGGAGACACTTCCATTCTAACAATCTATTACGCAGGCTTTACTATCGGTCGTACAAAACGGATGACCGCTAGTGAGGCAACAACTGCCAATCCACCTGCAAGCAAGAATGCAACTGTGTATGTGCCTGAGGTATCGACAATGTATCCTGTTAACGTCGGTCCGATGATTCCTGCTGTATTTGCCAAGAAATGCATAAAACCTCCAACAGAACCAACATTACCAGGGTCGACGACATCGTTGACGATGGCCCAGTAAATGGCACCAGTCAAATATAGGAAGAAGACGGAAAGTGCGACAAGCGTTACTGCACTGACTGTTGTGGATACAAGTCCAGCAAAACCGATACATAACGCCGATAAGAACAAACATGTTACTAGCACTAGCTTACGTGAGAATAAAACACCTTTTTGTGCGAATTTTTTATAGAAGAAATCCGACACGAATCCACCCAAAGCTAGTCCGATGAATCCAAAAATCCAAGGAATCACTGTAATGATACTCATATTTTCTACACTTAGCCCGCGTGCATCCACCAAATAGCTTGGGAACCAAGTTAAGAAAAAGAAGAGGATGTAGTTGTAAGAAAAAAAGGCTAGAGCTGTAAATAAAACCGTTTTTTGTTTTAAATAGAAGGTGAATTTCAATTTCCCTTCCGATGTTGCCGCTACATAAGATTTTCCTGTATGCTTCTGTTCCTTTGACTCTTCTGGTTTTTCTTTAACGAACTTCCACCAGCAAATCGCCCATATAAGACCAATTATCATTATGGCAATGAAAGAAACTCTCCATCCATAAGAGATGGCAATGAATCCAACTATCGGACCTGCAATGGCGCCACCGAGCGGCGTCCCGCTATTCGTCAAACCAACGACAGATGCCCGTTGATTTGCAGGGAACCAGTTATTCACCATTTTATTGATGGTTGCCGAAAGAGGGCCTTCGCCCATCCCAAACAGGATACGAATGACGATCATACTGGCAAAACCGACAGCAAGTACAAGCGCACCACTGAATAAAGACCAAACGATCATCGCCACGAAAAGCGTAAGCTTCGCTCCCCATTTATCGGACGCCATGCCTCCAAGGAAGTTAAATACGGCATAACCAACGGAAAAGCTACTAAAGATAATTCCCATCTGTGTGGCTGTTAAAGATAAATCATCTTGAATGAACGGAGCTGCAATGGACAGTGCAGATCGGTCCAGATAATTTATTACGCCTGCCAAGAACAAGAATACGATAACCATTCCTCTACCATTTGAAAACATAAAGTACCCCCCTATACATTTCTGTAAATGCAGAAGCATTTTTGGAAACGTTTTAATAACCAAGAGTAAAACCTAAAGATCATTAACTAAATCGGTTTAGAATTCCTGTAAAAAAGCGCTTCCTTTTTTACAGGAATCTTACATCCATTTTTAGCAAGAATTCCTTGTAAGCAAAGTCGGTTTCAAGCGATGCACGCTTGTATCCTCTTTTCCTGTTTTATTGATTTGACTAAGCAGTAACTCCGCTGCCAAGTTGGCCATTTCAATGGCTGGCTGATTAACCGTTGTGATGGTCGGTGTATAGAAACTGGCATATGGTACATCATCGATGCCTATGAGCGCTATGTCATCAGGTATATGGATTTCATGCTGTTTCATATAACGCAATACTTCATTAAGTACGATATCATTTCCTGCCAATATGGCTTGAGGCGGCTTTTCCAATTCGAAAAATTCTGAAAGCGCAAGCGGAATTTCATCTGCATTCACGGTTTTTATATATTCAGAATTGACTGGTATCCCATGTGACGCGAGTGAATCCTTATACCCTTGGATCCGTTCGATTCGAGGGCTGATATCGCGTATTATTGAAGTGGTTATGATTGCAATGTTTTCAAAACCCTTTTCAATAAACCGATCGATCGCTAACTTGGAAGCAAGGTGATTATCGAGCATGACTGTAGCAATATTCAATTCTTGGATTGTCCTATCCATGAATACAATCGGGAATTGATCACTCTTCATCCGTTGATATAAATCAAGATTGTCCCCTGTGGGGAAAATGATGATCCCATCCACTTGTTTAGCTCTTAGCATTTCAATATAATTCTTTTCCTTTTCAGGATTGTCATCCGCATTGCATACGATAATATGGAACCCTTGTTCATAAAAGTAGTTTTCTATCGCTCTAATAACTTGCGTTGAAAACGTGTGAAGGATATTGGCAACCACTACCCCAACGGTAAAAGTGGATTTTTGTTTTAAACTGCGCGCTATTATATTAGGCTGATAGTTTAACTCTTCGATTGTTTCTTCAATTTTTTTCCTGGTTTTTTCACTCATATATTCATAGCGTTTGTTCAGGTATTGGGAAACTGTGCTTTTTGATACTTTCGCGTGATTGGCGACATCAGTAATTGTAATGGTTTTCATTTCATTCATCCCTGTCGTGTGATTTCAATATATAAGGAATATTCTATTATAATAAGTAAAGCTTTACAATCACCTTCTGATGCAGTAAAAAAGTCAATTCCCATACCATGGAACTAATTTATCACGTTAACTTGTTTGCCTTTTTATAGGAGCTGAATTCAGACGCCGGAGTATGCCATGAAACCACCATCGACCGGTACCGTAATTCCTGTGACAAAGCCCGAGTAGGATTCATCAACGAGCCAAAGCAACGTTCCAAGTAAGTCTTCAGGCTGCCCAAAACGCTTCATGGGTGTTGAAGTAATGATTTTATTAGACCTTGCAGTCAGACTGCCATCTTCATTAAGCAGAAGATCCCGATTTTGCTTCGTCAAAAAGAATCCCGGAGCAATGGCATTCACTCGTAAACCTGCTTCGGCAAAATGTACAGCCATCCACATCGTAAAATTATTTATCGAAGCTTTGGCCGCACTGTATGCTGGCACTTTAGTCATCGGAGCGTAGGCACTCATGGAAGATACATTTACGATAACCGGTGCTTCCACTTGCAATAACTCTTTCCCAAAAACCTGACTGGCCAAAAATGTACCGGTGAAATTACTGGAAAAAACCTGGGAGAAACCATTTTCATCTAAATCAAAAAAGGATTTCCCTTCCGCTTCTTCCCCATATTTCTCTGGAGCTGTAATGGCATCAGGATGATTGCCTCCCGCTCCATTTATTAATAGATCCACTCTTCCGAACGCTTCTATTATTTTTCCTCTTGCATTCTCCAATGAGGCTCTATCCAAAACGTCTGCTGCTATGGATATCGCAGTGCCCCCTTTTTGTTCAATGAGTTCGACCACTTCTTGCCCTTTTTCGGCCGATCTGTTCAATATAGCTATCCTGATACCATGACGGGCCAATTCCACAGCCATTTTCGAACATAAAACACCGCTGCCTCCAGTGATCACTGCCACCCTATTTGATAAGTTTTCATGGATGGGAATCATGATTTCCCACCTGATTTACCAGCTTCATATGCATCCCATAATCCGAGCAAATACATGATGCCCAATGCTCGGTCATATAAACCGTAACCTGGGCGACAATCTTCACCCCAAATATGGCGGCCATGATCTGGTCTGACATAACCAGTATAATTCTGCTTATTCAATTCTTCCACGACGCCCAGTATATTGATGGATCCATCCTGGGTATGATGGGATGTTTCCACAAAGTCACCATTTTCATAAATCTTCACATTTCGAATATGGGAGAAAGGCGAACGGTTTGCATACTTTTTAGCCACTTGGACCATATCATTTTCAGGGTTTGCCCCCATCGATCCAGTACACATGGTAAATGCATTCGACGGTGAGTCCGAAATCGAGATCAGTTTTTCATAGCTCGATTCTCCGGTGATGATTCTTGGCAAGCCAAAAATGGACCATGGCGGATCATCCGGATGAATAGCCATTTTAATGCCGCAAGCTTCGGCAACAGGTAATATTTCTTTTAGGAATATTTCAAGATTCGCCCATAACTGCTCTTCGTCGACAGTTTTGTAAGCTTCGAATAATTCAGAAATTCGATCCATCTTTTCTGGTTCCCAACCTGGTAAAGTTAAATCGGAAGCTTCCGTCACAGTACGAATCAAATCTTGCGGTTCTAACGTATCCACTTTCGCCTTTTCATAAAATAGGGCAGTTGAGCCATCTTCCAAAGGATGGAACATTTCCGTACGAGTCCAATCAAAAATCGGCATGAAGTTATAGCAAATGACTTTCACTCCAGCTTCCGAGAGATTTCGGATCGTCTCTTTGTATTTCTCAATATATATCATGCGGTCTTCGTTACCCAATTTAATCGATTCATGGACATTTACACTTTCTACAACATCCGTGTGAAAACCAAATGATTGGATATATTCGATTTCTTCTTTAATTTCTTCCTTTTCCCATACCTCACCAACAGGTTTTTGGTGTAGTGCCCAAACAATTCCTTTCACACCAGGAATCTGTTTAATGTGCTCCAATGTAACGGTATCATTGTCTTTCCCATACCATCTAAATGTAATGTTCATCATGCACCTCCGTCATTCCGCAATCTTTTGCATATATTTTCCGCTTAATTCCACTGCTGCTTCATAGCCGCCATTTTGATAGGCTTTGTTCAAGTCACTGCCGATCCCGATTGCTACCGCACCTGCATTCAGCCAGTCTTTCATGTTATCCAAATTAATTCCGCCGGTTGGCATGATTCTTACATTAGGCAATGGACCATTAACCGACTTGATGAAAGAAGGTTCAAAAAGGTTTGCCGGAAATAACTTCAAAACATCACAACCTGCTTCCATTGCCGTAGCCATTTCTTTGATTGTCATGCAACCAGGCATATAGGGAATGCCGTATCGATTACAAAGTTCGGCTACTCCATTGACAAAATACGGACTGACGATAAAATTGGCACCAGCTAAAATCGCATGTCGAGCCGTTTCAGAATCAAGTACCGATCCTGCTCCTAAGAGTGCATCCGTATTCTGCAGTTCATTGAAAGCTTCTTCAATTCCCGGTGTTGTATAAGTCAATTCTATTGCCCGAACACCGCCTTCCACAGCTGCTTTAGACAGTTGTGCCGCTTCCTTTGCATCCTGGCCCCGGATAACAGCTACAACTTTCGTTTCCTTTATTCGATGAATGATTGAATGTTTCTCCATAAATCCTGCCCCCCTTTAATTAAAAACGATGATCGCTTTTCGTACTTGTTCGGGATGATTTTCCACAAAATTAAATGCTTCCTGGATATCATCCAGCGAAAATGTATGGGTAATTAAACCTTCTTGTCTGAGTTTTCCTTCGTTTAAAAGTTTAACTACTTTTGGGAACTGATTGGTTTGCAACCTAGATCCTTTAACCGAGACTTCCTTTTTAGTGATTGGCAGTTGGGAAACTGATGCAGGCCGTTCATCAAAACCGAGTACGACAATCCGGCCCGCCGTTGATACGACATCAAAGGACAATTCAAATGTCATCGGCAAGCATACTGCATCAATGACGACGTTGGCACCTTCTCCATTCGTCCATTCTTCCACTCGTTTTTGAACATCTTCTTTTCCCGCATGGACAATGATATCAGCGCCGCTTTCTTTAGCGAATTCCAAACGTTCCTCACTTAAATCCGTGATCATCACTGATGCTCCTTGAAGCTTTGCCATCTTTAATATGCAAATCCCAATAGGCCCAGCTCCCTGGATAAGCACTGTTTCCCCTTCCTCCACTTCACCTCTCCAAACGGCCTGTGCTCCGATTGTATATGGCTCAGCCAATACTATTTCTTCCCAAGCCAACGCGGAATCCACAACATGTAATTGTTTCTCGGGAAGGACGAACCATTCTCTCATACCACCATCTTCATGTACGCCAAAAACGGACAGTTTTTCACAAACATTTTGGCGGCCTTTGCGGCAGGCGTAACACTTCCCGCAGTAACTGATGGGCTCAATAACAACATGGTCCCCAACTTTTATGCCCACGACGCCTTGTCCAATCTCCACAACTTCTCCCGCTACTTCATGCCCGACGACTCGCGGCAGCGTAGCAAGAGGATTCGTACCATGGTAAATATGCATATCCGAACCACAAATCCCGACTCTTTTTACTTTTACAAGGACATCCGTCGAGTTCGAAATCCGTGGTTTTTCCACTTCTTGTATGATAAGTTCATGAGCTTTCCGTACTTGAACCGCTTTCATTTCTCCCACCTACTTTGTAAGAAATTCATAAACACTTGATGCTATCGTAATACCATGTTTCAGGTTTTTTTCTTCATTGATCTGTTCAATCTCACCCGGTACATATACGCGATCGAACCCTGGAGCAGGTTCAACCTGTTTCAGCTCTTCAATCATTTGATCCATTTGCTCTAAAAATATATCAGTATCAGTAAAGAATGAAGGATTAATTACACAAAAATAATGCCCCAGCTTCCGTTTCTTATCAAGATCTTCATACATTTTCCCAATGTGCGGGCCAAATGCCGCACCGGCCAATAATCCAGAAAACACATCTACAATTAACGATAGACCATAGCCTTTCGGGCCTCCGAAAGTGGAAAGGGAAACGACTTTATTCGGATCCGTGACTGCAGCTCCATTTTCATCGACACCCCATCCTTCAGGGATTTCCTTTCCTTCTTCGCGTGCCTGGAGTATTTTCCCCCATGCAACATTGGATGTAGCCATATCAAGAATATAGGGTTTCTTCTTTTTGGCAGGAACTCCGTAAGCGATTGGGTTGGTACCAAGAAATGATGTTTTTCCCCCGAACGGGACCACAATTTTATCGGTATGTGACATCGCGATGCCAATCAACTTTGCATCAGCGGCTTTTTGAACAAAATAACTTAGTGCTCCGCAATGGCTGCTATTAAAAACAGTCACCATGCCCACGCCACTTTCTCTCGCCATATCGATTGCATGGTCCATGGCTACGTCGCTGATCACATGCCCAAATCCATCATCTCCATCAACTACACCGGTAACGGGCCCTGTCTTTTGGAAGGAAATCTGGGCTTCGGGATTTATACCCCCTGCCTGTAAACGGTTCACATAATGCTCTGTTCGCAAAACACCATGGGAATTGACATTTCTGAGATCAGCATGAACCAATACTTCCGCAATTTTCCCGGCAGTTTCTTCATTCAAACCCACTTTGGTCAGCTGCTTTATAACTAATCGTTTTGCTTCCTCGGCTTGTATCGTTACTGTTGCCATTTTCTCTCCCCATTTCTTTCAGCCTACTATCTTTCTATTACAATCTCATTCTGTATGAAAGGCATTACTTCATCCAAATATGGTAATCCTTCATTGTCCCCTGCAACAGTGGTGACAAGTGCTCCTACACCATTTGCGAATGCCAATCTTTCATCAATTGATAAACCATTAAGGTATCCGTAAATATAACCGGCATCATAACCATCTCCCGCACCAACTGTATCTACAGGTATTACAGGGAAAGCTTCTTTTTCATGCCATTCACTTTTGGTATATAGTTTTGACCCTTGTTTCCCGTCCTTAATGACAAGCTGATCAATAGCATTCACCTTCGCGAATTCACCCAAAGATTCTTTTGAGTCAGTACCGATGATCAACCTTATTTCATCTAAACCTGTAAGCAAAATATCAACATATGGAAAAATATCATAGTAAACTGATCTTGCTTCCTCGATGGACCATAGCTTTAAGCGGATATTCGGATCAAAAGAAACAGGTATATTTTTTTGTTTTGCAATTTCCATTACCCTCTTGGCAATGTTGACATTTTTCGGATCTATAGCCAAAAATACTCCAGTAAGGTGGACTATATCAATCCCTTCAAACATCTTCTCTGTTATATCTCCAGGCTTTAAAGTTAAAATGGGAGATTGATAGCGGTAATAAAATGTCTTTCCGGAACCATCTTCCCGAATTTCTTTAAAGTTAAGAGATGTTGGATATCCATTTACATAGGCCACATCACTCATGTCCACGCCTTCCCCACGAGCGAAATTATAAATAACTTTACCGAACTCATCCTTGCCTAAACGGCTTATCCATTTTGACCGCAAGCCTAGCCTTGCACAGCCAATCGCAAAATTCAGTTCAGCGCCTCCTACTTTTCGCTCAAAACGGTTAACGAATCTTAAAGGTCCTGTCTCTTCCGGATTTAGCGTTATCATGGCGTCGCCCAGCGTTAAAACACCATATTTTGATGACAATACAGTACCTCCTTCTTGCGAACATTCACAAATGGAAACAAAAACATTTGATCATATCACTTTCATTATGCTTATTTGCTAAATCGATTTAGTTATTTACTAAACCGGTTTGGTAAATCATAAGGAAATTGTAAATGAAAACCCTATCAAAAACAATAGAAAAGTTTGATAATTTGTAATTTTATTTTTATTCCATACTATTTCATATGATATTTCAGCTAAATTTACGATAAAAAACCATATTATGGAAAACGAACAAGAACTGTTTCATCTTTAAATGATTGACAGTTTCAGATTTTTTTCGATCAAATTTACTCTTTGCTATTAATTTGGGAGAAAGTTGTATAATATATCAATTGTTAAATAAGTTTGAAAGGTTGTTTGGAATGAGTTTTTTGAAAATATACATCTTACTTACCGGAATAATGATTACATGGGGGTTAAATGTCTCAGTTATTAAAATTTTAGTTGCGCATACGCAGCCCGTAACGATAACATCTTTGAGAATTTTTACTGCTTCTCTTATCGTCATTATTATCCTTTTCTTCTTTGGACTAATACGCCTTCCTAAAAAAAGTGAACTTTTTTACGTTTTTGGAGGAGCACTTTTGAGTGTCGTTTTTCATCATTATTTTTTAGCTGAGGGATTGACGAAGACTTCCGCCTCGAATGCTGGATTGATTTTGGGCATGGGGCCAATATTGACTGTCATTTTGACCATGATTTTCTTTCGAAAAAAACCTACGTTAATCAAGCTGCTCGGCTTTATATGCGGTTCCCTGGGTGTGAGTTTTACCGTCATGGCAGGAAGCGGAGGACTTCATTCTATTAATCTTGGGGATGTGGATATTTTGCTTTCCATTCTTTCACAGGCATTGAGTTTCATCCTCATTAATAAAGCCTCAAAAACAATGGATCCACGATTATTAACCGGCTACATGATGCTGATCGGGTCTTTTATTCTTTTTGCCATCAGCTTATGGAAGGAACCAGAGGGCTTATCTTCCCTGGCAACCGCACCGCCATCCATCTGGGGAGCTTTCTTTTTCTCCGCTATTTTTGCCACCGCCCTCGGGCACATGAGCTATAATTATGCCATTGGTAAGGTAGGCGCAGCCGAATCATCCATATTTCTTAACTTAAACACCTTATTCTCTTTGTTAGGGGCAGCATTTTTCCTTAATGAATCCCTTGTGCCTGCACATTTCATCGGACTTATCTTCATTGTTTCAGGAGTATTGCTTGGCTCTGGTGCAATTGAAATATGGATTCTCCAAAGGAAAAATAAACGTTTATCTGCCTAGCAGCCGGAGCAGAACCTAGATTTCGTGACTTTCTATGTAACATGATAACAGATCCTACGACACTGCCATTCTTATAAAAATGGCAGTGTCATGGGGTCTTATTTTTATTGTCCATCCCTTCTTTCAACTACAAATAACTACAGAATAATAATTAGGGATTCATATCTGTTACAATATACCCAGAAATTTGCTTGAACATGTCCATTGAAGTGTTCCTGTAAAGACAAGCTTATTGTCGGTTGTAGCCTTTTCTTTCTGAGGAATCAAGCTTGGTTTGATGAACTTATATAATAAAAAAGACTGACTATTCGTTTTAGACAGTCAAATATCATGCTTATAAAATAAATCAACTAGCCCAGAGCGCAAACAAGCCTTCTGTTACACCCAATTTGTATATATAATAAATTCCGAATGCAAAACTTATAGCTCCCGCCATTTTGATGAAGATTCGGTTTAAAACGATGTCCTTCCCATTCAAAGCAAACGGTATGCCTAGAATGGTAGTAAAGCACAGCATGCCAATAATTGTCCCTGCGCCAAATATAATGATATAGATAGATCCCTCGCCAATACCGGTTACGGTCGACATCGTTAAAATGACCATTGCGGCACTGCCCGCGAGACCATGGACGAAACCAATTAAAGCAGACACCAAATAAGGACGAAATCTATCTTTCTCGTTCTTAATATCAGGGCGTGCTTTAAATAAACTTCTCGCCCCTAGCATAACAAGCATAATGCCAACGCCGAATTCCAGTGTCATGCTTAACGACTCTGGAATTTCCCCCTTCATCCAAATGAATAGCACACCTAAAAGAAACAGCGTACTTGTATGGCCTATCCCCCAATACACCCCCGTTAGAGTGGAACGGGATAATTTTTTCGTGTTTCCTGCCGTCGTTGCTACGGCAATAACATGATCCGGTTCTAACGAATGCTTTATCCCCAATAGGAATCCTAATGTAAGAATCGACACCAAACTCATTTCTCTTTGACCTCCCCCAGACACTTCCAAACTTCTTCATACACCCTTTTTAGAGGTATATTGTTCTGTAAGGCAATTTTATGGCAATCTTCATATTCAGGTGCCTGCTGTATGGGTAAGCCCTCATGGAACCCTCTCTTTATCGTCACTTTTCCCCATTGTGTATGTACATGTAAAAATGATCGTTCGAGCCTGTGCACGGTAAGTGGATAGTAGCGTATCCCGAGAGTCGTCGTTTCAGCAAATAATATCTTCTTCATTTTCGAAATCACCTGCTGTGAACAAAGAAGCTGCAATAACACCCCCGGTCGATTTTTTTTCATATAGATTGGCGTATAAAATACATCATTTGCTCCTGATTCAAACAACAAATCCATTACATGCCCAAGCCATTCACCAGAAATATCATCTAGATTCACTTCCATTTTCACCATTTGTTCATCAAGATGCTCATGATCAGGCGGGCGGTTCATTGAGTCTCCCCTATGATAACTCGAAGGACGTTCGGATGATTTTCGAATGTTTTTGTTCCCGCACCATAGCCAATCGATTCGACAGTCATGGGTGGAAGCGAGCCGAAATTTCCAGCTAAAACCGCAGCGATGGCAGCACCGGTCGGCGTTGCTAATTCAGAACGAATATCGTTTGAGGCAATGGGTACCCCCTTTAATATTTCAAGGGTGGCAGGTGCAGGAACAGGATATATGCCGTGATCAATATGTATATGTCCAGATCCCGTTGGAATGGCTGATGACTGAACTGATTCAATACCTAGCTGATCGATTAAAATTGCAGCTCCGATTATATCTATTATTGAATCTACCGCCCCTACTTCATGAAAGTGTACTTTTTCCAGTGGAAGCCCGTGTATATGCCCTTCCGCTTCACCAATCTTCTTAAAAATGGCGAGTGACATGTTAGCTACCGATTCATTAAAGTTCGCCTCATTGATAGCTTCTACAATTTGTTTGTAGGTACGGCTGCCGGGATGGCTGTGAGGTACATGGCTATGGTTGTGTTCATGTCCAAGACTGTGCTCGTGTACATGACTGTGACTGTGTCCATGTCTGTGGTCTTGTCCATGACTGTGCTCGTGTTCATGACTGTGACTGTGTCCATGACTGTGTTCTAGTTCATGGCTGTGGCTATCTTCATGTGTTTGGTCTGATTTACTGGTAAGAATGACATCAAATTTAGTACTTGTAATGCCATTTTTGACGACCTTCCCCCATGACAGATTATATTCTTCATCCATGTTCAACTTTTTTAACTCTTCTTCCATTTGTACAGGGTCTGCACCTGCATCAATCAACGCACCAATAACCATATCTCCGCTTATGCCGGAAAAGCAGTCAAAATATAAAGTCCTCATCACAATTGACCTCCTTTTTATGTACAAGTTTGTATATAATCGCTGCATTGTAGGCTGCACCAAATCCATTATCGATGTTCACCACACTTACACCAGATGCGCATGAATTGAGCATTGATAAAAGGGCCGATAAACCGTTAAAATTAGCACCGTAACCAATACTTGTCGGCACAGCAATAATTGGATTCGTGACAAGGCCTCCTAACACACTTGGTAGTGCCCCTTCCATTCCCGCGACACAAACTGATACGGTAGCACCCCTTATTTCGTCTATATTATCAAGGAGCCGATGAAGCCCAGCAACGCCAACATCGTATATACGCCTGACAGGAATACCAAGAGTTTCGGCCGTCACGGCTGCTTCTTCAGCAACAGACAAATCTGATGTCCCGGCGCATACAATTGCAATATATGAATCAACGGATTTCGGCTTTTCTCTAACCCAAGCAAGTGTCCGTGCAATCTCGTTATACTCAAAATCACTACATTCTTTTTGTACAAATACCGCTTTTTCCCGAGAAATTCGAGTCACAAGCACAGAATCATTCCTTGTCCGCAACGATTGGACAATCGTTAAAATTTGTTCAGCTGTTTTCCCTTCCCCAAACACGATTTCGGGAAAGCCTTGTCTCCTTTTACGATGATGATCGATTTTTACAAACCCTAAATTTTCATAGGATGCAAGTTTTCCCTTCGCTTCCGCAACTGTCAATGAACCCTTTTGAACTTGCTCCAAAATAGCGTCAATCATAACATTTCTTCCTTTTTAAGCGCCATATTCATACTTCCGCTTGTATAGCCCGTGAGATCCATTGATACATACTTATAACCAAATTGCTTCAGCCGTTTCGTGATCGCCGCATGGTATTGAAGCACACGCGGCATATCATCGGGTTCAACTTCAATTCGGGCAGTATCCTCATGCGTCCTGACTCTTACCTGATGAATATCCAGTGATTTTATGTAAGCCTCTGATTTATCAACTTTGGTCAATTTTTCCTTCGTAATGATATCGCCATATGCTATTCGAGAGGATAGGCAAGCAAATGACGGTTTATCCCAGGTTGGCAAACCGGCTTGCTTGGACAATACTCTTATTTCTTCTTTGAATAAATCGGCTTCTAGAAGTGGTCCCCTGATTCCTTTTTCTTTAGCTGCTTTCATTCCTGGACGAAATTCGTTAGCATCATCAGCGATAACTCCATAAATAATATTATTAAATTCATATTCTTCAAGAATAGGAAGCAGGTGGTCAAATAAACTACTTTTACAAAAGTAACAGCGATTCTGATTGTTTTCTTTATATCCAGGAATGGCCAACTCCGAAGTTTGAATGACACGATGGTTGGCACCAATCCATTTTGAAAGCATAATGGCTTCTTTCAACTCACTCGATGGATAGGTTTCCGAATCCGCTGTAATGGCTAACACATTATCATAACCCAGAGTATCAATAGCGACTTTTAGCAAAAACGTGCTGTCCACCCCTCCTGAAAAAGCGACCACAACCGACTCCATTTTTTGAAGAATATCCTGCAGAGTTCTGTACTTTTCTAGTAACATATCACTTTTCCCCTTTCTGATTTATCTGAATTTACCCACTGCACACCAGCATTATCACACCCTTGATGAACTACAAAAAAATTGAAAAGGATGAAATAAAGCAGTCGTACTTTCATTCCCAGCGCTTATTGAAATGATATTCATATAAGCGCTGGACGGCTTTAGCTTTTTTGTACGATAGCCGAGAATTTTTTTGCCGTTTCTGTCAGCCTGGTGTAATCTTCACCTGTAATCAATTTCGCAGGATTGATCAATGAACCGCCTACTCCCGCCGCGATGGCCCCTGCCTTAAAAAATGACGCGAGGTTGTCAAGGTTGACACCGCCAGTTGGCATAAGGGGAATATGAGGAAGCGGTCCTTTAAGATTTTTAAAGTAGCTAACACCCAATGCATCTGCCGGGAAAACTTTGATAATGTCAGCTCCATGCTCATAAGCAGTCAATATTTCGGTTGGTGTGAGCGCACCTGGGATGCTAATAACGCCATAGCGCTTCGCCAGTTTAATCGTTTTGACATTGACAGTTGGAGAAAAGATAAATTCAGCCCCTGCCATGATGACCGCACGGGCCGTTTCAGGATCCAATACTGTACCGGCACCCGCTATGATATCATCACCGAACTCCTCTTTCACTCTTTCAATCAAATGGCACACTTTGGGAGTTTCCACTGTTATTTCTAGCGTTCGGATGCCGCCCTCTTTCAGGGCCCGGGCGATTGGTATAATTTGATTGGGGCGTGCACCGCGGATGACGCCGACCAGCTTCCCATGTTTAAGCTCTTCAAGTTTAGTCATTTTTTCCACCTTTCTACCTCTTCACATCATCAGCGCCGCCACTCATGAACAAAGCAAGGTCGGCACGGTCCGGCAAACCCTCCACATCGCCATTTACCATCGTTGCCATTGCTCCCATGGCATTTCCACGCCTTGCAGCTTCATCTAGCGGCAGTCCATCAAGCAGTCCGGAAAGTACACCGGATGCAAAAGCATCCCCAGCACCGATCGGATCAACGACCCGTTCCACATAAAATCCAGGAACGTATGTTTTCGGTACAGACGGGGCGGAAATTAAAGAGCCTTCTTTGCCCAATTTCAGCAAAACTGTTTCGACTCCGAGTTCATGAAAATGATCGGCAAATTTCTCCGGAGTATGGGAACCGAATAAAAATTCGGCTTCGGCCACCCCAGGCATGACGATGTCACTTTCCGAGGCGTACTTCGTTATGAAGTGACGTGCTTCATTTTCATCACCCCATATTTTCAAGCGAATATTCGGATCAAAGACGATTTTTGTTTCGGTTTTTTTAGCAATGCGGATCGCTTTATCCAAGAGCGACTGACACGAATTCCCTAGTGCAGGAGTAATCCCGGTAATATGGAGATAAGCGGCGTCTTGGATGGCAAGATCAGATAGTAATTCAGCCGTCATTTTACTAGCTGCCGAATCTTTCCGGTAATAATAAACTCGAGTATCATTCAGCCGTCTGAATTCTTTAAAAAAGACTCCGGTAGGCGCATCAGGGTCTCTCGTTACATAAGAGACATCAACGCCTTCTCCGCGAATGAACAATTGCATGGCATCGCCAAATTCATCCTCACCGAGACGGCTAATCCAGCGTGAGCTATGACCGAGTCGGCTTAACCCGATCGCGACATTGGATTCAGCACCGCCAAACTTCATCGAAAAAGATCTGGCGTGGCGAAGCGGTCCTTCTTCATTCGGGGTAAACACTGTCATCGTTTCTCCGATGGTTACAACATCCATGTCATCATCTTCTTTCTCTTGTCATGCTATTACGTGATTAGAAAGCGTACCGATCTTCTCAATGCTGACGTTCATCCGGTCACCGTTTTTCAACCAGATTTTCGGATTCCTTCCCATTCCAACGCCTGGTGGCGTGCCAGTTGCAATCAAATCACCTGGCATTAGTGTCATGGACTGTGATAAAAATGAAACGATTTTCGGAACCGTAAAAATTAGGTTGCTTGTATTTGAATCCTGCATAATTTCACCGTTTAATTCAAGCGAAATCGCTAGATTGTGGGGGTCACCCACTTCATCTTTTGTCACGACAACAGGACCAAATGGAGCAAATGTGTCCGCCGATTTGCCTCTTGACCACTGCCCGTCCTGAAATTGCAAATTTCGGGCGCTGATATCATTCATAATCGTGTAGCCAAAGACGTATTCATCCGCCTCTTCTTCTGACACACGTTTCGCTTCTTTTCCAATGACAAAAGCAAGCTCTGCTTCAAAGTCGACCTCGGTTGAATTAATCGGGATTTCAATCGCATCATTATGTCCGGCAATGGCATTAGCATATTTTGAAAAAATGACCGGTGATTCAGGAGGCTCCATCCCGGTTTCCTTGCAATGATCAAAATAGTTAAGTCCTACGCAAATGATTTTATCCGGCTTTGCGATTGGCGGCAGGATCTTCACTTCTGACGTTTTGAATATTGCATCCTCATTTATCCGTTGCTCGATTAAGTGTTCAGCACGTGTGCGCAACTCGCTGCCTCGTTCTATAAATTTTTTCATGCAAGCAGGAAATTCTTCTGGACCGAGAGCCGTTAAGCTAATAATTTGATCATCTTGAACTAGACCGATGTGCCGTTCGGATTGCACGGAAAAAGTCGCTATTTTCATTTTTTTCCCCTTTCTTAGGTTAATGCGTATGGTGTTTTTTCCCCTTTTAAGACCTGAACGATATTTCTTGCTGCTTTTTGACGAAGTTCAACCATCGCTTCCTCAGAATACCAGGCGCTGTGAGGAGTAATGATGACATTGTCCATTGTGAGTAGCGGGCTATCGATGCTGACCGGCTCATTTTCTGTCACATCAAGTGCAGCACCTGCAATGATCCCTTTTTCAAGTGCATTGGAAAGTGCTTTTTCATCGATTATCGGTCCGCGTGCCGTGTTAATGATGACCGCGTTACTCTTCATCTGTTTAAGGCGCTCCTCATTGATCAGGTGGTATGTATCATCAATTAAGGGCACATGGATCGACAAATAATCGGCTTCGCCTATAATTTCGTCGAGATCCATTTTTTGAACCCCGACAGCAGCCATGTCTGCAGCCGATACGAAAGGATCGTAAGCAGCGGTTTTAAAGCCGAGCGGTTTCACCTTTTCAATGAAACGGCGCGGAATCCGTCCAAAGCCAAGAACCCCAACAGTTTGCTTGTCAAAGCGATGAATCGGGACACACACTTTAAAGTCCCAGTTACCTTTTTTCACTTCCTTGTTTAACAGAGTCACTTTCCGCGCCGAAGAAAGTAAAAGTGCCAATGCATGATTCGATACTTCTTCCATGCCATAATCCGGTACATTGGCGACAGTAATCCCCTTTTCCTTAGCGGCATCGAGATCAATTGTATTGACGCCAACACCATAGCGGGAAATGATTTTCGTGTTTTCGAGCGACTCGATGACTCGTCTTGAGATAGGAGCATATTGATTTAAAATTGCATCCACTTCTTTTGCATGCTCCATTACTTCCTCTTCAGTTTTGCATTGCGCTTTGATGAAATTGATATCCAGACCGCTTTCTTGAAAAATCTCTTCTTCATATTTCAAATGTTCAAATTCGTAATCCGTTAATAATATTTTAAAGGTCATTCGGGCTCCACTCCTTTATAGTAAGACCAGACATCTATTTCGCTGCTGCCTTTTCAATTTTTGCAATACCGAGCCCTTCTGCACCAAGTTTCGATGTTTTTGCTTCAGGATAGTATCGTTCGATCATTTGAATACCAATTGCAGCACGGCGTACACGTTCTTGAGCAAGTGAGATGTTCGTATTTTCCCATTGCTTCCCTGAAGGGTATACATCAGGGTGATTACGCAGACCAAATTTAATGTATACAGGCGCCAATACACGGATAATTTCCGGTATTTCATAATAGCGAAGAAAGCCTCCAAAAGTATCAGGAACTTCAACATATAAATCAATGGGAATGTTTATTGATTGTCGGATCGCTGCAAGTTTGGACAGCGTTAATGCAGGTGGCACGTTGTAGGTATCCGCTCCGATGTCTTCCATTAATTTAACGGATACTGGATTGGCTGAACCCATTTGAACCGATACTTTAACAACAAAGTCTTCCGGAAGCTGTCCGTATTTTTTCATTTCTTTCGTTAAAAGTAGGAGTCCTTCATCCGCAACTAACGCACCGCGAAGACCAAGTGCAGCTCCTCTTTTCAAGTCTTCCATGGCATAAACAAGCTGGTCCGATCCTTCATGGCGGATTCCCTGAGATTTACCTCCTGGCGTAAGCGGTCCCGCACTGACATCCCAAGAACCCCTGGGACCGACAAACAAACTGAGCTCCATGCCGCGCTCTGCTGTCATTTCACACATTTCTTTAATTTCTTCATCCGTTTGAAGCATGATGCCGCTGCCCTGGGATATCCGGTGAATAGTCAAACCGAGTCGGTCAATTTCTTTCAATGTTTCTTTTAGGGCCGCTGGACCTTCTACACTTGGCAGTTCAATGCGGTATTGAGCACCGTCCGGAAATGTTTTCGTTGATGTTGGAAGTTCTTTAAGATCAGTTGATGGGTAGCCTAACGTTTCGAGTAAGTCGCGTGATTCTTTCATTTTTGGACGCCTTCTTTCATATCAATATTTTTTAAGAGAGCAGCTACTTTGTCACTTAAATCAGCAGGGTATACATCGCATGGGGCACGGTGACCAGCAGCAACGTCAAACCAGCGCTGATGAACAGCTTCCTTCATAGCTGTAAAAAATGTCGGACCGTAATTGTACACATCCATCAGTGTTGAAATCACTTGATGATTTTTCTGTGCTCTTTCAAAATCTCCTTTATGAAATGATTGATATAAATCAACGGAAATTTCCGGTGCAAAGACAGCGCTTCCATTTATGCTTCCATCTGCACCAATCATTTGGGCCGGAAGCAAATGCTCGTCAAAAGCGGAGAAGACTTTGAAATCACTGCGAACTTTCTTCACTTCCGCCAGCACTTGACGAAGGTGGCCGAAATCACTGACCGTCTCTTTAATACCTGCTATGTTTGATTGATCTTCGGCTAATTTTTTAATCAGCTCGATGGATAAGTTTTGACCTGTCAAGAGCGGGATATTATAAATGAAAACTTGCAGATTAGTATGGTTCGCCACGCTGGAAAAATGTCGGTATAATTGCTCGTCAGACAGCTTCCAGTAATATGGATTGACTACGAGAATGCCGTTCGCTCCATGCTCTTCTGCATATGAAGTCAGTTCTTGCACCTCTTTTAATGCGGTATGCCCGACTCCGACCATAACAGGCACTCTTCCGTTAATGTACTTTAACATTTCGCGTACATATAATTTCCTTTCTTCAGTCGTAAGTGAGGAGAACTCACCTGAACTGCCCATCAACAAAATACCGTCAATATTCCGTGAGATTAATAGGTCGATATACCTTCTGTTCAACTCCAAATCCAAGTTCCCCGTTTCATCAAATAAGGTGACTACCGGTGGAATGATGCCATGAAAGTTCATTGTTTTCCCTCCTTTTATTACCATTCAGCGATACTCCCGTCTTCATTACGCCAAATTGGGTTTTTCCAATCATGTCCGGTCTCTGCTGCCTGCATCACTTTTTCCTCATCGATTTCCACACCAAGGCCCGGTTTATCCGGAATGTTCACATAACCATCTTCATAGTCGAATAATTCTGGATTTTTCATATAATCGAGAATGTCCATGCCTTCGTTGTAATGAATACCAAGGCTTTGCTCTTGAATAATGAAATTCGGCGTCGTTGCGTCCAAATGAATGGATGAAGCGAGTGTCATCGGACCGAGCGGGCAGTGCGGCGCAATGGCTACATCATACGCTTCTGCCATGGCAGCAATTTTTTTCCCTTCTAAAATACCACCTGTATGAGATAGATCTGGCTGAATTATATCGACATAACCATCTTGAAGTAGCTGCTTAAAGCCCCACCGCGTATACATCCTTTCTCCCGTCGCAATCGGACATGTGGTATGCCAGGCAATCTCACGAAGTGCTTCATTGTTTTCCGGGAGCACCGGTTCTTCAATGAACATGGGACGGTAAGGTTCTAGTTCTTTTACAATTGCTTTTGCCATCGTTTTATGAATCCTCCCATGAAAATCCACACCGATGCCAAAGTCTTTGCCAACCGCTTCCCTGATTGAAGCAACCCGTTCGATGACCGCTTCTACTTTTGAAAAGCTATCTATATAATTCATTTCTTCTGATGCGTTCATTTTGACTGCAAGGAAGCCTTCTTTCTGTTTTCCTAGTGCGGCAGCTACTACATCCACCGGTCTATCTCCTCCGACCCATGAGTAAACTTTAATTTTTTGACGTGCTTTGCCGCCGAGCATTTGGTATACAGGAATATCGAAGTATTTTCCTTTTATATCCCATAGTGCCTGCTCAATTCCGGAAATGGCGCTCATTAAAATGGGGCCCCCTCGGTAAAATCCACCTCTATAAAGCGTTTGCCAGATATCTTCAATGTCGTTCGGATTTCTCCCGATCAAATAATCAGTCAGTTCGTTAACTGCTGCTTTAACAGTTTCAGCACGGCCTTCCACGACAGGCTCTCCCCATCCGGAAATGCCTTCATCCGTATCGATTTTTAAAAACAGCCAGCGGGGCGGAACTTTGTATAAAGAAATTTTTATGATTTTCATCAAGCACCTCGCAATGTTTTTTTGAAGAAAGAGAGTTTTTCAAAAATGGAAACCTCCCTTGAATTGTTAAGAACCTTTAATAAAAACCGTTTTTATGGCTGTATAAAATTCTTTCGCCGCTTCACCTTGCTCTCGCGAACCCGTGCTTGATGCCTTCATGCCTCCGAACGGGGCTTGCAGCTCTACGCCCGCGCTTTCTGCGTTAATGCGGACAAGACCTGCTTCAATTTCATCGATGAATTCCAAAATTGAACTAATATTTGATGTGAAGATTGATGCACTCAATCCGTACTTCGTATTATTTGCCAAGTCAATCGCTTCGACCAAATCGGTTGCTTTCATAAGCGCGATAACTGGTCCAAAAATTTCTGCCTGTGCAATCTCCATTTCGGACGTCACGTCTTCAAAAATCGCTGGTGTGATGAAAAAGCCCCTATCATAGTCTCCGCCAGTTAATATCTCCCCGCCATGTATGAGTTTTGCTCCCTCCTGCTTGCCTTTTTCAATGTACTCTGTCACCGTTTTGAACTGGCTTTCACTTGCACATGGGCCCATCCAAATACCCTCTTGAAGACCGTTGCCCACTGTAATTTTCGCTGCTGCCTTTACCAGTTTTTGTTTGAATTCATCATAGACTGACGATTCAACGACAACACGGCTTGAAGCTGTGCATTTTTGGCCGGAAGAACGAAATCCACCGCTGATGACCGCCTCGACAGCTTGGTCGATGTTTGCATCTTTCGTTACGATGACTGGATTCTTGCCACCCATTTCAAGCTGATATTTTATGCCGCGGGCGGAAGCTGATTTTGCGACGCTCTGACCGACACATTCAGAACCGGTAAATGTGATCGCATTTAAAAGCGGATGATCGATGAGTCCTTGACCGATGATCGACCCCTTACCGGTAATGAAGTTCATTACGCCCTCCGGGAAGCCTGCTTTTGTGAAGCATTCCATGACTTTCGCTGCAGTAACGGCTCCCTCCGTAGCCGGTTTCCATACGATTGAGTTGCCATATACAAGAGCAGGAGCCATTTTCCAGATGGGAATTGCTACCGGGAAGTTCCATGGCGTGATTATCCCGACAACACCTAGTGGGCTGCGTTTCGTGAACATTAGGGCATCTTTATCGGATGATGGTATTACATCGCCGTCTTTCCGCATTCCTTCCCCAGCATAGTAACGCAGGATTGCAACACCCCGTGCCGTTTCACCCCTTGCTTCAGGTAACGTTTTACCCATTTCGCGAGTCATGGTTTCGGCAATTTCATCTAGATTTTCTTCCAATATATTGGCCGTTTTGAAAAGGATTTGCCCACGTGCAGATTGCCCGAGCCTGCGCCAATCCCTTTTTGCCTTATGCGCTGCGGCTACAGCTTTATTCAAGTCTTCTTCGGTTGAGCTTTGTACGTAGCCAACCGGCTCTTTGTCTGCAGGATTAATACTTTGGATTGTATTTCCAGAAGATGCATTCACCCACTCATTATTAATGAAATTTTTATATGTTTTCGTTACAAATGTAGTTGATATCATAGTCTTTAGCTCCTTTTACGTTTTAGAATGTCGGTCCAATTCTCCAAATACCAAAGTCATGCTGCTTTAATATCTCCGCTTTTGTTAGTTTCCCGTTAGAAACATGTTGAATTTCTTCCATGATGCGCCTGCCCACTTCATCAACGGTTTCTAAACCATCAACGATCGTACCAGCATTTAAATCCATATTTTCATTCATCCTGTCAAACATTGGTGTATTAGTCGAGATTTTTATGACGGGTGAAATAGGAGAACCAGTCGGCGTGCCTCTTCCACTTGTAAAGAGAACGATTTGGGCACCGCCTGCGACCATTCCCGTCAATTGCTCAATGTCATGGCCAGGCGTATCCATCCATACAAGTCCTTTTTTTGTGGGTACCTGGGCATAATCAATGACTTCTTCCAATCTGGTTGTACCTGATTTTGTCGCTGCCCCCAGGGATTTTTCTTCTAGTGAGCTGAGACCTCCCTCAATGTTTCCCGGACTTGGATTTCCGGTGCGGATGTCTACGCCCATTTGAATCGAGCGGTCTTCCATCATTTTAATAACCGCATACGCTTTTTTTGCTACCTGGTCATTTGCCGCCCTGTTTGCGATCAAATGCTCTGCACCGATGAGTTCAGTCGTTTCCGCTAATATTGCGGTTCCCCCTTGCTGAACTACCAAATCGCTAGTACGTCCGACTGCCGGGTTCGCCGATAAGCCGGAGCATGCATCCGACCCACCGCATTCTGTGCCGACAATCAGCTCGCTAAAATCACATAATTCCCGTTGCACCATCGAGGCATCCTGGACCATTTTGACTGCGATTTTAGATACTTCGGCAATGGTTTGAAGAGTGCCTCCATGATCCTGGATCGATACAGTTTTCACTGGTTTACCGCATTTGGCAATTTCATCCCCAATACGGTGCGCCTGATGTGTTTCACAGCCAAGTCCGAGTACTATGACACCATATACATTTGGATTCATGCCCATTCCCGCATAGGTTCGGGCCGTTTGATCATAATCAGTGCCCACTTGCGCACAGCCATGCTGATGAATGAATGTGACGGTCCCACTCACCAATTCTGTGACGCGCTGAGCTGTTTGAGTTGCACATGTTATCGTTGGCAAAATCAGTACATGATTCCGTACACCGACGCGGCCATCCGGACGGCGGTAGCCCCAAAACTGCATTTTTTCATTCAGCAATTTTGTCACCCCTTCCTCTTTTGCCTTCTAAATTGTGTACATGAACATGTGCACCAGCGGGAATAGAAGCTGAGGCTGCACCTATGACTTCCCCATATTTAATTATGTCTTCTCCTTGGTTGATGGCCTTGACTGCGAACTTATGTCCAAAACGGATCGGTTCAAGAATGGGTACGACAAGTTCTTCAAGGTCTGACTTCACAACTACTGATGTGTTTGCAGGGATTTCGGATAAAGCGACAGCTACACTATCTTCCCTACTTAAGTAAAGTGTTTTATACTCGCTCATTTTGTCACCCCTTAAATGGTTTGAACTGCTTTACTTTGGATAACCGGGTTGTTTAATACCCCTATCCCTGGTATTTCGATTTCAATCCGGTCATCGCCTTTCAATGTAAATTCATTTGGCGGAACCACGCAAGTACCTGTAAGTAAAACGGATCCGTCAAATACAGTATTATCTAAGACTAAATAGTCGACGAGCTCTTCCAATTTTCGTTTCAGTTGGTTTACTTTCGCTTCACCTTCAAATACTTTTTCTTCATTTCGAAAAATCCGGCACATGATTTTAAGCTCGTATGGATCTGGAACAGCCTCTTTTAACAAGATGGCCGGTCCAATGGAACAAGAGTTTTTCCATACTTTTGCCTGTGGGAGATAAAGCGGGTTTTCACCTTCAATATCACGGCAGCTCATGTCATTACCTGCGATATATCCGAGCACCGTTCCCTTTTTATCGATGACAAGACCAAGCTCCGGCTCCGGAATTTGCCATTTTGAATCTGAACGCAAATATACCGGGTCATTCGGTCCTACAGTTCTTGCTGCAGTTGATTTAAAGAAAATCTCAGGACGCTCTGCATCATAAACTTTGTCATAGTAAGTTTGGCGGTCCAGCTTTCCTTGCGTAGCTTCGTAGTTGCGTGCTTCCTTGCTTTTTTTATACGTAACGCCAGATGCCCATACTTCCGGTGCGTCGATAGGCGTTGTTAATTGAAGACCTTCCAATGGCAGTTTTTTCCCTTCAGCGACAATTTGTTTTACAATATCAAACGGCGTTCTGTTTTCATGGCGTGCCGTTGTAATCAACGACATAAAATCAGTAAATGGAAGGTCCACCACATTGTTTTCGTTTGTCACGGCAGCAAGTTGTTTTTTGTTTTCATGTACATAGCGAATAATTCTCATTTGCTAGTTCCTCCTTAGGGCAAACCTTTTTTTATATTTTTTGATATTCATAACCGAGCTCCTGCGAAATTTTACTGCTGCATTCCTTTAAGAGACGTACATAATACTCATGTGTTTCTTCGTTTACTTTCGAAGCAGGCATCGATACACTCATTGCAGCGATTACCTTTCCTGAATAATCTCTTATCGGTACGGCAAGACAGAAAATGCCCGGTTCATTTTCTTCATTATCCATTGAATAACCATTAATGCGTGCTTTTTCGATTTCGGCTAAAAACTGTTCCTTGGATCTAATCGATTTTTCTGTCGGTCCCGTATAATCATAGCCGTCCAAGAGCAAATCCAGTTCACTATCCGTTTTGGTTGCAACAAGAGATTTGCCAACTGCACTTGTATGAATCGGAACACGACGGCCAATACGGGAATACAGGACCGTTACCCCAGTACCTTCAACTTTATCGACATAGACACCTTCCTGCCCGTCCAATATGACAAGGTGCAGCGTCAAATTCGTTGTTGCTGAAAGCCCTTCAAGATGTTTTCTTGCTACATTGCGCAAATCGAGATGGGTCACAACAACGCTTCCCCTCTCCAATAGCTTTAATCCTAGCGAGTATTTTCCATTTTCTTCGCCTTGTGAAATATAGTGATGCTCCTGTAAGGTTTTTAATAGTGAATGAACCGTACTTTTATGTAAATTCATTCTCTTACTTATCTCTGTGATAGTTAGTTCACGCTCACGCTCATCAAATAAATCCAATATTTTCAAGGCACGCTCCACCGATTGGATGATAGGCATCGTTCCTCACTCCTTTTCATTCTGTCTACCTTTATCTTATCGGATTTATGACGAGCATACCTCACTTTATTTCTACTTTTTTTTCATGGATTATAATATCTTGTTCATAATCAAGTACCGCATCCTCAATGACAGCGATTGGAACAACACCATTTGCTGCATCTGTATGCCCAAACATCCTGTTGCTTGCCGCAACCATTTTCTGTCTAACTTTCATCCGCTGCTTGCGTTCAGCTGCCAATGATTGTCTTTCTTCTTTAAAATGATCCGCAAAATCATGAATAACCTTTCCAGAATGAAGTTTAGTAGAATCTACAAAATCAATTCGTCGATCACGAAGCTGAAGGTGAATTACATCCCCTGATTTAAGTAAACCTATGCCGCCACCTTCATACGCTTCCGGTGTCATATGCCCTATGGCAGCTCCATATGTGACTCCTGAATAGCGGCCGTCGCTAATGATTGTAGCGATTTTTTTCATAACACGATTTGCATTGATGTGTTGCATTGGTGTAAACATTTCCGGCATTCCGAATGCCACTGGCCCCTGCCCTGAGATAATAACCGCAATTTTCAATGTGCCGGCTTCAACCATCCTGTCAAATAATTCCCCATAGGTAGCGGTTTTTAGAAGAGACCATTCCGACTCATTGTTGTATTTAAGAGATTCTAGCAATAGATTATGTTCGAAAAGCTTTTGCTCTTTTATTTTTGAAAGCAGATTTGAATCGAGCAGGCTTTTATTTGCATCATCTTCATTTTCGTAATAAAGGACAAATGCAAGCTTATCGTCGAATTGGTCAAGCTGTGGTGTCGGCATTCCGCTGATTTTTACAACGGCGCTTTCAAAGAAGTTTCCTTTTAATACATCAACACCGCTGAATCCACGTCGTGGATTGGATAAAATGACCTGATTTTTCTTAACATTAACTGCTTTTAGGCTATTTGTGATCGAAAGACGTTCTTTCCAAGTTTTTGCTGCGACAGTCGGCGCATCCTGATCCATTGGTACACCATTCTCAATAAGTTCATGAAAAAGTGTTTCCATTCCTCTGCTTTTCCCGCTGCAACACTGCATCGCAAGTGAATAAATGTCCCTTCCTTCTGTCAAACTGTAATCAAATAAGTCAGGAATTGGATGTGAATGATGAATGCGGTCAAGGTCCCATAAACTGAATTTGAATCCTGCATAAAGCATGCCTGCGACAATATGCATCATTAAGTTAGTAGAACCACCCGATGCGCTGTGTATACGGATTGCATTTTTTATGTTCGCAGCGACAATGTTGGCCACGCCGTAGCGCTCTTCGTTTATCATGCCGGCAAAGCTATCAAGCACCGAGTTAATCTGGCGTTGTGTTGGTGGATCGGTCAACAGCTCCACTGCTGGATGTACGAGACCCATGCCTGCCACTAAATGACGTGAACTATTCCCCGTACCATTAAAGGCACATACACCTCCCTGCCCGTCACATGTTGCGACAGCAAGTCTCATTTCAAAGTATTTATGCTGTTCCTTCGTCAATATTCCTCGTTCATAGGCCCGTTCAAACACGCCCTGGAAAGCAGTATTCGATGAACATTGCAATATATATGCCATCGTATCTCGTAAATCTACGGCTACATCGGCTACTCCTTTGCTTTCCGCATTTTTCGCCAGAGTTTCCAATTCTTCAATTACGTCAGCTGGAATCGAACCGCCTTCCAATACGTGAGCAGGTGCGAATGTTGCGAAAAAGGGTGCTTCACCACGGTTTCGGCGAACACGATCAACATGGGCGAGTGCACTTACAACACCAAGAGGCTGCTTATCACACCCTTGAATGACGAATGCACCATGATAACTGTGAGCTTCCAGTTGGTTGACAACCATTTGTGCAACCGCGTTTCGGCTCTGGAGAGAGTAACTCATTCCTTGATTGTTTTGTGCAGTGCCATCACACATTACCGGTGTCGAGAAATGAAACGGCACGCCGCCGTTTTGCCAAATGCGGATTGCTGCTCGTGCTGACGTTTGGTAATCCATTATATGGGCCGGATGATCGGACGAACCACCGATTATTGCGATACGCGGGGCATTCCTCTCGAGCCGCATAAAAATTTCTTCAAGCGTCCAATCAGGCTTCCCCCCTTCATATGTGGTGCCTAGCGTCAGCTTCGAACGGTCCAACAGACCTGCAACCGTAATAGGTTCATTTGCTTTTCCCTGTACATTATCGCGGTAAGGGTTTATTTCGTTATCAATTAGTGGATATAGCTGTGTCATTTCAGCACTCCTTTTCTGAGTTCAAATCAATTCTTTCGTTCTATGAAAATAGTAAAGAAGATTTTTAGTCCAGTGCCAAGTCTTCTGGGTCTGACAAGATCTCTATATCTTCATTCTTTAAAGCTTCTTCCATCATGCTTTCAGAAATCCAAATTTCACCGATTTCAAGCGTGTTTTTAATTCTTACGATTCTCACTTTATTCAAATCGAAGGCATTGCATGTTTTGATGGCAGCTTTTACAGCCAATTCCTGCGTATCCAAAAACATCGGGAGCTTTACTACATCTGTGACTGTGCTGGTGAGTGCATTGGCATACCCTTTTTCCCATTTTATTTCATTCATGACGGCTTTTGTCGTCATATCTGCCATGCCAATGCCATTCGCATTACCGTGAGTTTTTTCAGTAAGTCCAAGTACAACGGTCCGTTTAACGTCTGGCCCCCCGGTAGCATATGGTGTGGCGAAATTACCCGTTATGTTCGGGTCCATTCCATCCCCCGAAATGTCCTTTCCGAGTTCATTTACAATAAGTACATCCATCGAATCGAAATGTATTTTCGGCATCAATGATTTTGCTTCAAGCAACAGTCCCGGTTCCACTACCTCCAGATCCTCCGCTGGGACTGCGACGATTTTCGCCGGTTTATCATAAGCGTTTTCAATCGACGCAAGACCAAATATGATAGGAGCTTTTGACAAGGAAACCTTAGCCATTTCAGGGACATGTTCCGCCATATACTTAAAGCTGTATGCATGTGCAGCTTCGGCTCCCTTTTGCTTTCCTAAACCGATAGTTATCATTTTCATAAGTCCGCTTTCAACCGGTCCGCGAAATGCTGTATGTGGTTTTATCCGATTAATGACTATGATTTTATCGGATTCGTAAGCAAGTTTATCAATATAGACAGGGAGGCCATTTGGCAACTCATCCAGTTTAATAACTTCCATCGATGACCTGATAGGCGCTCCAACCGCTTCTTCTGAAATACCCAGCTGAAGCAACACATCGATTTGCCCTTCCGCCGTGGCACCACCATGGCTTCCCATTGCAGGTACGATGAAAGGATTACCTCCCGCCTCCTTAACGGCAGCCACCGTTTCTCTTACTAGTGTAGGAAGGTCCGCTACCCCTCTGCTTCCTACTGCAATTGCCACCCTGTCTTCTTCATTTATTCTTGATAAGACACCTGCTTCTTTTATCGCCTTCTTCACCTCACCAGCTACATCAGCGATTTGAGTTGTACGAAATTTCTGCCTCACTTGTACCATTTTCGGTAATTGGATTTCACGTAAAAGTTCAGAGATAATATCCATTTTCTTTCCTCCAAACAATTTTGGATTATTTACCGCGTACTTTTTCAACTTCGCTCATCATTTCCTCTACAAGATCTGGTCCGAATTTCTTGGCATATTCGTCCGTCACTGGTTGGATGGCCTTCTTCATTTTTTCCATTTCTTCCGGTTCTACTTCATTGATTTTCATTCCTTCTTCTTTTAGATAATTAAGTGCCTTTTCATTTTCTTTTTGGTTAACTTCCCGTTGATACTTTCCAGCCTCTTGTGCGGCCTCACTCATGATTTCTTGTTCTTGTTCTGATAGGTCATCCCAGAACTTTTTACTTACAAGGAATACAAATGGTGTATAAACATGATTTGTAAGACTTAAGTATTCTTGCACTTCATTATATTTTTGCGTTTGAATTGTTGCTAGTGGATTCTCCTGACCATCAACAGTGCCTGTTTCCAGTGCAGTAAATACTTCTGAGAAAGCCATCGGCGATGGATTCGCCCCTAACTTTGAAAATGCATCTAAATGCACTTCATTTTGCATGGTACGAAGTTTAAGCCCTTTGAAATCTTCAGCCGTTTTAACAGGGTGTTTGCTGTTGGTTAAGTTTCGGAAACCATTTTCCCAGTATCCCAAACCTACTAAATCATGTTCCGGTAATTTATCCAAAAGTTTTTTTCCTACTGCACCATCAAGTACTGTATAAGCTTCTTCTTCATTATTAAAGACAAATGGGAAGTCATAAATTCCAAATTCCTTAATCATGCCAACAAGTGGTGAGGTTGAAGGAACAGTTACTTCCTGTAAGCCGCCTTGAAGAGCTTCTGTCATTTTCTGATCATCTCCGAGAGTGGCATCAAAAAAGTTTTGGACTTTCATTTTCCCCCCGCTTTTTTCTTTAACCAGTTCTTTAAATTTCTCCATTCCTTTTCCTTGTGGATGCATTTTACTATTTCCGATCCCTGCTTTGATTGTTCTTTTCTGAATACCGTCAGCTGAAGCGCTTTCATTTTGTCCGCTTCCGCAAGCGCTTAATAGTAGTAATGATGGCAGTAAAACTCCAAGCGCCAAACGTTTGAAAAACTTATTCATTTTCATTTTCCTCCTATAAAATAAGATGAATACCAGCATACACACCCAAATACTTGTTTAATTCCGTTAGGAGGTAAACCATTCTAGAGGAACCAGCACTAAGGAAGGAAACAAAATCAACAAGATCAATACAATTACTTCCACGAGCAAGAAAGGCCAAATCCCCTTCATGATATCTTCCATACTGATCTTACTTATGCCGCACATGACATTTAACACGGTTCCGACTGGTGGTGTAAGTAAACCGATGGCGTTATTCAGGATAAACAGGACACCGAAGTAAACTGGGTCAATACCTGCAGCGACCACCAACGGCATCAATACAGGTGTTAGAATAAGGATTGTCGGCGTCATATCCATAGCAGTTCCAACTACGATGACCAATAGGTTTATCATTATTAATAGAAGGAATGGATGATCCATAAATGGCTCCAGCAATCCAATCACCTGACCAGGTAAATCCGCTACAGTTATCAGCCAGGAGGATACGAGAGCTGCAGCGACCAGAAACATGACAACGCTCGTCATTTTTCCTGCATGTACAAAGACCTCATACAAATCTTTCACTTTCATTTCACGATAGATTACAAGACCGACAAATATTGCATAAACTGCAGCCACCACTGCCGCTTCAGTCGGTGTAAATAAACCGAATTTCAATCCACCAATGATGATGACGGGCAGGAATAGAGCCCAAACGCCTTGACGAAGAGAAGTAAGAATTTCTTTTGTTGAAGCTCGAGGGTTAACGGCGACTTTATCTTTTCGTGCAACAATGGCCCAGGTAACCGTTAGTCCAACCGCTAGTAATATACCAGGAACTATTCCTGCCATAAACAGCTTTGTAATGGACACTCCACTTGCGACACCGAAAATGATAAAGCCAATACTTGGCGGAATGATCGGGGCAATGATACCACCGGATGCAATTAGCCCACTTGACCGGTTCACATCATACCCTGACTTCACCATCATTGGAATTAATATAGCCCCAAGCGCTGCTGTATCGGCAACAGCAGATCCTGATAAACTTGCAAACAACACACTCGCAATGATCGCAACATAGCCAAGCCCTCCCTTGATATGACCAACCAGGTTCATTGCCATCTCAACGATACGCCGTGATAATCCACCCCTATTCATCGCCTCTCCTGCCAGCATAAAGAACGGTATGGCCATTAGAGGGAAGTTATCAGCGCCACTGATTAAATTTTGTGCGATTATTTGACTATCAAAAATGCCAAGGAAATACATTAACACTACACTACTCACAAGTAAGGCAAAGGCAATAGGTATTCCTAGTCCCATGGCTCCCAGTAAAGATCCGACAAATACACCTATCATCCCTGTTTCTCCTCCTTGACAATTCTAATATCTGAAGCAAATTCATCAGTATGGAGAGAAATTAGCTCTTCTGACTCACTTATCATCACCAATTCTTCGTCTTTAATTTTATTGAAGAAAATCCGATACAAATTGAAGATGATCATGCTGCCCATTGACACACTCACAAGAATACCTGTCCCATACACAAATGCCAGTGGCATGCCAGTGGCCGGTGCAGTACTGTCAATGTTTATCAATGTCATTTTCCAGCTGCCATCCAAGATCAGGATAAGAACGAATAACATCATCAAATCACTAATAACTAGCACCACTTTTTTCAACTTATTCGGGAGCCTTTTGATGACCATGTCGACACCTAAGTGTTCTTTGTTTTTGAATGCTCCGATGGCGCCAAGGAACGTCAACCAAATAAAGAGATACCTTGACATTTCTTCTGACCAGGTAATACCTGAATTAAAGAAATATCGAAGAACTACATTACCAAACACGAGTACGACCATTATTGCCAAAGCAATTGCCATAATAATGTTTAACGAATTTTCCAAGATTCTTGATATTTTATTCACCTATACATCTCCCCCTTCCTATCTAGAGCGCCTGCTTCATTCTGCTTGTATTTTCCCGGCAAGCTCCTTCGCCCAGTCATTTTTCTCAAAGACTTCATCATAAACAGGTTGAGATGCTTTTAACATTTTTTGTGAAAAGTCTTCGTCAGGCTTTGTGAATTTGATTCCATTATCCATAAGATATGCTTTGTCATCTTCATAACTTTTTTCCATCAAATCAAACTCATATGCTGCCGACTCCTTTGCTGCTTTTTGAATGATTTTTTGTTGCTCTTTTGTTAGCCCTTTATAGAATTTGCTATTGATAATGTAAATATTGGGGCTGAACATATGCTTGGATTCTAGTACATCACTTTGTACTTCATTCCACCCCGAGGATCTCAGTGTGGCTATGGGATTATCCTGAGCATCTACAACTTTTTGTTCAAGTGCGGTAAAAACTTCTGAAATAGGCAATGGGCTAACGTTTGCCCCCAATGATTCACCTAATTTTATGTAATTCGGGATGTTCGGCATTCTAAGTCGAAGTCCATCAAAATCTTTCATACTCTTAATTGGACGATTACTCGAAAACATCCTAAAACCGTTAGCACTCCATGCGAGCGGTGTCACCCCATGCTTTGGATCAAGATCTTCTGTCAATTCCTCTCCAATAGGTCCATTCAATACCTTCTTCACATGATCGTAATCCCTGAATAGGAAGGGCCATTCCGGAACACCCATTTTAGGAATGTCCGACTGCATAATTAGCCCTGGAACGCCCATTTCGATCGTTCCGTTTCTAACGCCGTCATAAAATTCTTTTTCTGCACCTAATGTACTGTTCGCATAAATCCGAACCTCTAGTTCACCATTACTCTCCTTTTCAACCAATTTTTTAAACTTTTCTTTCAAAGCAATGTTTTGAGGATGATTTTCAGCAAAATAATGTGCCACTTTTATAGTTTTCTTTTCAACTCCAGATCCACTGGTTTTTTCTCCCTCACCTCCACCACATCCTGATAAAAGGAATGTCATTGCAAGAGTTAAGCTTGTGGAAAATACAAATAGCTTATTTTTTTTCAATAAAAACCCTCCCCGTTTTTTTGTAAGCGTTATCATTTAAGGCTGATCTTTAAAACTTCTACTCACCCTTGTATAAGCAAAAATCAAATCGTTTTATAATATAAAACTTGGTTTTTGTTTTATTCGGAGTGAGGAAAAAACACTTCACTTCTCATTACGTTTCACAAGTTGATTCACTTTTTAAGCCATTACCTTAATAAAATTAATGATTAATTTGTTCTATAATATAAAACTCAGTTTTCGAATTTTACATCTTACGTTGATTATAAGCTCCCATTTTTATTAATGTCAAACCATTTTTTTGAATTTTATAACAATTTAACAATTTAACAAATTCTCCATTTCTCTAATTAATATTTACAGTTGAGATTTTTAGAAACAAAACGGGAAAGATAAAAGTCGTTTTTTTCTATATTAGAATATTTATAGGATGGAAAATCAATATGAACCCCTCTTACAACAGATTGAAATCTGAAGGATAAAAACTCCACCCGAGGGTTTTAAAAAGGACTCATTAAATAAATTTAATTATTACCGATATATAAAACATGGTAAATATATAACACCGGGAAGGAATAAACAAAGATGAATAAACTCAGTACGAAAATAGGTTTTGTTCTTTTAACAGGCATGATCATTACATTAATTGGAAGTTTATTATTAATGTATAAAAGTACAAATGATACGGTTGAGAAAACAATCGCTATGAGCAGCTTAGACATAGCAAGCAACATCTCTCAAGGAATAAATCCAACATCTTATGCTGATTTTTTAAGTAATCAATCCGAAACCTCTACATATTGGGAGATACGCGAGCAGTTAGACGATTATAGACAAAAAACTGGAGCATTATATGTATATACATTGGGAATTGACGAAAATAGCGAAAAAGTCCATATTCTTATAGACGGAATGGGTAAGGAAAATAATAAAGCATCTCCCATTTTAACACCCACAACTGCAACTTCATTTCAGGATGTAGAAAGCGTCATGAAGGGAAAGGCTTCAACTACTTCCATCGTTCATGATCCTGAATATGGTGACTATTTATCCGTTTTCGTTCCAATAAAGAATGGTAACGAGGTCATTGGAATTCTAGGGGTGGATATCGATGCCAGCAAAGTCGATGCTACGGCCAGCAAGGTTCTGGGTGGCATCCTGCCCCTGATGATAATAATCTTGTAATCTTAATGGCGATCGTGGTGGGTGCACTAATATGGTTCTTGACTAAAAAGTTAAGCCCGCTTCTCAAGGTCAGCTTGGCTGCAAAGGAAATCTCAAATGGGGATTTATTAACAGCCAATAAACTGATTAGCAACACAAGGGTTAAGGGAAACGACGAAATCAAGGTTTTAGTGAAATCCTTTGAAGAAATGATCACCAATACAACTATGATCGTCAATTCCATGAAAAGCTCATCATTCCAGCTAATGGAATCATCAAGTGATATCGAGCATAAAATCAAAGAAATGGATACTTCCACACAATATATCGTTAATGGGATTCAGCAAGTTGCAGGAGCTGCGGAAGTACAATTGCACAGAAGTGAAGAATCATCGAGGGTCATCGAGGAAATGACTATTGGTATACAAAGAATTGCCGAAGCTTCTTCTGAAGTCAGCGAACAGACAAATCATGTTTCAACTAGGATGTCCAATGGAAATAAGGATATAAATGAACTCTCAAATCAAATTCTGCAAGTAAAAGATGTGATGCTGCAAACAAGTTCAAGAATAAAGAATTTGGACGATCAAGCAAATGAGATTGTGAATATTGTACATGTAATTACAGGAATTGCCGACCAAACAAACCTGCTATCACTAAATGCGGCAATTGAAGCTGCTAGAGCCGGTGAACAAGGTAAAGGTTTTGCGGTGGTATCGAACGAGGTACGGAAATTGGCAGTGGGCACGAAGGAATCTGCAATCCATATTCAAGAGTCCCTGCTTCATTTTAAATCCATCATAAATGAATCAGTGAAAATGATGGAAACTGGAACTAATGAGGTAGAAGAAGGGACAAAATTTGTGCTGAATACAAAGAAACTTTTAAACAGACTATAAAATCTTTTGAGCATGTTAGTGATCAGATTCAAGAAATATCAGCCATTACAGAGCAGCTGGCAGCAAGTTCTCAGGAAATCAATGCTTCGATAGAAGATTTTGCAGGGTTGACAAGGGAAACGGCAGCGGCTTCAAAGCAAGTGGCACAATCAACCGATCAACAAGCCAAATCCATGGAGGACATTTCCTTCTCCACCTCCTCAATGGTTAAGCTCGCTAATGACCTGGAAACATCTGTTGAACGGTTTAACGCTTAAACATCTCTAATCACCACTCTATTACTATATCAAGAAAGGGATTTTGCTATTCATGCAAAATCCCTTTCTTACTATTTTACTTAGTTGATTTTAGTTTCAAATCACCTTCATAAGGTATATGTTCCACTGTTATCGTTATATCTTTTCCCTCTTTATCTTTACCGATTCGTTTATAAGTGAATTTATTTTCATTAAGCTCTGTAATTTCAAGAACTGCGCCATATTTACTTTCCCCTAGTGAAACATGTGCTCTTATCTTATTTCCGTGAACAACATCGTAATAGCCGTAATCACCACGGCTTTCACCGGTTTTAGCATCAAAAAATTCATACTTATTTGTTTTATCATCATATTTTGCAAGACCTAAATAATTCGAGTTATAGCTTGATACATCATTTCCCTTTTCATCCAATGCCACTGTTCCTTGCCATGGGGTGCTTGATAAAATTTTATCTCCATCAACATCTGTTTCTACGTCCCCTGTGTAAGTTTCCAAATTTTTGTCTGGATCTGTAAATGAAAGTTCTGTTTCCGTATAAGGAATATGATCAACAAACACCTCTACGTCATTACCATTAGCATCTTTACCCATTCTTTTATAAGTAAACATATCCTTATTCAGTTCTGTTATTTCAACAACGGCCTGGTAACCCATCGATTCTGAAATTAGCACTCGCATCTTCCCATTGGTAATAAAGAAAGTTCCCTTATCCCCACGACTTTCTTTTGTATTTTTATCAAAAAATTCATATCTGGATGTTTCATCGTTATATTTTGCGAGACCAATAAAGTTAGCATTTTCCTTTGTTAAGTCATTATTATTCTTATCATAAACTTTTGTACCTTGCCAATTCGTGCCACTAAGAATTTTAGTCAATTCCTGGCCTGCTGTTAACTTATTTTCTTGTTTACTTTCTTTGGCAGTTTGTTCCTGCTTCTGTGCATTATGACTGTCTTGTGCGTTTGTGTTACATCCTGTTAGGGCCAATGTTAATCCAAGTAGTATAGATGATGAAATTTTTGCTTTTTTGTTCATTTTTTCGTCTCCTCATATCTTATTGTGATTTTAATTATGTAGCGGTGCAATTGACATTACAAAATGAAAGTATCGCAATCTGGTTATTTTGCTCCTGCTGTTAATAAAATTTGTTCAATCTCTTTAAATCCTTTTTCGCGGGCATGTTGTAAAGGGGTTACATTATTATTATCAGGAATGTTGACACCTGCACCATGATCTATTAACAATTGCACTGTTCGCTGCTGTTTTCCATCACCATCATTCAAAATGATAGCTTCTAGCAAAGCTGTCCAACCGAGATCATTTACATGATTCACATCCATATCAGTTTTAGTTAGGAGTTCTTTAATAACCTCTACATATCCATGTTCCGAAGCAGGGATTAAAGCCGTTCCTCCATAACGGTTTGTTATGGATGGGTCGGCACCTGCTTCAATCGTAAGTTTAACTAAATCAAGATAACCATCAGCACCGGCATACAAGAAGGGGCTATTTTTCATTTCATCCTGAATGTTGACGTCTGCACCCGCTTCAATAAGGATTTTTGCAGACTCTGCATCGTTGTTATAAGTCGCAATCATAGTGGCGGTTCGCCCTGCCGAGTCCTGTGTATTAATATCTGCACCTTCCTCAATCAAACTCCTTATTCTTTCTGTTTCTTTTCGTTCTACTGCTTGAATCAGTAATTCATTCATTCCCTTTCCTGACTCCTTTTGCTGTTTATTTGGCTCTCTTTCGCTATCTAAGGCACACCGTTGAAGGATGAATAGGCATCCGATGACAATCGTTAGCCGTCTCCACATGAAACACACCATCCTTTCATCCGCCCAAATGGATTTTCCGTCATCTTGATGCACCCAAAATGACTTGTGCTATAAATGTGTTTGAGGTTGCTTGATTATTTTTCTCCCTTTTATTTTTAGTTCTTTTCTCAATCCGTCTCCATTATATTAGGGCTTAATCTTAAACTCCCTCTAAACAATTTCTTAAAAAATGATTAACTTATTCATAAAGTTTCTTAAGGTTTTATAAAAAAATCCCGTCACCTTCGTGACGGGTCATAAAATATACTATTTAAACATTAAAGCGATACCCCGCTCCCCAAACAGTTTCCAAAAATTTAGGATGTGCAGGATTTCTTTCAATTTTTTCACGTAGTTTCCTGATATGGACAGTGACAGTCGAAACATCCGCAGCCGATTCCAATCCCCAAATATTTTCATAGAGCTGCTCTTTACTTAATACTTGATTAGGATGCATGACAAAAAACACTAAAGTATCGAATTCCTTTGTTGTAAACGGGACCACCTCCCCGTTTATGTGAACCCTGCGTGCTGACTTATCTATTGAAATTCCATGAACATAGATTGAATTAGATTTGGGGTGACTTCCTGATAAACGTTCATAACGCGCTAAGTGCGCTTTCACTCTTGCAACTAGTTCACTTGGACTAAAGGGCTTTGTAATATAATCATCCGCTCCTAGTCCAAGCCCCCGAATTTTATCAATATCTTCCTTTTTCGCAGATACAAGCAAAATTGGGATATTTTTTACAGCACGTATTTGTTTGCATATCTCAAAGCCATTTAACCCCGGAAGCATGATGTCCAAAATGATTAAATGATAATTTCCTTGAAGGGCCTGTTGGAGACCTGCATCACCAGTATGTTGAATATCGACACTAAAATCACTAATTTCCAAATAGTCCCTTTGTAGTTCTGCAATACTGACTTCGTCTTCAATAAGTAATATCTTTTTCACATTTCCTCACCTTTCTTTATGGAAAAGAAAACACTTGTACCTTTTCCTATCTCACTGGTAGCCCAGATATCTCCTCCATGCTCGTCGATAATTTTTTTTGCGATCGCAAGCCCTAAACCACTTCCACCTGTCAGGGAATTCCTAGATTGCTCAGCCCGATAAAAGCGGTTAAAAATATAAGGTAAAGCGGAAGATTCTATTCCATAACCATTATCTGTTACTTGTACAACTACATCATATAGTCCTTCATGCAGAGAAATGGAAATGTGTTTTTCATCTTTATTCATATACTTTACACAATTGCTGATCAGGTTGGCCAATACGCGTTTCAGTTTCTCTCTATCCGCTGACACGTATATCGGTTTATACAGCTGTTGAAGTTCAATTTGGATTCCTTGTTGAAGTAAATCCAGTTGAAGCTCTTCTACGTAGTCTTTCAAATATTTATCCATTCTGACTGTTTCAAAAGTGAATAGTTCCTTTTTTAAATCCAACTTTGAAAATAAAAACAATTCATCTATCAATGAATCCATATCCCTTGCTTTCAGGTATACCGTCGATAAATACTTATCCATTTTCTGCGGGGTGTTTGCTACCCCGTCTTTTATCCCCTCAACATAACCCATAATCGAAGTGATGGGTGTCTTCAAATCATGAGAAATATTGGAAAGAAGTTCTTTGCGATTTTCCTCATACTGAAGCTGGAGGTTTATGGACTCTTTTAACTTTTTTCTCATTTCCTCAAATTCCCTATTCATTTGTCCGATTTCATCATTCGAAGTCGCTTTGATTTCAAAGTTTAAATCTCCTGATTTTATCCGCTCCGCTCCCTCTTTAAGTATTGAGATAGGTTTGATGATGCTTCTTGAAACTAAATAATTTAAAAGTCCAATAATCATTACAAACAGTAATAACAATAGGGCGAATAAAATGGGAAATGACTCCCGAATCAGCTCGGCATAGGAACTTGCCTTTCTCATGACAAAAATGGTTCCTTCACTTTTATCCGAAAAATAAAAATCAAACTTCACATAAGTGAAAAAAGAGTCTTTCATTTTGATTGTGTCCCGTGTATTGATGTTCGTTTCTTCGAACATGGGAAGTGATTGAACCAAGCCTAGCTTATCAAGTGCGGGGGACGCATACTCAATGTCATTAACTTTTCTAACGACAATCTCAATATCTCCATGTTCAAGCTTCTTCAGCTGCTCTTCGTTCAGAAGCTGTTCAGGGTTATTTTTTGCCAAGAGCTTTAAATCGAGAAACACACTTTCTTCTGCTGCAGTCAAAGGTTTTTGGAGATAAGAGTTTTTATATAGATGCTCTATTGATTTTACATCACCTGTTATTGCAAAAATAAGTAAAAATCCAGCTGCTAAAAATAAAGTGATGGAAATAAGAATTACGCCAACATAGGACAACAGAAACCTCATTTTAATTGACAAATATTTTTCACCCCGTATCGATCTCTCGTTTTCTCTTTTAGAAGAGTTCACCGTTTATCTGCTGTTCCTGCATTTCCATGAATAATTTTCTTAGAACTTAAAAAAAGATATCACACAAATCTTAAAATTTTCTAAAATACTTGGAAAAAATCCTATTCTATTTTAGATCTGTATTTTTTTATTTGAAAAACTAAATGCTAAAATCCGCCTTCCTTACCGCCTACTGTCTGTCAAACCTCCCCGCCGCTAACATCTATCGGGGTATCGAATAGCCAATTATTAGGCAGGGGTGACCCATATTTCTTCAATCCATTGGGTTTTCAGTATTAAACAATTAAAAATCATGCTGTATAACCAAGTCTTTATTTAGTTTACCTGTGGTTTTTTAATTTATGAAAGTTTCAGATGATTTCCGAAATCAGCGCCTTTTCGCCGACTGTTTATCAAGCTTCCCCGCCGCAAGCATCTAGCGGGGGCCCGGCTAAGCTTGTTTTTTGTTTTAAAATTTTTTTAACACCTTTTATAATAATGATATTATTTATAAATTATCCAAGAATTATATATAGATGCACTTCAGTATTTTCATTAAAAATACGAAATTAATTAGGCGAAACCTTTATCAAGCACACGGAAAAGATCATGAGGGTTTATGAGTTTACTATTTGTCCCGAGTTTGTAAGACATAGAAAAAAGCGAACTTCCCCTTAAGGAAAGTCCGCTTTTTATAAATTTCAAGAAAAGTTCACCTGTTCTTCTTATTAATTTGGCAAGATGATCATTTGGTCATCCAATCTAATATCGTCAATCAACCAAAACCAATTATTTTTCGCATTATGCATTCTCCATTGTAATTTCATAGAAGATGCATCTTCAGGAACCTTAATCGATTTAACTTCATACTTATTCAAAACATGTCCATTTTTATTATCCGAAGCTGCTTTATTGTCATAAACGAGAACTTGTTGCTTTTCCCCATTATCAAAGACAGCAGTTACTTCAGCTGTTTGTGTTCCTTCTTGTTTATAGTGAGAAGCAAATCCTACGTATAGATCTTTTGCACCCTCAACTTTTACAGAAGGGGAAGTTAATGTACTATCAAAAAAGCCTTTTGATGCTGGTGAACCGTTATCATCCCATTCATCAGGATCCGCTACTAATATAACACCTTGTCCAAGTTCAAATTTGCTACGATCTTGGTCTTCCGCTTTTGTCCAAAATTCCTTTGTTGTGAAGCTCCACCCTTGCCACTCCTCTGTACCAGCTGGCATATTCGAGCTATTTGTAACCGACCAGCCGTTAGGAGCTGTATGGCTCCAACCTAGAATGGGACTTGGAATGTTTTCATTCACTGCTGGCTTTAATGCAGAGTCCAATTGGTCAAAACTTTCTCCAAGCATCATGTTGACGAATATATTTATATTCTTGGATCCAATTATTTGGCCTCCCTCGTAAGCAGTAATCGTGAATTGTGAAGAACCGGAACTTTCTTTACTAGGTATAGCTTTTATTGGCAAATTCTTTTCTTCAGATCCTGAAAGCTCATATTCAAGTTCATTGTGCTCCACACTCCACCCTTCAGGTGCATCAACTTTAATTTTTCCTTTTACACCATCATTTCCAAAGTTTTCCATCTTCACTTGGAGTGTAGTCGATTCACCTGTCGTTACCAATGATGGAGAAGCTTGTACAGAGACCATTTCCAGCGCTTTTGTCTGACCATCAGCCAGTAACACCTTTTTACTGCTATTGTTAAATGAATCCAGTGCTTGTACCTTAATTTCATAATCTGTTCCTGGCTTAAGTCCGGTTACAGGGAACTCTAAATTCTTTGGCACAGGATCAAGATAGAATTCAGAAAATGCGGTGAAATCTGCGTCTAGCTCCCCTGATTCCTTGTTTTTGGCCGTTATGTGATATGAATGTACGAGCACATTATCTTTCGCCTGGGGAAATGTCACATTTAAACTTCTTAGTGTCGATTTTTCTTTTACAATCGAAGCCTTGTCTTTACCTGCAAAAGACGGTGACAACTGATCTCGGTCGTCTGTATATTTAAATTTATTATTTTTAGAAGGATTTTTTATTACCCATGGTTTTCCTGTCCAATCGTCTTTATGAAAGTCACGTTTTTTAATGATAACTTCATTATTATATACTTCTACAATCATTCCTTGACTAATATCCCGATATCCTTCTGGATGAAACCCTTGAAGTTTACCCGGTTCTAATTCCAAATAACTCACAGAAGACGTGCCAACAGACGTAAAGTCTTTTTGATGAATCGTTCTCGGGTCCTCAAGTGGATAATGAGAATGGCCTGAAAATGTAATAACTTGTGGATGTTTCTTTAACGTATCATATAAAAGTTCTTTGTTTTCCTGAGTCCCCCACAAGTCACTTCCATATACAGTGTCTTTAATGTGTTGATGAAGAAAAACAAAGATTGGTTGGTCCGGATTCTCTTTTTCTGCTGCAGCTAACTTTTCACCTAGCCAGTTAATTTGATTAACAGAATATAAACCATGCGTATTACCATTTTCGGGACTTAACGCAATAAAATCATATCCATTTACTTTTTTATGATAGTAAAGGGAATCCATTCCTGATTTCTCGAGAAAACGATCTTGTGCTTTTTCAACGGAAAGTCCATTCCAATAATCATGGTTTCCCATTGTAAACATGGATTGGACATCAGCTTGTTTCTTCTCATTATAAATGGAGAAGAACTTATCATATTCAGTAGCGTATCCATAGTCCGTTAAATCCCCAACGACCACAAAAGCATCCTGTTTAGGCGCAGCTTTGTTTAATTGATCCATGGCTGTTCTAAACTTGTTCATATCAGCAGTTGATCCATCATCAATATGTACATCACTGATTACAGGAAAAACGAGCTCCGGTTTACGCTTATTTTCTGAATTTGAAGATTCCGAGAATGCTTGTACACTTGATAAAGAAGTTGTTACTCCTACCGTTACAACTGTCAACATTGCAGCAAATTTATTTTTCGCTTTCAAAATCAATTCCTCCTATTTATCGTTTAGCCCCATACATTATGTAATCATTTTGAAAATAGACAAATATCCTCCTCAATTTATAATTTTTAGGTAATTACCAATTAAAATACTACCTTTGCATTATTAATAAAATATAAGAACAATGTAATTTATATATTAATAAATCGAAAAAAGGCCTATGGCCAGCATTCGTTCCATTAATGGGAATGGAGTACTATTCCTTCACTACATAACTATTCAACAGGCTGTGTGAATAAAAGTCCAATCACCTATGAAACAGAATATATTTATAAAAACGGTGTGAAAATTGGTTATGTGCAGCTAAAAGGAAGTGCGTATTGTCATACGGCTTGGGGATACTTAAAGTTTTATTCGGCTGCTCCGTATGATTATTATGCAAATGTTTGGGTGGATAGTTTTAATGGCACAACAAAGAGAGCATTTACACGTTGTGCCAGTTCCGGTGGTAACGGTTGGATCATGAAAGGTCAGACGTCCTGATATACTGCACAATTATGGAATTTAAATCCGTATAATGCTTTGGCCAAAGCAGGTATTTATTCTTCAAGTGGTGCTCTCATTATTTCTGCGAACACTGGTTGTTATTAATAGGTTATAAAAGGGGCCCTACAGCGGAAAAAGCTACTATACAGTCGATTCCCCATTGCTTCAGTTTATTGACAAAAGGCATTCGGAAAGAATTCCGAATGCCTTTTATGAATTTAATCGCATACCATGCTTTTTTGAATCAGCGAAAATACGATTGCAGGTAACTACTTAGTTTGAACCAAGACAATTTCGTCAATAATAGGAATCTCTCTTTTTAATAAAGATAAGAGAGTGTCTTCGATTATATTGTCGATTTCACAAACCGTTATGGCAGCACCAATGATTTTGGAACGTTCATTGGCCATACGTGCTATATTGATCCCTTTTTGATAAAGAATATCCGATAATTCTGCAATAACCCCTTTTTGATCGGAATGGCGGATCACAAGTGTTGGCCGTTCTCCTGAAAATTCAAATGGATATTCATCGAATTCCTGAACCTCCACTTTTCCACCGCCTAAAGAGCTGGCCAAAACCTTTACAGTACGTGCGCCCCCTGTCAATTCTACGAGAACGGTATTCGGATGATAGCTTCCGAGCACCCTTTTCGTGAATTCATATTGTAAGCCATTTTCCTCAGCAATTTTTTTTGCATTTGGAATGCCATCATCCATGGTAGATAGCCCAAGAACACCGGCCAATAAAGCTAGGTCGGTACCATGGCCTTGATAGGTTTCGGCAAAAGAGCCCATCAGCGAGAACTTTACATATATTGGTTTTTCATTTAAAAGCTGGCGGGCAATATTCCCGATTCGAACAGCTCCGGCTGTATGGGAACTCGAAGGGCCAAACATTACGGGCCCGATGATTTCATACGCACTTTGGTATTTTGCCGGCCCACTGCCCATCAAGCTTTAGTAAATCATTATCATACGTTACTTTTATGTAATAAGATGGTAAGTAAGGTTTTTAGAGTAAGAAATAGCAGCTCCCGCTTATTGAAGTAAGGCAGTTAGAACAATAAAGGATGCGCCAAAACAGTCACATAAAAGCATGTGATATAAATTTTCATAACCAGTGTTTTGGATATTGTCTTGCTTGAAATAAATTATTATAAATCATCGATAAAAATACTAATAATAAAGTGCCTATTACAATTGAAGTCAGGAATCCCCAACCAGCTTGAGAATTGATCGAAACAAGGGCACTAGCTGCTGCGGGCGGGTGAACAGTTTTTGTAAAAGTCATTATAATTAATACAATGGCCAATACGAGACCGATAATGAATAAGCTTTTACCAAAGATGCTCCAAATGATAAGAGCTATTGTTGTAGAGATAATATGTCCTCCAATAACATTACGGGGTTGTGACAAGAGACTTTTATGCGCACCAAAAACAATGACACAGCTCGCCCCAAGAGGAGCTAATGCCATCGGATACCCTAAATAGACAGCTATAAAACTAATAATGATTATAGCAATGAGCCCACCCATAGCTGAAACAAAGGAATCGACATAATCAATTCTATCCTTTTCCCTAGCTTCACCCTTCATTTTCTTTAAATACGCTGTTAGAGCTATGTTTTGTTGATTGCTCCAACTTTTTTCAACACTTTTTTCGAATTCCATAATTTCTATTTTCCTCACGTTTTCTAAGTAATCGACAAGTCGACAGGTTTTTATATATTGTTATCTTACAGGAAAACAATGAATTTTTAAATATATATCTGAATATTCATTTATTGATTCCCGTAAAACAGTTATCATCCCCCACTTTTTAGTCTGTGAATCAATATTCATTGGCATACCATTAAGGATTTACAGTAAAAGAGAGTATAGATTAGTATCAAATGAAACATCATTTTGGTACATATAATTTCTTAATATCCCTTCCTTTTTGAAACCTAAATTGATCAACAATTTGTTGGATGCTTTATTTTCAATAAAAACGATTGCTCCAATACGCGTTAATTCAAGCTCTTTAAAACCATAAGAAATCACTTTACTGACAGCTTCTGTTGCATAACCGTTACCCCAATATTTTGGGAAAAGTGCATAGCTCAGTTCTGCTCTTTTATGTTCATGAGACCATTCTTGAAATCCAATCGTTCCAATAATGCCCTCCTTTCCTTTCCATTCAATTCCCCATTTAATTCCATGTTTTTCTTCGTAACTCTTTGAAAAATTCCTAATGATTTGCTTCACCTGATCTGTATTTGTTAATGGAGTTTGCCCATAATATCTTAATACATCTGGATTGGAAAAACATTTTAATAGATCTGCTGCATCACCTTCAACCAATTCTCTCAAGACCAACCGCTTTGTTTCTAAAATCGGAAACATTTTTCCACTCCCTTTGCTATAATTAGATCTATATCGTACCAGCGACGCACCTCAATAACACCCGTACCCAATACTTCCTAAACCGGCTGCCTTATAATTAAGAACACACCCTTATCTTTTTAAGGGCTTCGTTGTTTCACCCACCAGGATTCCCCATTATGTTCCATAGTTATTACGACATTTCCTTTCTTGTGTCCTTTCTCTACATACCTATGGGCTTGAACTAATTCTTCAAACGCATAACATCTGTCAATGATCACTTTTAACTTCCCTGCTTCAACAAGCTCCTTGAGGAAGTTTAGAGCTTCGGGAGTTTCTGGTGAATTTTGACTCAATATCAGCTTCTTGCCGGTTGTCAATTTAGTCCATAGCATTCGAACACCTGGTACCGGTACTGTGACATTTAGATAGGTTCCGTCCTTCTTCAACGATTTCATACAAGCTGAAAACGGACTCTTGTTTACCGCTTCAAAGATAACATCATAGGTCCCACCATCTCTGGAAAAATCCTCTGAAGTGTAATCGATGACCTTATCGGCTCCAAGAGATTTTACCAATTCTACATTCGCGGTACTGCAAACCCCTGTAACTTTTGCTCCGAAATACTTGGCAATTTGTACTGCATAACTTCCTACACTCCCTGAAGCACCATAGACAAGAACCTTTTGACCACTCTGAACGTTAGCTTTTCTAAGATAAAACAATGCTGTACGTGCCCCGATTGGAATGGCTGCGGCTTCCTCAAAAGATATATTATTAGGTTTTATGGAAACGGGCCCGTCTTCACGCAAGCACTTATACTCGGCATAAGCACCATAGCCCACTTGGGAAGCTGCAAAAATCTGGTCACCTGCTTTAAACAGCTTGACATCTTTGCCCACCGACTCAACTTCTCCAGATAACTCCAAGCCCAATATGGTTTTCTTGGGACGTCTTAATCCCATAATAATCCGAGCTGGCAGCCAAACAGAGAGGGGAACTGTAAAGCTCCGTGACCGAATATCCCCCATTGTTACCGTTGCCGCTTTTACTTTTATCAGTATTTCATTCTCCTTAGGATCCGGTTTTTCTACCTCTTTCAAATGAAGAACGTCAGGGGGACCGTACTTGGTGTACACGATTGCTTTCATTAATCCTCCTCCAATTCGTTATATTCACTTAAAATTTACTAACCTTCAATAACTGTACTTGAACTATCCTGCTCCATTCGTTGAATAAAGAATACCGAATTGTCGAAATGGAAAATTGATTATTCCGGATACATACTCTCCAAAAGCTATCAACTTTTGAATAATCTCTTTAAACGCGTTCACATTAGCTTACTCGCCTTCATTTATCTTCATGCCTCTAATAAGAACTCAGCCACCTTAGGACGAGTAAACTCAAATGACGATAATTACCTTCCTGAGCATTTCCTGGCCTAATCCCATACATATTAATCTATCTTCATCTTTGTATGGGGAGTTCTAACATTTTTTGCAGGAGAAACCGTGTTCTAAGAATATGGTTTTATTCCTATTTTAAGCGGGTCAAACTGGCTAAAGATTTCTTCGGCATCGTATGACATAATAACCGGATCACCCGTAAACTATTTTTAATGAAGGTTTACTCCAATTTATATTTCCATATCAATTCCTATTATTATAAGAAAAAATCCATTCGTTTCTGAATGGATTTTAATCAATCGCTTGCTCCCTGATGCTTAAAATTAAAATGTAATGCCCCCTCGTACTTGCTATCAATCTACAACAGTTTTGGATTGATTTTGATCTAAAACCTAGCCACTCTGTCTATAAGCACTCCACTTTTATGATGTTCAGCATATAATATTAGTCTGATTATCAAATTACATAAAGTTCTCCCCCCTAAACGATTATGCTTTCATGTTTTAGATTCAATAAAAGCAGCAGCTCCCGCCACAGCTAAGACCAATAAGATTGGAAAAGCAGCAGGAAAATAATAATAAGTAAGTACAGAAATAAGGGAACACCAAAACCCTACACACCAATAACAACTTAAAAGCGAACCTATGAAATAACGGAGTCCTGATCCTTTTATTTCAATGATTTCCTCCAGTTGTCCAGAGGCATTTTCTTTGATGGTGGCAGTCAAGAAAGGTTTTCTGATGAATGAAGTGATTTCGTCAAATACAATTAAATGAGTTAACCGGAAGGTAGCCAATATTAAAATGATAAAATCAAGCCATTTAATAGCCAACACCTATTCGCCTCCTAATCTTCCCTTTTAATATTTTATGATTTGAATTTAGATTATATAAATATACATTTATAAATCCCGTAATTTTATTAGCCCATTTTCCAAGAAAAATGTACCCATAAAAAGATATCCCCATAGTATGTTAATGTGTTCAAAACCTGATACTGAAGGGAAAGATGTTTGATGAAAAAAAGAAACGTCAAATCTATTCAGGGCCGACAAGTGGTACCGAACCCCATCGGACCTGAATGTATTCGAGTTACAAAAGTATATGACTGGGTTGTTCTAACAAATCGTGATCGCAATAAAGTTCAAATACCTGAGGCATGTTTTGCAGCAATTGAAGATGCACGTCATGATGGTAATACGATAACAGCTACTTGTTCGGAAGTAGCTGGTACACGAAGCTGTGATTTTATCGGAGCAACTCCAGCTAACATTCCTACTGTTCCAGGTGCCCAAATTGTTTCCCTTGCCTTCCATGTCCATATCCGCGTTCAATTCTTTTGCAATGGAGAACCACTACCAGGTTGTAATTTCGTAGTACCTGTTAGTTTCATGGATGAAGTAATCCTATGTTTCCCAGAGGGAACAGAAATCAACTGTAATATTTTCGATGTTCAATGTACAGTTGTTTTAAATCAAATGCTTGGTGACATGGTTGTACTTGATGTGACCATGTGTAAAGATGTTCAAGTCGAGGCTGAGGTTAAGCTAGAGGTCGAGGCTAAGTTCTGTGGACCACGTCCTGTCATTCCAATTGAAGAAGAAGGCTTCGTGTGCCCAACACCACGATTCCCTCAACAATGCCCGACCTTCTTCCCGACATTGAACTGCGACTGCCAAGGTGCAGCAGAATTTGATGGTGAAGCAACCATCCTTGTATTTGAGGACGGTCTAGGTGGTTCAACATCAGGGAACCTAGATTTGACTGCCCTGGTTTGTGACCAATGTACCCTTTCTGGCAGCAGGATTCAAGTTACCTTCATCGATACATTAGGACCTACTCCTACACCAACTGGAACCCCAGGAGAAGCTGATATTGACCAAAGCTTCACGTTTACAGCCAATGACTTTAACCAGCCTACATGTGCTACAGATGCTGCTGGAGTAGTTACTGGGCTTACTGTAACTGGTACTGGTGTTATAACCCCAGCCGGAGGTGTACCAGAAAACGCGACATTCACACTGACTCTAACTGATGCTGATCCTACGGGAGATGCTGCTACACTTGTAATAACTGGCGCAACTACAAGCGTCACTATTGCTCTGACAGAATTAGCTAACCCTGGATTAGAGGTTGAAGCAGGAGATTGCGATCGTTTTCCAGTATAAAAATAAAAACCCGAGGGATGATACTCTCTCGGTTTTTTTTTGTAAAGAAACTTGGAAAATCTGATATCATTATTTACTTCAACACTTAGTAAATACATCCCGCATTTTAGGCCACCCATTTATTAATTATTAGGTTACATATAGATTCATGTTTTCATATTTATAGAGCATACCTATAAAAGGAGAGAAAAAAATGGCATCTGATAAGCTAAGACGTAAAGTAAGAAGAAAATTAGGAATGCCTAACCTGCAGCCCGCTCAACAACATCAACAATTCACTCCCTCAGCCCTCCAGGTTCGGCCAGTACGGGCAAAAGGTTGTTGTGGAAAAAACAAATGATCCAGGTGTAATATCCGGTACTTTTTACATGACCAATCATGTTAGGCAAAAATTGATTTCTCATTGTAAACGAGAACTTCCTTATGAAGCCTGTGGACTGCTTTCAGGGGGAAATGGGATTGCAGAAACAATTTGGCCAATGGAAAATGTAAATAGGAGCTCCTTTTCCTTCTCGATGGATTTAGATCAAATTCGTCATGTATTTGAACTTATCGATAGGAGGAACGAAGATTTTATCGGTATCTACCATTCCCACCCAACAGATAGTGCTTATCCGTCAGAAGGAGATATTACTTTAAATAACTACCCAGAGGTAGGTCACCTTATTATTTCGTTTGCAAACTCGACGCCTGATTTAAAATGTTTCCAACTAACAGGAAAAAAAGTCTTTCCGATACAATTAAAATTCGTAAACTGAATTTAGTGAATAAGATACTCGCACCTCTTCCTTTATGAATTCAAGGTTGAATTTGCGAGTATTATTTTTTCTTTATTTCCCTACAATGTTAAATTAATTTTTGTTTTCCAATTTAGGAAAACTGATCATTCCACTTTTTTACTAAGTCGGAAAGTTTATATTCTTCTCCATCCAGAATCATATCAAGGGCATGCCCGAAATCAATGGCAACCTTCTGGGTCAATTTTGCAATTCTTGGAGCTAAAATGGTTGCCGGGATCCCAGCGGAAATTAATGCTATTTCCCACTCCTGATTTGACTGAAGCTCATTTTGTACTCTAATTAACTCGTCATACCCATCTAAACCTATACTGCCAGTAATTTGTATGCCTTGTTCTCTAAAAACGATTTCTGCTTCTTTTGAACGGCGTCCAACAAGAAATACCTTCTTATTACTCAGCCATGGCCATAATGTCCCCTCGTCCAAGAGGCTCTGCATGATCCAAGCACAACAAGCTTTCGTAGGCATGAACTTCAGTTGTTCAAGTACAGTTCTAGTTTGTTTTGCCCAAGGATCCAGTCGCCAAGGAGCTATCAAACCAGCAATATCAGTATCCCGCAATGACCGGACCAATTCCCTCCTGATTACCTCAGGTGCATGTGATACGCCCGCATAAGATTCATACCGTTTAAATTCCTGTACAAGTAATCCATTAGCTGGATAGCTTAAATAGCTTATTTCACCGATTCCAAAACGAGCAAGAGAAAAGCCTCTATTCTGTTTTATCGCTTGGTCCAATAATTTTATCACTTTCCTATTATCTAATAAGTATTTCTCAAAGTGATAATTTCCTTCAATCACCCCACTCTCACCCCCTGTTTCCTATGCCATTAAATCTATCACCTTATCGTTTCTTCGTTAATAATAAGGAAATTTGATTGCTTGAACTGATTTCCAGATCTTGTTCTTTAAAAAATACAAAAGCCTCTACACGAATGTTGCTGTTTTCTTCAGGTTGAAGGACGCTTATTTGTAAGTTAGTTAAAGATTCTGTTTGCCTAGGGTTTATATGTTTAGATTGAATTGGACATATCCAGGTTTCACCCTTCTCCATTTCTTCAAACCATTCCTCATTCATATATTGCCACCCTTTTGTTTCTTCATTTTTCATGACCCCCAAAGTTTCGGCAACATTGGGCGGCAATATTTGTCCAGATATTTTTATACTTTCTGAAGGGCTGGAACGCAGACAGATAACTGGATTCCGCAAAACCTCCGTACCTATATTTTTAATATGAAGATTTCCAATAAGCTTGATTTTGTTACGTTCTTCAAGTTCTTCAATAAAAATATGATAATCCAAAAACACTTCTGCTTCTTTTCTTTTAGTAATAGTTGGTTTCTTTAATAAAAACTTTTTCTTTTCTGGTAAACTTTTTTCTTTTTGCATGGCAGGCTCTAAATTTATCCCAATATTTTCAGGATGGATAAACATGTTTGAGAAAATTTCAATTGGAACTAATGACAAAACAGATAAAGGTGAACTTTCGTGAAATCTAGCCAATATTCCTATAGTTATGGACATCGCATATTTCTCACCAAGTTTTCCCCAAAAATCTTCATCCGTAAAAACAGGATACATAATCTGAATATTAATAAAAGGGTTATTTGCGTTTCTGACTACCTCATTAGATTTAAATTTTGTTCCAGTCCTTTTACATTCATAATGAAAGATATTCAATAACTTTTTATTAGCAGATTTTGAATTGTGAACTAATTCAAGAATGGGCTCTTTTATTCCTGGAATTTCAAAGAGTGAAAAGTATACATGAAAATCAGCCCTTTCTGATTCATTCTTATCATCCATGAGAATCACCTTTGCCCCGCATGCAGATAGGAATGTTTGAATATACTCCAACACCTTCCTTTCTAGAAGGTGCTTTCTAAAGGTGTTATATTTAACATCATAGTCGGAAGAAATGACAATCCTTTTACCATGCAATGCAGAACATAATTGTACTTTCTGATTTTCAGTATCTGGCTGCACCTCAAAACCCAATTCCCTAAAAAGATAAGTAAATGCCGGGAGAGACTCATAGGGGATGGTTCCTGCCCCCATATCTCCCACTTCTACTTTAATATCCATTTATGTATCCCCCTTTTTGTTAACCCTGGTAACAGATTTACTATTTAAAAGGATTAATTAATACCGTGCGGCTCTTTTCCCACAATCCTATATCACCCAATAATTATAATATGTAAGAGGAATGAAGAAATGATAAAGAAAAACACTCAGCAGACTCTAATTGCTTGTGTAAGTTTGTGTTTACAATATAAAAGGAAATGTAGTGCCTCCATCCATGTAAATGAATTTTATGAGGGAATCAAAAAGGTGATAAATATAATCACCTTTTTGAAATACGGTACATATAACTATTATGGAATCATTTATAAAGGGATCAGCATTTGATTAAAACCAGTCACATGAATATTGAAAAATTGAAATCAAAGATTTTTCGGTCAAGATGATCAATTTATGAGGAGGAATTTTCTTTTGTCTACCATACCCCTACAATGATTTGGATGTCGCGGTGTTCCTAAATCATGAAGCAACACCAACACTATGACGAACGGTACTCCACACCCATAAAAATCTTGATAAACATCTCCGCATAGGAACTTCTTGGTCATTTACAGTCGCTCAATCTCAACCTGTCTAATTGATTCCTTATTAGTAATGGCTGGAGATTGTGCCTGTTCACACGTGATCAAAAATAAGGAGTGGTTATTTTGTATACAGATGATGAAAAAGCCAATGAAATTCAAAAAAGCAAATTGAATAAAATAACTCCAGTTCAACTTCAGCAAATGATCATTCATCTTAGATCTGAACTTTCCCTATACAAATCAAAAGTTAATGAATACGAAGTCGATTATAGTAAAAAGAAAATAAGAAAACTAATAAAACACAATGAAGAAATGGTAAATGAACAAAGAACATATCAAGAACTAATCAATCGGAAGGAACATGAAAGAAAGAGTGCAGAAACCAAGGTTCAGAAATTGGAAGAAGAAATTAAGAAATATAAGGCTGAACTAAAGTACTTTAAAGAATCCAAAACAAACGACGAAAAGAAAAATAACGACATAAAAACTCTTGGAGATAAGAATAAATTATTACAAAGTGAAATTGCTTCTCTTCAAAAGAAAGTTAAAGATTATGAGTCTGCTCAAAAACAATATGTTAAAAATGAGGAATATAAAAGCCACGATGGTTTTCAAAAAATGGCGGATGGGCTTACAGAGGTGAAATCCCTTCTTGCTCCAGTCAATAAAAAAATAACTAACTTAGATGTACAAAGCATAAATTTAGAGATTGAGAAATTAGTTGAGAAAGTTATGTTTTATTTTCACGAGCAAAATATTTTCAAAAATGAAATTCAAGAGTTAAGAGGAACCATTCAATCTCTCAACGAAAAAGAAATGAATTATAAAAATGAAATGAATCAGCTTACTAAAACCATTGATCTCTTATACGATCAAGAAAAGCAATATAAAGTGGAGATGAATCATTTAGAAAAAACACTTTCAGATAAGGAAGAGCAGCATAAAAAAGATATAAAAAAATATAAGAAAGAAATTGATCATTACATTTCAAAGATTAGCCAACTATCCGAACAGGAAAGTCAATTTAAGGTGGACATTGCTAATTTAGAACAGATGATTTCCGATCTAAAGGAAAAAGAGTCCTACCATCAACAAGAAATCCATCAGTTAAATCAAACGATTAGCG
>NZ_JBBOOF010000004.1:0-10652 GCF_038002945.1 Peribacillus sp. FSL R5-0717
CCACGATTGAAGACTTCAATGATCTTCTTAATCTTCGGAAACTCTGTATGTGGAATCCAACGACCAGTAGTTCGTTTATCAAACTCAATTAAGCCTTTGTCGCACCAAGTTCGCAACCTCGGAACTTCAATGCCAAATCTTTCAGCAACCGGGCCTATGGATTCCCACTTTATATCGCTCATTCGGATTCCTCCTACGAATAATTTTATAACTTAGACTCAATTGAGACTAAAACTAATGTGAAACATTTTTATATTAGATAATTTGAATATGTAATTAATTCTTTAATTTAAGTGTATTTCATTGTTAATTTAGTCTTATTATTGCATGTTTCAGTCTTAATTTATATAACTTTCAACACAAAAAAGCAGCCAAGCAATTCTTAATGCTTTAGAACATATTGCATCCTCCAGTGAAGAAAGAGTTATGAAAGAAAAAGTTGATATTGTTAATGACTTTATTCAAAAACAAGCTGAATCTGGAAACTGAACTTCCTTTTATTTTATCTTGTCTGTATAAAAAACTCGTATAGAAATCATACTATTGTTTGTCATACAAAAATAATCTTGGAGGTATAGCATGACGATATCATACGGTCAAGAAGTCTTTACATTGGCGGCAGGCCGAACCTTTAACTTTAGTACAGTTTTCGGTGGCAATACCGATACGGGTGGAGCATATAAGGGTCCTATGGTAGTGGCCGGAATTGCACAGACTCCAAACCGCACCTTGACGCCGGCCACTGTCGGAATACTGTTTAAAGTGCCCGGTGAATATACTACAAAATGTGTCTATAGCTCTAGCATTACAAACAACAACTCGGATTCTGTTTCTTTCAAAATTCACTTTTTCCACGATTGATTAGGAGGTAATTATGAAACTAAGTGTCTTAATAGATCAAAATGGTGAAATTCTGGCAGCGAAGTATTCCGCTTCACCAACCCTGCCTCTACCACCACCAGTTATAACAGAGATCGTACCTTCTGAAGGAGAGTCACTTCACGAAGTCGAGATTCCCTTGGAACTCCAACAGCACATCCTGCAGGACACGTTGGCAACAGAAATTTTTAAATATAGGGTTGAGGACCAAGGTGAAATGACAAGACTTGTCAAAATCTCTTGACGACCTGAACTAAAGCAGCATAAAAGGGATCTTCGATTGAAGATCCCTTTTAATTACCGATAACACCTGATTATGTTGACTATAGTCCTTTACAAACGAGGTTTTAGTTGCCGTTAAGGCTAGTATTTTATCTTTTGGCCTTTTCCCCTTGTTTTGGGGTGATGGATAGCTGGGGTATGGGGCTAGCCCCACATAAAGGACGCCGATATTTTAGTGAAGGTTTGGTTCATCACCAACAACGCAAATCCGAATTTTCTCTTTGTTTTTTTGTATAGCTTCCAATAAGGTGCTTTATGTAAATTAGAAATGTATAGGATATACAACGTTATGGGTATCTGGATACAAAAAAGCCAGTTTTCCACCACGCTAAGGGTGTAATAGATGGTTTAACCAAGATACGTGTAAAAATGGTCCATACTGTTAAATGACAAAAAAAGCATTTAATTCTGCTGCCATTATTTCAATAACAACTCCGTCTACGAACAAATCCTCCAGTATCGATGTAGAAGAAAAATCTTGGTGAAACTCCTTTAAATTTTTCACAAAACTACCAAGCTATTTGTCTCAAACATTTTGTTAATCTGCGTAATAGAATAATAGTAATACAAATAGATGGGAGGTAAATCTGGAATGGCACAAGCTTTTTATACCACTGGGCCAGTTGATAACAGTAATGGAGAAAACGAAACCCGTTTTCTAAGAGCTACCATCTTGAACCTTAATACTACCGGAAACGCGGATATAACAGTAAGAGTTTTAAATATATCAGGAACCCGAACCCTTATTCCGGGCGGTCAACAGAACTTTACCGTTTCGCCTAACTCTGGTGCAAATTCAGCAGCGTATCTTTTTATAGATTCATTGGTTGCATACGAAGTCGTTGTCATAGTAAATCATCCTTCAAATGTAAACGGAGTATTGATTTCCGTTTGGGGAACTGGTCCCGATGGCACTAATCCTGATACAACATTTCTTGCACACACCCGGTTTATTCACAGCGAAATGCACCGCTTACTTTAACACCATATCCCGCCCTATGAAGTCTATTGTTGGGACGACAGGGACAAAGTGATTTATAGTTATACGTTATAGTGTAAAAGACTCACAAACTATCAAATTTCAAATTCACTTGTTTTTTGGTAGCAATTGTTGGATAATTAACCATAACAAAATACGGACGAAAAAAAAGAACCTCAACGTGTCTAAGTGGTATCCCCATACCCTTAAACCGTTCCCCCTAGTTGCAGTAGGGAAAACACTTGTCGAAGTTCTTTGTAACTAACATATTAGTACATTCATTTTAGTGTATTTTACTGTTAGTTTCAAGGGAAAAATGTTGTTTCTTTCATTAGACCACATTTAAAAGACGCTGTTTCCCTTAACTTTATCGGGATCAGTGTCTTTTTTATTGTCCTCTAAGGAGGAAATACCATGTTAATAGCAGGCAGAATCGAAAATTTTAAAGACTACAGCAAGTTTAGCAGCATAAAGGAGTTTAACAACACGATTGAAATGTTCCTAGCCGAACATAAAAAAGATTTCACTAAAGGAGAACTAGTCGCGTTCAAACGCCTGGTCCGATTCTCCGCAAAATATGCAGGTGTAGCCAACGCCAAAATCGGAACGCTAGTAAAAGCCATCAATGAAAAATTGAATGGGTTTGGGGTAAGCCGATCCACTTTTGAACGGATGCTAAGAAAAGCAAAAGATTTAGGTATCGTATCCATCGTAAATACGAAGAAATCTAAAGGTGGCAAAGGACACAATGTCTATATTTTCAACACAATTGAAGTATTAAAAAAGAGAAAATTGACGTATTGCGAGAATCAAGAGAAGCCTTGCCGCAGTAAGGACGAATCCTCCAATTCCGAAAGGGAAACTAGTAATCTTTTAGAAACTAGCAAGAAAAAGAATTTAAATATACGTAAGGATGTTGATTTAGATTCTACTTTTACGGCTTCTTATGTTCCTAAAGAATTTGTCCAGGCTGTTAAGCCTTTCTTTGATCATGCAGCCATGATTGAAGATTTTTGGAAAAGTGTTTTCCTGGATACGAAAGCCATTTCACACATAGTCGAACAAGAAACCATTACATATACAGCTATAAACGCCTTTAAACAATCCATTAGAGGCTATAAACGAGGAAAAGTAAAAACCAATCTGGTTCGTTATTTCACAGGTACTTTTAAGAGACTAATGGATCGGACATATTCGGAGCTTCCTTTAGACGTTTTTTCAACCAATAATTAATAAATCTCAATAATAAGCCACCGGTACATATTTTTTTTGCGTGTTTTACATGCCTGTTGTACGATTTTATAAAGTTAGAACAAATTAAACGGCCTTTACAGGTGTTTAAATTTTTTTCGAGTATTAAAACTAATAAAAAAATAAAAACGGCAAAATGGGCCTTTTAAAGGATTTTAAGAACCTTATATATCAAGATTGGCGCCTTATAGATTGTAGAAGGTGTCTATACTTATTTATGTAAAAATTGTCCAACACTGTTTGGAGTAGTTTCTCGTTTTTCTGTTATGGAAGATAAGATGGAGATACTGACATGCTCCAAGTGTTCTAAGAAAGTAGCAGCATGTATTGGAGAAGGGCACTTATTTGTACTTTTTAATCAAATCGAGGATAGCAATTTCAATAAGATCGGATTTATTGAATTTCTGTTGGTCTGCGAGGCTATCCAGCAAAGCCCCAACTTCCTCATTTATGACAATCGTCTTCCGTACCTTTTTGCCTTTTTCTAAAGTCACTACCCTTTGATACAAGTCATCTCCATGACTATCTTGCTGGTCGTTAAGAACATATCCTCTTATTAAATCTCTAAGAATCGCTCTTTCTTCTGGTGTGAATTCTGTGTGAATCGAACTTTTATCTTGAGTTCGTACGCTATTCACATCGAGGGGAATAGGATGTGAATCCTTTTTCGTGTCATGTGAACTTTGATTCACATTGAATGCATGTATAGGTGTAGTCTGTTTCACCTTAGGGTGACTATTCTTCGATTTGATGAACTCAAACACTGATGTATAAAGAGGTTCTTCCCCTTCACCTACATAGTGCCAGCCCTTTTGACCAGAGTTTCGATACTCGTATCCAGCATTGTGTAAAGCTTCTTTTAATTTCTTCTCACCAATATGAACTTTCTCTTTTGCGATCTTGGCTATGGTATTTCCGGTTATCAATAGGTCGTCCAATATTTCCTTAATTTTCATGATTCACATTCCCTTCACACTGATATCACTCTTAATTCACCTATTCTACATTCTGGTGTGAATTCCCTCCGATATTTCGAACGGAATTACCAAATAACCTTACACCATAAATCCCTGTTCAGTTCTAGCCAATGTCTTTCAAATGTTCTAGATCTTTAGTTTCTTTAATGTGATCTCGATTCCTTTAAAAAAGGAAAATGAATCCCCCCGGGCGATAGATTGCATAGCTAACTTTCTGGAGAAACTACTAAGATAAACAATCATGCAACACTAAATCGTAGAATAAGAGTTCAATTGTTTTCTAGTAATCCTTGGAAATGTAAGCGCTTTCTGTTATAATAACAATGGGTTGGATGGCATGTGTGGCTGTCATAGTATCTGGCGTAGGCGGGGCCGATATCGGAAGAGGACTTAGAGAAAATATCCTTTTTTAGCTGAATAAAATCATACATAAACCATAAAAGTAAAAGACGATAAACCCCTTGGCTCCCAAGTGGTTTATTTTGGTGTAACTGCGAACAACATCGCTAATTTTCGTCGAAAAAACCAATAAAAAAGTAAAAAAAAAGAGAAGGTTTCCTTCTCTTTTTTTTAATAACATTCAATAAAATAGGGGGACGCAAAGGGGATATTGATTAATATTTAGTGATATCACTAAATAACTGTTTTTAAAATTATCATTTAAGACCCACGTCAGCCCACCTATATCAATGAGGAGCCCCATGTCAGCCCACCTGAAAGAAATTAACGATATCATATAAAACACTAGGCTTTGCCTAGGATATTATATGATATCAGTTTTTCCTTATGCTCTTTCTCACCCTATATCCATAGAATTGTTCACCCGGTACATGATAGACTTTTTCTCCCGAGCTTGATGTATTACCTTTAATGTTAAGACATGCTTTTTCAGCTTTAGCCTGTTGTGCCTTTTCTTTCTCTTCTTGTTCTTTCTTAGCTTTGTCCTTTTCTTCAAGGTAATTGATCTCTGCTATTTTATATGTCTTCTTCTCCTAGAGTTTTTGGGCGTCTAAAGAGTGCAAAGTTGAGTAGTGTCAATCCAATGCCAATAACTCCGGCAAAGAAAGTTACGATAAATCCCTGTGGAGTTCTAACCACGAGGCTATAGATAAGACACCCCATGAATATCAGCACGATTAGGGTGTGTATCAATCGATATCGTGACATAAAGGCACCTCATCCCCGTATTGTTTTTGCTATATTATACCACTTCCCCTGGCCGAGTTATGGCCACCGTTTTTATACTGGAAATAGGGTAAGGGAAACCCCTGGCTACCTTTCGAGGAATTAATATGCCTACAGCAACAGCAGGTGGTTGGCTAGCTCAATTTGGGGAATACTGAATTATTATAACTTTTATGATGTATACTCTTTGTGAACTTAATCCTTTATAATGTACACTATTTGTGAACTTAATCCTTGTGAACTTTTGAATTTTAAGCTACACTGAGATTAAGATAAACATTAACATTAACATTAACGTTACTTCTAAGTGGATAGACTATAAAGCAAAAAAAAAGAATCCGGTGTTGGCCCACCTGATTCAAAATTTTCATGATGTTTGTTTTTGATGTCTGTTTACCTTGTTTAATATTCTGGTTAAAACAAAAGTATTGCGACAACTATCTAGTCCATTAGATAGTTGTTTTTTTTTGTTTTTTTGAATTGCCTAAATATCCAAAAATGATAATCCCTAGTTTAAAGTCAGATTCAGATGTAATGAAGCTTGATAATTCCGTAAAGACATTCGCTAAATCTGAAACTAGCGTTAACAATTCTAATATTTGCATTGATCAGTCCCCCCTTCTCAGCAAGGGACAATCATCAAAAAACATATTCTAGGTTGCTACTTCTCTATATATCTTTAAATCCAGTTTCTGGAACAAAAGTAAAACTAACCACCAGATCTATTTTAAGTGTACACAGGAAAGCTAAATAAATCAATGTATTGTATCGTTAAATATTTCCACTACTATATATTGTATTTGTTTTGATTAACTTTTAATTTTGTCAAACTATAAATCGATTAATATAGTTAGCAATAGGGAGGAAACTGCCGATTACCATTAATATTCCATTAAATTTCAATTAATATGAACTTTGCTTTTTGACCACTTTGACCAAACCTAGCTGTAATGGCCCTGATATTTTCCAAGCAGTAGTCGGGTCACAGGTACCCACGTCCCCACATGGTACCCTTCGGATATTCCGTACCTTTCCTATGAAACAATATTTGAGGGAGGTTAAATCCTGCCCTCGTAAGTATCTGACTCTAATCATTATCATTCATATCATTATGATAGTAGCAAGCTCTACTGTACGTGTTGAATGCAATGGTATGTGTTGGCCAATATCTATGTGGTGATAGGTGACACTGATTGGCGTATGGGGCATACGCTATAACTCCCCCCTTGTCCAACTACCCTCTATGATTGTAGTCTTGCTGTATGCCGTATATCATTACGTAGTACAGTTGTACAGGTCCTAGGATGGGCCATACGAAGGTACGAGCATTAGGAGGTATTGATTATAGGGTAATTTATTTTCGTGCCTATATGGTACCTTCAAATTCTGCAATGCATTGTATATATATTGTATATACAATATATATACAAAATGGTTCACTTATAGAGAACCTTTAAGGTATACTTAGGGTATTAAGGTTCCCGTTTTGGGTTACCCATTTTGGAAATTTGCAAAAAAAAGACCAGAATGTTGACGCATTCCGATCTTAAAAGAAATTCATGATGTTTAGTTTTTGATGTTTGTGTGCCGCGTTGGTTGTTAATACTGACTAAAAGCATACCTGTTTTTTTCAATGGACCCTAATTGGCAGATTAGGGTTTTTCCCGTTTACTACGTAAATATCCAACAACAAGCACAATGTCACCGGGGTTAGCATTAGCATTAGAATCAGATGGTAGAAAATCCTTTAAGTCTGACAACAATCCTACTAAATCAGTAGTAAAGCTTATGACTTCCACTAAATTCATTGATTACCTACCTCCCTTCTTCGCAAGGCAGGACAATCATCAAAAACTCTTGATGTTCTGTTACTAATTTCCGTAAGAACTAAAAATTAGTTGATTTTTTATAATATAATTCTACCATACTCTTCATCCCAGCGAATAAGTCATTTAGCGAACGTGCGTTCTTTTCCTCGGCATTCTTTCTTTATTTCATAAATTTTTTTACTAATCTTTCAATCACTTTCGTAATAACCCTTCTTTTGTTGAAAAAACTACAAGTATTTCATCGTATTATCGACAATTTCCCAAATAAGATGATGAGAATACCTATTTTACTCAATACTTCCCATAGGACAGACCACAATTTAGTCAAATCAGGAGCATTAACTACCGAAGCACCTACTCCATGCAAACATCCACTCGTTTTATATCCTCCTTGTCCAAATTTACCGCCCGCATGAAGAACCGTCATGATTACTTCTACTGCCGGTCGTTCCATTTTTTCATGGATACCGATTGGATTGATAAGCCCACTTTTTTGAAAGATCAAGAAGTGACAAGGAGAACCACCAATATTTTTTTTATTTTCACTTTTTTGATAGTGTCCTACTCTGTATGCCCGAGCCCGTGACTTACCATTCCTGGACATTCACTAAGCAATAGGCTCAAATTTTTTGTCCCATGAAGTACATTGGGTGAATAGGGAACTCCCTCCCGATTATAAAGGTTTTAAGTGTCACAACTTAAAGGTATTGGTAGAAAGAGCATAAGGAAAAACTGTCCCCAACTACGTTGTGGTCCTAGGCAAAGCCTAGTGTTTTAATGGGTACATGAATTCTTTACAGGTGGGCTGATGTGGGACACCTGATTTACATAGGTGGACTGATATGGGACTGACTATTTTTCTTAAAGTAACGTTCTTGCTACATCAAAATGAATAAAATTACTTGAAGAAAATAAAGAAGTTGAATTAGTGAAAAACGCTAAAGTGTTTCAATACGTTGTTCGTTTCTTCTTCCGTAATGCCGATATAACGCAGGGTAACGGATGGATGAGAATGATGCAGAATCCGTTGCAGCATGGCAATATCTTTCGTGGCTTTGTAAAACCAATAGCCAAACGTTTTTCGCAAGGTATGATTGCCGACATGTTCCACGCCAGCGAACTCTGCAGCCTTATTTAACTGCCTGTAGGCCTGAGTAGGGGTAATGGGGCCTTCTCCCTTCCTAGACGGGAATAAATAGGGACTCGAGACGCTTTGGGCGTACGCAAAGACCTCTTCGAAGCAATTCGCGATATACATGTCGCGGATTTTTTGCGTTTTGCCTTCCTTAACCCGGAGAATCTTGTGTTGTTTGCTTTTAAGGTCCAGAATCTGCTTCGTGGTGAGCTTGAGTAGGTCCCCGACACGTAGGCCGGTCTCGCAGCCTACGACAAACAGGATGTAATCACGCTCCGAACAATGGCGCTGAAGCGCCCATTTCATATCTTCTAACTGCTGTTGATCACGGATCGGCTGCACATCTTTTGGTTGCGTCATCTTCATCGACCTTTCTTCCTCCAAACCCTTATGTACCAATGATTTGAATGTACGATTTTTTCTTCTTTATCAGTATAAAGAGAAAGGACGAAAAAAGTCAATGAACTCAGTATTTTGAATGTATGATAATTTATATTATCATACATTCAAATAAAAGAAGAAAAAAAACGTTCGATTCAGCTGCATGTCGCCTATTTATGGATTTTTATCGTCTCTAATGGCGTGATGATACAGTTTAAGCATGTTCTTGATCATTTTATCCATTACCAGCGTTTATGCGCCCATACCTTGGCATGATGGGCAAACTGCTCTCTAATTAAGTCATTTTCCAAAAGGTATTTTAATTTTATATAAAGTTGTTGACTATTTCCTGCAGGAAAAACTAATCCATCTTGTCCATTTGAAACCATTTCAGGAAGTGTAGCTGCATCGCTTAAGTCAAACATACTGCATCCTTTTGCAGACGAGGGTAGCCCGAATATCCCTCCAATTTTAAACACATAGTTTTTAGGTGTGCGTTTTTATTGTGTATGTATGTTTTATAAAACGTTGGACATCAACGTTTTGACTTCTGAAGAAACCTCTTGACTAAAAATGCTAGTTTTAACTTCCTACGCCCTCTTCTTAGTATCGGCCCCGCCTACGCCAGATACTATGTAGCACATACACTTGAAGGGTTGACAAGTCTTTTAGACTTTATACCTCTTTTATAATCCGCAGATTACTATTTTTCTATTTTTAAATCAATTTCGATAATTAGTTTAGAACTTTTAATAGAGCTTTGAATACTATGAAATAGTACTTTGCAAATTACTAATGATTTAAGGAGGTGAATTTAAAATGGCTTTAACTACCGGTCCAATTGAAAATGTAGGGAATCAACCTGGCGATGCAGATGATGTTCGGGTCAAAATTCTCAATCGTGCTAGTGGTCCAATTAGTGGATTAATTAGAGCTGTTAGACTTAATGGTACAAGAATATTAATTGAAGAGCAAAGCTATAATGTGCCTGTTAATTCCTCTGCTATAAGAACTTTAAATCTTGATGGAGCATTCGAATACGAAGTTGTAATTATTCCTAATCAAAATGGTGGAATCTTCACTGTTTACGGACGTTCTGGAGGCACTATAATTGATGCACAACGAGTTTTGAACTCAGAATTAACGACGTCTCTTTAGTTTTAATAAAAAGGATTTCATGTAAATAAAAAAGAGTTGAAACCCCTTGGCGCCAAGGATTCGTTTCCTTCTCTTTTTTTTTAAAAATCTTTTCAATAATCCAATCTGAAAAGGTTCATCCGAAAATCTTTGATAGCAACCCCTTTTTTTCTTTCTTTTGACTAATTAATTGAGCCTCCATTAACTCTAATTTAGCCTCTAATTTAGTCTGTTTATTTATTTCTTCCTTCTTTTGTTCTTTCATGTATACATTAAAGGTATCTTTTAAATCTTTATCTGAACTAATTAAGTCTTTTACCAGTCCCTTTAGAACCTCATTATCCTCCTGAAGCTTATTTATTCTGCTATCTTCAAGTAATTTTATTTCATTTTGTTTTTCTACTAATTGAGATAAGCGATTTACTTCTTGCTGCATACGTTTAAACTCATTACCTATTTGCATAAACATTTCATTAGCGCCACTTTGTTCAAAGGCTTGTCCGAGCAATAAAGCCATTTCTTTTGATTTTTCCTCTTTTTCCTTATCTGTTTGCAACTGATGGTATAAGTTCTCCTTAATTAACTCTTCTTTCACATCATCAAATGTGACATTTCCA